>CABIXY010000003.1:219139-612139 GCA_902362805.1 Eubacteriaceae bacterium | reverse complement strand
AGACGACAGCCAGGTACAGGTTGAGCTGAAGATCGTCACTGAGAATGGAAACGTCACCGACTTCAAGGGCGGCAATGCGAAAGTCACAGTAGCGCTTCCGGCAGCCCTGCAAGACAAGGAGGTCGTATGCGTATACATCGACGAAAAAGGCAACTATGTCAAGATGGAAGGCAAGAAGAACGCCGACGGCACTTACACCTTCACAACCGGGCACTTCTCAACCTACGCGGTCATGACGGCAGAAGAGGCCGACAAGGTGATCGCAGAACAGGAAGCTGCAAAGAACGCAAGGCTGAAGGCAGGCGTGGAGAAGACGACCATCAAGGCATCCTCCGTAAAAGCGAAGAAGGGGATCAAGGTCAGCTGGAAGAAGTCCGCAGGCTATAAGGTGGACTACTACCAGGTATACAGATCAACGAAGAAGAACAGCGGATATGGAACCAAGGCATACTTCACAACCAAGGATGGAAGCAAGACAAGCTACACCAACACCAAGGAACTGAAGAAGGGCACGAGATACTACTACAAGGTAAGGGGCGTCAGAGTGCTGGATGGAAAGAAAGTCTACACCCAGTATTCCAACAAGGCTTACAGAATCGCTAAATAACAGAAAAGTATCATAAAATCAAAACCACCAGTTGAACTGGTGGTTTGACCAGGCCCTATAAGGGCCTTTCTCCTGTGGTGGCACCTTGAAAGGTGCATCGAAAAGGTCCGCAACCACACTTTTGTTATCTGATACCCCCTGCCCGGGAGTATTTCATTTTACTTTTCCCTCACGTCCCCAAATGGGTCAACGTATTCTTTCAGGCTTATCTGGTCATTCACCATGTCCTCTTCCAGCTGGTTCTTTATGTAGTCACGGATTGTCCCTTCGTACTTCCCTACAGTGTCAACATAGTACCCCCGGCACCAGAAATGCCTGTTTCCATATTTGTACTTCAGGTTTGCAAACCGCTCGAAGATCATCAGGCTGCTCTTGCTTTTGAGGTACCCTACGAATGCCGACACACTCAGGTGCGGGGGTATCTCTACCAGCATATGGACATGGTCGGGGCAGCATTCTGCCTCAATGATCCTCACGCCCTTCCTTTCGCAGAGCATACGCAGGATCTTCCCGATCTCCACCTTCTTCTTTCCATATATTTCTTTCCTGCGGTATTTGGGTGCAAAAACGATGTGGTATTTGCATCTCCACTTGCTGTGTGATAAACTCTTTACATCATCCATTTGTCATGAACCTCCTTATGTTCTTTATTGTGGTTGCCAGACCATCTTTATTGTAGCATAAGGAGGTTCGTTTAACTTATCTATAAGAGTTTTTACCGACCACCAGTTGAACTGGTGGTTTTATCATGCCTATTCGGCGCCAAAAAGAACAGGCAAAATTCCCTTACATTTTGCCTGTTCTTCTTATGACTTATTTTGTAAACTGCTTTAACTGCTTTCTTTCGACATTATTTTAGTAATATTATGTAGAAAAGTCAAGCAGTTTTGGTATACATACAATAATTTTGATATTTTTTCTAGTTAGGATACCAATTTATTCATTTTTCAGATTTCATTGATCAATTTTATAAATTTATCATAAGTTTCTTTTAAAGGATCAAAGAGGCCATACGCTGCTTCGAGATTGTCACTACGGAAATGCTGCATCATCTCATCTGTAATCGTAAAAATCGGTGTCAATCCCAAATTGGCAGACACACCCTTCAAGGTGTGAATATACATCTGTGCATCCTCGTCTCTGCCTTCTTCTTTTGCTTTTGCTGCATCCGAAAAGCTGGTGTCAGCTAAGAACTTCTTGAGTATCCGTTTATACAAATCCTCGTTGTTCATAAACCTATCCATTGTGCCAGATACATCGACCCCGCCAGCTTTCAGTTTATCTAAATAATGGCTCATCTCTATCCCTCTTTTCGTCTGCTCACAAAATAAATTGTCACAGGAATAATCGCTGCGAAGCTAAAAACCAAACCACATAAGATACATACGAATTTTGTAAACTCTTTTTTATCTTTTCTAAACATCACACTACCCTCCTTCTGTCATCATACCATAAAACCAAACCAGGGTCAATGGATGTTGTCTGTTGTCTCTGGCAGTCTATTCTGCAGATTGGACTGTCTCTTAAAACAAAGCAGAACACGAAAAACCGGACAAAACCTTGGGCGCACCCAGCATCTTATCCGGCTTTATCATTGCAATCATCAGCCATCACCGATGGACAAAATTAGTCTTCCTTTTGTGCCTGCTTTTTGAAATAAACGTGATACAGTATATACCCTGCAATCGGAATGACGACACCGATTACTGAATTCATCGGATCTTCCCAAAGGGTCGTAACCAACACGACGAGTGACAGAAGGATCGTCACCGCTGGAAGCACCGGATAGCCCCATACCTTATACGGCCTTTCCATGTCCGGATATTTCTTTCTAAATACATAAACAGAAGATACACCCAAGGTGTAGTAAATCCATGCACAGAATGCGACCAGAGCAGTCAGCTGCTCGAAAGTACCGAAGAGAATCAGCAGTGAAGATACAATCATTGTGGCAATCTGTGCATTGACAGGTGTTCCCGTCTTCGGGTTGATTTTCGCAAAGACTTTGAAGAACCGCTTGTCTCTGGCCATGGCGAAATATTCTCTGGGATAAGCCAGAATGCAGCCGTTACAGGAACCGAAAATTGCAATCAGCGCTCCGATGGTCACCAATACAGCTCCCGGTTTTCCGAAAAGGGCTTCCGCAGCCATGGTTCCCGGTGCTTCTGTTGCCACAATTTCGTCAATCGGCAGTACCTTCAGTAATGCGAAGTTGAACAATACGTAAACCAAAGTGACGCCTAGCACGCCGATTGTTACAGCTCTCGGCAAGTCTCTCTTTGGGTTCTTCAGCTCTTCAGAAACGATGTAGACAGAACTCCATCCATCATAGGCCCACAGTGCGGCTACAATAGCCAGGGCAAAAGCGCTCAGAGGGTTTAAGCCCTGGCCGGGCACGATGTCCATCGGATTGTTCATTTTGCCCATGATAAAGCCACAGGCAATGATGATGGCAATGGGTACCAGCTTGGCAATCATGAAGACGCCCTGTACGTTGCCGCCCTTTTTGACGCCTGCCATGTTAATCAGTGATAATGCTACGATAATTGCGATAGCCATGGCTTTGATCTGCCACTCCGTCAGCGGCACCAATATGCTGAAATACGTAGAAAATCCAACGGCAAGGGCACTGATAGAACCCGACTGTGAAATAAAGAAGTCGGTAATGCCCATAGAGAATCCAATTCCCGGTCCATAAGCTTTAGAGATATAGTTGTATGTACCTCCTGCCTGAGGCATCGAGGTACCCAGTTCTGCATAGCAAAGAGCTGCCATCAGAGACATCAATCCGGCAATGATCCAGGCCAATACGGCAAAACCTGCCGAGAGGCCGGATCTTGAGAGTACGTAGGTGCTCACGTAGAAGATACCAGAGCCGATCATGATTCCGCCGACGATGGATACGCTGTGGAACAAGCCCAGTTCTTTACGCAGCCCAGTGTTTGTTTCTTGTTTGTTAGACATAATTTCCTCCAGATTTATATGATTTCGATATTTGGATGATCCAAATTACCTGACAAATAATGGATAAGCTGCTTCGTTTTACCGTCCAGGCCGTCTCCGTCCTCTACCTGAATCGTCAGCTTACCTTTTTCACTCAAATGTTCCAATAACTTCTTGATTGTATAAAACAGATAAATTTCCGGCAGATTCTGTCCGTCCAGCCTGTCTGAATACTGCGGGAACAAGAGGGCAAGCCCTCGCTTCAAATAATCGGGAACCACGCTGCCATCCTCCACCACAGGCTCCAATAAGGTGTAAATACCCTCGTAATCCATCGGCGCAGGTGCAGACGGGCGCAGGACAAACACGCGATTCTGACTGTTCTGCTCTGCAAGGTCAGCTTGCGGAAGAACGAAATCAGATCCTTCTTCAGAAATTTTCTGATAAAGACTCCGCGTCTCCTCCATCGGACTGATGTTCAGCTCCTCCCCCAGAATCCTCACACACTCTTTGTACTGACAGATAGCCTTCGCCCTCTCCTTATTTTCGTAGTAGAGTCTCATCAGTTCTAAATGCACCTCCTCCAAGAGAGGATCCATCTGCAGCAGCTTCTTGAGACAATCAATCGCCCTTTCTGCCATCCCTTTTTCCTGGTAGATGGAGGCCAGGTCCTTGCAGACCCTGACCAGATTTTGATTGACCGACTCCCGTTCAAACATGAGCCATTCTTCAAAAGTGGCGCTGCCTCTGACGTAGACGCCGGAAAGAACGCTGCCCCTATAAGCATCTGCAGCAGCCTGCAGATAACGGATTCTGTCATCGGCATCCTCCGCCGCGTACCCTGCTTTGAGGTTGTGCCAAAACTCAATCAAATCCACTTTGATATCCAGATTTTCATTGAGACTGCAGACGTTTCTTTCCGAGGAAATGACAGACACCTCTTCCGTACAAAGCTCGGCAAGCTCCTCCGTGCAGATTTTTTTGATGTAGGATAAATTCTGCCTCAGGTTGGAGCGGGCATTTTCACCCTGCTGCTCTGGCCAAAATAGTTCGCTGAGCACCTCCTTGGAAACTGCCTGTCCCTGCTTCGAGGCCAAGTAAAGTATCATAGCAAAAGCCTTGTTATTCAATTTGGTAAACGCCTCTTTGCCATCTATTTCTATGTGTGGCCTTTGAAGCAGGTATATTCTTATTTCCATTCTGCTTCCCCCTTAGAATAGACAATTCGTCCACTCTTCATGGTCATAGTGATGCCGATGTCGCCTAAACTCTGCTCCCTGACAGCAAAAGGGTCCTCGTCCAGCACCACCAAATCTGCCTGCATGCCTTCCCGAATCTGTCCAATGGAATCCTCGGCAAAATTAGCATAGGCGCCGTTGACGGTGTAGGTTTTCAATGCTTCATAGAGTGAAATCCTCTGTTCTTCCTGACTGTGCAGCAGACAAGATCTAATTGAAATCAGCGGATTCAACGGTGTCACACTGTATTCTGATCCACCGCAGACGATGCCGCCCCGGCGGACCACTTGTCCCACAGGATTACAGGCTTCCCAGCCGCTGCCCATGTTTGCCGCATACATGCCTTGACTGCCGCCCCAGAGATCATCATAGTTGGGGCGCATGGACAAGATCAGTCCCAGAGCGATAGCTTTTTCTATCTGCTCTGCATCTGGCAGCACGAAGAGTTCCATCCTGTGTCTGTGATTACCACTGCCGACGGCTTCAAAGGCAGAAGAAAAGGCAGTCAAAGCCTGGTCTATGGCTCTGGGACCGATACAGGACAGAGCGATTTGCATGCCTTGTGCATGAGCTTCCAGAACAAATTGGTTGACATCGTCCTGGGAATAATACAGGGTGCCGTTGTGCTCACAACCTCTATAATTTGTCATCAAAGCGGCATTCTTTGATCCAATAGAGCCGTCCAGGTAGATATTTCCCCCGATTCTCGAAAGCCCCATCTCTTTGATTCTGGTCACGTCCATGGTCTGTGGAAAGAGCAGGATATTCAGAGCACTATCTTTGGCATAGGCATTCACAATATCGATGTCCCTGCCGGAGAAGAAAGCTCCGCCCTCCATGGCGTTTACTGTGGTGATACCGTAGCGAAAAGCTTCCCGCTCCATGTCCCGGACCGCTTTGCGCCGCAAGTCGTCGCCGACAAAGTTGGTGTACAGTTTTCTCCTGGCAAAACCGCTGGCTTCCCCTCGCAGTACGCCTGTAGGCATGTCATTTTCATCTCTGATGACGCCGGACAAGCTGCTGGGAATCTGCAGCATATTATATGCAGTCGTGTTGACCACGGTTTTATGAAACTCCGTCCTGCTGACTACGATGGGGTGGCTGGAGGAGACCTGATCCAGATCCCATCGGGTTACGTCGATGGTCTCTTCGTTATAGCCGATACACCAGACCAATTCTCCGTCTTCAAACTCCAAAGCCTTTTCCTGCAGATGCTGTAAAAACGCGTCCTTCGTTTCAGCGTTGATTTTGACGCAGTATTGCAGAAGCCCGCTCTGCACCATATGAATATTGCTGTCGATAAAGCCGGGCAGTACCGTCCTGCCGTCTAGATCAATCATCTTGGTGCCGAAACAGCGCTTTGGAAACTGATCTTTTGTTCCATAAGTGCAGGCGATCTTATCGCCGCAGATGGCGACAGCCTGATACCTCTCTGTTTCACCCTTCATGGATATAAAGTTTCCATTGTACAAAATATAATCCATGTTTTCTCCTATTTCTGATATACGATTTCGCCGCCTACTACGGTCATCACAACGCTGGTATCCATGATGGCGAGGGGATCGGCCGCATATAAGTCTCTGTCCAATACGACAAAATCGGCGTACTTGCCTTTCTCAATGGTTCCCTTCTTATCCTCCTCAAAGGTCGCGTAAGCCGGTCCCGTGGTAAAGGCGTGGATGGCGTCATCGACGGATAATTTCTGCTGCGGATGATAGCCGCCTTCTGGCTGTTTGTCATAGGTACAGCGGGTCACCGATGCATAGATGCCGTGAAGTGGATTGTATTCCTCTACCGGGCTGTCGGAGCCAGCCGCGATGACCACGCCCAGATCCTTGAACTTCTTCCAGTTATAGGACATCTTTGCTCTGTGCTCTCCGACCCGGTCAGAGACGATGGCGATGTCTGATGCCAGGAAAATCAGTTCCAGACCGCCGATAATACCGTATTTGGCAAAGTCTTCGATGATTCCTTCAGTTGTTATCTGACAGTGATCGATGCCGAAGCGCAGGTCCTCACCCGGATGTTCCTCGATGATCTTGCTAAAAACGTCTAAGACAGTTCTCATGGCTCTATCGCCGATGCCGTCAGACACAAGCTGCAGACCGTTGTCAAAGGCTAGCCTGGTCAAGTCTTCTAGTTCTTTTTTCGTAATATACATCTCGCCTGCATTTCCTTCCATGCCTTCGGGATTATCGCTGTAAGGTTCCCTCAGCGCCGCCGTTCTGCCGCCCAGAGATCCGTCAGTGATGGTCTTAAACGGTCCGATGCGGAAATATGGGCTGCCGTCGCCTGTTTTATAACCCAACGCAATAAACTCTTTTAATTCTTCAAGAGTGGGCAGGTGGAGCATCAGATTGACGCGCATAGGCAGCAGTCCCTCTCTGTCCAATTCCTCATAGGCCTGCAGAATTTCCTTAAAATTGCCCGCTCGCAGCAGTTCAAAATCATCAGTTTGTGTTGAGGTCATGCCGCTGGTGATGTATTTGTTGCAGGCAGCTAGAATGCACTTTTTGATTCTCGCAACGCCCAGCTTCGGAATGATCTTGTAGACGATTTCTGTAGCGAGACCTGTCAGCAGACCGGTGGCAATATGGTTCTCGTCGACAAGTATCATGCCGCCTTCAATCTGCTGTGGATTCTCATAGATGCCCGCCAGCTGCAGTACATTGGTAGTTACGACAGAAATCTGAGCGCAGGTTCTGGTTAGGACGACGTAATAGTCGCCAAACTCCTCGTCCAGATCCAGCCTGTCAGGCATCTCTTTGCTGTCAAATTGGTTTTGGTCCCAGCCCCTGCCTTCGACCCACTGTCCTTTCTCAATGCTGTTGTCTGCAATGTATTTCCGCAGACGCGATTTCAGTTCTTCCAGACTTCTGCAATCGTTGAGATCGCAGACTTCCAGGCTGTAGCCGTAGCTGAGCAGATGGATGTGACTGTCGTTGAAACCGGGCAGCAGCGTTTTGCCTGCAAGGTCGACGACTTCCGCTTCCTCTGCGCTGGCGAGGACTTCTTCGTTGCTCCCAACAGACGAGATGATGCCGTCTTCCACATAGACAGCCTCAAATCGGTTCTCTGCCTCGTCCATGGCGTAACCGTTGGCGTTAATAAACACTTTTTTCATTTTCTCACTCTCCTCTTCCATTACAGAAGGTGTTCACAGCACTGATCTGATAGATCTTTTCTGCTGGAGTTTCCAGAGGATTTTGATCTAACATGGTCAAATCAGCTTTGAAACCTTCTTTTATCTTTCCAAGTTTGTCTTCCATAAATACGGAAATAGCTGGTGCCTGCGTATACAGCCGCAGCGCTTCCATAGCAGACAGCTTTTCGGCTGGCAGCCAGCCGCCCTCTGGTTTTCCATCCAGTCCTGACCGTGTCATCGCCGTCTGTATGCCGTACAGTGCATCATAAGACTCTACAGGCGCGTCAGAACTGCCGCTGATGCGGATGCCTTTGTCCAGCATGGTTTTCCAGGGATAAAGAGCAAAGCGCTCCTCTGCTTCTATTTTGTCAAAGACCACCTTGTAATCTGTAGGAACAAAAGCGGGTTGAATGTCCGCCATCAGCTGAAAAGATGCCATCTGCTCCACCTGCTCTTTACTGCAGATCTGGCAGTGTACCAGCCTCGGACGTCTATCTCCCCCATATTTTTCCTGGCTGCCGCCGATGACGCGAATCGCCTGCTCGATGGCTCTATCGCCAATGCAGTGGCACAAGACCTGCAAATCCTTCTCATATGCAAATTCTACCAGCTGTTTTATCTCTTCATCGCTGAAGTTGAGGATGCCGTAATTGTCTTTGCTGCCTTTATAAGGATTTTTCATAGCTGCTGTAGACGCTCCCAGAGAACCATCTAAGATCAATTTCAACCTGCTGTGGGAGAACATTTCGTCCTCTTCGATTTCTTTGAGGAACTCTCGAATCTGCAGAAACTCAGCCATAGAGGAAACCTGTATCTGCTCAAAAACTCTGATGGGCAGCTGCCCGCGGTTTCGCAAATTATCGTAGGCTCGCAAGATGTTTTCCTTCGACTGAAAGTCGGAAAACGCTTTCATGTCATCACTCTGAATAGAAGTAAACCCTTTGGATTTTATCTCTCCCGCTGTATCCGCAATGATACGCTCAATTTCTTCCACCGTCAGCGGTGGTTTCTTCTGCAGAATGACTCCACTGATGGCATCTTCGTAGATGAGGCCGTCGGGTCTGCCGTCTGCGCCGCGTCCGATGTTCTCATCCTCCAAAAAAGTGTTTTCGTTCACACCGCATAAGTCCAGCAGCTTGCTGTTGGCCGCAGCGATATGGATGCATACCCGTTTGGTAAAGATGTAGTGGCTGTCTGAAACTCTGTCCAGGTCCTCCCTGGTCAGCAGCCGTTTCTCTTTGAAATTTTCCTGGTTCCAGCGCATGCCCATGACCCAGCTTCCTGCCGGGAGACCCCTTTCCAGAATAAAAGTCTTCATCATCTGTACGACTTCCTCTATGGACTTCGCTCCGGACAAATCGACACAGTATTTCTTGTTATATCCGTATTCCACCATGTGCATGTGGCTGTCGTGAAAGCCGGGTATGCAGGTCATTCCCTCAAGGTCTACAGGTTCCACGCTTTCGCTGTCTTTCAGTTGATTGACTTCTGCTGTCGTCAAACCGACCTTTCGGATGATTCCATCTTCGATTAAAAGGTTCTCTGCCTCCGGCCGTCCCGGATCCATTGTGATGATATTGCCGTTAAAAAGTAGTTTCTTTGTCATCTTCTCCTCCCTTATGGCTTTATTTTAGAACATGAACCGTTTATTTTTCGTTAATTTTCTATCTATGCTCCGTATTTTTTTGTTTTGGCGAAAAAAAATACCGTTACCTCAGACGGCGAATGGTCTTATCACCCTGTCAAAAGTAACGGTATGGTATTTTAAAGTTTTCCATATAATCAGAGTTTCTTTTCGAAAAAAATCAGTTCTTCTGGTATCACACCTTCGTGCAAGGTTGCTGCCTTACCCGCGTAACGATAACCCAGATTGCTGTAAAGCGACGCAGCTGGTTTGTTCCCAATATAGGTATCCAATCGGATGACCCTGCACCCCATCTCCCTGGCCTTTTCTTCGGCATAACCTGCCATGACTTTGCCAAACCCTCGTCCAGCTTTGGATGGCGGTATACAAAGAGTATGGATTAACAAAACCTTCTCCGGTTCTGCCGCAATAGACCAGGAAACCTGGGCGTAGACTTCCGGCTGTATCTGGTTGAGAATCATACTGCCACAGAGCCCGTCCTCTTCCTGTAAGACGTACAAAGTCTGTTCATCTAAACTCTTTTGCGCTGTCTCCCTGGTGGGATAAACGCCCAGCTGCCAGTTGGTATGGCTTCCTTCCGCCGCTTCCCGTGCTAGCAGCTCCACATAGCTTGCCTCTATCCAGTCCAAATCATTTTTTGTTGCTTTTCTTATCATGAGAACCTCCAGTCTCGTCTGCTATATATAGAAAGCTTATTTCTTCCAAAATACGTCCATATACGTTTCTGCCTCTTCCGCAGATAGGCCCATCTTCTCTTTTACTCTAGTCACTGCTTCTTCTCTGGGAATGCCCAGTTCCTGGTACATCTCGATCAGTCCTGCCGCTTTTCCTTTGCGTTCGCCTAATTCTACGCCATCTTTGAAATAGTCCTGCTTTATTTGTTCAATAAACGCTTCATAGTTGAATTCTCTGAATGCCATATCTGCCGCCTCCAATCCATAGACGCCCAGAAACTCTTTGAGCAGCCCCTCGCTCATTGCAATGCGCACGGCCTCCTTCGCGGCAGCTTCTTTGTCGCTGCTAGCGGCGAGGGTTTCGCGGACAATCTGAATAAAACGGCTGTACTCATAAAGCGTCCTTGATTTTTTTAGTATGTTCTTATCTTTATTGTAACTGACATCCAAAATTTTTACAACTATTTCGATGGAGTTTTCCGGCGAACCGTCTATATAGCAGTCAGACAAACGGATAAGAGATTCTTCAGGAAGTTCCTCCGTACCGTTATACAGGATATAGAATTCCGGTGCCATGATGTGCTGTTTCTTCGTGCTGAAGAAATTCACATCTTTGTAAATTCGCTCAAAGGTTCTAGCCCTATATCCCCTTGCAGCATAATCAGCCCCACAAAAAAACCGGGCAAGCGATTCGCTTGCCCGGCAGACTCTGCCTATAATATTCTTATTTTTCTTCGTCTTTCAGTCTTGCAACCAATTCGCCAGCTTTTACTTGCTGTCCTTCGTTGATGAAAATCTTGTCTACGACTCCATTTGCCGTAGCCAGAATGTTTGTCTCCATCTTCATCGCTTCGATGACCGCAATCGGCTGTTTTTCCGTCACCGTTTCCCCTTCTTTCACCAAAATTTTGATGATATTTCCCGGGATATTGGCACCGATTTCAAGTGGATTATCTTCATCAGCAAAACGAGCTGTTGCGATGGAAGACTCAGCAGTCTTCATATCCTCGTCTTTGATCTTGATGATTCTTCTGTTGCCGTTGACTTCGAATACCAAGTCTCTGTTGCCTTCTGCATCCATCTTTCTGATTTCATTCAGTTTGATGACCAGAACCTTACCTTCTTCCAGCTTTACTTCGCAGGTTTCGCCTTCTTCCAACCCGTGGAAGAAGATATCACTGCCCATGTATCTGAAGTTTCCGTCCTTTTTCAAGCTCTTGTGGTAATCCTCAAATACTTTTGGGTACATCGCATAGCTGATGACCTCCTGCGGCGTGCCCTCTAGGTCAAAGTGCTTCTGCAGTCCCGTTCTGATGTATTCGAAATCCTCTGGCGGAAGCAGCTCGCCAGGTCTGCAGGTAATCGGCTCCTTGTCTTTCAGGACCAGCTTCTGCAGGTCTTTGTTGAAACCGCCTTCCGGCTGACCCATCATGCCCTCGAAGAAGGATACGATAGAATCCGGGAAGTCGATGCCTTTGCCCTTCTCCAGAATGTTTTCAGGCGTCAAGTCGTTCTGCACCATGAAAATAGCCATATCGCCCACAGCCTTTGAAGAAGGTGTTACCTTGACGATGTCACCCAGCATCTGGTTCACCGCTTTGTACATATCCTTTACTTCCTGGAACTTATGACCCAGGCCAAAGGACTCTACCTGTGGTTTCAGGTTGGAATACTGACCGCCAGGAATCTCATACTTGTAGATCTCTGCTGATGAAGTTACCAGCTCAGACTCAAATTTCTTGTAAACCGGTCTTACATCCTTCCAGTATTCAGAAATTTTCTGAATGCCATCCACATCGATGCCCGTGTCTCTGCTGCTGTGCTCAAGAGCTGCAACGACAGAGTTCAGTGCCGGCTGTGAAGTCAGTCCGCTCATACTGTTGAAAGCAGCGTCCACGATATCTACGCCAGCCTGTGCTGCCATAAGAATGGTTGCAACGCCGTTTCCGCTGGTATCGTGGGTGTGGAGATGGATAGGAATTCCGATTTCTTCTTTCAGCGCGTGTACCAGCTTGTAAGCTGCCATCGGCTTCAGAAGCCCTGACATATCCTTGATACCCAGAATGTGAGATCCTCTCTTCTCCAATTCCTTTGCCATTCTGATATAGTAATCCAAGTTGTACTTGGTTCTGCTGTCGTCCAAAATATCACCAGTATAGCAGATGCAGGCTTCTGCAATCTTGCCCTGGTTCAGCGTTTCTTCCAGCGCTACCTTCATGCCATCGATCCAGTTGAGCGAGTCGAAGATACGGAATACGTCGATGCCCGCTTCTGCTGACTGTTTTACAAACTCTCGGATCACGTTATCAGGGTAGTTCTTGTATCCTACTGCATTAGCGCCTCTGATCAGCATCTGGAATAATACATTAGGAATCTTTGCTCTCAAAGTCTCCAGTCTTTCCCATGGATCTTCCTTGAGGAATCTGTAGGCTGTATCAAAAGTTGCTCCGCCCCACATTTCCAGGGAGAACATATCTTTGCCGTAAAGAGCCACGGCTGGAGCAATTTTCTCCATGTCTACAGTTCTGACCCTTGTAGCCATCAAAGATTGCTGTGCGTCTCTCATCGTGGTATCTGTAATCAGAAGCTTATTCTGATCCAGCGCCCATTTTGCAACGGCTTCAGGACCTTTCTGATCCAGCATCTGCTTTGTTCCAGAAAGAACGTTGATCTCTGTCATCGGAATTCTCGGGAATACCGGCACGTTAAACTGCGGTTTCACGCCCTTTGTTTCGTTTACAACTTTGTTCCCTATGTAGTTCAAAATCTTCCGCTCTCTATCCTGTGCTTTTCTGATGTTGAGCAGTTCAGGATTGGCTTCGATAAATCCAGTATCACAGTTACCCGCTTTGAATGTCGGGTGATTCAGCACGTTGAGCAGAAATCCAATGTTGGTCTTGACCCCTTTGATTTCCGTCTCTCTCAGCGCTCGAATTGCTTTCTTTGTAGCCGCCTCAAAAGTTCTGGCATAAGCCGTCATCTTTACCAGCAGGCTGTCGTAGTACGGTGAAACCACGGAGCCAGTAAATCCGTTGCCGCCATCCAGTCTGATGCCGTAGCCGGAAGCACTTCTGTAGAGTTCAATCGTTCCAGTATCAGGCGCAAATCCGTTGGCCGGATCCTCTGTAGTGATTCTGCACTGAATTGCATAACCAGTCATCTGAATGTCCTTCTGACTTCTGATGCCCACTTCTGCTGAATCCAGCGGATAACCTTCTGCTACCAGAATCTGCGACTGAACGATGTCAATCCCTGTTACCATTTCTGTAACGGTATGTTCTACCTGGATACGAGGGTTCATTTCAATAAAGTAGTGGTTGCCGTGTTTGTCTAGAAGAAACTCTACAGTTCCCGCACTTCTATAGTTGACGGATCTGGCAATCTTCAAAGCGTCATCACAGATTGCCTTTCTCTTCTCTTCTGTGAGGCACAGTGACGGCGTAAATTCGATTACCTTCTGATGTCTTCTCTGGATAGAGCAGTCTCTCTCACAGAGATGGACTACGTTACCGTATTTATCTCCCAGTACCTGTACTTCTATATGCTTTGGCGCTTCTAAGTATTTTTCAATGAAAATATCATCGATGCCAAAAGCTTTCTTCGCTTCGCTCCTAGCACTTCTATATTCCGGAATCAGGTCTTCCTCGCTTCTGACGATTCTCATTCCTCTTCCGCCGCCGCCTGCTGCAGCCTTGAGCATAATCGGATATCCACATCTCTGTGCGAATTCCAATGCTTCTTTTTCTGTTTCTATGGCTTTTTCTACGCCCGGTATAGTTGGAACCCCAACACTGGCTGCAACAATCTTGGATTTGATCTTATCACCCAGACTGTCCATCATCACGTGGGTAGGTCCGATAAATTCAATCCCTGCATCCTCACAGGCTGAAGCAAATTCTTCATTTTCGGATAAAAAACCGTAACCAGGGTGAATCGCGTCAACGCCCTTAGATCTTGCTAAATCAATGATTTCGTCGATTGCCAAATAAGCGCCGACTGGAGTCTTGCCTTTTCCAATCTGATAAGATTCATCTGCTTTTGTTCTAAAAAGGGAATTCTTATCTTCTTCTGAGTAAATTGCTACTGTTCTGATGCCAAGTTCCTGGCATGCTCTAAAAATTCTGATTGCAATCTCGCCTCTGTTGGCGACCAAGACTCTTTTAAATTTTTTAATTTCTTTCATTTTTTTCTCCCATTCTCTTATAAAAAAATTAAATTATTTAACTATGACATTCTGCCCAAAGAGCTGTAAGCGATTTGCTTGGCAACGCTTCGCTCCTCCGGGAACTGCGTTCCCTGCGCTGTCCGTTTTGCCTAGCCAAGCAAGCTTGGGGCAAAAAGGCAGAATTTATGCTGGAAATCCCCAAATCTATGATTTGGATGGATTTCGTCGTAAATGAATGTCCATCTGCGGGTAGGGAATTCCAATCCCTGCCTCGTCAAAAGCCAATTTCACGTTTTCTTCTAGGTAGTATTTTACATCAAAAAAGCTTTCAGTGGAACACCAAACTTTTAAATCCAGTATCACTGCGTTATCGCCGTGGGAGGCGACGCCTACTATGGGTGCAGGCTCTGCGAGAATATCCGGATTGCAGGATATTACATTCAAAAGGATTTCTTTTGCTTTCAATATATCAGCCTCGTAGCTGATGCTGAACACACAGTCCACCCTTCTCGTCTCTTCTCTCGAATAGTTGATCAAAACCGACATCGTGATTGTCCCGTTGGGAATGGTCACGACCTTGTTGTCAAAGGTATGCAGCTGGGTGGTCAGAAGGTCAATGCTGTCTACCATGCCTGTCGTTCCCGCTACTTCAATGGTATCTCCGCGGCTGAAGGGTTTATTGATTAATATGATGATACCCCCGGCAATATTTCCCAAACTATCTTTTAGCGCCAACGCGATGGCCGCGCCACCGGCACCGAGGATTGCGATAAAGGATGTGGTTTCAATGCCCAGTGTGGCAGCTATAGCGATGGCCAATGCAATCCACAATATCACCTTTGTCCCTTTGATGATGAACAGGTGCAGCGCCTCGTCCAGTCTGGATTTCGCCAAAGCCTTTTTCTCTATGCGGAGAATGATGCTGACGGCAATCCAGCCGAGAATCAATGTCAGCACTGCATTTCCGATGTTAAACAATAATTTAATGGTTTCCGCATCAATCCCAGCGTCCTTCAATAATTTCACGATATCCGCTGACATAATTCCTCCTTTTACGAAATTATACGACTAGCGCCTAGCCGCTCGCTAACGCTTGCGGGGCGCTAAAGCATAAGGCCTTCCATCAATTTCTCTTCGAGAAATTGTGGGCAGCCATAGAGTGCCACGGAGCATAGCTCCTGCACTCCTGGCAGGGGACCTACCAACGATTCCGTTTCGCTGAATCGGGTTAGGTCTCCCAGCGCCATTATACGACTAAATCCCGCCAATCGAGCTTCGCACCAATTGCTCGCTCTCTTGGTGATTTAAAGCATAAGGAGTTCCCTGCAATTTCTTGCAGAAATTGGGGCAACTCCATTACCTCCCGGCTCTCCTGCGTTCAATTTCTTTCAGCAGTTTTTTTCTCAGCCTGATGTCATCCGGCGTAATTTCTACCAGTTCGTCATCTTCAATAAATTCCAGCGCTTCTTCCAAGGTGAATGTCCTCGGCGGCGAAAGTTTGACGGACTCGTCACTTCCAGCAGCTCTCATGTTGCTCACCTTCTTCGCTTTGCACGGGTTTACCTCCATGTCGTCACTTCTTGAATTCATGCCGACAATCATGCCTTCGTAGACCTTTGTTCCCGGGTCGACAAAAAGCTGGACGCGCTCTCCGATATTGAACAGGGCATAAGGCGTGCAGACACCCTCTTCTATGGCAATGGCTGAACCGTTGGTCCTGCCGCCAATTTCTCCTTTGTATGGTTCAAAGTCGAGGAATCTTCTCTCCATGGTTCCCTCACCTCTGGTATCGTTGATAAACTCAGACCGATAGCCCAGAAGTCCTCTGGTCGGAACGTGATATTCCAATTTAGAATATCCGTTTTCTCCATTCATCTGTATCATGATGCCTTTGCGCAGATTCAGCTTGGAAATGACCGTTCCCGCATACTCATCTGGCACGCTGATCACCACTTCTTCCATAGGCTCCAGCTTTTTGCCCTTCTCGTCTCTTCTGAAGATGACCTCCGGCTTGGAGACGGCCAATTCATAACCTTCTCTTCTCATATTCTCAATCAAAATGGATAAGTGGAGTTCCCCTCTGCCCGATACTTTAAAACAGTCGGTAGAATCGGTCTCTTCTACCATCAGTCCGACGTTGACTTCTAATTCTTTTTCGAGGCGTTCTCTGATATGCCTGGAAGTGACGAATTTACCGACTTTGCCGGCAAAAGGCGATTTGTTGACCATGAAATTCATGGAAAGGGTCGGTTCTTCTATATGAATCATTTCCATAGGCTGCGGATCAGATGGGTCGCAGATGGTTTCCCCGATGGAAATATCAGATATGCCTGAAATTACTACGATATCGCCGCATTCCGCTTCCGGTACGGCTGTTCGTTTGAGACCTCTGTAGACAAAGACCTGACCTGCTTTTCGCTGTACGATGGTGCCATCTTCTTTGGCAACCGCCACAGTCTGCCCTTCTTTGATGGTTCCCTGGGTGATTCTGCCAATACCCAGTCTGCCGATATAATCATCGTAGCCGAGAGTAGAAACCTGTAGCTGCAGAGCCTTTTCGCGAGAATCGGGATATGGCTGGCAGTGTCCTATAATTGTCTCAAAAAGAGGCGTAATGTTAAGCCCAGCATAACCTTCCGGTGTATGCTTGATTTTGGAACCTCCCGCTTCTACAGAAAGGCCTTGGGCGTCCTGAGGATTTCTCACTGCAATGCCCTGTCTGGCAATGCCGTACAGAATCGGAAAGTCCAACTGTTCATCGTTGGCATTTAAGTCCATGAAAAGTTCATAAACTTCGTCCACCACTTCGTCAATACGGGCATCTTTCTTGTCAATCTTGTTGATAAACAGGATTGGGTTCAGTCCCTGCTCCAGAGATTTACTCAACACAAATCTGGTCTGCGGCATCGGTCCCTCACTGGAATCGACCAAGAGAATGACGGTGTCTACCGTCTTCATGATACGCTCTACTTCCGACGAAAAGTCAGCATGTCCCGGAGTATCAACGATATTTATCTTTACATCGCCATGCATAATCGAACAGTTTTTCGAATAAATGGTGATGCCTCTTTCTCTTTCTATATCATCGCTGTCCATGACACAGTCTGCAACATCTTCGTTAGCACGAAAGACGCCGCTCTGGTTCAGGAAAGCGTCTACAAGGGTGGATTTCCCCGCGTCAACGTGGGCAATCACAGCTATATTAATTATTTTCTGTTTTTCTGTCATTCATTTACCTCTTTTTTGTTTTAAACTACAAAATATCTCTTAATGATACCACATTCTTACCAATTGTTCAACACTTTGTACAAATATATGCACGACCGTCACACGAAAAGCAAGCCAAAATGCACGTGCTATGTCGGCAGGCTTTTTCACTTCACTTAATCAAATAATTCCATATACTCTCACGGGGTATATGTGTACTATAAAACTGCAAAAATGCCTTATTAGGGCAAAATTTACGCTAATTCAGGCATATTGATCCACTGATTTCAGGCGTCACGGTTCATCACACTCACAATAACTGCCTCCGAAAGCCAAAAATCATCGTGAACCGATGGAAATTATATTGAACATTCGTATTATATATTTACAAAATTGTGATTCCAATGCAGTTCACTGCCCTTTGATCACTTATACCCTCTCCCACTTGATGCAATCTGCCCGATTTGCCCTCTTTTTTACATTTTCAGGCAGAATTGCAGGACTAGCACACTTTCTTCACTTTCTGCATAGTATATAGATAGTTATTATGAATCATGATTGGAGGATTACTATGCCCAGTGTTTTTTTGAGTCCATCGACTCAGGAATATAATCAATTTGTGAACGGCGGCACCGAAGAATATTATGCAAATCTAATTACAGATGCCATGGTGCCATATCTACGCGCAAGCGGAATCAGCTTTTCGAGGAACAATCCAGGCGGAACAGTCACCGACTCCATCAACGCCTCTAATGCGGGAGACTATGACTTTCACCTGGCGATTCACTCCAATGCCGCTCCGCCCAATCTGGCAGGACAGATTAAAGGGCCTGACGTCTACTACTACAGAGATTCTACCCAGGGACAGCGAGATGCAGACATCGTTGCCAACAATTTGAAGATGATTTATCCAAATCCATCGCTGGTTACGACAGTGCCTACTACAACCCTGGCAGAACTGCGCCGCACATCAGCGCCAGCAGTCCTGGTGGAAGTAGCCTATCACGACAACATTGACGATGCAAACTGGATCAAGAATAACGTGGAAGCTATCGGCCGCAACCTGGCCCTGTCCGTAGCAGATGTTCTCGGCGTACCATTTGTTGAACCTTAAAAGTATTTATGCTAAAATGTTCCCATATATATTAATATAAATGGGAGATCACATTTTATGAACCAGTTAGAAGAGCGCCTCGCCGACCTGTGCAGCGGCGGGGAATTAATCAGAATGATATTCTCAGGTAAGAGAAAAAAATCTGTCGAGTACAACAAAGTATCCATTCGGCCCGTAGAGATTTCCGGCCAAGTGCTGTTACAGGCTGAGTATACCTATGATAAGAAAGTAACCCATGAAAACCTCTCCTGTCGAGAAGCAGCTGCCCTAGCCTTGCAGCTGGTGACAGAAGACTTTAAACAGGTCAATGCCTTTACCCTTTCAGAAGATGTTCAGATTCTTGCCTCTAAACCCGAAAAGGCCAGAATTACAACAAAGCCCGCCACAAAGGGCATGCCTAGTCTTGCTCATAACAAGACAAAAAATTACATCATTGCAGACGGCGTTCCCTGCGATTTTCTCATTCGCCTGGGCGTCATGGATCAAGAGGGCAAAGTGCTGCAGAAACATTACAGCAAGTTCCGCCAGATCAACCGCTACCTGGAAATCGTCGAAGACGTCTTCCCTTATCTGCCAGGGAATAGAACCTTAAAAATAATCGATTTCGGCTGCGGAAAGGCCTACCTCACCTTTGCCCTTTATTATTACCTGAAGATCGTAAAAAACAGAGACGTCAAAATCATCGGCCTGGATTTAAAGAAAGACGTCATCCGTTTCTGCAACAAAATCGCATCAGATCTTCATTACGACGGTCTGGAGTTCCTCATGGGCGATATTGCCGACTATACCAGTGATCATGCGGACATGGTCGTCACCCTTCATGCCTGTGATACAGCTACGGATTATGCTCTCATCAATGCGGTCTCCTGGAATACCAAGGTCATACTTTCCGTCCCTTGCTGCCAGCACGAGTTGTTCAGCCAGATTGAAAACGATATCCATCAGCCGATGCTGAAATACGGCATTTTAAAGGATCGTCTCACAGAATATCTGACCGATGGCCTGCGCGGTCTCAAACTAGAAGCCGCCGGATACGAAGTCGCCATGATTGAGTTCACCAGTTTGGAACACACAGCCAGAAACATCATGATCAAAGCGATCAAAACCGGTTCCTCTGACAATCCGCGCGCTATCCGCGCGCAAGACGAGTACGAAGCCTTGCGGGACTTTTACCATGTACATCCAACTATCGAAAAATTATAACCAAAGCCGGATCAGGTTTGAACTGACCCGGCTTTTTTGTGTATAGAAATCTGAGATGTTTATAAGCTGAACGCCTCGCTGAGAGATACCACCGCCGCTGCCTTTTGTACGCTGTCGATGGCAACAGAGATGGAAATCTCCGAAGTCGTGATATTGTAATGGCGGATATTCTGCTGCGCCAGAACACTGAAGACTCTGCCGGCAACACCCACATGGCTGGCCATGCCTACGCCTACCAGTGATACCAGACTGAGATCGTCCTGTTTAAAAATTTCCAGTTCCCGCATGCGCTGATTCACCTCAAAAGCCATGTCGATTTCGCTGACTTTGTCTTTGCTGCAGCTGAAGGATACAGCACAGCAATGCTCGGAACAGGTCTGCTGAGAAATCATATCGATATTGACTGCAAGATCACTGAGCAGTTCAAAGAGCTCGGCAATTCTGTCGCCGTCTGTCGGCAGTCCTTTCAAGGTGTAAACGACAATGTCATCAGAAACGGTAAGTCCTGTTACAGCCGCTTCCTGTACAATTAAACTTCTATCCATTATATACGTTCCTCCGCTCTTCTCTGCTTTCATTGCCGGCCCCACATAAACCTTGATGCCGAATGCCTTGGCCAACTCTATCGCCCGGCTTTCCAGATCACTTGTGCCCAGCATGATCAACTCCATGGCCTCTTCATAGCTGATTTTTTCTATGACACGGCCTTCCTCTGCCGGCTCTCTGGTGTAAATTCCCTTCGTATTTCCATAGAGCTGGCAATCACATCCCAGACCAGCAGCGATGGCAACAGCAGTGGCCGCCGCACCGTACCTGCCCTGGACGTTTTCACTGCCGTAGGTCCCGATTCCCTGAAATCCCGCCACTACAGGAATGACTCCCTTCCGCAGGGCTTTCTCCACCTTGTCTATCTGCAGCTCGTGTTTGCCGGCAAAGACCTCCACCTCGCTGAGGGAAGTACCTCGGATGTCCTCGATGACTTCCGTCTGCAGACCCTCTTTTTCCAGAGCCGCGGCCATCAACGCCGCCGTCTGCTGTTCTGCTGCGGAGAACAGGGCATCCAGCTTGTCGCTGCCAATCTCAACATCCAGCTTTGCCGCCCTGGCACTCATGGCCTCTGCAATCTCCTGCATGGCCGCTGTCACCAGTACCAGAGAATCAAAGTTCTCTCTGTTTTGGGCCAGATGGCTGGCGATGGCGGACACATCCTCCATGTTTTTCAGATAACAGCCGCCATATTTTTGTACGATATTCATTCTTTTCTCCCTTCTGCGCCCTTACAGAAAAGTGGCGATGCCACTCCTTAACAAAAAAGATCTGTACAAATTCATGCACAGATCTAAAAAATACAATATGATATACTGTAAGTTCAGATAGCGCAACTACTTTCGTAGACAGTTCCATGGCTGTTGACCATGGACCCACCACAAAGGTCTGCCCTCCTTTGTGATTCGGCGGAGATTGCCTCCGATGCGGTCATTGCCTGCCAGCTCGCACATCTTCTTCTGCTCCGCGCCTCTATCATAATACAGCATATTTTAATACTAAAATTACAGAAAATCAAGTTCTTTTTTGTGTACTTCAAACAAATTTTATAAAGCAAAGAGGGTGCCGGGATTCATAATTCCCTTTGGATCGAAAACGTCCTTAATCCCCTTCATCAGTGCCAGTTCTGCCGGGTCTTTCTGCTGCGCCAGTTCCTGCACTCTGATTTTGCCGATGCCGTGTTCGCCAGTAACCGTACCGTCAAAGCGGTAGCACAAATCGTACATCTTGTGTTTCAGCTCGTCAGCATACGGCGGAATGCTGCCGTCAGGCAGGAACAGAATGTCATTGTGAACGTTGCCGTCCGCGATATGAGCGATGATGTTGGTGCCAGTACCATATTCAGCTACCAGTTCCTTCAGCCCCAGAATGAACTGGGATACATGAGAGACGGGAACTGCCATGTCAAAGGAATCGCAGATTTCGTCTTTAATCAGTTCATAATGCTGGCTTCTGACCAGAAGCAATTCTTCCTCTTCCTTTTTCTTGCCCGCATAGAGGCACGGATAAGCGCCGTTCTTCTCGCAGATATCGTTGATTGCCGTAACTGCATCATACAGCTGCTGTTCGCTTCTTTCTGAGAGAATGATCAGAAGATCTGCATTTCCCTTCTCTGCCTGCCACTTGAGACCCAGCATCTTTGCCGTATCCACAAAGAGTCTCTTGTCCATATACTCCACCGCCAGGGGCGTATATCCGCTGCGCAGAATATCTGTGACAGCACGGCATGCATCTTCAATTTTTTCAAAAGGCGCTACGATGGTAGCCGACGCCTTCTCTTTTGGAAAGATTTTTAAAATGATCTTCGTGACCACAGCCAAAGTGCCCTCGCTGCCGAGAAGCAGCTGGGTCAGATTGTAGCCGGCATTATTCTTAACCAGCTTTCCGCCTAGTTCCAGAACTTCTCCGCTGGGCAGAACTGCCGTAAGACCCAGGATGTGTTTTCTCATGACGCCGTGTCTTACGGCCCTGGCTCCTCCAGCATTGGTCACCGCCATGCCGCCCATCTGCGCACCCTCGTCTCCAGGGTGTACAGGGAAACTGAGTCCTTCGTATTTCTCAAGTTCTTCTAGTAAATCCATCAACGTGACG
This sequence comes from Eubacteriaceae bacterium, assembly GCA_902362805.1. Lineage (GTDB taxonomy): Bacteria > Bacillota > Clostridia > Peptostreptococcales > Anaerovoracaceae > Senimuribacter. Next base: position 589,561 of record CABIXY010000003.1, on the reverse strand, counting down.
CCTGCTTCCAGTACAGCCACCATATTTTCCTGATCGATTTCAACGATGTGATTGAGTCGCTCCGTAGAAATGATGATACTATTCACTAGCGGCGTACAGCCTCCGGCAAGGCCAGTCGCCCCGCCCCTGACCACTACTGGCACGACACCAGCATCTGCCGCTTTGAGAATGTCAGAAACTTCTTCTGTACTCGCTGGTTTCACGACGACAGAACCTCTGGCGGCTTCCGGACGATAGGTCTTCTCCACCTCGTCATACAGATAAGCTTCAGTCCGCTCTTTCCCGGTAATGACATAGTCGCTGCCAACAACGTCCTGCAGCTGTAAAATCAGTTCTTCAGTAATCCTGTTATCTTTCATCGGCTTGCCCATCCTTTCTAAAGTGTTCTGTCAGCGCTGGCAGGACCTCGTACAAATCCCCCACAAAACCGTAATCGGCGATATTGAAAATTGGCGCGGACGGATCATTATTGACAGCAATAATCACGTCAGCTTCTTTCATGCCGGCCAGATGCTGGGGTGCGCCAGATATACCGCAGGCGATATAAACTTTAGGTTTCACCCTGTTTCCGCTATATCCCACCTGAATGCTGCTAGGTGCCATTCCTGCGTCAACCAGGGCGCGGGATACGCCCACCTGTCCGCCAAGAAGGTCAGCAAGCTCCTGCAGCAAAGCCAGGTCCTCTTCTTTCCTGACTCCGCGGCCTGCCGCCACGATGACTTCTGCATCGGTGATATCCATATCCCCGATGGACACGGCCTGCTCGATTTTCACAGACTGATTTTCTTCTATGTATGGGGCGATCTCTTTAATTTCAATCTGCGCCTTGTCACTGACTGGAGCTTCCTGAAATTCTTTGTATCTGACTGTCGCCATCTGCGGCCTGGTGACGGTTTTGATGTGGGCCAGGATGTTGTCACTGAACGCCGGCCTGATTTGCTCCAGATTGCCATCTTCATCTACTTGCAGATCTGTGCAGTCCGCCGTCAGACCAGTTCCCAGAGCCGCTGCAACTCTCGGCGCCAGGGACCGGCCAAGATGGGTTGCTCCGACCAAAACGGTATCCGGTTTTTTTTCTTCAATAAAGGAAATGATGTTCTCGGCGAACAAAACCTCTTCAGGATGTTGAAATGCCTCGGATTTCATCACGTACACCTGGTCTGCTCCCCGCAGGCAGAGTTCTCTGCAGGCAGACGACTCAAAAGTGTCCGGCGCAAGCAAAAGGCAGGATAGGCTTTCTCCGCATGCGTCTGCAATCGTTCGGCCTTTGTTCAGCAATTCATATGCGACTCTATGTACTTTGCCATGCTCTGTTTCGGCCAAAATCAAAACGCCGCTGTAGTTCTTCTCTTCCATGATCAGATGACCCCCTTTTCTGTAAATACGGTTTCCAGTTTCTCCATGAAGTTCTCCATGTCTTCTCTGAAGATCTCACTCTCCCGCTGTTGCACCTTCGGGACTTCGATCTTTGCCACTTTGGTCGGAGAACCCGCAAAACCGGTATCGTCCTTGGAAAGTCCCTGGATGTCGGCCATGGTCACTGTCCGGCACGATGCGTTCAAAGACTCCAGCTTTCTGTTTACTGTCGGAAGCTTCAGCTTTCCAATATTCTTCGTCACGCCTACAAGCGCAGGCAGCTTCATGGATCTGATCTGTCTGTTGCCGCAGAGATTTTCAATTTCCACTTTGATCTGTCCATCCCCGGCATCCTCGATGGCGTCCACATAGTATGCGTGAGGAATGCCTAAGAGCTGTGCAGTCTCAGCGCCAACCTGAGCAGTATCCCCGTCCACTGACTTTTCTCCGCATAGGATCAAGTCGTACGTTTCCCCCTGGATTGCTGCTGCCAGAGTCCTGGACGTGGCGATGGTATCTGAACCGCCAAAAGCTCTGTCGGTCAGCAAAATGCCTTCGTCAGCACCTCTGGCATAAGCCTCCTGCAGAGATTTGACAGCTCTGGCCGGCCCCATCGTCATGGCACATACCGTGCCGCCGTATTGTTCCTTTAGGTCAAGGGCTGCCTGCAGCGCGCTTTCGTCGAAGGGATTGATCTCCGCAGGGGCGGAGGACCGATCCACCACACCTCTTTCGCTGTCAAACTTTACCTTTTCCATATCGGGAACTTCTTTTATCAATACGAGTATTCTCATTTTCTCCTCCAAATCAGTTCTCATTCCGTTTTATTTCAGTTCAAAATCGTTGATTTTACAACGTTTTTACCCAAGTGGTCTTACCACTTTGATTATACTACGGAATCTTTTGATTTGCAAGAGATTTTGACGGATTTAATTGATTTTTCTCACTATTTCAGTTACAATGTTTTAGAGAAGCATTGACAAGTAGAGGAGGACAGAATGGAAAAACGAGATGATAAGAACCTTTCAAATGTCGTAATCCGAAAGGTACAGGAGATGATTTTGAGCGGCGAACTGCAGGAAGGCGATAAACTGCCTCCGGAAAGAGAGATGACCCAGCGGTTGGGAATCGGTCGTCCGGCTCTTCGTGAAGGACTGAAATCTCTGGAAATGCTGGGTCTGGTCGAGAGACGCCACGGCCTTGGAAATTACATTATCAATAACGTACAGGCCAGTTATTTTGAGCCTCTTTCCCTGTCCTTTATGTTGAACCACGGAACAGAGAGCGAAATCTTTGAGATGCGAAACTGCCTCGAAACCTATACGGCAGCCAAAGCCGCGGAAATTGCAACACCTTCGGATATCAGAAGCCTGCGTGCTATTGCCCAGCAGATGGTCTCTGCCAGGACACCTTCCGAAAAAGCATCCTTTGACAGAGATCTCCATTTTGAAATCGTGCGAATCACAGGTAATATGCTGATGTACAACATCATGGAAAACGTCTCCTATCTGATCGACCGATTTTTCGAAAAAAGCGTCCAGCTTTCTTATTTCAAAGGTGATTCTATCGATAATATCTACAAAGAACACGAGGACATTATAGATGCCCTGCAGCGACACGATGCCGCCGCTGCTACAGCCGCCATGGAAAAGCATCTGGGCAATATCAAAGTTGCATACCTATAGAGGAAAAAAAGAATACCGGCTGAGAAAATCCTCAGCCGGTCGTTTTTTATATTCTATTATGATACTCCCATCAGAACGTCACAAGCAGATTTGTGAGCAGTGTAACCAGTGGGATTGCAATGATGGTTCTTTCGATGAAAACCAGGAACAGGTGTCCCACATTTACCGGTACTCTGGATTTGAGTACGATCAGACCGACTTCTGTCATGTAGATGATCTGCAGCAAAGAGACCGATCCCATGATAAATCTGGTTCTTTCAATGGCATAATCCGCAAGCATCAACGGCGGAATATACATATCTGAAAATCCTACCAGCGCAGTCGGAGCCACTTCTTTCGCACCTTCAATGCCTACCAGATCCATATACCAACCAAAAGGAATGGATACGAAATCAAAGATCGGCGTGTATTCAACGAGAATCAGTACGATGGTTCCCCATGCCATAACGACCGGGATCAAATCCAGGAACATGCTGGAATAAACGTGGAGGCCGGATTTAGCAACGCCTTTCAGGGTAGCGCCTTCCGCTCTATGACCTGCCAGGTTCAGCGCCCATTTCAGCTTGGATACGCCTGCCGGCATCTCCTCGTTGATCTGTTTGCCGGCAATCTCATCGTATGTATCCGGAATACGGGACAGAGGCGGGATTCTGGATACGATCATCGCCATGACCACGCCGCAGATCAAGTTGATCAGATAAAACACCGTAAACTTTTCATCCACGCCGATGAGCTTGGCAATGACGAAGCAGAACGGGATGGATACGAAAGAAAAGTTCATAGAGATGGTCGCTGCCTCTCTTGCGCTGTAATACCCTGTTTCGTACTGACGGGTAGTCAGAATTGCTGCCGCATTAGATGCGCCCAGCCACGAAGTCATCAGGTCGATAGCAGAACGTCCCGGTACAGTGAAGAGCGGTTTTACCACTTTCCTAATCAACACGCCAACAAATTCCATGATGCCGAAATCCGTCAGCAGCGGCATCAGGAAGGCGATGCACATGACTACTGAAATCAACGTCGTCGATACACCCAGCATGGATCCGCCGGTAGCGCCAGACTTGATCATCTCCGGACCGACATTGAAGTAAGCCATATAGACGACGACCAATCCGATCAATCTGCTGACAAAATAAAGGGGCGTCGGTGAGAAGAGTTTTTTCATGCTCTCATTGTTCTGAATAATAGCTGGTTTGAAGATCATATTGATAATCGTCACAATTGTTGAAAACGTAATGAATACTACCACCAACAGGCTGGCCAGATTGATGGTTTCAAGTTCGAGCAATGAGGCAACCCAGTCGATGACCATACCGATTGGAATGGTAAAGGTGGTGCCGTTTGGAATTGGAACCAGGAACAGGAACGCGCCGATGACTGACGCCAATACGAACTTCCAAATATTTTTCTTTTTTACTGGCTCAAGTTCTACTGCCGTCGCTTCTTCAGCAAGTGCGTTGTTTTTCATTTCTTCCATAAGTTTCTCCTTTCTGATGGAGTCACCTCAATTTGCGGCGCAAATTGACGGGAACTCCTTATGCTTTGGAAGCCCTAGCCCGATTTTGCAAAGCGAAATCGTCGGCAGGCCCCCTGCCAGGAGTGCAGCGTATCAGCGCGGCACTCTTCGGCTGATTCTTAAAAGAGCAGGCGATAGTGCAGCTCGATTGGCAGAATTTAGTCGTATAATGGTTCTGCCCCGCAAGCGCAGCGAACGGCTTGGCAGACCTTATGCTTTAAATTCCCAAGAGAGCAAGCCTCTGCGCAGCTCGATTGGCAGAATTTAGTCGTACATCTAATTAAAAATTCCCATCTTTGCGATTCTGTCAAAAGCCTCTTTCAGTTTGTCCGTTCCTACAGTGCAGGCGATGCGCATATATCCTTCCCCACAATCGCCGAAAGCATTTCCAGGCAGCATCAGTACATGAGCCTCTTCCAAAATCTTTTCAGTCACTTCGGTGGAAGTCAACCCGGTATCTTTGATGTTGATAAACAGGTAAAAACTTCCCTTTGGTGGATAGAGGACATGCATATTAGGAATCTGATTGATTCGCTCCGCCGCATAAAACATTCTGCTGCGGTATTCCTCTACCATGGCAGGCTGGATTTCTTTCCGATGACGCAGTGCGTAAATGGCTGCCCGCTGGGATATAGATGGAGCGGTAAATACCACGTTCTCGTTGATCTGCTGGATAGTACGGATGATGTAATCTGGCGCGATAATGTTGCCAACTCTCCATCCTGTCATCGTAAAATTCTTAGAGAAAGAATTTAAGATAATGGTTCTCTCTCTCATTCCCGGCATCGTCGCAAATGGTACAAACGGATGTTCATAGCTGAAAGCAGTATAGATGTCATCACTGATGACCACGAGATCGTATTTCTCAGCGATGACTGCAATCTTCTCCATAGTTTCCACCGTGAGACAGTTACCGGTAGGATTGCTTGGAGAATTGATGACCAACGCCTTCGTGCGCTCCGTAATCAAATCCTCTAACCGCTCTATATTGATCTGAAAATCCTCTTCCTCCAGAGTCGCAAGCTCAATAGGAATTCCACGCGCCAACTCTACTTGCTGAGGATACGGCGTAAAATACGGAGCCTGCAAAATGACTTCGTCTCCATCGTCAAGGATGGCTTCCAAAGCCAGGTACATTCCTAAGCAGGCAGAGGCCGAAACAAATACCTCCTCGTCCTTTACGTCCATATCATATTCCTCTTTATAGTATTTGCAGATTTCTTCTCGCAGCTGCGGATCGCCGCGAAAATCCGTATACTTGGTATGACCAATCCGAGCGTCCTCATAAGACTTATCTATGATCAAACGATCCGTGATAAGATCAGGATCGCCCAGGCTCAAGTTGATGCAGTCATCGAAGGACCTAGCCATCTCATCGGATTTTCCCATAGCAGTGCTTTGATCCTTCCAGTATCTTTTAGCGATAAATTTATGCTTCACTTCCTTCCGCCTCCTTTAATATATTCTAGGTGGTAAGACCTCTTATCAACTATTAAAGCACATCTGACCGAAAATTGCAAGAAGAAAACGCAAGATTTGTAATTTTCTAATAACGGTTCCATTTGGCAAGGGGAGCGACGCTTCGCAAGGTACGTTCTTTGATATTCCGTCAATATCGACTTCATCGATATCTCCTACATATAAAAAACTGACATCACGAGTGGATGCCAGCAGCTTTCAGAATCATCGGTGTAAAATTGCATTCAATCACTGCCGCTACAATCAGCAGGGGGATCACCACCAGGACAAAGGTCTTGGCCAGATGATTGAGCATGGTGAGAATTTTTTCCTCTTTTGCTTTCCCTAGGAGTTTCATCGTCAAGGTTCTGCAGAGATAGATGCCCATAGCCATTGATAAAAAGAAACCTGGCAGTTCAAAGATGCCGTGGGGCAGCAGTCCAAAGACAATCGCCGGCAGCGGAGACATGGTGCCAGCCGCCGCTCCATAACCCAGCAGCGCGCCGATGATCATACTGTTTGACAAGACTGACAGCGCAGGCAGGAAGAGAAATGGCACACATCCCATGGCAATACACATGGCGCAGGCGAAGATATTGTTCATTACTATGCCGAGATAAGATAAAGTCCCGTCTTCATTCATAACAGACTGCGCTTTTGGAAGGTACATGGAGATGACCTCTTCTGCACTCTCTGCATTCTGATAAAAGTAAAGGCCAAAGACTGCCGTCAGCACGATTAAGGACAGTGCCACAATCCAGGTCAGTTTAATAATCTTTCGTTTCAAGTTCTGTTTTCCCCTTTCTATTTTGTGCCAGTTCGCCGTAAAGAGCGCCGCCCAGTATCAGGGCCGCTCCTGCAAAATCCTTCACTGCCATCCGCTCTCCCAGGAATAGCGCAGAAAAAACCAACGCCGAACAGGGATCGATATAGCTGCAGAGCGCTACTGTCTGCCCTGGGAGCTGCTGAATGGATGAGAAGTACAAGTACAAAGCAAAACCGGTATGTACGACGCCGATCACAAGTAATGCCGCAATCCCCGAAAGAGGAGGCATCGCCCATCCCGACTGGTTGCTGATCACCGCATAGGGTAAAATGACGATGCCTGCTGCGATCAGCTGCATCAAAGTAATCTCCATCCCCGATATGCCGCTGGCTTTTTTGTTCAGCAGTGTAACAGAGGCGTAGAGCACAGCCGCTAAAAGGCCGAAAAGGAATCCCCGCTTGGGATCGCTACCACCGTCCAGTTCTCCGGTAATACACAAGAGGCCTGCCATAGCCGCCAGAATTCCAATGGCTTTTGTCTTAGTGATTCTCTCCTTCAGAAAAAAAGGAGAGACGGCCATGACCACGATAGGTGCACAATAATATGCGATGGTGGACAAACTGACTGTAGTAAACTTGTACGCTTCAAAGAGGGCAATCCAGTTAAAGCCCATGGCTGCACCTGACAGGGCCAAGACGGGGATATTTTTCTTCAGCTGTGCAAAGGAGGACTTTTCCCCGCTGACAGCGTAGACGATGCCCAGGACAATACCACCCAGGAGAACTCGTCCCAAAACGATCTGCGCGCTTTCCATGGGGATCATCTTTGCAAAGAGACCGACGCTGCCCCAGATCAGCATGGCGGTTATCAGTTTAATATATGCTTTTGATCGTTGATTCATGAATAAGCTACTCCTCTATTCTTTTGCTGTACTAAGTGCGGTCCAGGTGAAGGTTATGCATATGACCGGATTTTCAACTATTTTTCTAAAATCTCTGTCAAAACAACAGGATTTGCATAACTATCGCTCAGATTTCTATATCCGATGGCCTATTTGCTTTTGTATCCTTACCAGGCACCGCCTCCGCCTCCACCGAAGCCGCCACCGGAGAATCCACCGCCGCCAAAGCCTCCTCCGATGCTGCCGCCGCCAGTGTCCACACTGGTGACGTTCATAATGCCGCTGGAGAAATTACGGCTGCAATTGGTAATCATATGACTGTACCACAAGGTGCTGAATACCATGCTGCTGTTTCCGCCATGATACCAGGAAGGGGGATTGGTCGGGATGTTCTCAAAGTTCTTCGCCCACTTGTCCGACAGTCCCATGACATAAGCATATGGCATGATGTCATAGAAATACTCTGGATTTTCTTCCACCAGCATTTTCAATTTTTCCAATTCCGCAGCCTCGATAAAGTCTTTGAAACCGAGTATTTTCCCCTGCAGCTGAGCGCTCTGTTTGGTACGGGATTTCATCAAAAGTACAAAGGCATAAGTCACAATGGTAGATGCGATGATTAGCAGTGCCAGAATCTCGCTCTTGAGCTGATAAGCGGTCAATCCGGCTGCAATTAAGATACCAAGCGCGATCAAGACGGTACCGATGACAAAGAGTGCCGTCCGTTTTCCTTTTTTCATGGAATCACGCCGGTCAAACGTAATCATAACCATAAGCAGTCCCGCCATGAGCAGAATCAGCAGTGGTATCAGGCCAATCAGCGTCAAAAACTCAAGGGATAAAAGTGCACTGAGCAATATGGATACTACCGGCGGTACAAACATCAAAACGACCCCTGCTCCGCGACAGATTCTGGAATTCTTCGTAAACAGACTCTTTTCACCTGTATACCAGCCCTTTAGCTGATCCCTTGTCGCCCAGTATAAATCGCCAAAATCTTCTGGCAGTTCATCCAGCTTAATCTTGTCGCCACTTTCAAAAATTGCATTAAAGAATGTCTTAGCAAAACGCTTTTCACTTGGATCGATGTCCTTCAATTTTTTCACCATGAACTTGCTGGTCTTCATCGCTTCATATTCTGAAATGGAAAGGTATCCCTTTGATGCGTAATAAGTAATCATGGATACGATGTCCTTATTGTCGATAGCACCGTCGATGACGTAACCGATTTCTGCTGGTGTCATTCCTTCCGGCGGATAGAATTCTACCGTTTTGATCACCTGCGGATCTCGTCCAAACAGAAGCCAGAGCAGACACATCAGCAGCGGAATTCCGATCAAAATGCCATACAAGAGGTACATGAGCCAGTCGTAATTGGCGGGATCAACCCAGTAGCCTTCCGGCAAATCGGCGCTCAACGTGATTCCTTCACCGCGGATAAGATTCTGACCTTCAATGTGGATGGCATTTTTATTTTTATCTATGCTATACTCTACTCCCATATAACGATCTTTCACGATATTCTGATAGCCATACGATCCAACATAGACTTTTAGTTTGTCCCAGTTCATGGTCTTTGGCATCTTAACCGTAATATTGACGGCATCTATGGATGTCTCCCAGTTGGTGGGCAGCACGTCAAGGGAAAGATAATCCAGATTCGGTGATTCATCTTGGTAACACACTAAATCGTAACTGATTTCATAAGTTTTGCTGCCGGTAACAGTTTTGTCAGCACTGCCGATTTTGATCACTTTCTGCGCCACATTGTTTTCGGCTTCTGTAGACACTTCAAAGTCATTCTTCGGCACCTGAATATTTTTGATCTTATAAAACTTAGGCTGGTAGGGAATGTTCCTGTACAGCCCGTGCTTTGCCGAGTGAAAATCCACACGGATAGTTTCTGTAACATGGATTACGTGATTTTCACCGACGTCAACCTTGACGTTAAAGACGTTGGTCTCGTAGTCCTGCCAGGCAAAGACCGCAGATGCCGACATGGCCAGCATCATGGTCAAAAGGGTGCCTAAAATCACGAATCTCTTGATACCTTTTCTCATCTTAAAATTCCACCTTCACGTTCTGTCTCTCGGCTTCGGTTTCTACTTCAAACATCGGTTTTTGATCAAAGTGGAACAGCCCGGCAAGGATATTGGTAGGGAACATCTCGCACTTGTTGTTGAAAAGTTTTACCACCGCGTTATAGTATTTTCTCGCATTAGCGATATCTTCTTCCACCTGTCTGAGTTGTCCCTGTAAGTCCATGAAATTTTGATTTGCTTTCAGGTCAGGATAGTTTTCAGCCACGGCAAACAGTGATCTGAGCGTACCAGTCAGCATGTTTTCTCCCTGAATTTTGTCCTCCATCGTTGCCGCTCCCTCTGCCATGTTACGGGCAGAAATCACCTTATTCAAAGTCTCTGCCTCATGTTTGGCATAGCCTTTGACCGTCTCCACCAAGTTCGGAATCAGATCATATCTTTTCTTCAAGTAAACGTCCATGGTGGAGAAACTCTCCTCCACGTTGTTTTTCGCTTTGATAAAGCCGTTGTAACTGGCAATCACCCAGATTACCAAAATTGCGACGACAGCCGCAATAATAATTCCTGCAATCATTTTCTTAACCTCCAAATGTGATGATTATCATTATACACTATTGTACCCAAAGACTCAAGAAAGCTGCAAAGTCTTGTGAAAACACGAAGTCACTTTTTAAATAGTTCCTTCCGCAGTCCGCAACTGCTCTGTTTCTCAAACAATGTCCGCCACTTTTTTTCTGGGTCCATCGATTGCGGACTCTTTAAGCCTCAAAACAGCCTTCCGCAGTCCGCAACTGCTCCGCTTCTCAAACAATGTCCGCCACTTTTTTTCTGGGTCCATCGATTGCGGACTCTTTAAGCCTCAAAACAGCCTTCCGCAGTCCGCAGTTGCTCTGCTTCTCAAACAATGTCCGCCACTTTTTTTCTGGATCCGCCGATTGCGGACTAACTTCTACGTAAAAAGAGCAACTAAGCCGCAAAAACAATCGACCACACGTCCCGGCACGATATTCTGCTCTACATCACTAAATCAACAAACTCAGAAATCCACTGAATCCCAACAGGGTAAAGAACACAATAGATGCTGCCGTCATCTGCAAATGGCGTTTCTCAATCAGCTGTCGATTTATCTCTTCTGGATAGAGGGCTATGGTCATAGAACCGAGAACTGAAAACGGGCAGAACAGGGCGCAGTTCGCCCCGGCGATGACACCGGACAGCAGCGAGGCAGCGGACACGCCAGCAAGACTTTCCGCAATATGACCACCTACAGGAATCAACGTAGGCATGACCACGCCGGAGGAGCTGGTCACCGTGGCCAGCAGACCGCTGATCAAAGTCATAATGCCCGTGGCGGATTTTGGCGTAATCCATTTGAGCAGGATATCAGAAATCAGCGCAATACCGCCACACTGATCTACTACGGTAATCAGCATGTACATCCCCGCTACCAGCAGAAGGGTGTTCCAGTTCACTGCAGAAACCGCCTTTTTATCCTCCATGACTCCCAAAAGGATTAACAGGGCTGCGCCGGAAAAAGCCGTCACAGAAACATCCAAGCCCCAAAAAATGATGCCGCTGATGACGAGCAAGATTACGGCCAAGGTTTCTTTTTGGTGCAAGTTCATCTGCGGAATACTTTGCCGCAGATTTTTCGCAGTAACCGTCTTGACCTTAGCGCCGCCGAATAAGAAGTACACCACCAGCACCTCTGCAAACATGGCCACAGCATAAGGCAGAAACAACTCCATGTAATCGTAAACTCCCACCTCTGCTGCCAGTTCCTTGGCAATGATACCAGAAGTGGCTACAGGTGATAGTCCGCCTGAGGCTGCGCCAATTTCCACGATGATTCCCATCATGAAACAGCTAAGTCCCGTCTCTTTGCAGACGCCCATTGCGATCATCATAATCATCGGCGTCACACCTGGTCCTGCCCCGCTGGCAGAAAGCAAGAAAGAGAGAAAATAAACGATAAAGGGCATCAGAGAGGCCCTGCCTTTAGCCAAAGTCAGCATCCTTTTGGCCACGATTTCCATAGTTCCATTGGCGCCTGCAATGCCGAAAAGCAGCAAAACCGAAAGCATCATAAAAAAAGTGCTCACCGGCCACCCCCGACCATAAAGATCAGCCAGGTCCATGTCGGGAATAAAAAAGAGAATTAAAATAAAGGATGCCAAGATAGCTGCCAGGCCGCAGTTGACCTTGCGCAGAATACCGATGACAACGGTTATCATAAACACGATCAATGATAGAACTGCTAAATTCATGATTTTCCTCCGTTAAAATGTGGTATGATGATAGAAAGATTTTGTGAATAGGAGATGTGAGATATGATTTACTTTACCCCTTACGAAACAGCGCCTTCCCTCTTTCATATCTATGAGCCAGGCGATGTCCACTGCACCTTGATTGTAGGCCGGGAGCGTGCTTTGCTCTTTGATACAGGCTACGGATTTTGTGACATCAAAGAGGCTGTGACCGCTTTGACTGATCTGCCTCTGACCATCGTCAACAGTCACGGCCACCTGGACCACGCAGGCGGCAACTTCCGATTTGCACAGGAGATTTACATTCATCCCTATGAGCGCCAGGTTTATGACCTCTATCAGGCAGAAAAGGAAAGCCTCATGGATCGGATGTGGTCTCTCTACCAGCAGGGGAAAAAGCCTCGCCCGTGGCCGGAAGGATTCAGCCGTCAGGATTATTACCCGTACAAACCGTGCAGCTTTGTGGATTTAACCGATGGGCAGACCTTTGATTTGGGCGGGCGAATCGTGGAAGCCATTTTCTTTCCAGGCCATACCAGGGGCTGCGTGGCTCTCTACGATCATCAAAGCGGTCTGCTTCTCGCAGGCGATAACCTGGGTCACAGTATCTGGATCATGTTCGAGCAAAGCGCATCTCTTGCGGAATACCGCAGCTGCCTTTGCCGCCTCAAAGACGATTTTGAAATCAAAGGGATTCTCGGCTCCCATTACAGCGGCATCTACCCCGCTTCATTAATCGATACGGTAATGCAGTGTGTCAATCAGCGCGATGATGGCAGGAGTACGCTCTTTATTCATCCGCGGAAAGGCTACAAAGCGTTACGTCGCAAAGTGCCTTTGACAGATGTTCCCGGTGTTTCAAGTCTCTATCTCGTATATCCATTCGATTAATTAAAACGTTTTAATTAATTATATTACATCCATCTATAATAGTCAATTTTTTTATTAAAACGTTTTAATTATTTCTTGACATCTGCTTCTTTTGATGTAAAATAGCCTTAGAAAGAAAGAGAGGATATGACTCATGGCAACGATCAAAGACGTAGCCGCACTGGCCGGCGTATCTACCGCTACCGTTTCGCTGGTTCTGAACGGCAGAGGGCAGGAAATGAAGGTGGCAGAGGCAACACAGCAGCGAGTTCTTACCGCAGCCAAGACACTGGGTTACAAACCAAATACTTCTGCAAGAAAACTACAAGCCTCAAAAGCAGAAAAGCCGACCATCGCATTCTACTGGCCTATGGACCTGCGGATCAACTATTTGACTTCCATTTTGACCGGCCTGCGTGCAGAAATCGAAAAGCTGCACTTTGACTGCGAACTGCTCATCTGTACCTATCACAACGATCATCTGGATGAAGAGCAGGATCTGATGGACAGTTATCGCTACAGCGCTGCCATCATCGGCGCACCCTCTGAAGCCGATATGAACTACCTGCAGACACTGAAAACCCGCCTGCCCATCATCCTCTTCAATAGATATTTAGAAAAGTACCATACCGTCTGCTCACAAGACGAAAGTCCTTTGCGCAATGCCGTCAATCTTTTAACTGCCAAAGGGCATATGCGCGCCTGCCTGTTCCATCCCGATTCGCTCTACACAGTATCGGGAAAACGGCTTTCTATGCTCCTTCACTTCGCAGAAGAGGCGGGGCTTTCTATAGAAAGGAATTCCATATTTTCCGTAGAAGACAGCTGCGATGGCGGGGTAATCGCCGCCCGGAGATATCTCAGCCTGGATCATCCCCCAAGAGCGATTTTGTCTATGTCAGACACCATCGCCATCGGCGCATCTTCTATTTTTAGCCGCAAGGGACTTGTGATGCCAACAGATGTGGAACTGATCGCCTTCGGTATCGGCGATCCCAGCCTGTCTCACTTTGCCAATCCTTCTCTCTCTGTGATTGAGATGCCTTCTCACGAAATGGCAGAAAACTGTATCGACATCGCCAGACAAATCATCCAAACACCAGATTTCCCCCTTTGTCATAGGCAAATTCCGTCAAAGCTGATCCTCAGGGAAAGCTGTCCAGAATAACACTCGCATAAAATAGTCGAGGAATGGCAAAAGACCGCACATCATGCGATCTTTTCCATTAGGCATTTATTTGATAATAGGAGTTGTTATCATCTAAAACAGCGGGGACAGCGGCGCCGCTACGGCGTACATGATAACCGGGAAGAGGACGATTCCCAGCACCTTTACCACGAATCCGCCCTTCATCAAGTCTTTCATTTCTATGTATCCGCTGCCAAAGACCAGGGCGTTTGGCGGCGTGCCCGTCGGCAGCATAAACGCAAAGCTGGCTGAAAGAGATACGGCCATCATCAGGAACATCGGATTCATGCCGATGGTGACAGCCAAGCCCGATATAGCTGGCAGGAAAGCCGCTACGACGACAAAGTTGGACACGACTTCTGTAAGAATCGCTACGACGACGCAGAGGAAGAGGATGACCAAAATTGGCGGCCAAGAGGCCAGGAAACCCAGACCTTCTGCAATCCAGGCAGCAATGCCGGCATTTTTAAAAATGCCGCCCAAGGTCAAAGCACCGCCCAGGAGAATGAAAGTGCTCCAGGATGTTTTCGCAAGAGCTGTCTTGGAGTCCATCAGGAACTCTCCCTTTTTCCAGTTTACCGGAATCACAAAGGATGCCACCAGCAAGATGATTGCAAAGCCTTCATTAGAAATATACGGCAGCAGCCTGGCTGCCTGGTCATTAAACGCAAAACCCAAGATTGCTACAATCAAATAGGCCGTGCTGATTTTTTCCCCTTTACTCATCTTGCCCAGTGCTTTCAGCTCTTCTTTAATCACTCGTGTATCGCCTAAATCCGTCTGCCCCACCTTGAACATCTTGCAGATCAGCAGCGTCGCAAGCGGCAGCAGCACGATGGTAAAAGGCAGCCCGATCATCAGCCAATCCGTAAAACTCATATTGACGCCAGTCAGTTCTTTGATCAGACCCACGGCGGACAGATTGGTGCCAGAACCAATCAAGGTGGCCATACCACCGATAGAGGCGGCATAAGCTACAATCAAAATCAGACCTACAGAAAACCCATCCTTTTTTGTCAATCCCAGCTGAGAGATCAGAGCGATGGCGATGGGCAGCAGCATAGCTACAGCCGTGGTATTGGACATGAACATGGAGATGACTGCAGTTGCAAGACCAAAGCCGAAAACAATCATGGACGGTCTGCCGCCGACCAAATTGATGATGTTGAGGGCGATCCGCCTGTGGAGATTCCACTTTTCAATGACAGCGCCGAGGACGAATACGCCAAGGCACATCATAGTTACAGGGGCAGCATAAGAACCGTAGGCGTTGACACCTTCTTCCGTCACTTCCATGCCTGCCAGATTTAATACGATGGAGCCGGCAATGGGCAGCAGTGCCGTCACCCAGATAGGGACAGCCGAAGTCACCCACCAGATGACCATCCAAAGGGTCAGCGCCAAAGCTTTGACACCAATGGCGGCAAGACCCGGTATGCCTCCCGGTAATAAACATAAAACGATTGCTGCGATAGGTCCCAGGAAGAGACCGATCTTCTGAGATAATTTGAATTCCATATTTCCCTCCTCAGGAAGCGGGAGTTTTCCCACTTTCTACTATACTATATTTTTGCAATAAATTCGAGTCTATGTTCTCATGCAGAGGTTGGTCATGCTGCTGACAAGTCTCGCATCAATCTCGCGTCCCATCGAGGCGGCGGTCTCGATGACCATCTGCAGGTCATAACCAGTCGTCACCCCCATCTGCTCAAACATATTGATCAAATCCTCAGTCCCTATATTTCCTTTTGCACCGGGTACGAAGGGGCAGCCTCCCATCGCTCCCATGGATGCGTCAAATTTAGTCATTCCCTCTTCTAACGCGACATAGGCGTTGGCCAGACCCATGCCTCTCGTGTCGTGTAAGTGGATGCTCACATGGGCAAAATCCACAAAACCGGCCAGGTGACGCAGCACCTCCCTCGTGTGGCCCGGCGTACTGATGCCAGCCGTGTCCGCCAGCCCGATTTCCGTGACGCCGGCGGCGAAAGCTTTGTCTATGATGTCCGTGACCCGCTTCATCGGAATCTCATCACCAAAGGGAGAACCGAAAACGCAGGGCAGAGCCAACGTGATGTTCAGGCCTTCTGCACCATCGGCCAAAGCCAGAAAGGTATCGAGGGACTCCTTGATGGAGCGTTTTGAATTGCGCAGGTTATGCTCCTCGCTGACAGAGAGCACAAAGGATACCTCAGTCAGCCCCGCTTTTCGCGCGTTTTCTACGCCCTTCTGATTGAGTGCCAAGCCGGACAAGAGGCAGCCCCGCTGATTGGCATAGTCCTGAACGCCCGCTACTACATCGACGGCATCTGCCATCTGCGGCACCGCTTTTGGGCTGACAAAAGAAGTGACATCCATCTTCCTTGCTCCACAATCTATCATCTTCTTGATATATTTTATTTTCGTCTCAGTGGGAATCATAGTCTGGTGGTTCTGCCAGCCGTCCCGAGGGCAGACTTCCATGATTTCCACTCGCTCTGGTAAATTCAGCATCAGTTGATCACCCCTTCCTCTCTGTATTTTTCCAGCTCTTCCGATGAGAAACCCAGCGATGCAAAGATGCTGAAATTATCTTCTCCTAAATCTGGCGCGGCTTTTTTATACTGACACGGATACGCGTTCATCTTGATCGGGTTGCCGATGACCGTCAACTCCCCTGCCTCTTTGTGGGGAACTTTTACCAGCATCTCCCTCGTTTCAGTGATGTTCTTGTCGGCACAGACCTGCTCACAGTTGTAAATCGGTCCTGCCGGTACTCCGACGCTGTCAATTATCTCTACACATTCCATTGCGGTCTTGTCACTGGCCCACTCTTCGATAATCTCTTTCAAGGCATCGGCGTTTTTCTTTCTCAATTCTGTGTCAAGATAGAGAGGATTTTCTGCCAGTTCTTTCATACCCATGGCTTCCGTCAGCTTGCGGAAGTGAACATCAGTACCGCTGGCCAATACAAAATAATCATCCTTGGCCTTGAAAGAATCATAAGGCGCTGATGAGATGTACTTGTTTCCCGTCATCTCCGGCGACTTTCCTTCGTAAACATACTGCATCAGCTTGGCTTCCATGCCGCTGACGATGCTGTCCACCAGAGCCACATCGATTCTCTGCCCCTCTCCTGTCTCCTCTCTTTTCAGCAGAGATGCCAAGATGGCAAAGCCTGCATTGAGCCCCGCAAAGAGGTCTCCGATAGCCATGCCTGCACGAGTCGGTTCCATACCGGGCCAGCCCGTGATAGACATGGAACCGCCCATGGCCTGAGCAATCAAATCGTAACCTGGTTTCTTCGCATTTGTTCCGTACTGGCCATACCCGGAAATGGATGCATAGATCAGCCCAGGGTTCAGTTCATGGCAGGTTTCCCAGCCGAATCCCAGCTTCTCCATCACGCCTGGGCGATTGTTCTCCAGGAGAACGTCAGCAGACTTTACCAGGTCGACAAAGAGCTTTTTACCGTCGTCCGTTTTTAAATCCACGGCCACTCCCCTCTTGTTCCTGTTCAAGTTCTGAAAATACATGCTCCTGCCCGTTGTCTTCTCCAGAGGTCTGGCGCCGCGAACAAAATTGCCGCCGCTGCGCAGGTTCTCCACTTTGATCACGTCCGCCCCCATATCGGCAAAATACATGCCGCAGTAGGGTCCAGCCAAAAAGTCTGTAAAATCCAAGACCCGGATTCCTTCTAATAATTGTTCTGTCATTTCAAATTTCCTCTTTTCTATATAGTGATAAGTTATTATTTAAGAAGCTCATCATTTTTCCTTTATCAATGACCACTGATAGCAAGATCTGCCTACGTCAAACCGACGACCGCTTCTTTATCGGCACCTGAGACTCCATCATCCCGTGCCGGATTTACCTTTATTAATTGCAATTCTCGTGCCATTGTCATAGAAACCCCTTTGAACCTTGCAATTGCTCAGTTTAATTGCGCGCATGAAAAAAGAGAAGCTGCACATACGTCAACTTCTCTTTACATCGGTTTACATCATTCTTCTTTATGGAGTTTTTTGTATAAGGCCTGACGACTGATACCCAAGGCCTTGGCTATATCGTTTTTGGAAATCCCTTTTGCCAGCAGAGACTCGATGACCATGGTTTCTACCACTTTGTTCAGCTGCCCCAGGTCAATTTTCAAATTTTCATCCACAAGGCCTGCGTCTGCCTGCCCATTCTGGATGACTTCACCGCAGGAATTATCGCCGTCAAAAGCGTGATAACGCAGGGCGGCACTTTTGATTTCACGCACGTTGCCAAGCCAGTCGTGAGTCAGCAGTTCCTCTTCAAAAGAAGGCTCCAGCAAAACGTCCTCTGCCCGTTCTCCTCGCAATTCTGCCAGATAATATTTGAAGAGTAAAGCGATATCCCCTTTCCGCTCTTTGATGGGCGGAATGTTCAGTTCAAAGGTATTGAGGCGGAAATAAAGATCCTTTCGAAACTGATTCTCCCGGATGCTTTTGGTCAGATTCCTATTGCTGGCCGCAATAAAACGCACGTCAAGAGGAATGACATAATCAGAACCTACCCGCATGACTTCCTGCTGCTCGATCACCCTGAGAATCTTGGCCTGCAGTCCCAAAGGCATGCTGTTGATCTCATCTAAGAAGATGGTCCCCTGATGCGCCAGCTCAAAAAGCCCCGCCTTGCCCTCACTACGCGCACCGGTGAAAGCGCCAGAAACATAACCAAAGAGCTCACTTTCCAAAAGAGATTCGCTGAGGGCCGCACAGTTGACTGCCACGAAAGGCCCTTCTTTCCGCCTGCTGGCGTTGTGGATGCTCTGGGCAAAGAGTTCCTTTCCCGTTCCGTTGTCTCCATAGATTAAGACCGATCCTTCGAAGTCTGCTATGGTGCCGGCTCTCTCAATCAGGGTTTTCATAGCTGCGTCTTCTGTCTTGATATCATCAAAATGATAGGATGCCACCAACCCTTTCTGCGCCAATTTCATACGAATCGTATGTTCCAGCTCCTGTATTTTAGTTACATCCCGTACCGTAGTCAAATATCGTTTTTCTGCTTTGTAGAATTGGAAAGGGTGAATGGTAAAGCTGAGGGTGGTGCGATTCAATTTTCGCACGAAAGAGCGTGGCACGCTTTCGCAGCTATGATCCATTCTTCTGGCCGGCATCGTTGGAATCACTGTCCGCACGTCAGCAGCAAGAAGCTTCTCCGCGCTCTGCGAAAGCAGCTCCTCGGCTTTGCTGTTAACCTCTTGAATGCGGTAATTGCCATCGAAGATCAACAAGCCCTCGTCTACATTATTGAGTATTGATTCCAGCACATTGACCCTCTTGGCGCTGTCAGCCAGCTGGGTGAGAAATTCTTTAGCCACTCTCACCGTCTCTCTGATGGTAGTATCCCGATTCATCAGTTCTACCATGGTCAGATCGTCCCTGTCGCAGACCATAGAAGCCACGCCGCTGGAAAGGACGACAACCTCTCGCTCAGGAATCGTCTCCAACTGTTCTTTCAGAGATTCCAGGTCTGTATATCGTTTCACCTCTAAGGGAAAATCAAAGAGAGAAACCGTGCCTTCGAACTTTTTTGCCACATGTTCCCGCAGTACCACATATATTTTCCCGCGGTAGGTTTCCCTGACAGATGTCAGCATATAGAGAATATCCGAGGTACGAATTTTTTCTTCCATCACATGGACAGAATCGGCTGCGGCAGCCAAATCAGTATAAATGCCTCCTCTGGCAATAATGACACCGTAGCCGTCTGCCACCAGTCTGCGATATTCTGCGGCGGAATGATAGACATCCACGGTCTGTACCACGACGCTGCCGCTGGCTACATCGCTGGCCAGAATCTCTTCTACTACTGGTATCATGTTTTCCGAAGGTACGATATAGGCAATTTTTTCCATAGGTTACTCCTTTAAATCCCAGTCGATCGGACCTTCTCCTTTTTCTGTCAGGAATTCGTTGGTTTTAGAAAAATACTGACCGCCAAAAAATCCATTGTAAGCTGAGAACGGGCTCGGATGAGCACCTGTAAGAATCAGATGTTGGTTTCCTGTAATCAGCTGTGCCTTGGACTTTGCATTAGCTCCCCAGAGAATGAAAACAATGGGGTTCCCTCTTTCGTTGAGCAGTTCAATCACTCGATCAGTAAAAATCTCCCAGCCTTTCCCCTTATGGGAATTGGCCTGGTGCTCTCTGACGGTGAGACAGGTGTTGAGAAGGAGCACTCCCTCCTGCGCCCATTTCATCAAATAACCGTGATCCGGTGGATCGATGCCAAGATCATCCTTCATTTCTTTGAAAATATTCGAAAGTGAAGGCGGCTGTTTCACCCCCTTCTGCACAGAAAAAGACATGCCGTGGGCCTGACCGGGACCATGATAAGGATCCTGTCCCAAAATCACAGCCTTGACATCCTCATAGGAAGTATACTTGAGAGCATTGAACATATCGTGCATGCTCGGGTAAATCGTCTGCGTCTTATATTCCTCGATCAAAAACTGCCGCAATTTCAAATAATACTCTTTTTTGAATTCTCCAGCCAATACTTCGTCCCATTTGTTTCCTATGTTTACCACTTCTATTCTACCTTCCTTTCCTTACGATTCCTTTTGCTCTGTGGCCTCTGGATCTACCAGCCACTTGCCTTTTTTGATGTAAATCAGCATCATTATCGCCCCGATGACCCAGGTAATCGGATAACCCAGTAAGAGCAGATATAACTTGTGGGCAAATTGGAAAGAACCCCAGATCCAAAGGATACGAACTGCACAGAGAGAGCAGATGGACATGATCATAGCCTGCAGGGTCTTTCCCACTCCTCTGATGGTACCCGTTGCAATGTGAAAAATAGCGATAATCCAGTAGAACGGATACATATACTTCATCATGTAAATGCCGTAGTCGATGACCGATTGCTCGCTGGTAAAGATCCTGATGATATATGGAGCGAAGATCAGCATCAAAGCGCCTGCGACGACGGCATAGATGGCACCCATACCGATGGAGACCTTCATACCCTTGTGAACCCGATCAAACTCCCTTGCACCGTAATTTTGACCGGCAAAGGTAGTAGCAGCCATGCTCATACTGAGAATCGGCAGCAGAATGAAACCGTCGATTTTGTTAAAGGCTGCATAAGAGGCCATAACTGTTGCGCCAAAGCTGTTGACCCCGGACTGTACCACCACATTTGACAGAGAGATAACGATATTCTGTACCCCCGTCGGCAGACCGATTTTGACGATCTTTCCTAAAAGGTTGTCGTAAAAGCGAACGTCCCGCAGCCTGATCTTGTAGGACTCTTTGCTGCGTCTCATAAAACGCAGTATAAAGATACAGGAAATCAGCTGACTGATATCGGTCGCGATAGCTGCGCCGACGACGCCCATTTTCAGCACTGCTACAAATAAAATATCCAGAAAAATATTTGACACGGCGGCAATAATCAGATAGATCAATGATCTGCGTGAATTTCCTACAGCGTTGAGAATGCCTGCCGACATGTTGTAGATGACAGAGAAGATGATGCCGGCAAAGAATACGCGCAGGTAATCCGAGGCCTGATCGAAAACTTCTTCCGGTGTTCCCATGATATCTAAGATCAGAGGCGCCGTTAGAACGCCAATTACCGATAGGATGGCTCCAGCGGCGATGGAAATAGCGATGGTCGTATGGACTGCTTTGCGCACGCCTTCATCGTCGCGAGCGCCGTAATACTGGCTGGTGACGACGCCGGCTCCGGCAGAAGCACCGATACAGAAGCCGACCAAAAGCTGAATGATCGCTCCGCTGGCTCCTACTGCGGCAAGAGCACTGCTGCCGACTACATTGCCGACGATAATTGAATCGACAATATTATATAATTGTTGAAATAAGTTACCTAAAATTAAAGGAATCGAAAAAAGGAGTATTTCCTTCCAAATCGTCCCTGATGTCATTAACGTGTTGTTCTTCATCTTAACTATCGCTCCTTATTGGATGGATTTTGTCGTATAATAGTATAAACACATATCAAAGGAGGAAGTCAAGGGGTAATCTGCAATAACTTCTTTTTTTCACTGACTATTCGTGTTAGAATATTGCTATGAACAAGATATACATTTCAAAGGATGCAAACAGAATACTGACAGACTATTTAGAAGGCCTGGGCTGCCACCTGTCTTTTATTACTTCTAACGATATCGTCGATCCGGCGATTGCAAACCACCCTGATATTTTTTTGTGCAAAATGGGAGCCGCAGACGGTTCACCTATTTTCTTTGCAGAAAAAGAAGACTTGGGCAGAGATTATCCCTTTGACGTGGCCTTCAATGCGGCCTGCACCGGTAAATATTTCATTCATAACCTGTCTTATACCAACGAAAAGCTGCTGCTGGCGGCGAAGGAGATGGGAATGACTTTGATTGACGTTCGTCAGGGGTATACCAAGTGCAGTATCGTCGTAGTAGCAGAAGATGCTATCATCACCTATGATGAGGGAATTGTGCAAGCATGCAGTAAATATCCGGAGCTGGAAGTTCTCCAGGTTTCCCCTGGCTTTGTCCGCCTGGACGGATACGATACAGGGTTCATCGGCGGCTGCAGCGGCAGAGTGGGAGATGAGGTTCTTTTCAACGGCGACCTATTTGCCCATCCCGACTTTCAGCGCATCGTCACCTTCATTGAGAAGCGGGGTTTGGTCTGCAGATGGTTCCCAGATTATAAGCTGACCGATATCGGATCTATATTGTAGATCACAAAGTTACAATGCAGTTATGCTTTTTGTGCCCTTTTACGCATCTTCGCGTAACTGTTGACTGCTTTTTACCGTTTATCAGGGGGGGTATATGCGTTGTAAAGCTGTAAAAAACATATCATGGACGTTATACAGACTCCGTAAGCCTCCTCTCCTGCATACTCATACAAGAATCCGGCTGCAAATAACGAAGTTTTGCCGATTTCTGGCACTTGACCGCCAAACAGTTACGCTAAATAGATCAAACACCTGCAAAAAGCTTAACTTCATTGTACAAAACGGCCGAGATATACCCCTATACCCTATATTCGAGATGGACAAAGGGCAAACCAATAGTAACAAAAGGAGGCGCCGTAAAAATCACAAAAGCAATGGAGGCGAAAGACAAACCGTTTCACGCAGGATTTCGCCTTTAGTGCACAGGTTTGCACTGAATGGAGGAACGGAACGTACCTGAAGTACGTGAGTACCGCAGTGAAGCTGCAAACCAATATTGACGAAAGGAGGCGCCGTAAAAATCACAAAATCCGAGATTTTGGATTTTCTGGCGTTTGACCTACCAGCGGTTTTGTACCAAAACCGGGTTAGGGCATAAAAAGACAAGTGAAAAAACATGCAATCATACCCATCTTCATCCCCCACAAAGGCTGCCCTAACGACTGCATCTTCTGCAACCAGAAGAAAATCACGGCCAGGCAAAAGGCTGTCACAGGCGAAGATGTGGAAAATACCATAGAAACCTGGTTATCCACCTTGGAGAACCGACATCTGGATACTATAGAAATCGCCTTTTTCGGCGGCAGTTTTACAGGTATCCCCATGGAAGAGCAGTCTGTCTATCTGACTATCGCAGGGAAATACAAGAATGCGGGCAGAATCGACAAAATCCATATGTCCACCAGGCCGGACTACATCGACGAGAAAATCCTCGATAACCTGAAGCACTACGGCGCAGACACTATCGAACTTGGCGTGCAGTCCTTCGATGACCGTGTGCTCGCACTCTCAAATCGCGGCCACGACAGCAAGGTGGTCTACAGAGCCTGTGATCTGATCAAAGATTACGGATTCGAGCTGGGCATCCAGCTGATGATCGGCCTGCCCGGAGATACTTTGGACACCTGTCTTCACTCGGCAACAGAAACCGTTAAAATCGCTCCAGCAATCGCCCGTCTCTACCCTACCATCGTCATCAACGATACAGAGCTCCACCATCAATATCTGCGCGGCGAATATGTGCCGCTCACCCAGGAGGAAGCAATTCTGCGCACTAAGGAGATGTACAAGCTCCTGGACAACGCCGGTATCAACATCATCCGTGTCGGTCTCAAAAGCACGGATATCATCAACGAAAACGGTGAAATCTGCGGTGATACCTATCATCCCGCTTTTCGTCAGTTGGTAGAGGGTGAAATCGCCAGAGAACGCATCGAGGAAGCGATGCGCAAAATGGATTTCGATAAAAACATCCGTACAAAGGTTAATTTCTATGCAAATTCGAAAAGTTTTTCTAATATGATTGGAAATTCCGGCAGAAACAAGAAATTTTTTCTTGAAAAGTACCCCTATCTTAACATATTATATAAGGTAAATGACTTACTCAATGATCATCAATTTCAAGTTGAAATAAAAGGAGAAAAGAAATGAAAGAAACATCAAAAGCTGTAGTAACAGTGATCGGAAAAGATATGGTCGGCATCCTGGCAAAGGTCTCTACCGCCTGCGCAGAAGCAAACACAAACGTCATCGAAGTGACACAGTCCGTTCTGGATAGTTTTTTCTGCATGGTTATGATTATCGATATCACAGAATCAGACAAGCAGATCGATCAGCTCCAGAAAGCCATCGAAGACAAAGTCCCTGCCATGCAGGTTCACGTCATGCATGAGAATATCTTTAATTCCATGCATAGAATATAGTCAGCGGGAGGGTAGTCACAATGTTAAATATGAGCGACATCATGGAAACCATCACCATGATACAAGAAGAAAACTTAGATATCAGAACCATCACTATGGGAATTTCTCTGATCGACTGTGCAGACAGCGACATTGAAAAATCCTGCGAAAAGGTCTATAACAAAATATACAGTCATGCCAAAGATCTGGTAAAGACAGGAGAATCCATCGAGAAAAAATACGGCATTCCCATCGTAAATAAACGAATCGCAGTTACGCCGATTTCCATGCTGGCCGGCGTATCTGGCGGCGATCCCATCAAATATGCTAAAACACTGGACAGAGTAGCCCACGATGTAGGGGTCAACTTCATCGGCGGTTATTCTGCTCTGGTTCAGAAGGGGTTCAGTGCCGGCGACAGAGAACTGATCGCATCCATTCCCCGCGCCCTGGCTGAAACTGAACTGGTCTGCTCCTCTGTCAATGTCGGTTCCACCAAAGCTGGTATCAACATGGATGCTGTCAAAATCATGGGCGAAACCGTCCGTCAGACTGCGGAACTGACCAAAGACAGACAGTGCATCGGTGCAGCCAAGCTGGTCGTCTTCTGCAATGCCGTAGAGGATAACCCGTTCATGGCAGGTGCATTCCACGGCGTAGGTGAAGCGGACTGCGTCATCAGTGTAGGCGTATCCGGTCCCGGCGTGGTCAGATCCGTACTCTCCAAGATGCCAGCGGACGCACCAATCAACGTGGTGGCAGAGGCTATCAAAAAGACCGCTTTTAAGATCACTCGCATCGGTCAGCTGGCCGGACGCGAAGCTGCTGACATGCTGGGCGTAGAATTCGGTATCGTCGACCTCTCCCTGGCACCGACTCCTGCTGTAGGCGACTCCGTCGCACACATTTTGGAAGAAATCGGTCTGGAGCAGTGCGGCGCTCACGGAACCACTGCCGCCCTGGCCATGCTCAACGACGCAGTGAAAAAAGGCGGCGTCATGGCCTCCTCCAGTGTGGGCGGACTTTCAGGCGCTTTCATCCCGGTCAGTGAAGATGCCGGCATGATCGCAGCAGCCAGAAACGGTGTTCTCTCTATCGAAAAGCTGGAAGCGATGACCGCAGTATGCTCTGTAGGTCTTGACATGATTGTCATTCCAGGAGATACGACTAGCGAGGTCATCTCTGCTATCATCGCTGACGAAGCGGCCATCGGCATGGTCAACTCCAAGACGACGGCAGTAAGAGTGATTCCTGCCATCGGTCTCAAAGAAGGCGAAGAACTGGACTTTGGCGGCCTTCTGGGCTACGGACCGGTCATGCCGCTAAGAAGCCAGTCTCCGGCGAAGATGATCAACCGCGGCGGACGTATTCCTGCTCCGCTGCAGAGTTTAAAAAATTAGAGGTGACGATTATGACCCAAGTCAGACTTGGACAAACTGAAATGATAACGAACAAAAACGGCTTTGGTGCCCTGCCGATCCAGAGAATTTCCTACGAAGAAACTGAAGCCCTGATCTACGAAGCTTACGACAACGGCGTGACCTTTTACGATACTGCCCGTTTCTATACGGATAGTGAAGAAAAGCTGGGCCGTGCCATCGCAAAACGCGGAATCAGAGACAAGGTCTATATAGCTAGCAAAACCATGTGCAATACTACGGAGGAATTCTGGTCGCAGTTGTCGCAGTCTCTGACCGATCTGCAGACAGACTACCTGGACTTGTATCAGTTCCACAATCCGTCCTTCTGTCCGAAGCCTGGAGACGGCACGGGACTCTATGAGGCCATGATAGAAGCGAAAGAACAAGGTAAAGTCAAGCACATCGGCATTACCAACCACAGGCTTGCCGTGGCTCACGAAGTCATCGACTCCGGTCTCTACGAAACCCTGCAATTTCCCTTCTGCTATCTGGCCAGCGAACAGGATGCGGTCCTAGTGGAAAAATGTGCCCAGGCGGATATGGGCTTCATCGCCATGAAAGCCATGAGCGGCGGACTGATTACAAGAGCTGATGCCGCCTACGCCTTCTGCACGCAGTACGACCACGTGCTGCCCATCTGGGGCGTGCAGAAGATGTCGGAGCTGCAGGAATTCATCGCCTGCGAAAAGAACCCGCCTGCTATGGACGAAGAAATGCAGAACTTTATTTTGAGAGAGCGTGAAGAGCTTTCTGGAGAATTCTGCCGAGGCTGCGGTTACTGCATGCCATGTCCTGTCGGCATCAAAATCAACGACTGTGCGCGGATGTCCCTGATGATCCGCCGTGCTCCGACCTCTGTCTACATGGACGAAGAACATCAGCAAGACATGGAATTGATCGAAGAATGCCTGCACTGCGGACAGTGCAGAGAGAAATGTCCTTATGGTCTGGATACGCCGGCACTGCTTGCAAAGAATCTGGCAGACTACCGGGAACAGGTGAAAAAATTGTAAGAAAAAACGAGTGTATGACGGAGCATCGCTCCTCTGCACTCGCCTTTTTTAAATTTTTAATCACACAAACTTGATAACCAATTGTTTGTCAAGACCTCTCGCGATCTTTGACAATGTATGAACGGTAGGACTGCAATTACCATTTTCAATTCTACTTAAGTTGGATTGTTTAATACCGGTTTTCGCTGATAACTCCTGCTGCGTCAAGTTTAACTCCAGTCGTGCATCTATAATCGCTTTAATAATCTGATACTCTGCCTCAAGATTATCGTACTCCTCCTTAAAGTCGAGATCCTGTAATTGTGTTTCCAAATACTTTTCATAATTACTCATCATGATGCCTCCTCTCATAATCGGCTTTGTATTTTAAAGCGAGTTGTAATTCTCTCCCTGGTGTCTTATTTTCTTTTTTAATAAACCCATTTGTCATAATGATTTTATTGTTATAAAAGAAAAAGAAAAATATTCTGCATACATCGTTGGAAAAACGAATTCTTAGTTCAAAAATTCCATCCTTGATATGCTTTGCATGCGGTTCCCTGAGTTGATTTCCATACTCATCTAGTAGTTCTATACTTTTCAACGCTTTCGCTCTCTGTTTCACGTTCAAGATATTAAGAAATTCTATGACAGGAACCTTCCCCCCTCCCTCTTCATAAAATTCAACTCTCTCCTTTCCCATATTACCTCCATTCTATGTCTTTGTCAATATTCCTTTTTTGATATGTTTTACATATTATTACATATAAATCGTACCACAGATGCGAAAATATGTCAATATCTTACAGGAAACCCTGCCTGGCTGTTTTTTCTAGCCAGGCAGGGTCTTCTATCGTTATCCTATTGTTTTCTAGTCTTCTGTCTCCTCCTCTTCTTCCCCGCCGTCATCGTCATCATCATCGGGAGTTTCTGTCTCATCGTCGTCATCTTCTTTGTCGTCAGGTTTCCACTGCTCATCGTCGTCATCATTGCTGTGTTTCCCCGATGTTGTGATGCGGTCATCGTCATCATTTTCATCGTCCTGATCGTCAGCATCCCATTGGTCTTCCTCGTCAGCTTCATCCTCTGCTGTGTACTTGTTGTCGTTCTTTTTCCCTTTTTTCTTCTCGTTCAGAATCTTTTCGGCCTTCGCTGCCGGAATCAAATCGCGATGCTTTGCAAGGAACTTGGCCACATGATCAAAAGGTACGCCGTCCAGCAGATCCGTCAGACGGTCTTCACTGGCTGCCTTTTCAATCATGTACATGCCCAGGCTCTTTCCTTCCTTTTTTGCCGCCTTGACATCATCCTTGCTGCCTTCCAGATA
Source organism: Eubacteriaceae bacterium (assembly GCA_902362805.1). Lineage (GTDB taxonomy): Bacteria > Bacillota > Clostridia > Peptostreptococcales > Anaerovoracaceae > Senimuribacter. The sequence continues at coordinate 561,176 of CABIXY010000003.1, read as the reverse complement.
TACGGTATCCTTACCCTTTGTAATGCCCAGTACATCGTCTTTTAACGATTTTTCTACGGTTCCCTTCAGGCCGGCATAAGCGACCACCAGCAGGTCGTCATCTGTTTTATTCAAGCCAGCCACCATCTCCTGCAAATCGGCAATGTTCTTTCCTATCAGCCCATTCAGCTCCCCTTCTGACATGGTATCATCAAAGGAAACCGCATCGACCACCTTGCCGTCTTTGTCAGCCTCTACTTGTACGCTCTTTTCCCCATCAAAGGAAATTGCCGCATAAGCCGGAGCAGTCATCTGTGGAATCATCAGAGAGGCAAGGCATACCATGAGGGCAGCCGCTACTGCGGTCATCTTCTGCAAGTAGGATTTCTTGATCTTCCTGCCTTTTGTGAAGGGCAGGACCACTTGCTCTTTTGCGTCAGACTCCGCTACATAAAAGTCTTCGTCCAATACGTAAATCTTATCTCCCTCTCGCAGCCCGTTCTTCTTTTTGATGCGGATGACCGTCCCCTCTTCCGTCAGAGCGAGGCAGTAGTCTTCTTTTATCTCTAATATGATTACTCTATAATACATCGGAGCACCTCGCTCTCCCGATAAAACGGCTCAGTTCGGGAAACGCTTTGACGAAGATGATCATCGCTGCCAAGATAAAGTGTCTGCTCCGCTTCACCACTTTCTCTGTCACCTGGGCGATACGAGCCACTGCGCGGACAGGCAGGCGCTTCTTCTCATATGTCGTCTTCACTGTGGGCGGATCATTGCTGGCTATCTGTGCGATGTCAAGGGCATTTTCCCTGGTATCTCTGTGCTTCGGGGCTTCATCGGCCAAAATCTCCAGAGTCAGCCCGAAGAGGGCCAGTTCTTCTTTATATAGCATCACTTCTTCTCGGAGGTGATCTGTTCTGCCGACGTCCTCTCTCTCATCAGGAAAATCCTGGCCGTTTTCATATAAGCTGTCTAGGGACGCTTCCCTGGGCCGTGTCTTTTCCCTCGCTAAATAAGTTTTGAGCCGGCTTTCCATGACCAGTTTGGCAAACCCCAGAAAGCTGCCCCTCTTTTCATCATATTTGGCGACTGCTTCCGCAAAGGCGGACAGAGCAATGCTGAATTCTTCATCGTTCTCCACCGCTACGTATCGTCCAGTCAGACTGCTGACGGTGCGGATGATAAAGGCCATATGCTGCTGAATTAAATATTCCAGATTCTCTATCTCAATTTTTTCACCCGGTCTCAATGTTCTCTCTCCTTTGTATAACAGCCTTTTCTCGAGTTAATATACTGTAATTTGATTATATGCTATTCTCTTGATACAGTCAATTATGACAGATGCGGTGCCAGAAGGTTTACAGAGTCGATGCCGCCTAATTCAAAAATATTATCAATCACATCATTGCTTTCCGCATCTGATACGTTCACTTCGTAAACCAACTCAAAAGAATCGCTGAGAATGTTCTTCGCTTTGATCGTATTTATTCCCTCCATGTGATCTACAATAGCCTGTATCCGGTTCAAATCCACATCACTGCCTCTGACAATGAGCAGCATCTGATTGGTTCTCTCCCTGCTTCCCTTGGTCAAAATCATCACGGCCGCCAAAATGACAGATCCAACCAGGCCGATGAGAAGACTCTCTGTAGCCGCCGCAATGCCAATTGCCATGCTCCAGATGATAAATCCGATATCCCGCGGGTCCTTGATGTTTGTACGAAATCTGACGATGGACAGAGAACCCAACATTCCCAATGATAAGGCCAGATTCGTCTGTATCAAGTCCATGAGAATGGTAGAAACGAAAGACAGAACAATCAATGTGACGGCAAACTTCGGTTCATAAGAGTCTCTTGTATGGGCAAAGCGATAGGCAATCCAGAGAATTGCTGCGAACAAAGCTGCCATTCCCAGAGTAATCATGATCTCGCTCGTTCCAATATCTTTTGCAACAGCTCCAAGGAGCTGATCCATCTTTTCTTCAAATAACTGGTTCATCTTTTCTCCTCCTTATGCTGCTTTGGTTTTCGGCGCCAGAACATTGACGCCATGGATACCTTCCAGTGCTCCCAGCTGGGAAATGAGCTGCTCCTCTTCCTTTGTTTTGACGTGCAGTTCATAAACTAATTCGAAAGATTCTTCAAAGATATTTTTCGACTGCACGCTGATGCCCCGCCGACTGTGGAAGATTTTTTGCACGTTGTCCATCTGTCCTTTTTCTCCTCTGACCACAATCATGGAGGCATTGGTCTTCCTGGTCAATTTACTGGAGATTACCAGAATCAGGCACAAGACGACTGAACTGACCAGGCTGGCAAAGTAGGCCCCCATGGAAGAGGCAATTCCGATGGATATAGCCCAGAAGACAAAACCCAAATCCCTCGGATCTTTGGTGTTCAATCTGATTCTGCAGATAGAAAGCGAACCCAATACACCCAAAGAAAACAGAGGATTGCTCTGAATCAAGGTCATGAGCACTGTAGATAGAAAGGCCAGCATCACTAAGGTGATGTTGAATTTTCTATTGTAGGTCAGTGTATTGTGGCAAAGCCGATAAGTCAGAGCCACGGCTCCTGCCATGCAGAGCGTAAACAGCAGGCTGCCCATCAAGATCAATTGAACATCTCCCCTTCCCGTACCAATGTCTTCCTGAACAAAGATATCGATTAACTTACTCATCTTTTCCCCTTCTTTCTCTAATAGTAATATTGTTTTAAAATACTGCGCGAAGTCCCGAATTTGCTAGGCGGCCTGCGAGTTAAATCGCATTTTCCCAGTAGTTCCTGTATCTGTTTGAACAGAAACCGATCATATTTGATTTCTAGAATCGTATCCTCCTTTGGCATGGCCTCTTTAAAATTCAACCTATGAGAGAATAAGTCGTAACAGAAATCGCAGTAGCGAAGATGATGATCCATGGTCACCCGGGTATTGAAGTTGTGATGGGTGTAGGCTCTACGATCATATTCAATCAAAGATACCGGCCGGTAAAGCCTGGTCGTCATCAAATCGTAAGCGAATCTGGCCACTGCGCTGTCATATGCCAGGAGTACGCGGTAGTTGCCCCTCAGAAGCTCCTTCCCGTCCGCTCTGCTGATGACCTGGCTTTCCTTCAGCTCTCGTCCATAACTTTTTCGTTTCAATTCGAATTTCACTTTTTCATCGTCGGGATGATAGACTCTCATGCGGATTCGCTTTTTTTCCGGTACGCCTTCTCTTTTATCCAGATAGTCGTCGTTAGCCACACTGTCAAAGTAGACACTTCTGACTGTGTACCCGTTATATCCGCCATAAGTGTCCGGCGTCAGCAGCTGATTCAAAGCGTCAAGAAGAAAGAGTCTGTCTTCAAGAGAAATCAGATACTTCACCTCTCTTCTGGATACCGATAATAGCTGTGTCTTTGTTTGTCTTCTTTCCATTTTAAAAGACCTCCGTTTTTGTTTTCACTACAGAATACAACAGAGGCCTCTTTTTTGGGTACCATTTTATATCTATTCAGAGATTTTTTTCACATTATTTTGGGCGGCAAAAAACACCCCGCCGCAGCGGGGTGCTTCCAATGTTCGGTTTATTGCAATTAGTCTTCTTTGATCAGTTCTTTCAGAGAAGTTGCCAGACCTGCAAGGCCTGCGATTTCTGAAGGAATGATGATCTTTGTCGCCTGGCCGTCGGCTGCCTTTTCGAAAGAGTTCAAGCCCTGCAAAGCGATGACTTCTCTGTTCGGATTTGACTCAACCAGCATCTTGATACCATCGGCAGTCGCCTGTTTTACCATTCTGATTGCCTGCGCTTCACCTTCTGCCTCTCTGATCTGTGCTTCCTTCTTGGCTTCAGCCGCCAGAATCTGAGATTCCTTATTGGCCTCTGCTTCCAGAATGACTGCTTCTTTGTGGCCTTCTGCGATGAGCACTGCGGATTTCTTTTCACCCTCAGCTCTGAGGATGGATTCTCTTCTTTCACGCTCAGCACGCATCTGCTTTTCCATCGCCATCTGTATATCTCTCGGCGGTGTGATGTTCTTTACTTCCACACGATTGATCTTGATGCCCCAAGGGTCAGTGGCCTCATCCAGAACCAATCTGATTTTTGTATTGATGTGTTCACGGCTTGTCAGGGATTCATCCAGTTCCAACTCACCGATGATATTTCTCAAAGTAGTTGCGGTCAAATTCTCTATTGCATCCATCGGGCTTTCAACGCCGTAGGTATACAGCTTTGGATCTGTAATCTGGAAATAGACGACAGTGTCGATTTCCATGGTAACGTTATCCTTGGTGATAACCGGCTGCGGCGGGAAGTCGATGACTTTTTCTTTCAAAGATACTTTTCTCGAAATCTTATCGATGAGAGGCACTTTGAAATGCAGACCTACCTGCCATGTGCCTTTGTACGCACCCAATCTCTCTATGACATAAGCCCTCGCCTGCGGCACAATTCTGATATTCGTTGCAATCAGACCAATCGCCACGATAATCAAGACGATGATTACTATTATTTTTATTATTTCACCTAAATCAGTTCCCATAAGAATCTCCTTTCTATTCAGTCAAAGGGACGACAACAGCCTTTACCCCTTCGATCGCCATTACTTTAACTTTTGTCCCTTCTGCAATGACGGTATCTTCCGTTTTGCAGACAGCAGTCCAATCCTGGCTTCCAAGCCTGATAATGCCAGGCTCCAAAGGCTTGATAATCGAAGTCACAACTGCTTCTCTGCCAATCAAGGCATCTACATTGGTCTTCTCCTGACCAGTATGTAGCTTTTTCACAAACAGCTTTCTGGTGCTGAACAGAAGAACGATTGAAACCACAAAGAACAAGACTATCTGAACTACAATATTCGCGCCCAATAAGGCTGCAATCAGCGCTACGACAGCGCCGCCAGCAAACCAAATGGTCGTAAGCCCCATGGTCAGTCCTTCGATGATGACAAAGATGACTGCGGCAGCCAGCCAGAAAACCGGCATACTGAACCACGATAATCCAAAAATCATCACGCTTACCTCCTTTTGTTAGATTCCATTGTTCATTAGAACAACATGCTCGCTCCGTATGTGATATACGAAACTACGATTCCTGCGATGATCACCCCGATCATGATTGCAGGAAAAGCTCTTTTCATCCTCATATCCAGCATAGCAGCAACAAGCGCTCCCGTCCATGCTCCAGTTCCTGGAAGCGGAATCGCCACCAGAAGCACGAGGCCGAACCATTCGTACTTTTCAACCATGCCTGATTGTTTCTCCGCTTTCTGCTCAAAACGGCAAACCAACTGATTCAGCTTCTGGCTTTTCGTTCTGATGAAAGCGAATACTTTACGCACGAACAATATGATAATAGGTACAGGGATCAAATTGCCGATAATCGATGCGAAAAGTGCAGTTCGCACACTGAGACCATTGGCAACGCCGATCGGAATTGCTCCTCGCAGCTCAATGATTGGTACCATGGATATAATAACCGTCATTATGATATTCCCTATATAAGTTCCCCAAAGACCAATCATCTATTATATTTTCACCCCAATTCCTAGTTTTCTTAATTATACAATTATTTTAACTCGTTGTAAATACTACTTGTGTTTTCCCCAGCAATTTTTGCATTTAATCTTGCGATTTCAGCCTTCTGATATAACTGATCAAAAGATTTTCCCGCCTCTGGAGAAAAAGCAGCTCCGATGGAGCAGACAAGTTCTACATGACCCTGGCTGTTATCTGCTGTAACCAGTTCTATAAACTCGTCAAGGCGCTCCTTCAGCTTTTCCAGGTCCTTATAGTTCTTAGCAAAGACGCCGAAAATATCACAGTTTGTTCGAAAACCGATATCATCCTGTCTGAACAAGTCTTTGATGATCCTGCTGATTTTCTTCACCAGGCTTTCTTCATAGTGTTCGAGATACTGTTTGCTCGCTTCTTCAAAATGATCGACGCCGAAAGTAACCATCACGTTGAGATCGTCAGAGAAGTCCTCCAGATATTCATCGACGATTTTCGTCGCCGCATCCAGATGATATAGCCCCGTAGCCCTGTCGATTCTTGCCATCTGCGCTGCAGAATCATACTTTCGGACAGCTTCCTGCATGAATTTGATGGAATCCATCGCATTGCTGACTCTCTTCTTCACGATCTCTGGCACAAAAGGTTTGATGATATAATCGTTGATGCCCATATCTAAGGCAATTTCCTGCTCGTTGAGCTTATCCTCTGCCGAAATGATGATTACTGGGATATTGGCAATGGCGGGCAGATTCCGCTTATGCTGAAGGAAGTCCCAGCCATTCATCCTCGGCATCACGATATCCAGCAGGATGACAGAGACGTTAGGCGTTTCATTGAGTTTCTCAAGAGCATCCACGCCGTCTGCAGCTTCAATAATGGTGTACTGATCTGAAAATATTTTTTTCAAAATCGCTCTGTTAGCCGGCATATCGTCAACGACCATCATGATGTTTCCGTCACCACCCTCGCCGATCAATGCCTGCCTGTACTTCGTCAGTTCAAAGTCGATTCGTTTCTGTGCTGTCACATCGTCGAGCAGACCCAAAATTAAGTGCTTGTTTCCGATTTCTTTCAGATATCTCAGCTTCAGGTTCACCCAAATCGACGCCCCCGTAGCAGTATATCTGATAAAATCGCATTCGGCTGTACCGTGGGTCTTTACTGCCATGCGGAAAGAGTTCATGACGATATCTCGATACTGTCTGTCAACGATTTCAATAGGTTTTCCCATGCGGATAGCTGGATCGTCAGAACCAAACAAGTCATAATATCCTTCGTTGATTCTGACAAATTCCATAGTTTCGCCGTCGAATTCGAATATGGCCAATGCCTGGAGCAGATCTCCAAACAGCACCTTCATCTGTGGATTTGACTGGAACAGAGAGTCCACGTCAAAATCGTCATTATCGCTGTTTCTCAGGCTGCCATCGATTCTTTCAGCTTTCATCCGCAGCGCTTTGTATTCCCCTACTGGCATCGGTTTTGCATAATAATAACCCTGTACGTAATCGCAGCCGACAGATTTGAGAAAGTTCACCTGACTGGCAGTTTCAACGCCTTCAACGATGACAGGAATCTTCAGCCATTTGGCCATGCGAATGACAGAAGCCAGGATGTTCTCCCCTCTTCCCGTATCTTGTGAATTTGAGAGGAACAGCATGTCCAATTTGAGGATGTCCACCTCTATATCTTTGAGAATACTCAGTGATGAATATCCATTGCCAAAATCGTCCATCAAAATAGTGAAGCCGTTCTCTCGAAGATCATTGACCAATTTAATCAAAATCATCGGGTTAAAGGCGTATGCACTCTCGGTAATTTCAAATTCCAACAGCTCGTGGGGGAGCTGATACTTGTCGACCAGCTGTACGATGGATTCGGCCAGCCGGGAATTATAGATGTCCACCCTGGAAACATTGACGGAGATCGGCAGCGGGTTCAGCCCCTCGTCAATCCAGTTCCGCAGAAGCTGGCAAGTCTTTTCCCACATGTAATAATCCAGGTTCGTGATAAAACCGTTGTTTTCAAAGACCGGAATAAAATCCCCCGGAGAAATCATTCCCTTTTCTGGATGAATCCATCTGACCAGAGCCTCTGCTCCAGCGATGGCATTGGAGTGGATGTTATACTTAGGCTGAAGATAGATGGTGAATTCCTCATTCTCCAATGCTCTATGCATATCGTTGAGAATCTCCTGTTCTTTTTTCAGCTTCGCATCCATTTCATCGGTATAATAGGTGAAATACTTCAGATAATTGCCAGCACCTTCTTTCGCCGCTACGCTGGCATTGCTGTACATCACTTCTGCCGGCATGCTATTATCTTTTACCACATAGAGACCAAAATTCGGCTCAATATCATAATCAGAGCCGTACTGTTCGAGCAGATTCTTCGTATCGTCAATCATTGGCTCTAAAGCTTCCTTGTCGTACTCCATGCAGAAGCAGAACACATCCGATTCCATTCTTCCATAAGTGAACAGATCGTATTTCTCTGAAAATATTTTTAGAATCTTTGCCAGATACTTGATCAGATTGTCCGCTTCCTTCGCACCATAAAAAGTGTTGATCAGCTGGAACCGATCCACATCAAAATAGATAAACACAAACTGCTTATCTGCGTTGCGCCGAATCATGGACTCTGTCTTTTTCATGAAATGGTCTCTGTTATAGATACCTGTCAACTGATCGTGGCAAGCCATATGCCGTATCTGCTCTGCTGCCGCCACTTCGCTTCTGGCAATGGCATTCCGCAGCCGGCAAAGAGTCACTTCCGGGTTATATGGTTTGGTTATGAAGTCCCAGGCGCCCATGCGAAGAGCTTTGATTTCCTCCTGGTTCCCACTGCTGGCAGTCATGACGATAATAGGAATGTTACCTAATTTCGCATCACTGTTAATCTCTTCTAACAGCTGAAATCCGTCTACCACTGGCATCACGATATCACTGAGGACAGCAAGAATGCGGTCTGGCATTTCTCTCATGATTCGAAGGGCTTCTGCTCCGTTCTCTGCTTCTCTGACCGAATATTCTGTTGTAAGAATTTCTTTGAGTACTTCTCTGTTGATCAAATTATCATCAACGATCAGAATACTTTTTTCGCTTTCCATTCTGTTCCTCTTTATTTCAAAATATCCTTTAGCTTATTGTTTTCTGCAACTAATTTTGCGTAGTGATCCTGAACCCCGGCAAAAGATCCTGCTCTCAGAGGCTCCACGATTTCTATATCCAAAAGATACAGAGGCGTCAGCCCCATATTGCCATGAACCCCCTTCAGGGTATGCGCACAGTCAAAAGCAGCCTGTGCATCTCCTGCCTCAATGGCTGCGCCCAATTTCGCAACGGACTCTTCTTCTGCAATCTGATGCAGAAAGTCCATATACATCTCCTCATCGCCCAGAAAGCGTTCCAGTGCGCCATCTACATCACACTTCCATTCCTTCAATCGTATAAACACTTCATTCAACACGTACACCTTCTTTCCATACCAATTTTTTTGTAAGTTCAATTGGCAACAGGCATTCTCTATTTTTAAAAAAGACAAAGCTGGCCTCAACCTGTACTTCTGCAGGTTCAAAAGAGAACGCTTTGTCTATACCATGCATTTCTTCTATCACATATTTTCTACAAGATTCATTATATCATTCCTCTAATCATAATTCAATCCCTGCTTCCTTTTTCTGTAAAAAAAGTGTAACAGCATTACCTTGCTAGTCAAAAGGAGCTGGCTCTATAAAGAGCCAGCTCCAGGGTTCGTCTTCGTGTCTTATTCTGCTATTTTCTCTTTGATAGCTGCCTGTGCCGCTGCGATTCTCGCAATTGGCACGCGGAACGGCGAGCAGGATACATAATGGAGTCCGATTTTGTGACAGAACTCTATGCTGCGCGGATCGCCTCCGTGTTCACCGCAGATGCCCAGCTTGATGTTCGGTCTCGTCTGCTTACCCTGTTTCACGGCATGTTCCATCAGGGAACCGACGCCTTCCTGATCGATGGTCTGGAACGGATCGTCAGCTAAAATGCCTTTGTTCATGTACTCTTTGATCATCTTGCCGGTGTCGTCTCTGGAGAAACCAAAGGTCATCTGTGTCAAGTCATTGGTGCCGAAGGAGAAGAACTCTGCTTCTTTTGCAATACTGCCTGCAGTCAGAGCCGCACGCGGCACTTCAATCATGGTGCCGATGAGGTATTCCAGCTCTGCGCCAGATTCCTTCAAGCAAGTCTCTATCGTTCTCTCTACGGTAGCCTTAACGTCTGCAATCTCTGATTCCATACCTACCAGCGGAATCATGATCTCCGGAATGATATCAAAGCCTTTCTCCTGTTTCACTTCTACAGCAGCTTCTATGATAGCTCTGGTCTGCATCTCGGCGATTTCAGGATAAGTCACTGCCAGTCTGCAGCCTCTATGTCCCAGCATCGGATTGAATTCAGAAAGCTCTTCTGCAATCTGTGCTAGTTTCGCATAAGAAAGTCCTGTCTGTTCAGCCAGTTCTTTCGTTTCTTCTTCTGTATGCGGCAGGAACTCATGAAGTGGCGGATCAAGCAGTCTGATGGTGACCGGCTTATCTTCCATAACCTCGTAGATTGCCTTAAAATCAGATTTCTGGAACGGAAGAAGTTTAGCAAGGGCTGTTCTTCTCTCTTCTTCTGTCTCTGCCATGATCATCTGCCTGATTGCCGGAATTCGCTCTTCTTCAAAGAACATGTGCTCTGTTCTGCACAGACCGATCCCCTGGGCGCCAAATTCTACAGCTTGTTTCGCGTCTCTTGGATTATCTGCATTGGCTCTCACTTTCAGGGCACGAATTTCATCAGCCCAGGACATCACAGTGCCGAAATCGCCAGAAAACTCAGGCGCAACGGTTTTAATCTCGCCTTTGTAGACAATTCCCTTGGACCCGTTTAAAGAAACGTAATCGCCTTCTTTATAGACCGCGTCTTTTATGGTCAGTGTCTTTTCACTTTCGCTGACAGCGATTTCACTGCAGCCGGCTACGCAGCACTTGCCCATGCCTCTGGCCACAACTGCGGCGTGAGAGGTCATGCCGCCTCTTGCGGTAAGGATGCCCTCTGCGGCTACCATGCCAGCCAGGTCTTCTGGGGAGGTTTCCTGCCTTACCAGAATCGCTTTCTCGCCATTTGCGACTGCATTCTCTGCGTCAGAAGCGGTAAAATAAATTCTGCCAGTTGCCGCACCAGGCGATGCTGGGAGTCCCTTTGCCAGAACCTCTGCTTCAGCTTCTGCTTTTTCATCAAAGTTCGGATGGAGCAGCTGATCGATCTGATTTGGATCGATGCGGGAGACAGCGATTTCCTTAGAAATCAAACCTTCATTTACCATTTCGACAGCAATCTTTACAGCAGATACGGCTGTTCTCTTTGCCGCTCTGGTCTGTAACATGTATAGCTTGTTGCGTTCAACAGTGAACTCCATGTCCTGCATATCTTTGTAGTGTTTTTCTAACACATCTGCAATCCGTTCAAAATCTTTATATACATCCGGGAAGGACTCCGCCATCTCCTTAATTGGTTTCGGTGTTCTGATTCCGGCAACCACGTCTTCACCCTGTGCGTTGACGAGGAATTCGCCGAACAGAGTATTCTCTCCCGTGGCAGGGTCTCTTGTAAAGGCTACGCCAGTACCGGAAGTATCTCCCATATTTCCGAAAACCATGGCCTGCACGTTGACAGCCGTTCCCAGTTTGTCGGAGATATTATTCAATTTTCTGTACAAAATAGCTCTATCGTTATTCCAGGAACGGAATACTGCCTGGATTGCTTCCATCAACTGCTCACCCGGTTCCTGCGGGAATTCTCTGCCCATGAACTTCTTGACAAGCGCCTTGTATTCTACGATGACGGCTTTCAAGTCTTCTGCTGTCAGATCGACGTCGAACTGCGCGCCAACTTTTTCCTTCTGACCATCAAAAATCGCGTCGAACTCGCTCTTTGGAATCTCCATTACCACATCGCCAAACATCTGAATGAATCTTCTATAGCTGTCATAAGCGAATCTCTCATTTTCTGTCAGATTGCTCAGGCTGACGACGGTCTCATCGTTGAGGCCCAGGTTCAGAATGGTGTCCATCATACCCGGCATGGAAAAGACGGAACCGGAACGAACTGATACGAGGAGCGGATTTTCTGTGTCTCCAAACCGTTTCCCAGTCACATTTTCCAGTTCAGTCATCTTTTCGTGGATTTCTTCTACAATCTCATCTGCAATTTTCTTGTTTTCTTCATAATACTTGTTACATGCTTCTGTCGTTACTGTAAAACCGAATGGGACCGGCAGACCAATCTTGGTCATTTCTGCCAAATTGGCACCTTTGCCGCCGAGAAGGCTTCTCATGTCTTTTGAGCCTTCGTTGAATGAATAAACGAATTTCATATCTAATCTCCTTTAAAATACCAATCTTTCCTCAATATATCCTTTAACTTGGTCGATTGGAAGTCTAACTTGCTCCATGGTATCTCTATCACGAATTGTTACACAGCCATCTGTTTCTGTGTCAAAATCAACGCAGATACAGAAAGGCGTGCCGATTTCATCTTCTCTTCTATATCTCTTACCGATAGAACCTGCTGCGTCGTAATCCACATTGAAGTATTTGGAAAGCTCTTCAAATATCGGTTCTGCCACAGGAGCCAGTTTTTTGGCCAAAGGCAGAACTGCTGCTTTGAACGGCGCCAGTGCAGGATGGAATTTCATGACGACTCTCGTGTCTTCTTTTCCATTGCCATCAGTTAACGTCTCTTCTTCATAAGCATCTACCAGGAACGCCAGAGTCACTCTGTCTGCCCCAAGAGATGGTTCGATGCAGTATGGTATATATTTCTCATTGGTCTCTGGATCAGTGTAAGTCATCTCCTGACCAGAGAATTCGCTGTGCTGCGCGAGGTCGAAGTCTGTTCTGTCCGCAATGCCCCAAAGTTCTCCCCATCCGAATGGGAACAGATACTCCAGGTCTGTCGTCGCATTGCTGTAGTGAGACAACTCTTCTTTTTCGTGATCCCTGGTTCTGATATGCTCCATGTTCATGTTCAGGGATTCCAGGAACTTGATGGCGTACTGCTTCCAGTAATCGAACCACTCTAAGTCTGTTCCCGGCTTGCAGAAGAACTCTAATTCCATCTGTTCAAATTCTCTGGTTCTAAAAGTAAAGTTACCAGGAGTAATCTCATTTCTGAAAGATTTTCCAATCTGTGCAATTCCGAAAGGAACTTTCTTTCTGGATGTTCTCTGCACATTTTTGAAATTGACAAAGATGCCCTGTGCCGTTTCTGGTCTGAGGAAGATTTCTGATTTGGAATCTTCTGTAACACCCTGAAATGTTTTGAACATCAGGTTAAACTGTCTGATGCTGGTGAAATTGCTCTTTCCGCACTCAGGGCATTTGATTGCTTTTTCGGCGATGTAGCTTTCCAACTTGTCGTTAGCCCAGCCGTCAACAGGAACCACTTCTAAGCCGCTCTCCTGCATATAGTCTTCGATCAGTTTATCTGCTCTGAATCTGGCTTTGCATTCTTTACAGTCGATCAGCGGATCGGCGAAACCACCTACATGGCCGGACGCCTCCCAGGTTCTCGGGTTCATCAAAATCGCTGCGTCAAGACCGACGTTGTGCTTTGATTCCTGTACGAACTTTTTCCACCAGGCTTTCTTGACGTTGTTCTTGAATTCCACGCCCAGAGGACCGTAATCCCACGTGTTGGCCAGTCCTCCGTAGATTTCTGAACCAGGATAGACGAATCCTCTGTTTTTGGCAAGTGCAACGATTTTCTCCATTGTAACTTCTTTACTCATTGATGCTAATATCCTTCCATTTCTAATCTATTTATTGTTCTTCTTTGTGTACCTCGTCAAACCTGCAGTCATCACATTTTTCTTCACAAGGCTCTTCGCATACGTCACAATCCTTGTCGCAGAGATTGACACTGTCTAAGTCCATGTCGTCATCGTCATCATCTCTGTCCTTCATGATTTTTTCTTTGGCATCTTTGGCAGCGTCCTTTGCTTTTGCAAAAGCCTCACCGCTCATTTCCTTCAGGTCTTCGTAAACGCCAGGCGCCTTTTCCCTGATGTCCTCATAGATGTCAGTGCCCTTTTCTTTTGCTTCTTCATAAATATCACCTGCTTTTTCGGTGATATCGATGACAGAACCATCGTCCTTGACGAATTCGATCTTGCATTTAAAGCCAAAGGCCGCAACAACACCGGCAATCATGCCCCAAGGAGCTACCACGGTTCCCAAAACACCTACCGTCAGTGGAATATTGATAATGGTATCGCCGTCTCTCGTGACGAGAATCTTTGAGATGTTGCCTTTCTTTACGACCTCTTTCATCTTTGCGATCAAGGCTTCACCCTGGGCGCCGATCTTCTTAGAGGATTTCTGATCGATAGTTTCCTCGATGGCAATAATTGCATCGACAACATTTCCGTCAGCCCCTTCTAAGGCTTCTTTTGCTTCCTTGTAAGTCACGCCTGTTCTGTCTTTGACTAATTCGATCTTTTCTAACGTAATCTCCATTTCATGTACCTCCTAAAATTTCCCTTCAAAAATACTCTCACTTTTCAGAGTGCCGATGTCTAGATAATATGACATGTAATTTCGCAATATTGCCTGCAAGCTCTTGGCAGCCTTCTCGTCGAGCGCTATTTTCTCAAACGCTTTGAGGGGCGTATCAAAAAAATATTTCAATATATTTACTATATCAAATTTCGCTTCATAAATCAATGTGTCATTGGCTTTATTTGCTGTATTTTCCAGGTTTTTTTCCCTGCAGCCTGCACATACCATACCGCCATCGGCAATACTGAAATAACGCAGATCTTCACTTCTGCCACAAACAGCACAATGGTCAAGCTGGGGAAATGTGCCCAGAATCGCCAACGCTTTGGCTTCATAAGCCAGCACCAGCGTCTCGTGCCGCTTTTCTCTGCTCTCCATGGCATCCAGAAAATCGATGAGCAGGTTGAAGAGCCTCGGCCGAGGTAAATCCTCCGGAATCATCTTTTCTGTCAGCTCGAGAACGAAAGAAGCCTGCATATATTTGTCCACGTCTTCTCCAATTCGAAAGAAGCTTTTCTTTACATCTGCGCTGTTGATATTGTAGTATTCCCTGTTTTTGTATAATTCATAGGTACCATAAGTAAAGGGCCGCATGGCCAGGGCTGATTTTGTCCGCCCCTTCTCGTTGATATTGCTGCCTGCACTGATTTTCCCGTATTTCTTTGTAAACAAAAGAATCATCCTTCTTCCGCCTGTCGCTTTGACCTGTCTAAAGATGATTCCCTCTGAATTAATGTACATAGTCTATTCCTTATAACCAAAATTGGACAGCGCAAAATCACTGTCTCTCCAGTTTTCCTTTACTTTGACCCATAATTCTATATAGACTTTTGTTCCCAGCAGCGCTTCGATCTCCAGGCGTGCCGCTTTGCCGATTCCTTTCAGTTTCTTGCCCTGCTTGCCGATGATGATACCTTTGTGAGATTTCTTCTCACAATAAATCACTGCTCCGATGCGGGTGATGTTCGGTTCTTCTTTATAGGATTCGATTTCGATGGCCACACCGTGAGGAACTTCTTCTTCTAGATAATTGAGCACTTTTTCTCTGATAATTTCGCTGACGATGAAGCGCTCCGGATGATCGGTCACCATGTCTTCCGGGAAAAACATCGGTCCCTCTTCCATATATTCTTCAATCTTGTCTAGCAAAGCAGGAACGTTCTTGCCCTCCAGGGCTGACGTGCCGAAAATACCGTCAAAGACGCCAAGTTCGTGATACTCGTCAAAAATTTCTTTATATTCTTCTGGTCCCATGGTATCGATCTTGTTGATGACAAGAATCTTCGGCGTGTCTAAATCTTTGATCAGATCGACGATGTACTTGTCCCCCGGCCCCTTTTTGATGCTGCCGTCCACCAGGAACAGAATCACATCCACTTCCTTGAAGGTGCTTAACGCCATGTCCGTCATAGCGGCTCCCAGCTTATTTCTGGCCTTGTGAATGCCCGGCGTATCGATAAACACCATCTGCACGCCGTCTGCATCGCCGTCCTGATCGAATCTGGTGTAGATGCCTCTGATGCTGTTTCGCGTCGTCTGCGGCTTGTCCGTAGTGATGGCGATTTTTTCTCCTAAAATGCTGTTGAGCAGTGTCGATTTTCCCACATTGGGACGGCCGATGATGCCGATAAACCCTGATTTCATCATAATTTAAATCCTTCCAGTAGTAGTTCATTGAGTTTGTATATCTTCAGGTGGTCTTCGTCTTCTCCGACGATGACGGTCAGATCCGGTGCAAATTCGTAGAGAAATTGTCTGCAGATGCCGCAGGGGTATGCCGTTCCTCCGCTGGAGGCAACAGCCAGAGCCTCAAATTGGCGAAACCCCTCCGAGACTGCTTTGACACAAGCTGTTCTCTCGGCACAGATCGTAGCTCCATAAGAGCTATTCTCCACATTGACGCCAGTAAAGACTTCCCCCGTCTTGATCAAAAGCGCCGCGCCCACGTTAAACTTCGAAAAAGGCGTGTAAGCATTTGGCATGACCTCTACAGCCTTTCTGTACAATTCTTTGTAATCCATATCCTTACCTCCTCAATATCCCCAGATGCTCCATCACTTCTTCCTCTCGCTGGCGCATTTCCTTCTTCTCTTCTTCTTCCATGTGATCATACCCCAGCAAATGGAGAATGCTGTGGGTAAACAAATAGATGATCTCTCGTTCAAAAGAGTGTCCGAATTCTTCTGCCTGCTCCATAGCGCGATCCTTGCAGATGACCACGTCTCCCAGGCAGATTTCTCCAAACTCCGGAATCTCGTTCAGGTCGTCAAACTGAGGGAAAGAGAGAACGTCCGTTACTTTGTCTGTATTTCTATATTCCCGGTTCAGATTTCTGATTTCTTCTGCTTCCACGAATGTCACACTGATTTCCGCGCGCGCCTTATCCACCTGTTCCAAATCCAGACAGTATTCCGCCGCTTTGATCATTGTGTCTAAAATCGTATCCGCTACCGCTTGTCCATCTTCAAAATAGATATTCATACTTATTCCTCAATTTCTTCTGGGTACTTCTTGTAAAACTGATCATAGGCGTTGATAATCTGTTTGACCAGCTCATGTCTGACCACGTCCACGTCTTTCAGATAGCAGAAATCAATATCCTTTACGTTCTTTAGTACCCTTTCCGCCTCGATCAAACCACTTTTCTTCCCTCTCGGCAGGTCGATCTGCGTAATATCACCGGTGACGACTACTTTTGAGCCAAAGCCCATTCTGGTGAGAAACATCTTCATCTGTTCCCTGGTGGTATTCTGCGCCTCGTCGAGGATGATGAAAGAGTTGTCCAAAGTCCGGCCTCTCATATATGCAAGAGGAACGACCTCTATCACTTCTTTTTCCTTTAATCTTGAGGCATTGTCCCGTCCCAGGATATCGTACAAGGCGTCATACAGGGGACGCAGATAAGGGTCCACTTTCTCCTGCAGATCTCCAGGCAGAAAGCCTAACCGTTCCCCTGCTTCCACTGCTGGTCTTGCCAGAATGATCTTCTGTACTTCTTTATTTTTAAAAGCGTTGATTGCCATGGCTACGGCGATATAGGTTTTCCCTGTTCCTGCCGGTCCGATGCCAAAGACAATGTCTCTCTTTCTGATGCTGTTTACATAATTTTTCTGTCCGATGGTCTTGGGCTTCAGCGGTCTTCCCTTGCAAGTAAAGCAGATGATATCCTTGCTCACGTTATTCTCACGATAAGATAAGCCCTGTTCCTTGAGGCTGATGATATAGTTGACCTTCTGAACGTCCAGTTTTTCTCCTACTCTGATAATGTCCATCAGTTCATTGAGTATGCCTTCTGCCAGTTCCAGCTTGTCGCCGCGCAGCAGCAGGCAGTCGTCTCTTTGAAAAATCTCTACGCCTGTGCTTTCCTGTATTAAACTCAGGTTGGCATCCATATTGCCGAATAATTCTATCCTATCGACATCGTCCTCAATCTGTATCTTCTTTAGTTCCTCGTTTGTGTTTGTCAATTACAATCTCCTTTTCTTTCCCCACCTGCTGGCGAGTTTCTACCGTACCATATACTCTTATTATATTTTTTTTCTTGTCAAAATGAAAGTCTTTATTTAAAATTTGCGCATTTTCTGGGATATTTTCTGCAATCCACTCTCTGAGCATGGATCCTGCTTTGGCTTTGACATCATCTGTTTCCTCCATGTAGAAGGAATAATAATAAGGTACTCTGGCTACAATTTTACCTCCAGCGTGGACGTAATGCTCCGCTGCATCATCCTTTCCCATCTCATAGGAAGGATGTTCAATCGGAATGGTTCCTGTAATCAGTATATCCCCTTTTCTCACAAAATCATTCTTTGCTACGACACTTCTTCCTCTATAGGATAAAATCCTTTCGATGTAACAGTCTTTTTCCGCCACGATATTGCACGGCGTGTCTTTGTCGACTTTGTCGCTGGGAACTTGTTTGCTTTCAGAGATTTTGACCTCAACATAATTTCCCTCATAGGCCACCTTTGCCCATACGATATTGTCAAATTCCTTAAAAAGTCTGCGTTCGATTGCGTCGCAGTCAAAATTCTTTCTGCCGCCTTCGTAGAGACCTTCTTCTTTGAGGCATTCCCTGACACTGGTCTCTGTAATGCTTTTACAGCCGATGACGTTGATTTCGCGCACGAAAAGATTCTGGGCACAAAAAAAGAGGAGGAAAATCGCCATTCCCGCAATCATCATCTTGCCTGCCTTGATCTTCTTGACAACAGGATGCGCACCTCCCTCGTCGATGATGGTAAATTTGTACTTGCTCTTAGCGATTTTCTTGATTACTCGGAAATCCTCTTCTGCCATTGTCATGCAGACTTCCGTCTCATCTTTGTAATCTATTTGGCGTATGGCAATGCCGCGGGCAATGGCCTCCGAAATAATCCGTTCGGGCTTAAACCCCTCAAGCCTGATCCTTACCCAATGCCTTATAAAATTCGATTCCCTCGATTTTTCCTTCAAGTTCCATTCGTCCTTCCCAAATTTCGCTTATCACAAATCTGCTTCCTTTGACAGTGACAAAAAAGCGTCCCGTATCAACTGTCACCGAAGTATCGCTGATCAAAACTACTCTGAGTACATTTTCAATGATGGCTGCATTTGCAGAAGCCGTAACCTTTGGTCCGGTAATATCGAAGTCAAAGGTAAATTCGTTTATCAGTTTCATGTTAGAATGTATGCCGTGTAGCCAGCCGATATGACTTGTTAGTGGGTAAAAAGACGTCAGATTGATTCAGCACCCGTGAAAACAACTAGTTGACCGGGCGCTCTTGAGTTCTTGAGCTGCCACTGTTACGCAGTTTCGGCTGATTTGGCCTCTTTCGTTAAGCAGTCTGCCGCTGGGCACCGGCTGATGCGTAACTGCCCCCTTTAGTCCAAGTTCCTGGGTCAGGTCAGCTGACCCCGTGTAACCCGGTTTTAAAATGGACAGCAAAAAACCGCCGCACCGCATCAGCGGTACGACGGCTAAATCAAACATCGTTTTAAAGTTTATTTGCTCGCTCTTTTTCTTCTCACTGTTAATGTCAATGCACCACTGGCACCTGCAGCCAGAAGCAGATAGAGAGCCAACTGTGATTGGTCACCGGTTTTCGGCTGATCTGGATTCTCTGACTTCGCCGCTTTTACGTTGTCGTCTTTTTCCAAATGTTCGTCCGGCGGAAGCTGCTGGTTCGGATTGTCTGTCGGGTTATCCGGCTCCTCGGGATCCTCCAGGTTCTCATCCGGCGGTAACGGCTGCGGGTTGTCCGGATCCACTGGTGGGTCTACCGGCGGAATCGGATCCACCGGAACAATTGGTGGAGTTGGAATAATCACCTGACCTGACACATTACGATAATAGTTAAGTGTTATTACGTTGGCAGCAGGATCAGCCACAGCTGTCAAACTCAGCTTTGCTGAATCCTCAAGCTTGTACTTGTTTTCGTCATACAAATTCCATTCATCCACAGGGATTACGCTAGCTGTTTCTCCCACATTAATCGCCATCTGTTCTACCCTGTTCACAGAGCCATCTAGAACCGGATTACCTCCATCTGTAGATGTATAATAGTTCGTCACGACACTGTAAGTTGTATCCGTTCGCTCTAGTGAAAAACCTGCAGTGAAACCATAGTTGTAATTTTGATATGGATTTTGCGTATCTGGCGCATTAATCCAGGCCTCAAAACCGTCCCATACATATGTTATGGATTTTCCATCAGAAGATGCGGCAATATCGCTCCAACTTTCGGAAATTGAGCCATCAAATAGGCTAGGTTTACCACTGTTGTAATTACGCATATGTTCGCCCATAGTATAATCATTGTTTGTATTACCTGGGTAGCCAGTCTCTACTGGTGCCAGACTGTACAGATGATTATAATAATAGTTATACAGCAATTCTGATACTTCAATATTTGTTTCCTTTGTATCAGCTGTATATCCGCTAGTTACCAGAGTTGCGATGTCTTTATCAGGCAATTGTTCAAGCGCCGTATAAGAGGTGTCGTTTTTATCATTGTAGTAGTCCAGATAGTACTTATGCAGATCAGCAATGCCATTCTCATATCCAGCCTCAACCAGTTTTTTGCCTAGTTCTTCATCAGTCAGCTGTGAACTTTTTATACTGCCTAAGCTAAATGCATCATAAAGTTTGGCAATTGCCCAGTTTCCGCTCCGATATGAAAAGTACTCACGAGGAATGCTCTGTCCATCAAATCCAATAGTATCAGTTGGTGTTGCCCAACCTTTATCGAAATACTGTTGATATTCCTCTGTTGTCACTGCGAAACTTCCCTTTTTATAAGCATAATCATGAGAAGAGAGGTTTACAATGGCAAACTGAATCGGTGCTGCATCGCCAGGAACATAGAGCATATAATTTGCGGCGTCGTTAATGGCATCTCCAACAAAGATATTTACCGATTTTCCTTCGTAATCTTTAGGAATAGTATACGTGATTTGTGAGATGAACAAACAGTGTGACTTGATTTCCGCTTGATTCATGTTGTTGACTTCTTCCTGCGTGTATACGTTTTCCTTACTATCTTGATAGGAAATTTCGTAAGTGATTCCTTCACTTGTCGGCGCAAAGGAAATTACGTTGGTTTTCCACTTGCTCTGCCCTGATACATAAGTATATTTAGCTGGAATCACTTCGGTTCTTGTTGCTTCACAACCTTCGCGCTGACACTTAAACAGCTTTTCGCCGTTTGATGTATCTGTGGCTGGTGTCGTAACGGTTCCTTCATCCCAGTTGTGTCCCAATGCCTCCACAGCTTCTAGTTTCATCTCCGCACAGCCTGCTCTGGTACAATTATACTTCGTTTCCCCTTTTTCTGTACAAGTCGGCGCTATGGTAACTTCGCCTTCATCCCATGCGTGCTCTGCTGGAATGAATTCCGTCTTTGTTTTACCACAGTCAGGAACTGTACAAGTGTACAATCGCTCACCAGCTTCTGTACAAGTCGCAGGTGTCATCTCCTGTCCATCATCCCAAGTATGATTGTAACAGCTTGCATCGTGAACATGTCCCTCTTCTTCATTTTTGCAAGTCAGACATGAAACATTTCCATTCTCATCTCCATTGGGTCCTTGTACGTCTGCAAAGGACGTCACACCTGTCATACAGACCATGGACACTGCTAGTACCAGTGTCATCAGCTTTTTCATTTTTTTCATAAATTCCCCATCTTACGGGTTCTCCCGTTTTTACCGGGTATCTGTCTGTACCCGGACAACTGGCTGCCAACCATGGGGATGGTAAGGCCCTTTAGTTTTCCGTCACCGGTTTTCGCCGGCTTTGGCAAGATTCCTCCTTACTTTCAGATTTTAATACGGGCATGCCGCACCTGACATTTGATAATAAAGCGCAACGATTCATTGACTCATTGCGAGTTTCATCACTGCTTTATTTTCTATAAATATTATACCTCTCCCCGAGCATTTTTGACAAGTTCTTCCCTCCTAATTGTTTTTTGTTTTAAGTTATTTTTCTAAAACTCACCTAAAAATAACCAGTATATCAATTTAGAATCTGTATTCTGTAATATTCTTCACGGCATAGTAACTTACAGCGCACTTTGTTAAACGTAAAAAACAACCTGGTATTTCTACCAGGTTGTCCGTAAGTCAGATATTATGAAAGAAATTCCATCACGACATCTTTGACCAGGTTTCCGTCAGCAAGGCCTTTGACCTTACCCATAACAGGCCCCATCAGCTTACCCATGTTCTGCTTGCCTCCTTCGATTCCAAGTGAGGCTGCAGTCTCTTTTACAATCTCGAGAACTTTTTCTCTCGATAATTGTTCAGGCAGATAGCGGTTAAGAATTTCAATTTCTTGATTATATGCGTCGACTAGATCTGTTCTTCCAGCTTTTTCAAAATCAGCGAGGGCATCTTTACGCATTTTAACTTGCTTAGATAAAATTGCAATAATGCCTGCATCGTCTAGTTCTTCTCTGTTGTCCACCTCGTACTGCTTGATGGCCGCACGGGCGAGACTGATTGTATTCTTGGCGATTTCGTCGCGGGCTTTCATCGCGTCTTTAAAATCGGCCATAAGTTGTTCTTTCAAAGCCATTTATATCACCTCGATCCTAAATGACTAGTATTTCTTAGCCTTTTTTCTAGCGGCTTCAGACTTTTTCTTTCTTTTTACGCTCGGCTTTTCGTAGTGCTCTCTTTTTCTAAGTTCGCTCATAACGCCGTCTCTAGCGCATGATCTCTTAAATCTCTTCAGAGCGCTTTCCAAACTTTCGTTTTCTCTTACGATAACTTGTGCCATATTCCAATTCACCTCCTGACCAACTTGAAATATTAAGCTGTGAACAGTCTTGTGCCTATAACGGAATTATTATACTATTTTTGAGCGAGATAGGCAAGTCAATTTTTGAAATTCGTTACTTTAACTTTTCAGCAAATAGCGGCGAGTCTGCCCCCTTTGCCCTGAAACGACTGAATCTAAAGCCGATTGCCGATTTGGCGGAATTTACGCTTTCTAGGGTTATGCAAAATGTTTGTTTCACTAATACTTCTAAGTTTTTGCCTCCGCCCGCCTCGATTTGCATAACCCGTCTCCTCAATGGTGTTATGCATATTGGTCTTATTTTGCAGTCATTTTAAATGTTATAAAAAAAGAAAAGGAATGATGCCAAACATTCCTTTTCCAGACTCCACCTAAAGCCTATAGAGCGGCTAAGATAGAGGAGACCGTCATTTTGATCGAGTTGTCATTGGCTTCCTGGGTGTAATAGCCGATGTGCGGTGTGGCGATAACATTTTTCAGCTGAGCAAGCTGATAATCCCTCGCCGTTGGCGGCTCGCTGTCATATACATCGATGGCGGCACCAGCCAGATTCCCCGAAATCAACGCTTTATATAAATCTTCTGTGTTGACCAATTCCGCTCTGGCTACATTGATTAAAAGTGCGTCTTTTTTCATCAGCGATAATAATTTGTAATCGATAATCCTTTCATTTTCCTCCGTTACTTTCATATGCAGGGTTACAATATCTGCCTCCATAAAAATTTCTTTCATGGATTTATATTGAATTTTGTAATTTTCTTTTAAATAATCGCTTTCATAGATATCACAGGCTATGACTTCAGCTCCCAGTGCTGCAAACTTTTCTGCGGATAAGCGCCCGATGCTCCCGGTGCCGACAACACCGACTGTAGATCCTTTCATTTCCTTACCCATCAAACCGTCGATGCTCCATCTGTCCTCTTTCAGTACCCTGTCGGCAGGAGGGATATTTTTTGCCAGCGCTAATGCCATGGCAGTTGCAAACTCTGCGACAGCATTGCTTCCATAGCCGTCGATATTGAGGACTTTAATTCCTCTGCTCTGCGCATAATCGACATTGACGAAATTCCACATGCCTGTACCTATAAATTGAAGTACCTTCAGCTTTGGAAGCGCGTCCAGCATTTCCTCAGTAAACTGCATCAACCCGAAAGCGATAACGTCGGCATCACCTGCCCGTTCGATAACTTCTTCCGTTCCCGCAGGTATGCCATTGAAGACTTCTACTTCGCCTATGGCCCTCAACGGATCCAATAGTTCCGGTTTATCTATAAAAATACCTGCATCAATTAGACAAAATTTCAAATTAACACCACCTTACTAAGCTTATGCCGCTTTCTCTTCTACGCTGACTTTATCCTTCCAAATCAGCGAGCCAATAATTAAAGTCAAAATAGATGCTCCCACGCCGATGAAAGTCGGATCGCCCAGCGGTACATCGTATCCTACGGTGAAGAACAGAACAGCCGGAATACCACCTCCCAGGATAATGGATAAGGTCGCAGCTCTCTTTGATGTCTTATATTTAAAGAACAGGGCAGCTACCAGCACTGGTACCAAAGCAGAACCTACGATGCTGAATACTGCGGTCAGATAGTCAAGCAGACTTGTAATAAACAAGGCCACGATGATGCCCAGTATGCCGATAATAATCGTCAGCTTCGGCAGCGCTTTTGAAATCTTTTCTTCAGGCATATCCGGTTTGATCGTTCTTCCGATATCGTACATGATATGGGTCGTCGCCAGAATCAAGAAAGAGTCAAAGGACGACATGACAGCTGCTACCGTTCCTGCTAAACAGATTCCCTTGATGACTGGCGGATAGTACGTTGCTATGAACAATGGCAGCACAGAATCTTTTGCTTCGATTCCCGGCATTAAAACATGAATTGCTCCACCGATGATGAGAATAGAAACGCCAAAGAGCAGTGCGATGATTCCCGTCGTTGTAAAGGAGAACCTCGCGGTCTTTGCATCCTTTGCCGACAAAGCCCTCTGCGGCATAGTTGGATCGCCAGGAGATGTCAGGAAGTAAGTCAGTACCGTTCCGACAATACCTACAGTCACCCCTCCTGCTAACGGATTGGTAATGGTCATTCCCTCTGCTTCATAGGTCGTGATAATTGTATCCATACCGCCATCTACCATGGTCAGACCGATAATCGGGCCGATAATGAATACGCCGAGAATCATAATGCCCAGCTGCGCTACGTCTGTCCAGACGACTGCAAAGAATCCGCCCATTGCCGTATAAGCGATGGAAATTGCCGCAGCGATAATCGTCGCTACAGGAATGGAAATGTTGATTCCGCTGAACACGTAAACGATAATCGTCCGCAGACCCGCGATGTTGATTGCTACCAATGCAACAGCATAGATGGAAACAACAATGGCCGCAGCCAGTCTGGTAGATACGCCGAAAACGGACGTAATTTCTGCTAAAGACCTGGCATTGGTATTTCTGATCGCCTTACTCCAGATTCCCATGGTAACTAGGCCGATGCCCATACCTATGTAAATCCAGAAAGCTGAACTTTCTGCTCCGCTGGTGTATACGTTTCCCACCGCGCCCATCAACATGCCTGAACCTACCATTGTGGCCAAAATGGTGCCAATCAAAGCCCATCTGTTAAACCTTCGTCCTCCCAGGATGAAATCATCCATGGTTTCGATTTTACCTTTTGCAATAAAGCCGATTACCAGCATGCCTGCAAGATATATTGCTATAATGATCCAGTCAATAATATCAATATTCATATTTCACCTTTCACTTTCTTCTATCTCAGGCAATAATTTATTTAAAAATCTCCATTTTCTCCAACCTGTCAAAGGCTTCCTTCAGTGTATCAATGCCTACAGTGCATGCGATGCGGATAAAGCCCTCTCCCGCTTCGCCAAATCCGCTTCCTGGCAATACCAGCACATGGGCTTCATCGAGGATTTTTTCCCAGATGTCCATAGAGTTGATACCCGTCGCTTTAATGTTAGCAAAGACATAGAAAGTACCCTCTGGCTTTGTGCAGGTGATATTCTTCATTCTTTGTATGCGCTCATAGAGATACATCACCCTCTTGTGATACTCATCGTACAGCCCTTTCTGAATTTCTTTTCTGCCCTTAATCGCTGCAATGCCTAGTCTTTGTGACATGGAGTTGATGGTGAAGTTGACAGCTTCATTAACTCGTCTCATGGTAGCGATCAATTCCTTATCAGCGATAACATGTCCCAGTCTCAGCCCTGTCATGGAGTAATCTTTTGAATAACTGTAAATCGTGATCACTCGTTTTGGCCGTTCTTCGTAGGAACAAATCGCCTTTTTATTGTCGGTATAGTTCAATGCCCCATAAATATCATCAGCGATGACCAGAAAGTCGTATTTCTCCGCCATTTCCAGTATCCCCCTGACGTTTTCCGGGCTATACACCTTGCCGCTTGGGTTATTAGGTGAATTGATGATTACGGCCTTCGTACGGCTTGTAATATGTTTTTCGAATTCTGCCAAATCCACATCAAAATTATCTTCGCTGCGTGTGTTGTAGACCACCAACTTCCCTCTTGGCAGTTCAATTTGCGGCTGATAATAGATATAATACGGCGCAATAGCGATGACTTCATCACCTTCGTCAAGGATAGCTTCCATGGTCAGATACATGGCGTGAGTGCCGCCTGCGGTTATGATGATTTCATCTTCGTCGAAGTCAAATCCGTAATCTTCTTTATACTGTTTGATAGTTTCCCGTCTCAAATCCTCATCGCCCAGGAATTCTGTATATCTTGTATGACCTGCTAAAGCCTCTTCGTGCATCTTGTCAATACATCCCTTATCGGCCGGATAATCCGGGTCGCCAATGCTGAGATCAATCACATCCTCATATCGTTTTACCATCTCATTGGTTTTACTCAGGGCAGCTTCTTCAAAATCCCAATGTCTCTTTGCTATGTACGGACTCTTCAAATCCTTCATCTCCCATCTAATTTATCTCAATTAAAATCTCAGTGACAGACAACTGAGGCCGCCGTCCAGCTTTCTGTATTCTGACGTATCTACCAGTAAGGTTTCATAGCCCATGCCTTTTACCGCCTCTAAAACAGCCGGATAACCCTCTGGCACGATGACTTTATCGTTGACCCAGATGCAATTTGCGGCGTACGCTTCTTCCTCTGGAATGACAACTTTGTCGTATTTTTCAAAGTCGGGCTTCTCGATGAACTCTCCTGATACCAGCATGTTGTTGTTTTCCAAATAGTTGACACCGGTCTTCAAGTGCAATACTTTCTCCAGCTTTACTTCTGAACAAGTCATATCATATTTGGCGAGGATTTCTGTCAGCTGTCTGATGCCTTCCTCGTTAGTTCTTGCAGATTTTCCCACATAGAAGTGGTCGCCAACCATCATGACATCGCCGCCTTCCAGGGTGCCAGGTGCTTTAATGTATTCAATCTGATCATCAGAGAAGAATTTCTTTACTGCTCCTACTATCTCATCCTTCTCGCCGTTTCTCGATGCTGCGCCAGGATTCGTGATGATCGCACACTTTCTCGTAATCAGAGCAGGATCTTCTACAAAGCAGGAGTCCGGATATCTCTCGTCAGCCTCCAGAACTGTCACATCTACGCCGCACTGTTTCAATGCTTCGATATAAGCGTCATGCTGTTTTAATGCCAGTTCATAATCAGGTTTTCCTAATTCAGGTGCCGAGGTAATACCCTCTACCATCGCCTTACACGGTCTTCTTACGATTACATGATTAAACTTTTTCATTTTGATTCTCTCCTTTACTTTTGGTGGTTCGGTTTACTTTGTTCTTTAACGGTATATTATGTACCGTTCGTTTATATTGTGGATTATACACCGTATATTATATTTTGTCAATGAATTCTGTTAATTCTGTTAAATATATATTTTGATTCCTTTTTTCCATATTTTGTGATATTATGATTACGTAATCAGGAAAACTCACCAATTTGGAGGAATTGTATGAAAAAATACAAGACACTAAAGGATCATGTATACAGCTATATCACAGAACAGGTGTTGGAAGGTAATCTACTCCCCTCACAGCGAATCAACGAAACTGCCATTTCACAAGAGTTATCCGTAAGCCGGACGCCAGTTAGAGAAGCTTTGATTCAGCTTTCCTGCGAAGGGATTTTAGAAAATGTACCGCGAAAAGGATTTGTCTTGAAAGGTGTTTCAGAAAAGGAAGCATCTGAATTATATATCGTGATAGGTCCCCTGGATGGTACTGCCGCCCAGATGGCCTGTGATATCTTAACAGAAAAAGATCTTTCTCGTATGGATTTTTACATTCAGAGTATGGATTTAGCTATTAAGACAGACAATTACGAGATGTATTTGGAACAGCAAGAACTGTTTCATTCAGTCTATATAGAAAAATGTGACAACGAAGTTTTGGAGGACACCATCTCCCGACTAAAAAGCAAATTCTTCACGAGGGGGTTTTCGAAAGATAACGCCAGTAGAAGCAAAGAGTATCTGGCTTTGATCAACGACGAGCACCGGGAGATTCTCAGACTCTTCAAAGAAGTAGACAAAAATGCACTTTTTGACTATATCACCAATGTTCACTGGTCACCGAGCAACGCTCATCATGAATTACTGTAACATCAAAAAAGGATGCGGAATTGATAAGAAAAATCCTATCAATTCCGCATCCTTTTCATCTGCATTTCACGTCGGGCGATTGCCCTGGTCGCTAAGGTCATTTTACGCTCCCCAGCATTTTTCAATTTCTCACAGTTTATCACATGCATCCATTTCAAACAGTGCAAAGCCTTTCTGATTACAGCACGACACCCATGATTACAAAGCCGATTGTTGCCAGTACAAAGGGAACTGCCACAAGTGGCGCCGAAGTTCTGAAATACTCTGCATTCGTGACCTGTGTCGATGCAGATGTCAAAATAACCGTATCTGAATAGAGGCAGATGTGTCCGCCAAAAGCGACTGCAGAAATCAGCGCGCCGCCGCATAACAGAGGATTGACACTCAAAGCTGCTGCCAGAGGTCCGACAATTGGGAAAGCAATCGCTGCAAGTCCCCAGAAGCTGCCGGAAGCAAAGGACAGCAATCCGATGACGACAAAGATTGTTGCAGGAAGCAATGCTGGATTGACCGCTTTCAGGGCGATATCTACGACAAATTCTACCAGACCCAGTTGTCCGTTGACCTCAATCAGCGTATAAGACAAGATGATAATGACCAGCATAGAAAACATATCGGCAAGACCGCCCATGATATTATTGAAATACTCTTTTACACTCATCAGCCGCTGCGGCAGATACATGACAAAACACAGAGCCAAAGCCGCGAACACGCCGATGAGCAGGTCCTCCGTCGTCACAGTCAAAACCGCGACCAAGATAATCGGCGCTAAAAAATTAATCGCTCTGCACTTTTTATCCTTAAATTGTAATTCTTCATCAGGAAGTTCCGTCAGTTGTGCCTTTGTTTCCTTTGAGAACACTTCGCCAGTATCCAGTGCCCTGCGCTCCGCAGACTTCATCGGTCCAAAGAGGGGGATTACTTTTAAAATGAATAGCGGCACGCATATTACTGCCAGCCAGCCGTAAAGCATGTAAGGAATCGTATGAATATATGCGCTTGATACGCTGTATCCGCCCAGCATATCGGCCTTATCCATCAGGCCTCCCATAAATGCAGCCCAAGAGGAGAAAGGAATAATCGCACATACCGTTACTCCCGTGGAATTGATGATGTAGGCTAGCATCTCCCGAGAAACGCGCTCTTTGTCAGTAATTTTTCTCACTGCCGCACCCACAGCCAAGCAGTTGAGATAATCGTCTACGCAGACGATGATTCCCAAAATCCAGGTTCCAATCATGGATGCCGTCCTGGTTTTTAATAATCGTTCAGCCAGCCTGGAAAATCCCAAAGCGCCGCCGGCCTTAGTAATCAGTATGATCAAAGAGCCGAAGAGGCCGCAGATCAGCAGCACCCAAGCCGTATCTTTGTCGGTCATGACTCCATAGAGGGCGTCGAGAAAGCCGTCAAAAGCCTTTGCGGGATTACCGCCCGCAACCATGATGAAACCCGTCGCCACACCGAGGAACAGGGATATAAACGTATCCTTAGTAATCAACGCGAATACGATAATTACGACGACCGGTATCAAACTCCAAAATCCAAAATTCATAAAATCATTCCTTCCTTAATTATTTAAAACTCTCTTCTGACAGAGCCACCTTATTTAAGGCAATGGCAAACACCTTTCCGTTGTCCAACAGACTTTTAATAGATATGTGCTCATTATCCTCGTGGCAGGTGTCTTCCTCTCCTGGGAAAATGGGTCCCCATGAGACGATACCCGGCATCGCTTTGGCATAAGATCCGCCGTAAGCCAGGACGAATTCATGCTTTCTGCCGGACCCTTCCTCGTAAGCCTGTCCAAAGGCTTTCATAAAAGGCCGCTCTTTACTGACATACACAGCCGGCATAGAGTTTTGAACGATCAAGGCTCCTCCATAGGCTTCTGCCAGCTCATTCAGTACAGTGATGATTTTCTTTTCGTCTGTTCCGTATGCAAATCTGATATTGATATTGACTAGCAGGTGGTTTTCTTCTGTTCTTATCAGCGTCGGCGCAAAGACATTGCGGTGGACGAATTCCCCGTTATATATCTCGCTTTCACTGTACAGTCCGATTTCTTCTCCGTAGAGACTGCCGAATTTCTCTCTCAGCATCATCAAAACTCGGCTGACTTGATTCTCACAATGCTCTGCCTTCGCAATCAGGACAGCCAGATTGAAGATGGCATTTTCCCCTTTCTCTGGCTGGCAGGAATGGACAGCCTTTCCCTCTGCTGTCAAAGACTTGTAGTCTGCCGCCACACCATTCTTAAACCTAGTCATCTGACAAGTACAACTGCCAGGCACCGCATTGGTCGCCTGTCCTGCATGGATATCAGTAAGATACCAGCCATCCTCAGCCATTGTATCGTCAAGTGCAAAGTGCAGTTCCACATCCATACAGCCTTTCTCAATATTGCAGAGGGGAAATTCCCCATCAGGAGTAAATCCGTAATCAGGCAGCGGATAATTAGCCACATAGCTTTCCATATCAGTCCACATCACCTCTTCTTGGGTGCCTAAGATCATCTGAATCTTCTTCTGAAGCGGCTTTCCGCTATCCAATAGACACTTCATAGCGTAGAGGCAGACGATGATGGCACCTTTATCGTCCATGGTTCCGCGGCCCCAAAGCTGCCCCTCTCTTTCTGTCATCTCAAATGGCGGACTAATCCAGGACGAAAGATTTTCTGCCGGCACTACATCTACGTGAGATAAAATGCCCACCGTCTCCTCGCCTTTCCCAATTTCGATTACGCCTACCTGATGATCCAGCACGCTTTTCGCTTCAAAGCCCATCTTTTCTGCCAGCCTCAACACATAATCCAGTGCCTTGCCTACGTTTTCTTTGTCGGAAGAAACGCTGGGAATATTCACAAGACCTTTCAGATCTGCAATGATATCTCTCTCGTGATCCTCTATGTACTTCTTGATTTCTTCTGCATGCAAATTCTTCGCCTCCTTTGTTCTATAAAATTTTTGCCTAACTAAAGAATAAACCTCGGGGTAACCCCGAGGTCAATAGAAATTCATAAAATTCCTTTAGTTTATGGGAGCATAGATTTTATAAAGCCCCGACCGCTTATCGCCGACAAAATAGTTAGTATCCTCTCGTCCATAAAATGCCCCTGTCAGCCTCAGACGATGTTCGCCAGCATAGTCTATCAGGGGCTGGATCATCTCGAGGACCTCGTCGCTATAGTGTACTTCTGTAATCAGACACTGATCGGCCCTCTCTTCAATAATGTCGTCATAAGTATTGGATGCCTTTAATTTGACGGAGCCTTCAATCGAAAGATAACGCTGAAGCTTTGGTCTCTCATCATTGATATTGTAATAAAAGGAAATGGACACGCCGCCCCAGTCCTCTTTGTCCAGGTCAAAACACTCCTCCAGATAACGCGCCATATGGTTCGGCTCTTCAAAGCAGCCATATCTTCTGAACTCTGCCGGCATCGCGCCAGTTACGAACCGGCCTATCAAATCCAACTCTTTTCGATAATTTTCCTGCCATAGATCCAGGTCTGAAAGTGCGTTGACTTTCTCTTTGATCTCACGAATCATGTCTGATTTCCTCTGATCAATGACGGCTCCAATCTCCTCAAGGGGCAATCCACCCATGATCAGTTTGATTTCTTTCATAGTTAAATTCATGGTTCTATAAAAGAGTACATCTGTCAGCTTCATCAAATCATCAGAAGAATACTCCCAATAATTGTTTTCTTCATTTTTCTTTGGCCTGATGATACCCTCTTTGACATAATACCTGATGGCCTCGTTGGAAATGCCCAAAGCCTTTGAAATTTCACCTACTGTTAAAAACACGATGGCAGCCTCCTTATCCTATTATCAATGGAATCAAAATCGGTACCGATGCTGTATGAATCATCCCCGATATAAACGAATAAATCGCCACATCTCCCCGCGTCGATTTCTCCACAATGGGCAGGCAGACTCCCATTGCAGTGGCGCCGCAGATGCCTATCGCTTCCATATAGCCGATCTTTTTGGCGACAATTGGCACCAGCAGGAGAGAAAAGTATTCTCTCATAATGCAGTGCATAAAGGAAATCGCCGCACAGTGGGCAAGACCGCTCTCCAAAATGATGCCAGGCGCAAGAGAGTACCAGCCAAAGCCGGCAGCCACTGCAAAGGATTCACGAAGATCGATGTCCAGCAGCAGTGCGCACAGGGCTGCCGCCAAAAAAGCGCCTGCCATGATGGCAAAAGGGAAAAAGAGGATTTTTGCGCCTACTTTCTTGAAATTCTTCAGAACCGTTCCATCAAGACCCATGTTAAATCCGATCAGAAGCAGCAATAAAAACAGTCCCAGGTTGACCGCCAGCCCCGCATAGAAGTCAAAGCGTTCCATATGGTCTGCAAAGACATCGCCAATAAAAAAATAGCCGCACAGCAGTCCTGTAATGACAGACATGAGTATGACCGCGGCCATGATTTTCTGTCCTCGGTCAGATATTTCCTCCGCAGGCAGCGAACGCTCCTGTGCATCCACTGCTTTATCTTTCATGACAGCCCAGCGATCCATGCCGATGCATCTTCTGGTGAATGCAGCAAAAACACCCGACAGCACCATGATAATCAAAGTCATAGCCAGAGAAATCAGTCCGATGGAGCTGAGATTGCTTGTCACTTCCTCGTTAGACCCCATCCTGAGCCCCATTGTGAACAGCAAGATGGCAATAGCCGTCGTCTGAATCCTGCCGGTCCACTTGGTAACCCAGCGATGTTCTCTCATTTTACTGCCGATGAAATAGCCGATGATGGCTAATATGATATATGTGACTAAATCTTTCATTATATACTGTCCTTTCTGTAGAAATTATCCCAATATCAGCGGTACTAAGATAGGAACGGCCATGCTCTGAATGACCCCGGAGATAAAGGAATACACGGCGATATCGCCGCGAGTCGATTTCTCTACAATTGGGAGACAAACGTCCATGGAAGAGCATCCGGCCACAGCCATGGATTCCAGATAACCGACCTTCTTCGCGGTCATCGGAATAATCAGTACAGAGATGTACTCCCGCATGATGTTGTGCATAAAGGAAACGGCGCTGGCCGTTACCAGACCTTTGTCCATGATGATGCCCGGCGCAAAGGTATACCAGCCAAAGCCCGCTCCGATGGCCAGAGATTCCCGCATAGAAAGAGGCAGGAATAATCCGCACAACAGCGCACCGGTCAGAGTTCCTACCATGATGATAAAGGGAAAAGCCAACACACGCAGACCCACTTTCTTAAAGTGTTCAATTACCGTGCCTTCAAGTCCCATATCAAAACCGACAAAAAACAACAGGATGCAGAGGCCGATCGTGATGAAGTTTCCAGACAGCGTATTGAAGAATTCCATATCCGTAAAGAGCTTGTCCACGGCAAAATAACCGAAGGCCAGTCCGCTGACGACACATACTATGATGATAATCGTCATAGAGCTGTCCTTTTCTGCTTTTTCTTCCTCTTCAGCTACTTCCTCTGGAGCTGCTTCGCTGCCTTCTATGTTTCCAAACTTGTCAAGCTTGAAAAATTTCCTAGAAACGGTGATGGCCGCCACCGAACAGAAAATAATTGCTGCCGTCATGATAAAAGCATAGAGGCCGATGGAATTCAAATTGTTCATCACTTCTTCATTAGAACCCATGCGCATGCCCATGGTAAAAATCAGCACGATAATTGCACCAGTCTGAATTCTTCCCGTCCATTTGGTGATTTCACGCCGCCCTCTCAGTTTACTGCCGACAAAATAGCCGATGACGGCTACGCTTAGATATAAAATTAAATCGCTCATTATTAACACCTCAAATGATATAGTCGCAATATCCATTATATATTTTCCCTTGACAGAAGTCCATGGATAATGTAGTATTTATCGAGAAAAGAACATCTCGAGGTCGGTAACATGATGCCGACAAGATTTGCATATCGAAAGAATTATTGATAATCTTGTCACGTCTGTGATAAGATTTTTTTTATGCCTGCAGATGTTTCTAAAAATTAAGGGAGGATTTATACTAATGACAAATGAAGATGTAAACAAACACGGAATCCACGATGCTTCCAAGCTGGGAGTACCCAAAATGCTGATATTAGGTCTGCAACACACCTTTGCCATGTTCGGCGCGACCGTGCTGGTTCCGATTTTGACCGGCCTCAGTGTAGCGACGACTTTACTTATGGCTGGACTGGGAACCCTGCTATTTCACTTACTGACAAAAGGTAAAGTCCCAGCATTCCTGGGTTCCTCTTTCGCATTTCTGGGCGGTTACGCAGCCGTTGCCCCTATGCTGGCTGACGGAAGCCCGAATACAGAGATGCTGCCTTATGCCTGCGGCGGCGTATTTGCAGCTGGATTGGTCTACGTCGTGATGTCAGCATTTATCAAAGCATTCGGCGCGAAGAAAGTGATGCGCTTTTTTCCGCCAGTAGTAACTGGCCCCATCATCATCTCCATCGGGTTAATTCTGGCGCCTACAGCCATCTCCAACTGTGAAACCAACTGGCTTCTGGCACTCGTTGCTCTTCTGACCATCATCATCTTCAACATCTGGGGAAGAGGCATGGCAAAAATCATCCCTATCATCCTCGGTGTAGTGATTTCTTACGTCGTCGCTGTCGTCACCGGCGCAGTAGATCTTTCCGCTATCAGCGATGAATCCTGGGTAGGGCTTCCTCCCATCATGATTATGAAATTTGACGTCAGTGCAATTATCACCATCATGCCAATCGCGCTGGCTACCATGATGGAGCATATCGGCGATATTTCCGCCATCGGCGCCACAACAGGCAAGAACTACATCGCAAATCCAGGCCTCCACAGAACACTGCTGGGTGACGGACTTGCCACCTGCCTGTCCTCTGCTTTAGGCGGCCCTGCTAATACGACCTACGGTGAGAACACTGGTGTCCTGGCGCTGACAAAGATCTATGACCCTGTCGTCATCCGCATTGCGGCCTGTTTTGCTATCTTGCTGTCCTTTGTTCCAAAGATCAGCTTCCTCATTTCTTCTATCCCGGCAGCCATTATCGGCGGTGTATCGCTGATTTTATATGGTATGATTTCCGCCATCGGAATCAGAAACGTGGTGGAAAACCAAGTCGATTTCACCAAATCGAGAAATACAATCATCGCAGCGCTCATCCTGGTCTGTGCATTGGGCTTCAACTCTGTCGGCGGAATCTCTTTCACCGCCTTTGGTACAGAAATCACACTCTCTGGCCTTGCCATCGCAGCCATCGTGGGAATCGCCGCCAATGCCATCCTGCCTGGCAACGATTACGAGTTTAAAGAAGAAGAGGGAACCATCGAAAAATTCCATACTTTTGAAATCTAAAAATCACAGCAGCCGGTTCTCTATTCCACAAAAAATAAAGCACCGGCTGTTTTTCACATCTATCATTTCTTCTGCCAAAGTTTCCGTCTTAGTCTGCTTCTGCAACCACAGTATCAATCTACTGCCATCACAGTCTTCTAAGTTTTCACTTTGCGAAATCATTAGATGCGTCCAACAGCCGGTACTTTTCTCTGTACCTCGTTAAACACTTCTGGTGGTCTCACCTCTTTCTCTCCTGAAACTGATGTTTCAGTTTATTTATATCAAAAGCTTTTGAATTGTACTTCATCGCTTTTTGTAACTAAAGTATAGCATATCTATTTCAAAAATCAAGTCCTTTTTCAGAATTTTTTATTTTTTTCACAACCGCGCATGTGGCAAAGGTATAGATACTAGGCGAAAACGAACTAGTCCGAATTCGGACTAGTTCGTTTTCGCCATACTACATAACATTCATCAGCCTGGAGGCCAGGTCATTTTTCTCTTGCCGAGAATATGGAAGTGCAGATGCTTTACCGTCTGGAACGCATCCTCTCCGTTGTTGCTGACAACTCTATAACCGTTTGCAAGGCCCAGGTCTGCAGCAATCTCGTGAATCTTGAACATGATGTAACCTAGAAGTTCTTGATCTTCTTCCTTTACATCGTCCAGCGACTCGATGTGTTTCTTGGGAATCACGAGTACGTGAACGGGAGCCTGCGGCTCCAGGTCGTGAAACGCGATGATCTTGTCGTCTTCATAAGCGACAGTCGACGGGATATCATGACTTCCGATCATGCAAAATATACAATCAGCCATAAACAATCTCTCCTTTCATGCCATCTTTATATTCTTTTAAAAGTCTTACATTGTAAAACTGATTTAACATCTCACTTTCTCCAGGTACATAGACTTTGATATAGTTGTCCGTGTATCCCGTCAAGAGGCCGTCTTCGCTGATCTCTTCGAACAAAACCCGTCGCTGAGCGTCCTTGCATAAGGCAAAAAAACGTCTGGCATCCTCTGCCGCCTTCTCGATTAACGCTTTACTGCGGCTGTTCTTCACCTCGCCGGCAATCTGTCCGGCAAGTGCGGCAGCCTTTGTTCCCTTTCGTGGCGAATACTTGAAAATATGGACCTTGCAGAACCCCACCTCATCAATCACCCGCAAGCTGTCAGCAAAATCCTCTTCTGTTTCACCCGGAAAGCCGACGATGATGTCAGTGGTAATGCCGTACAGTGGATCAAAGCCCTTGAGCACCCTGACGATGTCGAGATAGAAAGACCGGTCATAGCGGCGATTCATCAGCCCCAAAACGTGATCTGCTCCGCTCTGGATGGACAGATGCAGATGGGGACAGAGTTTCTCGTATTTCAGCAAGCTCTTCACATACTGGGCATTGATGACAGTCGGTTCCAGAGAGCTGAGACGAATCCGAAAATCACCTGGCAAAGCGTTCAGCTCTGCAATCAGCGGTTCAATGCCGCCGTAGCCTAAATCTTCTCCGTAGAGTGCCGTGTTAATCCCTGTCAGAATCAGTTCTTTAAAGCCTTTGGCGATCAGCCCCCGGGCTTCTTCTGCAATTTCTGCCAGATCACGGCTTCTCACCTTGCCTCTGGCATAAGGAATGATGCAATAGGAACAGAACCGGTTACAACCCTCTTGGATTTTGATATAAGCGCGAGTCCTGGATTCCATGGAAGTGATGATACCAGATGACTGGTACTTGTCAAGCTCCTCGTAGGCTTTGACGTGGCACTGGGTTTCCTCTTCAAGCAAATAGCCTTCGATATATTGCAGCAGATTTTGTTTCTCGCCTGTACCGGCGACGATGTTAACACCCTCGATTTTGCTGACCTCGTCAGGACTGATCTGGGCATAGCAGCCTGTCACGGCCACGATGGAGTCAGGGTTGACCTTTTTCATCTTGCGGATATACTGGCGGGACTTCCGGTCCGCCAGATTGGTCACTGTACATGTATTAATCACATAAGCGTCTGCAAAGTTCTCTTCTCCAACAATCTGGTGGCCCGCCGCAGCAAACTGCTCCTTCATGGCCTCCGTCTCATATTGATTGACCTTACATCCTAATGTGTGAAACGCAATTTTCATAGATGTCCTCTTTCCAATCTGTAAATCTAACTAGTTATTTAAATAGTACAACCTTTTTCTCATAACTTCAAGAATAATCTTCGTCCTTCCTGCATTATATTGTTATGAAAGGATTATTTTATGGCAAAGAAATTTTTCTCTGTTTTTTTAATATGTCTGTTAGTCTGCGTCATGGTCAGTGAACACAGCATCGAAGGTCTCATGGTCGCCTCTGAAAAAGGTGGTAAAGATTACATTAAATGGGTTGATTTTGATATTACCTACGAAGCACTAGAAGATGCCATGAATGTAGACATAGAAACTTACGAACAGGATCTCCACATCAGCTGGGTTGACATCTTAGCATTTCTCGCCTGCAAATATGGCGGTGACTTTTCCATGTATTCACATAAAGACATCGACTGGTTTGCAGCCAAGCTTAATGAAGGCAGCTCTGTGGATGATATCACGTCCAATATGAAATCCTACCCTTATTATTATAAAGCCTACTGCGCCGTAATCGGCAATTTCCTTGGTCTGGATAAAGATGGAAACTATGGTCTTACCGCTTACTCCCCTGTAGCTGAAGGCTATTGGTACACCGACAGCGATGACTTTGGAAATGGCCGCAGCTACGGTTTTGCCCGCAAACACCTTGGGCATGACATGTTCTGCAGCGTCGGAACCCCTGTTGCAGCAGTTGAAGGCGGCAAAGTTGAAGCTCTAGGCTGGAACCAGTACGGCGGCTGGCGAATCGGTATCAGAAGTCATGACGGTTTTCGTTATTACTACTATGCCCACCTTCGCAAAGATTCTCCATACATAAAAGATCTCAAAGAAGGTGACACAGTCAAAGCCGGCCAGATTATCGGCTATTCCGGCCAGAGCGGATACAGCGTCAAAGAAAACGTCAACAACATCAATGTTCCTCATCTCCATTTCGGCATGCAGTTAGTCTTTGATGAGTCACAGAAAGAATGCAATTCAGAAATATGGATCGATACCTATGCGCTGATCCGCCTTTTGTCAAAACACCGGGCATCCCCAGAAGTCAAGGAGACAGCTAAGACTGCTGCGGCAACTGCGGAAGTTCCGATTTTGATGTATCACGGCCTGACAAAAAAGCAGTCGCAGGTCAACGACTATTTTATTCCCGCCTCTACCTTCGAAAGCGACATGAAATATCTCAAAGAGCATGGCTATACGGCCATCACCATGACAGAACTCATCGACTACGTCTATGATAAAACGGGGAAGGTAGCTCTGCCAGAAAAGCCGGTCATCATCACCTTTGACGACGGCTACTGCAACAACTATAACTACGCTGCCCCTGTTCTGGAGAAATATGGCATGAAAGCGGTGATTTCCGTCATCGGCCACGCCTGCGAAGAGGCCAGTGTCGCAGAACACCGAGCAGAAGATTACTGCAATGTGACCTGGGATCAAATTCAGGAAATGTCTAATTCCGGCCATTGGGAAATTCAAAATCATACTTGGGATTTTCACGAGGCGAAAGGAGGGCGCAAAGGCGCCAGCAAGAAAAGAGGAGAATCAGAAGAGGTTTACGAGAAAACTCTCAAAGAGGACTTATCAAAGCTGCAGAAAAAGCTGAAGGAAACGACAGGCGTTTCTCCCAATACCTTCACCTGGCCCTTCGGCGCCTATACTGAAGACAGCCGGGATCTGCTGAAAACTCTGGGATTCAAAGCCACCCTCAGTTGCAACGGCGGTATTAATACCATTAAAAAAGGCGACACGGAAGGTCTCTATCTGTTAAAAAGAAAACTGCGGACGCCAAAAGATTCCATAGCAGAACTGCTGCAGTGATTTTGACGGAAGCCTCTGATTTCTACAGCTCCAGTTCGTACATGGTCATAGCAAGAGCTGCCATGCCAGCTGTCTCTGTCCTGAGAATGGTCTTGCCCAGGGTTACGCGGACAGCACCCGCTGCGTCCAGCTCTCCAGCTTCTCGATCTGCGAAGCCGCCTTCCGGTCCGATGATGACAGCCACCGATTTAGGTTTCTCGCTCAGGTTCCGCAGACAGTCTTTGATGGAATAGTCGGCCTCATTTTCATAAGGAAAGAGGATCAGGTCATAAGCCGCCAGCTTTTTAAGCATTTCAGAAAAACGGACCTGTTCCTCAACCTGAGGAACCATCCCCCGTTTACACTGCTTGACCGCTTCATCGCTGATTTTCTGCCAGCGATCCAGCTTCTTGCCGAAGTTGCCCTTCTCAACCACAACGGTACGCTCCATGAACACCGGAACGATAGCGTGAACGCCCAGTTCTACGCACTTCTGGATGATTGTTTCCATCTTCCCCGCTTTGGGAACACCTTGGAAAAGAGTGGCTTCCAGCTCCGGTTCTCTGGCAAACTTCTGTTTATCTATGATGGTCAGCAGAACTTCCTCTTCGCTGATGCTGACGATTTCTGTCCGATACTCCCATTCTACCGAATCGGAAACATCCACTTTGTCCCCCTCTTTCAGCCTGAGCACCTTGGACAAATGTCTGATATCACCCTTGTCCGTGATTTTGATATACTTGTCTCCGATGCAGCCGGCATCTGCAAATAGCTTCATATCCACCCTCCAAAGATTTTAGAAAATACGCCGAAATATACGAGTCCGAAAGTAAATACGATGATGTATGGCAGCATCATCAATTTCTGATTTTTGCTCGGTGCAAGCAATATGTAGAGCAGCACCGCGCAAACGATATCAAACCCCAGGGATATGGACAAACTGTGATAGATAGGATAGCCCTCTGCCAGCAGAAGGGAAATCGGTACTGCTGCACAGCCTGCACCCAGCCACTCCTTGTCTCCTGAATGCCAGACGATAAATCCAATCAGGGCGCCGATGGCGGCGAAGACGAGCCAATATAAAACATTTCCGGTCATGTTCATTCCCAGGGCAAACAGATGGGCATAATAGGCGCCGATGACGCCGACAAAGTAGATAAATACGTGCAACGCCGCCCGTACAGCTTCTGGCGAGTAAGCAGCAATCAGTGAGGAAACGAACACCCAGATCCCGATATTGGATATGATGGCGCCAATGACGCCGCTGCCGGCAAGATCCTTCGAAATCCAGCCCATGAGCATGCCCAGGACCAGACAGAATAACATGAATATGATATTATCTTTTTTCTTCGAGTTGCTTTTCTTCAATCAGGCAACCTCCTCGTTATCAATTTTAGTCTTAAGCCAGATCTCTGATCCCGATGACTCTGTGAATCACATACGCCACTGCGATGACTACCGCTGCGATGACCATGTTGAACTGCACCGCGTAATTGTCCAGAAAAAGCTTTGCACAGACGAAGATCCCCGTAAGCAGAGCAAAGATAAAGGCACCCTCTAAAACGAGTCTGACCTTGCTTTCTTTCTTCGGTTGCTCAAAAGCGCCTTTGCAGATCACATAGACGACCAGATTGGCTATGGTTACAATCACAATAAAGTTTACCACATCCGCCGCCGATAGGGAATAGGTGAAAAGGTGATTCTTCAGTCGAATGTTGTCGATGAAGTTGAAGATGAGACTGATCAATCCCAGAATCGACAGGCACATACAAGTCGTATCAAGGGTCTCCAGCACCTTATCTTTCAGTCTCTTAGGTGGAAAGGTTTCGATGATTTCATCGCAAAACCCTTTGTAATCCTCTCCGATTACTGTACCGATCCCTTCTCCTCGCGTCTGGCCATCTAGGATCATCTGGATGATGTCACTGCGCACCAGCTCCTGATTGTATTCGGAGAGCCGAGAAACCCTCAGGTAGACGATGATATCCGTATAGACCTCCTCGCTGGCATCCCAGATTTTCTCCTCTTCTCTCTCGTTTTCCTTTGCCAGCATTCTCGCTTTTTTATTCATTTCCCTTACCTCCTTATAATGGTTCTTGCCCCAATTTTCAAAGAAAATTGTTGGGAAGACCTTATGCTTTAACGCCCCGCAAACGAAGTGCGTGGATTGGCGTTAGTCGTATAACACGCTGTTGACCGCTTCACTGATAGCCTGCCAGTTGCGGCAAAACTCTTCCAAACTCTTTTGCCCGGTCTCTGTCAGATGATAATACTTCCGCTTCGGCCCTGCCGGGGATGGTTTCGCTTCGGCAACGATGCTGCCGTTCTTCTCCAGCCGCAGCAGGATCGGATAGATCGTCCCCTCTGCCACGCTGCCAAACCCATATCCTTCCAGCTTGGTCGTAATCTCATATCCATAAGTCTCTTCCTCCCGAATGACAGCCAGGATGCAGCCCTCCAGAACTCCTTTCAGCATCTGTGATGGAATCATTTTTCTCACTCCTTTTGAACAAAACAGACTACCTTGCATTGCAAGATACAACTATATTGTAATGCAAGATAGCAGAATTGTCAAGCTGAATTATTTCGCTCGCTTCTGTCTTAAATAATCGAAAAAGAATCTGTCCCCAAAACATGTCCCGTTACAATAAGGTTAGGTTTTTTGGATATATCCGAGCACTCCTGCGTAACCGAGTTTGAAGCTAGGCGCAGCAACAGAGGGGTATATCTGATTCTGGTTATTTTTTGTATGAATCTCAACCATGCAAATGCCGCCTACATTCCGAAAAAATAACCATATGCGGTATTGCCGCAGATTCCGGGAGCAGTCCCATCTGTTTTCCTGGGTAATGGCTGTTGAGACTGTCACTGAGTTACGCGAGATTTGCAAGGCAGCGGCAAAAAACCTAACCTTATCGTGCAAAACGCGCATCATATACCCCCGCCCCCTATATTCCATTCAATCACCCGTAAAATCATCGCCATTTTCAACTACGTATCACAGCTAAATGATTCCACTTGCCCTTGTCGTGCCGGCACCGCACAGGTTTTACCCGTCATTTTATCAAAATAGGCCAAAAACACCTAAAGATTCTGGGCGTTGAAGGGCGGAAGCAGCGGGTTGGACAAAGACCATGACGAAGTTTCAACGGTTACAGTCATCGCCGCAGAGATACTCCCTTTGCAGTCATCAGATTTTTAGGTGTTTTTGTGTTTTTTTACGTCAATAGAGGTTAAAAGAGTGCTCTGCAGGGGGTATTCTGCTTCCATAAAAGCA
Source organism: Eubacteriaceae bacterium (assembly GCA_902362805.1). Taxonomy (GTDB): domain Bacteria; phylum Bacillota; class Clostridia; order Peptostreptococcales; family Anaerovoracaceae; genus Senimuribacter. Next base: position 518,715 of record CABIXY010000003.1, on the reverse strand, counting down.
GCTTGCACTAGAAAAAATCCGGAGTTTCTCATACCCCGGATTTTTTTACGATTCGTTATGCTGTTATGCTTTTGCAACGATGCAGCACCAGCCGCCGTCTTCTCTGACCTCCATGATGGCAAAGCCCTTCTTCCGCAGATGCTCCACCACCTGCAGTTCCTTCTCCACCAGAATCCCCGACGAGATAAAATAACCGCCCTTGACCAGGTGCTTTGCCGCATCTTCTGCCAGCATCATGACCAGATCAGCCATCAGATTTGCCACGATGATGTCCGCCTGGTAATCCACGCCTTTGGTCAGGTCTCCATATTGCGCTTTGCAGCAAGCGCCTACTTTGTTCAATGCGATGTTCTCTGCCGCGACTTCCACAGCCACCGGATCGATATCGATGCCCAGCACGTCCTCTGCCGAAAGAAGCGCAGCGGCGATGGACAAAATCCCGCTTCCGCAGCCCACGTCAAGAACCTTGTCACCTTCCTTCTGATAGCTTTCCAGCATTTTTACACAGAGGGAAGTCGTCTCGTGGGTTCCCGTGCCAAAAGCCATGCCCGGATCGATTTCAATGACCAGATCGCCCTGCCGATTTTTATAAGGCTCCCAGGTAGGTTTCACCACGATGTGCTCAGAAATCTTCGATGGCTTGAAGTATTCCTTCCACTTGTCCTTCCACTGGGCGTCGTCATCCACCTTGCTGATGACTTGCAGCGTTCCAAAATCCATGCCTTGTCCGTAGTCTCCGGCCTGCGCTTTTGCTTTCAGCCCCGCCATGGCCAGTTCGATTTCGCGGATGCGTCCCCGATTCTCTTCTGAATCTTCAAAAAACACCGTCACCTTGGGTTTGTCCTTCATCTTCTCGATGATCTCATCGTCCAGATAGTCCCAGTCGTAAGTCTGTTTCTTGTCCATCAGATCTTCAATATCCCTGGGGTCTTCCACTACCGTATCCGTGATGCCCAGATTCATCAGTTCGCTGACCACCGCCTCGATGCCCTGGCTCTCCGTTTCGATGTTGATTTCGATATATTTCAATTTGCTTTCCTCCTTTAAAAGTGTGACTGGTCAAAATACTCTCTCTAGTTCATTCTGTCGTACCTCACAGGCAAAATATTTATCTTTTTATTTTCTTCTATAGATGTTTTCTATGTCACCGCTGGCATTTAACGATATTACAATTTGATATTCTCCCATACCATTACCTCTTCAACCGTGAAAAGCACTTATCAACACGCACTACTCTGCCAGATTCTATATCCTGAAGCCCCTTCTGAAGTTCATGCATTAATTCTAATCGAGCCAGTTCTCTTACTTTCCGAATTTCTTATATTCATATTAGCATAATTTCTAATCCACTTCAAGAAAAACGCCCCCGCCCTCATTGCACTTCTCGTCGCGCTCTGCTAAACTGTTATTAATTGAAAATCCTCGGGAGGCGGCTCATGAAAAAGATGAAAGATTATTTTACCACAGGAGAATTTGCAAAGCTGGCTGGTGTCAAAAAACAGACCTTGTTCCACTACGACGAAATCGGTATTTTCCAGCCCGAAATCAAAGGTGAAAACGGCTATCGCTACTATTCCTATACGCAGCTCGAGACTTTTTCTGTGCTGACCATGTTCAAAGATCTGAAGGTTCCCTTAAAAGAAATCAAAGCCCACATGGATCACCGTTCGCCGGAGGCTTTGATCGAACTTCTTGAAAACAAAAAAGCAGAGATGGACCTGATGATGAAAAGGCTTGCAACAGCAAAGAAATACGTGGATGCAAAAATCAACCTTACCAGAGAAGGCATGGCGGCAAAGGTGGGTGAGATCATCATCGACTATGTTCCTGACGAATATCTTGTCGAGACCAGTTACAAAGGACTGGGAGACGAAAAAGCCGTGGCAGAAGCCGTATCGGAACATTTCAACTACTGTCACAGCCTGGGGATCCAAGGCGCCTATGCCATCGGCGGTATGATACCAAAGGACAGCGTGACCCCAGAGGGTTATCGGTATTCAAAATTCTATAGCGTTGTGGATCCTTCCGTACTCAGAGAAAGCGGATTCCAAGACGCCTTCTTTGACAAAGGCGCCCGCTATATCGGCATCTACGACAATCACGGTTACGACAACGTCAGCAAGCTCTGCCTGGCAATCATAGCGTATGCAGATCGCTGCGGCCTCACCATAGGCGATCACTTTTACGAGGATGTGATTCTGGACGACCTGTCGGTCAACGGATACTATAACTACATGGTCAAAGTCTCAATCAAAATCATCGAATGATCAAAAGATATCGTCATAATCATCCATGTTTACCGGCTCCCCTCGCCTGCGCTTCTCCACTCCTTCTAAAATCCTTGGGAAGGTATGTTTGTTGATGGGATAACGGCTGATGACAAAGGCCACGATGAGCATGCCGATTCCCGGAAGAAGAGAAAAGCTGTTGCTGACCCAGGTGAGCGCTGCGGCGCCCTGCACAGTCGCCGCCTCGTTAAAGCCAGCCTGTTCCAAGATGATTCCCAAAATCTGAACACCGGCAGCCGTGGACAAGGATTCGGACAACGCCTGCAGAGAAATGACCGCACCTGAATGTTTTTCGCCAGAGGCCAGTTCTTCAGCCTCACAGACATCATAAATCATCGACGGCATCAGCTGCCAGTAGCAAGTGTTTCCCACAGCGAAGAGGCCACACATGAGGCAGCAGGCTGTAAAAGAATTGACACCAATGACTCTCGCCCCGATGAGAACGATTCCACTGAATATCATCCCTGCCATGAAGGTGATTTTTTTATCTGTTTTGCCGGAGCAAGCCGCGATCATAGGCGTGAGGAGGATTCCTGCTACCGTCATCAGCAGTGTAATCGCCGAGATCTGCACAGCCGGCAGCCCTAAGTTATAAGTAAAATAATAAACCATATCCGATGCGAAAATCGTGTTGGCGATGAGGTAAATCAGACTGGATCCGATGATATACCTGATCGGTTTCAACTTCAAAATCTGAAAATACTCCTTGAACATATTCTTGACATTTTTCACAGTCAGGACCTTTTCCTTATTTGGATCTTTCACGAAATTCGGCACATCGGTCTTTTTGATGGTCAAGGCGCAGATCAAAAGTGCTGCCCCGCTGGCAACGCCGACCAGGATGCCTACTGCCGACCAGGACTGCTCTAGAGTCCTGCCCATACCTATGAGAAACGCCACAAAGACTGACGGCATGACCATGCCCAGCCCTTTGCCAATCTGGTTAAATACGTAAGCATAAGACCGGAGTACCGTCCGCTCGTGGTAATCGGTCGTCAGTTCAGAACCCCACGTCATATATGGCACGAAAAAAATAGCGAAACACCACCAAAAGAGGATGGTCATCAATCCGTAATAGACAACTTTGAGGCCATAGCTCATATCTATGGATGTAAAGAGCAGGCTGGTAACAATCGCCGCCGGTACTGCCGCCGCCAGTAGAAATGGTTTTCTCTTGCCAAATCTGGTTTCGATATTGTCCGAAAGATATCCGCTGATCGGACCACAAAAGGCTTCCCAAATGCAGCCCAAAGCTAATATCGTTCCCGCCGTGGCCGGTTTGATGCCCACAACAGTGGTCAAATAAAACAAGAGAAACGTCTCAATCAGTGTAAACATGGCGTTATCGGCCAATCCCCCGATTCCATATGATAATTTTGTATGAAACTGTAGCTTCAAAATGTCCACCTCCATCATTCTCTTACTATTTTAAAGTATATGGTTACCGTATAGTCAAGCAATTTCACAGAGTTCTCAAGGCCTGGGCAGGAGATTCTGCTGCCTCCAAAAGAAGCCCCCCGAAATCTCTCCAGGGGGCGCTCCTCATGATCTTCTTTGCTATTCTGTTATTTTTTGATCATATCACGAATCCCTCGTTCCGCTGCCTTATAGACGGCTTCATCATTGCGGACAGAAATCACGATCATTCTCATTATCTGACCCTGCTTTACAAGCTGATAAACAGCCCTGTAGCCAAGGTTACGCAGTTCATGGATTTGTCCGTGTAGAGTTCCATACTTGTCACGCAAAAAGAGCTGTCGCACTTGATCTGGTCAAGGGCAGCAGCTCTTTCGCTTCTATTTGAATAACTCTTTCATCTTCTCTGCAAATCCGGACTTCTTCTGGTAGCAATTGTTGTCCAGAGCCTTGCCCATCTCTTCCACAGCTTTTTTCTGTTTGGAGCTGAGTTTGGTCGGAACTTCCAGAATGACTTTTACATATAGGTCGCCCATTTTGCCATTTCTCACGTTCTTCATGCCCTTGCCCTTCAGTCTGAAGACTGTGCCAGGCTGGGTTCCTGCCGGCACCTTGTAGGACACCTTCCCATCGAGAGTCGGGACGGTGATTTCATCCCCCAACGCTGCCTGGTTGAAGGAAATTGGAATATCTAAGTACAGGTTATCTCGATCGCGCTTAAACATCTTGTGCGGTTTCACTGTGATGACTACATACAGATCCCCGCTCGGTCCGCCGTTTTCGCCCGGCTCTCCCTGTCCTCTGATTGGAATGACGCTGTCATTGTCTACACCTGCCGGAATATCCACGTTGATCTTGATATTCTTGCGAATTTTTCCGGTTCCGCCACAGTCAGGACATGGCGTCTCGATAATCGTTCCTTTTCCTCCACAGTCAGGACACGGTCCCGTGCTCTGGAACTGTCCAAAAGGCGTTCTCTGTACAGTGTGAACCTGACCGGTTCCACCGCACTTTCCGCAGGTTTTTTTCTCAGTACCAGGGGCGGTTCCTTCCCCTTTGCATTTTGGACACTGAACGTATTTGTTGATACTGATTTCTTTTTTCGTTCCGAAAGCAGCCTCTTCAAAGTCGATGGTAATCGCCTTCTGCAAATCTCTGCCCTTCATCGGGCCATTCTTTCTGCTAGCATTACCGCCGCCAAAACCACCTCCGAACATACTTCCAAACATATCAAATATATCGTCAAAACCGCCGCCTCCGCCGAAGCCGCCGAAACCGCCGCCTCCAAATCCTGCATTAGGATCTACGCCAGCATGACCGAATTTGTCATATTTGCTCTTCTTGTCTGGATCTGACAAGACGCTATATGCCTCGTTGACTTCTTTGAACATCTCTTCGGCAGTTTTATCTCCTGGATTTTTGTCAGGATGGTACTTCATAGCCATCTTTCGGAAGGCTTTTTTTATCTCATCGTCACTTGCCCCTTTTTTCAGGCCAAGGACTTCATAATAATCTCTTTTATCTGCCATCATTTTCACCTTCCTTCTTAACGCAGTAAAATTTGCTCCTGGCGGACCTGCCGCCATGAGCAAATTTACATATCATATTCGCGAATTTAACAAGCTTTCGTGCGCCAGAAAAATTGTTCGTGGCTAGGAACCCAGGCCGCAAGCACCGGAGCGTACTAATCGTACGTGAGGAGCGCGCAAGCCGCAGGTTGGCGGTAAGATTCACCAAATCACAGATTTGGGAATCTATCGCATAAGACCTGCCAACGATTTGCCGCCCGCAAATCGGGCTAGGGCTTCAACACCGCCACGGGCAATCGTCAAATTCAAATGTGCCGGAAAATTCGTTCTCAGCTAGGCGTACGACAGGTCGAGGAGCAGAATGTACTTGAAGTACATGAGCACCGCAGAACCTGGCGCACAACAACGCTGAGAGCGAATTTAACAAGCATTTTTATTTGTCGTCGTCCACTACTTCATAATCCGCATCCACTACATTATCCCCTGCAGGACCGTTATTAGCCGCGCCTGCATCAGGACCAGCGCCTGCAGCGCCCATATTCGGATCAAAACCTGCGGCATTAGGATCTACGCCGGCTGCCTGTGCCTGCTCATAAAGCTTGGTGGAAATTGCGTGGAATTTCTCTGTCAAAGCTTCTGTCTTAGCCTTGATATCCTCTGGGTTATTAGCTTCCAGAGCCTTCTTCAGTTCTTCTTTTGCATCTTCTACAGTTTTCTTTTCGTCTTCAGAAATCTTGCCTTCCAATTCCTTCAGAGCCTTCTCTGTCTCGTAAACCAGATTTTCAGCCTTGTTTCTCTCTTCGATTTCTTCTTTTCTCTTCTTATCTTCTTCTGCGAACTGTTCTGCCTCTTTTACCTTCTGGTTAATTTCGTCTTCAGACAGGTTTGTGGAAGAAGTGATTGTGATTCTCTGCTCTTTGCCAGTTCCCATATCTTTTGCACTGACGTTGACGATGCCGTTGGCGTCGATGTCGAAGGTGACTTCAATCTGCGGAATTCCACGAGGAGCCGGTGCGATACCAGTCAGCTGGAAACGTCCCAATGTGATGTTGCCTGCTGCCATTTCTCTTTCACCCTGCATAACGTGGATGTCTACGGCCGTCTGGTTGTCAGCAGCAGTTGAGAAGATCTGGCTCTTCTTTGTTGGAATTGTCGTATTTCTTTCGATGAGTTTTGTCGCAACGCCGCCCAGAGTCTCGATGGACAGTGAAAGCGGAGTAACGTCCAGGAGCAGTACATCGTGAACTTCGCCAGTCAATACGCCGGCCTGGATAGCTGCACCGATGGACACGCATTCGTCAGGGTTGATGCCTTTGAACGGCTCTTTGCCTGTAACCTTCTTTACAGCATCCTGTACTGCCGGAATTCTTGTGGAACCGCCGACCAGAATTACCTTTGCCAGGTCGTTATTTGATACGCCGGCATCAGCCATCGCCTTCTTCATCGGTTCGATTGATTTATTTACCAGGTCAGCAGTCAGCTGATCGAATTTTGCTCTTGTCAGATCCATGTTCAGATGAAGCGGACCGTCAGCCGTTACTGTGATGAACGGCAGATTGATGTTTGTCGTCTGTGCGCTGGACAGCTCTTTCTTTGCCTTCTCAGCAGCTTCTTTCAGTCTCTGAAGCGCCATTTTGTCCGCTCTCAGGTCAACGCCATTTTCTTTTGCAAAGGTGTCGGCCAGGAAGTTCATCACTGCATTGTCGAAGTCGTCTCCGCCTAGATGTGTATCGCCGTTGGTAGCCAATACTTCAAATACGCCGTCGCCCAGTTCCAGGATGGATACGTCGAAAGTACCGCCGCCCAGGTCGTATACCAAAATCTTATGAGATCCTTCTTCTTTATCAAGACCATAAGCCAGAGATGCTGCAGTCGGCTCGTTGATGATTCTCTTTACTTCTAATCCAGCAATTTTGCCAGCGTCCTTTGTTGCCTGCTTCTGTGCGTCGGAGAAGTAAGCTGGTACTGTGATGACCGCTTCTGTTACTTTTTCTCCCAAGTACGCCTCTGCGTCTGTCTTCAATTTTGTCAGAATCATAGCGGAAATATCCTGAGGTGTATATTTCTTGCCGTCGATTTCTACAGTGTAGTCTTCGCCCATGTGTCTCTTTATGGATGCAATGGTTCTCTCCGGATTCGTAACCGCCTGTCTCTTGGCAGTTTCTCCGACCAGTCTCTCTCCGTTCTTTGCAAAACCAACTACGGATGGAGTTGTTCTGTTACCCTCTGCGTTTGCAATAACAACAGGATCTCCACCTTCTAATACGGATACGCAGCTGTTTGTTGTTCCCAAATCTATACCTATTACTTTAGCCATTTTATTTTCCTCCTTAAAATTCTCTAAAATTCATTTTTCTGTAGACCTTTTGGTTTATCGATTCAAAAACTTGAAGCGATGAAAAAATTTTGCAATGCATAGGTTTCGGCGAGCTATCTCGAATGCACGTACTTGAAGTACGTAAGTGAAAGATTGTGATGCCAGACCGAAGCAGTGCGGAATTTTAACAAGCCTCGTTAATTGTTGACCTTTACCATAGAAGGCCTGATCACTTTTTTATTGAGTAAATACCCCTTCTGCATGACTTCTGTGACTTTACCGCTGTCGTAATCGTCATTGTCCTCCGTCATGACCGCGTTATGGAAGTTCGGATCAAAGTCCTCTCCAAGCGCATTTATTTCTTCCAGCCCTGCCTTCTCCAGCACCCCAGTGAGCTGTTTGAAAATCATCTTCATTCCTTCGACAAAGGACTCGTCTGCCGCCTCGTGGAGCAGGGCCCTCTCAAAGTTATCTATCACATCAAGCAGCTGCGATACGAGTTTCTCATTCGCATATGCATAAATGTCACTTTTCTCTTTTTCAACTCTTCTCTTATAGTTCTGAAAATCAGCCATCAGTCTCAGATACTTTGAGTTCAGAGCTTCGTCCTCTTCGCTTTTTTCCTCTGTGTCCGCCTGATCTTCCGTCTGCTCCTCTCCGGCCTCTTCTTCTTTAGTTTCTTCCGTGTCAGGAGTTTCATTCTTAACTTCTTCATCAAGTTCTTCGTTTACTTTTTTTTCTTCGTTATTCATTTTCCTCTTCACCGCCTTCTAACTGAAATGTACTGTTCAGATTATCTGTCAGGTACTCTATGATGGATGTAATCTCATCATATCTCATTCTTGTCGGTCCAATTACTCCAATCTTTCCAACTAACTTGCCATCTACATGATATGTTGCCGTAATCAGCGAGCAATCATTCATCAAATCATCGGCGTTTTCATCACCGATGGTAACAATGATGCCATCTTCTCTTTCGATCAGCTTCTTCGTAAAGTCTTCTTTCTTGTCTAGCAGTGAAAGGAAGCTCTTCGCTTTTTCCAGGTCATTATATTCAGGAATATCGAAGATATTTGTCAGACCATCCATATACAGATTGACATTGAGCATGTCTTCCAAGGTCTTCATAAAATTTGGCATGATGTTCTCCGCCAGCCTGCTCATCGCCTCGATATCAGATTCGAAGTTGGAAATGATGCGGCTCTTCAGGACATCGGTAATCTTCTTGCCATTGTAATTATATGTTATATTCTTCGCTAAGATCTGAAGGCTTTCCTCTGTGTACGGCACCCTCAGCTTGAGCGCCGTATTGGAAACCTTGCCGCTTTCAGAGACGATCATCAAAACGACCGTGTGCTCATCTACCGGTAAAAGGTTGACAAATCTCAGCGTATCCTCATTCTGTGTAGGCGACATCGCAAAAGAAGTCAAATTCGTAATCTCGGAAAGAATTCTGGCTGCGTGTTTGATTGTCTCGTCAAATTCATTTACATCTGCTCTCAGCTTCTCAGCAATCAAATTCTTTTCCACAGGAGACAGCTCATGCCTCTCCATCAGATGGTTTACATATAGCCTGTAAGCTTTGTCCGAAGGCACTCTGCCCGCTGAAGTATGGGGGTGTGATAAATATCCCATGTCCTCCAGATCGCTCATCTCATTTCTGATTGTAGCGGGGCTGATACCCAGGTCAAACTTCTTGGAAAGAGTTCTTGAACCAACAGGTTCTGCAGATCTGACATAATCACTGATGATTGCCTGCAAAATCTTCAATTTTCTTTCTGTTAATTCCATACATCATCTCTCCTTAATGGTACTCGCCCCAATTTACGGAGTAAATTGCTTGGGAGACCTTATGCAAACGTTCCCCGGCTTTAGCCGGTTTGGAACGGACTGCCAATGGTACTCGCCCCAATTTACGGAGTAAATTGCTGGGGAGACCTTATGCAAACGCCCTCCAAGAGAACAAGCATTTGGCGAAGTTCGATTGGTAAGGGAGACTGCTTTATTAGCACTCACTCAATTTGAGTGCTAATCACTATATATAAGATACTACTGAACCTGCGGAATGTCAACACCATTTTAGAAAATATTTTTGTGATTTTGGTGAAAATTACCCACATTTTAAGCACACATTCCTCAAATCATTTTCATTTAATTATACAAATATAATCGATATTTTTTGTTATAAATCATAAATTCAGTATTGCACTCTAGCCGTGAATATGATACCCTTTGATAAACGAAAGACTAAGAGGAGGACATTATATATGAAGAAAAAGTCACAAGAGTTGTTAGAAGAATCGAAAAAGCGCCGCACCTATAGACAATTTTTACCCGATCCACTGGACATGGACGTGATTAAAAACTGTGTTTTGACCGCTGGAACTGCTCCCAATGGTGCAGATAAACAGCCGTGGCACTTCACCATCGTCACCGACCCTGCCATGAAACAGCGTATCAGAGAAGAGGCAGAAAAAGTTGAAAAAAATTTTTATGAGAAACAGATTACTGATGAGTGGCAGGCCGATCTGGATAAACTGTCCGTCACCTGGGAAAAACCATTTCTCACGGAAGCGCCATGTCTGATCGCCATTTTTAAAGAATACTACCGCATGCTTCCTGATGGCACAAAGGATAAGAACTATTATGTGAACGAATCCATCGGCATTTCCATCGGATTCTTAATTAACGCCATTCGCAACGCCGGCCTGGCCAGCCTGACCTATACGCCAGCTCCTCCTACTTTCCTCAGAGAACTGCTGGGACGCCCGGAAGGCGAAACCCCTGTCATGGTCCTAGTCGTCGGCAAACCAGATCCCGACTATGAACTGCCGACACTGAAGAAAAAGACCTTTGAGGAGATTGCGGATATTATATAGATAAATCCTGTGTTGGAGTTGTATTTTAAAATTCTTGCTACCCAAAGTAATTTAATAACTTTTTTAGTTCTTAATTAGGTAAAATTCTTTGAAAGCGATACCATTCTTTTTATAACATAGGATACACCTTGCGAAGTGTCGCCCCTTGCGGGAGCACTGTGAAAACAGGGACAGACTGCACTTTGTGCCGCCTGTCCCTGCTGTTTATCCTATCTTTATTTTGCAATATTTTCAATCTTCCCACCACAGCGGTTACAAACCCTCCGGTACAAAGGATTTATCATTATATATGATTTTTATTTCCCAAGTTCTGCTACGACCTTTGCATCTGTCTTTGCATCTGGTGTCACTTTGTAGATGATGATGTACAGTACAAAGGATACCAGCAGCGCGAACAAACCAGAAGGCAGTCCGTAAGGAAGGGCTGTCACATACTGGAATACAAAACCCAGGACAGCGCCTACAGCAAAGGATATCACCCCTGCCCAGCGAACAGCCGGCTGTTTTTCCAGCGCTTTGTGGTCATATTTCTTTTCTTTTCCTACCACAAAGAAATCTGCCAGAATCGGTGCCGCAAGAGGCGGAGCAATGGCACCCAATGCGTTGATAAAGTCAGCGAAGAACAGCTGATAGAAAGCTGCTGCACCTAAAATCGTTCCCAGGACGCCGATGACGATAACGATGGTCTTGCGCTGCGCTTTGATGCCAAAGACATCCAGCGCCGGTCCGGTGTACAGGGAATTGCAGTATAACTCAGAATTGTCTGTCGTCCACAGAGCCGTGGTCCATACGACAACGCCGAGAATCGCCAAAATAATACCTGCGCCCAGCATCCAGAACACGTAGTTGAACTCTCCATTCACAACGACACCGATGTAGCCGACAAAGTTCAGAATCGGATTCGTCATGACAAAGCAAGCGGCTGCACAGAGCCAGACTGCCTTCACCGATTTGTTGAAGCGGAACATGTCTACGCCCATAATCGCACCTGCAATCCAGCTTCCCACCACAATAGTGATGCCGTCGCCCAGACCCATGCCGCCCAGCTTGCCTGCTTCATCCAGGAATGGGCCGACGCCTCCCGCCTGGGAGATAAATACGATGCCGGCGATGACTGCTACAATCAGAATCAAAGGAGAAAATACCGTGGCAACCTTTTCGATTGCGGACATCCCCCGCACGGCAGTGTAAGTAAAGACCGCTCCAAAGATGGCACAGGCGAGGAATTCTTCTAAGCTGATCGGATTCATGCCCTCCATACCAAAGTTCTCTGGATTGATTACAGTGATGCCAGAGGGATTCCCAATCCACTTGCCCCAGACTTCACCTACCATGCCTGCAATGCTGGCAAACCAGCCCAGAGTCAGCAGTGACATGATGAATAGCGGGATGACGACGCCTTTGCTGCCATAAGAAAATTTGGACAGTAAGGCCAGATTATATCCTGTCTTCTGCGCTGCAACGCCCAGGAAAGACGTCATCACATACAGCGCTCCCATGCCCAGTGCAATGGCCCAGAAAGCCATCATCGGACCCATGCCGCCAGTGCCTCCGTAGCCAGCTAAATTGCCTCCCACGATCAAGCCTGTAACGGCATAACCGAATCCGATCCAGACCATGAACTGGCTTCTGGTCGATCGTCGTGCATCTAGGGGAACAGGTTCCAGCATGAATTCGCCGTCAGTAGTCAGAGCTTCTGCCACTTTGGCTTTTTTCTTCTCTTCTGTCATTTTACGCTCCTTTCAATTAAGCCTTTGATAATACCGATAAATTCACTTCGATTATATCGTTTCTCGTATTTTCCGTCAATCTTTATTGCAATCAAAGCATATTAAAGTTATAATTTAATCAAAATGAAATCAATCTTTATGCAGGAGGAACTATTATATGGCTATGAACGAATTATTTAAAATGACGGCTCATCAGGTAAAGGAAGGAAACTTCAACAAAGCGATTCTGGCAATCGGCTCCTGTGAAGCCCACGGCCAGCACATCGCAGAGGGCTGCGACACTCTGGTTTCCTACAAACTGTCCAAGCAGATTGCAGACCAGATCGAAGGCATGCTGGTACTGCCGCCAATCACCGTAGGCTACAGCGGTCATTACGACTCTTTCCCTTTCACCCTGACCTTGAGTTATGACACCACGACACAGGTGATTTACGATATCGTTGAGTCCTGTATCCGCCAGGGAATCGATCATGTCTTTTTAATGAACGGACACGATGGAAATATCGCTCCGATTGAAATTGCTTCTAGAAAAATCAAAGAAGTATACCCTGAGGCACAGATTGCAGCGCTGACACAGTGGTGGGTCGCAGCCGGTGACCTGCTTCCAAAAGACACCTTCGAAGTCTGGGGCGGCATCGGTCACGCCGGCGAAGGTGAAACCTCAATCGCTTATCATCTCTTTGGAGACTGGTGCGAGCCAGAACTAGCGACTTCCGTCGTTCCGGACCTGCCAGAATATCTAGATATCAAATGGGACTTCTCCGAACTGACCGATACAGCACAGACTGGCGATGCCACAAAGGCTACTGCCGAAAAGGGCAAGCTGATGAACGATGCCATCGTAGAATACGTCGTCAAGACCATCAAAGAACTGGACGCAAGACAGTGGAAATTTAAATAACGGAATTTATAATTGAGCAGGGGCCACGTCAAAGGCATCAAAGAAATTGTGCGCCTTCATTCCCAAAAAAGCTGAGATTAATGGCGCAAAGCCCTGTCCTAACCTGCCTTCGCGCCTTCATTTTTGATGTTTCTGAATTTACTTGCGCTACTCCCTTTGCGAAACGGCGAGAAACAAGCGAATTCGTCTTTTTCATTGATCTTTAGGGCCACTTTAGAAGCTTCACACACCCTGAATGGAAAATAAAGGAATTTTATTTGTACCGAATTACTGAAACGCGCAAGCAGCGAATAAGAATTTGCAAATGAAGGCGCATTGGTTTACAATAATCAAAAAATCCGCCAGAAATAAGCAAAAAAATGAAAATGAAGGCGCATCGGTTTCATACACCCTAATCGAAAGGACGCGGCATAATGCCTCGTCCTTTTTTCCTGTCATTCATAATATTCTCTTATAACCTCAGCAACATATTTCATCTGCGAGAGATCATAACGTTGGTCACATTGCAGCATCAGGTTGTGCTCTGACAGATAGACCGCATCCTCTCCCGGCTCATAGTATTCCAACGGCAGAATCCACTGAATTTCAGGAATGATATTCCGCTGCACCAGATGACGATAGAGTCCGTCCCGATCTTCTGCCAGCAAAGTCAGACCAAATGGCACATAATCTCCGCCCAAGTCCAGTGGACGGCTGAGCATCTCAATCTGCTCAAGTCCTGCAAGCTGTTCATAGAGATAGAGGAAGTTCTCTATCCGCTTCTTCATCAGAACGTCCAAATCCGTGTTGAACAGAATCGTCCTCGACGCTTCCGTCATGCGGCGGGGCGTCAGATCCTGATACCTGCTGGCATTGGCTGCCTTTTCAAAAAGTAGGTAAGGTTCCTTGTCCATTTCTGGACTCATCTCATATTGCATACGCACTACAGAGATCAGCAGTTCCCGATAAACACTTTCGTCATAAGCCGATTCCAAAGTCTGCAGCTTTCCGTAATTTCCATCTTTAATGGCTAGCAAACCGCCGTCTGTCATAGGAAACCACTTTCTGGTGCTGGCTACGATGTAATCACCAAATCCCATGCGCTCCCCGTCCTTAGAAAACAGTGCCTGGGTGATGTCCTCCATGATCAGAATATCCCGCGAAGCGGCGGTCTCTTTGAGACAGCGGACCACCTCCGCCGGCTGGGGCACGGAGAAATAGTGAATCAAATAGATCATGCCCACATCATCAGTGAGCTTTTCGCACAAATCTGCAAGATCCACAGTCAAGTCCGCCCGTACCCGATAGAAATCATAGGCAATACCCGCCCATTCCATTGCACTGATCACCGATAGGCAGAGATAGTCCGGCAGCAGGACTTTCTTGTGCCGCATCCGATCCGCACAATGTTTCATGGCGTAGACCGACGCTGTCCGCCCGTTGTTGGTGTAGATTTTTAAATCATAGCCACCCTCAGAAAGCCGCAGATCAAAGTCTTCTCCAGACGGCTCAGCACACAGCAAACCGCCGTCCACGCTGTAAAATCCGCCAATCAGCATGTCAGTCCTCTTTCACTTCGTAGACAGGGATGTCATCTCTCTTGAGAAAAGCGGTCAAGCAGTGGACAGAACCGCCGCCTTTTTTGATTTCTTCAAGATCCAGCTCGATGACCTCGATGCCCTTTTGATTGAGCAGTTCCACCGTCCTCGGCGCCCCCTTGGGCATGACGATTTTTCCCGGCTCCAGCGCCACAGAGTTGGCAGCAAAGTTGATTTTCTCATCAAAGGCTGGAATCTCAACGAATTCAAAGCCTCTCTTCTCCAGCTCCTCATAGATGATATCCGGTGTAATATAAGGATAGGTTACAGCCACATGGCTATCCACGATAGAGAGAAATCCGTCCAGATGGTTCTGGTTTCTGGCAATGGAGAGGGTAATGATATTTTTTACCCCCATATCTCGGAACGTATCGCTGACCTGTTTCAGCCCTTCCGCGTTACAGCGGGAACCGGTGCCGACGATGACCGTCTCCTTGTCCACCCAGGTGGCGCATGCCCCGTCAAAGATGCCTTTGCCGTGGATGGTTTTGACGATGGGCACGCCCAGTTCTGCCGCCTTTTGGGCAGCATACTTCACTTCTTTATGTCTGATTTCAATGCCCGGCCGGGTGACGATGACCCCCTCCGGGGTGCCCAGGATCAAGTCGTGACAATACATAGCGTTGGGGCAGCCCGGATCCATCTCCTCCACATAGTTGACCTCGATGCCGTGATCCTTGTACACCTGAACCAGTTGGTCGTGCTCCCATCTGGCTTTCTCCACATCGATAAAATCGCGGAAATAAATCTTTGACGGATCTTTGATCCCTTCGATTTCCTTGCCCGGCCTGTGCATCAGCACCGAACGCAGCCTGCCGATTTCTGAGGTCACACTCCACTGGTTGCCCCAGACCTTTTCCAAATCTTCTCTGAATGTATGTAATTTTTCCATCATAATCCTCCTATCCTCTTGCCAAAGTGGCGCTGCAGCAGTGCACAGAGCCCCAGCCCTTCAAAATCTCATCAAAGTCCAGGCTGATAACCTGAACGCCGTTCTTTTCAAGAGCCGCTTTTGTCTGCGGATTTCCTTGCGCCTGAATGACCAGACCCGGACGCAGGGCCACGATATTGAGCCCCAGGGAGAATCTGGCTTCATCCTGATCCGGTGCGTCGATGATGTTGTACCCTCTGTTCATCAGACATTCCACCACGTCATACGGCACCTGTTAATCTGCACAGAGGAAATCCCCGGCCTGACCCGCTGGTACAAGGACGGCGGTAAGGCGGAGCTTTCTGAAATGGAGACAGTGCCTTATGATCAGGTGGACTACGGACCGCTCTATCGAAACCCGTCCCGCATCTTCGGCATCGGCCTCAACTACAAAGATCACGCAGGCGATCTGGGGGAAGGCGCTCCAGTGGGCTTTCCCGGCAGCTTTTATAAACCGGCATCCTGCATCGCAGGGCCGGGAGATGAAATCTGCATTCCTGCCATGGAAGAGGCAAAGAAGACCACCGGTGAAGCAGAACTGGGCATCATCATGGGCAAAAAGTGTAAGTTTATCGAGGAAGAGGACTGGCAGGACTACATCGTCGGTTATACCACTATTCTGGATATGACGGAAGAGTCCATCCTCCGTCTCAATCCCCGCTATCTGACCCTGGTCAAAGGTTTCGATACCTTCCTGACCTTCGGCCCCCAGCTGGTCACCCCTGATGAAGTTTCTGATGTCTCTCAGTTGGAAGTGCAGACGGTTCACAACGGCAAGGTTCATGCGGCCAACACCGTAGCAAATATGACCCACAGCCCGTCCCGCCTAGTCTCCCTGGTTTCCCACATGCAAGGGTGGCTGCCTGGCGACGTTCTCTCCACGGGAACGCCGAGAGCCGTCCACATCCAGGAAGGCGACACCCTGGAGTGCAGGATTTTCGGACCAGACGGTTTCGCCATGGAGCCTCTGGTCAATCCGGTCATCGATTTGAAGTTAAAAAAATAAATTGGAGGTACAATATGGATTTAGGTTTAAAAGATAAATGCGCCCTGGTGCTGGCCTCAAGTTCCGGCCTGGGCAAAGCAGTGGCAAAAGAACTGGCTGCGGAAGGCGCCAAAGTCATGCTCTTCAGCCCTTTTGAAGAGCAGCTGCAAGAGGCGCAGGAAGAAATCACCGCCGAAACCGGCAACGAAAATGTGGCTTATTACTGCGGTGATATGACCAAGGCGGAGGACCTCAAAGCCCTGGTCAAGGCCACCTGCGACAAGTTCGGCTCTATCTATGCCCTCTTCAACAACGCCGGCGGCCCTCCGGCAGGCCCGCTCAATTCCTTTGACGATGAAGCCTGGTACAAGGCTTTCGATTTGACTCTGCTCTCCTATCAACGCGTAATCAGAGAGGTTGCGCCGATCATGATGGAAAACGGCGGCGGCAGAATCGTAAACTCCACCTCCTCTTCTGTCAAAGCTGTACTGGACAACTTGGGCTTATCCAATACCATGAGAGCCGGTGTCGTCGGCTGGTCAAAGACTGTGTCCCAGGAACTGGGTAAGTACAACATCCTGGTCAACGTCATCGGTCCAGGCCGCATCGGCACCGCCCGTATCGATCATCTGGACAAGATGCGGGCAGAAAAGCAGGGTATCACGGTGGAGCAGTTGCAGAACAACACCTGGAAGACCATCCCTCTGGGACGCTACGGAAAACCAGAAGAATACGGCAAGCTGACCGCCTTTCTGCTCTCCTCTACAGCTAACACCTACATCACCGGCCAGACCATCTTAGTTGACGGCGGTCTGGTCAAGGCACTGTAACCAGCCTTGAGATAGTCGAACCCCCTCCGCGGCAGGAAAACTGCTGCGGAGGGGGTTGTCTGTCAGGGCATAACCCCTCGTGGGCGACATACAGAAATAGGAATCTTGAAACCCTAGCCCGATTTACTTTAAGTAAATCGTTGGCAGGTCTCATGCGAAAAGGCCCCGAATCTCGATTTGGCAGGTTTGACCGCTTGATTCCGTCCTTTCCTCGTTCTTTATTTCAAAAATACAAAAACATCCTGATCTGACAGCGCCTCTGCATATGTATAACCCAGCCGGTCAAAGCCTTTGATTTCTTCTACGTCCTCGATATGGTTTTCTGCCATATACCTGACCATCTCCCCGCGGGCCATTTTGACCATGGTGCCCTTCTCTTTGACCTTCCCCTCGATCAGTTCCCCAAAGACGCAGGTGATCATCCTTTTATCCTCGGGCAGATAAGCAGAGACACATTTGCTGTACTCTTTTGACGCCAGGTTTAGAACCGTGTCCGCTTCCTCGAAGAGCTTTGACGCGATGCGCCCTCCCCAGAAGTCGTACAGGGAGTCGATTTCTGCGCAGCCCAGCCTCGCCTGCATCTCCAGTCGGTAAGGCGTGACCCCGTCAAACGGCCGCAGCATGCCATAAAACCCGGACAAAATGCGTAGGTGCTCTTCGACGTACTCGTAAGCCTCCGTCGTGAACACCCCCGGTGCCATGTACTGATATTGAATCCCCTCATAGGACAAAATCGCCGGTGTCAGGTTTCCTTCCAGATTCATGGTCTGCAGCCGGTCGTAGTTCAATGCCGCAAGCTTGTCGCTGCAGTTCCAAACCGCTTTCGCTTCTTCGTAAGTAAGTCTCCGCAGGCAGTCCAGCAGCTTTTTCGCAGCCTCCATAAAAACTGGCAGATTCCTGCAGGGAAAAATGTCCGTGTTAACGTTCATCTTCTTTGCCGGTGAGATGATGATTTTCATAGTCATATAGAAATCACTTCTCCTATGACGCTGCCGATAAAGAAAAGTGTCCATATGATAGACAAGAGCGACAATGAAAGGCCTATGATGGAACAGACCAGGCCACCTGTCGCCATGGACTTTCCACCAGGTTCCGCCCTGCCCATGAGCGAAAAGATGATGCCCGCGATGCTCAGTATGGCTGCAATGAACGCGTTAAACCAGATCGTCACCAGGGACAAAATCCCTAAAGTCAGACCGGCAATAGCGTTGGTATGGGTGGCCTTCCTCTCCACATCGGCATATTTGTCATAGTCAAAATCCACGATGGTGGAGCCGCCTTGTTCGGATTTTACCACCATAGCGGCACTAGCGCCAGTGTGAGCAGCTGGAACAGGGATAGCATCCGCAGTGGGGTGAGCATCCAGGTTGGTTTGCCTATCTGGGCCGGCACAAGCATTCGGCCTGATATAGCCCTCTGGCGTAAAAAAATCCTGCTCTTTTATGTTATCTTTTTGTAAGTTTGGTTTTGTATCCATAGTCTTGTCTCCTCATCATGCGGCGATATTGTTTTACTCATTGTAACATAATCTTGAGGTTAGGGACAGAGGGGAAATCAGACCAAAATGCGGCAGATGGATGTAGGGATGCGCCTTCATTTTCTTTTTTTTGCTTATTACTGGCGGATTATTTGATTATTGTAAACCAATGCGCCTTCATTTTTGGATTCCGGCTCTCTATTTGCGCGCAGGATGAAAATTCGATTGATTTCAAAGGTATTTGCCCTTCTATATTGACAGACGCCGATCAAAATCATCCCATATTATAGATTAAATGTAATATTTTGTAAAGCCAATCCGCATTTGCAAAGGGAGTGGTGCAAGTAAATTTAAAAAATCTGAAAATGAAGGCGGGAATACAGGCTCGGACAGTGTTTTGTGCCATCATATTCAATTTTTTGACGAATGAAGGCACCATACCCTTTGCAGTGACAGGAATATTCAGATGTCCAGATAATCCCGCAGCGTCTCCTGTAAACACAGCCGGGTATACGTATATCATAAATGCCTTCTTATACAATTCCCCATTCCCTATTTTATTAAAGTCCACTAAAAAGCACCCGTAATCAACAGGTGCTCTTTACCCGTAATTGCTATTAATAATGTAAGTTTTCGGCGATTTCTTTCATGGTGTCCATGCTGACTTCGCCCAGGAAATGATACTCAATTCCCTCATAGAAAACGATCATACTGGTCATTTCCCTGACGCGGACCTGATTCCAGGCTGCCGGTCCATCAGTTTCCACACTGTATAACAGCACGTCTGCCTCAAGGTTCTTGCATCTGTATTTTGTGGCTTCGGTACTATCAAAATCCGTGACTACTTCTACGTCCTCTTCGACCTCTGCCTCTGCTTCAGTCTTAATGACAATTTGACAGCTGACCGGCGTTTTAAAGATCTTCCCACTTGTATAAGAGATACTATTCACCGTGCTTGCAGAATTAAAAACAGTCGTGTCGATATTTTTCAAATCCCCTAAAATATAGTAATGGTTGGTCAAAGTTATTTCTCTTATAGGCCCATTGTCACCTTCGATCATCCCGGCGTAGTAGTTCCATGAATTCTCTCCTTCGTAACTCTCGTCATATTTCAAGAGCCTGACATTCAAGTTCTTTTCTATTTCTTTAAGACCATCGGTCTTTTTCCACGTTTTATCGGCATCCTCACTGATTCTGATATATTTACCTTCCATTTCTACTTCCTCGCCCTGCACATAAAAGATTTTAGTAAATTCTTTCAGCACCGACTCCGCATAGGTCGCCACCTGCGGAATCTGAAATACGGTGAACAACGTCAGCACAATCGCCGCAGCCAAGGCCAGGCGGTGATAAAATCTCCGACTCCTTCTGCGCGGCCGCCCCTTCTGCGTTTCCTGGCCGCTATGAACTGCTTCTAGAATCCGCCTGTCCATCTCTTTTGTGGTATTCATGGTTTCGAACGCATCTCTGATCCTGTTCTCATTCATGCAAACACCTCCCCTTTCTCCCATTGAATTTTCAGCAATTCCCGTCCCTTTTTCAGCCGCATTTTGACGGCAGACTCCTTCATGCCTAAAATCTCCGCCATTTCTGCACACTTGTACCCTTCCACATAATACAGATAGATGACGATTTTGAACTTCTCCGGCAGATTGAGAATCTCTTCCAAAATCACTTTTTCTTCAGCATCGGCAGGAAGCTGCTCAATCTCTTCCATGGCGCCTCTGCGAGAATTCCAAAAAAGCTTCAGGTTGTTCTTGCAGTAATTGATGGTCACTC
This sequence comes from Eubacteriaceae bacterium, assembly GCA_902362805.1. Classification (GTDB taxonomy): domain Bacteria; phylum Bacillota; class Clostridia; order Peptostreptococcales; family Anaerovoracaceae; genus Senimuribacter. The sequence continues at coordinate 498,076 of CABIXY010000003.1, read as the reverse complement.
TGATCAGCCATCGCTTTTCATGTTCAGCGCTCTCAAATTCCGGTGCTGACAAAAGATACTTTAGAAAGACCTCCTGCATCGCATCCTCACACTCCTCATTATTTTTCAGATAAGTAAAGGCGATGCGGTAAATGAGAGTCTTGTACTGGTCATACTTCTCTTCAAATTCCCTGGTATTCATCCTATCACACTCCTTCATGCGTTCACTATATATACAGCTGGCGAGGCGCTATGGTCAAAACAAATCAAAATATTCTATACTAACCCGAATTCAAATATATTTTTCAGCATTACGGTTTTATTTCGGTTTCAGTTGTGTTATAATCAAATAAACGCAGGATATATTTCAAACCGTATTTCATCCGAAAGGAGTGTATTATCATGACCATCCAAGAATTGAAACGCCGCAAGAGAGAGCTGGGTTACTCCAACGCCAAGGTAGCAGAGCTTTCCGGCGTCCCCCTCGGCACTGTACAGAAGATTTTCAGTGGTGAAACCAGTTATCCCCGCTATGCAACGCTGCAGGCTTTGGAGCAGGTTCTGGGAGAACCGACCTCCACAGGCAAAAGCTTCGTCAACGAAACCACCGCCCCCTACCTGACCAAGAAACAGGGCGACTACACCCTGGAGGATTTCTATGCCTTTCCAGAGGACTATCGCATCGAGCTGATCGATGGTGTCATCTACAGCATGACCTCGCCTGCTTGCGCCCATCAGCTGATTGCAGGGTATATTTATGCTCAGTTATTTAATCACGTCGCCAAGGAGCAAGGCGACTGCCTTCCGATGATTTCTCCCATCGATGTGCAGCTTGACTGCGACGACAAGACCATGGTCGAACCGGACGTCATCGTGGTCTGTGACCGGGACAAGGTCATCAATCGCTGCGTCTACGGCGCACCTGATTTCGTCCTGGAGGTCCTGTCTCCTTCCACCAAGAAGAAGGACATGATCATCAAACTGAACAAGTACATGAATGCCGGTGTACGGGAATACTGGATGATTGACCCGGACAAGAAGGCCGTCTCCATCTACGACTTCGAGCATGAGGACTATCCCCTCATCTGTGGCTTCGAAGATAACGTAACCGTATCCATTCTGGACGGCCAGTGCCAGATCGATTTCAAGAAGATGTACGACTATATCAGCTTCCTCTACAGAGACTGATACCCTATCCATATCCAAATTTAAAAATCTGCCCGAAACATGCTATTTCAAATGCATTTCGGGCAGATTCCATCATCCGCGCTATTTGCAATCTTTTTCGGCAGCTGTCTTCTGCCTGCCCAGCCAGTCTACCGTACCAAGACCAGCCAGGGTTAAAACTTTCTCTACAGCGCCAAAGACATTCAGCACAATGTGATTGATGAGCCACATCAGGATATCGTACAGCCCGTCCACCACAAAATCATAGAGTTTTGATACCGGCTTTGAGGAGAATACCACGACACACAGAGATGCCAGGCCGAGAATCAATATCAGATACAGAGGGCTGCCCGCCTCCGGCAAGGCGAAGAATCCCATGGTGATGCCGTGTTTTTTAATCCACTGTCTCACGACCAGGTGGAAAATATAGACTGGCATGGTGTTTCTGCCCACATAGGCCAGATAATTGTCCTTGCCTGGTAAAATATTGAACATCAGCACAAGCCACGCGCAGCCGAGGACAAACAGCACGAAGCGCATCAAAATATCCACATACCATACGACGCCGATTTCTGCGCCAGGCCGTCTGAGCAGGTACCATTCTACTGGAATTCCAGTCAGTCCATAGGCCAGATAGATAGAAATACCCACCAGCACAATACCCAGGATCAGGCTCTGCCACTTCTTGAGGCATTTGATCTTGGCGATGTGTTCCGCATTGCAGTAGTACCCCAAGAAAAAGAACGAGAAATAAGACACAAGTCTGCCCAACGACAAATATTCCGTCAAGAAAGGGATACATCCGGCAACTAAATATAACACAAAGGTCATCGCAAAGAAATGCGGAATCTTTATGTAGTTCTTCTGGAACAACTTGTACAGGAACAGTGCAAACATAAACCACATGGCAAATGGCGGCTGATCAAAGTACAGATTCGCGTGACCCCATAGCAGAGTTCTCACCCCATAGAAGAAAAAGATACTCAGTATATACGGCCAAAGAAATGTCTTAAAAGCGATCTGCCTGCTCTTTTCTGGTTTCTTCGAAAAATATCCGGACAGAAACATAAACGCCTGCATGACAAAGACATTAATCGTGATATATATGACGCCGCTGACAGAGTCGTGGCTGAAATGCCCTGCCATCCTCGTAAAATGGGAAATCGGGATGCACCACATGCACAGTCCGCGAAAAGTATCAAATACATAATCTCTCTGTTTGATTTCACCCATAAAAAGTCCTCCAATTTATTACTGTTATTTTGCCCATCCGATGGCACGCTCCACCGCCTTCTTCCAGCCAGACAAAAGCGCCTGCCTCTGAAAGTCCTCCATCGCTGGGACAAAGGTCTTGTCAATCTGCCAGTTTTCCAATACATCATTCTGATTCTTCCAATAACCTGTCGCCAGCCCGGCCAGATAAGCCGCGCCGAGAGACGTCGTCTCAATACACTGCGGCCGCAGGACGTCTTTGCCCAGAATATCAGCTTGAAACTGCATCAGGAAATTATTCGCACAGGCTCCGCCGTCCACTTTCAAGGACAGCAGTTCCTTACCCAAGTCGGAAGCCATGGCATACAGCAAATCGCTGGCCTGATAGGCCAAAGATTCTAAAGTCGCGCGCACGAGATGATTTTTGTTCGCCCCTCTCGTCAGCCCGAAGATAGAACCACGGGCATAAGGATCCCAATAAGGCGCCCCCAGCCCTACAAAGGCAGGAACCACATAGACTCCGTTGGAGTCTTTCACAGAGAGGGCCATTCTTTCAGACTCAGCAGAATTTTTCATTAGAGAGAGCTCATCTCGCAGCCACTGAATTGCGGCGCCGCACACGAAGACTGATCCTTCCAAAGCATAGTGGACCTTTCCATTCAGCCCCCAGGCTACGGTGGTCAGAAGCCCGTTCTGAGAAAATACAGGTTTTTCTCCCGTATTTAATAGAAGGAAACAGCCTGTCCCATAGGTACTCTTTGCCTCTCCTTCCTGAAAACAGGTCTGCCCAAACAGGGCCGCCTGCTGGTCTCCTGCCGCGCCGGCGATTTTGATAGGACCGGCAAAGAGAGTGCTCTCCGTCTCTCCATACACTTCACTGGAAGGACGCGGCTCCGGCAGCATCGACTTTGGTATATCCAAAATAGAGAGTATTTCATCATCCCACTGCAGCGTATTGATATTGAACATCATGGTTCTAGAGGCATTGGAGTAGTCTGTCACGTGCACCCTGCCTCCTGTCATTTTCCAAATCAGCCAGGTCTCGATGGTGCCAAAGAGCAAGTCCCCAGCCTCTGCTTTTTCTCTTGCTCCTTCCACGTTCTCCAAAATCCAGCGCAGCTTTGTGGCGCTGAAATAAGCGTCGATCAAAAGTCCCGTCTTTTCTTTAAAAGAATCTGCTAATCCCCGCTCCATGAGCTGATCGCAGTATTCCGCGGTACGCCTGCACTGCCATACGATAGCATTGTGTACCGGTTCTCCCGTATGCTTGTCCCAGACTACTGTCGTCTCCCGCTGGTTGGTAATGCCGATGGCTTCAATATGCTTATATGTCACGCCTGCCTTGAGCATGGCTTCGTGGGCTACCGTCATCTGGGTAGACCAAATCTCATTGGCATTGTGTTCCACCCAGCCCTGCCGCGGGTAGTATTGTCTGAATTCCTTCTGTGCTACACTGACCATGTTCCCCTTTTTATCGTAAATGATGCATCGGGAACTAGTCGTGCCCTGGTCTAATGCTAAGATATATTTGTTCATAATGCTTCCTCCTATACGACTAGCACCTCACCGGCTGAAACCGGGGTGTTAAAGCATCAGGTCTCTCCTGCAATTTCTTTCTGAAATTGGGGCGAGAACCATTATACGAAAACTGCCATGATTGCGTTAGATATGTCAAAACCCTCTTCAGTGAGTCTCAAAATTCCATCCTCTTCCACCAGCTGACCGCTTTCGAAGTATTGGCTAAGTGCACTGCGCCGATCAGCAAATATGTTCCAAAAGGCCTTGCCGTAACGTTCTTTAAACGCATCCAAATTGATTCCGCTGGTCTTTCGAAGACCCGTGAAAACAAATTCTGCCGTATCATCGGCCAACCCATTCTCGTGAAAGAACGACAAAGGCGGTTGTGTAAAGCGGATACCGTCTACATAAGAACTGGCACCGCTGCCGATACCCAGATAGTCCTCCATGGACCAGTATTTCAAGTTGTGTCTGCACTGCCTGCCCGGCTTTGCACAGTTGGAAATCTCGTAATGCTCGTAGCCAGCTTCTTTAAATCGCCTTATTGCAATATGATACATCTCTCTGTCCACATCGTCGGGAATCTGATCAAACTCCCCTGCCATGAACATATCGTAAAAAGGCGTTCCTTCTTCGATTTGCAGGCTGTAAAAAGAAATGTGTTCCGGCGCAAGATCAATGGCTCGTCCCAGGGTGTCCTCCCAGATTTCCATCGTATGACCAGGAATCGCGAACATCAGGTCTACATTGATATTGTCAAAACCACAGGTCCTCGCCATCTGAAAATTATCTGCAAAATCCTGTGCCGTGTGAATCCTGCCAAGCCTCCTCAGGCAGTTTTCATCAAAGGACTGCAAACCGATAGAAAGTCTATTGATCTCGAGCCGCCTGTAAGCGCGGAGTTTTTCTTCCGTCAAAGTCTTAGGATTGGACTCTATGGTGATCTCTGCATCTTCTGTAATATCAAAGTGTGCCCGGAGGGCATCCAGCACCTGTCCGATTAAGCCTGGGTCGAGTATGGATGGCGTGCCGCCCCCGATAAATATGGTATCCACCAGATAACGGCTGCCATATAAACTGCTGTACATCTTTATATCGTTTATCAACGATTGTATATATGATTCCTGTTCCGCTGCCGCCGCGCCGCCGCGGGAATAAAATCCGCAGTAGCTGCACTTCGACAGGCAGAACGGAATGTGAATGTAAATGCCTAAAGGTTTCATTTTTATAACCAGCTTTTCTCTATCTTTTCTTTCAGATCCTCAAACAAGTCCAGAAAAGAATCTTTCGTTTTTTGAATAATGGACTCGGCGATATCTTCGTTATAAGAATGGCTGACATTATTTCTTTGAGCCAAAGCATCCAGCCATAAGTTTTCATCATCAATCATGCCTGCCTGAAAGGCTGTTTTAATAATCATTCTAGGTGATCCTGTGGTGCTTCCTTCGTATCCGCTCTTTTCTAAACAATCCTTCATTAATTTCCAAGACTGCTCAAAGCAGATGGAGAACAAGCCGACTAAACCGGTTCGTTCCACATTGGAATAAGGCGGGTTATAATTTTTCATATCATTTAGATTCAATAACGCCTTACAAAAGTTCGTATACTTTTTCATAGATGATTTTCCCTTCTACCGTGATGACCTCAGACAATTCCTTTTGCACGGTACCATTCATATTTACAAAATCAAACTGAAGAAGTGTGCTGGTCTTCTCGTCTACATCCAGCCAGAAGCGGTTGAAGTCACCGCCCCACACAGCTAGGTCAATGTCGCTGCGCTCCCTGAAGTCACCCCTTGCTCTGGAGCCGAACAGCACCACCTTATCAATTCCATAGACTATAGCCAGCTCTCTGATTTCTTCAATGACTTTTTCCTTTATTCCTGTCTCTTCAAACATTCTCTGCCTCTCAATCGATGTCATACAACTCGTAAAGTTTGAGCATGTTTTCAAAAGTCATCTTGTTGCTCATAAGCTGCATGTAGGTCGCTGACTTCTGCTTTCCCTCACTGCGCAGCTTGTCCATTTTGCTCACAGTGCCGGCATGCTGCTCCTCGATGGATTTTTTCATCTTCTCAAATTGTACGAGACGTTCTTCGTTGTTCATAAGAGCACTCCTTAATTTTTATCGTTTAAGTGGCATGAATTGTCGCCCTGCTGATTATGCTTATCAGATACGTTCAGCATATATCTCCACATTCATTACGATGTCAGCTCAAGCGTCCCGATTAACTGGAAGTTGTATATAACTTAACTTTCATCATGAATCACTTCTAATCCGTATTTATTTATCACTAAGAAGTAACAAAAACCTATTAAAGTTCCAACTATACCATATATTGCATCTAGGATATCCGTTGTGTTCATAAAACTCATTACTGTTTCGCATATAACATTTGCAATAATAATAAACAAGCCCAATAAAATTATTTTATTAAATGTTTTTTGCAAAATCCAAGTAAAACCAACACCTAAATAGAATACCAAACTTAATGCAAAGTTTGAAATATGAGAATTTATTTCTGCATTAATAACTACTATGTCATTATGAAAGGCACTCATCCAACGTATGAATACTAGTATAGCGGCAAATAAAATCAAACAATTATATACAATTTTTGTTGCCTTTTTGGGCTTTAATTTATCGTTCATAACCTCGCTTTGCTCCCTTAACAAATCCCGATTTTTCTGTCTGGCAATCTGACAGTTTTTTTATATGTAGTTACGTGTGTTTTTCACGATGCTTTTGTTCCACCATATTATGTTTTTTCCCTAATTTCTGTACAGTAAAAAAATCTTTGTTAAACCGACTGATTCTAACTTCCGTCGCTGTAACCAGCGCTTTGCTTCCGTAATATAGAATTCTCTTTTCCATAAACAAGCCTCCACAGAATCCCAGACAGCTTACCCGCAAATAAATGATCTGTTTTGCAAGGGGAGCTTTACGTAAGGGGCAGCGAGCCTTGCAAAATAGGGTCATTTATTCTCATCATACTTCAGCACTGCGGTAAAAGCTTCCTGGGGCACTTCCACCTTACCGAACTGGCGCATACGCTTCTTTCCTTCTTTTTGCTTTTCCAGCAGCTTCTTCTTACGGGAGATATCGCCGCCGTAGCACTTGGCGATGACGTCCTTACGATAAGCGCGCACCGTGGAACGAGCGATGATCTTCTGACCCACAGCCGCTTGAATCGGCACCTCGAACTGGTGCATCGGAATGATTTCCTTCAGCTTATCGCAGACGAATTTACCGCGGGCATAAGCCTTTGATTCGTGAACAATCATGGAGAAGGCATCCACCAGATCCTTGTTGAGAAGCACATCCAGCTTCACTAGCTGAGACTTTTCGTAGCGGATGAACTCGTAGTCCAGGGAACCGTAGCCGCGGGTCTTTGACTTGAGCGCATCGAAGAAATCGTAGATGACTTCGTTGAGCGGCAGTTCGTAGTGTAGCTGGACTCTGGTTTCCGCCACATATTCCATGTGGAGCATCTTGCCCCGTCGATCCTGACAGAGCTCCATAATAGCGCCTACATACTCTTTTGGTATCATAATATCGGCCTTTACAATCGGCTCTTCAATGTGGTCAATCAAAGTCAGATCCGGCAAGTTGGTCGGATTCTGAATCATTTCTTCCGTGCCGTCATTCATGACGACCTTGTATACGACACTGGGCGAAGTGGTGATAACCGCCAGGCCGAACTCTCTTTCCAAACGTTCTACGATGATTTCCATGTGCAGCAGGCCTAGGAAACCACACCTGAATCCAAACCCCAACGCGGTTGAAGTCTCCGGCTCAAACAGAAAAGCAGCGTCATTGACTTGAAGCTTTTCCAGCGCGTCCTTGACACCTTCATACTTCTCTCCTTCTGCCGGGTAAATGCCGCAGTAAACCATGGACTGCACTTTCTTGTATCCTGACAGAGCCTCTTCTGTCGGCTCCTTGTCCAAAGTCACCGTATCGCCCACGCGGGCGTCTTTGACCTGTTTGATGGACGCACAGATATAGCCTACTTCGCCAGCGCGCAGGAATTTTGTAGGAACATGGCCCGGAGCCATAACGCCGACTTCTGTCACTTCGTATTTCTTGTTGGTGCTCATCAGACGAATCACGTCTCCCACCTTGACTTGTCCATCAAAGATTCTTGCGTAGATGACGACACCCTTGTAGTTGTCATACACGGAGTCGAAAATCAAAGCCTTCAGCTTTCCATGCTCGTCCCCTTGTGGCGCAGGGATGGTCTTTACCACAGCTTCCAAAAGGTCCCCTATGCCGATACCCTCTTTTGCCGAAACCAGCGGAGCCTCCGAGGCGTCGATGCCGATCATCTCTTCGATTTCCGCTTTGGTCTCATCAGGCCGTGAACTTGCCAGGTCGATTTTGTTCAGGCAAGGGAGGATTTCCAAATCTTCATCCAAAGCCAGATACACGTTGGCCATGGTCTGTGCTTCCACACCCTGGGTGGAGTCAACGACAAGAACGGCTCCCTCACAGGCAGCCAGACTTCTCGAAACCTCATATGTAAAGTCTACATGACCCGGCGTGTCTATGAGGTTGAAGATGTACTCATTGCCATCTTTTGCCTTATAGACAAGCCTGGTGGTCTGCAGCTTAATTGTAATGCCTCTTTCCCGTTCCAGATCCATATTGTCCAGAAACTGCTCTTTCATGTCCCGGTGGGCAACCAGCCCGGTATTTTCAATAATTCTGTCTGCCAATGTGGATTTGCCGTGATCTATATGCGCTATAATGCTGAAATTCCTGATATATTTCTGATAATCCATAATTACCTCTCTTTTTACATACGTATTCAATCTATATTTTATAGCAAACAGCCCTATTTATCAATGAAATTTTCTAATCTTTCTATGACAGGTACATGACTTGCGTCAATTTGGGCGCACTGTCTGTCTACATGGACCAGCGATGCGGTCCCCAGCAGAAAGACAACAAACAAAACAATGGATTTTCCAAAGGTCTTCAAGCTAATCAACTCCCCTTCAGTGCTTTTGCCAGAATTTTGCCGTAAACCTCGGCACAATTTCTGACTTCCTTTATATTATTCCTGTTATTGCCCATTTCTATAAGTATGGATTTTCCAGAGAGCTCTTGATTATACCAATACGGCCGTTCCAGTATTTCTCCCGTGTATCCGTCAAAATGCTTTGCAATACCGTTCAGCTTTCCGAGGAAGCTGCTGTTGGCGCTGTAGGTCTCTGTCGTGTTGCTGATGACATAAGAATAGACAGCGCAGGTTTTGCCGTTTACCGTCTGTACCGGACCTGCCTCCGTTCCCGGCGTCGCGTCCCTATGTAAATCTATGATACATTCGATAGACGGGTACTTTTTCAAAAGTGCTTTTACCGTCTCAAAACTTCGCGTATAAGAATTATCATAGGACGGGTTATCATGGAGCGTCTTATCGTGAATGACGGCGATTCCCGCATCCTCCAAAGTGGCCTCCAGCACGTTTCCTGCGTCACGAACCGTATTTTCTTCCTGCAAAATATGGAAGTTCCCCTGAGAAGAAGGCAGATAGCTTTCTGTCGCATGGGTGTGGTAAATCAAAACCTTTGGATCGCCATTTTTCCCCTTTTTGGTCGACTTTGTGACCGGTTCTTCGGTTTTCGCCTTATCCTTGGAATCCGTGGTCACGGCATTCCCCGCCGGTTCGGATTTCTGGTCGTCATCTGCGACGATATCCATACACGGCAGGCTGCTTTCCAGGCACATGGCAGTAAGATTGTCCCCACTGACCGCTGTGCCTGCCATGTCCTTGATCAGCAGCGCTACTGTCACAAGATATATAAACACGAAAAAAACAATTAAATTTTTCTTACTCATACTCCCCCCTGGCAGATCTTCAAATAATCCTTTAAGAGTATATGCCAGGGTGAAGAGTGATATTAATGGCTTTTGCGATAATGTCCGAGAAATATTTTATGACGATATCAATATCCGTAGATGTGACAACCATGTCGAAATCCCTGCCGGACAGATAATTACTGACCTGGTTCTCAGGCACATGGATCTGATCCATCGCTTCCATAATCACGGTCTTGGAATCGATCACTGTAGGCACGCCGATGGCGATCACTTTGGTGCCCAAGGTCTCTTCGTTGAGCTGTTTTCTCATATTACCCATGCCTGCTCCTGGGGAGATTCCCGTATCGCTGATCTGAATGGTAGTGCTGACCCTGTTGATGTTTCGGGCTGCCAGGGAGTCTATGGCGATCACTACGTCAGGTTTCGTCATATCCACAGTCTTTTCAATCAGTTCTGCTGTTTCCATTCCGGTGGTAGCTGTGACACCGGGTGCCAGGCCGCAGACATTTGACAGCTCCTGATCCCCATCTCTGTCAAAGATTTTAAACAGATGACTGGTAATCTTCACTTTCGATACAGTATTCGGTCCAAGGCTGTCCGGCGTCACTTTTTCATTGCCAAGACCAACGACCAAAACCTTCAGATAATAGTTGTGCTTAACAAGCTTTGACAGCTCGCCGGCCAGAGCCTTTGCAGCCCGTTCTATGATGCCGTCTTTTTCGTCGATGACGCCATCCACTTCCATGGTCACATATCTGCCGCAGGGCTTTCCCAATATGATCTCACCCTTTGGATTGACGATATCTATGGTGGTCACTCTGATGTCTTCATCAATTTCCTCTTTATTCACTACGATGCCGTCGTCCATTTTTGGTTTTTTTCCCGCCTCTGAAAGATTTTCTACACCTTCAACGGCAAGGTCTGTCCTATATTTCATTTTTCTCTCTCCTTTTTCAAAAATTCCCTTGCAAAACAACTTGTCTTCGTATATACTAAGATGTGCGAATTTAGCTAAAAAAATGCTAAAAATTTATATAGTGGGGTGAACAATTATGGCAAACATTAAATCCGCAAAAAAAAGAATCAAAGTCATCGACAAGAAAACAGCTAGAAACAGAAGAGTAAAAGATCATCTTAAGTCAGTTCTTAAGAACTTTGACAACGCATTAGAAGAGAAAAACTTCGAATTGGCTGCAGAAAAACTTACTTTAGCAGAAAAGAAGTTAATGCAGGCTGCTGCCAAAGGAACGATCAACAAAAAAGCTGCTTCTAGAAAAGTTTCCAGACTGGCAAAAAGATTCAACGCTGCAAAAGCAGCTAACTAAGTCTCACCCGTCCCCACCGGTGTATAAGTTAAATACACAAGCGAGAGCTACAAAAACGATGGATGTGTCTCCCATCGTTTTTTCTTTACCAAAAATGATCAGAAAGGACTGATTTTATGTCATTACATATCGGAGCCTCTAAAGGGCAAATTGCAAAAACTGTCTTAATGCCTGGCGATCCACTGCGGGCGCAGTTTATCGCAGAAAATTTTTTAGAAAACGCCGTTCGGTATTCTGAAATACGCAATATGTACGGTTACACTGGTACTTACAAAGGGGTACCCGTATCCGTCCAGGGAAGCGGCATGGGCATGCCGTCCATGGGCATCTATTCCTGGGAACTCTTCTCAGAATATGAGGTAGAAAACATCATCAGGATCGGCACTGCCGGCGCTTTCCACGAAAGTATCAGCGTGGGAGACATCCTGGTCACCCTTGCCACTTCCACAGATTCAAACTATCAGCATGCATTTCAGATTCCCGGACAGTATTCTCCTTCCGTCAGCTTTGAGCTGCTGACAAAAGTCATGGATGCAGGCCGCGATATAGGTATTCCTTTCAAAGCCGGCAATACGGTTTCCTGTGACGTGTTCTATGAACTGGGCGGCCAGTGGTGGAAGCAGTGGGCATCAATGGATGTACTCGCCGTAGAGATGGAAGCAGCGGCACTCTACATGAATGCCGCCTACAAAGGAAAAAACGCTCTAGCCATGATGACCATCAGCGATCACTTTGTAACCGGCGAAAAAGCCACCGTGGCAGAACGTCAAAATAAATTTACCGATATGATGAAACTGGCGCTGGAAGTTGCTGTCAAATAGCTGCTTCTACATGAACGGCATCAGCTTATCATAGAGCTCAGATTCAATATCAACAAGCCGGCTGGCAAGATCCACTTCTTCCTGACCGGCTTGTTCGTATTCGTTCATATACTTATTCAAGGACTGGATGCCCATATTACACCCGTCGGCCAGCAGCTTAGCGATGTGGCTGTCGTCGTCATCCATCATCATTTTCACTTCAGTGGTGAACCACATCATCGCTTTGGCCATTGTCGGCGGGTCTTTCTCGTCCCGGCCATGGTCGTTGAGTAATTGGTGACATTCGTCCCCGACCTTGACATGTTTCTTGTTGTATTTATCAATTAAGGCTTTCAGCTTCTCGTCTTTGATAAAATCCATCACTTGACCGAAGCTGTCTGTTGCATTCTTACATCCTGAATTGACTTCTTTCAAAAGTCTGACACTATCTTCATTCATCAGTTTTTCCCTCCTTTTTTCTTAGTATGCGCATTGGAAAACAAAAAAATACCGCTCCGGTCTTGCCGAAACAGCATTTTGCTCAAAAAAGGATTACAGGGAGCCGGGAAGGCTCCCACTGTAAGGGGGATTAGCAAGTTTAATCAAATTAAAATTGCTTTTGCAGTATGTTGTGTGTGTGTTGTGTGTCGTGTGTAAATAACTCATTACGAATTATTTAACTGCATTATAGACTACGACGGTTATTTTTCAGTTATCTCACACGTCATACACCTCCATGCCTTGCTTCAAAATCTGAAGGTTCGATTCTTACCGCTTTATGTATGATGCCAAAGGCCTCACCCCGCTTATTTTTTTCGAAATACTTTTTAATTCTTTCTGCTATAGCCAGAGTGTTTTCTTCCGTCACATCTTCAAAGATCACAGCAAACTGCCAAGGCGTGACTCTGGCAAAGACGTCACCCTGCCTGAGGCCGAAAGACAAGGCTTCGCCTAAGATTCGCATGTGCTTTTTTCTCTCTTTTAAATCAACAGTAACGCCCCTTCTGGCACCCAAAGTGTAGACGCACAGAAAAGCATCTTTTTGTATTCGCTCAAGGCGTCTTGCGGTGAGCCTGTAAATCTGTTTAAACTCCCCATATTCCACATAGAAGGTAGCCATATAATTCCTAATTTCGGTGAAACCTTCCGTCAGTTCCTCTGCACTCAAATTTTTCTTCGGCCGCTGCTTCATCAGCTCTTTGTATGCTTGTTCGAATTTTGTATCTGGCACCGTACCATATTCCTGCTGCATCAGTTCTTTGACTCTTAAGTACATGTCAGACGCCGCACTGTAGTTCTCCAGAGCGGTATAAGCCCTGATCATATGATAGTAGTAATCCTCTGTATAAGGCTGGATTAAAAGCGCATTTCTGCATATCTCGACAATCTTCTGATGATGACCTTCTTTGCTTAACAGATCTGTACAGGATCGCACGACAGACAGATACATGTCTCCATAATGAGTTTGGATCGATGCTGCCCAAGGTTCCCTGCGGGCATCGTGATGCAGATTTCCCTTATAGCATTCTACTGCCTGCAGAAGATAATCAAGTTTCTTATCGTCAGAAAGCCCCGGCTCCTGTGACAACTTCAGATATTTCTCAAATTCATAGACATCTACGGTATAAGGCATATCGTCATTAAAGGCATAAGAGCCGCTGACACTGAGGATGACCTGTTTGCCAGGCAGAAATCCCAAAGAATCAATTTCCTTTCGCAGCTTAAAAATCAGACCTTTCAAGGAATTGGCTGGATTTGAAACCTCCATATCAGGCCAGAGCATTTCGATCAGTTCATCCTGCGAAAGCTTGCGGCTGCGGTTTAAAAGAATGTATTCAAAGAGTACCCACATCTTGTTGGACTTCGTTTTTGACTCATTTACACCGATTGCCTTCTCTCCATATCGTATCTCAAGGTCCCCCAGAACCTTAATCTCAAACTTTTCACTTCCGGCCATTCTATTTCTGCTCCTCCTCCATCAACTACACAACATCATCAATTATCACGACATATTATTTCAATCTTTTTGCCAGCGCTTTTTTTGCCGCTTCATGATCACCCATCCACGGCCCTCTTCCATGTTCATAATACATATAAGACTCGTCGCCTTTTCCTAGAATCATAACACAGTCGCCTGTTTCCGCCGTATTCACCGCCGTTTCTATGGCCTCATATCTGTCGCCTATGAAGAGAGCCTTGCCTTCTGGAATGCCGGACATGATCATCTCGGCAATGTCTTCTGCCCTTTCGTCTCTAGGATCCTCTTCCGTAACAAAGACTCTGTCACAGTATTTTCCCGCAATCTGTCCCAAAACCTTTCGCTTCACCTTGTCTCTTTTTCCCGCACAGCCGAAGACAGCGTAAATCTTTTTACCATTGCTGATTTCCTGTCCGTACTGGAATACTTTTTCAAATCCGTCAGGGGTATGGGCATAATCCACGATGACATGAAAATCCTGTCCCTCATCGATGATCTCCATTCTGCCGTCAATTTGGGAAATCTTCGTCAAGAGCGGCAGCATTTCTTCAATGGCCATCCCCATCTGGTGCATTCCCGCCATGGCGCCCAGAAGATTATAGAGGTTATACAAGGCCACCAGGTTGGTTTTCACAGCATAGCGCTTTCCTGCGTGCAGCAAATCAAAAGCCGAGCCGTCAGGAGCCAGCTTCACATTCTCCGCCCTGTAGTCGGCATCAGCATTTACGCCATAGGTAACGTATCTGCAGCTGACGCATTCTGCCAGACCCTCAAAGCTGATGTCATCGGCATTGAGCACCGCCACACCGTCTTTCTTCATATTTTTAAATAGGATTTTCTTCGCTTCAAAATAATTTTCCATCGTTTTGTGGTAATCCAGATGGTCGTAGGTCAGATTGGTGAAAATCGCCACATCAAAATCTACCGCATCCACTCTGCCCATGGCAAGACCGTGAGAACTGACTTCCATTGCCACGCTTTCCATGCCGTAATCCGCCATGGCTTTCAAGTTTTCGTGAATCTCCAAGGCGTCTGGTGTGGTCAGGTTTGGTGTTTTGCTCACATCTCCATATCTGACAGCAATGGTCCCCATATATCCACAGGGTTTATGATAAACGTCACTGATAATACTGGTGGTGGTCGTCTTGCCGTTGGTGCCCGTAACGCCAAAGACGGTCATCTTGCGGCTGGGATGTCCGTTAAACAGGTCACAAATTCGATTCAGTTCCCGGTTCACGTCTTCTACCTTTATATATGATACGCCGTCACACTGTTCCAAATCCTCAGAATGAACTACCGCAACAGCTCCGGCCCTGCATGCGTTTTTAGCAAAGCGATGGCCGTCTGCTTCCAGTCCTTTCAGACAAAAAAATAAATCCCCCTTCTTCGCTTTTCTTGAATCTATACAAAGCCCCTGAATTTCAATCTCTGGCTTTCCGGCAAACATCTCTGATAAAAGCATATCCTGCCTCCTAATATTTTTTAAAGTTCTACAACTGTTTTCATTATAGTATTTTCCCCACCACATGTCAAAATAAAACTGCAATCTGTTATGCGTTCAACAGATTGCAGCTGCAAAATCATGATCTCTTTGTTTTCTCTGTTGGCAGCAAGGGGTTGACGTGTACCATGCAATGCTTAACAGCCGGAAAGCTTTCTTCCACCGCGTGATGCACGTTTTCCGCAATTCTATGGCCTTCAGCCAGTGGCTGATTGCCATCGGCAGCGATTTCTACATCTACATAAATCTTTGCCCCGAAGAGGCGGGTCTTGATTTCATCAACTCTTGCAACACCCTTTTGACCGGCGATGACAACTTTCATATCCGTTACCACTGCTTCCGGTACGGATTTGTCGACCATCTTATCCATCGCGTCTCGAAAAATATCGAAGGCTGCTTTTTCGATTAAAATACAGATGACGATACTGGCCAAAGGGTCCAGCACCGGATATCCCAGTCTGGCTCCTAAAATACCCACAAAAGCGCCTGCCGATGATAGAGAATCGGATCTATGATGCCAGGCATCCGCCATCAAAGCGCCTGAATTAATCCGTTCGGCCGCTTTTCTGGTAAACCAATACATCCACTCTTTCACGATGATAGAAACTACGGCTGCTCCCAGGGCTAGTCTGCCGGGGATTTCTATCCCGTCTTCACTGAAGTGGAGGATTTTTACAACGCCTGTATAGCCGATGCCAAAGCCGGTGGCCGCAAGGACGACTGCCAGTACCATGGCCGCCACGCACTCCATTCTTTCATGCCCATATTGGTGCTCCCTATCAGGTTTTCTGCCCGACAGGCTGACGCCGATCATGACGATAATTGTGCTGAATACGTCTGACGCCGAATGCACGGCATCTGAAATCATCGCACCGGATCTGGCTATGATTCCGGCAAGAAGCTTCATTACGGATAATAAAATATTCACAACGATGCTGATGGCAGAAACGCTCATCACAAGCTGATGGGCTTCCGCTGCATCGTAAATCTTTGCTCTGTTTTTCACGATTACATTCCCCCATAATTATCCTATTCACGCAGGGGGAATTTCGTTACAAAAGGCTGTTAATCTGCTGCCTTGATCGGTCCGTCATATTTGAAGGCAGGCATCAGTTCCAGTTTGAACTTATTCATTCTCCGTTTCTGGTCGATCTTTGCTTTCACTTCTGCATCTTCACAGATACCGGTGCGAATGTAATTATCGAGTACCGCATAGGTAAATCCCAAGTTTTCTTCGTCTGTCAGTCCAGATAGGCCGTCGATCGGGGTCTTATGGACCAGCTTCTCCGGCAGCCCCAGTTCCATGCCCACGGCTTTGACTTCCTGCACGGTTAAGCGCGAAAGTGGACTGAAGTCTCCCGCAGCATCTCCATATCTAGTCGCGTAACCCACCCAATCTTCTGACAGATTACAGGTATTGGCGACGCGGCCGTTCATGGACTGAGCGACGGCATAAGTCGCCGCCATGCGCAGCCTGGCCGGAAGATTTGTCACGGTCTGTTTTGATACGTCCTTAGGCAGTTTCTTTTCTATTTCGCCCAACATGCCGTCAAAACTCTCTTTGATATTGATAATAACAGAATCAATTTCCAAATGCGCCACAAGATGTTTCGAAGCATCGATATCGGCTTGTTCTCCATTAGGAAGCAATACGCCGAAAACACGATCTTTGCCCAGCGCTTCTACACAGAGACCCGCTACGACAGAACTGTCTTTTCCTCCGCTGATGGCTACCACTGCTGTACAGTCTTTTCCGTTCACTGCAAAGAAGTCTCTGATCCACTCCACCAGATCTTCCTTGACTTTTCTTGCATCAAATTCGTACATCTATCATCACCTCTACTTTACATGAATCTGACAAGCCTGCATCGCCGCAAGGGCAGTTTGATGGCTCTCAGGTGTTACACCAGCGCATAAGGCGCCTTCTACGGATACGACGGTTTCAGGGAAAGCAGCTTTTAGAATCATCGCGTTTGAAATCACGCAGATATCCGTACAGACTCCGCATAGCACAATTTCCTTCGGTGCGCATCCCAGCTTTTCTACAATCCATTCCGGAAGCCGCAGACTGCCAAAGACCGGTTTATCCAGTATCTCTTTTTCCTCTGCATACGCCCTCAGTTGATCTACAATCTGCCAGCCCTGCGATCCTTTCAGACAGTGGATCACAGGCAGCAATTTGCCCTCCTGGGTTTTCATATAATCGTCACCATGGGTATCTCTCGTAAAAAAGACGGGGTGATCATCCCTCTGATAGGATTCGATCTTTTCAGCGATAGCCTCGATGATACCCTCCGCCTCTCTGTTGGCAAGGGTGCCGGTGACAAAGTCGTTCTGCATGTCGATTACCAGAAGCAGTTTTTCTCTATTCATTGTCAAATCTCCTTTTTCTCCGTCAATTTTATCTTCAGCACTTCTTCTCTTTCAGGGATGGATGGCGCCGCACCTGCACGCGAAACCGCGATGGCTGACGCTTTTGCCGCAAGGGCAAGGCACTTCTGCGGTTCTTCCCCTCGTATCATGGAAGCAATAAAATAGCCTGTAAAAGTATCTCCTGCGCCTGTCGTATCTACTGCTTCCACATGATAGATCCCCTGGCGGCAGCACTGCTCCTGATCCTGATAGACAGCGCCCTGGCTGCCCAAGGTCAGCACCACTTTCAGCCCGGTAAATCTTTCTTTCAGTCTCTTCAGAATCTCCTCAGGGTCAGAAACGCCCGTGATCTGTTCTCCTTCAATCTCGTTGAGCAAGAACATGGAAATCTTGTGAAAATCGCAGCTATCCAGATTTTGATCATACGGTGATGGGTTTAGGATGATTTTCATGCCTTTCTCATAAGCCCTGTCGATGATATAAGGGAGTTCATTGATTTCGTTTTGCAGGAGCAGAATATCGTCTTTTTCAAAATTGGACAATACCTGGTCAACGAAAGCTTTGGTCACGCTCCTGTTAGCTCCCCCATAGAGCAGGATACAGTTCTGACCGTCTTTGTCCACCTGGATGATCGTATGACCCGATTTGCCGGCGATGGTTTTGATGCAGGAGGTGTCTGCACCGCTTCTGGCAACAGCCTCTCGCAGCACTTCTCCTTCTTCGCCAATCAACCCCGCATGGTAAACCTCTGCGCCCGCTCGTGCCAGGGCGATAGACTGATTGAGTCCCTTTCCCCCGCAAAAGACCTCCATCGCTGAAGCTGCCAGAGTTTCTCCCGGCCGCACCATGTGATCCACTCCATAAACATAATCCAGATTCAGCGATCCAAAGTTCAATATTTTCATCGTTTCACCCCTCATCTGCAGAATTCACCTGCAAACCATTCTTCGAAAGCGGCTTCATCTACATGGACACAGACGTTCACATTGGGCTCACGTCCTGGTGCAATAGGATTTACTTTCCCTGCTACAGTTGCACCTTGGGCATACCCTTCTGTCACCATGCCGACATACATTTTCTCGGTCTTGAAAAGTTCCGGCCTCAACATATACGCCATCACACAGGCATCGTGTATCCTGAGTCCCTCCTCAAAGGTTCCGCCGCGATAATGCTCAAACAGAGAATACAGCATATCGCCCTCTTTACCGCTTTCTCTTATCTTCAAAGCCGTATTCTTATGCAGTATGGCCTTATTCGTCACATCTAGTCCCAGCATTGTGATGGGAAGTCCCGACTCAAAGACCATGTAGGCAGCATGGGGATCATTATAAAGATTGAACTCGGCTACTGTGTTGGTATTGCCTCCCGAAAGGCCGCCGCCCATCATGACGATTTCGTCAATCTTTTCTTTTACTTCCGGATACATTCGGAGCAAAATCGCGATATTTGTGTGGGTAGCAAGGGCCGCAAGGGTGATTTTCTCATCACTGTCCATAATGACTTCCCGCATGGCCTCGACGGAATGCTTTCGTAAAGGCTGTCTCTTTACCTTCGGAAAATCATATCCGTCCATGCCGCTGACACCGTGAATTTCGGGGCAAGGTTCCAGTTTCTTCAGCAATGGCGCGTCGCAGCCCCTGGCTACAGGAATATCTGCGCCTAAAAACTCCATCAGTTTCAATGCGTTCTCTGTCGTCTTCTCTACTTCTACATTGGCAGCTACCGTGCTGATCAGCTTCACATTGAGAGCCGCGTTGCGCACGGCGATGGTAATCGCTGCTGCATCGTCAATGCCTGGATCTGTATCGATAATGATATTTCTTGGTTTCATCATAATCTCCTTCTCTTCTCGCATGTTGTTATCTCTATTGTACCATTTTGCAATAGACTGAGCAACTATATAAAGTATCTGCAGGCGGCAGAGGGAACATACGCTGTACGCAAAACAAAACAGAGCACATCGTCATTTGATATGCTCTGTTTCCTTTGCTCATCTAGATCTGACAACTGGGTAAGAAGATCAAAGGAGCTTTTGTCTTTGCCGCTTCTGTCAGAAACGTCAGCTCGTATTGATACCCTTTCCCCTCTGTTGACAATGCCATATCGAAATATTTCTGCGGAATGCCTCGCAGCCTGCTCTGCACATCGTCACAGGCAATACCCGTTTCAAATCTGAAACGGAGAGATGAGAGATGGTTTCTCAGCCGATAACTCAGCGGAACTTCTTTTCTCTTTAGATTCCTGGTACCCAGTATGATGCTGTCAGCATTCTCTGCAAGCTGGTCACAGACCCTGAATACGTCTTCTGCTCCATACCACCCGTCTTCATCTGTCGTAACGATACCTGCTAACTGCCCGCCGTGTTTCATCGCATAGCGCATGCCTGTCTTAATCGCCATGCCTCTGCCCAGCTTATGCCTGTGATGCAGGACGCAGGCCCCCGTCTCCTCTATCATCTGAAAAATCCTCGTATAGACGATATCTTCCCCACAACCGTCATCCACAACGACTACAATCGTCTCTTTCCTCTGAATCAGTTCCTGTACAAGCTTCACCAGCTTTTCGTCAGGACAGTCAGAGGGAATAATAATCCCTATCTTCATGATATCTACCTCCCTTTTGGTCAGCTTCATCAGCCGACAGGTATACCATACACCTTTTTCTTGAACGTTTTGTGGAGGCAGTGTGAATGAAAATTCATCTCTATTTCGCTAATTTCTTGTACAGGGTGATTGTCGTCGCCACGCCGGATAATCCGCCGCAGATGATGGCCGTCACCACGTTGCCCATCACATTGCCCCCTATAGAATCAGGTACGCCTTTTTCTCCGATAATCAGACCGATGACTAAAGCGGTCAGCACTGCGCTGGCGATTGCGCCGATAACAAAATTCTTAATTGCGTCTTTTCCCATTTTCTCTTCCTCCGTTTTTTAAAAATGATCTTTTTCTTCTTTATATAAATCCGGCAAAATCGTCGCCAGATGTCCAAACTCTTTTAAATTGTGGGCAAACAATCCCATTGGCACCTCCTCTGGCACTCTGACACCATCGGGTACCAGCTTGACCACCTTACCGTTCACCAGTCCCCAGCCGATCCAGAATCTGCTGCGGAGCTCAATGCCGCCTTCGATTTCTCTGACCATGTGAGTCATCACCGCCGCTACCCCTTGACCAGGTACCGGACCGTGTCCGTTGGCGCACATCATGGCTGCACAGGCTGGCGTGCCGACCTTTGACTCGTCGTACCCCAGCTCATGAGGGTATCTGAATTCCAAGATCAAATCGTCGGGTCCTGCTCCGATGTCTTCGCGGACGATATGTACGGTGCCCCAGGTTTTCTCTCTCATCGGCACCTTCGGGTCCAAAACCTTTGATCGCATCTGCTGTCTGGCATAGAAGTGATCCTCCGGATCCCAGATTCTGTACCTCATATCCTCAAGACCATGCCATGCAAACCACCATTCGAACATTTCCGGCGTCACCCCCGGCATCTCTGTCTTGTTGGCAAGATAGGCAGAACCGTCTTCCAAAACACAGTAGCCGATTTCACAAGGCAGATATCCAGGTTCAAAGAGTTTGTTTCTGTCTTCAATTTTCAGGGCAAGGGCTGGATCGATTGGTCCCGCTTCAAGGACAGCTATCTTTTCTGCTGGAATTGGTGTAATCGGTAAATCATAATATTTGGCATAAGAAAGCTTTCTCTCTTCTGCTGTTAGAACAGGTCTCTGACTCATAATCATTACTTCCTTTCATTTTCTGATGCAACATACTAAAGCAAAGACCATGCCAAAAACAAAAATTGCGGAAATTCAATGTTTTTAATTTTCTGCCAATGACATATTGTATATTTTTTGAACACATGTTAAAATAACACCTAATAAAAATTGTACAGTGAGGTTTCTATGAACAAGATCCATCTGACAAAAAAAGAAATGCATACCCGCGGCGGCATCCTGGACGAATTGATGAACAATCTCTTCGACGTTTCCATTCTCATCGATGCAGACTGCAAAATCGTACACATCAGTGAAAGTTCTTCCAAGGATATGCCCAAAGGCACCAATGTCATCGGTCAGGATATCACTTTTTTGGACAACATCTCTCCTTTTCGGGAGGTGATAAAAACAGGCAGGGCTTTTACCGGCCTGCTGTTAGAAATTTACGGGCGAAAGTGTGTCTCCAATATTTTTCCCATTGAAGAGGACGGGCAGATCATCGGTGCCATCGGCACCATTGTCTTCCGCAATCTGCAGAGGGTCAAGCGCATGTTCGCTGGCAGTGACAGCGCAGAACCGGGCAGCTTTGGAGAAATCTACAACAATATCTCCCGCATTGAGAACGGTTACACCTTCTACGATTTTATCGGCGAGGACCCAACTGTCAAAGATCTGATTGAAAAATCAAAAAAAGCCGCCGGCAGTCATCTGCCTGTTTTGATCATCGGCGAGACAGGCACTGGCAAAGAAATCATCGCCGGCGCTATCCACAACAGAAGATATAATGAACGTTATGCCCCTTTCGTGACCATCAACTGCACGGCCATCCCCGAGAACCTGTTGGAATCAGAACTTTTTGGTCATGAAAAAGGCGCCTTTACTGGTGCCGACGCAGCTAAACCGGGCAAATTTGAAGTGGCGGCAGGCGGCGACCTCCTCCTGGATGAGATCGGAGATATGAATTTGTTCATGCAGTCCAAATTGCTGCGTGTACTGGAGTCCAAAGAGTTTGAGCGGGTCGGCGGCAGCAAGATCATCCCTCTGCAGGCCGGCATCATCGCCTCCACCAACAAGAACCTCTTTCTCCTCAGTGAAGAGAAGAAATTTCGTTCTGACCTCTATTATAGGCTGAATACAATAGAACTTTTCATACCGCCCCTGCGCAGGCGCTCCAAAGATATCCCCCTTCTGCTGGACTACTTCTGCGATGAACTGGAAACAAAGCTAAACCTGACGCAAAGCGCCCTCAGGCTTCTGACCGGCTATGTCTGGCCGGGAAACGTACGGCAGCTCCGGAATCTGACCCAGAGGCTGGCAATCTTCTACGAAAACAAGCAGATTACCGAGGAAGATATCGCCCAGGAGCTGCGCGTGGGTCAGCGCACCTATAACGAAGCGTTTGGTTTCACAAAGGATGACGAAACCACGCCTTTGTCTGTCATAGAAAATAGTGAGCGGAGCGCTATCTTGATTGCCATGCGCAACCAGAAAAACAACATCTCCGCCGCTGCCAGAGAACTGGGACTCAGCCGCGGTACCCTTTATAATAAATTAAAAAAATACGGACTTGATCCGAAAGGTTAAATACTCGAAAGTAGGTGTATAAATATACCAAAATGTGTGTTACAATATCATCAAGTACGAGAAGAAAGGAAGGACTATGGACAGCAGAGTTGCATTAATTTCTATCATCCTCAAAGATTCCGGCGCAGTAGAAGAACTCAACGATATTCTTCATCAATACAGTCATTATATCATCGGACGGATGGGCATTCCTTATCGTGAAAAGGACATCCACATCATCAGCGTGGCAGTGGACGCGCCTCTCGATGTGATCAACGCCCTCTCTGGCAGAATCGGCAGAATCAGCGGAATCAGCAGCAAGGTGGCCTATGCCAATGAATAGACATCTGATTGACAAACTGGCTGGAGGCAGAGAACTCACCCGCCAGGAACTGAGGACCTTAGTTGCCGACGACAGCCCCGAGACCTCCGCCTATCTGGCGGAACGGGCAAATGCAGTCAGAGAACAGATTTATGGCCGCCAGGTGTTTATCCGCGGTTTAATCGAATTTACGAACTACTGTAAAAACGACTGCTATTATTGCGGTATCCGCAGAAGCAATGACGCGGTCAGCCGCTACCGCCTGACTTTGGAGCAGATTTTGCACTGCTGCCGACAAGGGTATGACTTAGGATTCCGTACCTTCGTACTGCAGGGCGGCGAAGATCCTTACTGGACAGATGAGCGAACCTGCCAAGTCGTCGGTGCCATCCGTCAAGGTTATCCCGACTGCGCCATTACCCTCTCTATGGGGGAGCGGAGCAGAGAAAGCTATCAGCAGCTCTTTGACGCAGGTGCCGATCGTTATTTATTGCGGCACGAGACTGCCAATTCCGATCATTACAGCAAGCTCCATCCGCAGGAACTGACCCTGTCACATCGCCTTTCCTGTCTGCAGGCACTGAAGGAAATCGGCTTTCAAACCGGTTGTGGGTTTATGGTCGGTTCCCCTTATCAGACCATAGAGCATTTGGTTGAAGATCTCTGTCTGATCAGAGAATTGAAACCGCAGATGGTTGGCATCGGTCCATTTCTGCCTGCGGCAAATACACCTTTTGAAAGTGAACCTGCCGGTTCCAGCGAGCTAACAATCAAACTGCTCAGCATAGTCAGACTCCTGCATCCGAGAGTTTTGCTGCCTGCAACCACTGCCCTAGGAACGGCAGAGCACGATGGTCGGGAGAGAGGCATCCTGGCTGGAGCCAACGTCATCATGCCAAACCTCTCGCCCCTGGAGGTACGAGAAAAATATCTCCTCTACGACGGCAAAATTGCCACTGGAGACGAGGCCGCCGAAAGTATCCGCCACCTGACCGCTTCTATGAAGAAAATTGGCTATGAAATAGTCACCGCTCGCGGCGATTATCTAGTATAAATCACTAACGGGAAAGTTCCCTTGCAGGACCTGACCCGAAAGAAAGGAAAAGAAAAATATGTATAATCCAAAATCACTAAAAGCAGAGGAATTCATCTGCCACGACGAAGTCATGGACTCACTGGCTTACGCTGACGAAAACAAAGATAACAAGGAAGTAATCCGTCAGATCTTAGACAAGGCAGCACTGCGCAAAGGAATCAGTCACAGAGAAGCTTCTGTCCTGCTCGCCTGCGAAGACGAAGAGATCACAAAGGAAATCTGCAGCCTGGCAGAACAGATCAAGAAGGACTTCTACGGCAACCGCATCGTCATGTTTGCGCCCCTGTATCTGTCCAATTACTGCGTCAACGGCTGTGTCTACTGTCCATACCACCATCAGAACAAGCACATCGCCAGAAAAAAGCTGACCCAAGAGGAAATCAGAAAAGAAGTCATCGCCCTGCAGGATATGGGCCACAAGAGACTTGCTCTAGAGGCCGGAGAAGATCCGGTAAACAATCCGATCGAATATATTTTGGAGTGCATCAAAACAGTTTACTCCATCAACCATAAAAATGGTGCCATCCGTCGCGTCAACGTCAATATTGCGGCTACTACTGTAGAAGAGTACAAAATGCTCAAAGACGCTGGCATCGGTACATATATCCTCTTCCAGGAAACCTATCACAAGGACAGCTACGAAAAGCTCCATCCGACTGGACCAAAGCATAACTACGCGTGGCACACGGAGGCTATGGACAGAGCTATGGAAGCCGGTATCGATGACGTGGGCCTGGGTGTTTTATTCGGTCTCGACATGTACCGCTACGAACTGGCCGGACTGTTGATGCACGCTGAGCATCTGGAAGCTGCCCAGGGCGTGGGACCACACACCATCAGTGTACCGAGAGTGAGACCGGCAGACGACGTAGATCCAGACGATTTTGACGGCGGCGTCGAGGGAGGCATCACTGACGACCTCTTTGCCAAAATCATCGCCATCATCAGAATTGCCGTTCCTTACACAGGCATGATCATGTCTACAAGAGAAAGCCAGGAAATGCGCGCAAGAGCACTGCACCTGGGTATCTCTCAGATCAGTGGTGCCTCAAAGACCAGTGTCGGCGGCTACGACGAGCCAGAACCGGAAGACGAAAACTCTGCCCAGTTTGAAACCGACGATAAAAGAACCCTGGACGAAGTCGTCAAATGGCTCATGGACATGAACTACATTCCAAGTTTCTGTACTGCCTGCTACAGAGAAGGCAGAACGGGAGACCGCTTCATGACTCTGTGCAAAAACGGCCAGATTCAGAACTGTTGTCATCCCAATGCACTGATGACGTTGAAGGAATACCTGGTAGACTACGCAAGTTCTGAGACCAGGTCCGTCGGCGAAGCATTAATTGACAAAGAACTTTCCAACATACCGAAAGAAAAAGTCCGCCAGATTGCGGAAGAATATATCAAGGAGATCGAAGATGGCAAGAGAGACTTCAGATTTTAATGGGACACCAAATGCAAACAGACTGCATATCAGTTTCTTTGGCAGACGCAACGCTGGAAAATCCAGCGTTGTCAATGCTGTCACCGGACAAGATTTATCTATCGTATCTGAGGTAAAAGGCACCACTACCGATCCGGTCAAGAAAGCGATGGAGTTGCTGCCCCTGGGACCGGTGGTAATCATCGACACCCCCGGCATCGACGACGACGGCCAGGTGGGCGATAAACGGGTGGCAAAATCTTACCAGGTTCTCAGCAAGACCGACGTTGCAGTCCTGGTCATCGATAACTTTGTCGGACCTGCCGCAGAAGACCTGGAACTGATAAATCTGTTTAAGAAAAAAAATATCCCTTATATCGTAGCCTTGAACAAAGTGGATCTTGACATGGAATCCCTCATGACAGGCGAAGATGGGGACGGCGAGGAACAATACGAGTTCCCGACCGTCCTCGTCAGCGCCCTGACTGGCCAGGGGATTACAGAACTGAAAGAGAAAATCGCAGAAATCGCCAAACCGCTCTCGACCGATAAGAGACTGATTGGCGACAAAATCGCGGACAGAGACGTCGTCGTTTTGGTGACGCCTATCGACGCTTCCGCCCCCAAAGGCAGAATGATTCTGCCGCAAGTGCAGACCATACGGGACATTCTGGATAACCATGCCATCTCTGTGGTCACGCAGGTTGCTGAACTCGCTAGCTGCCTGAATGCCCTGAAAGAACCGCCGGCTCTCATCATCACCGACAGCCAGGCTTTTCATCAAGTAAAGGGAATCGTGCCAGACAGCATCCCTTTGACGTCTTTCTCCATCCTCTTTGCACGCTTCAAGGGTATTTTAGACACGGCTGTGCACGGTGCCCGCTATTTGAACCAGCTGGAGGACGGCGATATCGTCTTGATTTCCGAAGGCTGCACCCATCACAGACAGTGCGAAGACATCGGAACCGTCAAGCTGCCGGGCTGGATTGAAGAATACAGCGGCAAGAAACTGCTCTTTGAATTCACCAGCGGCGGACAATTTCCACAGGAATTATCAAAGTATGCTCTGGTAGTCCACTGCGGCGGCTGTATGCTCAATGAAAGAGAAATGGTCTATAGACAGGGACTGGCAGAGGAGCAAGGTGTGCCGTTCACCAATTACGGCACTTTGATTGCACACATCAATGGAATTTTAGATCGGAGCCTGGAGATTTTTTATGAATAGTATCACAGAAAGCAAACGGATCGTCATCAAAGTGGGAACTTCTACTTTGACCCATCCTAGTGGAAAAATCAATATCCGGCATATCGAAAATCTCTGCAAAGTGATCGCCGACCTGCAGAATGCCGGCAAAGAGATCACCCTGGTCTCATCCGGTGCCATCGGCGTCGGCGTCGGAAAACTGAATCTGGCATCCCGCCCCAGTGAAACCAGCAAAAAACAGGCCCTGGCGGCCATCGGCCAATGTGAATTGATGTTCATGTACGACAAATTCTTCGGCGAATACAATCACACGGTCGCTCAAGTTTTGCTGACAGCCGACGTAGTGGACAATCAGGTCGGACGTCAAAATGTACAAAACACTTTCAGAGAACTGATTGGCATGGGCATGATTCCTGTCGTCAATGAAAATGACACCGTGGCAACAGACGAGCTGGAAGGAAATAATTTTGGCGACAACGATAATCTTTCCGCCATCGTAGCCAAATTGATCGATGCAGATTTATTGGTGATCCTCACCGATATTGACGGACTTTACGACCGAGATCCGAGAAAATACAGTGACGCCAAACGCATCGCCGTAGTAGAAAAAATCGATGCAGAAGTTGAAGCACTGGCCGGCGGCGCCGGTTCAGCCTTTGGCACCGGCGGCATGACTACCAAGGTCAGCGCGGCAAAAGTTTCCACTTCAGCCGGAATTCCTTGCTGTGTCATCAAAGGAGATCGTCCCGCCAACCTCTACACCCTCTTTGACGGGCAGAATATCGGAACTATTTTTAAAGCCGGGAGGTAAACAAAATTATGACCAAATTAGAGCAAATGGGTGCGCTGGCGAAGAATGCAGCCAGAACCCTGAGAACGGAAAGTCCCTCAGAAAAGACAGCGGCTCTGGAGCGGATTGCCGCCGTCCTTCTGGAAAAAAAAACAGACATTTTAGCCGCCAACGCTCTCGACGTGAAAGCTGCCCAAGGGGCATTGTCCCCTTCTATGATCGACAGGCTGACTCTGAGCGAAGAACGCATCGAAGCCATGGCTGATGCCGTCATCGCTGTCTCCAAGTGGCCTGATCCGGTCGGTCAGGTTTTGGAAGAGCGAGATCTTTTAAACGGCCTGCATATACGAAAGACCGCTGTTCCTTTAGGGGTCTGCGGCATCATCTTTGAAGCCCGGCCCAATGTGACCAGCGACTGCGCCGCCCTCTGTATCAAGGCGGGCAACGCCTGCATCCTCAGAGGAGGGAAAGAGGCCTTTCACTCCAATATGGCCATCACCAAAGCGATGCAGGATGCACTGGCATCCTCGGCGTTAGACGCGGCCTGCGTTCAGTTGGTAGAAGGTACCTCCCGGGAGTCCGCTGCTGAAATGATGGCTATGACAGAATATCTGGATGTGCTCATCCCCAGAGGCGGCGCCGGCCTGATCAGATCTGTCGTGGACAATGCCAAGGTTCCCGTCATCGAAACCGGTGTAGGCAACTGCCACATCTATGTGGACAAAGCCGCGGACATCCCAATGGCCATCGACATCGTCTTCAACGCCAAAACTTCCAGACCTTCCGTCTGCAATGCGGCAGAAAAACTCTTGGTTCACGCAGATATTGCCTCTGCGTTCTTACCAGCTGTGGCCGAAAAACTGGCGGAAAAGGATGTGGAACTGCGGGCTGATGAAAGCGCCTGTAAGCTCCTGCCTCACGCTCACCCTGCTGTCTCTGATGACTGGGGACGGGAATATCTTGACTACGTCATGGGCGTTAAAATTGTCGGCAGTATCGACGAGGCTATCGACCATATTGAAAAATATTCCTCTCACCACAGCGACTGTATCGTCACCGCCGATCAGTCTGCAGCAGATCGTTTTCTCGCAGCTGTGGACTCTGCCGCTGTCTACCACAACGCCTCCACCAGATTTACCGACGGCGGCGAACTGGGACTAGGCGCAGAAATCGGCATTTCCACTCAGAAACTCCACGCCAGAGGACCTATGGGCGTAAACCAGCTTGTCTCTTACAAATATGTGATTTCTGGAAATGGTCAAATTAGATAAATATATGCACAATATTTCAGGATATTCATATTGATATATCAAAGGAGATGATAAATTGATATGAATGGAATAACATGGGCATTGATTGGCACCCTGTTTACCTTCTCGGTAACCACTCTGGGTGCCTTAAATGTTTTTTGGGTAAAAAAAGAAGTCAGCAATACTTTCCAGTGTATCTTTCTCGGGTTTGCCGGCGGCGTCATGATTGCTGCCTCCGTCTGGTCCCTGCTGCTTCCAGGAATAGATAGAGCCGAAGAGAACGGCCAGATCAGCTGGCTGGTTATGACTGGCGGATTCCTGCTGGGCGTCATCCTGCTGCTTTTCGCCGACGCGATTTTAAAGAAGCAGTATATGAGAAGACTGCAGTCAGGCCAGCAAACCAAGCTGAAACAGAGTACACTGATGCTGGTGATGGCCATCACGATACACAACATCCCGGAGGGAATGGCCGTTGGCCTTGCTTTTTCTCTGGCTATGTCAGATACATCCAACCCCGCGCTGTTTTCTGGTGCTGCCGCCCTTGCTCTCGGTATCGGCATTCAAAACTATCCTGAAGGCACCGCTGTGGCCCTGCCCCTGATCAAAGACGGCATGAGCAAGAAGAAGGCCTTCTTTATCGGCAGTATGTCCGCCATCGTAGAGCCGATTTTCGGTGTTCTTGCAGCTGTGGTGACGACATTCATCACCTCCTTCATGCCTCTGCTTCTAGCTTTTGCTGCCGGCACCATGATCTATGTGGTCGTGCAGGAACTGCTTCCAGAAGCACAAGGCTGCGAAGGTGACAAGACCGCAACCCTGGGTTTCATAGCAGGATTTCTGATCATGATGATCTTAGACGTAAGCCTGGGCTGATCTTGTGTTTTTTGTCAAGTTTCCATATGCATTTATAAAAAACATTGTGTTTTTTCACAATTTTATGTTGACAGTCCTGAGCTGCCGTGTTACTATAGAGAAAATTAAATAACACAGACAAACCTTTGAGGGAGAGTAGTAAGCTTTGATACTTACATAGGAGAGAGCTGCAGGCGGTGAGATTGCAGCATGGAAAGGCAGAGCCGAATGGACTCCTGAGGGCAAACCGAACGACAGATTCGTTTTAGTAGGGGCGCCGGAGAAGATACTCCGTTAACAAAATCGGCATATGGTAGTATGCGCAGAGCGGGCGTAGTTTTGTTACGCCAAGCCGGGTGGCACCGCAAGAGAACTTATTACTCTTGTCCCAGCAGAAGTTTGTCTGGGACAGGAGTTTTTTAATGGTCTTGCTCCAATTTCTGAAAGAAATTGATGGGAAGACCTTAGCCGTCAGAATTCCCCAAATCTCTGATCTGGCAGGAATTTACGACGAATTTGCTCCTGTCCGCGTAAAATGAAAGGAGCACATCAAAATGAACAATGAAACAAAAAAAATCCCTTACAAAATCTATCTCGAGGAACATGAAATGCCGACCCAGTATTACAACGTGCGGGCAGACATGAAAAAAAAGCCGGCGCCCCTGCTCAATCCAGGCACGCTGGAACCGATGACCTTTGACGAACTGCGCAGCGTCTTCTGCGACGAACTGGTAAAACAGGAACTGGACGACACCACGGCCTATTTCGATATTCCACAGGAAATTCAGGATTTCTACAAGATGTACCGTCCTGCGCCCCTGGTCAGAGCATACTGCCTGGAAGAGCGGCTGCAGACACCGGCAAAGATTTACTATAAATTCGAAGGCAACAATACCAGCGGCAGCCACAAACTGAACTCCGCTATCGCCCAGGCGTATTATGCCAAGCAGCAGGGTCTCAAAGGCGTAACCACAGAAACTGGCGCCGGCCAATGGGGTACTGCCCTTTCCATGGCCTGTGCTTACCTGGGACTCGATTGTGACGTCTACATGGTGAAGGTCTCTTATGAGCAGAAGCCTTTCAGACGTGAAGTTATGAGGACTTACGGCGCGAAAGTCACCCCTTCTCCTTCTGAGACGACAGCAATCGGTCGTAAAATTCTCGCCGACCACCCCGGCACCACAGGAAGCCTGGGCTGTGCAATCTCCGAAGCGGTAGAAGCCGCGACCAGTCGTGAAGGCTACAGATACGTGCTGGGCAGCGTGCTGTCACAGGTTCTGCTCCATCAGAGCATCATCGGCCTGGAGACAAAGGCAGCCATGGACAAATACGGCATCACGCCGGACATCATCATCGGCTGTGCCGGCGGCGGTTCCAACCTGGGCGGACTGATTTCCCCATTCATGGGTGAAAAACTCCGAGGAGAAAAAGACTACCGTTTTATCGCCGTAGAACCTGCTTCCTGTCCGAGTCTCACAAGAGGCAAATACGCCTACGACTTCTGTGATACCGGCATGGTCTGCCCCCTCTCCAAGATGTACACTCTGGGCAGCGGCTTTATTCCGAGTGCCAATCACGCCGGCGGTCTCAGATACCACGGCATGAGTTCTGTTCTTTCTGAACTATACGATCAGGGACTGATGGAAGCCCGCAGTGTGGAACAGACCGAGGTTTTCAAGGCGGCAGAGGATTTCGCCAGAATCGAAGGCATTCTTCCTGCACCAGAGAGCAGCCATGCTATCAAGGCAGCCATGGACGAAGCGCTGAAATGCAAAGAAACAGGCGAAGAAAAGACCATTCTCTTCGGTCTGACCGGCACCGGCTACTTCGATCTGAAAGCCTATGAACAGTTCAACAACGGTCAGATGAGCGATCATATCCCTACTGACGAAGAACTGCAGGTCGGTTTTGACGGACTGCCAAGAGTATAATAGAAATTAGAGGGGCGCCTTCTTGGCGCCCCCTTTCTACAGCAGAAAGACTCTCACGATCTTATCTATCACGTCCACGTCGAGTCCTCCGTCCTCTTGATCAAAGCTGACCAGGAGATTGTTCCAGAGATCAATTCCCTGGTGATGATAGTTCTCTAATTTGCTGAAGGTTTTCTCCAAATAGTCTTCATCATCTGTCAGGCCAAAATGCTCCCAAAGGAACGCTTTATTGTCCTTCGTCTCTTATAAATTATTTGGCTGCTGTTTCAATGTCGTAACGGTTCATTTTTTGCCAAAAGTGCAAAAAAAATTAAGTTTGGAAAAACTCTCCAATGTATTGAAATTCAGCCATTTCTTACCAAAATCCAGCAGAATCTCTGCAAAAAAACGCTGAAATCGTTGCAAACACTTGCTTAAAAAATTTTTTCCAATTCGGCAAAAAAACGCTTTTCCGACAAAAATAGGAGGGGATACCCGGGCCGGCGAGCATCAAAAAAGAGAGAAAACTTGTTTCTCTCTTTTTCGTTCTATTCTTCCGGAAATATGAATTCCTGCAGTGTTGCATAGAGCAGCTGCGGTTCAATCGGTTTTGCCAGATGTGCGTTCATGCCGGCAGCTCTGGATTTCTCCACATCCTCATCAAAGGCATTGGCACTCATGGCGATAATCGGCACCGTCTTCGCTTTTTTCTTCTTCAGCTGTCTGATGGATCTGGCAGCCGTCAAACCGTTCATGACCGGCATGCGGATATCCATAAGGATAGCATCGTAGTCCACCGCTGAAGTAGCGAACATCTCAATGGCCACCAGGCCGTTTTCAGCAACTTCCACCTTCGCGCCCTTGTTCATCAGCAGCTGTTTGGCTACTTCTATGTTGAGCACATGATCCTCTACTAGCAGAATCGTCTTACCCGTAAAATCATACTCCACCGGCTTGGACGCTTCCTGCTTCTGCTCTCTTTCCGTATAGATTTTCTGGAAAGTAGATGTGAGAGACTTTTTGAACAGCGGCTTTGAGATGAGCATGTTGACGCCGGCTTTCTTGGCTTCCTGCTCGATGGAAACCCAATCATACGCTGTCATGATAATAATCGTCACTTCTGGTCCGACAATCTTACGTATTTCTCTGGCCGTTTCAATGCCATCCATGCCTGGCATCTTCCAGTCGATGAAAATCACATCAAAGTAGGTGTTCTTTTCCCACCTTCTCCTTACGATATCAACCGCGCGCTCCCCGCTGTCAACCCACTCCGCTTTCATGCCCATATCGGACAAAATGTTCTTCGTGTGCTCGCAGACCGTGATTTCATCGTCCACGATCAAAGCCGATAGTTTCGCAAAATTGATTTTCGTTTTGCCGCGGCTGATTCGTTTTGTTTCTTCACACAGTTCCAAATCCACTTCCACCGTAAATTCAGAACCAACCCCTTCGATGCTGTTGACTGAAATATGGCCGCCCATCATGTTGGTCAGATTCTTACAAATGGCCAGGCCCAAACCAGTGCCGCTGTAGCGTGCCGTATTGTCATTCCCCTGCTCAAAAGGGTCAAAGAGATGGGGCATGAATTCCTCTTTGATGCCGATACCAGTATCGTTGATCGTAAAGATCATCCTCGCTTTGCCGTCTCTAATTTTCCCTTGGTGGATGATCATCTGTACTTTCCCACCAGAAGGAGTGAATTTAATAGCATTAGAAATGATATTAATCAGTACCTGCTGCAGCTTCATGGCATCGCCCATATAGTAGTCCTCTGTAAAACTGGTCAAAATCGACTCGTAGTCGATGCCCTTTTCCTCAGCCTGTTCATAGCAGATGGTATTGATCCCATTGATAAACTCTTCAAAAGGAATCTTTTCCCGCTTGACGACCACCTTACCGCTTTCTATGCGGCTCATATCCAGTATGTCGTTAATCAGCGCCAGCAGAAATCTGGCAGAGATCCCTACTTTTGAGATGCAGTCGGCGACCTGCTGCGGATCGTTTACGCATTGTGCGGCAAGGGCGGACATGCCGATGATAGCGTTCATCGGGGTTCTGATTTCGTGACTCATCCGGGACAAAAAGTCAGATTTGGCATTGCTGGCCTGTTCTGCCTGCGCTAAAGCATTTCGCAGCAGATCCTGCTGCTTTTGCTCTTCTAAGATAGAATCCGTGATGTCAGCACGCCGCACCAAAATCTGCGATTTTTCTCCATCAATGTAGCTGTAGCTCAACCTGTAGGTATGAAGCACCGTTTTCTTTCTGTTCCATATCTTCTCGTTAAATTCGTAAACTTTCTTCTGCTCCAGCGCCTTAACCACCGTCTCCATCTGCGCATTATCCCTGACAATCAGGTATTCTTCCTCGCTGGGGAAATATTCTCGATATTTTTCGGCAAAGGCGACATTGGATGCATTGTAGTCGTCGCTTTCCTCTGGCAGATAATCCTGTTCAGACCGAGCCAGACAGTAGAAACGGTTCATCTCCCGATCTATAATGCCCACGTAGTCATAGGTCGTGTTCACAATGGCCTGCAAGGCAATCTGGCTCAGCATAGAGCCGTTGATGTTGTAGGTATATAAAAAGCACATGATATCGTTTTGCTCCGGGCTTTTAAATATCTTCACATAAGTTTTCACCCAGCAGAGGGTACCGTTCATCATACGTCTCTGGTACTCTATGGCATACTCGTTTTTTCCCTCATAATAGAGCGACATCAGTGAGCCGATACTGAGGACTTCTCTGAATTTCTCTTTCATGTCTTCTGCTACCATATTGGAAGCAACCTCTTCGATGACACCAGAATAAGTCATGCAGTCGTCCGCGATGAGCACATCACTGCTGCCCACATAGTCCACTACGATATTGCGTGTCAGGTTTGCGCGAAATTTTGCCAAGAGGTCTTCGCTCTGCAGACCGCTCATATATACTAGTTCTTCGACGTATCGTTCTTCTTTGACCTTTTCTTCCGTAATATTGACGCCGCAGCCGATAACCTGATTGAAGGCACTGCCTCTGTCGCTAATTCTTCTCAGCGTAATCCGCAGCCACAGATCGTTGTTCTTTTCGTCCAGAAAGTGAATATCCGCCTGGGCATATGCTTCTCCATCAATGACAGCTTGATGAAGTTTGAAATAATCGTTGATGGAATCGTCGTGAACATAACCCGCCTCCACAAAGGATTGTGGCACATTGTAGACAATATCCTCCGTGCCAAAATATCTGGCGGAGTTTCTCTGATACTGCATTTTTTTCTCCACAATATCATACTGCCAGATCAGCATATCTGTATTCTCTAAGGCAATGTTAATCTTCTCTTGTTCCGCCCGCAGATTCAGTTCCTCTTCCTTTTGACGAGTGATATCGGTAAACACCATATAATACAGGAGCGTTCCGGACATGGCACGCTTCATCATGATGTTGCAGACCGCCCAAACAATCTTACCTGTAGACGACTGAAAACGCATGTCCAGGCTCGTCACATCGCCTTCCGCCTTCAAGACCATCAAAGCACTGGTAAACTTGTCTCGATCCTCTTCAAATATGTAAGAAAGTACATCCCACTGATTCTTTTCCTCAAAGTCCGCTTTAGAATGAAAGCCCAGACATTCTAAAGATTTCAGATTCATATATCGTAAAACCGGTCTCTGGCTTATGGTGAACCATATAATGCCGCAGAGTTGTTCGTCATAGGTTTCAATCAAGCTCTGATATCGCTCCTCAGCTTTTGCGTTGGCTTCCTTCAGTTCTGTGATATCCGTATAGACAAAAAAAGCGATCGGATATTTGTCTTCATAAAGTTCTTCCATAAAAATGACTCTGGCCTTTACCCAAACATCCTTACCACTCAAATGCTTTAATCGATACGTCAGCGTGACGGGTTTTCCGTTTTCGATCGCTTTGGCAGTCTTGCCCATGACATATTCCAAATCGTCAGGATGGATGTACCGACTGCTGTCAAAGCCTTCTTTTTCTATGCGTCCTCTCGTCGTTCCCACCAAATTCGCCAAGCCTTCTGTATAGTACAAGATTGTGAATTCAGGATTGCAGATAAACTTACCCACTGCGTCGGCCGCCGCACCGATAATTCCTTCCAGTTCCTTGTCTTTTCGTTTTGCCAGTTCTTTGAGATATTCTATTTCTTCCTGATGACTTTGTGTCCCTGACAGCATATCATTGTGTTCCTTCAAATCCTTCATTCGTTCTCCTCTTCAGTGACATAAATACGCCTAAGTACGCATAATTCTCCTTATCAGTTTAACACAATGATTTGAATTTTCAATAGAGATTCAGTATAATAGTACCTATCATTTCAGAAAAGAGGTGCCCTATGACAACAGATCTTAAGCTGAGGCCCATTGCCCATATACGTAGCGTTTTTCCATCGAAGTTTGGAATTCCCCGCCAAAGCGGACTGACAGAAACGTTGAAAAGTGAAATCGTCTTTGAAGAGGAGTTTCGCAGTCCGCAGGCCCTCCGTGGATTGTCTGATTTCTCCCATCTCTGGATTATCTGGGGATTTTCGGAAAATGCAGAAAGGGGTTGGTCTCCTACGGTAAGACCCCCTCGCCTGGGAGGCAATCAGCGAATGGGGGTATTCGCTACCAGGTCACCCTTCAGACCGAACCCCTTAGGTCTCTCCTCCGTGAAAATAGAGGCAATCAAAAAAGACCCTGTGCTGGGGTCTGTCATTTCTGTCTGCGGGGCCGATTTGATGGACGGCACACCCATTTACGACCTCAAGCCGTATATCCCTGCAGACTGCCATCCCGAGGCTGTCTGTGGTTTTGCCGATCAAACCCGTGGATACAGCCTGGCCGTCACGATTCCGCCCCTGTTGCTGTCAAAGATCCCCCAGGCACTGCAAGACGGGCTTTTCTCCATCCTGTCCCAGGACCCCAGACCCTCTTATCAAGAAGACTCTGACAGAATTTACGGATTCGGTTTTGCCGGTTTCGAAATTAAATTCCGCGTTGTCGGCAAAGACCTGGAAGTCGTAGATATCATCTGACACAGAAGGACGGTCTCAGCCGTCCTTTTTCAATTTGCAGCGCATCGTTCGCATCTCTTCTGCAAAGCCTTCTCGCTCATAGAGTGCGATGGCTCGGGTATTGTTGCTCAACACGTTCAGTTCTACATAGTCCAGGTTTCTCTCTTCTGACCAGGTCTTTACAGCCTCAATCAGCAGTCTGCCGATGCCCCTGCTCCTCTGTTCCTCTGCCACACAGGCATCCATCAAATACGCATATCGATGTGGTATAAGGCAGCCAAAAGGCGGCGTACTGCTTTCCTGTACTAAGGCAAACCCTATCAAGCTGTCCTCTTCTTCCGCCAATAGAACATCTCCTGCTTCTCCCTCGATGACGGACGAGAGAAAATCACGATTTTGGCTGGTCATCTGAAAGTAGTCCCTCTGCAAATCAGCCATTTCACGAAATAGCGTGTCGTATAATCGGCATATGGAATCCATGTCTGCCATTGTTGCTGGTCTTATCTTCATGTCTGCGCCTCCTATTTATATTTTACCATATTTTTCTGCTCTCAGGAGAAAAATATGGTTAGTTATTCATAGAATTAGTTTGACTTTCATAGAACTCTATGGTATATTCTATAAAAATAAAACTTATTAGATTTATATAAAACTCAGGAGGTAATGATGAAAAGGTATTGGAAGAGAAATAAGTTGATACTGGCAGTTACCCTGCTGCTCTGCACTGCAGCAGCTTTGATGACTACCTTTGTCTCTCTGCTGTTGCAACAAGTCACCGACACCGCCGTTTCTGGTGACATGGCGCTTTTCAAGAAACTGCTGCTCTTTGCTGTCAGCTACATGATTATGCTGTGTTTGATGAATTACTTCGGTTCGCTGGCGTCTAAGCTTCTGGTTCAGAGGATGACCCGGCAGATACGCAGCGATGTTTATGAAGGTGTGATGCACCAGTATCCAGGTGAATTTTATAAGACGAATACAGCAGATTACATCTCCAGTTTAATAAATGATGTGAAGATTATCGAGGAAAATTACATACTGCCACTTTTGCAGAGCATTGAGGTCATCGTCATGTTTGTATCAACTCTGGTGCTGCTATTAGCTCTGAGTCCCGCCGTCACTGGTATTTTGTTAGTGACCTTGCTGCTGATGTTCGCCGTGCCGGCTCTGATGGGAAAGCTGTTGGAAAAAAGGCAGGATGCCGTATCACGCCAGCTTGCCAAATTTACAGAAAAGACGAAAGATATTCTCTCAGGTTTTGAGGTGATCAGAAGTTACCAATTGCTGCCAAACATGAGAATGAAATTTGAAGAAGAGAATAAGCGGACAGCTGACTGTAAGTTCGCCGCTGACAAGGTAACTGCTCTCAACGAAGGTCTGTCTGACACCCTGTCCTATCTCTGCGTCGTGGTCGTCATCTTCACTTCCGCGTTCTTTGTCATCAAAGGTTCCATCACCATGGGCACCCTGATGGCGCTCCTTCAGCTCAGCGGTTCTTTTCTGACGCCAGTTCTGCTGATTATGGAAAATCTGCCGAAGATCAAAAGTGTCAAGCCCATTGTGCAGCGCCTGTGTGACTTAGCCGATACAGAAATTGAAGCAGAACAGGGCAGAGTACCGTCCTTTCACAGAGAGATCGCAGTCAGTGACCTGACCTTCTCTTATGACGGAAGTCTGAACGCTTTGAACCATATCAGCCTGCGTTTTGCAAAAGGTAAAAAATACGCTGTCGTCGGCCACAGCGGCTGTGGCAAGAGCACTTTGATCAAGGTTCTGTCTGGCTATTACAAGGACTATCAGGGAGAAATCTTTTATGACGAAGACCCTCTCAGTCTGCTGGATACAAAAAATCTGGGTTCCATCCTCTCTATTCTCCATCAGAGTGTATACCTCTTTAACGATACGGTCAGAAACAACATCGCTCTGGAAGGAGATTTTGATAAAGCCACATGGGAGCAGGCCTTAGAAGCCAGCGGCGTCAGTCAGTTCATGGCTCTGCTGGAAAAGGGTCTGAACAGTCCAGTCGGCGAAAACGGCAATCGTCTTTCCGGCGGCCAGCGGCAGAGAGTGGCACTGGCGAGAGCTTTGATCAGAAAGGCGAAAGTCATCATTTTAGATGAAGGGACTTCCGCTCTGGATCCAAAAACCGCGCTGGAAATTGAAAGCACTTTACTGACACGGCAGGACCTGACTTTGATCACCATCACCCATTCCCTGAATCCCGCCCTGCTTTCTCAATACGATCAAGTGATCTATATGGAAGATGGCTCTGTAAAGGATATGGCCGCTTATGAGCAGCTACTGGAAAATAATCCTTCCTTCCGTAATTTCTGTGGGGTATAATTGTGGTATAATGAACGCATCGATCTAACGGCGTTGCCGCGAGGAAGCGTCCATTGAATCATGACGTTCGATTCTATGTCCAAAGGAAGCGTCATGGTATAATGAATGCATCGATCTAACGGCGTTGCCGCGAGGAAGCGTCCATTGAATCATGATGTTCGATTCTATGTCCAAAGGAAGCGTCATGGTATAATGAACGCATCAATCTAACGGCGTTGCCGCGAGGAAGCGTCCATTGAATCATGACGTTCGATTCTATGTCCAAAGGAATCGTCATGGTATAGTTAACGCAAGAAAGGAGCTGCAACATGAAGCTTAAGAAAGAACTCAATCCTGTCTTTGAGACAATCGGATTGTGCTGCTATATCAAATACAAGAAAGATATCCGTGAAGAGACCATCGAAGCCCTCAATCACCTCGGTGTGGATGGACAGCTTTTCTACGATCACAATTACCCTCTGATCAATCAATATGCCGATGACTTCGCTGCAAAATATACGCCTCATGCAGATGAAGAAGCTTTGTTCGGTTCCATGGATATGGACATGGACACGACCTACATCGTCATGGCCAGCATCGTCGAAAATCCCCATTGGATTGACCAGGTGGATCAGATCAGCGAAGACCAGATTCTGCAAACCTTCTCAGAGATGTTCGCAGATGAGATGAACGGGGACGGTATGGCGCCGGATCTTACCACTTTAGAAAGCCGTATCGATTTTCTCAATCGCCAGCCAGAAATTTCTGATTCATCAAAGTGGAAAACCATGATGTTGCTGGGCGAACCGAAACGCTATGTCAAATCCATGGTGGAAATTTATCAGCAAAACCTGCCGGCTTTTTCCTATGCCTTCTCCAAAAACCAGCCCGCGATCGAGGCACTGGTGGAAAGACTCGCTGTTGAAGGATTTCAGCACGCCGCCTTTCAGGATATCATGAGCAAGTTCCCCGGCATCGAGACCATCTATCCATCCATCATCTCTCCAGTGCTAGAATGGGGTCTCTCCACTGTGGGGTTTTATGGTGTTTTCGTCAATAAGTCTTATGGCTACGGCAGCCTGCAGGAACAGGAAAAAGCCGCTCTGCTGTCTAGCTTGAAAATGCTTTCTGATAAGAGCCGTTTTGAAATCCTCGCCCTGCTCAAAAAGGGTGCTAAATATAATTTGGAAATCGCAGAAGAACTGCAATTGGGTGCACCAACGGCTTCACATCACATGAATCTACTGATGTCAAATGGATTTGTCACCATCGAAAAACAGGATGCCAAGGTCTACTACCACTTCATCCCAGAAAAAATCCGCCAATTAATTCAGCTGCTTGAAAAGCAGTTTTTGATGTAAAAATAGCGAACGATGAAACGTACGGAAATCCGTCCTTCAGACGATATTTCCTATGTTAAAACAAAGGGCGGATCTGCCGAAATCAGCAGATCCACCCTTTTGTAATTTATTCTTTTTCTGATACAGCTTTTGCGATGACCAGAGTCTCGATGATCTCGGCAGATGCATATTTGTTTCTCTGATAAGTGTTCTCTTTCACTTCGATTTCTACTTCTACTTCCCCTACAGCTCCTTGCTGATGAGCACGTTCAATGGCACCCTGGCGAGCCGTTTTCTTCGCTTCCACCAGAGCATCATCATAATCAGGCAGAGAAAAGGTATCGTGACCGCCGCTGATGACGTAGGTCAGATAAGAACTTTTGATGCCCTTATACGGTTCTATTTTGACGATGCATTCCGTGCTGATATTACCCATTGCCGCGCCGATGGCGTTAGCAACTTTCCCATCCTGCGGAAAATCTGCCTCTGTTCCCAGCAGCTCTGCCACGTCTTTTAGAAAGATCTTGGTCGGGGCGCCGATACCGATCAGCTTCGATGCAGTAATGAAACCGGGGCGTATGGCAAAGTCAGCCAGGCTTTGACCGGCATGGCGGAAAGTATAAGCAGTCAGCTTTTCAAGATTTTCACACTCCTGAAGGTTCAAATCTCTGCCCGTCTCGTATTTCATAAAGATGCGGACCAGATTGCTGTAAAGCCTGCATTTTGTCAAATCGTAAATTTCCCGGCAGACTTCTTGAGGAGCCACCTTTGTCGCTGTAGCCAGGTATGCAGCTCCCAGTTCAGACACCTCGCTGTCAAACTCCGCATAGTCGCCATAAACGTGCATGACATCGGTAGGCGTCATTCCAATGCGGATGACGGTGCCCTCATCCTCCAACCGCTTCATGTTTAAAATGTGCGGACTGGTGCCAATGGCCGCAGCCGCATCTCTGTAAATCAGCGGCCCGTTCTCCAGTGCTTTGATAAATTTCCGTTCTGACGGCGTGTATTTGTCCAGATTTGCCGGGCTGTTCACCAACATAAAGAACTCGTGGGCAGGATAATCGAAAGGCCGATCCATCAGTACCAGCGTCTTCAGCGCTTTCCGCATTTTCGGATACTGGCTGGCTGCCATACATAACGGTACGCAGCGTCTGTTGTCGAGATAAAGCTGCCCTCGTTTGTATTTTACAGCGCTGTCGCCGCC
The DNA here is from genome assembly GCA_902362805.1 of Eubacteriaceae bacterium. GTDB lineage: Bacteria > Bacillota > Clostridia > Peptostreptococcales > Anaerovoracaceae > Senimuribacter. The sequence goes on along the minus strand of CABIXY010000003.1, from coordinate 456,408 downwards.
CAAAGCAAAGGTATCTATGGAGACGCCTTTGACCATGGTTTTCCATTCGCCGATGGAAATGCCGGACTCGCTGGTGACAGGAATACCGTCTTTCACCATGGCCACATCGCTGGTGGTGCCGCCCATATCCACAATCAGCGCATCTTGGTATTTTGACAATTCCATGGCGCCGATGATGCTGGCGGCAGGACCGCAGAGTAAAGTTTCTACCGGCCTGCTCATGGCAAATTCACGGCTCATGATGCTGCCGTCGCTTTTGACAATGACAATGGGTAAATCCAACCCCAGTTCTGTCAGAGAGCGCTCGATGGAATCAAAGAAGTCCTCCATGACGGGCAGAAGCCTGGCGTTGAGCAGCGCCGTCGCCCCTCGTTTCTGTACGTTCAGTTCCTGAAAAAGATTGTAACCACGCACACAGGGCAGCCCCAGCTTTTTCTTGATCATCTTTTCCGCCCTGATCTCATACTGCCCATCGTTATATTTCGGGTTCATCTGGACGATAGCTACACTGTCATACTCCAAAAAGTCCTTTTCTATATCTTCTTCGAATTTCTTCCAGTCAGGCTGCTGGCTATCCTCCTGCCCCGCATCCCCTTGCATGAAATAAATATCCCCCATTGGCGGCAGTCCATATTCGCTGCCCATCTTCTTGACCGCTGCCGGATTGACACCGATAAACACCAGCTTTGCCCTGCCCCCTTTGTGTTCTACACAGGCGTTGGTAGCCAGTGTGGTAGAGAGCGAAATGTAGGCGGCGTCGCGAGCCAGATCCTGGTCTAATCCGCTCAAAGCGGTCAAAATACCGATTTTTAAGTCCTGCTTGGTGGTCAGAGTCTTGCTCTGTGACAATACTTTATGGCTTTTCGTATCAAAGATGACAGCATCTGTACAGGTTCCGCCTGTATCAATTCCGATTCCGATCATTTGTCTACCTCTTTTCTATTTCAAACATCATTCTGCAGATATTTCTGGCTGTTTCGGTCTTGAAAATATGCTCATAGGCGGCCTTGACGCCTTCTTCATGGACAGCTTCCTCATAGAGATTCACCAAAGCGTCTGCCTCTAGCAAAATTCGGTAGTCCAGTCCGTCCACCGGTTCATAGGTGTGGTGATGAGCCACCAGATAGCAGACCCTCTCGATAACAGGCACGTCAAAACCAAGGTTTTCCAGCATCTCCAGAGCCAGAGGGGGTCCCTCTTGTTCCTGCAGTTTGCCGTTGCTGTATCCGTATTTTTTCTCTGCTGCCCTGATACCGATATCGTGTACCAACGCCGCTGCTTCCAAGGTGAGCTGTACCGTTTCTGTAAGCCCCTCCGCTTCACCGATGTACTTAGCAAATGAATGAACCTTGACAAAGTGTTGGATGCGGGCGGCATCGCCTTGGTAATAACGAATCATTTCCATATATAACTGATGTAACCGATTCATGTGAAGACTCCTTTTTTTCTTTGTTATCAGTATAGCACAAGACCTACGTTCATTTGTTGCACCAGCAACAGAAAACTTGGTATTTTTATTTGGAGCTGTCAGCCCCAGGAGCCGGGATCCAGAGGACGGTTACGCAGATTCGGCTGGTTTACCCGATTTTGTTAAGCAGTCTGCGGCCAGAAGCCTGTATATGCGTAACTGACCCCCTCTTTGCAAAGGGTGTGTTACGCAGATTTGCTCGATTTCCCCGATTTTGTTAAGCAGTCCGTGCCCGAAAGCCTGCATATGCGTAACTGGCCCCCTCTTTGCAAAGAGTGTGTTACGCAGATTTGCTCGATTTACCCGATTTTGTTAAGCAGTCCGTGCCCGAAAGCCTGCATATGCGTAACTGCGCATCGCCTATATGGGTCAAATCAAAGTGGTACGCAAAAAAAGCTTGCTTTCTCCGCCAATTTACTGTAAAATAATGTAAATAAAGGAAGGAGAAGTAAAATGTATAACAGCATCACCTATATCCTCGCCGACTTAGAAAGCCAGGAAGCTCTTGCCAAGCAATATCGCTACCGATTACAACAATTACCGGAAGGAAAACTGTCTACATCCACCATAAAAGGCACCGCCTACTATTATAAATTAATCCAGGGCAAGAAGCTGTATCTGGGAAAAGCCGATTGCGAAGAGGTGAAGCTTCTGCAGACCAGGGCGCATCTGAGCGAAGCCCTAAAGCGCATAGAAAAAAATTGTATTGCGCTGCACCATCTTCTGGAAGAGTATGAAAGTGTTGAACCAGACATCATCAACGGCAAAGTTCCCAAGGCCTATCAGCTTTCACAAAAAATCGATTATCACTTCACTGATTGGGTTGATCCGCGGGCTTGGGGCCGCGCCAAATACGATAAAAATACCAAATATCCCGAAAAGTTAATTCACAGGACACTCAAGGGTGAACGTGTCAGATCAAAGTCAGAAGTCATCATCGCAGATATTTTGTTTTTAAAAGGGGTCGAATATCATTACGAAGAAAATCTCACCCTTGGTACTGAGACCATTGCGCCCGACTTCAAGGTGGCAGTGGCAAGTCAGCGCAGGTTTCGAAGGCTTGAACACTTTGGCATGCTCAGCAGTTCCAAATATCTGGAGGAATGTCTGTGGAAACTGCGGTTATATTTCAGCCATAAATACGTCCCGTGGGACGACATCATCTTTACTTTTGAGGCGCAGGATGGAGGTATCGATGCCCAGACTATAGGCTGGATCATCGATAAATTCTGCCTGTAAGACCACATGAAAAGCGGAGAAAAATTTTCCTCCGCTTTCGATAACCTAATATTTCACGCCGTTCCAGTAAATTGGCGTATAGACTTCAGCTTTATCTGGCAGATCCACGCCGTCTAGGACCCACTTCTTGAATTCTTCGAAGCCTGTACGATCAACGATATAGCCGATGTGTTCCTTGCCGCCCGGCGCGTTTTTGTCGATGTAACGCCCTACATATTTATAAGTATTGAGAATGATCTTGACGATGCTGTCCGCATCCACCCATTTGATAAAATCCTCGCCTAGTCTTGGATTTTTCTTGCCCGTTCTGCCCAGCAGCGTCAGGCGGTAATACTTTTCCTCACTTCTGGTCCAAGCCCGGGTCGGGCAGTTGATGACGCATTCACCGCAGCCGATGCACTTCTCTGTGTTGCGCTGCGGTCGGTAATTGACTTCCCGCAAGGCTTCCACAGACTTTTTCCGGCAGTATTTGACGCAGGCGCCACAGTTCACACAGCGGTCAGGCTCAAGCTGCGGTTCTGTCATGCCCATGATGCCAAAATCGTGCATGCGCACTTTGGCGCAGTCGTTGGGACAGCCTGTGAGCGCGATTTTAAAATGCAGGTCATTGGGGAAAATCGCCTTTTCAATTCTCTGCGCCAGCGCTGTTGTATCGTAACAGCCGTATGGACATACCCGATTACCTACACAGGCCGTCACGTTGCGAGTGCCAGAAGCTGGATAGCCACTGCCCGGCGCAGTCTGATTGATAGAAAGTCCTTCTATGACCGGCTGTAGTTCCTGATTCACTGCAGCCATCTTTTCGAAAGGAATGCCGGGGATTTCAAAACCCTGCCTGCTGGTAATATGCACCGTTCCGTTGCCGTACTTTTCTGCGATGCCCTGGACTATCCCCAGTAAACGAGCATCCATGTGACCGCCAGGCACCCTGACTCTCGAAGCCGTTATTCCCCGTTCCTTTGTTACACGAAATGCGTTCTTCTTTATTGCTTTTGTATTCACATCCATCAGTCAATCAGCTCCTTTCCCTTTGTGTAGTTGAACACCGGACCATCCAGACAGACGTAACTGTCTCCTATTTTACAATGCCCGCATTTGCCAATACCGCAGCACATCTTGCGTTCCTGAGAAATCCAGATATTTTTTTCTTTAAAGCCCCGTTCCAGCAAAGCCTCAACAGAGAATTTCATCATCATCGGCGGTCCCACTACGATTGCTTTTGCGCTGTCAAAATCGCGGATTGTCAAATCCGGGATGTACGCAGTAACCAGTCCCTCTGGATAGGTCTCGCTGCCCTCCGCCTTGTCCACAGTGACAATCAGCTTCATCTTCTCTGGCCATTTTGCCAGATCCTCTTTGAACAAAACATCCTGCGGCGATTTGAAGCCGGTAATCACGGTCAGTCCCTCCGTTTCTGACGGATTCTCATAAAAATGCTCCACCACGCCCCGTACTGGGGAAAGTCCCGTGCCGCCAGCTACGATGACCAATTCGCCGCCGCAATAAGCAGACACATCAAAGCCGTTGCCGTAAGGGCCTCTCAGAAACAGCCTATTACCGATATACTGTTCAAAGACTTCCCCTGTTACTTTTCCCACTTTCCTGATGGTAAAGTCGATGGTGCCCTGGCCGATTCCGCTGACAGAAATGGGTGCCTCCCCATATCTGGGCAGCGAAACTTCGAAAAACTGCCCCGGTCGGACTGGCCCGTCATAATCCATAGTAAAAGTATATTCAATCTCCGTATGCTTTTTGACCCCTTTGATTTCAGAGAGAAAAGGTACATATTCGTTTTTATTCATCTGTTTCCACCTCCGTCACAGCCTGAGCCAATTTGTTCACAATCCCTGAGAAAGAAATGTATTCAGGGCAGATATCGTCGCATCTTCCGCAGCCTACACACATGTGATAGCCGAAGCGCTGTTTATAATCAAGAACCTTGTGCAGGACTTTAAAGCGCATGCGGTCGCCGTTCTTGCTGCGGTAACAGCCTCCTCCTGCCACATCGGTAAAACCGTCAACCATACAGGAAGCCTGGACTCTGCGCCGCTCTCCCGCTTTGCCGTTATCAGTATAGAAGATATCCTGCATAGTAAAACAGGTGCAGGTTGGACAGGCAAAGTTGCATCTTCCACAGTTCACGCATCTGCCGTCGTATTCCCTCCACATTTCCGACTTTGCAACTTCCGCAGTAAGACTGTCAGGAATGCTCACTTTGACAGAGTTTTCCTTCACGCAGGACGGCTCATAGGCGGTCGGCTCTCCCGTAGCAGCAAAGATATCCTGCCACGCGTCTGCTTTGCAGTCCAACAGATATCCATCCTCTGCCGGCTCCACGGCCAGGTCATAATCACTGCATGCATTGGTATTCATGGAGACGCAGAAGCAGTTTTCGAAAGATTCCTTGCAGCCCATGAGAACAAATTTCACCTTTTCACGGAGTCTTTTGTAATAATAGTCCTCAAAGCCGTTCTCTAAATAAATATCGTCCATCCGTTTCACGGCATGCAGATCGCAGCTGCGCAAAAAGATGATGCCGCCCTTTTCCTTTCCATCAGCCTCTTTGACCTGATTTTCTGTAAAATAGAACAAGGTTTCTGAAAGGGGCAGCAGAACTTCCTTGTAGGAATAATTCGATTTCTCTTCGAAGATCACTTCTTCGATACTCTCGATTTTGCCGTATCTGATACAGTCCGTATCAGAAAAAGGATTGCCGCCTGCCATTCTGACTGGCGCGTAGATGTCATAGTCCGCAGACAGCTGCGCCAGACAAGCATCAAAGTCTTCTTTTGATAGTTTCAGTCCCATGATTACACCTCTCTTTTCTTCGCCATGATGAAGTAAGGAATCCCTAAGAAAATAATAGCGCCGGCCATATTCCCCAAAGTGACGACGAGTAAATTGTAAAAATATCCGCCTACAGTCACAGCCGCACCGCAAGGTGACAACAGCGATATGGTCAGCAGCGTCATGTTGGCGATGCTGTGCTCAAAACCGCAGGTGATGAATGCAAAGAGGCACCAGAAAATCATGATCAATTTCCCACTATCGCTCTTGCAGCGGAACCCGCACCACACGGCCAGACATACCAAAATATTACACAGTACGCCCCGCAGAAACAGGGGCAGAATCGGCAGGGTCATCTTTGTCAAGGCACTGCCTGCGATAAACTCTCCCACGGCCCCCTCTGCAAAGCCTGCTCCGGTGAACAACAAGGCCAGTACGACGGAACCTGCCAAATTCCCAATCCAACACAAGACCCATAGTTTGACTGCTTCGCCGATTCTCACCTGTTTTTCAAGCATGCCGATGGTCATAACCAGATTGTTGCCCGTAAAAAGCTCTGCACCGGCGATGACCACCAAGCTCAAAGCGATACCGAAGGACACGCCCATGATGATTTTCGTGTAAGACGCTCCTCCCAGCAGTCCGCCGATGGTGAAGATGAGTAAGATTCCAAATCCGATGAACATGCCTGCCAAAACAGATGCCAGCAGGTATCCCAAAGGACTCTTCTTCAGAAACTCAATCTTCGCTTTTGCAGCATTACCGATTGCAATGATTTCTTCTCTGTACATACGTTTTCCTCCTGTATTTCCCTTCACTGAATGTACCTTTGTTTGTATATTAACAAACAAAAAAGTGCCCTTATGTTGCACTGGCAACATAAGGGCACTTTTATCTGAGGATATTGAATTTATTTTTCTCATAGTCTATGAGACCGTCGGCTTTCATATTGGATAGCTCCCTGGTCAGTGCACTGCGGTCCACGCAGAGATAATCTGCAAGTTCCAGACGTCCCATCTGAATTTCAAATGTCCTCCCCTCGTGCAGTTCTGCCTGTGCCGACAGAAAGGACAAGATTTTTTCCCGCAGATTCTTCTTTGACGCTACTTCCAGCCGCTCTAGAAACTGCACATTCTTGTCGGCGATGAGTCTGACCATGTTTTCTATGAGCCGGTGGTGGAATACACAGGACAGATTGCAGGAGTGCAAAATCCTGTCAAACGGCATAAAGAGAATTTTGCACTCTGACGCTGTTGCAAAAGACACGGTGGAAACCATATCGCTGCCGCAGGCGAAAGTTTCTCCAAAGACGCCGCCCTCCTTAATCAATACGAGGATTGTCTTATTTCCCCAAAGATCCTCTTTTATCATGTGGACCTTGCCCGAAAGGACAAGCCCGACACACTTCAGCGGCTCTTCTGCCAGAGAAATGAACTCGCCTTTTTTATAAGTTTTCATATAGCTGCCCAGACAGGTCAGCATCGGTTCCAAATCGTCGTACTTGATGCCCGTAAACAGCGGCAGGTTTTTTATTTCGTCTATGTAATCTCTCATGACCTCACCTCACAATCTACTATTATTATAATCTTTAGCAGAACGTGTTGCAACGGCAACAGCTTATTTTCTTTCTAGCTGCTATGCTGTATACTATAGAAGTAATGGAGGCAATACAATGAAAAAACCAAAGATTAAAATTATCCTGGTGGATCAGAAGGGAACCTGCGGCTGTCACCGCGGCCACAAAGTCGGAGATTCTTTCGACTTTGACACTCAAAGAGGCCAGCTCTGCCCCATGGCCATGCACGTGGCTTTCCCCTATATCGATATCCTGCGCTATGGCGGCAATCTGCCTGCAGGGAAAGACGGGGACTTCCGCTTTTGCTGTCCGGATGCCGATGTCATCAATATCTTCAAGTTGGAAGTGGAAGAATAGCGCGGATGATTGGACAATTGAGCAGCAGTGATTCCTGCAAATCCGGTACAAACAAGGTCAGGGATGACCTATGTACCGGATCTTTTTCAATACTTTATGGCTTCTACATGTATTCAATGATAAGTCTCAGGTCAGATGAAAATCTCATATATGCCCAGGCCGATCATCAAAAGTGCAGCCAGTGGTTCTGCGAATTCACCGACCAATTCAGCAATTTTTGAGCGTCCGATCAGATTCCCTATGTAGAGAAAAACGAGACTGAAAAGAAACGAACATAGGGCTGTAGAAAGCACCGGCAGGCCTGTAATGCTGGCGCCGATGCCCAGACCGATGTTATTCAGCGTCAGCGCTAAGCCGAGGATCAAGGCTTCTGTCCGCGTGAGCGTCTGCAAGGCGAGTTCGGTCTCCTCCTCACTTTCTTCTTTGGCCTTCCTGATCTTAATGAAGAATTGTACCAGACCGATTACTCCGATCAAAATAATGATTACACTGCCCAAAATGCCTGCCAATTTCTGTGGTAAAAATAGCAGCACACTCTTGCCCATAATCATGGACAAAACAGTTCCCGTAAAAGTAATCAATGCTACAATCAAGTTTTCCTTCCACCTGATCGGCATTTTCTTGATACCGTAAGACATCCCTACTACCAGATTATCCGCATTTGAGGATACACCGAAGAGCAGGGTTGATAAAAAATGTATTTGCATCGTAACACCCTTTCCAACAAGGAAGAGAATTTCCTTTTTATCAATTATTATATTGTTGACGGGGATGTCTTTGTTCCTGTATGTGATGCAGGGAGTGAATGGATGTAGAAAGGATTCGCCTTCCTTTTCCAAGATAAATTACAAAAAAATACAAATCCCCAAACGGGGATATGTTGTTTTGGCGGAGACGGTGGGATTCGAACCCACGTGCCCTTGCGGACAACTCGATTTCGAGTCGAGCTCGTTATGACCACTTCGATACGTCTCCATAACTATTAAATTATATCATAGCAGATTCATTCATTCAACACATTTTTTCACGGGAAACCCGACCTCTGTGACCATTTTATCAGCGTCTGCCTCTGTTTGGGGTGAAACATGGTAGATATTAAAATGCGGACCGCAAAATTCGTAACTGTTGTCATGTACCCAGCTGGCTATGGTCTCATTGATTTGCGTAATCAACTCATATCTGCCTTCGTAGGTAAGGACTGCTGCCAAAAAAGGCTCAACTTCCTTAAACTTTACCTTTTCAGTATCCCATCCGCTTTGTATAACTGCCATCTGTACTTCCACATCCACATCCTGCGTTACGAAGCCTCCATCGTGGAAAATGGCCATATGGTAAGACAAGGACGCAGGCATCATCCCCTGCCGCTCTTGTACTTCTGCCAATCTTTCCCATAGTTCTCCTTCATGATGATACGCCGGGATTCGATCTCTCGTACACATGACCAGCCTCTTTGGCACTTCCTTGATTTCAATACTATAGCGCAGCATATCTTCCCTGTGCTCCAGTGCCGCTATGGTCGTTTCAAGCTGTCTAATCTGCCGCTGCAGTTCCTCCATCAGCTTGCGTTTCTTGGCAGCTTCAATCTTTAAATAGCCCGCCAGGCTATCATTATCGCGATATTGATAAATTACTTCTTTTATCCCATTCAGTCCCAGACCCATGGACTTAAGAGCCTGAATCCGATTAGCGATGGTCAATTGTTTTTCCTCATAATATCTATAACCGTTGTCCTCGTCTATATGTGCGGGAACAAGAAGACCCAGTTTATCATAGTGGCGCAGCATATAGATACTGACCTTCGATAATTTTGAGAAATCTCCAATTTTCAGCACGATAATCCCCCCTATCATTGATATTAGGCCATCGTATCACATCGCTGCAAAAAAATCAAATACTGTTCCTTGACTCTGGTATCGTGCGAGACTGTAGACTGAAAGAAACGGAGGTATATAAATATGGATGATTTGAAAAAAATGATTGAAATAAAGCATCACAAGGATGATTACGAATGTATGTGGAATGGGATTGAAGATTTATATATGGACAAAACTGGCGAAATTTTACCTGACAACCTATTCTTTCTCCTTTCCAGGTTCGGCTCCTTTTGTTATATGAAAACAGAAAAGTCTGAGCTGAAGAGAATGGTTGCTTTGGGAGACGGCCGTACGAAGAAGATGTATGAGTTTCTCGCTCCCATCGTCGGTTTTGACTACAGGCATTACTCTTACGGCACCTTTGACAAAGCGCTCAGGAAAGCAAAACTCGAAATTGACGGAAATTATCCCGTAGTCTTGGGTGCCCTGGATATGTATCATCTGCCTTATCTGGAAAAGCTGTATCATCGAGAACACATTCCTTTTCATTACATATTGATGGTCGGATATGATGAAGAGCAAGGCTGTATCTATCTTCATGATTGCGGGCGCAGGGAACTGCAGACGCTATCCTATGACGAACTCAGCAAAGCGATGAATTGCAGCTATCCGGGACTGAGCAAAGCAAATACAATCTGCACTATACGCATGAACACAGAAAAAGATAAATATCAAATTACGCAGGAGGCATTAACGCTGAAGAGGGAGTCTTTCTTAAATCCTCCCAGGAGTTTTCTGGGCTATCAAGGGTTTGAAAAGTTTATCGCTGAACTGCCGACGCTGAGATTAACTCTGGGGAAAGAGGATTATGATAAAATTCTTCTGAATATGGTTACTTTTTTCGGCACAGTACCCACGTTACCTAACGCATTAAAGGGTATCGATGAGCCAGATGAAGTGGTATTCAAAGGCAGTTTTGATAAGATGAGCAAAATGCTGAGGTGTATGGGGGAGGAATACGGAAATCCCCAATGGCTGGAAGCAGCAAAATATTTTTTCCACGCCAGCATTGTCGTTGAAAAGATATCTCTTATCATCATCACCTATCTGGCAGATGAAAAAGGTGAAACAAATCAACTAGCAGATTTGTTTTCCAGTGTTTTGTCGCTGATGAAGCAGGCATATCAAGTGCTTGGAGTATGACATTGTCATGCTCCAAGGTGGCAGCCATGATATAAAACCCAATATTCTACAAGAAATTTGCAGATTACTTATTGTCATTGCGAAAGAATCGTACTATAATGATTTACATAGTCCTGCCAATCAACATGGGCCCGTAGCTTAGCTGGGAAAGCGCCGCGTTCGCAACGCGGAGACCGAGGGTTCGAATCCCTTCGGGTCCATTACAACAAAGCCATCCCATTCGGGATGGTTTTGTTGTATCTAAATCATGGGGATTCGAACCCGCAAGGGCACGAACGTGAAGCGAGGAAATCCAGTGGATTTCCGAGTAGTGAGTGGTCCAAGCCGACTGTACAGGGAGGCGCAGGACGGTGGATTGCTTTGCAATCCACGTAAATCCCTTCGGGTCCATTTCAAAAAGCCATCCCATTCGGGATGGTTTTTGTATTTAAATCATGGGGATTCGAACCAACGTTCACTTCGTTCACTCCTCCGCATGGCTTCACCATGCTTCGCTGTCCGTTTTCGCACTGCAGCTAAAGCTGCGCGAAAAAGGCCGCAAGGGCACGAACGTGAAGCGAGGAAATCCAGTGGATTTCCGAGTAGTGAGTGGTCCAAGCCGACTGTACAGGGAGGCGCAGGACGGTGGATTGCTTTGCAATCCACGTAAATCCCTTCGGGTCCATTTCAAAAAGCCATCCCATTCGGGATGGTTTTGTTGTATCTAAATCATGGGGATTCGAACCAACGTTCACTTCGTTCACTCCTCCGCATGGCTTCACCATGCTTCGCTGTCCGTTTTCGCACTGCAGCTAAAGCTGCGCGAAAAAGGCCGCAAGGGCACGAACGTGAAGCGAGGAAATCCAGTGGATTTCCGAGTAGTGAGTGGTCCAATTAGAAGCAAAAAATAACAATAGGTGTTGCACCTACTGTTGCACTCGTTAATTGGTTTAATAAATTCCCTTTATGCAAAGCATATGAATAAAAATTTATATTTTATATATAATCTAATCCTCTCATATGATAATTTATTAAGGTGCAAGGCCTTGGATTTTTCTATTGACACTCTCGTATTCATTGATACAATATAAGAAATAAAGCGAGGTGATTAAGCAAACGATTAAGAGAATCTCGATTAATGTGATGAAGGAATAGATATCGTTAGTAGAATTTAAAAAAAACGCCTCGGCCAGCAAACAGATGAAAATCAGGAAGGGATTGGAGTATGGATACACAAATTATCGAAAAATTAAAACTAGTATTTGATGATATTTCACATAAAAATGAGGATGGCATTGAATTTTGGTTTGCACGAGAGCTGCAGACACTACTTGGATATACAGAATGGAGAAATTTTAATAATGTTATAGAGAAAGCAAAACTTTCGTGTAAAAACGCTGGAAATGTTGAAATTGACCATTTTGTTGACGTTAACAAAATGGTAGATGGCGGGGTTGCAAACATTCCCATTAAAGATATCGTTTTAACTCGGTATGCCTGTTACCTTATCGCTCAAAACGGCGATTCCAAAAAGGACGAAATTGCCTTCGCACAAAGTTATTTTGCAGTACAAACCCGCAAAGCGGAGGTTATAGAACAAAGGCTCACCGAACTGAACAGGTTGCAACAAAGAGAACAATTAAGGACTTCTGAAAAACGGCTTTCACAGAATATCTATGAGAGGGGGGTTGATGATAAAGGGTTTGCAAGAATCCGATCAAGAGGTGATAATGCACTTTTTGGAGGGTACTCCACACAAGATATGAAGGATAAGTATGGAATAAAAAGTGGTGCTTTAGCAGATAAACTGCCTACAGTAACAATTGCAGCTAAAAATCTTGCAACAGAGATGACGAACCTGAATGTCGAATCAAAAGACCTTCGAGGAGAAAACCCTATTACTTCTGAACATGTACAAAACAACCACAGTGTACGAAAAATGTTGGGAGAACGAGGAATAAAACCCGAAGAACTCCCTCCTGATGAAGACATCAAGAAAATTGAAAGGCGATTAAAATCCGAGGAAAAGAAAATTGCAAAAGTAAAAAAATAGTACAAAAACAAACACTCCCACCGGCAAGCAGGAGCGAATGTATAAATCGGCTCGGCTGTATATGATTCAACACGACCTAAGCAACCAGATTGTATCACATCCAGTTCTAAATTTCAAGTTCGGGGTATTTTTGTACTCAAAACAGGGAATGACACAGTGGCAAAAAAATATTAAGTTACAAAACCATTTACGGACGAGAGCAAGTGGTATTACGTGAGAGTCCGAACTGAAATAGCAGCCATAATAAAATGCTAGAGTTCCTCGGCCTCCGGCTGACGTGGAACTCGTCGTATTCCTATTTACTTATTGTTATCAGCCTTTGAGACCAGTTCATACATCTCCTTCTGCAAGGCGCTCCTTTTTTTCGGGCCATCTGTCCTTTGACTGCATGCCGCACTATTCTGCATTGCAAAATCGCCTGCCCAGATGCCGCCGCATAGCATGGCGGAGGATTCGTTCAGATCAAAGCTGTACACAACATCACCGTACCCTATTTCGTAAATATACTTTACTTGGGAATTGCCATTTTCCGTGTAGATCAGGTCTGCAGCATTGATTTCTTTCATCTGCACATAACCCCGGCCGGTCTTAACCGGATGCTCATGGGTTCCGCGCAGAATATGTCCATCCATTGTCTCAAGGAGGACGATCATCTCCTCTGTTCCTTTATATATGTTGCGAACGGTACTGTGACCGTGCTCCGTCACAACGACTTCTCCAATCTGAATCTCGCTGGCTCGCAGACAGGAACCATCAGACAGTTTGATCGGGGTATCTGCCGCAACGCAGCCCCATTTGATCTGTATGCGTTCGATCTCTGCCACGGCTGAAACATTGGTCTGCGGATTCAAAACACTGTCCACTGTAATCACCGGGTGAAGTGCGAAGCCCGGATAATCCTCATGGACAACGCTGAGTGCAAATCTTGCAGAGAGATTCACTACCGTCTGGATAGAAAAATTGCTGAAATCCAGATCTGCACGCCAATCTACATCGAAGGTCCAATTGAGTTCTTTTTCATCGGAACTAATGACATATTGTCCTATGATACCCTTTGGATTCTGATACTGAATCGATTTTCCATTTTCAAGTATCAGGCTTAGTGTCGGCTCTTCTCCTGGGTTTTTCATTACACTTCTTATGTGCAGCTTATCGTCAACCCGGAGTTTTCCACTATACGGAAGTACTACATGAGCAACTTTTTTGACGCGATCGACGACGTTCTTAAAGTGATAGTCAGTATGCTCACTGACCTGTTCCTCCCGATCATAGAGAACCTGTGTCAGCTTGCCGTCCTTTGCCCGTGGCGCAAAAATAGAAAGTTCGGTGAACATCTCCGCACCGCGGTTATCTCCCTTTGGCAGGGTATACTCACGTGTGACTTCTTTTGCGGAAATTCCGTCAATGCTCCAGGAGAATGTACTTTTAATCCGCACGCCTTCACCAGCTGCTGCCATCGTGTGGGAGTTATTTGACTGGATGCGTATTTCATTATAGGCGCTGTCTTCATAATATCTTTGAATCGCATCGACACGTTTTCCGCTCTGCAGTTCAAAGATTTCCGCAACGACAAACAGGATCTTTGGTTTTCCGGCAATCGCGGTGCGCATTAATATATTGAGACCGTGTGGGCTAAGAAAGGCCGATTCAATTTCAGCGTAGATGCTGGACGAACTGTCGTTACCATCAGTTATTGCCAGCGCGCGGCCATCTAGCCGCTGAGTTTTTGACAGAACCGCATAAGCCACTGGAAATTCCGATTTTATCTGCTCCCCTCCAAGCTGTTCTAATGCATAAGACTTCATAGCCTTACCTCCTGTTGAGTATAGGCGCTTTTGCAATTCTAGCAGCAGTCTCATCGTCAACGGTCTGAATGAGATGCGCGAGAGGCTGCATTGTTAAAAACTCCTTTGTGCCCATAGTATCGACATTGGCAGTAACGGAGACGTTGACAAGATCGGAGGACAACAACTGCTGCGTCAATGGAAATACAGCCTCTTCTCCATCCGGGCTTTCAATATTGGCTGCGCTCATTACACCCTGCCCCTGTGTCTGTACTGTTATTATCGGCAAAGAATCCAATTTTATATTTCCCGTAGGAAGTATTGTGACTTCATCCTGTGAAACTTGTACATCCATATAAGCACCAAGAGACTGTCTCTGCTGCCCTACTTCAAGGAGCCTGCCTGAAGTGGAGATTTGCACCAAAGAAGACTGCTGAGAGCCTAGTTTTACCTGGCCTGCCTGGCAAGCCGTGATTTCAAAACTCGTATTATCATGATTGGCACCTTGCTGAAACATGGGCGTAATGTCAATGGATTGCCGCTTGCCCAGTGTTACCGTCTGTGCGCCGATATTGCCCCTTCCAGGCAGCGCACCAGATACAAAGCGATCATCCTTTTGAATTTCTGGATTATACAGATAGTACTTGCCATCTTCGATGAATACAGTGCTGGCGAGATCTCCCTGCTGGCCGCTCTTTGCCGGCTGATGTACGAAGTAAAGAATCCCGTCTTCTATGCAGTTTACGCCAATTAGCCGTCCCATAAGCGTCCCGATACCTGTAATCAGTGTAGAGCCAATTGTTTCTAATATTCCATTTTTCATAGTGTATTTCCTTTCTCTATCTGGGTGATATTTGTTTCATTATTGCACAGCCAGTGTTTCGGCAACGTGTCTTGAAATGGGTTCAACGTCCGCCCCTTCACTGGAAGCCTGCACGACTACATTTTCTATGACGAAGAGCCAAAACGTATGGTCTATTCCGAAGGCAAGACAAGTAAAATCAAGGGCAAGTCTCTTGATTTCTGGATTTGTCACCCCCGCCAGCTTTGAGGCAATCACCATCAACGTCTCCTCACGGCCAGGGGCAAAAATCAGTTCAATCTGAAACGGTTCTCCCGCATACGTTACATCATAAATGGCATGACTTTCCGACTCTTCCAGCGTCAGACAGCTTGTTGATCCCAACTCTGCTAAGAAACCCGACGATGCTTCCTTGTTAAGGTTGTGCATCGCAAGGGGCAGCGGATTCTCAGTGACACCATAGCGGCGGAGTAAATGCCAGTATGGGTCTTTATCTTTGTCTGAATCATAGATAGAGCGCAAGGTATTCTCCATACTCAGCCCGCCTACTTCCTTGGCGTTGACAGCATCGAAATTGCAATCCTCTCCGTCAGCGACCAGACGCTCGCGATAAAACATATTCGCATAAGGCACCCCCACCGGTACATTTACATTGTCGAGGGCAGTCTCCGCAAAAGGGATGCCCAGGGGCAGCTGCTCTATTTTTACTGCCGGTCCCATCAGTCCTGGGTTTGTGCCTGCATCAATCTTCAGGCAGGCGTCAAACACCGGTGTGTTCTGGACCGATGCTCCACCATCGACAGTGACCTCGTGATAACTGAAGCTGCCGGCAAATGGCGGCGCCCACGCGTTCCCGCCAATAGAAATAATCGGATTACAAGCAAAGCCGTTGGGCGGATTGACCGGATTGTGTATATGCCCAATTCCGGCAGGTACACCTAACGCCAGTGCTTCGGTTGCTACTATGGTTGCACAGTCAGAGCAATTCAATCTGCTCGGGGTTGTATAATTGCGATCGTGTATGTACTTTTGCAGCTTGATTCCGTTTTCATTACCAGCAGGTACAGCGTAAAAACAGGCGCCATGACGGGTGTCGTAACGAAAACGCCCACAGGTGTTCAGCTCTTCGGTCAGTGCTTCCAGGTGCTGTGCAAAGGTATTGGGTCTTACGCCGGCGTGCGCCGCGGCATAATCGTCACAGGCAGAACAACAGATATCGAGCACCGATGTCCAGACATAATTCATTTCGCTCTCAGAATAGGTCTCACTGTCGCCCAACCACGGTTCAAAGGGGAGCGCCGGCAAGAGATAGACCGTCTGGCCCGTGGAAGTGATCTTCTGCTTTATTGCTGAGCCGGCTTCCTGATAGTACCAGTCAAAGCTTTGAAGCAGGCGCATCGCCTGATTTGCCAAAGCTGGCGATGCAAAATGCGCACTGGGGACATTCAGGTTTAAAACCGTGCTGCTGCGCGCTGAAAGCATGATTCCCGGAAAAGCAAGGTTTCCAAATAGGGGCGGCTGGGAGGTTTCCTTTGCCGTAACGATTAGATTGATCGGGGTCGGTGCGGTATTGTCTACTCCAATCTCTATCGTTATATTCGGTCCCAGCGCACTCGGAACAAATACGCCCACAGGGGCTAGCTTTCCATCTTCCGACTCAAACCTGGGCGGGATCGGCGTCTTGCCATCTACCCGGCAATGCAGACTTCCCGTAGCGGGGTCACCGTCATGGTTAAAACAAATCGAGTTTATCTTAATTGACATTTATTACCTCCATTCTGCAATCGTACCATATTTGTAATATATCATTATATCACATATTGTCAAAATGGTCAAATTATTCAGTCAATTATACATATGCTCTGCAACTGCTTTTTTAGGGATATTTTTTGCCCATTTCTAACTTATATCCCAATATAGATACCAGAATTTGGACTAGTGCATTACCAGTATATGGATTATATAATGGTAACGTTCTCCTAGATAATTGCTAGGTGACAAATGATGAAACTTGAGGTTAAGCACAATGGTAATAAAGCAATTAGATTTAATGCATATGGGTGAACGAATCAGGCGATGTAGAGAACTAAAATCCATGACCAGAGAACAGCTGGCAGAGTGTATGGACGTTTCAGTTAAATTCTTAGCTGATTTAGAGCGGGGAAGCAAAGGCATATCAATGCAAAATTTCTGTGCCCTGATTCAGATATTAGATACCTCCGCAGATTACTTGCTTTCTGGGGATTTGAATAATCATCACAGGCTGCTTTGTGAAATAAAATTCTACATAGAATGAGAACAACATTTTTATAGTGTCTGGTTGCTTTCATAATCGGGCAAAAAAAGAGCATAAAAATTAGCCAGAGCAAAACTCTGGCTTAATCCTATTGATACATTTTAGAGAGATATTGTAGACAGTTTTTCTCATTGAAATCAAGCTGAGCTCTGAAATGGAACTTCCACATGTCAATCTGCTGATAACCACTTTCGCAAAACCTGCTGAAGCTGTTCCATGTCAACTGGTTTGGCCAGATGTTCATTCATCCCTGCATCCCGTGTTCTCTGCCTGTCATCGGCAAACGCGTTGGCCGTCATAGCGATAATCGGCAGTGACTGCACATCTCTGCGCCGGAGATCACGTATCGCTTTAGCCGCAGTGCAGCCATCCATGACCGGCATCTGCATGTCCATGAAAATCAGATCAAAATATCCTTCCGCCGAGGATTTCACCATGTCTAGAGCGATACTTCCATCTCTTGCCGATTCCACAGATGCGCCAGTAGAAGAAATCAGTTCCATTGCAATCTCACAGTTCAATTCATTGTCTTCAACTAATAGAATACGCTTTCCTGTATACAACTGCTGATCTATCGGCAGCGGCTCCAGGACATTCTCCTTGACACCTGTTTCAATAAATTGATTGAGTTTGTAAATCAGACGGGAGCGGAACAGCGGTTTTGTAATAAAGCCGTTGGCTCCCGCAGCGGTAGCGGTATCCATCTGATCGGACAAATCATAGGCCGAAATCATGATAATCGGTAAATCGAACCCGACCAGTTCTCTAATCCTGCGCGTCGTTTCCATGCCATCCATGCCCGGCATTTTCAAATCAACGATCACAGCAAAATAATCCTCGCCGCTGCTATGGGCTTTTTTCACTTTCTGAACTGCATCCTCTCCCGCTAAGGACCAGTCCGCCTTCATTCCCAATTCCAAAAGCCTCGTACAAGTGCTTTCACATATGAGTTTGTCGTCGTCTACCACCAAGACAGAAAGCCCTGCCAGCGCTTCGGGCCTGATCGGTTCCTCCTGGATTTTCAATTGAATTCTCGCAGTAAAGCGACTGCCCTCTCCATACACACTCTCAACTTCAATCGTGCCATCCATCAGAGCAGCAATGCTCTTACATATAGACAGCCCTAATCCTGTCCCTTGTACCATCTTGATTTTATCATCATTGGCCCGCTCAAAGGGTTCAAAAATCTTATGTAAGAAATCAGCCTCCATACCAATTCCCGTATCCGATACGATAAACTCATAACAAGCAGTTCCCGGATTTCCGGAAGGAATTTCATTGATGTCCAATGTGATACTGCCGTTCTCTGGCGTGTACTTTACTGCATTGGACAACAGGTTTAAGAGCAGCTGCTGCAGTCTCTGCATATCACTGACTACAGTCTCATGGGAGAGATCGTTGATGTGTGCATTGAACAAAAGCTGTTTCGCTGATATCTGCGGCTGTACCATAGTAACGACTCCATGAACTAATTCAGCCAGACTCACCTCTTCCTCGGCCAATACCATATGTCCGCTCTCTATTTTGGACATATCCAGCACTTCATTAATCAGGTTCAACAATAACTTAGAAGATACAGATATTTTTCCAAGACAATCTTTTATTCTTTCTGGACTATTTAGATGGGAAGATGCGATGGAGGTCATACCCATGATGGCATTCATTGGGGTTCGGATGTCGTGGCTCATACGTGAAAGAAAGTCCGATTTTGCTCGATTAGCCTGTTCTGCCGTCTCCAAAGCAATCTGCAGAGCATTTGTCTGTTCTGTCAGCTTTTTCTGCATTTCCCGCAGTTCCGTTACATCGGTGATGTCGATGAAAATCGCCAGATAAATCGGGCATCCCTGCTGCCATTCGATACAGGTCGCGTTGACCTGCAGCCAGAGATTCCTGTCCTTGAAATCATCTACCTGCAGAACAAATTGCGCTGCTTTACCTGCTAAGATGTCTTCTTTGTGCTCCGCCAGCACGCTCCAATTTCTCTGTATATTTTTAAAGTGGAGGGACTTGCCGCCTTCATCGTCCTTCTGTTCTCCGAAAAACGATTTAAACCTTGAATTGCTGTCCAGCAACTCAAGGCTGAAGTCCTGGTCAATGCGATATTTGGCTACAAATCCAGGCAGGCTCTCGTATGCGATGGATTTTTCCTTCTGTACCTTTACGACGTCGTCGATATTTGTCATGACAGTGTACGCGACCCGATAGCCGTTTACATATTCATCTGCAAATGCCGTAGAAATCTGCACCCAGACGGAATCCCCGTTCTTTTTGCGCATAGCGGCAACCATCTTATACCCATTCTCATTATTCGCTAAAGCGTTGGTAACAGTCGTAACCAACTGCTGCCATCTTTCAGGGTCCTGTGCGTAATAGAGATCCGGTCGGTTTTGAAAAACCGCTTCATATTCTTCTTTTTCCCAGCCGATGACCTGATAATAGAAATCATTGGCCCAGATCACAGTAAAGTGGTCGTCTATCAAATGCTTGCTGACACTGACCTCCAGCAGACGCATCAAAGTGTCATATTCATAGTCAGATGGGCATATGCGCGTGTCATCGTTTTTCTGTCTGTTTTCTATTTCTAAATCTGTCATTTTTTCTTCCTCCGAATTCACCCATCAGCAAGGTGCTGCAACCTTGTTCATGTATATACCTCTACCATTATAATACAGAAAATCAAATACCTCAATACTCCGTAGAAATTTGTTTCCAGAAATGTTAAAATAAATGTATGAAAATAATAGCTATGAGGGAGTATGATGTATGTACAATGAACCAGCCTTTTCCAATCTAATCTACGAATACTTTGTTATGCGTTTCAAATTTCATTATTATAATTGTGGGGATACACTTCCTTCTATTGAAGATCTGAGTAATCAATTTGGGGTATCTCCTCTGACCGTCAAAACGTGCTTAACGCGCTTACAAGAAGAAGGTTATGTTTCTGTTCATCATGGGAAATGTACGCAGGTCACATTTCAACAGAGCGAGGAGACATGCAGGGAATTTAAATTAAACTTTTTTGCTGATCGCCTCTCTGTATATTCCAGATTTAATAAAGCGTTAGATTTAATTTTTTTCCTATATATGCAGAAAGTCTTCAAAGTATGGATGACAAAGACTTCGCCTATCTCCGCAGCATCGCTGAGCGGCTAAATCCTGACGATTTAGTCAACTTCTATTGTTACATCTTACAAAAAGTGGAAAATCCCCTGATAATGAACCTCTTTTGGGAGACCTCCTTGTTTCTAGGATTTCCTTCCCTCAGTCAAATAGAATTTCCCAGCTTTTATAGCATCCTTGCGATCAGAGAGTGGATGGATCAGCTGATTGAAGCAGGAGAAAAAAAGAATCAAAAATTAATCTATGACGCTCAGAGGACTTTAGAAAAAAATGTCACAGACAAATTCATCAGCTATATAGCTGGTCAGATAGCAGAAAACACTTGCAGGGTTGCGGCTTCTTTTCATTGGCGGATTTACCGCGATCGGCCGCAGCTCTGTCACAGCTTGGCAACCCGTATTCTGCATTACATCTATCTGGGAGAGTACCGCAGCCTCAGTTTCCTGCCTTCGTACGAGAAGATGGCAGAAAGTTACGGAGTATCCGTCAGCACCGTACGGAGAACCATACGTCTTCTCAATGAAATCGGAGCAGTCTCTTCAATCAATGGAAAAGGTACGCAGATCCTTTCTTTAGACGAACATAAGCAAGAGCCAAATTTCAGCAGCCCCGCCATCAGGCGGAATCTGGCGTATTTCATCAACGCTTTTGAACTGCTTAAACTTACCATCGAAGGGGTCAGCCGCGAAGTTTTGCCAACTCTGCCCGCCTCAATCAGAAATGACTTGATCCGGCAGTTAGAAGAACATCTGCAAGCCGGCCACTGTGAACTGGTATCAAACCAATTGCTCGTGTATATTTCGGACTACAGCCCTTTCGCAGAAATCAGAGAAGTATACGAAAAGCTTTATCGATTGATGCTCTGGGGTATACCATTAATCAGACATCGTAGGAAAGAATCGGGCATTGAAGAAATGACAAGACAGTTTACAAACGAAATCATTCTTGCTCTGAGGCAAGAAGATTTTAATCGTTGTGCCGAGCTGCTGAGAGATCTCTTTGCACGGCAATATCCCATTGCAGAAGATTATCTGATCAGACAGGGGTTAGGAGCAGACGAATTGCACTTATCGCCAGCCATTAAACTGATGTATACCGAAGAACAATAAAGTCAAATTACAACAGGAACTGCCTGCAAAATGCAGCAGTTCCTGTTCCATTTACTCTTCGTATTCGATGACTGCGTCGGCATCAAAACGCCTGCCCAGCTGATGGCGGGCCTTGCGATTTTCCACGCTGTCAAAGATGGTGGAAAAATCATAATCTGGCGGATAAAGAGATTCTGCTGCAACTTTCAATTGCAGGCGGTTATGTCTTACCTTTCGTTTTTTCCCTTTGATCTGAACTATCACGTCACCATTTTCATCTGCCGGCTTATAGACGATACCAATTTCTTTCTCAGGCAATACCAGAACACTGTCTCCCATTTTGAATTTACCCTTGACATCTGTCACTTTTTTAGGCTCCGTCTTGCGTACTAATCGACTTTTTGGTGCCGCCATAGAATTCTGTTCTGAGACAAAGTCCTCGCTGTGTTGACCATATACCTCATAATACGCCCGATCCAGGAGATGGGCGGCCAGGCCTAAGCGTTTTGCGATGTCCAGCGCACAGCTTTCTCCTGACTTGCCTAATTCCAAACGATAGAGCGGCTGCAGGCTTTCACGGTCAAAAGCCATCCTGGCGCCGATCACATTTTCTGTCTGCTGTGCATAGGTTTTCACCTGTGGATAATGGGTAGTCACCAGGAACATGCACTTTCTTCGGCGCAGCTCTTCCAGCACCGCAACTGCGATTCCCATGCCTTCCCCCGGATCTGTCCCGCTGCCCAATTCATCGAGGATGACAAAACTGTCGCAGCTGGCGTTTTCCAAAATTCGTATTACGTTGGTAATATGTCCCGAAAAGGTGGACAGATTCTGGGATATATTCTGACTGTCACCGATATCGCACCAATAACCGTCCTGCATGGCGATATAGGTTCCTTCTCCGCAAGGGATATGCAGGCCGCACTGCGCCATCAGTGACAGGAGACCAGCCGTTTTTATGGCAACTGTCTTGCCGCCAGTATTGGGACCGGTAATGATGATGCCTGCAATGGCTGGTTCCATTTTCAAATCCAGCGGAACACAGGTTTCTGTGTTCAGAAGGGGATGACGGCCCTGCCTGATGTCTAGTCTTCTCTCACTGCCGATTTCTACAGGCCTGCCGTTCATGGCGGCGCTGAGGGCTGCTTTAGCAAAGAGCACATCCAGAATCTCCATGGCATCCATGTTACGTCGTATGATTGGTTCATACTCTGAGACCATGGCCGTCAGCGTATAGAGAATCCGACGAACTTCGTTATCTTCTTCGATTGCCAATCCTGCCAACTCACTCTGCAGCTTTGAAACAGATGCCGGTTCCATGAAAACAGTGCTCCCTTTGCCCGAAACCTCTACCACCGTTCCGCCAAACTGATTTTGATAACGCCGTTGAACCGGCAGTACAAAACGTCCGTTACGGCTGACGATACATTTCTCTGCCAGGTATTGGCTGCGGCTCTTGAGGACATGGTTCAGCTTTTCCTTGATCTGCCCTTCAACATGTTCTTGTTTTCTGCGCAAATTTCGCAGGGCAGGACTGGCATCGTCATAGACCCGATCTTCCTGGACACAATGGTCAATCTCAGCCTGTAAATCTGACAGATCCCCGATACTGCGTCCATAGGCGCCCATAGCCTGATCCAGGCTTTCTCCCCGCTGCAGATACTTCTCCATGCGCCGGCATGAAGCTGCAAACTTGGACACGGTTACAAGCTGGCCTGTTGTCAGCATCCCTCCGATTTCACCCTGTCTGAGGGCTTCATCTACACCATTCATCGAAGCCAGCGGCGGCGTGCCACAGGTGTCGAGAACCTTACGTGCCGCTGTCGTTTCCTTCATCTTGCGAAGACACACTTCCTCCTTCATAAAAGGCTGCAACTGGTCCAAAACTTCTTTTGCCTGCTGAGACATCGCCAATTCTTTTAATTTTTCTATTATATTGTAAAATCCTAATGCATCATAATGTGGATTTTTTGACATTTTATTTCTCCCTTCGCTTTCTACTAGGTTGCATCGGCACAACGGTTTTATACCGTCACAAAAAAGAACGCGTAAGGAACATGATGTTTTTAATACAAAAAAAGCATAGTAATAACTATGCTGATGTGCTCTTATCAAAAAGAGGTGCCACCCGCCATAGTCCTGTATAAAGAAACTCCGCATAACAAACTAAACGGTTATATCAACCGCTCTGATCTTATGCTGATTCATGTTCCTTACAGTACTACAACGGACAAAAAGACACCTCCCTAATATTTCAATATTTGTCTGTAGTATATCACATGAATTTTCCGCTGTCAATATATCAAGCATGAACCAAGTAATCTGCCATAAATGCTTGTTTTTTGATCAGTTCAGGCACTTTTTTGAGAAATATAATCCTATTTTTGGTCGATTAACCATAAAATGTGAAAAAGTGCGAATGGACTAGAAACATATATACTGGCTATCTTCTGTATTAAAACATGTTTTTAAGCTTTATCCAGTCAAATTTAAGCTATTTTCTTCCTGGAAGAGCCTGCTGAAAGCTGAAATCTGCCATAAATGCACCTAAAATTGCTCGTTTCAGGTACTTTTTCCAGATTTAAAGCGAAGGAGTGTATTTTAGACTTCATGCGTTTGCTGCGATTTCCCTCCTCTGCAGATGCAGAACACAAAACGGAATAACCTTCACAAAATTCCGAAAATATGGTATATTTACTATAACAAGTGAGGTGTTCATTATGAAGAAAATCAAGATTCTGGTTGCAAATCCTGCCGGTAATATCACAATATTTGTCTTAGATCACTTTGATCGCAGTGGGTATCAGCCCATCGCTTCCCAGCTTTTAGCAAAAAAAGAATTGGCGGGCGAGCAGGTCGCTTTTGTCGCCGGTGAGAATACGATGCACATGTGCGGCATGGAATTCTGCGGCAATGCCTCCAGAGCCTTTGCATTGATGCTAGCCAAGAGACGGGGAATTGCCGGATACGGGCAGGTGGAGATCAATGTCAGCGGTTGTGACAAACCGCTTCTGGTAGAAGTGAATACCGAGAATCAGTTTACCAGAATCGAGATGCCGCCTCCACTGCGGATAGAACGATGGGAAGAAGGTGCCTTACCAAATGGGGCTTACCTGGTAGACATGGACGGCATTATCCACATCGTCATCAAAGATATCGCACCGACCTTGGAACATTTCAACCAGATCAAAGGTATCGTCAACGAAAAATATGACCCTCCTGCAATGGGCGTCATGTTCTACGACACAGCCGCCAGCACCCTTACGCCGGTGGTCTATGTCAAGGACGTCAATTCTACATATTTTGAAGGCAGCTGCGGTTCCGGCACTACCGCTGTCGCCGCCGCTTTTTCCGCTGGCGAACCAGAAGGCACCTACCACTTTACTCTGCAGCAGCCGGCAGGGACTATCACGGCCACTGTAGAGAAAAACCACGGCAGGATCACCGCAGTCTATATTGAGGGCGCGGTTTCTCTCAGTGAAGTGATGGAGGTGGAAATCGAATGAAAAAAACGGGGCTGCATGCAGCCCCTATTGTATCTCTTATTTCAAATCCTCAGGATTTAATCCTTCTAATTGCGGTATGGTAAAGAGACCGTCTTTTCTGATCAGCTTGTCGTCCAGCCAGATTTCACCACCGCCGTATTCAGGGCGCTGAATCTGTACCAGATCCCAGTGAACGGCGGATTTGTTACCGTTGGGTGCATCCTCGTAGCACATGCCCGGCGTCAGGTGGAAACTGCCTGCGATTTTTTCATCAAAGAGGGTATCCTTCATCGGGTGAAGGACGTAAGGATTCAGACCAAAGGCGAACTCGCCAAAGTATCTTGCTCCTTCATCAGTATCGAGAAGTTCGTTTATTCGTTTGGTGTCATTGGCCGTCGCCTTCTCAATTTTTCCGTTTTTGATATCAAAACGAATATTCTCATAGGTAAAACCCTGCTCCTGGGAGACTGTATTATAGGTGATATAGCCGTTCATGGAATTCTTTACTGGTGCCGTATAGACCTCTCCGTCAGGAATGTTCATCTTGCCGTCACATTTCACCGCACCGATACCTTTGATGGAGAACTCCAAGTCGGTACCCGGTCCTTTGATGTTGACCTTGTCGGTTTTGTCAAGAAGTTCCTTGAGAGGGTCCATGGCTTTGCTCATCTTCCTGTAGTCCAGTGTGCAAACATCATAGAAGAAATCAGCAAAGGCCTCCTGGCTGGTTCCCGCTAACTGGGCCATGGACGGATTCGGATATCGCAAAATACACCATTTGGTGTCGTTGACTCTGTAATCGAGCACCGGACGCAGCAGCTTGTTGTAAAGGTTGATTTTTTCCGAAGGTACATCAGCCAGTTCCGAGACGTTGTCTCCTGCTCTGACAGCGATGTAGGCATCCATGCCCTTCATCTGTGCCATCTGATAGTCGTTCATAAACTTGACCTGTTCCTCGTCACAGTGCAGCAGCACTTCTCGATTCACTTCGCTGTCACGTATGTTGACGAAAGGTTTCCCCCCTGCCGCATAGACATCTTTGATAATCTGCTTAACTAGCGGCTTGCATTCCGCCCCTTCGTAGTCGATCAATATTCTTTCATCTTTCTGGATACTGCAGGAATAGTTTACCAGAAGATCTGCTAATTTTTTATCTCTTGGATCCATCATTATCCTCCCTAGTTTCATGTCGTAAAATTTATAGAACTATTATACACCAAAAGCCTTGAATTTAAAATAAATGTGTCTTAAAATGTATCTATTATTGAGAATATGAGGCATGATGGATGGACAATTATTTTTTTATAAATCCCAAAGCCGGTCAGGGCAAGGGAATTGACAAACTGGCTGCCAAAATCGAAGCGGTTGGAGCAACCCTTGGCGTGAGCACCAAAATCTACATAACGAAAGGCGTCGGCGACGGTGAGCGGAAGGCTCGCGAAACCGCTCAGTCCCTGTCAGGTCTGCCCGCCAGATTTTACGCCTGTGGCGGTGACGGAACCAACAATGAAATCGTTAACGGCACAGCAGGTTTTGATCATATTGCCGTCGGCTGCGTTCCAATCGGAACGGGCAACGACACAGTAAGAAACTTTCCCGGCGATTTTTTGGACATCAAAGCCCAGCTCTGCGGGACAACACAGAAAATAGACTTGATCAAGTACAGCGGCGTTATCAACGGCACCTACCAGGAGCGATATTGTATCAACATGTTTAATATCGGCTTTGACTGCAATGTGGTGGAACTGACAGGCCGCCTGAAGAAGAAACCGCTGATTGCCGGCTCTATGGCCTATCTGATGGCTGTCATGGGCATGTTCCTTCAGAAAAAAGGTATTGCACTGAAGCTGATAGAAGACGGAAAAGTATTAATTGACGATGAAGTGCTCCTATGCGCTATCGCCAACGGTTCCTATTGTGGCGGAGGCATGTACACCTCTCCGCAGGCTCAGATCAGCGATGGCTTCTTTGATCTCAACATCATCAAAGACGTACCCCGCCTGACTTTCCTGCGCCTTTTTCCCAGATATAAAAAAGGCACTCATCTGCAAGTCCCCGCTATAGAGGAAATCTTGACCATCAAAAAATGTCAAAGCCTGACTCTGGAGCCAAAGAGAGATCACTTCTTTCTCTGTGCAGATGGAGAAATCAGTACCGCAAAGACGGTCCAATTCGAAATGGTCTCAAAAGCCCTTGACTTTATTCTGCCGATGACATCTCAGGATGCGTAAAATAATCGCTAATTGGTACTGTTTTGTGAAAAGGCAAGAGCTTCCAAAGCTCTTTTGTACACCTCTCGTATGGTCTGCAGATCTTCAATCAGTATGTACTCGTTCTTTTCGTGCTCTGTGTTAGGATGTCCGGGGATATTGGGACCAAAGGCGATAATATTATTCATAGCACGGGCATAAGTACCGCCGCCAATGACGAGGGGGGCTGACAGATCACCCGTCACCGCCCTATAAGCTTGCAGCAGCCTCCGCATTATCGGTCCGTTTTTATCCATGTATACGGGATTCTGCTGATGAATCAGCCTGACCTCCACTTCATAAGGAGCAAATTCTTCTTCGATAATCACCATGATCTCATCCGACTGGAACGTAACAGGATAGCGGATATCCAGGTATAACGTCAGCTTTTCATCCAGGTCTTTGATCATTCCAGCGTTCATAGAGAGCTTGCCACTGTCTCCATCTTCAAAAGCGCAGTTCATCTTTTCGCCGTGAAGGCAATCGCCGATTTTATCCATGTACATTCTGGCAAAAGGTACGTCTAAGCCTTCCATGCAGAGGCGTTCCATCATCTTCGTAATTGCATTGTCACCCATCCACGGGGCACATCCGTGACTGGATTTTCCGATCGTCTCAAAGGTTTTTCCTCCTGCTTCCGCCACGCAGCTATCCGGCACCATGTTAGGAGCGCTGCCTCCTCGAATAGAAAGAATCCCGCTGACTTCTTTGTCCATGGAGACGGTTACCAGCATGATTCCTTTTTCTCCATAGATGGCGGGAAAATCTCCGTCGGGGGTAAATCCATAAGCAGGCAGTTCTTCACACTGTTTGTACGCTGCCATATCAGTCCACTCTCCGTTTTCTTCTGTCTGGCCAAAGATGATCCTGATGCGTTTATTCAGAAGGCAGCCACTGTCCAACAGGTCTTTCATAGCGTAGATACAAGCAATCGCAGGTCCCTTATCGTCGATGACGCCTCTTCCGTAGAGGCGATCGCCAATCAAGGTACCCTCATAAGGTGGATAATCCCAGCCCTCACCTGCCGGCACCACATCCAGATGGCAGAGGATGCCGATCAGCTCGTCGCCCGACCCAATTTCGGCATAACCATAAAGACCATCTGCATTTTTAATTCGAAAGCCGAAAGACTCGCAGAGTGAAAGCACATAGGTAAGGGCAGCGGCAGGACCCGCCCCATAAGGCAGGCCCTCCTCTCCCGGTCTTGCTACACTTTCTATAGAAACTAGTTTTTGCAGTTCTGCAATCATAACTTATATAACCTCGTAAACTTATCAGTCAGATACTTCGTATAATAGTTTGGATCGAATTTCTCATGGCAAGTGTTTTCTATCAATTCCTCTGCCGTCAGCAGCATGCCATGTTTATAAATCCGCTCACTGAGCCACTCTTTGACTGGTGAAAAATCTCCTTCGAAGCAGCACTTCTCTAAATCCACTACCTCTTTCAAATATTTCATAATCTGTGCAGAATAAGCAGTGCCCAGGGCATAGCTAGGGAAGTAACCGAAAGCGCCTCCTGCCCAATGGGCATCTTGCAGAACGCCGCGGGTATCATCGGGCACATCCACTCCCAGGTATTCCTTGTACAGCCTGTTCCACTCTGCCGGCAGATCATCCACGGAAAGACCCTCGTTAAAAATCTTCTTCTCCATCTCATAGCGAATCAGGACATGGAGAGAATAGGTCAATTCGTCTGCCTCCGTCCTGATCAGGCTGGGGCGAGCCACATTGACTGCACGGTAAAAATCTTCAGCTGTTACACCCTCCATCTGCTCTGGAAGCAGCGCTTTCACCTTAGGAAAGAGCAACTGGCAAAAAGCGCTGCTTCTGCCGATATAGTTCTCCCAAAGCCTGGACTGAGATTCGTGAATCGCCGTGGTGGCACCGTGACCCAATGCGGAATGCAGCAGGTCGTCAGATACGCATAATTCGTACATGGCATGGCCGCTCTCGTGAATGACACTGTAGAGATTGCTGGTCAGGTCCTCTTCTTTGTACTTCGTGGTAATGCGGACATCGTTTTTGGAAAACTCCGTGGTAAATGGGTGTTCCGTCTCCCGCAGGGTACAGCGTTCCTTGTCGATGCCCATGAGATCCATCACATAAGCCGACAACTCTTTCTGTTTTTCAATAGAAAAAGTTCCCTCCAAAAAGGAAGTGTCTGGCTTAACAGGTGACTTCTTTACGGCTGCTATCAAAGGAACCAGTTTTTCTTTGATGTCGTCAAAGAAAGGATCCATCTGTTCCTGGGTCATACCTTTTTCAAATTCGTTCAATAGCGTATCATAGACGTCTCCGCCCGGATTGATATAACCAGCATAACTCTTTTGAATCTTTATGAGTTTTGCAAGATAAGGCTTGAAAAGTTCATAGTCATTTTTGTTCTTGGCTATCTCCCAATAATGATTCGCTTCGTTCTGCGCTTTTGCCGCCGCTACCACTTCTTCCTCCGGCACCTTGGCAAGTTTTTCCTGTTCTTCTCGTAATTCCTCTGCCTCTCTGCGTGTCTGAAAGTCCAGTTCGTCTTTGTGCTCGTTGAGTATCTTCAGCATGTCCTTGTACTCTTCGCTCACTGTCAGCTTGTAGGATTCACCGCTCATCACAGCTAAAGTGTCGCTGAGGGTATCCGAAGCGCCGGCTGGCATGCCGGTTGCCGCATCGTAGGTCAACAAATTCATGACGTGATCAAAGGCATGCATCTTCTTCTGATGCTCTTTAAAATTCTGTATCGTCTTATTTAATTCCATCTTACCACCTTTACATGAACAGCCTGTAGACGGCCAGGATGACCAGCCCGCAGACCATTCCCGCTAAAATACTTTTTCCAAAGGAAATACCCAGTCTCTGGGCATTTTCTTTCTCAGGCTGGGTGATTTTCCTCTTATACTTATCTTTTCTCCGATAGAACTGATTATAATTCATAGTAAATTTTCCCTATTTTTTTACCTTGCAGCAGGAAACAAAATGTCCCGGTTCTATTTCCTCAAATGGGATATCAGTCCCTCTGCATTCATCGCTGGCAAGTGGACATCTAGCTGCAAATCTGCATCCCGGCTTCGGATTGACCGGACTTGTCACTTCGCCTTTGATCACCTCGATTTTCTTGTCTCGCATCTCAATGCTTGGAACTGGAATGGCTGAGAGCAGCGCTTTGGTGTACGGGTGCAGCGGATTTTTGAACAGTTCCTTTGAAGAGCAAAGTTCCACACATCTTCCCAGGTACATGACAGCAATCTGATCAGAAATGTGTCTGACAACACTGAGGTCATGGGTGATGAACATATAGGTCAGATGTCTTTCGTCCTGCAGATCCATCAAAAGATTGAGAATCTGCGCCTGAATAGACACATCCAGAGCAGAAACCGGCTCATCGCAGACGATGAACTTAGGGTTCAGAGCCAAGGCCCTGGCCACGCCGATTCTCTGTCTCCTGCCGCCGTCCAATTCATGGGGATAAGCACTGGAAAGACGTTCCGCCAGACCTACGGTCTCCATCAACTCCGACACCTTGTCAAAGACTTCTCTCTTATCTTTGCAGACTTTGTTGATCAGCAGAGGTTCTGCGATCAGATCCTGGACACTCATTCTCGGATTGAGGCTGGAGTAAGGGTCCTGGAAAATCATCTGCATGTCCTGGCGGATCTTATGTATCTGCCCTTTTCTATAATTGGTGATATCTTTTCCGTCAAAGATGATTTTACCGTCTGTCGGCTCATGGAGTTTCAGCACTGTTCTTCCCAAAGTAGATTTGCCGCAGCCTGATTCTCCGACGACACCCAGAGTTTCACCCTGATTGATGGTGAGGCTGACGCCGTCCACAGCGTGTAGCTTCGCTGTTTTGCTGATATCAAAATACTTGGTCAGGTTCTGTAATTCGATTAATGGCTGGCTCATCTATTTCACCTCCTCTTTGTTTTCCTCATACAGAAAACATCTGATTTTGTGGCTGCCCACCGTGTACTGATCGGGATGGAGCTGCCTGCATTTTTCTGATGCTTTCGGGCATCTAGGTGAAAATGCACAGCCTGACGGCAGGTTGGTAGGATCCGGCATCATGCCCTCGATAGGGTGCAGCCGGTCTTCTTCCGCTTCCAGATTCGGAATAGAGCCGAAAAGGCCATCTGTATACGGGTGGTGCGCCTCTCCGGTAAAGAGGTCCTCGACCGTTCCGTATTCGATGATTTCTCCCGCATACATGACAGCGACTTTGTCACAAGTCTGCGCGACGATGCCCAGGTCGTGGGTAATCATAATCATAGCGGTTTCCAGCTGATCCTTCAAATCTTTCATCATTGCCAGCACCTGTGCCTGAATGGTCACATCCAGCGCCGTGGTTGGCTCGTCGGCAATCAGCAGCATCGGATTGCAGGCCAAGGCGATGGCGATAACCACCCGCTGTTTCATGCCGCCGGAGAACTGATGGGGATAGTCTTTTTTACGGGAGGCTGGTATGCCAACCATTTCCAGCACTTCTTCTACACGAGCTTCGATGACGTCTCTGCCTCTCCCTTTATCGTCGTGAAGCAGCAGGGATTCTGCGATTTGGTCTCCTACTGTCAGAACAGGGTTCAGTGCTGTCATGGGATCTTGGAATATCATGGAGATTTTCTCCCCGCGAATTCGCTGCATTTCTTTTTCCGGGATTTCTAAAAGCTTGCGGCCTTCAAACTCAATCTCGCCGCCTGCAATCTGGGCAGTTCTCTCCGGGAGAAGGCGCAGAATGGAAAGGGCTGAGGTTGTTTTTCCGGCGCCTGTCTCGCCCACAAGTCCGAGAGTCTCGCCCTTATTCAGATCAAAAGAAATTTTGTTGACAGCATATACGGTTTCCAGGTCTGTCTTATATATTACTTCTAGGTCTCTGACCTTTAAGAAAGTCTCTTTCATATGTATATCCTTTCTTCTAATTCTTCAACTTCGGATCCAGCGCATCTCTCAGACCGTCTCCGGCCAGGTTAAAGCTGAGAGCGGCGATGACGATAAAGACGCCTGGGAAGTACAGCAGATAAGGCGCACTGAACATGAACTGTCTCGCATCTGATAGCAGCGCACCCCATTCTGGTGATGGCGGCTGTACTCCCATGCCGAGGAAGGAAAGTCCCGCTGCGGAGAGAATCATGGCCGCCACATTCATGGTTGTCGTGACGATAATCGGTCCCAGCGCGTTAGGGATGACGTATTTCAGAATCGCTCTCATATCAGAAGCGCCGTAAGACTTGGCCGCTTCTATGTAGTCCTGGTCAACTACGGTGAGTACCACTGAACGCACCATTCTGACCATGCTCGGTACGCAGGAAATGGTAATTGCGATCAGCAGGTTTCTCAGATTGGCGCCCAGAGCGGCAACTACGGCAAGGGACAGCAAAATAGGAGGCACAGTCATTACTACGTCGGTAACACGCATAATAATGTTGTCAACTGTCTTGCCATAGTAACCTGCTGCTGCTCCCAGGAGACCGCCAATGATCAGTGACAACACACTGGTCGAAACGCCGATCCACAGTGAATAACGGGAGCCGTGGACGACACGGGCAAAGACGTCTCTGCCTAAATTATCTGTGCCGAACCAATGCTCTGCACTCGGTCCCTGCAGTCTCATAGATGTATTTTGTGTGACTGCCTCTGAATATGGGACAATCAGATCTGCAAAGATTGCGATCAGTAAGACAAAGGCAAGGAGGATCAGTCCCAGCATGGCCGTCTTGCTTTTTCTAAATCTACGCCAGATTTCCTTCATCTGGTTGTTTTTCTTCGATTTTGCCGGTTTCAATTTTACTTCGCTCATTTCTATCTCCTTTCTGCCTGCATCAGTTCTGATACTTTGCTTTGATCCTCGGATCAATATAAGCATACAAGATGTCGACTACGAGCATGACCAGACAGAACAGAAATGCCAAGAACAGCGTCGCCGCCATGACGGTGGGCGTATCCTTTTGTCTGATGGAGTTAACGATCAGCATGCCCAGTCCCGGCATTCCGAACACGGTCTCGATGATGACTGCACCGCCGAGGCCGGCACCGAAGTTCATGCCCATGGAGGTGATGACAGGAAGCAGCGCGTTCTTTAATGCGTGTTTCCAGATGACCACGTTCTCCGGAGCGCCTTTGGATCTGGCTGTTCTTATGTAATCGGATCGGATGGTTTCCAACATGGTGGACCTGGTCAGACGCATCTGGCTGGCCGCTCCTCCCAGGGACAAAGTTACAACTGGCAGGACGTAACCGGCCCAGGTGTCAATCCCGCTGGATGGAAGCCAGCCAAGCTGCAGGGAGAATAGCAGCATCAGCATCAGTCCCAGCCAAAAGCCTGGAATTGCAGAAAGCAGCATGGCCAGGGTAGTGAACGTATTGTCGAGAACAGAATACTGTTTGACTGCCGATACGATACCGAGGACAATGCCTACGATGGAACTGATGATCATCGACAGAAGCGCCAGCCAGAAGGTAGTCGGGAACCTGGAAAGAATTTCATCAAATACCGGTTTTCCCGTACGATAAGATGTACCGAAATCAAACTGCGTGACCATATCCTTTATGTAATTGAAAAATTGTACAAAGAAGGGCTGGTCTACGCCTAACTGGTGATTCAGCGCATCGATATCTGCTTGTTTGGCGGTGATTCCCAGAATCAGTGTCGCCGGATCTCCCGGGGTCATATTCATGATGGTGAATACGAGGAAGATTGCTCCAAACAGAACGGGGATAGTGAATAATAGCCTTTTTATCACGTACTTATACATAATAATTCCTCCGTTTTTTGTTAAAATACCGTTTTGTTGTCATAACTTTACCGCATTTTGTAAAATAAGTCAAGAATTTTGCAAAATTTTCTGTAAAAATATATTGCAAAATTTTCTAATATTTGATAATATAGCATAAACAAGATAACGATTTGCAAAATTTAACGCAATATTATAACTAAAGGAGGAACGTTATGGCTAATAACAATAACTCATGGCCCTATCCATCAGAAGTCGGCAAAACTACTCACATGAAAGCCGATGTACTGGTACTGGGCGGCGGCATCGCCGGCTGCATGGCAGCAATTGCCGCAGCAAGAAAGGGCCAGAGTGTCATTCTCGTTGAGAAAGGGGCGACGAAGCGAAGCGGTGCAGGCGGCTCAGGCTGTGACCACTGGGAATCCGCCGCGACAAACCCGTGTTCAGGCGTTACGCCAGAGGACCTGGTAGATGCCATGCTGGATGATAATAACGGCTACAACAACGCAATTTCCCATTACATAGAATGCAGAGAAGGCTGGGACCGCCTGTTGGATATCGAGAAGATGGGCGGCAAAATCCGCGATACAGAGGATGAATTCAAAGGTGCAGACTTCCGCGATGAAAAAACGAAGCTGATGTTCGCCTACGATTATAAGAACAGATTCACCATCCGAATCTGGGGAACTACCTTCAAGCCTGCCATGGAAAAGGAACTGAAACGTCTGGGTGTCAAGGTTGTCGACCGCTGCATGGTCACTTCTCTCTTGACGGAAGGCGGTAAGAACGGAGCAAAGTGTATCGGCGCTACCGGTATCCATACGAGAACGGGAGAGTTCTACGTGTTCTCTGGCAAGTCCAGCATCATCACCATGTCCCGGCCAGCAAGAATCTGGCTCTTCTCCTCAGCACACCCGGGTCTCTGTGAATTCAGACCGATGACCACCATCGGCGACGGTCATGCCATGGGTTTTCGCGCCGGCGCAGAGTTCAATATGATGGAAAAATCTGTCAGAGCTGAGTTCTCCTCTGCGGGCAGGTCTTTCCCGCCGTACAGTGCAGGTAATAATCATAATACCTGGTTCCCGGCCTCTTTGGTTGACGCAGAAGGCAAAGAGATTCCATATGCCGACCGAGACGGAAACATATTAAAGGATGTAAAATCACGCTTCATGCCGGCTGACGGTCAGCACTATTTTATGAAGGGCGGCAACATCGAACAGGCGAAGTACGAATATGAAGGGCCCGAAACCCTCCCTTATGACAAATTAAAAGAGATGGGTTACAAGCTTCCTTTCTATGCGGACCTCTCCTTGATGCCAGAAATGGAAAGAAAGGTCATCTGGGGCATGATGGTCGGCCAGGAAGGCAAAACCAATGTGCCAGTATACAAGAACTTTACAGAAGCCGGCTTTGATCCGGAAAAACATGTGCTTCAGTGCTACGGCGTCGGCTGGACATCGGCAGAATTCCTGCCTCAGGAAAGACAGCTCTTCGGTCTTCCCGGCGGGTTCATGAATGATTGGGACCTGATGACAAATATCGAAGGCCTCTTTGTCGGCGGCGACTCTCTCTATGCCTCCAATTGCTTTGGACATGCTGCTGCAACAGGCTATTATGCAGGCAGAAAAGCTTCCGATTATGCGGCAAAACAAACCGCATTCGTGGAACCTCATCAGCCTCAGGTCGACCGGGAGATGGACAGAGTCTATGGCCCGCTGTCAGGCGACCCAATCAGTGGTACCAGCTGGAAAGAACTCAATGAAGCGATTTCTAAGGCAATGCAGAACTACTGCGGCGAAATCAAGAGAGATGAACTGCTCTTGTCAGGGGTGGAACTCCTTGAGCGATATGAAAGAGAAATTGTGCCCAATACTTATGCCGCCAATCCTCATGAACTGGTAAGGCTTCTGGAAGTGTTCGACATTCTCACCGTATCTCAGATCATCCTGCAGTCCTGCCTGGCCCGTCATCAGTCCTGTGAAAAACTGGAATTTTACCGTTCTGACGACGACGGCAAAGAAATGGCTCCGTTTATCGTCGTCAGACAGGACGGCAGCAAAGTCGTTACCAGAGAAGTGCCTCTTGACTATGCCGGCAATATAAAAGAAAACTATGAAAAAAATAACCAGGACTACATCGCAGAGTTAAAGGAAGGAGCTGAAGTATCATGGCAGAAATAAAGAATTTCAAGATCAGGCAGACACCTGCTTCCATACCGCTCACTTTCGACAGCCAGAAGTGCATCGGCTGTAACCGATGCCTGGAGGCCTGCCAGATGGATCTGATGATTCCTGGAGAAGAAACAGGAACCCATCCCCTCG
Source organism: Eubacteriaceae bacterium (assembly GCA_902362805.1). Taxonomy (GTDB): domain Bacteria; phylum Bacillota; class Clostridia; order Peptostreptococcales; family Anaerovoracaceae; genus Senimuribacter. The sequence continues at coordinate 420,063 of CABIXY010000003.1, read as the reverse complement.
TCATCTACCCTGACGAGTGCTGGTACTGCGGCTGCTGTGTCATGGAATGCCCGAAAGACGCCATCAAGCTGCACCACCCACTGATGAATCAGACTCGCTGGGTAACGAAAGAAAGTCTGCTAGGAGGTAAATAAATGGAACTGCTGAAAGAACTGACCCAGGCCTGGGGTATCGCAGGCCGCGAAAAATCAATCAGAACCATCATCAAAAGAGAAATCGAAGGATTGGCCGATGAAGTCTATACAGACCCGATTGGAAACCTCATCGCCTTAAAGAGAGGCGCTGACACGCCGGACAAGAAGAAGATCATGCTCTCAGCGCACATGGATGAAATCGGCTTCCAGGTTACAAAGGTAGAGGCCGACGGCAGAATCAGAGTCTGCAACGTAGGTTTCATTTGGACCAGCGCGATCTACAACGACAAAGTCATATTTCAGAACGGCACCATCGGCGTAGTCGGCTGCCAAGGACCTATCGAGGAAGCGAAAAACAGTGCTGGAAAACTGTACATCGACATCGGCTGCACCACGAAAGAGGATGCCGAAAAATATGTAAAAGTAGGCGATTACTGCGGCTTTATCGGCAACTACTACGAGTTGCAGAATGAAAAAATCACCGCAAAATCTTTTGACAACAGAGTGGGCTGCTACGTTTTAATTGAAGCGCTCAAGAGGAACCAGGGAGATGGTCCCAACGACGTCTACTATGTATTCTCCGTACAGGAAGAAATCGGCTGTCGCGGTGCTGTCTGCGCCAGTGAGAGAATCAGACCGGATATCGGCATCTCCATCGATGTGACGCCAGACCACTTCTACCCTTCCGATCTGGAGGGCAGCAATGCGGTAGGAATGGGTGTCGGTGTCAAGCTGGGCGACCCGTCAGCTATGCTGGACGAATATCTGGTAGACGAAATGCTTGCCTGTTGCGAAGAAAATGACATCGAGTATCAAAGGGATGTCATGGATCGAGGCGGCACCGACGCTAGCAGCATCAATTTATCTGGCTGCGGCGTCAAGGTATGCGGTATTTCCATCGTGGACCGCTTCCCACACAGTCAAAGCTCCATCATCAGCAAAAAAGACGTACGAGGCGCTATCGATCTTGCTGATAAGTATACCAAAAGAGTCTTCAATTTCGCTGAATAAATGCGAATTAAGTTAGAACTGAAAGGAGAAAAATAATGAAAAAGAAAATGACAAAGGCGGCAGTGCTTCTTCTGTCCCTGGCCCTGGTTATGGGTTTATTTGCAAGCTGCGGCGGTGGCGGCAGCGACACAGAAGGCAAAACTTCGCTGGTCGTTGCTGTAGATAACGACTACGCAACACTCCATCCATGTAACTGGAGTACCACGGTAGAGCAGCGCATGAACAGCCAGATTTACGACACGCTGCTGAGAAAGAATTATGAAGACCAGACAAAGCTGGAACCACGGGTGGCAGAAAAGTGGGAAGTCAGCAAAGATGGTAAATGCTATACCTTCCATCTGCGTGATGACGTAACCTTCCACGACGGCAGCAAATTGACAGCAGAAGACATCGGCTTTACCCTTGACCTCTACGCAAAATCAGAATATCAGGGTGCTGTTGTCGAAGGTTTTGACCACTACGATATCGTCGACGATACGACCATCAAGGTTTACACGAAGAGCGTTTACGCCCCATTCCTGGACAGCATGGATCAGATGTTCATCGCCAGCAAGGCTTATTATGAAAAGGCTGGCAAGGATAAGTTCGCACAGGAGCCAGTCGGCTGCGGCCCTTACAAATGGGTAAGCCATGAAGACGGCAACAAAGCAGATTTTGAGGCTTATGAAGATTATTACAGAGGCGAGCCTAAAATTAAAAACGTGACCTTTAAGATCATTTCAGACGTAGCCTCCATGGGCGTTGGCATTCAGACAGGTGAAGTGGACTTCGCGGAAGTAGATCCATCTGTAGTCAGCACCATAAAAGACGATGAGAACGTGGCGCTGGAAGAAGCGACAGAGACAACTTTTGGGTTCGTGGCTATGAATACAGAAAAAGCGCCGTATAACAATGTAAAATTCCGTCAGGCGATCAACTACGCCATCGACCGCCAGGGCATCATCGACAGCGTACAGGAAGGTTACGCCACAGAGAACTCCAACCTGCTGACACCAGACAGACTGGGCTGGTCAAAAGATCAGAAATCCTATACATATGATCTTGATAAAGCAAAAGCCCTGTTGAAAGAAGCCGGTATCAAAGGCGAATATGACTTGGGCAAGATGTACGTGGCTGAACAGTATAAATCCCTGGCGGAAGTTGTGCAGGCTAACCTGGAGAAAGTCGGCCTCAAATGCAAAATCGAGATTCTTGAGTTCAACGCTTATCTGAATAAGCTGAGACAGGGAGACTTCGGCATCACTACACTGCAGATGTCACTGGAGGGAGACACGCAGCAGGTGGCAATGGCTCTTTGTTCCCAGTATGTAGGTCAGGCCAACAATGCACGTTACAGCAATCCAGAAATCGACCAACTCTTTGAGAAGGCAGTGACGACAATTAAGGAAGAGGATCGTGCAAAGGTTTACGATGAAATCTTCCAGAAAGTACAGGAAGAAGCGGTCTATGCGGTACTTTACAATCCTACCATGCTCTATGCACGCAACGCTGGCCTCAAGATTCATCATCTGCCAGTCGAAGGTGTTTATTACATTTACGACTTCTCATGGTAAAATCCTAAAAATATAAAATCATATCCATGCGAAACCCCTAACTCAGGGGTTTTCGCATATTTACACGATGTAAGAAAGGAGCAGAGAATGGATGTCCGAGATATAAAACTATCCAATCTTCTCATCAACTACAGTACCCAGATCAAACCGGGAGAAAAGGTTTTGATCGAATATGAGGGTGCCTGCTGCCTGCCACTGGTCAAGGCTTTGATCCGAGATATCTATGCGGCCGGCGGCTGGCCTTATGTATCCATCAGGGAGTCAAAGATCATCAGAGAACTGGCCATGCACTGCAGTGAAGAACAACTTGCATATCAAGCGGACTATACGCTTAGTCAGAATCAGGGTATGGACGCCTACATCGGTATTCGCGCCTTCGACAATATTTCTGAGCTTGCGGACGTTCCTACAGAACAGATGAATCTTTATCAGCGGACCATGCGCCGCGCCAGCAGCTACCTGATCGACCACACCAAATGGGCCGTGCTCAAATATCCCAATGCGTCTATGGCTCAGCTTGCGGGTATGAGTGAAGAAGCATTTGCAGACTTCTATTACGATGTCTCCACCATCGACTATGAAAAGATGAGCAAAGCCATGGACCCCTTGGTAGAACTGATGAGCCGGACAGATCAGGTACACATCCTCGGTCCAGGAACAGACCTCACTTTTTCCATCAAGGGCATCGATGCCATTAAGTGCGATGGCAGGATGAACATCCCTGACGGAGAAGTCTACACTGCCCCGGTAAAAAATTCTATGAACGGGATCATCACCTATAATACGCCTTCCAATGAACAGGGGTTTACCTATGAGAAAGTTCGGTTCGAAGTGAAAAACGGAAAGATTGTAGAAGCGACAGCCAACGATACTAAGCGGATCAACGAACTGCTGAATACAGATGAAGGCTCTCGCTATTTCGGTGAATTTGCCCTGGGCGTGCACCCTCATACTCTGGAGCCGATGAAAGATACCCTCTTTGACGAGAAAATTGCCGGCAGCTTCCATCTCACCCCTGGCATGGCTTACGACGACGCTTTTAATGGCAATAAGTCCGCTCTGCACTGGGATCTGGTTTTGATTCAACGTCCGGAGTATGGCGGTGGTGAAATCTGGTTTGATGACATGCTGATTCGCAAGGACGGCCGCTTTGTGCTGCCAGAGTTAGAAAATCTGAATCCAGAGAATCTAAAATGACGCATTACATCACGTCATTTAGGAACAAACGATTACATTTTGCAAAATATTTTTTCATTTTATCTGGTTCTATTGATTTTTAAGATAGTTTTGTTAAAATAGAAGTGTAGTTTATCATTTAGGAGAGAAAATTATGGCAAATAAAACCACACTGTCCGAACAGATTTATGACGAATTGTATCACGACATCACGGATCAGCGTCTCATCTGTGGACAAAAATTGACCCTGAAGGTACTGAAAGACAGATTCAATGTCAGTCATACCCCGATCAGGGAGGCTCTTACCCGGCTGGCCGAGAACGGTTTAGTCACATACTATTCCAACTGCGGCGTCACAGTGACAGAATTTACGGAAACCGATATCCGTCAGATATTCCAATTTATCGGAGAACTGGATGCGATGGCCATTCAATTCTGTAAAAACGCCTTTTCCGAAGCACCCCTGCTTTTCGAACTGGAGCAGATCATCAAAAAAGGAAATGTGATGCTGGAGCAGGGAAAAATCACCGAATGGAAAGAATTCTCGGAAGACTTCCACGTAGCTTTCTATCGCCACGCACAGAACGAATACCTCAACGAAGCCGCAAAAAAACTTCGTGCGAAAATCGAGGTCCTGTCTTGCATGTATTATCAACAGACCAACGTAGAAGAAATCAATGAGAGACATCAGGACATCTTTAATCTCATCAGAGACGGCGAATTTGACAAGGCCTCCTCTTTGATGCGCAGCCACCTGCAATACGACATGGTCTATGCGCTGAACGCCTATAAAGAGTATCAGGACAAAAACAAATAGAAACGAAAAGTAAAACCTGTGAACTGGGGCATCCCCAAATCACAGGTTTTTCGTTCTCTTCTATTCTTTTATGGGAATGAACTTGGCTTCATTCATCAACGGGTGCTGTAGTTTGATCGCGCCCTTGACGGGACACTCCATGACACAGGCACCGCAGTACCAGCATTCACCCGGATACATGACGATGGGATGCTCTCCCTGATTGACGCTGTGCACCAGCACATCGACCTGGCAGACATCTGCACAACGATTACATCCAATGCAGAGATGCGCATCATAAAGAATCGGCCTTGCGCTGCTGCTGACGACGGATGTATACAGTTCCTTCTTTTCCATTAGTGCGCACCTCCTATATAGTCTTGATTCCTTTTCTCATACTCTTCCTTCAGGTTGCCGAAATAGTCATGGGGTATGATCCCCTTCACTGGCTTGCCATTTTCCATGCGGATCGTGATAAAATGCCGGTCCTTCTCCGGATCCAATGCAGGAAAGTCGCTGCGCTCAAAGCAGAGCGGTGCAGAGCTGGATTCTCTCATCAGGCAGGCGCCTAGAATTAGCTTGCAGACCTCTAAGATATCCAGCACTTCGTGGGTCCTCATCAAGTCGTGAGGCGTAACTGCGCAAAGCTGCGGAACTTTTTCCTGCTCATAGCTTGTAAGAAGATCCAAGCCCTCCTTTAGAAGTTCTGCGCACTTGACGCCGCCGCAGTAATTCTGCATAGCCTTCGAAATAGCCATATTCAATTCTCTCCAGCCCATGCCGTCTTCTTTTTCCAAAGGCTTATACAGCCTCGTCATCTCGGCATCAATATCCGCCTGAACGGGTGCTATGTAATCTACAGTTCCCGCATAGTCAGCGGCTTTTCTGCCCGCATAATGACCCGTCGCACAGGCATAGCCACAGCAGTCAGAAGCGAAAAGCTGGTCACCTGCCGCGTAAATGCCGTCAATGTTAGTCTTCAGATCCCAATCGTGCATGATGCCGCCCGGTGCTCCGAAAAGCTGGCGTTCCTGGGTTAAGAACGCTGCCGACTGCCAGCCGGTGCCATAGCTCTGCAATGCATGTTTTGCAGGATCAAAGCCCCTCTCCGTATAATTCTGCAGAATGGGAATCTTCGTCTTTCCTTCTTCACCGACCATCATCCCCCAGATCACCTTGCGTTCCATTTCCGGCATCTTGGATAGATCTGCGTAAAACGGCAGCTGATATCCCCTTTCCATCAGCTGATCGAAGGGCATGGTTTCAGGACCTCTGTACTCGTACTTTGGCTCATCGATAACGCCCCCTTTGAGGAAGAATTTCTGCCCTTCTACCGGATAATATCTCTGAGATACTGTCTCTAGAATATTGCCGTCACGGTCCAGATAAGGGATTTCCACACCTCTGGCGTCAACCATGGTGGCCGCATACCATGTATTATGATTGTTTCCCGCCCCATAAGGAGGAAAACTTCTTCCTGCTGCAGAGAACTCCCCTTTGACGGACTTTTCCATCATGGTGAATTCCATGCCGATCCGGGCGCCCATGGCATGACCGCTGCCGATGCTCTGCATTGGACGAAATTCGCAGAGACCGACTAAATCCGGATTAAATAGCCAGACACGCGCAGGCCTGGACATGCACAGCACCGTAGCTTTCGCTTTAAATACGTGAAATTTGCCGGTCCTCACATTCATGCCGCAGGCACCGATGCCTCTCTTCTTTCCGTCTTCCACCGCAGTCAGAAGCGCCGTAGCTTCTGTACGGTCAAAGATTTTTACGCCCAGAAGCTGAAGCTGTTTATACAACGCTGGTTTAAAGGTAGAACCCCATACTCTGAGGGTGAATTTGTTTTTATAATCATAAGCAAACATCAGCTTCGTCTTTTCATCGCGAAATTCTGCGCCTGCAAACTCTCCATCTGTATCTCTGATCTTTCCGCCAAAGCGCTCAATGTCCAGAAGGCGGTCATAACCTTCGCGGCATTCGATATAATGAGCGATTCCATTGCTGTAATGGCTCTGTTCATCCACATAGGCTTCTGCAATTTCTTCTGGGGTTACTTGGGAGCATGGATTGGTGCAGGCAGATTCCCAATGGTCGAAACCGGTACCTGCACTGCCGCTTCTCACGGTGGCACCTTTCTCCACTAAAATCACCGACTTGCCTTTTTTGGCCGCCGCAATGGCAGCAAAGCATCCGGCCAGACCGCCGCCCAGTACCAGGACCTCCGCCTTATCGGTCTGTACGTCTCCAATCTCATTTTCGTACGGCCATTTATACTCTTTCATCATTTTCTCCTTTCAGAATTATTTTGCAAAATTTATTCACTTTTTATAAAATATCATAAACTATTCCAAAAAACAATGACTATTTTGATTTTTTTGCAAATTTTACACTTATATTATTAAATGATTTGATTTCTCAGAAGTTAGATGCTAAAATGGTCTTATAAAATGATGGTTTACATTGGAGGTTTATCATGGGAAGCAAGACCACTCTATCAGAACAAATATATCAAGAACTCTACCAAGATATTACAAAACAGAGACTGTACTGCGGACAAAAACTTACATTGAAGGAATTGAAAGAGCGCTTCGGCACCAGCCAGACGCCGATCAGAGAAGCCCTGACACGCCTGACCGAAGACGGACTGATCAATTATTACTCTAATCTGGGTGTTGCTGTGACCGAGTTTACGGAAGCAGATATTCGGGAACTATTTCAGTGTATCAGTGAGTTTGACGCACTGGCAATCCGTTTCTGCCGCAATTCGTTTACCCATGCGCCTCTAGTTTTTGAGTTAGAAAAAATTGTAGAGACCGGCAGCAAGCTTCTGGCAGAAGGGGATATTGAAAGCTGGAGACACTATTCTGACGAAGCGCACTTAGTCTTCTATCGCCATGCACAGAACCACTATCTGGATGACTCCGCCAAACGGCTGCGGGCAAAAATTGATCTCCTCTCTAACTTGTATTATGACGGTGATCCCATCCAAGTAGAGAACATCAATAACGGACATCTATCCATCTTGGAGTGTATCAAGAAAGGCGACTTTGAAGAGGCTGCAGCTATCATGTGTATCCACCTTCAATATAATATGGTCTATGCTCTCAACGCATATAAAGAATTTAAAGAAAAAGGATGCGGCTGTATGTAAGGCCACATCCTTTTTCTATCTGTCTAAGAGAATTGTATCTTGCGCCAAGTCATGCAGTAGGAGTAAAATGAGAAGTACGATGAACTCAATATTGGTTCCAGTTGATCGAAAAATCCACGATGGAGGTATCTTTTATGAAAATCGCACAACTGCAGGCCCACGTCTTTTCAGATGAAGAGCGCAATATGGTCTGCCTTGAGGAGCATATCGACAAGGTGATGCCGGAAGCCCCTGATCTCATCACCTTAGGGGAAATGTTCAGCTGCCCTTACATTACAGAGAACTTTCCCCTCTATGCGGAAGCCGAAGGCGGCCATATCTGGCAAAAGCTCAGTGCTCTCGCTGCAAAATACAGCATCTATCTTTCCGCCGGTTCCGTACCAGAAGTGGAAGACGGACATATTTATAACACGGCCTATGTCTTCGATCGGAATGGCTCTCAAATTGCAAAGCATAGAAAGATGCACCTCTTTGATATTGACATCGCTGGCGGGCAATCCTTCAAAGAATCCGATACGCTGACCCCCGGAAACCGGGTTACGGTCTTCGATACGGAGTTCGGCAAAATCGGACTCTGCATCTGTTTTGATTTTCGTTTTCCAGAACTCGGCAGACTGATGGCACTTGCAGGAGCCAAACTGATTCTAGTGCCTGCCGCTTTTAACATGACCACTGGCCCCGCTCATTGGCAAATCATGTTCCGCAGTCAGGCGCTGAACAACCAATGTTTTGTGGCCGGTACCTCTCCAGCTCGAGATACAGATTTTTCCTATGTAGCCTGGGGACATTCGCTGCTCGTCAGTCCGTGGGGCAATATCATACAGGAGATGGATGAGAAAGAGGGATGGATCATATCTGAAATCAACCTGGACGATGTGTACAAAATTCGCCGCCAGCTGCCTCTCCTCTCAGCGCGCAGGACCGACGTCTATGAACTCAAAGAACTTTAGAGCGAAACCACTTCAGTATCTTAAGAATCAGTTCGGCACTCGACGAAACAATTCTTGTACTCTATAAAAAGAAAAGGAGGGAATCTTGTATTTCACAATTTCCCTCCGCTCTTCGAACCTGAGTCTTATGGCTGCGCTATTCCTCTGCCAGTTCTCTTTCCTTCGGCACCAAGGTATCTTCATAGTGCTCCAGTTTCGTATTCAGATATTCCAAGGTTCCCTGCATCTCTTCAATTTTCTTGATCAGTTCATCCCTCTGATCGATCAGAATCTGCTTTCTGGTCGTGATCGTGTCGTCTCCCTGCTGAAACAAGGAAACATATTCTATCAACGCCTCGATAGAAATCCCCGCGCCGCGCATACACTTAGCAAAACCAACCCATCCCAGATCCTTTTCGCCGTAGTCTCTGATGCCGCTTTTCGTTCTTTTGACAGGCGGAATCAAACCGATTCTCTCATAATATCTAAGCGTATCTGCTGAGATATCCATTATTTTGCTCACTTCAGCGATTGTCATCACATACACCTCCTATTACAAACGATTATACTCCTCTTCAGCGACAGTTTCCAGCCATTCATTCGAAGCGCCCTCTGCCGGCACCTCTACGGCCAGATGGGAAAACCAACTGTCTTTTGCCGCACCATGCCAGTGCTTTACTTCTGGCGGAATATTCACCACATCACCAGGGTGTAATTCTCTGGCTGGCCTCTCCCATTCTTGATACCAGCCTCTGCCGCCGGTAACGAGGAGAATCTGTCCGCCCTTATGATGAATATGCCAATCATTGCGGCACCCCGGTTCAAAAGTCACATTGCCGATAGAAACGCCTGTGGTCGTCAGCATGGAGAGATAACTCCGGCCAACAAAATACTGAGCGAACGCCTCGTTCTTTTCACCGATAGGAAAAATGGACCTTTCCATAAAATCATTCATATAGATCGACCTCCCTTGTCTTCACTCTACTGTAATCAATTCATATTCCCTTGTTCCATAACCCAGCGCGGATGCGGCCTCGATGGTATGAACACCGTTGCGGGATTCAATTCGTTCCAAAAGGTGATCCCTGCCCGGATCTTCTGCTGCGTATACTAAGTCTAAGCAAGCCTGATCAATGGCGATAGGATCTGTAGATGCCAGAATACCGATATCTTTCATACACGGATCTTCTGCCACTGCACAACAATCACAGTCCACGGACATATTCTTCATCACGTTGATATAGATAATGTTCCCTTCAAAATAGTCTGTAACAGATTTTGCCGCATCTGCCATAGATTCTAGAAATCGGTCATGATCAGCCGTCCACATTTCATCGGGCTTACCCGCACCGTGTATATATGCTTTGCCGTAAGACGATGCGATACCGATGGACAGTTGCTTGATGGCGCCTCCATATCCTCCCATAGGATGTCCTTTAAAGTGTGACAGTACCAGCATGGAATCATAAGCGGCCAAATTTTTGCCGACATAATTCTTCTGGATGACTTTTCCACTTGGAATAGCAAGTTCCAGATCAGGCCCTTCTCCATCCAAAACGTCGACCTCGAAAGATTTACTCCAACCATGGATTTCCATCAGCTGCAAATGTTTTTCGGTAGTATCCCGCTCTCCTTCGTAAGCTGTATTGCATTCAACTACAGTCCCGCCTACATGGTCGATGACAGGCTTCCAAAACTCCGGTTTCAAAAAGTTCTGATTGCCCGCTTCCCCGGAATGAACCTTAATGGCAGTCTTACCGTTCAGTTCTTTTCCTACTATCTTATAAAGGTCTAGTACCTTTTCCGCTGTTATTTCTTGTGTAAAATATACTTTTGCGTTCATCGCTCCTCCTTGTCTATCCCTATAGTTTTTGCCGCTGTATCAATACATTGCAGCGCATTCAGCGCCCGCGGATAACCGATATAAGGGATACATTGTGATATAACTTTGATCAGAAATTGCCTGTCGTTACCGATCCTCATGTTACCTGCCGCGTGGCTGGTCAACTGCGATTCGCAAGCCCCCTGGGCCGCCAGAAAACAAAATGTAATCAGTTCCCGCTGTTCGTTATCCAAACCGGATCTGGTGTAATAATCTCCAAAGCAATTTTCTGCCAGCCACGCATTGATGTGTCTGGTCTCTTGTGGCCCTTGGTTCCAAAAGTCTCTCATCCCTTCGCCGAAGATCTCCACTTGCTTTTCATTTCCTCTTGTCAGCCGTTCTTCTCTTGATACCGTTTTCTGACTTTTCAGAGGCATTTGAATTCCTCTTTCTGCCAGGATTCCGTTGAGCACCTTTAAAAACGGATATACCCTGCCTATACCCAGATATGCCGTCGCCTGGTAGACAATTTCCTTGATTTCCACAGGCGTTACGCCAAGGTTCAGGGCTGCACCCGTCATGTTTTTAAATACGTCCAGCCCCTGACATCCAAGAAGTGCCGCTAAAATAGCGAGCATGCGACTGTGGTCATTCAAGTCATCCTGGTCCGCTGCTTGATGAAAGGCGAAATGCGCAAAGAGTTCAGCAAACTCTGGATCTGTTTCTCTTATAGTCCCACTGCCTCCAGGGAACATCTGCCGATGACATTCCTCTGCAAATTGATCTGTAGCCATTCTCTTTCCTCCTTTTCTGTTCTATAAACACTTTACTACTTAGAGTGCACTCCAAGTCAAGGCTTTTTCTCTGAGAAGACAAAAATATGCATCAAACCCAGCAATATAAAAACCAGCTATTGAAAAATGAGATACTTCATTTCTCAATAGCTGGTTTTTACTATTCCATTTTTTCCTAATACGCTTTTATACTTTTCGATCTTTGGCTGCGTTCCAGCCTGCCGTAAACAGCGGCACCATGATGACGATCAAAATGGTCAGAGTGATGGTCCAATTCTGTGTCAGATCGAAGACAACCCCCATAGCAGAAGGTCCAACAGCAGCGAGGATATAACCAGCCGCCTGGCTCATGCCGGAAAGCTGCCCGGAAACAGCGGCATTGCTGGCTCTGGTATTGATCATCAGCATAGCAATGCTCAGGCAGCAGCCGGAACAGAAACCACAGATGGCCACACCGATACTGATGACCGCTTTGATTTGGAAAGCCGTAATCATCAGGAGTCCCAGCACGTAAGCAGCTGCAATCAGACATACGACCCATCTCTGGTCATTCTTACGACCTGCCAGCAGCGGCGTGATAAAGGATGCCGGTATTCCCAAAATCTGATAGATGCTGAACAGATAACCTGCTGTCTCTGCATCAAAACCTTTGACAGCCAGGATCGTTGGCAGCCAGGCCACGAAGCAGTAGAAGAGCAGAGACTGAAGCCCCATGAAAAGGGACAACCAGATGGCTATGGAATTTTTAAACAGTCCCTTCACCGCATCGCCATGTTCCTGCTTCATCTTCATCGAAACAAAAGGAAGCCAGAACAGAATCCCGATTACAACCAAAATAACCCACACTGCCATGGAGTTTCTCCATCCTACATGCAGCGCCAGAGGTGCGCTGATTGCCGCTGAAATGCTGGCAAAGAGACCCATGGATGCCGTATAGACACTGGTCAGAGCAGCTGCTTTCTCTGGGAATTTTCCTTTGATGATGACGGGCAGAAGCACATTGCCAAAGGCGATGCCCACGCCGGCTAAAACAGTCCCTAAGAACAGCCCTGCGGTTCCAAGATAGGAACGAACCAGGAGCCCTGCGGCCATAATCAGAAAAGAAAGCAGAATGGTCTTTCCTTCTCCCAGCTTTGCAGAGATTTTGCTCACCAAAAGCGACATCGCCGCAAAGGCCAGCAGTGGTATGGTCGTAATAAAACCTGTAGCACCGGAAGATAAGTGCAGGTCACTTTGAATCATGCTCACCAGAGGCCCGACACCTGTTAAAGCAGCTCTCAGATTGAACCCGATAAACATAATCGCTAATACAAATAATACTTTTCTATTTTTCTCTTTCATAATACCATATTTTAACACACAGGACTAGCAGTAGGCAAGGATTTTCCTCAGGCGGACCGCGGCAAAAGCATAAAAGCTGCCCGAGTTGACCTGCAGAGACAATTTTTACTATATGACGTTATTTTCACAATTTGAGTATAATTATTTGGAAGTTAATGTAAAAATCATTGGCACTGGAGAGCTTTTACTGTTGGTATTAACCAGCAATGACTCTTCTAACGTCTATTTATGGGATACACTGGGATTTTTTTATACTCATTTTTTGAAAAAGACTCTATATAGTAAAACTTCTGTTGCAGCTGAACCGGCTTCGTCTGCGATCAGACTCTCATGTTTTGCAGTGCTCAAGCAGGCTGCACAATATTTATGACAACGTACTCTGAAGGCCCCTCTGTCCTGATTGGATATCCCCAGCCTGCCATGCCTGAGCTGACGATGACTCTGAAATTTTTAATGTCATGTATTCCATAGTACTCTTCGTTAACGCCGACCAGTTTGCTCAGAAAACCCATAGGCCAAATCTGGCCCGCATGGGTGTGTCCGGATAATTGCAGATCAATTCCCATTTCGGCATTCTCCGCAAGATCTACCGGCTGATGATCCAGCAGGAGTCGGAAATCTTTCTCTGGCACCTGTGATGTCAGAGATGCAATGGACGCGCGATTTTTGACGGACGCATCCTGCCTGCCAATCAAGGTGTATCCGCCGGGCAATTCTATAACCTCGTCTTCCAAAACCTTGATGCCAGCTCCTGTCAGTTCCTCTTTCAGCTGTGCAGATGTATAAGCCGGGCTGGCCGTGTACTGATTGACGTCGTGGTTGCCGAATATGTAATAAGATCCGTAGGTTGTTTCAATCTTTGACAACATATCCACGGTTTCTTTCATCTGCCCTAGGGTGGTGGTTTCGTCAAAGATATCCCCGGTCAAAACCAAAAGGTCGGCTTCCTCTGCCTGAATCTGTTTAAAGCATTCTTCCATCTCCTTTTTATCCAGAGAGGTTCCCGTATGCAGGTCCGATATCTGTACAACTTTCAGATCGCTGCCGACCGCCTTTGCCGCCTCTACCGTATATTCCGTGCGCTGTACATTGTGCATGTTAAAATAGCCATAGGTCAAAACTACCACGGCCACGACGACACTGATGATGCCGCTTTTGTAAAGAAATGACCAAACCCTCTGGAATTTCTCCTGCGGAATTCTTTTCAGTAAGAAATTAGCAAACTCCATGAAAAAGCACGCCAGAAGGAGGTGCAGCATAATCATGAAACTGAAATCCATCATCCTTATACCCAAGGCTGCCACAGCTGCAGCCAGTAGCACTGCCAAAGCCCTGCTCTTCTTCGTCTTCTTTTCAATTCCAAACAGCGTAAGCAGCCGACGAAAAAAGAAGTAAAAATAGATTCCCGTCGGTACCACAAACCCCGCTGCTAATAAGTAGAATATAATCGCCATCTGTTGCTCCTTTTATGTGTCTTTTCTATTACTATACTACCTGGAGTACACTCCAAGTCAAGATGTCCAACAAAAAAAGAGGCGGTTTATTCAATGTCATTAACTTAATGGCATTGGTTCATTTGCCTCTTTTTATATTAATTTAGTTCTTTCAACTCCATACAGTCTATTTCGGTCAGAGCTTGAATATCCTCAAAATACCAATCCTCACATTCATCGTAAAAGTATTGATTTTTTCGCTTCTTGAAGATTCGGTGGGGTACATCCCCTGAGTTATCATAAATATGGCAGATATCGCATACTTGTAAAAGATTCTTTACTAAATCCAACGCCTTATCATATCTGGAAATGATTTTCTCCTCTGGCACATCATGTCCGCCTGCTGCCACTCTCGATTTCACACGGTAAACATTGATTAAAGGGTCTGCAGTCAGAATATAATAACATCTGATAAAATAGCCTCTTTCCTTTGCTCTCATCAGCAAATGAAGATTTCTGTCAGTGGACAATACTGTTTCAAAGCAAAACTCTTCCATCTGGTCAATATGGCTGATACGCTGTTTTTCCGCTAACTGCGCTGCTTCTATATCGCTGCATTTCAGCACTTTCTTGATTTCATCGGCATTGATATAGTCCATGTGTTCCGGCTTTAGATATTCCGTAAAAGTGCTTTTCCCAGATCCATTGGGACCTGCAAACACGATAATCTCAGGTGCGGTTTCTTTTTCTTTCACTGTACCGCCCCCTCCGCAGCCTCTCACTCGATTCTATGATCGTTCCGTCGCTATCCTGCATATATACCTTCTGCGCTTTTCTATCAAATACAGCAATCGGCTGATTTCTGGCCTTTCTCTTTTCCAGTTCCAGCCTTACGGCAGCATTTGCTCTTTTTACCACTTGATCATCTGATATCATTCTCTTTTCCCTCATCATCAAACACCATCCTTTTATTTGCTATACTTATTATATACCAACATCTCTTGATAATCTATCAAATTTATTCCGAACCAAAAAAAAGGCCTCACGGCCAGGCTGATTCAGCCCGGCCAGGCAAAGACCCTTATTTTACACTCTGTTATACGTTTTTACGCCTTTTTCATTCTTTGAAATGTGATAGACGCCCTTTGCAACAATTTGTCTTTCATCAAGAACACTCCGCACCCTTTCTATGGAGTCGATTCTCAGATATAGTCCGGTGCTGCAGGAATGGGCGACCTGTGGCGGCAGCTTGCGTAAAGTGGAGTGATACCCATTTTCCTCCAGTACGTCTCTGGCATACGCCGCCTTGTAAAACGATGAAAAAGACATGATAAACTCTTTATCCACGCTTCTTCCCCCTAACTGTTAGAACAGATTTTTTATCTTTCGTATGTAATAGGTCACAAAGGAAACCTTTTCTACCTTTCTGTCAGAGACCAGCTCGCAAGAACCGACCTTTTCCTTGCCGCAGTACACATTGAGCGTTCCGACCTTCGCGCCTTTTTTAAGAGGCAGTTTGATATTTTTATCAATGGAGGCCTTGAACTTCGCCGTTTTTTCTTCGCCCTTCTTTACAAAAGCGGTGGCTTTCTCCTTAGCAACTGCGTTGATGGTATATGGTTCACCTTTATCTAGTGTGACCTTTTTTATTTTCTGTCCTTTATCAGCCAGGGTTACCGATGAATAATTTGCAAAGCCATAATTGAGAAGTTTCGATACTTCTTCAAAACGTATCTTTGATGTCTGCGCGCCCAATACGACAGCAATCAAAGTCGTGTCTTCCTTTGTTGCCGACGCTGACAAGCAGAAACCCGCATCCTGGGTGAATCCGGTTTTGATGCCGTTTGCGCCTGGATACTGCTTGATCAGTTTATTCGTATTGGTGAGGCCGAAGTCCTTCTCCTTGCCTGGCAGCCCCACTTTGATGGTGGTCTGCCACGTGTTGAACCACTTCTGCGTGTGCTGGTGCTTCAGAAGGAGACGCGACATCAACCCTATATCATATGCACTGGTATAGTGTTCTGCTACAGGTAAACCGTTGGTATTGACAAAATGAGTGTCTCTCATTCCCAGTTCTTTCGCTCTCTCGTTCATCTTCTCCACAAAGACCTCTTCACTGCCTGCAATGTATTCTGATACAGCGACACATGCATCGTTAGCGGAAACGATGGCAATGCCCTCCAGCATTTCCTCTAACGTATGTACCTCACCGATTTCCATGTACATCTGGCTGCCGCCCATGGATGCAGCCCGCTCGGAAACAGTCACTTTATCAGACAGCTTCACTTTGCCATCCTCCACCGCTTCCAGCGCCAGCAGCATGGTCATGACCTTTGTTACCGATGCCGGCGGCAATTCTTTGTGTGCGTCCTGCTGGAACAAAACCTTCCCGGTATCCGCATCGATCAAAACTGCGGCCTTAACATTTAGTTTTAAATTCGCATTTTTCTGTTCCTCTGACGGTGCCCCCTGATCCTCAAGGCTGGCAGAAACCGTTTCCAAAGTCACAGGTTCCTGAGGGTTTGAAAAATATTTCACTCCCATAATTCCACATAAAGATAAAATACAGGCAAAGCAAATCAGTTTTTTTATATTCTTTCTCACAAAAACACCCCTCTCATTCATAAGTAATATATTAACGAGAGGGGTAAATATGACAGGAATATGCGCAGAGGTTTCAAATACCTAGCTCTCTGTGAAAGTATTTGAGCAGAGAATATATATATACTCTATCAACTTCTGTCTTCAACTTAATCCTCCCGCTGCAGGCTTGCAAGCAGCTTTCCTGACCGCCTGGCCTCCTCTAGCAGCGTCGCGACTCTTGCATTACACGATCCAATCTCCACGCCTGCGTCGATGACACAGCTACAGCCTTGCATCTGCTGCAACGCCAGATCAAAAGCTGCATCGCTGATTTCCTGAAAAGGTCTCTCGGTGATCACCTCCGATGCCAGCAGCCTGGCCAACTGATAATCAATGTCGTTGGTATACAGAATTCCTGCGACGAAAGGCCGATTCTCCTTCTGCAGTCTTCGATATGTCGGTATGCCTCTGCCACTGGAAGAAATAACAAAGACATCTGGTTTCCCACAGGGCCGGGGCAGTTCAATGCTGCCAAAGACCGGATCAAAAAACCCGTTATCGATGTCGTAGAGATCACGAATCAGCGTCTCACTGAAGATTTTGTCCGGGGCTCCATAATCGTATATCTCATCTCCCTTTACGCAGACGATACGGTCCGATATTTTTTCGGCAAGATCGATCTCGTGAAGAGACATGATGACAGTAATTCCCTTTTCCTTTGCCATATTACGTAGGATAGACAAAAGCTCCAATTTATGGCGTACATCCAGAAAGGACGTCGGTTCGTCGAGAATCATGATGTCTGGTTCCTGGCAGATGGCTCTGGCCAAAAGAATTCTCTGTCGCTGCCCGTCACTGATGGCGGTAAAATCCCTGTTGCCGATTTCCTGTGCATGGACGATTTCCAAAGCTTCGTCCACCTTTCTCTCATCCTCCCTGCTGAGAATGCCCAGTTTACCCGTGTAGGGATATCTGCCCGTCGCCACAATGTCATGACAGGTCATAAGCTCAGGTCTGAGCCTTTCCGTTAACACCACGGCCATCTTTCCGGCAAGCTTTTTATAGGACATGGACTTTAAATCGTCACAGTCGAAGACCACACTTCCGCCAATCAGCTCCAGCTGCTTTGTGATGCTCTTTAAAATAGTCGATTTTCCGGCACCGTTAGGTCCGATCAGCGTGACAATCTCCCCTTTTTTAATGCTGATGCAAATGTCCCTGATCAGCGCTTTTCCGTTGTAGCCGACAGACAATTTGTTCATTTCAAAATATCGATCACTCATTTAGTACCTGCTATGCTTTCTCATCATCATGTATATTACGATAGGTGCGCCAAAGACGGAAGTCACCGTGCTGATGCTCAGCTCAATCGGCGCAAAAGCGGTTCTGGCAATGAGATCGCAGATCATGCAGAAGACTGCGCCGCAGAGAAAAGCACCCGGTATGACGACAATGGGTTTTGAGGTGCCCAGACTGCCTTTGGCGATAAAGGGCACTGCAATTCCCACGAAGGAAATCGGTCCGGCAAAAGCTGTGACACAAGCGGACAGCATACTGGAGAGCATGATGAGCGCTACTCTGAACACCTTGATATTTACCCCCATGCTCTGGGCATAAGCCTCTCCCAGCTGAAAGGCGCCTATGGGTTTGGACAAAAGCATGGTCAGCACAGAAGTGACGGCGATGACCACAAATCCAATCTGCACGTTGCCCCAGCTCATACCCGAAAAACTGCCCAGGGACCAGTTGTGCAGATTGACGATATCGGAATCATCGGCAAAAGTAACGACAAAGTCCGTCACGGCAGAGCAGATATATCCAATCATAATACCGGCTACGAGAAGGGCCGCCATGCTTTTGATTCTCTTGGATACCAGCAGGATAAACCCCGTAGACATCAGCGAGCCGATAAAAGCCGCGATAATCAGCGCATAGGATGACATGGTCTTCATCTGCTGCAGATAGAGGATCATCACCAGGGCGACCACCATCTTTGCACCCGACGAGATTCCCAAAACATAGGGTCCCGCGATGGGATTTTCGAAGAAGGTCTGCAACAGAAAGCCTGAAAGGGCAAGGGCGCCGCCTAAGACCGCCGCCATGATCACCCGGGGGAGACGAATCCGCCAGATGATGTCCACATCCTTGACACTGCCGTCCATGGTGAAAAGAATATGGAGAATTTTTGGCACTGGGATATGTACGCTTCCTGTATTGATGTTCAATATGGTAATTGCAAAAAAGGCGCAAATCAAAAGCAGAAATACGAATATATAACGGCTGCGCCGGCGAAAGTTCTCACTATGAAAGCTGCCTGCTGCCAATGTGTCCTGCTTCTTTTGTTCTATCGTTTCCTTGGTTTTCCGCATTTCATTACTCCAGTTTCGTGAGGAATTTCAGACCAGTTTGACTGTCCTCTGTCAATACCTTATGAAAGTCCATAATCATATTGCTTACCACGTCGGTTCTCTGATACATGGAACTTCCTGTCGTAAAGCAGTTTCCACTTTTCACAGCTTTAAACTTCTGAAAGATCTCGTCTTTACTGATCAGATCGTCTAAGGATTTCACCGTGCTGTCTATGCTGCCGTTGTATACGATATAATCTGCATCCACAGCCTGGTCATAGAAACTCTCCATGGTCATGGAGATGGAAGCTTTGTCGTCCTCACCAGACAGATTTTTGAAGACATATCGTCCCCCTGCCATCTCTATCATCGTCGGCACGTAGTCCGCACTTCGTCTCACGACCACCTTTCCATCGGTAGTTACATAGAAGAAGGCCACGGTCTTCTCCGTGTTTTTAAACGCGGTCAAACTGTTGATCACTTTTTCCTGCTTGGCAAAGAAGCTTTCCGCCTCTTTCTCCCTGCCGCAAATTACGCCGTAGAGTTTGATCCATTCTGTCCGTCCCAAGGGATTGGGTTCATAGCTAGAATAGTCTACCAGAACCGGGATGCCCAGATCCTCCAGCATTTCCTTTACCTCCGGGCAATGGTAGATCATGGTAGATTCAATAGCGAGGCCGCAGTCGCTATCGAGAATCAATTCGTAATCCGGCTGATTGTATTTCCCCGCATATACGATGCTGCCCTCTTTCATGGCCTGGGCAGCGGCTTTCACCGACCAGCCCGAGGCCTTTAAACCCGTCATCTTGATGGAGTCCAACCCGTCAATCGCGTCGAACAGAGCCATAGCAGAAGTGGCCCCTAGATAAATATTAGCGACGGGCTGTTTGATGACGATGATTTCCTTATCTAAATCTGCCGGCGGCTCTTTGCCCTCAGGTACGACCAAATAACGGGCATCGTCGTGGACGTCGATCAGAGAATATCCGCCTTGATAGCGGTATACATCAAAAGCCTCTGCATAGTCAAGCTCCATGGTGCTCTCATAGGTCAGGCCGCTGATTTGGGGCGCGCCCTTCGTATCGTCATCGGAACCGCCTGCCGAACCTCCACAACCTGTCAGTACAGTCATGGAGGTCAGGCACAGAACCAATAAGGCCAAAAGCGGTTTTTTCCATTTTTTCTTCATCCTATCAATACCTCATCATTTCTTGCTTTCTTTTACAAATTTGTCAAAGATGGTGCCGGCTTCCTTCTGGCATCCAAAGAGCGCACCGTATACCTTGATCCACTCTGCTTTAGCAAGTTCCTTTTCCTCATCACCGGAGCGGTCTATGATTACGGGAATGCCCAGAGTCGTATAGCGCTTTTCTAATTTTTCCAGTTGTTCTTTCTGCTTCTTGCTTTTTTCTTTCAACTCTTTCAGCTTGCCTGATTGAAAGAGGCCTTTTACATCAGACTCTTTTACTTCTGCAGGAATTGCTGTGCCAGGCAAAATTGCAAGTTTTATCTGCTTCTTGATCAAAACCTTGTAATCCGGCTTGTGATAGCTGCCGGCATATGTAATTTTTTCTTTTTTCATGGCCGTTATCATGCTGCTGATCTTCACTTTGTCTTTGGCCAGACCTACCGTCAAAATGTTATCCGTCGCATCCAGCTGATCCATAAAGTCAAGAGATTCTTTTGCCGACACATAGGTTTGGTCTGCCGGCAATCTGACGATGATAAAGTCCTTGTCAAGACCGGCCGGTATCTCTGCATCCTCTGGCACGAGGAGATAATTGACCACCTTGTTGTGATACAGGGCTTCTGTAATTTCATTCTGCGATTTAGCAATGGGTTTGCCTTCATCATCATATTGAATTTTTTCCTCAGCTGCCGACTGATCGCTGCTCTGATAAGAAAGTCCGGAGTTTTCCGTGACGTCCATCTGCAGCAGTCTGACTCCGTCATCATAATTGTAGATTTTGAAGTATTTGGCGTATTTCACCTTTGTGGTTGATTGATATTCCAAGCCGACGATTTCCGGCGCCTTTTCTGACAAGGAAGACTTCTTTACCGTGTCCGTTTTCCCTGCGCTGCCTCCGTCACCTGCTGCCGCAGCCGCCGAAGAGTACACGTAAATGGAATAGGTAATCCAGTGGGGCTGGGACATGGCTACCGTTCTGCCCACAATGGTGTTATTTGCGTTCAGCTTGATCGGGATGACAAAGGTGGAAAGGCCGCCTCCACTCTTTGAATAGGTTCTGCCGCTGGCTTTGACCAGATCATATCCACTGCTGCCGAAGATGATGGTGGCATAGGCTTTGCCATCAACCACTGTAATCTTGTTGCAGATGATATAGGCCAGCCTTCCTGAGCCGCCGGACCAGCTGAATTTGTCTGGCGTATATACGCCATCCTTCAGATTGGTCGCATTGTTGACCACCGAGGTGCTCTTGCTGGAATCTGCACTGGATTTAGAAACTTGATCCTTCTTATGGTCGTTTTTGACCGGCTTTGTCTGCGTATTCTGCTCTTTATCTTTGTCTTTACCTGTAGATGGTACATAAGGTTTATTGCTGTTTACCTTTACAGCCCCTTTACTGTAAAAAATAATCGTGTGCTGATACCATTTGTCCCGATTCTTCGAATGCGCTGCGATCTGAAGCTTCGTGTCCAGCTTTGATATATCAAAGGTATAGTTGTAGGTATAATATCCGCTGATCGTGTGAAACTTGCTCCAGGAAGAAGGTTTTGCCTTTTCGGCTTCTTCTGTGGTACCCATGTAAAGATAATCATATCCTCTGCCTGTCAACGTAATGGTCACCGTCATCTTGCCATTCTTTTTTACCAGGTATGCCGTCTTTTGGTTCTTCGAATCCGGCATCAGGTAGAACATGCGGTTGTCGGTATCGGCTCTCACCATGTAGGTGCCATCGGCCAATTTGTCGGCCGGTACGTCGTCGCCTGCTGAATCTCCGCCGGGTTTCTCACTATCGTCATCACCGGCACTGCCATCGTCGTCCGGAAGCTGTTCCGACGAGGCCGTCAGCGTTGCAAAAATGGTGTAAGTAATATCGTGCGCCTCAGACATTGCGGTCGTCGTGCCAATCATGGTGTTCTCTGTATTCAAAGCTATGGGAATCTTGTAAGTAGACGTGCCTTTTGACTGGCTGATGGTGCCGTTATATACATGGCCGCTGGCTTTCAGCCTGGTGTAGTAAGGGCTGGAAAATACAATGGTGCCATAAGCTTTTCCATCGCGGATGGTAATTTTGGGGCAGGTTATTTTGACCTTGCCCGTGCCGCCTGTCGCCACAAATGTCTCCGGCTTATAAGTTCCGTCAGCAATGGTAGTGGCGTTATCGACTGCACTGGTTGTTTCATCAGTTTCCGCTTCTTTACTGTCATCCTTTTCTTTATCCTCCGCCTGATTTTGCATTTTCTCAAGAGGCGTTGAAGCGTCAACCGAATCTTCCTCCGTGATGATATCTTCTCCTATCTCCTCCTGCTTCAATTCTTCTTCTGAAGTATCAGAGAGTTTTTCGCATTTTACTGCGATTTCATCCAAATTGTCACCATCCGCCAGCACCGGTATCACTTGCGTAAAGATCAATGCCATGGACAAAACCACTGTCAATATCACCTTTTTTCTACATTTCACGTTCAACACCCCTTCATAATTATTTGACTTTTACACTTTTTTGACTGCTCCAGGAAGAATAGTAATATTTCGTGCCCACCTTCTTATAAGTTCTAACCCTGAAGTAATATTTTTTACCTGACTTCAATTTGCTGATCGTCTTTGTCACCTGCGTATTCTTCGTGATTCTTGTCGCAGCCGCACCTTTGAACGTACTGCTGGTAGAATACTGAAGCTGATAGCCCGACACGTTGCTGGTCTGCTTCTTCCAGGTCACCTTTACTGATTTCTTGCCGGCCTTAAGTGCTTTCAAAGCAGTTTTTGCCGGCGTATTGTAAGAAAAGGACAATGTATGGTCGTGCCACGCTTTTCCCTTGGTTCCATAGGCCGCGACGTCGACTTCCTGATCAAAAGCGGCTACAGGTACTTGGAAGGTGTAATATTCCTCAGCATCCTCCACATATGGAATCCATGCGGATTCGCCTGCTTTGATTGCTGCTTCTGCCGTACCCATGTATAATTTGTCATAACCGGTTCCGTTGAGACGTACCGTTGCAGTCATAACGCCGTTCTTTACCGTTAACTTGCAGGTGTTCTTATCGTCGTAAGCGATATAAAACATCCTGCCCGCTCCGCTGACATCCGGCTTTACGCCTATTGTATAGGTTCCATCTGCCAGGCGGCCTGCTTTTGCATCCATTCCGCCGGCAAAGGAAAGTACGCCGGCCATCATGACCATGGCCACGGCGACCGCCATTGCCGTCAATTTTCTAATTGTTTTCCGCATCTTACATACCTTTCTTAACAATCACAGAAAGCCTGTCGCCGCAGCAAACAGACTTTCCCTGTAATATTCATGTTTTCGTTGAGAATTTATTTTACTTTTACGCTCTTTGCTTTGCTCCATGCGGAGTATGCTTTTCCATCATCTGTCTTCTTGTAAGTTCTTACCTGGAAATAATAGGTCTTGCCAGTCTTGAGACTCTTGATGATCTTTTTGGTCTTGCTTGCACCTGTATAAGTCTTTGTGACAGCTTTCGTCATCTTCTTGCTTGTAGCATAACGAACCTGATAACCTGCAACACTTGACTGCTTTTTAATTGTTACTGTCACTTTCTTTGTTCCGGCAGCAAGCTTTGAAATGCTGGTAGCTTTTACGGTCACTACCTTGGCGATTGCAGCCTTTGCTTTTGCAACATAAAGCTGCTGCACTGCTTCCAGCTCGCCCAGGCCTTTCACCTGTGAGGTTACTTTGAAGCCCGCTTTTTCAAACTGGCTCTTCCATGAATCGTCGTCATTGCCTGCCATGTCGTTGTTAGCGTGATCGCCTGCAACAACCATCAGAGGACGAAGTACGATGTTCTTGTAACCTGCCGCTTTGGCTTTTTCGATAACAGCTTCGCAGGAAGTGTCTTCTGGATTTCCTTCCACGGTTCCGATGAATGCGTTCTGATAGCCTAGATCGTTTACAATTTTCTGCATATCATTGTAGAGCACCTTGGCCTGGTGGGAAGTGCCATGCCCCATGAATACAAATGCGGTATCCTTGGAAGCAGCGGCTGCCTCTGCATCTTTGAAGCCTGCGTCTACTGCTGAAGCGCCGTAAACAGATTTTGCCACGGTCGTCTTATCTTCTGTCGTTGCGCATAATGGCTCACTGAACACGATCTGACGGAAACTGCTCTTATATTTGTTTACTGTAGCTTTCAGCTCATCGTATTCTGCTCCGTTCATCAGCGTAGTAGGCTGAACGACGAGAACTTTTACATTATTCTTGATGGCACGCTGTACAGCCTGATCCATGTTATCAATGAATTCGCTGTCACGAGCTTGAATGTGATTGATGATAATCTGTGAAGTGAAACCTCTTCTTACAGCATATTTAGAAGATGCTTTTGTTAAAGCCTTTTCAATAGCGCCGATGGTCTGTACGCGGCTGTCGTTGTAGCTTGTACCAAAGCTTGCCACGAGCAGTTCATAGCTGCCGATCTTGTCTGCATTTCCCGGATTGTCTAAGGAAGCATCGCCTGTATCTTCAGCAAAATATTCGTATCCGCCTTTTTCTTCTTCTTCGTCTTTATAGTAGCCGAAGCCTGTAACTTCTTTCTTCTCTGCATCTGAAAGCGCATCCCAGCCTTTTTTGGCTGCTGCGCAGAGAGCGTCAGTACCTGCAGTTCTCTCCTGATAGTAGATTGCGCTTGTCAGTTCAGTTACAACACTTGGGCTGAAACCCACTGTCAGATAGTGCTGGTTCTCCATATTATACCACTGGTCTACTTTTGTTCCATCACTCTTAGTAAATTTCTGGTAAAGGGAAAACGGAATCTTTTCGCCCAATTTTGATACTGAAATAGTAAGGGTAAAAGTGCTGGTGTAAGAACCGTCTGCCTCTTTCTTTACGTCTCCTTTTACAGCCGCCTTAGTCTTAGCAGCATTGCTTTTCGTCTGCTCAACCAGTGCGATCTTTGTGTACTGTCTCTGTACTGCCTTTGTGGTAAAGGTAACGTCTGCGGTACCCTTTTCTTTGTCAATAGTCACTTTGATCGTGTCATCAACCGGTGTAAACATTCCCAGTGTAGACTCGATTTTCGTTGTCGCTGATTTCTCTGCTGCAGTGTCGTCTGCAGCAAATGCAGTTGTACCCATGGTAAACAGCATTGAGACGGACAGGACCACAGTCAGGAGTTTCTTTAAACTTTTCTTCATGTTTTCATCGCCTTTCTCTTAATACTTACTCAATCTAATCGGTTAAATGATGGATGGTAACATCAAAAAACCCTGCTTTCGATTGAAAGCAAGGTTTCATACAAAAAACAGTGAGCACTGCCCAGTTTTCCATAATGATTGATACTTTCTCCGGAAGTCATCCATCAAAACTCATTCCAGCAGGTTTCCTGGCTTACAGATCATCATCATCTCACGCCTTCTCAAATAATTCGATACATCGACGATGTATGTAACTACTCAATGACATACTGTGAGATAACTCCCTGCTTACAGTGACCGGATCGCTTAGGACTTGCACCTAATTCTCTTTTACCCTCTTAGACGTATCAAAGAGGCACTGGTTAGACTAAATTATTCATTTGTTAAATTTCTGTTAGATTCAACACGTTCATTATAGCACTTTGGAAACAATTGTCAAGGTAACAAAAACTATTCTTTATTGTCTACCTGCTTTAGTAATGTGTTTTTCTACATCTATATAAACTACGTTATTTGATATTTTCCACATGGAGACTTCCTCTGTTTTTCGGGGCTTGCGGAGTTTATTCACATCTTCTTCAATATCGTATACAATTCTTTCCACGTCTTGTTGTGGATAACTAAAATCGCTGTACTCATTTAATTACAACGCTTGCACAGTTACCAGCGTTTGTCAATAGGGCAGTTATCCACATATTTTTCCAAAGTTTGCAAAAGGGGAAGTTCTATTCCTCTGCACTGTACTTCGCTGAGAGCAAAAAGAGAACTGCGGCTGCAGCAAGGCCTCCGTACTCGTAGCCGCCGACAGGCAGATTTAAATCTACAATCATGCCGGTTTTCAGCCCCACAGCTCCCGCTAAAAGAATCGTGGCTGGCACGTATTGCGCCGTCTGCAGTCCAGCTTTATAGAACACATAGAGGAAAACCCCATAATGCGCCAATAAGATGGCGGCTGTCCATATGACATCACTGACTGCCGGCTCGCCGCCTGATACAGCAAAAACTGCTATGGTAACGATCAGTGCGGCAAGTATCAAAAGCAGCGTGACAGCATACCGTGCGAAAATCCAGGATTGCTTTGCCAGGGGCAGGGAACACAGGAGTCCTTCAGTTTCAGGATTGTCCTCTAAATAGCAGATTGCCGCCAAATAAAACAGGACGGCAAGAATCGAGGCCACGGACAGCATTACCAGAGGCGTCGCTAAAATATTGTGAGCAAATCCACCCCCATATATCGGCAGCACGATGGCACAAATCAAAGAAATCGGCAGCAGCTTTATACTGAACAGCAAATCCTTTTTCATCAGGCTTTTGACTAGTCTATTCATAGCCGCCAACTCCCCTGTTATAATAGAACAACACGTCCTCTACGGTTACCCCGATCAAATCTTTTTCTATCCGTTCGTAGAACTCATCTTCCATATGCAAGGTATAGAAAACGATCCCATCCTCCACCAGGATACCCCCATTTTCGTGGACTTCGGCAAGGGTTGCGTCTGCATTGGGTCTGATTTTGATAAAGTCCGCTCTGATTTCTTCAATTCTTTTGTCGAGTACCAGTTTTCCATCCACCATATACATCACCCTGTCACCGATTTTGTCGATGTCGCTGGTGATGTGAGAGGAAAAGAGAATCGTCTTTTGTTCCTCATGTTTAAGCTTGCGCAGAATCTTCAAAATCTCACTGCGTGCGATGGGGTCGAGACCCGAAGTCGGTTCGTCCAAAAGATAAACCTCTGCATGATGAGAAAGAGCCATGACCAGTTCCAACTTAATACGCATTCCCGCTGACAGCTCAATCATCTTTTTTTCCACATCCAGCTTGAAAATTTTGATGTATCGCTCCATCAGCGCGCCGTCCCAATCAGCGTAAAGCTCGGACAAGAATTGCAAGATCTGCTTTACTTTGATCCTGGCATAATATAATTCGGCATCACCGACGTAGCCAATTGCCTGTCGAAAGTCAGGAATGTCTCTTTCCTTCACCTGCATTCCATTATAAAAGACCGCCCCCGCCGAAGGCATGACAATTCCCATGATGGCCTTGATTGTCGTCGTCTTGCCAGCGCCATTCTCACCGATCAAGCCGATAATTTCGCCCTTTTGCAGATCAAAATTCAATTCTCCCAAAACAAAGGAAGGATATTCTACTTTTAGGTTTTCTACGGATAATACGGTGTCCATTATAAGATGCTCCTCTTCTTTTTACATAGAAAAACGATGATGCAGATTGCAGACATTACCAAAATAATGCTTACTGGTATGGCAATATAGGGATTTGAAAAGAATCCCAGAGTATTCAAATCGATATCAAGTCCTCCGACGGCGATTATGGCTATCATCATGCTGACGAGAATGAATATCTGCGCCACATTATAACTGGTCATGTAGTAAATTAGAATATAGACGGCGCTATAGAAAATCCCTATGGGCATTGCCGCAAATACAAACTTCTCCTCACAAGGCATGCCGAAAATCCAGCTCCCCAGCAATACCATAGCGGCAAGCGAAAACATGTATATGATCGTAGTGATCATACTAGCTATGTATAGCTCCCTTGTCCTCACTGGCAAGGCTGACAGAAACCTCCTTGTCGACGGTCCCTGCTCCCTGTTAAAACTCTGGGTCAGAGGAATCATGCACAAGCTGGCAATCAAAAAGCAAATAAGAAAGTTTTCTTGCTCCTCCACAGTATGCTCAAATGTATATTCAGCCCATGTAATAGCGTAGTAGATGATTGGAAACGCTACTCCAAACAGTATAATCTTCCAATTAAATCGAAAATCTTTCTTTACCAGCGCTATGATTCTTCTTCTCATCGTTCTTCCTCACTGTCTGGAGCACTTCTCGGCATCGATGGCGAGTACCACCATCAGAGCGTCCAAAGCGTCCTCTGCCCTGTTCACCTCAATGACATAATGATCTGTCATGTGCCACAGGTCCTTTGATATGGAGGCAACCGGATTTCCCCGCTCATCCTCAATCTGATAGTCCCATTCAAAGAAATTGCCTTCTACATGCCAGCGGTTAAAATCAATATCGTATCGAGGCTTAAAAAAGCTCAGCTCCTTGCACAACGTACCTGCAAGCTGTCCTTTGATATACAGCTCGAACTTAGGCAGAAAGGTGAGAACAATCTCTTTCACCATTCCGACTTCCTGACCGCTCGCGTCATAAATGACCAGCTTGTGCCCCCACGACAACTGTCCCTCTACCGTAAAAACTGTATTGCCATTTTCGTCAAAGATATCATAACTATCCAGCCAGGAAAAAAATCTCTGTTTAAAGTATAATTTCATCATTTACCTCTTAAAACCTACTACCGTGATAAACTTTATATGTAGTTATATTATACACTTTAATAGCATCTCCGTCAAACCGTATGACAGCTCGCAATGTGTCACAGTGTTTTTATGTTTTTGCAGGGATTTTGAATTATTTGACATAAAATCAGCTACGCAGAAGCACTGCCTCAGAGCTATGAAGCCGCTTAGATTTACAATAATAAGGACATATTGAACCGTGGGTTATTTTTTTGCATGCTCAGTCCACACTACAAACGGTAATTCGTACAAAAGAATAACCGAATCCTCTAAATTCAACTTTTATGAACAGACTCTTAGCTATTCGAAAGAAATCTATTATGTCAAATCAACCAATTCACCAACAAAAACATAGAAACACCGTGGCGCCGTCAAATGCGCGTAAGCAATACCAAGAAAGCGCACAACGGTTCTCCCGCTGTGCGCTTTTTCAATTCCATTCTATCTCGTTTTATAACTTCTCAATCACATAATCGGCAAATTCTCTGCAGGTAGCGCCGTCAGCAAAGCCGGTTACGACAACCTTCTTTTCCTTTTCGCTGCACTCTTCCAGCACAGCTGCCAGCTTATCGGCCTTGGAAGTAAATCCGATGTGACGAATCATCATCTCTGCCGCCTTAAAAATGCTGGACGGGTTGGCATAATCTCCCAGCCCCTCTTCCATCATGCGGGGCGCGCTGCCGTGGATGGCTTCGAACATAGCGTATTGGTCGCCCATGTTGGCGCTGCCGGCCGTTCCTACGCCGCCCTGGATTTCCGCCGCCTCATCAGTGATGATATCGCCGTACAGGTTTGGCAGTACAAATACCTGGAACTGGTTTCGGATGTCCTTGTTGACCAGATTCGCCGTCATGATGTCGATATACCAGTCGTCAGCCTTGATATTCGGATAATCAGCCGCCACCTCATGGCAGATGCGAGTAAAGTTTCCGTCTGTCTTCTTCATGATATTGGCCTTGGTCACAATGGCCACATTGGACTTACCGTTAGCCGCAGCATAATCAAAGGCGGCCTTTGCAATCCTGCGAGTTCCAGACTCTGTCGTCACCTTGAAATCCATGGAAAGTTTACCAGGAATCTCCACGCCCCGGCTGCCGAGAACATATTCGCCTTCCGTATTCTCTCTATAGAAGATCCAGTCGATTCCTTCTGCTGGAACCTGTACCGGTCTCACGTTGGCATAGAGATCCAGTTCCCGGCGAAGGGTCACGTTGGCACTCTCCAGGGTGCCGCCTTTTGGCGTGGTCGTCGGTCCTTTGAGCAGAACGTCGCATTCCTTGATAGCTGCCAGGACGTCGTCCGGTACCGCCTTGCCCAGCGCTGTTCTGTTTTCGATGGTAAGTCCTTCGATTTGCTTCAGTATAATGCGGCCGGCAGCGATTTCTTCCGCCATAACTTTGCGCAGCAGGCGCTCCGCCTGTTCCATGATAATCGGTCCGATGCCGTCGCCGCCGCAGACACCGATGGTGATTTGATCCATGGCCGCAAAGTCCTTTGGCGCACTGCCTGCTTCCATTCGCTCCTGACGAGCCAGCTGTTCTTCCATCAAAGACTTGAACTGCTCGCAGGCTTTTTCTATGTAATCCTTGTTCGTCATCTTATTTTCCCTCTTTTGCTACGTATTTCAAAAGGCTGCCCGCCTTCAAGATTTCCTTCTGTCTGTCTGTAAAACTGCACACCAATGTAAAGCTTTCTCCTGTAGTCACATCGGTCAAAGTCATCTCGCCGCTGTCCATGCCAGCATAAATGTCAGTCAGTTTTAACTCGTCGCCTTGACTTACCTTCTCATAATCGTCAGGATTCTTAAAGGTCAGCGGCATAATACCCGCGTTAATCAAATTGGCAACGTGAATCCGCGCAAAACTCTTGGTGATTACCGCTCTTACACCCAAATACAGAGGTACCAAAGCTGCGTGCTCTCTGGACGAACCTTGTCCGTAGTTGTTGCCGCCTACGATGATGCTGGTTCCAGCAGCCTTCGCTCTCTCTGGGAATGTCTCGTCACATACGGCAAAGCAGAACTGTGACAAGTGTGGAATATTGGATCTATACGGCAGAATTTTGGAGCCTGCCGGCATGATATGGTCAGTAGTGATATTATCTCCTACCTTCAGCACCAACGGTGCTTCTAAAATGTCCTCCTGTGGCTTGCTGTCCGGGAAGGCTTTGATATTCGGTCCGCGCAGAACCGGCAGTTCCTTGGCTTCTTCCGGAGAAGCTGGTGGAATCAAGGCGCTGTCGTCAATCTTGAATGCGGACGGCATGGTAATTTCCGGCATAGTTCCCAGCAGCATCGAATCTGTGATTTCACCAGTCAGTGCAGCGGCAACGGCAGTCTCTGGAGACACCAGATAAACCTGGCCGTCTGCAGTACCGCTTCTGCCTTCAAAGTTTCTGTTGAAGGTACGTAAGGACACGCCGCCGGAATTCGGTGAGAATCCCATGCCGATGCAAGGACCACACGCGCATTCCAAAACTCTTGCGCCGCTGGCCAGAATATCCGACAGAGCACCACAGTCAGCTAGCATGGAAAGAACCTGTTTTGATCCCGGTGAAATAGACAGGCTGACCTCCGGTCTGATCGTCTTTCCTTTCAGCAATGCCGCTACTTTCAGCATGTCATGCAGAGAAGAGTTGGTACAGGAACCGATGCAGACCTGGTCCACTTTAGTTCCTTTCAGGGATTCTACGGTAACTACATTGTCCGGACTGTGGGGACATGCGATCATCGGTTTCAGAGAAGATAAATCGATGTCGATGACCTTGTCGTAAACCGCATCGTCATCACTTTTTAACTCTCTATAGTCCTCGCCTCTTCCTTCTGCTTCCAGGAAGGCTTTGGTCACTTCGTCTGACGGGAAGATGGAAGTGGTCGCACCCAGCTCCGTTCCCATGTTTGTAATCGTCGCTCTTTCAGGTACTGACAAAGAATCCAGTCCTGGACCGCCCCATTCGATGATGGCGCCCACGCCGCCTTTGACAGAGAGAATCCTCAGAATCTCCAGGCTGACATCCTTTGCCGTCACGAAATCACGCAGCTTACCTGTCAGGTTGACCTTGTACATCTTCGGCATAGTGATGTAGTAAGCGCCGCCGCCCATGGCAACCGCCACGTCAAGACCACCAGCGCCCATGGCCAGCATGCCGATACCGCCGCCTGTCGGCGTATGGCTGTCAGAGCCGATCAAAGTCTTTCCCGGCTTACCAAAACGCTCCAGATGCACTTGGTGACAGATGCCATTGCCCGGCCTTGAGAAATATAGTCCGTATTTTTTCGCCATAGACTGAATGAACCGATGGTCATCGGCATTTTCAAATCCAGACTGCAGTGTGTTGTGATCTATGTATGCGACAGAGAGTTCTGTCCTCACTCTCGGAATACCCATGGTTTCAAATTCCAGATAAGCCATAGTGCCTGTGGCGTCCTGGGTCAGCGTCTGATCGATGCGCAGAGCGATTTCACTGCCCACGGTCATCTCCCCGCTGATTAAGTGTTCTTTAATTATCTTTTGTGCTATTGTCAGTCCCATATTGATTGTTTACCTCCATGATATTGTTGTATGCGTGGTCGATATGTACCAGTACCAGTGTGTCTACTTTATCGCCGTCTTTTGCTGCGATGGCATCGTAAATGGCTCTGTGTTCCGCTACGGAATCCATGATTCTGTGTGCCCTCTCCAGTGAGACCCGTCTGTATTTCATCATCTTGTGATGAATCGGCGAGAGGATGCCTTCTAAGATGATGCTTCCACATTCTCTATAGATGATATCGTGGAATTCCGTATCCAGGTCCCTCACCTTTACGGCATCGTCTTTCTGGGCAAAGAACTCCTGCTGGTCGATGTTCTCTTTCAGCTGCTGCAGTCCTTCTTCGCTGATATTCTCTGCAGCTCTTCTCGTGGCAATGACCTCGATTCTCCGCTTCACCTCAAATAAATCGCGCACGTCTTTTTCTGTGACGCCCACGACGACAGTGCCGTTGGGTGAATCCTTGATCAGTTTTTCGTGAGACAATCTGGACATGGCTTCTCTGATCGGTGTGCGGCTGACGCCCAACTCCTCAGAAAGTCTCGTCTCGCTGATGATTTCCCCATAAGCATATTTTCCGCTCAAAATATTGTATTCTAATGTATCGTAAACCTGGTTTGCCAGGGATACCGACTTGTATTCTATCATCTCTATTCTCCTTTACTCCTCACTCTTGGTTAACTCCTTGATTTTATCCTCAAGCTCTTTATTAGACAAGCTGGTTGTACGGTCATCGGCGTACATCTCGTCTACCCATTCCTTCAACTGTATGACCAAAGGGCTGTCCTTCGTCACTTTCCTCTCTTCTGTGAGTCCGTAATGTTCGTTGAGCCAATAAGCGATACCGGCCAGTCCGCTGGTCTTGCTGACTGCCACGCCTGGCGTCCTGTTCAGAAGTTTTTTCGTATTGAAAATGTTATAGATTTCCTCGTCTTTCATCAAACCGTCAGCGTGAATGCCCGCCCTTGTGACGTTGAAGTTCTCACCAACAAACGGCGTCTGCAGTGGGATATCGTAGCCCATCTCATCCCTGAAATACCTGGCAATCTCTGTGATAACCGTCGGATCCATACCGTCCATGGAACCTCGTAGTGAAGCATATTCAAAGACCATGGCCTCCAGAGGCACATTGCCAGTTCGCTCTCCGATTCCCAGCAGAGAGCAGTTCACGGCGCTGGCTCCGTACAGCCAGGCAGTAGAGGCATTGGCCACCGCTTTGTAGAAATCGTTGTGACCGTGCCATTCCAGCATTTCGCTCGGCACGTTGGAATACTGCTGTAAACCGTAGATGATGCCAGAAACGCTTCGCGGCAGAGCGGCCTCTGTATATGGCACACCGTAGCCCATGGTATCGCAGGCTCTGATTTTGATCGGAATGCCGGCCTCTTTTGACAATTCCATGATTTCATTGACGAAAGGCACGACAAAGCCATAGAAGTCAGCTCTCGTAATATCCTCCAGATGGCATCTCGGTACGACCCCTGCATCAAAAGCGTCCTTGATGGTCTCCAGGTAATAGTCCACCGCCTGTCTTCTCGTCATCTGCATCTTCTTGAAGATATGGTAGTCACTGCAGGAGACCAGTACGCCTGTCTCTTTGATGCCCAGCTCTTTGACTAACTGAAAGTCTTCCTTCTTCGCCCTGATCCAGGTCGTAATTTCAGGGAACCGCAGTCCCAGTTCCATGCACTTTTCTACAGCCTCTCTGTCTTTTTTGGTGTAAATAAAAAATTCGGACTGTCTGATCAGTCCATAAGGGCCGCCTAATTTTGACAGCAGCTGATATAAATCTACAATCTGCTTCACAGTATAAGGCGCCATAGACTGCTGGCCATCTCTGAACGAAGTATCCGTAATCCAAATATCTTCCGGCATATTCATCGGTACACGTCTTTGGTTAAATACGACTTTCGGTACTTCGTCGTAGTTGTACATATCTCTGTAAAGATTCGGTTCTTTTATATCCTGCAGACTGTACTTATATGTACCCTGTTCCAACAGGTTTGACTTCTTAGATATTTCCAGCATAAATATTACCTCCCAATTCCACTACTGTTCTTTAGCGCAATAACGTGCTACAATCTCTTGTATACAAGTATAATTGTTTACGGTTTGTTTGTCAATATGGTTTTGTATAATTGTACCAAAATTGTATTCCCATGAGGGTGAATAGAAAGCTTTTCAATATTAAATAATTATGTTAGAATCAAATCGGAGTGTGAGATATGAAAAATTTGAGAGTGAAAATTTATGATTTGGTCAGCGTCGGGGACAATGCTACAGTATATGCGCGAAGTTACGATATATGCATGGTATTTACGATTTTTGCCAGCTTGATGCCGCTTCTAGTCAAAAACAGCCACATCACCCCGTTCCTCTACTATACTGACAAAGTCTGTGCCGGTATCTTCATCATCGACTACGTGCTGCGATTTCTCGTAGCAGATTTTTTGTTGAAGGAAAAGGGAAAGAAGGCTTTCTTTCTCTACCCTTTTACACCCATGGCGATTGTAGACCTGGTTTCCATCCTGCCGTCTCTGATCATTGTCATGCACAACGGCCTGAAAATCTTCAGGCTTTTTCGCCTCTTCCGCACCATGCAGGTTTTTCGAGTGGTCAAGCTGTTCCGCTATTCTAAAAATGTGACAATCCTGCTCAACGTATTTCGCAACCAAAAAGATGCACTGATCTTCGTCTTTGGGCTGGCCATGTCCTACGTGTTTATCTGCGCCCTGATTATCTTCAATGTGGAGCCTGAGACTTTTCATAACTTTTTTGAGGCAGTCTACTGGGCAGTCATTTCCCTGTCTACCGTCGGCTATGGAGATATCTACCCTGTTACCACGCTGGGCAGAGTCATCACCATCTTATCAGCTATCGTCGGTATCGCCATCATCGCTCTGCCTGCCGGTGTCATCACCGCAGGCTACATGGAGGAATTATCTGCCCAAAAAGAAAAGGATGACCGCTAGTCATCCTTTATTTCGCTTACGATAGCCATTCTGGCCAGGCGGCCATCCCAATTGATCAATTTCCCACGGTAAAACATGTCTCTGCCTAATTTCTTGCTGCCGACAATTTTACCGGTGGAGGTCTTTGCCTGCAGCTTCATCTCACTGCAGAAAAAGAACCCTTTATCGCTCAATCCCAATAAGTAGCAGAAACACTTTGGCTCCCCCCGCTTTGCTCCCGCAAGTAAGTTCAAAGCCTTCGCATTGGCATAATACACTTCGTGGGTCTCAGCGTCGCAGATATAGATGTAAGAATCCATCTCGTCCAAAATCCATTCCCTGCTCTCCCGGGAGAATTTTTCTTCCACCGTCTTCCCTGAGCCATAAAAGGTATAGCGGTTTTTTCCCAGACCTTTGGATTCATACAGGGCCTGATCAGCCATATAGTATAGTTTGTTCACATCGTGGCCGTCCTGGGGAAACAAGGAAATCCCTACTGAGCAGGTAGGAGCAGCATTTAATTTCGATGTGTGAAGAGACGCCATGGCTGCAAGACAGTTTTCCGCCGTGCGGCTCACCTCTTCTTCATCTTTATAGTCATATAAGAACAGGGTGAATTCATCCCCGCCCAGTCTGCCGGCAATCAGTTTTCTGTTACCCATCTCGATGAGCTTACGACTAAAATCGATTAAGACGTGATCGCCATAGGTATGTCCAAGGGTATCATTGGCTTTCTTGAAGTTGTCCAAGTCGATGACAAAGAATGCACATTTTACATCTTTTTCAGCTTCAAAGAGCATCTTCTCTACTTTGTCAATAAAAGCGCTGCGGTTTAAGAGATTCGTCATCATATCGTGATTGGCCTGCTTTAATGCTTTTTGTAGTCTGATGGCGTTTTCCAGTCTCTTGCGAACCACTGACGGCACCACCGGCTTGACCAGATAATCGTCCGCACCCAAATTCAGAGCCTGTATCTCGGAAGAGTCTCCTTCCATAGCGGTGATGGCGATAATGGGCAGCGTGTCGTTATGCATTTCTGCCCGCACCACATGCAAAAATTCGTATCCGTCCATAACCGGCATACGCAAATCCAGCAGGACTGCCATAATATCCTGCTGTTCCTTCATCGCCTCCAAGGCCGCTTTCCCATTTTCCGCCTCTAGGATTTCATACTCTGAAGAAAGTATCTTGGACAGAATCGCCCGATTTATTTTGTTATCGTCTACAACTAGTACCTTTTCTTTCACTTCGTCCAATTTCATTCACACACCTGATTTCGTATCACTCATAATCCCAGAACCTCTTTGATCAGCTCTGGTCTGCGCGGCTTTTCTCTGCTGATTGAGAAGGCTTTTGCCGCTTCCTTCTCCGCATTGGTGACTTTGCTTTTATGATTCCCGTAAATCGTGGCCAGGGCCTCTCCCTTGTAAACACGATCCCCTACTTTTTTATGTATGTAGATGCCTGCTGCCAGGTCAACGACATCTTCTTTGGTCGCTCTGCCCGCACCGGTATGCTGTGATGCCAAACCGATGGACTTCGCACAGATTGACTCGATGAAGCCGCTTTCAGGGGCAAGGATATCCTTTTTCACTGAAGCGTGAGGGAAGAGGCTGTAATCTTCTGTCACGGTCATATCTCCGCCCTGTCTGGCGATAAAACTCTTCAGCTTCTCCAGGCCAGCGCCGCTGATTAGCGCCTGCTGTGCCATGATCTGACCTTCTGCATGGGTTTTTACTCTGCCGCCCAGATATATCATGATTCCGGCAAGGCGCAGAGACAATTCTGTGATATCGTCCGGGCCGTTGCCCTTCAGGGTTTCGATGGCTTCCAACACTTCCAGGCTGTTGCCCACTGCTTTGCCCAGAGGCTGGCTCATATCCGTAATGGCAGCTACAGTTCGCTTACCGGCGGCAGTACCGATTTCGCACATCATTCTACCAAGAGCTGCAGCGTCTTCCAAATTCTCCATAAAAGCGCCATTACCACACTTTACGTCCAGCACGATGGCATCGCTGCCAGCCGCCAGCTTTTTGCTCATAATGCTGGAAGCAATCAGGCTCAGGTTTTCGACCGTACCTGTTACGTCCCGCAGGGCATAAAGTTTCTTGTCTGCAGGAGTGATATGAGCCGTCTGCCCGATGACGGAAATGCCGATTTCATTGACCTGCGAGAGAAATTGACTGGCCTCTAAAGAAGTCTGAAATCCCGGAATCGCTTCCAGTTTATCGACAGTTCCTCCCGTAAATCCCAGACCACGTCCGCTCATCTTTGCGATGGGAACGCCACAGGCGGCAGCAAGGGGTGCTACGATCAACGTCGTCTTATCACCTACGCCGCCAGTGGAGTGCTTATCTACTTTGATACCTTTGACGCCAGATAAGTCGATGTTATCGCCGGAATATCTCATGGCATTGGTCAGTTCAAAGGTCTCTTCCTTATCCATCTTTTGAAAATAAATAGCCATCAGAAGCGCTGAGGCCTGATAGTCAGGAATCTCCCCTTCTGCATAACCCTTGATGAAGTATTGAATCTCTGCCTGTGACAGTTTCCCCCCATCTCTTTTCTTCAGAATGATATCATTCATATTCATTTCAAAAAATCTCCTTTAAAAAGCTCTCTCCGATGAGCGTAGGTTCTGCGTCCAGATACTCTGCAATGGTGGCTCCGATATCTGCAAAAGAGTTGCGCACACCTAAGTCGATGCCAGCTTTGATCTTCTTTCCCCATATCAAAATTGGCACGTATTCCCTGGTGTGATCCCATCCGCTGTGAACAGGGTCATTGCCGTGATCTGCACAGATCATCAGCAAATCATCGTCCTCCATAGCCATGATGACTTCCGGCAGTCTGCGGTCGAAATCCATAATCGCCTGTCCGTATCCGATCGGGTCTCTTCTGTGGCCGAATTTGGAATCAAAGTCCACCAGATTGGTGAATATAAATCCCTCAAAGGGTTGTTTTAAGGCTTCTATGGTCTTACTTACGCCGTCCATATTATTTTCTGTGTGTACGGCCTGTGTCACACCCTGTCCGTTAAAAATATCGCTGATCTTGCCTATCGCATAGACAGTCTTGCCTGTTTTCTTCACTTTATCCAAAAGGGTCTCTCCACTGGGTGAAACCGCATAATCCTTTCGATCAGAGGTTCTCACCCTCTTGCCGTTTTCTATGATATATGGTCTGGCGATGACTCTGCCGCAAGCCCAGTCGCCTACCAGCAGTTTTCTTGCCGCTTCGCAGATTTCATACAGTCTTCCCAAGGGGATGACATCGGTATTAGCCGCAATCTGAAAGACACTGTCTGCAGATGTGTAGACAATGGGTTTCCCTGTCTTTTCGTGTTCTGGACCCAATTCCTCGATGATTTCTGTCCCAGAGGCCGGATAGTTGCCCAGGCAGCCTACGCCAATCTTCGCTTCAAACTGTTCCATGAATTCTTTCGGGAAACCGTCAGGGTAGGTCTTAAAAGGGGTCTTCGTCTCAAGTCCCGTGATTTCCCAATGTCCAGTAATAGTATCTTTGCCGGTGGAGCGTTCCTTCATCTTGCCAAAATCCCCTACCGGTTCGTCTATTTTCAGGGTTCCTTCTGCGATGCCTGGAATATTGCCAAGCCCCAGCTCCCGCAGATTTGGAATCTCAAATTTTGCGTTATTCATTACAATGTGTCCAAAGGTGTCCGCGCCTTTATCGCCATACTTCTCGGCATCAGGCAGCGCTCCAACTCCCATACTGTCCATTACGATTAATGTTACCCTTTTCATTTTATTCACCCACCTTTACAATTAGCTCTGGCTGTCCTTCGAGATAATCGAGGGAAACCAATTTATATTCTACGCGGTTCAAAACACCTTTAATCCCATTTTTAAAAGCATCTTTACCGTGTAAATGTCCATATACACAGATTTTTACGCCGTATTCTGTCAGCATTTCAGTAAAACCCGACCCCTGCATTTTGTCATTGGTCGGCGGATAATGAAGTGCCGCAATAATCGTCTCCGCACCGCTGCTCTTCGCTTCTTTGAGGGAAAATTCAAGTCGCAGAAGTTCTCGGTTGAAAATCTTCTGGTCGTGTTCGTCAAAGCCTTCCATACCGGGACAGATCCAACCCCTGGTCCCGCAGATGGCGGTGTTCTCATCGGCCAGATAGCAGTGATTCTGCAGAAATGTCATATCGTCATACAGCCGGTTCAGCCGCGTCACAGATGTCCACCACAGGTCATGGTTGCCTTTGGTAATCACCTTTCTGCCTGGCAGCCTGTGAATCCAGTCCAGATCGGCAATAGCCTCTTCCTGCCGCAAACCCCAGGATACGTCGCCAGGTATGATGACCACGTCTTCCGGTCTGACCAGACTTTCCCATTTTTCTTTTACTCTTTCGTGGTGATTGACCCATCTGGGACCAAAGATGTCCATGGGTTTTTCTATCCTCTCATCAAAGGACAGATGCAAATCGCCTATTGCATAAATTCTCAAGGTTTATTTCTCCTCTAATTCAAGTAATGCGTTTGATTCTTCATCTGTAAGTGTGGTAACTTTACGCAGCTTGCTTCTGATCATTCTCGACCTGGTGCCCACCAGTTTGTCCAAATCGTCTCCTGCCTGATTGATTTTCTTCTGTGCTGCCGTCAAAACATCTTCAAATTTGCCGAATTCGTTTTTGACCGCGCCCAGAATGTCCCAGACCTCGCTGGAATGCTTTTGTATTGCCAGGGTTTTGAAGCCCATTTGTAAACTGTTGAGCAGCGCCGCCATCGTCGTAGGTCCTGCGATATTGACTTTGTAATCTCTCTGCAATACCTCTACAAGTCCGCGCCTGACCACTTCGGCGTAAAGCCCTTCAAATGGCAGGAACATGATGCCAAAATCCGTAGTGCCGGGCGGTTCTATGTATTTCTCTTTGATATCTTTTGCCTCTGACTTTATGACACGTTCCAGGCTTTTTCCAGCCGCATCGATGGCCGCTGTATCTCCGGTATCGTAGGCATCTGCAAGTTTGGAATAGGCATCCGCCGGGAATTTCGCATCGATGGGCAGATAGATGAATCTATCGTCCTCACCTGGCAGCTTGATGGCATATTCCACTCGCTCTGCCCCCGTGCTTTTGGTCGTCACATTTTCTTCGTATTGATCAGGGGAAAGAATCTGCTCTAAGATGGCGCCCAGCTGGATTTCTCCCAAAATGCCTCTCGTTTTCACATTGGAGAGCACTTTTTTCAAATCGCCCACGCCTGTGGCTAAGGTCTGCATCTCGCCCAATCCTTTGTAAACCTGTTCCAGTCTTTCACTGACTAGTTTGAATGATTGTCCGATGCGGTCTTCCAAAGTCTTCTGCAGCTTTTCGTCAACGGTCTGCCGCATCTGTTCGAGCTGCCTGTTGTTATCCTCCGTCAACTCGCCGATTTTCTTAGACATGGTATAGCGGATGTTCTCTAATTTCTGCTCATTTTCCAAAGCCATGTGATTGAACTTTTCGTTGAGTTCGTAGAGCCTCCTGTCCTGCATCTGAGTGATTTCTTTTTGATTGCCCGTAACCATATCACCAAAATTTTTAAAGGAATTATTGATATATTGAATGGTCTCCACTCTGGACTCTTTGATTTCTCTCTTTATGGCGGAAAACCTGCTGTAGACGAGGATGAGCATGACCAGTGTCAAACCTAACAGTATCATCATTACGATTTCAATTGCTCCCACCTGATGTACCTCTTTCTTTCATGAAATCTATTTTTACACATACACATATAGTATACCATTTTTTGAAAGGATTAAAAAGGAGAAATGAACAATATTACAACTCTTTTGCAGTCAATCTTATTCGGTGACTTCGGTCTCCTAACTCTGACTCCCAGATATCTGTTTCTGGTGCTGTTTCCTATTATGGTATTCTTAGGAATTTTTGGACAAATATTACCGAAAATTCCTTTTTTGCAAAAAACGAGTCCCCTGATCAATCAGTTTTTTTATAGCTTTATCGGTCTTGGCTGCACGACAGTAGCCCTTGCCTCTTTGGATTACGTAAAAAACCCGCCTATGAGAACGCGTATGATCTGGCTCTTGATCCTGGTCGTACCTTGTTCCTCACAGCTGGCCATCATCGCCACTTTTGCCGCTATGGTCACACTGCGCGTCTTCCTGTTATATCTGTTCTTCTGCTTCGGATTCATGGCGGTCATCTATTTTCTCATATCCAAAGTGTATCCCTTAAACCAGGGCCTGGTGAAAATTTCTAGTGACGCGTCTTCGTTCAACCTGTTCCGCATTGTCAAAGAAGCGTTTCTCTCCGTGGCGGACACCGCATTGCCATTCTGCGGCGGCAGCATC
Organism: Eubacteriaceae bacterium; assembly: GCA_902362805.1. GTDB lineage: Bacteria > Bacillota > Clostridia > Peptostreptococcales > Anaerovoracaceae > Senimuribacter. Next base: position 378,526 of record CABIXY010000003.1, on the reverse strand, counting down.
ATCATCAGCATTGCAGCCTATTATGGCATATTGGATTTCATTGCTGAGGCCTTTGGCCCTTTTATGGAACATTTTCTCCATCTGCCAAAAGAAGCCGCCAGCCTTTTCGTGCTCAACATCCTCAAACGAGACTTTGGCTCCGCTTCACTGTTGTCCTTTGCCAGCAAAGGAACCTTCGATGCGATTCAGCTCATCGTCATGATGATGATAATGACTTTCTCTGTCCCCTGTTTTAACTCCAGCATTCTTCTGGTGAAACAGCAAAAACTTCCCAAGGCCTGTCTGATCTGGCTGGGAAGTTTGATAATTTCTGTATTAATCGGTAAGATCGTCAGTATGATACTCGTCGTATGACATTCTGTCCAAAGAGCCGCAGGCGGCAGTCGAATTCAGCAAATCATAGATTTGCGAATTCGGTGCATGAGACCTGCCGCGGTTTGCTTGTGCAAACCGGGCTAGGGCTTCAATTTGCAAGACAGAATTTATGGTTAATGGTTCTTGCCCCAATTCACGCATAGCGAATTGCAGGGAAGACCTTATGCAACAATTGCCCGGCCTTGGCCGGCTGCAATTGACTGCTGGCGTTCCCCAGCTTGCCGATTTTCCGCAGCTTCAGCTGCAATGGAAAATGGGACAGCGAAGCGGCATCTGCCGCGAAGGAGTGCAGTTTAGCTGTACGTTTAGCTGGCTTGGAACGCGTCGTATCCCTGTCCTAGGTTGTTCAGATCCTCGAAAGACCGCATGAGGACTCGCTGCATCTGGCTCAAAGCCTGGGTATATTCCTCTACTGTAACGCCTCCGTCCTTGTACTGTTTCTTCTCCGCTATTTCGTAGAACTCTATACTCAAGTCGCAGAACAGGCAGAAGGATTCAATACTTTTTCTCAACAATGCTACTAAGTTCTCAGATTCTTCGTCCGTCTCTGGGATCTCTATGGCATCCACATCCAGTGCCTTTGCGGTCTCCATATGGCTTCTGAAACTCTCAATATACGATCCGAACTTTCTCTTCTTAAAAAGGCCCAGTTTCTTTGCATCCTTCATGGCAGTGGGCGATGTCACCTGATAAATTTCTAAAATACCGTCCCGATATTCTTCAATGAGTTGTTTCAAAGCGATTCTGTAATCCATGTCTTTCCTCCTTGTACTTAAGACCATTGTACTACGTTTTGTTTCCAAAAACCAGCGGTTTGATCATATTTTTTACAAAGAGGTCGATCATCTGTGAGTTGATTCCGCTGTCTTTATTATCGCTGGTGACAAAAAGGTTATCCCCCATAACGATATTGTTGCGTAGATACGTCGTAATTTTCCACTTAAAGTCTTCCATATAGGAAGGTTTCAGCAGCATCCCCGCATGTTCTATGTAGATTACCCTCTCGTTATAACACATGATTGAAAAATCCGGATGCACGGCAACCTTGCGCCCAGTTTCATCTCTAAGTTTCAACGTTTCTTCATACCTGAAGGGAACTGCATATCTGTAGAGGGTGTCATACCAGATGCACTCTCCCTTTGATCTGACCTTTGTTCCATCGATAGTCGTGCATCCCGTTCTTGCAAAAGGAAAGGAACTGGACTCATAATCTTCCGCTGCCCAGTCACAGAGTCTTTCAAACTTATCATCCACATAGCACTCGTCAGGCAGGTCTTTATAGGAAGATGGCAGCCGCCTGTGAATCTCCGCAGGCTCATAACGTACATATTTTTCTCGCAGATTCATGAGTAGTGCCAGATCCTGCTTCAGCACTTTCAGCCTCAGAGCATTGAATTTAGCGGCTTTAAACTTAAGAACCTTCTCATCATTATATTGTCCCAGGTACTCAGACTTCTTTATATTACCATTGTAATACTGACGATAATAATAGAATTGTCCATTGATTTTTTTGTAAACGAGCGCACCATCGGGCACTTCACAACCATGGGTCTCCAGTTCGTTAATCAAAAATCGGATATTTTCCAGTTCGTCCTCTATCTCTTGCGTAAATCCGTACATCGCTCCTCCTGATATACATTATTTTACATTATTGTAATATAATTACTCTAATCTGTCAAGGACGATATTACTTTTAACCTCTATTTGATCAAAAAAAACCAATAGCACCTAAAACCTTAGATGCGGCAAAGGGTATGCCCTCTGCTTCGTCGGCTGTAACCGTTGGAACTTCGTCGCAGCTTTTAGCACTCTCTGCGTATACAGCGTGCACACCGCTTAAAGCGCCAAATTTTTTAGGCGTTTTTGGCTATTTTTTGCAAAATGACAGGTAAAACGACACTCGTGGGAGCGAGTTCAGCAAAAACGCAGCAAAAATCCAATAAAAAATGACGGCCTTACGCCGCCATTTTTACAATGTATCCTATTTTACCTGGTTCAATGCCTGATCAAAGTCTGCCAGGATATCTTCGATGTCTTCACATCCGACGGACACTCTGATCAGTTCCGGCTTGATGCCGCCTGCCAATTGATCTTCTTCACTGAGCTGTCTGTGGGTAGTGGATGCCGGGTGAAGTACGCTGGTACGGATATCTCCCACATGCACTACGATGCTGGCCAATTTCAGATTAGCCAGACACGCTTCGCCTGCTGCTCTGCCGCCTTTGACGCCAAAGCTGAGAACGCCGCTGGCTCCCTTCGGCAGATATTTCTGCGCTCTCTCGTAGTCGTCGTCGCCAGGAAGTCCAGGATATTTTACCCAGTCTACTTTTGGATGCTTCTGCAGGAACTCCGCAAGCGCCATAGCATTTTTGCTGTGTCTTTCCATGCGCAGATGCAAAGTGTCAAGTCCCTGGAAGGTTAGAAATGCGTTCATCGGAGACATGGTGCATCCCAAGTCCCGCAGCATCTGTGCTCTCAACTTGAGGCAGAATGCCTGACCGCCAAACTTCTCATAATACTTGATACCGTGATAACTCTCATCCGGTTCTACCATGCCTGGAAACTTATCAGCATATTTGTTCCAATCAAAGTTTCCACCTTCGATGACCATTCCTCCTACGGAAGTAGCGTGACCATCTGCCCACTTTGTCGTAGAATGAACGACAAAATCAGCGCCGTGCTTCAGCGGCTGGCAGAGGTACGGAGAAGCTAAAGTATTATCTACTACAAGAGGCACTCCGATCTCCTTTGCTGCCTGGCTGAATTTTTCGATATCGAGAACAGTCAGCGCTGGATTTCCCAAAGACTCTCCGAAGAGGACTTTCGTGTTGGGCTTTGCCAAAGCGACGATTTCCTCCTTGCTGATATCTTGATCGATAAAGGTCGTTTCAATGCCCATCTTCTTGAGGGTTACGCCGAAGAGGTTATGGGTTCCGCCATAGATGTTGGCACAGGCGATGATGTGATCCCCTGCTTCACAGATATTCAGCATAGTAATCAGATTAGCGGCCTGCCCAGCACTGGCTGCAATAGCCGCAGTGCCTCCTTCTAATGCCGCCATCTTCTCCTCCAGAGCGTTAACCGTAGGGCTGCCCAATCTGGTGTACATGAAATCTGCGCTTTCGAGGTCAAAGAGCTTCGCTACATCTTCTGCGTTATAGTATCTGTATGTAGTATTCTGAACGATAGGCAGTACCTGCGGCTGGCCGCTTTCTGCCTTGTATCCTGCATGAATGCAGTTTGTATTGAATTTATGTTCTGACATTTCTTCACTTCCTTACCATTAATTTGACTAATATTGTATAACATTTAGCACAGATTGGCAAGTGTCACATACAATATAACGAGGTGATTTATTGTGATGAAAATCTACGGAATGCTTTTTACGGTCATCATCGGCATACTGCTTCACTTTACCTATGTGTGGTCAGATCGAAGTCCATTCATTGCAGTGGTAGCGCCTGTCGATGGCAGCGTTTTCCAACAACTGAAGCTGCTTTATACGCCGTACATGCTCTGGGCACTGATAGAATATGAGCATTATGGTCAGTTCACAAAAAACTTCATCCCAGTCAAAGCGGTTACCCTCTTTGCCGGGATGATGGTCCTCATCTTGCTATTGTATTTATCCGCAAAGGTTTTGCGCAGAAACGTACCTTGGATAGATCTGACGGTCTTTATGCTTTCCACACTGGCAGTTTTCTATACGGATTATCATTTGACAGAGAGCGGTCTTTCCGTCATGCCCGCAGCCACTCTATCCGGCAGCCTGCTGCTCTTTCTCATCGCAATGGCTATGTCGGTCTTTACTTTTTATCCGCCTGACCATCCCTTGTTCAGCGATCGTTATCGTTCTTTGAACTGATACTGCAGATACCCGCTATGGCACCAAAGAGAACACCTGCTACAGGCCAGATGATCCAGCTCCTGCCCCAATCCTCTGTCAAGAAGCTGTAGGCCAGATAAATCGCAACAATCACAGGCCAGTAAATCGTTGCAACCTTGTCGATCAGTTTGTTCTTTTTCCTTTCAACGGAGTAGTCTCCTTTTTGTAAAAGTACATCGTAACACCCATAGGGCATGCCAGCTGTAATCAGAATGTAGACACCCGCCGCTACGAACAAGAGTAGCAGGGAAACAGCCGCGCCAATCTTTACAGCTTGTGACTCGTCAAAGATAATCCCTGCGACAATAGCAGGAATCACGCCGATAATGATGCAGCTGACGCCGATAGCCATCTTCCGTCCGAAGACCGGTCTTGCTTCCTCCTGCAGTTTCCCAATTACCGATTTCGCTCCCGGTTCCAGTTCAAAAACTTCGTGTTGCAGGTATTCATATTTTGACATGGAAATGCCATTGACGATGAAGAGAACGACAGCTGCAGCAACCATGACGAAGAGCACGACCAGTCCTATGGCTGTCGGCGTAGCCGCGTCAGTTCTTACACCACTGTTGATCAGAAGGATGGGAGAGCAGATACACAATACCACGCCAATACCGATTTTTCGGGCATAACCTTTCATGTCTTCAATATATTCCCTTCCCTGGTTCAAATTGATTTTCACAGCCGGACTCGGCTTGGTTTCTTGCATTGCATTAGATGAAGCATCCCTCTCTCTGATTCCCAGTTCTCGAATCAGTTCTTCCATATTTCCAAATTCTGATATGACGATGCCGATGGCCTCGTTCTCGCTCTTGCCTTCCGCCTTCAGCTCCGTATATTTATCTTCCATCGTCGAAGCCATTTCCCCTTTTGCTTTTCTAACTTCTTCCGTATCTGGAAGCTGGGCAAACATACTGTCTAAATAATTTAAAATAATCTCCATTATAGTTCCTTCTTTCTGATAAATCTCTCTACTACTTCTTTTGTAACCTGCCACTCCTGGCATTTCTCTTCATAATATCGCCTACCCTCATCAGTTATCTTGTAATAAGTTCTCTGTTTGCCGCCGGATTCTCCTCCCCCAGCAAAGGACTCCACGTACCCATTCTTTTCTAATCTGGTAAAAGCAGAATAGAGTGTAGTCTCTTTGATGATGTATTTTTCTTCCGAAAGTTCTCTGATCATCTTAGAAATCTGATAACCGTAAGAAGGCTGATCCATGAGCAGAAACAGGATAATGGTATCATTGTACCCTCTGATAACGTCACTACTGATCAATGTTCTCACCTCAAAATCTATTACGACTATAGTAGTACGACTGTCGTAGTAATTTATATTCTCACTATAACACAACTACTACGACAGGTCAAGTAGTTTGAGAAACAATTTTCATAAGCCGTAGGATAATGGCTTAAACCGTATGAAAAACGACGTAAATCATGATATACTATAAAAAACGTAGAAATGACGGAATCAAAGATTCCTATTTCCACATGTCGCCCACAGGGGGCGACTCTTCGTGAGGTACGTTCTTTGATATTCCGTCAATATCGACTTCATCGATATTTCCTACATAATAAAAAACGTGGAAATGACGGAATCAAGCGGTCAAGTCCGTCAAATCGAGATTTGGGGGCTTTTCGCATGAGACCTGCCAACGATTTACTTAAAGTAAATCGGGCTAGGGCTTCAAGATTCCTATTTCCACATGTCGCCCGCAGGGGGGCGACTCTTCGTGAGGTACGTTCTTTGATATTCCGTCAATATCGACTTCATCGATATTTCCTACATAAATAAAAAACGTTCATTGAGAAAGGAAGTGTCCTTATGCTGGCTTTGATTTGTGATGATCTTGCAGAAGATCGCAGAGTACTTGCAGAATACTGTGACCGCTACGGGAAAGAAAAGAAATTAAAAATACAAACTTTACAATATGAAAATGCTGGCGCTTTACTGCAGAACAAAGACGTGCTGAAAGCAGATATTTTGTTCTTGGATATTTACATGGAAGGCGCCTCGGGTATCGACGCTGCAAAAATCCTCAGGGGCAAAGGATATAAAGGCACCCTCATTTTCACGACTACCAGCCGCGAACACTACGCGGAAGGGTTCGATCTTGCGGCGGCCCATTATCTGATCAAGCCGATCTCCTGGGAGGCCTTCTGTAAGGCGGCTGGCCGTTGTAATAAAATTACAGAGCTAGAGAAAAAATCCATCAGGGTCAATATCGGACGTTCTGAACTCAACGTGGATGTCGAAGGCATCCGCTATATTGAAGTCTACGGTCACAAGACCATCATCAACACCCTGCGGGGTGAGATAAACGTTACCCAATCACTGGCAGCATTGGAGCAGGTTTTGCCGAGGGATTCCTTTCTAAAATGCTATCGCTGTTTTTTAATCAATATGAATCACGTACAGCGCATCGAGGGAGATTCTTTTCTCATGAAAGACAATCGGGAAATCCCCATTTCCAGAGATAATCGCGTGCAGATTAAGAGTCGCTATTTGGATTACATGTTCAGTAAGATGGAGGAAGAAAAGTGTTAGAAGCTTACTTATCATCATTTTCAATAACAGCCCTACAAGCTATCAGTTCTGCGTCTCTCTGTCTTTATGTCGTGCGTGATACTATAAAAATCCGCCTCCCTTTATTATTGACACATACGCTGCTATTTGTATGTGCTAATAGCGTGATTTTCTCTATTTTCGCAACAAATTATAATGAAAACTACTACCTTCCTATATATGGGCTGTGTCTGGTCTGCGGATGGTGGTATCTACATAAGATAACAGGAGAAAATCACGTCAAACTTTTTTTCCTGGTATGTATGACTTTCAGCTTTATCTATTTCTGTAGTTCCATCACCTCAGCAATCTACGCCGTATGGATGCCTCAATATACCACCGGGTTCTATGTTTATGAGGATATTATAGCTTTTGGCTTTCCGCTCCTCTTCTGTTGGATCCCTTTCGCATGGTTTATGCGCAGTCTCTATACGAGGTTAAGGAAGTTCTCTTTGCCCAATATGTGGAAAATCGGCGTGATTCCCCTGCTCTTTTCAGCATGTATATGGGCCCAGGGCCTATTGATTCCAGTTGAAGAGGTCGGAGTCAGTGCCAGCTGCATTATGGAAGGGTTTATCATATTCTGCGCATTTTTGGCTTATACGCAGATGGTCAGTGCCCTTAATCGTGCCGAAGAAATTGTCAAACAACAAGAGAAAACAAAGTTTCTCGCCCATCAGTTCGATTTGCAGAAGACACGCATGGAGGAGTTGGAAACCCATGCCGAGGAAATGAGAAGAATCCGTCACGATAGGAGACAACATGTAGAAGTGTTGAAAGGACTCTTATCAAACGATGAAGTGGAAAAAGCACGAGAATATTTAAAAGATTATGAGACTTCTATCAGTAAAAATGTACAGCCTCCTTTATGTGAAAATTATGCAGCCGATGCAATTTGCCGCCGCTATCAAGCTCTGGCAAAACAGGCTGGACTCAGAGTTGAACTCGCTGTGGCGTTATCAAAAAATCCTGGTGTATCAAGCAGTGATCTGGCCATCATTCTAGGGAACCTCTGGGAGAATGCCATCGCCGCTGCCCTCGACACTGACGCAGATCCGTTCATTCGACTCAAAGTCATTGAAAAAGACGACAAGGTATTCATCCGTATGGAAAACAACTATGGAAATATCGTGCTTCAAGACGACGGCACCTACCTTTCGACAAAGGCCGGCAGATATTATGCAGAAGGCATCGGTCTCTCCAGCATCAAAGCCTCCGCCGAAAGGTACGGCGGCATCGCCGAGTTCTCCCACGATCAAAAAGTCTTTACTTCCTCCATTCTCCTTTACCGCCACAATTCATAGTGCAAAAGAAAACTGCCTGGTCGGCAGTTTTCTTTTGCATCAGTTCCATTATCATACTTGCTTTCCGGCCACGTAACCCGTACGTACCGCTTCCATCACGCTCCCGACTTCTCCGGCATCACCGATGACATAGACCTCGGGACAGATTTCTTTGATTTCATCAGCCAGCTGATGGTTCGGCCTGTCTTTGGTGGCGATGACCACGGTGTCAGCTGACATGGATCTTTCACCTGCAGGTCCTTCTATCACGACTTCTTCGTCTCTGATCTCTTTGCACTTTGTCTCCAGTAAGATCTCGCAGCCCAGTTCTCTGATGTGTGACTGCAAAACAAATCTGGTCGTCTCTACCATATTCGTCATCAACTGATCCGTCATTTCCACTACTGTTACACGTTTCCCAGCTTTTAGCAGGTATTCCGCAGTCTCACAGCCCACAGTTCCTCCGCCGATGATGACCACATCGTCTGTGACAGGTGCTCCCAGCAATACCTCTTTCGCATTATAAACATGAGGTTTCTCAAAACCAGGTATTGGAAGAACTGCCGGGACTACCCCCGTAGCGGCGATGACCGCATCAGGCTGTAATGCCTTTACATCTTCTTTAGTGATTTTCTTACCAGTCACCACCTGAAAGTTCCTGTACTCCGCCTGTTTCTCCATATAAGGAATATAATCCGCTAAATTTTCTTTGTACGGCGGTACGACAGCAGGTATCAATTGGCCGCCCAGATGATCCTCCGCTTCGTAGACAGTTACGTTGTGACCTCTCATGGCAGCGATTCTGGCAGCTTCAATGCCGGCAGGGCCGCCGCCGATGACCATGACGTTCTTCTTTGTCTCCGCAGGAGGCAGGGCATCGTCGTTGTTGTCGTGACCTAAAACCGCATTGACAGAACAGATCAGTTCTCCATCGTTCATCAGCTGATTGTCCATACATTTCTGACATCCGATGCACGGCCGCGCATATGGATAAGTGCCGCCAGCAATCATGTTCGGTCGATCCGGTTCGGTAATCATGCCGCGTCCCATATGAATGAAATCGGCTACGCCGTTAGCCAATGCACCTTCCGCCATGACAGGATCATAGGTTCTGCCTCCGGCAATCAACGGAATGGTGATGGCAGGCGTGCCTCTGCCTTCCATATTAGGTCGTTCCTCTCCTTCGGCTATCATAGCTTTTCTGACCATGCCAGCTAGTGGCAGAGCCATGCCTTTCGCCTGACCGCCAGCGGGTACGTCCTCAAGGGTTGCTACATCGTCCCAATTACAGGCGATGACTTCGATAGCATCGGCTCCTGCCTGCTGCACCAGATAGCAGTTATACAATCCGTCTAACGGGGTAACACCGCCGTTGCGACCGCCGTCGATGACATTCATCTTAATCATGACTGGAAAGTCTTTGCCACAGCGTTCTTTGATTTTCCTGATGATATTGCAGGCAAACCTGGCGCGATTATATGCATTTCCACCATACTCATCGGTGCGCTGATTGGCTGTAGACGAGAAAAATTGAGCAACCAAATAGTATCCGGCTCCGTGAATCTCAACAGCATCATAACCCGCTTTTTTCGCGCGAACTGCTGCATCTGCATATTTATCTTCCAAAGCGATGATTTCCTCATGGGTAAAAGCGCGCGGCGTCTCGCCTTTCAGGCCGGTGACAAAGCTGTAGGGCATCGCTACTTCGGACGGCGCTACCGCTGGTTGCCCCAGTTCATGAAGGACAGACAGATTTGCGCCTCTGCCTGCGTGACTTAACTGAATGGCGCATTTCGCTCCATATTTATGAATAGTGTCTGTCAGCTTTTTAAACCCTGGTATGTACTTGTCATCACTGAGGGCGATATAGTGTACCGTATTGATGCCCAGTGGCGGATCTACGCAAGTTACCTCTGTAATAATCAGACCGGTCCCACCTTTCGCGTTGGCGGCATAGCGGTTGATAATCGGTTCAGTAACAAAACCCTCCTCTCCTGCATCTGTGCCCATCGGCGGCAGCACGATTCGATTCTTCATCTCCATGGTGCCGATCTTTCCTGGCAACAATAATTTCGAAAACTCTGTGTGACTCATAACAGGTTCCTCCTCTCATTTGTGAACGTTATTCGCTTTTATGGTTTCATTATAGCACGAGATACCATGCATTGCAATGCATTTGTGAATTTAATTCACTTATTTTCTTCAGGTAATTGACAGTGCTGCTTTTTCAGTGCTATACTGAAACACAATGAAGAAAACTGAGGAGAATACAATGAACGGAACATCACCAAAGTACCAAAGGACTCATGAAGAATTAAAAAAACAGGCTCTCGACCTGTTTTTAAATAAAGGATATGAAGCGTCATCAATACAAGAAATCACACAAAAAACCGGTCTCTCCGTCGGTGCTTTCTATCGGCATTTTGCATCAAAGGAAGCGATTTTTGCGGAAATCTGGGATGATTACGCCGGTACCAATATCGAACACACTTTAAAAGAGGTGGAAAAGACCACCTCCCTGCTCTCTGCCATGGACTATTTGCTTGCAGAAAACGAAAACTTCTCGAAAAATGAGGTCACGAACAAACTGTATGCCATCTACGCATCCCTCGCAGTATCTAAAAAATTAAATTCTTTCCCCCATATCAATCAATCGTCAAAGAAATACCGGCAGATGCTGTATCAGTTGATTAAAAAATACTGTACTGATTTCACTGAGGAAGAGGCGATGACCACTGCCAACGCCATGCACTGCCTGATGAACACCTATTCTATGCGCAATGCCGACGCGTTTCAAGCCTTTCACTTTGAAAAAGACGCTTTTCGCAAATGCATCCTTACGCTGCTTCACTTATAACATTGCGCTGCTGCTTTACGATATGGCTTTTTTCGCTTCACCTTTTTCTTTCCTGCCATGGTATTTTATCATTGAAAAGGCGGCATAAGCCAAGGCACCTATATTTCCAGCAATCATATCGGTAACAGTATCCACCATGCCTCTCTGCATACCGCCGCCGGCTAATCTGTCGGCAGTGAACTCAAAGATTTCCCAGATACCCGCTCCGGCGCTGGAAAAGAAGAACGCAAAGCACACAGCTGGTATGAACAATCTTGCCAGCTGTTTTTCGTCTGCCTCTGCAAAGTGTTTGAACAGATACATGATAATCATCATACCTAAAGTGGCCAGCAAAATTCCGCTGAAAAAGTGAACAATTTTGTCATAAGGGCCAAAAGACCTGTACAGGTCCATAACCGATCCCATGGGCGAGGCAAAAAATACGAAAGCCAGACCGGCGTAATAGAGCCCATCTGTGACCTTAAAAATCTTTGCCGCAATCAGTGCAGCTAAGATCGAACCGTATGCGCCGATGACGTTGGTCATCGGTGGATTGATTTCCAGTGCAAAAGCCGCTACAGCAGAGGCAGTGGTTGCGGCAACTAAGGCAATTAACGCCAATACCCTTTTTTTCATTTCTATTTCATCTCCAAAATTAATCTATTATGCAGTATAGCATACATCAAAAGCGAAGAAAATGCAAAATTTTATCATATCTTCACAGTTTCGTGGTATGATTGTTTTTGGATTTTTATGGAGGTGTCTCTTGCATATAGATGAAAAAAAGGAAAAATGGCTCAGAAGCCTGCTGCTGTTCATCGTGATTACAGCTGTCATATTTTTTTTGGTCAAGAACGACTACGGTCTCTATCAGACGACCATCGGAAAAGTCACTGCGGTAGAAGATACCCTTGTCAAGACAAAGACAGGCTTTGACGGAACGCATGAATATGAGGAGAAATATTACGATCAGAAAATTACGGCCAAGCTGATGAACGGAAGCCACAAGGGAAAGAGCGTTCAATTGACCAATACCTATGCCGAATCCACCGTTTACGATACCAAGTATCAAGTGGGGAACGATGTCTTTGTCGAATCGATGGAAAGTACGGACAGAGAAGATACGCTGGTTGGAAAAGTTGCCGGTATCAAAAGAGACCATTATGTGGTTTTAGTGCTGACCCTTCTTTTTGGGCTTTTCCTTCTGATTGACGGAAAGAAAGGCATGTTGACCATATTCAGCCTGGTGCTGAATATGATTGTATTTTACTACATGCTGGTCCTGTATAATCACGGGGTCAATATCCTCGCACTGTCCATTCCAATGGTCATTTTCTTCACTGCTATGCTGCTGTTCTTCATGCACGGCGTCAGCGAGAAAACATTGCTCTCTTTTGCTGCGACAATCATTACTGTGGCGGTGACAACAGCAATCGCAGCCGTTGTCATGAAGTTCAGTGAGATTGACTACACATTTATGGATTACCTGCAGCAGCCTTTTGATCCTGTAGATGCCGGTTACATCTTTTTGTCAGAACTGCTCATCGGCTGTCTTGGCGCAATCATGGACGTGGTCGTAACAGTCGTCATGACAATCAACCAAATGGTAACCCATACGCCGGACTTGAACAGCAAAATCTTGATAAAGTCCTGTCGCAATGTGGGGGATGACGTGGTTGGAACTATGATCAACATCATGTTCTTCACCAATATCGCAGCAAGCCTGCCTTTTTTCATCTTGTCCATGCGCAACGGTATCGCAGTGCTGACGATATTGAAATATCACGTATTCTTTGAGCTTGCCAGATTCCTGGTCGGAAGCATCGGTGTCGTGCTGTCCATTCCGATTTCTGGATTTCTGACTGCCTATTATTATAAACATCGAAGAAAGGCAAAAACATGTTAATCATATTGACCGCTATTTTAATTGTATTAATCCTACTGATATGCGGCGACAAAGGGTCTAAGTCCATCCTTTCCACCGCAATTAACGCAGGTCTTTTGCTCTTTGCGATTTTTTTGATTTATCGAGGACTGAATCCGATTTTCGTTACTATTGTTGTCTGCATCCTCATCGCCTGTATCACCCTCTTTGTTCCAGAAGAGGCCGACATCAAGTCAAAGACCGCTCTTCTCTCTGTGGTCCTTGTCATTCTTGTCGTAGTGCCTTTTGTCTACTATATCGCTGGACGCGCCTCTATTCAGGGCTTTACCAGCGAACAATATGAAATTACCGATTCCAACGGCTATACTAGAAATATCGGTATCGACATGCTCTCTCTGCAAATTTCTGTCATGATCATCGCTTTGATTGGAGCAGTCACGGACATTGCAGTTGCAATCACATCGTCTATTTACGAAATACAACAGTCAAACGAGAATATCTCCAGAACACAACTTCTGACCTCTGCCTTCTCCGTCGGCAAAGCAGTGCTCAGCACATCAATTCATACGATCTTCTACATCTATATTGCGGAATACATGACTTTGATGATCCAGTACGCAGGTGAATACTCTTTCGTCAAACTGATCAACAGCAAATCTTTTTGCCAGGAATTCATCTCTATTTCCATCAGCGGTATCGGCTGCTGCCTGGTGGTACCCGTGTCTGCACTGTTGATGACCTGGTTACTGGAGCGGAAAAGGACGTTGGGCAGTTAAAGATATCTAAAATAATCTTGCTTCTCACTGATCAGCCTCTGTATGTGGATTTCTTTTTCAGAAATCACACATTCTATTATAGCGTGTCAATTTCTTTCTCTGAAAGGCCTGTACATTCGGCGATAACTGCAGGATCAATACCCTTTTGCTTCATTTTCTGCGCGGTTAAACGCACCCCTTCTTTCATATCTTCATGTATTCCTTCATCGAATCCTTCATTGAGAAAGAACCGCAGGATTCGACAACGGCTATCCAGCGTCAAATTCTTAATAATTCTTAATTTTTCCATCTGCTACTGACACCTAATATATATCATGCTATACTGTTTTTAAACTAAGTAAAATAGGAGGAACGATCGTGCCAATGCCCCAATTACTCCTGGTGATTTCCCTTTATGGTATCATTCTCTGGCCCTGTATGTTTGTATTCGGTTTAGCATCAGGCATCGCAAGAAAAGTCAACGGCAATGAACATTACTATATACCGCTGATCATTGCCGTATTCGGTCTGATTATGACTCTGATGCCTCTATATGCGCATGTCTTGATGTCATAAGAATTTGATTTTGAAAGTTCGACAAAGTTGGAGGGGTCTTACGATGAGCGTTAAGAAATCAAACTATCCGTTTAATAAATTAATCCTGGTGCTGCTGTTTTTCAGCGTCGTCGGTCTTTTCCTGCCGTGGCTGTATTTTGATCGGAGCGTGGATTACACCACAGGTCTGGACTTTCTTGTTGCGCCGCTGTTCTTCTCTGGCCTGGTCGGCTCCATCGTCCTCAGCCTGCTCCGGGAGCGCTCTCAAATGGTCAATATCGTCAACCTGGTCGCCTTGCTGCTCATTCCATCCTCCTGCATTTTCCAGTTTCTAACCTGGCACGTCATGACAATCACAGGCAAAATCGACCTTTCCGTCAGCTTCAGCACAGCCCACTGCGGTTTTTATCTGACCTTCTTCTCCTCTCTTACGGCAGCCCTGCTCTTCGCCATCGGTTTGGTCAAAAGACATCGCCGAACATAGAAAAGGGGCTGCCGGCATAGACGAAAAAAGACGAAAAACATGGCGCAGAGGACTTTTGCAGGCGAAAGTTCTCTGCGCCATGTTCTCCCAAATTCCCACTCTCTACTTGCGCAAATCGTCAAATCCGGGTGTAAAATCGCCATGTTTCTTTAGTTTTCAAAAATCAACTTGCGCCTTATTTAGAAGTTATTGTAAAATCACTGAGGTTTTGCTCTTTTTGCAAAGGGAGTTGCGCAAGTCACTTTGCTGATTCCGCCAGAACATGGCGGAAAAGCCATCAAAATCAGCTTATCGCGCAAGTCACTTTAGAATGTGGTACCCAACATGGCGGTCTGACAGAATCATAGCAGTCAAATCCAGTCTTCTGTGCCATGTCCTCTGGGATTCCCACCCGCTACTTGCAGAACTCCTCTGCGTGAGCCATGAAGAAGTCAAAATACCGGCGCACGTTTTCTAACTCTGTCCATTTCTTCACAGTAACCGGTTTGGCATCCAGATCGTAGATCTTCGCATACTTTGCCGCCAGAAGAAACGGCGAATGGGTGGCGATGACGAACTGGCAGTTATAAAAGCGGGCGGAATCCTCGATAAACTGCAGAAGTTCTTGCTGATATTCCGCAGACAGACTGTTTTCCGGCTCGTCCAGGAGATAGATCTGATTCTCCTGAATTTTGTTTGTAAAATACATCAAGGCACTCTCCCCGTTGGATCGCTCAGGTACATTTTTCACCAGGCTTTTTCGGATGAATTCTGATTTGGAACCTTTACGGGCCTGATTCACCCTTTTCAGGTGTTCATAGTCATCTAAAGAACGCATCTGAAAAGGCTTCGTCTTCAGTTCCAGATACTCTTCCATCAGTTCGTCCCTCTTATCATCCACTCCTTCGTTGAGTCTGCGCACGTCAAAGATAAAGTCGAAGACATCGTCACTGGTAATCACTGTGCTGTCGTGATAGGCCGTCTTCCACCGGAGGTCACACATCTTTACATAATCGTCAAAGAAGCTGCTCTTGTTATAGGGAGCACCCCGCAAGGCATTCAATCGCTCTGCCATGACGTTGATCAAGGTGGTCTTGCCAGAGCCGTTGCTGCCGTAGAGAATCGTAATCGGTTCAAAAGATAGAGTTCCCAGCTCCTTTGGCGGGAAAATCCCGAAAGGATAGAAATTTTCAAAGCAGGTCATCATGATGCCGCCAAGAAAGCGTTCTTCACTCACTATGTCAGGCAGCTCAAATTCTTCCAAATACACCATCTCTACCTCGCATTGGCTTCCATTCTGTATAGATCCGTCATAATCTGATGAATGTGATAGACGGCATTGTCCACCTGTTTTTTCGCGTCATTGATTTTAGACTGGACAAAGACGTCTGCCAGAATGCCGTCAAAGAAAAAGTCAGCAAAGGTCAGAAAGCCGCCGATGTCCACCTGAAAATTCAAGATGGTGCTCACATCTCTCAGCTCCTTCTGGAAGCACATGACCTGTCTCTTTGCCGCTTCCATCTCTTTTTGCGCGTTACTCAGCTTCATATGTTTACCGATCCCGCCGATAAAATCAAAACCCAACATATCGGCGATGCCGAAGTTAGAAGCAGCGTTCAATTCTTCCCTCGCCCGGTTCAGATACTGCAGTGTCAGATTTCCTGCGTCAATCGCTTCCCTGATCTCTCTCAGTTCCTGTCCCCTGTCCATCTATAACACCTTTTCCTTCCATTCCGCTTCTTTGAAGCCTGTTAAAACAAAATCTTCCCCGATGACCAGCGGCCTCTTTACCAGCATGCCGTCTGTGGCAAGGAGGGCTAGCTGCTCTTCCTCACTCATCTGCGGCAGCCTGTCCTTCAGTGACATTTCTTTGTAAAGATTTCCGCTAGTGTTGAAGAACCTTTTCAGAGGCAGCCCGCTCTTCTCGTAAGCCGCCTTCAGTTCGTCAATTCCCGGGTTGTCCTCTTTGATATCAATAAGTTCATAACTTACAGCATTGTCGTCCAGCCAGGCAAGGGCTTTCTTGCAAGTTGAACACTTAGAATAACAGTAAACTCTCATATTTCCTCCATCAATTCTCTCTCCAGCTGAATTTCCCCCAGCATCGGATAATCTTTCAGTACCTTTTCAAATTTCTCCCTGGCAGATGCCGCCGCGGCTTCATCATGGGCATAGCGCACTGCATAGGCATAGTGCAGCCTTTGAGCGCTGGGATAACTTTTGACCAGCTTGAGGTATTTTTCAAACTCCGGCGTATAAAGCCTTTCCACCACTTCCGTCCTGCAAGGGCCGATCAGTTCCAGATATAACAGGTCACTTTTGATCAGATTCCGATAGACACTGAGCAAGTCTTTTTCGGCTAAAAGCTTTTCACCAGACTCGCGCGCTCCGGCAAAATCCTTTTCGTCAATCTGTCTCTGGAAGCGGAAGACTTTGATCGCGTCTATCAGAGGATTCCCTTTCTCTTCGGAATCTGCCAGATCAAAGTATTCCTCCGGCACATCCCGCAGCCTGCCGCCGTCACTCTGCTGCTTGTTGATCTTCATCTGAAGCCAAAAAGCTCTGGCGCTGTCTGCATCTTTGCGAAAGGTTTTGATATTGTAGCCATCGTTGGCAATGCCCCCTATTTTCAGAGGCAGCAGGTTCATCAAAGCCAGATAGATGCCAATAAGGGCAAAGGGCAGCAAAATCACCTTGGATGCCACGGTGCCCATGGCAAAAGCAGAGACACTGGCAATGGCGGCCAGAAGCAAGTTGGCTAATCCGCCGCCTAGGTTATAAAATACGGCCGGATATTGTCCGCCTGTCGGTTCCGGCGGGTCCAGCAGACACTGTCCGCCGGTACCGGGAATGCTGAGTTTTTTCCTGCAGATCTTACCCTGAATTTTGATCCACATGACGCTGCCGATGCGGAAGGAGACGAATTGATAGCCGCTGGCAAGCCCTGCCAGCAAATGACCTCCTTCGTGGAGAATCATATGCAGGTAAAAGGATATGATGAAAGAGGCAAACCCAACGATAAACCATTCCAGGCTTCGCGTAGTAGTAAATATGATTTCTGCAAAAAACACGCCCAGCAGCGCTCCTGCCAGCAGCTGCAGCCAGGGAATGCTAGTCTTCTTCTTCTTTTCTTTCTTCACAGAGCACCTCCATAGCGTGGATATAACCAGCAAAGCCTTCGCCCATGATGGTTTTGATGCAGGCGGTTCTCACATAAGAAACCTGCCTAAAATCTTCTCGCTCAGAAACATCGGAAATATGCACTTCTACAGTGGGAATTCCCACTGATTTAAGGGCGTCCAGGATTGCCACGCTGGTGTGGGTATAAGCTGCCGGATTGATGACGATGCCGTCATAATTTCCGTAAGCCTCCTGAATAACGTCTACGATAGCGCCTTCGTGGTTGGATTGAAAAAAAGCGGCGGTCACGCCGAGACGGGCCGCCGCGCTTTCTACAACGCTGATCAAATCACGATATGTACCTTTTCCGTATATTTCCGGCTCCCTGATACCCAGCATGTTGATGTTGGGTCCGTTGATTACCAGAATTTTCATCATTCTCTCTCCTCGTTGTTATTGATAAAGAAATCACTCCAATAGGAGTAAGCGTCTTTCCGTTCCTCATACATCTGATCGAGGGGCATCGTCTGGGACAGCGGTCTGCCGTCTGTCTCCAGCTTGTCAAGGTCTCTCTTGATCCAAATGACAACGCCGTTTTGCTTGATGATATTGTAGTTTATCTTCTTTTTGACAATACCACCGCCGGTAGCGATGACAAGGCCGGTCTCCACGCAGGCCTTTTCTAACATCTCCGTTTCGACCTTGCGGAAATAGGACTCACCCTTCTTCTCGAAAATTTCTGGAATGGACATTCCTTCGTGCTCTTCAATCATGTCGTCGATATCGACGAATTTCCGGTGCATCCTGGTGGCAATCTCTTTGCCCAGCAGGGTCTTGCCTGCACCGGGCATGCCGATCAGAATGGCATTGAGGGTTTCACTTCTGATTTCATCGATGGCGTTTTCAATTTCTTCGTCTTCTATCTTCTTGTTCTGAAAGAATTCACTGGATTCCTTTGCCTGGGCAACCAGCATCTCCAGTCCTCCCGTGGCAGGTATGGACTTGGCCATGGCGTCCAGAACAAGTTTTGTTTTATTTGGATTGTAGATCAGATCCACCACACCCCGGCAGTTTTTGAAATCGTCCAGATTGACAGGTGTACTGCCGTTACCCGGATACATGCCCACCGGAGTGGTATTCACAATAATCTCACTGTCAAAATGGCGATGAATGTTTTCGTAATTGTTCTCGCCGCTGCGAGAAATGACTACAATCTCCGCCGCTCCCATATCCGCAAGGACCGTCTGGACTGTCAGCGATGCGCCACCGCTGCCGAGGACGATGCATTTCATGTTCCTGACTTCGATGCCGGCCGCTTTCAAGAGGTAGATAAAGCCGTCGTAATCTGTATTGTAGCCTGTAAGCTTTCCATCCGAACCGCGAACGATGGTATTGATGCTGCCGATCCGCCTAGCCGTGTCAGAAATCTCATCGCAGTATTTCTTGACTTTTTTCTTGTAGGGAATCGTCACATTGAAGCCGCCGTACTCCTCTGACCCCAGCAAAGCCGCCAGCTCCTCTTCCTGCACCTCACATAGTTCATATTCATAGTCGCCAAATTTGCTATGAATTAGTGGTGAATAACTGTGTGGCAGTTTCTCACCAATTAATCCAAATTTTTTCATCTTAAATCTCCATATAACTTCCTAAATACTTGAACTCATGGCTCAGTTCTTCCAGCTGGTTAATCAGCCTTACGAATTCCTCTGAGTGTACTTCTGAGTCGATGTCGAAATAGAACATGTAGTCGAAGTCTCTCTGTGGAAGCGGACGGCTCTCCAGTTTGAAGATATTGATGCCCAGCGCGTTGAATCTGGCCAATACGTTATAAAGCGATCCCGGTGTATGGGATACGATTAACATTAAACTTGTCTTGTCAGCGCCAGGATAGATTTCCAGCTTTTTGCTGATACAGATGAATCTGGTATAATTGTTTCCGTTGTCCTGTACGGCCTCCTGCAGGCAGGTCAGACCGTAAAGCTTGCCACAAGAATAAGAAGCCAATGCCGCGATATCATTTCTCTCAGATTCGGCAACCATCTTGGCGGCCTCTGCTGTATTCTCGCAGATGGTAATCTTGGCATTTGGGAAAGCCTTGAGGTATTCGTCGCACTGCATGATGGCCTGCTCGTGGGAGAAAATTTCTCTGATATCCTCTCTCTTGGTTTCCTTCTTTGCCAGAAGGCTGTGGTCAATCTTCAGCTTGACGCTTTTTACAACATAGAAATTATACTTCATCATCAAATCGTAGATCTGGTTGACAGAACCGGCCGTACTGTTTTCGACTGGCAGAATTCCGTACTGACAAAGCCCCTGGTCGATGGCGGCAAAGACGCCGTTAAAGTTCTTCATATACATGATCTTTGGCATTTTGAACAATCTGTCACAAGCCTGCTGTGAATAAGCGCCTTCCACTCCCTGGCAGGCAACGGTTGCCTTGGCCGGGAATACCTTCGGTGTTTCTTCTAGAGCAGTTTTGATAGATTTCACCAAAGGCGTATCCTGATCGGTGATCTTCCTCTGATGGTCTTTGCTCATCTCCATAATAGTATTATATAATATTCTGGCGTAAGATGCCATATCATCTGAGGCCATTTCTGTAATTTCCTCAAGTTTTTCTCGTTCTCTGATGATATCTACGACTGGCAGGTTGTTATCTTGTTTGTATTTAGCAATGTTTTCCGCCACTCTCATTCTCTCTTCCAGTTTTTCTACGATTTCCTTGTCAATATTGTCGATGTTCTTTCTATAGTCTTCTATGTTGCTCATTTTTCTTTACCTCTCTTATTTACCTGATTAAATCATAAATTGCAATGGCGGCGGCCGCTTCTACGCAGGGTACCGCTCGCGGCACGATACAGGGGTCGTGCCGGCCCCGAACAGCCAGCTTCGCATCTTCTCCTTTGGCGTAGCTGATGCTGTTTTGCTCTATAGAGATGGAGGGCGTCGGTTTGACTGCCACGCGGAACACTACCGGCATGCCAGAGCTGATGCCGCCCAAAATGCCGCCGTGATTGTTAGTACGGGTCTTTACCGTATCTCCATCAAAATAAAATTCATCGTTATTTTCGCTGCCGCGAATGCGGCCTGCATCAAAACCCCTGCCGAACTCGATTCCTTTGACGGCAGGGATGCTAAAGACTGCCTGAGCCACTTTGTTCTCAAGTCCGTCGAACATGGGCTCGCCCACTCCTGGCGGCATGCCGGTGACGGTGCATTCGATGATCCCGCCTACAGAATCTCCCGCAGCTCTCGCCTGGTCGATGGCGCTGTAAGGATCCTCGCTGTTTCCGCCGATTTCTTTGATGGCTGCCTGGACGGTGATTCCCTCTGCCTCCAAAATCTGTTTGCAGATGCCCCCTGCGATGCAGAGAGGCGCTGTCAGCCTGCCGGAAAAATGTCCGCCGCCGCTGACATCCTCGTGGCCGCCGTACTTGACGTGGGCTGTATAGTCCGCATGTCCCGGCCTTGGAATATCACGGATATTGTCATAGTCGCCGCTGCGGGTATTGGTGTTGCGGATAATCGCCGTCAGCGGCGCCCCGCAGGTCACATCACCTGCCAAGCCGCTGAGGAATTCCGGACGATCCGCCTCTTTCCGCGGTGTGGAATATTTGCTCTTTCCCGGTGCCCGCCTATCCATAAATGCCTGCAGCGCTTCCATATCGATTCTGAAACCTGCCGGCAGGCCGTCTACAGTCACGCCGATGGCCTCAGAATGAGATTGGCCGAATATCGAAATTTTCACCTTTGTTCCATAAGTTGAAGACATGCTTTATACCCTTTCTATCTTGTCTGCCAGCTCCAGTGCTTCTAAATCAGCCCAGAAGCCAGGATAGGATTTGTTTACCGCATCTGCCCCTTTCAGGGTGACTGTCTTTGTGCAGAGGATGGATGCGATTCCCGCCATCATTGCGATGCGGTGATCATTGTAAGAATCTACACGGCCGCCTGACAAATCGCCGCTTCCCCGGATGATCAATCCAGCTGGCAGTTCCTCGATGTCTGCGCCCAGGTTCTTCAGATTTTCTGCCACTGTCTGCAGCCGGTCGCTCTCTTTGATTCTCAGTCTCTCGGCATTGACGATTTCTGTCGTGCCCGTGGCTGCCGCTGCGACCACTGCCAAAGCCGGCACCATATCGGGAATCTGCCTCACATCGATGCGGATGCCTCTCAGCACTCCTCTTTTGACGGTGATTCCCTCTTCTTCTATATTTACAACTGCGCCAAACTGCGCAAGAATTTCCAAAATCTGTTTATCTCCCTGTAAGGAGTGCGGATTGAGACCTTTTACGCATACGCCCTCAGGAAGCAAAGCGCCTGCCGCCAGCCAGAAACAGCCGTTGGACCAGTCGCCCTCCACCTGGTAGTTTTCTGGTCCTTGATAGGCCTGCCCGCCTGGAATCAGATAACCTTCCGCCGTCTCTACGATTTCTATGCCGAAGTCCGCCAGAGCCTTGACCGTCATATCCACGTAAGACTTTGACTGCAGAACCCCTTTGACGACAATCCGGCTATCGCCTTTCAGAATGGGCAGTGCGAAGAGCAGACCGCTGATGTACTGACTGGACACATCCCCCGGGATGTGATAAGTTCCGCTGGCCAGCTGTCCTTCTATGGTAAAAGGTATGCTGCCCTGAGGACTCAGTGTGCAGCCGTGAGCGATCAGTTCCTCGTAAAGAGGGCTGAGGGGACGCTCCGGCAGTCTTCCTTCCGGATAAAAAGACGCTTTATATCCCAGCGCTCCCATGACGGGCAGGAGAAACCGCAGAGTAGAGCCGCTTTCGCCGCAGTACATCTCTTCCCTGCCTTCCTTTATCGCTTCCAGACACGCTCTGGTCGCCTTGATATCCTTGGATTCTGCCTGGCAGACCACCTGGCAGGGTTTTGCCGAAAGAGCTGCGCAGATCAGCGCTCTGTGGGCGTCCGATTTTGACGGTATGATGTTTATCTTTCGCATAACAGCTCTCCCAGTTCTTCTGTCGTCAGACGCTGAAGCCTGCATTTTCCAATTCCTTCAGGCACCACAATGTCGATGAAGTTTCCTTTTCTCTTTTTGTCAGCCATACAGATATCATATAGCACTTTTCCCGATTGTGCAACTGTCAAATCGAACTCGTACACACGAAGCAGGCTGGTAATCTGCTCCTTCGTTTCCCGGCTGCACCATCCCTGTCTTTCTGAAATCTCGGACATCATCGCCATGCCCTTGGCCACTGCTCTGCCGTGACTGACCGCAAAATCTGTCGCCTTTTCGATGGCGTGGCCGATGGTGTGTCCGAAGTTGAGCAGCTGTCTGACGCCGGTGTCCAGCTCATCTTCCTCGACAAACTTTTTCTTGATTGCCACACAGCGCTGGATGATGCCCTCCATGCGATTTTCGGCTGCCTCTCTATCCTGCAGCAGTTCGAAGAGGGCTCCATCGGCAATGCAGCCGTATTTGATCACTTCTGCCATGCCGTCCTGCCAGACATTATCTGGCAGACTGTCAAGGAGCTGCGCATCCTGGCACACCAGGGCGGGCTGGTGAAAGGCCCCGGCCAGGTTTTTCCCCGCCGGCAGATTGATCGCCGTCTTCCCGCCTATAGAAGAATCCACCGCCGCCAGCAATGTGGTCGGCACCTGAATCACTTTGATACCTCTGAGGTACGTGGCCGCAGCAAAGCCGGTCAAATCTCCTACGACGCCGCCGCCCAGGGCGACCAGAGCGTCTGCGCGGGTCAGGGGAATTTCCGCCAGGAAGTTCAAAAGTTCCAGATAAGTCTGACCGCTTTTGGAGTCTTCTCCTGGCGGAACCACATAGCTTTTGACATCGAAGCCAACGCTTCTGAGGCTTTCCACGCATCTGTCCAGATATAGTTTTTCTACGTTTTTGTCTGTTACTACGACGAGGCTGTCGCCTTTGATAATTTTTCTTGCTTCGCTTCCAAGCTGTTCAAGTCGCATAATTTTTCTACCTCGCTCTTACATTTCTTTCCTTCTTTCAGCAGACGGATCAGTTCCTCCGGATCGTTGTCCGCCAGCGCCTGCTGGTATTTCTGCAGTTCTGCAATCAGTCCTGCCAGCTCCGCCCCCAGATTATCTCTGTTCTCGATGAAAAGTTCCGTCCACATTTTCTCGTCCAGGTAAGCTACTCTGGTAAAGTCTTTGTAGCTTCCGGCTGAGACCATATTCTTGTTGTGCAAAATCGCTGTTTTGCTTTTGATAAATCCGTTGGAAACAATGTGGGGCATCTGTGATGTGAAGGCGATGACTTTGTCATGTTCCTCCGCAGTGGAGAAGGAAATTCTTCCAAATCCCGCCATCTGCAGGATTTTCTTCACTTTGCACATCAGATTGAGATCATTGTGATCGTCCGGCACCAGGATGAAAGGCGCGTCGTCAAAGAGGTCCGCGCTGCTGTGCTTGAATCCGCCCTTTTCTTTTCCTGCCATGGGATGCCCGCCCAGATAAGTGATTCCGTATTGCCTTGCCAGTTCATAACCGGCTTTACATACGTTGCGTTTTGTTCCGCAGCAGTCGATGATGATTGTTTCTTTTGACAGTCTGGGTGCATTCTGTTCCATCCACTTGATTGCGCCTGCCGGAGTGATTGCGATAAAGATGACGTCGCACTTGCTAAAGTGTGCTTCGTCCAGTTCTCCGTCGATGGCCTCCGCCATCTTGGCAAATTCAGTAGTCAGATTGTTTTGATCGCTCCCCAGAACTGTAGCACCGGCTTTTTTATAGGCTTTTGCCAGAGATCCTCCGATCAGCCCTAGTCCTACAATTCCGATATTCATTTAGATCACCTCTCTTATCTTTCTTACCTGGTCCATAACATCTTTGAACTGTGCCGGAGTCAGCGACTGCGGTCCGTCGCAGAGCGCCTTTGCCGGGTTGTTATGAACTTCTATCATCAGGCCGTCTGCGCCGCACGCTGTCGCCGCCAGGGCCATTGGTTTTACAAGGTTTGCATGACCCGTCGCATGGCTCGGGTCGATGACCACCGGCAGATGGGTCAGGTTGTGCAGCACCGGTACTGCCGAAAGGTCCAAAGTATTTCTGGTGTACGTCTCAAAGGTTCTGATGCCTCTCTCGCAGAGGATGATGTTCTCGTTGCCCCCTGCCATGATGTATTCGGCACTCATCAAAAGCTCCTTGAGGGTGTTGGCCAGACCCCTCTTGAGGAGGATGGTCTTCTTGGTTCTGCCCAGCTCTTTGAGCATTTCGAAGTTCTGCATGTTTCTCGCGCCCACCTGGATCACATCTACGTCTTCAAAAAGTGGAAGGTGGTTGGCATTCATGATCTCCGTAACGATAGGAAGGCCGGTAGCCTTTTTCGCCTCCAGCAGCAGCTCGATGCCTTCTGCCTTCATACCCTGGAAATCGTATGGGGAAGTTCTCGGCTTGAAGGCGCCGCCTCTGAGCATGGTGGCTCCGGCAGCCTTGACGCCTTCTGCTACTTCTCTGATCTGCTCCGGTGTCTCCACGGAACACGGCCCTGCGATGACGGCGAAATGTCCGCCTCCGCATTTTGCGCCCAGCACGTTGATAACGGAATCTTCTGGATGGAACTTCCTGTTGGCGCTCTTGAACGGATCGGAAATCAATGTTACCTTTTCTACGATGTCTAAAAGCTCCAACATCTCTACGTCGATGCCGCTGGTATCTCCGATGAGCCCCAGGACTGTCTGGTATGCGCCGATGAACTCGTGTACCTGTACCCCCTGTGCCTCGAACCACTGAATCAGTTGGTTTCTCTGTTCCTCTGTTGTTTCTGGTTTTAATGTAGTGATCATGTCTTTACCTCTCTCTTTCTCTTGCCTTCAAAATTTTACTCCGGACAGATTGCCGCTGGCTCTTTGGCAAAATGTCATGGCTGTCGCCATTTTCTTCTGGGAAAAATGAAAAAACTCCTGTGGCCGGTAAGCTACAGGAGTTTTTCAAGTAATTTGTCATTATTTTAGGATTTTAATTATAGCAATTACTCAAAACTTTTTTATGCAGCAAAACCGACTTTTCCCTTGCGCTAAAGAAAAAGTAATAAAAGTAATATTCTGCTGCGAAAAATAAGCTTCTCATAACTGTGGATTCCCTTCTTGGATTTGATGTTACTACTTTAACATATCCTTTTGTGGGAATCAAGGGTTTTTCACAAAATTTATTGTTCTTTTTTGTGAACTTGGAACAAAATATCGTGTTTCAAAATACTCTTGTTCATAGATTTGCCGTGTATAAAAGTGTACATTTAGAAAACTGCTTATTTCTTTACATTTATAAAAACTCCGTGATCATCAAATTTCACATATGGAATAAGTTTCCTATTATAATACAAATACAACTTATTGTCATCAAGATTTACGATTGCCTTTGTCTCGCCTTTAGAATTTTGAATAAAATATATATTTGAAGCTTTGCTTTTTACATAGGACCCTTTTTTTAAATCGCCAAACTGCTGATAAAAATACACCGAATATTCTTTTTTTTCCTCGGTGCTATCTTCCAAAAATACAAGGTAATGCGCATTTTCTTTATTATCATCCATATATGTTCCAATAATACGAAAACCTTCTTGATAATAGTTTAGTTCTTTATTAAGCTTTAAAATAAGAAAAGCCATAATACAAAACAGTAAGATTAAAGTAAACGCAATTATTTTTTTCTTTTTAGCCATGTCTATCATCTCCTAACAGAAATACTCCTTTCCAGATAAGTTCTAGTAAATTTATCCGGAAAGGAGGTATTACTTTACGTAATAAATTATTCTATTTTACTGCTCTTACCTGATTGTCCGAAGCATGGTAAACTTTACTACTTCCTCTGTAATATACTGTTTTTTTACCTGTTACCGCACTTATCTCATAAACGATAAAAGGCTGACATTTATATATATTTGATATATATACCTTGTAAAACGTCGTTTTTGATGCTGGGATTTTCACTGAATAACCAGTTACTTTCGTCGTTGATTTTCCCGGAGTTGCTGATATACCTATTTGTCCAAATGGTTCAGGAAAGGTATAATTAAAAGTGAATGCCGTTCCTGCAGTGGTCTCAATATTCACTTGACCACCTGTATTAAATCTATATCCTCCTGAAGGTTGTCCATTTGCCGCTTTGAAAGGCGCTGATATATCTTTCTCCGTACCATACTTCGTTTCATAAGTAGGTCTTTTACTTAGAGGCATACTAAGATTGGATTTATTTGCTTCTTCAATTACTTCTGCAACAGCCTGTTCTGCCTGATGATGTAACATTTCGCCAAGAATAGCTTCTTGAATTTCGCTCATCAGTGCACCATTCGAAGTATTAATGGTTGGCTCAGCTGCATAGATTGTCCCAGTTGTCATAACCATTGTTAGACACAGGACTATACACAATACCATATGTTTGAACTTAAACATATATTTCTCCTTTCATAAATAGTGTGATAACAACATTGTCATATAAGTTATTATAGTATGCCTGTAGTGGTAATTATTACATTTGCATACCACTTATCACCCCCTCCAACCTTTTACACGCTGCAGTTAATTTTTGAATTTTCTTTAATTTTTCTATATAATATCATATCGTTTGATATATGTCAATAAAATATATCTATTTTTTTTATTTGTATTTTTCTTTTTTGCATATTGTATTGATTTTTACAATTTTTCTGATATAATCCTTATTAGAAGGGGCAAGGAGAACACAATGAAAAAAGATGACGCTAAAAACAGTCAAAAACGAGATGTTTCTGAAAACTTCGAAGCACAGTTCAAGAAAGCCACTCTGACACTGATGGTGCTCAAGATACTATCAGAGCGGGAGATGTACGCTTACGAGATCGGTCAGGTTGCCCTGCAGCGAAGCAACGACAGATACAAGATGCCTTTGCTCTACACCACAATAAATAAATTACAGGAGCAGGGATTCGTTACAGAAAGCAACAAGGTCATCTCCGAAGACAACCGAGTAAGAATCTATTACAGAATCACCGATGAGGGACTTACCCATTTAGAAAAGCTAAAGCAGCTGTATGCAGAACTTGACCAAGTAATCTGGTCTGTCGTATATGGGAAAGAACTACACACACCATTGGGGACAATGCTATCTGATGGAGGTAATGATGAACAGGACTGATGAAATAATCGAACAATACTTATTAGATATCCGCAAAGCGATTCATAACCTTGTACCATGCGAGACTTTTCTCGAAGGCCTAAGGCAGGAACTCCAAGAAGCATTAAACACTTCCGAAAATTGCACTTTAGAAGAGTTGTTTTCGCAATTCGGAGATCCCGAATCTGTCGCACAAGAGTTTTTAGAAGATGCCGAAGAACTGCAGCCAAAAAAGATAGCTAAGTCAAAAAGAAAACGAAATATCATCATTGGTGCGCTGATTGTTGTATTAGTCGCATCCTTTGGCTATCTATATGTGATACATAGCCAAACACAGGCAAAAGCAGTACAGACTATTGAAGTAATAGAAGAGTAAACGGTAAAACGAACAGGAGGTTCTAAAATGAGATCAAAATTAATCGTACTACTTACAGTCATCACCCTGCTTATTGTAAGCGCCGTCCCATCATTTGCGACAGGTTCATCCAGCATGGAGACAAGAGTCGAACATTTCCCTGATGGCTCTTACGCAATCATTACCATTGAAGAGGAACCTAATATCACACCTTTTGCAACGGCTAAATCAAAGACCGTACAGACCACTTATGAATACTACAATGTCCAGGGGAAACACGCATGGGACTTCATTCTGAAAGGCACCTTTAGCTACGACCAGAAAACAGCTAAAGCGACCGCCGCTTCAACCAGCTATAAGATTTATGTGGATGGTTGGAAGTGCACATCAAGAGACAGTTGGACGACTGGGGCTACAGCAAAAGGTACAGGCACATTCAAGTATCTGACAATGACCAAAAATGTCGAGCTTGGGCTGAAGTGTTCACCAAGCGGCACGGTTACCGCAGTATAAACAAGCTTCCATCATTTCTTCGTTACATACGGAAATACCGCTTTAGGGGGATGGTATTTCCTGTGTGATATGATCAAAGGGACTCACAGCGCGCTGATATAGCTGCTCATGAGTCCCTTTGTTTCATTCTCAAACATTCAACAGATGTTTTAGGCTTGTAAGAATTCCCTGCTCACCCAAACCAGTAATCCCACGCATTTATTTCTTTTAGCCTCTCTTTTTCAACATCATATTCCCAATACATAGGATCTACCAGGACTTTAACACTTGGTGGAGTATCTATAAACATCAGCAGTCCTCTTGCCAGGCAATAATCAACATTGCTGGAAACAAACACCAGTTTATGGTCATCCATCATTTTCACTCCACAGGCAAAACCTCCAACGGAAAGCAACTCCTTTTCTTTACCGTTTTTCAAATCTAGTTTTAACAGTATCCCCTTATTGTCAGACATGTCATTGACCAATCCGTAATAATCGTCCTCAATTGAAGCCAGATAAAGAAACACTGATACTGCTCCCAAATCAGCTTATCAAAATACTCTCGCGTGTTTTCCGGCAAAGCAGCAGTTATTTTTTCATGCTGCTTCAAGTCCCTGCTTTCAAGTCGATCACCATTCAATTCACCAAACGAAATCGGAATTCTTAAGTATGTCCAAAGAAGAATTACGCCAGTTCCGATGACCCATATGATTTTTTTCATCATGATTTCCTTACTGTATCATATTTCCTCGAAGATCCACCTATTAACAATAAATTTCTTACGTTGGAACCGGTCCGCCATAAGCAAATGGTACGATGATAAGAAGGAACACATAAAATACAAGAGGAGATGCTAAAAAGCAGCCGCCCAGGATGAAGAGCCAAAGCGATTTGTTTCTCTTTCGTTTCTGCTGCTGCCCAATGAAAAGGAGCATGATTCCTATGAGAGAAATGAGAACTGACAGGCATAAAAAGCCAAATCCAATCAAATCCATTGAGTCCAACAGAAAAATCATGATAAAGATTACTGCCGCCACAAGCGTGACAATGATGCGGTTCCTCGTTTTAATCTCGCCTTTATATATTGCAATTGCCTCTAAAAGCGCATCATCCTGCCCATCCTGTCCCAATAATTCCGTCACGGTTTTGCCGGATACGCGAATCAAAAGCTCAAAAGTCTTTATATTCGGAAATCCAATGCCATCCTCCCATTTTGCCAGCGTTTTTTCTGAGACGGACAAAATCCTGGCCAGTTCACTTTGCGTCCATCCCTTTTCCTGTCGCAGCCTAAAGATGAAATTCGCTTTCATAACAATCATCCTCCCCTATAGAACGAATCGCATGAACATTTTTAAGGATAAATAAAGCCCTGCAAAATCTTTGTCAAATCAAAATTCCGTCCTCTCCAATTTACTGCGTATTTCTCGTTATAGCCGATCCACAAAATTTTGTCAGAAGTGTACGTAAACACGCCGATTACCTTGCCATTCTCATAGGCATTCAGCTTGTTCCCCTCTTTCTCTGCCCTGAAAACTTTGTTCTCACCAAAGCTATAGACCCAGCAGCCTTTTGAAATATCGACATTGCTTTTTTCCGCGCATTCGACCAGCGTTTCATTATCTTCCGCAACATCAATAGAGAGCAAAAAGTCAGCCGGATAGATATTGTCTACTAGTTCCCTATTGCCGATCGTAAAAGAGCCGAATAGCGGGACGTTCGACAAGTAGGTTTCTCTTTGCGATACGTGATAGATTACGACTAGTATAATAACCACAGCAGCGATTGCCGACACAGTGATCAGTATTTTCTTACGACTACATATTCCCAATCCTTCCATCAACTCATAAACCTCATCTTTGTCTATAGCTGCATGCTTTTCCGCAGCCCGCAGCTCGCCATCGGACAGTATTTCGAACTCCGCCCCGTCAAAATCCTTCGCATCCGATGCAGCATCAAAGGGCAGACTTAATTTGACCACGTCTTTTCCGATCAGTCTGCGTTCGATGGTATAATGCAGCGTTACAATGCCGCCATTACCACGACAGATATCAAAACTCCCGTAACGATTTTCTTATTGAGTTTCATGGCTTTCCCCTTTCCACTTTTTGCGATACAAGTGATAGAGCCGCCAGCTGCTCCACAGGGTTGCCACAATTACGACAGCTAGCGGCACGTATAGGAAAACGTCAATGGTATAAGGTTTTCCGGCGCTGTCTAAAATCGGATAGATATCGCAGTAAAGTTCTCTCCCTTGATACTTGAAAAACTGATAACTGCCGTACAGCAGGAGCAGCAGCACGCCGATCAAACAGATCCACCCAATTTTTCTCTCCTCTGAAAGCTGCCATGGCGTTTTTCTGCTTAAAAGCAGTGAGAAACCTCCGATTCCCATCATCCCTCCGCTTGCAATTCCAATCCAGTTGATGATATCAACAAACAAAACGGAAGAATTCACGCCAAACATATAAGGTTTTTCGCCAAAATAGATTCTGCCATCAATAAAATGAAAGAAAAGAAATAAGTAATAGCACATCATCATTGCTCCGATAATCAACCAGAAACCATAATATTTTTTACATCTGCTCTGTAATTTCTCATTCATCAGCACTTATCCTTTCTCATTCATCGACCCAATCCGCTCGCCTTCAAAAACGCCCCTTTTTCTCCAGAAACACTTTTACCTTTTCTCTGTCCTCATCTTCGAAAAATATAACCCTGCTCTTTGAAAAGCGCTTGCCATCGTTTTGCATTGCGGCCTCCATATCCTTCAGTTCGCCGAGAAAACGACGTTCCTCTTTTTTCAATCTGCCAGAAGAATACGCATAATCAATGACAGAAGCTATCAACCTTTGGTCATCCTCCTCGTCAGCATAGCCACCACTGTCAAAATAGATACGACCAGTTGCATCAGTATCATACGGCCACTCCGCAAAATCATTTTGCTCTGCCCTTGCGATATCGCACTGCAGGTCGTGATATACTGCAGTTAACAGCGTCAGTCTGCTGTTTAACAAATTCTTATTCAAGCGATAAGTATGTCCAACAAGGGCTAATATGACGACAGCCTCTATGATCACGCCGATCATCAGCCACTTTTTTATTCCATCCTTTTGCATTTGTTTCACATCCTTTGCATCAGTCGCCCTGCTTCAAATAGGCCGCCCATTTCCAAGTATCGGTACTGGTGGAAATCCTCATTTGTCGCACCTCATCAAAATAAGCGATATCCTCTGCATTGCGACCATCCGTCTGTATTACTTTGTATATCACGTCGTGAATCTTCTAATCCCCCATAGAATCATAGCCTTCAACGGGAATCTGCCCGTCCAGCAGCTCCAATGTTCCCGAAGGATACCAAGATTTGTAATCGTTCTCTGCCGCTGCATCGAGTTCCTTTTGCATCAGCATAAAGCATTCGTAATGGAATAGATTTTCTGCCGCTGCAGTTTTCCGTATTGTTTAAAACAGATCACAGACACCGCTATGGAAAGTACGACAAAAACTGCCAGCAATACAATCAATACTTTTTTGTTTTCATCTGGACATCACTCCTATCTCGTCCTCTCCTTTTATCACCAGTCCTCCACTGACCTCTTCAAGTACAACTTATACAGCATCCACAGACCGCCTGCGGTTTCAATCACAGCAAAAGCCATCGGCAGGTACATAAAAGTGTCAAAGACATAGGTTCCGCCAGTGCTGCTGGTAAGAACATCTTCAAAGGCATACAATTCCCTGCCATGATATACATTCAGCTCGTAAATCCCGTTGGCCAGCAAAATCACCCCCATGATGAAAAATATCCAGGCAGCTTGTTTGCTTTCAACCAGAGACCACGGTCTTTTCCTCATACTAATCAGCCTGCCCAGACCTGCTGGTACAACAGCACAGCCTGCGACTCTGAACCAGCTCAGTTCGTTATTGAACCAGGTGGAAGGATTTTCCGACCACTGATACGGTTTCTCACCGAGATAAAGGATGGCCTCTTCAAAGTAAAAAGAAACAAACACAATGTACACGAGCAAAACGCCTCCGGCAATCATAGTAAAGAAAAAATAGTTCCTGCCGCTTCGCAGCTTCTCATCCATGCGCTATCCCCTCCTCCTTTGGAATTCAACCAGTTCTTTATGTTTTCAGTTTATTCTGTTATTTTCTTAAAGTCAATATAACCTAGGTAAAATTAAGAATTATTAAGAATTACAAAACGCAGCCAGCCTGTTCAGACCAGTTGCGCTTCGACGAGAACTCCTATTTTTTTCATTTTGTCGGTGCGTAACCTTTGACTTCTCTATTCTTTGCATCCACCAGCAACACCGCATAGTTATGCTCTCCCATGGGTCCTACTTGAGTGTCTCCCACGGTGACCATGCGATAATCAGCGATGTTCTTCTCCGTGACTTTCTCGTCAGTGACAAAAGTCATCGACCGATATGCATCAAAGGTCATCTCTTTGATTTGGTAGATAGAGTAATCAATTTTATCCTTCACCGAAAAGTTCTTCGAACCATCGACGTACCTTCTGCAAATCTGCACCAGATCAGGTGCGTTGAGACTGACGTGATCACAATAATCTGCCAGCATGATGCCGTCACCGTCACTGATCCAATAGCGTTCCTCCCCGTTTACAGTCAAGATGTTATCAAAGAACTGCAGCTTCGCTTCGCTGCCATCAGATTGCTTCAGCACAAAGACAAACGACGCGCCGTATGGATCAGACTCTGCTTTGTCATCTCTTTCCAGCGCAAAACTATTTGCCAGGCTGACAAAATCCTTTATCTCTTCTTCATTAAGATCGATGATTTCATCACCAGACAAAGTCGTCGATACCTCTATTGTTGTGATTGCTTCAAAATGCAGATCCTCGTTATCAATGGTGCCTAGCCCCTCGTCGGTGCAGCCGACCAAAGCTGCCGTCGTTACGACTACCAAAGCCAAAAGCCCCATCCCCTTTCGCACCTTCTTTCTCAATTCTTTCACCGCCTTATCCTTTTCCTACTCCTGTTGTGTGCCCTTCTATCCATATACACCACTTTTTTTGATGATTATTGCAACAGACTTCACCAACAGATATATATACGCCAAAACACAACTAGTCCGAAATCAGACCAGTTGCGTTTTGACAAATACGTGTGTATTAACATTTGTCTGAGCTGAAGAACATTTCAATTTCCAAATTAGCAAGGGGCAGATCCTGCAGGTATTCCAAGATTTTTTCCAACATCGCATCCATGGAGAATTCCCTCTTCGATAGTCTTCCAGGATGTGCCCGTTGCCATCAAAAGCACCCCTGCAAAAGCCGTAGCAAAGATCAGAGTCATACGGATATTAGGACTGCCGTTGATTATGACCTGTGTCAATAAAATAACGACTAAAGATAGGACAATTAGTGATGAAATACCGAAAGACTGCTTCTTCGTTTCTTAGTTCATTTTTTTACCTCCGAAATTTTTTCTATGCTTATCATAACATGACTCCATTTTAAGTCTGCGTGTACCAACGGTTTATCTCAGGTTGAATGACAAATATTTTGATGAAACTTTAATATAAGTTAAACAACAATTAAACAAATAGATTGAGTACGTCAAAATGGCAATGAAGTATTCATTTGTCCTGGTTTGATAACAGCACATATACCCAAACCCCAAAATGCAGCTAGTCCAAATTCAGACTAGCTGCATTTTTGAATCATACCTAATATACAAATCGTTCGCAAATTCTATACGACCTTGGTCGTCCAGTCTTCGATATTCCAAACGTCAGTG
The DNA here is from genome assembly GCA_902362805.1 of Eubacteriaceae bacterium. Lineage (GTDB taxonomy): Bacteria > Bacillota > Clostridia > Peptostreptococcales > Anaerovoracaceae > Senimuribacter. Next base: position 344,106 of record CABIXY010000003.1, on the reverse strand, counting down.
ACAATACCTTCATAGAATTCCGGTTCATGGCTGACCAGAATCACTGTACCCTTGAAATCCCGAATAGCTTCTTTCAGCACATCCTTAGCTACAGGGTCCAGGTGATTGGTAGGCTCGTCCAGAACCAGCAGGTTCATGGGTTTCTGCATCAGCTTGCAGAGCCTGAACTTGGCATTTTCACCGCCTGAGAGCACCCTGACCTGGCTCTCGATATGCTCGTTGGTCAGACCGCACTTGGCAAGCGCACGGCGGGCTTCCCCGTTATCCAAGGATGGAAAATCGTCCCAAAAATCCTGCAGAGCCGTTTTGCTGCTGCCATCATGCTCCTGTTCAAAGTAAGCCGGCTCCGCATAGTAGTCCAGCTTCACTTCCCCGTCAAAAGCTGGGATGAAACCCAACATGGTCTTCAGCAGCGTAGATTTTCCCAGGCCGTTGACTCCTTTGATTGCAATCTTCTTACCCCTCTCCACGTGGAAGGTCAGCGGATTTGTCAAAGCCTCGTCGTAACCCAGCACCAGATTCTCCGCCTCGATGACGTACTTGCCTGGCGCTCTGGAATAGTCGAACTGGAACACAGGCTTCGGCTTCTCCTTCGATAATTCAATTTTATCCATCTTGTCCAGCTTTTTCTGTCTGGACTTCGCCATATTGGACGTGGCGATACGAGCTTTGTTCCTGGCGATAAAATCCTCCAGATCAGCGATTTCCTTCTGCTGCTTTTTGTAGGCCTGCTCCAATTGCGCCCGTTTGATATCATACATATGCATGAAGTCATCGTAATTGCCCGTGTACCTGGTCAGTACCGCTTCCTCCACATGGTAAATCACATTGACCACATCATTTAAGAACGAAATGTCATGGGACACCAGAATAAAGGCGTTCTCGTAATTCTGCAGAAAACGAGTCAGCCAGACGATGTGATTTTCATCCAGATAGTTGGTGGGCTCGTCCAAAATCAAAATCATCGGGTTCTCGAGGAGCAGTTTGGTCAAGAGGACCTTTGATCGCTGTCCGCCGGAGAGTTCGCTGACATCCTTGTCTAAACCGATATCACCCAGACCGAGGCCATTTGCAAATTCCTCAATACGGGCATCGATGGTGTAGAAACCGCTGTGCTCCAGAATATCCTGAATCTCCGCTGCATCCTCCATCAGCTTGCCCATCTCCTCGTCAGAGGCAGATCCCATCTTGTCGTAACAGGCCAGCATTTCCGTTTCCAAATCAAAATAGTGGCCGAAAGCCTCCTGCAGCACTTCTCTGATGGTCTTGCCAGGCGTCAGACTGCTGCGCTGATCTAAATAACCCGTTGTGATATGATTGCACCAGCTGACTGTCCCCGCATCCGGCATCAGCTTACCTGTAATAATATTTAAAAATGTCGTCTTTCCTTCGCCATTGGCGCCCACAAGGCCGATATGTTCACCTTTGTTCAATCGAAAGGATGCGTCCTCCAGAATCTGCCGTCCGCCAAATCCGTGGGATACCTTTTCTACTGTTAATACACTCATTTCCTTGCTCCTGTAAATTTCTATTTCAATACCATGGCGCCGTTGATCAGAGACGCCGAATAAATAAACAAAACATCCTGCTCTGCAAAGTCCACAAACTGCGGCAAATAATCCGCTGCGATATAGCGCAGGTCAATCAAAGTAATTTTCGCATAGGTGTCGATCAAAAGTGGTGCCAGGCTGCTCCCGAAAGAATCCCGGAAGAGGATCAGTTCCCGATCCGTATCCGCCTGCCGATTTTCGATGGTCATCACCGCCTGGGGGCCGTTTAAAAACAGGTCGTAGCCGTCCAAGCCGTCAAAGTTTTCCACGTTATAGACTGGCAGAGTGCCAGAAACCTCGGCGCTGGTAACCACGGCGTTTTTCGTGGCATCATTGGTCATGTACTCTAAACGTTCGCCGTCGGTCAAAATTGCAGACTGTCCGCGATAAACCCCGTAAAACGGGTACTCACTCCGCAGCGCGTGATTGTGCCAGCTTTCCAGGCTGGGAAAAAAGCCCATGCCCATGCCTAACCGCCTGTAAACAGGCTGAAGCGATGTCTGCTTCCAGTGGGTGTCCGTCTTGTAATAAGCGGTTTCATTGAGCGCGCCGATGATATCGATATACTGCGCCTCTGTAACATTTTCATTTACCATTGCGAAAAGCCTGTCGTAGTCCAAATAAGGCCGCCCGCTTTTCTCGGCAATATAGTAATCCTTGTCAGGAATGATCGAATAGTATACCTGATTGTTCTTCAGGTATTTAAGGCTGATATCGTTGATCTTGTCGACAAAATACTCGATTTCCCTGGGCTTCAGCTGCGGTTCCCATTTGTACAATCCTCCCTCAAAGGGATAAATCTGATGAACGTCCTTCTGGCGTAAAAGGGCTAACGTGATGAACGCCTTTGACGCCCGCAGTTCCTCTCGGAGAGGAAATTGGTCCATGAGATAGCCTTCCATATCTTCCATATACGTTTTAGAAAGCACCCCTTCTTTTGTCAGCTCTGGCAAAGCCGCCAGCTTTCGACGTTCTGCCTTGGAAAGCTCCTGATCCGGCAGCAAAATATGACTTGCGGCAAAGCCCGCCAAGATACATACAAAGACTGCGATGACCGCGATCTGTCTTCCTTTTTTCATTCCGCTGCCCTCCTAAAATCTGAAATACAGAAACGGGTTAAACGACCCATCTACCAGATAGGCGGTAACTGCCAGGAGCACCGCCCCCACCAGAATCGGCTCCAAAACCGCCCCTGCCCAGCTGCTTTCCACCTTGGAGGCCAGTCTCGCTGCAAGGGGCGTGGCGCCGACGATAGCGATGAGAAAGAGGCCCAAATAACTCTTCAGGTAGTACAATGAAAGGCTGTCGATCAGCGGCGTTCCTCCGGCGCCAAATAAGCAGGAAAAATCTTCTCCTATGGTTTCCATAGAGCTGCCGTTAAAGAGCACGAAACCGCAGATGACGAAAAACATCACATAGATGTGGCATACCGGTGCCGGCATCTTGTCCAACACCTTGGCAAGACCCAGCTTTTCCACTGAGAGCAGCAGCCCGTACAGTATGCCCCAGATGGCAAAATTCCAGTTGGCGCCGTGCCATAGGCCAGTCAAAAGCCAGACCGCCGCCATGTTAAAGAGCCATCTGCCGGTCTTCACCCTGTTTCCGCCCAGGGGAATATACACGTAATCTCGAAACCATGCGCCCAGGGTCATATGCCACCTGCGCCAGAATTCCGTGACGGATTTTGATATATATGGATAGTTGAAATTCTCAGGAAAACGAAAACCAAAGATTTTCCCAAGACCGATTGCCATATCGCTGTAACCGGAAAAATCAAAATAAATCTGCAAAGTAAAGGCGATTGCATACATCCAGGCAAAGAGGACGGTCTTCGTATCCGCAGCCGTATAAGCCGCACAGAGCCCGCCGATACCATTAGCGATGAGGACCTTTTTGCCAAGACCAAGGACAAAACGCCTGACACCTTCAGAAATTTCCGCCAGGTTCGGCTTTCGCTCGTGCAGCCTCTCCGCTACGTCAGAATACCTAACGATGGGGCCTGCAATCAACTGCGGAAACAGACAGACATAAGCGGACAGATTCAACAGATTACGCTCTGCCGCCACCTTCTGCCGATACACGTCGATGGTATAGCTCATAGTCTGAAATGTAAAAAAACTGATTCCTATGGGAAGAGGGATGTCCTCCATAAAAAAATCAGCGTATTTGAAAAAACCTAAAATTCCGATATTGACTATGACAGCGAAGAGCAAAGCGGCTTTAGCCCTGCCCTCTCCTGCATGTCGCTGGATGTACAAACTGTACAGATAATTGGATGCCGCAGAAAAAATCAAAAGCAGCGTGTATACAGGCTCCCCGCAGAAATAGAAAACCAAGCTGGCTAAGAGCAGCACGTAATTTCTGATTCCAGCCGGCGCCGCGAAATAAATCAACAGCACCAGCGGCAAGAACACGTATAGGAATGATATACTGGAAAATAGCATATTGTCCTCTCTTTTTAGTACAAAGCGTCAAAGTTTGCAGCGATAGCATTGGCCGTAGCAGCATCTGACATGATCAACAATACCGTTCTCTTGTGATACTTGACGATGGTCTTCTCCGCCTCGACACAGATCCATTTCCGCGGGTCTGCGTTCGCTTTGATGCTTGCAGCTGTCGACTTAGCACTGGCACCCTCCGGCACTCTGACTAAAACCACGGAATGGGCGATGGATCCTACCAGCGCTTCTGATGCCAGCCCCGTATAGCCATCCTGTTTTTCAATAAAAGCAAACGCCGGGAAATTATCACCGCTCAGCGTTGTATTGCCGACCTTCGGCAGATCTACTCCGGCCAGGATGGAACTCATGATTGTAGAAAGGCCTTTTTCCTTGCTGGTCTGTCCATTCCCGGAATTGCTGCCGGAAGAATTACCGCTAGAGGAATTGCTGTTTGAGGAATTGCCGCCAGAAGACGGCTTACTGTCTGGCGATGTCTCCTTCTTCTCTTCCTTCTTTTCAGAAGACTTCTTCGTTGTTTTCTCTTTATCTTTCTTCTTTTCTTCTTTTGTTTTCTCTTCTTTTTTGTCAGTGTCCTGCTTCTTTTCAGACGCCGTCTTGGTTTCAGCATCCTTAGCGGCATCTTTCTCGGTATCTTGTCCACAAGCCGAAAAGGCCATAATCACTGCGCCTATCATAAATATTGCTAAAAATCGTTTCAAATTATTCTTCATCTGTTCCCTCTCTTTACTGGAAATAATACGCCTTTAAAGTTTATCATCTTTCTTATGGGACTGCAAGTAGATATTTCTCACGTAAAGCTGACAGGCAAAGGAATTACAGACGTTCCAGAAAAGGTCTCGCGGATCGTTTGGATTGGCTTTTTTGGGCATAGAAGTTCCGTGGAAGGCGTGCTCTACCGCTTCTTCGATCAGCTGGCAAAATTGATTATAAGACATTTCCTTCTCAGAAGCTCTCAAAGCCATTTTAATCAGTCGAGATATCTCATTTATAGTATAAACAGGCTTCAAAATGGCAATGACAAATAGAGAAGCCACGGCGACCCTGTCGTATTTCTTGTTGACCGGCGGTGCGATAAACTTCTGCTTGACGTAATTGTTAATCATGGTTTTCGTCATGATTTTCTTTCCGTCAAAGGAGAGATAGTCGCCCAGCCATTCGTCCAGCAGAGAAAGGACCTGGTCCAAATACAGATCCATAGAAGGCAGTTCCTCCCATCTCGGCAGTCTAAATTGTTCTAATCCTCTAGTTCTACCCATTCTTCATCCTTTCTGTGTATGATTGATTATATGAGCGATTACGATTTGCAGGAGTCTGCCGTGACCTCTCATGAGGTTTTTGCGAGTCTCTCCACGCTGATTTTGTACTTTTTGAAACATTTTTATAAATCCTGCACAAAATATCCCCATGGTCTTTCATACACTCGTGGCATATGTGGATTTATTTACCATTTTGGTTATCTTATATAATAGTTTTGCTCATCAGAAAACGTCAATTCGAAGTAAAAAATAACCGAGCTGCCCTCCCAGAGCAAATCATGTCGCAAGTTTCAGGTTCATCCGTCAAAAGGCAAAGGAACTCTGGCCGATTTTTGTGCAGGAGGCTTCCAATCACTCCAAAAAGCACAAAAGTACCGTGAGCCAACAGCGCGCATGTTACAATTCTCAGAACAAGCAGGTAAAATAAATGTCAAGTGGAATATTCCACAGATAGATGAAGAATACCACATGAGAAAGTCATTGTCAACCGTTGACAAAGTGTTTTTAATAAGGTAATATAGTTTTAATAACTATGTACAGAGTAATAAGGAGATATAACATTGAAAGAGATCAAACATTTGAAACCCGTCTTTGCATCTGTTTTCCACAAAGATTTCAGGGAATTGATCAATTACGGAGCCGACGCCTATAGAGGCGACGATGCTTTCATCGTAAAACACAAGCGAAATAAAAAAGACATATCCTACGAACATATAAAATTCGAAAACTTCCGCGACCACGTCAACTATCTGGGAACCGCCATGCTAAAAAAAGGATACCTGGGCAAGCGCATCGCCATCGTCGGTAAAAACCGCTACGAGTGGATGCTGGGTTATTTTGCGACTCTATGCGGCATCGGTATCTGTGTTCCCCTGGACAAAGGACTTCCCTATGACGAGGTGGAATCTTCCCTTGAGAGAAGCTACGCAGACATCCTTATCTTTGATAAAGCCCATCTGGATACCGTCGAAGAGCTGAAAGAAAAAAACAACACCAAAGTGACCGAATACATCTGTATGGACGACATCGAAGGTTATGACAGCGTCAACAAAATGATGGAAACCGGGCGCAGTGCCTTGGAGGGCGGCTTTGACGAGTATCTCAATCTGACCATCGATGCCGATGGAACCACCATCATTCTCTTCACCTCTGGCACCACGTCCCTGTCAAAGGCAGTACAGCTGTCACAGCACAACATCACCGCCAACGTTTACGCCATGCTGCAGACAGAAGACATTCGCCACGGTGACATCAACATGGCCTTCCTGCCTTACCACCATACCTTCGGTTCCACAGGCCAGGTCGTCATGCTGGCGGCAGGCGTGACCACCACCTTCTGTGACGGCCTCAAATATCTGCAAAAAAACATTGTGGAATACAAGGTTTCCATGTTCGTCTGCGTGCCGCTTTTGATTGAATCTATCTACAAGAAGATCATGCAGACGGTCAAGAAAGAAGGTCTAGAGAAGAAAGTGGCCTTCGGCCTCAAGGTTTCCAAGCTTTTACTGCGTTTTGGCATCGACGTGCGCCGCAAGCTGTTTAAGCAGATTCTCGATCAACTGGGCGGAGAACTGCGTTATGTTATCAGCGGCGCCTCCGCCATCGATCCTGTCGCCCTGGAGGGATTTAACGACTTCGGCATTACCGCCGTACAGGGTTACGGTATGACAGAAGCCGCGCCAGTTATTTCAGCCGAAAATACCTGGGAGCGAAAGACTGGCTCCATCGGCAAACCGCTGCCAGGCGTGGAAGTAAAAATCGACCAACCTAACGAGGAAGGCATCGGCGAACTGATTGCCCGCGGACCAAACATCATGACTGGCTACTATGAAAACGAAGAAGAAACGGCAAAAGTATTGACAGATGGCTGGCTGCACACTGGCGACCTGGCTTCTGTAGATGAGGACGGTTATCTCTTTATTCGCGGCAGAAAGAAAAACGTCATCGTTCTTAAAAACGGTAAGAACGTCTATCCAGAAGAGCTGGAAATCCTGGTCAGCAATCTCCCTTATGTGGAAGAAAATATGGTCTTTGGGCAGCCTCGCCACAAAGACGGTGACCACAAAGACCTGGCCCTCTGCGCTAAGATTGTCTACAAGCCAGACTATATGAAAGAGACTTATGGTACAGATGATCCGGCGGAGGTCGAGGCCATCATCAAGAAAGACATCGACACCATCAACGATGAACTGCCGACTTACAAACACATGCTCCGTGTCATCGTCACAGATGAGGAGATGATCAAAACCACTACCGGCAAAGTCAAAAGATACGAAGAAGAAAAGAAGATGTAGCACTTGCGAGATATAACGAGAAATCAAAAGCCCTGCACTGGCGCAAAGCCGGTGCAGGGCTTTTAATATCTTTCTATGGTGATGTACTGTCTGTCTTTTCGCGATCTGCCGCCGACCTCTATCAGGCAGGCCTTTCCCTTTCCGCGCATGGTCAGTTTGTCGCCCTCGCTCACCTGGAAATCCGGCTTGATCACCTCCACATGGTTTACAAAGACCAGTCCCCGGCCGATTGCCTCGGCAGCCTTGCCGCGAGACAGACCAAAAGCTGATGCCATGACGCTGTCAAGCCGCAGAGATGCTACGGTATCGGTCATCGTCGTGCGCTTTAACGGCGGTACGATCAACTCTCTGACCGGATGCTGCGACAGAGAAAGATTGGTTCGCCCTGCCTTATAATAGTTCATCAAAATGAAATCGGCGATATCTGTTAAGACGATGATATCCGCCCCGTCTTCGCGCACCAAAATATCACCTAGCAGTTCCCTCTTAATGCCTAAGGCTACTAAAGATCCCAGATAATCGCGGTGGGTCAGCTCCCGGCTGCCATCAGTCTTGACTGCGCGAATCACAGTCAGCGGATCATAATCTTCCAAAACTGCGTAATCTGGCAGGTTGATTAAAATCACCCGTTCTGCTTCTTCATGACCGCCATAAAAGATAGAACGGGTTGGTGGAAGAGCATCTCCTTGCAGCTCGGCATCAAAGGTAGGGATATGCGCCTTGCGGCAATAAATCCTAGCCAAAGACTGCTGATGACTGTCCAGAAATCCAGTATGTGTCGCTATGTATTTGTTTTCGCATTGGGTTATCTTATCTTCTATTTGACCCAGTAAAAAATGATCTTCTTTCATGGGGACTATTGTATCACATCTATATCACCATTTCTAGTCTCTACTCTGATCGTGACCTCAGCTTTATCGCCGATTGTGCCCGCAAGGCTTTGTTCACCAGCTTTCAGCTCTTTATCAAAGCTGGTCGAAATGCTGCCGTTCTTCGTCGCAGCCTCAAAATAGAAGGAGAGCTCCTTCGGTATGGATAAACGAACTTTATCGTTTTTGTTATACAGCCAGACGTCTCCTGTTATCTCCGCAAAGTCTACCTGCAGCGTGCCTTCATTATTTACCGTAAATTTGCCGCTGCCCCTGATTGTTTTCACATCAAAATCTCCGTGGGTTGTCGTATATCTGATATTGCCATCTGCCTCATCGCCTCGTACGGTTCCCTCCGTCGTCTCCAAATGGATGCGCCGAGCCTGCAGGTGATCAAAATCCAAGGTTCCCCTGGTAGTGCTCAGTTTCACCGCGGTGGCCTCTACATCTCCCAGCCTCACCGTGCCCTCTGTGCTGTCGATTGATAAGGATTCCAGTTTTTGATCTATTTCAGTCATGTCGATATCTCCATCGGTTGATGTTACCACAAGTTCCTGATCGTAAGACTGGGGCAGATAAACTTCTATATAACGTTCAAAATCTCCTGCAAAAAGAGGCTTACCGCCCTCCTGGATTTCGATTGACCTGCCCTTTTCTCTGACCTTTGCCCGATAGGGCTTCTTGTTCTCACTCATGTATTCTTTTATGACCAATTGATTGTCCGTGCCACGTTTAAAAGTGATTTTTTCCTCATCATAGGCTGCGATCAGGTTATCCAGACAGACTGCTTTTGCCATCTGGTCAGAAATGTCATTTTCTGTATAAGGTATATACTTCCTGTCCATAGTCCACCAAGTCAGCAACTCCACAATCAGAGCCGTCGTCAAGGCTACATCTGCAACCTGGCGCACTTGGCCTCTTTGAATAAAACCCCGCAGATACTTTTCCATGGTCTTAAAAAATTGTTCGCGACTCTGATTGTAATATCCAGCTAGTGTCTTAAACTCGTATTGGTTTCTCTCGATAAAAAGACAGCCGGCGGCATATTTTGATAACAGGTCAAAAGCATCAGATACCATTTCTTCAAAAGTGTAATCGTCATCCTGCAGACGGGAAGAGAAGGTATTTTGCGATGCACTGAGGGTTGCAATGATTTCCTCATCGAGATCTGCAAACAGTTCATCAGTAATAGGGCGCTTTATTTCCCGCTCCGTGCTCCGTCAGTTACGCATATACACCTCTGCTGCTCTCTCCTGCTTAACCCCTTTCGCTATTTCCGCCTCTTCTGCGTAACTGCGGCCTGCTGACAAGGTCTAGCTTATGCATCAAAAATTTTCATATTTTAACTATAAAATTAATATATTTAATAATATAATTAAAAATATTAATTTTTATATTGACTTTTTGAATGGATAGGACTATATTATTAATTACAGAAGGGATGTGACGTTATGAAGAAGATTATCAGCCGCTGCCCTGTATGTAATCACGAACTCAAGGTAACACGCTTACAGTGCAGCGAATGCCAGACCGTGATTGAAAATGACTTTGCACTCAGCAAATTCGACTATTTGTCTGACGAAGAGTTGTTTTTTACAGAGACATTTATCAAATGCCGCGGCAACATCAAAGAAGTTGAGAAGGAATTGGGTATCTCCTATCCCACCGTACGCTCCAAACTAGATGGCGTAATCAAAAAACTGGGATATGAGAAAGAAGCACATCAAGACGAAGAAGCACTGAAGAGAGAAGAAGTTTTAAAGCTGCTGGAGCGGGGTGAAATCACTGCAGAAGAAGCGATTACACGGCTTAAATAGAGAATTGGAGGAAACAATAATGGAAGAGAAAATGAGAATATTAAAAATGGTAGAAGACGGAACCATTACCGCAGCTGAAGCTGCCGAACTGATGAGCGCTATGGGCGTGGAGGAAACAGCAGGTCTCCCACAGAAACAGACTTATGATAAAAAAATGTTTCGCATCATCGTGGACAGCGTGCAGGGAGACAAAGTCAATGTACAGTTTCCAGTAGGCGCAATTAAAAAGATTCTGCAGGTCACTGGCAAGCTGCCGATTCCAGAAGAAAGTCTGCAGGGTGTCGATCTGGCTTCTATGATGGATGCCATCGGCGAGTGTCTGGACGAAGAAATTCAAGGCGATTTTGTCAACGTATCTGCTGCAGACGGCACCACCGTCCGCGTATTCGTAGACTAGGAGCATCGTTATGAAAATCAGAATACGGTCAGGGAACTTCAAATTTTTTCTGCCAGTGCCTACAGCCCTCGCCGGCGCTGCCATCAAAGTCATGCCCGAACAGGCTTTTGCCGCGATGAGAAAAAATGTTCCCCTCCCCTACGATCGGCTCGTCTCCAGGGAGAATTTTCTTCTCGTTTACGAAATATGCAGAGAAATTCTTATAGAGAACAAAGGTTTGGAGATCGTTCATGTAGAAGCCGCAGATGGCACCTTTGTCTCTATCATACTTTAGACTGAAACCCATTTTTTTCAAAAAACCACTTGCACTGCCAGCCAAAAAGTGATATATTCTTAATCACACAAATAAATACCCTAGCGTATTATGTTTAAAGGGGAGTAGCTGGCAGCACATGCTGCAGTAAAATGCGTCAGTACGATTACTACGGTAATCCGCGTTTACTTGAAATAGCGAGACTTTTAAGATAGCTTTTTAGGCTATCTCAGAAGTCTCTTTTTTAATATCTGAGAGACTTGGGCATAATGAGTTTAGAGGAGGAGGTCAACATGTATTACAACAAACAAATTCAAGAAATCCTAGAAGAGTTTCAGACCACAAAGAACGGTCTTGACGAAAGCGCGGTGACAAAAAGCCGAGAGCAATATGGGGAAAACAGACTCTACGAAAAGAAGAAGAAGAGTGTTTTTACGATTTTTCTTGAGCAGTTCAAGGATTTGCTAGTCATCATCTTAATTATCGCCGCCATCATATCCATGTCTACAGGAAATGTTGAAAGTACCGCGGTCATCATCGCCGTTTTGATACTGAACGCCATTTTGGGTACCGTTCAGTATGTGAAAGCGGAAAAATCTCTCGAAAGCTTAAAAAGTCTGTCGTCGCCAGTGGCAAAAGTGATCAGAAATGGCCAGCCACAGGAAATCGACGCGGCTGAACTAGTCTGCGGAGACATCGTCAGACTGGAAGCTGGCGATGTTGTTCCCGGTGACGGACGTATCATCGAAAGCTACTCACTAAAGGTAAATGAAAGTTCTCTTACTGGTGAATCAGAAGGGGTCGATAAGAGGACAGAAGTCATCGATGGTGACGCAGTTGCTTTAGGCGATCAGACCAATATGGTTTTCTCTGGCTCTTTAGTTACTTACGGCAGAGGATTGGCCGTCATTACAGGTGTCGGCATCCATACAGAACTGGGAAAAATTGCCGACCTGATGAACAACACGGCCGAGAGAAAAACGCCGCTGCAGATCACGATGGACAATTTCAGCAAGAAACTTTCGATCGGCATTATGTTGATCTGCGCTGTCGTCTTTGCACTCAACGTCTACAGAGGCATGGCCATTGCGGATTCTCTGCTCTTTGCTGTGGCTCTGGCTGTAGCTGCAATTCCGGAAGCGCTTTCCTCCATCATCACGATTTCTCTTGCCATCGGGACTTCGAGAATGGCGGATCAAAATGCCATCATCAAACAGCTCAATGCGGTAGAGGGTTTGGGCTGTGTTTCCATCATCTGTTCTGACAAAACGGGCACGCTGACCCAGAACAAGATGACAGTGGAACAGGTGCTGGCAGATGGAGAAAAGGAAAACGCTCTGCTGCAGGCATCCATTCTCTGCAATGATACAGCCATTGTGGATGGTGCTACTGCTGGCGACCCAACGGAAACAGCCCTGGTCGACTATTATATGACAAAACACGACGACTATGAACAGGTAAAAGCTGCTCTGCCGAGACTGTCCGAACTGCCTTTTGACTCAGATCGAAAACTGATGAGCACCCTTCACAATATTGAAGGCCAATATATCATGTACACCAAAGGCGCTCTGGATGTCATTTTGGAACGTACCGCTTCTCTCAGTGAGGAAGAAAAGGATAAGATCCGTCAGTCTAACTTTGACCTTTCAAACCAAGGGCTCCGAGTATTGGCTTTCGCCCGCAAAATCATGGCTTCCGATGGAGAGTTAAAATTCGGCGATGAATCCAATTTCGAGTTTCTCGGCCTGGTTGCTGAGATGGACCCACCAAGAGCAGAATCTGCTCAGGCAGTTGCTGACTGCATGGAAGCCGGCATCAAGCCGATCATGATTACAGGGGATCACAAAATCACAGCTTCTGCTATCGCGAAACGAATCGGTATCCTGCAAGAGGGGGATATCGCAGTTACCGGTACAGAATTAGATGCCATGAGCGATGATGAGCTCAATGAAAAACTTGCTCACATCAGCGTCTATGCCCGTGTCAGTCCGGATAACAAAATCCGCATCGTGCAGGCTTGGCAGGATCAGGCTTGCATCGTCGCAATGACTGGCGACGGCGTCAACGACGCGCCGGCGCTGAAGAGTGCCGACGTAGGTGTCGCCATGGGAATTACAGGAACTGAAGTTGCAAAGGACTCCGCTTCCATGATTTTAACTGATGATAACTTTGCGACGATCATCAAGTCCGTGCTCAACGGCCGAAATATATATGCAAACATTAAGAACGCAATCAAGTTCCTGTTATCCGGGAACACAGCCGGCATTCTGGTCGTGCTTTTCGCCTCAATCATGGCACTGCCTTCTCCGTTTACCGCAGTACAGCTTCTGTTTATCAATCTGATTACAGACAGCCTGCCAGCTCTGGCCATCAGCATGGAGCCATCCAACCCGGCCTTGATTCACGACAAACCACGCCCGCGTAATGAGTCAGTTCTGACCAGAGAAACGCTGCTCCAGATCGGCCTGCAGGGGCTGGCAATCGGCGCTGCCACCATTGCAGCTTTTTATGTAGGCCTGCAGACCAGCGCAGTGACTGCATCCACTATGGCTTTTGCCACCCTATGCCTTGCAAGGCTCTGGCACGGTTTCAACTCCAGGGGAAAACAATCTATCTTCCGCCTTGGAATTACTACTAATATATACACCATCGGGGCATTTGTTGTCGGTGCAATTTTATTATTTGCAATCCTGCTTGTCCCGTTCTTTGCAAAAGCTTTCCTCATTGCATCTCTGACCGGTGCACAAATCGGCTGGATCTGCGGTCTGGCCTTTGCGCCGACGCTGCTGATTCAAATCGTCAAAATCATAAACGATCAGAAGAGCAAGAACTAATATCAAAATTGGCACGGTATATCCTGCGGGCATCTCATGTTACTATGAGGTGCCCGCATTTTGTATTTATGAACCAATGGAAGTAAAAAACGTGGAAATGACGGAATCCAAGATTCCTATTTCCACATGTCGCCCACAAGGGGGCGACTCTTCGCAAGGTACGTTCTTTGAAACATACGGAAATACGTCCTTTGGACGATATTTCCCATGTTATAAAGAAAGAGCTTGATCTTTCGTATCAAGCTCTTTTATAAACGGTCAAGGTGGTTGCAGAATTCTGCCGTGATCTGGATAATGAACTGGCAGTCTTCATTACATCCCCTGCTCTCCCTAAGATAGCGCCTATGCTGCTCCTCATACCAATCCGGTATTGTCAGATTTCCAAATTCAAGATTGAGTTTCTTCAGCTCTTTCACCTGGCCTCGGAACTTTTGATGCAGGCTGTGCTCATAAGTGACATGCTCTTTCCACCTGTAGGAGAAACTCCGATTGTGAGGCCTGGTAAAGGAATCTGCAAGGTAGTGGACTGCAACTCCACCTCGATACCAGTCAATCCATCGGCTGCAGCTAGACATTTTGAGAGACTTTTCAATGAACCCCCTTCTGTACTCGTAAGAATGACCGTCAAATTTTTTCTCACAGCTGAGCGATAAATAGGACAGAGGGTTGATATCCGGCACTAAGTTTCCAAGTATGAACGCCATTTTTTGACCATAACCCAAGTGCAGTGCCGCAGCGAGCCTCCTAGCTAATAATAAGTGATCCTTTGTTTCCATTTAGAACGGATTGATGGTGCCTCTCGCGATCAGCACCAGTGATAGGATTGCTAAGGCGACCAAGGCGATAGCGATAAGCACCTCGTATTTTTTTTCAAAGACTTTTTTGCCGTTCTCTCTTTTGCCCAGGGCGTAGACGATGATGCCCGGCGCGTAGAGTACCGTCGTAACCAGAAGCATATACAGACCCGAAGAATACAGCATCCAGAAACCATAGACAGAACCGAGGATGCCGAAGAACCTGGCCCAGGCAACCTGGCTGGCAGAACTTTGCTCCAGACCTTCCTTTTTAAAGGCAACCTTGGCGTAGTACAAACCACTGAACAGATATGGCACCATGATCATCAGCGTGCTCAATCCATAGAATGCCTGATAAGTGGAATCGTTGAAAAAGATCACGATCAAAAACAGCTGAATGATGCCGTTGGTCATATAAAGTGAAAAAGATGGTGAGTCGTTTTTGTTCGCGCGGGCAAAGGCCTTCATGAACACGCCCTGTTTTGCCGCAGAATATGGGCAGTCCGCAGCGATAATCGTCCAACCCAGCAGCGCGCCAGCCAATGATAGAATGACACCGATATTGATCAAGGTAGCACCCCACGGACCGACAGCAGCTTCTAAAATTCCAGCCATCTGCGGGTTCTTCAAGGTGGACATTTCTTCCGGCGTCATAACGCCTAAGCTCATCACTGCTACCAATACATAGATGACAAAGATGCCCAGGAAACCAGTCATAGAAGCTTTGCCCACATCGCTGGATTTCTTCGCGCGGGCGGACAGGACTACGGCTCCTTCAATTCCGATAAAGGACCAGACCGTGGCAGCCGTTGTCGCCTTCACCTGATCTATCACTGGCATTGTGCCATCTCCCCAAAAATTGCTCATAAAAGTGTCCCAGTCAAATGCGCCAACAAAAATTACGGCAATCACAAAGACCAAAAGTGGAACCATCTTACTGATCGTGGCAATGACATTGAGAGCGGCGGCTTCCTTAATTCCGCGCAGTACCAATAGATTGATTGCCCAGATGACTGCTGAAGCACAGATAATCGAAATCAAATTATTGCCTTCACCAAATATTGGGAAAAAATATCCTAATGCGCCGAACAGCAGAGTCGTATACGACACGTTGCACAAAAGGGCACTGACCCAGTAACCCCAGGCAGAATTAAAGCCTACGAACTCGCCGAAACCTTCTCTGGCATAACTATATACGCCATTGGTTAAATCCGGCCTTAACTTATTTAAACCAAAGAAACACATGGTCAGTCCAGTCATACCGACACCGCAGATTGCCCAGCCGACTAGTACCGCGCCTGTATGCGCGCCGCCGCTGGCCATGTCTGCTGTAGTCGTAAAGATACCACTTCCGATGGTTGAGCCGATAATCATGGCTACCAGCTTGCTGAGACTCAGCGAATTATCTGATGAGATACGATTCTCTTCATTCATTTTTAAATCCTCCTAAAAATTTATGTTCTTTTTCTATATCTCTTAGTATAACCATGAACTGCATATTCTATAGTGCACTTTTACCACTCACTTCTTTTCAGCAAACAAGCTAGATTCTGCCAATTCAAAAAAGAAAAATAACGACTTACGTCGTCATTTTTCTGGATTTTATTTTATTTTACTATTTTATTGGAGTTTTTTCTTATACATAGTGACTGCCAGAATGAGGGCGATGGTTTCCGAAACGCCCATGGACAGCCAGATTCCGATTTCCCCAAACAACATCGTCATGATGACCAGGGAAATGACTACCAGCACCAGGCCTCGGCAGATGGAAATGGTCATAGCCGACTTTGGTCTCTCAAGCGCCGTAAAGTAACCGGCCAGAATCACCACGACACCCAGCGGCAGGAAAGAGAAGGAGAACAGTTTGAAGGCATCCACTGCATTTTCATATAATACTGCGTCTGTGGTCCTGTCGATAAACACGGCAACCACCGGGTTCGGATAGAGCACGCCCCAGGCAAAAGCGACTATAGAAGCTGTGCCGGCAACCAGTAATGCAATGCGCAGAATATATTTGTGGATTTTGTGTTCTTCTCTGCCGTGATAGTAACTGACAAGGGGCTGCATGCCCTGGTTGACGCCCATCATGGTCATCAAAATCAACTGCGAAACGTAAGCGATGACTGTATAGATCACTACGCCGTCATTGCCGGAGACTCTGATCAATGTATTATTGAACAAGAAGATGATCGCACCCACGGAGAACTCTGTCACAGAATCTGCCACGCCAATTTTTGCCATCGAAACCACTTCTTTAAAGTTCCACTTGATTTTAACAAAACTGAACTGCGACTTCTTGGACAAGAAATGAGCCAAGAAGATGGACAAGGTCATCAGCTGTGAGATACCGGTTGCAATAGCCGCACCTTTGATACCCCAATGGAGAACCAAGACAAATACGTAGTCCAGAATGATATTTGTGGCCGCACCTGCCAGCGTCGTTGCGATAGCTTTCTGCGGATAGCCGTCAGCTTTGATCAGCACTTCCAAGTTATAGCTGGTCATATAGCACACGACGAACGGGATGATGATGCCCAGATAATCCTTCACATATGGCAGTGTCGCCTCGTCGGCACCCAGCATCAGAGCCAGGCGCTCCAAGTTCAGGAGCGCTACGGTGGCGACAATGAAAGCTAAGCCAAAGACCGTGACGGTACTCATGGTGAACACTTTGTTCGCCTTTTCCATATCGCCCTGCCCCTTGTAGATAGACGCCTTGGTACTTGCTCCTACTGCGAACAAAATGCCGAGAGCAAAGGCGGTGTTAATGAATGGCATGGAGATATTTACTGCCGCCAGAGCTGTCGTTCCCACGCCTCTGGCTACGAACATGCCGTCAACCATGGTGTAAATGGTATACACCCACATGGCTGCCACCGATGGAATGACATATTTGATAAATCTATTTTTTATTTCTTTTTTCGTACTCTTTGTCATACTAACAACTCCTGTCGTATTATCATTATCTTTACTATCAGTATAAACCTTGGTATAATACCAATGTAAAGGAGTTTTTTGAAAAAAATAAAAAACCGAGAGAAATTCCCGGCTTTCAGTAGAATTATTATTATACCCTTCTTCCTTTTCCTTTATGTGGATGTTCTTTTCCGTATTCCGCGGCTTTCAATAAAAAATCTCCCGGCTGCATACCGTCAAAGTATTCTCTCTGCCAAACTGTATAGTCAAAATCATCCCTCTTTATTGCAGCAATGAATTGCTCTGCTTTGACAACTCCCAGTTGATCAATCAAGCAGGCTATCCCCATATCCATGATTTCTGCTGTATTATTCATTTGCTTTCACCTCGATTTCTCTGATAAACTCTCCTGGCGTTAAAATTTTAACTTGGTCAGATATGTATTTTAGTAAGCGATCATCTGTAGTAATGAAATAGTCACTTTTGGCATAAATTGCACATGCTACGTGCGCGGCATCCTTTTCCTTTACACCTGTGGCCATAATCTGTCTGACCATCGTTCTGATTTCATTCTGTCGCTCTTCTCCGACATAATATGATTCATTTTCTTCCATGAACGTTGAAATTGCTAATTTTTTTTGTATCACTCTATTTTTACTATTTTCAAAATCCAAAACATATGAAGTAACCAATTCAATTTTTTTATCCTTAATCATTAATTGAATGTACAATTTTGCCTGTGTGTCCAAATTAATTCGCATTTGTGATTGATCGTCATATGGGCGATTATAACAGCAATTATCCAAATATATTCTCATATCACAACTCCTTATATTCATATTTTATCATAATAGTCCCGTCTAAACAAGTTGTAAAGGTTTACAACCGTGTATAAACATTGGTATAATACCAATGTAAAGGAGTTTTTTGAAAAAATATGAAAGAATATTATAAAATTGGAGAAATATCCAAATTGTACGGTATTGGCACAGATTCCCTCAGATATTATGAGGAAATCGGCATATTGAAACCGCGCCGGGACGATAATGGTTACAGGATGTACAGCATCAATGATATCAGGACCTTGAATATTTTGCGAGAGCTCAGATCCATCGGTTTTTCCATGGCTGAAATCAAAGATCACCTCGCCGATTTTGACGTAGCCAAAACCCTCAATCTATTTCAAGAGGAAATCGACACCATCGACCAAAAAGTGAGAAGCCTGGAAAGCCTGAAAACCCAGCTCGCCGACAGAATAGAAGAAATTCAGGACCACCTGCGGGCAGAAGCCACTTTTGGTCAAATAGAAATCAAATCGCTTTTGCCGCGGAAAATTCTCAAACTCTCAGAGAATGTCTACCGAGATGCAGATCTGGATTTTGTCATCAAAAAGCTGCAAAAGGAAAATGAGGATCAGCTATACATCATCGGCAACGGCGATATGGGTGCTACCATCCCTTTGGATTACATCCGTCAGGGGAATTACGGGCACTTCAATTCAGTCTTTTGTATTATGGGTGAAAATGATGATTTTGACACGGTCATTGCCGGAGGAGACTACCTCTGTACCACCGTCAAAGGCAGTTATGACCGCATTCCTGTAGCCTGGAAATCCCTTTTTACAGATCTTGAAAAGCGCGGATTGGCTGCAGACGGTGATCCTATGGAGCTTTACATCATCGACAATCACGACACCAGCGTCGAATCGGAATACATCACTCAGTTACAGATTAAAATAAAGGCAGGTAATACAAAATGAAGAAAATAGCCATCATCGATGACGATGTATCTATCAGCGATATGCTCGCGGAACTTCTCACGCGAGAGGGCTACCAAGTACAGCGCGCCTACTCTGGAACAGAAGCGCTGCTGCTTCTGGCTGGCGAAAAGCCTGACTTGATTCTTCTGGATCTGATGCTGCCTGGCCTCAGCGGCGAAGAGGTCCTTTCGCAAATCGAACAAGTTCCCGTCATCGTCGTCAGCGCCAAAGCAGATACCCAGGACAAAGTAAACCTGCTTCTGTCCGGCGCTGCAGATTATATCACAAAACCCTTTGATACCAAGGAACTGCTGGCCCGTATCGCGGTCCAGCTTAGAAACATAGAAAAGCCAGTCAATCGGACAGTGCTGCACTTTGACGAACTTTCTCTGGATCTTCATCGGCACCAGGTCACTGCAGGCGGTCAAATGATTCACTTGACGAAGACGGAATATGCCATACTGAAGATGCTCATGCAAAACCCGACCCAGGTCATCACGAAGAATCAAATATTGGACCGTATCAGTGATGACACCCCCGACTGCATGGAAAGTTCTCTGAAGGTTCACATCAGCAACTTGCGCAGAAAACTCCGCCAGAGCACAGGCAAAAACTACATCGAGGCGGTTTGGGGCATCGGCTTTCAACTGCAGAAAAAATGAATCTTTACGATTTCTTAACCAGAACCTTAACCGTTTTTTTAACTCCTGCCTGCTAGAATCTCAGTATCAAATCAAAAGTGAGGTATGAAAATATGGACTACGTTTTACAGACTGATAATTTGACAAAACAATACCGGGATTTCAAGGCAGTTGACAATCTGCAGATGCACATCAGAAAAGGTGCCATTTACGGCCTTGTGGGCAGAAACGGCGCCGGTAAGACGACTTTGATTCGCCTTCTCTGCGGTCTGCAGCATCCAACTAGAGGTACTTACACCCTCTATGATCAGGAAAATACTTCTCCCAAGATCAGCGAAGTGCGAAGGCGCATAGGGGCAGTGGTAGAATCTCCATCCATCTATCAAGATCTCAGCGCAGAAGACAACATCAAAATGCAGTATCGCGTCCTGGGCCTGCCATCCTTTGAGGGGATCGAGGAACTGCTTTCTCTCGTCGGCCTTGAAAACACCGGCAAGAAAAAGGCCAAGAACTTTTCCCTCGGCATGCGGCAGCGCCTGGGCATCGCCATCGCTCTGGCCGGAGACCCAGACTTTTTGATTCTGGATGAGCCGGCTAACGGCCTCGACCCTCAGGGCATCATTGAAATGCGCGAACTAATCTTGAAGCTGAACCGCAAATATCAGATGACTGTTCTGATGTCCAGCCACATTCTGGACGAACTATCAAAGCTGGCCACCCACTATGGATTTGTTGACAGCGGCCGTCTGATCAAAGAAATCAGCGCAGCAGATTTGGAAAAGGCCTGTCGTAAATGTATGGAACTGACGGTGACAGATACGAAAGCTCTAGCCCGCGTTCTCGACAGACTGCAGCTGGAGTATACCATTCTTCCAGGCAATCAGGCTGATTTGTACGGTGAAATAAATATCACAGAACTGACCTTGGCTTTGGCTGACGAAGGTTGTAAAGTCAACGCCGTCAGAGAAAAAGATGAAAGCTTGGAAAGCTATTATGTGACTTTGATCGGAGGTGGACAGCATGAGTAGATTATTAAGTGCCAATCTCGGCCGTCTAAAAAAGGATACTGTATTCAAGGTTGCTTTACTATTTACGATTTTATATGCCGTCATCACCATTGCCGCCGGTTGGCGCAGCATGGATATCAACGATACGCAGATTCCCATAGACGCCCTTTTCCTCAACAGTTTTGGAGTTTCAGGCTTTGTCGCGGTGCCAGGTATCGTCATGGCCGCTTTCTGTTCCATGTTCATCGGCACAGAATTCAGCGACGGTACTCTGCGCAACAAACTGATTGTCGGTCACAGAAGGAAAGACATCTATCTCTCCAACTTCCTTACCTGTGTATTCTGCGGTATTTCTTTCAACCTGGTTTATCTGGTCGCGACCGCCCTGATCGGTATTCCCCTTTTCGGTGGATTACAATCAGAAACCGGCACATTGCTGCTTTTGATGGCAGACGGTCTGCTGGCTATCATCGCTTACGCTGCAGTCTTCAATATGCTTGCCATGGTGCTGCAGAATAAAACAGTGTGCGTGTGCCTGGCTCTCATCATCGTCATGGCTTCCATGTTTCTCTGTTTTTACCTGATGAAGCGTTTGGAAGGTCCTCCTATGGTTGAAGTGTACCAGATGGTCGATGGACAGACGAGCACGGAAACAGTGCCCAACAAGCAGTACATTGCAGGCAGCGCGAGAAAGATATTCCAATTTATCATCGATTTCCTGCCTTCAGGCCAGTGTTTGCAGCTTTCCGGCCAGTCAGCCCTCCACTTAAAGCTGATGCCGCTGTACTCAGCCGTCATCATTTTTGTCACAAACGCCTTTGGAATGTTTTTATTCAGCAGAAAAGACATTCGATAAACAAACATACCTATTATCAAAAAACAAAATAGTCCGAAATCGGACTACTTTGTTTTTGATCTTAACAGATATAAGGAGTTCCCATGGTAACAGTTCTCATACTGCTGAGCCTGGCGCTCGGCATCACAACCCTTGTCCTGATAGCTAAAGTTCATTTGATGAAGAAGTCGGCGGAAGAAATCTGCAGGCAGCTTGATTTCGCTTTGACAGAAGAGACAAACGCTTTGATCTGTATTTCCAGCAGCGACCCTGCCATGAAACGGCTGGCAGCCGAAATCAATCGGGAGCTTCGTTTGCTTCGAAAAGAGCGCCGGCGTTATCTGCATGGCGACAGAGAATTGAAGGAAGCAGTTACCAATATTTCTCACGACTTACGCACGCCGCTGACAGCAATCTGCGGTTATTTAGATATGCTGGAAGACGAGGAAAAGTCCAAGGATGCCTGTCGTTATCTGGCTCAAATTCAAAACCGCACGGAGGTTTTGAAACAGCTGACGGAAGAACTTTTCCGCTATTCTGTCGTAGTCTCCACCAAAGAAGATCTGAAACCGGAGACAGTGGCAGTTGACGCTATTTTGGCAGACAGCATCGCCGCAAGTTACAGTGCGCTGACAGCAAGGGGCATCACCCCCGTCATTACACTGCCCGAAAATAAAGTGCTGCGGCACCTGGATCCGGGTGCTCTTTCACGAATTTTTGCCAATCTCATCAGTAACGCAGTAAAATACAGTGAAGGCGACCTCGCAATTACCATGAATGATTTCTGCGAAATCGCCTTTACCAATACCACTTCCGACTTGTCGCCCGTTACCGCTGCCCGCCTATTTGACCGTTTCTTTACTGTCGAGACCGGCCGGAAAAGCACCGGCCTGGGTCTTGCAATCGCAAAGGCATTGACGGAAGAAATAGGCGGTTCCATCGATGCTGAGTATGGCGATCAAAAACTGTCCATCAAGCTTTGCTTTTGATCCATTTATCGATTCCCCTTTTGCAGATATAAAATAAACGAGTAGAGCACTGGCAGGCAGACCATGACCGCCAGAACAGAGAAAAACCAAAGGCCTGACTGTATTGGCAGAAACGGCTTTACTAATACAAAGACACCCGCTAATATCCACAGCGCCCCTGCCAGACGGTGTGTCTTGTTCCAGTTATCCACGTCCGCCAATGTCCATGGAAGCTTGATGCCAATCGTATAATTCTGTCTGCTTTTCGGCAGATAATTTCCCGTAACGATAAACACGATGCCGACAATCATGGTGATGACCGTCGATATCGGAATATCCCGCCCCATGCCGATTAAAAGCGTGATGGGCACTACAATCACGCTGAGCACTGGCACCAGCCAGAAGCTGAGCAGGCGCATGGCATTGGACTGATTCTTTTTCTTCGGATCGTGAAGGATGGTAATCATACCAATCAGATGAATCGCCAGCAGAAATAGGGGCATCCCAAAAGCTGCGAGCCATTTGGCCGCGTAATTATCTGGATTTCCCGCATCATCCCAGTGTATCGCAATCTGATCCGGCAGCTTGCTGTATACTGCCACAGATATGACCAGGGGCAGCAGGCATACCACAGATGAAATAATCAATGTTTTTTTATATTCCTTCATTATCGTCGCCTCCCTTGAACTGTGAAAACCACAGCATCAGTTCTTCAAATACTGTTGTATTCAGTTCATAATAAATATAGTTCTTTTCTTTTGTCTCAAAGATCAGGCCCGCATTTTTTAGCTGGCTCAAATGATGGGATATTGTAGCCCCGGTCATGTCAAAATTCTCAGCTATTTCTCCCGCAGGCATCCTGCCGCTCTTCAGCATCATCAAAATATCGCGCCGTACCGGATTAGATAACGCCTTAAACGTTTCCGGAAGTCCCACGAAAATCACCCCCTCCGACATCTATTTAGAAAATTTTCTAAATAGATACTAACACGACAGCAAACAAAAAGCAACACCTATTTAGATTTTTTTCTAAATAGATGTTGCCTATTTTTCAATTTCAGTTCGCTGCGTCCATTGAATCGAGAATCTCCTGCAGATACTCGTCCAAAGTCATCAACTTCTGTCCGTCCGGATACTGTATCGCCATATAGAAAAATTGTCCTCTGTAGGTGAGGCCAATGGCAAAGCCTTCTCCACCTTCTTTGTAATTGATGGCTTTCGGGGGTTCCTCTCCTTTGATTCCAGAAACCGTCCCTTGTAGTTCTTTGTTCAGTTCATAGGTGACCTTCACGGACTCCCCTTTTAATAGAGAATAAGGATAATTCAGATATTCGGTATCTACATCTCCTGTATTGAGATTCTCATATCTGACTGCCTTTAAGAGAATCCCATCCTTGCTCCAATCCTTCAGGTCGTTGAAAATGACTGGGGATGCTGCAAGCTGGATTTCCTTTTTGCTCTTATTGGTGATGGTGACGGTCAGACTGCCGTCTTCATTTAGCTTCTTCGGGAAATCAATAGTATAATCTGGTATACACTGCTCCATCTTTACCGAATCGATGTTGCTGAATTTTTTGCTCAGGGTTCTCTTTCCATATATGGTGTCCACCGCTTTGACCTTAAAGTAATAGGTATTCCCCAGCTTCAAGTTTCTGCTGGTAAAGGTCGTCCTTTTTCCACTTGTAATGGTTTTCACAAGGGTATATTTGCCGGTCTTACTGGCAGCCTTATAGACTTTATAGCCTTCTGCACCGTTGACATAATCCCAATTGAGTTCTGCGCTGGTGTTAGACATCTGATATACTTCCAGTCCCGTCACTGCTTTCACCGTTTTCGCGGCGCCAAAAGCCATTGACGGTATCAGACTTATGACCAAAGCCAGCATGGCAATCACGGCGATGGAACGATTTCTATCTTTCGTCATGTTCTTTCCCTTCCTTCTATTACGTATTCTACTTCTATTATAGCGGATATCGCGAAAAAACACTACTTAAGAATTCTTAAGATAAGGAGACGGTCTTTTCACGATATTTCTGGTCAAAAAAACTGCCCGGCAGACAGAGCTGCGGGGCAGTTACATATGACGAGGTTATTCACACCTGTTTTTCAATTTTTCCCATTGATCGTCGACGTATTTCTGGGCATCTTCGATCATCCATTCGTTGCCCTTTGCAAACATGTGCTTGAATCTGCCCTGCTTTTCGAGGAAGCGCTCAACAGGCAGCTTCTTTGCCGGTTCGTAGTTGAGTCTCCACACGCCATCTTCAATCTCGTAGAGCGGCCATACACAAGTATCCACCGCCAATTTACAGATTTCAGCCAGGTCCTCCATCTCGTACCGCCAGCCGCGGGGGCATGGTGAGAGAACATTGAGGAAACAAGGACCTTCAGTATAGATTGCTTTATGGGATTTTGTATGTAAATCTCTGAAATCGCCTAAGAAGGTGGTCTGGGCAGCGTAAGGGATGTTATGTGCCGCCATGATTTCAGTCAGATTTTTTTTGTTCTGTACTTTGCCGTAGGACTCTCTGCCCACAGGCGTCGTCGTCGCATCGGCAAAACGTGGGGTTGCGGAAGAACGCTGAATACCTGTGTTCATATATGCCTCGTTGTCATAGCAGACATAGACCATGTCGTGGCCTCTTTCCATAGCCCCTGACAGCGACTGAAATCCGATGTCGTAGGTGCCGCCGTCTCCGCCGAAGCAGATGAACTTATAAGTTTCATCAATTTTGCCCTTTTTCTTCAACACTTTGTATGCGGTTTCCACACCGCCAGTCATAGCCGCCGCATTTTCAAAGGCGCTGTGAATGTAGCTGTCCTCATAGGCGGTATATGGATAAATAAAAGTAGAAACCTCCAGGCAGCTGGTGGCGTTGGAAACGACTGCTTTGTCACCTTCGTCTAATGCGCGGAGCACGCCGCTGACCGCAATACCTGCACCACAGCCTGCACAGAGTCTGTGACCCGGCGCCAGTCTCTCTTTCTTCTCTAATTCTGTTTTCAAACTGTAGCTCATGACTTCTGCTCCTCCAAATCTCTGACACCGATATGTCTGTACACTTCACCTGTTTCACCAGTTTCTATCATTTCGAACAGCGCTCTGTAAATCTCCCCAAAGGTATCGACTGTAACGTCTCTGCCGCCGAGGCCATAGACGTAATTGACCATCATCGGCCGCTTCGCAGCATCGTACAGTGCCGATCTGGTCTCCGCGAAGACAGGGCCGCCGCAAGCGGAGAAGCCTTCGCTCTTGTCCATGACAGCCACAGCTTTGACTTTTGACAGTGCACAAGCTAGTTCTTCCATCGGGAACGGGCGGAAGACACGCAGTTTGATCAGTCCTACTTTCTTGCCAGCATCGCGCAGAGCATCCACCGCGTCTTTTCCAGTACCTGCAGAAGAACCGATGACCACTACCGCACATTCTGCATCCTCCATCCTGTATTCTTCAAAGAGTCCATACTTTCTGCCTGAAACCTTCTCATATTCCTTTGCAACCTCTATGATTCTCGCCTTTGCCTCTTTCATGGCTTCTGCCTGGGCCTTTTTGACTTCCATATAGTAAGGTGAAATGCCATAAGGGCCTACTGCCAGAGGGTTTTCTTTCTTCAGAAGATAATTTTCCGGCTCATATGTCCCGACAAAGTTTTTCACCTTCTCGTCCTCCAGCAGTTCGATGTTCTCTACCGCGTGGCTGGTGATAAAACCGTCCTGGCAGATCATAATCGGCAGCCTGCAATGCTCACCGATGGGCATAGCCTGTATGTAATTATCGTAAACCTCCTGATTGTTTTCCGCATAAATCTGAATCCAGCCACTGTCTCTGCAGCCCATGGAATCAGAATGGTCGTTGTTGATGTTAATCGGTCCAGTCAAAGCTCTGTTTACTACCGCCATGGTGACAGGCAGTCTGCTGGACGCCGCAACGTAAAGCAGCTCCCACATCAGAGCCAGTCCCGCTGATGAAGTCGCCGTAATAGCCCTGGCCCCGGCTGCTGATGCGCCGATACAGGTAGACATGGCGGAATGCTCCGACTCCACTGCGACAAATTCTGTCTCTACCTCTCCGTCAGCGATGTACTTTGAAAAATACTGCGGAATCTCCGTGGAAGGAGTGATCGGAAAAGCCCCCATGACATCCGGGTTAATCTGCTTCATCGCATAAGCGACAGCTTCGTTGCCGCTCATCCTATCTTTTATTGCCATTTACTTTTCCTCCTTTCCCATGGTAATCGCATCAAAAGGACAGACCTTAGCGCAGATGCCACATCCTTTACAGTGGAAAAAATCTGTCTCGAGTCGTTTTCCATTCTCTACAGGAATGGATATGTCCGGACAAAATGGGACGCACAACATGCAGTGCTTGCACTTCTCTTCGTCGAAAATGGGAGTCAGAACTCGCCATTCTCCGGTATTTACTAGTTTTGATGTGCCCGGCTCATAAATCTCCGCTCCCGGAGTCAGTTCCTGCCAAGGGCTCTGTTCGTTTATATTCTTTGCCTCTATCATCGGGATATCTCCTTAACCAACTTTTACTTCTTCCATGGACATTTTCAGCGCTTCCATATTGCCCTGAATGACGTTCGGTTTTGACGCGAACTTATGTCTGAAAGAGCTTTCCATATCTTGCAAAAACTTATCATTTTCTACGACCTTGCTGACTTTGACCGTTGCCGCAAGCATCGGGGTGTTGGGAAAGTTTTTCCCCAGAGTCGCAACGGAAATTTTCTCCGCGTCAACGGTGCAGACTCTTCCTTTGTAGCCGCCGAGCAGTTCTCTCAGCTCAGTTGGTTCTTTGCTGCTGTTGATGATGATGGCACCATCTTCTGAAAGCCCCGCTGTCACATCGACGGAGTGAAGCAGTGTCTCATCTACTACGACGACATAGTCGGGGTGATATATGTTGGAGTGGACTCTGTTCTGTCCATCTGAAATTCTGTTGTAGGCGGTAATCGGCGCCCCCATCCTCTCTGGACCGTATTCAGGAAATCCCTGAACTTGTTTCCCCGAGCTGAAGCAGACGTCTGCCAGCAGCAGGCAGGCCGTCTTCGCACCCTGGCCGCCTCTGCCATGCCATCTGATTTCTACTGTGTTGCTGTCCTTACACATCTTGTTGGTTCCTCCTTTGGATTTGCTACGAATGCCTGCCCTGCAAATTGGGGCGAGAGCCATTAAAAAAAACTCCGTCCTGTATCAGGACGGAGATAAAATATCTTCGCTAAACCACCTGCTACACAACATACTAACATATGTTCTTCCGATTACGGGGAAGGCCCGTCAGCGCTTACTGAGCCAATTGCGGCTTTTCTGCCCTGCAACTCAGGAGTGATCTTCGAAAAACGTCTACCTTCGGTGCCGGGCTCTCACCATCCCCGGTTCGCTCTGACCTTTTCGGCGTAAATCTACTGTCTCCGTCAATGTCTTTGGTTTCTATTTCATTTTGCTTTACATGTATCTTACTACCAGCAGATGCGGTTGTCAATATTTTTTTGTTTCATATTACAAATATTTTTTCATTTATTTGTTTTCATTTCTAATTGCATCCTACGGCGTGATGATGCCATATGGTACGCACAGCATGTTTCGCACTTCTACGGCAGAGGTTCCCTGCTGGAAAACTTTGCCGCGATAAGTGGCCGCTTCTCCTGCCTGCACCAGCGGGCTCGTAAAATCACTGCGGAAGGTCAGATTGGCCAGGGTTTCTCCGCCTGCCGTCCGGCAGCAGGCATCGTAATATGCGTTGTGTACCAGTGCCGTGACACCTGCCTGCGGCGGTACTTTGACAATAGCGTGATATCGGAATTGGAACGCCTGTGCCATGGCCGCACCTGCTCCTTTAATGGCATTGGTTTGCAGCGCTGCCATCGGTTGATCCGCGGTGATGATACAGACGGTGGAAAAAATCCCGTGAAGAGAGAAATTATAGCTGAGCATACAGGCGTAGACGTTACAGTTGGCCTCTGTCTTAGCTCTGGCCGGATTTCTTCGATAGAGGTCAATATCCCGCAGCATAGCGTTTTGGTCCAAAAGGTCCACATAACCGCGCAAGGTGTACGGCGCTGCATTCTCCTTCACATCACAGACTGTCACAAAGGGATGGGCGTTGGGATTATACTTAAACGCTGCACAGTCGTAGATCTGATCCGTATAGGTCTTCAAGTCCGCCGCCGTAACCTGATCTACATCTGTGCTTTCACGGGCTTCGAGAATCGTCCGTTTTTCTGAGAAAATCCGCAGCAATTCCAACGGCACGCTGTGGTCCTTGTGTTCCTGGTCCAGATAAATCGGATCTGTCGGCGTAGTCGGAAGGAAGTAGATGCACACTTTGGTGTTAGCCAGGGTATCGCTATTGCCATTGATCGTATAGTTCCACCACAGCTCCAGATTTTGATAGAAGAGCCCACTGCAGGCACAACTGTCCTTTGTTACAGTAAATTCGCCCTCATATTCGACTCCGGCCGCTAGTCCATTTGCCGAATACTCCAGTTTTTGGAAGACTGCGCTGCTGTCTGTAGCATATGCCTCAATAGAAACATGATATGGCGGAGTCGGCTTCTTGGACTTATCCGTGATGATGAATTTCACTTTCACTTTTACGGTCTGCAGTTTATCTGCGATGTATACGGCTTCTGCACCTTCTCTCTTGGCGCTGGTCCACTCGGGCGGGGATACGCTGCCATCACATGTGCGGCAGCGAACTGCACTGGACGTGAAATTATCAGGACTGTGCTGGAAGGACATGCTGGTGATGGACAGGGATACATCCGTGTCGTCATCGTCATGGTCTGGCTTGTCCTTTCGTTTATTTTTGATTGCTTTCATTGCCATATCCAAGGTCAGCAAGAAAAAAGATGTCAAAGCATTGAGTACCAACAAATCTTTTCCGATTTCGGCAAGACCGGCAGCAGCGCCGCCGGTCAGGCTCAGACCGCTCGCAAGAGCTGCTCCGCTTCCTCCTGCTCCTGCGGTGGCAGTGCCCAAAAATCTTCCTGCTCTGAGCAAGCTGCCCATTTTTCTCTGCGGCGCCGCAGCAAGGCACTTTGCAAACAGTTCTCCAGACAGAGAGACACTGGTTAATGCCGGAATAAAGGTCTGCAGCAGCTCAGTGTCACTTGCAATAGAGTGGATGACGGCCTGCTTTTGATTTTCCTTCACCATCGGCGTCAGATTTGCACAAGACTGATAATAGGCCGCCAAGCCTGCCCAGATGGATTCTGCCTTCCATTTTCCCATATCTGATACGACAGGCTCCGTCCAATTGATCCGGTAATCATATGGCTCTCCCGACAGACTGTCCAGAGTTCTCTGTGCCAAGATTACATCGTCCTCGTCTAGATGAATCTGGCGGCACGTCATCAGCTCGGCTGGCTCCGGAGAAAAGGAAAACAACGCGGTCAGACCGTCCTCAAAGATGTAAGGATGGTTCTGCAAAAAGCTGTCCGCATCGGCTTGTCCCAGCTTCTTGTCAAATACAGCTGCTGTAAAGAGGTATTGTTCACAGGTGAAGTCCGTGTCAGGGTTCGCCGAATCAAAGCCGTTTCCCAGGCGGAATTCTCCTTTTTGCTGTCTCTTGGCAAAGGAATGGGACGCTGTCACCGGGGTGCCGTTAAAAAATGCTGTTACCTTGCCTCCGCCATAGGTAAGGAGAACGTCTACCCACTGAAAGACATCGAAAAGCGGCCCCAAGGACATACTTGTTGAACCCAGCTGCAGTTTGAACTGTATCTTATCGTTCTGATCTGTTAAATGAAGACTGACTGATCCCGTTTCACCAATATCTCCGTTTGAAAAGACCACCTGCGTCTGTTTCAGCGAAGGTCTGAGATAAAGCTTGATATAGACGGAAAATTCTCCACTCTCAAATCCTCCTGGATTGATTTCACCTCCGAGAGTAACCGATGCAAACTTTCCCTTTGACGGCAGATAGACAGGCACCAAGTTCATGACTCCGCAGGAACCGTGAGGAGATGCCGTAGCTCCGTGGTTGCTGATATCCGGCATTTCCTCCTTTGAGAAATCGACGAAAGCCAGCAGGCTGGTCATAGACCCACTGTCATAAACCGTTTCATATACGTAATCTTTATACTGCTCCGCTGTAAGGACGCAGTTGCAGCAGCGGAAGCTGCGTATATAGCCGTGAAAGCTGTAGCCCAGCCGAAATGGCGCATTCTCTATCAGGACTGCGCCGCTGGCGTCGGCTTCTCCTGCCGGAACGCCGTTCAGCACAAAGGAAACCTTGCTGCCGTTATAGCTGACCAGCAGATTATTCCACTGCTTTTTCCGCGGCAAAGGCCCCAGTGGCCGCACAGCCTTCTGTCCTGCCGCAGGGTGATAGAAATAGAACATCTCGTTTTCTATGCCGATGCGAATTCCGTTCTCCTGGCTGATCATGTCACTGCTTCCCTCCACTAAGTAGAACCATACATCCAAGGTGTACTGACTCGTAACCAGATTGGCAATATTTACACTCACATAGTTTCCCAGGGACTCTTTGTTGCTGATGCTAAGCGCGTTATAGGCTTCTTTCACCATATTGTCTTTCATGGCGTTCTCCTTTCTCTTCTGCGAGAGATGCGATCAACTCGTTCAGTTCCTGCTGGAAAGGCGCGAGCTTCCTGTTCTTCTCTTCTTTGGCTGCCGCCTCTGCCTCTTTCATGGTCCTGTTCTGTGCCTTGAAGTCACCAGCGAAATAGCCGTCCGCGATCAAAAATTCTTCGTCTGCAAGCAGCAGGCTGTAGACCGTATCATGATATTCCACCATATGAAGTTCCTCGATGGCGTCCCTGCCGTATTCCATTTCCAGGATGCTGCCCCATGTGAGGTCCTTCGCCATTTTTATTCCCTCCGTAGTCAGCAGGGGATGATTTTCCGTCAAACGGATTACATTTCCCTTGACGGACCTGATCAAAACCAACCTTTCCTCAGGTCCCTGAATCAGATCTTCCACTTTACAGTTTCCATTACGGGTTCTGACCTGCTCACCCGGCCTGATCTCACAGACCATTTTTTCACTGCCATCGGCCATAGTAATGTGCGTACCCTTTGCGAAGCAGCCCCACAGGATATCTATCTTCGGAATCTTTGCATAGGATGGATCCTCGTGGGTAACTCCATCGCTCTGAATGGTCAGGGGCACACTGATTCCCTTCTCCGTCATGATGTGCATGTGGGCGTAGAATGTCAGCTGCTGTGCGCCGGTCAGTGCTTTCTTTGCGATGGTGGTTTTCCAGTCTATGGGAAATTCCCAGGATATCGTCTGTCCGCTGACACGCAGACTGATGGCGCTCATCTGAGACAAATTAAAGTTTGCTACGCCGTTCTTCTTATTTTCTATGTAGAGGAAGAAATCCTCGTTGCGGTCGATATACGGTTTTGGCGTAAACCCGTCAAGAAAGGTGGCGCTGCCTTTAAAAGGCATATGGACACTGATGTTCTCTGGCGTCGTCCCTACTTTTTCATAGTAGTAATCCCAAAGAGAATCGTCCAGGATTCCCTTTCGGTTATAGTAGATGGTGGTCTTTTGCCCTCCTATATGCCGCATCGGCATAGGCGCTTCCACAGTCATGGACGTGACCAGACTGCTGGCGCCGATGATCTTGACCACATCAGACACGTCGGTTTTGCTCCTCAGCAAAGGCTTTCCCTCTTCATCCTGTTCCGTCCAATAAAAGGTGGATGTAGCGAGAAAATGGCGTTCCTGTCCTCTGATCAGGCTGGCTGCCGGCACTTTGATACCGCCTGTCAGATAAGACGAGTAGTTATCGTTTATGGCAAAACCGTCCACGCTTTTTTTGCTGACCACGTCTGACACGTCGCCGATGATGACAATCGACGGATTTTCCCGCGTCATATCCATACAGGAAGTGCTTTCAAGTGTGGTTTGCGGATGAAAGTTCAGTGTGCGGATGTTCATGGCGTCAGTCAGTCCCGTGCCATCTGCTTCGCACTCGTTCATCGGGCATTCGCCCTTTTCCGCCATCTTCAAATCCTGACCGCGGGTTTCCTGCAGCATCTGGTACACTTGATGGTACTTTTTCTTCAGCAGGTCTTCCCCGCCCAAACGCCAGGTAATATATTCGTAGTCAAAATCCCTGGCCAAATTGTGACGTATCGTTCCAGTCCCCCTTTGACTGGCAGACGCAATCTTCTGCGCCATCTGATAATACTGCTCCATGGTATCCTCCTTGCCTAAATTTACAGATAATTAACAATTTTCTATTATTAATTATATCACTATCTTCCCCATCTTTCCAGTAATCAAAGGGGTTTGACAAAAAGACAGCCAGATATTAAAATTAGGGCAAAGGAAAGACGAAAAAGGCGGGAGACCGTCCCATGCGGATAGATCAGGATGGAGGTTTATATGAATGAAATATTAGAGTTTGCTAACAGAAACGACTTCAGAGAGTGGTTAAACAGCAATTGTCTGGCTAGCGACGGCGTCTGGCTTCTATTTGGCAAGGCGGGCGGTCCGAAGACCATCAAGGCGAAAGAGGCCCTCGAAGAGGCCCTCTGTTTTGGTTGGATTGACGGCCAGATGCAGAGCATCGACGACAAGACCTACAAGAAATACTTTTCGCAACGCAGGGAAAACAGCAAGTGGTCAGAGAAAAATAAAGGAATTGCCTTGCAGTTGGAGCAACAGGGTATCATGACGGATTATGGCCGAGAGAAAATCGCAGAAGCTCAGAAAAACGGTCAGTGGGACGCACCCAAAACTCCAGTGATAACAGAAGAACAGATTGCTTCTCTAACGGACATACTAAAAGACTATGAACCCGCCTTTACGAATTTCCAGAAAATGTCGCCTTCAGTAAAAAGGACCTATACGCGGGCGTATTTTGACGCAAAAACAGATGCCGGCCGTGAAAAACGCCTGGCGTGGATGGTTGACCGCCTCAATCAGAATCTGAAACCGATGTAAAGGTATATGGAGGTAATTTTAATGAAAAAGATAGCAGTTCTATTTATAATGCTTGTCATTATGGCTGGTTTGACAGCTTGCTCAAATACACCTGACATATCAGAAGGAGAAAAATAAACTATGCCGCTTTAGAAATCACCTTTGATGGTGACTTCGTACAGGAACGAGAGAGGCCTTTACAATAAATTCGATTTTCCATAACAGCATAAGGGCTGCATCATCAACCCGAAAACGGCGCAAAACATTGTCTTTTGCATGTTTTATGCCGTTGTGCTGAGCCTGCCCGCTTTCGCGGGCAGGCTTTTTTCCTAGAATCTCTGTTTTACCTCTTCTATCGCCTTTTCCATGATCTTCTCTGCGTCGAAACCTTCGATGTCTAAGGCTTCCGCTTTGATCAGTTCCGTCTCCGGAATGCCGAACATGTCTGCCACGCCGCACATGTAGTCGTAGCCGAAGTTCTTATCGCCGATAAACCCGCCGGCCGTGGTGATGTATACCATTTGCTTACCCTTACACAACCCGACAAAGCCGGTATTGGTAGCCTCAAAGGTCAGATCCGCCACCATGATGTTTTCGATATATACCTTCAAAATCGACGCAAAGGATAAGTCCCAATACGGTGTTCCCACTACGACATAATCCGCCTCTTGAAACTGTTTAGCAAAATCAAACATGGGTTGATTCCAATCTTTTTTCTTGATATAGTTGTCGCGCTCAATAATCCGTTCCTTGGTCAAAGGTTCTACCTTCCCTTTACGCAAAACTACGGTTTCCAGAGTAACCTCCGGGTTTTTCTTCATAAATTGATCAATATATGTAGTGCATAACCGCTTCGTCCTTGATGCATGGGTACTGATGCATGCGTCGATAAATAAAAGTTTTTCCATTTTTTAAATTTCTCCTCTTTTAATAATGATATGTCATAAATTCCGGATGACAGCTGACGTTCAGCTGATCACATGTCTTACAGTTAAAAATATTCGGCGTCTCTTCCGGGGTTAGATAAGTAAATCCAAACTTCTCAAAGAACTTTGGTGCCTTAGCCACCAGATAAATGCGCTCTCCTTCCATGTCAGCGATTCTTTCCATGGCAGTTTTCAGCATCAGCGCCCCTATTTTATGTTTTCTGGATTCTTCTCTGACTGCAATGTCTCCGATGACAAATTCGCCGCCTTTGTGTTCGATAGAAATGCCGCCGAGGAGAGCTCCCGTCGCATCTTCTGCCCGCCAACAAGTGATCATGGCCGGCGGTGCGTCGCCCTCAATATGAATCTCAAGTCCAGATTCTCTAAACAGTGGAACTAGTTCCATATATCTGCCGGTTTCTATTATTCTTACTTCGTCTGTATTCATGGTACTGCCCCCACACTCTATTCTATGCCGCCCAGAAGCCCTTTTAATTCTTTCACTTCAGCAAGGGTCAGGGTGATACCCTTTCCCATCTTCTCGTGCTCCGGCGCCCAATCTCTCAGATCATATTTGGGCTGTGCCCCATTCCAGCTGACAAGATTCAGTTCCTTGCGCCAGCCTCTGGCGTTCTCTGATAATACACCTAATTCTTCTACAATCTCGTATTTAATATCTGCCATCTATACGTTACCTCCAAATATCATTTTGACTATAAATCCCATCATTTATATTGTACACTTTTACGGTTCATTGTAAACCGTTTTCTCCTTGTCACTTAGAATCCCGTTTAGAACGCTCTGGCAAGTCTGTACTGTAAAAATTTCTAGTTCTTATAGTTAGCAATCTTCTCCGCCAGTTCAGACAAGTACTCCCAGCGCTCCATCATCTCAGTCAGCTGTGCGTCCAGATGCGCCTTCTCTTCCGTCAGCTTGGCCAGCTTCGGAAAGTCTGTCGCATTTTTCAGCATCTCTGTCTCTATCTCTGCAAGAGACTCTTCCAAATTGGCAATCTCTTCATCTATGGTCTCATATTCCCTCTGCTCTTTATAGGAAAATTTCGGTTTCTGAGGTTTTTGCGATGTTCTTGTCTTTTCTGTACCCGGCCGCTTCTCCTTTGACCGCTGCACCTCTTTTTCCTGAGCCAGTTCTTCCTGCCGCTTGGAATCATAATCGCTGTAGCCGCCGTTATATTCCTTGATGCATCCGCCGCCTAGGAAAGCAAAGGTCTTCCTTGTAACTCGATCGAGAAAATACCGGTCGTGGGATACGGCAATCACCGCACCGTTAAAACTGTCCAAATAGTCTTCTAATATGGTCAGTGTCTCTATGTCTAAATCATTGGTCGGTTCGTCTAATATCAACACGTTAGGCGCAGTCATAAGAATGCTCAGAAGGTACAGTCTGCGCTTTTCTCCGCCTGACAATCTGCCGATTTCCACCGAATGCATGTTGGACGGGAATAAAAACCGTTCCAGCATCTGTGACGCGGAGAAACTCCCCTCGGAAGTTTTGATATTGTCTGATATATCCGCAATGTATTTGATCACTCGCGAGCCGTCATCCAGCGCTTGATTTTCCTGGGAGAAGTATCCGATTTTTACGGTTTCCCCTTTCTCAACTGCGCCGCTGTCTGGCTGTACCTGGCCCATAATGATGTTCAGCAAGGTGGATTTTCCGCATCCATTGGGTCCGATGATGCCGATGCGGTCACTCCGCAAAAGGGTGTAACTGAAGTCTTTCATCAAAACCTTGTCGCCGTAGGTTTTTGATAGATTCTCCATCTCGATAATTTTCTTTCCCAGCCTGCTGGATATGGTATTCAGCTCCAAAACAGAGTCATCGATGACCAGCTTGCTATCCGCCAGTTCGTTAAATCGCTGAATCCTCCCCTTTGCCTTTGTCGTCCTGGCCTGCGCACCGCGCCTGATCCAAGCCAGCTCTTTTTTATAGATGGCCTGCCGCTTTCGTTCACTGGCTAATTCCATCTCCTTGCGAGCCCCTTTGGTCTGCAGATAGTAGTCGTAATTGCCATCATAGCTGTGCAGACGACCGCCGTCTATTTCCACAATGCGGTTTGTCACTCTGTCCAGAAAGTAGCGGTCATGGGTGATCATAAAGACAGCTCCGCGATACTGAATCAGAAAATCCTCAAGCCAGCTGATGATGTCATTGTCCATATGGTTGGTAGGTTCGTCCAGGATCAAAAGGTTGCTCTCCGCTGTCAGTACCGCCGCCATAGCAACACGCTTTCGCTGTCCTCCCGAAAGTTCTCCCATCTTCTGATCAAAATCGCTGATTCCCAGTTTGGTCAGCATGGCCTGGCACTGATAAATTTCAAAGTGAGGACTGATTGCTTCCAGATATAAGACCGCCTGATCCATGACACTGAGAGCTTCATCAAAATCCGGATTTTGCGGCAGGTAAGCCCTGCGCAGCTCTTTTCCCTTAGTTATGGTGCCGCCTTCAGCCTCTATAGCGCCTGCGATGATTTTCAGCAGGGTGGACTTGCCGCTGCCATTGACACCGATCAGTCCGATCTTATCGCTGTCATTGATAGTCAAATCGATGCTCATAAGTAACGGCTTTTCTGTATAACTCTTCTTTATATTTTCTGCTGTCAGTAAAATCATAAAGGTTATGTCTCCTTCAGTTTAGTTTTCGTCTATTTGCTGCGACGCGAAGCTCCGAGTCTCCTGTATTTCACCAGGCCGGGCGGCGTATCCTCATTCGGACACGTTTATAATTTTATAGGAACCATCCCCATATGGCAAGGAGTTTTTCACATCAAAATGAATCCCTATTTGTCGAATCTTATCGAATTTTTGCTAAAACGAACAAAAAACATGTCTTTTGAAAAAACCTCGCACCTATTGGAATTCAGCCGTTTATATATCAATTACCAGGATGATTCGACGATTTTAGTCCTGGAACCGTTGCAAACACTTGCTTAAAAACTTTTTTTCTAGTCGAACAAAAAACGCCTTTTGGGCAAAAAATCCCGGCAGGACTGCGCAAATTGCCGAGCCGGGCTATGCAAAAGCAAAAAAGAGAGAAACAGTCATGTCTCTCTCTTACTGCTTATTTCCTGTAAAGATGGTTTCATCTGCTCTCTGGCAGATTTCATCAATCTTCGCCTTCACCTCATCAGGCAGGGCATCGACGACAGGACCTTCCAGAATCTGCCGCACCCGCCTGTTTGCAATCTCGATACTGTCCCGCTTCTCATAAGTAGTCGCCCGCAGTTTTGACGGAAACATCTTAGAGTAATACAATTCGTCGGGATTGCGGAAATTCTTTATGGAAGACTTGTGTGCCAGGAACGTACCGCCCGGTCCTTCCGCCTTGATATCTGCTGTCAAATCCGTATTCTCACCGACGCGGATACCCTTGCCGATGCGCAGACAACGCTTCGCAATTTCGTCCTCGGTCAAAATCATTTCCAGACTGACCGCCATACCGTTATCCGTGGTGCCAATACCGTCAATCAGGTCGGCTCGGCCCAGATAAGCGGGCATGGTTTCAAAGCTGCCTCCACCAGTCACCGCACATGGCAGACCGTAAAATCTGGCCATCTCTGTGCCGCCCAGGCTGACAAGGGCTGCTTCACCGCTTTTCACATATGCACCAGTTACGGGATCTGCTGCGCCAGAGGCCACGCCGTAAATCAGCGGCCAGCCCGGCTTTACAGTCTCGAACAATACGACAGCCGACAGCACCTCTGCATTAATCTGGCAGATGGTGGAGAAAATCGAAGCCGGCGAGGTCATGCCGATCATGGGCATAGGATAGATATTGACAGGAATCTCGTAGTCCGCCAGTTCCAGATAGGCCTCCAGCATGTTTTTGTCCTGGGTCAGCGGCGATACGGGGCAGTAAAGCACCGATGCGATTTTTCGCGCTCTGATCTCCTCATCGCTGCCAAGAATCGCCCGTAAGATCTCAATGGCAAACTTCGACTCATAGGGACTTGCGAGTTCAAACTGCACATGTTTAGAAGTCCCCTCTATGATGGCTGCCATCTCGTGGAGACAGTGGGTCTTCTCCGGAACATCCCCGGCACTGCAGCCGGTCCAGCAGGCGACACCGGTTTCCGCATGTTGGAAGATCCTGCCCACGTTGACCACATCCGCCTTGGTAGATTCCCTGCGCTCACCGGTGTAGGGATCGTAGATATTGGTGGTGATACCGCTCATCAGGTGACGGCTCTCCTTTGACGGCAGCGGATAATCATAGGCTGGATTTCGCCCGCCTAGGACAAATTCCTTCGGCGCAGCGGCAAGGGCCGACTGCACCATCTCTTCCGTAAAATACACGATTCTGCCCTTTTCGTCAGTGCGTGCCCCTGCGTCTCTCAAGGCAAAGAAAGCCTTGTCGCTTTTGATCCATACGCCAGTCTCAGAGAGGATTTCCATCGTCCTCTTGTGAACCAGCTGCTTTTCTTCTTCACTGAACGCTTTAATCTCTATCTGCATAACAGTTCTCCTTCGCGTTCTATCATCGCCCGCAACTTATCCTGCACATCTTCTGGCAGAGGGATTGGCTGATGGTTTGCCAGAATGTCCTTAGCGAGCGCCCTGGCTCGCGCAGGCATATCCTTCGCACCATCTTTCTCCCATTTCTCGCGCATCTGTCTGTCGATCAGAGTGGTGGTAGAAATCTCATCTCTCATATGTTTCAAAGTGTGTCTCTGGCTCAGGTAATTACCAGCCGGTCCTACAGCCTCGATCACCTCTAGCGCCAGAGCATCTTCATCCACCATGGCTTTCTTTTCTGTTCTCTTGAACATGCGCACAAACTCTGCATCCATGAGGAACTGTTCGTAACTGATGGCCATGCCCATATCGATCATGCCCAGGCCATAGACCAGGTCCACCCCTGCCAGTACCGGCATCAGTCCGGTCAAAGTCTTCTCGTGGCCGATCTGTACATCCATGACTTTGCTGTCCGCCTACGTTCCGCCTACTTTGGTCACGACGTCGTAGTATTTTCCCATCTCCGCCACCATGGCACCGAACATACCGTGTTCTGGAGCGCCCACCGGGGAAGTGGCACGTCTCATGTCCATGACCGTGGTGGAACTGCCGTAGATGACGGGGTTTCCTTCGTGTACCAGCTGTGTCAGCACGATTCCTGCCAAAATCTCCGCGTTAGTCACGACAAAGGTTCCCGCCAGGGTTGCCGGCGTCGTTCCGCCCGCCAGTCCCATGGAGAGAATACTGATCGGCAGTCCCGCCTTTGCCGTCTCGATGATGACCTGAGAAGCACCATCGTGAATTTCCAGAGGGCTGTTGGGACACATGCAGAGGGTGAAAAAAGGCCGCTCCCGCAGCGCCTGTGCACTTCCCGCAATGGCAATTCCCATGTCGATGATGGCTCTGGCATTGTGCCCGTTTTCAGCATCTAAAATCGCGTGCTTTGTCGTATTCTTAAAGATGGCTTCCGCTTCATAAAAATCCTTCAGCGGTCCCGGCGCGTCCTGGGCTGCAACCGCTGTGGTGAAGGCGTTAATCTCCGGAATCGCGTCACAGAAGCGGGCAAAGTTCTCAAGGTCCTCCGTCTTGGTCTCTCTGACCTCCCCTGTTTCGATATCGAACATCTGCAGTCCGGTGCCGAAACTGGTAAAAGAAACAGTTCCGTCTCCGAGGACAAAATCATCCTTCGGTTCCCTTCCGCACATGGTAAAGGTACCCGGTGTCACCTCGATGGCCCACTCCACCAAATCTCTGGGAAATTTGACCATATGGCTGCCCGCGTCCACGTCGCAGCCCGCCTTCCGATAGAGTTCCTTGGCCTCCTGGCCAAAGATCCGCACGCCGTATTCTCCCATCAGTTTCATAGTTGCATCGTGAATGGCCAGGACACCTGCATCGTCCAGGATGTGATAGCCACGTCTTTCTTTGCTAAATGTAAAACTCACTTTTTCCCTGCCTCCAATCCTGCTTTCTGCTTAAACTGCTCTACAGAGTTGATTTTGATGCCGAGAAGGCCTGCAATGCGAAACTTTGCCTGTATCCCTTTTGCAGCACCGTCAGCAGGCATGGAGTATCCTAACCCCATTTCCTCTCTCAGCTCTCTCATCACGGAGCAGTCCGCCAGATCTGTTACATTGACACCTAGTTTTTCTGCAACGTAGGATTTCGCCTCTGCCAGCCGCATGCTCTTTGCCAGCTGCATCCTCAGTACCAGATCTCCGGCGCTGCGGATACCGCCCATACAGACAGCAATTTCCTGTGTTGCATCGTTTCCAAATGGATCGCCTGAGCCTATCTACAATCCGTCGATTTTGGCAATCTCCGCCATGGCTTTGGCGGCCTTTGATACCACATCAGTTGGCGGCACGTAAGCCATCGGTGTTCCGCCAACCCCCATGCCTACGTTGACGTGAACGGGAATTTCCGCCGCCTCCGAGCAGGCTTTGATGAAGGTCACTGCTCTGGCAATATTCCAGGCAAAAGATTTGTTGCAGTTGGTGTTGACCACCGGCCCGAAGATATTGGCGCCAGCCTTTTCTGCCAGCTTCACCTGCTTGTGCGGATACAGTCCGGCCAGCCTGACACCATCGTATTTCAGTCCGCCGTGCATACCCATGACAAACTCCCCGGCCATGCCGATTTCGATGCCGAAGTCAGGGTGCTCCGCTTTGATGGCTTCTATGGCTTTCAGCGCAGCCAAAAAGTCCGCATCTCCTGATGCACCGCTGGTATCCAGATTCATACCATCAGCGCCTGCCGCTGCCATGCCTTTGGCAATATAGACCATATCCTTTACCGCATGTTCCACCGCCTCTTCCTGTGCCGCCTTTGCCTCGTCGATCTTGCCCATGGGCAAAAGCTCCGACCAGTTATCCACTGGACCATCCGGCTTGGTATATCTGCCCAAGTCCGGCATGCCTCCATAAAGCACCGGAATAACTGCCTGAGACTGGGCGATTTCCATGACCTTAGCTTCATCATGAAGAATCGGTTTTACTGTTTTATAACTGTAATCGATATTGCCAATATCCACCGAATCCAACCCGAGAACTCTCTCGTTAATCAGCACTGCTGTTGAGCGGTCCATAGGTACGTGGGCCTGATAGTTCAGCTTGAAGCAGCCGGAATCTGAGGTAGAAACCACCTCCTGACCCCGGGTCACGCCTACCACGTTGCCGTCCATGACGATAATATCAAAGAGATGATTTTTTTCCGCCTCTGTCAATCCGTCAATTTTACCGCGCCGCATCGCATCGTGAATCCCTGCTTCTATGTCACAGCGAATCTCTTCCGCCGTCATATAAAGCCCGCTGCCGTCACCCATGCGGGTGAAATAACCTTGCTTTTCACTCATATAACTCCCTCCAATCTATAGCATTCTGTCCAAAGAGCCGCAGGCGAATATTCTGCTCCACGATGTTTTTGTGTTTTTGAGAACATTTGATCCTGTTTGACATAATGAGTATCCGCAAATGAAACCGAAGTAAGCCTGGGATGGCACTTCTGGTTATTTTTTTGCATCTCTGCACGCCCCAAACCATTGTCCCAAATGGCACAAAAGTAACCCTGCGCTGTATTTTGCTCCTTGCCATGGCTCAATGTGACTTTTCCTACTCCAGGCTGCCGCCTTTGGCGTTTCTACGCCCTGAATTTTATGTCAAATCAT
The DNA here is from genome assembly GCA_902362805.1 of Eubacteriaceae bacterium. Taxonomy (GTDB): domain Bacteria; phylum Bacillota; class Clostridia; order Peptostreptococcales; family Anaerovoracaceae; genus Senimuribacter. The sequence goes on along the minus strand of CABIXY010000003.1, from coordinate 301,981 downwards.
CAAAAAACCTCCAAAAACATAAAAACATCGTGGCCATGCTGCAAGACCCTTCCCTTTGCAGTGTTCTGCTATAAAAATGCAAAAATGACGGAATCAAAGATTCTGATTTTGCACTTCGTATACCATCATATAGCAGCAAGAACTGTGCCAAAGGAGGAAAGCGAGCCCATAGCCCATTCTCAAACTAAAGCAATTCTCAGATTTGAGAATCATTCTCTATCCTTTTGCTGTCAGATGTTGTATAATGTGTGTAATACAAATAGTTTCTCACATTTGAGAACTATTCTCAAATTTCTCACGAAAGGTGGTATCGCAGGTGAGTTACTTAGAACAGATTCAGACGGAAGTGCAGCAGTTTGCAGAGGTCATTTCCGAGGCACTTCACGTAGAGACCGAAATCGTCGATGACAGCTGGCAGGTGACAGGCGCAACTTGCCTGGTATTCGAAGCTCCTGTCATGGAATGGAACAACACCAACTCAAAGATTACCAGACAGGTATTTGAGACAAAGCGTGCGCTGCTTCTCTCCGATCCCGGTCAGAACCAGCTCTGCGCGGAGTGTACGGAAAAAGACTGCTGCTTCTATAAAGCCGGCCTTTATTATCCGATCCTTCTTCGCGGCACCTGCTATGGCATGATCAGCCTGGTAGCTTTTAATGAAGAACAGCGCAGCAACATCATGGACAACAGCTACGCCTTCATGAAGTTCACCAGCAAAATGGCCGAAATACTGGCTGCAAAGATTCAGGAGCTGATCATCAGAGAGGAACTCAGCAGCACCAACGAATATCTGAAGACCATCATTTCTTCTGTCCACGAAGGCATCATCGCCTGTAATACGGAAGGAATCATCACCTGTTTGAATGAGACGGCAGAAAAAAAGCTGGGTATCGCCAGTGACGACGCTTTGGGAAGACAGATTGCGGAGGTCATTCCCGGCTCCCTGCTCGTTGACGCTCTGGAAAAAAAGACCTCGATCTTTGAGAAGAGCACAGAATATCAGTCCGCAGACGGCAGCCCCCTCCATCTGATTTCCAACGTCACCTTGGTTAAAAAAGAAGAGAAATTGCTAGGTGCAGTGGAGTCATTCAACACCGATGAGAGCCTCTTTCGTATCGCACACCGCCTTCTTCGGGGAGACGATGCAGCTTCGTTCTCAAACATCATCGGACAGAGCCGCGTCATGCGGGATGTCAAATCTGCCGCCAGCGCCATCGCAAAGAGCCCATCCACGGTTCTGATTACCGGTGAAAGCGGCACCGGCAAAGAACTCTTTGCCAGAGCGATTCACAATGCCAGCCTGCGCAGTGACAATCCCTTTATCCCCATCAATTGCGGTGCCATTCCCGACGCTCTTTTAGAAAGCGAACTCTTCGGCTATGAGGGAGGTTCCTTTACGGGAGCAAAAGCCTCCGGCAAACCCGGCGTTTTTGAAATGGCCCAGGGCGGGACGATTTTTCTCGACGAAATCGGTGATATGCCGCTGAATTTACAGGTCAAGGTGCTGAGAGTCCTGCAGGAGAAAACCGTACAGCACATCGGCAGCGCCAGGGAAATTCCCGTGGACGTGCGGGTCATCGCTGCCACCAATCAAGACCTCAGTGCAAAGATAAAGACTGGCACTTTCCGAGAAGATCTGTTCTACCGGCTCAATGTCATTCCTATGACCATTCCGCCCCTACGAGAGCGCAAAGAGGACCTCCCCCTGTTAATCCATTTTCTCTGCGGCAAATATGCGCAGGTTTTAAATCGTGAAATTACGGGGCTTTCAGAGGATGCCCTGGATCTGCTTTATCAATATGACTGGCCTGGGAATATCAGGGAATTGGAGAATGCGGTAGAATACGCCATCAACTATACCTTTGATGGCGGCTTGATCAACGCAGCCAGTCTGCCCAGGTGGCTTTCTCAGCACACGCCGCAGACGACGGCCGGTTCTATAGAGCAGATGTCCGAAAGAGAGAAGATAAAAAGCCTCCTGCAGACCAATGGAGCGTCACTGGAGGCTAAGAGACAGATTGCCGAGTTCTTGGGAATCAGTCTGGCAACCTTATATCGAAAAATCAAGAAATACGAACTTTGAGCTGGCATGGCAGCATTGAACGACGGAAAGACACCGCCTACGATTATCTTTCTATGATTTTGCTGAGCCTGCCGCTGAGCATCAGAGCGAGCATCATCTTGAGGATGTCAGGGATAACAAAGGGCAGGACGCACCATCCCAACACGGCGGAGAGGCCAATCGGACCGACGGTTCTCCCATAAACTGCCATAAACCAAGCCGTACCAAAGGTGAAGTAGACGATCATGGCTAAGACCATGGCCAAAGCCAGGGCCCATGTTTTTCTTCCGATCAGCTTCTCCATGGCCCACATGACAAGACCGGAAAAGATAAATCCAATGATGTAACCGCCTGTGGTTCCAAAGAGAATCCCAAGGCCTCCTGTAAAACCAGAAAAGACCGGTATCCCCACTGCTCCCAGGAGAATGAAAATCAAAATTGCCAAAGTGCCTCGTTTGCCGCCCAGCACGCCGACCGTCAAAAATAGACCGAAGGTCTGCATGGTGAAGGGTACCGTCGTAGGAACAGCAATCCAGGAGCAGACCGCCATCAGCACTGCAAAAATAGCAATACATACCATATCATAAGTTTTATTTCGTTTTGTCGTTATCGTCGTCATAGATACTTCCCCGCTTTTCTTTTGTTAGAGAAAGTATACACCAGCGCTTTTCTTTCGTCAACCCATTTTTATTCAAAAGGTGACAATTATGCCCGACAAAATCGGCGATTCTGCCATGCCGGCTGTCTATTTTACCTGTCATTTGCGTCTTTTTTGATGAAAACACCTAACAATTTCCTTCTATTCGGTGGCAGGACGGCAATTGACAACGAAGTTTCAACGGTTACAGCCATCGCAATAAAGGCTGCCCCCTTTGCAATACGGGAACTGTTAGGTGTTTTGAGGGTTTTTTTGACAAATGACGGGTAAAATGACAGGGATAGCAAGTCAGCGCTCCAATCTCAGCGTTTATTTACCCCCATTCCCAGCAGTGCTTCCAGCCCCTCTGCAAAGATCCAGGTCATCTTCTCCAGGCTGTCGATTGCAAGAAACTCATTGGCCTCGTGGGCCAGTTCCTCTTCGTAAGGGAACAGCGGTCCAAATGCCACTGCCTTGGGAATGGCTCTGGCATAAGTTGCACCGCCGATGGCAAAGGCTTCGTGTTCCTGATCCCCAGTCACCTTGCGGTACACTTCCATCAGCTTGACAACAAAATCCGAGTCCGGTTCCGTATAGACGGGCGGCAGGAAATCTTTCTCCTTGTAGAAAAATCCTGCCCGGCTGCAGGTCATCTCAATGGCACCTACCACAGTCTCTTTTTCCATAGAAGCAGGATAACGCAGATTGGCTTCCAATACCACGTCTCTGTCTTCACAGCGCAGTACCCCTATGTTAAACGTCGTTTTCCCCGATAACTGGTCTTCAAAACCGCAGCCGAACTTCTCAGCGTTCCAATCCATACCGATGTATCGATTGTATTTTTCAACAAAATCGTCTATTGACAATGTGCATTTAATTCTGCTCAGCCCCAACATCAGCAGGCTGATAGCATTGAGCCCTTTTTCCGGGGACATGGCGTGGGTGCTCTTTCCCTGGGCCATGACGATAATCTCATCGTCGCCACATTCGGCCGTGATACCTTCAAATTCATTCAATTCTGCAGCGATTTCTGTCGGATCGGCATTGTGGCACTGCAATACACAGCCGGCTTTTCCGGCAACCACATTTCTGCCGCTGCCGCCATAAAGCCCCGCAACTCTGATATCTGCATTCTTATCGTCAAATAACGATATATTTATATCAAAATCGACAAGACCTTTTTCGCAGAAAATCAGCGGAAAGTATCCGTCAGGAACGATGGAATAGTCAGGAAGTCTTTCCACATGGCTGGTATAATAGTTGATACCGCCCCAGCGCTCCTCTTCGTTGGTACCTACGATCAAACGCAGACTAGTCCCGGCAGGAATCCTGCCCTCATCCATCAGATATTTCATGGCGTAAAGACTGCTGATCAGCGGTCCTTTGTCATCTCCACTGCCTCTGCCATAAATTTTCCCCTCCTTTACAACGCTATCAAAAGGATCCGTATCCCAGCCTTCCCCAGCCGGCACTACGTCCTCATGAGCCAAAACGCCGATCATGAACGGTCCATCACCGATAGTAATCTCCCCTGCATAACCGTCGAAGTTGCGAGTTTTCATGCCAAGGTCTTCCGCCCGCTGCAGAATCCATCGCAGACCTCTGTCCACCTCTTTTCCAAAGGGCTGATTGCTGCCTCCATCCTCAGAAAAAACGGTAGGAATATTTATCAGTTCTGCGACATCAGCAATCATCGCCTCTCTGTTTCTTTCAATAAATTCATGTATCGTCATCGACAAATCCTCCTCTTTACATTTTCCTGTCATTATAAGGTTCCCCTTCCCCATTTGCCTTGTATTTATTTTAAATTTCAGTTTTTGTATTTGAAGTTATTACAACGCAATCAGGCCCTTTTTTGGCTATAATGGAGCTACAAAATTCGAAAACTACACGAGGTGGAAAAATGTTAAAATTTGAATTACAGAGAGCAGCTGATAAGCTGATCAACGAGATCTTTGCAGTAAAAAAAGGGGAAACTGTAGTCATTACCGCAGACACCATGTCAGATGAAGGCCTTGTGGATGCTGTGGCAGCCAGCGTCTACAGCGCCTGCGCTTATCCCATGGTCATCACCATCGCTACGCCTGGCGGTGTGGGCAAAGCCGCTGATCCAGATATCCCTGTAGAAGCATTGACAGGCGCACTGCTGGGAGCCGACGTATGGGTAGAATTCAACCATCAGTGGATGCTCTACTCCACGCCATTTGAAATCGCCATGGAAAAAAATCCGAAGCTGAGATACATGTGCCTTGTTGACTTCTCCCAGGAACTTCTGATCCGAACTGTCGGCAACGTAGAAACGCCACAGCTGCAGATTTTCATGGAAGCATTTACACAGAAACATATTGATGCCAAAGAGATGCACGTCACAACACCTGCCGGCACCGATGTCAGCTTTGAGTTGGACCCTGGTCACCTGGTCTGCAACGACTGCGGCAATGCCACTGTTCCCGGCATGCACATGCTGACGGGACAAATCAACGTCGTCCCTCGTTTTGGAACGATCAACGGCAAAATCGTCTTCGACGGAACCATCACGCCTCCATTTGGCAAGGTACCTTCCCAGCCAGTGGTATTGACCGTTGAAAACAGCAAAATCGTCAAATTCGAAGGTGGTCCCGAAGCGGCCGAATACGAAAAATACCTGAAATCCTTTGACGATGAAGGAATGTTCAAGATGGCGCACATCGCCTACGGCTTCAACCCGGGAGCAAAACTGACCGGCAACGTGGTAGAAGATGAGAGAGTGTGGGGATGTACAGAATGGGGAATCGGTTATGTCAGCCCAATCGATGCGCCGCCAGCAGGCCAGGATGCGAAATCCCATACAGACGGCATCTGCCTGAACTCCACCGTATGGCTGGACGGCAAGCTGATCATGAAAGAAGGTATCGTTGTAGACGAGGAACTGGCTGCACTTTCACCAGTGAAATAACAACGCATAACAAAAGCCCGCGAAGTTCATTCGCGGGCTTTTATTATGATGAGTGCGTCAGCATTCTAAATCTGTATTACTTCTAAGTCTTCTGGTACATACAGGTTTCCACTGAAATAGGCTGCGCCTTCTCGTTCGTACAGCTTCTTTCGATGCAAGAGGTTCTCATCTTCTGTATGGTAAAGAAGCAGATTCTTCACCTGCAGCTTCTCTGCCAGCTGACAGGCGTCTTTCACTGTAGAATGGTGTTTTTCGTAGGGATGATAGATTTCTGCCTCCGAAGAAAGGCAGAAGGCTTCATGGAGCAGCCAGGTGCTGTTTGCCGCATAGGCTTCGTTGCAAGAGTTGTAAGGCTCGTCGCCGCAGCAGGTTAGCTTTTTGCCGTCATCAAAATACATGGTGAAGCCGAACTGCTTTGCTTTGGTCGATTGAATGTCAAAGAATGCAATTTCTCGTCCCAGGATGCTGCGCCTTTCTCCATCAGATACGGATATGAGATGAACCCTTTGACCGATAAATCTGCTCTGCTTTTCTGGCAGCAGCATCTGTGCCATCTGATCAATCAGCCCAATCACTTCATCATGGGCGTAGATTCGCACCTCACCCTCGTACTTATTTCCATTCATGTTCTGGCAGATCATACGCAGCATCCAGATGATGCCCAGCACATGATCGATGTGTTTGTGGGTCACGAAGATGCCTTCGATGTTCCTCCAGTCTATTTCCGCACCCTTCAACTGCCGCAGCAGAGTATTTCCCCCTCCGCCGTCCACCAAGAAATGCCGCTGCCCTTCGCTGAGGACAAAACAAGTATTGTAGCATTCCGTAACCATGGCGTTGCCGGTTCCCAGCATGGTAAGTTTCATAGATAGCCGCCTTTCTAATTTTAATCTGTCCCTATTTTACCATAAATTTCTCTGCCTTTATATCTCTTTTACAGTCTTTAGGTACACCAGCCACAATCATAATGACGTATGGCCTTTCCACGTTTTTTTACAGCCCTGCCGGCTGATTCAATTTCTCTACAAAATCGCTCATGGCATCTGCGATAGAAAGCTGCTGCGGACAGACTGCTTCGCAGCTCTTGCAGCCGATACAGGCACTTGGACGTTTCTCTTCCGCCAGAGCGTCTACAGCCATATGGGTAATCAGACCATTGGCAAAGCGAGTCTCATTGTATAGGGAAAGCAGCACCGGAATATCCAGTTCCTGCGGGCAGTGCGCCGTACAATAACGGCAGGCAGTACAAGGCAGAATATCCAGCATACTGTCCGCGACCTCCATCAAAGCCGCTGTTTCTTTTTCCGTCAGCGGTTTCTCTTCTTCATAAGTTTTGATGTTCTCTTTCATCTGTTCTAGATCAGACATGCCGGAGAGCACCATTTTGACGCTGTCTATGGACTGGAGAAAACGGAAAGCCCATGCCGGTACACTTTCCTCAGGGCGCAGAGCAGCCAGCTTTGCCTTATTCTCATCTGACAGTTTTGTCAAAGCGCCGCCGCGCAGAGGCTCCATGACCCACACCGGGATTTCATATTGTGCTAACAGCTCCACTTTGGCTTTTGCATCCTGCAGCGTCCAGTCCAGGTAATTGAGCTGGATCTGGCAGAACTCCATTTCCTTTCCGTAGACCTTGAGAAATTTCTCCATGGTGTCGTAGCGGCCGTGGGCAGAAAATCCCAGATGACGGATTCTGCCAGCCTTTTTCTGCGCCAGCAGATAATCCATGATGCCGTACTTTTCGTCCATGTAGGGATCGACGTTTTTCTCATAGATGTTGTGAAGCAGATAAAAGTCAAAATACTCGGTGCCGCATTTTGACAGCTGTTCCTCGAAAATCACTTCCACCTTATCCATATTGGCAAGATCGTAACCTGGAAACTTGTCGGCCAAATAGTAGCTTTCTCTCGCATACTGACTCAGAACTTTGCCCATGATCACTTCGGATTGACCGTCGTGATAACCGTAGGCCGTGTCAAAATAGTTGACGCCGTGTTCTATGGCATAAGCGGTCATCTCGGCTGTCTGTTTCTCATCAATGGGGCCATTCGGATCACGATCTGCCGTAGGCAGCCGCATAGCGCCAAAACCCAGCGCCGATAATTTCATATCTTGAAAGTCTTTATATATCATTTTTGTACCTCCTTCAGCCACTTTTCTACAGCGGATGCCGCATTGCTGCCACCGCTGCCGTAGATGTCAAAGCCTGCAAGGACCTGTGCGCCGTCAGACAGCTTCTCTACATCTTTCTGAATGTGCGCCATTCCGCCGCCTCCATGGGTGCAGAAAGGCACGACCGTCTTTCCGCCAAAGTCATGGGCTTCCAGGAAGGCCGCTACCGGCGGCGCCATGGTACTCCACCAGTTAGGCGTCCCTACATAGATGACGTCATAGGCTGCGATATCTATATCTGACATTAACGCAGGCCGATGTCCTGCATTGATTTCTTTTTTGGCTTGCTTCACCACATCGTCATATCCGGCAGGGTAAGGCTGCGTCGGTATGATTTCAAAGAGGGTGCCATCCACCTGTTCGTTGATGATCTCGGCAATTTTCCGCGTGTTTGCAGAATGAGTATAATATACGACTAAATTTTTCTGTTTCATAAAACATTCCTTTCCTACTATCTTCCAAAGGTTGTAACTGCTTCTTTCATATTATCTATAATTCTTACACCAAATGGACAACGTTTTTCACAGGCACCGCAGGCAACGCAGTTTTCTGCAGTGTGTTCCAGTGCGCTGTAGTGTTCTCTGACTGTTTCTGGTATCGAACCCTGTGCTTTCGTGAGGTTGAGGAACTTGGTCACAGAAGCCACGTCGATGTTCGCAGGACACGGCGCACAATGGCCGCAATACATACAATGTCCCTGCCAGCTGATATTCGGCATCAAAGCGAAAGCAACCGCATAATCCTTCTCCTCATCTGCGGCCGACTCATAGGCCGCGCTGATTTCCAATTCTTTCAAAGTATGGGCACCAGAAAGGACGGTAGCCACGGCTGGCCTGGTCAATGCGTAGTGAATGCACTGATTTGCTGTCAGTGCAACGCCTGCAGGAGACATGGAAGCATCCAGCAGATCCCCGCCGCCAAAAGCTTTCATGACTGTAATGCCGACACCTTTTTCTTCACACAACTCATAGAGACTTTCTCTGTCCGGATCAATATTGACATGCTGTGACTGATAGTTTTTGTCGTCCCACAAGTCATTACAATCTTCGCTGGCTGGCTGTAAGTCATAGCACGGATTGATACTGAACATGAGAACTTCAATCAATCCACTTTCCACCGCTGCCTTTGATACGACAGGATTATGACTGCTCATGCCAATGTGCCTGATCTTTCCAGCAGCCTTCAGTTCTTTTGCAAATTCCATAACCGGCCCGTGACAGATCTCCTGCCAGTCTTGCATAGAATCCACATAGTGTATCATACCTACATCTATGTAGTCAGTTTCAAGGCGAGTCAGCAAATCGTCAAAACTGGTTCTCACTTTTTCGATTTCTCTGGTCCGCTCATACTGATCGCCCTTCCACGTAGTGCACAGATGGGCCTGCAGAATGAACTTTTCTCTGCGGCCTGCCAGGGCTTTGCCCAGACGATCTCGCAGGTTCGGATTCGGCGTATAAAAATCGAGATAGTTGATATGAAGTTCCTCCGCCTTATCCATCAGAAGCGGCGTCAAAGTTCCGTCGTGATCCACGAAACCTTCGCAGCCTAAACTGATTTCACTGACTCGTAAGCCCGTTTTCCCTAAATTCCTGTATTTCATTTTTCCTCCTTTTCTTCAAGAACCGATTACTGATACAGCCGATACAGGCGAAGAGCACCATGACGGCGATGTAATCGAAGAACAAAAATACTGCCGGTCTGTTAAAATCAAAGAACACATACTCGATGCGCAGAAACATTTTCTGCCACAGCTGCTGCGAATCAGCAGCAAAGATGCCAAACGCCGAAACGATGCCAAGACCCATGCCCACGGAGACACGACTGATTTTATCGTTGACACTGCGGCTGGAAAGAGCGAAATGGTATCCCAGATGTATCGCCATCAGTGCATATCCCCAAGAGGTAGAAAACATATGGAGTTTCCTTGCAAACATCGACGCAGGCAGTTCCAGGAAGGTGAAGACTTCCGTCGATAACAGGATTCCGCTAATCATCATGCCGATCATGGCCAGAGCCAGCAGGAGATTGACTGCGGTATAAAAGATCCGCGCTGGCTTGTATTTTCCTTTAAAGAGGGCTTTATACCACTTCAGATTCAGCCCGTTATGCACCAGGAAGAGCACAAAGAGTGCAACACCCAGCCACTCATGGATACGGTTTCCCGTTATATGAAATGCCATCAATGCCAGAAATAAAGCAATCAAAAGCAGGTCGATACAGACTTTGATTCTTTTCTTATTCATCTTTCTTATCTCCTTTCGGCTGGGTGTCCAATATTATAATCGGTTCAGCCATTGTCGCACTTCATCACCTGCTGAAGGCACATCGTCCTGATAAATATGCAGCCCCTCTGCCACGTTAGCTTCTGGCTGCGCCTCTTCAATGGCTGCAATCGTATCCGAGAATCCGCTGCCTCCGCTGGTGCAGAAAGGGACGATGGTTTTGCCGGCCAAATCATATTCTTCTAAAAAGCTGTACACCGCCATCGGCATATCAAACCACCAGTTCGGAAATCCCAGATAGATGGTGTCATAGCTCTCCATATCTTCTACGTGAGACGCTAGTGCCGGCCGAATTCCTTGGCTGCCTTCACCTTGCGCTGCATCGACAAACCCATCATAATCGTCCACGTCGTATTTCTCTTCCATCTCGATAAAGAACAAATCGCCGCCTGTCTCTTCCTGAATCATGTCAGCGATGATTTTGGTGTTCCCCTCGTGCTGGCCGCCCACGACCTGGACGCTGGCTGAGGCTACGGCATCTACACCATCCTCTTCCTGAACATTGCCGACCCTGGAAAAGTAGGCGATCAAAACCTTTCCATCTTCCTTTGGGCTTTGTTTCTGTGTCTGTTCCTGTTGATTGTCATTTCCCGCAGACTCCTCCTGCTGACCGCAGCCAGCAAATCCAAGAGCCATCACAGTAATTAATATGCTTAATAATATTTTTTTCATTTTTATCTTCCTTTCATGTATAGACCTTATCACTTTGAGTGGACTCCAAGTCAAGGGTTATTTTTCATTTTTGCAAAAGTTATTTTTACGCTGCCACTTCCCAAGGCTTGAGCCAAGTCAGAAGAATCTTTGATCTTTCCCAGTCTGGTGTAGCTGTAGGACGTTCTGAAGTCTTCATAAAACAACACCAGACAGTCCGAGCCGAACAGCATCAGATCACCGGTATGAATGGTTCCCACGGACTCCGCCGACTGGGACAGATCGCTTTCCATGTAGTAGTATTTTTCATTTCCGTTGAGTTCCTCCATGGTAATGGTCATCGGCAAGCGTTCTATCAATTCCCTTGCTGCCCGGTTATCGTACAGTTCTGCAGCAAAGGTCTCATTGCCAACTGTAATATTTATTTTTCGATGGTTATCTACCGATGGCTCCGCCTGCTTCGCTTTCACAGTCACCTTGCACGACAGCGTCCTTCCGCTCTTACCCACCTTCACCTTGATAACCGCCTGTCCTGGCGCCTTTGCGGTGATCCTGCCTTTTTTGCTGACCACGGCGACACTTTTCTTGGAGCTGCTCCATTTAAGAGACTGTCCCTTTTTTCTATTTTTCACGGTAATCGTCTTGCTCTTTCCCTCTGTTAAAGTCACCTTGGTCTGGCTGAGCCGGATCTTCGCTGCAGCCCCAGCTGATTCCGTATTCCAGATCAATCCCAGTAACAGCAGCAGGGTCAGCATCACAGCGATCTGTTTTCTAAATTGTTTGTTTATCATCATTTCACCTCACGAATTTTCAGCGGATTCTATCTTTCCTCACCTGTATCACTCCAGACAATGCCTCAATCTGGTCAGCCCCCGACACCTTTTCATGAGTGTATCCTCCTTTATATCCTCTGTCGGTAGTTTCATTTTAGCATCCGGCTCATCACTTAGCAAATACTCATATTAAATACATTTCCATGCTTTACAGGCATGAGTAATTATGATATACTGACCTCACAAATAAAGCAGAAAGGAGATTCACCCGATGGAGTTTCGCGTACTACAATATTTTTTGGCTGTAGCAAGGGAGCAGAGTATTTCCGGTGCGGCTGAAGCCCTGCATCTCTCTCAGCCCACCCTTTCCAGACAACTCAAAGATTTAGAAGAAGAGCTTGGAAAGCAGCTCTTTATCAGAGGAAACCGCAAGATTACTTTGACAGAAGAAGGCATCCTTCTCCGCAAGCGGGCAGAAGAAATTACAGAACTGATGCAAAAAACAGAAAGCGAAATTTCTCAGTCCGATGACAATGTTGCCGGTGACATTACCATCGGTGCGGCTGAAGCAAAACCAGTACGCTTTCTCGTGCAGGTTGCCCAGGCGCTGCAACGTCAATATCCTCTGATCCGGTTTCACGTCATCAGCGGCGACCGTGCTACAGTGATGGACCAGCTGGATAAGGGCCTGATCGACTTCGCACTCCTCCACGGCGATGTGGATTCTGCCCATTTTGAATCTCATCCCGTGCCTTATCACCACATCTGGGGTATTCTCATGCGCCGCGATTCCCCTCTGGCGGCAAAAGAAGCTGTCACGAAAGAGGATTTGCGTGGCCAGCCCATGATCATTTCCAGACAGATTTATCAGAACCCCGCTTTTCAGGAAGCATTCAAAAACGGCGACCAACGGATTAACGTCGTCGCCACTTATAATCTCTTATATAACGGTTCTCTGATGGTAGAAGAAGGCATGGGTTACGCCCTATGTTTTGATCAGCTGATCAATACTACTGGCGACAGCCAATTGTGCTTCAGACCCTTGGTGCCAGAATCTAAAATAGGCATGTCACTGATCTGGAAAAGATATCAAATTTTTTCCAAAGCCGCCCAAGCTTTCTTGCAGAAAGTAAAGGAAGAAGCCTGAAGAATGGTATTACCATTTTCCCTTGACAAAAGCGCCACAAAAACGTTAACCGTTCTTCGCATACTCGTCACAAAAGATTGCTATACTAAGAGTGTCAAAAGGATACAGGGTTACGAGATAATTTCTTTTGAACGTTCTTTCTTAATTAAATAAAATATCGCAGCCAGGAGGCCTCATCGTCAGATGAGGTCTTTTGGTGTATTGCGCCCCTATGTTATGATAATAGAAATATTAAGAAAAAAGGGTTTCAGCAAGACAGTGCCCACTACTCCTCTAAATAATCTTTGAGCGCCTGCAATCCTTTTGATAGCTTATGCATACTCCCTGCAGAACAAAGCGCCACCCGCAGGTACTTTTGGCGCTTGTTTTCTGTCACCGCGAACCGTTCAGAGTGATAGACGCGAAGCCCTCGTTCCAGCAAATCCTCCTCCACCTGGCGAAAAGATTTTGATGTTGCAATGGGCAGCCACTGATAGTAGCTGACTTTCCACGGTTCCCCGTCTTCTCTTGGGAACACCTCTGAAAACAACGCACAGGCCTTCTCCGTCATCCCTCTTTTACGCATAGCGATTTTATAAGCATCGCCACTTAAAATCAGTTCCGTGATGATCTCTGCATCGAGGGAAGAGGTCTTGATGTTTGCATTAAACAACCCGTGAAGGATTTCCCGTCTAAAACGTTCCCCAAAAGTCATATACGCAACCCTTAGCCCCGGGCACAAGCTTTTGGTCATGCCGCAGATATAGATACTCTCTCCTTTTAACAGGTCGAACAGGGAGGTCTCCCTTTCGCCGCCGGACGCAGTCAGCCAGGCGGAAATATCATCTTCCAGCAAAATCAAGTCATACCTTTTGATGATCGCCGCCAGTTCTTTCCGTCGTCTTTCCGAGATAGTCACCGTTGTCGGGTTGGCGCAGGATGGCATGAGATAGACCCCTTTCAACCTGCTGGCAGCACACTGTTTCTTTAGTTCGTCGGCCCGCATTCCCTCCTGATCCCCTTCTATAGGAACCAGAACAATATGGAGCATCTTCGCTAATTCAATCAGATTGGAATAAGTGTAACGATCCGTGGCCAATCTGTCACCTGGTGAAAACAGAGAGATCAAGGCTACGGTCAGGGCATTCTGAGCACCTGAAAAGATGGCGGTATGATCGTGATCGCCATGAACGCCCAGCTGTCCCATCCATCTGATTCCCGCCGCAATCTGATGAGGATGGCCTGCTGGCTGCGAATACCCATACAGGTCGCGCAGGTATCCTCTTTCTACCACCGTTTGGGTAGCTCGTTCCACAAGTTCACTGTATTCGCTGAAGCCGTTGACAGCCCCCATCTCGATACATTGGCTATCGAGATTAGACGTGGTGATGGTGATGTCTTCTGAAGAGTGGGGCGAAACAAAAGTGCCCTTTCCCGTGGTGCCGTAAATCAGACCTTTCTTTTTGCAGACCTCATAGACCCTGGTGATGGTCGTATAATTCAAATCTAAATAATCTGCAATTTCACGCTGAGGCGGCAGTTTCGTTCCTGGCTTCAGCGCCCCGCTTTTGATTTTGTTCTCCAGGTCCGCAGCCAGTGCTTTATAATACGGCTGTTTCAGCCGATGCTTCTCAGGCTTCCATGTCAATGGGTATTGATCGAATGAATTTATCGGCATCAGATTCTCCTCCCCTCATTGTTGTACATACAATTTTTATATTGTATGTATTGTACTACGATGATACACTGAGGGCAAGTAGATCAATAGATAAATAGATGGAAACGGAGGATAAACAATGAAACAATATATCGTAGACGCCTTTACAGATCAGGTCTTTTCCGGGAACCCGGCAGCCGTCTGTGTGATGGAACAGTGGATTCCTGAAGAACTCATGCAGAAAATCGCCATCGAAAACAATCTGTCGGAGACAGCCTTTGCCGTAAAAGAGGGCGAAGATTATCATCTGCGCTGGTTTACTCCCGGAGGTGAAGTCAATCTCTGCGGTCACGCCACTCTTGCCACTGCATATGTCATCACTACATTTGCAGAGACGGCATTGAAGGAAATTCACTTCAAAACCCTCAGCGGCACTCTGACAGTCAAGAAAGAGGACGATCTCTTCTCTATGGATTTCCCATCCTTTTCACTGTCGCCTGCTCCTATCACGCAGGAAATCATTGAAGCCATCGGTATAAAGCCCATGGAAGTGTACCTAGGTGAAGATATGGTCTGTGTCCTTGCAAGTGAAGAACAGGTAAAAAATGTTACAGGCGATCAGGAGAAAATTCGCCAGCTAGCTGGCCTTTTGCTCCACGTTACAGCAAAAGGTGACGTCAATGACTGCGTAACCCGCACCTTCGCGCCAAAATGCAATGTGACAGAAGACCCCGTCTGCGGCCGTGGCCACTGTCATGTCATTCCATTATGGGCGGACAAGCTGGGGAAGAATCAGCTTACTGCATATCAGGCCTCAAAGCGGGGCGGCGTTCTCTATTGTCGTTACGCTGGAGAACGTACGATACTGAGCGGAAAGGCAGCTCTTTTCGCGGAAGCGGAGATTCTTAAAGAATGACGAAAAACGGGGAACTGCTCTCGCAGCCGAATATAAAATCAGCTCAAAGCAGTTCCCCGTTGAGGTTATATTGATCTTTACGCCAGCAATACTTAAAGCAAGGATTTTCCAAGTGCTTTGCATTCCTGCTACGCAGTTTCATCAGGTGCCTCATTGCAGATCACACACGGGCAGGCGATGACGGCTTCATCCTCAATGCAGCGGTCCTCCCAGCAGCGCATCCACTCTCCATCTCCCCAGCCATAAGAACCAAATAAAGCAATCTTCTTGCCCTTCAATTTTTTCTCACACTGCTCAAAGAGAGGTGCAAATTCTGCCTCTTCCAATTCTTCCGCGCCCATGGACGGGCAGCCGAAGGCAACTGCATCATAGTGATCCATTAATTCTGCGGAGAATTCCGCCGCTTGAAAGCTTGTCACATCTCCCCCTCCATCTTTGATACCTGCTGCAACCAGTTCTGCCATCTTTTCGGTATTGCCAGTTCCACTCCAATATACCACTGCGATCTTACTCATTATTCATACCTCTTTCTTTATATTTATACAGCAACTGTCAGTTGCCAAGCGGTCTTTCCCTGATGAAAAAGACGCTTATAGACCTCTTTACATTTTTCATATTTAGCAAATAGCCTGACTGCTTCACATTCATTGCAGTACACCTTCCAGCAGCCGCTGCACTTGCTGTTTCTGCCAGCATTTTCAATAAACCCGATCACATCGCCCAAAGGATATCCTAAAAAAATGCCGATTTCGTGAGGAAACGTTCCTTCTTTCTCAAAACGTGTCTGTAAGACTGAAATAGCCTCGCCCGCAGAAAATTTTTCATAGCCAAAATTCTTGAGAAAATCCTCGACACCATTCTGCGCCAAATCCGCCTGCAGCTTTTTTTCCCGATAGACATAGATCAAAGCGCTGCGCTCATATTTTCTCAATATCACAATCGAAACGCCTTTTCCCCGCAGATCTCGGTTTAACTCATCGATATATGCATGCAATTGCTCATCTGCATCATATATGTAGTTAAATAAATTGGCCGTTTTCAACGATGCCAAAGTTGGAGAACAATGCTCAATCAAATAATCTTCCATAGATACTGTCTTCCTTTCCGTCTAGTTAGCTATAGCTAACCGCTTAGTCTATAGGAAGCGGGCATGTTATATGCCCGCCTACAGACTACACATTCGTTAATCAAAATCACTTAAGGAGAACTATAAACTATCCGTTTTCTCATTCGGTTAGCTTTAACTAACTATACTATAATCTCCATCTTTTGTCAATATGAATTTAGTAAAATCGTCCAAAGTATACCCCACCTCCGTATATTACACAGCAATCATAGAAAATCCGCCTCAATCATCCGACTTTAGGTCTGATTCGGGCGGATTTCCCTGCCTTTGCGCTATCTCTTTCATTTCCTCCTGCCCATCAAAGGGTTTCAGGACGAAAAAATTCATTAAGTACAGCTAAAACAATGCTACTCGTTCATATTATATAATTCACGCATCTATCTTTCGATTACTTTTTTGCCTTCTCACAGGCGCTTTTGCACTGCTATACCCCTGCCAATTCTCGAACTCCGCCTGAATGACTTGATTTCAAGGCACTTTCAGGCAAATCTTGGCGCTGCGAACCAAACAGGCGAATCAAACGTGCACCTCTTTTGTCATCGTCAATCCTATCCACTGCTAATTCAATTTGTCCTGCGGTCTTTTGACCACCTTTGCCAAGATTATGTATAAGACCGCAGCTGTGATGATGCCTTGTGCAAAAGGTACGCCATAAGGAATCAATTTGATGACCGCATAACCACAGAGCCATGATAAGATGCCAATCCAGTTGAAACCCTCCGGCATCCTGTAATTCTCCGGCTTTCCTCTGCCGATAATCCAGTAGTCGGCCAAAATGACGCCCATGGTCGGCAGCAGTGCATCACCCAATATGTAGAGGAAATCCTCAAAATGGTCTGCCAGGCCCAGCACCGCGCAGACCGTACCGATGAGCCCAGCGACCATGGTTGCTGCCGCCCGCTTATTCTCCGCCAGGTTGAACATCAAAACGGCATTGATGCCGCCTGAATAAGCATTGGTCGTATTGGTCGTCCAAGTGGCTGAAATCAAAACCAGCATGCCGATAATTGGAATGCCAATCTCGCAAAATACTAAAGTGATGTCATACTGCTGAGCGACTCTGGTCATGATTGCGCCCAGAACCACCATCAAAACACCAGCTGGTGCCACACCCAGCGAACTTGAGATAATCGTATCTTTTCTCGTTCTCTGGTATCTGGTGATATCAGAAGCTGCGAGACAGCCTGCCGCCATAAAGCTGACGGTCAATACGATTCCATCGATAAACGACATAGACGGTACCGCTGGATTAACTGACAGCTGCTGTGTTCCATATTTGTTCAGTGCCATGATGCAGCCAACAATCGTAACAATAAACAGGGCGGGCACTGCAATTTTGTTCAGTTTGTCCAGTGCATTGATGCCGTAAACTGCCGTAATCAGCATGATCAATCCCCAAATAATCATGGATATGATCGGGGACACGTTTACATGGAAAAATTGGTCAATCAGATTGGAAAACGCATCGCCACAGACGCTGGTCTGCACGGCAAACCAACCGATCATGGAGATAAAGATTAACGTACTGATGATGAACCTCGCTCCTTTTTTGCCAAAGCCGCCGATGGCCGTTACGCAGGTGGGCACACCCAAATCGCTTCCCATGATACCCATCAGGCAGAACAACACGATGACAATGATATATCCTACAACGCCAGAAAGAATGGCATTTGTCAGTGACATGCTCTCTGCCAGAATGCCTCCAAGCAGCAGGCTTGGCACACAAATCATGATGCCAGCCTGAATTAATGCGACGTCGATCCAATTTTTTCGTTCTTCCACAGGCACCTTCTCAAGAGTCGTCGTCTCTATATTGCTGCCTCTTTTTTTCTTCTCGTCCATAGGTCTCCTCCAATGTGATTTTTCTAAATTATACAAATTTTCGAAGGAAACCACTTTATTATTATTTTAAAATAATGATGGTTTTTTTAAAATAATTTCAATCAGAGTTTTTCGTTGATCAGCGTCCGCAGTTTGACAGCCACAGCTACTGTCTCATGAAATTTCACGTTGTCATTCTCCATGCCCAGAGCCGCTTTCACTTTGTTCACCCGATAGCGGATGGTATTTTCGTGCTGATTCATTTCCAGGGCAGCCGCTTGAAAATTGCCGGAATTGGCGACATAGACTTCCATGGTCAGCAGGATTTCCTTTACATTCTCTATTGACACTTTCTGCCTGATGGCGTCGACATAAGCTTTGTAAAAGTCATGGGCTTCCTGTGTATCTTTCACAGTCAAAAGCAGCTGCAGCACCGAGAGCGGGTCATAGTTCTGAGAGGACATGTTCATGGTCCTGGCGGTTTCTAAGGCCCTTTTTGCCTCTTCCAAAGCTTTGCCGATGTCCTTTCTGTTGTATATTCTGCTATAGCCCATCACCGGTTCACTGATGAACTCTTTGATGCGGATAGAAGTTACGTCAGAATGACGGCGAAGGGACTTTTCGTCATCATCGCTGAGAATAAAAATCTGTTGATTGTTACTTCTCACGTAGATATCGTTTTTTTGTTTCAAATAATAAAAATGCAGTTCCACTTGAGCGATGTCAGAATTGAAGTCTCCTTCGACTTCGATCACGCGCAGATAGTTCTTCATATTCGGGTTGATGCTGTAGAGAATTTCCATCTTCTCGCCGGGGTGAACATTGCCATACATGATTTTTTCAATTTTCAGGGTGTTGATGGCATTTAAATTGTCGATGGAAATATATTTGTTAACGGTATCTATAATTGCCGCATAAGGAATATCTTCCGGAATTAAAACAACGGGAAAGTTGCTGCGGTCGCAGCATTGCAAAATGTCATCAGTTAAAACGTACAGCATATCATCTGTTACCACAAAGAGACCAGAGCACTCTGTCTTAATTAAAGTATCTAAATACTCGTAGATGTTCTCCGTCTCATATTTAAATTGATCGAGACAGGTAATAAACACATCGCCTGCTGCAATGATGTCTCTGTCAACAAGATTTCTGTTGCAGGGACAGTCAAAGACGGAAATTCGTTTGATTTTTTTGTTTAAACCTCTGCTGCCGGCCAAAACCTTTGCGTCATCAAACATGGCGTTTTTTAAAATTTCTTCCAAGGATACAAACATTATTTACCTCATTCACAAATAATTACTATGATTTTCATCAATTCTTAACTTGTATAAAGTCTAATACAGGTGTAAACTATATTCAAGAAGGAAGTGATATAAATATGAAATTTGATATGCACTGCCATACAAAGGCTGGCTCCATTGATTCGAAAATTTCTATCGAAAGATATATCGAGCTGTTGCAAGAAAAAGGCTTTGATGGCATGCTGGTCACAGACCATGATTCATATAAAGGATTCAGGTATTGGCAGCAAAACAAGGAACAGATGCCTGATGATTTTGTCGTACTGATGGGTGTAGAGTACGATACAAAAGATGCCGGACATTTTCTCGTCATCATGCCTGACGAACTCTGCCTCAGAGTTCTGCAGATTCGCGGCATGTCCGTAGAAATGCTGGAACGCATTGTACATCATTTTGGCGGAATCCTCGGCCCGGCGCATCCATTCGGCGCTCGCAGTTCCAGTGCCATGTTCTTTAACAAAATGCGCAAGAATCCGCAGTTAGTGAGAAAGTTCGATTTCCTGGAAGGATTCAATACCTGCGAAACCGTCCACGCCAATCAGGTTGCCCAGCTGCTGGCAAAAAAATACGGCAAGCAGTGCCTTGGCGGCTCTGATTCTCACAAGGAAGAATACGTGGGCATGGCCTTTACCGAATTCGACCGCGATATCACATGCAACGACGATCTCATCGAATGCGTCAAGGAAGGCGGCGTCGCTGCTTTTGGCGGAACAGAACGGGTATTCTTAAGAAAACACAAAAAGAGAAATTCTTTTGCTGCCACATGGGGATTCAAGGCATACAATCGCAGTCTGGGATTCCTGTATTCACCCTATAGACAGCATAGAATCAAGAAATTAGCCTTGCACCACAGTTAATATTTTGATAAAATATTTCTTGCAAAGCGATAGTATTTGGCTCGACCTTTGTCCGCAGAGGCCGGGCTTTTTTCGTAATTATCCACAATATTAAGGAGAATAGAAATGAACGAATCAAACATCAAACCAAACGGACTAGCCCTGCTCCCGATTTTGGTCTTTCTGGTTCTTTTCCTTGGAACGGGAATCATATTGAAAGACTTCTATACTATGCCAGCGGTAGTTGGGTTTCTCATCGCACTCATTGTAGCCTTTATGCAAACACGAGGCAAATCATTTAACGAAAAATTTTCAATCGTCGCCAGAGGTGTGGGAGATGAGAACATCATCACCATGTGCCTGATTTTCCTGGCTGCCGGCGCTTTTTCCGGGTCTGTCTCAGCGGCAGGCGGCGTAGACAGCACTGTCAATCTGGGGCTGTCACTGCTGCCGCCGAGCATCGCCGTCATCGGGCTCTTCGTCATCGGCTGTTTCATCTCCATTTCCATGGGAACTTCCGTAGGAACCATCACCGCACTCGTTCCCATCGCCGTAGGTATCAGCGAGAAGACTGGGTTTGCCATGGCCATCTGTGTCGGCGCGGTAGTTTCAGGCGCCATGTTCGGAGATAACTTGTCCATGATTTCCGATACCACCATTGCAGCAGTCAGAACCCAGGGCTGCGAAATGAAGGACAAGTTCAAACGAAACTTTCTCATCGTCCTGCCGGCGGCCATCGTGACCATCGTTGTTCTTTTTGTCCTGACCCGCGGCTCCAAGTTCAAAATGGACGGCAATCTGGACTACAACATCCTGCAGGTCGTCCCGTATCTGCTGGTATTGATCACGGCCATCATCGGCATCAACGTATTTATCGTTTTGATCAGCGGCACGGTGCTTTCCGTTATCGTCGGAATTGCCACTGGCGCTATGGCTCCTTCCGCAGTATTTACTTCCATCGGCACAGGTGTTACCAACATGTATGACATCACGGTCATTTCCATCCTGGTAGCGGCAATCAGCGCCTTAGTAAAGCAAAATGGAGGCTTCGCCTTTATCCTCGAGAAGATACATAACCATGTACACACCTACAAAGGCGCAGAATTCGGCGTCGCTGCCCTGATTTCTCTGGTAGATGCCGCCACGGCCAACAACACCGTCGCCATCGTCATCGCTGGACCGATAGCCAAGGAAATCAGCGAAGACTACGATATCGAACCGTCCAGAAGCGCCTCACTTCTCGATATGTTTGCCTCAGTCTTCCAGGGCATCATCCCATACGGCGCGCAACTGCTGACAGCTGCCGCCCTCAGTGGCTTGACGCCTTTCGCCATCATCCCATATCTGTTCTATCCGTATTTGATGGCAGTCTGCGGAATCGTCAGCATTCTGCTGCCACAGAAGAAACGCACAGAATAGCTAGAGTTATAAAGAACGTGGAAATGACGGAATCGAAGATTCCTATTTCCAGATGTCGTCCGCAAGGGGGCGACTCTTTGCAAGGTATGTTCTTTGATATTCCGTCAATATCGATTTCATCGATATCTCCTACATAATAAAGAACGTGGAAATGACGGAATCAAAGATTCCTATTTCCAGATGTCGTCCGCAAGGGGGCGACTCTTTGCAAGGTATGTTCTTTGATATTCCGTCAATATCGATTTCATCGATATCTCCTACATAATAAAGAACGTGGAAATGACGGAATCGAAGATTCCTATATCCAAAGGAGGGATCTCTGTGATTACTTTTTTCATTTGTTTATCACTACTGATTATCGGTTTTTTCACATATGGAAAAATCGTTGAAAGGGTCTTTCGGCCTGATGAGAGACTGACGCCCTGCACCGCCCATCCCGACGGCGTAGACTATGTTCCCATGAAACCTTTGCGGGCCTTCTTGATTCAACTCCTCAACATCGCAGGGTTAGGCCCTATTTTCGGAGCCCTTTCCGGCGCAATCTGGGGGCCAGTCGTATACCTGTGGATCGTATTCGGCACCATTTTTGCCGGTGCCGTCCACGACTATCTGTGCGGCATGCTGTCGGAACGCAATGACGGTGCCAGCATTTCCGAAATCGTCGGTACCTATCTGGGACCAGTCATGAAGACCGTCATGCGCATCTTCTCCGTCATTCTGCTGCTGGGTGTCGGCGTCGTCTTCATGGTGGGACCTGCCGGCCTTTTGGCTTTACTGACACCGAGCACTCTCAGTGTCAAGTTCTGGACCATCGTAGTCCTGGTTTACTACTTCCTGGCAACAATGCTTCCCATCGACAAGATCATCGGCAAGCTGTATCCCATCTTCGGTATCTGTCTCATCGTCATGGCTGTCGGCATCGGCGGCTCTACTGTATTACACAGCGGGACCAGACCGATGCTGGAGTTGACCTTTGACAATCTGCGTCCCGACGGTGCGCCAATCTGGCCTCTGATGTTCATCACCGTGGCTTGTGGTGCGATTTCAGGATTCCACGCGACTCAGTCGCCGATGATTGCGAGATGTATGACCAGCGAAAAACAGGGACGAAACATCTTCTATGGCGCAATGGTGACCGAGGGTATCATCGCCCTGATCTGGGCCTCTGCGGGCATCGCCTTCTATTACAACCCCACCCACGGCATGGGTGCCTTGCTGGATTTAGGCGGCGGCAATTCCACAGTCGTATATGAGATGTCCATGAAGCTTTTGGGCCCTATCGGCGGCGCACTTGCAATGGTCGGCGTCATCGCCTGCCCCATTACCTCGGGCGACACTGCCTTCAGAAGCGCCCGTCTGACCATCTCGGACTGGTTCAAAATCGACCAAAAGGATATGAAGAAGCGCCTGGCCCTGTCTGCACCGCTGCTGATTGCCGGCTACTTCATCTCCATGCTGGATTATCAAGTGGTCTGGAGATACTTCTCCTGGGCAAACCAGACTTTGGCAATGCTGGCTCTATGGGCAGGCGCTGTCTATCTCTGCAGATTTGTCAGCAGGAAAGCCAGCCTCATGGCGGCAATTCCCGCCACCTTCATGTCTGCTGTCAGCATGACCTACATCCTCTATGCACCAGAAGGCCTGAATCTGGGGGCCAACGGCTATACCAGCCTGACATACGCCATCGGCCTGGTATTCGCTCTGGCGCTGGCATCGGTCTACATCGTCCGCGTCTATATACCGGCAGGGAAAGACGACAGAAGGCTGGATCAGAGGACGGCATAGTGAAAGATTCCCTATCTAACAAAAACTACAGCGGACTGAAATCCATGTCGTATGGATTTCAGTCCGCACTTTTATACTTCTGATTCTATTTCGTTCCACTGATATTCAATATCTCCAATTTGAATAACCTGTACTCTTGAACAGTTGAATTTCTTCTCATCAAAAATAGCATAATTCGTTCCAATTTCTCGAAGCGTACTCTTAAACTTGATTCCATCGTACCCCAGATACTTAATATAGTCGCAAATATACTGGGTTGGCACATAGTCCAATGCGTGGTCAAACCTCCTCATCGGTTTTGCAACTTCATCTCCAAGTTTCCTAATGATTTCGATATTTATAGCAAACCAAGTCATGTCAAAATCTGTGCTGGAAAACGGACCAATATTATCGAATAAGCTGAGATCTACGATTCTCAAGTCCTCAATTTGGACAAATTCCCCAACTGATACGTGGTCATGATCCTTTGCTTTCACTTCGTGGAAGGTGGTTTCTTTATCATCAGCTAAATATAAACACTGTATGCCTTCTGAATTAGTTCGGCCTGGTGAGACTGCATGTATAGGCGGTGCACCCATTTCCTTTGCAGGATAACCTGTAGTATAACTATATTCATCACATATTCTTGAGCGAAACAACCGTAGTGTTCCCGCTGGGATATCTACAATCATATTCTCCAGCAGCTTTTTGAACTGTTCGAAGTTAACCTGTTGCGTATGAAACCGATTTACATGTTTAATATTATAACAGAATTCCTCCCAATTGTAATTCCTTAGTATACATTGCTGCTCCATTACATCAAAATAGAAAAACTCGATAATCGTAACCTTTTTATCGAACAGATCGGGTTCTTCATCATATCTCTCTGAACAGATTCCCTTCATTATCACTTCAATATCCTCTTCGCTCACTGAGAATAGTTTCCATTTGCTTAAAAATGATTTTAGATAATCTGCCCGTTTTTCCGCGCCCCCTATCCCTATATCCCTTATGGTCGTAAACGCATCTAATATTACAGTCAAATATTCTTCCAGGTAATGATCCTCTGCTGTGTCATAAACAATGCAGTCTTTCTTGTGTTGAATTTCACAATTGCCGTAGCGGAGATTACTTGCAATCATTGAACGAAGCTGTTCATCTCTAAAACATTCTAACCCGATTTGCATTGTTATTTTCCTCCCAAGAACCCACTGACCAGTTCTATGTGGTGCATAATTGAAAGCTTCTTGACCGTTCCCAAACCCGGATATTTTCCTGTCCCATAGCAATCATAAAACCCCTGCAATCCTAATGTGCGTTTTACGTTATTCTCAGTACACCACGCTACCAACTTTTCTAATGCTTCACCAAACTTTCCAGCCGGATCCTCGTGCCCCACATTGGAATCAGAAACAAAGTGATGTATTCTCAAATTTTTCTTCGTATCAAAATAAACCAAATGAATAGCTACAGCAACTGGAGCAAACCCAGATTCGTTGAATTCTTCTCCTACAATTGAATAGTCTGCAAATCCGATACAGTTTTCATTTTTATAATATAAATGACTGTCAGAAAAGAACTCATCCTCAGAATCTATATAATCAATATTTCTCAAACGTTTCTTAAAATTATCCTCGAACAATACCTTCCTATCGGAAATTACTCGTCTAAACGCTCGATCATCTGGGATTAATGCAAATCTGGGCAACGAATCATCGTACACTCCCAAAAAATCATCCAGACAGTCTCTGTCATTATTGACAATAAGAAACCTTTCCTTTTCTTTTTTTTCTTTAATAAGCTGAGATACACTTCTATTCATGATAAACGATTTCACTACATTATCATTTTCTCTGATTAACCTATAAATCGAATCTGCCAGTTCGGAGTTATCTTTACCCATTTTTTCTAGTTTTTTAGAAAATTCCCCCACAACTGGATTGAGGACAATTGCAATTTCTCTATTTTCTTTGATAAATGCCTGTATCGTTTTCAGCAACGTCGAGGATGGATTGATCGGCTCTACTACTGGTATGACCTTTTCGCTAATTTTCTTTTCTTCCACTAACTCTCTCAGAGCAATTAACTCGAATTGCCGCCCTCTTAAATAAGGAAAATACATATCACACACCTCCAAAGGACGAATTTAAAAACAGATTCAATTTTTCATAGTCATTCACTTTTAAATTCATAAAATACGCTAAAAATTTCAGTTCATAAGGGACCTTAACGAACTCCTCATTTAAAACCTTAGTTCTTTTTTTCAAAAATTCAAGAACTTCCAAATAACTCTCTTCTAAAGGAATTTTCATAAAATGCTTTTTGCATTCTGCATAGTATTTAAATTCAGATACATTGGGTAAAGTTTTCCATTGTTTTAATAAAAGTTCCTCGTATTCCGCTTTCCTTAGTAGCTTGAACAACACTTCTGAATCCAATGCTTCCCTATAGGGTTCTGGCTCTCTTATTTTCGTCAACGTTCCACGATTCTGCAGAATGTAAATCCCTACCGGCTTGCCAATCGTATCTATCCTCTTTTTCAACTCCGGAATATTCTCCTTGCAAGTTACAACTGCCATGTGATCAAATGCCTTATAGTAGTCATTAATTTGACTTTCTAATCGATCAAAATTATCAAGTTCTGTTTTTATCTCATAAACAACTGCCTTCCCATTGATTAATACAAAATCAGCCTTTGACTTTGCTATGGGAATCTCCGTCAGCGCTGTGGTCGTATTTATGCTATGTACGCCTAATAGCAGTTTGTTCAACAGCGTGTTTTTATAATAATACTCATTCCTGTAGTCGTTTTTTAATATGCTATAGATTTCACTTATTAACTCAGCATTTCGTTTATTTGCAGTGTTATCTGCATAGCGTTTAATTACCTGTCTGTACACTCTATCCTCATCGTCGTCAAGCAAATGGCGAAAAGTATTTCGAGAAAACATTCTATTTAGTATATTTAATTTAGACGTTTCCAAACCTTTCATCTCCCTCTCTTATTCAAGTTAATTATACCAAATTGGCAGGCCCTTATCTACTACAGTTTTTTTCTTTTTCACCCAATAAAGAACGCCGCTCTGCGGTCGGACCAGGTCCTTACCGCGAGAAGCGACGCTCTCGGATAAACAAATATCATTTACGGGATAGGCTTACCAAGTGCGGCTCAGCCTTCCTCTCTTTAGAAATACTCCTTTGCCAGTTCTTTGAACTTAGGGAGTGATCTCTCAATCTGATCATAAGATACACAATAGGAAATTCGCACATAACCTGGGCAGGCGAAGGAACTTCCTGGTACCATCAGCAGGTTGTATTTTTTACCTGCTGCGACGAATGCTTTTTCGTCTGGAATCGGCGACTTCATCCACATGTAGAATGCGCCCTGCGGTTTCGTGCAGGTAAATCCTGCTTCCGTCAAACCCTCGTACAGGGTTTTGCCATTTCTCTCGTAGTAGGCAACATCACATTTGGCATCTACGCACCTGGCGATGACCAGCTGAATCAGTGAAGGCGCATTGACAAATCCGCCGACGCGGTTAGCAATGGTAGCCGCATCGATAAATTCCTCTGCCTTGTCTGACGCATCTGGAATGACTACATAACCGATTCGCTCGCCAGGCAGTGACAGCGACTTGCTATAGGAATATCCTACCAGCGTGTTGTCGTAATACTTGGTCAGGTATGGTACTTCTGCACCGTCATATGCCAGTTCTCTATATGGTTCGTCAGAAATCAGATAGATTACGCTGCCATACTCTTTCTGTTTCTTCTCCATAATCGCCGCCATCTCTTTGATGACAGATTCCGGATAGATAACACCTGTCGGGTTGTTCGGATTATTGATGATAACAGCCTTCGTTTTCGGTGTGATCGCCCCTTCAAATTCATCCAGTTTCGGCATGAAGCCGCCTTCTGGATTCGGTGAAATGACTACCAGCTTTCCATCATAGTTGGCTACGTAATTACCGTACTCGACGAAGTACGGTGCAAAGGCGATTACTTCCTCTCCCGGCTCTAACATCGTTTTCAGCAATACATTGAGCGCACTGCCGGCTCCGACGGTCATGATGATATTCTTCTCTGTGAAATTGGTGCCGAAGCGTCTGTTTAGATTTCCGGCAACTGCCGCTCTGGTCTCAGGAAATCCCGCATTGTTCATATAACCGTGAACCTTGACCGGATCTTCGTTGGTTACGATGTCGATAATCGCTTCCTGAACCTCCTTTGGAGCAGGAACGTTAGGATTACCGATACTGAAATCGAACACATTCTCTGCACCGTATTTGTCGGCCATCTGTTTTCCTTCTTCAAACATCGCTCTGATAACAGAGTTATTGTTTACCAAAGGTTCCATTTTTTTTGAAATCATCTTACTTTCCCTACCTTTACTTCAATTTGCTACCGTCTATTTTACAGCATCCATTCCAACTTGGAAAGCTTTTAAGTTAAGGTCAACAAACTTTTCTTTGACATTCTTTTTGATGATGTCCGCCCAATCGATATCGTCCAGTCCCATGGACTTTACCAAAGTTCCCAGAAGGATAACATTGGCAGCTTTGACGTTGCCTAAGTCTTCAGCCATCTTCGTAGCGTCGAGGGTGATCACTTTCTTAGCAGACTTTTCGATTTCGTCGAGAATATCATCAGCATATTCTTCTGCTCCTGTCAGCACTGTCATGGAAGGAATTTCCTGGGTATTGACAACAACAGCGCCGTCCGGTTTCAAATAATCTAACGTTCTGAGGGCTTCCATCTTTTCAAAGGATACGACAATATCCGCCGTTCCTTTTTCGATGACAGGTGAAAACACTTTGTCTTTGCTGTATCTTACCTGGGAAACGACATCTCCGCCTCTCTGGCTCATACCGTGAATTTCACTCATCTTTACGTCATAGCCTGCTTCCATCAAGCCAAAAGTCAGCATCTTTGCAGCGGTGATGGTTCCCTGACCACCAACACCGGATAATAAAATATTCTTTGTCATCTCAATTAATCCTCCTTCACAATCGCATTTACTGGGCAAACCTGCGTACAAACGTCACAGCCTACACAGTCAGCTCTGCTGATATGTACCTTCTTTGCCTCTTTGTCAAAGATCAGAGCCGGACAGCCTGTTTTCTGACACTGCTTACATCCGATACATTTCTCTGTGTCAACCACGTTCTTTGTCTTAAACAGGTTCGGCCATTCTTCCAAATCTGCATCTGAGAATTTCTTCAGGACGCAAGGCCATCTGGTGATGATGACAGAAGGTTCATCCAGTTCCATAAACGCATCAAAGGCGTCGTCGACTTCCTTCAGATTGTTAGGGTCAATGACTTTAACGTGTTTGATGCCAATTGCCTTAACTAATTCTTCGATATTGATCATCGGTGCTGCTTCGCCCTTTACGTTAAATCCAGTACCTGGATTCTGCTGATGGCCTGTCATACCTGTGATTCTGTTGTCAAGGATGATATTAATGGTGTTGCTGTTGTTATAAACTGTGTTAATCAGTGAGTTAACACCCGTATGGAAGAAGGTGGAATCACCTAAAACAGTAACCACTTTTCTCTTCACGCCAGCTCTGTTGAATACCTGTTGTGCACCGTGACCCATGGAAATGGAGCCTCCCATGCAGATACATGCGTCCATAGCGTTATAAGGCGCGCCTGTAGCCAACGTATAACAGCCGATGTCACCGCTGATCATGACGTCTTTTCTCTTGCCCAATCTATAGAACAGACCTCTGTGAGGGCAGCCTGCGCAGAAAGTAGGCGGGCGTTTGATGATTTTTTCTTTGTTGTATTCTACCTGCGGCAGCTCTTCACCGTAGAGGGCCTTTCTCAGCACGTTTGGCGTCATCTCCCCGTAGGATGGGAAGGTGTCTTTTCCGTGACATTCGATACCCATTCTCTGCACGAATTCTTCGATATATGGGTCGTCTTCTTCTACGATATAGACTGTGTCAACTTTGCTGCAGAAATCTTTGATTTTCTCTGCCGGCAGCGGATTGGTGAAACCCAGTTTCAAGTAAGATGCATCTTCTCCCCATACTTCTTTTGCATAATAGTAGGAAGGTCCGGAAGCGATGACACCGACTTTGGTACCGCCCATTTCGGCATAGTTGAATTTGGTCGTTTCACTGTATTCAGCCAACTGTTTTGTTCTCTCTTCCAAAGCGACTCTCATCACTCTCGCATGTGCTGGAAGACAGACATATCTCTGGGGATCTTTCTTCCATTCTTTTACGCCAACTTCTTTTCTATCGCCGATTTCCACCAGTGACTTGGAGTGACAAACACGAGTAACCATTCTCATGATGACGACAGCGCCGTATTTTTCAGACACTTCATAAGCTTCTTTCATCATGTCTACGCATTCCTGGCTGTCTGCCGGTTCAAACATCGGCATCTTGCCCATCTTGGCGTAGTTTCTGT
The DNA here is from genome assembly GCA_902362805.1 of Eubacteriaceae bacterium. Classification (GTDB taxonomy): domain Bacteria; phylum Bacillota; class Clostridia; order Peptostreptococcales; family Anaerovoracaceae; genus Senimuribacter. The sequence goes on along the minus strand of CABIXY010000003.1, from coordinate 272,081 downwards.
TATCCTGTTCGTTTTGCGAGGAGAACATGCCCGGTTCATCGGCTGTAACCAAAACGGATCCTCCGTTTACTTTCATGTAAGCAAATGTCATCAGAGGGTCAGCGGCAACGTTCACACCTACGTGTTTCATGGAGGCCATGCTTCTCGCTCCTGCCATAGATGCGCCGACAGCTGATTCCATTGCTACTTTTTCATTAGGAGCCCACTCTGCGTAAATCTCCTCATATGTAGAAACGTTTTCCATGATTTCTGTACTTGGAGTACCTGGGTATGCGGATGCGTGTCTAACCCCTGCCTCATAAGCACCTCTAGCGATTGCTTCATCGCCTGTCATTAATTTTTTCATAGGTCTCTCGTCCTCCTTTAAATTTTATCAATCATCACGCCGCAGATGAGCACCGGCATCTCTGCAGCTGGACTAATATATCTGTTTCTTCTTTTATTGTAAAATTCCGAAAAGACTTTGTCAAATTTTTTGGGATTAAATGGCAAGGATTTTACGAATTTACAGCAAAACATGTTTTTATTATTAAATTTTTAATTTATTTTTTGTTAAATTATACAAGTGCATACATGATACAATTTTGAAACTGTATCGAAGCAGGAGAATTGAAGTTCAAGGCTTTTCCCTGCTTCCAATTTATGTATAACCGCAGTGAGATTTGATCTCATCCTAGATAAATCACGCATTGCCCATTATTCATTATATTCTGTTAATTTATTCACGTTTTCTTGACAGTTTCACTTTAAAGGGCTAAAATATAGATATGACGAAGGTGAGGAACGACTATGGATAGACGACTGAACAGAACCCCCATCAGGGAACAGATTTATAACATTATCAAGAAAAACATCATCGAACTAAAATATCAGCCGGGTGAAAGACTTTCTATCATGTCCATTTCCAAAGAACTGAATGTGAGCAATTCCCCCGTCAGAGAAGCGATCTCTATGTTGGAACGGGACGGGCTGGTAGAAATCTACCCTAACGCCGGACCCAGCGTGATTACCTTTTCCAATAGGCGGCTGGGACATATCGCCCAGGCCATACTCAGCATGCTCTTGGGTTCCTTCGAAATCTGCCTGCAGAGCCAACAGACAGACACCTTGATCGAACTGCTTCAGAAAGCGCTGAAGGAACAGATGAGCCACATGAATTTAGAGAGCCAGCCAGAATACGCAAAATATTCTATCGCATTCGAAGCGGCTTTCGTGGCATGCTGCAGCAACCCTTATATATCAAAGCAGTACGCCGAAATCGAAGGCTTGTTTTATCTGACGGTGCTATACGATCAATGGTATATCGACACCAACCGTATGGAGGCGATTGTGGAGCACCAGCAGATTCTCGGCGCCATCATGAACGGCAAATTTGAAACTGCCAAGACGCTGTTATCTAAACACTACAATCGATTCCGGGACAAAGCTGACTAAGACAGAAGGCTGCCGAACTTCATTCTGAGTTCCTGGCAGCCTCTTCTTTTGTCAGATCACACTCAGACTACATCCTTCTGGTTCATCATTCCAGCCATCTCTTCTGCCTTTTCCAGCTTTGCAAGGTATGGCGGAAAGTCCTCTTCCGAAGACAGTCTCACCCTGACGCAATTGTTGTCGATGGCGTCAAAAGCGCTGCCAGGCACTGCGACGATGCCGTTTTCAGCCAGCAGTCGATAGAGATCCACCGCAGGATCTCTATGGTACAGAAGAAAAATCGGCACTCTGTCATCGGTGGCAGCCATTTTGATGTTCTCCCCGATCACTCTTCTCACTTTCACCTTTGCAGAGGCGAACTCCTGGGTATCCCGCTCCAGCCTATAGGCGTTATCCAGAGCCACCGCCATCATCCTGCGCGACATCTGTCCCACAGCATAAGGATTTGTAATCTGGTTCATAAAGGAAATCAATTCTTTTGAGGCGGCGATGTAACCCGCTCGAATTCCCGCCATGCCAAACCCCTTCGACAGGGTCCGCAATACGATGAGGTTCTCGTATTCATCCATCAGCTGCATGGCAGACTCCCTCTTTGATACAAAATCACCATAGGCCTCGTCCACAATGACGCAGACATCCTTTGCTTTTGCTCTGCGCAGTACCATCTCAATCTCGCCTGGCGTAATCATCTGACCCGTCGGATTATTAGGATTGTCCAGATATACCACGGCCAAGTCTTCCGTAATCTGTTCCAAAAGTGCATTAACGTCGAATTTGTAACGATCCGCCCGATCCAGTGCCACAAAGCGATACTCCATGCCCAGCAGCCTGGCGTTGGACACGTAGTCAGAGAACTGAGGCGCTACACCGAGAACCTTTGCACCTTTTTGCGCAAAGATGTTGTTGATGATGTAGATTGCAGCAATGCTGCCGTCGGTCAACATGATATTATCCTTTTTCAAAGAGGCCATATCTGACCAGTAATTGCAGACTGTCTCATACACCTTCACATCGTGAGGATAGTTGATGATTTCCTCTAGTTTTATCTGTCTGAACGCATTCAGAACTTCCTCAGGGCAGCCATAAGGGTTCACGCCTTCCGTGCAGTCCATGCTGCCCTCTGGAATTTCAAAATCTCCAGTAGCGTAGCTGTTCTTTTTCAAGGCCAGCAATTCTTCTCTAATTTTCATCATTTGTATTCACCTGCCAATTGTCTTATGTTTTAACTTCTTGTATCTCCAAATACAGAACAACAGAATCATCCCCAAATATCCCGTATACGGATAGATGACGCTGACCAGCTTATCAAAGGGCATCTGTCCCAGGATAAAAGCATCCAGGCTGACCAGCAAAGCAATCACCAGGGAAATTTTGCTTCCCGGTTTTGCCAGATTATTGCAAATAGTCCAGAGCACCGGCGCCGCGGTGGAAAAGATGCCGCAGATCATGACCACGACGAAGATGGTTCCGGCCAAAGAGGATACTTCATTTGCCAGTTTCAGCGATGGAACGATGCTGCCTTCAATTAAATCCAGCCTTGAAAGCAGCGCAAAATTCATAAAGATGACGGTGACCATCAGCAGTATACCACCTGTGATGCCTCCTGCCGCTGCCTCACGGGCGGATTTTGCATCTCTGCCCAGGGCCATCAGAAAGGCGATAGAGCTGACCACGTTGTAAGCCACATAGAGGATTCCGCTCATCCACCAGCTGTCGGTGGGTTTTGACGTCACCAATCTGCTGACATCGATGTTGCCTACCATCAGATCTCCAAAATTAGCCGTAATGGTGCAAATGGCAATAAAGATGGAGAATCCGATAATCAGAGGACCCATGAGACCCACAATGTCGATCAGTTTCTCCAGACCAAAGGCGAAAGCGACGAACACCAGCAGAGCCATGAACAGGCCGCCGACATAATAACTGACACCGCAGTATTCCTGCAGCGATGCGCCTGCGCCCGAGATCATCACTGCCAAAACGGCGAAAAGATAAAACAGGACGAAATACTCGTAAAAGGTCCCCATAACTCTTCCGCACAAGAGCTGATACGGCTTGAGGTCTTCCACGTTCCTGGTCTCATAACCGATTTTCATCACACTGCCGCCAGCCCAAGCGAAGAGAAACATGCTGATGACGGCAGCTCCAATACTCCAAACGCCATAAGACGTATAAAACTGCAGAATCTCCTGTCCCGTCGCAAAGCCTGACCCTATTTCAAAGGCGATATATGCACCTGCGTACTTGATGACACTCAATATATTTACTTTTTCTTTCAAACTCATCCCATCCCTTACCTATATGCTACCATAATTTTATGTGGTCTGGTCATACAGTATTCCGTACAAAATGCGCCGTTATTTTGGACATCCGTAGATGGGACACTTAATTCATTCGGCTAGCCTAGCTGCCTTTTCCTCCAGTACGAGCAGGAATTCCCTGCATGCCGCCGAAAGCTGCTTGTGCCTCGCTTTCACCCAGCCCAGCCGGCAGGCCAGAGGGGAATCTTTAATCGGAATAAACCGGCACAGGTTTGGCGCATATAAAGATGCATAGGTTTCTTTGTCATAGGTATCGATCATGATGGCGTCGGTTTCACTGATCAATCGCAACGCACAGCCCAGATCGCTGATTTGAATTTCCGCCCGCTTTCTTTTGCGTCCGTCCAGCGTCCGCTCCCAAGAATAGTCAGAAGGAGAAGCGTAGTTCACGATATAAGGGAAATCTTTTAATTCCTCCAGGGTCACCCACTCTCGCCTCTGTCTATAAAGGGGATTTTCAGGACCGATGATCGCATGGAGATTTCGTTTAATGATTTCATTGAATTCCAGCTCGTTTTCTTCCAGTTTCCGCAGCGAAACCGCTTCACTGTCTGAAAACAAGGTCACAATTCCGACCTCCGTCAATCCCGCACCCACCTGACGAATGACCTCCGTCAGCATACACTCTTCCACTGTACCAGTAAAGTCTTCTCTATAATGCCTGCGATACATTTCAACAAAGGCATCGTTAGCCAGAGAGCAATACATACTGGAAATAGATAAGTTGATTTTACTTTCTGCTCTCGGAATACTCTGAAGAAACTCAATTCTCTGGCAGATATCCTTTGCCTGGGTGTATACGTCTACGCCGAACTCTGTCAGGCAGACGCCACGACTGTTCCGTTCGAATATAGGGGCTCCCAGTTCTCTCTCTAAATTTTTAACTGAGGTGCTCAGGGAGGAGCGGGCAAGATAGAGTTCCTTTGCCGCTTCGTTCATGCTCCCCTCTTCCACGATGCGCAGCAGCTGTTCCAGCTGTTCAATTTTCATTGCCGCTTCACGCTTTCTCTGTCGTCGCCTCGTCAGAAACGACGGCAATTTTTCCCGACCGCACCTTGCGATGTTTGATCTGATGGCCTGCCAGACAGATCATGAACAAAATGCCCAGATAGCCCGTATATGGATAGATGATGCCCACCAGGGTTCCGAACGGCAGTTGCCCGCAGAAGAAGGCCGCCACAACCACGATGGCTGCAATCACTTTTGATTTTTTCGTGCCCTCTGTCGTAATCTTATTGCAAACTGTCCAGGTCATCGGGGCGGCAGTTGAGAAAATTCCGCAGATCAATACGATGGAAAACAGTTTTCCGATGAGCGGAGAAATGGCATCGGCCAGGTGAAGGGTCGGAATCGCCAGGTTTGCAACATCTCCCAGCTTTGAAAGAAAGGCAATATTCATGACCAGCGTTGCCGACATCAATACGATACCGCCCAGCATACCGCCCCTCGCCGCTTCCCGCTGATCCTCCGCTTCTTTTCCCAAGGCATTGAGAAAGATAACAGCACCGAAAACGTTGTATGCAGCATAGAGGATTCCGCTGACCAACCAGTGTGCGGAGGCCTGACTCGCCGTCAGCTTCTCAAGTCCTGCAGATGCCGGTGTAAGATCCAAGCCGTTTTTAAACAAAGTGAACAATCCCACGCCCAGAGTAAATACGATAATCACAGGCCCGATCAAGCCAATGACGTTTACCACGCCTTTTAAGCCGAAGACATAGGCTGCATAGATCAGCACCGCCATCAGCAGACTGCCCACATAATAGTTGAGCCCGTAGTATTCGTTCAGCGTTGCGCCTGCCCCGGAAATCATGATGACGACGACGCAAAAGAGAAAAAACGGAACGAAGATTTCATAAAATTTCCCCAGGTATTTACCGCAATAAAACTGATATTCATTCCCTCCTTTATCACCTCTATGGCGAAAACCGTTTACCATGACGGTTTTCCCCACCCAGGCAAAGAGAAACATGCTGATCAGAATACCGATGATGCTGACCCAGCCATAGGAGGTATAGAACTGTATGATTTCCTGACCTGTGGCAAAGCCTGAACCTATGATATAGGCTATGTACGCGCCAGCAAACTTGATAACATTCGTCGTGCTTTTCTTTTTCATCTTAAATACCTTTTCCTTTCTCGTATAGCGAAGTTCCCTTCAGTTGATAAGCTCACGAACGCATATGCCTAGCTGTCAGAATCAGAATGTTCTTGTCAGCTAAAGGTGGATTTTGTATTAATAATAGCACAACTTCCTTTTCCGCGGTCATTCCGTATTCCGTACAAGATACGGCGTAATTTTAGAACACAAAAACTGCTGTCCAATTCATCATTGGAGACAGCAGTTTTCGTTGCGAATCCTTCTTATTTAAAATGTCCTTTTTCTACTTTGTCGCTGATAATAGAAAGAAACTCTTCAGCCACTTTTGAAAGAGTCTTGTCTTTGGACTTGACCCAGCCCAATTTGCAGGCGAGGGGCGAATCTGCAAGAGGGATAAATTTGCAGCCATTGGGCGCATAAAGCTGCGCGTAGGTGTCTTTATCGTAGGTGTCGATCATAATGGCGTCAGTGGCGTTTATGAGCCGCAGGGCGCAGCCTAAATCGCTGACTTGGATCTCCGCCCGCTTCCGCTTGCGCCCATCTAAGGTCCGTTCCCAGGAGTAGTCCGAAGGCGACGCATAGTTGACGATATAGGGGAAGTCTTTCAAATCAGTTAAACAGACCGAGCTTCGTCCTTCCAGGTACAGAGGGTTTTGGGGCCCGATGATGGCGTGCAGCTGGCGGTCAATCACCTTATGAAATTCCAAATGGTTTTCAGCGATCTTTTTCAGCGCCACCGACTCGCTGTCAGAAAACAGCGTCACCATGCCGAGTTCGCTCAGACCAGAATGAACCTGGTTAATCACCTGGTTCAGCGTACATTCCTCTATGTTTCCGGTAAAATCCTCCTGATAATGCCTCTGATAAAGTTCTACAAAGGCATCATTGGCCAGGGAGCAATACATGCTGGAAATGGAGAGATTCGTTGGATGTTCCTCATGAGGAACGCTCTGAATAAAATCAATTTTGGTGCAGATATCTTTTGCCTGATTGTAAACGTCGACGCCAAAGTCAGTCAGACAGACGCCTTTACTGTTACGGCTGAAAATCGGTGCACCTAATTCCGTCTCTAAATTTTTCATAGAAGTGCTCAGTGAGGAGCGGGCGATATACAGCTCTTTTGCCGCCTCGTTGATACTGCCTTCTTCTACGATCTTTAAAAGCTGCTGCAGCTGTTCAATCTTCATGCAATTTCATGACGATTCTGGCAAAGTCTTTATGTAAATAATCGCCACGATCCTCCTTTTTCTCCGGGTCCAGCTTGTTGAAAAAACAACTCGGCGTTTCTCCGGCTTTTAAATTTTTTGCGATACACGGTGTACAGCCCTGGTCGTGATTGACAGGGTTAAAGGGGCACTGGTGATCATCGCAGGTGCAGAACGGCACTTTCTTTTTATCAGACATGATTTTTCCTCCCAATTAACGATAGGATTTATTTATATTATACTGGCGCTGGCCCAGGCGGTCAAGGCTGGCAGCGTAAAGTCTCCCGCACCAGTTTCGTTATCGACTACCTTTATGTCTTCTACATAATAATAAAAATGCAGCTGACCGCTGCCGGCCTGCCGCATTTTTATCTATTTGTCACTATTTATGTTATCAGCCTCTCGGATGGTAATGGGTATGCAGCAGTTTATGTGCTCTTTCGCCACCAGGTTCACCCAGATATTCCTTGTATAATTCTTTGATAACTGGATTTTTATGAGACTTTCTGATGAAATTCTCGTGGTCACTTCTGTAGAGCGCCTTCGCTCTCTCTTCGCCGACATTAATCCAGTTGCGAACCGAAGATGGCTGCTGTGGCTGGCCGCCGCCGTTGATGCAGCCGCCAGGACATGCCATGACTTCGATAAAGTCAAAGTGTTCGCCAGCCTGCACTCTCTCCATAAGGACTCTGGCATTACCAAGGCCATGGGCTGCGGCAGCTTTGACCGTCACATCGCCAATCTTGATTTCCGCTTCTTTAATGCCTTCTTCCTGACCGCGAACCTGCATATAGTCGATAGAGTCTGAACTCTGACCTGTGACGATATCGGCAACAGTTCTCAGCGCCGCTTCCATTACACCGCCAGAGGCGCCGAAGATGGTTCCAGCACCAGTTGAAACACCCAGTGGATTGTCAAATTCACTATCCGGCAGAGCTGGGAAATCGATGCCAAAGGCTTTGATCATTCTGGAGAGTTCTCTTGTCGTCAAAACTACGTCGACATCCTGCTGTCCGTCTACATTGAGTTCGTCTCTCTGCGCTTCAAATTTCTTTGCAGTACAAGGCATGATCGAAACAACCGCGATGTTTTCCGGTGCCTTGCCGATCTTCTCTGCATAATAGGATTTGATGATTGCCCCCATCATCTCGTGTGGGGATTTGCAGGAAGACAAGTTATCCAGCATATCCGGGAAGTAGTGTTCGCAGAACTTGATCCAGCCTGGTGAGCAGGAGGTGATCAAAGGCAGTTTCCCGCCGTTGTTCATTCTGTTCAGCAGTTCCGTTCCCTCTTCCATGATCGTAAGGTCTGCTGCGGTATCCGTATCGAATACGTTATCAAAGCCCAGCATGCGCAGAGCAGTCGCCATCTTTCCGGTTACATCGGTGCCGATTGGCATGCCAAACTCTTCGCCCAAAGCCGCTCTGACCGCCGGAGCAGTCTGTACGATGACATATTTTTCAGGATTCTTGAGAAGCTCCCAAAAATCATCCATATTGGCGTGTTCCTGCAGGGCTCCTGTCGGACAGACGTTGATACACTGTCCGCAGTTCACGCACTTTGACTCATCAATCGGTCTGTTAAAGGTGGTACCTACTACTGTGTTGAAGCCTCTGTTTATTACATCAATTGCACCTACGGTCTGCACGTTATGACAGATGCTGATACATCTTCTGCAGAGGATACATCTGTTCGGGTCACGCATGATGGAAATACCATCGTCCACTTCCATAACCTGATTGGCTGTGATCACTTCCTGGTTTCTTGCATAATTGGCAAACTCTGTATCCATGGTGTTGGCCAGAGTTTTCAGCTCGCAGTCTGAAGACCCTCTGTTACAGCTCTGACACATTGCAGGGTGATTGGATAATATCAGTTCCAGGTTCTTTTTTCTGAAATTGAGAATGTCCGGCGTATGGGTTTTGACGACCATACCGTCTGCAACCTTCTGCACACAGGATGCCTGCCAGTTTTTCATGCCTTCTACTTCTACCAGGCACATACGGCAGCATCCGATTTCACACACGTCCTTGAGAAAGCATAGCGTAGGAATTTTGATGTTTACTTCTTTAGCTGCTTTGAGGATGGTGTAATCTTCTGGCACGTTGACATCCATGCCATCTATGGTTAATTGTACTCTTTTCTGGTTTTTCATTTTTCGCCCTCACTTTCCCTCTTATGCGTTCTTCATGATAGCCTTAAATGGACATTTTTCCATACAGACTCCACACTTGAGACACTTATCATTGTCGATAACATAAGGCGTATTCTTATCGCCTGTGATACACTGAGCAGGACAATTTCTTGCACAAAGTCCACAGTGTTTACATGCATCTTCCATGATCACGTATCTGAGCATCGAAACACATACGCCTGCAGGACATTTCTTGTCAACTACGTGGGCGATATATTCATCTCTAAAATATTTCATCGTGGAAAGCACTGGATTCGGCGCCGTCTGTCCCAGGCCGCAAAGAGCGCCCTTCTTGATATTCATTGCCAGATATTCCAGTTCATCCAGATCCTCCAGCGATCCCTTTCCGTCTGTAATCTTGGTGAGGATTTCCAGCATCCTCTTGGTACCGATTCTGCACGGCGGACACTTTCCGCAAGACTCATCTACCGTGAATTCCAGGAAGAATTTTGCGATATCCACCATACAGGTATCCTCGTCCATGACGATCAATCCGCCAGAACCCATCATGGAACCCAGTGAAGTCAGTGAGTCATAGTCGATCGGTGTGTCGAGGAAGTCAGCTGAAATACATCCGCCGGAAGGGCCTCCTGTCTGTGCCGCCTTGAAGGTTTTGCCCTTCGGGATACCTCCGCCGATTTCATAGACGATTTCCCGTAAAGTCGTACCCATAGGAACTTCTACCAATCCGGTGTTGTTGATCTTTCCGCCAAGAGCAAAAACTTTTGTTCCATGGGATTTTTCTGTGCCGATTCCGCTGAACCATTCCGGCCCTTTGGTAATAATCTGCGGAATATTGGACAGAGTTTCTACATTGTTTAAGATTGTAGGTTTGCCAAAGAGACCTTCCACTGCCGGGAACGGCGGTTTCAGTCTCGGTTCTCCACGGTTTCCTTCGATGGAGGTCATCAGGGCCGTTTCTTCACCGCAGACAAAAGCGCCAGCGCCCAGTCTGATGTCCAAATCGAATTTGAAGCCAGTACCGAGTACGTTGTCACCCAACAAGCCGTATGCTCTGGCCTGCTCGATAGCGATGGTCAGCCTCTGTACTGCAATCGGGTATTCTGCTCTGACATAGACAAAGCCCTGGTCAGAGCCGATAGCATAACCTGCGATGGCCATGGCTTCGATGACGGCATGGGGATCACCTTCCAATACGGATCTGTCCATAAAGGCACCTGGGTCGCCTTCATCAGCGTTACAGCAGACGTACTTTTCTTTCACCTGCTGCTCAGCCGCAAACTGCCACTTCGTTCCTGCCGGGAATCCGCCGCCGCCTCTTCCTCTGAGGCCGGAGTCTTTGATTGTCTTGATGACGTCTTCCGGTTCCATCTCCGTCAGCACTTTGCCCAGCGCTTCATATCCGCCATAAGCGATATATTCGTCAATATTTTCAGGATCGATTCTGCCGCAGTTTCTCAGTGAGATTCTCATCTGTTTCGAAAAGAAGTCCAGCTCGTTTTCTGACTTCAATCTCTCTACGACCCTGCCATTCTTGATATGAGCTTCCCAAATTTCGTTGATGTCGTCAGGTGTTACGTTGGTGTACATCACGTTTTCCGGATAGACCATCAAAATCGGACCTTCTGCGCAGAGTCCGAAGCAGCCCGTCTTTACAAACTGCACTCTATCCTGAAGGCTGTCTCTTTCCATCAGCTCATCCAGCTTTTCTCTATTTTTAATTGCGCCTGATGAAGTGCATCCTGTACCGCAGCAGGTCATTATGTAAAGTTTATTGTCATCGTTTCCAATTCTGTTTCCAAATGATTCGAGGGTTTTCTCTTTGATCTCCCGGATCTCTTTTATTGTCTTACTCATTCTCTCCTCCTGCTATTTACATACGCTCATATTCGTCTAAGATTTCTTCTACCTGTTCCGGCGTCAGTCGTCCATATACCTCATCATTGATGGTTACAACAGGGGCAAGACCACATGCACCGATACATCTGCAAGAATCCAGTGAGAACTTGCCGTCAGCCGTGCACTCCCCGACTTCGATCGAAAGTCTTTCCAGGAATTTTCCCATGATATCGTTGGCGCCTTTTACATAGCAGGCGGTACCCATACAGACGTTGATCTTGTATTTTCCCTTCTTTTTCAGTGAGAATTGTGAGTAGAATGTCACAACTCCGTACACCTTTGCCATTGAAACTCCCAGTCCATCGGCAATCCTCTCCTGTACTTCATAAGGCAGGTAGCCAAAGACCTCCTGTGCCTCATGAAGGATTGGAATCAGAGCGCCTCGCTCTTCCTTGTGCTTGGCAATGATCTCGTCAAGCTGTTCGAACTTTTTCGTCATTTCGCTGCAGTTACACATTTTGCTCTCCTTCAAATAAATCAGAAAATAGTGACTTTTGTTAATAGTTTAACTAATTTTATTACTAAAAAATTGAATTGTCAATAATTTGTGCAGAAAAAATAAAAGACTTTAGCAGTTGCCAGTGCTTTTTGTTTTTGAACACAAAAAGATAGTTACTATTCGGTAATACTTTGTGCATTATCCAGTATACAAATTTCAGCTTTTTTATTGCACAGGGATTCTCATCAAATCCCACTCAAGAATCTCGCTGGACTCATTTTGGGTCCCGCGCTGTTTTTGCAAAAATCGACAAAAAGGTTGTTTTTGAAAAAAAAGCCTCTACCCGTTGAAACTTGGCCAATTCTTGCAAAAATTAACTGCTGGTTTTTAAAATTTTCACCTATAACCCTTGCAAATACTCGCTCAAAGGGCTTTTTCCAATTTGGCTGCATATCACCCTTTGGGCAAAAAAGCATGTTTTTCATCGCCCAAGGAGAATCGTTTTTAACATATATCATCTTTTTATAAACATTATATTAATATTCGTGCAGGGAATTACACGATAAAGCCATGAAAGTTCATAAATGCAGAAAAAGTAAGCGGAGTACAAAAATGATCATCCGTCAGTAAAATCAAACACGAGTACATAACGGAATGCACTCGTGTTGTCCGCAAGGATGGCAAGAACCTTTGCGTCTTTTATTTCTCGATGACGGCCTCCGGCTGCTCTCTCGAAAGAAATGCAACAGACGCCTCACCGCCCACGTTTTTCGTAACAATCTGGGACAATTCCCGAACAGCCCGCGAAAAGGCTTCGTGACGCTGTGGATTGATGCACTCCATGTAGAGCAAGATGTTATTGGCTTCCTCAGTGATTTTTGTTCGCTCCGCCTCTCTCCACAGCCAGCTTCTGACGATAGCACCTGACTCGTCGTAATAGATCAGCTCTCCCTGGCGGGGTGGAGCACTCTCTTCTTCCCCTAAAGGAACAAACGGCTCATCGCCTCGGGCAAAGCCTAAAACCATATCTCCCCGAATCTTATCCAGGTTCTCGCCGCCGCAGGTAAACAGGTGCTTTAGTGAAACAAAATTGTAGATGTCCACAACTTTATTGATGGAACCAATCGTACCGCCTTTTAAGATCCGCTTCGTCATCGCGTCGATAGAAGCTGCCGCACCCTTTTTCTTCTTAATCTGTTTCATCGCTTCTTTGTATTCGGTCACATTGGGTGAAACTTCTCCCTCCAGGGCAATTTCCTCACAAGCCGCCTTCAGCAGATCTTCTCTGCCCTGTCCGCTGTTATCAGCACCGTGCAACGTCACAATGCCGATTTCTAAATGGGGAAAAATATCAAATACGCCGTCTTCAACAATAAACTTTTTCATAAAACTTCTCCTCGCTCTCTTTACCTCCGATTATAACAGATTTCAGATATTCTTTCGACTGTTAAAGTGGCAGATCCTTTTTCTGAAACCACACCACACCAGTTATATAGAGCACAACTGATAGCGCTGCCATGACAGCAAAGCTGCTTTCATATCCACTGCCAGCCAAGATTTCCTTCGTATCAAAGAGAGTGTTCAGCGTAAAATATTTTAGAAAATCCAAATCCTCTGATAGTTTGATAAACAGGCTTACCACAAAGAAAAGCAGCGGAATACCGGCTCCGAAGACCAGGGAATTCTTTGAACTATTGAAAATACAGGAGGAACAGAAACAGATACTGCTGATGGCCAGATGATATAAAAATGCCCCCATGTTCATCAGCAAAAAAGTATCAATGTCCAGAGCATCCGGCTGTGAAATATTTGCCGCTGTGATGCCGACCACAGAGGCCACACCCCACATGACAATCAGTGACAGGACAAAGTACACAGCACTTGTCAGCGTAAGCTGCAGCCTGTTTCGTAGGCGTAGACAGAAATCCCGCCATGCTGCCCTTGTCGACCTTCTCTGCAATCATCCGATTTCCCACAATGATAGAATAAACCATAGGAAAGACGATAGCCATCAGGGCATAAAAAGAATTAGCCATGAAACTGATCAAAGTCCCATTGCCAGTGAGAATTTGTGCTGCAAGAGTTCCCTCTGTGGCAGACTGCAGGCCGCTGACGGCCTCCGGTGTGAAAACATTGGTCATGACGATAAGAAAAACGCACAAGACCAAAGTAAATGCAGCTAAGAATTTGATGTTGGATTTTACGATTTGTCTGAAATAGGGAAAACTAAACATTTTGATTACCTCCATATAACTGCATAAAGTATTCCTCAAGGGTGTGTTTCTCCTCTTTTAGAAAATGTACGTCACATTTTGCCAGTTGACGAATCAGTTCATTGACCTGCCCATCGTTGATAGAAACGATCATCTGCTTTCTGCCATCTTTAAATACAGCGTCGGGATAAATAGCTTTCATCTTTTCCAAGTCAGCAGAGACTGCAAACTCTATCTTGTAAGTCTTCAATTGAGAATGCCGCAATTCGTCGATAGTAAATTCTTTGACCAATTTACCACTGCGAATCATGCCGATTCGATCACAAGTTTTTTCCACCTCTTCAAAAATGTGAGAGGACAGTAGAATCGTTTTCCCTCTTTTTTTCTCTTTTTCTATCAATTCCACAAAGCGGTTCTGCATTAGGGGATCCAAACCGCTGGTGGGTTCGTCCAGCAGCAAAATCTGCGGATCATGCAAAAAGGCAGCTATGATGCCGATTTTCTGCTTCATACCTTTTGACATACGCTTGATGCCGCCGCTGGGATCCAGTTCGAAGAAGTTTATCAGCTTTTCTCCATAGCTGAAGTCCTTCATGTGGCGCATTTTCGCAATCAGCTTCAGATATGCGATGCCCGTCATATCCTCCTGAAATGCAATCTCTCCCGGCAGGTAACCCAGCTGACTTTGAATTTTCTTCTGATTGTTCCAGCACTCCAATCCCAATATACTCGCTGTACCGGACTGCGGTTTGCTGAAGCCCATCAGGTGGCGCATCGTCGTAGACTTTCCCGCCCCGTTAGGTCCCAGATACCCGTAAACTTCGCCTTGTTTTATCGCAAGAGAAACGTCAAAGACCCCTTTTCCATTTCCATAATCCTTTGTAAGATGTTCAATCTCAATGATATTCAAGTCATTCACACTCCTTTATTTACTTCCATGACAAAGAGTATAAAGATTCCCAGGCAAAATCGCAATCAACAATTATGTGCAATTTGTTGGTTTTTGTGATACCATGATAGAAACGTTTATTATGAGGTGTTGTATGGAAAAACGCGATACAAAGGCAGATTTTCTCACTGCTTTCTGGAAACTCTATGAGAAAAAAGAAATCAATAAGATTTCCATCGGGGAACTATGCCGTCTGGCCGGGTATAACCGTACTACTTTTTACGTGTATTACAAAGACATCTACGATTTGTTAAACAAGGCCGTAGAGAGTATTTTTATGCCAATCAAAGAAGAACTTCTCAGTTCACTGGATTTTACAAATATATTAGAAGAGGATATTATTGAGAAACTCTTTTCCAATATGCTCCAAAGAAACGAAAAATACATTGAACTCCTTTTTCTGCACCAGCATTACCTAATCCTAGCAGAGAAATTGAAAGGGGAATTTTTGGCTTTGATGAGAAAAGAATTAAAAGATAACGCAGGCAGCTTGGAATCTGTCGAGTATGTCTTCGAATATCAAGTCTCCGCTGTATTCGGTGTTATAAAGTATTGGTTCCAGTCAGGAAAAAAGCTGTCAGAAAGCGACCTGGCGGAACTTATCTACAGCATTTCAACCAGGGGCGCCTTGCCTTCTATCCGAGCAGAACTGACCGAGAAACAGGGGTGACAAGCCAAGAAACAATTAAAAACAGAACCAACTGATTCATCATCAGCGGTCCTGTTTTATATCGTTCTATAGACTTTTATACTTCTTCGTTATGTAGCAGTTTATGTTCTTTTCCTTTGAGGATGCCGTCATACAGGCTCAGTGCAACCGGATTCTGTCCGGAAGATTTGATCTGGGAACGGCTGTCGAAACGGTAGAGGCCTCCCTGTCTAGCCAACTTGGTTTCGTTTTCGACTCCCAGCAGGACAGGCTGTCCGCCTCCGTTGACGCAGCCGTATCTGCAAGTCATGACTTCTACAAAATCGTATTTGACTTCGCCGGCTTCCAGCTGCTCCAGCACCTTTGATGCATTGCCCAGACCGTTGACGATGGCGATGCGCACATCTCTGCCGTTCAGATTCACTGTGGCTTCTTTGATAGCATCGTTTCCGCGAACGCCACAGAACTTGATTTCGTCCATTTCGGCAGCTCTATTGCTGTTGGTCAGATAACGCAGCACTGCTTCCGTTACACCGCCAGTCGCACCGAAGATAGCACTAGCCCCCGAAGACATGCCGAACGGCATGTTCAGCGCTTCTGGCGTAATCTCTGCCAGGTCAATACCTGCCATCTTGATCATGTCAGCGATTTCTGTAGTCGTCAGCACGTAATCTACATTCTGTTCCCCCTCAGTGAAATGCTCCGGACGGAGGATTTCCGCCTTCTTCGCTGTACAAGGCATGATGGAGACGACCACGGTCCTTCTGCCATCTTTCTCTTTGTTCATTCTGGCTTCTTCTTTAATCAACGCACCGAACATCTGCTGCGGGGAACGGCAGGAAGAAATGTTCTTTCTGAACTGTGGATATTTTTCTTCGCAGAACTTCACCCAGGCCGGACAGCAGGACGTGAACAGCGGCAGATTTTCGCCTGATTCCAGGCGTTCTACCAGCTCCTTTGCTTCTTCGATGACCGTCAAATCTGCACCAAAGTCAGTATCATAGACATCATCAAAGCCCATGTAACGCATAGCTGCTGCCAGATGTCCCAGGGCATTGGTGCCTTTCTCCATGCCAAAGGCTTCGCCTACGGCAACACGGACTGCTGGCGCAATCTGTGCCACGACGCGGACGTTTTTGTCCTCGATCAGATCCCAAACTGGATTGATATCCTGCTTGATGACAATGGCGCCAGTCGGACATACCACGCGGCACTGTCCGCAGCCCACGCAGATGGTATCTTTCAGATCCTTCTTAAACGGTGTCGTAATCTGCATCTTGGAGCCTCTCTGTGCAAAACCCAAAACACCTACGCCTTCGATTTCATGGCACATACGCACACAGTCTCCGCAGAGAATGCACTTGTTCAAATCTCTCACTACGCAAGGTGAAGTTTCATCGAGAGGTACTCTTTCCTTGTAATTTTCAAATCTGACTTCACTGACACCCAGACGCTTTGACAGTTCCTGCAGGTTGCAGATGCCGTTTGGCGCACAAGTAGTGCAGTCACGGCAGTGAGCAGCCAAAAGCAGCTCGATAATCATTCTCCTGTGGTGCTGCAACCTGCGGGTGTTGGTGAAAATCACCATACCATCACGCGGATGCTCTGAGCAGGAAGTGAATACCTTCCCCTTGTCATCTTCTACTACACACATACGGCAGGCGCCGTGAGTAGATAATTCGGAATGGTAGCAGAAGGTCGGAATGTCAATGCCCGCATTACGAATCACAGTGAGAACATTTTTCTCATCTGTGAATTCTACTTTTCTATTGTTGATTGTCATAAATCCCATAATTCTTCCTCCTACCACTCTATATGTATCGCATCGAATGCACAGTCTGCCAGGCAGGCTCCACACTTGATACAAGTTTCATTGTCAATATGATATGATTTTCTGATCTGTCCGGCGATGGCACCTGCAGGACAGTTTCTCGCACACTTGGAGCAGCCTTTACACTTGTCAGGATCGATGATGAACTTACGCAGCGCTTCGCAGTTTCTGGAAATACATTTTTTCTCTACCACGTGCTGCTCGTATTCTTCTCTGAAAAACTTCAATGTACTCATGACAGGCTGAGCGGCGCATTTTCCCAGGCCGCAGAGGGCAGTATCTGTGATGGTTTCCGATAGTTCTTCCAGCAGATCCAAATCTTCCAGCGTTCCTTTTCCATCCACGATGCGTTCGAGGATTTCCAGCATTCTCTTGGTTCCCTCACGACATGGCACACACTTGCCGCAGCTCTCGTTCTGGGTAAAGTTCATGAAAAACCTTGCCACTTCTACCATACAGGTGTGGTCATCCATGACAACCATGCCGCCGGAACCGATCATGGCGCCGATTTTTTTCAAAGAGTCAAAGTCCAGTTTCATGTCCAGATGTTCTTTGGTCAGACATCCGCCGGATGGTCCGCCAATCTGTACGGCTTTGAATTCTCTATCGTCTTTGATGCCGCCGCCGATATCATAAATAACTTCACGCAGGGTCGTTCCCATCGGTACTTCGATCAGACCAGTATTTTTAACACTTCCTGTCAAGGCGAAGGCTTTTGTTCCCGCATTGTTCTCCGTGCCGATCGCTTTGAACCAGTCTGCTCCATTCGCGACGATCATCGGAACGTTGGCATAGGTTTCTACGTTGTTGAGCACCGTCGGCTTGTCAAAGAGTCCCTGTTCTACAGTACGCGGCGGTTTTACCCGCGGCATGCCTCTGTTGCCTTCGATGGATGCGGTCAACGCACTTCCTTCTCCACAGACAAAAGCGCCTGCACCCCGGTTGATATGTAAGCGGAAACTAAAATCCGTACCCAAGATGTTGTCTCCCAAAAGTCCTCTTTCTTCTGCCTGCGCTATGGCATTCTTCAAACGTTCAATGGCAAGTGGATACTCTGCACGGACATAAATATATCCCTCATCAGCGGAAACTGCATATGCTGCAATGGCCATACCTTCGATCATCTTATGCGGGTCGCCTTCCATGATACTTCTATCCATGAATGCGCCCGGATCTCCTTCGTCACCGTTGCAGACTACGTAACGCTTCTTCTCCGGCTGTCTGGCCACCTGGGACCACTTCTTTCCTGTCGGGAAGCCTGCGCCGCCGCGTCCTCTCAGACCTGATTTGGTGATTTCTTCAATGACTTCTTCCTTGGTCATATCGAACAAAGCGTGAGCCAGTCCGCGATATCCGCCAATGGCGAGAAACTCCTCTACGTTTTCAGCGTCGATACGGCCGCAGTTTTTCAGCACGTTACGGTGCTGCTTTTTATAGAAAGCGATGTCTTCTTGTTTCTTGCACTCCGAACCGTTCTGCTTAAAGAGCAGGTGCGGAATCAACTCACCTTTTTCAATGGTTCTGTAAAAGATATCTTCACAATCCTCTAACTGTACTTTGGTGTATAAAATGTCCTGTGGTTCAATCTTCATCAGCGGACCCATCTCGCAGAATCCGTGACAGCCGCTCTTCCTGACAGCGATTTCTCCGTCTCCGTGGGCGACTTCAGGTTCAAAACAGACTTCGATGTCCGGATTGGAACTGACCAGATCGCACATCTTCTTATAAATTTCACTTGATCCGCCTGCAATACAGCCTGTGCCGGCGCAGATCAGAATTCTACATTTATTGCTGTCGATTTCTTTTTTAGAAAGCTCACGAACCTGTTCGAGAGACTCTCTGTTTTCTATCTTGCTCATCTCTAAACTCCTCTCAACTCGTGAACTAACGCAATAGCATTTTCTGGCGTCATCTTCGGATAAACCTTATCGTTGACAGTCAAAACAGGCGCCAGACCGCAGGCACCAAGACAGGATACGGTTTCCAGAGTGAACAACATATCTTCTGTCGTCTGTTTTTCCTTGGAAAGACCCAGTTCTCCATAAAGAGCTTCCAGGATCGGAATAGACTTGCGCACGTGACAAGCAGTTCCGTCACAGACCTTGATAATATATTTCCCCTTCGGTTCAAAAGAAAAATTCTCGTAGAAGGTGGCTACACTGTAAGCCTGTGATTCACTAATCTTCAGCTTCTCAGCAACGTAGGTCAATAACTCAGGAGGTAAATAGCGGTATTCTTCCTGAATGTCCTGAATAATAGGTATCAGTGCCGCCTGTCCCGATCCATGAGATGCAATAATTTCGTCGGTTTTATCATAATATTCTCGTTCCAGCATATTACATCTTGCATCAGCGCTCCTTGCATTGATTGCATGAGCATGCTAATGCGCTCCTTTCTGTATAATGTATTCAATTCATTTTATCGGATTGTTACAAGTCTGTCAATATGATTGTGACACTATTTCCGTTATCAAAATATTCTTGTTTTTCTCATTCTTCGATATATCTGGAAATCACCTCCTCAACCTTGTCAGAATCGTCATGACCTCTGATAATCTTCAGAAAGTCTTCTGTCGAAGCCTCTTTGAGGCAGTAGGTCTTGTAATACTCCTTTATAGCTGTGAAGAAGTTTTGATCACCCATAGTCCTTCGCAGTTCGTACAGGAAACATAGTCCGCCGTCGTAGACCATCATCTCATAGTCAAGGGGGTCGTCAAAATCTCCATAAGAACAATTAATCTTGCTTTTCATCCTCCTCATGATCATGTCAACATTACTCTGCATATACTTATCAAATGACTCGTCAGTCAAAGTCGCCTCGTTGTCATACCATTGATCCCCATCTCTTTTCTTATCTTCTTCTATGGCCATTTTGATGCCGTCCATACCTGACCTCAGATAGAGCACGGAAGCGCTGTATTCGGCAAAGCCTTCGTCCAACCACGCTTCACTGTATTGATCGTTCCCCACGGCGGCGTAGAACCACTCGTGTCCGACTTCGTGGGTGACCAGGGTGGAAAGATATTGATAGATACTCATTGATTTAGGATTCTCAAGATCTTCAAGCAGCGGTGGCACACCGATCAGCACCATCCCCGGGAATTCCATGCCGCCGTACAGATGCCCCTGCACCACGTCCAGGTGGTCGTAAGGGTATCTGCCATAGGTCTTATTGAACAGCTTGACTGCATCTTCAGCAGACTGCATGTAACAGGCATTAAAAGAATCTGCGGCGATGTCTTTGAACAGGTAATGGTTAATCTGGATACCGTCTACCATCATTGTTTTTTTCTCCAAGCAGTTGCTGGCGATGATACCCATGTCTCGCACGTCTTTCGCTTTGATCCTGGTGACGCCGTCTTTTGTCTCTTCTCTGCCACTGGCGACGACGGTATAATTCTTTGGCACACGCAATGTCACGTCATAGTCGGTAATGCGATTGAAGGTGCACTCCGCCCCAAACGCGTAGGGATTTTCGTTCCAGTGTCCTTTTTCGTACCGATCCAGTATTGGAAAGCAGAAGGATAACTGGAAGGTCTGTCGGTAGTCGTCCTTTTGATAGCCAAATCGAGCCACGGTGTCAGGGATGTCTACAGCATAAGTGACAGTCAGGGAGGCTGACCTTCCTGGCTTCATTGCACCTTCACCCAGGTCCGCATAGACCACCGAAGGATCCTTTCCTGATTTAAATTCCACATCGCCTTTGCCGTCCAATGTGATCTTTTCAATTATGCTCTCCCCTTTGCCCAAACTCTTGAGTATTGACGCAGCATAATTCCGAATGCATACCCGGTGAATGGTTGCGCTCGTTTCATTGGTCAAGGTCATGGTCACATCGCCGGATAATTTCTTGCTCTCTTCATCTAGGTTCAAATCCATGGTGTACTGGTCCACCAAGACACTGCCACTGATAGACGCGGTGCTGACAGCTTTTGACGCACTGAATCTGCTGGTATAGATCTTTCCTGCGATGGTCTTTTTGATTTTAAACTTATAATAATAGGTCTTGCCCGCCTGCGTCTTTTTGTCTGCAGCGGCAGCAGCGCTCCAGAACTGACGAATCGGTTTCAGGCGCAGCTCTTTGATTTTCGTATAGGTACCCTTTTCTTCTGTGCTCCTGTAGATGACGGCGATTTTTTTATTGGCGCTGCAGTCCGTAGTGCCCGCATCGACACCTACGTCCAGGTTATCCTCAGACTGCGTAAGTGTCAGGGTATAATTAGCAATATCTGCTCCTGGGATCGCAGAGTTGGCGTTGGAATACGGTCCATAATTTTTCTTTCCTTTTATATAGCGGTAAGGACGTACCTTATATTTGTAAAGAGTGCTTTTCTTCAGCTTTTTATCTGTATAGGTGTTTCCCTTTACCGTGGCGACCTTCTGATAGGTCTTTCCCTCCGCCGCCATTCGATATACGTTGTAATAGGAATACTTCTTTTCTTTTTGCCACTTCACTTTGATAGACGAATTGCTGACTGCGGTCAAGGTAACCTTCCCTTTGTCGTTCGCCGCAGGCTCCGCTGATTCCGATGTGGCTCCACTGACGCTGACTGTGGAAAATGCCAGCAAAAGAATCAACATCCATGCGATCAAAATCCTTCTCTTCTTCATCTTTTCTCCCTCATGCAAAATGCATTCTCAATGTATGATATCTTTTATTGAAATTATATCATAATATTCTGATTAATAATACATGTGGCCGTTTTTTAAGCAAATTAAAACCGGCTGAGATATTTCCCAGCCGGCACATCAGTCAAAGTATTTTATTTTGATGCCTAAACATAGACGTGAAACAGCGTGACCTCTGGTACCACGCCGAACCTGGCGGAAATGTGGGTCGTTCCAATGCCGGTGTTGACGTACAACTGTTTCAACGCTGCATCATCAAAGTCATACATGCCGCCGCCGTATTTTGATGACAGCGCGGAAGTCGTCAAAGCCCTTTCGTTGATAAATGGCAGAAACGGAACGTTGATCTGTCCACCATGGCTGTGGCCGCTCAGTGCGATGTCATAGTCATAATCCAGATAATGATCTACATTATCCGGCTCATGGGACAGGAGCAGCTTGTAATCCGAACCGTCCTTTTCCGTTCCGTCCGGCATAATAGGATGACCCAGCAAAGCGTCATCAAGACCTGTGAACAAAATTCTTTTACCGTTATCAAGTGTGAGATGATAATTCTCGTTTTTCAGCAAAGTAAATCCCGCGGCTTCTATTATAGAGGCATAAGCCCGCTCCGCTCCGCCGCCATAATCACGATTTCCCCAAAGGGCAAATTTCCCATAGCCTGCCTTAATCTTCTGCAGGGCAGCCGTCACATTTTCGTCGTCACGGTATATCGCGTAGTTATCATACAGATCACCTGTAAAGATAACGATATCCGGATTTTGCGCGTTGACCATTTTAATGACCTTGTCCAAATTTTCGAATGTGAAATCCGCTTTGATATGCAGATCAGAAATCTGTACAATTTTTAAATGCTCCCTGTCAGAACTTTCTTCATTGAGGGTAAACTCATTCAGTGTAACACGAAACGGCTCGATCTTGAAGGCATAATAAATACACCCCGCTACAGCTAAAATCAGCAATATTAAAATAATCAATAGTCTTTTCAGTATTCTCATTAAGTGCCTAATTCTCCTTTTTGCAGATACAGCTTAGTATACTAAAGAATTGTGATAATCATGTTAAGAAATTCTTTTACTATACAAAAAACATATAAGGGGTACTTTTTTACTTGTTAAATCCAATAGGACTTCCTTTTCACCCGATTTCTGAAACCCTCTGTGCTCGTAAAACTGATAAGTACAGGCATCATCTGTATACAGATAAATTTCCTTCCCGTGTATTCTTCGTTCCAGTTCTTCCAGAAGTCTGCTTCCAATTCCTTTTACCTTCCCATCTGGATCGGCAGCCAAAAATACGACTTGTCCATCGGGATTATTCTCTTTCAAATACGCAGCCAGCAGTTCTCTGTTGGCCTCATCGTAAATGCCGACGCCACCCCTGTAAAAAGTGTTTTGCAAGAACTCAAATATTTTCACATAAGCTGTCTGCCCGGTGGTCTTGTACTTTTTCTCCTCGCCCTGCATATCGGCCAATAAAACGCCTGCCAGTTTCTCTCCGTCGTAGGCAGCAATGACCTGACTGGCGCTGTTCAGTTCGCTGTACCAAAAATATCTGCCATATAAATTTAACAGTAGTTTGTTGTCTAAGTAAAGGTTAAAATGCATTCCCGTAATTGCAAATTGTATCGCTCTGCCGTAATCTCTTCTTCGCAGTTCTCTGATCTCTATCCCCATCAATAGCCCCTCCACATTGTCTGGTGTGAAATAATTGTACCATATGCAATGCGCTCTTGTCTATGCTGTCATTTGACGCGAAGCCCGTTACGCATTTGACATCGGACCGCCTCTTTTTGCTTAACGATTTCCGGTAAATCGGCTGATTCTGCGTAACGGCAGCTTGCCTGGACCCAGGCTGTTACGCATTTGACATCTGGCCCGCTCTTTCTGCTTAACGATTTCAGGCAAATCGACTGATTCTGCGTAACGGCAGCTTGCCTGGACCCAGGCTGTTACGCATTTCACATCTGGCCCGCTCTTTCTGCTTAACGATTTCAGGCAAATCGACTGATTCTGCGTAACGGCGGCTGGCCTGGACCCGGCGGCTGGCCTTGGCATAGAACTGACCTTACCCAGCGCCGCCTGTCCGAGCACGACAAAACGAGTGCCCAGCGGACACCCGTTTTGATATATAGATTTATTTCATGGATTCAATAATGCTCTCAGCCAGGTCATCCAGCTGATCGTAAGTTGCATCGTTTAATGATGACAGGATTGTCATCTGTTCGTTG
This sequence comes from Eubacteriaceae bacterium, assembly GCA_902362805.1. Taxonomy (GTDB): domain Bacteria; phylum Bacillota; class Clostridia; order Peptostreptococcales; family Anaerovoracaceae; genus Senimuribacter. Next base: position 248,033 of record CABIXY010000003.1, on the reverse strand, counting down.
AGCACAGTCATCTCCTTCATCTTGTCGAGTTCTTCTGCAATCAGCGAGCCTGCCTGCGGAGCCCAGGAACCGTTTTCAACGACGCCGACCACTCTCTTCTGCAGGTTCAGGGCAGCCATGTCTTCAATAAAGTTCTGCATAACCGGGAATATCTTCAGGTTATAAGTTACGGACAGCAGAGCCATGTGGCTGTATTTGAAAGCCTCTGAAATCAAGTAGGATACATGGGTACAGGACACGTCGTATAGAGCGATGTTGGTCATGCCCTTCTCACAGAGTTTCGTCGCCAGAATGTGGGCTGCGCTTTCTGTGTTTCCGTACATAGAAGCATATGCGATCAGTACGCCCTGCTCTTCCGGCTCATACTTTGACCACTTATCATACTTCTCCAGGAAGTAACCGATGTCTTTCCTCCAAACTGGACCGTGAAGCGGGCAGATGTATTTGATGTCGAGGCCGCCGGCCTTTTTCAGAAGCTTCTGTACCTGTGGACCGTATTTCCCTACGATATTAGTATAATATCTTCTGGCATCGTCAATCCAGTCTCTGTCAAAGTTGACCTCGTCAGCGAACAGTTTGCCGTCCAGGGAGCCAAAGGAGCCGAATGCGTCTGCGGAGAACAGAATGCCTGCAGTCGTGTCAAAGGTGACCATAGCCTCAGGCCAATGAACCATCGGTGCTGCTACAAAGGTCACTTCGTGTTTTCCGAAAGACATAGTATCCCCTTCTTTGACTTCGTGAATGTTCTTTACAGGGAAGCCAAACTGGTTCATCATCATCGTCGCTTTTGCTGTGCAGATGATCTTGACCTTCGGATATCTGAGCAGGATTTCTTCGATGGAGGCACCGTGGTCCGGTTCCATGTGATTGATGACCATGTAATCCAGCGGACGTCCATCCAATACATATTCCACATTTTCAATAAACTGTCTGCATACGGACCAGTCGGCAGTATCGAACAGCACAGTCTTTTCATCCAGCATGACATATGAATTATAGGAAGTACCTCTTGGTATAGGATGGATATTTTCAAAGAGAGCCAGTCTCTTGTCGTTTGCACCTACCCAATATAAATCTTCTGTGACTTTTCTAACACACTGCATATTATTCTTCCTCCTTATCCTTTTCAACTACGACAAAGCTGTCTTGTTCTTCTCCGCACAGCGGGCAAATCCACTCTTCCGGAAGCGCCTCAAATACCGTTCCAGGGCTTACGCCGTTCTCAGGATCGCCTACTGCCGGATCGTACTCATAGCCACAGCCGTTACATACATAAGTCGTCCACGGTGACGCCTCCTTCTTCAGAGTCGGCTTTCTCATCTTGACCTTTGGAGGCGCCTGTTTCTTCGCTTCTCCATTGTCCAGGGCGGCCGTCAGCAGTGGCAGGATTTCCATCAGATCTCCTACGATGCCGTAGTCAGCGTTCTTAAATATATGAGCATTTTTATTTTTATTGATTGCAACAATGGTCGTAGCATCTTTGATGCCTTTGAGGTGCTGGCCTGCGCCGGAGATGCCGCATGCGATATAGAGGTTGCCAGTGAACTTCTGTCCGCTCATGCCTACGTATCTGTCCAGAGGCACATACTTGAGAGTTTCTGCCACAGGTCTCGATGAGCCGATGGCTGCGCCAGCCTGATATGCCAGATCCTCGATCAGCTTCATGTTTTCTTTGCCGCCGATGCCCTTTCCTGCGCTGACAACCCTGTCTGCCAGAGTAATCGGCGTCATCGGGTCGATGCCGACAGTAAAGTCAAAGCCGTCTCCCTTGAGCGCTTCTACCAAAGCGTCTACTTTCTCCTGCGCTGTTCCCTTGGCAAAGATCATCTTTTTTCTATGGCCGGTGATCGGTCCCTTCTGGTTCAGCGGTGCAGCGTCACGTTTTGGCGCTTTGCCGATGATGTGGGATGCGATAACTACCCTCTGAATCTCATTGGTGCCTTCGTAGATCGTCGTAATCTTCGCGTCTCTGTATGCCCGTTCTACTTCCATACCCTTCAGATAGCCAGTGCCGCCGAAAATCTGCAGTGCGTCGTTGACTACTTCCAGACAGATATCCGATGCATACTGTTTGGCCATCGCAGATTCCATGCCGTAAGGCTCGTGGTGTTCCTTCAGTTCAGCAGCGCTGTAAATCAAGAATCTCGCACATCTGATCTTCGTCGCCATGTCGGCGATCTTGAAGGAGTTGACCTGCTGATGAGCAATCGGAATACCGAACTGTACTCTCTCTTTGGCGTATTCAACAGCATGCTCAAAAGCTCCCTGGGCGATACCAAGTGCCTGTGAAGCGATACCGATTCGGCCGCCGTCAAGTGTTGCCATTGCAATCTTAAAACCTTCACCTTCTTTGCCCAGCAGATTTTCCTTCGGTACTTTGACGTCGTTGAAAATCAATTCTGCTGTGGATGAAGATCTGATACCCATTTTATCATAATGATCGCCAAAGTCAAAGCCTTCCCAGCCTTTTTCTACAATAAAGGCACTGATGCCGCGAGTACCGATGTTCGGCGTCGTCACAGCAAATACAACGTATGTATCTGCAATCGGCGCGTTTGTGATGAAAATCTTGCCGCCGTTGAGCACGTAATGGTCGCCTTCCAAAACAGCAGTCGTCTCTGTTCCGCCTGCGTCACTGCCTGCGTTAGGTTCTGTCAGGCCAAAAGCGCCCAGCTTCTCTCCCTTTGCCAGCGGTACCAGATATTTCTGCTTCTGTTCTTCTGTACCGAAAGCCATGATTGGGTAGGAACCCAGGGACACGTGAGCCGACAGGATGACGCCTGCGCCGCCGTCTACTCTCGCCAGTTCTTCCACTGCGATGGCGTAGCTGAGAACGTCCATGCCTGCTCCGCCATATTTGGTCGGATATGGAATTCCCATCAGTCCCATCTCCGCTAATTTCTTCACCATATCGTGGGGGAATTCGTTATTCTTGTCGAGCATAAATGCAATCGGCTTTACTTCTTCTTCCGCAAAAGCTCTGATCTTTGCCCTCAAATCTTCATGTTTATCCGTCAGTTTATATAACATACCTCTACCTCCTGTTTATAACGACTGCTTATTCGTTCTTCTTTATATATGTATTATACTTCTCTGAAAATTATGAAGTTGTGGTAAATGCAACAATTTTGTGATAAAATTATCATAAAGAAAAAAATTACAGGAGGCAATGATGAAAAAAAGGTATTTTACAGACAACATATCCTCAGAATCCATTCAAAAAATGATCGTTTGTTTCGAGCCTCAATTCAAGTCTTACCAAGCTGGTGAGACGATATTGGCATATTCGGATCAGTTGGAAAAGGTGGGAATTCTGTTGTCCGGCCGCGCACGGCTTTATTACATCGATGAAAACGGCGATACCAGCCTTTTGGAGAACTATGCCAAGGATGACCTCTTTGGCGACGTTTTTTCCCTCCCTTTAGAGGACTACGAATACATCGTCACTGCAGAAACCGACTGTAATGCGGTCTTTATCAGCTATCAGCACATCATCACCCCTTGCGAGAGGTCCTGCCAGCACCATTCGCAGCTGATCAGCAATCTTTTTCTCATGACGGCGCAGAAATCCCAGGAGCTGTCCCTGCATATCACCATCCTTAACCAGCACACTACCAGAAAAAAGCTGCTGGCCTATCTCCGGTATGCCCAGACCGCATGCGGCGCCAAGGACGGCGAATATTTTGAAATCCCCTTTACACTGGGAGATTTGAGTGAATATCTGGCAGTGGACAGATCGGCCATGATGCGGGAAATTCGCCTGCTGAAGCAGGACGGACTGGTGGATTCTCAGCGGAGACGGTTTCGGCTCTGCCAATGATAGAAAATGTGAATAGGAAAAGACGGATGAAAACAATAAATAGTATTCATCCGTCTCTTAAGCTCGAGGTAGGAACCCGCCGCGCCATGTTCTCCGGGAATACAGCCTGCCACTTGCGGAAATCGATTCTTTGCGCCATGTTCTCCCGAATTCAAGTCTGCCACGTGCACGAATCATCAAACCTGAGTATAAAAGTGCCATGTTTCTTCGGTTTCCGGAGTGTCACTTGCACCTATTTGGAAGTTTTTTGTAAAATCACTAGATTTTGCCCAGTTTTGCAAAGGGAGTGGCGCAATTCTATCTGCTTATTTTGTCCAAACATGGCAGAAACGCCTTCAAAATCCGCTTCTCTCGCAAGGCACCTAGGGATACAGAACCCAAACATGGCGAGCTAGTCTCCCTAATGGCTGTGCAGCAGAAGCATCTCCTTCTTTCTTTTGGATCAAACTGCGCAAGCTATTACAGTTCTAGTTACTAGATTCAGTTCAATGATAACGAATCTAGTAACTAGAATGCACCCGCTTCAGGACGGGCGGGGCATTTCTGTCAAATCTGGCCGAATTGATGTTTCTATGAGTAACGTTACGCATAGAACCACCAATTCCAGGTTAGGTTCGTTAAACATGATGCTCCTTTCCAGTGTAATTATAGCACGGAATACTATCAGATGCATTTTAGAGGTGATTATGAGAACTCAAAAACAATATAATCAATGTCAACAACCTATGCTTTGCCAAAGCTGTAATTCAAATAATATTTGCCAAGCATGTATGGAATTTGTAAAGCATCATAGTGACATTATGTGGCAAATAAACAAGGTATTTACATGCGCTATTCTGATGACTTTATTATTGCCTTGCCATATGAACAAAATACCGATATAAAAACAATACAATCTACACTTATCAAGACGATATGTCATCTAGTATAAACTACCTTGGTTTTCTATTCGACGGTAAGAATATAAAAATACGACCACGTGCCATTACAAAATATTATTATAGAATGCGTCGGAAAGCACGTACCATTGGGCGTAGTAACTGGGTATCATCCAACGGCAAACATATATCTGCCAAAAATCTTTATAGTATCTATTCCTACAATATTGAGAGGCAAACATTTATTGATTACGCTAAAAAGGCACAAGAAATGTTAAATCTAAATGATGCAGAAGTAAACGCGTTAATAAAACGTCATAAACAAAAAATTGCTCATGCAATAAAAGAAAGCCGTCAAAAGTAAAATGGACGGAACTATCGCTTGAGGGCTACATAAACGAATCCAATCCCCCTCCATGAATCAGTTGAAACGGCGTAAAGCAATCAAAAAGTCAATACTTTACGCCGTTTCTTTGTTACTTCAGCAACTCCATCTATACCATTTAAAAAATACTCAACTCCAGTTCCTCGCTCAGTTTTTCCAGCATTTTGATGCCGGCTACACTGTTGCCCTTCTTGTCGAGGCCCGGCGAATAGATGCCGATGCCCATTCTGCCCGGGCAGTCCGCCATGATGCCGCCGCCTACACCGCTTTTGGCCGGTATTCCCACCGTGGTAGCGAACTCTCCTGAGCCGTCGTACATACCGCTGGTGGTCAGCACTGCGTTGAGAAAGACTGCATCCTCCCGCGGTATGATCCGCTCCCCACACAAGTCCACGCCTCGGTTCGCCAGCAGGAGTCCCATATTGGCCAAATCCTTACAGGTCACTTTGACCGAACACATGGCAAAGTAAACGTCCAGCAATTCCTCTACGCTGCCGTAGATCATACCGGAGTTTTTCAGCAGATAAGCCAGCGCTCGATTCTTGTTGCCCGTCTTTTTCTCCGACTCATAGACTTCCTTGTCTATTTCCAGCAAAGGGTTGCCAGTAATCTTCTTTGTAAAATCCAAAAGACGCCGGAAACGCTCCTCATTACTCGAAGCTTTCACCAGTCCGCAGACTGCGATCGCGCCGATGTTGACCATAGGATTGATGTGCTCCTTCAGCAAAAGAGGTTCCGCATAGTCGATGGCGTTGAAGGGTTTCCCTGTGGCTTCCACGCCCACATGATCCTTGACAAAGTCGATGCCGTTGTCAATTGCCGCCAGCATCAGGAAAATGGGCTTTACAATACTCTGGATGGTGAAGGGTTTGTCCCAGTCACCTGCACAATAATCGCCTTCCGCCGTGGCAACAAAAATACCGATTTCTTCTCTGTTGGCCTTTGCCAGCTCCGGTATATAATCGGCTACGTGGCCATTCAAGGTATACCTTCTGCAATTCTCCAATATCCGTTTTAGTGTTTCATTCATAAGCCTACTTTTTCCTAATATAAATTAATTTATTATTGTTCCCTACTTTATGGGCTTTGACCTCAAAGAGATCCAGCGAACGCAGGAACGGGGTCAATTTGGTATAGCCAAAATTTCTCACATCAAAATCCGGATACCGCTTGGAGAGGATGTTGCCCAGATTGCCGGTGAACATCCAGCCATCCTCGTCGGAATTCTCCTCCATCAGATCTACGATGGTTTCTTTCAGTTCGTCCAAGCTGCTGAGGACACTGGCCTCTTTTTCCCGCTTCTTTGCCGCTTCTGCCACCTCTCTCTTCTCTGAATAAATCAGGTCCAGATATTTGAACTTGTTGCAGGCAGCGATAAAGGCCCTCGGGGTCTTCTGCTCTCCCATGCCGATGACATCCATGCCCGATTCCCGCAGTCTCGCCGCCAGCCTGGTGAAATCACTGTCGCTGGTGACCAGGCAGAATCCGTCGATGTTCCCCGAATAGAGAATGTCCATGGCGTCGATAATCATTGCCGCATCGGTAGAATTTTTACCCGTAGTATAACCGTACTGCTGAACAGGAATGATGGAGTTTTCCAGCAGGTATTTCTTCCACCCCTCCAGGTTAGGACTGGTCCAGTCTCCGTAAATTCTCCGATAGGTAGCTGTACCGTAATTAGAAACCTCATCCATGATGGTTTTGATGTATTTTCCAGCGATGTTATCCGCATCGATAAGCACCGCATATCTCTTGTCTATATTTTTGTCGTCTGTCATAATCCCCCGCCCTTATTTTAAAAATATTCTCAGCCACTTGGTATCTCTGCCATAAGGCGGATACCTAAGCGGTACGTCAATCAGATTGCTCTTGTGTAATACACTCTTTTCGTGAGTAAACGTTCTGAAGCTGTAGCTGCCGTGATAATTTCCCATACCGCTGTCTCCCACGCCGCCAAAAGGCATGTTGGACGTAGCCAGATGCATGACGGTATCGTTGATGCAGCCGCCGCCGAAGGAAATATTTTTCGTAACGTATTTGATGGAAGCCTTTGATCTTGTAAACAGATAGAGAGCCAGCGGCTTTGGTCTTCCTTCGATTTCCTTCTTCACTCTGCGCAAATCGTCGAACTCGATGATCGGTAAAATCGGTCCAAAAATTTCCTCAGCCATGGACTTGCTTTCCCACGAAGCATCTTCAATGATGATCGGTCCCATCTTCAGGCGCGCTCTGTCCAATCCGCCGCTGTAATAGAGATCTTCGCCTTCGATCAAAGAGGATAGACGGTCAAAGTGCTTCTCATTGATAATCTGCGAGTAGTCCTTGCTGTTGATAGGATCCTCGCCGTAAAGCGCTTCGATGTTTTTCACCAGCGCTGTCAGCAGTTTGCTTTTCACGGATTTATGCACCAAGATATAATCCGGCGCGACACAAGTCTGTCCGCAGTTGAGGAATTTTCCCCAGACGATCCTTCTGGCTGTCAGAGCGATGTTGGCACTCTCGTCGACGATGCACGGGCTCTTGCCGCCCAGTTCCAAAGTAACAGGCGTCAGATGCTTTGCCGCTGATTCCATGACCTGTCTTCCCACGACTTTTCCGCCAGTAAAAAAGATGTAATCGAACTTCTGCGACAGAAGATTTTGATTTGCCTCCCGTCCTCCGGTCACAACGTGAACATAAGCTTCGCTGAAGGTCTCGCTGATGATTTTGGCGATGACATCAGAAACGGCCGGCGAATAATTTGACGGTTTCACCACAGCGCAGTTTCCCGCTGCCAGAGCACCGATCAAAGGCACCATAGCCAGCTGGAAAGGATAATTCCATGGCGACATAATCAGCACTGAACCGAAAGGCTCTCTGAAGATTACACTCTTTGACGGAAAGTTGGCAAGCGGTGTCGCCACACGTTTTGGCTTTGCCAATCTGTCCAAGTGTTTCAGCATATAGGTAATCTCGCTGTATACCAGCCCTACCTCCGTCTCATAGCTCTCGTAGGTGGATTTCCCCAAGTCGCGATATAACGCGTCAAAGATCTCGTCCTCGTGATGTTTGACCGCCGCCCGCAGCTTTAAAAGACCGCGCCTCCTGTAAGCCAGATCCTTCGTTACACCCTCATTGAAAAAAGCTCTCTGCCTGACCAAAACTTCTTTGATATCCATCTTCTCTTCATCCCTTTCATTGCCGTCTTCGACATATTGCCTGCAGCACTCCTCCAACTTCAGACAATGGTCATATGCATCCTCCATGGTCCTGCCGCAGCAGATCATGCCGTGGGCAGCCATGATGCACCCTTGGTTGTTGCCCAGGGCCTCGATGGTGTGCTTCCACAAGGTCTTTGTACCGGGAAGGCCGTACTTGCCTACTGCGATCTGACCGCCGAAGACTTTTTTCAAATCAGGCCGCTCTACGGGCACAGCCCGCCTGGCCGCTGCAAAGACGGAAGCATATTTGGAGTGGGTGTGGATTACCGCCCCCGCTTCCGGTCTGCGCCTGTAAATCTCTGCGTGAAGTCCTTTTTCAGAAGTCGGTTTTTGCTCGCCTTCGTAGTCGAGAGTAGTCACATCCACCTTCACCATATCCTCAGGAGTCAGCCTGTTGTAGTCAAGACCCGAAGGCGTGACCAACATGTGGCCTTCGTCCAGCCGCATAGAGAGATTTCCCCAGGTGCCCTGCACCAGTCCCGCCGCAACCAGCCGCTTTCCATAGTCCACCAGTTTTTCTCTAATTTCCATTTCGTTCATTTATGCATCGCCCTCCTTGGACTTCACTTCCTGCTCTGCCACAGAATATTTTTTCTTATAGATCATCCGCATCAGGTCTGCTTCAATTTTCGGCAGCGGCTTCGCCCCACCCAGCGCTTTGGCTTTCAAATTGACCTCCGCAGACTTTTCCAAAACGGTCAACGCCACGACAGCTTCGTACAGATTTCGTCCCGTAGTGATGGTGAAGCCCTTCTTTGCGTGATCCTTTTCCTTGATAAAGCAGCCTGTCGCTTTTTTCAAAGCCGTGTCCACAGCCTCCTTCTCATAGGATACAGTCTGTACCTGGTAGCCTACGATCTGCGCCATATCATCCAAGGTCGCCGTCAGCGGTCTTCCCTGTTTTGCCGCCTGCAGGCAGTAAGGCGTTCTTGACAAGACCAAAGCGTTGATTCCGTTGTCTGCCTGCAAAATCTGCCTTTCGATAGGATGAACGCTGTCCTCCCCACAGGCAGTCCCGATATCATCCTGCGTTAGGGCAGCAAAGTCTGCACCATCTATCGTCTCATAACAGCTGCCGCCAAGCTTTACCAGAAGCTTCCAAGTATTGCAGTCATAGCTTTCCATGGCTGCCAGCTCGCCAGCGTATTTTTCTATGATTTCATATATATTATTGTCCATTTTCTTCCGTCCTGAACCTTTCTCCATTGGCAAATTTATAGGCTTGCTCCAAGGATTTGTATACCTCTTTGTAAGTTGTGAAGAGCTGGTCATAGACCGCCTTGTTGTTTTTGTCCGGGTGATATACCTTGTCTATCTGTACAAAATCCTTGGCATGACTGAATCCGGACAGTTCTCCCAGTCCGATCAAAGCCACTACGGCGGCACCGACAGCACCTGCATTGCGGGGGTCTTTCACGATGGAAAAGCTTTTGCCAGTGATATCCGCGATGATCTGCATCCAGCCGTCGTCTAAAGCACCGCCGCCGATAATCCGGAAATTGTCGCAGGCAAATCCATAGTCGGCCTGGTAATTTTCTAAAATCCATCTCAGGTTATAGCCGATACCCTCGTAGACCGACCGCATCAAATGTTCCCTAGTATGTACCATGGTCATGTTGAAGAGAGTCGCTCTGGTCGTGGTGGTGGAAACCGGGCAGCGCTCGCCTAACATCCACGGCGTACAGATCAGATGATCGCTGCCTGGAGGAATACTCTGCACCACATCATCCATATACTTGTAGATATTTTCGCCGTATTCTTCTTTTTCGCGGGCAAAGAACTGGTCGCAGATCCACTGAATATTGGCTCCCGCCGATTCCGTGATGCCTGCAATCAGGTTCATCTCCCTGTCGGCACTCTGAATAGCCGCCGCCCCATGTCTGAACTTGTCGGCAGTTTTGCTGGTAGCCGCCACCCAGGCAGATGTGCCCAGATAGATGTGGATATCGCCGTCACCGCACATTCCGGAGCCGACAGCTGCCGCCTGTACGTCATCGCAGCCGCCGAATACCGGCGTACCTGCCAGAAGTCCCATTTCGCATGCTGCCTGATCAGTCAGTCCGCCGACCAGATCGGTACTGCAGACCAGGGGCGGCAGCTTTTCCATGTCGATACCCGTCAGCTTGATGACGGACAGCCACTGCTTCGTCTTCAGATCCAGTCCGTAGGAGGACGCGCCTGACAGTTCCGCCACCATCTTTCCCGTGCACTGATATTTAAGATACCCATTGACGTCCAAAATCAAATGGGTCTTTTCGTAAATTTCCGGCCTCTCTTCTTTGAGCCAGATAATCTTTGCGATGCAGTCCTTGCCCATGATAGGTGTGCCTGCCACCAGAGAAAAGACTTTTTTGCCGCCCAGATGTTTCATGATGGATTCCGCCTGCTTCTGTGCACGACCGTCCACCCATGTAATATTATTATACAGCACATTGCCATCTTTATCCACAGGAATCACACCCTGGGCCTGGGTAGAGAAGACGATACCCTTGATTTCTGCCGGGTCGATGCCCGTCTTCTCCAAAAGAGCACGGCTGGAAGCCGTGACAGCATGCCAGTAGTCCTCTGGTTTCTGTTCCACCCAGGCCGGGTTTGGATAGAGAGTGGGATAGGCTTCGCTGCTGGTGGCGATGACGTCACCTTTAAAATCTACCAGCACAGCTTTGTCCGAACTGGTTCCAATGTCATGTGATAAGATATAACATTCTGCCCGGCGATCTTCTGTGAGCCGATTGGCAGAATTAGTGCTGAAAGTCCCCGAGGCTTCGCATCGGCTGGACTTTGTCGTATGTTTTCCCATAAGGTGCCTCTCTTACAGCTTGCACTTCTCCGTCTTCACAACGTGTTTGAACACGTTTTCAAATCTGTTCAGTGCCTCGTCGATAACTTCGTCCGTATCCGCTAGAGATGTGTATAACCTGCTTCCAGCCAGGGTCACGATGCCGTTTGCCATGTAGGCGGCGCCCATTCTCTCCATAGAATCTTTTCTTTCGTACATCATCTTCTTGTGCGCCAAGAGACCCACCGCTGATTTGACAAAAGAGAAGGATGAGAAGTCAAAGCTCATAGCCCCAGTGCATTCCAAATGAACGATGCTGCCCTGGTTATACGCCACAAATGGCAGTCCGTATTTGTCCAGGAGCATTTTCAGCCCGTCGGCCAGCCTGTCACCTGCCCTGCCTGCCACTTCACAGGCGTTGGTTCTTTCGATTTCCTTAATGGCTGTATACCCTGCCAGCGCTGACAGAGGATTTGCCGCCAGGGTGCCTCCCACATAGGCTCTGTGTCCCGCGTTACCCAGACCTGCCGCCATGATGCCGGCATACTGCCGTTTACCGCCTACGCCGCCAGCCGCCGGATATCCGCCTGCCACAATCTTGCCGAATATGGTCAGATCAGGTATCACGTCAAAATAGGCCTGGGCGCCGCCCAGTGCTACACGGAAACCAGTCACCACTTCATCAAAGATCATCAGGGCACCATATTTATCACAGAGTTCTCTGACCCCTTTGTTGTAGTCTCTTGCCACAGGACGGGTTCCGCTCTCCGGACCGACCGGTTCTACGATGATGCCGGCTGTGCCACCCTTTGTCCGATTCTTCTTCAGCATCTCCTCCAGCATTGCCAGATCGTTTGGTTTCACCTCATCAACCAGGGAAAACATTTTGCCCGGAATGCCGTGAGACTCCAAAAGCGCCCTGCTGCCCGGTATCTTCAGCCCGTAGACCACCTGGTCACTCCAGCCGTGATAAGCGCCTCCGATTTTGATGATGTGTTTTTTCTTAGTGGCAATACGAGCGATACGCATGGCAGCCATAACTGACTCCGTGCCGCTGCCCAGCATGCGGAACATCTCTACATTGGGCATATGCCTGTGGATTTCCTTGGCAATTAAAAGTTCCGCTTCATGGAGCAGACCCGTCACCGGTCCACAGGTCTGCAGCAGTTCGATCGCCGCTTCCCGGACTGGTCCATAGTTGCTGCCCAGAATTGTCGGTCCGCCAGCCTGCAGAAAGTCGATATACTCGTTTCCGTCTCTGTCATAGAGATAGGCGCCCTCTGCCTTGTCAAAGCAGACAGGAAACGGCTTGTTAAACGCCAGATTGTGCTGAACGCCTCCTGGAATATACTCTTTCGCCTCTTCAAAGATGGCCTTAGACCCTTTACATCGTTCCTCATAAAATTTGAGGATCTCGTTCTCATAGTAATCATCTGAAATTTCCCAGATCGGCTGCTGCGTTAAATCTTCCAGCTGTTTGTTGATGAGATCCGGATCGTCCCATCTGCTGATTCCGCAATTGTTCATTTTTCTTCACCTCCAAAAATCAATCTGAGCAATTGATGAAATTCTTCTTTCATCTGCTCTGCGTCAAAATGTTTATGCAATGAGTGATAATGATTGACTAGTCCATAATAAGCTCCCATAATTGCGACCGTGTAAAGTTCTTTCTGTTCTCTGTACTGCCCAGGAAGATTGTCAGCAATCATCTTCTCTATATAACTGAGTGATTTTTCTTCTCCTCCTCCCCGGAGAATCGTACTGGAAGCAATTTTATAAGTCAGAACCGGGTAGTAAGCCGTATCCTCTATGAGCTTATCAAAGACCGCTTCAATCAAAGCCATCCCGCTGCAGTTTATCTCACTGCAATACTCGTCTATATCCTCGATCTCCTGACAAAACAGGGCGATCATCAACTGGTCTGTAGAAGCAAAGTGGTTGAATACCGTGGTTCGACAGACATCAGCTTCCTCGGCAATATCGTGAAAGGTCACATTTTCGATGCCATTCTTTTCACAGAGATATTTGGCGGCATGCATGATTTTGCGCCTGCTCTTCTCTTTTTTTCCTGTTATCTTTCTGTTATCCATTTTTCTTCTGTGCCCTCTTGTTGGTGTTGATGCTGTTCCTAAATACAAAGAAACGGTCGTACAAAAATTCGGTGCTCAAATTGACTGCCATGGTTCCAAAGAGGACCAGATATTCATTCCAGCCCGCGTCCGTCAGTGCGCTGCCCCACCACACCGAGAGAGGGGTGAACACGCAGTAAAACCCGAAGACCTTTGCCATGGCCAACGGAACGTTGTTGGCCGATTTAAAGGTAAATTCTCTGTTCAGCGTGAAATTCCAAAGAACCGAGAGGATCAGGGCAATCAAATAGCAAGGCCAATAGGGCCAATCCAAAAATTCATTCAGCAGTGTAAAGGAAATCGTCTGAATGACGCCTGCTGATATAGAAAATACTGCAAATTTGAGAACCTGAATCCTGTTTTCGCTCTTGCTGAGTCTGTTATTCTTTTCTTCCATTGACGCCTCCTAATCCTTCTTTTATGACTGTCAAAAACGCAAAAATAAAAATTGTACTGCAATACAATTCTGTACTACAGTACAATTATCTCATAATTTCGTAAATTGTCAATACGATATGGCCAATTTATAGGATGTTATGCTTACACTTCAAATACGCGGTTGTCTTTGTCGATATACCCAACAGAAGCCTTTACGCCAAAATACTGCTCTGCAAGAGCTGCCAATTCTTCTGCCGCCTGGGTGACCTTGTCCTTGTTAAAGTCAGTAAATCCGTCAATTGGGAACAGCACGTCGGAAGTATCCTCTGTGATTTTGCCGATTTCGCTCTGCCTCCAAGTCCAGCGTCTGGTCCTCACCTGATTTCCCGACACGTAGACGACCTCTTTTTCTTCCGGACTCTCCATTTCTCCATTGCCGAAAGGAATAAAGGTGTCCTCAGCGCCTGCAAAGCGCACTTCCAGTGCCTCTTCTATCGTCGCCATATCGTGGGCACCGATAGGCAGGCGATATTTGATGGATACCGCATTGCCCAGATCTACCACAGCGTTGATATGCGGAAAGCCTTTCCCTTTGGCGATACGATCCAGCAGCGCTTCTATCGAACACATATATCGGTTGGGGTTGATGCCGATTGCTTTAAAAGCGTCTCGATACGGTGCGATGGCCTCCGCATTTTTCACTTTGATCCCTTCAAAATCTTTTTCACAGATTTCGATATTCTTCTGCAGCATCTCTTCCAGTTCTGGAATTTCCTTTCGATTATCCATTCCTTTGACGGCTACAAGACCAAAATATCCGTTTGGCAGCAAATCAAACACTTCTTTTGCAATTTCAAATCTCATAATATCTATCTCCTTTTTATTATTCTTTACCTTTTCTTTTTTCCCAGTATTCATTGATCACGCCGTAGAGTTTTTTTGTATCTATCGGCTTTGCTATATGAGCGTCCATACCTGCATCCAGGCATTTTTTCACATCATCGGCGAAGACGTTGGCCGTCATGGCGATGATCGGTATAGTCTGGGCCTGCGGGTGTGCACTGCTGCGAATCACTCTGGCGGCATCATACCCGTTCATCACAGGCATCTGAATATCCATCATGATGATATCAAAGCGGCCCTTTTCACTGGCTTCGAATCGCTCCAGACCCTCTCTTCCGTTTGCGGCGACAGAAACCTGTGCTCCAGCGCTTTCCAAAATCCTCACCGCAATCAGCTGATTGATTTTATTGTCCTCCACCAGCAAGATTTTGATGCCGGAAAAGTCAACGGAAGCCGCTTCTTTTCTCAAATCAGCCGACGGTGATTCCGCCTGTTCATCATCGAAATGGATTGGCAATTCTACGTAGAAGGTGGTTCCCTTTGCCGGCGTACTTTTGACGTCGATCGTGCCGCCTTTATAGTCTATGATATTCTTCACGATGGAAAGTCCCAGGCCTGAGCCTTCTGTACGGCTGATGGTAGAACTCTCCGTACGATAAAATGGTTCAAAGATATGGGACAGATTTTCTTTCTCTATCCCTACTCCGGTATCGGCAATCTCGTAGCGATACCAGCCAATCCGTTTGCCATCGGCAGATGGCAGTTCTGTAATGGTAAGAGCGACCCTGCCACCCGGCGGAGTGAACTTGATGCTGTTACCCAGAAGATTTTCCAAAATCTTCGTCAAGCGCAGCAAGTCCCCGATGCAGTGGTCGTGACAGATATCCACAAAGTAGGTAAACACCAGCCCTTTCTTCTCTGCCAGTGCTCGAAAGCGGACTGCCAGTTTATCCATCTCGCTTCTCAGATTGAAGGCTTCCTTGGCAAGGACCATTCTGCCGCTTTCAATTCTGCTCATATCGAGGATATCATTGATCAGCCTCAGCAGATGTTCCGAGGAGTTTTTGATGATGGAAAGGCTCTCATCTATCTGCTCCGAATTTCCTCTGTTAGCGATAGCCAGATCAGTCATACCGATAATCGCATTCATCGGTGTGCGAATATCGTGGCTCATGGAAGACAGGAAGTCGCTCTTTGCGCGATTCGCTTCCTGCGCAAGAACCAGGGCATTCTTTAGTTCTTCTTTCGACTGCTGTTCTCTGTTCAAAACGTCTGTCACATCTGCACGAACCAGGCAGACCGTCTTGTGCGTTTCGTCGCCCCAAAGAATATTGAACTGTTTGTGCCGCGTATTCCCACAGCGATTAAATCGGAAAGTCAAGTCATATCCTTCTGTGCTCTGCTCAAGTCTTTGCAGCATGGTTTCTTTTGATAACTGCCTGTGCATTTCCTCCTGATCCTCTTGTTCGCAATATTTTTTAATAATCTTGTCGATCAGCTTGGCAAAACTGCCGAAGCTATATGGCGCCAGATTCTCCAGCACGCTTTTTCTGGTATACATGACAAAATGATCCGTCGTCACATCGAGAAAACCTGCCAACTCGAAAGTATAGGCCAGCATATTGAGCAGTCCCTGCTGTTCTCTGACAGATTCCGTCACATCCACCCGGGCCAGACAGATTCTGTCCAACTTTTTGTCGGTTGAAAATACCAGCATGTTCTTCGTTCTCACGTTGCCACTCTCATCCATGAGAGAATAGTGGAAGGAGTAAGAATCCTCTTCCTGCAGCCGTTTCCTTATATAGGCATAATCCAGCATAGCCTTGCAGATTTTTAAATCTTTTGGCAGCACCTCCTTGTAAAGTGAGGCTCTGGCTACCTCTATAAAACTGCCTTCTTCAAAAGGAATGGAGCTGGATTTTTCGTTGACAGCGACCATTTTATATCGATCAGCTTTTAAATCCACGTCGGCGATAAAATCATAGCTGACCTCGGCCAACCGCTGAAACAGCTTATTGGAAATCCTCATCTCTGTAACGTCCAGTACAGACAAGAATCCCATGATATCACCCGTCTCAGGCGAACTGATGAGAATCACGCTGATATGAACATATCGGCCCCGGCTCTCGTTTGGCAATTTCACAAAGCACTCTATTTCGTGTTTTGTCTCTTCTCTCGCATAAGCCTGTGCCATAGGTTTGGTCAGAAACCGCTCCAAAAACTGTCTTCGTTCCTCCTGCTCTACAATAAAACCTGCAACTCCTGAAAAAAAGTCGTCTCGATTGTAGCCGAAGTGGTTCAGCAAGTCATTTTTCGTGGTATCTGTAATGTCGATGATGACATCCTTTGTCACATTACAATGCCCGGAGATAATTTCATTGGGTGCAATAGATTTGTAATGGTTGAACAGCATGTCGTTATATCTCTGTCTCAGTTCCTGCTGGCTCTTCATGTCGTGGGTTACATCACTGCAGACAGCGTAGATCTTCACTTTTCCATCTTCTTCTATGATCAGGCTGGAGATATTTCTCACCCATATGTAGCTGCCGTCCGCCCTCTGCAGACGATGTACACTCTCCCAAGAGTCCGTCTTCTTTTCGATATGCTGAAATAAGACCTGTAGGGCTTCTTTCCGCTCCTCTAGATGAATTCTCGATTCGATGCCAAATTTGTAGAAGACAAAAGCCTCCTCGACGTTCATCCCCATCATTGCTGCAAATCCTTCAGAAAAGAACTCTGGATAAATGGTGCCCTCCTTAAAGGTGGTCACCACAAGTCCGCCTGGCAGATGTTTAATCAGTGTTTGATAGTAAACTTCCAGTCGTTCCTTCTCTCTCTGGCTCTCTTTTTCTTCTGTGATGTCGGTGACATACTTGACAAACGCCGGCGCGCCGTTCCACTCTGTATGCCTGATCTTCGTAGCGTAAGTTTTGCCCGTATGGGGCGCATACATCTCATGGATTTCTCCGTCTGCAACACCAGAACTCAAAGTGCAGAACTCACAGGGACCGTCCTTGCCCTGCAGAACTTTATAGCATTTTTTCCCTAAAGTGGTTGCTTCTTCTTCTAAAAAAAGGCCTGCTGACTCATTGGCATACAGCAGATCATAATTCTCACTGTCGATAATATAAATCCCGTCTGCGACTTCGTTGGCGATATCTTTATAGAGTCTCCTCTCTGATATATCACTGAGGCAAATCTGTACAGACTGCCTGTCCTCTGCTGCGGCAAAAGGCTGAAAAGTCAGTGAAAGCCATCGCCGGCTTCCCCTGGCGCCAATCATTCTCACTTCTAAGCCGCCTTCTGTCCCTTTGCTGTTTCCGTAAATACTCTGCAAAAGCGGCATTCGGTCGTCCGGATCAATAAAAGAAAGAAGTTCAATTTTGTCTCCTGTCACATCTTTGCCTGTCAAATCCATATAGGAAGCAGCCTTTGCGTTACAGAATAAGACTTTCGGTTCTTCTTCCACAGAACACCAGATGATTCCGCAGGGAATCATCTCGTATAATTCTTCAGCGGTAAGCTCTAATTTGCTAGTATCTACTACATTGGTTACAAGATTCGTTGACATAAATCCACTATGATGACTGCTTTCACCACTTACTCCTAATTCCTTCATTTTGCTTATTTTATCACACTGACGTCATAAAAACAATTGTGCATTGTGCTGACAGAAAAAATAACAGTTGTATTCCAAAGAAAAAAATAGTATACTATTTTAGTTGCATAGTCAACTAATTTTCTAAAAGGAGCGTATGCTGTTTTATGCAAATAAGAATTGGACGATTCATATCGATTTTATATAGAAAGAATCAGATTTTTTTAAGTTCCGTGTTGAAGCCTCTGGGTCTCTCTGCATCGGAATATCCCATCCTGTTAGTTCTATACGATGATGATGGCTTAACGCAGGAAGATCTGACCAGCCGGCTTCATCTGGACAAATCTGCTGTGGCAAGGGCAATCCACTCTCTGGAAGAAAAAGGATTTATACACAAAGAAAAGGATGCAGCCGACCAACGATGTAATCGGATTTCACTGATGCCCCCCAGTCTTGAGGTTCGACCGTGCATTATGGAAGCTTTGGATCAGTGGAATGAAATTTTGATGTCAGGCATGAATGCAGAAGAACGTGATGCGGCTTATCAAGTGCTGATTCGCATGACGGATAACGTAAAAAGGAGATGAGTTAATGGAAGAAACAATTGTAAAGAATCCCTTGGGGACAGAATCGATCGGTCAGCTGCTGAAGAAATTTGCCGTTCCCAGCATCATCGCCATGCTGGTCAGCGCTTTATATAATATTGTCGACCAATTTTTTATCGGCCGCAGTGTAGGCGAGCTGGGTAACGCGGCGACGAACATCGCCTTCCCGCTGTCCATTTCCTGCATCGCCATCGCCTTGATGTTTGGTATCGGCGGCGCCTCTGCTTTTAATCTGGCCATGGGCAGGAAGAGAAAAGAGGAGGCGGCTTATTTCTTGGGCAACTCGGTGATGATGATATTGATCTGCGGCGTCCTGCTCTGCCTGATCACCCAGCTTTTCCTGGAACCGATGCTGCGTTTCTTCGGCTCACCGGAAAACGTCCTTGGGTATGCGAAGGTTTATACGCGAATTACTTCTTTAGGGTTCCCTTTTTTGATTCTGGCAGCCGGCGGCGGCCATCTGATCCGCGCTGACGGGAACCCGCGTTTTGCCATGATCTGCAATCTGGTGGGTGCCGCGGTCAACACTGTTTTGGACGCTCTGTTCGTCTTCGGATTTCATTGGGGCATGGCTGGTGCTGCTGCGGCTACGATCATCGGTCAGGTTCTCTCCGGAGTTATGGCCATTCACTATCTGCGCCACTGCCGGACGATAGAACTCACCAAAGAACATCTGAAGATCAGATGGCAGTACGTAAAGAGAGTGCTTTCTCTCGGTGCTGCACCATGCACCAACCAAATTGCCATGATGGTAGTGCAGATTGTGCTCAATAAATCCTTAGCCTACTATGGCGCCCTGTCCATCTACGGAGAAGCCATTCCCCTGGCCTGTGCCGGCATCATCATGAAGGTGAATCAAGTCTTTTTCTCCTTCCCTATCGGTATATCACAGGGATTACAGCCCATTGTCAGCTTTAACTACGGCGCTGAGAACTACCTGCGGGTAAAAAAGGCATACTTGAAAGCCATTACTTATGGATTTGGAATTGCAATTTTCGCCTTTCTCATGTTCCAGCTGCTGCCGAGGCAGATTATCTCCATCTTTGGCGACGGATCAGCGGAATACTACAAATTCGCAGTCAGTTACTTCAGGATCTTTTTGTTCTTTACTTTTCTCAATGTCATACAGCCGATAACCTCCAATTTCTTTACCGCCATCGGCAAACCGACAAAGGGAATGTTCCTGTCGCTGACAAGACAGATCATCTTCCTTCTGCCTCTGATCATCGGATTGCCTATGTTGATCGGCATCGACGGCATCCTCTATGCTGGTCCCATTGCCGATTTCATGGCTGGCGTTACCGCCATCGTCATGGCAGTTAAAGAATTGAAGACAGCCAGATATACCGAAGCTCTGCCTGATAGTCCACAGTAGCACCGATGCCCCTGGCAAAAAAACAATCTAGGCAGGTAGGAATACCTGCCTAGATTATTTCTATTTCTTAATATAGTTCCATCGCTCTATTTTCAGCACGATGCCCCCTGGTATACCGTCTTCCATATTTGTCGGATAAATGCCGACACGAAACTCCTTATGTTTGACCGTATAATACCAGATGTAATAGTTCAGCGGCACCTGGCTGCGCTCCGCATCCCAGGCTTCATCATATAAATACCCGTTGCAGCTGTGCATTTTGCCTCCGTCAGCTTTTACACAGGCATCCCATACGGCCTTCGCATAACCGTCTACCATCTCCTGCGTTATGTCTTCATCAATCTCAAAGGTCACTTTCCAAACCATCTTCTTTTCATCTTTGTCCAGAGTTTCCTTGACCGTTCCATAGGGTCGTCCAAACCCAGTAATCTTGCAGTCCTTCTCAATCGTCTTTACCCAATCCGCCGTCGAAGCCTCCATCAAAGTTTTCATGCCATAATCGGCATATTTTGCACCTGCACCGCCGCAAGCTGTGCCAAAAAATATTACGCCCATCATCATAATCATTAAAATTGACTTTTTCATCCTACTTGCCCCCCCGCTATCCTATCCTATTCGGAAAGCGGGTTGATATGATATGTTTTTGTCGCAATCTTTTATCATTTATATAGTGACATCTATGCAAAATAACATTATGATAGATAGAAAGAATTATAGATGGAGGTTACATATGGATTATCTGAATATCATGAAAAATAGAAATAGCTGCCGTGACTTCAGCGACCAGCCCGTAGACGAAGCGGTGCTCTCGCGGCTCCTGGAGGCAGCAGTCTGCGCGCCTACGTCAGGCGGATTTCAAAATTATTCTATCATCAAGGTCAAGGAGCCAGAGAGAAAACAAGCTTTGGCCAAGCTCTGCAGAAATCAAGGTTTTATTGGCAAAGCACCAGTCAATCTGATTTTCTGTGTCGATCTGCACCGCGAGAAGCGCATCGCCGAGTCCTATTCCGTTTTGCCCAACATCCAGTTCGATTACGAAAGTCTCTCCATGTTCATCATGGACGCTGCTATCGCCGCCCAAACGCTATGCATAGCCGCAGAGGCCGAGGGACTGGGCTGCGTTCTCATCGGCAACATCGTCACAAATCAAAACCAGGTGGCCGAACTGCTGAACCTGCCGAAGCAGGTGTTGCCTGTCATCATGGTCTCTCTGGGCCATCGCAAGAACAAAGGCACCATCTCTGGAAAATACCCGCCTTCTGTCATGGTTCACGAAGAGACTTATCAGGAACAGGATATCGCTGACTTGCAGGCAGCTTGGAAAGCGAAGTATGCCGACTGGAATATCAAACCCAACGAAAAGCTGATGACCCGCATCGGAGAGATTACGAAAGCATATTTTGGAGAAGACTATGCTGCCAAAGGCACCCAACTCATTCAGCGCAATAACTGGGTTGATCCCTTCTCTTTCTGGTACGGCTATTACTATCCGAATCACGAAGGAATGATGACAGCCTCGGACCACCTAAAATTCCTGGAAGAACAGGAGATGACAGGGTACAAGAAAAAATAGACAGACGCAGCAAAGAAGCCCTCTGGCACCGGAGTTTCATCCGCTGCCAGAGGGCTTCCCTGTCTAGTTTTTATGATTATAAAGGTTTTACTGTAATTGTTCCAGTATAAGTCTTACCCGCCTCAACTGCAGTCTTTGTACCGTTTACATAGACTGTACCGTTGATTTTCGCATTCGCACCCACTGTCAGAGACGTAACGATGGATTCGTCCTTTACGTTCCAAACAGCATCGTCTGTCAATGTCAGGTTGACATCGTTTGCCCCATTGTAGTAGGCCTTGTTGATTACATGACCGAACTGATAGTATTTTGACATCGGAATATTGGTATTCTGTGTCTTACCGCCGTCTGTCGTGTGCTTGATCGTAGAAGCACTGATGGCTCCAGTCAGGTTGGCACCTTTTCCTAAAGTTACATTCAATTCAGCCGCCATCTGCTTGTAGCCAGAACCGTTGTAGATATCGCCGCTGAGGGTTGCGTTAGTGATATTGATAGCCTCTGTTGTCGCTTTGTCCTTTTCTCCTGCTTTGTAAAGGGTATCGTTTTCAAGCCCTAACCAGCCTTCTTTTTCTTCGTAGTATTTGTTTACGAATACCATGCCCTCGTTATTCGGGTCTGTAGCTGCTGAATCCTCGTTGTCAAGAACCTGAAGCAGCGTATTGTTTTCCGTATTGATCTTCGCGTTGTCAATGTTGACCGCAGCTCCTGTGTGCTGGCCGCCTGTCTTAAACAGGAAGGCTGTAGAACCGGTGTTAAAGGTAGTGCCGTCTTTTACATTAACGGTACCGCCGCCCCACACGCTGACACCAAAATTCTCTGAGTTGACTGTGGTCTTCTGATCCTTTACCTGTGAATCCTTGAAGGAATATTGGCCTTTGACGTATGTCTTCTTCGCATCGCTGTATTTCATGGTCTGAATGTTGCCTTTTGATGATAAGAAGTTGACAACATTATCTCCATTTGCACAGATGACTGCATAGGTCGGTACGTTGAAGGTTGAACCGTAGAAGTTCTCTGTTGCACTTCCGATGGCGTATGCACCGTAGCCGCTGTCCTCTGTCAGATCGTCTCCGCTGAGGTCCATATTGATCTTCGTATTGATTGCATCCAGTACTACGTTGCTGCAGCCATCTGTGGACAGTACGCCCCATTTTGCTGCGTATACATCTGAATTATACACGGTCATGGTGGAGTTGTCACCCAGCAGGTTGGTTGCTCTTGCGTTTCCAACGATACCCAGTACCCATGGAGGTGCTACCATGGTCTCTGTATCTGCCGAATTGATATATCCATCATAGAGTGTGCCGCCGTCTACTTTAATCTTTGAGTTCTTGATCAAAGTGTCGGAACCGTCGTCGCCCTCTACTGCACATCTGGCAACGCCTGTGGTATGTATGTTCGCCTTGTCTATAATGGTACTTGCGTTGTCAAAGGTAGAAATTGCAGCGCCCCAAGCACTGAAATCACACACCGTACCGCTGCCGTCACTCTTACCGAGCAGATTAATCTTTGCGTTGTTGATTTTCGCATAAGTCTTCTTCGCGGAATTGGTTCCCTGCACGACAATCGGGTTCAGATTATCGCTGTAAGAGTTGACTTTAAGATTATTTACGGTTGTCGTTCTGCCGCTTTTGCTCGTCTTCACAGTACCGCCTACGACACCTTTACCCAGAGACAAAGTCTTTCCGACAAGGCTGGATATTCCGCTCTTGCTCTTCGCTTTTACGAGAGAAAGATCGCCGTCTATGCCGCCGTTGGTGATATAATAGCCGATGCGGAATTTCGCTGTGCCAATTTTGCTGGTGCTGCTGCCGAACTTATTCCCGGTATCTGTGCCGCCGCCTGGAGCGCCGCCAGCGTCGCCGTCATCTGAACCAGAGACAATGTTCTTATACGGTTTGAAATACTGTTTGTAAACTTTTACTGATTTACCAGCTTTGACCTTAGTCTTTGCGCTGGCATAGATAATTTCAGATCCGCCTGACACAAATGTCATTCCTGAATTGTACTTTTCTTTCTGCCCGTCTTTTGTTGTAATTGTGCTGCCCTTGATGGATTTGATGTACTCGCCGCCAGACTTCACTGCCGCGTATGAGTATATTCCAGCGTCGCCGGAACCATCAAGATAGGACAGTCCAGGCATTCCAAAGCCAACCATAGTAATTACGGCGAGAAGAATTACAAGAGTTTTCTTGCAAGTCGTTTTTATGCTCTTATTCATTTGAAAGTTCTCCTCTGCATGATAAATAGTATGTTCGCAAACCAGTCTGCTGAATAACTTAGTAATATTACTTGTATTCTGAATATTAGCACGAATCACCTTAAAAATCCAATTCCTAATTGTGCATGGCTATCATATCAAAAATTGTATACGACAAACATCGACATAAAAAAAGTGACAGTACCTCTGAATCATGCTATAATTCCAATAATTAGAAATTTAATATTGAAATCGGAGGAAATAATATGTTAGATAAACAAGCTCTACAACAGCAATTAGCGACACCCGAGTTTTATAAGAAAGTCTTTCCAGGTATGCTGCGAAAAGGAAAGAGAAAAGATGCGCAGGAAACCTGGGACAATGCAGTACACAAAGGAATCGCAGACGCGGTACTGCTGACTGAGGCTGTCAATGGTTCATTTCTGTACAAGGTATATGCATTCTCTGTGAACGGAAGTATACAGGAGGACGTCATTGAGGAATTAAAAGAACAGGTAAATGACTTTGACGTAAATCAAATTCGTTATGAAGCTGTCGGTGTGCCAGGTTATTTTGCGGTCTATGACAGGGACGGGAAGTTCTTCCAGGAAGACTATGAAATTATGGCATTGTGCCGCCAGACAGAAGGAATCTACATTGTTATCGTATCAGAAACCGAAGCAGATGAATTGGATTGTCCGTATATCGTTTATACATTCAATCCAGATGGAAGCCTCTGGTTTTGGACTATGGCACGCAAATATCTGTAATAAATAGTAATAAAAGAAACCCGCATCCAAATTCAGAAATGAATGCAGATGCGGGCTCATTTTTGTCTATTCCGCAAAAAACAGATCCAAGGTCTTTTGCTCTACCGGCTTTCCGACATAGGCGCCGATTACAAATGCCGCCACCGAAATGATGATAGACGGCACGATTGGCGATGTCCCCAAGACGGACACACCGTAGGTGTTCATTAAAATAAAAGATGTGACACCGCAGACCGCCGACAGAATACAGGCTGTCCCATTCGCTTTTTTCCAGTACAGCCCGAAGAGAATGGGACAGAAAAACGCACATTCCAGCCCGCCCATGGCAAAGAGATTGATCCACACGATCAAATCCGGCGGATAGACGGTAAAGATGAACACGATGACGCCGATCAGGAAGGTTGTCCCGATGGACATCCATTTAATCTTGCCGTTGAACTTCGGTTCCTTTTTGACTTCCGGCTTTGCAATGTAGTTCATGTACAAATCTTTAACGATGGCGGCTGACGCCAGAATCAACAGCGATGAAACGGTAGACATGACTGCCGCCAAAGGCGCTGCGATAAAGAGACCCGCTACCACAGGGTTCATATACTTCAGCACCAAAGCCGGCACGACATAATCTGTCGTCTCAAACTCGCCCGGGGCCAGCACCGCTGGGGCAAAGACGCCGGAGATGTGCATGACCAGCATTAAAAATCCGACCACGATGGTTCCATAGATGATGGCGTTATGCAGTGCTTTGGTATCTTTGAAGCCCATACCTCGCACTGCTGTCTGAGGAAGTCCCAGAACGCCGACACCGACCAGGACCCAGAAAGACATGACGTAAGCTTTTGCCGTAGAACCGCCACTGGTGATGTCCGCCCAATCCGGATTTGCCACGTTGAGTTTTCCAATCAAGGAGTCGAAACCGCCGGCAGTCGTCACAATAGTTGCGAGAATGATAAAACCCCCGATGACCATGATGATACCCTGAATAGTATCCGTCGTGGTCACCGCTTTGAAGCCGCCGATGGTGGTATAGATGATGACCACCGCGCCGAACAACACCAGGCCGTATATGTATGGCAATCCCGTGATGGACTGAAACAGCACCGCTCCGCCAATAAACTGGCTCATCATCTGCGCTACGAAAAACAGCACCAGACAGATGGAAGAAATCCAAACTACCGCCTTCGATTTGTATCTCGCCCTCAGATAATCGGTCACCGTCACGGCTCCCGTCTTTCTGGAAATCAAGGCGAACTTCTTGCCCAGGATACCTAGAATGATAAATGCTGTCGGCACCTGGATCATGGACAGGTATACCCATACCAGGCCTTTCTCATATGCCACGCCAGGCCCGCCAATGAAACTGCTGGCGCTGGTAAAGGTGGCCACCAGGGTCATAGCCAAGACCAGGCCGCCCATAGACCGTCCACCTATAAAATAATTATTGATAAATCCCTTTCCGGCATCGGCCTTGGCCTGCCTGTTGCTGACCCACAGTCCGGCCACCAGATTAAAAATCAGATATACCACCAGAACGGTAATCAAAATTGCTGTATACGACATGGTTACACCTGCTCTTTCTCTTCTTCGCCGAGATCAAAATTCTTAAAGAATTTCTTGACGACAAAGACTGTAGCGATGGAAAAAAGCACGTATCCTACGATACAGCTCAGGAAAAACCACATTGGAAGTCCCAGAACATAGGTGTAAGTCTCTGGCGTTCCCTTTTCTGCGATACCGTACCCAGTAAAATACCACCAGATAAAAAAGGCAATGTAAAGGCCTGCTGAAATCAGCGCCTCCTTTTTGATCTGCTGGTTCTTTTCTTTCTCCGTCATTTTCGGAGCCATATTTCATTCCTCCTTCAGTAGCGTCACCCCTTTGGGGCGTACACTCTAAAATTTTGTCGGAACTATTGTAACATGTTTTTATGAGTTTGGACAGAGGAAATTCACTCTATTTTGTTGACCTGTGCAAGACTGGTCAAGTATTTCTCAATAAGCTCATAGAACTCTACCGCTCTTCGGTACTGTTCTTCAGCATCTTCTTTTGAGACAATATAAAAATCAGCATAATCAGTGTTGTTCCGAATCTGAAAGGCCTCGCTAATATATTTTGAATACTTTACATCGAAAATTTTGGTCTTAATATATGTCCTTTGGAAGTAAGAAATAACTCCTGTATGCCTTGAGAAGTCTTCACCATCAATTGCCAGTAGCGCTCTGACCGCCATGAAAATAGCATAATATGATCTCCCAATCGAGTCTTTATAATTACGATTATCCAAAAGTAATTTTGCAGAAGATAGCCTTTCTTTAGCCATATCAAGCCTGTATTTCGCAAGTTCTCTTCTATTATCAGGCAACAATTTCAACCCCCTCGCGCTCGATGTTACGATAATATGGAAGATCGTCTCTAAATCTTTCAAACTCATCATAGGGAATAACTGTCGGTGACAGGATGGTTTCATACTCTAGTTCTAATTCAGCTGACCGCTCCCAGACCAGTTTCAATCCCTGCTGAAGAGACTCTCTTTCACCCTTTACGATTGCCACAATATCGATATCCGACTCTTCGTCAAAGGTTCCTCTTGCATAAGAACCATACATGAGAATTTTTACAATTTCTTCTCCATATACTTGCCGGTACACTTGTGCTATCTGCTGCAAAAGGATGTCAAGTTGATCTGATGAACACATAAACCTCACCTCCCGGTTTTCTTCTTTTCTTTCATTAATTATATCCCAATTTAATGAGAAAGTATACACCTTATAATCAGCTAGGTTATCTATCATAATTCACTCTATTTTGTTGACCTGTGCCATTCTGGTCACCTTTGACTCCAATAGACGGTTAAACAGTGCGATGACACGTCCTACGCCGATAACAGTCAAAATCGTTCCCAACCCGATGCCGATCAGATGTCCGGCAAAGATCAGACTGATTACAGCAGTCAAAAGGATGTTGAATCCGTCAAAACAGTTTTTGATGAATCCCAAAGTCCTGCCGCTCAAATCTGCTATCGCCTGTACAAGTCCATCGGCAGGGTTTGGTATGAGGCGCATATCCAGAGACATCGCCGCGCCGATGCCTGTAAAGACAATGGCTACGAGCAGTACGATAAGTCTGCCCCAGAAGCTGCCGGCAAAGCTATCAGGGTATGCGGTTTGGAAATCGGGAATTACGGCCGCAAATAAGTTCATAAACCTGGTAAATACCAGGCTCAATGGGAACTGCAGCAAATCCAACAATAAGACCAGCTTCAGGCGAGAGGAAGGATTCTCTTCCAACGCCGCCACCTTTTTATGATGAAGTAGGTGGACGACCATCTCTGTGATGATAAAGGTTCCATATAGAACAAAGGTGGCGTTGCCGAAGTTAAAATTCCAAATGTCTGATATCGAGTAGGATACCGAGATAATCGGTGATACGCCAAGACCTGATTTTGTGTTCAAAGTAATTCCCAGGGCCATGACCAGAAGGCCGAGAACATAAAAGAAAGCCCTGTAAACGATGGCTTTTTTCATTAATATATCACCTGCTTTCTATTATCTTATTTTATCACAAATATCCATCCTGTTCAACGGCACTGCTGACTGATGGGGACTGATGGGCGGACGTTGTCGTCAGAAAAAGCAGGTTGGGTGCCTTCATTTTTGTTTTTTCACTTTCTGCTTGCGGATTTTTAGATTACGGTAAACCAATCTGCCTTCATTCTCAAGTTTTGACTCTGTACTTGCGCGCAGGAAGCGACTCCTTCTGATTTTGAGGACATTCCCTCTTTTGTCAACTGGTTTTGGTCAGATTCATTACATTTTCTATATTAAATAGGATAATTTTCCATTCAAATCAAGTGTTTGCAAAGGGAGTAGCGCCAGTAAATTTATAATATTTAAAAATGAAGGCAGAAACACAGGCTTCCTCCGTTTTTTATGCCATGAGTACCAGCTTTTTTGAGAAATGAAGGCACGTCGGCAGCAAAGAACCCGTTCCAGGTCAAACTACAAAGGTCCTGCTTCATGCAAAGAAACGAACCGTCATTACATATTAATAATGGCGGTTCGCTTTTTAAAGATATTTCGTTGATTTCTAATCTCTTGCCCCTGGCGATTAGCCTTCTATGGCAATATATTTGTTTTCCTCAATCTGCGGCTTGTTCTCAACTTTTGGCACGCAGATTTTCAGAATGCCGTCTTCAAATTTGGCTTTGATGTCTTCCTGAGTTACATTTTCGCCAACGTAGAAGCTTCTGCTGCAGGAACCTGTGAATCTTTCACGACGGATGTATCTGCCATTTTCGTCTTTTTCATCATTAGCTGTGCTGGTGTTGGCGTCGATGGTAAGCATACCGTCTTTCAGCTGTGCCT
>CABIXY010000003.1:46246-218859 GCA_902362805.1 Eubacteriaceae bacterium | reverse complement strand
CGTCTAAAGGACGTATTTCCGTATGTTTCAAAAAACGCACCTTGCGAAGAGTCGCCCCTTGTGGGCGACATGTGGAAATAGGAATCTTTGATTCCGTCATTTCCACGTTTTTTATAAACTCTATATCCCTTTTACAATTGTTATTATATCATTTTTGTTAGCACTGTCAAGAGGTGAGTGCTAATTTTTTCTTTTTACTGAGCATAGATTGGTCATAGATGTACCTTTATGCTTATTTGCGGTTGTATGTCCCCATTGAAACAGCAAAGCTTACGATACTTAAAACCGTGCACCATGCGAGTGCCTGCCATATACTATTCCCTAAAGGCAAATCAAGGGTCAGGGCTCTCAAACTATCGATCATTGATGTCATAGGCTGTATTGCAGCAAACCAACCAATACCCCCTGGCATCGTGTCAACGGGAGCAAATCCCGAACTCATAAAAGGCAGAATAAAGAGGGGAAATAGTAGACCAGTTGCTCCTTCTACTGACTTTGAAATCGTCCCACAAAGTACAGCGATTAGTGTAAATGTAATATTTATCAGCAAAAGAAGTGCTACAAACAAAAGCCATTCAAAAATCCCTGCTTGCGGTCTAAAGCCGAGAATGGGCGCTGTCACCACAATGATGGCGCTTGAAATGATACCTCGTATCACTCCGGCACCTGTATGGCCGATCAGCACAGCAGATTTTGAAATAGACATACAGCGAAAACGGTCTATGATACCCTTTGTCATGTCAGCGGTAACATTCATTGCCGAATATTGAGATGCCTGCGCGACACTTTGTAAAATAATTCCCGGCACGATAAAATCAATGTAATTATAATCTCCTACATCGGATATGCTGCCGAATACCGTACCAAATAAAAAAATCAAGCAAAATGGTATTAGTGTTGCCGTTAGGAGCGTTTCAGGATTTCGCAAAGAGATCGTTAAACAGCGTTTGAACATGACCCAAGTGTCAAGGAATATGTTTTTGTTAGATTTTTTCATGTTGATTTCTCTCCTTCTTTTCATCAATTAGTGTTAAAAATACCTCCTCTAATGAAGGCAGGTTTTGTTCTATGCTGTCGGCAGAAACCCCATTTTCCTTCAAGAGCTTTATCGCTGTATTGGCTTTCATCTCACTGTCAAAAGTAAGCCGCACCCCTCTTTCGGGCATTATTTCTTTTAAATACTTTGGTGTGCCTTCTGCAATAATTTTACCGTCATGTAAAATAGCAATATTATCAGCGAGATATTCAGCTTCTTCTAAATATTGTGTTGTGAGAACCACAGTTGTCCCTTTCTTTGCTAAATCCTTTACCAAGCCCCACATGGCGATACGATTCTGTGGGTCAAGTCCTGTTGTCGGCTCGTCAAGAAAAAGCACATCGGGGTTCCCCATCAGGCTCATCGCTATATCGAGCCTGCGCCGCATACCTCCCGAATAGGTAGACACTCTTCTATTGGCAGCATCTTCTAATCTGGAAAAAGACAGCCACTCGTCTACGGTGCTTTTAAGGTTTGGCAGACGTTTCAGCTGTCCGATCAGCGTTAGGTTTTCTCTGCCTGTCAAAACTTCATCTACTGCTACAAACTGCCCTGTCAGGCTGATGCACTGACGGACATCGTCGCCATTTACCGCTACGTCAAATCCGTTAATGACAGCACTGCCACCGTCTGATTTCAGCAGTGTGGAGAGAATTTTGATAACTGTTGTTTTTCCTGCACCATTTGAGCCGAGCAGCGCAAAGATGCTACCTTTGTCAATCGTAAAACTGACATCTTTTAAAACATGGTTTGCCTTATAGGATTTTTGCAGCCCGGATACTTCAATTATTGTTTCTGTCATGATTATCCTCCTTTTATATACATACGTATGTATGTTAATAGTGTAAATTTTACTGCCTATAGAAAGGCAGTAGTTTTAGAAATCTTATTCACTTTTAAATTCGCGCCTACCGATTGCCAGATAAATCTCTTTCATTTCCTCATCCATTACAGGCACACCAAGCGATGTGGAGAGTTGATCAAAGAACAGAACTTTATCGACATATTCCTCATAGGACACTTCAAATGCATAGGGGGTAAGCCACGAGGCAGTGAGCCACGCAATCGTCTGTGATGCCTGTTTGGGGAAAACCACATTCATGGAACCGTCTTTATTTCCCTCATGCAATAGCTTCTCCATATATGGAGCCATGACATTTATTTGGAAAACCATCTCGTTCTTAAAAACAACAGGATTGTTTGCCAGCTTCTCCATCTGTGCCCTCATACTGTCGCTGATATCCATATGGGAGCGTAGACTGAGTTTAGCTGCAAAGCGAAGCTTTTCGAGAGCATTCAGACCCTCTTGTTTGTCAGCAAGCAGGTATGGGTTATCCTCTTCAAAAGACTTATACATAACACTGCCAATTAATTCTTCTCGAGATTTGAAATAATGGTAAAATGCGCCCCGTGTTACACCGACTTCCTTTACAACATCTTCGATGTTCACATTTTCCAGCCCCTTTTCAGCAAAAAGACGCATAGCGGTTTCCAATATATTCTGCTTGGTTTTTTGGTCTGGGTCGTGTCGCGGCATCTAATCACCTCCTGTACATACGCATGTATGTTACTCTGATTATAACCTTCAGATTTGCTTTTGTCAATTAAAGAATTTATCAATTTTATTGAAATGCATGATTACATTGTCACACCTTTTTCAAGAATTTTCTTGTGAATAAAATAATCCACAGCAGGCAGGTAAGCAAGCCGAGCAAAAAGGAAATAACATCCGTCCCGCCTATCAGTAATTTTCCAATCCAGAAGGAAGGCAGGAAAGCCATCACATAATAATATGGCGCAGGGACAAACCAGATGAGAAGAAGTCCTGCAAAGCTAATCCCCATCAACTTTGCAACTGCAAGCCCTTCTACACGGTTTCCGGCAATGGAAACGACCATCATGGCTAAAAAAACGCCCGTTAAGCTGCTGACAAGCGAACTTGACAGAATCACAGCAGCCGATAAGGTAGAAAGATTGAAAAGGGCCGCAACGATTATCGTGATGATAAACGCCCCTATCATCGGCAGTCCAATGCGGGCAAACAGATAGGAGTACCCTTCTGCCGGAGTAATCTGGTAGAATTCTTGCACCCCTTCGTCTCTTTCCTCTAAAAGCAGAAATGCGGAAATCATTGCGGCAAACATGGGAGTCAGGCAAATTAGCAGCCCATCTACAAGGCCATACCAAGGTGTTAGAGAAAAAGAGAACTCCCTTATCAATATCGTGTTGATGAATGGGACAACAAACTTAAAAAACAGCCCGACAAGAAACGGTGCCGGAAGCATGACAGCCAGCATCCCGTCTTTTGCTATTTGTCTCAATCCGATGACAAAGAGTCTTACTGTATGTTTCATGCGTCTTGACCTCCTTCTGACTGCAGAGCCGCACCGATGCGTTTATTTGTAAGGAAAGACAGCAGCCCCAGCCAGATAATAAGAACCATTGCCGTCCGGCCATTTACACTTCTCGTCATGCCAATGGTGCCTGCAATCATATGCCACAATGCCGTCCCCGGAAAAAGCTCTAAAAGCGGATGTGTGATTCCAAAGGCAGTCAGCACCGGAGGCATCGATAGAAAAGCCGTAGGAAGGCAGACGATGAGCATATAGTGGTTTACTGAGTGGGCATAGGATGCAATCATCAGACCGATGAGATTAAAAACAACTGCACCGAAAAAGACGCTGAAAGATAAGTCCACGAAGTGAGCCATACTTCCCATGCCGATCAAAACGATAAGGTCAGCGGATACGGTCGACAAAGCTGCCAGCGATATGGCCTTGGCCAATATATATTCGAGGGGACGCAGAGGTGAGATATTCCAAAACCCATGCAGCCCCTCTCCTTTTTCCAGCAGCCAGATACCGCCTATGAAGAAGATGCCCAGCATAGCAGGATCGGTCAATATGATGAGGGATGCTGTCATATGCTTATATTCTGCAGGGGTTATCAGCAGTACAACAATATAAACCACACTGAAGAAGGCATATAGAAAATAAAAGCCGTATTTGATTTGAAAGCGAAAATCGTTTTTTAAGGCGTTTAAAAATCTCATTGTAATCCCCTTCCTGTAAGCGATATGAATACATCCTCCAGGGTCTGCTCTTTTGAATGAATACTCGTCAGCGTACCCTCTTTCAGGGCAGATTGAAAATCCGTTGCGCAGGCCAGCTTGGACAGCCGACAGACATTCTGCTGCTCTTTTCCATCAGCTAAATAGCTGTATTCCACTTGTGTATCCGCGTTGCTCTTGCGCAAAGCATGTGGCGAGTCAACAGCCTTCACTGTACCAGCGGCGATAAATGCAACACGGTCACAAAGTTCCTCTGCATCATGCATGTTATGGGTCGTTAAGATGATGGTTTTGCCCAATTTTTTTTGTTCTAATATCATGTCCTTCAATATCCTTGCATTGGCAGGGTCCAAACCGCTGGTCGGTTCGTCAAGAAAGAGCAGCTGAGGATTATGCAATAAGGCGCGTATGAATCCAAGCCGCATTTTCATGCCCTTTGAATAGCTGGAAACTTTTTTGTCAGCGTCAAGGTGTAGTCCTACTTTCTCCAAAAGTTCCAATGGATTCACTGTTCTACCCGAATATAGAGAAGCAAAATACTGCAAGTTTTCTAGGGCGGTAAACTTCCCATAAAAATTAGGAAATTCAAAATCCACACCGATATGCTCGTAATAATCTCTCGTCCTGTACTTCATTTCTGTATCAAAAATGCGGACACTGCCGCGATAATCGCGGAGAGTTCCTGTCAATATTTTTTGCATGGTGCTTTTTCCTGCCCCAGATGGTCCCAGAAAGCCGAAGATTTCTCCTTCCCTGACATCAAAGCTGATGCCCCGAATGGTATCTTGCTTCGACGCCCTGTATTTCAGATATACATCCTGCACATCAATTACTTTCATCACTTACAATCTCCTTTAGCACGCCATCCAAAATAATTTCCATGATAATCTGTCGATCCTCGGTCTGATTCTGCTGCAGGTTCAGCAAACTGACAGCAAGAGTCTGCAGTGTTTTTGTTGCAATATCAATCCCACACGTGAAATGAACGCCATATTCCTCTAATTTAACAAGTTCTTGACTGTCGTCCCGGGTGTGCGCCACAAGCACTTCTGGCGGAAGCTTTCGATATAGATGTTCTGCCGTTTCGCTATCTACTTGCTTCAGCATAGGATAACATTCCAGTTGATGAAACATCCAGAGGAAACACTCTTTGCAGAGTTCTCTTGGTGGTAATGTGCGATGTTCATTTAGAAATTCATCCATTTCACGCCACATTTGCAGCTGCAATTTCCCTGAGATATCCATATAAAGGTGTTCTTTATTTGTGTAAAATGAATAGAATGAGCCTTTTGCAATCCCGGCGGCCTGAACGATTTCATCGATGGTTACTTTCTTTAATCCAAATGAAGTAAATAACCGCTCGCCTTCCTGCAGCAGTTTTTGTTTTATCTTTTCCTTTTCCATGTTGCTAAACCTTGGCATATTGCGCCCTCCAATCTATACGACTAATTATATTTATTTAGTCATATAGATTATAACATTTATTTTACTCTTGTCAATACATGTAATCAAATGGAGGAGAAACCGCTTCTGTCAATAGGATCTACTTGCAAAACACACCTCTTTTTTATGACATAAAACAAAAGAACACCTTGCTTGTATCCAAGGTGTTCTCTTATAATCCTCTTTTAGATTTTTTCATAATGGGACACATCGACGGCAAAGATGATCGCACCACCTACTTCTACCGTCTCCGGATAGCCAGAAAAGCTGGCTTCGTTCATCCCGTTCGGGAAGAAAATCGGCATATTGACCTCTACCGTCTGGCGTTCATGGCAGATGCCCTTGACGATATCGATGACCGCATTCATCTGATCCTCCTGCACACCGATCATCAAAGTGACATTTTTCTTTTTTAAAAAGCCGCCGGAAGAGGCGATTTTTGTTGCTCTAAATCCCTCTTTATTTAATCCAGAAATCACCTGGTCCACATCCTCTTTAGAAATGATTACAAAAAGTAGTTTCATTCTCTAATTCCTCCTTATGTATGTATAAGGTTATTATACTACTTATTGCGTTAGAATTAAATCCGATTTTTCTGTTTAGAGCGAAGATTCCCCTCTTCTGCAGCAACTCCTCTCATTGCTTGCGTCCTCCCATCTCTGACACCTTCGTGAATGATTGTGAGTACCGCGCCTTCATTTCTAAAAAAGAGGGACATGATGGCATAAAACGCTGCCTGCGTCTTCATTTCCGCCTTCATTTTTGTTTTTTTCAAATTTACTTGCACACCTTCCTTTGCAAATACTCAGTTTTTCTTACAAATATCTCCATATAATCCATTATGTAGAATAAATCGTGTGCAACATGTTAAATAAAAGGGCAGATGGTTTTGAAATCAAACATATTTTTTTATCCGCGCGCAAGTATAAAGCCGAAATTCAAAAATGAAGGCACATTGGTTTACAATAATCAAAAAAAGTGCAAGAAAAGATCAGCAAAATGTAAATGAAGGCGCAAGGGTTTTCATGGGTTTGCCCTGATATACTACCATCGCTTTTCACGATAAAAGGGTCATCGGCAATATCCCGCAATAAAGATCCTACTCTCCATCAATCTCCTGCAGTACATCTATCACTTCAGCCAAATCCTTTTCCTGCGGGATGCGGAACCTGACGCTGTTTTTACCCAGTCCGCTGAACTCCTTTCCAGAGATGGCTTTGATGCCACGCTCCGCCAGTGCTGCCGCCAGATTCACCGCAGAATCTCGGTGGCTCAGCAGCATGATCGGCACATTTTCTCCTGTAGCGGAAACGGTCAGATTCTGCCAATTCTCAACCAGTATTTGTTCTTTCAATTCTTTTGCTGTTTTGTTTACCTGCTGCAAAAAATCCAAATCTCCCAGCGCCGCCTGCGCCATCAAACGGGAGAATACACATACGCTGTAGGCATCGGTCACCTTTGAGAGACTCTGCGCCAGCTCGCCGCTGCTGGCAAACAGATACCCGATCCGCATGCCCGCCAGTCCAAACCCTTTCGAAAAGGTACGCAGAACCACAATATTCTCAAAGCTCTCTAAGAGATTGATTGCGGAATTCTCCATTGCCATGTAATCCCCATAGGCTTCATCGATAACGACCCCGATGCCAAGCCGCGCCGCTGCAGCGGCAATCCACCTAATCTGATCAAGGGGGATGACCTGACCTGTCGGATTGTTCGGGTTGTCGATAAATACCATCTTATGCCTGCTGTCCAATCTCTGCAAAAAAACATCGCAATGAAAAACATAATTATTTTCTGCTGCCAGCAGTACGCCATCGTAGAGGGCACCGCTTAATTTAATCTCGCTCTCTGCGGCATTAAAGGTCGGAATGTTTCCGAGAACCCGATCGCCCCTTTCCAGAAAGAGGCGGCAAGCGATACGGATACCGTCCATGGAGCCTTCTGTAATGAAGACATTGGTCTGGTTCACAGCCGTACAGTCCCGCCAATATTTCACAAGTTCCGCCTTCAGTTTCGGTGTATGAGGATAAGTCCTAATGCGCTCCAGATCCAGATCCGCAAAAGTCTCCAGCCAGTGCGGCGGAATCTGCAGGATATTGACACCCTCGCCGCAGTCGATGGGAAGCTGCGCTTCAGCCAGAGGATTTTCTGTAATATATGTCTGTTTGTTTTCCAATGCCACATAGTCGTTCATCTTAATTTGCATAGGTCTCTCTCCTTTTTCAAGAGAAAAAGCTCTCCTGAGTCATTCCCCTGAGAGCTTTTCATCATTTCTATATTTCTCTATTTCTTTAATGTCGCCAGTCTGCGGCACGCTTCCTGAACGGTATCTTCGTCAAAGGCGTAGCAGGCGCGGAACCAGCCCGGCTTGTTATAGCCGAACAGCTGTCCCGGGGAAACATTGATCATCAAGTCGTTGTAAATCTTCTCCCACAGTACGTGCTCCACTTCAAATTCGTCCTTTTCCATGTATGCGGAGAAATCAGCCATAACGAAGATTCCCGCCTGTGCTTTCATGGTTGGCACACCGATCGCTGCAAGACCATCAGCAAAGATGTGATATGCCTTGGCCAGGCGCTGCCTGGAAAGATCCATGATGCCAGAAAGTTCTGGTGACTTCAGCATTGCAGTCAAGAGTGACTGTGTATGAGAAGAAACACACGAATAATAGGTGATGGAGGCAAATCCCTGTATGATACACTCATTAAAGGAGAAGCACATTCCTGTTCTGAATCCGGATAGTAAGAAGTCTTTGGCAAAGCTGCTGGTCACATGTACTCTGTGGCGGTAGGATGCCGGAACCAGTTTCATGGTGCTGACAAACTCAGCCTCTGGATCAAAGACAGTCTGGGCGTAGATTTCATCAGAAATCACATCGATATCGTGATCCATAGCAAAGTCGATTACATTTTGTATAGCTTCCTTCTTATATACAGTGCCGATCGGGTTATTCGGCGAAGAGAAGAGAACGGCTCTTACTCGTTTGCCTTCTTTCGAAACCTTTTCGTAAGCCTCTTCAAAGGCATTGCGATCCAATTTTTCATCGCACCATACGCCTACAGGAATCACGCCTGCACGCTCGTTGATGTCGTCCACAAAGCTGGAATAGTATGGAGCAGGAATCAGAAAAACGTCGCCCGGCTCTGCTAAAAGCATAGCCAGTGTCTCCAGCGCCACCGTACATCCCGCACAGGTGGCCACGTTGTCTTTCGTCAAAGTGACATCTGCATCATCGCCGAAGATGATCTTCTGCCAGTGGTCTGCGATGGCAGTACGGAATTCGTCGCTTCCTTCGAATTTGTTGTAGTGGATGTTGTATCCTGTCAGATCCATGCGTTCTGCTGACTTTCTGAGAAGATCACAGATTTCATCATTGACCAGATGACTTTCTGCCGTCCCCATGTTGATTAAGCCATTAGGGTTCTTCTCTTTGTCGTACATATTATAAAAGTTGTCAAAATGGGCTTTTACGAGTGGCGGCAGTGTTCTGACCCACTTCCGTCCACGTTCAGATAAGTATTCTAACATTTCGCACCTCTCTCCTATTAATTATGCTCCAGTCCTGCTTCTGTCTGAATGCCAGGACGTGTGCCCAGACCCATGGTTGCGTCGATGTTACCGCCATGAAGAATCGTGGACTCGTCTTTCAGAAGGAAGGTTAA
The DNA here is from genome assembly GCA_902362805.1 of Eubacteriaceae bacterium. Taxonomy (GTDB): domain Bacteria; phylum Bacillota; class Clostridia; order Peptostreptococcales; family Anaerovoracaceae; genus Senimuribacter. Next base: position 209,648 of record CABIXY010000003.1, on the reverse strand, counting down.
TAGTTCTGCAATTTCTCCAGGCTGAATCAGTCTCTGCTTTGCCTGTGCCGCATCAAAAGCAGCTCTTTCTTCTGGTGACATTCCTTTCAGAGTGCTGGAATAGAACATCGGTGTCTCAATGGCACCCGGGCTGACACAGAATACGTCAATCGGCGTATGAGTATTTTCAGCAGCCAGCTGTTTTGCCAGATAGGCTACTGCGCATTTGCTCATGCCATCGCTCAAAGTGAATTTTGGGAAACATGCGATGCCGCCGCCGACGGATGAGATGAATACTAATTTTGTTTTTTCTGTCTTTGCTTCGATGACCGGCTGAATCTTCTTGTAAATCCATAGAGGTCCGAGAGCGTTTACTGTCATCATGGCGATATCGTTGGCCGCCTTCAGTGGATCGCCCTGCTCCGCATAGTCTTTGACCGTACCGGAACCCAGCGCTGCATTGAAGATGACGCCATACCATTCATGTTCTGTGAGGAAGTCAGCTTTTTCGATTTCTTCCAAATTCCCCTGATCCAGTTTATGAGCGAATACTCTTCCCGGATTTTCTTTCATCAGTTCTTCTGCTTTTCCTGCGGACTTGCGGTAAGTGATATGTACTTCATATCCCTGCTCCAGCAATAACTTTACAGTTTCAAGGCCGACACCCTGTGTGCCGCCAGTTACTAATACTTTTTTCATAATGAACCTCCTGTTAAATGTTTTTAATGAGAACATCGTTTTCATCAAAGTCCTCGTATTTTCTCTTTTTGATGTACTTTGTATAAATCATGCCAGCGAAAATGACGATGCCTGCATATCCGGAAATCGGATAGATGATACTGATCATCGTGGAGAACGATAACTGTCCGCCGAAAATGCTGACGATTGCTGTTACAACTGCCGTAATTCTATAAGCCATGCTCTTTGAATTAGATGAAATTTTGTTGCAGACGGTGTACAGCATTGGAACTGCCGTCGTGTAAATTCCCAGAAGCAGCAGAATGGAAAAGATGTTTCCGAATACCGGGCTGATGGTAGCTGCTACAAACAGGGATGGAATCTCCAAGTTGTAAACGTCTTTGATGTTAGCTAATAATCCGAAGTTCAGAATCATGACTGCGATTAAAAATGCGCCGCCGCCAAAGAGTCCGCCCAGGATGGAGTTCTTCTTGTTGGTCGCTGTGGATTTGCCGATGTCAGCCAGATACGGTACGACGCCCGTAACGGTATAGGCTGCATACATGAGTCCTGACAATGCCCAGAAGTTGAAGTTGGTGTTCACTGTCACTTCTGTCAGATTTTGATCCGCCTGTGCGATACCCTCTGGATTGCTTGCAATGGACATGATGCCGATGACCATGGTGACAACCAGCAGAACCGGTGCGATGTAGCCGACGATTTTGACCAGTTTGTCGAGTCCCAGCAAAACAGTTCCCAGTGAAGCGATGATCATGATAGCGCGGCCGATGTTGCCGTCAACGCCGTAATATTCCTCAAAGGTAGAGCCTGCTCCTGAGATCATCATCGAGTAAACGAAAAACAGCATAATCGGTGTGAACCACTCCAGTACAAATCCGAGATACTTTCCCAGGTAGAAATTGAACATCTTTCCTGAGTTGTTTAATTTGAGATATCTTCCATCTTCGACAATCACACTGACAAACCATGCATAAAGAATAAGTGCGATAATTCCTGCGCCCACGCTCTTCAACAGACCAAAACCAGTGAAATACTGCATGCATTCCTGTCCTGATGCAAAGCTGGAACCGATGACAAAGCCCATGAAGGCCCCGCCGATAGCAATGACTTGGCTAATACTTACTTTCTTGTCTTCCATGTCGTATCCTCCTCTTTCTTAAATTTCTAAATTTTCTAATTAAAGTATATGTGCAGAACCGGTTCTTTTCAATTGAACCAGTTTGAATGCATTTGTTAAAATAAAAACAGACTTGAATTCAAGAAATTCAAGTCTGTAATATAGAAGAAACTATGGTGCTCTGAGAAAAGTGCCTGCAATGGCTACAGGTATCTGAGCAGGTCCTCTGCGGTCAATCGGGTACAATAAGGCTGCCCCAGCATGCGTTCGAAAAACTGCTGGAATGCACTGCGCATTCGTGGATCCATAGAAATATGGAAATTATCGTTAGAGCCCTTCTTTGAGTTTTCGATATATAGTGAATAAGAGTCGATAAAGATAGAAGGACAGTTTCTCAGTTCTTCGCTGAGTACGACGGTATCACGAATCAAATAAATTGCAAAGGCAGGATTCTTTTTCATGATTTCGCTGAGATGTTGAAGATGGCTGCGGGTCTGCTCTTCACTCAAGTGATGGCTGACATTACCCACGCTGACATTACCGTCGGAAAGGTATTTGTTAATCATGGAAGAATAGAGGACGAGATCGATTTCCGATTTGCAGGTGCGCTTCATAAAAATATTTTTTAGTTTAATCAGATAGCTGGCATAAGCCTCGTCTTGCGCTTCGTTGATGAATTGGTCCATGATGTTTTCCGGGAACAGCATGGCGGGCGGTTCATTAAAGAACAGCCACTGCCGTTTGTCAGAATAAGAATCCAACTGCACATTGGTCCGTTTCAAGCTTTCAGGTTCCGCCGGGTCAAGGAGTTTTTCCGATGCCTCGAGGATTTGCCCGCACATCAGAGAAAACTGCTCGATAATCTTTTCATCCATGGAAAACACCGCCGCTAACTCTCCTTGAATATTCCACAGGACTTGTATGCAGAGCAGATTGTTGATGACCAAAATATGGGGCTGTTCTGGTTTCTGACATACGATAGACATTTCGATATAGTCAAGATAGCCGATGATGTTCAGAATATTCGCGGCGTAAAAATAATACTCCTCTTTCAGTTCTTCCGGAAATAATGCCAGCTTCAGTTCTACCCGCTTTACGCCGGCTTCGTGTAATTCCTGCATCAAACGTTTAAATTCACCGCCGTAAAGACGGAAGAGGTCAAAAGTAGCTGTTATGGATATGCTGTGGTCGTAGTTTTCCATAGCCTGCACAAAGGCATCCCGTGTCAACTCCACCAATCTCTTCTGGTCACTGAGGAATGACATCTGATTGTTGCTATGTGCCTGAAAGGTCAGATAACTGCTGTCACTGGCGTACGCCGATTTCAATGCTTTAAAACTATTCTGCCACCGGCTTTCTCTATCCGCAGTATCGCTGTTTGAGGGATGATCTGCAAAAAAATCCGCCATCTGTCCGATGATTCGTTCCGCATTCCTGGTCGATGGCAATTTGCTTCCGTTAATCCATTTGCTGATATAGGTCGTATCATAACTGAGCGCATCAGCCAATTCACTTTCCTTAATTCCCGCTTTCTCCATTTGAGACCGCAGCGATTTTCCGAATAGATTATTCATGAAACACCTCATTTCAATACAATATTTTTATTTAAACTATAATATGACGATTCCTCTGCACATAGAATAGAGGCACGTGATTCAATGGTTCCTACGGCTCGGCAACATATTGCTTCGCAATATTCCTACGCTCGTATAGCTCACTCCGCTGTCCGTTCTGCCTAGCCAAGCAAGCTTGGGGCAGAACGGCAACGCCGTAGGATTGTGGAACCATTATACCATGTGCATTCCTTTGAACATAAAATCGCAGCACATGATTCAATGAACGCTTCCTTGCAGCCACGCTGTAAAATCGATGCGTTCATTATACCATAAATCCTTCTCTCTGGCATAAAAAAATCTGCCTTCATAAAATACGTTCTTTGATATTCCGTCAATATTGATTCCATCGATATTTCCTATGTTATAAAAATAACCATCCGCATATATACTATTCTACTTACATTACATGCATTAATAAGTATAATTAATATATAAAGTTAAATTGTAGTTTTAGCGAGGAGAAAGAGCATATGAAAAGATATAGACGTTATGCCAGCAGATTATTGATACTAATTATGGCGCTTACCTTTACCTGCAGCAGCTTCACAATCTCTGCCTATGGCATTACCAACGGTGATTCCATATTTCGTTGGCAGGAAGATCACGAAGATAGCGGCACCTATGAAAAGGCTTTCACTATTGAGAAAAACGGCATCTTATATCTGGATATGGAGGGTTTCTACGCCGAGGGACGTTTTACGCTCATGCTTAAAACAGATGATGGTACGCTGATATACAAAAAGGAATACAAAAGAAACGACTATTATGAAGAAACTATCTCGATGGATTTAGACGCCGGCAATTATGTGCTGTCCTTTACCTCAAATTCTTGTTTGGAAATCGAGGTAAACGGCTATCTCGACACCAGACTATCTTACAAAAGGCTGATTAAAGAGGCTAAGAAATACAGCACGAAAAACATTCCCTATAAAACCATAACCGCCGGCCAGCATGCAAGACTGTCAGGAAAATCATACAAAGTCGGCCTAGAGAAAAAGAGTTATATTATGACTGCCAGTGCACAGCCCTATATTGATATAACCCGGACAGGTGACCTAGGGAAAGTTCGCCTGGCAATGAAGGGAAAAACTTCGATTGTTTCTTACGGCAGACGCACTTTTTATCCAAAGGCTGTCTGGTTTACCGGCGGAGGTATGACGACTGGTTACAATGCTTATCTCACAAGTGATTCCGGTGAAGAAGACTACACGACAAATATATATCAGGATTATAAATATTGGAAGATCGACCTCGCAAATTACAAGGATAAAGACACTGCACAGCTAGATAAGCTGATCAAGATTTTCAAACAAAAGACTGTAAAAGTTGAGATAGTAGGAAAGAAGGACTCTTATATAACCTGGAAGCTGAGCGATTTCGCAAGAAAGAACTGGCTGGCAGTGTTTAATAAATACAAGAAACTATTAGAACTGTATTAACCGCATCCGACATTTCTTAAAAATACGAGAAGGGCGTCAGCGTTTCTATTGCATTGTCATAGCATCGCTGATGCCCTTTTTTCTGTTTGCCGTATTCCTTCTGCTATCGTTTTGAAATGACCGCATCGATCAAACCATATGCTTTGGCTTCCTCTGCCGTCATAAAATGATCCCGCTCTGTATCGCGCTCTATTTCTGCGATTGTCCTTCCAGTATTTTTTGCAAGCAGTTGATTTAAACGCTGCTTATTCATTTGCATATAACCTGACATGATCTTAATGTCGCTAGCCGGGCCTTTCATACCCTCGGATATAGCTGGCTGATGAATCATAATATCAGCATTTGGTAACGCGAATCGCTTGCCCTTTGTACTAGCAGCCAACGTACTCTAAGAACACTATGTTCAGATGAAATTTAGAATACGCGGCTTCCTTAGCGATATCGTCCAAATTTAGTCGGCTATCCAAATTGTTTTCTATATAGTCAATCACTTTTTTGATTATTTGTTTGTTTTCCATCATCACACTCCCCGTTCACAATGCTGTATCATTATAACATGCTTTACCAAGACGGTCTTAATATAAATTGCTATATTTTATAAAAGGACACACGCTTATTAATTTACAATTCGCTGCTTTTGCATTATCACGATAAAACCCCTTTATTGTATTATAATTACGCTGTAATCCAGCGTTAAGCAGCGAATGAATTGTTCCGCCCTACAGAAGCAGGGAAAACGGACTATATAAACAAAAGCCGCGATACAGAAAATCGAAGCCTATATCGCCAGCGAATGTACGCCCTTTCTCACAAATAGCATCTGTCAAATCTTTCAGACAGCCTCCACTGGCTTCACCGAGATTGTCAGATTGGAAAGCCCGTACCCCTAGCGCTTTCCGCATGCGAGTCAAGACTTGGTTTCCAAGATCTTTTGTAAATTTTTTGGCTGTGCTTATGTAATTTCCCTCTGTTCTTTCCTGTGCGCCCAGATTTTCTTCAGCAGTCACTTTTACCCCAATGGAACAAGCACAGCTGGAAAATACGACCAGCATAGCGACTATGATCAAAGCTACGTCTTTTTTCATTTTGCATCTTCCAATCTGCCTTCACTCAGAATTTTTCTGATCCACCGCTCTGAATAGTTGTACCGTCTGGTCAACTCTTTAATGCTGGTTCCGGCAGCATATTGGGTACGGATTTGTGATTTAACATACTCCGATGTGTAGAAGTTCTTCGGAAAGCACACTTGAACGCCCGCAAAGGCGCAGTAAATCTTATGCGCCGTATCAATATCTGTTCTCTCTGCAATCTCCTTATAGATATCCCTGAGATTTTCCATATTTGTGTTTAGCTTCATGTTGTTCATCATCTCACCTCTTTCGACAAAATCATACACCTTTCTACAATGAATCTTCAATTCGAAGAAATCATAGAATTATTCCTTGTAAAATTCACTACCCTTTGCATTTGCTTACAAGAGTGTTAGAATGATAGAAATACACAATAAGGAGTACCATATGAAACCAGTCGTAATTGCCATACCGGAGACGGGAACTACTCTATTTGAAAAATATTTAAAGAGCAAGTATACAACGAGCCTGCTTAATGCTGTCGCTGTAAAAAACGTGGAAGAAATCCGCCCTTCGGACGATAGTTCCGATGTTATAATAAGATGGATCGATTTGACCGATTCAGAAGCGGCGGTCAAAGAGGCTCTGGGCGCAGACGGCTTATTACTTGCAGGCGGAGCAGATATCAACCCTGCCCTGTATGGCAGGCAAAGAGAGCAAAAATGTGGAAAACCAGATCCCATACGGGATCTGGCTGAACCGCTGATATTAAAGGCTTTTTTCAATACGGGCAGACCGATTCTAGGGGTTTGCCGAGGCATGCAGATGATCAACGTCTGCTTTGGCGGGACACTGACACAGGATATTCGCAAGATTCAGCAGGAGAAACATTTTGATATTTTGCGCAAAAACACCGGATCTCACCATGTCAAATTGGATTCCCAATCACAGTTAGCTGCTATCCTGGGCAGCGACATTGCTTTTGTCAACAGCCTTCACCACCAGGCAGTGGACCGTGTTGGATCAGGGCTGCGGGCAATCGCAAAGAGCGAGGATGGTTTTGTTGAAGCCCTGGAAATTGCCGATTATGACTTTGGATTCGCCGTACAGTGGCATCCTGAACATATGCAGCAAGACAAAGCCCAGCAAAATTTGATTGCAGCCTTTGTGCAAAGCTGCCATTATAGAAACGCAGAATAACAGCCTCGCCAGATGTACGGTATAGGGGTATATGCTCTCGAAGTTTTACAATAGAGTTGTACTTTTTGACCGTTCTTGGGACTTCTCGCGTAACTCTGCCGTAAAATTAGACGATTAAAAGCAGTCATACACGATCAAGTATTTTCAGATTGACTAAAAATAACAGAATCTAAGTTCTCCAGTTACTTTCTGACTGTTTTTTCAGCTTCAGAAGGAGTCATTTTCCGCGAAAAAATAACCGGATTCATCAGATACCCCCCTGTCTTTTTATACTGTCATCACGCAGTTACGCAGGATTGCTTCAACTACCCCAAAAAGTACAACTATATTGTAACACGAGTTTTATTCTGCTCCTTCATGGGCACATTTTTTCCGATATTCTATTGGCGAGAGCCCGAACTGTTCTTTAAACGCTGAGGCAAATTTGCTCTGGTTTGTATAACCAACCTGGGCGGCAATTTGCGCCACTGGCGTATTTCCTGCGCGTAAAAGCTGCGCGCCTCGCTCCATGCGGACTTTTCTCAGATATTTTTTCACCGAAGTATGATAGATAATTTTGAAGTTATTTTTCAAAGCGGTGGAACTGATGCAAAACTCTTTGGCCAGCTCTTCGATGGTGACTTCACGGGTCAAATCTTCACAAATCCTGTCCTTTACAGCCTTAATCACTTCGATCTGTCCTCGGGTAATTTTGTCAATCCTGCGCTCTGCATCTGGATTCACCAAACGCAGGAACATCAATAGCTCCAAAATTTTGATCTGGAAATACTCCTCCCTTACCTCCTTTGGAATATCATAGAGTTCGCTGAAAATATGGCTGATGTGTTCATTGGCTCTCATAGCAAAAAAGTGATGATCCGGACAGAACTTGTCAGCCAGCCCCGCTATATGTCCGCCCAAAATCGGCAGTGGTTCTTCTGACAGGATATCCAGATCCAGTATGACGGTAATGCCTCGATAATGTTCTGTTGGAAAGGCCAGCGGCGGCTCATCGTTTTCCATTCTGGTGATGCAGAGATCCCCCGGACCCAGATACAGATAGTCTCCGCAGATCCATCGGCATTCCTGCCGCCCCTCATGACAATAGTTGATTTCCAGCAGATTTCCTTCTACTTCCACGGTATTTCTCTCTTTCTTCATAGAGAAATTATCATAAAGCAATTCCACCCCTGGCAGAACCGAAAACACCTCGATAGATCCGGCCTGTTTTCCTCGTCCAAAGCGATACTGCCGGCTGCCGTCAGTCAAAACCTCTGGCGCTGCAGCTTTTCCATCTATTATAATGCGATATTTCGGCGCTCTCATAACCTTCACCTGAACCTCCTCTAATTCATTAGTACGTCTATTTTACCCATCCAGCAGCGTCTCCAATCAATTTGCGCTCCATTTAGACCTGTTCCAGCTCCATTCGGACACAAATCAGAAAATCCATTGACCTTTCTGTCCTTATGATTTATAGTAACATCATACAAACGATTAAGCAATCATTTAATCGAATAAATAACAAATTTTCTATTTTGAAGGGAGATATATATCATGAAAAAAACTATCAAATTAATCGATCTGGACTGCGCACACTGTGCTGCAAAAATTGAAAACGCAGTTAAAAAATTAGATGGTGTCGATGACGCCAACGTTAACTTTATGAGTCAGAAGATGATACTGGAAGCTGACGATGAATATTTTGATCAGGTGCTGGCTGAAGCAGTCAAAATCGTCAAAAAAATCGAACCAGATGTTACAGTCAAAATCTAAAAGGAGGGAGAATTATGACAAAGAAACAGAAAAAACAACTTGCCCGCATCGTCTCTGCTGCCGTGCTTTTCCTGCTGGCAGCCGCACTGCCCCTCAGTCCCGCTGTGGAAATGGCCGCATTCCTTCTGTGTTATGCCCTCATCGGTTGGGACATCGTCTGGAAAGCTGTGACGAACATTCTTCACGGCCAAGTCTTTGACGAAAACTTTCTAATGACAGTCGCCACCGTCGGTGCACTCTGCTTAAACGAATACTCCGAAGGCGTTGCCGTCATGCTGTTCTACCAGGTTGGAGAATGGTTCCAAAGCTATGCGGTCAATAAATCCCGCCGTTCCATCAGCAGTCTGATGGATATCAGACCGGATTCCGCCAACGTAATTCGCAGCGGCGGCACGATAAAACAGGTGGACCCTGAAGAAGTACAGATCGGTGAAACCATCGTGGTCAGAGCTGGCGAGAGAGTGCCCTTAGACGGTGTCATTATTGAAGGAAGTTCTTCCTTAGACACATCTGCCCTGACCGGTGAATCCCTGCCGCGAGAAGTCGCTGCCGGAGAAGAAGTCATCAGCGGATGCATCAACCAGTCCGGCACGCTGCAGGTGAGAGTTTCCAAAATCTACGGTGAATCCACAGTTGCCAAGATTCTCGACCTGGTAGAAAACGCCAGCAGTAAAAAATCAAAGTCGGAAGCGTTTATCACTCGCTTTGCAAGGTACTACACACCGCTGGTCGTGATCGCGGCCGTGATTTTAGCAGTACTGCCGCCGCTGATCAGCGGCCAGAGTTTTGCAATCTGGATTGAACGTGCCCTGACCTTCTTGGTCATCTCCTGTCCTTGTGCTTTGGTCATCTCCGTGCCCCTCAGCTTCTTCGGCGGCATCGGCGGCGCGTCCAAATGCGGCGTATTGATCAAGGGCAGCAACTACCTGGAAGCCTTGGCAAAGACAGAAACCGTCGTCTTCGATAAGACTGGCACGCTGACAAAAGGAGCCTTTGCAGTCAGTGGTCTTTATCCCCAGGGTGTCTCCGAAGAGAGATTGGTTGAACTTGCAGCCTACGCAGAAAAAGATTCCACTCATCCGATTTCCAGGTCTATTCGAGACTTCTATGGCAAAGCCATTGACGGCAGCCGCATCAAAAACATAAAAGAAATTGCCGGCTTTGGTCTGCAGGCAGAGTTGGATGGCAAAGTCGTTTTGGCTGGTAATGCAAAGCTGATGAGAGAACAAAACATCACTTTCGCGCCAGTGGAAGAGCCAGGCACCATTATCTACGTCGCCGAAAGCGGCAGATATGCCGGCGCTATCTTAATAGAGGATGAGCTCAAAGCAGATGCGCTTGCAGCAGTGAAAGATTTGAAAGCTTCCGGCGTCAAAAAGGCAGTTATGCTGACAGGTGATGCCAAAGCGGTGGGACAGAAAGTCGCCGCAAAGCTGCAGCTTGATTCTGCTTACACAGAACTGTTACCGGCCGACAAGGTAGCGTATATGGAACAGCTGCTCAGTGAAACCAGTGAGAAAGGGAAGTTGACCTTTGTAGGCGATGGCATCAACGACGCGCCTGTTTTAGCCCGTGCTGATATCGGCATCGCCATGGGCGGTCTCGGCTCTGATGCCGCCATCGAAGCAGCAGACGTGGTAATCATGACTGACGAACCATCGAAAATTGCAACAGCTATGCGGATCTCACGCAAAACGTTACGGATTGTTCACCAGAACATCGTATTCGCCCTCGGTGTCAAGGCTTTGGTCCTCGCTCTCGGCGCAGTGGGAATCGCCACCATGTGGGCAGCCGTCTTTGCCGACGTCGGCGTAGCCGTCATAGCAATTTTAAATGCAATCCGCGCCCTGCGCGTTCCAAAAGCAGAGGTCGTCACTGCAGATCAGCAGGAAGGAGCTGCAACCCTCAATCATATAGAAAATGCCGCCTAAATCCTGCGTCATTTTCGCCAATCTAAAGCCTCTCCAGTTGCAGCCGCCATTGGAGAGGCTTTTATACTGCTTTCCATCAAGGGCGCCCCAGATTTTCTAATATCTCATGAAAGCGTTTTGTCGCCAAAACACTAGGCTGTCCTTTTCTGCAGAAAGAAAGCTTTGCTAATTTGGGGACTAAGCGTTCCACCACGATCTGTCCATCAACCGTCTTAGATGCCAACGTTTCAAAAGCCTCTAAAAAACGGCTGTCCTTCCTGGCATACTCATAAAAAGACAGGACATAGACATATTCAAACAAATTGTAGTTTCGAAAGGGGTATTCCACCTGCATAAACAAGGTGCCGATGCCATAGTGGCAAGGTCCGATGGGTTTGCGCGTCACCCAGTGCTGTAACAGAAATTCCACAGCCCGGTCAAGGGCAGGCTCCTTATCCAAATAATCGCTGAAGCGGAAGGCATCCAGTGCATTCAGGGTAGGCTGCGGATTGGAGTGTTCCGTCTCTTCTCCCCGGCCAAAGGAAAATTTGTTACATCGCCAGCCGCCATCGTGATATGGCGTGTCCAAAAAATAGCGCAACGTCTTCTGGATTCTCTCATCATTCACATATCCCAAGTGGCACAGCACGTTGGCCGCAATGGCTGTCTGGCAGGGATAAATGCCGCCCTTAGGGTAAATGCGAAAGCGTCCGTCCTCCTGCCAGGTGCTGAAAATCAAGTCTGCCGTCTCCTTGAGAATTGGAGCGTCCGGCTCCATTCCCAGTTCCAGCAGATAGAGAACACTATCAAATGTGGAAAAAGGCGATCCCTTCAGCAGCCGCTTGTCTTCAGTTGCCCAGAGGTCCGCCCCATTGTCATAGCGATGGGACAAAATCGCTTCCACGTCTGAAAGATATTGCTGTTCTACGCCCATGATTTCACCTCCATTTACCTTTATTCATAGGTACGCTCAAAAGAGTCAGATAACTGCCCCTCCCCCTCAAGGAAATCCATATAATTTTCTATCAAAGCCGCTCCCAGCGGAACCGCTTCATCCAGCTTCTGCGCAAGAATGAGACTGCTCTCTTTGCACTTGGGATGGTCTTTTTTGTTGAGAAAGAGGCCGCGGATGTTCTTTGATAAGCCGCTGATCTTGAGAAAGAAAAAAGAAACACCCCTGGTCACTGGATTTGTCGTCTTGAAGAAACCCGCGTAACCCTTCATCCCCTTTACTGCAGCATACGCATCCTTTTCCGAAACCCCAAGAAGGGGTGCGATGACCTCCGACGACTGGCGGCTAGTGTGCAGATGGCTGGCGCTGTCAAAGATCCAAGGGTCAAAACCGTCACGGCGCATGAGCATCTTGTCGAACTCCGTCTCGATTTCCATATGGGATACGCCGGTCTTCTCAATCGCTTGATCCACATAAGGGTGGCACTGACTGTCCAACGCAAAATGACAGATAAAACCGAGAATATAGGACAGCGCTCCCTCTGGATCAACGCTCTTTGCAAGCTGCGGCTTCACATCGCCAAAAAAGCGGCGGCCTTTTTCCTTGTGCATGTCGCGTCCAAGTTGATTTACCTGATTATATAAAAGCGGCTTATGGTAGAACAAAATATCCGGTCCGTGCAGTCCGATATCAAAGAGTTCCCGCTTGTGATCGATTATTTCCGCAGCACTGCCTGTAAGCTGCGCTCTCACCTTTTCGCCAAAATAACGGTGAGCATAGGTTGAAGGCATACTATCATCTCCCTGGTTTCTAAAATTTACTATCTCTATCATACCAAAATTGAAGATATCGTACAAGCCAAAGGAGGCAAGTCGTGATACAATACAATTAAGCAGTCAGCCCTTTGCCAATAGAACTTGACCTCACGGCCCGTTCTCTTGCAGGGTGGTTGCATAAGGAGTTCTCATCAATTCACTTTGTGAATTGAAGCAACTCCATTCGCGGAGGTACTATTGATGAAAAAAGAAGTGCGCACTTTTTGTTTTGATGAAGAACTGCAAATAGAAGCTTATCGCTTTGAAAACATTTTACATCCCTTTCCCAACCACTTTCACGATCATTACGTCGTGGGTTTTATCAGGGAAGGAAAGAGACACATGTCTTGCGGAAATAAGGAATATGATCTGGTGCCAGGGGATATTACCCTGTTTCATCCGCAGCAGAACCACGCCTGCCTCCCTGCCGGCAATCTGACTATGAACTATTATGGCCTGAATATCGGTCCTCTAGTCATGGAAAAGCTGGTCGAGGAGATTACAGGCAAGGCATTTCTGCCCTCCTTTTCACAGCCGCTGGTGTCTGACACGGAACTCCACTGTCACATCTATCGTATCAACGAGATGGTCATGGAAGGGTCAGAAGAATTTGAAAAAGAAGAACTTCTGCTCTGTCTGATTTCACTTTTGATCGAAAGATACAGCCAGCCTGTCTGCGAAGAAGAAAGAGAATGTCTTGATGAAATTGCAAGCGCCTGTCAATTTATTGAGGGCAACTATGCCCTCCACATGACCCTGGATGATATCTGTAAAGCAGCTGCACTGAGTAAATCTACACTGCTCAGAGCCTTTACCCGCACCAAGGGCATCACCCCTTACCGGTACCTGGAAACCATTCGTATCAACCGGGCCAAGGAACTGCTGGAACAGGGAGTCAGCCCTATTGATACCGCCGTACAGACAGGTTTCTCCGATCAAAGCCACTTCAATCGGTTTTTCCGCCAGTTCATCGGCGTAACTCCCGGTGTATACCGAGATATATTTGAGAAAAGAGGATAAGAAATATGAATCTGCAAAATGAGAAATGCGTAATGATTATAGATGAGAACCTGCCACTGGGAAATATGGTCAACACCGCCGCCATCTTTGGCGTAACACTCGGAAAGGTCATGCCCGAAGTAGTCGGAGATGATGTCATCGATGCCGACGGCAATATTCACATGGGCATTATCGCCATCCCGATTCCGATTTTGAAAGGGAACCCGCAGCTGATCAAAGAAATCCGCCAGAAGCTCTACGAGCCTGGATTTGAAGATGTAACCGTCGTCGATTTTTCCGACCTTGCCCAGAGCTGCAATGATTATGACGAGTTTACAGAAAAGATGGCAAAGAATGCAGAAAGTGATCTGAGTTACTTCGGCATTGCCATGTGCGGACCAAAAAAGAAAGTGAACAAATTGACTGGCAGTATGCCTTTGCTCCGATAAATAAATGCAAAAAGGGCTTCGTACTTTGATAAGTACGAAGCCTTTTTTTGGTTAGCTTCTCAAGGTCTTTCGGCACATACATTTGCAGCAGCAAGAGCAAAGGAGCTTTTGCCGCCAAATAGCATAAAGTGTAAAGCTGCCGTTGACATCTGGGATGACCTGCCCTGGAGCATATGAGATTCCGCTGCCGTTTCGCGCAGTGTTCCAGGCAGCGAAGCTGTAACATTTTCTCTTCGGTATGATATCAGGAATCGTTCCACTGCCGCCTGCTTCCACATAGACCGGTCCAGGTACGTCGCTGGCTGGCGTGCAGCAGGTCGCATTGCCATGAAAGGAAATTTCATATTCTATCGGTACAATGGCCGGAGTCAAGAGAACCTGGGTGTTGCCAGCGTTTGCTTCCACTTTCCAGTTTCGAAATCCGACGGCAGGCTTTAGGAAAGATCCTACGTCAGCCGCAGACAAAATCGGGTATCCCGTCTGCGCCTGCGCCAGCGGAATTGGCGCACCAGAACCGGGTGCGACATAGTCAGAAGCTTCAATCTGAATCTGTGAAGATGTCAGAGGACCCTCCACCTGGATCAGATGTCGAGCAGAAGGGATGCTGACGCCGTCTGTAATCATCACAGTGCCCTTAACCCCTAATTGCCCGCCATTATACAGGCCGCTGCCTCCGCGAGAAGCGATATTGGCAGAAAAAGTGCTGTCCGTCACATGAACAACGGAAGTATTGTCAATATAGACACCGCCGCCAAAATTATTCGCCGTATTCCCCTCAATCTTCGTACCTTGGCTGATATCTGCCTCTGCACCCAGATTGAGTGCCATACCGCCGCCCAGGGTGGCACTGTTTCCATGAATCGTACAAGCTTCTAATAATAGTTCCGTCAGCGAACCGACACCATAGAGGCCGCCGCCGGTGACAGCCTGGTTGTTGTCAATCTTGCAGCCAGATACGGTTATCTTTGTTTCCGCGTTGCTGGAGGCGATACCAATACCACCTCCATTGCCGCCCCCTTGATTGCCAAAGATGGTGCAGGAGTCAATCGAGATGGCCGCACCGTTATAACCATAAATGCCGCCGCCGGAATCAGAAGACAGATTCTCGCTGACAGTGCTGGCCTCAAGTCTTACTGTGCAGTAACTGCCCGCCGCATAAATGCCGCCGCCTGGCTGACGGCCGGCGCTGTTATTGGAAAGAAGGCTCTGCACAATGGATACCGTGCCGATGGCATAGATCCCGCCTCCTCCTACCCCTATATTACCTGTAATAGCAGAATTTCTGGCAGTGAGGGAACAGCCGCTGGAGATGAAAGCACCGCCGCCGCCTCCATCTGCCTCGCAATTTCTGATGGCAGCATTATTTTCCATCAGACAAACGGCACCTGTATCAGCAAGATACAGCGCACCGCCACCGGAAATCGCTTTATTCTCTTCCAGAACTGCCTGATTCAACGTCAGCTTTCCGCCGCTGACGGAGATCAGTTCGTCAACGCCTGCGGTCACTGCCGCTTTGTTGCCGTTGACGGTTATATTTTGAAGGGTTAAGTCCCCGTTGCTATCAATATAAAAGAGAGAACCCGTATAGCCCTGCTGTCTTTGCAGTGTTATCAAAGCTCCCTCTGCTCCTCGAATCGTAACAGGATAAGAAAGATAGATCTGTCTGTCTACTGCAAAAGATGCAGTCACCTCTATGAGTTCCTCTCTATCCGTTATCCCTTGTAACAAGTCATTCAGATTTGCTACGCTTATCATATTTACCTACTCCCCTATCAAATTGGTTTCAGTATTATCATATTCTGCGAAAGGTAGATTTGTGTTCGTCTCACATCTATTCTTTCTCTGCAAATAACTTCTGGTAGTAAGATTCTGCCGTGTACAGGGCTGCTGCCGGATTGTGGCCAGTCACTCTGTCCTTGGCTACCAAAGTCGTCACAAGTGCTTCTGAATATTTATAGAATAGACTGTCATGGCCTACGCACAGACCCATGACGATGTTCAGCTGAGTACCCGCCTCGTTGAGCAGCGTCGCCTGGGTGATCGGATTGCACATGTTCTTTCCCACGGCGTTGCATTTTTCGTCGATGCCCACATCGGTCTTCGGCACGGCACCCACCTTACAGACTGCACTGTAGACCTCAAAATCATGACTGCGCAGAATCTTCGTGAGAATTCTGCTCTCTCTGATCAAGCCGGCACAGGTGGCGATGCCGATTTTCTGAAAATCCATTCGTCTTGCAAACTCCACGATTTCCTGTACTCTGGTCCACTTGCAGTAACCTTCGTATTCTACTTCCGCGGCGGTCTTCATCACTTTGTTGTTCTCGCCGTCCTCATAAAGTCTCATGATTTCCCGCCGTTTTTCTTCTGTCATCTTCTCCGTCAGACAGAAGGCGGGGTAACTGGCATTTTGATAATCACAGTGCAAAACCCCGCAGTCCACACAGGATAAATGCTTATCTTTTTCCATGGCTTTGTCCTTTCTCTTCTCTATACGCACAGCTGCTGCAGTTTCCCCTGCAGCCACTACAGCCGCCGCAGCCGCCTTTGCTCCGTCGTATGAACCGGACAGCAAAGAACAACGCAGCCGCAAGCGCTATGACAATGAAAATATCTATCAATCCCATTCTCTGCCCCTTTCTCCTAAAACCCCATCAGGGTTCCTCCAATATGTACGACAAAAGCGACAATCCAGGCAATGAGACACTGGGCAATGACGATAATCAGCGCCCATTTTCCGCCCAGCTCCCGCTTTACTGCCGATACAGCCGCCACACAAGGGGTATACAGCAGTGTAAACACCAGGAACACAATCGCGGTGAAGGGTGTAAACAGTGTCTTGAGAAGGGCCGTACTGCCGCCCATCAAAACGGTCATGGTGCTGACCACGCTTTCCTTCGCTGTAAAGCCAGTGATCAATGCGGTCGAAAGTCTCCAATCTCCAAATCCCAGCGGTTCGAAAATAGGAGCGATCCAGCCGCCCACCAGCGCCAGCATGCTGTCTCTGGAATCAGCCACCACATTGAGATGAATGTCAAAGGTCTGTAAAAACCAGATGATGATGGTCGCCACAAAGATAACCGTAAAAGCTCTCGTAATAAAATCTTTGGCCTTATCCCAGATCAGCCGCCCTACGCTCTTCATCCCCGGAAATCTGTAATTGGGCAGTTCCATAACAAAAGGCACCGGTTCTCCTTTGAATTTAGTCTTATCCAGAAACAAGGCATATAAAATTGCCACCACGATGCCAGTAAAATACATGATCGTCATGACCAGCGCTCCGTTTTTTGGGAAAAACGCCGCCGTCAGCAATGCGTAAATTGGCAGTTTTGCAGAACAGCTCATGAAAGGTGTCAGCATGATGGTCATCTTACGGTCCCTCTCTGAGGGCAAAGTTCTCGTAGCCATGATGGCAGGTACCGAGCAGCCAAATCCAATGATCATCGGTACGAAACTTCTTCCCGAAAGACCGATTTTACGGAGTATTTTGTCCATGACGAAGGCGACTCTCGCCATATAGCCGCTGTCTTCTAAGAACGATAAAAAGAAGAACAGGGTCACGATGATGGGCAGGAAACTGAGGACGCTGCCCACACCGGCAAAGACCCCGTCGATAATCAGTGAGTGGATGACAGGGTTGACGTCTACCGCGGTAAGTCCGCTGTCACAGACCTCCGTAAGCCTGCCGATTCCCTGTTCCATCAGATCTGACAGCCAGGAGCCGATAACACCGAAGGTGAGCCAGAAAATCAGGGCCATAATCGCCGCAAAGCTGGGGATAGCCGTATACTTTCCAGTCAGAATCTGATCTATAGACTGGCTTCGAATGTGCTCTTTACTCTCTTTCGGACGGACAACGGTGGCATTGCAGACCTTGTCGATAAAGGTGAATCTCATATTGGCGAGAGCCGCGTTTCTATCCATGCCGCTCTCTGTTTCAAGCTGCAGAATGATATGCTCTAAGAGTTCTCTCTCATTTTGATCCAACTTGAGTTTTTCCAGAATGATATCATCGCCCTCAATCAGTTTGCTGGCTGCAAATCTGGCCGGAATCCCACTCTTCTGGGCATGGTCTTCAATCAGATGCATGATGGAGTGCAGACAGCGATGTACTGCGCCGCCATCCTCCCCTTCCGGTTCACAGAAGTCCATGCGGCCGGGACATTCATGGAACTTGGCCACGTGCATAGCGTGGTCGATTAATTCCTCAATACCCTCATTTCTGGAGGCGGAGATCGGAATTACAGGGATTCCCAGCGCCTCTTCCATCTCATTGATTCTGATTGTGCCGCCGTTTTCGCGCACCTCATCCATCATGTTGAGAGCCAGAACCATGGGAATATCCAGTTCGATGAGTTGTAAGGTCAGATAAAGGTTTCGCTCAATATTCGTGGCGTCTACAATGTTGATGATGCCTTTCGGTTTATCCTGTAAAAAAAACTCTCTCGTTACAATCTCTTCGTTGGTATACGGCGACATGGAATAAATCCCTGGCAAGTCCGTTACCAAAGTGTTGCAGAATTTGCGAATCTGCCCGTCTTTCCGATCTACGGTGACACCGGGAAAGTTGCCCACATGCTGATTAGAGCCGGTGAGCTGATTAAACAAGGTGGTTTTGCCGCAGTTTTGGTTTCCCGCCAGTCCGAAGGTCAGCATCTGGTCGTCGGGGGTGGCGCTGCCTTTCTGTTTGACGTGATACTTGCCCATTTCTCCCAGACCTGGATGCTCGATTTTCTTCTCCTTTAACTCAGCGAGGATTTCTTTTCCATCTTCCGCTGCCGGCTGTACTTGAATTTTTGCCGCGTCGCCTAGCCGCAAGGTCAGTTCATAACCTCGTATTCTATATTCTATCGGATCGCCCATGGGCGCCGCTTTCATAAACTTGATCGTCTTTCCAGGGATCAATCCCATATCGAGGAAGTGCTGCCGCAGCGAACCACTCCCGCCGACGGAAACAATCCTGGCGCTTTCTCCCCTTTTCAGCTCTGACAGTACCATTTTTTTCTCCTTTCCAGAGACAAATTAAACTTAACTGGAAATATTATATACCATGCAAGGTGTTAGTGTCAACTAACACCCTCTTTATAGATACCACGCTTTTTACAAAGAACAAAAACACATAGAAAAAAGGCAGCAACTGTTATCAGCTGCTGCCTTAGATGGTGCTTATTACAAATACAAATTATTCAAATGGATGGTTAGATCTCGTACTGAAAACTATATTTAAAATAACAAACTACCTGTTTTGCACAAATTAGCAAGCCTGTACGTTGACCGCTCTCAATTTGCTGCTGTTTCTTGGATCGCTTTCGATATCGAAAGAAACCTTCTGTCCTTCGTCAAGACTTTTGAATCCGTCAGATACGATAGATGAGAAATGTACGAATACATCTTCTCCGCCATTATCGTTCTTGATGAAACCAAATCCTTTATCAGAGTTAAACCATTTTACTGTACCGTTATTCATATCAGTACCTCCATTTTTATTATTTGTATCAACTTCATAAAAAAACTGACCCCTATGCAAATTAAGAAAAATAACTTGCACAACTAAGGTCAGGTTCAGATTCTCTATTGATTACTTTCTTATAATAGCACACCTCCAAGCAAATGTAAAGCATAATTTTAAAAATATTTAAAAATAATAATTAGTTTTTCTAAATTGCTGACACAGCTAGTCCTGCGGACGATATTTCCTATGGTATAAAAATGCGGCATCTGTTATTACAGATGCCGCATAGATGGTGCTTATTACAAATACAAATTATTCAAATGGATGTTTAGAACCTCGTACTGAAAACCATATTTTTAATAACAAACTACCTATTTTGCAGAAATTAGCAAGCCTGCACGTTGGCTGCTCTCAATTTGCTGCTGTTTCTTGGATCGCTTTCGATATCGAAAGTTACCTTCTGTCCTTCTTCTAAGCTCTTGAATCCTTCTGACTGGATTGCTGAGAAATGTACGAATACATCTTCTCCACCATTGTCGTTTTTGATAAAGCCAAAGCCTTTTTCGGAATTAAACCATTTTACTGTACCTGTGTTCATATCAGTACCTCCATTTTAATATTTGTATCAACGCTTCAGAAATAAAAAACTGACCTCAATGTAAATCCAGAAAAACGACTTACATGCTAGGCCAGGTTCAGATTCTCTATTGATTACTTTTTTATTTTAGCACATCTTTCCGCAGATGTAAAGCAGTTTATTTTACCAAAAATCATCAAAAGTTAACTGCTCTGAGGTTTGATCAAATTCGCACAAATAATTCCATATCTGATCCATATCAAAGAGGATATCATTTTCTCTGCAGGTGTCTCTCACCAGCTTCATCAAAGGCTCGTGATTAGGGCTTACAAGCTCATAGGCATTTCTGTAAGCCGCCATATACTTTTCCTTCAGGCCGGGAAAATGTTGGTCCAATTTTTGATAAAAATACTCCCGATTGCCATCACGCAGCGTGAGACCGATGCCATAGCAAAGAATGCCCTTTACTTTTGCTTCGACACAGTAATCAAGCAGTCCTCTGATGTTTTCCTCCGTATCGTTGATAAAGGGCAGGAACGGGCACAACCAAACCACCGTCGGGATTCCGTTATCACGAAAAATTTTTAATGCCTCAACCCGTTCCCGCGTGGTCGATACGCCAGGTTCCAGTACCTTGCACAATTCCTCATCAAAAGTGGTCAAGGTCATCTGGACTACACACTTTGAGCGCTGGTGAATCTGTTTTAATAGATCTAAGTCACGCAGAATGCCAGTGGATTTCGTCAAGATGCTGAGACCAAAACCCATCTGCCCGATGATTTCAATACATCTGCGAGTCAGTCTCAGATGCTGTTCCAGATGAAGGTAGGGATCTGTCATGGAACCGGTGCCAATCATACACTTTTTCCGCTTACGGCTCAGGGCGTCAGCAAGTAGTTCCGGTGCATTTTCTTTCACTTCGATGTCCTCAAAGTCATGATCCATCTGATAGCATTTGCTTCTGGAGTCACAGTAAATACAGCCATGGGTACAGCCTCGATAGAGATTCATTCCGTTGCTCGCCGATAATATTCCTTTCGCCTTTACTTTGTGCATGAGACCTCCTTATTGCCGTTCCAACAGAGGAATGACTTCCTCTAAACTGTCAACTACCTTCCACGCCTTTGCGCGGATTTCTGGCTCTGGTTGTACCAAATCCGGCACCATGATGACGCGAAGTCCTGCACGAGAAGCTGACTCCACCCCCGAAGGCGCATCTTCCAGAGCCAGCCCTTCCTCAGCTTTGATACCGACAGCCTCACAGGCCTTTAAGTAAATTTCCGGATCAGGTTTGCTCTTCGTCACCATATTGCCAAAGACAAAGCCGTCAAAATATTCGTAAATGCCTGCCGTCGTCAGCTCATGGATGGCGTAATCGCTAGAAGATGATGTGGCCAATCCGACGCGAAGTCTCTTTTCCTTAGCAAGTTTTAGCACTTCCTCAGCGCCTGCCTTCATAGGCAGACCTTCTGTATCTACAATTCTGGAAAAGATTTCTCTCGTTTTATCCACAAAGCGGTCATGAGGAAAGTCCTGTCCGTAGACACTTTTGAAATAGATCTCTCGACGCTGGCGATTGAAACCTACTGTATGATAAATCTGATCTCCCATGCCTGGATAACCATATTCCTCTCCAATTTCAGCCCAGGCTCTCTGCACGACCCGCTCTGAGTCAAAAATCAGCCCGTCCATATCAAAAATAATTCCTTTTATCATTCACGTTCCCCCTTCTGTCCTTTATATAATTGAATGCCCTTCGCCAGTCTTGCAAGACCGTCTTTCAGGCGTTCACTCTGGCAAGCCACATTGAGGCGGGCAAACTGTCCACCATTGCCTCCATAAATTTCACCTATATTCATATATAACCCCGTCTCTTCACGAATCCGTTGGCAGAGCTTTGTTGAATCGTCTGTAATTTCGCTAAAATCCAGCCATATTAAATAGGTGGCATGAGATGAAACCACGCTCACTTCTGGTATGTTTTCCGCGATAAACCGACCTGCCAGTTGTTTATTCTGGAAAATATGTGCACGGAGTGCATCAAGCCAAGGTGCTCCTTTCGTAAAGGCTGCCACTGCAGCGTCGATGGCAAAAGCACTTGGTTCTGCGGAGTCTCCCATTTCCAGAGCCTTTTGGACTTTTTCTCTCAGGCCCTCTGCAGGCACGACCACTGCGGCAGTCTGCAGGCCTGCAATGTTAAAAGCTTTGGTCGGCGCAATACAGGTGATGCTGTTATGGGCACAAGTCTCCGATACAGAGGCAAAAGGTGTATACGCATATCCAGGATCTGTAAGGTCGCAGTGAATCTCATCAGCAATCACTGTCACCTGATGTTTCCGGCAGAGTTCTCCGATCCTGGCCAGGGTTTCTTTGTCCCATATGTTTCCTGTTGGGTTGTGAGGGTTGCTGAGAATCATCAGCGGCGTCTTCGGATCTGCCAGCTTTGCTTCTAAGTCCACATAATTAATCCAGTATTTGCTGCCGTCGTACTCCAGCTGGCACTCCACAGCTTCCCTCTCATTTTCCTCAATGGAGATAAAAAAGTGGTTATAGATAGGCGTCAGCATCAAAATCTTCTCCCCAGGGTTGGTCAGCGCTCTGATTGCACAGTCAATTGCCGGAATGACTCCCGTACAAAATCGCAGCCACTCTTTTTTTATCTCAAAATTGTGACGCGTTCTCCACCATCCCATGATTGCTTCATGCCAAGCATTCGGTATAATAGTATACCCAAAAATCCCGTGACAAACCTTTTCTCTCAGTGCTTCTATAATCTCCGGGGCCGTCTGAAAATCCATATCCGCCACCCACATCGGCAGCTCATTTTCTCCCACATTCCATTTCAGTGAGTTCGTTCCCCGTCTGTCTATCATTGTTTCAAAATCGTATTTCATGCCTCTGCTCCTTCTCAAATCATAAACTAGTTTTATTGTATCACAAAGATCTAATTAGAGCCACCACAGGACCCCATATGGCTCTTTCATACCTCCAAGGCCAATCAAATTCTCTAATGTATTTGCCATCTCCGATAGATACTTGAGTCTGTCATGATATTTTTTCCTCCCAACCGAATACTTCTCAGAAAGTTCTCGTTGAGTATGTTCTTTAATATACTCTGTCATTTCTTGACTATCAGCATATTGATTATATTGGAATTTGTATTTCAGTTTTTCACTTATAACATCTGCAAAATACTTCGCCTCATTGTCTGGAATTTCATCATAAAGAGATTTAAGAATTTCACAAACATAACAACCGTTAGAACTCATATCACCATTGATTCGATACGTTAACATGTTAATCAGCCTAAACCAGTTCATCAATGGCAAATATACAAGAAACTCCAATAATGTCCGAATTGGGTATTCTGACAAGTATTCCGTATTAGGAAAAAACAAAATTTGTATTTGCACACGCCAATCGACTTCTTCTTCTAATTCTTCGTTAGATCGAAATTCTTCTTCAAGTACACCCTGCAATAATGCTCTAAACTCATTTTTAGCGAACAATGAGTATACTTGAATACCTAGTACGTTAGCTACAAGTTCTACAGTCTTTAAATTAAAAGATGAGCGGGTCCCTCTCTCCAACCGCCTGATTGTACTAATGCTTACTTCCGCTAGTTCTGCAAGTTTCTCTTGTGAAAACCCTCTATCTTTTCTGATCTGTCTTAATTCCTCACCTGTCTTAATGTAATCCATTATTTTTCTCCTTTGTTCATTTTGTAAACATTGTAATCAAAATGACTGCAAAATACCAGATCTAGTTTGAACTATTTTACTTGTCCAAAATATATGTACATACGCTTAAGCTCTATTCCTATGCCTGATATCGCTCTTTTTTGCTCCGTTCTACTTTTTGATATTTGTTTTTTCTAGTGATATCAAATAGTAAGAGGAATGAAATTCTCAAATATTCTGCCGCCGCCTGGAATATACATAGATATCATACGATAATAGTACCTATTTAAAGGAGGATTCTAATATGTGCACCGCAATGAGCATGCAGTCACTTCACGGAGATACTTATTTTGGTCGGACGATGGATTTTTCTTATCCGCTTGATCCCGAACTGTTCGTCATCCCAAAGGACTTTGAATGGAACAATCTATTGGAAACGCATAGGATTCGCACCCAATACAGTTTCATGGGGATTGGGCAGGATATTTCCCCAATCATCTTTGCCGACGGCGTCAACGAGATGGGATTCGCTGCTGCTGCCCTCTATTTCCCCGGTTACGCCCATTACGACGATATCGATGCGATAGATCCGTCGAAGGTTACGATGACCGCTTTAGAACTAGTCAATTTTTTATTAAGCGAATGTGCCTCTGTGGAAGATGCGCAAGCCATGCTGTCTACTATTCAAATTGTCGGTGTCAAGGACGCGGTCACCAATTCTATCGCACCCCTTCATTGGATTATAGCCGATCACAGCGGAAAATGCATGGTTGTAGAAAAGACGGCAGACGGGCTGCATCTGCTGGATAATCCCATCGGCGTCCTGGCCAACAGTCCCGACTTCAGATGGCAGATGACGAACCTGCGCAACTACTTGGGGACCGCCGTCACGCAGCAGCAAGAAGCAGAATGGAATTCAGTAAAGCTGACTCCTTTTGGGCAGGGCGCTGGCATGACAGGACTGCCTGGAGATTTTGCCCCTCCCGCCAGATTTGTGAGAACAGCTTTTCTAAAAAGTCATACGCCCCTTCCGACAAATCAAGAAGAGGCGATTGTTACTTGTTTTCATATTATGGAGAATGTCAGCATTCCAAAAGGCACTGTAATCACCAGTCGTGATGCTGCCGATTACACACAGTACACTGCTTTCATTGATCTTTCGTCAAAAGAATATTTTTTCAAAACTTATCATAACAGTCAAATCGTATCGGCGAAATTACCAGAGAAGATGGAATCCAAATCGGAAATTCTCACCTTCGGCAAATTGGTCAGGCCGATCTCCTTTGATAATTGGAACAGCTAGCATCGCTGTTCCTTCTTACTTTGTGCAAGCATGAAGGTTTCCATCTCCACCTCTGGCATCGGCTTTGCGTAATAAAAGCCCTGTATCTGATCCACGCCAAAATCAACGACCAGCTTTCTCTGCTCTTCGGTTTCTACACCTTCGGCTACCACCTTCATCCCCAGTTCTTTAAACGTCCGTGTCAAATTTCTGACAGCCAGGGCAGAATTTTCATTCTTCATGGAGACCCAAACTAAACTCTTGTCCAGCTTCACAGTACCAAAAGGGATATTGATCACCGTGGCAATATTGGAATATCCGGTGCCGAAATCATCCAGACCCATCTTGATTCCGTGGGCTTTCATCTTCAGGGCAAAATCAGTGACCAGCTGTGGATTTTCTGCCAGAGTGCTTTCTGTAAACTCAATTTTTATGGCTGATGGCGGTGTCCCATTTGCCTCTATAATTGCAAGCACCCGCTCCGCCAGGTTCGGCTGCGAGAATTGCATGGCCGAAAAATTCACATGAATAGATCCTATGTAAATTCCTTTGCTCATCAAACAATTAATGAATTTGCAGACTTTGTTTAAAATGACATATGTAATATTTATGATAAGGCCTGTTTCTTCTGCTATAGGAATAAATTCCGATGGATAAATAGGCCCTATAGGGGAATCGGGTATTCTCATCAGAGATTCTGCATAATAAAACTGGCCACTTCTGACCGAATAAATCGGTTGGTAATACATTTGAAAACTCTCATCTTCCAATTTTTCTTTTAAGATGCGGATAACCTTGCGTCTGCGCTCCAAACTTTCTAACATCTCTTTATTGCAGTAACAAATTTGGCCGCATTTGCCGGACTTCGCCTGTGAAACCGCATATTCGATGGAGTTTATTAATTTCTCAAGCGACTCTCCTTCACCAGAATACTGCACGACACCGATCACCACATTGAGTTTGAAATGGAATTCATCTATCTGCCACGGCTGTTCCATACGTTCTTGTATAGTCTCCACGCATTTTTTTATCTGCGTTTCATCCTCTTGGGTAAAAAGCAGCGCAAATTCGTCGCCGCTGAAGCGATAGACGTTACTGCCACCATGAGTTTTTTGAAGGAATTGGCACATAGCCTTCAAAAATTCATCACCCTTTTGCTGTCCACAGGCGTTATTAATCTGCCTGAAGTCCCTCAGCGAGACGACAGCCAGGACAAATGTTTTTTTTGGCGTCTTCTTCAGCACCAGTCCCAGCATATCCAACAGTTCCTGTCTGTTAGGTACATTGGTCAAATAGTCTATAGAAATCTGTCTGTTTTGCAAGTGCAGGTAGATAATCAAAAGCGCACAGGTCGCTGCTGACCCAGAGAGGATGACACTAGGGTAAACTTGCTGTACAATGATGACAGCTACGGCAAGAACAGGAAAAGCTGCAAGAATTCTATAAATTTCTCTATCAATCTGTCTGCGATTGGCAAATGTGAAAACAATGCTTGCGATGCAATAAGCATAGAAGACAAGATACGTGACTGATATGAAAGGACCTCTGATATATCCGTCATTCATATTGAGGTCAAATATCCAATTGGTAAACGGATTGCTCAATATCACCAGTGTATAAACTGCACCGGGAATGATTCCAACACTGACAATTCTCCTGATCTGACTGCTATCCGTGTAAATAACGGAAAGCGTGTAAAGAAAATACGCCAATCCCATGAGCGGCGTCAAAACAAAATAAATCATTGTTACGACCAGAGTCGACCACATGGGAATCCGGACGTAGTTATAGATCATAACGGTAGACAAAATATTGGTGAAAATCGCACTGAAAGTCACCATAACACACCATTGAAATATCCTATTCTTCAATGAGGGGAGACGACTGCCCTTGCGGGCATAGACCCAGATAATTCCCAGCATCACCAAAGAAATACATTCCGCAGCAATATTCCATTCCAACTTAACACACCTGCCAATCCACCCACAACAAATAATATAAAACCGGCTGAGTTTATTCTAGCTTTTATTTTATCATATGTAGAATCTCTCCACAAGCAAAATAGATTGGTGAATTACCTAACAAATTTCAAAGCATGACATCAGTTCTTGTTTTCCCTAAGGAACTATGTGACTGAACGGAAGCCAAAGATTGTACTGCCATATCAGTCAGAAGCCGGCGGCTATCAATATCTCAGCAGCAGTAAAGAATAGCGAAGTAGCAGAAACTACTTCGCTATAAAGTCCAACTTATCAGGCCACTTCATACCTTATGATATAAACTGCCGCTTTTCATTCACATTGTTTTTGCATTATAGTTTAAATTAACCGAATTTTAGGTGGCTCCGGTGCGCAGCGACATGGCAGCGGCTTCGTCTTACATTGCTGCTTTGGTGGTTCTGGCTTGCATATCGGCTTCGGTCTGCAAGTAATTCCACAAGGTTTTGGCTTGCATGGCGGTTTTGGCCGACACGGCGGCTCTGGCTTGCACGGTGGTTCCGGCGGACACGGTGGATATGGCGGGCATGGTGGTTCCGGCGGGCACGGTGGATATGGCGGGCATGGTGGCTCCGGCGGACACGGTGGATATGGCGGGTATGGTGGCTCCGGCGGACACGGTGGATATGGCGGGTATGGTGGCTCCGGCGGACACGGTGGGTATGGCGGGTATGGTGGCTCCGGCGGACACGGTGGGTATGGCGGCATACATAAGCATGGTCTTAACTCTCCACCCATACCACCAGTTGGATCGTTATTGTTATTGTTATTGTTGTTATTGTCATTGCTGTTATTGTTATTATTGTTAATGTTGATGCCTAACTGACCATTCTCAATTCCAGCGCTTGTGCATTCTGGATATGCTGCACAGATACAAAGCTCTGCGGTCAATGTAATTGGCTCGTCGTCAAAGGCCGTGCCGATTGGCTGATAATTTAATACGTTGCTCTGTGCCTCCAGTGCAATGACCCGGGTAATTATCCCCGAAAATGATGCTG
Organism: Eubacteriaceae bacterium; assembly: GCA_902362805.1. Taxonomy (GTDB): domain Bacteria; phylum Bacillota; class Clostridia; order Peptostreptococcales; family Anaerovoracaceae; genus Senimuribacter. The sequence goes on along the minus strand of CABIXY010000003.1, from coordinate 181,662 downwards.
TAAGAGTGAAGCATGCAAAATTGCCAGGGATTCGCAGTGCAATATAGAATTCCTGACCAATAACCGGATCAGCTATCGGATTTCCGCAAAAGTCCATGTACGACCATGAATAATCACCATTGCAGTCACAAAATGGTATCAGATCAATCTGTGGCTGGCCTGCAAAACCAGACTGAATCCGGAATGGACCGATTAATAATCTTCCGCATATTGTGCGAACTTCGTTTGGGCAGCCCTGGAAGACAAGGTATGGCTCATTTCCAGATGTCGGTAAAATGCTTCGATTGCAACAATTTAAGGAAGTGCAGCCTCCACAGCAGTATGCCATGGACGAGTTCAGACCTTCTGGCAAAGTTGCATCTGCATCTACATACTGTCCTGCAAGATCGAGGAGCGCCAGCACGGTTGCCCTCATCCTGTCAGATTTCGGATGAGGATCTCCTGTCGTACAATCGAGAAAATATACCTCGTCTAAAGCAATCTGCCCCAGCAATACCCAAAGAGCGACTTGTACAGCCGCATAGGCATCATTATCATCCAGCACAGGACTTGCCGTCGAATCCACACCTGCAAGGGTGAAAGTCTCACTGGCACTGACAGTAGGAAAGGCATTCGCCATAATCCAGCCGAACATCTCCTTCTGACGTTCAGTCGCCCCCGGAAACAGGGTTTCAAACGGTCTGCTTTCATACGGAACATCATTATATGGTCCATCAGCAAATTTATCCAAACAGTACACTAATTTATTTTGGCTGCCTAAAAGGTTTCCAAAGAATTGAAATATCTGATTGTGGTCATCTCTTTTTAAACGATATCGTGATGCCGAAGTGTAATCCAAAGCGCAATAACTTTCTACGCTGGGATTGCCGCCTGCGGTTCCACTGACATCATTGCCGTTATAGACGATAAACGGCCTTGATATATTTAAAGCTCTTGTTTCAAGCACAATAATTCCTCCCTATATATTATTTTAGAAGAAAGTTCTCCAAGATTAATATATGCGAGTCAGAAGGATTCCGGTACGTTGATAAAACATCATTTCTTCTAAATCAACACTTATTTCGTCTTTCTCATAAAATGTCTGGCAAATCATCTTTATATATCAATAATGTCAATGAGCTGTGAGGGATGTTTAGCATTTGCTAGTACCGGATGTATCAATCCTTCTAGAACAGTTGCGCTTTCTCATATGTAGAAAATCGCCGTTATATAGTCATTGATACGTCAAAAGCGAGGCAGAATTTCACATGCCTCGCTTTTATGATTTATTTTAGTCCATCATTATGACTGCAAGATTACTATTGTTTGATTAATTAAGAAAGCCTGATTACAGTTAGTGATGCTCCGTTTCCTCCCTGAAGAACTGCTGCTCCTGCCAGCCCAAAAAGTTGAAGCTGCAACGTATCGCCTGCGGTCAGCGTAGCAAAAGTTGTGGCTGCATAGGAACTGACTGATACAGCCGGCGAGAAAGTGGAACCTGGCAATGCTGTACCATTACGCATAACACGAGATGACATCAATAGTCCTGCTGTAGTCGATACGCGATAGGAAACCATATAGGTTCCTGTAGCTGGTACAGTGAAGGTTGTATTTCCAGCATCTACTGTGAAACTATCTAAAACCTGGTCATTTGGAAGGGGAACTGTAGTTCCGCCCAAAAGCACCGCGATTGTCGCTCCATTGGTATTGACTGCATTCATACTATTGACTGTTGCAGTAGTTCCAGTTGGACCTGTTGCTCCTGTTACTCCTGCTGTACCTGCAACCCCTGTCGCTCCGGTTGGGCCCGTTGGACCTGTCGCTCCATTTGCGCCTGTTGCTCCCACTGCTCCAGTAGGACCCGTTGCTCCGGTTGCGCCTGCTGTGCCTGCGGCTCCGGTTGGGCCTGTTGGACCTGTCGCTCCATTTGCACCTGTTGCTCCCACTGCTCCAGTTGGACCCGTTGCTCCTGCTGTGCCTGCCGCTCCGGTTGGACCGGTTGCCCCCGTTGGACCTGTTGGGCCATCTGCTCCATCTGGACCGGTATTTCCGGTTGCTCCTGTCGGGCCTGTTGCTCCGTCTGCTCCTGTGTTTCCGGTTGCACCTGTTGCTCCCGCTACTCCGTCTGCTCCTGTCGGACCGGTTGCCCCCGTTGGACCTGTTGGGCCATCTGCTCCATCTGGACCGGTATTTCCAGTTGCTCCGGTCGGGCCTGTTGCTCCGTCTGCTCCTGTCGGACCGGTTGCTCCTGTTGCTCCCACTACTCCGTCTGCTCCTGTCGGACCGGTTGCTCCAGTCGGACCCGTCGAGCCATCTGCTCCGGTTGCTCCTGTTGGGCCTGTTGCACCTGTAGCGCCTGAGCCTGGACCTGTTGGACCCGTTGCTCCCGTTGGACCAGTTACTCCTACTCCTGTGTTTCCGGTCGGTCCTGTTGGGCCGGTTGGACCCGTCGGGCCTGTTGGGCCATCAATTCCATCAACGCCGTCTGCTCCCGCTGCGCCGGTTGCTCCAGTTGCACCATCTCTTCCATCTCTGCCATTGGCCCCGGTTGCTCCAGTCACTCCATCAACTCCGTCTCTGCCATTGGCCCCTGTTGCTCCGGTTGCTCCATCAGCTCCGTCTCTGCCATCTGCTCCGTTCGTTCCTGGAGATCCACTGGCTCCCGTCGGACCTGCAGGAATGGTAAAGAGCAGCTGTGCACCATCAGGGGTAAACGTTTCATCAACGCCTGCACTTGTTCCGGGTTTCCCTGTGACAGTTCCCGCAACCGTAATTGTTGGTGTCACACCATTTTGGCCGGTTGCGCCGGTTGCACCATCTCTTCCGGCCGGACCCGTTGCACCGACTGCGCCAGCAGTACCCGTTGGACCCGTCGGTCCAGTCGGTCCTGTTGGGCCTGTCGGACCGGTTGCCCCTTGCGTTCCTGTACAGTGGTATACTGGATAGCACATACCATAATCCATATATCCACATCTTCCATTTATATTATAATTCATATATTCACATCCCTTTCAATTTGCGGCCGTACCGCACTTTTATAATATGACATTATCTGAAAGGGGGTCCCTGAATTTAATGAGATTTTAATTTTTTATCAAAATATGCCTTATTATGCAGAACTGCTGGCGCATTTGGCTTATATTCCCCGGCTTTGACATTATACATCTCTGCCTCCTCTGTTTCTCCTAGTTTATCATAGCAGACGCACAACTGGATTGTCGGAATATAGCCGTAACAGTCTGGCAAAATGAATCCGCCCTTGCGATAATCAAGCTGACAGTTCAACGCGGTTTTAAACCAAAATACCGCCGTTTCAAAACGTTCCATCTGCATAAGGCAATCTCCAATTTCGCAACAGACTTCTGCCCTCGGAACGTCGTAAAGCAAGCTTTGGAAAAGCCTCTGCAGCGCCTCTTCAGTTTTTCCAGTCTGCCTGTAACACTTTGCTGACATGATGCACGCCTCGATTTTATCTTCCACCCAACCTTCTGGCAGAGATAAAAAAAGATTGAAAGCTTTGATTGCATCATCATACAACTGGTGATAGTATAGTTCGCGGGAATAGTAATACTGCTCGCGTGCAGAAAGGTTCTTCCCTTCTGCCAACAACTTTTTATAGATATTGAGATTGCGGTCCGGGTCACCTGCCCGCAGTTTTTTGTGGGAAATTGCAACATCAGAATATAAGAGATTGCCATTGGGAGTGATGACCTCGTGGACCGCTCCCTGCCATGGATGACTTTGATCGTTGCGGATAATTCTCTCTCGATAATACCAAAAAGATGGGTTGCCATCGTCATCAAAAGCGGTATTATAGCGCATCATAATAATGTCCGTATCCAAAGTGAGGGTATTCTTCAGTTTTAAAAAGTCCAAACGCTCCTTCTCTTCTACGACATCGTCCGCATCCAGCCACATACAATATTCCATATTTGCCTGAGAAAAAGCATAATTTCTGGCAGCGGCAAAATCGTCAATCCAGGCAAAATCATAAACCTGGTCAGTATATTGTAAAGCAATCTGCTTTGTCGCATCTGCAGACCCTGTATCTACGATAATAATTTCATCTACCAATTCTTTGACGCTGGAAAGACAGCGATCCAAGACATCCTCTTCATCTTTTAGTATCATGCATAAACTGATTGTTATCATTCATATCCTCCTTCATATGCTGAATAGGCTTATATAAAGGCTATCTTAATATCATATGAAGGTCCTATCATAGTGTGAAAAAAAGACCGCCTAATCCTTTGATCAGACGATCTCAACCGGTCTTAAACTTCATGTCAGTTACAGAAGTGCTTTTACCCGTTTCGCAGCTTCTGCATCTGCTTTTATACCTATGACAGGGATTATCAAATTGGCATCTGCCAAAGCTGCTTTCAATTTCATAATAAAAACACCCTGCCCCTCTATCTCTCTATTATCGTCGGAAGTCGTATTGACGCCGCAGCAGGGAGAACGATTGATGCCGACAATGCCAACAACCTCAAATCCGTGCTTGTGATACTGTAAAATCTGTCTCATGACATACTCTGTCAGCACAGAAAGCTGTGCCCATGCTTCCGGTTCCTGCATCGCTTTGCGAATACGCGTGTTCTCGACTACAACTGGACTTTCGGCACCCAAAACATTGCCCCTGTCTAAGCCAAGGCAGCAGAGTTCCGGACAAGGCATCTGTACGATGCCCACTTTTGCCTTCAGCAAAGTCTGCAGAATCGCCTCATTGACGCCTGGGTAATCTGCCGTACCGTCAGAAATTGAATTCTGATTGAGCAGGCAGTGTGCAACAAATATGACGCGTTTGCTTCTTGCATCTGTAAACATATGATGATCCTCCTGATTAAAAGTCTTATTTACTAGCTTGGTGATATGTTCTCTTACGGTTTCTGCTGTCACGGATTTCTCATAGAAACTGCAGCACAACGCCATCCTGCCATTCACTGTCACTATGCCAAAAGTTTCTTTTGCCGCCGGTGAAGCAGGCGGAATAAAGGTGGCCGCACGGATATTTTGATTTTCAATGGCACCCAGATTGGTGATACTGATACCCTCTCCTTTTCCATATCTCAACATGGTGCGGCCGACAAAACGAGCTGCTTTACTGTCAAAACACCCCAGTGCCGCTATAGCCGCTGCGTCAATTAAGGAACCTTCTAAATTCAAATAGCAGGAAAGGATGAGCATTAACTTTCGGTTATCTGCCAGATGTACAGCTGACTGTTTATGCACTTTTTTTGCCAATCGGATTTCGTCTCTTTCTCTCCCCTTCCAATAGAGACTCAAGGCCGAAGCGTAATTTCCTAAAGCACCTTGCTGATAACAATAAAGCTTATCCTGAATATCTGCCGCCATGATAATCTTAGGTTCTTTTGTTGTCAAAAACAATCTGGCGGTCAATAAATCGTTGATTGAAATCTGCTGCTCATGACAAAGTATCCTCATTGCCTCTACATCCCTTTGCCCTAAGGAACGGCACATGTGAGCCACTGGCTGTTCTCTGACAAAAGACTCTGCAAACGCTGCATATTCATCGTAAGTAACCTGCCGCTTTTCTTTTTTCCACTGGCTGTTTGCCTTCACCAACAATAACCGATTCACGTTTGAGAGCTCGCTTCCCAGCGGCAGATCTGAAGGTTCTGCAATTAGGCGCTCCTCTGCATAATCAGGTCTGGTACCCTGCACATACAAATCAGTAAACTGGCAGCAGAGTTCCAGCAAACGCCGCCCATCTGCTAATATGTGGTGCGCGATGAAGAGGATCTGAAAATCTTCCTGATCAGGATAGAGAAAGACCTTGAGCAGTCCCTCTTCGAAAACATTCCAGTTGGTTTTGCTGATGCCGCTGTAGTCTTGCCAGATGGTCTGTATACTTTCTCTTTCTGTCAAAGCGACGCGGGAGGTTTCGCTCACTTGGTAGAAAAGGCGGCTGTGATTTTGTTCCCATCCCATCACACTGCGCAGGAAGGGATGGGCATTTGCTAGGATATCTATGGTTTCCCCCACCTTCGCCGCATCATATAAGCCATTGACTTTGACCAGAATGCCAAAATGCATGTTGGGGCACATGAAGTGTGCCCTCTCTGACCTGACATATTGTCGTTCCATCCAAACCTCCTTTCGGCAACGCCGTCGGTTTATGGAACCATTATACCATTCTTACGGTATCTCGTCATTTTATTTTCACTGCACCGCGGAAAGGATTTGAACAGCGCAGGCTGACAACAACGCAGTCACAGCACCAATCAAAATCCCCTTAAAGCCTCCGATTACATGAAACCACGGATCTCGATAGGCTTGCTCCATATCTTCCGTTCCCGCTATTCTCACTTTCTTACTGTGACAGAACAACCCAATATCCAATACGACGACATCGTAAACATTGACTGCCAAAAACAACATGAACACATGGAAATAGGCACTGCTGAAAGTCTTTGCGCCTGAAAAATAGGCAGTCAGACCCAAGACAATTGCAAAGAGAAATACAGCGCAGATTTTGACGGTAATGTGCCGTCTCTCTATTTTTTGTATTACACCTGCATATTGAGGCAGACTTTCCACCCTTTTTCTGATGGACGGCGGATAAGACATGATCTGTTTGACAGGGTTTTGATATAGTGCAGGAAGGATAATCAGCGTAAGCACGACACAGGCGGCTACGCATTCAATTGCTAACAACATATTTTGCTCCTTTTATTAACTCTGGTGGCACACTTGTGCATTTATTTTAGACCTAGTATAATACCATCAGTTACTGAGAGCAATAAGCGAGGAAAAAGTGATACAAATATTTGATTTTGTGCCACGGGAGGAGATTATGGAAATCAAGGAAGAAAACAGGACGAGGAAATGGATCATAGACGCACTCTTTGCCTTACTCAAACAACGGGATTATCGAGATATAACAATCGATCAAATTGTCAACAAGGCAGGTCTTGGCAGGAGAACTTTTTATCGTTATTTCAAATCAAAGGATGAGGTCATAGCGCATACGACAAAGCTTTTGATGAATGAATTTGCGGCTAAAATCATCGCCAACAATGCAGACACCTTGGAGGCCGTCTCTAGATCATATTTTGAATTTTGGGAAAGTTACATTGATATACTTCTGCTGCTCAATAAGGCGCATCTGCTCTACTTCATAGAAGATCATCTGCTTTCTCTCATCTACGAGGCGGCTCTGAAGTCAGGACATGTCTCTGCCAGGATCAGCAAAGAAAAGCTGGAAAAGCAATACAAGCAGTATCAGTATGAATTCGCCTTTAAACTGGCGGGATTTTGGAAAGTTACAATTCTCTGGTGTTCCGAAAGTCCGAGAAAAAGGCCAGAAGAAATGAGCAAGATCATCAATGCCATCTTAAAATAACGATTTACAGATTTTTCCAGTCAAGATTAGCTCCTTGCTCTTGACTTCTTTATGGCAGTCTGCCTACTTCCCAAACGGCTGCTTCCAGGCAGGATGCAGATCGTCCACAATATACTGACCATCGACTCCATGGCGCAGATTATCAGGTCCGCCTTTGCCGACACCATGTTCTCTGTAGACCTCATACACTACATCAAATTGATCCTATGGTGCATTGCCGACTATGGTCTGGTCGCTGTCATGGTAAATAAGAAATAAATATACCCTCATATGTACATACTATAAGATATATAGAAATGTAATCTGATTGCAAGTCAGAATCGAGGGTGAATCATGAAATTTGACGCAATATATTTTGAACCGGACAGTCTGTCCTATGAATTGGGAAAACAGCTAAAAGAACAATTTGCTGATTTGCCGTGGATACCGATAGACAGCCACAATTCCATCAAAGAAATGCGAGAAAAAGAAAATGCCGAGTTTGGCAAGATGAAGCGCAATTTGATCATCGGCACTAGAAAAACCCACAAATATGTGGAAAACCAGAAGGTTTCGGACTACTTGGTTCCCTACACATCGTCGGGCTGCACTGCTATGTGTTTATATTGTTATCTGGTTTGCAATTATAACAAATGTGCTTATCTGCGTCTTTTCGTCAACAGGGAGCAGATGCTGGACCGCTTGATCAAAAAAAGCGTAAGCAGTGACAAACCGTTGACTTTCGAAATCGGCAGCAATAGCGATCTGGTGCTGGAAAATACCATCACCGGCAACCTCGGCTACACCATCCCCCGTTTCGCGGAGGAAGGGTTCGGAAGTCTGACCTTTCCAACAAAGTTTCATATGGTGGATTCGCTTCTTGACTTGCCTCACAAGGGGAAAGTCATTTTTCGCATGAGTGTCAACCCCCAGCCTCTGATCAACCGTATCGAACTAGGCACTTCTAATCTGCAAGAGCGGATAGAAGCCGTCAACAAAATGTGTGAAGCAGGTTATCCCTGCGGGCTCCTGATCGCGCCTGTCATGCTGGTGGACGGCTGGAAAGAAATGTACACGGAGCTTTTGGAGCAGCTGCGGGACGGTTTGTCAGAAAAGATGAAGGAAGAGATGTTCCTCGAAATAATTATGATGACATATTCCTATATCCATCGAGCCATCAACGGCGATGCTTTCCCCAATGCCCCGGATCTCTATGACAAGGAATTGATGACTGGCCGCGGCAGAGGTAAATATTGCTATAAGCCCGAACTTAGGCTAGAAGCTGAGCAATTTCTACGCACAGAGATTAAGCGGATTTTAGGGGATGTCAAAATCGTGTACGTCAGTTAGTGAAACGCCTCTATAAGTCCGCCAAATCCAGGAATTCCTTTTCTGCCTGTAGGTCATGTTCTCGCAGGTCCTTTGTATAGCCAGCGACGACGTATTCGTTTTTGTAAGACAGGCGTGTCAAAACAACTTCGCAGGGAATTGGTTCTCCATCCAGTCTGCAATGCATCCAATAAAATACTGATTTCCCTTGTTCAAAAGCTTCTTTTATCTTATCCCTCGCCTTCTGCATCGATGGCAGTCCATCGGGCTGAAACTCCGGGCTCAGTTCAAAAAAGCGATCGAGATACTCAGCTTCCTCTTGCAATTCAAAGAGCTTGACCGCAGCCTGGTTGCACTCCACATTTTGATATTTCTGGTTCCATAAATTAAGGGCCAGCGGTACGGCGTCCATCATCGAAAGCAGCAGATCCTTGTCTCCTGACATCCTCAAGTATTGGGAAGGGATGTTTTTCGGCGCGGCCTTTGCAAACATACAGTCTGGATGCTCTATGAAGTTTTGTTGGAAGTCCTCTGGCGGCACTGGTCTGGACACATAAAATCCCTGCAGGCTGTCAGCATGCAAAGCGCTGACATTTTGCTGCTGCAACGCAGTCTCTACGCCTTCAATGCACACCTTCATGCCCGCCCTATGACACAGGCGGATAACTGCTTCCACAAAGCTGTAATTATAGTGGTTGGCATTGAGCGATTGTACGAATAGGCGGTCAATCTTCACTACATCAATATTGAACTCCGTCAATCTTCCCAACGATGAGTAGCCCGTTCCAAAATCATCCATGGCGATTTTGCATCCTAACTCGTGGAGATAGGATATTGTAGCAGCAAGATTCTCTTTGTTCGTTACAAAATAGGTTTCTGTCATCTCCAGTGTCAGATACCGCGGCGGCAGCCCGTATCTCTTCAACTCTTCTTCTACCACAGAGGCAAAGCTGTCGTCTTTGAACTGGAGGCAGGATACATTGACGTTGATTGTAAAATCGTCAATTTTCTCCCGCCACCGTACACAGGTTTTGATCGCCTGGGATAAAACCCAGCGTCCCACTGGAAAAATCCAGCCTGTATTCTCTAACAGCGGAATGAATTCGTCCGGTCCTAAAGCACCATAAGTATCACTGTGAAACCGCAGCAACGCTTCAGCGCCGATTACCGTCAGGTTCGTCGCATCTGTAATCGGCTGATAGGCCAGATGAAATCCTCGAAAGCTTTCCCTTACACTTCCTGCCAGTTCCTGCAGAATTTTTTGTTCGCGCACTTTATAGTCCAGCATTTCGGGCGCAAAAAATACGCACCGATTCTTGCCCATCGCTTTCGCCTCTTTCAAGGCGATTGCGGCACACTTCTCAACATCTTCTTCAATGAGCCCAATTTCAGAAAAACACACTGCGCCTGCCGATATCGTGAAGCTATACTCCTGCCCCTCCGCAAAATGAGGTTCTATCGTAAAGTTCTGTATTTTCTCATAGATTCTGAATAACGTGGATCTGCTTCCCACTGGCAAAAGGATGGCAAACTGATCGCCGTCAAAACGATACAGCATGGTTCCCGGCGGAAGCATTTTCATCAGGTCCTGAGCAACGTAACGCAAAACGATATCGCCAAAATGATGGGTTTTCAGCGTATTGATTCTTGAAAAATCGTCGATGCCCAGCAAAATCATTCCTGCTTTTGACATAACACCAGCCGCTGCCATCCCCTCGATAGCTTCCACATATTTCTCGTGGGTGTGCAGTCCTGTTACCTGGTCGATTTTACCGATGGACGTAGGTTTCTTTACTATGCCCACGAAAGAACGAGGCCTGCCCGACTCCTGGTCGCGATACAGCCTGCCTCGGCAATGGACCCAGATATACTGTCCCTGCCGATTTCGTATCTGGTATTCCTCGTTGTGCGAATCTGTCCTGCCATCCAGCATGTCCTGAATAGATTTAAAAAAGCGCACTTTATCCTTTTCGTGGATCAGTTCTCCCCACGCGCTGACTAAATCGTCAACCATTCTGTCGGGAAGTTCAAAATCGTCCAGCATATTCTGCGATATCAAATACTTGTTGCTTGTCAAGTCCCCAATATAGATGTAATCGTCAATACTCTCCATCAAAGCGGCGTATATTTCCCGATCTTCTACTTCAAAATTATCCTGCCTCATGTGTGACATCTTCTCCTGTATTCATAACCAACTGATTGTGCATGCATCGTCAGAGCGTCAGCCTGCTTCTGCAAGCCCGCCCTTTTTATCTATTCTATCACGGGCAGAATGGATACACAATCAAAAGCTTTAAGAAGCAGGGGATTTGAATAAAATGACGCAGAAATAACCTTCTATCAAAAAAGCAACAGGTCTGCTCAATCGAATGATCATCTGTTGCTTTTCTGCAATTTCTAACGTGATATGAGATTAATTTGTCATCGGCGGTGTTCCTTCTGCGTTGGACACCACTGCGTCGATTTGGATGCAGGCTTGGTCAGGCAATTCCGATACGCCGACGATTCTTCTCGCAGGGATACCGTCTGGGAAGAAGTCTCTGTACACTTCATCTGCCGCCTCGATATCTGCAATATTTTTGAGGAAAATATTCACTTTCACCACATCCTCCATCACATGACCGATACTTTCAACGATGGCTTTGATGTTGTCCAGGCACTGTCTTGCCTGTTCTTTTACGCCGCCGGCAGCCATGCTGCCAGTTTTCGGATCTAGCGGTAATTGTGCTGAAAGGTGGTTGTAATGGGAAAAAGCTACTGTCTGCGTGGACAAAGGACATTTTGGCGCGTTTTCTGTATTGTTCGCTTCAATGATCAATCCGTGCCTGTCCTCCACTGCTTGCGGAGGCGTGCCATCTCCGTGGGATACGACCGCTTCCACTTGAACACAGGCGTTCATCGGTAATCCAGAAGCAGCAATGAAGGTCCGCGCCGGAACGTAGGCCGCTGCCCTTGCAATCGCAGAGTCCGGAAAGAACGTCTTATAGACATCATCCACGACATTTCTATCTGCCAGGTCTTTGAGAAAGATGTTCAGTTTTACGATATCGTCAAAGGGAACGTCGATACTCTCTAAAATCGCTTTGATATTCTTAAAACATTGTGCCGCCTGCTCTTTGACACCGCCAGTGACCAATTTGCCGGATTTCGCTTCAATGGGCAACTGGGCGGAAAGATGATTGTAATGAGAAAATGCTACAGTCTGTGTGGATAGAGAACAGGTCGGTGCATTTTCTGTGTTGTTTGTTATCTTTATGAGGTCGCCTGCCTGGGGCGCATTTGGAATGGTACCTTCTCCGTTGGAAAGAATCGCTTCCACCTGTACCAGGGCATCCATAGGTAAAGCGGCTGCAGCGGCCACTGTCCGGGCGGGAACATAACCGGGGAAAAACGGCTTGTACACTTCGTCTACAGCTTCCATGTCTTTGATATCCTTGACGAAAATCGTAATCTTCACCACATCACTCATAGAATGATCGATACTCTCGACAATCGCTTTGATGTTCTTAAAGCACTGCATTGCCTGTCCTTTGATACCGCCAGTGACCAGTTCCCCTGTTTTAGGGTCAATGGGCAACTGAGCGGAGAGGTTATTGTAGTGAGAGAACGCCACCGTCTGCGAAGAGCGGCCGATATTCGTCGGTGCATTTTCAGTATTTCTAGCTAATACTGCGTTATAACTGCTCATAATAGTATACTCCTTTAAATTAAATTATGGAACGATACTTTTATTTTGCACAGAACACAACAACTATATGCTCGTCAACTGAAAATCTTCCGCGCATCGCTCGGCACCATTGACGATGAGTGTAATCGTATGGATTCCTGGATAGTGCTTTCTTGTGGTTAAATCAGCAAAGGAGTGTTTTTTATTGTAGAACCTCTTCTCGTTTTTGCTCAGAGAAAGTTCAGAGATTTGAAAGATTTTTCTATTTCTTTTGCCATTGGCTTTTACATAGTCGATCGCATATTCCAGTCTCACTTTTGTCGCCTCCATGGACAAAATATGAAATGAAAAAGAAAGTTCTTCCCCGATAGAAAGGGATTTTGGATTTACCATATAGTCATTGACCTCAATACAATCAGTATTTTGATATCCGAAGATAGCTAGTACCTCTCGATTGCCTTTTTTCAACAGAGTCCTGCATCCGTGTTTTACAATCCAATTCGTATCCTCGTTTTTACCGTACCAATCCTTTGCCAGTTTTTCTATCAATTGCGGATGGGTTTTCGAAATGTCGTTCAAGTTATTAGCGACACTCTTTCGCACATAAGGGGATGGATCGGCTTTTAACTGCTCTAAAATAGGCAGAATCGGGGCAGGATCTTTTTTAAATTTTGCCAAAGCCTGACCCCATGGAAGCTGCGGGCGGCAGCCTTCACTGGCCAGCCTTCTGACGTGTTCATTTTCGTGTTTGGACCAGGCATACATCTGTGCCATCATACGTTCCTCATGGTCTATGATAAAAGGCCGTACGGCAAATTCGGCGGAAGAGTAAGGGGTATATCGCTCCAAGGCCGCTATGGATAGCCGCCAGTTTTTTTCGTCCCGCCCATAGACTTCAACAAAGTCTGGGAACAAGATGCCGAAAAAACCTGAATCGAAACGACCCACCACTTTATCGAGAATAGCCAGAGCATCCTCATAGTCCGCCGGCAGATATTTACCTAGATTTGAACTGATTTTTCGAACTCTCGCTTTTAATTCTAAATCCTCCCACGACTCGTCCATCGTGGACTTTAAAAAATCGTCAATCTGAAAAGGATCATAAACGGATTGAATGATCCTCGCAATGTCATAAAGTGATTCGTGGTTGTACATATCTTTTAGTAATTCTGCCATGTGCTGTCTCTCCTGTATCGTGTATTCTGTCCTAATCAGCAAACTATATTAAATAAAACGATGTCTAAAATTCGATTGAGTTTCTGACGGCAAAATTCCGGCGTATAGTGGTCGATATCATGCCATTCAAACTGCGCCATCAAGTAGACGCTCATGATGATGTCTACGATGTCGTCAGGGTTTAAGTCGCTGCGAAAGTCCCCTCGATCTTGTGCCTCCGACACCAATTCTAAAAAAATAGCCATCATATTCATGCGCGTGGCATACAGGGGGCTTGTCTCGCAGGAATTTAAATAAGTGATTTTTCGCGCAAGGTTGATGTACTGGATGGAGTCCAAAATGAACACTTCCAGAACACGGCGGATTTTTTCTGCCGCACTGCTCACGTCATTCAACTCGTGGGTGATGAAGTGGCGAATCTGGTCCAGTTCCTCTTCAGCAATTCCGATCAAAAGACTTTCTTTATTGGGAAAATAGTTGTAAAGGGTGGCCTTGGAAATCTCGGATCGTTCGGCCACGTCTTCTATGGTTGTATTTTCATACCCTTTTGCACTGAATAATTTCCGCGACGATTTTAAAATCCTAGCGCGGCATTTACGTTTGTTTAATTCTCTGCGGGAATGTCTTACCATGGCGAACTACTCCTTTCTTTCCTTGCATTTATTCTACACTAGAACAAAAAAAGAGGCAAACAGAATTTTCAGACTTGACACTAATTTTATACCGAAGTATAATTAAACTGAATATTTAAACAAATAATGGGCGCAGACTGTGAAATCTTATGCGCCAAAAATTCTTATGACGTGCTAAAAGATTTGTATCATCAGTGAAACAGCTGACAAGTAAAGACAGACCAGGGCACCGTCGGAAAGGATGGTGAATAACCAATGAAGGAACAAAATTATCAAGTCTACGGATATCGCTGGGTTGTACTTGGGATTTACGGATTGTGTACGGGTGTTATTCAACTCATGTGGACTACGTTCTTCTCAATCACCACAGATGCGTGGAAGTACTATGGATTTACCGACGCGACAAAAGGAGAAAGTGCGATCAGCCTTCTGTCAATCATCTTTATGGCAGGCATGATTATCGTTTCCATTCCATCTCTCGCCGCCTTTGAGCGCTTTGGCTTCAAAAAGGCAGTAGGATTCGGAGTCGTTCTTACCGGAATATGCGCTTTGCTGCGCGGTCTTTTCGGCGATAGTTATACGCTGGTCTTAGTTATGACCGTCGGCTTCGCTATTGCACAGCCATTCCTGTTAAACTCACCCGGTCTGGTGGCCGGTAAATGGTTCCCAGAAAGAGAACGCGCCACGGCCAATAGCGTCGGCCTTCTCTGCAGCTATTTTGGCATGTGCGTAGGACTGCTGCTTACACCGGTGCTGCTGGAATCGGGAATGACTATCAAAAGTATGCTGATGACTTATGGCGCAGTAGGTGTCGTCTCTGCAATCTTATTCTTAATCTTCGTAAAAGAAAAACCGCCGACACCGCCTTGTCCGGAAGAGTTAGCTGGACGTTCAGATTTCAAAGAGGGCATCAAATTCGCTTTAAAAAAGAAAAATTTCATTTTGGCATTATTAATGTTTTTCTGTGTATTTGGCGTGTTCAACACCTTCTTTACCATGATCGAACCGATCTTGCGCAACTTGACTAATGAAGGCGTCGATGCAACACAGGTTGGCATCATCGGGGTTATCATCCTAGGCATCGGCATCATCGGCAGCTTGATCATATCTCTGATTTCCGATAAGGATAAACAGCATAAGCGACTGCCTTACATGATCGTCGTCAACATCATCGGCTGCGTCGGCTTTGCACTTTTCCTCGCCATGAAAGGCTTTGGCGGCCTGGCCATCGCTGCAGCAATCTACGGCTTCTTTATCGTAGGCGGCGCACCGCTGACCCTGACCTTCGCCGCAGAATCCTGCTATCCTACATCAGAAGGTACCTCCGAAGGCCTGCTCATGTTCATGGGCAACGTCGCCGGCGTCATCTTCCTGGGTGCTGCGGGGCTCTTTGGCACAAACCACCGCATGCTGATGATGGCCATGATTGCCGTTACCGTCTTCTACATCGTGCTCATGTTCTTCGCCAAAGAAATCAAGCTGGAGAAAGCGAAACAGGAGGAGAAGATTGCACAGTGAGGAGATGCTGCGCAATGAGATTTAAAGAAAAAACCTCTGCAATGTATTGTTGAAAGAAGGGTTTTACCCGTCATTTTGCTAAAAATAGTTAAAAGCACCTAAAATATATACTCGCCGCTGCAGCAATGGCAAATGCCGTAACGAAGTTTCAACGGTTACAGCCATTGGCAGTGGCGACACTCCCTTTGAGTCGGGAAATTTTTAGGTGCTTTTTCTATTTTTTGATTGAATAGAGGATAATGCGAGGATTGCAAAGACCGCTATGTGCAGTGCTGCAGCCACTTTTTTGAGAGCTACTCCCCGATATAGGTAAACCGCTTGTAGGTTTTGCCGTCGCGTACCACGGTTTCGTTCCACATAGAAGCCGGGCGTACCCAGATGCCGCCCTCTCCATAAAGAGCGCGATAAACGACCATCGGCTCCAATGTCTCGCTGTGTTTTGCAACATATAATACTTCGTATTCGTTGCCTTTGAAATGGTAATAACGCCCCGGTTTAATTTCATTCATGTTGTTCCTCCAAAATAAGTACGGCCAATTTACGCCTTTGTTACCGATAATAGGTTTCTCGTTCCTCAAGTTCGACCATTGCCGCCAATAATCGTTCTTGTAACTCCGCTTTCGAAAGGCTCTTTACATATTTCTTTAAATCTTCGTAGTGCTGCTGTTCTCGTTCTTCTTCCTCAGCCTCCCATTCCTCTACTTCTTTTAAAAAGTCTTTTGCGACCTTCGGTTCGGCGGTGAAGTAGAGAGCGATCATATGCTTGCAGATGACTCTGCGTCCTTCAGCAAATGGGCAATTGCAAGCAGACCTTCTCGGATGCGCTTTATCTATATGTACAGTGTAACGATTGACCCCACTGCCAGAGACAATTCCATCATAAGTATTCGTCCCCGTCTGTTCCCATGAGACAACCTTTTTGTTCTCGTAATAATCTATTCCACGCCAGACGGAGTTACCGCTGGCCATTTCTATCAGACCCATGTGAAGTTTCCTTTCTTTGTAACATGTATTATCAGCAAAACCCTGCTGCACTTAAAAATTTAATCCCTCGCTCGAAGCATGCAAGCTTTTATTCAATCAGAATAGAAGTTCTTGCTCGCTGGGTTTTCTACCTTTTTTCTTGCTATTTACCGCAGGACTTCTTCTGCCAAATCTTTCTGCATACATATCCCTAATCCATATTTTTACAGGAGCTTTCCATTGTTCATTTTTAGCTGGTATATTTTTAATCAGGCTCTTTGGGTTCACCCCATCTCTTTTGCCATTTGCACTTCTTCTGCATTAAGCCTGCACTTCCTTTTAGCTTCTACCCATAGTTCCCGACTGTCCGCCATCAAACATCTCTCTTTTCTATCCGTATCTAAACATTCCTCTTTATTCCTCATGTTTTGCTAGATACTTTTGCTTTTTACTTTTCGGCTTGTCCGGTATGGTCATCACTAACTTTCCGGCTTGAATAAGAGGTTTTAGGTAATTTCGAGTAAAATTCTTCACATCTTTATATCCAAAAAACTCCATAATTTCATGTTTACTCTTAGGTTCTCTACAATATTCCCATATTTTATCTTGGGGGGTATCTTGGGGGGTATCTTGAGGGGTATCTTGAGGGGTACTGGAAATCTGCTGTTCCAGGAATTTTTTATTCCTAATTGTTGCATACACCATGAATGCCTCTATTCGGTATTCCGGATCAGGCAATCCTGCCTGCTCCATTTCATAGTACATACGATCAACACCTTCCCCAAACTCACGTACATATTCATATTCGTGCAGTAATCCGGCAATTTTGGGGTTTCTTGAAAAGTGAATTTCTCTCATATTGTTTAAGCGAACAATTCCCGGAAGCATGCCAGGGCTTTCCACAGTAAAGTGATCATCGAACATCTTAATCTGAATATCCGTGCCTTTAATACTGTAATCTCGATGCGCTATGGCATTGACAATAAGCTCTTTCCATACAAATTCAGGGTATTCCGGTTCTGTCACAAATTTAGCGTCCGGCCCCAAATAAGTATGCTCCTTTATCTGACCCCTGACAAACTCAATCGCTGCTTCGACCAAGTCCAAAATACGGCCTTCAAAAATTACGTCTTTGACGACATTCATAGCAGCACCAACTTTTGCTTCTATGCCTTCATATCGGATGAAGCGCACTCTGGCACGTTCGAAAAACAGCTGAGGATTTTTACCAAACAATAAAATTGCAGCTCCACTCATTTCCTGTCGTCCACCAACATTAATGATAAATTTTTTATTTTGCTTGATATATTCTTCTGGTGACTTTGCATATCCGATTTTGTCACAGTACTCTGCGACAGCTACCATATCAATATCATCTATTCCGCTCCCATACACCGGCTCATTTTCAAAATATCTTGCACCCTTGGCATACATCAACTGCAATCTCTCATCAAAAGTAAGCTTCTTTGATCTATCACCTATGCGCAGAAAAACCTCATCCCGATGATTTGCATGAAGTTCTCCGCTCTGCGGAACACGGATCAATATAATATGGTTTTCCCTTCCACTACTGTCTATGCAGTCTATTGTCTCTGTTTCAATCATTATAGATGGTTGACAGAAGTCGAAGCTTGCTCTGAGAATCTCATTAATATTTTTCGTATAATCGTCTATTCCTGTGATTTCTCCATCATCCTCTATGCCTACCGCTAATAAACCTCCATCTGCATTTGCGAAAGCAATCATCGAAACAGCGATAGCTGTTGCAGTAATTTTTGCACTTTTACGATCAAACAGCTGTCTTTCTGTCGTCGTACACATTTCTTTTATTGTCATGTTTGTAAGATTCATTTTCAGTACCTCAATTTTTCTTTTGATCCTGTTGCATTTTCAGAAGGAAGCTCCTCTGTATCAATATGTTCAACAAGAAAAGCAAAATTATGCTTTAAAAAATTTAATTCAATTCTTGGACTTGATCTAGTCTCTTTGGCCTTTGGAATTCACTATGTTAAAGGTGACGATAGTTCAAGATATAATTTAAGATTTCTCCGCTGTATTCGTATGAAACCGATTGAAAGCCGCAGAATCCTGATAGTAACTCAGCAAGTTGGTCAGCGTCAAACTCATCATTACTCGCCCTGAATGGACAATTTGGTGCATGACGAAATTTTGATCTCCTAACTCTGAAATAGACCTTTCCGCTACCATCCACAGCACACATATGTAAATTAAGGCCTGCTCATTTTAACCTTACCCACCATTTACATATCAAGCAGATTAGCGAAACATAATAGTAACTTTATTTATTATTTTACACTTGCGTCAAATCAGTTGCAAGGAGTTATTAAAATAGCTGCCAATACTTTGTTCGCATCAGCAGCTAATCGCTTTAAGTTCAGTGTTTTATCTCAATATCCTGTTTTCTTTAATTAGCCTTCCAGATCAACCTCGAGTTTGACTTTCTCATACGGTTTCCTGTTGCACAAGAGGCATGCCATTTTAACGGTATTACCAGATTCCCACAAAATCATGTTTCATACATAGATTATTATATTTTCATTCTAGCCCCGACATTTTTTTATACAATGTTTTTGCATATCCATCCGTCATTCCGCTTATAAAATCCGTCGCAATTAATATTCTACGATACAAAAGTTCTATCTCATCTGTAATGGCATCCGTTTCCTTTGCTTTAAAGTAATCATTAATGTAATTAGAGGAAATGAGAGTAATTACTTTTTTGTCTTGCATTGTCATCACTCCATAATTATCAAATCGGACAACCGCCGGAACAAACTTATCTAACAAAAAATTAAGAATAATCTGTGCAGATATTTCCGGCTCCACAATAACGCGCGAATCAAAAACAAATTCACTCATTGCCTTTTTTAATAATTTTTCTGTTAAGCTGTGATTATTATCATAGAATAAATCATAGTTAAATTTTCCATGCAAAATATCCTCATAACTTTTTGAAAATCTCCAGCACACAACATACATCAACCATTTTCTAAGGTATGTTCCCCATTGGCTCATTACTTTGACCTTATCTTTTTCTGTTTCATTAAGAGACTTCAATTTGTCAATGATTTCTTTTGTTCTATCCATATGTTGTTGAGATTCCCTGTTTTTTTCTCCCAATGATTCATATGTATTTTCGAAAAAATGCAACAACTCATCAACGCTGACTATTCCCGACTTTACTGCATCCTCCAAATCGGCAGTCATATATGCGATATCATCTGCAGCCTCAACTAAATATGCCAAAGGATTGCGGATCACTTCCCCATCTGCGTTCATAGTGCCCACTTTTTCGGCAATTTGTAAAAAAGTACTTTCTTCAGCCTGATAGCACCCCATTTTGTGTCTAATATGAGCTTCTCCTATTTCGTCACATCTTGTGGGATATTTAATCAACGCGCTAATAATCGAAAATGGCAAATTAATCTCAGATTGGTGCCGCGCTTTCGATAAAATTCTCAAAGCCTGAGCATTACCTTCAAAATTCTCTAAATCTGTAATTTGCTTCTTACTCAACAAATCTGAAATAGGCTTTTCATCATTGCACCTTAGAAGATAAATATCTTTAAGATTACCCTTAAACCATTCCCTTATTATTTCTTCACCAACATGCCCAAATGGTGGATTCCCAAGATCATGCAATAATCCAGCACAAGATAAAATTGCTTCAATATCACCAACTCTTTGGGACTTTAATTTTTCATTGTTCTGCTCGTTACAGTCAATTGGCAAATGCTGATATAAGGATGTATTTTGGAAACACATTATTCCTAACTGTTTTGCGATTGTCGATACTTCTATAGAATGTGTTAATCTGGTTCTGACAAAATCGCTCTTTGACAACGGAAAAACCTGAGTCTTATCCTGCAGCCTTCTAAATGCTGCACTAGAAACAATCCGCTCATAATCCCTTTCAAATGGGCTTATATAATAATCATCAAATGCTTTTGGATCCTTCTCTTCATTAATTAACCGAGTTTGTGTCAATAGTTTTTTCCATTCCATAAATATTGTCCTCCCATTGATCTCTCACGTTCTATATTTTGTTCAAATACAATTTACGTTTTTCTCTTATCCTGTGCTGATTCAATTTTTCTGTGGACTAGCTTCTAATTTTGGTAAATCATTTAAACTTACCACTTTCAATGTCGAGATAAACTCATTTTCAAAATTTGTTGAATAGATGCCAATATCAATACCTTTAGCAGGAATAGTTTCTTTCACGGTCGCCATACAAATTCTCCTATTCTCATATCACCAACTGCCTTTTCCAAATTCAGCTTTAACATTTATAATACTGTCTGGTGACTTGTATGGGACAAAAGAATTACCGTCTCGACGTGCATACAAATTCAAATCATATCCCCACAAAACTACGGATATCTGGACAATATTTTTACAGTACTAATACCGTTCGTGCAGCCTTTTCCCACAAAATCATGGATGGTATTAATTTTGCACCATACTAATTGTGCAACAGCCTGTGGCACAATTACTTTTTTCCATTACTTCAGTACCATTATCTTCTTCCATCTTTTCCGCTTCTAACGATTGATACTCCTGTTTCAATCCTCGTAATAATTCTTCCCCACTCGACAAGTACAGCTTATACTTTGACACAAAAATCTGCGTCTTATCAAATGGCTAGTGCTACCGCTTATTGAGAATAATTTCTTGCTTATTAACAAATAACCGAGCGTTTATATTCCAATTGTCTTGATAACCTCCAACAATAATTAATATAGGTTCTGGACATTTTAGTTTTTGGTCTTGAGATAAAACTATCATTTGATTTTTATCAATATTACTTGGTGCCGACGATGCATTTGGATGATAGTGCCACTCTCCTAAATAATACTGACCTTGGTTCCATGCCAAGTCTAAAATTCTTTTCAATCCATCTATACCCCTATGAAAAGTACACTTTGAATGTCTAGAATTTTTGGGTGGTGGTGTTATTTGCAAAATATTAGCTATTGCTTGGTTGGAAGAATAATTTCCAATTAAAATGCCCCCTGTTTCATAAGGATTAGAAATAGCACAATAATAAAGCATTTGTTCATAAGCCTTTGTGTCGAACTTTACACTATATGATTGATTCTTATCTTGAAAAAGCAAATTATCCATCCTCTCTTTTCTCCACCACCTCATAGCTTTCAAATATCCCATCGCTCTCTTTTTGCTCGTAAATGAGTGAAAGCGTCTTTTGAGATTTTGATATAATGTAATTTTCAATTACCTTCACGGAAGTTGCAGCAGCAATCCAAATATCATCACTTCTTCCAGGAAAAGTCGGATGCCAGCAACCAATTCCATTCCTTGGCAAGTCGTAATCATCATATAAGACTTTTTCTGCCTGTAGGTACGGGGAAATCAAATCATAAAAAGCATTAAAATTAAAAGTGTTGCCATTCATCAGTGTAACATATAATCGTTTTGCACCCAATCCAACAGAGACTGAAGCTATAATATGGGTTCTCTTAAAATTAGTGCTTTGAAAAATATCAAGTACATTATTTTCCCCAGTACAATCAACAATAACATCATATCTATCCAAATCAATATTTGTTTTAAAAGAGTCATCATTTGAAAGAGTATCATTTATAACTTTAACATTTGCGTGTGGATTTAGGGAGTTAAGATAATTACATACCGATAATTCTTTAAATTCACCAATATTATTTAGATTTAAGATATGGCGGGATAAGTTCCCGACTTCAAATATATCTGAATCTGCAATAGTAATATTATATACTCCTGCTCTTACAAATATTTCTGCGATTGATGCTCCAATGCAACCTGCTCCAATGAGCAATATTCTTTTTCTTAGTAACAGGTCACTCATTTTACCTCGTTGAGATATTTCGTGTTGGTTCCAATTTTCTGAAACAACCCAATCCAATTTTGCATTTTTAGTGAATACCTCACATTTATCACGCATCCACCATCCCTGTTGATTATTTCTGAATCCTTTTGCTGTCCTTTTGCCATATGATACAGTCGGTAAATACAGAGCTTTCCAAGAAATTATCTCGGGGTCTCCACCAAAAATTCGGGGAACAGGGAAACCAATTAAAAGCAAATGCCGTTTTCCGTCCCGAATTTTTGAGACAATATTTTGAAGGATACACATTATATTAATATGTTGTTTTTCACAGGCAACTAACAATTCGCCAAATGTTTCTGGTGCTTGCCACTCATTAACAACCGGGATCTGATTCATAAGTATCCACGGGGCAATAATTGGAGGTGATATAGTTGTTTTTGAAAGATATTTTCCCCATTCTGTATAATGCTGAATGTTGTTATTTAGCGATTTAAACACCTTAACATAGTATACAAATGGTTTACTTTTATACACATCTAATTCTGCTATTCCATACCGACATTCGACACTCTCCCATTGCATGAAGGTAACCACATCTTCCGAGAAAGCAAACTGCATTTCTAAAATATTGCTCATAGAAAATTCGGGCAGCTCAAACGGCTCGCTTTCTGTAACTAATTTTCCTTTTGCCGCTAGCTCGAGCCAACAAATTGCTCGTTTTGCATGATACAACAAGCGTTCATCTACACTATATGGTTCCGATTGAAAATTAGGTATTGTATTCACCTCAAGACATAATGCTCCTTTTCTCCACAATCCGTTTTTTTCAATTTTGGAGTTGTTGGCTTGATGATACAATGTAACCGTTATACTGTTTTCGACGTCTGGATATACTTTAATTTTTCCCTTTGGGTATTCGGATCCAACAACGAAAAACCATTGAGATTTCTGAGGGAAATATGGTGTTTCACATTCAATCACGATACTTAAGTGTAAATACCAAACATTTAATTCATTATCAAATTGCCACTCATCCATTATCTCAACTTGCGATAATGAATCTAAAGCCCTTCGAGCCTGATTTAATTTATCAAGGATTTGTTTTGACTCCATCTATGCAAATCTTCCTTCTGGAATGGCTGCTGATTTTTCAGTACGGGTTGTAAATCCCGTTGAAGAATTAGATTTTGATGGCTTTGGAGCTGGTGGGAATTCATTACCAAATAGCTCTCTCCATTTGCAAACACTATCATATAATTCTTCACAATCAAAAGCTTCACGAGCTATTTTAGCAGCATCACAAACCGTATCGTAGAAATCAGAATATTCTTCATCTGTAATTCGTGCAAAAACATCGTGTTCAGGAACGCCTCTATCAGCTAAAAAAGGTTTATTAGTGTATTGGGAAACAATATTTTCAAGAGTTAATACAACACCTTCGGCAACACTTTTAATATCATCTGGACAACAATCACCAATAAAATGTTCCAACGGATAACTCTTGGGATGTTTCATATCTGGATATTGTGTTTTACGCCACCACTTCAATGCCTTAACAACATTTATATAGTGGGTATTGCAATTCTTGTTTTTTTCAACCGTCCATCGAATTTGCTCAAGTGGATGTGTTTTATCCCATTTTTCCGCTTCACGGTCAGGAATTAGCAACGGTTCGGATTTCCATTGAGGTTCGTTATCTGATTTATAAAATATGTTATATGCACTTTCAAGTAAGTCATTATTGAACGATTTTGTAAGTAACTTTTGTTGGAAATCTTCAATTGTATATTCCGAAATAATCGCCTCATCTTGAAGTACTCCTGTTTCGCTTTCACTAGGTGCAGAGGTAGGTACAATATCCAAATCAACATAACTTAAACTTATACCAATTGACCTGCCTTGAATTCTATATTTGTCTTTATAATGTTTTTCTAAAAATGGAACAAATAAATCCAAAGCCTCCTCTGGTGTATACTCTTCAGAGTCTAATTTCGTTACAACAATTACATCGACATCTGATTTATTGCCGTTTTTGGGTTTTACTGCTGTGGAACGTCGGTAACTTCCCTGTAAGAAAGTACTAATAATAATCTTTGATAATGTTTCATCTTCCTCTAATCTCCTTCTTAATGTCGTATGCCCTGTTTTCAAATCCTTCACTTGATTGTCAGACAAACGAATATTAGATAGAAAGTCTTTAAAATATGACGGTACAGTAGACATAAATAATCCTCCTCCTTTAATTAGTAAAACTTATTGATTGTGAATATGTACAAGAATTCCTTTGCTCAAAATCATATTCATATAGAATACATTTGCCAAATCCAACTGAATTTTGACCTAAGAAAAACATAAATGCATTTGGAGCAGCAGCAAAAATATGTAGTGTTGCACGCCGTTCCACAGTGCTTCTTCTGCCAATAGCGTTATAAACTGAATTAGCTAAAGCAGTTGCATGTGTTCCATCTTCTATCGAAAAATTTGTGGCACCAACATCGCTTGGCGTACAATTAATGATACGTCCAATTGATAGATTGTTTTCTTTTATGAATTTTACCACGTCATCGTAAATGTTGCGAGTGACATTTAATACTAATGCAGAATCATATTGATTCTCATTAAACTTTTCGTGTGAAATATCCCAATTAGTATAGTTCCTTTTAGATGACAGTTTCACATCCCATAATACAGTGCCATTGGTCGACGATTTTTGTATCGGAAATACGTTGATACCTGATTTACTATCAAGAATTCTTCCTACTGCAAAGGCTATAGACGCATGTGTATCTAAAAATATTTGATAGGCATGCTTGTTGCTTGTATTTGTGAGCAAAAATTCTTCCAAATTTCTATAAATATCTTTGTTCCAATCGTATTCACCCTTTATATTGCGACCATCAAACTTATTAATGAATGATAAACAACTCTCTGTGTCTTCTTCCAAGTTTTCTGCTCCACGGGTAAAGCTTTTCACACCAATAGATATTCTTTTAGGGGAATACTTATCGGCAACAAGAAGAATGCGTTTTTCCATTTCTTCATCAAACTCTTTTCTATTAATACCTTTACCATGTGTTGAAGAAATCATCTGGTCATTTACAGTAGCTGAAGCAATAAACCTAATTTGGTCAAACGCCATCATTTGATTGCTATCTGAAATATACTGATGCAACGAATCTCTTACAATTTTTTCTAAAACTTCTATTTCAAACGGCAAAATAAAAAACCGTATTCTCTTATTATCAAACAAATCTGTATCAAACCCATTTAGCGACGATTTTGCTTCTTTATCAAGCACTTTCCCATAATACTTTTCGATTGACTTTATAAATGTGTTGGCGGACTTATCACATTGCCCGATTAAAAATAATTCATATTCAGGACTTTCTATATCCTTTATAAGGTCATCTAGCCATGTTTTGATGTCTGATTTGGTAAAAGTATTTATCGTTGATTTTACTTGTATGCATTTAACAATTTGATTTTGCTGCTCTAATGCTATATCAACCTTATCATTTGATGTTGGAAATTCGACATATATCTTATCCCAGTTACTTTTATCAGTTAAGGCCTCTAATACTGAAGCAAACCCCTGGTATAAAAATCCCCGTGATGCTTCTTTTCCACCCATAATCCTCACCCTTTCTCATCATTTATTTGCTTTACTAATCCATGTGATATTCTATAAACAGGCTACCTATTAAATAACCCCAAAATATTTCAAAGCATCTTTGATTGCTTCCACTTTCTCCGCTGTCGGATGCTTCCTCGGCTGTTTCAATTCTTCAACCGCATTAGGAGCATCGTACATCGGCAAGCCTAAATCTCTCTTTACCTCTGCGATATATGCGGTATGTACTTTGAAGCCGTATTTCGCTTCTATATACTCCTTTATCATTTTGTAGGTCACTCGCTCTTTGGGCTTGTACTCTTCGGCTCTTTTAGCGATTTTATCAAGCGGGACTTTTCCCTCACCTTCGCCAAACTCAACTTTTACGTTGATATGTCCGTCTGGCTTTTTGTGGGAAAGCAGTACTACCGTCTCCACGCTCCCTGTCCACGGAAACATGTCCACTGGCGTCCCTTCCACAAACGTATACCCATTCCCGGTCAGGTACTTCACATCCCTAGCAAGTGTCGCCGGGTCACAAGACACGTACACAATTCGCTCCGGCGCTACAGAAACCACAGCCTCTAGCAATCTTTCATCGCAGCCTGCTCTCGGCGGATCCAAGAACACCACATCGGCATGGTCTATTTTCAGCGAGTCATCAATCTTCACTGCTGATTTCGCACTTGTACCAGTAGCCGCACTATCAACCGAGGCTCCACATCTAGTTAGTCTCTCGCTATCACCCAAGCTACCCTTCTCACCTCTGCGCACCATCAGCGGCAGCACTTCTTCCGCCTTACCACAGACATATCGGGCATTGACGATGCCGTTGATGACTGCGTTGCGGTTGGCATCTAGCACAGCTTCTTTGACTGATTCAATTCCGATTACACGGCCAGCGTTCATCGTCATTTGACGATTTTCGACAAAACCAGGGGACTTTTCAATATTTCTATCAGTTTTTGTCTCTGCAACAAGACTGTCCTCACTCATAACAGCAGCCGTTTTCTCCGCTGTTAGTTCATCTTCCATAAACTCATCGTTACCATTCGATTGCAAAACTACTCCATGTTCGTCCGAATCCAAGTCATCTGCCGAAGCCGATCCAGCTCTCTCCTGCTGTTTTCGTTCCATCTCCCGCGCGGCAAATAGTCCAATGGTTCCGACGCCACAGTACAGATCCAGCACGGTTTCATCGCCAGACAGATCAGCATATTCAATTGCCTTTTCATAGAGGGCTTCCATCTGCACAGGGTTCACCTGGTAGAAGGACAGTGGGGATATCTCAAACTGTAGGTCACCGACCTGTTCAAGAATCGTCGGTTTTCCAGCCAAAGTGATGCACTCCGTTCCAAAGATACTGCCGCCTCCCTGTCCCCGGCTGACACCTTGACCTTTACCAGGCTTTCCATCCTTCTGGGCTTTCTTCCCTTTGCCACCTTTGCCCTCTGCTTTGTTTACGTTGAGGATAACGCTCTCCAAGTTATATTCGATGCCATCTTCACTTGGCGGCAGATTGTAAATCGCATCGTCCAACAGCTCCACCAGTTTCTCAGCGTTTGGTATGCCTTTGCCGTTGATGACGAGAACCACCATAACTTCGCCGGTACCGCGGGCGGTTTTGACGACCAGGTGATGCAGGAGTCCTTTTTCCCACTTAGGGTCATATGCCGTAATATTGTCAGAAATCATAAATTGGCGCAGTGCCTCTGCTGCTGCCATGGCGGGTTCTGACTGCAAGAAACAGTCGTAACAGTCCACCACGTCGTGGCTCTTCGCCTGATAAAATCCCACTGCAGGCGTCCCCAAATTTTCTAAGATCCCACCCTTGCGAGTAATCACGCCGCCAGTCCAAACAGGCATCGTCGCCTTATTCCGATAGCGGAACGGTTCTTCCATGCCGATAATCGGACGTAGCTGTGGTGCCTCCTCAAAGATCGCTCCGGCCAGGGTTTCCGACTTAGCCAAAGTCTCTTGCAAACCAGGCGTTCCAGATCTGCCCGGGGATTCTTCCAAACTAAACGTTCCATCCGAGCCTAACAATTCATTCTCATCCAAGTTTTTCTCCAGCCCCACAACACCGCCCAGGCGGATCAGCTTATCTCTGACCTGCTTTTCTTTCAAAGCAAGCTGGGCGTCGTAAGAGAGCTCGCCGTAGGCGCAGCCGCCGCATTGACCAGAATAGGGACAGAAGGCCTCGATTCGATCGTTGGAAGGCTCATCGACGGTGAGCAGACAGCCAAAAGCGTAATTTTTCTTCACTTTGGTCAACTCTGCCGTGACCACGTCCCCTATCACCGCGCCTTTGACAAAGACAGCGAGGCCGTTACTTCTTCCTACGCCTTGGCCTGCCTCCGTCATATCCTCTATCTTTACTTGAACTCTTTGTCCTCTTTCCATCCTTGTTACCTTTCTTCTTGTCTCGGCCCGAGCGTCCACCCGGCACTTCCGGCTTCTTTCCGTGACGACCTTCCTTGCCAGATTTGCCCGAGCGTCCGCCTTTGCCAGACCGGTCGCTTCTGCCAGCTCTGTTCTCCTGCTTCGGCTCCACTTCAATCTCACCCAAACTCTGTCTGAGGAAAGCAGCGGCCACCATCAGCGGCTCCATCTCTTCCTCAACACATTGCTTATAGACGATTTTCATGTAAGGTACCAAATCCTTATCCTGACAATAATTCATGGCGTCCTTTACATTTTTATATGCCTTTACTGTCATGGCGCTAGTCGCTGTCGGCATATCTTTTCGTTTGATCTCCGTGTTGCAATAATTCTCCAGGGAGTCGATTTTGTATTTCTCACGGCTGGTGATCAAAGACACCGCTTTGCCGTTTTTACCAGCTCTTCCTGTACGGCCGATTCGATGGACATAATATTCCATATCCTGCGGCATATCGTAGTTGAACACCATATCTACATCATCCACGTCAATTCCTCTTGCCGCAACGTCAGTGGCCAGCAAAAGCTCCAGATTGCCGCTTCTGAACAAATTCATCACTCTGTCTCTCTGATGCTGTGACAAATCCCCGTGCAGCGCTTCTGCCGCATAGCCTTTCGACTTCAACAGCAGAGTCAGTTCATCCACTTTTCTCTTCGTATTGCAGAAGATCAAAGCCCTCTGGGGGGACATGTAATCGAGAAGCCTGCAGAGCGAGGTGTCCTTTTCTCTGCCCTTTACGACATAGTGTACCTGTTTTACCAGGGGAATGGTCAGCTCTTCCTGCTTGACTTTGACCAGCTTGGCGTTTTTCTGATATTCCTGCGTAATCTCCAGAATCTCTTTTGGCATAGTTGCTGAGAAAAGCGCCGTCTGGCGTTCCTCCGGCATCGCGCGACAGATGGTCTCAATGTCCTCGCGGAAACCCATGTTGAGCATTTCGTCTGCCTCATCCAACACCAACATCTTCAAATTATCAAACTTCAGAGTCTTGCGCCTCATGTGGTCCATCACTCTGCCCGGTGTGCCGACGACGATGGATACCTTGCCTTTCAAGGCCCTAAACTGCCGCTCTATATCCTGGCCTCCATAAATGGCTACGACTTTGACCCCTGCCACGTGCTTTGCCATCTTCTTCAGCTCTTCTGATGCCTGAATGGCAAGTTCTCTGGTAGGACATAGGATCAGTCCCTGTACGCCATTATCCTTGGGATCTATGCCTTCAATCATAGGTATGCCAAAAGCTGCTGTTTTACCGGTACCGGTCTGTGCCTGACCTATGATGTCTCTGCCCTCCATGAGTTCTGGAATCGCCATCTCCTGAATCGGCGTCATTTTCACAAAACCCATTTCCTCAAGGCCGTTAAGTATCATCTTACTAATTTTTGATTCACTATAATTCATTTAATTCTCACTTTCTGTTAACTGTAACATATAATTATACCATAAATACACCTATAAAGATACAATTATTATTTATGATTCACCCCTTCTTACCTTGCGGAACGCCGGAAGATCGAAAGAAGGGGTATAACACAAATTTCCGCTAAAAGATACAATCAATATTTGTGTTTCACTCCTTCCTACCTTTCGACAACGTCGGAAGATGTGAAGGAAGGAGTATACCATAAATACACCTATAAAGATACAATTATTATTTATGATTCACCCCTTCTTACCTTGCGGCAACGCCGGAAGATCGAAAGAAGGGGTATAACACAAATTTCCGCTAAAAGATATAAGCAATATTTGTGTTTCACTCTTCTGTCTTAGCTGAGTTACGCAAAATTCTACATTTTGCCCAATTCTGTTACGCAGATAGCCCAGTTAGAGGTTCTCCTGCGTAACAGACCGCCATCTAATCGATCCCAGTTACGCATGTCGCCCTTCATACCTCCACTCTTGCACAACAGATTCCCCTCAAAACGGCAGTTTTGCGTAACTGAGCATCTGCAGACATCTGCCAGTTACGCATGCCGCCCTTCATCAACTTCTGCACAACGTTTCCCCTCAAAATCGCGATTCTTGCGTAACTGGACCTCTGCAAACTTCTACAGGGTGCCGTTCTGGAACGATAAACGCACAGGGGATTGTCCACCACATGCAAAAACCGGAGTCCGCAGGCTCCGGCATCTTAAATCAAAGGATGATCACCCGCCAGAGCCTGCAACATCGCCGGCTCTGGCTGCTTCATCTCTATATTTCTATTGTAGGGATTCTATCAAAGTTCGGTAGAGATAGTTCACATCAAGAGGTTTCGGGATAAATCCGCTCATGCCAGCTTCCATGGCTGCATCCACATCCTTTTGAAAAGAATTCGCCGTCATGGCAATAATCGGGATTTCCCCTGCGTCGGTGCGCGGCAGGGCACGTATGGCGCGGGTGGCGTCGAGTCCGTTCATGACAGGCATCTGTACATCCATCAAGATCACATGATACGTATTCAGCTCACTCCGCTGGAAGATTTCGAGTGCCTGCTTTCCATTTTCACTGCGGGTTACGACGGCGCCCTTGATCTCCAGAAGCCGCATAGCAATCTCGGCATTCAGGTTGTTGTCCTCTGCCAGCAATATGCGAATCCCTGCCAAGCTCCTGTCACTTGCAGCATGTGAGCCTTCTTCCTTGGCTTTCCCGAAAGGAATCGTAATCGTAAAATAGAACTCGCTGCCCTTTCCGACCTCACTGTTTAACTTGAGCTGCCCGCCCATCAGATTTACAATATTGCGGCTGATGGCGAGGCCCAGGCCGGTTCCCTGACTCTGAGAAGAACTGGTTCCCAGCTGTTCAAAGGAGCTGAACACTCGCTCCTGATCCTCCGGAGCAATGCCTACACCATTATCAATGACCTGGAAAAGGTAAGTAGCCCCCTCTTCCGTTCTCTCCTTCTCTGCGACATGCAGAGACACCTTACCGCCCTCCGGCGTGAACTTCAGTGCATTAGAGAGAAGATTTGTGAGCACTTGGCGCAGACGTATGGCATCACCCAGCAATATACTGTTATCGATGGACTTTTCAACAGTGAGGGACACGCCTCGCCGCTGCGCCTCTGCTTCCATCATGCTCTGCAGGTTCTCTATCATCTCGCTCATGGAGAACGGTTCCTCAGCAATCGAAAGCATTCCGCTGTCAATGCGGCTCATATCCAAAATATCATTGATCAGACCCAGCAGATATTGAGAAGACACGCGAATTTTAGAAAGATTCTCCCGTATATTGTCCGGAACATCATCCATCATGTTCGTCAAGTCAGCTAACCCGACGATGGCATTCATCGGCGTGCGGATTTCATGACTCATTCGCGATAGGAACTCTCCCTTAGCGCTGTTTTCTGCTTCTGCCCGCTCCAAGTTGCTCTGAATGACAGCAGCTCTCATGCGGGAACGAGTGATGAGCAAAACCGCGCCTGCTATGATAATCAAAATCACCGCCAAAATGGCCACAAATGCCACAGGATCAGCATAAATCAACTCTTCCACGGACATTTGCCTCGCACCGAGAGAAACCAGGTTCTGGTTCAAAAGCGCTCTCTTTTCTTCTTCCGAAAGGTTATTAATCGCTTTGTTGATAATGGTCAGCAGGTCTGGCTCTACAGGCTTTGTAAAAGCAAAACTTGCGTTGAAGCTCTCGTTGGAAAGTGTGACAGGAACCAGATTTGTAAAATGGTGCTGTTGAATCTCCTGTTCCAGTCGTGAGGACAGACCATAGATAAAATCCGCCTCCCCTTTGTTGACGGCAGTAAGCGCTTTTGCTACATTCTCATAGATCGTCACTTCTGACGCTTCAATATTAGAAGGAAGAATCTGCCCCTCAATTGCTGCTCCAATCAGATTTTCATCGGGATAGTTGGACGATTTATTGCGCACCAACAGCGTATTCATCACGGCATATGGCGCCGTCAGCACCAGTTTTGCCTGCACAGCGTGATCTTCTGTTCCCAGATAGAATCCCAGCATGTCCGCCTTTCCCTGCTGCACCATTTTTATAGCATCGCCATAGCTGCCCGCATACACGTATTCAAACTTCATCCCAGAGAAGTCAGTAACCTCTTTCAATATATCCTGTACCAGGCCGTCGTGCAGGTTGTCTGTGTCTTCGCAGAACAGCGGATGCCAGGACTTGGGAACAGCCACAGTCACAGTTCCTCTTTCCTTCACATACTGTCTTTCCCGGTCAGTCAAAAGGATGTCCACGTCAGTATCAGGAAAATTCGCCTCATATCGTTCCTGTCCAAAATTCGGATTTGCATCTGTAATTCGCTCCATGGCCATGTTCAAACCGTCCAGCACTTCTTTGTTTTCCGGTGTGGTTACAATATATAATGGCTGCGCATCATAAGAGACAATCACACGCAAATCATCATCTCGATCCTGGGCGTTACCAAGCAATAGGTCTACCTCACCATTTTTCAGATAAGTGTAAAGGGTCCCATCTTTCCCCATCTGATCATATCTGTATTTTTTGATTTTACAGTCAATGCCGTTGACCGCCAGATACTTTTTGAGGCGGCGAATATTTTCGGTCGCTTTCTCATAAACCCCGATGGTCTTACCATTCATGCTTTCCAAATCGTTGCTGCGAATGCTGGTGTCATCTTTTCGTGCTAAAAGAGTAGAACGGCTGTAACCTGTATTGTAATCAGGATAGCCGTATTGTTTCTCAAGCTCTTCCATGTAATATTGGCCGCCTATGAGATCATATTTGCCCTTTTCAAACTCATTCAGCATCTGTAAAGCATCCTCAACAAACACATATTCATATTCCCAACCCGTATATTTTGCTATTTCGTTGAGATAATCTACTACCAACCCATGATGAGTGCCGTCTTCGTCAACCTCAGTCAATCCCGGCACCTCCGTAAAAGCCACTTTGAGGACACGGGACTTACTGCCGTCCTTTGGTTTGCCTGGCTCACCCGTTTCCGCTAAAACAGGAGAACATATCGTAAGCACAAAAAAAACAATCAAAAATATTACGGTATAGCATTTCAAATGTTGTGCCAGTAATTTTTTCATAAGTGAATCTCCCTTTTGGTGAATTGCAGTGTTCATCAAATCTTTTATTTCAGTTCGATCCGTTCTTGAAAGAACAATTTCTCAAATACGTCCGCCGGCACTGGTCGGCCGAAGAAAAAGCCCTGAATCAGTTCAATGCCTTTATCTTTGATGGCGTTGTATTCAATTTCCGTTTCTACGCCTTCAAGGCAGACTTTTTTGCCCACGTCATGGCATAGTTCGGTAATGGTTCTCACAAAGGTCGCATTGAACAAATCTGTGCTGATATTTTTCACGAAACCTCGATCTATTTTTACAATATCCACCGGCAGATTTTTCAAGGAAAACAGAGAGGAATAGCCCTTACCAAAATCGTCCATGGCAATTTGAATGCCCAAAGCCTGCATACCGTCAACAATGCCGCGAAGGGTGCTGTTTTCCTCTATCAGATAAGTCTCCGTCAGTTCCATGGTGATCTTCGCCGGATTCAGATCAATCTCATGCAGAGTTGACTGCATGAAGTCCAAAATCGTTCCGTCCAAAAGCTGCCGATAGGACAAATTGATACTCATATGAAACTCTGATTTTACCCTGCTCCACTTTTTGCACTGACGTGCTGCCTGCTCAAAGACCCACTTTCCCAGTTGTACGATCAAACCGTTCTGCTCCAAAAGCGGTATGAACTCTACTGGCGATACATCGCCGTACGCTGTACAGTGCCATCTGGCTAAAGCTTCCGCACCGTAGACTTCACCCGTGGCGGAATTAATCTGCGGCTGATAGTGTACCGAAAAGCCGATAAAACCTCTGTCGATACTGTCCCTGAGAAGCTGATTCATCTCCAAAGTGCGGGCTTTTTTGTATAAGATATCATTCGAGAACAGCGTAATTCGATTTTTTCCCATCAGCTTCGAATATTCCAGCGAATAGTAAGCGTACTTCAGCAGATCCAGATAGTTGTTCCCATCCTTTGGGTAAGAAACATATCCCGCTGACATCGTGCAGTAATATTTCCTTCCGTTATGCTCCTGCTGTTTATAGAACATCCTCTGTATCCGTCCAAAGACAGCCAGTCCTTCATTTTCATCGCTGCCAGGCATGAAGATGCCGAACTGATCCCCGTCCAGGCGATAGAGCCTGGCGTTTTTGGGCAGCATCGACTGCATCTTCTGCGCAGTGATGCGCAGTATTTCATCGCCAAAGGACTGGTCGTAAAGGTCGTTGACGTTCTTGAAAGAATCCAGATTCAGTACCATGATGCCCATTTTGTCTGCAGTTTCATTGACAAGGAACTCCTTGATCTCCCCTTCAAATTCATATTTATTGTAAAGACCCGTCATGTGGTCCGTCTTATCTTTTCTGCCCTGATTGGTAATCATGCCTGCAAACAGATAAGGCTCGCCTTCTTGGTTTGTAATCATCCTGCCCCTGCACCTGAGCCAGATCCACTCTCCTTTTTTGTTTTTGGCCCGATATTCTATATCGTGATAGTCAACTCTTCCATCAGCAATCTCCTGATTGCTCTCCAAAAATCCTCTTTCATCGTGAGGGTGAATCAATTCGCTCCAAAGGGCGGCTGCATTTTCCACTATTTCGCCGGGCAGGCCAAATTCTTCAACCATAGCCGGCGGATAACGAAAGGTGCCGGTCTTCATATTTCCCACAAATACATAATCGTCCACGCTGGCGGACAACGCATCATAGAGGCGATCCTTGTCGTATTCGAAATCGAGAACTTCTTTCTGTTCTGCCGCTTTCTGCAGCGCTGCCTTCGCCTGCTGGATATGATAGTCTCTCTTCTGTATATACATGTACTCATCGGCGCGGGAGATGATATCCGAAAGGATGTACTGATCTTCCGGATAGATTTCCATGAGGCCGTAACTGAAGGAGACCTCATAGTAAACGGAGAAATTGTTTTTTTCTTCCTTTAGCTGTTTCATGATCCACTGTACTTTTTTCTCAGCTTCTTTGGCATCTCTATTATAAAAAGCGAGGACAAATTCATCTCCACTGAGGCGGAATATAAGATCTCGTTTGCTGATATTCTGACGCATCACGGCAGAAAAATACCGCAAAAGGCGGTCTCCCTCCAGATGACCGTACATGTCGTTGATTTTTTTTAGTTGATTGATGTCACACAAAACGACTGTGATGATCTTTGCGTTGGACTTTGCCTCTTCTATCAGTTCGGCGAGCTTCTCTTTGCCCGCGCGTCTGTTTAACATGCTTGTCAACTCGTCAGTACGCGCAGTCCTCGACACTTTCGTGAACTCCGTTACGTCTGACGAGCACTGTACAAAGTAAGTCTTGTCCCCACTCTCAATTAGGCGGTCGTAATTTTGGTAGACCTTTCCAGTCTTTGTATTCTCTTCTACCCAAAGACAACTTTTGCTGGGATTCTCCTGCAGTTCACCGATCCTGCAAAATTCACACCGTTCCGCCATATTTTCCTGCAGTACCTGCCAGCAAGGTTTTCCCTCCGGCCGGTCTATATCGAAGTCTCTCTTCATCGTATCGTTCATATAGACGATGTTGTCGGACTCAATATCTGTAATATAGACATTGGCATTGAGCTGCTCTACGATTTCAAACAGAAAAGCGTTTGAAAACAAGTTTTCTTCCCGATTAGACATTTCTTACTCTCCTTCACACTGCAAGTCATTTCCCTTGTCTACCATTGTAATATTTTGTAATCTAATAAACAAGCGCTTTTCAAAAAAAAACTGGGCAAAAAAAGAGAAGAGAGCCTCCATTTTCTGGAAGACTCTCTTTTGTCTCTGTGCGCGAAGACTGACTGCGGTCGGAACCGAATCTACATGTAAAACGTGAACAGCATTCCAGCCGCACAGATTGCCCGTCTCTCGTATTATACGGATAAATCCTTTCTCGTGAAGACGAGAGCGCCAATTACATAGAGCACCAACCAGATTGCCGCCATCAGAATGCAGTTCAGGATTACATTTCCAGTGCCGTCCAGGATGTCCTGCCCCGGCATCAGAGTAAAGATTGTCGCATATTTCAGGTTCTCCAGTTTGTCACCCATGTTGGCCATCATCTGAATAACGTAGAAGACGAGGGGCAGCCCCGCTCCTACAGCCAGATACCATCTGGTCTCGTTAAAGAAGCAGGCCGCAAAGAGGCAGATTCCGCTGACAGCAAGGTCAAAGAGCATGACAGCTCCGTTGAGCTGCAGGTACTTCGTAACATCCAAATCACCAGGAAACATGGCCGCACTGCTGATGCAGCCGATGGCTGCGGAAATCACGATGAGCAGGACGATGAGCAGGGACATGGACAGCATCTGGGTCAAAATGACCTTCTTTCTTGAATTGGCCGTGGCCAAAATGCAGGCGATGGATCCATTGTCCACATATCTCATGATGAATTTGTTCGCCAGCATGATCACATAGATGATGGGAATAAACAGCATGATGAATCCGTAAAGGTAGGTGTGGATGAACTCGATCAAAGTCCCTGTGCTGCCTGTCATGCCAACAGCTGCCATCATTTCCGGCATGATTTCCTGAAACTGGTCCAAAGATTTACTCAGTTCAGGGTCATACATCCAGATGATGATCATGCTGTACATGGCCATGATGGCGATAAAAGGAATCATCAGCTTAAAACCCGACCACAGGTTTCTCTTTAACAGCGGTGTTGAGATCATTTTGCCGCCTCCTCTCCATAATAGCGCAGAAAAATTTCTTCCAGAGATGACGCTTTCACATCAAGATCACGCACGCCGTAGCCCGCCAGAGTCTTAAGCAGCCCATCGACACCGCCAGATAGCAGTACGGTGGCTGTGTTTCTCTCTGCCCTCGATATCCCAAAAGGTTCCTTTTGAAAGCGCTTCCGTTCTTCCTCATTGGCAAAAGTGATGACAAAGGATTTCTGCTTCTTCGCCTTCAGGGATGCCATGTCTTCTATGGTGACGATTTTTCCATCTTTGATGATCGCCGTCCTATCGCAAGTTCGCTCCACCTCTTCAAAGATATGAGACGACATGAAAATCGTCTTGCCCTTCTTCTTTTCCTCTAACAAAAGTTCTACGAACTCATTCTGCATCAGAGGATCCAATCCGCTAGTCGGCTCATCTAAAATGATGATGTCTGGGTCATTCATAAAAGCGCAGACGATGCCGATCTTCTGTTTCATGCCCTTGGACATCTTCTTAATCTTCCCCTGCGGGTTGAGACCGAAGCGCTCCATCAATTCATCGATTCGATTTTGGCTGCGAACGCCTTTCATTTCTGCGATGAACTGAATCATCTGTTTCCCCGAAAGATCGTCCAGAAAAGCCAATTCCCCTGCCAGATAACCCAGACTCTGGTGAATCCTTTCCGCCTCGGCAAAACAATCTAAACCGTTGATCTTTACCTGTCCGTCGTCTGGTTTGATAAATCCCAGCAGGTTTCTGATGGTCGTAGTTTTTCCCGCCCCGTTCGGTCCCAGGAAACCAAAGATTTCTCCCTGTTCCACATCGAGATTGACATCAAAGATGCCTTTGCCGCTGCCGTAGTCCTTTGTCAGACGACTCACTTCAATTACACTCATTTATTCTCCTCCAAATAATGGTTCTTCTTCCAAAACGCAATCACTTCCAGGAAATCAGTTTCCCACTGGTCGATATTCCGGTTCTTTTCCCTCATCTGATGCAGCATATAACCCTCTCCGATCCATATGCTGATTTTTAGCAGCATGGCCGCATCTGATTCTTCCTTAAACTTAGATTTGTCGATGATATCCAGCAGTTTCTCTGAACTCTCGTCAATGAGCCCTGTCAGCTTTGGTCCCAGTGCGTCTAGAATTTCCGGCTCATCCTCAAAGTAGGCCCTGATGAGGAATTGATTCATATAGGTATATTCCCTCGCCACTTGGCACTTGACGTGAATGGATTTTCTGAACATTTCCATGAAGTCCGTTTCCTCCATGATGCCCGTCTCTCTCAATTTCCGCAGCTGGAAGGTGATGGCGTAGTCATATAAGAAAATAAACAGTTCCTTTTTGTTGTGAAAATAGTGAAAAAGCAGTGACTTTGAAATGCCAGCCGCACTGGCGATTTCAGACATGGGTGCCTTCTTGTATTCATTTCTGGCGAATACCTCCAGCCCTGAGTTGATAATGCGGTCCTGCTTCTCCTTTGACAGTGCCCAAAACTTTTCGTTCATATTTGCCTCCGTGCATGACCGAAACGGTCAATGAGTTTTTTCTATCGTAAACCCATTGACCGTTTTTGTGAAGACCTATTCAAAAATATTTATACCTGCAGTCCCTTTTTTCTCGACTCGGTCAACACGAAGCTGGCCATAGACGTGGCGCAGACCACGCCGGTTTCTGCATCGATTGCTTTGCCTGTACTGCGTACCATCCTCCTTCCCACCTGGGTATACTCCGCCCGGATGATATAGCGTCTGCCATTCATCGGTCTCAAGTAGCTGACCGAAATATCTGTGGTAGAGACCATTTTCTGTGTAATCGCCACTGCGCCGATACCCAGACCCGTATCAAAAAGGGTGCAGATGATGCCGCCATGGACGCCGTTATAAGGGTTTAGGCACCATTCCTCTACATCAAAGGCAAACTCGGTGAAGCCCTCTTCTCTGCTGCAGTCCGCCAATTGCAGATTCAGTCTGGCGTTGACCCTTTCCGGCATTTGCCTGTTGTCTTCGAGGATTTCTTCTATCTCTTTCGCCAATTCTTTGTCTTTCACTTCTGTCATCTCCATTCCATTAAACTGCATTTTATTTTATCATACTCCCATAGGAACCGCAAACTGAAAAACGGAATATGATAAAGGAATACCTCTGTCATTTTCTTCTTTTATCCTACATATACGAACAATTCGGTAAAAGACGCACACCGTGTTTCTAATTGCAGCCGTCAGCGTCAACGGCAGAATGGAGCGTAAAATGATACAGGTCTCGAATGAATCCGATTTTCGTAGGGCACTGTCCCAGCGGGAATCTCTAATCGAAATCACTTCTGATTTTTCCTTTACATCTCAGGTTCAAATCACCTATGCTGTCACCATCAGGTCTGCCGCCGGCAGCACTTTTACACTGACCCGCGGCAGCAGTTATTTCAGTTATCTCATCAGAGTTGTCGGAGGCAGTCTCACCTTGGAGAACATCGTCATCGATGGAGACAAAGCAGCTCACCCCATCGACAACGAAGCCAACCGTTCTCTGCTCTTTATCACTGGAGGCAGCCTGATCCTCGGTGACGGGTCGGTCCTGCAGAACAACAACGCTTTTCGGGAAGGCGGCGGCGTTTATCTTTCTGGCAGCACCAGCTACAGCAACACTCTGGTCATGAAAGGCAATGCCTCCATCACCGGCTGTTACTCCGCATCTAACGGCGGCGGCATCATGTTTGCGGCCAGACATCCTGACGACAGCATTATCATTACAGATGACGCTTTGATTGCAGGCAACACTGCGCCTAACGGCGGCGGTGTCTATCTGCGCTCCTACGATGAAAGCACCGGAATCTCAGTGACCATTGACGGAAAGGCGCAGATTACCAATAATAGTGTTACCGGTAACGGCGGCGGACTTTATTTTTCTGGCTTCCGCAACCACGGCCCCCTCGCCAGACTAACAATCGCCGATGGTGTGTCCATTTCAGGCAACCAAGCCCTTAACGGCGGCGGACTCTACTTCTTCGGCGCCAGTGACGGCGATCAATTACAGATTCAACCCCAGGTTGTGATAAGTCAAAATACCGCCTCGCAAAATGGCGGCGGCATCATCGTCACAGCTTCAGTAGGCCAGGTGAATCTCGACCTCCTGGGCGTCCAGGTCTCAGATAACATCGCAGGGACAGGAGGCGGACTCTATTTTCTGGCTGATGCCGGAGCCGCGGTCAGCATCGTCAATACAGAAATCAAGGGCAATAAAGCTGTCGATGAAATCTCCGGCTCTGGAGGTGGTATCTGGATGCAGAATCGCGCTTCCAGCATTCCTTTCACCCTGACTCTCGAAAACTCGATAATCAGGGCCAATACTGCGGCTCTGCAAGGCGGCGGCATGGCACTATGGGGAGGTTCCGGCGGATTTCACTTTGACGCCCGCAGTAACATCATCAACGCCAACACGGCCGCCACCAACGGAGGCGGGCTGCTGCTCAGCAGCAGTGAAGCAGCAGAGTTGATTTTTCAGGGAAACACCATTTCTCAAAACGCAGGAGGTAATTCCGGCGGCGGTATCTATTATGCCAATCTCAGCGATGCTGCCAGCAGCCGCCTGGAATTCAGCGGCGACACCATTACAGAAAACACGGCAGGAGCCGAAGGCGGCGGCATCAGACTGACCGCAAGCTACGGTCTTCTCGAAGCTTCTTTGACGGACTGCACCATTTCAAGCAACACCGCCCAAAATAGCAACGGCGGCGGCATTTGGGCCGGTGGTACGGGCAGCAGCCTGGCCCTGCGCGGAAACACCCTCGTCACAGAAAATGCCTCAGAGGGGCGAAATGGCGGTGGGATTTACTTCAACAGTACAGCCGGAAGGCTGATGCTCATCGATCAGGTGCAAGTATCTGCTAATCGAGCCGCAGTCAGAGGCGGCGGTATCTGCACCTTTCAAGGCAGTGTGCACCTGGCTGGCCAGGTTGAAATCGCCTATAACACGGCTCAGGACTAC
Organism: Eubacteriaceae bacterium; assembly: GCA_902362805.1. GTDB lineage: Bacteria > Bacillota > Clostridia > Peptostreptococcales > Anaerovoracaceae > Senimuribacter. The sequence goes on along the minus strand of CABIXY010000003.1, from coordinate 140,521 downwards.
GGCGGCGGCATCAGCGCTTCTGAAGGAGCGCCTGTCGTCATGGAGAGCGGAAGGATTCACGACAATACTGCCCTTCAGCAAGGAGGAGGGTTTTGGAATCGCGGCGGCGGGATTTTCACCATGACCGGCGGAGCGATCTTCGGCAATCATGCAAAGATCGGCGGCGGCATCTACAATGACGAGACCTCTACAACACGTATCATTGGCGATGCTTTGATCGGCAGTCCTGCGCCTAATTCCGCTGATGCATATGCGCCAGGCATCTACAACGACGGGCTGCTCTATACCAGCGGCGGCAGAAATATTGCCAACGGTCTTTACCTCACCGAGCAACGGGCTGCAGTCCGCATCGAGGGTCCTTTAGAGGCAGGCTCTGTCATTCAGCTGAACAACTCAGACTACATCAGCGCCAATCCAGAAGGGAATCCCATCGTAGTCGGTATCGTATCAGCGCCCTATTTGTCCCTCGTTCAATCAGATGCAGACGCCTTTCGCAAGCCGCCTGAAGGCTTTGACGGCTGGGAAATCCGCCTCAGCGAGGATCACACCCAGGTGCTTCTGGCTCCAGTCTTAGTCAATTATATTGTAACGTTTAAGGCCAATGACGGTTGGTGCTGCCCGAAGGCATGCCTGATTCCAAAACCAATCACTGTCCAGTCTGGGGGAAGTATGATGATTCCTATTCAGGCTCCGACCAGGCACTGTTACAGGTTTATAGGCTGGAGCACTGCTGCAAACAGCTGCGGTGTTCTCCATCAGCCAGGTGATACGATCAGCGATATTCGTGAGGATATCAGACTCTATGCCATCTGGAAAAGATGCTGCTTTTAACGCGAAAAAGGCTGCCTCACTACGGAGGGGATACCGGTTTATCCGATCCCCTCCGTTTTTTCATGCCAGATCCGGCGGACGAAGCAATTTTGTTGCCCTAATCATTGTCAAATCAGCAGCCCTGCGTAACTGACTTAGTAATAGACAGAGTTTCATCCGTTTGTTATGAGGAGCTTTTGACTATTTATCGGCTTTTTTACAATCATCAGCACGTTATCAGATAACTACTTTTTCCGCTCTTTCTTAATTCTACCGATGATGGTATGTTCAGTCAGTTCAGATAACCCGTACAGCTTTTGATTGACCATCTCCCGGAAGCAGGCCGGAAGATGGCCCTGATGTCCTCGGTGGCAGGCTACACATTCCACACAGTTGCCGTGCTTTTCACAGGGACTGGTGCAGCTGCAGTAGTCTTCGCCTTCGGCAATAGCGTGCCGCAGTTCTTCCATAAATTGCGCCTCCAACTGAGCCGCAAAGGTGAAATCCCCCTGCTCATAAGCTGTCAGCGCTGCCTTCTCCTTTTCGTTTCCGTCAATTTTCATTATGTAAACCTGTCCTTTCTTAAAGTTTCACTTCTGTAAAAGGTATGTAGTCGAAGTCAAAACCAAAGTAGCGTGGGCCAAAGGATTCTATGGATTTTTCTTCATGGTAAAAGTCATAGGCAGGCGTCACAACGATACCCACATGCTTTCCATTTTCCAAGTGAGAGTTTAACAGCGGCTCCTTTTCGCCTAAGTCAATCAGGGAAATCAGATCAGGGCTTGTCACAGCCGGTCGATTGTCAATCCAGAGAATATGATTTTCATTTTTAAACCAAACCTTATAAATTCTGCCGTCATCGCCTTGCACCTCATAGGTTCCCCAGTAATAGCCGCCTTGATCTCTGGCCTCCAGCCTTTGAATGACTCCGCGCCCCACCACTTTTCCGTCAGCAGCCTCTGCCGCCGCGGTCAAAACATCTTCCGCCTCACGCATGGCTCTGCCTACCTGATAGGCCTTAGACAACGTCCTCGGCACGAGGATGGTCTTCAGTTCTTTACCCGTCATCAGATAAGCAGCCTCTGCCATTTCTCCATAGGCCGCTTCACTGAGGAACTTTCCAATTCGTTCCGCCGCTTTGGTATTCGTCGCCTGCAAGGTTGCATTTTTGTTGCCCCAGGCGTCAAAGTAAGCCGCTGGCAGAAAGTCCATGCCGCGGATTGCAGGCAGCCCCTGCGTCATCTCTGGAATCGCTCTGCCCGCAGGGTCGCCGTCGATGACGGGAATACCCATTTTGTAGGCTGCCGCCATGCAGCATCCAGCGTTAGAGCCGCCGGGCTCTGCGATAAAGAGTCCTTCAACAGTTTCCCCGGTCACCTCTTCTAAGGTCCGCACCGCGCCCATCAAAATTTCCTCTAGAAAATACTGCCGCTCCAAGTAACCCAGCGTTTCCATTTCCCTAAGGGATTCTGCCGTTTTCGGCGCGATACTGCCCATGAAAAATGGACAGCAGTATAACGCATCCCCTTTGATATCGTCAGGGTCCAACAATGCCAAATTCAGGTTCTGGGACAGGCAGTCCAAAAGTGATGTCCTGCCGGCGCTGACCTCCCCTCCGCCGCCAGTGCCATAAAAGGCGCATCCCTTCAAAAGGTCCTCGATATCTTGTTCGTTCTTTAAGCTAAATTTTTTGTACATCTCTACTCCTCCATTTTCGGTCTGCACAGGTGACATCTGACCGTATGATCCGTGTCATAGGTCACCATTTGCGGATCTACCTCTCTGCAGATTTCCATAGCAAAAGGACATCTGGTATTGAAACTGCACCCTTGCGGCACATTGACCGGGCTAGGTATTTCACCTTCAGAGTGAACCTGTGAGGGTTTCAGCGCCTCCTCTGCTTCGGTAACGACAGGAATCGATGACAGCAGCATCTTCGTATACGGGTGCTGCGGGTTTTGAAAAAAGCTTTCCGTCGGAGCGATTTCAGCAACCTTCCCTAAGTACATGATTGCTACCCTGCTGGATACATTGCGCATCAGGCTAAGATCGTGGGTGATGAACAAATAGGTCAGATTCAGTTCCTTCTGCAGTTTCAACAAGGTATTGATAATCTTCGCTTGAACTGACACATCCAAGGCGCTGGTCGGCTCATCCAGAATCATCATGGACGGATTTGTCGCAAGTGCTCTTGCGATGGCCACCATCTGCCGCTCGCCGCCACTGAGGGTCGACGGATATTTATACATATATTCATAAGGCAGTTCTACAATATCCATCAGCCGCGCTACATACTTTACATATTCACCGGCCCCGCAGACTTTGTGCACCTTCAAGGGCAGGGACAAGATGTCATAGATATTTCGCTGTGGGTTTAAAGACGTCCCCGGATCTTGAAAGACGATTTGAATTTCCTTCTTCAGTTCCAGGGGACGTTTTGCCAGAGGCATGCTGATATCCTGACCTTTAAAGAGAACCTGCCCTCCTGTCATCTCCTCCATACCGATGACATTGTAGGCAGTGGTACTCTTGCCGGAACCCGATTCTCCTACCAGGCCCAGAGTTTCGCCTGCCTTCAGTCTGAAGTTTATGCCGTCTATCGCTTTCACAAACTGTTCTTTCTCGCCGCGTACAGGAAAATATTTCTTTAAATCCGTCACTTCCAGGACATATTCGTTACTCTTCTTTTCCATCTACTCGCTCCTCCTCGCGTCGTATGACATTCTGCCCAGTGAGATATTGTCGAGCTGCTTGGCAGAATTTATGCTGGCGTTCCCCAGCCTTTGGCTGGTCTGGAACGCGTCGTACAGATAGCATGCGACAAAATGCTCCGGCCTCACTTCGTACAGCGGCGGCTGGGACTGCCTGCACCGCTCTGTGGCATGCGGGCATCTGGGTGCAAACCGGCACCCCTTCGGCGGATCCATATAGCTGGGAAGATGCCCTGGTATGCCCGTTGAAATGCCTCCTCCGGAGAGTTTTGGCACGCAGCCCATCAATCCTTTGGTGTAGGGATGAAAGTATTCGCAGAACAAATCCTCAGACTTTGCAACCTCTACCATGTTGCCCGCATACATCACATAGATTCGATCAGCCATCATCCTCGCTACTCCCAGAGAGTGGGTTATCAATATGAGAGAGCTCTCTTTCTCCTCCACTCTCTGCTTGAGGGTCTTGAGCACCTGATCCTGTATGGTTACATCCAGATTCGTTGTCGGCTCGTCGGCGATGACCAAGTCTCTTGGCGTAGCAAGGGACATGGCGATACAGATTCTCTGTCTCATGCCGCCCGACAGCTGAAAGGGATAGCTGTCCATGATCCGCTCAGGATCAGGGAGCTGGGTCTCTCTCAATGCGGCAATGGTTTTTTCGGTCTGTACATTTTTGTCCTTTGCCCCTTCGATACCAGAATAACCGACGATTTCTTTCATCTGGTTTCCTACGGTAAATACAGGATTCAAAGAAGCGATTGGATCCTGAAAGATGATGGAAATCCCCTTCTCTCTCAATTTTTTCAGTTCTTTTTTATTCATTTTCAGCACGTTGTCACCTTGGAAGTACACCTCTCCCTGATCCACTCTGGCCTGTCTGGCTAGAATTTGTGCGATGGCGTACACCGTCGTCGTCTTCCCGCAGCCAGTCTCTCCGACAATGCTGATTTTTTCACGGCGTTTCACATGGAGATTTACCCCATTGAGAACTTTCGTGTAACCTTTGAAGGTGCGAAAAGAGACATAGAGATCTTTTAAATCCACAATTAAATCCGCCTTATTCTTTGTATCCATTTTCTTTCCTCCTTTATTCATTGTCCGAGAGCATATCCTTGATTCCATCCCCTGCTAAGTTGAAGCCCAGTACGATCAGCATGATTGCAAGGGCTGGGAAAATGGACATCCACCATTGATCCGGCAGGTAGGCTACGCCATCAGATACCATTGCGCCAAGAGATGGTGTCGGCGGCTGTTCTCCCATTCCAAGATAACTCAGGGTGGCTCCAGCCATGATTGCCCATCCCATGTCCAAGGTGACCTTCGTCAGCACAGGTCCCAGGGCATTGGGTAATATCTCTCGGAACAGAATATGGGCGTTGCTGGCACCGGTCACCTCTGCAGCCCTGATGTACACTTCATTTCTCGAGGAAACTACGATGTTATTTACAAGCCTGGTATACCAAGGCCACCAGGATACACACAACGCCAGCATCGCATTCATCAAAGTCGGTTTCATGATGGACGATACGCACATGACCAGGATCAGGGCAGGCAGCGCCAGAAATACATCTGCCAGGCGCATGATGAAATTAGATACAAACTTGCCGTTGAAGTAGCCGGCAATTAATCCCAGGATTCCTCCCAGGGGCACTACGACGGCCAGACAGCCGATTCCCATGGTAAAAGCGCCGCGGAAAGCATAGCAGATACGGCTAAAGATATCTCTGCCCGTCGTATCCGTCCCCATCAGGTGCGAAAGAGACGGTCCCTGATTGGCTTCATTGAATTTTACCACTGATCCGATGTCTTCCGGATAGGGGGCTATGAATTCATAAAATACTGCTACGAATAAGATAATCAGTATGATGGCAAGGCCGGCAACCGAAACCTTGTTGAGCGAGAACTTATACCACAGTTTCCTGGCGTTTTCTAGGTGATTTTTCTTTGGAAGCCTGCTCGTATCTACCGAGGAAACATCGATGATGTAACTTTCCTTGTTCATTGTTTTGTTCTCCTTTCTGCTGGTTACGATAGTCTTGCCCGCGGATCAAGCCAGCGTATGACCATATCAGAGATGATATTAAAGACCAGTATGATTAAGCCGTCCACCATGATAACAGCCGAAACAGCGAATACGTCTTTGTTCATCATCGCCTGCAGTCCGTAGTTAGAAAGCCCCGGAAAGCCGAAAATCTGTTCTACCAGATAGGCGCTGCCAAAGATGCCTGCGATATCTAAAGACATGGTGGTGATGGTCGAATTCATCGACGGCTTGAGCAGATACTTGAACAAAATCTTATTTTCGGGAATTCCGTAGGCTCTCTCTGCAAATGCATAAGGCTTTTCCGTATTCTCGATCATGCTGGAACGGGTAATTCTAGCGGCTTGACTGATGCCGGCAAAAGAGAGGACGACTGACGGCATGATGATATGCTTAAACGCGTCCCAGGCTCCCGCCAAATCTCCTGCCAATATGTAGTCCAAAACATACATACCTGTCACGGTTGGCGGCGGGCTGAACCCGGCGCTGATGCGACCGGATATGGGCAGTATCGGAAAGATATAAGCAAATACCAGCATGGCAAACACCGCCCATAAGAAGGCAGGCGCCACAATTCCAAAATAGGAAGAAACTCTGATGATCGCGTCCTGCCACTTGCCCGCATACTTCGTTGAAATGACACCGAGAATCAATCCGAAAATGATGAGCAGCAGCGCTGCGATAATGGCCAGTTCCGCAGTCGCCGGCAGATAGCTCATGATATCTTGCGATACTGGACGCTTGGTAATGATGGACTCTCCGAAATCTCCACTTACCATGTCCTTTAGCCAATAACCATACTGTACGACGATGGGCTGATCGAGGCGCATCTCCTGGCTCAAAGCGGCAACCGCCGATTCGGGCGCTCTGGCGCCCAGCGCCATGCGCGCAGTATCTCCGGGCATCACCCTGACGATGACAAAGATCAAGACTGATAACCCAAATAGCACAAGGATGTATGATAGTATCCGTTTTATAATTTTAATAGTCATAGATCCTCCTTCGTAATTTTTTTACACAGGACAGGCGAGCATCTCCCCTGTCCTGTGTGATGATGCTGACAGCCACTATTTTTTCACTTCAAATTCTCTCAGATAGTAAGAGTACCCGCCGGCATATACGAAAGATTTTCCTGATGCGAATTTTTCTGCTACTGGAAGTTTAACGATATTGTCTGATCTGTAGGCAAAGCTAGAGGCAATATCACCGACCCAGATGGTAGGACATAGGTCAATTAGTTCCTCAGAAATCTTTTCATATGCAGCCGTCCTCTCCTTTTCATCAGCAATTGCCATGGCATCGGTGATTTCTTTGTCAATTTTATCACTTTGCAGCCACTCCATCTGCTCCCAAGAACCGCAGGAAGAAGAGTGATATCTGGATTTCAAGAACACACCGCCGTCCAGATATGGACCGGCAAATACTACGAAGGCTGCGTTTGGTGTGGTTTCTACAGTAGCGGCATCGGTCATCATCGTTGCGAAGGGTTTCCCTGCGATTTCACAAGTCACGCCGATTTTATCAAGACCCGACTGCATCAGCAGCGCTAACTTCTCTTGATTGTCTCCGCCTTCAGAGCAATAGGTCAGGGTAATTTTCTTCTTTCCACTGATCAGGTCATCGTAATACTTCGACTGTTTCAATTCTGCTTTTGCCTTGTCCAGATCATAGGCATATGGGTTCGTGTCCAAGGAGCCGGCAATCCCTGCCAAAATCGGTCCTGTAGCCTTTGTGCTGCCCGGATAGATGCTCTCACAGACCTGATCGTAATCGAGGGCATAAGCCATGGCCTTTCTGACATGAATGTCGTCAGTCGGCGCTGATTTTGTGTTCAGCGCGATATTGAAATTGTTGCCGGTCTGTGTTCTGACCAATTCAACGCCGTTGGCTTTCGTCATAGCTTTCAGTGACTCATTAGTCTGCGTATCATCGGTCAAATCCAGTTCATCTCTCGTAATCATCGTGCGGACTGTGGTACCGTCCAGATTTCCCATCATCACAGCTGTGGTTGGCGCACCGGCATATTGATCCCAGCCCTGCCAATAATCCTCGCTCTTTTCCATGGTCAGGGAGTCTTCTGTACGCATCTCCTTCACTTTATACGGGCCAGATCCTGCGTCATTGGTCTGCAGCCAGGTCTTGCCGTAATCACCCATTTGCCCGTAGGTATCTTTGCTGGTGTCCAGGTTTTTCATGACCAGATCCTCTTCCAGAACATAAAGTCTGATCAACATGTTTGGGAAAGTACCTGAGGGTGAATTCAAGGTGAATTTCACAGTCTGGTCGTCTACTGCCTCTGTGGACTTCAGCAGATCTGTAAATAGATAGGCGTAACCCTCTCCCATGGTGATCAGTCTGTCCATACTGAACTTGACATCGCTGGCCTTCACTGCATTTCCGCTGTGGAATTTCGCAGCTTTGTTCAAATGGAAGGTATACTCCGTGCTGCTGTCATTTACGTCCCACTTGCTGGCAAGTAACGGCTCTACTGAACCATCTGTGTTTGGATAGGTCAAACTATCATAGAGGTTGAGCATGGCAATGGTGTCCGCCGATTTACTTCCTACACCTGGATCGATGGCTGCCGGCCAGTCGATATTAAAGGTTACAGAGTCTTTCCCTTTGTTTCCTGTATTGCTCCCTTTGTCTGAGCCGCTGCAGGCAGATAGGGAAACCAGCATTGCCGCTGCCGTTACTACTACTAGCAACTTCTTAAAGTTCTTTTTCATAATTCTCTCCTTGTTATCATCATTTCTGCAATAACTGTTTCTGCTGCGATTCGCATCTACGTTCTCACTCCTTTCTGCCGCAGCTTCTATATCGCCTGTCTCGCCAAAGCCGCCAGGTACGAGTCTAGCCTTCTGCCCAAAATCTTCTCCAGCATGATGCATGTTTTGATTGTTTTTTCTGTATCAATACCAGTGTCTATGTTCATCACATCCAGCATGCCAACAAAGTCGCATGTTTCTACCAAACCCGTGCGGCAATCTTTGTAATAGTAATCTCCCGTGCCTTTACAAGGGACTTTGTCAACGATGTTGGCTACCTGGCCGCCGATACCGCCCAAGGTACAATCAAAGGCTGTCACGCCTGCCTCCATGGCCGCATAATACGCAGCCAGCCCCATGCCCCTCACATCGTGTAAATGAAAACTGTGCATTCGTCTGTCCGGATATAACGAAAATATTTTTGTGAAGTATTCATAAACAGCATCCGGCGTCGCCAGTCCCTCTGTATCAGAATGTTCAATTTCATCAAAGCCCAAATCGAAGACCCTGTCGCAGAATTCATAAGCCTTCTCCAAAGAGACCTTGCCCTGCACCGGACAGCCGAATATGGTTCCTACGTTGGCGAACACTTTCTTCACTCCGATGCTGTGCAGGAACTTCACATTCTTCTTTGCTTCTGCAAACAGCTCTTCATGGGTTCTGTTCATGTTCTTTCGCGCATAGGCCTCACTGGTCGCCAGCTGCCCGCAGAGCACGCGGTCTATTTTTGCACCTTTGTCCAGAGCCGCTGCCACGCGTTCGCAGGCTTTGGTATTCAAAGCTAAAATCGTATACTCTACGTCGTCTCTTTTGGGCAGGCCCTCCAAAACCTCCTCGATATCCTTGAACTGGGGCACGTACTTCACATGGCTGAAGGTTCCCACCTCGATATGTTTAAATCCCGCGCTGATGAGCTGGTTTGCTATGTACAATTTTGCCTCTGTGGGGACAAAAATTTCTTCATGCTGCAGTCCGTCTCGCAAAGTCACATCCAGGACATCAATATGCTTTATTTTCCCCATGGTCAACATCCTTTCTGTCTTTATTTTTTCTTCTCAGTGAGTTCCTTCATGATTTCTTTTGCCCGGTCGATGCGGACGGCTTTCTCACTGATCATTTGCTGTATGACTGCATCAGCCATATCCTGCGGCACACCCGCCATGGCGGCTACATTTTTCCCATGGAGCGACATGTGTCCCCGCTGTATTCCTTCTGTAGCCAGTGCTTTCATAGCGCCCAGGTTCTGTGCCAACCCGACGCAGGCAATCACTTCACCCAGCTCGACGGCTGATTGTACGCCCAGAATTTTCACAGCCAGTTTTGCCACCGGGTGGACTTTGGTAGCACCGCCGACTAAGCCCACCGCCATGGGCAATTCAATACAGCCTGCTAAATTGCCATTTTTCGTTTTTTCCCAAGTGGTCAACGTCGTGTACTGACCCGTTCTCGCCGCATAGGCGTGGGCGCCGGATTCGATGGCTCTGGTATCATTGCCCGTAGCCAGGACGACTGCATCGATACCATTCATAATGCCTTTGTTATGAGTCGCCGCTCTATATGGATCTGCTTCTGCAAAGGCATAGGCAGAGATGATGGCGTCCACGACAGCCTCGCCGCCCAATTCCTCTTTGTCGATTTCCACTCTCGCCCGGGCAAGTCTTTGGTCGGCCAGATTGGATAAAATCCGCAGATAAACCTTCCCTCCTGTCAATTCCTCGATCAAAGGTGCCAGTGCTTCCGCCATCGTATTGACGGTATTGGCTCCCATAGCGTCCTTTGTATCGACGAGGATATGGGTGACTACCATCTTGCCAAGGGCTGTTTCGACAACCCTTACCTCCAGGTCCTTCATACCGCCGCCTACCTGAATGAGGAACGGATCCTTCGCATTGGCGATTTCTATCAGCCGCTTCTTGTTCTCCAGAATCCTAAGCCTTGCGGCATGTACGTCGCTGACATTCACGGCTTGTATCTGCGCGATCATCATGGCGCCTGTATTGGAAGTCTGAAAGCCCCCATTTCCTCTGCATATTCTCGCCATATTGCTGGCGGCGGCAATGACGGAAGGTTCCTCCGTCGCCATGGGGATCACATAATCTTTCCCATTGATGCAGAAATTGACTGCTACGCCGAGAGGAACGGGCATGATGCCGACGGCGTTTTCAATCATTCTGTCTGCAGCATCGAGGCTGAGCGCGCCGTTCCGGCAGATCGTCTCTTTCTCTTCCTCTGTGAGAGTAGCAAATTCGGCCACCTCACTCTGACGCTCTCTGATGCTTAATTTGTAGAAACCGCTGTATTTACTCGTCTTCATCTATTGCTCCCTCCATTACAATCAATTTTTTAAATAATTCCACTGCATACGGAATAATCTCATCGTTGAAATCGTATGCGGCAGTGTGAAACGATGGACAGTCGATCCCATTGCCGACAAAGAACAGTGCTCCCGGCCTTATTTTCAAGAAGTGACCAAAATCCTCTGAGCCACGATAAGGTCCGTCCTTTTTTTCAACAGTCCGATATCCGAGAAGTTTTGCCGCCTTCAACACCTTCTCTGCACATTTTTCTCCATTTCTTGTTTCTGGGAACTCGTCTTCAAAGGTGAATTGACAGGTTACACCCGCTTTTTCAGCCTCTTCTCTCGCAAATTCCATTATCTCTAACCGCATTCGATTCAATTCCTCTTCATATTCACCTCGAATAGTCATACGTAAAACACCCGCATCTGCGGCGATACCAAAGGCATATTCCCCTACAGACAGCTGCACTACCGTGCAGAGAACAATACCTTTATATCGCCTAGCATCTGCTATCTGAGGAAGTTTTGATACAAGTCTGGCAAAGGCAAACACCGGGTTTTTCCCTTTTTCGGGCAGACTGGCATGTGTGGGTGTGCCCGTCATCTTAATCGTCATGCCTTTCGACGCACAATTGCTACATCCTTTGCTAATTGTAATTTCGCCAGTCTCACTTTCAGTCTGGTTATGATAGGCGTAAATCTCCACAATATCCTCATTTTCAATCAGACAGCTTTTTGCCTCTGCCGCTCCCTGTCCCGTTTCCTCTGCATGCTGATAGATTAAATACACGTCTCGGTCCAGTTTCATCCTGTCGATTTCTAAAGCAAGTCCACACAAGGTCGCCGCGTGTCCGTCATGACCGCATTTATGACCAATTCCTGGGAATTTGGATCGGTATGGTTCCTCAATTTGGTCTTCTATAGGCAATCCGTCAATGTCAGCTCGAAATGCGATTGCGGCTCTTTTGTTCCGGTTATCGCTTCTGTAAACTGCATAAAAATATTTTCCCTTGTCGTATAGTGTCAGGTTTGTATATACTTTAAGAAACTCCATCAAAGTATCTTTTGTCCAATATTCCTGGTAAGACAATTCAGGATGCGCATGTAAGCGATGCCGCAATTCTACTACCTTCTTTAAATTTTCTTCCTTCATTAGAAAACCTCTATCGTTTCTTCCGGTGGATTGACCCTGACTATATCGCCGGTTTTTATGCGCTTTGTGACATCACATTCAAATCGATCCATCATCGGAATTTCTCTGCTATAGAATTTTTCAGAAAGGATTCCTCCTGTTGCTGTAATAATTTCACTATCATTAAAGAGAATCGCTTTCGGTGCACAACCACATCTGGCAAGCTCCAGAATAATCGCTGCGCCTACCGTCGATCCCCGTCCCTGCGGATAGATTAGAATTTTATCTTTGATATTCTTACCATATAAATCATGCCACTCATCGATAACAGCTCCAGTTTTCGGATTAACACCGCCGAAGAATCCGAAGGGCATCTTTGATACCAGTGCTTCGCCTTGAACAGCGATACCGCCTACAACAGTACGGCCTTTATATACTTTCATTTTTTATACCTCCTTTGTCCAGACGTATCCACAAACTGCTGATTCAACACACTCCTCTACACTGCCAAAAACCATTTCTGTTCCACATTCCATCGGTCCATAATGCACACATTTGCCTGAGTCCGTCATCATCACCTTGAATCCCCATTCCGCAATGGGCGATATGATCATGCAGGTCTGTGCTCTAATTGTGACCCCCAGGCTCTCAAGGTCTTTACGAATCCCCATTTTTTCTGCCAGAGCAATGGCGGCAGAATTTGCATAAATCCACAAGGCGACGTTATCACTGATTTTACGGCCATTCAATAACTTTTGCACAGTAATAATTTCGTTGATAGTATAATGTGGACACCCAAGAGCTACGATATCAACATTTTTCCCTTTATGGGTGTTCATCTTTTCTCTTGTTTCCAGTAAATCCTTTTTCGTAAATGTAATAGTCTCCTCAGGATGGTTCCCGCCAAAGGCTTCCTCCAGGGTTCTCGCCTCTGGGGTAATACCCACTATATGGAGAAGCGCTACAGACCCTGAAGCTGCTGCCGCCGCACATAATGCCTTAAGTTCTTCCGTATCAGGGGTTCCCAACATACCGACTACTACTCCGATACGGTTTCCTAAGAGTTGCCCCAGCCTGAATCCAAGAGCTGGATATTCCCAGGCCTGCAACGCTCTATCCATTCTGAGGTCAATCAATACCTGTCCTCGCCGTTCTTCCGCAAGATGCAAGCCTACTTCTGGAGCCAGTCCCAAAATACCGCAGCATATGTCAACTATGGCCGCTTGTCTATTCGTTCTGGCGCCGAGAACTGTATTGGCAAAGGCAACCGCACTGGATTCAGACCAAGCCACATTTTCCCCGAATTTCGGCATATTGAACCCGTAATACGGCGTACAGGTCCACACAGGTATGACTCCCAATCGGTTAACCGCCGCTTCTAATCTTTTTTGCATGACTGCGTATTCTTTCGGAGTTTTAGCACCCTCCCAGTCCTCCGCATCCATTCCGTAAGGATCAATTGTAGTCGGAACAGTGAACTTACCGCCCATATCAGCAATTCTTTCTGCCGCTTCCACGCCCGCATCAAAAGCGCTCTTGTATGCGTGCAATACCAAATGCACACTTTGGATTGGGATCAGTCTTTGCGCACCAAATCCCTCTCCAACCTTTATAAGGATTTCCATAGCTAATTTCCGAGCCGGTCCCTCATTTCCGTCCAGTATGTTCTGTTGCTCCGGCGTTAATTGTAACGTCATAGTATTTCACAGCTCCTTTCAGTCAAATCATTCACTATTTTCTGTATATATCATTTAAAAGCAACAACCATGCCAACAGATTTTATCCGTCAATTCCATAGGGTTTCTTTCTATTTTCTCAATTTAAAAATGCCAAAAAAGACACTAGTGTCAAATTAGGCACGTCTGTTTGCCATATTTGACACTAGTGTTATATTTGACACATCTCTTCAAGCGCAAGAAAGGGATTATTCTTGTAGCTTTCTATAAAAAGTTCTGCGGCTGATTCCCAGCTTTTGAATAGCCATTTCACGATCCCCACCACAGTTTTCGACAGCGGCTCTGATCAACCGCTGCTCATAGCGTCTAACTGCTTCTGCAAAGGAGACCTCTTCAAGGAGAAAGCTGTTTTTCAGGTCATCAATCAGACTCTCTTCGCAGGCATTCTGGCTGCTTTCACTCTTATATAGCGGCAGCGGCATAGACCTGGCAATACCGTCTTCATCCGTCATGATGACCATTGACTCGACGTAATTCTGCAATTGCCTCACGTTGCCCGGCCATTCATACGCTTCAAATTGATGGTAGGCTTCCGGTGAGATTGAAATATGTTTCTTGTACTTTTCATTGTTTTTCTGCAGAAAGTGATTAATCAGAGGAATAATATCCTCTTTTCGTTCCCTCAGTGGAGGCACCGTAATGCTGACCACGTTGAGACGAAAATACAAATCCTGTCTGAACTGCTTTGCTTTGATCATTTCTTCCAGGTTCTGATTGGTCGCCGCGATAATCCGCACGTCCACGGAAATGCTCTTGCTGCCGCCAACTCTCTCTATCTCCCCCTCCTGCAACGCCCTGAGCAGCTTTGCCTGCATGGCATAGGGCATGTCTCCGATTTCATCGAGAAAAAGCGTCCCCTCATGGGCCAGCTCAAATTTGCCCAGCTTGCCACCCTTTCGCGATCCCGTAAACGCGCCGTCTTCATAGCCGAAAAGTTCACTCTCAATCAGGCTGTCAGGTATTGCTGCGCAGTTTACAGTGATGAGCGGTTTGCCGCTGCGATGACTGTTTTCGTGAATCAGCCTGGTGATGACTTCCTTGCCGACGCCGCTTTCCCCTCTGATCAGTACAGAAGCGTCGGTATTTGCAATGGTCAGAGCTTTGTCTAGCACTTTATCATAGACTGGGCTCCTGCGCACGATTTTCAGATGGCTGAGGGACTGTTTTTCGTTGAGCTGATTGCCATACTCCCGAGCGATTCCCGCCATTCTGTGAAACTCCTGGTTTAGCTTGTCAAACTCACTGACGTCTTGAAAGATAGAATAAGCGCCCTTGGTCTTTCCATTTTTTACGATGGGATAAATCCGCATGGCGACAAACTTCCCTACAGAGTGAATCAGCTGCCGGTTGCGGTAAATCGGCTCCCCCGTTTCCAAGACCTTTAGGAGGATGGCATCTGGTTCTACGACATGCAGGTTCCGTCCAATGGTCTTTCGTTCCGACACGCCGACAATGCGGCTGTATGCCTCGTTTTCAAAGCAAATGCGGCCATCGGCGTCTACCACAATCACCCCGTCGTCCAGCTTGTCTAAGATATCGCTCAAATTCAGTTTTTGCGAGGATTCAATCAAATAAATCAAATCCGCCGTCCTCATTTCACCGACTTTCTTTTCGTTTTCATCCAATACTTCTAATTGCTCTGTATCGAGGATGCTCTCAAGAGCAATATCAGACACGAGCTGATAAGAATAGATATGGTGCTCTAATCTTCTCTTATCAACATTCGTTCTCATGATCCTGCTGATTAACATGTTACCAACTGCCTTTCCTCTACAAAATAGATTACGTACTAGTTACATAACTTCAATATGGCTGACGCATAGATTTTTCCACCCGTCAAAAGCCTGTCAATCTGGGCAAATTCATCGCTGCCATGCATAAAATTATCCACCCTTTCATCAGCAAAACCAAAGGCGACAGCGTTATCAATGCCATGACAATAGGTTAATCCCCCTGCAGCGATACAGTATCCTTTCTCTCCTGTATATTCTTCGTAGCAATGGAGCAGTTTCTCTATAAAGCCGGCCTTCTCATCCACATAATGCGGCCTCACACATTGGGCGCTGTAATGCAGGCCTTCCACCTCTACTCCTTCTATAAAAGACTTCAATTTCTCGTCTGTAAAGCAGATGGGAAGTCTGGCATCAATCGTTAAGTTCAGCTTGGTTTCCGTATAGGTAATTAGGTTGGGAGAAACTGTGATTACGCCCGATTTCTCGTCCTCCATATAAATTCTTGCGCTCCTGCCGTAATAATCACCGTGAGGAAACAGTCTGCTGAGATATTGGATCTGCTTAAAACCCTTTAATTTGGAAAACGGCAAGCTGGCCAAAAGTTCCAGCATCGCCGCGATGGCGTTATTACCCGCCTCAGGCATGGATGCATGTGCCGCTTTCCCTACAGCTGTAATTTCAGTCTCTCCACCGTCTAACGCAATACATGTAAAGCGGACCCTTGTCTTCTGTTCTGTATTTTCCATCTGCTGCTGTACTTCAACTGCAGAAATTCCTGTAATAATCGCTTTACAAGTCTCAGCGACAGTATTGTAAGCGGTGCCGCCTTTGATCGAAAGAATTCTCGGCAGTCCCCCGTCCCTATCGTAAACACTTTGTATTTCCGCTACGAGGATGCCCTTTTCAATATTAATCACAGGAAAAGATGCGTCAGGGCTGATTGTCATCTCTGCGGGCTCCGTTCTTTCAAAATAGTAGTGCAGTTCCTCAGAGCCAGTTTCTTCACCGCAGCCAAGAAAAACACGGGGATTCCCTTTCAAGGGCAGACCTAACTCTTTAATCGCTCTTAGCGAATAGATTACGGCAAGAGCAGGCCCCTTATCGTCAGCCACTCCTCTGCCGTACACTTTCCCATTGTCTATTTTCATCACAAAGGGATCGGTCTGCCTCCAATCTGAAGGCGACGCCGGAACGACATCTAAATGCGTTAAAATGTCTAAATTTCGGTTCTGCTCGCAATTTATCTGCACAATTCCCAGATAGTTTTCCCAGTTCTCCGTATATAATCCGTAGCCCGCCGCAATATCCAGTGCTGTTTTTAAAGCCCTCGCCGGACCTTCCCCAAATGGCATTCCCTGCCTTGCTTCACCTCGCCTGCTGTCGATGGCAATCAGCTTCGCTAAATCTTTCAGATATTCCTCCCTATGTTGTTCAAAATAATTTTCAATCAATTGCTTTTCCATTGCGCTTCTCCTTTTCGATTGTTCATGCCTTACGGTAATAGATAAAGCAATTTATGTGCCAATTGTTCAAACAAAAAAATACCCCCGAACAGATACTTTTTATCTGCTCAGGGGCAGGGTGGCTTGCATTCTTTTTATCAGCGCTGCTAACGCAGCTTATTCGCATTTTTCTATTAAATCCTCAACCTGTACTATACTCCGGCAGGAGTATTTTTGCAGCGTAAATAGGTCATCGATCAGCAGCTAACTTTTAATATTCATCACTTAACAGGAAATCCGCTAAATGAACAATTTTAACGCCGTTGATATTACCTGCAGCCAATTCGTCCAGCGTTACCACATATTTCGGATAGTGGTCTCTGATTTCAAGAAGATTGGCAACCTCCCGATCGGATTCCTCCGGCAGCCTGCAGCACACCTGGACATAAAGACGCGTCTCACGCCGCACTGCAACAAAGTCTATCTCTTTCGTTTCATTTTTTCCGACATAAACATCATAACCTCTGCGGCGTAGTTCAAAGTAGACGATGTTTTCCAGCATAGCAGCAATTGACTTCGGATTGAAGCCCATTATACAGTATTTAAGAGAAGAATCAGCAAGATAGAATTTTTCCTGCGTTTTCAATACAGATTTACCCTGTAAATCATATCTCTGGCAGCGATAAATAACAAACGCCTTCTCCAGCCAGCTCAAATAGTTGTACACCGCCTCAACAGACAATGAACGCCCCTCGCTTTTTAAGAACTTTGCAATGGCGTTAGCTGAAAAAGTCTTTCCTACATTTTCAACAATATACTTTACAACGCAGTTGAACAAATCAAAGTTCATAATATTATGCCGTCTCGTAATATCGTTCGTGACTACAGAACTGTAAATCCCCTCTACAATTTGATAAGCCGCGCGTTCATCAAAATTACCGAGTGCCACGATTGGAAAACCGCCCAATCGCAGATATTCATTTAACAATTCTTTTGGGGAACGAGAATCGGAATTTTTAAATTCCAGATATTCGGCAAAAGACAAAGTATAGATCGGAATGGAAATATACCGTCCCGTTAAATAGGTGGAAATTTCGCTCGACATCAATTTAGAATTGGAACCAGTCACATAAATATCAGTATTGGCATTTTCAAGCAAACTGTTGACGGCTTTTTCCCACCCGTCTATTTCCTGCACTTCATCCAACAGAAGATAGTATCGTCCGTCATCTATCATCTGTTCTTTGATACCGTGATACATATCCTTGTCATTCATTTCACTTCCAAAATCTTCTGAGGTATAACGCATACTGATAATATGGTCTGCTGAAATGCCGCTGTTCAACAAATCGTCCCACAGCATTTCCAGGATTGTAGATTTCCCGCAGCGCCTGATTCCCGCCAGGATTTTAACAAGCGGAACATCACGGTAAGTTTTCAGGATATTCATATATTGTGGTCTGATGATCATCTGGCTCGCCTCCTTGTTTTCTACCAATATTATACCAAAAAACTCCAAAATTATCAAAAGTTTTTACTTACAATTCGCAAAAACTTTCCTAACTTCGAGGTTTTTTAGAATTGCGAGCAAAAAGAGCCGCTTCAACCGAAGCAGCTCTTCTCAATCTTTCAAGGTATTTTAGAACATTATTTTGCGAAGCGTTCCATCGCTTCTTCATCGTGCTCTCGCTTTTCTTCGATTGCTTCTTTCAGCATCATGTCTTTGACCTTCATCAGCCTGGTCTGATTCCCACGCTCGTTTTCATCCAGTTTCATGGTGATATACTTGATGGTCATCTCAAGCTGCGGAATCATGACATACTCCAAAGCGTTGACGCGGCGCCGGGTCTTTTCCAGCTCCGCGGCCAGCAGCGCTGTCTCTTTTTCCTTTGCGGCCAAATCCAGCAGCATCGGGAATAAGTCAGCCAATTCGGAGATGGCGTTATCCAGTTCACCAGATGTACGGGCAAAACCATAGGGGAAAATGTTGGTCGGATCTTCTGCTGTAGTCTTAAAGGTAAAGACCGGTACGTCTACACTCATGATGTTTTTGTTGCCGACGTCCAATATTACACCCTGCTTCGGGAACATCAAAGATTCCTCCATGACTTCCTGGCTCATGATGGCGCTGGCCACGGTGAAGTTCTTATAGACCTTAGCGAGACGTTTTTCCACTTCCTGTCGGAGTCTGCCGTTTTCTCTAGCCAGCTCCAGGAAGTTCTTCATCAGTTCGTCGCGCTTATCCTTCATCAACTTGTGCCCGCGGGTTGCCGTCTTCAGACGCTTTTTCAGCGAAGTGAGCATCATCCTGGTAGGATTTACATTCATTCTTTCTGCCATAGAAACTCACCTACCCTAAATATTTCTCGATATACTCGTCTCTGATTCTCTTGAGTTCACTCTTCGGAAGCAGCTTCAGCAGCTCCCATCCTAAGTTCAATGTATCTTCAATGCTTCGATCCGTCTCATAGCCTTGATTTACATACTGCTTTTCGAACTGCTGACTGAATTTTGCATACATCAGATCGATGTCCGTCAGCGCCGCCTCACCGAGAATGGTCATCAGTTCCAGACACTCTTTACCGCGGGCATAGGCTGCGAAAAGCTGATTCATAGTGTCAGCGTGATCTTCTCTCGTTTTGCCCTTGCCGATACCCTTATCCTTTAGACGGGATAGAGAAGGCAGTACGTCAATTGGCGGTTTAATGCCCTTTCTGAACAGTTCACGAGAAAGTATGATCTGTCCTTCTGTGATATATCCAGTCAAGTCAGGAATCGGATGGGTCTTATCGTCTTCCGGCATGGTTAGAATCGGGATCATGGTGATGGAGCCATCCGTGTCTCTCTTCCTGCCTGCTCTCTCATACATGGTCGCAAGGTCTGTATAAAGGTAGCCAGGATAGCCGCGGCGTCCCGGAACTTCTTTACGGGCAGCCGATACCTCACGGAGGGCTTCTGCATAGTTGGTGATATCCGTCAAAATGACCAAAACGTGCATGCCCAGGTCAAAGGCCAGATATTCTGCTGCAGTCAGCGCCATACGCGGCGTTGCGATACGTTCTACTGCCGGGTCGTTGGCCAGATTCATGAACATGACGGTTCTGTCGATGGCACCTGTGCGTCTGAAGTCCGACGCAAAGAAATCCGCTTCTTCATAGGTGATACCGATCGCTGCGAAAACGACGGCAAAATTGCTTTCTCCGCCGATAACCTTAGCCTGACGTGCGATCTGCGCCGCCAGTTCCGCATGAGGCAGACCGGAGCCAGAGAAAATCGGCAGCTTCTGTCCTCTTACCAAAGTGTTCAATCCGTCGATGGCTGATACGCCGGTCTGGATAAACTCAGCAGGATAGTCTCTGGCCGCCGGGTTCATCGGCAATCCGTTGGTATCCATCTTCTTCACGGCGATGATGTCCGGACCTCCGTCCATGGGTCTTCCCATACCGTCAAAGACTCTGCCCAGCATTTCCGGCGATACGCCAAGCTGGGTACCTTTGCCTAAGAATTTGACAGAGCTCTCTTTCAGGTTGATGCCGGCGGAACTCTCAAAGAGCTGTACCAGGGCATCGCTGCCGTTTATCTCAAGCACTTTGCAGAGCCTTTTCTCTCCACTGGGGAGAATGATTTCTCCCAGTTCGTCGTAAGTGACACCTTCCACATTTTTGACAAGCATCAGAGGACCTGCAACTTCTGATATTGTCTTATATTCCTTAATCATCGTCCTCAGCCTCCTTACTGATCAAATCTGCAATTTCCTTTTTCATTTCATCGAGTGTTTCTTCATATGCCGTATCAATTTTTTCTTCTTCCACATATTTAAATCTGCCGATGGTCTCTCTCACCGCCATACCTGCCACCTGGTTAAAGGGAGCGCCTTTGCTGATGGCATCCTTTGCCAGATTGTAGTAGGCTATGATCAGCTTCAGCATCTTGAACTGCTTATTCAGTGAAGAATAGGTATCGATTTCGTGGAAAGAGTTCTGATGCAGATAGTCCTCACGGATGGATTTGCACGCCTCCAGCTTGATTCGGTCTTCGAAGGACAGTGCGTCCACGCCGACCAGCTGTACGATTTCGTCCAATTCTGCTTCCTCCTGCAGCAGGACTAAAGCCTGGCTGCGCAGCTGCGGAAATTCTTTGCTCACGTTCTCTTCATACCACTCGGTCAGTCTGTCGATGTACAGAGAGTAACTCTGCAGCCAATTGATGGCTGGGAAATGTCTCTTATAAGCCAGAGACGAGTCCAAACACCAGAACACCTTTACGATACGAAGGGTCGCCTGAGATACCGGCTCGGAAATATCTCCTCCTGGAGGGGATACGGCTCCGATCGCCGACAGTGCGCCTACTCTTCCATTTGCTCCCAGTGAAACGACACGGCCTGCTCTTTCGTAAAACTGCGCAAGCCTGGAACCCAGATATGCCGGATATCCTTCTTCACCAGGCATCTCCTCCAGACGGCCGCTCATCTCACGCAGGGCTTCTGCCCATCTGGAGGTAGAGTCTGCCATCAAGGCGACGGAATAACCCATATCTCTGAAATATTCTGCAATCGTAATACCAGTATAGATGGACGCCTCACGGGCAGCTACTGGCATGTCGGAGGTATTGGCAATCAATACGGTCCTCTTCATCAGAGACTCGCCAGAACGAGGATCCTTCAGTTCCGGGAATTCCATCAGTACGTCGGTCATCTCATTGCCACGCTCACCGCAGCCGATATAGACCACGATATCCGCGTCTGCCCATTTTGCCAGCTGATGCTGGGTCACCGTCTTTCCTGAACCAAAAGGTCCCGGAATGGCTGCTACACCGCCCTTTGCAATCGGAAACAGAGTATCGATGACACGCTGTCCTGTAATCAGCGGCATTTCTGGCACTAGCTTCTCTTTATACGGACGGCCTCGTCTGACCGGCCATTTCTGCATCATGGTCAGATCCGCTATGGATCCGTCCTCTTTCTTTACACTGCAGACCACCTCTTCCACGGTAAATTCGCCTGCTTGGATGTTTTCAATTGTACCCTTGATTCCATAAGGTACCATAATTTTCTGCTCTACTACGACAGTTTCCTGTACCGTACCGATGATATCGCCGGCCTCCACACTGTCTCCCGCTTTCACAGCAGGTTCAAATTTCCATTTCCTCTCTCTGTCGAGAGCTGGTACGTTGATACCTCTGGTGATATTGGAACCAACCTGTGCCCTCATGGCTTCCAGTGGTCTCTGAATGCCATCGTACATAGTCTCTATCAGTCCAGGTCCCAACTCTACAGAAAGCTGCGCACCGGTGGATACGACCGGAGCGCCGGGTCCGATGCCGGCTGTCTCCTCATATACCTGGATGGAGGCCATGTCGCCTCTCATTTCTATAATTTCGCCAATCAGTCCAAGATCACCTACGCGCACGACGTCGAACATATCAGCGTCTTCCATGCCAGATGCGACGACCAGTGGTCCTGATACCTTAACGATTTTTCCCTGACTCATCTACTTTTCACCTCCAAATAGTATGTCTGCTCCCACAGCACGCTCGACGGACTTTCTGACACTGTCCATCCCTGTACCCGAAGCCCCTTCTTTACCGGGGATCGGAATAATCGCTGGAAGTCTGTAGTCCTTGTATTTATCGATATCCTTCTCCATCTCAGCAGCCAGACCTTCCGTGATATAGATAATCGCGTATTCGTCCTTTGCCAATTCGTGAAGGATCTTCTTTGCTTCATCACTTTGGCTGCAAGGGTGCACATCCAGTCCCACGGCTTTAAAGCCAAGGACGGAGTCCCTCTCGCCTATTACACCTATTTTATACATATGGCTCCCTCAATCTTTCACTGATTTGCTCCGCCGATGAACCGATCAAAATCCCAGTCAGGATAATCCTCAGATTGTCAATTTCCAGTTCCTTTGCATACCAGTATCCTGCGATAGGAACAATGCCGAAGGTTTCATACTTGGCCTTCTTGTTATATTCCATCATCTTGTTGTCACACAGTTTCTCAAAGAGGTTGAAATCCCCCGTCTCTTTGATATCCTTGCCGCCTTCTGCCATGGCCTCTTTCAGCCCATAGACAGCCAGCTTATCTGCAATCTGTGCAAAGGGTTCCTCATAGCTTGCTATAAAGAACTGTTCACTGATATTGCCTCCTTCCAAAAATACCTTCTGGAAGAAAGACCAAGGTTTTTCGATCTGTCTCAGCCTGACAAACGTCTTCAAATTAAGAATGTCTATCTGAAGTTTTACAATTCCGATCAGGAAGTCCTCGCCCGTCTCTTCTGCCGCTTTCAGCATATCCTTATAGCATGCCTTATCCAAGATGATATCAATCTCCTGAGGATCGCCCCCTCTGCCGAAGAGGTCTGTCGCTTCGATGATGGCATGCTTCATATTGACAGGCATAAACATGTAGTTTCTGTCCCTGACCATGGCCACCACCTTCATCCAGTCGATATCCCCTGTGGAAACCAGATAAGTATCGTCTGGCGTAATGCCGAGAAACTCTGACTTCAGACAGACTTTGACATTATGATAGTCATAAGGAAACAGACAGAGCGCCAGCTCTTTTCTATCCGGAAGGGTATCGTAGATCAGATTAAAGTGTTTGTTCTGCTCCCTTCTGATAAAAGCTTCCACATCGCCCTCGTGAAGTTCTTTGGCTTCGCCGTATCCAAACTCCTGCAGAACTGCTTCTGCGGCATCCAAATCTTTGCACGAGGCCAGCCTCATCATGTCCTGCCAATTCATCAGGTTCCTTGTGAAACTTCCTATATATGCATCTGCAAAGGTGTATTCTTCTGTTTTACGCTTTGCCATAGACTCTATCTCCTTACTGGAACAACTGGGCGGCAACTTCTCCTACCAGATCTTCCTTCGCCTCTTCGACGAGGGCCTCTACGGTTCCGTTAATATATATGGAGCCTTTTTTCAGTAAAAATCCGCCTTTGATGTTCTTCGTCTCTTTTGATAATGTAATCTTGCTGTCTGCAAGCTCCTTTGATAATACGTTGACCAAATCCGTCCCCACAGACGCGGCATCCCTCTCGTTCAGGATGAGCTGCCCTTCGGTTTCGCCGGTCTTTTTCACCAGCCCAACGAGAAAAGTGACGTATTCCTCTTTTTTCATAGAGGAAATTCGTTCGATGGCTTCATCAAAACATTCTGCGATCAGCTTTTGCTTTTCTTCCAGAATGATCTTTCTTCCATCGATGTCGGCCACTGCCTTTCTTCTGCTGATCAATTTTTCTTTCTCACTCTGACCGCGCTCCTGGGCCTCTTTGAGAACTTTTTCTGCTTCGGAGTCTGCTCTGGCAAGGATTGCATCACACTCAGCTTTCGCTTCGTCCAAGGTGACCTGTGCTGTGCTTTCTGCGTCACTGACGATCTTTGATGTAATCTTCTCTATGCTCATTGTTTTGCTCCTTCATTACAGTCCCAGGTTGAACAGCATCAATATTGAAACCAGCAGTGCGAAAATCGCATAAGTCTCAACCATTGCCGCATATATGATTCCTTTTACCATCTGATCTGGTCTCTTGCCCATCAGCATGATACCAGCAGCAGCAGTTTTTCCCTGTGAAATAGCGGACCAGATTCCTACTAAGCCGATTGGCAGACCAGATGCAAAGATATATAAGCCCTGCGTCATGGTCAATTCTATCATGTTGCCGCCAAACAGGCCGATCTTTACGAAGATCAGGAAGGCCATCAGCAGGCCGTAGATGCCCTGCGTTCCTGGCAGAGCCTGCAGAATCAGAGTCTTACCGAACTTCTTCGGGTCCTCCGCTAAAACGCCGGCCGCTGCCTGACCTGCGATTCCAACACCCATCGCACTTCCTATACCAGCTAAAGCTGCAACTGCTGCACCTATCAGTGCCATAACATTTCCAGTAATCATTTTTTACCTCCGTCTGTGTCATTTGTCAGTCTGACATATTTTGTATTTTTTCTAAATGGTTCGAATTCCTCGCCGCCGTCCTCATAGAACTTGCCAAAGAATTCGATATATTGCAATCTGCTCGAATGCACGAATGCGCCCAGTGCATTGATGGCCAGGTTAAAGGTATGGCCGACTACAAATGCAAAGAGCAGTACCAGCGTTCCCACGATGCCGCTTCCCGCCAGGGAGCCCATCAAGTTGACAACCTGGGCGATGACGCCGGTTGCAAGTCCCAAAGCCAGCAGTCTGGCATAGGATAGGATATCTGACAGATAACTTGTAATATCATATAGAGAACTGAAGCCTCCGATGACTTTTCCGAAGCCTTTTTTGTTTCTTCCGCCGGTCAGCAGCAGAATCGCCGCTCCCGCGATAGCCATAAACATGCCCGGCTTTACCAGGGCTTCTGATATGGAACTTCCGCCCAGCCACATGGCCGCACCCAGTATGACTAAATACCAGGAGAAGACGTCGAAGACAGCATCAAGCCATTTGCCTTCTTTAATCAGCATACCCGCTTTGATGGCCATACCCAAGAAAATGTGGATGACACCGAATACGAGAGACCAGATTAAGAGTCTGGTCGGATCTTCAATCGGATTGAACCACAGAGCCGGTATGGTTATCTCCTTGCCGAAGATGACTCTTGCAGCCACCTGGAAGAAGTCTCCGAACCAGCCGCCGAATAAGGCACCCCAAAGTATGGTGGATAACCCGCAATAGAAAAACATTTTGATCATCTTATAAGTCATGCCTTCCAGTGCGAACTTCCGCAGCACGATGAAACATGCCAGGGCGATGACGATTCCATATCCTGCATCACTGAGCATGATGCCAAAGAACATGGCGTAAAAGAATGCAAAATATTTGGTCGGATCCACACCTCTGTAATCCGGCAGAGAATACATCTCCGTGATGGATTCAAATGGGTAGACCACGCTGTTGTTCTGAGTCAGTACCGGCACCTCGTCGCCGTCTTGCGGATCCCTGTAGGCAAAACAGCACTGGCTGCGGTCGAGTATCTTGTCCACGACCTCCATGGCCGGTTCAGGTACCCATCCTTCCAGGTTGAAAGTACGTTTGGTCTTGAGCAGCCTGCCTTTGACCCTCTCCCGGTCTCTTTCGATGACCATCTGATCGTACACGCACTCGATACCATATTTTAACTTGTACAGAGTGCTGATTTCTTTTTCTACCTGGCTGCAGCGGGTTTCTGTTTCCTCAATTTCTTTGATAATCCGCTCCCGGTTTACGGCCGCGGTACCGACAAAGTCCTTGAACGGTGTCGGCGTATAACCATACTGTTTGAGGATGGTCATCACCTCTTCCTGATCGTCCTTCATGGTGATGACAATCAGATAGATCAAATCTCTGTCTCGATCGATCTCACGCAGTTCGACTGCCTGCCGGCCTTCGCTGACACGTTCCGTAAGTTTCCCCACATCTACAGTTGATGGAACGACACCCAGGTTGATATTTGTGTACCTGGTCTCATCAATCTCTAAAGGCAGATCGTAAATGACCCACGGATTGATCGCGCTCAGATCTGCGTTCTTCTTGTTCACCAGTTCCCGCAGTTTGTGAATCTGATCGTTGAGACCGAGAATATAATCTATGTCACCATAAATTTTTTCCCGTCCTTCCAGCGTCTTCGCGAATTCAGCCTTTTTCATGGCTCTTCTCGTCTTGAACAGCGGACTCTTTTCCACACTGTATTTTTCCAGTGTCTCCAGTGCCAGAGATACCCGGTTGATTTCGGCGTCCAGAGAAGTCACTTTGTTGTCATCCCCGTCCTTTACACCCAGGTCTTTCCATGTCTCCTCTTCTGTAATCCTCTGTCCCTGGTCCGTAATCTGTATCACGCCAGCTTCCATCAATTCTGATATGAGTTCTTCTTTCACAGTGTCAAGGCCTATGACAGCCACTTTTTTCATTTTAATTATTGACACTTGACCTCACAATCCTTTCTGCAATGAATTCAATAGCCTTATTTTCATTGTTTTTAGCTTTTTCAATCATAGCTTCGCATTCATTTTTCGTCTTTTCTAAAAACAAACGATACTGCTCATCTGATTTCGCCTGCCCCTCTTTCATCAAAGAATCGTAAATGTCCTTTGCACGGTTCTCGGCATCTGTGGCAATTTTGTCTGCCTTGGTTCTCGCTTCTGCCAAAGCCTGCTTTGAATCTGCTTTTGCCTTTCTCTGAAGCTCGTCAGCGTAGTTTTCACTTTCTTTTATCTTTGTAAGTTCTTCAACAAACACTGTTTCTTCACCTCCCGTCCGAATTTTGAGAAAAATTAAAATTTTCCTCATGGTAATTATACCCCAATTTATTCTGCTAAACAATCATAGTTTAAAAGTTAACGAGACTAATACTGTATACTTTTGATACCCTAGAATTCAATATTATAGTTATGCAATTATATTTCATATGTGTCTCTCTTTGTCTAAGATATCATGTATTATATGCAAAAGGAGACGGGTTTAGCCGCCCGTCTCCTCTCAGCTAGTTAGTATTATTTGGGAGAAATTGCATCTGCTTTAAAGATGAATTTCACGGTGTCATAATTTCCTTTGCTGCCAAATGCTTTGTAACTCTTCGCTGCGTTTTCCAGCGCGTTGATTTTGTCAAATACGCCTGCAAGATCGCCATCCGATAGCTTCGCTAACTTTGCGAGGCCTTCTTTTGCCATCTGGTCTACCCCTTCTGAAAGCTTTTTCGCACCTGCATTCAATTGGTTGATTCCACTGACCAGTTCATTTTCCTTACTGCGCAGTTGACTCGTGCCTTCAAACAGCTGCTCTGCACCGCCGTTCAATTTGTCAATACCGGCTGCTAGCTGCGTCTGCCCGGTCTTTAAAGCGCTGGCGCCGTCAGAGATCTGCTTGGCCCCGGCTGCCAGTGCGTCTACACTGCCGGGAAGCTGTTTTGCGCCCTGGGCTGCAGAGTCAACTCCCGCTGTATATGTCAATACTCCTTTATAAAACGTCATCACGTTGTCGATTTCAGCCTTTACACCGGTCAGCTGTTTTGCCATATCCCCCTGGCTGGCTGCAATAGCCTGATTTAGAACCTGTGTATAATTCTCAGCCGTCAGTGTGACATTCATTCCTGCCGCCTGCAGACTGCTGCTGGCTGTCTGCAGCACGCTCTCAACTACCTGCTTTGCACCGTTGTTGATGGATGCACTGCTTGCAGAAATCTGCGTCAGACCATTTGACAGATCAGAAGCGCCTGTCTTCAGCTGCGTGGTGCCGTTATATAGAGTATCTGCGCCTGTCTTTAAATTATTCGTTCCAGTTGTCAGTTTTGCCGCACCGCTTTTCAAATCTTTTGTTCCCGCATATAAATCTTCTGTTCCTGTCTTCAGCGTATCTGTGCCAGCTGTCAATTTCTTTGCCCCGTCCTGCAGCTTCTGCGTGCCGTCATACAGCTGCGTGGTGCCTTTAATCAGCTCGCTGGCGCCGTCCTTCAGTTTATCCAGCTGTCCGCTCAGGTCAGAAAGGTCTGCATTCTGGTCGATGTTCATCTCAGCGAAAACGTCACTGGTCAGAAATGTATAGATGGTTTCGATTTGGAAATTTTTCACATCTGCCGAAACCGTAATGCTTTCCGGCACATCCAGCTGACTCTTTGAAAGCCCCAGGCTCTCCTGCATGCCAGGGAAACTGTAACCGACGACGATGTTCCGATTTCCATCATCTACCGTCTTGCCGTTAATAACTTTTATATTGGAAAAATATTCATTATCTAAAATCATCCCTGTCACGGCCATGAACGGAACATAGACACTGCCGGACTTCTGATGGTTGGTGTAATTGATGTGCATCACCACGCGGCCGTCTTTGCCGGCCAAATTTTCCGGTGTGATTGCTTTACCGTCCAGGGTATAACTGATTTTCATCGTCACGGGCAAATTGTCATTTTCATAACCGTCATAGTGGAGTGTGCCCTTTTCACTGACAATCCTCTGATGTTCTCTGCCGTCTGCATCAGTGAGCAGATACACGGTCTCGTCATTTGCCGCCGTCTTCGATGTGGTCTTAATTCCATCGTTCACATCCTTTGACTTTGCGCCCTGATCAGCAAAGGACGTAATGCTGACGCCGCCCAATGCGATCAAAGCCACGATCAAGGTCAGCACAAGCGCTTTCAATTTCTTATCACCCTTCATATATTTTTTCATGCCTCTATTACCTCTTCTCTCTTCACTTTTTTAGTTTTAAATGCTCCTCTCAGGCCACTTGTCGTTTTGATGATCAGTCCATTAAATAGTTTTAAGAAGGCCGGCAGAATGAAAATGACTGCCAGCATGCTGACGAAAGCACCTCTGGCCATCAAGCTGCACATGGAGCTGATGATATCCAGTTCTGAGTAGACTGAGACGCCAAAGGTCGCTGCGAAGAAGCCCAGAGCACTGACGATGACTGACGGTATGGAAGTGGAAAGTGCTGTGATAACAGCTTCGTCCCGACCACATCCAGCCAGTCTTTCTCTCTTGTATCTGGTGGTCATCAAAATCGCATAGTCCACCGTTGCGCCTAATTGTATGGTCGACAGACAGATCGGTGCGATAAACGGCAGCCAGGTACCTGTGTAATATGGCAGACCCAGGTTGATGAAGATTGCAAAGTAAATGGTCGCAACCAGGATTACCGGTAAGCTGCCCGACTTCAATACCAGGGCGATGATGATAAAGATCAATACTATGGATATCGCGCTGACGATGGCGAAGTCGCGATTCGTCGTCTTCATCAAGTCCTTGGTGCAGGCCGCTTCACCGATAACCATACCCTCGTCATCATAAGACTTGACGATTTTATTCATGGCCGAAATCTGCCTGTTCACTTCTTTGCTGGCTGTCCTGTATTCGCTCATCACCAGCATCAACTGGTATTTGCCACTCTTCAGAGTTGACTTTACCTCATCCGGGAAGATCTCATCAGGTATCTGCGTTCCCACCAAAGAGTCCATAGCGAAAGCAGCTTTGACACCTTTGACGTCTTCTAATTCGCCGATCATCTCCTGGACATCGGCTTTGTTCATATTTTTATCGACCAGGAGCATATGTGCGTTGCCTACGTCGAACTGATCCATCAGCTTGTTGTTGGATACGACATAGTTCATATCCTTCGGCAGCGCCCCTGCCATGTCATAATAGATGTTTGTATTGTTATAACCGTAAATCGCAGGTCCTAATATGATCAGAAAAATTGCTATAAAAATCGGACTCTTCTTCACCACGAACGTAGCGAGTTTTTGCATATCCGGAATGATGGACCGGTGTCTCGTCTTTTCAATGATGTTATCGAAGACCAGAATCAGTGCTGGCAGCGTGGTCACGCATCCGATGACGCCGAAAACGACTCCCTTTGCCATGACGATCCCCAAATCTTTACCCAAGGTAAAACTCATGAAACAGAGTGCAATAAATCCGGCGATGGTAGTAACGGAACTTCCGATGACGGAACTGATGGTATGTTTAATGGCGGTTGCCATTGCCAGTTCTTTATCTCCTTGTATCGCCTGCTCTTCTTCAAAGCTGTGCCACAAGAAGATGGAATAATCCATGGTGACTGCCAGCTGCAATACCGCCGACAGTGCCTTTGTAATGTAGGAAATTTCACCTAAGAAAATATTCGTTCCCAGGTTGTACATGATGGCCATACCGATGCTGGCCAGGAAGATGACCGGAATCATCCAGGAGTCCAACAGAATCATCATAGCAATGACTGCACAGATGACCGCCAGACCTACGTAATGTGGCTCCTCTTGTTCACAGAGGTCTTTCAGATCCTTGACCAAGGCCGACATCCCTGTCACATAGGAGTCATTGCCAGACAGCTGTCTGATTTCTCCAATCGCCTCAATCGTCTCATCCGCTGAAGTGGAGGAATCAAAGAACACCGCCATCAAAGTTCCTCCATCTTTGTTAAATGCCTCGTAATACTTGTCAGGAATGATTTCCATCGGCACATCAGTGCTCAGCAAGGTGTTGTACCAGATGACTGAATCCACGTGATCTACCTTTTCAATTTTGTTTTTGATTGCCGCTGTTTCTGCCGGCGTCTTATCCTGGACGACGATAATCGAAAATGCACCTTTTCCATAATCGTCCATCAGGATATCTTGACCTTTCACCGTATCTAAGTTTTTCGGCAGATATGTCAGCATATCGTAATTGATCCTAGTGCCCAGCATACCGAATACTGATGGTACCAGCAGCAAGACGCATACGATCAAAATGATTTTTCTATGTTTGACTACTGCCGCAGAAAATCTGTCCATATTGTCGTCTCTCCCTTCTAACTAACTACTGTAAGAGATTGTAACGCGACAGAGAGCACAGATAAATAATCAAAAAAAGCACGGTGCATAAATTTGTTGCACCGTGCTCACATTGTGTAATTTTTGGTCAATTTCTTACTCGTGTATAATTTTTCAGAGTATTAGTGTTTCTTATGTATATAGCCCAAAACGATCACTGTCAACGGCAGAAGGATACTGTAGAAAGCATAGGGTCCGTAGGAAACCGCTGGAACACTGAGAATTGTCATCACGTAGATACCGCACGTATTCCATGGTACCAAGGGTGAAGTCACTGCGCCTCCGCCCAGCAGCGTCATCGCCAAATCGGATCGGTCGATATTTCTATCTGCGTATGTTTTTTCATACATCTGTCCCGGCAGCGAAATCCCCAGGTATTGATCCGGCAAAATCACATTCATGCTGATGCAGGACAAAACCGTGACCAGGGTCAGACTCCCCTTTGATTGAATCCTTCTGATCAGAGGATTGAGCAAGGTTTCAATCTGTCCCGTATGCTGCATGATACCGCCAAAACTCATAGCGATGATGATAATGGAAATGGAATAGAGCATTTCGTTCATGCCCCCTGCCGAAAGCAGGTCGTCTACCAAAGGATTCCCACTTTCACAGATGAATCCATTATAGCTGACGTTCAATATTTGACTGATTTCTATCTGCTGCAGAAAGAGCGCCTCAAGCAGACCGCACAAGATGCCTGCAAGCATGGATGGTATGGCGGGAAACTTCAGTAAGATGCACGCTGCCATCAAGGCCATCGGCAGCAGTTCAAGGGGTGAAATAGAGAATTGTCCCTTGATACTGCCAAGCAGAGATCCGATATCACTGCCCAGCTGCGTTTCTGTTCCGCCTGTATACTGTCTGCCAATGACAAAATAGCAGACCATCGTTATGCCGAAGGCGATGATAGCCGGCTTTGCCATCCTGCGTACAATCTGAAAGACGTTCTCACCCACTACAGCGGCTGTCAGATTTGTGGCATCGGACAGCGGAGAAATCACCTCGCCCATATAGGCACCTGATACGATGCAGCCCGCCACCACAGGTGCCGAAATATGCAGCGCTGTTCCCATGCCCATAAAGGCCAGGCCTACCGTGCCTATGGTTCCCCAAGAGCCTATAGCGAACGCCACAATGACACAGATCATCATGGCAGTAGGCAAAAAATACCTGGCAGATATCATCTTCAATCCATAATAAATCATTGCCGGCACCGTGCCGCAGGCAATCCATACGCCGACAAGGACACCGATGAGCAGCAGGATCAAAATCGCTTCCAGCGATTGGCTGATGCCTTTCAACGCGCCTTCTAAAATCTTCTCCCACGTAAAACCCATCCAAACCGCTACAAGGCCCGCAACCAGACAGCCAAACATCAGCGGTATCTGCGGATCAGCCTGATAATATACCATGGACGTAAACATCACGATCACCATAAAAATCACGGTTATGAGGGGTTTATAAAATTGTATCTTGTTCTTTTCTGCATTCATAAGGTCACCTTCGCTGCACCCCATTTGCTTCCTGGTCTTCTATAGCTTTTCTGCAATCTCTTGGATTTTTCGAAAGCGGTTGTTGATTCCGGACTTTTTCATCGGAGGGTCCATCATCTCCGCCAGCTGCACCAAACTGGCTTCTGGATATTCCAGGCGCAACTCTGCGACAGCCCGCAGCTTTTCCGGCAGGCATTCGAGACCTTTCCGTTCTTGAATCTTTTTGATGCTCTCCAGCTGTCGCTGTGAGGCATCTAACGTCCTGTCTGTATTGGCGTTGTCGCAGTTGGTTATGCGCACTGTCTCGTTTACAAGTCCTTTTTTGATTTTTACATTTTCTAGCTCCAGCATCTGGGAATGTGCACCCATGATAGCCAAGGTATCGCAGATATATTCCGAATTCTTCATATATACGACATAATGGTTTTTGCGTTCTACGATTTTGGCCGACAAATCCACAAAGGTGTTAATCATCTTTTTCAAATCATTGGCCAGATTCCTGCTGCCGCAGACAATCTCCAGATGATAGCTCTTTTCTGGATCGCTGATGCTTCCCGACCCCATGAAAATACCTCTGAGATAGGATTTTCGGCAACACTTGGTCTTGATCAAGTCACTGTAAATACCGTCAGAGATATAGTTGTTACCCTCTCTTACAAGGAGGATTCCTGCCTCCCTGAGAATCTGTTCACTCCTCATGTCAGGATCTATGGTCAAAAGGTAGGCTCGCCCCTTCTTCGGCCCTGCCCCCTCCCCGATCTCCAGCTCCGTATCTACCTGAAAATACTCTTTAATCAGCTTTTTATAATGTCTGGCCACGGCCGGATTTTCTGTCGTGATGACAATTTTGAACTTGCCGCCTCCTGCCAGTCGCAGGCTGCCTGAAACCCTCAAAAAGCCCGAAATTTCTGCCAGCTGGCAGCACTTTTTTTCCGGCTCCACTCTGGCCAGTTCGTTTTTTGTCTCCGTCGCAAATGACATCTTGACAGCTCCTCTCCATTTAAATATATAGTCTTCTGAATCTGTCTACATTATAATGAGCGTCGCTGAAAAAGTCAATCGTGGAACCCATCTGCAGAGGCACTGGGGCTGATTGTGGCGTGTTTTTTTCTCATCAGAAAAAGGCACTACGATTACGTCCCAAGTCAAAGCGGCTGAATGCAAATCTGGTTATAACAGATGTTCGTTTGTTGTACAATCTATACATTACTATATCTGTCTAACAAGGCCAGCACTGTCTGGAGTTCAATCTCCATACCGGCAGAAAGCGCCTTTTCATCACCGATGAAATTTCCATTGTGAAGCGGCGACAGCTTGGTTCCTTTTGGCGCACAGCCGAGATTAAAATAAGCCCCCGGCACGGCTTCTGTGAAAAAAGCAAAGTCATCGGCCCCCATACTGGTCTCTGGCATAGGATGGACGACAAATTGCACATCCTTCGCAGCCTGTTCGACGATATCTATCACCTTGTCATCATTGATCAGTGGAGGGAAAGGTGTTTCCATCCAAGAAAATTGTACAGAAGCGCCATACGTAGCAGCCGTGCCGGCAGCGATTTGTTCAACGCGTTTCTGGATTGCCGTAAGCGTTTCCTTGCTGACAGCACGGAGGGTTCCCTGCATGGTCACCTCACCCGGGATAATATTGCAGCCGCTTCCGCCGTGAATGCTGCCGATAGATACCACCACCGGGTTGGTAGCCGCTGTAAAACGGGTTGCCACCGTCTGTAAAGTCATAATCATATCGGCAGCCACGACGATGGGATCAATCCCTCTTTCCGGCTGAGCGCCGTGACACTGCTGACCTTTTATCTGCATTGTAAAATCATTTACCGCCGCATTCATCGCCCCTTTTCGCATGATGACAGAACCGGTTTCAAAGGCGGGATCGACGTGAAGACCGATCATAGCCGATACATCTGGCTGCTGTAAAACGCCCGCTTCAATCATTTGGTGAGCGCCGCCTGTAGTTTCCTCTGCCGGTTGAAAGATCAGTTTGACACTGCCTGGCAGCTGGTCTGCAATTTCACTGAGTACAATTCCCGTCCCCAGCAGAATCGCCGTATGCATATCGTGACCGCAGGCGTGCATAACGCCAGGATTTACTGAAGCGTAAGGTGCCTCCGTCGTCTCATCGATCGCAAGTGCGTCGATATCTGCCCGAATGCCGATGCAGCCAGAGCCGCTG
The DNA here is from genome assembly GCA_902362805.1 of Eubacteriaceae bacterium. Taxonomy (GTDB): domain Bacteria; phylum Bacillota; class Clostridia; order Peptostreptococcales; family Anaerovoracaceae; genus Senimuribacter. The sequence continues at coordinate 105,905 of CABIXY010000003.1, read as the reverse complement.
CCTTTGACCAGGGCAGTAATGCCGTGGCCCGCGATATTTCGTTGGTACGGGATATTGTGAACATCGAGAGTCTGACAGATGTAATCTGCAGTCTCTTTTTCCTGTTCCGATAGTTCCGGATGCATGTGGAGATGGCGGTAGATTTCAACCACTTCGGCACAAGTGTTCTCGATTATATTTGTTAAGTCCATAAGACGACTCCTTTCTGTAACCAATATCATGATTTGCGTCTTCTTCCATTTTAATGAGCTGCAGAACAAAAGTCAATATTTCCTGTTCTAATTGGCGGGTGTTGCCGATTCTGTCAGTCGCCCACCCTTCGCATTTTTAACTTTATCTTGACATGCAGACAGTTGTGAGTATGATTTTTATGTAGTGATATAGAAATATAAGTATAGAAAAGGAGCCCACGTGCGTCTGGTACTGTAGTCAGATGCACGTGGGCTCCCTGTTAGGTCACTATGTATTCAATTATTTTCTTGGCGGCAGGCTGAGGATTTCTCTCGCTTCGTCTGGGGTTGCGATTTCTCTACCGAGCAGTTTTGCAATTTCAACTGCCTTCGCTACCATCTGTCCGTTGCTTTCTGCAAGAACGCCCTTTTCCATATAAAGGTTGTCTTCAAAACCAACTCTCACGTGTCCGCCCAAGCTGATTGTCGCAGCAGCAATATGCCATGCATTCTTACCAAGACCAGTCGCAGTCCAAGTGGAACCAGCAGGAATGGACTCAGCCATGAACACCAGGTCCCTGATCGTGGCAGTCATCTGAACGCCCAATACAAAGTCGAAGTGCATCGGATGAACTAAAAGTCCTTTTCTGTCCGCTACCTTCAGCGCTGTATCGATCATACCCTTGTCGAATACTTCCAGCTCTGGCTTGATGCCCTTTTCTTTCATGATTCTAGCAAAGTTTTCAATTGTAGTGTCTGTATTTGTGAAAATCTCGTCTCCGCCGAAGTTGCAAGTTCCACAATCGAGAGTTGCCATCTCCGGAGTCGGCGTGATGTCTGTTGACTCTAATCTTTCTAGGTCTGTCATGCCTACAGCGCCGCCAGTGGAAGGCTGGATAATTACGTCTGGGCACTCTTTTCTGATTGCATCAACACATTCCTGGAATCTTTCCTTGCTCTGGGTCGGTGTGCCGTCATCCCATCTTACGTGAAGATGAATCAAGGCTGCGCCTGCATCATAGGCAGACTTCGCTTCTCTGACGATTTCCTCTACAGTATAAGGAACATTAGGATTCTGCTCTTTTGTAACCTCTGCTCCGCAAATACAAGCACTGATGATTAATTTGTCCATTGGTCTTCTCCTTTTATTTAACGTTTTCATTAATTATGACCTTTTCTTGCGCACCTCTACGCATACCTCTATAAAGGACATTATACCATTAAAGGTCACGGTGTTCAAGGGTGACTCTGTAGCCGTCTTCCTCAAAGACTTCGGCCATCTTGTTTGCCATGGTCACAGAACGATGCTGTCCGCCTGTACAGCCAAAAGCGATATTCAGATGGTATTTTCCCTCTTTGACGTAACAGGGCACGATGGTGTTAATCATCACCCGCAGCTGAGACGCAAAGGTCTGCGAAATGTCATATTTCATCACATATTGAAAGACTTTTTTATTATTGCCCGTCAGTTTCTTCAGGCTGGGAACGTAATATGGGTTGGGAATAAATCTCATATCAAAGATCATATCCGTTTCCATCGGAATCCCGTTTTTGTAACCAAACGAAATGACATTAATGGCAAAGGCGCTTTCTTGTTCCATGCCCACAAAGAGCTTCTCCATTTCCAGCTTAAATCCCGCTACCTTCATATTGGTGGTGTCTATGATAAAGTTTGCTCTGCTGCGGAGCTCCGCCAGCTTGTCCCGTTCCTTATCGATGACCTCCCTGGTTGTGGAGCCTTCAGAAAGGGGATGGTTCCGCCTGGTTTCATTATATCGTTTAATCAAAGTCTCGTCAGAGGCTTCGATAAATAATACCTTGCACTCGATAGCCTGACTTTTCTCCAGATAGTCTAAACACTCACTGAGGTCCGTAAAAACTCGCCGCCCCGCACATCGACGACAAAAGCAGCTCTGTTGATTTTTTTGTTGGAGTACACGGTCAGGTCTATGAAGTTCCTAATCAGTGCCGGCGGCATATTGTCCACACAGTAATAACCCTGATCCTCAAACCAATCTGCTGCATTGGTTTTGCCAGCACCAGAAAGGCCTGTAACAATCACTACCTTCATCTTTTCCATAGATTCTAAATCTCCTCAATGTTTACAATGCGGGATAAATCCAATCCCGCTTCTAATGCTCTTTCGACCCCGCCCCAAAAGCTGCCGACCCGATCCGGCGTGTGGGCATCACTGCTGACGATAAACTGCGCATCTGTTTTAGCGGATATTTTGATTTCTTCCGTCGTCAGATGGGCATGCCAGGTACTGATTTCCATCAGCGTTTCCGTCTCCGCACAGGCTTTGGCAATAGCAGCAATATCAAAACGCCCCTTGTCGCCCGGATGGGTCAAGATTTTCAGGTTGTTCTCATAGAGCGCTTTGATGGTCATCTCTGTATTCTTTACAAGCAGTTTCTTTCCATAGAAATCCGGTGACAAATGGTGGGCATCCAGCCAGTTCCCCACGCAGTATCCGTGAGGAATGCCGTAGTGATAACCCCCCAGCACAAAGTCAAAGTCTGCAAATTCTTCCTTTGTCACATCGAGATAGTTCCCTGTCGAAATGACATTGGCTTCTACACCCAAATAGATGGAAAGCTGAGGATAGAGCGGTTTCAGTCTGTCAATCTCCGCTCTCATCACAGGAAAATCACTGCGCTTCACACCATAGGTCAGATGGCCGGGACCATGATCTGTAATAGCAAGACCCGTAAGGCCTGCCGCAATGGCAGCCTTCACGTTGTCTTCAATAGATCCTTTGCCATGAGAAAACGTCGTGTGGGTGTGATAGTCAAAGGTCATCTTGTATTTATCTTTCGTCACCAATAATTCTTACCTCCGGTTCCAGTCTTACCCCAAATTTATCATATACAGTATTCTGTACCAAATGCATCAAATCTATAATATCTGTTGCGGTAGCACCGCCTCTGTTGATGATAAAACCGCTGTGCAGCTCCGAAACCTGCGCGCCTCCGACAGATGTCCCCTTGAGCCCGGCATCCTGAATCAGCTTACCGGCAAAATATCCCTCCGGACGCTTGAAGAAACTGCCCGCGCTAGGATACTGCACCGGCTGTTTTTCGTTTCTGCGTCTGGTTAAATCCGCCATCTGTGCAGCTATTTCGTCGTGGTTTCCTTTCTTCAGTTTTAAGGTAACCGTCACAGCCACATCCCTGGTCTCCTCCAAAACACTGTGCCTATAGGCGAGTTCCATGTCTGCCGCCTTTATACTTTCCACTTTACTGCCGTCATTCCTCACTAATCGCACGCTCTCTACGATGTCCTTCATCTCGCCGCCGTAGGCGCCGGCATTCATAAAAATCGCCCCGCCGATGCTGCCCGGAATCCCACTAGCAAATTCAAAGCCTGTTAGATCCGCTGCCAAGGCTGCTTTCGCAACCACTGACATCAGTGCCCCCGTACCACAAATCAGTCTATCACCCTCTACAGTGACACGGTTAAAGGCTTCGCCCAACTTGACGACAACACCGTCAAATCCGGAATCCTTAATCAAGGTATTAGAACCATTGCCGAGAACAATATATTTTTTCTGCAGTCTATGAATTTCCTGCAGAACTTCCGCGAGTTCTTCTACACTTTCTAAAATCACCATCTCGCGAGCCTTTCCCCCGGCTTTAAAAGAGGTGAATTCTCTCATATCTACATTTTGCAATCTCTCCATCTACAATACATCCTTCCTGTTTATATCATATTTATTAAAATCCTCATACTCAATGGTCGATGTGGGCAGATTTTTCTTAGCCAGTCTCCTGTTGATGAACTTCCTGAAATAATAGTAGACCACGGCAAACACCGGTACACCCAGAACCATTCCCAGAAAACCAAAGAGCCCGCCTCCTACGATGATTGCAAACATCACCCAGAAGCTGGCAAGACCAGTAGTCCCGCCTAAAATCTTCGGTCCGAGAATATTCCCATCAAACTGCTGCAGAACGAGAACCATGATTAAAAAGTAAATCGCCTGCAAGGGACTTTCCAGACAGATGATGATGGCTGACGGAATTGCCCCGATAAAAGGACCGAAGAACGGGATAATATTCGTCACGCCGATGATTGTGCTCACCAATATCGTATATGGCAGATTCAGGACGCTCATCAAAATAAAACAGAGAACGCCGATAATCGCCGAGTCGATCAGTTTCCCGTTGATAAAGCCTCCAAAGGTTTTATTGGTAAAATATGCAAATTCAAAAACCGCATCAGACCGCTCTTTATTCATCGTCGCAGATATGATTTTTTTCGTCTGCGCCTTGAACAGCTCTTTGCTGTTGAGAAAGTATACACAGATGATGATGCCGATCAAGATATTCAATACTGTCTTGAGGGTAACGATGACACCCTGCGAAATCTGGGTCATATAGATACCAAGCTTTGGCAGAAACTCGGTCTGCGTCCACTCTACAAAATTGTCCCTCGTCTTTGCCACCAGACTTTCGAAAGCTTCCGCCGCCTCAGGATATTTCTCCGCTGTAAAAGTGGTCTCTGCCCAGTTGATCAGATCGTTAAGCCGGTCGGGCATGACCTGTACCAGACCGATAATGCTGCGGATCGTTTCCGGCAGAACCATAGCAAAAAGTCCTCCCACGACACCGATCAAGACTACCAGTGAAATGATGGTAGCCACCACGCGGCAGAACTTCAGAGCACCCTTCTTTGTTTTCCAGCGCCCACAGGTCAGCTTATACAACCTGCGAACCACTGCATTATACACAGGGCAGAGCAGATAAGCCATGACCAATCCGAAAATAAAAGGAGATAAGATCGTATTCACTCTATCAATATCTTCTCTCAATCCATCAAAATGGGTGACCATCTCTGACACCACAATCAGTGCCGCCCCTGCTGCAAAGAGTGTGACTCCCAATTTTACGTATCCATTTTTAAAACGTTCTCTCACCTAAACACCTCTATCGTCTATCCGCACAACAACCGTTTTCTAATGTTATACTACCACAAAGACGTCACTTTTACCATATTATTTACCTTTAGTATAATCATAAATTTTTTCAAATTTTTATAAATAACCCCTTGACTTTTGCATACAAAGTCGTATAATTATTTTAACGTTCAAATATTTATTCAAAGGGAGATCAGAAAATGCAAAAATCAATTCATGTAGATTGTCCGACATATTTAGAATTAGGACTGAAAAACGGTGAAGTCAGCACAGTTAATGGAAAAGAGTTAAATCACGAAGGCGTCAAACATGTCATCGATTATCTTTGTCAGGAAGTAGACGTAAAGGCAGACGATGTTCTGACAAAAGTTAAATCAGTCGGAAAAGACGAGGGTGCTGTAACACTGAAACTCTATAATGGTGCCGTAAGTACTTTCTAAGGAAAATGGAATTCAATAATGAATAATTTTAAATCGTAAAAAGAGAATTGGCAAGTGCGACCAATTCTCTTTTTCGTCTTTCCATCTTCAACAGTCATTTTGACTGTCCTGCATCAGCTTGTTCAGGCGCAGGTTCTCATAAATCACAGTCTCCGTCCCCTTTTTCAAAAACTCCGCCAAAGCACCGTTGTATTCACGTTCTGTCAACGTCAATGGGACCATGGTCTGCCCGCTATATAAAAGCTCGTATTCCATGGAGGCTCTGGCGATGACTTCGCTATATTGGTCGTAAGGATAAATCCTGATTAAGTGATTGTGGACGTGAACTGCCCGCGCCAAAGGATCCTGCAGCCGTCCATCGTGAAGGCGATGCAGCAGCTTCTGCAGCTCACCCTCGATTTCTGGCGGCAGAACAGGATTATAACTCAGGTGGAACAATACGGGCGTACTTCTCCTGTACTCTCCTTCTTCTCCGCCGGAAATCTTTTGATAAAACTTGTCCAGTGTCTGCACCGAAAGCTCTTCCTGCAAGTCTAAAAGGCTTTCCATCAGAGGAAGCACGTCCATCAGACGAGTTACCATCAGGTGCTCCTCCAGGGTGGCATCCAATACATATTCCCCACCCGCAATTCTGCCCGCCTTTTCTTCGTTCATCAGACTGCCTGACAGGCGCATGTTCATGGTCACCCATTCTATTTTCATTTTTTCTCTGCGTGTACCCTTATCCATACTTGAATTCTAACACAAAACCCATAATTTGTGCTATAATTAATAAAATATTTATGGAGGCCGACAATGAAAATTTTGTTATTGAGCGATACCCACGGACTTTTGGACAAGGTCTATGAAATCTATGAAAAACTGAATCATATCGATTTGATCATCCACTGCGGCGATCATCAAAAGGATGCGCATACCCTTGAGGATACCCTGGGTGTTCCTATGGTCAGCGTAAAGGGAAACTGCGACGGCGTCTCTCGTCCCGACAGAGAAATCGTAGAGACCCCGGCGGGGAACTTGCTCGTCACCCACGGGCATTTGGAAGGCGCGGGATATGATTACAACAACCTGCTCTATCTTGCAGAAGAAAACGATTGTATCGCAGCCTGTTTCGGACACACCCACGTTCCCATGTGCGAGGAGTTTGGCGGTATTTATCTGATCAACCCCGGCAGCCTGACAAATCCGAGAGACGGCAGCAACGGCTCCTACGCCATTCTTCACAGTACCGAAGAAGATTTCTACGCCAACATCGTCTACTACGATACCGTCTGCGGCAGCCAGAAAAAGAAAAAGCCTCAGGGGGGCTTCATCCGCGGCCTGCTCAACTACAGCGATCGGTTCTAAAAAAAAAACCTGCTATGACTTAGCAGGTCTTTTTTGTATTTATTTTCCCATACTGTAATATGCTTTCATCTCTTCTTCCGGCACCATGTTTCCGCCAGTAGCCCAGAGGATATGTGTAGCATTTTTCAGCTTATCTTTTAAATTATTTTTGATCAGATATCCCTCTGCTGACAGTACATGTCCGGGGCCGGTGAAACTTGCACAAGCCGATGGCTCAATGAAAAGATCCTCTGTATCGGCCAGCTTTGCCAGGAAGGTATAGAGTTCTTCATCGTTGATTGTGAAGCAGCCGTCGAGCAGCGTTTCCATCACGCTTCCAACCAATCTGGATGGTCTTGACACTGCAAGTCCGTCCGCTGCCGTCTTTCCGTCCAGTCCAACGTCGGTAACTGCAATCTGATCGTGGAGCCCCGTCAACATGCCCAGGGTCATACACGGTGCATGCGTAGGTTCTGCGAAAAAGATGTGGATATTCTCTCCGAATACCTGCTTCAATCCAAAGGCAACGCCGCCCGGCGCACCTCCTACGCCACAGGGAATATATACGAATACAGGATTGTCTGCATCACAGACGATCATCTGTCTCTTAAACTGCTCTGCGATCCGTCTTGCAGCTACTGAGTACCCCAGGAATAAGTCACTAGAACCTTCATCATCCACAAAGTGGCACATTGGATCCTGTTCTGCACCCTTTCGGCCTTCAGCTACAGCTTTCTGATAATCATCCTGATATTCGACAACGGTGACCCCTCTCTGTCTCAAAAGATCTTTTTTCCACTGTCTTGCATCAGCCGACATATGTACTGTAACCTTAAATCCCAGTTTGGCGCTGATGATTCCAATGCTGAGGCCCAAATTGCCAGTAGAACCTACGGCAACGCTGTACTCGCTGAAGACCTTTTTAAACTTCTCTTCTGTCAGAATAGAATAATCATCTGACTCAGTCAGCATCCCATGGTCCATGGCAATCTTCTCCGCCAGTTTGAGAACCTCATAGATTCCTCCCCGCGCTTTGATTGAACCAGAAACGGCCAGATGGCTGTCGCATTTTAAAAAAAGTCTTCCCGGTATCTCTTTGTCAAAAGTTTCTTCCAGGACTTTCTTCATCCTATTGATTTCTACAAGTGGTGATTCAATGATACCATCTGTACTCTCCGTCTCCGGAAAGGCCTTCTTGATATAGGGTGCAAATCTGGCAAGACGTTTCTCTGCCTCCTCAATGTCACCCATGTCAAAAGGCAGTTCCGCTTCCTGACCAACTTTTTCGTTGAGCCAGAAAACTTCCTCACAGTTCATCATATTTTGTATCATAGGATGTTCTACAATCAATTTATCAATGTCCATACGTACTCTCCCTTCTCCATCGCTAAAGAGTCTTTTTCCATTATACACTAAAACATCAGAAAAAAAAAGTTTCATTTGTGGGAAACCGGTTCACTTTTCGACCCATTTTTGGTTCAATTTTTTATAAAATTCACGGTTACCCGTCCGATTCCTTGCAATCACGCAAAAAACGCATCGTTGAAACCCCTTGCAAATCCAAGGAATTAAATTTTTTTCTAAATATTACCTATATATTTCATAAAATTGGCATGATTTATGCTTTATCTATAGGCAAATAGAAAAATGTGTCGGAGGTAATAAAAATGAGTAAAGAAGTAATGTTAAAGAGAGCTTTCAGTCAGGCCAGCGCAAACGGCGCAGTACGTTTTGTAGACAGAGATGTGGATTTTGCCGTCATCAGAAATTTTATGGTTCAGTACGCTAAGAAAAATGAAGTCGAGATTTCTGAAAATGAAATTGAGAGATTCATCAACAACCAGATGAGAAAAATGAACGAAAACATCAAAGACTTCACATATCAGACAAAGATGATGAACTAATTATAGAAGACCGCTGTCAGCGGTCTTTTTTCATTCTAGGCTCTTATCTTTCTGGCAAAAGCGCCTGCTTTTTCATCAATCCCTTCCACCTCTAAAATGCTGCCGGGATCGTTGGCCGTCTCCACCATGGCAAATTTGGCCGGCAGGATAAAATTCTTATTAAAGTTCATAGCGCTGATGATCTGTTCAGCCACGATGTCTCCCCCGCTGTAACCTGATACAACCAGAGCAAAGATTTTTTTCTTTGAAAAGTCGTGGGTTCTGAAAACAGCCGTCAGCCTGTTGATAAAGGCAGTAATATTGGCGCTGACAGCATCGTTGTAATTGGGGCAGATCATAACCAAACAGTCGCATTCAATGATGGCTGGGTACACCTGTTCTACCATGATACCGCCATAGAAGCAGCCGCCTCTTTCGCCAAAATGCATGCATTCCTCATATTTACAGCCTCTGCAGTCAAGCATCTGGCCGTTGCGCAGAGAAATCTCTGTGACCTCTATGGACGTATCCAGCTGATTCTTTATCTTTTCCCAGAGTAAAAGGCTGTTAGACGTCTTTCGGCTGCTGGCGTGAACGGCAAGGACTTTGGGATGGCGTATTTTGAGCATTTCAAAGTCCAGCAGACGCTTTATAAGGCGTTCTGTCAATCTCTGGTAAGTGTCCTGGAGATCTGTCTCCAGCACTTTACTCATGGTCTTGAAGTTGTAGAGGGAGCCTGTGGCTTCTACCAGTGGTCTTCCAATAAAAGCGCATCCTGCCGCATTGGCCGAAAAAACCAATCTGCGGGCAAGACTTTTGGTAAAAAGCTCCCCGCTTCCATCGACGATGACCGCACCACAGCAGCCGGTCAGACAGCCCGATTCCCTCCTGAAATATTCCAAAATCCTGTAATATTCCAGATTGATTCCTGCCTCTGACAGACAGACGGCAAAGAGAATCTTTCTGCCACGGAGATCACAGGCTTCGATTTCTTTGGCTGTGAGCAGATATTCTGTCTCAATACCTGCAAGCGCATTTGAGAGAATCTGGTCCATTCTGTTTTCCCTATGAAATTCATTACAAAAGGGTTTGATCACAGTTAGCATTTCTATCGCCTCTTTATTATTTACTTTAACGCACATAAGTTTTCATATGCACGCCTGATACGTCCATAAAGTTCCTCACAGAGGAGAATATCTTCATATTCTGGCCCTCCTCCCCGCATTCTATTCTTCATGCCCAGAAAAGCGCCCTCCTCTTCATTGCCAAGATAGAGGGAACTGTAATGCCACTCTCCCCGCAGTGTCAGCAGAATAGAAATCGCGGCAGAAGACAGGGCAGGTGCAATATATGGTTTGAAACCCAGCTCCCGTACCCGCATGTTGGCTCCTACAGTCAGGGCTGTCAGCTCTCTTGACAGTCGGTCGTCATAGGCAGTCACACTGTCAGCGATGACCAGATCTTCTCCGTGAGGTCCAAAGGCTCGGCCTTCACAGGCGTAATGACGCAGCCGCTGATCCTTCTCGGCAAAATACAACGCGCGAGCGTTCATGACACCCAGGCCGTATCCCTGCACCTGCGACGGCCGTAAGCCAGCGCTGCTCAAAAAAGCTCTGCACAGTGGATCCACCGGATCACTGACCACGCAGATCAACCCGGCAAAGGCACTTTCTCTCGCCAGTTTCCCGTAATGATCGATAATCTCCCCATTGGCAGCAAGCTGTGCCATTCTCACATCGCCCTCTGCACCGATGGGCGGCACCCCTTTGCTGGCGCAGAAGACCAGGACATCACAGTCAAAGAGCTCTTCTTCCCTGACCATTTTCACCTCTGGAAGCTGCTCTCCAGAGAAAGGATATCTGATCTGATTGATTTCCTGCTCGCAACGAACCATATTTGGTTCATGAATATCACAGATGCCTATAGAAGAAATGACATCGCCGCCCAGCAATCGCAGACCAATCAGAACAGTCGTGCCTACATCGCCTAAGGCTAACAGATTGACTCTGTTTTTTTCTCGTAAATTTATTGGACAGTCATCGAGGGGAAGTCTGCCCTGAATCCCCGCATCCTTTAATAAGTCTTCAATTCTTTTCATTTTTTTCCTCTAGCGTTTATATCGTAACCTGATTAGTTTCTCTATATCGTTTTCCACATATACAGACGGTGCCAGATTTTCATCGTAACTGATGCCTTCTCCCACGTCAGGTCTTCTCGGATAGGTAATCACTTCGCCCAATCGTTTCAGTGTCAGCTTCTTCTCAAAAGTAGCCTGGTACTCTTTTTCTAATACCTGCAGAATTTCTCGCGCATTTTCCAGACAGATTCGAGAGTATTCAAAAACTGCGTCAGCATCTCCATCTCGGATAAATACCGGAGAGGTATACGGCAGAACCAGATTCATAGATACGTCGGCATCCTTGTCAATGCTGTCGCCGCCGATAAATGGATAACAATCTCTCTCGTTCAGCCATACTTTTAAAGTCGGCAGAAAATATGCGCTTTCTACGCTCCGGTTTCTCACCGTCATCAGATCTCTGGCATTGCCGGTGAGAACGCCGACGATGATTTCTTTCACCGCAACATCGTTTTCTTTCAAAATCGGATCCAGAATATTCATTCTGTGTCCTTTGTGCAGCAAATCATCGATGAGGATAATCGGCCGGTCAAAGGACTTAATCGTCCGCGCCTGGTTCTCTAAAATAGCATGATGCTTCGATTCACCGATAGTAAAATGTTTGAGATCACTGGAAAAATATTTCTCTGTGTGCAGCGCCTTGGTCACCGTATTAGGTACTACCACTTCAGCCAATGCCTTGCCGAAAGGTACCGACATGTAGGGACCTCTCTTGCTGCTGACGGTCTCTGCCGAGACCTGGTTCAGCGCTGCCACCTTGTTGATAATCTTGTGATGCATCGCACCGGTATGAAAGGACAACACCAGCTGTCCGGGGTAAATATCCGTCAGCACCCGCAGCAGCCTGCTGTGCGCTTCGTCGATGACCCGCAGAACTTCCGTGTTTTTGTTCAGCGGATTCTTGATCACCGTTTCCACATCCCGGAAAATGACAATCGGTGATTTCATATCCACAGCATAGATGGGCTCGCCGCCTGGTTCTGCAATATTCACAAAACCCTGTTTGCGCAAGACATCCAAAATCCTCTGGTTCATGCCTGCTCTGTCCACCGGATGATAGACCACATAAGCAAAATCCCGCGCTAACAATTCTGTCAGAATCTCCGTCAGCATAATCTGACTGACGTTGGAAATGGTGCGGTTTTTCCCCGAAAAGAAAGCACCGATGACAGCGATACCGCCTGCGGCTTGTTCCCTCACATGGGCTGCGATGGAAGGATCCGCGAACTCCTCTAGCAGCTGGCTGGTTTCCACTCTGTGAGCGGCGGCAAAGGCAGCCATCTTCTTTGTGCGCACGCCGCTTTCAATATAGATGGTACGTACGCCAGACCGTTCTAAATACGCAGTCAGACGATTCAAGTGGTAGCCTCTATGGAAGAGTTCTTCTTTGACAGGCGCAAGACAATCAGCACCCCTCTCTTCATAAGTGCTGATACGAATTTCTTTTGCCTGCAGAACATGTTTATAGGCAGGTTCTCTCAAATACAGATTTCTATCATAAATATAGTTTTGCGCCACGATGTCAATCAGGTTGGAAATGTCCCGATTGAGATCGATGTTTTCTCTGATACGCGTCGAACTGATATCTTCATAATATTTCTTTAGCGTCAGGTTGATCACTTCCCCGGTAATGGGATACCGCTTTTCCTCGCTTCTGCCTTTTCCCTGTTCGTTAGATTCCCTGGCAAAGGCGATGTGATTCAGGGAGTGAATCGAATCCTGCTCCGGCGGGGCTTTATAGCAGGATGCATTTTTGATGACATCGGTGCCCACCGCAATATACAGTTCTTTTCCGGCAAAAGTTTCTTTCAGGCGTTTGATATCCGCCGGGTTTGCGATATTGACCGGAATGTCCTCGGGAAAGATAAAAATATTGTCTTCATCCGCTACGGACATGGTCATAATCTTGCGGCGCTGCAGTCTTGGCTGAGTATTTTTTGACCAGGAAAATTCGTCCAAAGCCAGAAAGACCTCAAAGCCCATATTCCGAATGGTAGTGGCTACCGCCTTGTGCCCCAAACTGAACGGGTCGAAGGTTCCCGGGAAAAATGCAGCCCTTCTCGCTGGCGGAAAATCGAACTTGCCTGCCTCAGCCTGATGCTCGCAGATATAACGGTAAATATGGTTCAATACCGCCGCATCGTTGTAGAAGTCCAATTCACCCTCTTTTTTCTCATAAAGCAGCGTCATGATCTTCTTGTAGCAATGCTGGAAAATTTCTGTCTTTTCTGCCAACGTCAGCACCGTTCCGCCAAAGATGCGAATCCCCAGAGTCCAAAATGCCTCCTGTGAACAGAGGTTGTTGTAGCCAGCAAAGGCTTTGATCATCAAGTTCAGCAGCCGAAATCTGCGGTTTTCACGAACATCTGTCGGTTCCATGAATTTTCCCTTATAGATGCCGTAGTTTTCTACCATCACGCCTAGGGTGTTGATAACAGAGGAAGCTGCTTTCTCGTTACCAGTCTCCAGAATCTTCTGCAGTTCGTCGATAGACTCATCCAACTCCTTCGGCGGCAGGTAGAGCATGATGATGCCCAGGTAATCAGGAATGTACTTAGAAAACTGATAGTCTCCGATTTCCAGCCCGTTAAACAATTCCACCGTCAGTTCATTTCTCTGCTCCAGAGGCATCTTGCCGATGATAGACAGCAGTCCTTTTCCTGCCGCTTTTCTTACGGTGATCGTCTCACTGACCTTGACCAGATTTGCCAGATGTGTGGCCACATGGAGCGTCCTTCCTCTGTCGGCTGTGCTCTCCACATGCTTCAGCATGAAAGAGATGTTGGCTACTTTTTGAATCCACGGCGTACCCGTCTTCAGGTCGTCCAGAAACATAGCAGCCAGGTTTTCGTCAAAGGCTTCTCCATCCTCCGGAATATCCATGACTCTCCTGATATCCCTCTCATACCACTCTTCTCCGTACTCATCGAAATAATGGCGGGCAGCCTTCAGCACCGCGATATCTACACTTTTGCTGTAAACGCCATATACCCCTTTCAAAAATAACTTCAGCTGTAAAATAAAACCAGGTGTACAGATTTCTCGCTCTATGACCAGCCCTGCATCCAGCAGCACCATGATCGTTCCTTCTTCATAATCGTTCAAGGCGTAAAACTTCTGCAGAACATCAAAGTAATTGTGACGACAGGACAGTTTACAATGGCAAAGCAGCGCTTTGCAAAAGCTGTCCAAGGTGTTTGATATCCATTTTTTATGCTGATCGGTCAGTTTGTAATCGGGGAAGATGATCAGGCGCAGGTATTTTTCCCAAAGAGTCAGGTTATTCACCAGCCTGTCGGGCAGAGTGATATCTGTCGGCACCTCTTTCTTATATTCCTCGCTGAACCCAGCGATCATCCTGCCCATGATTTCTGCCGCCTGGCTTCTGATATCGCTCTCCTTGTGAGCCAGCAGTTCATAGAGAAATTTCAGCGTCAGCAGCTTCTGCTTTTCCGTCATATAGGTGGAGTATTCGCCAAAAATGCTCACGTAGGTGCGCAGGTTCTTCCACTGCCGCTCGCTTCTGGCCGCTTCGATGAGGCTGCCGAATTCACTTTCCACGTGAAAACGGCTCATGAGGCGAATATTATGGTCGATGGCGCTGAACTTCAACTGATCTACCAGTTCTTCACCGTGGAGCAACGCGATTTGCCGCTTTGTCGCCTTGGGCTCTTCACTCACAGTTTCTCTGAAGTCAGCCGGCAGCTGCGTCACGACACCACGCTCTTTCATGTAATTCTCAAAATCCTTCAGCTTGTCGTAAACCTTTTGATATCGCAGCCGCTTGGCTTCGTCTACGTTGTCCAGTTTACTCAAGATTACATCGAAAGCTTGATCCAGGCTGTAAAAGTGGACGATTTCTTCACCGCGCGCATTTCGGCTGCTTTTGACTCTGAAATCAGCGTAAATCAAAAGCAATGATTCGACTGACAGATTTTCCAGTTCCAAATCCCAGGTAGAGTGGTTCGCTGCGATATGTCCGATGGTGGGCATTTCAAAACGGTTGTAGCATAAATCCGTATAATAATAATGTAAGTAAGGGATCCTTTTCTCTTCACTTTTCCGGCATCCGTACTTGCCAATGTCGTGACCAGCCGCTGCCCCTGAGATCAAACCTAAATCTACGGGCACTTTCGTGCGCGCAAGCTGCCGGCCGGCAAACATGGCTACATAATGAACGCCGCCGATGTGGCCCAGGGTATTAAATGGAGTGACATCCACGCCGATACGCATGAATTCATAGACATACTTGTTATGTATCAGTCTGCGCAGCTTACTGTACTCCGATGTGTACCCATTTTCCTCGATTTCATGATCTGAGAGAAGCCGCATCTCTTTTGTAGGATCGAAAGGCAGGGTTTTATTCTCATAGGAAAAGACTGCCCGCAGAAGCTGGAGCAGAAAGACCCTGCCCCGCTGATACTCTTCCATACCTTCTGGTTCTCCCATTTCCGGAAACAGCTGGCTGAGCACATATTTATAACAGTGATTTAACCAACCGTCCTCCGGCTCATGATCCAGTTCGTCGATACAGTTTACTGCCGCTGTCAATACGTTCTGAGAGGAAAAGCGCCCCTGCCGGCCTGTCAAGTCAGAAAGTTCTTCTGCCAAATCAATCCAGCGAGCCTCCAGAAGACAGGCCTCCATTTCCTTCCGCTTCATTCCCAACTCTTTCAAAAAAGACTTGTCCAGGAACGTCGTCTTTATTTCATTATAAATTTTCAAATGATTCTTCATACTCTTATAACCCGTGTTTTAATTTCTTTCTGGCGAAGGTCGTTTGTGGCAGTCCCAAGAGGTCCGCCGCTTTCCTCGTCGTGCCTTCTTTCTTCAGCGCATATTCGATGATCTGCTTTTCCTGCTGCTCCATCAGCTGGTGAAAATCCATGTGCTCGCTTCGGTTGAAGTTCTTCTTCACGCTGACGATCATATCGCCATAAGCATTTTCATTTAATATATCGTCCACCTCTTCACCTGCGATAATCACATCTTTGCAGCTGATGACCAGTCTGTGAATGACATTTTCCAGTTCCCTCACGTTGCCTGGCCAATAATAGTCGTAAAGGGCGCTGAGTGCTTCTGGTGAGAGTTCTCTTTCTATTTTATACTTTTTCGTCCAGTTTGAAACAAAGCTCTGCGCGAGGCAGAGGATGTCGTCCTTACGATCTCGCAGAGGCGGCACGTCAATTTTGCAGATGTTCAGCCTGTAATACAAGTCTTCCCGAAACTTTCCTTTGTCCACCAAATCTTTCAGCGGAACATTGTTTGCCACGATGACTCTGACGTTGACCGAAATCTGTCTGGTGCCACCTACGCGGTAAAACTGACTTTCCTGCAAAACTCGCAGCAGTTTGGACTGCATATTCATAGACAGGGTGCCGATCTCATCGAGAAAGAGGATGCCGTTGTTTGCCATCTCAAAGTACCCCGGCTTGCCGCTGGCCTGAGCTCCCGTAAAAGCACCAGCCTCGTAGCCGAAAAACTCTGATTCAGCCAGGCTCTCTGCAATGGTTGCACAGTTGATTTTGATACACGGATTGCCGTGACGCTCGCTGTTTTGATGAATCAGAGAAAGGACCTTCTCCTTTCCGACACCGGTTTCGCCCTGAATAATGACATTGCAGTCGTATTTTGCTACATTCATCACTTCGTCTATCATGCTCTTCGTCACCTGGCTTTGATACACGAAATCGTCTTCTTTGCCAGCGCTTGTAATCATGATGCTTTTGGCCCGATTTCGGGTCAGCTTGTTCTTCCTTTTCTTACTCTCATAGAGTCGGTTAATCTCATCCAGCTTCATCTGAATGTTTTTTACAATTCTGATGGTAAAATCCGGATAATCTTTGATGTACTGGTCAAAGGCATACATGGTCATAATCTTACCCATGGACTCCGCCACAATCTGCGCCTCAGCATAGTGGTTTTCCACCGCGGTGAAATAGAGGTCGCCAAAGGGCTTCACCATCATGACAGCCAGGGTTTCTGCACCAAAGATATCCTCTGCGATGATGACTTGGTCCGCCTCTCCCACTAGTGGATTTTTTCCTATCATTGAGCGATAAGATTTGATCGGTTCTGTCAAATCTACGAAGTAGGTTTCTTTGATCAAAGGGTACATCACTGTCTCAATTTCTTCCTGGGTCAAACTCTCTTTGGCATATTTGTCCATGACCGCAATCACATTGTACACCGGACCGATGGCTTCTCTCACCGCTGCAGAGTACATCATCGTGGTATAGACGTTTCGTCCGATGATGACGATATTTTTATTTTGATGCTCTGTAGCGATGTTGTAAGCGCCAAAGAGGGTTCCAGCCTCGTCAATGGCTGCCAGGGTGTAATCCGGCCGCAGGCCTTTTTCTAATTTATAGACAGGGGACGCCTCGAAGAGGATGGCGTAACCCTGGCAGGTAATCTGTCCATAGTTGTAGTCGATTTCCTGAATACTCTCAATATGGAGCGGCAGACAACTCAAGGAGGTGATGCAGTAGATACGGTCTCCCACTGCGAGGCCGTTCTCTGACACCAAGTCCTCCGCCTCTTCCTCAATGGTTCCAATCAAAACCCCGCCTGTCCCGGTAAAGGGGTTGTGCAGCTTTCCCCTCTTCTCCACCAGGTCCATGATCTTGGCTTTGATTTTGTCTTCATCAAAACCGCAGCTGCTGACTATCTGCTGAAAATTGTCCCATTCCAGATGAATCCGCTCTAGACTAATTCTTGCCTCTTTTGAGTGGAGATTTCGATCATTATCTATCTTCCAAGCCGTAGCCGGAGTCAATCCTTTCGGTTCTAACACACGATCCAGGCCATAATTCTTATCCATTTTTATCACTCCTAAACTTGTTTTCCTCGTCTGCTCTCTTTCATGCTATTCCAATTGCCCACAAAAGTCAACTCTTTTGACCCGTTTTTGGTACAAATATCAGAAGAATATTCCATATATGGGTCACACTTACCATAAGGAAAAAGTATTACCTGTCAGTAACCCCAATATTTCCCCCTTTTTCGATTGTTAAATATTTTTCAATCTTGGCACGGTACTTGCTCTATTATTATATGGATTTTTTTCCACATTCATCAATTAATTAAGTAAAAAAGGAGAAAGAGAATGAAATTCTTAAAAGCCACAGTCAAGTTCGTGCCAGTTGTCATACTCGCAGGCTTGATGATCGCAGGGCAGGATGCACTTCTTGCAGCACCTATCGCAGCTGTTGCGGCAGTCATCATTGCCAAAGTCACAGAAGGACTCAATTTCAAGGACTGTATTGACGCAGCGACAAAGAGCGTCAGTAACATCACAGTTGCTCTATTTATCTTAATGTTCGCATATGCTATGGCCAGTGCGTTCATGTCCACCGGTGTAGGCGCTTCCGTAGTAAATATCGCGCTGTCACTGGGAATCTCAGCGAAGACCACCGCAGTCGTAGGTCTCGTCGTAACCGCAATTTTATCCGTAGCAACTGGTACATCATGGGGTACTTTCGCAGCATGTGCGCCGATTTTCTTATGGCTGGTACACATCGTAGATCCGAACTGCATCGAAACAGGCAGTCTGCTTCTCACCACTTGCGCTATCGCAGGGGGAGCATGTTTTGGCGACAATATCGGATTGATTTCTGATACGACCATCGTTTCCTCTGGTATTCAGGGAGTTGAAGTCGTAGACAGAATCAGAACGCAAGGCGTCTGGTCCGTCTTGTGTCTCGTTTTAGCTGCTATCGCCTTCTTTGTCGCTGGCATCGTAATGGGACTGCCTGGAGAATCTGTTGCCGCATCTGGCGTAATGGATTCCGTTCCGCAGAGTGCAATGGACTATCTAGCTCAAGAAAAGCCAGAAGCCATCGACCTGCTCAATCAGGTACAGAACGGCGTGGCACTCTATATGATCATTCCACTGATTCTGGTTATCGGACTGGCCATCAGCGGTGTAAACACATTTGCCTGCATCGGTTCCGGTATCGTTTCCGCTTACATCTTGGGATTATTTGCGGGAACTACGTCCCTGCACCCAATTCTTACCGACGCAGAAAACGTCACTACAGGCTTACAGGGCTATCTGAACATGTGTATGGCAGGCTTTGCTGACGCTGGTTCCTGGGTTGTCGTCATGATGATGTGGGTTGCAGCTTTCGGCGGCATCATGGGCAGAATGAAGGCCTTCGAACCACTTTCCAACTTCATCGTCAAAATCTCCCACAACGTAAGACAGCTGATGACCTGCAACGGCATCCTCTGTCTGGCTGGCAACGCCATTCTTTCTGACGAAATGGCACAGATCGTAACAGTGGGACCGATTATCAAAGAAATCACCGAAGAAAATGTAGAGGCAGAAACAGAAGAGGATATGTACAAGCTGAAGCTGAGAAACGCAACATTTGGAGACGCCATGGGCGTATTTGGTTCGCAGTTGATTCCTTGGCACGTATACTTGGGATTCTATGTCGGTATCGCTATTAACGTATACCCGCTGTATGAATTCGCTAACACCGATTTCATCAAATTCAATTTTATGGCAATGATCGCCGTATTATCCATGTTGATTCTTACATTTACAGGCGCTGACAGGCTAGTTCCGTTGTTCGGACTGCCTAAAGAACCAAAGGTAAGATTGAAGAAAAAGACAAAGCAAGAAGCAGAAGACGTAGCATAAATAGCAAGACGGATGATTGAATTAATCATCCGTCTTTTGTATTGTTATCTAGCATCAAAGTCAGCGACTTCTTTGCTGATTTTTTTAAAATCGACAATCCTTCCAACATGACGGCTCTCGTCGGCTCGTCAGTGGACACCAGGGTTTTCAAAATTGTCACCGCATTTTTTCCCGTCCAAAGCTCCCGCAGAGTTTTGGCATCACATTTGTCAAACAGTGCGAAGACGCCATTGATAAAGGCCTCTCTTTTTTCGGAACTCATATCGGATAGCCATTGTTTCAGCGTAGAATCGATGAATTGACTGCTGCCTGTGGTCTTTGATTCCGTTACAAATCCAGCGCCTTCTATTTCCCAAGAATAGAGGTCGTGCTGAAAAATCCCGATGCTCTTGCTATGTACGATAGTAAAAGCCTCCTCATGTGCAAGGAGCATGCCCACAATGGAAGATTGCGGCAGATAAGTCCGCGTGCGTGCGCTGATTCGTCTGACACCTTCGTAATGAATGTTCTTCTCATTAAATCCCGGTCCGTCAAAGTTTCGAACTTCCAGAATTCTGTTCTGAATCTCCTCTGGACAGAAGGCAGCAGAATAGACCGCCAGGTTTCCGCCTTTAGAGTGCCCGCAGATACGGATAGGACTGTCTTCTATCTGCCTTGCTGCCGCTGCAATATATTCTGCAGCATCCTGCTGCGCTGGCACATTTTCAGCAAAGCCCATATTAAAGTCTTCTTTCCATCCGATAATCGTGCTGTCAGTTCCACGGTATACGATGGTCATAGATTCATCTGGCAGCAATACCGTAACTGCCGAGAACTGCTCCTGTTCATCATCATCATAAATATCTACGTGGCCCAGCAGTTTCAGATTCTGAAATCGCGGGCACTTACGCAGCTCCTGCAGAAGTGCCGTATCCTCCTTGGAAGCCAGGTTCTGCCTCATGACTGTCTCTGCCATCTTGTCAAGGCGCATCGGTTCTTCCGAGAAAGAAGCCGGCACGATGCCGGCCATTTTGATGTAAGCAACCCTGCAGAGCACTAAATAGTCCACATCACAGAGAGAAATCTTCTCAAGGGGCAGATCACCTCTCCACTTGAGATAGTCCATAATATTCGTCATTGCTAACTCCTGCGTTTATGAAATCTCTTTTTCAAAGTCTTCTATCGATCCCGCTTTCGCCGCAAGTTTGATCCAGGATCCCAAGACTGTCAGATCTCTCTGCGCAACAATGCGCAGCCTAAGGTCTTGTGATATTTCGCCAAGTTCTCCTAACAAGTCAAAGAGAACTTCAATTTTTCCTTCTGCTCTTCCTTCTGCTCTTCCTTCTGCTCTTCCTTCTGCTCTTCCTTCTTTCCTGCCAATCTCGAAACCATCCTGCTTGGATATTTCCCTTGCTTCTTCTTCCGTCAGTTGTTCAAACAACATGCTGATAACCTCCGTTCCGTATTTCTTCAAAAATTCAGCCAGGATGTTTTCAGCGATGCACTGTTCCAAAATCTCCTTCATCACCAGGTCGGTGAGCGGTTCTTTCTCAGCTCTCTCCCTGACGGTGCTTACAAACTGGCTGTACTCTTTGAGTGTCCTGCATCTCTGCAGCACCTTCGGATTTCTTCCGTTATTAATATTGTACTCTTCTACAGTCAGTTGTAAACTAGTTTCTTCATCTTCTCCCATAAAATTGTCCGAAAGGTTGATCGTCCAGAAGTCAGGCATCTCTTTGGTGCCGTTATACAGCACGATGAATCGAGGTCTTGGAATCTTGATGGCGGCTTCCCTGTAAAAATCCCTGTTGGAAACCATCCTCTGTATCATGGTGGCAAAATAAATCAAATCGCGGATAGCCAAATTCTCGTTCAATGTAGACTGCCTTTTTGCCCCAGGCTATGCATGGTTGGCAAAACGGACAGCGAAAGGAGCAACGCGACTGGAGGAGTGAGCGAAGCAAACGTTGGTGTTCAATCAGTACGATAAAAGTGCCATCGATGGTAAAGGCGATATCGTTTTTCATGGTTTTGAACAGCACCTCCTCTATGGTCGTGAAGTCTAGCGGTGTCTCTGGACCATATGTCGTACCAAAAAGGGCGTTATAAAGCTCGATGAGTTTTTCTTTGTCGTTGAACAGCATACGAAATACGCTGTCCTTATAGGTTCGTTTCATGGCAGTATTGGATTTTACATTTTTCCCTCCAGCTTTCTTCTTTCTTTTCTTCATCATTGTTTCCCTCCATTGTATACAGGCAACAGCATTCCCACAATGTTAGTTTACAATTTTTTCCACATCGCGTCTATGAGGGCGTTCCGACATTTTCCGACAAAAAAACAAGCCGCATTGTCAAAGTTCCTTTCACAAAAGCGGCTCGCTCTCTACTTTACTGATTTCTCAGTTCTTCGCTGAGATGTTCCCCTGTAATAGAAAACTCCACCCACTCGGCGATGTTGACCGCATGGTCTCCAATTCTCTCCAGATACTTGGCGATCATCAAGAGATCCAGGCAGAATTCAGGGCATACCTGGCCCCCTCGAATCAAGTCGATGATATCTCGCTTCACTTCGTCAAAATGATCGTCTACCACATCGTCGTCCTTCATCACTTTATGGGCCAGCTTCAAATCTTTATCGACAAATGACTTAATAGATTCGGTCACCATCTGGGAAGCGGCCTGAGCCATATGTTTCAGATGGGTGTGATTCTTTGCGTCCTGTCCTTCGATGTATCCTGCGATTTCCGCAATATCAGAAGCCTGGTCGCCGATACGCTCCATATCAGAAATCATTTTCAAGGCAGAGGAAATTGTCCGCAGATCCTTCGCCACCGGCTGCTGCTGTAAAAGCAGTTTCAGACACATGGATTCGATTTCTCTCTCTTTTTCATCGATTTCGCTGTCCGTGTCTGTAACCAGATTCAGAAGTTCGTCGTTGTCATCCAAAAGCCCCTTGATGACATTGGAAATCGCAAGTTCACATAAGCTGCCCATTTTGATCAGTTCTACATTGAGCAGTGCAAGCTGCTCGTCAAATCTGTTTCTCATCAGCCAAACCTCCCGGTAATATATTCTTCTGTCTTCTTGTTCGATGGAACAGAGAAGAGTTTTTCTGTTTTATCATACTCGATCACTTCACCTAAGAGGAAAAACGCTGTATTATCCGAAACACGCAGAGCCTGCTGCATGTTGTGGGTCACCATGATAATCGTATAGCGATCCCTAAGCTCCAGCGCTAAATCTTCTATCTTTGCCGTGGAAATCGGATCCAGTGCACTGGTAGGTTCATCCATCAAAAGGACCTCCGGGTTCACAGCCAAGGCTCTTGCGATACAAAGTCTCTGCTGCTGCCCGCCGGAAAGACCGAGAGCGCTCTTTTTCAGCCTGTCTTTCAATTCATCCCAAATCGCTGCATTCTTGAGAGAGGTTTCTACGATTTCATCCAATTCTGCTTTATTTCTTACGCCATGTGTTCTCGGACCGTAAGCGACATTGTCGTAGACACTCATCGGAAACGGATTTGGCTTTTGAAAAACCATGCCGACACGTTTTCTCAGATTGTTGACATCCATATCACCATAGATGTTTTCCCCATCCAGGCGAACGTCACCTTCTATCCTGCAGCCTTCTACCAAATCGTTCATGCGATTCAAAGTTTTGAGCAATGTGGATTTTCCACAGCCAGAAGGTCCGATAAAGGCTGTCACCTCATTGGACGGCAAGTTCAGATTGATATTCTTCAGTCCCTGAAAATCACCGTAATACAGATTCAATTGATTGATTGTAAATTTATCCATTTAAATTCCCTTCTATTGTTTTGTTACTTTTCTCGCTATCAAACCAGATATAGCATTGATGATGATAACTACAAGGAGCAGGACGACAGCCGTCGCATAAGCCTGATTCGTGAAGAGTCCCTCTGAGAGGAGTGCGTACATGTGCACTGAGAGGGTTCTTCCCGAGGAGAAGAGACTCGATGCAACGCCTGTAACCGTACCTGCCGTATATATCAAAGCCGCTGTCTCACCTACAATTCTGCCAATTCCCAGTATGACTCCTGAGAGGATACCTGGAACGGCTGACGGCAGAACAATTCGAAAGACAGTTCTCAGCTTTCCCGCACCCAATCCAAAGCTGCCTTCTCTAAATGAATCCGGCACAGCTTTTAGCGCTTCTTCTGTTGTTCTCATAATCAGCGGCAGAATCATGATGGCCAATGTAAGCGTACCAGCCATGATGGAGTAACTCCATTCAAGCGCGATGACAAACATCAGGTAACCAAAGAGGCCATATACGATAGAGGGAATTCCAGATAGCGTTTCCGTCGTCAGTCTAATCAAATTGACCAGTTTATTTCCTCTTTTCGCATATTCCACCAGATAAATTGCCGAGAAGATGCCGAAAGGCACGGCAATGAGCAAGGCAATGGCTGTCACTGACAGTGTATTGATAATGGCCGGCATCATAGATACGTTATCTGTCGTATAGGTCCATTCGAACATAGCCATATTTAAATTCGGTATGCCTTTGATCAGAATATAGCCGACAACAGCAATCAGCACAAAAACTGTGATAGCCGCGGACAGATCCACGATAATCCGCAAAAAGAGGGACAGCGGCTGCCCTTTGTAACGTTTTATCATTGCTTTTCCCCCCTGTTATTGATAATAGAAAACAGCAGATTGATGATCAATATGAATACGAACAGAACGACTGCTGTTGCAATCAGCGCTTCTCTGTGCATTCCAGAGGCGTAACCCATCTCCAAGACGATATTTGTCGTCATGGTTCTGGCTCCGCTGAGAATACTCTCTGGTATCATCGCCTGATTGCCGATAATCATGGATACCGCCAAAGTTTCACCGATGGCACGGCCGACACCTAAAACCACGGCTGCCATAATGCCCGACTTAGCAGCAGGCAGAATGGTGAAGAAAATGCTTCTCTCATGGGTTGCTCCCAACGCCAGAGCGCCTTCATAATAGCTTTCAGGCACTGCTCTGATAGAGCTTTCTGATACGCTGATGATTGTCGGCAGGATCATGATACCCAGCAGGATCGAAGCGGTGAGAATGCCTTTACCTGTACCGCCAAAGAGATCCTGCATCAACGGCACGATGACCACCAACCCAAAGAATCCGTAGACGATGGAGGGAATTCCCGCTAACAGATCGACCGACGGTTTCATCATTTTATATAATTTTGGCGGACAAAACTTAGCCATATAGGTGGCACAGAGAATTCCGACGGGAACGCCGATGATGATAGCGCCTGCAGTCACATAGATACTTCCGATAATCATCGGCAAAATGCCATATGTATCGTTCAGCGGTTTCCATACTGTTCCAGTTAAGAATTCAATGACACCGATCTTTCCTATAGCCGGAACGCCGTTGCCAAACATAAAAACGCAGATCAAAATGACTGCGATGATGGAAGCACATGCAGCTAGTAAAAATACCAGCTGCATTGCTTTTTCATGGAGACCTAACCCCATCTTCTTTGAAGATGGATGGTAGGTCCCATACTGAAATTCCCCGGCTTCAGTCGGCTTGGAATTTTTCTGTTTTAACCTTCTGTTCATTATTTTACTTCTGACCACTTAGTGATCTCTCCAGTGTAGATTTTCAATACGGAATCTGACGCAATTTCGTCTAATGCGTTCTCAAGATTTACAATCACTGCAATGCCGTCTAATGCGATTGCCTTTGCATCAACGCCGGCAGCAGTTTCATCGTCTGTCAAAGCTCTTGAGGCCATTCCGATATCGCTAACCCCTTTTGTCGCGTCCGTAACACCTGTCGTTGAGTCGGACTGCTGCACGCTGATTTCCACGTCTTTGTTGATCTTCTGGTATTCTTCAGCCAGTTTTTGCATCAGTGGAGTTACTGATGAAGAACCGCTGATCTTCACTTCGCCCTTTACACTTTTTCCTTTAAATGCACCTGTGTTCTCCTGGCTGACATAACCTTCCTCTTCAACAATCGCCTGACCTTCTTCACTCATGATATAGTTAATGAAGTCTTTTGCTGCATCGCTGGCATCCTTCTTTGTTACGATGTTGAACGGTCTGGATACTTTATAATCTCCGCTCTTCACATTATCCAGTGTGGCTTCTACGCCGTCAACTTTCAAAGCTTTTACAGAATCGTCTAATGAACCCAGAGAAATATATCCGATTGCATCTGTATCTCCGGCGATGGTCTGCATCATAACTGATGTACTGTTTGTAATTTCTGCAGAATCAATGGTGTGATCCATTTTCTCACCGTTCTCATCCTTCTGCTCAATACCGAAAAGTTCGATAAATGCACCCCTTGTGCCGGAACCTTCTTCTCTTGAAGTTACATGGATGTTTTTGTCACTGGCCTCGGCGCCTTCACCCTCATCGCTTCCGCATGCTGTAAATAAACTTCCCAGCAATACCATTGCCAAACAAACTGCCAAAATCTTCTTTAACTTTTTCATTTCTTTCTTCTCCTTTTGATATATTTTAATTATTAGTTTTTCTTGATTACGAAAATAGTATACCGAATCTATGTAAAGAGTGTAATCATGATTTTGTTAAAGATATGTAAAGTCATACGACAAAATCCAGCCAAATCACAGATTTGGGGATTTTCAGCATAAATTCTGTCTTGCTGCTCGATTTACATCTCACTGGACAGAATATCATACTTTGGTACGATTAATTTTTCGGCGGCGGCCGCATAGGATATCATTATGACATTTACTTCTTGAAAGGGGATATAATGAAAATCTTAAAAGCTATTGTAAAATTTTTGCCAGTCATCCTGCTAGCCGGATTGATGATTTCGGGTCAGGATGCTTTAATCGCGGCTCCGCTTGCAGTCATTGTGGCGGTCATTATCGCCAAACTCACTGAGAAGCTCACCTTTAAGGACTGTCTCGACGCCTCCATCAAAAGTGTGAGCAATATCATCGTTGCCCTCTTTATCTTGATGTTCGCCTATGCCATGGCAAGCGCATTTATGAAAACGGGGGTTGGCGCCTCAGTGGTGAACATTGCCCTGTCCTTAGGTGTTACTGCCAGAACGACGGCTGTGACCGGGCTGATGGTCACTGCGGTCTTATCCGTTGCGACAGGAACCTCCTGGGGTACTTTTGCTGCCTGCTCGCCGATCTTCCTCTGGCTGGTGCACATCGTAGATCCTAATTGTATTGAAACAGGAAGTCTGCTTTTGACCACCTGCGCCATTGCTGGCGGTGCCTGCTTTGGCGATAACATCGGACTGATTTCAGATACGACGATTGTTTCCTCTGGAATTCAAGGGGTGCAGGTAATCGACCGTGTTCGTTCACAGGGCGTATGGTCTGTGATGTGCCTCACCTTAGCTGCAGTTACAACTTTTATTGCCGCAGTGGTCATGGGACTTCCCACAGGAAAAGTTGATGCATCCGGTGTGATGGCTTCTGTACCACAGAGCGCATTAGACTACCTTGGGCAGGAGCGTCCGGAGGCCATCGACTTATTGAATCAAGTAGAAAACGGGGTATCCTGGTACATGATCATTCCGTTGATCTTGGTCATCATCCTGGCGGTAATCGGCATCAACACCTTTGCCTGCATCGGTGCCGGCATCCTCTCCTCTTACATATTAGGTGGCTTCGCCGGAACCACCGCTTTTACAGGCAGCGGCCTGCAGGAGTATCTAAACATGTGTATGGACGGTTTTGCTGATGCCGGTTCCTGGGTCATCGTCATGATGATGTGGGTAGCCGCTTTTGGCGGAATTATGGGCAGAATGCGCGCTTTCGATCCACTCTCGTATTTGATCGTAAAGATTTCACGGAATGTAAGACAGCTGATGTTCTGCAATGGAGTTCTCTCTCTCGCAGGCAATGCCATACTGGCCGATGAGATGGCACAAATTGTAACAGTAGGGCCGATCATTAAGGAGATTGCGGAAGAGAACATCGAAGGCAGTGAAGAAGACATGTACAAGATCAAACTGAGAAACGCCACCTTTGGCGATGCCATGGGTGTATTTGGTTCTCAGCTGATTCCATGGCACGTGTACCTGTTTTTCTATGCAGGTATCGCCATCAATGTTTATCCACTGTTCCAATTTTCCAATACAGACTTCATCAGATACAACTTTATGGCGATGTTTGCCGTTGCCACACTGCTGATTCTGACCATCACAGGCCTCGACAAATATATTCCACTCTTCAAACTGCCGAGCGAACCTGATGTAACATTAAAGAAGAACAGAAAATCAGACGCAGTATAGATCAGAAAAGGCTGGCCGCCAATGTCATACACATTGGCAGTCAGCCTTTTTCGTTTCTCAATTATCATCTCGTCTTGCCCGATTGCGTTCTTCCCTCGCCTCATGAATTCTTTTGCTCCTCCTGATATGAAGCACTGACAAGTAAACAACGAATGCAATCATGATTCCCAGATATACAAAGCCTAAAATATTGTATTCTGTCGGCGTTCCTTCTACATAATTCATGATGTCCTCCTATAGCTGCTCCAGATAAAGCTGTTCTGTTTCCACATCAAAAGAGACGAGGATCACGTCTTCTATGATGCTTTGTCGGTTCTCCTCAAAATACGTTTTGATAGTTTCCACCGCTGTTTTGGCAGCCTTGTCCTTGGGATAACCATAAATGCCCGTACTGATTGCCGGAAAAGCAACGCTCCGGCAGTTATTGATTTCTGCTACCTCCAGTGACCTCAGATAACAGCTTCTCAGCTGTTCCTCTTCGCCTCGGAGCCCGCCGTGCCAGATGGGTCCCACGGTGTGAATCACATGTTTTGCGGGCAGATTATATCCCTTGGTAATTTTCGCATCACCTGTATCACAGCCCTTCAAAGTCCGACATTCGGCGAGTAGTTCCCGGCCGGCCGCTCTATGAATGGCACCGTCCACTCCGCCTCCGCCAAGAAGGGAACTGTTGGCCGCGTTGACGATGGCATCAACCTTCAGCTGCGTGATATCGCCTGTGTAAATCTGAATCAAGTCACTCACTCCCTTTCCTCAGTCCCATTCTACGCTGTAATGGACTTCCACATCGTCGTTTACTCTGTGAGCACCGCTGTGCCAGTGGGGCCGTTCATTGACAATCATCTGTCTGCTGATAGACACATAAATCGTTTTTCCAGCAATTTCACGACTCCATCCAGCATCAAAAAATCCCTTTTTCTTCCCATAATAGAACATCATTTTATTGAATTCATGGTAAGTATAACCCTTCTCTTCCTTTTCCAGACAGCCATCTTCTACAAGGACGTTATCGCCATCTGTCAGCGAAACAAGGGAGAACCAGGTTCCGTCTATATCCGTCAGGGAAATCAGTTCCACTTCACGCTCTTCCTCGGCCTGCACCTGTTCCAGAACGGCTGCTTTCGCTTCTTTTTCACCAATCGGCTCTGTCGTCTTGCGATTATCAGTGCTGCATGCACCCATCGCAATGACAAATGCCACGACGAAAACGGCTGTCAAAACTCTTTTCACCTTTCTCCTCCTCGTGTCAAAAACCACCGCAGCAGCTTTTCGGCATCCATTCTTTGTTTTTCGTTTCCATAGAGGAACATCTTTTCCGGGTGCCACTGCAAACCAAGGATGGAGTGTGATTCACAGGCAATGGCCTCCACCACGCTGTCTTCCCCGTCATTCCAGATGGATACCACCTGCAGATTTTCTCCGATACGTCCAACACCTTGATGGTGGCGTGTGTTCACTTCGGAACTTTCACCATATAATTTTTCCATGAAAGTTCCTGGAACATGTAAAACATCATGATAATTTTCCGGGCTAGTCGTCTTATGACTATCACTGCAGGGCAAATCCTGTATCAGAGAACCGCCAAAATAAACGTTAATAAACTGCATACCCCGGCAGATCCCCAGAATTGGCATGCCCTTTTCAATGGCGCTCTCCATGAGTTCCCATTGAAGAGCGTCTAATTCATCGTTAATGTCGTTAGAACATTGATCCTCTTCACCCCAGAGTTTAGGATTCATATCCTGGCCGCTGCCTGGCAGAATCAACCCATCTGCCAGCTCCAAGTCTTTCATCTGCAGGGAAAGCAGGGATTCATTTCCCAATTTCTCAAAGACTTTGCAGTAGTCTTGATAGTCATCGTCGGCCGTGACAAGCCCCGCAATCATCAATTTTTTCATGTTATCAGTCTCCTCAAATCATCGTATGGCAGATTCGCAAGTTTTCAAAAATCTTGTATTTCTCGTCTGTCAATCTCATGTCAAAACTGCGCTTATGAGAGCAAATCGTCATCCATACCTTCCCCTGGACATCTTCGAATGCCGCATCCTCAAAGTCATAACCGCCAAAAGAAATCGGATAAGAAAAAACATCCTCTGCTAATGGTCTCGTCAAGTCTTCACTGGCTTTGAAATAACACAAATCAAATATACCTGGAAAAGTTGCCAGAGAACCAATAGTAATCAGTTTCTTTACGATGCCGTAGGCAGTAAGATCTTCTACAACTCGATCCCGTTCTTCGTACTTTAGGCGCCTGTATTCCTCAATCATTCGAATTCGTTCTCTCGTCGATTCGTTAATTTGTTTTAAAGCTGCATTTTTGCTGCGCAAGCCTGTCTCATGTCGCAATTCACAGTCATCCATCTTCTCAATCTTTACAGTGTATTCTCTTAAATACTGCTTCTCTTTTGCTATCGCGCTGTCAATCAAAGTATCTAAATCCGGTATTTCTTCTCTATGTTTACGCGCTAAAATCATGTATTTGCTGTTGTTCAAGCAGAAATCGATTAATTTCTTGGCAGTATCCCCTCTGATACTGTCTGTCGCATTGGCAATGTGAATCATATTAACCTCCTGTTCCTCCGCTCCACCTCTTCTAACCCTTATTTTATCATAGCCCATGTCATTTCGATGTAAATTTAAGAATTTTTAAGAATTGTACTGGAGTACAATCTGCACATGCAAAAGACGGACCCTTACGGGTCCGCCTAAAATTCAATAAATCATATTTTATTTGTCAAAGCTTTCTTTCTGAGCAAGAAGACGTGCATATCTCTCTTTCGCCATTTCTTCACCCTTTACGAACAGTTCTTCTGCTCTTTCTGGGAATTTCAGCTTCAGGGAGTTGTAACGAACTTCGCCCATGATGAAGTCTCTGTAGCTTTCTGTCGGCTCTTTGCTGTCGATGGAAAGCGGATTCTTGCCTTCTTCGGCCAGAACCGGATTGTATCTCAACAGGTTCCAGTATCCAGAGTTCACTGCGTTCTTCATCTCTTCCATGGTCTTGTTCATACCGATCTTGATACCGTGGTTGATACAAGGAGCGTAAGCGATGATCAGGGATGGTCCGTCATAAGCCTCTGCTTCGCGGAGCGCTTTGATTGTCTGATCTGCACTAGCGCCCATAGCGATCTGTGCTACATAAACGTAGCCGTACGCCATAGCGATCTGTGCCAGATCCTTTTTCTTTACTGCCTTACCGGAAGCCGCGAATTTTGCAACTGCGCCGATTGGAGTTGATTTTGATGACTGTCCGCCAGTGTTGGAGTAAACTTCAGTATCGAATACCATGACGTTTACGTTCTCACCAGAAGCCAGTACGTGGTCTAATCCACCGTAACCGATGTCATAAGCCCATCCGTCACCACCAAAGATCCATACAGACGGTTTTGGCAGCAAGTCTTTATTTTCAACGACGTATTTTGCGTCTTCGTTGGAATCAGCAATTTTCTCGCATGCTTCTACCAATGCTTTTCCAGCATCCTCTGCGCCCTTTGCATCGTTCATGGAAGCGATCCATTCTTCTGCAGGAGCGCCGACAGCAGCTTTTACTCTCTCAACAGCAGACTTCAGCTCGTTACGGCGTGCCTGCATGGAGATAGCCATACCAAATCCAAACTCAGCGTTGTCTTCAAACAGGGAGTTCGCCCATGCAGGACCTCTTCCTTCTTTGTTGACTGTATAAGGTGTGCTTGGTGCACTGCATCCCCAGATGGAGGAACAGCCAGTTGCGTTTGCAATGAACATTCTGTCTCCGAACATCTGTGTGATCAGTTTTGCATATGGAGACTCTCCACATCCCGGGCAAGCGCCTGAGAACTCGAGCAGCGGCTGCTTGAACTGCGAACCCTTGACGGAATCTTCTTTGAACGGAACCGGTTTCTCGTCAACGTTAGCAAATAAGTAGTCGTATTTCTTCTGTTCTTCCTTGACGATGGCATCTTCAGCAGCAACCAGCTCCAGAGCCTTTGTCTTGGATGGGCAGACCTGTACGCAGGAACCGCATCCTGTACAGTCGAGAGCGGAAATTCCAAGCGTAAATAATTTATCCTCTACACCTTTGCCCTTCATTGCCAGTACATCACCGTTCAGAGCGTCAGCTTCTTTTTCTTCCATTACGAAAGGTCTGATTACGCCGTGCGGACATACGAAGGAACACCAGTTACACTGGATACAATTTTCTTTTGTCCATTTCGGTACGTCTGTCGCAATACCTCTCTTTTCAAATGCGGCAGTACCTGCTGGAACTAAACCTGTAGCTGTCGCAGTAAATGTAGATACAGGAACTTCATCGCCAGTCAAAGTGTTGGTCGGAACCAGTACGTCGTTCAGGTAAGAAGTATGTAAGTCGTCACGTCCTACCATCTTCGCACGAGGCGCATCATCCGGTGCATCAGCCCATGCTGCAGGTACTTCTACCTTGTGAACGTTGTTGATACCAGCATCAACACCTGCGCAGTTCATCTTTACTACGTTCTCGCCCTTCTTGCCATAAGTCTTTTCGATAGCTTCCTTCATGTACTTCACAGCATCGTCGATTGGAATGATGTCTGCCAGTTTGAAGAATGCTGCCTGAAGAATGGTATTTGTTCTTCTGGCGCCCAAACCGATTTCTTTTGCTAAGGAAACAGCGTCGCAAGTGTAGAACTGGACATTGTTCTTCGCTATGTATCTCTTTACCTTTGCTGGTAAGTGCTTATCTAATTCGTCGTCACTCCATACACAGTTCAACAGGAAGAATCCGCCCGGTTTTACGTCCTGAACCATATCGTACTGCTGCAGATATGCGGAGTTATGGCAAGCGACAAAGTCAGCCTGTTTTACATAATATGTAGACTTGATTGGCTTATCTCCAAATCTGAGGTGAGAAATGGTGACACCGCCTGATTTCTTAGAGTCATACTGGAAGTAAGCCTGTACCTTCTTATCTGTGTAGTCACCGATGATCTTAACGCTGTTCTTGTTAGCGCCTACTGTACCGTCAGCACCCAGTCCCCAGAACTTACATGCCTTTGTTCCCTCAGGAGCGACATCTGGATTTTCTGTAACAGGCAGTGACAGGTTCGTAACGTCATCTGTGATAGAAATTGTGAATTCTTTCTTAGGATTTTCGCTCCACAAGTTTTCGTATACTGCGAGAACATCTCCCGGCTGCGTATCCTTAGAACCCAGTCCATAACGTCCGCCTACGATAAGCGCGTCCTCGAACTTAGTTCCTCTCAGTGCAGAAATCACGTCTAAGTACAGAGGTTCGCCAACGCCGCCCGGCTCTTTTGTTCTGTCGAGCACTGCAATCTTCTTAACTGAATCAGGCAGTACGTTCAGCAGATATTTTGCGGAGAACGGTCTGTAAAGGTGAACTTCTACGATACCAACCTTCTTACCCTGTGCAAGCAGGTGATCTACTAATTCTTCGGCTGCTTCACAGACAGAACCCATTGCGATGATGATTTCTGTTGCATCTGGCGCGCCGTAGTAGTTGAACGGTTTGTAGTCTGTACCAATTTTTGCATTAACCTTATCCATATATTCGGCAACGATGTCTGCAGTTTCCAGATAAGCTGTGTTACATGCTTCTCTGTGCTGGAAGAAAGTTTCCGGCTGTTCAGCAGAACCCATGCTGTGCGGATGTACTGGATTTAAAGATCTCTCTCTAAATGCTTTGACAGCGTCCCAGTCGATCATTTCTTTTAGTTCATCGTAATCCCATGTTTCAATTTTCTGGTTCTCGTGTGATGTTCTGAAACCGTCGAAGAAGTGAAGCATTGGAAGTTTGCCTGCAATTGTGGCAAGGTGTGCTACAGCGCCCAGGTCCATAACCTGCTGTACACTGTTAGATGCCAGCATTGTAAAACCTGTCTGACGGCAGCTCATAACGTCGGAATGGTCTCCGAAAATGGACAGCGCGTGGGAAGCCAACGCTCTTGCGGAAACGTGGAAAACTGCCGGAGTCTGCTCTCCTGCCAGTTTGTACATGTTCGGAATCATCAGCAGCAGACCCTGTGAAGCTGTGAATGTAGAAGTGTAAGAACCAGCTGCAATAGATCCGTGAAGGGCTCCTGCTGCTCCTCCTTCTGACTGCATTTCTACAATTTTTACATTTTCACCAAAGATATTCTTCCTGTCCTGGGAAACCCATTCATCCATGCTCTCTGCCATAGGGGAAGATGGCGTAATCGGATAAATTGCTGCAACTTCTGTAAAGGCATATGCTACATGTGCTGCTGCGGTGTTTCCATCCATTGTTTTTAATTTTCTCATCTTGATAACTCTCTCCTTCTCTACTGCCGGAATCACTCCCTGCAGATAGTTATATTTAGGTGCGAACCCTTTGACCGGTCAGGATCTCCAGGGCACAAATAACAGAAATAATCTTCTTTTTTCGACTACTTCTGCAATCGTATCTTGACTAGTATTCGTGGCGAATACTTTCTGTTGTACAGCAGCTTTTCAAAAAGATTATTCTGTATACAACATCATTTCTATATTACTCCCACATGTATTCAAAGTCAACCATAAAATGCTTCTATCGCTTGCAAATTCAAAGTTTTTTTTGATGTACATTTTGTCCCGAAAATTGGAAATTGCCTTTTTTCAACACTTTTCGACTGTTAGGTGTTAAAGTGCTTGAAAACACAAAAACTTATTTTTTATGCGATTAGGGCTCGGCCAAATTTTCACTCTAATACCCTATGAAAATGTGTTCATCTTTTAGAACCGAATTGCGTAATTTATTGTAACACATTTTCTAGCAATAAACACTACCATTCTATTCGTTTGTATCGTTTGTTAAAAAATGTGTGTTCATCTTCTGTAAAAAGGTTTTCATTACTAGGCAATTTATGGTAATATATATAAGCATTTTTATTTATTATGCTGTATTATTACTTTTGACTAATAATAGTCACAAAATGGAGGGGAATTATATGTTATCACTTATCGAAACAATTAATGGGTACGTCAATGACTTTGTCTGGGGCGTGCCAGCGATGATCTGCATCCTAGGCGTCGGCCTCGTGCTGAGCTTTCGGACCCATTTCATCCAGCTGAGAAAATTCGGCTATGCTCTGAGAAACACCATCGGCAAAGCGCTGCATAAGACTAAGGCAGCAGCCGGTGCTACAACGCCTTTTCAGTCGCTCTGTACCGCTCTGGCGGCCACTGTAGGCACCGGTAATATTGCCGGTGTTGCCGGTGCCATCGCCATCGGCGGGCCCGGCGCCATCTTCTGGATGTGGGTCTCCGCACTGTTCGGCATGTGCACCAAGTTTTCTGAAGTCACTCTGGCAGTTCATTTCAGAGAAAAAAACAAGGACGGAGACTGGGTCGGCGGTCCGATGTACTACATCAAAAACGGTCTCTCAAAGAAATGGCATTGGCTGGCTGTCCTTTTCTCAATCTTTGGTGTTCTGACCGTCTTCGGTACAGGCAATGCGACACAAGTCAATACCATCATCGCTTCTATAGACTCTGCCCTGAGCAACTATCACGTCGTCTCCGCCGATTCTATGGGCACAGTAAACCTGGTTCTGGGACTGATTCTGGCAGGACTGGTCGCCTTAGTCCTGTTGGGCGGCATCAAACGAATCGGCAGCGTGACAGAAAAACTGGTTCCATTTATGGCCTTGCTCTATATCCTCATGGCGCTGGGTGTTGTCATTCTCAATTACAAAAATGTACCTGCCGTATTTGCCATGATCTTCAAAGGCGCATTCGATCCGTCAGCCATAACAGGAGGCGTCGTTGGAACCATCTTCATGAGCGTAAAAAAGGGTGTATCCCGAGGCATCTTTTCCAATGAAGCCGGTCTGGGAACTGGCTCTATTGCCCATGCCTCAGCTGATACAAAGTATCCGGTCCGTCAGGGGCTGTTCGGTATCTTTGAAGTTTTCGTAGATACCATCGTCATCTGTACTTTGACCGCACTGATTATACTGTGCAGTGGCGTTCAATTTGAATATGGCATTGCTGCGGGTGCAGAACTGACCATCTCTGGATTTGTTGCCACTTATGGCGGCTGGGTATCCATCTTTACGGCCGTTGCCATGTGTTGCTTTGCCTTCTCTACCATCCTGGGATGGGGGCTATACGGTTCCAGATGCATCGAATACTTATTCGGCACCAAAATCATCAAGCCGTTCATGGTTGTCTACTCTCTGGTTGCAATTATCGGCGCTACCGCAGATCTGGGACTGATCTGGAGTGTTGCAGAAACATTCAACGGCCTCATGGCGATACCGAACCTGCTTGCCCTGTTCCTGTTAAGCGGCACAGTGGTGAAACTGACAAAAGAATATTTCAGCAAGTACGCCAATGCACCTGACGAAAAAGCAAGCTGAAACCATAGGCTAAAAAATAGAGGACTGTCACACAGTCCTCTATTTTAATGTGTTTAATGCATTCTGCAGTTCTTGATAAAACATGCCCACGTGGTAACCATCCATGAGCCCGTGATGAACTTGCACAGAAAAGTTCAGCGTCGTTCTGCCCTGCTCATCTGTTGTGTACTTACCCCAGGACAACTTGGGGTTATTGTCTTCTCCATCTTTTATGATCGTCCGTACAAATTGAGTATAGTCGATCCACGGCATACAGGAAAAACTGATCATATCGTGTCTGCTGAACACCGTTTCTCGCCGATTATAATTCTGATCGTTCGCTTTCGCCCTCAAATCGCGGCAAAACTCCAGCCTGTCAGCAGTCACCATACCCTCCAGCATGATAAACAGTTCTTCTCCTTTTCTCATATGCGTCAGGAGCGGAATGTTGTGGTCAATTCGCAAGATTTTATCACCGTCAAAGCGATAATGAAAGTTTTCAATTTTATCTGCAATCTGTGTCGCCGTATGTACCAGGGCGAAATAAAAGGATACGTCCTTTTCCCTTGACCATTTGAGCAGCTTCGTAACGTCAATCGGTGCGCTGATGATGATATAAGGCAGATCGGCTCCCTGATACTGTTTGAACAGGTGAGCCCGACTCCATGTTGCAAAGTCTATTTCTCTCAAGCAAATCCTCTTTCTGACAGTCAAAGGCCTAAGCCGATGTCTACTATTTTTTCGATGACGTTCAATTTCGGACTGTCTTTTGTCCCGCTGTATTCCAAAAGTCCCAGACCGATGACGCGGCACTGCTTTGTCACAGCCTGCAGCATCTCGATGAAAGGCTGTACTTTCAGTCCGTCAGGTTCAGGAACTGGCGCATAAGAAAACTCTTTTGGTTCCAGAGCATCCAGGTCGATATGAATATAAACCGAGCTGCAGCCTTTCTCTAAGAGACTCTTTGCCGCAATGTGTGGATCATTTTCGATATCTTTTACTGAAAGAGAAACTATCCCCTCTTCACGAATGTAACGTTCCTCCTCCACATCTAATGCCCGGTTTGCACACATGATCAGCTGCTCTGGAGTAATTGTCGAGGCCAGATTTCTGACAATCTCCTCGTCGCTGTCCCCAAGCAGCGCCCGCAGGGACATACCGTAAAACAACTTGCTGTTTGATGACTGCGGTGTGTTCAAATCTCCATGAGCGTCAATATAGAGCAGCGCCATAGTTCCGTCAGCTATGCTGTTCAGATAGGCCATGGCGCCCAAATCCGCGTCACATCCTCCGCCGATGGTGAAAATGGCAGCAGGCCTGTCCCTTTGCAGAATCTCGTTGACTTGCTTCAGCTGTGTCAAGATTTCATCATATCCGAGAATGTCATGCTTTACAGGACTGATTGGCTGATCTGTAATGGCCGCCTGGGTCAAATCGGCGTCACTTAAATAATTTTCCAGCAGTGCGAAAGCACCGTGATAAATACTGTCATCCTGACCACTGCCCTGCCACTGCGGCACCAGCAAATTTAAATGTTTTTTACTCATCTGGTTTACCTCCCTATCCTTTCGTTTATTTCCCCTGTCTTTTCACAAAAGTGCGCATGAAGAGCCACATCAAGGTCATTACGCTCTCTCTGAAAAGGTGAAAGGTCCATGGCGAAAAATATTCATGGTCATATCCATCGTCTTCTTTGTATTCCAGAATATCCCCCTGGAAGCAGATATTTTCATACAGCAAAGGTAAGAGGTCGTCAGGCTTATAGCGGTACAGCGGTTTTGTGACGTCATAGCTCAGAGCCTTCAGAATGAACATGGCAAATTCGATGCAGGAGAACGCCTTGTATGTACTAAACCCTTTTGAGAGAGGGTACGACAGGACTGACAAAAGGTTGTAAATGTATTCTCTGTCGCTGTAAATCTGTTCAATGGTGTTCTTTACCCACAGATACTGCTGCTCTGTCACGTCTAATTTAAAAATCACCACATTGACAGTCTGCTCCTTGCCTAACGTATAACGATGTACATTTTCTCTTACCAGGCGGGCGAGCAGCACCGCTTTATGCTTTGGCCGTGCAAAGGCGTATAATTGATCCAATTCCTCATCCAATGCCACTGCCGCATGGTTGTAATGGGTTCTGCCGAATTTACGGACCAGGCCGGCAAATCGCGTATTGGTCTGTGAAATCATGATATAGATGCTTTTGCTTTTCTTCATACCTTTGTCTAACTTTCTGATTTAGATTTTCTATCTCTTTCATTATACACTGTTTTTGCTCACAATTGGACAAAATATTTCGTGTATTATCAGCGCGAGTCAAGTTTCAGAATCCTTCAAACCTATTTACCCGCGCAAAACTATCATGTATAATGGTTCTAACTGAAGGAGGTAACTACATATGAACTATACAAAATTCAAGGACAAGAAAATATCCCGTCTGGGTTTTGGCACGATGCGACTGCCGATGGACGCTCAGGGCAAGGTCGACTACGAAGCCGGACAAGAAATGATTGACTATGCCTTAGCAAACGGTATCAACTACATCGATACCGCCTACAAGTATCATGACGGCGAATCAGAAAATTTCGTAGGAGCAGCCCTGGCAAAACACCAGCGCGCCAGCTATTATCTGGCTGACAAATTGCCGACCTGGCTCTGCAGCAGCGAGGACGACGTGCGTAAAATTTTCGAAGATCAACTGGCAAAATGCAGAACGGATTACTTCGACTTCTACTTGTTGCACAGTCTGGATGAAGAAAGCTGGCCTGATGTGCCGCGCCTGCATATGATTGAATACCTGCGGGAAGAAAAAGCCGCCGGCCGCATCTGCCACCTTGGTGCATCCTTTCACTGTGGACCGGAGCTCTTGAGACAAATCCTCACAGATTACGGTCAGGATTTGGAATTCATCCAGCTTCAGCTCAACTATATGGACTGGGATCTATATGGAGCGAACGAACTCTACCAGGTCGCCAGAGACTTTGACACGCCCATCGTCGTCATGGAGCCTCTGCGCGGCGGCATGCTGGCCAATCCTCTCAGCGAGGCTGCTCGTAACATCCTGGACAATGCAGGCACTGGAGCAAGCTATGCCTCCTATGCACTGCGCTTTATCAACGAACTGCCCGGCATCCTCTGCACCCTCTCCGGCATGTCGACCCTGGAACAGATGAAGGAAAACATCGAAATCTTCAACGGCCCGGCCATGATCGAGAAGGAGAAGGACGCAATCGCAGAAGCCGTCAAAGTCCTCCAGGCGGATATCCTGGTTCCGTGTACCGGCTGTAATTACTGCTACGAATGTCCATCCGGCGTCAAAATCCCGGAAATCTTCAAGATGTATAATGAAGCAGCCAGCAAAGGCTTCCATTGGATCTGGGGTTCTCTTTCCGGTCAATACGACAGCTGTACCCCTAACGCCAAAGACTGCATCGAATGCGGTGCCTGTGAATCCCACTGCCCGCAGAAGATCAACATCATAGACAAATTGAAAGAAATTGACGCAAAGTACGCCCATCTTGCAGAGATAGGGGAATAATTCGCATGTCTCAGATGACAAAAAATGCCCTGGCCGACTCTCTGAAAGCCCTTTTGGAACTTCGTCCTGTGGACAAAATCACGATTTCAGATATCACCGATGACTGCGGCGTCAATCGTATGACCTTTTATTATCACTTTCAGGATATCTACGATCTGTTAGAGTGGTCCTGGATTCGCGAGGCGAACAAAGTGCTCAATGGCAAGAAGACTTACGACACTTGGCAGCAAGGTTTCCTGCAGATTTTCAACGCAGTTTCAGAAAACAAGCAGATTGTCATGAACATCTACCACTCAGTAAACAGAGAACAGATCGAAATTTATCTGTACAAATTGACCTATGATCTCCTCTTTGGCGTCATCGAGGAAAATGCTGCCGGCATGGATGTGCGGGACGACGATAAAAAGTTTATCGCCGACTTCTACAAATACGCCTTCGTCGGCTTGATTCTCGACTGGATCAAAAACGGAATGAAAGCGAACCCTTCGCAGATCATAGAGCATCTGGATGTTCTCATCCACGGTGACATCAAAAAGGCCTTGAACAAATTCAGGACAGACAAAATTAATCAAACAGCAGCCGATGATTAAAATTTTATCATCGGCTGTTTTTTGATGATTGCCACCTCTGCAGAAGTGATTTATCCTATGATCATCGAATAAAGAGATATGAGGAGGTAATCAGATGTATTACGCAAGTGGAAATTATGAAGCTTTTGCACACCCTGTAAAACCAGAAGGTGTAGACAATAAATCAGCCTATATCGTCGGCTCCGGCCTGGCCGCTTTGACGGCAGCCTGCTATCTGGTACGAGATGGACAGATGAAAGGTGAACACGTACACATCTTAGAGAAAGAGGCCCTGCCGGGCGGCGCTTGTGACGGCTACAAATTTGACAACGTTGGTTACGTCATGCGAGGCGGCCGTGAAATGGATAATCATTTTGAATGCATGTGGGACTTATTCCGTTCCATTCCATCCATAGAGACGGAAGGCGTCAGCGTGCTGGATGAGTATTACTGGCTTAACAAAAAAGACCCCAACTATTCCTTGATGCGGGCAACGGTACGCTGTGGAGAAGACGCTCATACCGACGGCAAGTTCGGCCTTTCAGACAAAGGGGCGATGGAAATCATGGAACTCTTTTTTACCCCAGATGAGAAACTCTATGACAAACGTATTGATGAAATTTTTGATGAGGAGGTCCTCGGTTCCAACTTCTGGCTCTACTGGCGCACCATGTTTGCTTTTGAGAATTGGCACAGCGCACTGGAGATGAAACTCTACATCCGGCGGTATATCCATCACGTCGGCGGTCTTCCCGATTTCAGAGCGCTGAGATTTACAAAATATAATCAGTATGAGTCTATGATTCTGCCCATGATTAAGTATCTCGAATCCTACAATGTACAGTTCCACTACCACACAAAGGTCGTCAATGTAGAGTTCGACATCCAAGCAGAGAAAAAGACTGCTAAGCGCATCGATATCATCTGTGAAGGAAACGCGGATTCCATCGACCTGACGGAAGACGACCTTGTCTTCATCACCAACGGCGGCTGTGTGGAGAACTCTTCCATTGGCGCCCAGAACGCGCCAGCTCCTTTCAACAGTGATATCAAAGAGGGCGGCGGCTGGGACATGTGGAGAAAAATCGCAGCGCAGGATTCTGCTTTTGGCAATCCTGACAAATTTTGCTATGATCCGGAGAAAAGCAACTGGATGTCTGCCACAGTGACGACCCTCGATCAAAAAATCGTCCCTTATATTAAGGATATCTGTAAGCGGGATCCTTTCAGCGGTAAAGTGGTAACTGGCGGCATCGTCACAGTAAAAGACTCTAACTGGCTTCTCAGCTGGACTTTCAACAGGCAGCCTCAATTCCGCACGCAGCCAAAGGATCAACTTGTGGGCTGGATTTACGGGCTTTTCAGCGACAAACCGGGAAATTTTGTCAAGAAGCCAATGCGTGAATGTACGGGTAAGGAAATCTGCATGGAATGGCTGTATCATCTGGGGGTTCCAGTGACGCAGATTGAAGAGCTTGCTGAAAACAGCGCCAACACAGTTCCTTGCATGATGCCTTATATTACGGCTTTCTTCATGCCTCGTGCCGCCGGTGACAGACCGGACGTAGTTCCCAAAGGCAGTGTCAATTTCGCATTCCTCGGTCAATTTGCAGAGACGAAGCGCGACACGATCTTTACCACGGAATACTCCATGCGTACCGGTATGGAGGCAGTCTACACCCTCCTGAATATCGACCGGGGCGTACCTGAAGTCTGGGGCAGCGTATACGATATCCGTGACCTTCTCAATGCCACTGTGCAGTTGCGGGACGGCAAGAAGATCACCGAGATGGAGGGTCTCGGATTTAAAGAGAAACTAGCTCTGAAAGAAGTGCTGAAAAAAATAGAAGGCACGGACATCGAAAAATTATTAAAAGAATATCGGGTGGTATAGTCAAAAAGGATGAGGGGTTCCTCATCCTTTTTGATTGGACATCTGCTAAAAAAGAGGTACAATAAAGATATCATATGCTAAACGAGTTGAATAAAAAATGTGAAAGGGTCCTGTCGTTATGAAAAAAAGATTTAAATCAGTCATCGTCGTAATGCTCATTTTATCTGTCGGCCTAGCAGTTTCCTCCATCTGTCATGCTGAAACCTTATATGCAGCCTCAGATTCAGTTGTAATGAACGCTTCAGCATCAAAGTTAAACGCTCCTTCTATCTCTGTCAAATCTGTCAAAAATACTTTTCTCAAAATATCATGGAAAAAATGTAAAGGCGCTGCCAAGTACGAGGTATACCGTGCATTTAAGAACGGAAAATACAAACGCATCGTTACCACCACAAAGCTGCATTATGAGGATATCTTTCTTAAGAATAACACAAAATACTTTTATAAGGTGCGGGCAGTGAGCAAAACCGGAAAGAAAAGTAGCTTCAGTAAGATAAAATATAAGATGATTACATTGAATGAAGGAACTTATAAAGAACACTTTGGTGTACCTGATTTTGGGAATTATTTTGACGTCCCGCTTATAGAGCATTACACCAATGCAGATGAATCTGTATTCGTCTATCA
The DNA here is from genome assembly GCA_902362805.1 of Eubacteriaceae bacterium. Taxonomy (GTDB): domain Bacteria; phylum Bacillota; class Clostridia; order Peptostreptococcales; family Anaerovoracaceae; genus Senimuribacter. The sequence goes on along the minus strand of CABIXY010000003.1, from coordinate 63,204 downwards.
TGGCGGTGATCTGCTGCGCAAAGGTTATCAGATGGAGGAAGTTGTAAGCTTCTACGGCAATGTACTGCAAGACTATGGATTTCTTTACACAGGGCACTACTATGACCCTGAAGAACATGCGTCCAATTATACCTTTGAACGCAACGGAAAGGAATCTGAAGTGATTATGGGCGTCACACCTGACGGTATGATCATCCATGTTCTCCCCCAGGCATCGTAAGAAACTAATCGAGGAATCGTAAAATGAGAATCGCTGTATTATCGGATACCCATGGGATCCTGCGGCCACAAGTAATTGAAATGATTCACACGTGTGATATCATCCTTCATGGCGGCGACATTGATACAAAAGAAGTGCTGGATCAGCTGTCAGCACTGGCACCGCTATATGTCGTGAGAGGAAATAATGATCAGGAATGGGCAGAGCAAATCCCTCTTTCTTTACGCTTCGAGTTGAATGGAATTAAATTCTTCATGGTCCATGACAAGAAGGACATCCCCGCGGATTTATCCAAAATTGACGTGGTCGTTTATGGCCATTCCCATCAATATAATGAAGAAAGAAAATGCGGTCTGCTTTACCTCAATCCTGGAAGCTGCGGAAAGCGCCGCTTTCGTCTCGGCCTCACTATGGCAGTGATAGAGATTATAGACAAGGAAATTCACGTAAAGCGAATAGATCTTATCAGCCCTCCTGCTAATAACAACGCTTAGTCTTGTCGCTAACTCAAATTCAGTTCCATAAAAACATCGGACATGGCAAAACAGCTTTCCACACGGTCGATATATCTAAAGCCCATTTCTTGATACAGATGCAGCGCAGCAGAAAGTTGATGGTTCGAACAAAGCGTTAGCTTTTTCTTGCCTTCAGCTCTGGCTGCACGGATTGCTTCACTCATTAACTGGCGGCCGATTCCCCTGCCCTGAAAAGTTTCAAGAACGCCAAATTTTAGGACTTCATAGGAATCGCCGCGATTTTCCAGCATTACCATCCCAGCGATTTCACCATCTTCTCCCTGTGCTAGAAAAATGTGACCTTTTGCTTTGAGGATTCTCTCTGGGTGCGTCAGCATCTCGATATCAACTTCTTCTAATACATTATATCTATTTAGCCATTCCAAGGAGATGTTCAAAATCGTCTGCTGATGTTGTGGCTCGTATTCTATAATCTTCATTTCATTTTCCTTCCTATTCTACAGCTCTTCTCCTCTGTACGGTCTTGGTTTTTGTTTTTGCAATCGTAATTCTTTTGGTATCAAAACACAAACTGCTTTCGCTCCCTTTTTCTCTTCCCACATCCTTTCTGACAAGTTCATCATATCATACTCATGCTACTACATCCATTATACTTTACATAAAGTGAATTTTATACTGACTATGCTGTCATTATTGCCTGGAAATATGGGGTTTTCAATCTATAAAACAGACTGCAAAAAAGAACAAAACAAAGCCATTAGGGATTTTATGGATGTTTTCGAAGCCACCTCACAAATACTCAATATTTGCACTTCCTTTCTTTTACCTAAGACAAGCAGCATACATACTAGTACGAGTATTTATAGTTTTTAGGGACTATTTATTATCCCCTAAAAACTCTTCAACGGCATCGAGAATTACTTTTCTTTGAGATATACCTGTTTTTTCACACTTTTGTTTAAATCTAATTGCAGTTTCTTTAGGTATATCTGCTACAATTCTTTTATAAACTTTCTCGTTATATCGCCGTTTCACCTCTGTACTTGTCTTAGTTTTTGTTATTGCAGCCACTCCCTTTCAGTGGTATAATAGGGGCAGAAAGAAGACCGTTGAAAACGGTTAGCTATGTTTAGTTAAAAAATAACCGCACACTTGCTACGGAGGCGGTTATTTTTTTATGGTTATCGTAATCCTTACCCTTTTGACGGTAATCGTCACTCTTATCACAAAGCGTCTCCTTCCTTCTAATCGCCATACCTTTTGAGGTCAAGACGCTAACCGCTTTCGTTCCTATTCTGTTCCCATATCCTTACGGACAAGTCCATCATATCATACTCGTACTACTACTTCAATTGTTTCTGTAGAATACAACTAACCTTAAATTAAATTTCCAGGCTGCGGTTTCGTTTTTTAACTTGATTACAAAATCGTAATCCCTTATATATCACCATATACTATCCATTGCTAGCACCTTTTAAATATTCATCAAACTCTCGCCTGATGTTCAATTTTGGTCTTGCCGCCCCCTTCGGTCGGCTGCACCCCGCTCCCTATTCGCCAGCTCACCGGGCTGACTCATTCTACCTTCGCGCCCTTTAGCCTTTTTCGCGCAGCTTCAGCTGCAGTGCGAAAACGGACAGCGAAGCATGGCAACGCCATGCGGAGGAGTGAACGAAGTGAGCGTTGGTTCGAGTCCCTTTTTCTTCATGCACACATAAAAATATCCCAACACCTAATGGTATTGAGATATTTTTGGTGCGCCATGAGGGACTCGAACCCCCAACCTTCGCCAATGGACACACTAAAATTTTATGATTTAGTCACCAAAAGGCTTCGCAAGATTTTCTCTTTATTTTTCAATACTTCCAGCCATTTCACAGGTCATGCTTCTTCTAATAGTTTTCAATAATTTGGTACACACTTCCATAACCAATTGGCTAAAAAACGGCTAATTAATTGGCGATTATTTAATCAAACCCCCAACCAATTAGCCATTTCCCCATGCCCCTTCACTTTGTACCAGTTAATTAGAAAATGCCTCTTCAACTGGTGCTTCATTTGGCAGACGCTCAAATAGCAAATCTCGGAGTTCTGCTATCTTTTGTGCTAAAGTAGCCGTTGTTTTCCCAAAAGCGTAAAAAGCCCATTCAAAAGCTTCTGGTGTCGGCTCCCCATGAAATATCGCCTCAAAAAAAACTTCTTGATAGCTGTCAATCTCACGTGCATCATAACTAAGTGCTTCAATTGCAAAGGCTAACTCTCTAAAACTCATATGTTTTCTCCCTTCTCTAGCTATTAAACTTATACATACAATCGGAATACATACTGATGTCAGTATGTAAATTTTTAAGGAAGTTCACTTCCCTAAAAATTCTCTGATTGCTTCCTTAATCACGCTAGCTTGCGATACGTCTCTTTTTACGCACTCTTCCTTGAACTCTTCGACAAGTTCCTTAGGAAGTCTTACAAATATGCGCCCATAGACCTTGCTGTTATACCGCTCTTTCACCTGACTGGAAGTATAAGTTTTTCGCTTTTCTATTGCGCCCACTTCCTTTCAGTGGTATAATGAGAGCAGAAATGAGGGAGAACCGTTGAAAACGGCTAGCCTTTTACTTGATTTAATAACCGCTAAGTTTCCAGGCTCAGGCGGTTATTTTTTTATTGTAATCGTAATCCTTACCCTTTTGATGGTAATTGTTACTCTTATCATAAAGCGCCCCTTTCTTCTAATCGCCATACCTTTTGATGTCATGAGGGCTAACCGCTTTCGCTCCCTTATTCTGTTCTCATATCCTTTCGGACAACCTCATTATATATTACTGCTATCAGTATGTCAACTACATAAGTCCACAATGAAAAAATAATTCAATATCCCTGTCTATACTTTAAATGCCTTTATTTTTATTTAATAACTAATATGCTATACGATAAAATAAAAATGACTAGTACACTTTATCTGATAAATAAAAAGAAAAGGTACTTCTAAAGCCTTTTCTTTTTGCGGGGCTAACGAATCGCACTTCATCTGTCCCAAAATATAAAAAATATTTTCGTGTTTCGTTTCGGTTTCATTCACGTATAGTTTAATTCTGAAACATGCTTGTCGCTAATGTCTCTATTGCTGATTGCTTTTCATCTTCACCGACGTTGACATAATATTTTGCGGTAACACTTATATCACTATGCCCCAAGAGTTCAGAAGCCACCTGAATAGGTATACCCTGCTTACACAAGTTTGTAGCAAATGTGCGCCTGTAAGTGTGAACGCCTCTTTGCGGAATACCATGTTTCTTATAAAAGCGGTTACACGCCGTAGTAATATTATGTCGGTCATAAAATGCACCGCTAGAAGTCGTGAACACGCTTTCGGTTCTGTACCCCCTCTTAAGCATCTCACTCTTATGCCATGCCTGGTGACGATTGAATTCATTCATCAATTCTTTAGAAAGAGGTATATCTCTCACAGAAGCGCTTGTCTTACAGTCCGCTAACTCGAAAACATGCTTCGTTTTCTTCCCTTCTTCAATCACGGCTTTATTGCTTAACTGTTTGTTGATATGCAACATGCCATTACTGATGTCTTTATACTGTAATGCTAGTAATTCGCTGATTCTTGTCCCTGTCCCCGATGCAAGCATAATTAGAAATCTTAGTCTATGGCTCCCCAGGTTATCAAATATCCTCTTCAATTCATCATCAGACCATACTTCGATAGTGTTTGGTAATTTATCATCAGTCCAAGACTTCTTTTCTCTTGCTGGTGTTTCTTTCACTGGTATTGCAAGTGAGTGTGTCAAATCACGACAATAACCCACTTTCTCTAAATACCTGTAAAAGTGTTTCATCATGTTGTTAATCACTTTTATGGTTGAAGAGGAGCACGCCAAAGAATTGTATAGCTTCTGCATTTCAATGCTCTGTATCTCGTCTAGTCGCATGTTATATACGTCACTGCCCTTCACATAGTTATTCCAAGCATTGATATATAACTCCTTCGTATTATTTGAAAACTTGCTGTCATTCAGAAACACGGTATAAATATATTTGTCTGCCATTATACCAAAGTATTGTTTTTCATTGGAAAGTCCCATTGATTTACGGTTCATGAACTCATTGTACTTGGCAACAGCTTCACTCTTGTTCTTTCCGTAGAAGTTCTTTATAACATCAACTTCCATGCCCTTTTTCTCGTCATATTTACGACCGACTTTTTTTCTGATTCTATAGTAGTCGTGACCGTTGATAATTGAATTCGTTTTGCTTGCCATAATATCACCATCACTTCTCTTTCCTGTACTTTTCTATTAAAGCAAGTTCACTGACCCTCTCTTCTGCTACTTCTCTTCCTTTTGCATTTAATTTTAAATACGGCATAAGAATAGTCCAAAATGATTTTACGCTTAAATATATATCTCGTTCCCCCAAATACATACCTTGAGTGTTTAAAAAAACACCCTGTTTCTCATGCAATAAATCATCAATAAATTGCAGAAATGATAACTCTGACTTTAGTTCTAAAGTTCGATAACTACTAGGATTATGTGATTCCAAATCTTCAAGTTGTTTTTCAACACGCTTTATATCTGTGTTATTCTTCTCAATATAATCTTTTAACTCTGTAAAAAAGTCTAAGCCTCCACTATTATCTTCAAGAAAATCTGATGGGCTACAGTTTAAAGCACTACACAACTTAGCCGTAGTTTCATACCCAATATTCGAACTGTCACGTTTTAAAATAGTATAAACAGTTGACTTTGGTAAACCAGCTTTTTCAGCCAGTTTAGAAGCATTTAAGCCGTTCTCTTGCATTAAAACTTCTAATTTTTTCTTAACACCCATAATAATGCGTACTCCTTTCTATCACTATTAAAACACACATTGTAAGAAAAAGAAAGAGGAATTGCGCAAATTGTAAAAAAAGCAATTGACAAGTGCGCAATTTAGACTTATCCTTAAATAAAGGATGCGCATTGCGTAAAAAGGAGGACAGGAAAAATGAAATTAAGTAAAATTAAAATCTCCATGTTGCGAGCAAAGAAAGGATTAAGCGTAAAGCAATTAGCCTCATTGGCAAAAGTCAGCGACCGTACAATTACGAAGGGGTTTACCGATGAAATTAATCCTATGTGTATTGGCAGAATAGCTAATGCTTTAGGTGCACAAATTGAAGATATCATTTTTGAAGAAGAAACAGCCTCTTCAAGTTTATAGAAAAATAATGAAGGAGATGAAAACATATGGCAAAGTATAGGACGATACAGAAAGCCTACGCCGAATTAAAGAAGCGTGACCCTGAAACAGCTATTTCGCAGAACTATATTCGCCAACTGGTCATTAATGGGATAATCCCAAGCCGAAAAGCTGGAAGCAAATACTTGTTCGACCTGGACAAGCTGGAAGAGTACATGCAGACCGCAAAATAAGGACATAAAGATAAACAGCCCACTATAAGACGAAGGGAGAAACGCAAAGGGAGTGAAAGTCTTCCTTTTCCCCTCGATAATAGTATTATCTTTAGAACCACAGGAAAGGCAGGAAATGAGTAACGCATATCTTTATAGAACACAAGCAGGAATGATATTCCATAATGAAATCAAGTTGAAGAGGAAAGTAGAAAAGGAACCCACGGAAAAGAGAAAACCAAAAGCTAACCCGACCAGGGAATCAGTCATAAACGAAAACAACAACATAGCCACAAGGCGGTTAGCCGTACTGTTAGACACTAATTTCTGTGAGGGCGACAGTTATATCACATTGACATACAGAAACCCCAGTCCCACGCAGAAAGAAGCGAAGAGGCATTTACGCAACTTTATGAAAGCAATGAGAAGAGAATATGCAAAGCAGGGAAAACCTTTTGCGTGGGTATCCGTGACAAGCCACGGAGGGCACAGAGTGCATCACCATATGATAATGAAATCTATTGATACAGAGACAATAGCAAAATACTGGACACATGGACTACTTTCAATCAGTCCGTTGACAGGCGATGACTATACGCCGATAGCACGGTACTTCATAAACCATACCAGGGATTATTACGATAGGGAAACCGACTTAAACACAAGACGGTACAATTGCAGTCGCAACCTGGAACGCCCTTTGACAGATAGAGAACACTATCAGCACCAGCCAGGAAAGGAGATAAAGCCTAAAAGGGACTGTTATATTATACCTGAAAGCCTGGAAGTAAGGGTTAACCCAGTCACAGGCGCCGAGCATATTACATACAGGGAAAAAAGGTTCAATGAAGAGGCACGGCGTAAGCGAAGAAAAAGGAAAAACACCATAACCGTGAAGCCACAACGCTTTTACACCGTGCCCCCTGGCGAACAATTAAGCATACCTCTTCAATACCAGTTAGAGTAGCAGGTTTCTAAACCGCCTATACGATATGGGAAAGAAAGGAGTATTCACATGAAAAAGAAAGCAACTAAGAGGAAACAGGGGAACAGAAAGGCTCACAGTCAGTCTAAAACAGCACAAGGCAAGCACTGCAAGACAAAACCGCATTATTCGGGTAAAACTATGACAAAGCGCATAAGATACCCTGAAATCGAAGAAATCCGAGCATTTCATAAAAACAAGGCTATCTTTGCAAAGCTGGAATATTATCATAGTCCTTGTAATGATATCGAAGAGATGAACGTGAAAGAAGAATTTATAAATTATCTCGCTGACCAGTACGCCTATTATCAGCCGACAAAACCCATTCATTTTGTTTTGATAAATACGATGAAAAACCCCAAAGGCGAGTATTGCCACTACCTTATCATGGACAAGATACGCCAGGAAGTAATCAACCGTATGTGGGTTCATGGAGACGTAACCATATCACAAGAGCCGCCAGGGATAGACGAATACCGAAGGTTTAAGCCTAGTGATATTATTCAAATCAGAGTGTCGGAAAGGAGCAATTCAAATGGAGTTCAATAAGCAAATAACCTTGTCACAGGGCAACGTAGCGTACACAGTACATATAGACAGCATCAAGTATGAGTCTCTTGGCACAAAAGCGATTTACGCCGTTGCCGTATATAATACAGGCAGTTTGATTTTCAACACTGACTTTGACGGCAATATATACCCACGTGAAATTGTATTGACCATATCGCCAAAGGCTACTATAAAGACCGCTGAAAATCATTGGATTGCCAGCAAGGCGTTGAAGTGCAAATAAAAAGGCTACCCCTAACAGCCCAAGGGATAGCCTGAAACCATAAACATATGGCTTTATAGAACGTTTATATTATATCACATGTTCGTCATTTTAAGCAAGCTGACTTTGAATATATGAAGAGGTGTAAAGGCATATGGAACATTCGGGCATACCCTAAGTTCATGAAGGTGACAGCTATTGAAACAAATATACCCAATAGCTGTCATTTGTGTGAGTGTAAAACCTCCCCCCTTAATCTATAAGCCACCATCATTCCATCGTGACCGAATCCCCACTTGCAGAAAACACATGAGTCGCGCGCATGAGGGGGGTGTGGTCACCTTATAGAAAACATAGCCTTTATACTCCCTGCCTCCCCCTATTAAAAGTAGTGTCAGGCTAATCTTAAAGACCGAATTTCCACACAAATTTTGGTGAGTGGCACACACGTAGAAGGGGGGGTATGATATATTTTTCGTATAATTTATAGCCCATTCAATATCACTTAAAGGAAGGTGAAGCATATGAGCAATGAAGAATTAGTAAAACTGATAAATAGCGGTCATTCAGAATTGGTAGAACCATTGTGGAATCAGGTTATAGGCTTCATAGAACAACAGGCAACGAAACGTCTATATAATGCCCCCAACCATTTACAATCATTAAGAGGGGACATGATAAATCAGTCATATTTATACTTTCTGAAAGCCATAAAGAACTATCATAGCGGAGAAAAAAGCTTCATTGGATATTTATCTTTTTATATCAAATCAGCTTTTAATGACGTTATTTTCAGCGGTAGAAGTGCAAAAAAGCGCAATGACCCATTGAATTATGCCACCAGTCTTGAAACCCCTGTAAGCGGAAATGAAGGGGATATGAAATTATTGGAAACCATTTTAGATGAAACCTCAACAGCGTACTACAAGCGCATCGAAGATACTGACTATTGGGGATACATGCGTAACCTAATACTTGAAGGTGCACGAAAGGAAGGTGCGTTTGTATTTAAGATTATCACAACAATGCTAGAATACGATGTCACTCTGCCACAGGCACGAAAAATGATGGGTGGTACAGATAAAGAGAGAGGAAGGTATCAAAGAGCATTTGAACGAGGGTGCAGGGCAATCAGACATCACATTATAAAAAGAATCAGCCAGGACGAACGCAACGGCAGAGAAGATATCTATTTCTATGAAATGGGACTTGCTTCATGGAAGAATAATAAATATACGTCAGGAGTTGAGACAGCTGTTCTACGGCGATTAGAAGCCGAACAAAGAGTAAGAGACTCTAAAGACATGCTAAAGTGCTATTAGTCTTTAAATCCGTCAGTTTGTCGCATTTGCCAATATAGCAGAAGAAGAATCCGCATAATTTGCGGATTTTAATTATAACGGGAAACATTTACAGAAAATGAAAGTAAGTCCGTAAACGATTTACGGATTTAGTCACTACTGCCTATTGACAGGAGGAATAACAACAATCTTGAAGAGGTTTGAAAGAATATCATTGGGCATAGTTCTTTCACGGTTTAAAAACGTCTTTGATGCTAAAACTCATGATACCACTCCCCCCCTGGTCTTGCCCATAAATATAGGGCTATGCCCACGACCACATAGCCCCCACATACACGTATAAAATTCCCACAACAAAGCATCAAATCAAACTAAATGGCTAAAAAACGGCTAATTGTTGTAAATTTTGATAAATCATAAGCAATTAAAAACCCTGTAATCGTTGCAATTACAGGGTTTTTGGTGCGCCATGAGGGACTCGAACCCCCAACCTTCGCAATGAACCAGAGGATTGACACGAATATTGAAAAATAAGCATTCTCAATTTTAACATTGAAATTTCAACGTTTATAGGCATTAATAACTTTTGTATTTTTTAGTAAAAATTGACCGTTTTCATGGTTCATTGAAAACTAGAATGGGAAAATCATGGGAAGTTTTATTATTTACAATTACTTACTCCACCAATCATAGAGCTATCCTCATTAGCTATTCCACGAAGTCAAACAAGGCAGTGATTTTAGATATCTCATCTTTAACAATATTCCCCATTCTTCTTTCGTCTATCTTCTTGTCTTTTATCATTTTTTCCAAAAAGTCAAAGGTAATCATGTCATTTTCTGACTTACCATCCTTAAACCACTCACCTATAATTCGATTTTCTATTTGTATTTTATCTTTATCTAAGTCATCATAGGTTCTAATTGAATCCGTACCATTATCGCAATTGAACTTACTCAAAATGAACAAATTTTGAAGTTCTGTATTTAATACTGGCAATAGGTTATACGCGACCGTATATGCATCACCACTAATTCTAAGTTTTTTATATATAACCACCCTAAACCCCTCATAGCAACACCGCATAAAGTTCATAACTGAGTTTTTCTCAAAGCATCTATTTCTTAACTCTTCCATAGACGGTCTCAGTAAACAGGTATTAACTAGATCAGAATCTATTAAAAATAGTATATTGAAGAATTTATCTTCTGCGATAGTATTCTTTTTTATATGGTTTATCAATTTACATTTTAATTCTTCTTTGTCTGCTTTTTTATGCGCAAAGTATGCTGCAAAGTATTCCCTAAATGAATCATTTGTAAATTGATATTCTCCAGCATCTTTGGTTAAAAGAGAAAAATCAGTTAAGTCTTGCATAAAATCGGAGGCTTCGAATTCCACATCTATATTTTTTTTAGCATCACTAATAGATTCCATTAAACTTAAGGCATCAAAATGATTATTCCTATCAAAAAATGACCCAAAGCAAATTGAGGAAAATACTGTTCTAAAATCCAGCATTTTCAAATTAGATTTCATTCTTCTTTCGTACCCGTCTTTTGTTTCGTCATGTGAAACAAGAAGAACAGAAAAAATCAAGTCAAAAAATTTTTTAGGATTACGAAATACGTTCCTATCCTTTATGTATGTTAAAAGCATAACCGATAAATATAAAGGATTTGAAGCTATATCTTTGTATTGTGCAAATAATTTTGTTTCTAATAAATTACAGAATTCATCTTTTATTTCTTTGTTAATCTGTATTTTTTTAATTAGCTCTATTGCTTGATCCAAGTCAAGCTCTTTAGTATTTAGCTCTATAAAATTATTCCAGCTAATGAACGAGGGGCTCGGTCTAGACGAGATGATGAAAATATTCTGCCCAATCTTTGTGTCTGAACACATGGTTTTAATTTGTTCAGTAACCGTTCCTATCTTCTCTTTATCCACTTCATCTAATCCGTCAAAAAAAAGTATATATGCATTTTTTTCAAGAGCAATGTTATACGAGGTGGGATTGCTTAATACAAACCCATTTGTTTTCAACTCAGATATTATAAAATCCACTAGCTTTATGTTCTCTTTTTCGTATATATTAACTTTTCTTAATTCTATAAAAACCGGTACTAAATTCGCTTTTTCTATTGACTTCATAAAAAGAAACTTCAATAATGTACTTTTACCAGATCCGGCCGTTCCTGTTATTAAAAATTTCTTCCCGTGGATTAGCAAGTCATCAATATCACTTATCCGTAAGTCTTCATCATTTTTTACAAGGTTCAATTCTTCATAAAACGCTAATATATTCTTAGGTTCATTTCTATAATTCAAATTTTTTAAAGTTCCATGCTTATCCATCACATTATGAAGATAGGTTTCGTAATGCTCTTCTGACATTAGTGCGATATCTTTTGCTTCAGAGAAATAATGCTTAACGCTTCTCCAACTTCTTTTTATAATCTGAGAGAATAGGTTAGCCGCAAAAGCACCCGCATTCTCCCCTAATGAGTCGCCAAAACTCTGAACAGTATCTGAATATATTTCTTGCATAATACGCTCTTCTTTCATATATTATTATCCTAATAAATGTTCTTATATAAGATTATACTAAATTCAGAATACGTCAACCCATAATCACATTTTCTTATTCTTTTTTAGGGTAAATCACCATAAAACGTAGTATAATGGAAGCAGATTATATTTCTTTGAGTAGGAGATGTATTATGACAGATATCCGACAAGGATTACCGGTAAAAGCAAATGAACGTAAGCGCAGATATGCAGAGTTTTTAGGTGCTGATTCAAAAATCCCTGTAATAAAGGTAACAGTAGAAGATGATGCTGGTCCCTTTTCGGTAGACTATCTGATATCTGACGGCACACTGCGTTATTACATTGAGCAAACAAGGAGCTGAAGCAATGATAGGATTAAACTTAGAAGAACTATTACTGCAAAATGGCAGAAGTAGATACTGGCTTGTAACACAACTGGAATCAAACTACACGGTCATCAACAGAATGATTCATGGTGAGACAACTGCAATCAGTTTCAGCACGATTGATAAGCTGTTAAGATTGTTTAATTGCCGCATTGATGAGCTTTTTGTAGATGATGGTAAAACAGCCAGGGTTTAACCCTGATTGACCTTTATTGCACGAATTACAAAGGTGGCCACATTCTGACAGTCCATCCCCTGCAAATGTTCAGACTCTATCTCTCATTATTAAAGTCCTGCAACATTTCATCTATGGTTACCTTTAGCGCCTTGCAAAAACACGCCAGCTCATAGTCTGTAACGATACGGGCGTTCATCTCAATCTTACTAATCATCTGCTGGTCTATATTGATACCGAAAGTCTGCATCTTAGCAGCCAGTTCGCCCTGCGTCAAATGGTTTTCCTTTCTTAAGGCTCTCAGACGTCTGCCTATGATATTCTTGTTGTCTCCAAAATTTATCTTTTTCATTGTCCACCTACGTTAATGTAATGTATTCCCCTTGACTTTATCATTAAATCTGCGCTATAATACGTCACATAAACGTATCGCGTCAGATATAGGGCATGGGTAACGATAGACGTATGGACATAATATTGATACCACCACTATCCGTTTAGTTTGTCATAAAAGTCCCGCAGCATCTCGTTCACGCCCACTCCTAAAGCCTGACAGAAACAGATCAGCTCATAATCCGTCACTATGCGGGTATTCTTCTCAATCTTGCTAACCATCTGCTGATCCATATTTACGCCAAGGGTTTGCATTTTTGCTGCAAGCTCACCCTGCGTTAGTTTTTTATCAGACCTTATACGTTTCAAACTATTGCTGATTATATTTTTGTCATTACCGAAGTTTATCTTTTTCATACCGTCACCCTTACGTTAATATGCCGTATTTTCTTGACTTTAACATAAATTTCGTGTTTAATTACGTTACATAAACGTATCTATAGGTGTGATCAGCAAAGCATCGAAGAGTGCTCTACAAGCATATGAATTTAACGAGGTAAATCAAAATGGATTATACAGAATTTATGAACAGGAATAAACTAAACTATGAGATTGTAAAGCTGAAACATGAAGGTAAGACTTTTCAAGAGATAGGAAACCAACATAATTTATGTGGAGCTGGTATTGCCCATAAATATCGTAAATTTCTATTCAGGCTGTTCAGATATTATTACCAGTTCCTTAGCAGAAATAGCATTAGAGACGCTTATGATTTTTTAGAATTCTACGTAGACATCGCTGTCACAATCGCATATCTGGAGCAGGTTCATGATGATCTCCTCAGCATTCTAAGGCACGGTGAACCTCCCCTTTTGGCAGGCTTTTATACAGACATCCCACCTATTAAACATCTGACAGAAGGACAGAAAAAAATACTTGAGAGGCAAATCGTTGAAGCAAAAGACAAGCAGAATAAAACATATGCGGACATAGGCAGTACCTTAAATTTAACGGGAGAGAAGGTTAAGAGGATGTACCAGTCCTATTATCACCAGAAGTGTTTGAAAGCCATAGAGGTCATCGAGCCTGAAGTGGATTTCTCGTTTTCCGAATATATTTTTTCTTATTCACATTATCCTCAAGTGAGGTGGCAGCAGATAGTTCGGGAGTATGCAGAGTTGATACAAGATTTGATAGACTGAAGAATCTAAAGAAAAAACCAGCCGGGGAGAACCCCGGCTTTTATATCGCTATTTTTTAATTGCCTTAGCTTTGGAAAGACACTTACGTCCGAATAATCCGTCTACAACTAAGTTGTATTCCTTCTGGTAGTCCTTTACTGCGCTTATTGTCTTTGGTCCGATGATGCCGTCCACATTGAGTCCTACACCCTCTGCCCAGTTCAATAGCTGCTGCAGTCGATCGACCTGTGTCCCAGCGTCTCCAGATTTAAAGTACCCGCGCAATGGCAATTTTGGGTATGTCCCTGCATAAGCCTTTTTCGATGCACTTGTAACTGTCTGCGTGACTGTTTTGGCAGCAAAGTTCCTGTACTGGTAATTTACATCGACCCGGCCGCTAAAACCATCCACCTTGCCGCTGGAACTGTACTGCCACATATGGTAGGGCTTTGTGTATGTACATCTATCGTTATACTGTGCAATCCAGATGTTTAACCCCTTGATATCACCAATCTTTGACGTGAGCCAACTAAGCGATGCATATACACCGCTCCTGTACCCTGCCGTCTCTATCGTCTTGCAAAATGTCCTGGCGATAGTGGCAAGTGTGGCCTTGGAGCATTTTCCCGACGTGTCATTGTCTTCGATATCAATAAACACTGGGTAATCAAGTTTCTTACCTTTCAAATGCTTGATACAAAACTCTGCCTCATTCTTTGCCTGATTCGCCGTCTTTGCCGTGCTGTAGTAATACGCACCGATTTTCAACCCAGCAGCTTTCGCGGCCTTGTAATTCGGTTCAAAGGTGCTGTCTAAATTAAGCTCAGCATTAAAGCCCAGGCGCAAGATAACAAATTTGATACCGTCCCTCTTAGCCTTTGTAAAATGTGCTACAGACTTTTTCCCTTGCCAATATGATATATCTATGCCTTTATTTTTCACGATACCCTTTCCTCCGACTTCTCCTTTAATAAATCAACTGCTTTATATAATAGTTTGGGTAATGGCAATCCCATGATGCCCGCATTCTCAATAATGGACAGCACCTCGTTCACAATAAAACCGATTACGATAGCGTCCCGTATGTATTCCGTGCCTAAAGCCAGATCAAGACGGTAAGCAATCAAAACAAAGACCAGAGTCATACACTTGCGGCACAACCCTTTCCATCCAGCCTTACTTTCCAATGCCCCACTTTCTGACTTGTTGGATTTCTGGAACACGCCAGCAATAACCAGTCCCGTGATATAATCCACAATCATACAAATTAGTAGTGTTGTCATGCCCCCCGTCCATCCTCCAAAAAATCCAGCTATAACGCTGCCTGTGATGCCTGTTACTGTGCAGATTGTCTGTTTCATCTTACACCTCCGTGTATTCTGTCCATCCGTAAACTCCCGGCTCCCAGGTATTGCCGTCTACATCCGATGTCCATTTCTTGCCGATATGAGTAACCTTTTCGCCTTTAGCATAAGCGTCATGTGCTCCGGTTGGCTGCACCCACTGCGGCCACTCCTCGAGGTAGACTCTCTTAAATATTGCCGGCACCTGGTCGGGCGGGTAAAGGTTGTCCCCCGTCGGCGCGTAGACCTCATAGAGGATGCCGTCCCATGAGCGACGGTCACCGATCTCCAGTTGTTCTCCATGCGTCCATGATTTGTACCACTCCACGTTAGCCTGCGCTACTTCCGGCGGGGCTGTGGGCAGTGCGCCCTTAAGCAGGGCTATCAGTTCCTGTTGTTTCTGTGTTAACATCATTTACCTCCTTTTGAATTTCTTCTATGGTCTCGTCCTTTATTCGACCCAGGATTACAGGGTCTATGTTATAGGCAGATAGTTTGCTCCAGTCTGCATTTTCGTAGAACCCCCGGGGTTCCGCATAACAGAATCTGCCCGTAGAAATATCATCAGGTACTCCATCAACAGCGAACACGTTTATATAATTTATAGGATACGACACATTCGTCTTGGGTATAAAGGGGTCGCCGTTGCACAGATATTTGATATCGTTACTGAAATCTGCAATTGAGTCATCCTCTTTCCATGTGATTAGATACATTACTTTGTCCTCCTGTTGGTTAATTTAATCCTGACCCGCTCTCCTACGTCTGCGGAATTCCCCGCTATAAATTGCGGATACACTGACATCTGGTCAACCGATGCAGTAAAGCCTCCCCTGTATTCTGTCAATGTAATTTCGGTGCCGTCTATGCCCCATCTCAGAGTTTTTTCTGGAAACCTGTATACCAGCGTATAATCCGTGAGTCGTTCCACGATGCTCGCTTCTCGCGGATAAGATAAGGGCAAATACTGTGCCCCGTTCGGAAGTATGATTTTATTGTCAACCCCGGAGGTTGCCAATATAGGCACAGGCTCTGACAAGCAGGTAGTTACAGGCATCACCATTGTAGAAAGCCTGCCTAAGAATGTAAGCACATGGTTCACCCTGTCTAGCTTAACGGCAGCGGTATATTGCGTGAAAGGGCATGTTATTATATCAGCATTCTCTGCCACCTGCCCTGCAGATATATAAGTCCCGCCCGTACTGAACATGTTCAAGCGGGGCGCGCTGCCTATGGAACCATCCGGCTTCTGATATATAGCGACACATTCTGCCCTGTAGTCGGGCCGGTTGGCATCGTTGAAGTTTATTCCTGTCAGTATCTTATGGTCTCCCGCATCATAGAAGAAGGGGCTGTTGCCAAAGCTCCCCAGGGGGGTAATGACGATATTGTTAATATCGGTTACATCAAGGTCTGTATAGTAGGTCCACGATGAGTTGTGGCTTACAATGAGTATATGGTTATCAAATATAGCCCCTCCTTTATATGGAAATGTTTTGTAATATCCGGACTCATAGTTGCTGTTTGGCAGAGAAACCGTTTTTTCTGCTGTTCTAATGGTAAAGTCGTCCTCATATGAGCCGGCTAACAGCACCGAGGGTGAACTTAAAGAAATTCCATAAGAGTATTCGGCTACAAATTTTTTCTGCCCGGGTTCCAGGAGCAGCTTGCGCATTGCTGGATATTCGATCCCGCTTCTTTCAGCGTCAATGAGGACTTTCGGGGGATGGCTGGTCCATGTGCCGCCTCTCTTTTCCACAAAGACTGCCAGAAGCATGAATTTCGTTCTATAACTGTTGGAGTTATATGTATGATTACTGTAAATACA
>CABIXY010000003.1:0-45944 GCA_902362805.1 Eubacteriaceae bacterium | reverse complement strand
GGGACGTACCTGTAAAACCCCTCCGATGCACTATAGCACCAGGCATTTGGCTCCACCCCGTCAGGCACAGATTCCGCTTCATGGACTTTGTGCATGGGGACTGTAAAGGCTTCACCCATTTCAGTTATCGGATATCCCAGCGGCCCGTAATCTATCGTACTGCTTAAGCATTTTATGACTTCCTCATATGTAATAATGTACATCTGCCCCTCCTATTCCGGTTTGTATAAGGCAACACGTTTTCCCGGCCCTGCACTTGCAGCGGTAATGCCTGCAATAGCACCGCCAGTGCGGTTGCGGATTGTTTCAACATAAGGGTATTTTGCCAGATATATACTGGACCGGTACATGGGGGCCCCTATCAGAACCTCCTCTGACGTGTCATATATCAGCGGAACCGCCGCATTGCTTCCGACAAATCCGCCCTCCCGGAGTATGCTGATTCCGTCAGCCGATAGCACCATTGCCTTCTGGCCGTCTGCACCTTTGAACCAATAATCATAATAGTATTTGTTGATGCCTGCGGGCTTTATAGTTTTTAAATCCATCCTCTCGTTATGTGCCACCACGCTGCCGACGGGCAGGGGCTTGGCGCCGCCGTAGTCTATCATCAGGTAATTGTCCGTGGCTATCAGCGCGATACGGTCTGTGCCTTCCACACCGATGGGTTTGGCGGTACGGACGTCCAGCGTTGCCTTGAGCAGTTCCGTTGTATCACCGTAACTGACGCTGGCACCAATTACCAGGTCAGTAGAAGCCACGTATGAGGTGGCCTCGCCGCTCCTGCTGGTCGCAGACACGCACCTCCATCGTCCGGCGGCCTGCACAATTTCTATGCTCGATGTCATATACGTATCCCCATTCGAGGCGGCGGGCAGGACGTACTCGGTCCTTACAGGTGATGTAAGCTGCCCGTCTGCAAGCGTGTACCTGATCGTGCCGGCCCTGCATGTATAACTGCTCCCCAAATATCCCGAGTCATAATATCTGTACGCATATGGCAGAATGACCGTGGCATCATCGACCTGGGTGACGTCTCCGCTTCTCAGCGTGTATGCATCTTCACGGCGCATTTCGTGCAACGCGTTTATCTTGAGTTCTGCTGTTGTTACCTGGTCGTCATAAATGTAGATGGCGGTGTCCATGAATTCCGTCAGACTGGAATATCGGCTCCCATACCGGCCGGTAAAATACAATAGATGTTCATTTACCTGGTTCAGGTTCCATCCGGCTTCATAGCTCCCCAGATTCAGTACCGTGCTGATGCTGCCCCTGTCCAGTATGTTCACCGTCTGATTACGGATATCGATCTGCAGCAGCAGATACCTGATGACACCGTCCGTCGTGCTTTTGTTTATGGTTTCCATGACCATGTACCTGTCATCGTATAACTTGAAGAAGTATTCCCCGTTTGATACATAAGATGTCAAAGCTGATAAGTTTAATTCGAGGGTATCATTGATGACGTCCTCGACATATGCGATATCCACGTCTTCGTACCAGCAGGTCTGTCTGTATACCTTTGTCGAATTTTTTGGTTTGCCGGACAGGCTGCCTGCTATCTTGCTCTTCCCCATATCACACCCCCACAAATCTTACATTGATTGATATATCCGGCTTATCCAGCGCACGGAAGATGACGTAACCGTCAAAGGTCTCTGCCTCCATGACCAGCCCAAACGCCGCACGCTCATCCTCTGCCAGGGTGGCATTGGTGATAACCAAATCCAATAACGGGTTATATACCGCCTTCATGCCGGACACATTCACCCGGTTTGTATACCAGCCATTTGTCACTGACGACGACCAGCCGCTTGCCGGCACTGTCGCCGTCAGTATCTGCACCGCCTTGTTAAAGGCCTCGCTCGGCGTTGCAGCTGCATACCTTGCCTCCGCGTTGCTGTCAAAGAGCGTTGCCTTGTTAAGCGGCGTCCCTGCCTGTGTGGGCTCGTCCGCACGCTCTATGGTCACATATTCCGTGCTGCCGTCTGCCTTTGTCATTTTTGTACGCCCCGGCAGCGTGGGCACTCTGTCAATCATACTTATACCTCCCCGGCATAGATTTCGCCGCTGTAGTACCAGGCCTTCATCATGCTTTCCAAAAGGATGTTCACATGCATCAGCACCTTTTCAATGTCGTTGGCTTCTTCGTAAGTTAAATTATTCATACTTGTTGTCAGCTCCGGCGTGTCCTCCGTCACGGCGATGCTGTCACGGATTTTCTGTACGTTTCCAAGATACCGCTGCATGTCACTCTGGGAAGGAAGGTCTTCCCTCGCCCAGTTCTTCTGCACGGATATCCCCAGGTGGATTCCCACCGATGCCAGCTTGTCAGAGACGTATTCCACCGCCGTCTCCACCCGGTTCAGGTCCGTGGCGTTGTAGGAGCCTTTCAGCCCTTCCAGCCATTTATCCAGCTCCTTGTCAGTCATGCCGTCCACGCCCTTTAAACGCATCTCGGCGGCATGCTCCACGTCGGACCGCTCACGGTCAATGACCAGGTTGAGGCCGTAGTAGATGGTCATGTTGTACGTGACCGCATTTCCCGCCGCATCAACGGCGGTGATGGAGATATCATAGATATCCAGCCTTGCCCTTGCCGCCTCAGCCGTCCACACCGTTCCGTCTGCCGTAGTGTCAGACAGGGTAAAGGTACACGCCTCACCGTTGACGTAGCCGCTCACATAGACCACCTGGCTGACTAATGTGATGGAGACCTGCCTTGTCATGATACGGTCACCTTTATGGTCATGGTCGCCCCGGTGTTGGCAGGGTTTGGAGCCAGCGTGATGTTGTCGATGGTCGGTACGGACGTGTCCAGGGTGACATGGCGCACCACAGTGGTCTCCTTGGATGCCTTGTCAACCGATTTTACCGTGATGGTGTTGCTGCCCTCGGCCAGGGTGATCGTCTTGCTAAACGACCCGTCTGCATTGACCGTCACTGTGTTGCCGTTGACGGTAAGCGTCACAGGCGATGATGTCGCATCGTTTGTCGTGCCCGCCACCACGCAGGATGCCTGATTAGTGATGAGGTTGTCCGCAGGGCTCGTGATGTTGAGCACAGGCGGTACGGTGTCCACGGTAAACGTCGTGGATTTCTGGGCAGCTTTGTTGCCATCGTTGTCCTGCACGTCCACGGTGACGGTATGTGCACCGTCCGACAATGTTCCGGGTGTCACTGTGACCGAGAATCCGTTGGTGATGACCGTCTTAGTGATGCCTCCCGTCACTGCCGTGCCGTCAATCTTGACCACGAGCGAGCTCTCCTTGATGCCGGAGCCGTTCTCCTCGTCGGTCATGGTAAAGACGATCGGCTGCTTGTTGTTGATCACGTAGGCTCCATTAGACGGCGACGTGATCGTGATGACCGGCTTCACGGTCTCTTTGACAGTTAAATTGGCGGTCTTGGTGGTCTTCGTCCCGGCCGTGTTGGTTGCCTCCGCTGTCACAATGTAGACGCCGCCTGCGTTGTTAAAAGATGTCCTGCCCGGTGCCGTCACCGTGCCCTCATAAGCCCCCGTGCTGCTGTTATATGTTAGGTTCGTCCACGTCCCGTTTAGCTGGATGCGGACCGTGCCGTTAAATGCCATAGGTTATACCTCCCCTGCATAAAATTCGTTTGTATAGCGGATGTCCGGCATGAGGATTTCCGTCTTCTCTGTCACCACTGCCTTTGCCGACACTTTGCTGTTGATCGTCGCCGGGTTGGGCGACAGGTCAAAAGACGATATCTCAAACACATCCGTAGGATAGGTGTCAAGGTTATATGTGCCGATAAAGAATGGAACGTAAGTGTCCATCCATATCTGAGCAGGTTCCTTTCCCGCTCCGAAAGTAGATGTCAGGTCAATCAGCATGGGTGCGTCAAAATACATCACGCCCGGGTTGTAATTGTTGTTAAAATCCAATCTGAACGGATAACTTCCGGCGGTAAAGGATTTCCTGTTATTAATTCCACTGTACAGATTCCACCTGCCTGCCGGTCCTGTCGGGATGCCCTCACGGATATATGGCTCCGCAATCGGCCAGTAGAACCCAACCGTGCAGGATGTCTTTGTCTCCTGGTATCCGTATACCCGCACGTAATATATGTGCGACGGTTCGAGGGGTATGGTCCCCGTGGTCTGGCAGAGGACCTCCCTCGTGGATGCCGTGCCTTCCAGCTTTACCGACTGGCCGCCTTCATAAGAGCGTTCCGTGATCGCCGTCCGGTTCCAGCCTGTAGCCATCGTCGGGTCGGGGATGAGGTTCTTCAGTGTCACGATCTTCAATCCATCACCCTCCCCTCAAACGAGCCCTTGAAGGCACCGCCAAAGTCGTACTTGATCGACGTGATAAAGACTTTATTTCCCGCCTCCGAAAACTTGTTTTCCACTGCCACCATGTCTCCTGCTGACAGCCTTGTATCGGCTCTGAACTCCCCGCTGACCGTCTTTCTGCCTTTCAATGTATCCTTTATCCACATGCCCACATCGGCAGCATGGGAGGCCGTCGTGACCAGCGGATTGTCCACGGTCTGCACCTCGCCTTTGATGCCGTTGTCGACTACCGCCATGCCGTCATTGACGGTGACAGACCGCAGCTCCTTGGACAATGTAAATTCCGGGTGGCTGTATGAGACATACTGGCTGATGACGTAGTCTGATAAGACCCCTGATGCAGGCTCTATCCTTAGGCACCCTTTGCGGTCCTGGTAGAGGATGCACCGTCCGGCATTGGCCGTCATCTGCAATATCTCCGCCACGGTGTACTCAGAGGTATCTTCGGTAAAGTCAACGTCGATGACCAGCAGGGATGCGTCAAACCGGTATGTGGCATCATCCGGTAAATCTACCTGGGTGATCGCTGCGATGGCGATGTCATACAGGCTGCCGCTCTTTACGCCGGTGTATGGGATATTCAGAAATTCCAGCATATCGCGCGCCGTAAAGCTGGCTTCGAGACCATTTGACGGTGTGTTCCATTCTGACAGGAAGAACACGCCTCCGTCAATCCACTCCGTCATGCCGTCAATGTCCATGCCATAGCGCACGTGCAGCGTCTGCCTTTCCATGAGGTACTTTGACACGCCTTCCGTATTCAGCGGGTTCCACTGCGATTCGACGTTGTCCAGGCTGAACGTGATGCTGTCCTTGGGCAGCTCCCCGCTCAGGATATCTACGGAGTCCTCATGGGAGTAGTTCATCAGGTCGCTTTTAGTATAGGTGTTTACGATGCCCACAAAGACCTTCTCCATCCTCGCCCTGCGGCGCGGCAGGCACCATTTCAAGACCTCGATTTCTATACGGTCATAATTCTGTATGTCGATCAAAAATACATTCAGAGCCGAATCGTTACTGTCATTCGTCAAAGTATGGATAAGGCTTTCTCCGTTGTACACCTTTACACGATAAGACACCGGATACTCTGCATATGTCTCGCTCCACTGGATGGTCAGACCCGGTATCAGACCTTCGTTAGATTCCGTCCAGGTGAGAATTATGGTCGGGACTGCTGTAAACGTGCCGTCATCATTGCTCAGGACATCGCCCACATACTTCCCGTCGCCATATGGTGTATGGGGTATGGTCAGGCTGCCGTCAAGAGTCCAGATATTCTGTTCCAATGTGGCATATTTCGGGACGTTGTCCGCATTGTCAAGTCGATTCAGATTGCTCCACGGTACATGTCCGTTGTCCTCCGCCGCATAGCTGTCGTTGACCCCAATCTCCGTGACCTTGTAGGTGATCTCGATATGCTGTTCGGGCAGGAGGTCTGTCTTGTGCAGGTCTTTCCACCTGTTGCTTACTGGCTCCATGTTATACCTCCACCAGGGACAGCTTCGGGTTCTCGTAACCTAGTACAGCACCTGTTTTAGGGTCGACACGATAAGTCTTTGCAACACGGTCTGAGACATACATCTTCCGCGTCTCCCACGTGCCCGAATCCTGACAGAAAAACGTCACGTTGCGGTAAAACCCACCGCCGTACTTGCTTAAGAAACATTTGCTGATATCCGCCCACTGTTTCGTAGACAGGAAATTCCAACTCATGGATACTTTCGCTACATCCTCCCTGATGACGGCACCGATTGCCACTCCTTTTATATTCCTTCCAGAATCAACAAGGGTAGCTGTCGTCGATTCATATTCAAGGGGCTGTGGGAAATCAAATGTTCCGATTCTGACTAATGCCTTCATACGTCCTCCTTAATAGTTATATCCCAGGTTGTTCCCTAAAAGGGTCTTTCCCCGCTCTCCCTGGTGTTTCTCTACTGATTTCATAATCTGCTTGCCATCGAGATATACGCACAAACTGATTGCCTGTTCATCTGTTCGCAGAATAGTTTCCTTTAGGCTCTCAATTGCAGATACGATAGCTGCAGTATCACCCTGGTTTCCTTGTGCCGCCAGCTTAGCCATTTCAAGAAGCTTATTCTCCGGTGCCACAATCTCGCCATAGCGTGTATTGTCTCCTATCATGGCAAGCTGCGGCGTATTGCGCTTAACGTAACCACCCTCTGCAAGCCTTGGCAGGGATACTTCGCCAATCGTACTTAAATTGAAACCGAAGCTGGTCATCCCCGTCAGATCAGTCACCCAATCAGGGACATCAAAGCTCAATTTATTCAGAGCATTAATCACCTTGTTAATTCCGCGAACCACGCCATTGGCCATCGTCTCGATTCCAGCTAGTATGCTGTTGCATATTTTCTTGAGACCGGTCCAGAAACTGTCGTATGCTGATTTGACCGGATTCAGCACTTTCTTCTTGATCCAGTCAGCCACGGTACCCATTGCGGACTTGATCTTCTCCACCATGCCTTTCACCGGCTGGATGACTTTCTCATTCAGCCAATCAGTAAATGGGGAAAACACAGCTTTAATGGTTTTCCAGATTCCGCTGAAGGTCTCCTTTATGCCTGTCCATGCAGTCTTCCAGTTACCTGCAAATACACCTTTGATGAAGGTGATCAACCCGTTCAGTATATCGAGCAGACCACTGATGATGTCTGCGATATATCCGAAAATCGTGCTGAAACTATCCCAGGCAGACTTCAATCCAGTCGCAATTTTCTCTACAAATTCACCGGCAATCCACCCGACAAACGGAGAGATTGCTTCCCATACCGTGGCAATGCAGTCGACGACATTCCCTGCAAACTCAAGGAACTTATCAATGACTGGCTGCAGATGGTTGTCTTTCAGCTTTTTAAAGCCGTCAGCAATATACTGCAGCACCGGCGCCAGATATGTGTTATATGCATTCAGCACCGCAGTGAACACCGTGCTCAGCCCTGTAGAAATTTTACTAAATGCCGGACTGATATAAGTATCATAGACTTCCGTAATCTTCTTTGCAGTATTAGTCACCAGCTCACTAACTGCGCTCGTGAATGTCTGGATTGGCGCAAGGGTATTGTCCAGCGCCTCTTTGATTTTATCCTTGTTATTGATGATCGGGTCCGCAATGGTGTCGATCACATCCCGACCAAATTTAAGAGCAATTTCAGCCGCCTCTAAAAAGCCATTAGAAAACACTGCAATAATATCAGCGGTAATCTGTTTGGCTTTTGGACTGCGGAATACCGTGAAGATCTCCGCAACTGTAGCTGACAATTCCCCAATCTTCAAAGCGATGTCACCGGATGCATCAAACATATTCACCAGCTTTGCCTTGATGAAGCCCTTATTCTGGTCAAGGTACTTTGCAATACCGCCTGTCACGTTATCCGCTATGGTCAGACCTATCGAAGCAAAGGAACCGGAAATCTCACCCAGAGAAAATGCCATCTTATCAAGAAATGTGTTCGCAGCATTTACGACTGCTTCATCAGTAAAGATATCTTTAAGGCTTTCTCTGATGCTGTCACACTGATCCTTGATTGAATCGAGCACGGATAAATCTCCAATGCCCAGTTTCCAACCCTCGACGAACAAAGCTTTCAGTTCCTTGATTCGTTCAATCAGCTTCTTATACTTCTCATCCAGTTCGTCAAGCACGGTTTCCCCGTCTGCGAGTTCGCCGTAGTCAACATCTTCCCCGGCTGCACCTCCGCCGCCTCCGGAACCTCCCGATCCGCCGCCTCCGCCATCAGAGGATTGTGATACAGTGTTCAGCTCGTCGATTCCAAGGGTTACGTTTTTGTTTTCCTTGGCTGCCTTTGTCGCCTTGTCGATGTTGTCGGCTGCACCGCCCACGGCATCAGATGCGCCTCCCGCACTTGCTGCCGCAGCATCCGCAGACTTTGCCGTCGTATCAAAAGCATTGCCTCCTCCAGACTTTCCTTTCTTGCCTGTAATCAGTTCCGTGAATGCCCTGAAAGCATTCGCCAGGGTCGCAATCTTGGAAAGGACAATATTGATCACCTTGATAATCGGCGTAAATAAATTAATGAAGCCCTGCCCAAGTGTCGCCTTAAGGGAATCCCACTGCAACTTCAGAA
The DNA here is from genome assembly GCA_902362805.1 of Eubacteriaceae bacterium. GTDB lineage: Bacteria > Bacillota > Clostridia > Peptostreptococcales > Anaerovoracaceae > Senimuribacter. The sequence goes on along the minus strand of CABIXY010000003.1, from coordinate 37,517 downwards.
TTCTCACCTGGTTCGCCCAGCTGTCTTGTGTCCTGATGAAGTCGCCGGTTGCAAGCTGCAGCTGGTCCTGTACGAACTTATATCGCAGAGCGACTTTCTCCTGCTCGCTCATGGCCGACGTGGTCTTTCCGATTCCGTTAGCCATCGCATATGCGTCTAGTGCGTTCTGCGTCATGACGATGCCCAGGTCTTTGAGTGTCTCGGTCTCGCCGGTAAACACAGACTTGAGTTTCGTGTACGCTTCATCCTGCGCGATATTATAAAAAGAAGCCACATCACCGGCCAGACCCGTCAGCGTTGTGGACATTTCATAGGCTTCTTTTTCCGTAAAACCGAAAGCTTTCGACATCGCTCCGAAGGTGCCTGCATATCGCTTTGCCATCGTCTCAGATAATCCGAATGACGTTGCTGCACTCTTTGCCCACTTGTCCATCTGGGCTGTCATGTGCGGGAAAGCCACATCCACAACGTTTTGCACCTCTGTAAGGTCTGACCCCAGCTCGATACAGGAGGCTGTGAATTCTGCCAGCTTCTTGACTGCAAATGCGCCGGCAAGTGCGGCGCCTGCCTTCTTGGCTAGACCCGTAATGCCCTGCATCTGCCTATTAAATTGATTCTGATTTACGACCAGGTCAAGCCCGATCTGACCTACACTTTGAGCCATAGACACGCCTGCCTTTCTATTTGAAAAGCAGGCACCGGCTCACTACTCTGACGGTGTGGCCCCAGGCTCTGTCTCTTTATCTTCCATCTTTATCTTATTGATTTTCCTGCAACGGGGACATTTAATTTCCCCATCAATCTGTCTGGCAAATAACAATGTCTGGTTGCAGTAACTACATTTGATTTTTTTAATTGCTATCACCTGCCATTTGTATGAATGCCTGTTTATACGCCTCGAGCACTTTCGCCATATCCTCTTTTTTGACCTTCTTTGCAATGCTGCTGCGGTATTCATTCCTGATCCGTCTCTGTTCCGGCGTAAACGATTTAAGCATGTCTTTATCATCTTCTGCCCGGATTGCCACGATCTTTCCAAGAGCCGTATTTCCATCCAGTCCTGTCAGCAATGCTGCAAACTCATCCCAAGTTACATCATGAAAGGACTCCGACATCATCCTGATGCCGTACTGGCTGAGCATGGAGGATACAATTAGGTCAAAGTCATCTGTAAGCGAATACCACGGCTCTACTGCTCCCCCGCCGGTTCGCCATTGTCTGTAATCAGGGTAATCGCCGACTGAATCACGGTAACAAGACCGTTGAAGTCCAGCTTCAATCCTTCAATCACCTTTCTTCCTTTCGTATCAAAGAGCAGCTCATAGGCTTCCGTGATATCTTTCGGCGTAGGGTTGTCACCCATCAGTCCCATGATTTTCAGCACTGTTACCGCGCTGTTATCAACTTCGACTTCTTTGTCTTTAATCACCAATACCGGCTTCTTATCAAAGCTGAGTTTTTCCGTAATATCTAATCGTTTCATAATTCCTCCTAAAATGAAAGGCAGGGCTGCCCCTGCCACTCTTTACGCTGCCGGCGTCACTTCCGGCTTCCCATTGCTCAGGATTTCGAACTCAAGAGGTGCTACCGCCGTGGAGTCTCCCGCTCCGACATTGGTCACGTTGATGACCGCCCCGGCAAATTTCACCACTGTGCCGTCAGGGAAAGTCCACTGGAAATCTTTCTCCGCACCTCTTCCATTCACCCATGCCAGCGCTGCTACCGCATCATTTCCCGCATCTCCGACATTTCTCTTTGCTGTCACGGATACCGTGATTGACTTTGCGGTCAAGAGCCGTCTGGTCCATCCTTCCGTGTCAAAGGGCGTCCACTCTTCCACACCATTATCAAAACTGACGCCAAAAGATTCGCAGTCAGCAATGGTCTTCATGGCTGCCGTCGCGCCGGATGCCGCAGTATCAATCTGAAACTGGTTCTCATAACAAGGGTATACACCCTTCCTTACATCTGCCATTATTCCATTCTCCTTTCATAGTAGAGATCGAACCAGATCACCCTCTCATATATGCCATTGTCGTCGGTACCCACATCCTGGGGTTCCAGCACCTGCAGCATCAGACAGTCGATATGCATCCCGCTGATCTCAATACTTCCTAATTTTCTTAACTTCTCAAAAAGTGCAAAGGAGACCTCTTCGGTCTCCCTCGCATTCTTGTTCCAATGTATAAGCACGGATATCTTCTTGACATCATACCTTGTATTATCCAGCCCTCCGATCGCCATGACTGGCGGGCCATTCTCTTTCCGCTGGTAAATGCCGATGGATTTCTCCTGTTTGTTATCCAGCTTGCCGATATAATAGTGTTCTGCAGGACCTATAGCCTTAAGCCAGTCCCTAACATCCGCTAATGACAGCATCACAGACCACCCGCCCTTCTGTAAAATTCCTTGAACGCATCCGATGCGAATTTCTCATATTTGCCGCCAGGCAGCCAGTCTTCATACCATTCCCCCCTGGCATTGGGATTCTCGTCGGTATGAAAATCGTACTCCGGATGGAAGTACAGCCTTCTGGCATACGGCGTCGTATGCACCAGTGTCGCGATTCCCTTTGCACTTTCGGAGTAATCCACGAACATGCTTTCATTCTGCAGGTTTCCCGTATCAAAAGGGATGACCTGCGCCTGCACCACTTCCGTATGCAGGGCTTCGGCCGTCTGCTCCAAAGCGGTGACCTGTGCTCCCGTCAGCTGCTTAATCCGCATAGTATTGATTGTAACTCTTGAATTTGCTCTGATCATAACAGCCTCAGCTCCGTATAGTTGACCGTGCCGTCAGGATTCCTATGCTTCCTGCCCTCGGCGATCCTCCTCTGGATACCATGCACCGTCACGGTACCGCTGGTCAGATTTGCAAGCTCCGGGCAGATGTCACCGGGAAGCAGCGCAGTGCCTGACACTTCGACCAGTTTCTGCTCTTCCGTCAGGATACGCTTTCCGCCGTCCTGATAGTTGCATTTCAAATCGGCGATATATGCTTGTAACGGTTCTCCGTCTTCCGATATGCCTTCCGCTTCAATCTCTACATGGATATCCGTTCTGCACAGTCTTTTCGGCACTAAACAGGGATACTTCATGGATGCCACCTCCTGTTAACCCGGCAGGTCAGCCCGGTCTGTTTCAGCAGCTCGTAAGTATCTTTTCTCATTGCAATGCCGTTTTGGACCATCATATTCCACCCTTCACCAAACTGGGCAGACACGCCATTGATAGAATACGAGGATAGCACGGTATCAATTTCATCTGCGTTCTCGTATTCAAAATCCGCCTGTAGGCAGACTGCCTCTTTGACCAGCTCCTGCTGGAATTCCGTAAGAAACTCGAAACCCTTACCAATGATCCGATTGAAGGTAAGAGCATCGATGTGACGGCTGGCTGCACGGAGGCGTTTGTCAATCTCCTCATCAGGTATCATCCCGCTGCCATAGACGGCATAATCTTCAGGTGCAGCATATGCGGCATACATTACTGCTCACCTGCACCTTCTGCTGCCTTGATCTTCTTGACGATGCCTGCAATCGATGTGCTCTTACCTAGGTCGACCCCATGCTCACTGGCGTATGCCTTGAGGATTTCCAAGGTCTCTTGGTCGTCTTCAGGCGATACAGATAGCCCGTCAAGCTTTGCTTTCAGGGCGGCATACTGCTCATACGGCACGGTCTTTCCACGTCCATAGGCAATTACAGCGCCTTCATCATTTAAGATGTCAAACCCTCCGTCGATATAGAACTGCTTCTGGCTTTCGTCGATGGAGTAAACTTTATTCCCTTTTGTCGCTTTCATTTTGTCCTCCTTAAGCCGTGATATTGATGGAACAACCTTCCACCTTCTTCTCCAGAAGGAACAGGTCTCCATAATTACGGTTCTGATACAGATAACCATCCGCAGTTCTGGAGTCGGTACCAGGTGTGAACAGCTTGATATAGCTGTATTTGTCCCTGCAGACCACACAGGTCGGATGAATCAGGATGCAATTGATCTGCTTTGCATCAGCTGCAGGAACACATCCATTGGTGAAGTCATACTTGGTCTTCATCCGCGCTGCCGGAACCATCTTGATCGACACATCATCCAGGCTGTGTACTTTTCGGTTGATCGTAGATGGTGTTGTCACAGACATCACTCTCTGAATGCCTTCCGCTTCTTTGACTATCTTTCTCATGACCGGAGTAACATATAGCATCCTGCCTTCCTCTGGTACGGATGCCTCGTCCATGATCGCCATTTCCTCGTCAAACCATTCTAAAAAATTTGCCGCCGCAATTACCGTAGTATCAATTCTGCCGCTGTACGCAGTCAGCTCTGCATGAAGCTTAGAATATCTGTAGGAATCCTTCTCCGGGATTGCCTGCTCCGTCTCGAAGGTATTCTGAATGTTCGCCACAGACAGGGTCAGGTTCGTCTCGTCGATATCCATTGGGTCTACGAAGAACTCAATATCCCTGTCATGTTCCAGCTTTTTAGCCTCCCAGTCATTGGACAGGGAACCTGCATTGAAGCCTGGCGTTCTGGTGTGGTCCTTATATCCACTTACCGCCATTCTTGGCAATTTGATGGTCTGGGCGTTGATGAACTTCACGCCTGGGTTACTCTTGGTCAGGGCATCGGAGCAAAGCTCCTTCGCGTATTTCTGCTGGAGCAGATTTGTAAATGTTTCAGCATAATCGTATACTGCCATAGTTTCTTACCTCTCTTCCTTATAGCCCGAAAGCCGCCTTCAGCTGATCGTCGGTGGCCTTATTATCACCACTTCCGCCGGATGCGCCGAACTTAAAGCCGTTACCACCTTCGCCGGGAGTCTGTGCTTTCAGCTGCGGTACGTCTTTCAGCACCTGTTCAAGCGCCGCTTTGAGCTTCTCATTGTTGATTTTTCCGTCTTCTGCAACGTCTTTCATGTCTGCCATCTTGATGAGGTACGGCATTGTCTTAATATCGACGCCGATTTCGGAGCACATCAGAAGTGCCTCCTTCTCAATCTGGGCATTGAGCGCAATTTGCTGGGCTTGTGCTGCCTGCTGCTGGATAGCTGTGATATCAGGCGTGTTCTGTGCTTTCTGCGCCTTGAATGCTGCAATGGCCTGATCCATCTCTTCCTGGCTGAGACCCTGCTGTTTGAAGTATGCCTTCAGGGCAGTGTCCTCTTTTGCTGACAGTGTCCCATCCAGCATCTTCTGGATCTTGTCATAATCGACCGCAGGGCTTTGTGCCTGCTGCTGGGTCTGTTGTGCTGCCGTCTGCTGTGGATTTGCGGGAGTTGTCCCTCCGCCGCCGGCACCGCCGTCCCCTTCCATCAGAGGCATGAATCTTTGTAGAAATCCGTTGTATTTGCTTAATAACATAATCTTTCTCCTTCCGTTTTGAGAGTGTCGCTCTTTCAATATCCATTGTCTCGGGTGTCTCCCGCAGCGCATCTTTTATGCTCGTTATCGCACTTGGAGCAATAAAAAAGAACCTAGTCTAAAGGTTCTGATTTGACTTTATTCTGTTTTATCTCCTGGACGAATCCCAGGCGCAGCAGCTTTTCAGCCCGCTGCTTCGTGACCTCGATTTCGGTATCCTCTTCGAGGATGCGCCCCAGTTCCAGGTCGTTATACCTTCTGATCACTCTGACTTTCATCCTTCTCCTCCAATTCTTCATAGTTTACAATTATATGGTGCCCGTAAACCGCATAATACGATTTGTCTAGTCTCTTCAGCTTATCTATATCTGCGGCTGTGCAATCACTAATATCAGCCCGATATAGATTGTTACCTTCGGGGATTAAGAACTGGGCTTCTTCAAATCCAATTAGCATATCACTCACCTCTCAAAATATTAACCACTGCCTTCGCAGTTTCCCTGGATTCACCTTTGAACAGCATATATTCGCTTAATGCTTCTGCAATAAATTCATCATTATCATATAACCCATATCCACTGAGATATTCCCCGGCCAATTTAACATCTATCAGCCAATCTCTGCGCGTAAGACCTGCGTTCCTGTAGTCTGCATAGTTCATGGAGCTGATAGAGGAGCATCTTCCCAGGATATCCGTTCGCAGTTTCGTAATTGCCATTTCCTGTTCCCTTGAAAGTTTCATATTGCCATGAAGGCTGTGTCCTATCTCATGTCTGAAAGCAGAATTTTCGTCACCTGTAGACCACCAGCCTGCTTTATGCTGCTTCTCTGCATAGTTTCTCATTTCTTGGATCGCCTCTCTCGAAGCCGTGCTCCTTAAAAAGATTTCCTGTCTGGGCGGTGAATATGCAGCATACCAGTCGACTTCTTCGTCGATAACCCTGATTCCTTTCAGTGCCAGCGACTCTTCACCGAAAGTATCCTGGTAATCTTTGATGACCTGGTTCAGGTTGTCTGCAACGATAGGATTCAAGTGGTCTGTTGATGGTCGGTCATATTCAATCTTGAGTTCCCGTTTTGCGTATTCCCTTGCCTTCTCGATAGAATCATTATATTCCATCCCCTTGATCTGGGCAAGCCTGGTTTTCCATGCCTCTGCCTTTTTCCGGCAGACTTCCGCGTTTTCATGGTCCAGAGAGAATCTTGCCATCCTGGAGTATTTTTTTGCCTGGGAACATGCGTGCCTCCTTCTCTGCTCTAAGGTATATCTCCCTTGTATGCTTCGAAGTTCCTGCGTTGTAAACCTCCTGCCTGGTGCCGTGCTGATACCTGGAAAGTATGTCGTATGGCTGTCCTTGCAGCGTGGATGATAGAGTCCCGCTGTGATGGCGCTGCTCAATAACGGATATGGTCCATCAGACTTCTTTCCTCTGCTCCACACATCATCAATGAAGATCCTGCCGACGAAGGGCAGGCACTTGGGACACGGGTTTCCTCGCTTATTGACAATGACGGTGCTGATGCCCCACTCTTTCCGCTTTTCGCCTTCTCCGGTGAGATATGCCCGCTTTGACGCCGTCCTAATCGCCATATCTGCGTAATCAGCAAGGGTATGCCTTGCACCGTTGGAATACTCTACGCAGTTCAGTCCGCTGGCCATGAAGTCCCTGGCTGCCATATCCACTGCCTTTTCATAAGTCCCCGCACCGCTGTTGGCATAGACCTGAGCATCAAAGATCACCTTGCGGTACTTGTCATTTGCCATGCGCAGGATGGCCGTTTCAGCCTTCTGCACATCGCTTAACGTAGCTTTGATCAGTGCATCCATCTTTCTGTCATTGAGACGGAAGAAAGCGGCCTGCATCTTTGCTGTGCCTCTCGGCTTCCTCGGCGGTTTATATCCCTTCCTGAGAGCTTTCAGTATTTCTATCTCCTGGTCAAGTCCGCCTTCCTCTCTGGACTTCTCAATGGCCTCCTGGATGCGGGCGTTGATATTGCGAAATCCCCTGCCGAATTTCTTCTTGTTCAGCTGTTTGTATTTATCCAATCCCTTCAGCTGCTCTGCCTGCCACATGGACCAGTTGAAGCCTTCCGCATCCTCCCAGGCTTTATGCTTCTTCATGTTCCGCATCATGGAACGGAGCAGTTCGTCTTCGATACGGGCGAAGGCGCTTTCAAAATCATAGTCCTTATCCATTGCTGTATACCTTGAATCCCTGCTGTTTCAGGTTATGTCTATGCCGCTTCAGCTCCGTTGTGCTCCTGCACTTTTGGTTGCACAGCTCCGCATAGTCCTTTTTCTCAACGGCGTAAATACCGAACGGCACCTGCTCACTTGCTATCTCCAGCAGCCCCCGGAACTCCTTCCGGCTCATCTGGTACAGATTGTCTGCTACTTTGACCTTCATCGTCCACCTCCAGGTTAAATCCGCCGGCATCATTGTTGACCGCCGGCTCTTCCAGTTCCGTTATGCCCTGTTCTTCCTTCAGTCGCTTTACTTCCTCTGCCTTCCAGTCCTCGTCCTTGCTGTCTCCATACAGTTCTTCCACAGCAGCCTCGATACTCATGATGCCGCCGGTCTTCGCCTTGGATACCGTCTCCACCTGGCTTTCAAAACTCGGGTTAGCGTATTCTCCGAAGTCTATGGTGACTTCTGCATCCTCTTCTCCGCTTCCAGTTCCAGTCAGTTCTTTGTATGCCCTGACGGCCGTTTTCACGATTTCCGGCAGGTCTTCTTCCAGTGCTGACACGATTGCATTTCTGGTGTAAAGGGTGGCTTTTTCCTTCTCCCGCTGTGCCTCTGCGTTATCCAGCTTTTTCACATCGATACCCAATGTCGATGGGGAAATCAGCCCCTGCAGGCACTGATCCAGTGCCGTGATGTAGGTCGCTGCATAGCTATCATGAGGAATTGCCGGCTGCTCCAGGCTGATCTTGTTGTTTGCCCCCTCTGACATGTCGGCATCTGTCTGAATGTAACGGTTGTCAAAGGCATTGGGCTTTAATATCTCCCCGGTGTGCGGATTTCTCGGAATCAGGCACTCCGGTATATATTCTTTCGAGCGTCCCGCCCTGAGCGCGTCCATCCACTGGGACCATGCCTCATCCAGGCTGTCAAAGTTATCAATCTTCTTGTCAAAGATGCTCTGCCCGCGCTCATCCCATCTGCCGGATTCGTAAAATTTGAGCGGCACAGCCAGCATATACTGGCCACGCTGTGTTGCTTTGCCGTCAGAGTCCTCTGTGTACCCAGAAAAGGTCACATCAGACAGCCCCTGTGTCTGCGGTATGGCATCAAGGGAGACTTCGTCATTCCCGCAGTACAGTTTGTTTTTAATGTATCCGCATCCATAGTGCTCGTGCAGGATGTATCGCTTCGACTCATGGTCATAGACCGTCTTGAAGACGATCTCCCTGATCCGTCCCCGCTCGCTTTTAATCTCGATGCGGTCTCCAGGATAAAACTCCAGGATGGGATATTTCGTAATATCACTGTCATAAGTGATTTTGAAGGCACCGTCTCCAATGTACAGCACTTCTTTGACAGCCTTCTCCAGTCTTTTAAGGAATTTGTTTTCCTTGCAGATTTCTTCCCAGATATCCTTGTCCGCTCCTTTGCTGATCTCAAACTCGCCAATATCCGCCAGAGTGACTGCCGTCAGCATATCCACAATGAGTCCCGGCAGTCCCGTATGGATCTTCCTGATCTCCATCCCTGGACTTGATTTGCACGCCCAGAACTTATATCTGTCAACACCTGTGTTGAGTTGTTCGTACAGCTGTTGCAGCTCATTGCTGTCGCCACGGTACCATATCCGGTTCTTGATGGCGTTGCCCTCGTAGTCCAGCGTCTCCGTGATGTTGAAGTATGCCGGATCAGCTTCTCTGATATTCAGCCAGCTCCTGATGCTCTGTTTCATCTTATCGATTATCCTCACTGTTCTTATCTCCTATTTCAAACCTGTACGGAATCCATCCGTACTGGCTGGCGTTGATGGTATGGTCGTTGCCGTCTTCCGGCTCGTCCTTGTCCTCCTGCCAGCTGTAGATTTCCAGCTCCCTGATGTGCTCCCTGCAGGTTTCGCAGACGAAATAGCAGCCCTGCTGCAGCCAGCCTAGCTGCAGGTTGATTCTGTCTATGATCTTCACTTTCTTGTAGCTGTTGTTGAAATTGTACACACAGCCATGCTGCCGCTTGTACTTGAGCAGCTCCGTCCTGGTCGCCTGGTCTGCTTCGTCAATGAAGACGTCCCTGACAATGCCCCAATCACGGCTGCACTGGTCAAGGAAGGCGATGAACTTCGTCACGGTATCGGATGGCGCCATCGGTATGTCCAGGTCTGCATTGCTGTAAACTTTTTCCTCCAGACAGATCACTCTTCCGTCCTCTGCAATGCCCTGGAAGATCATTGCGATGGTATCGGGTGATTTGCTGGAATATGACGTATCCAGTCCGGCAGTAAATTTCCTGAACTTGAGATTGCCTGCTCTGACCTGCTGTTTCACCCATTCTCTGGTTACGACATGCCTTGCCTGGTCAAAGTTCGGGAAGACCAGCCCCGTCGCCCTGCCACGTAATCCCTGGATCTTGTTCTTGTACAGTTTTGTCCCGGGTGGCGCAGACTGTATCTTTTTCTCGATGTCTGCCTCACTCAGGCTCAGGTTGTCCCGGAATGTAAAAAACCAATACCTCCACTTCGGTACCGGTTTCTGTTTCAGTTCTTTCAATATTTCCTGCGGGACGTCACCCGCGTATTTCTTATATGGTCTCGCGCGGTTGATGAACTCGTCATAGACCGGAAGGCTGGGGTCATCGGGGTTGAGCGTTGCCATGAGGTAGTCGTTTCTCGTTGACACTTCCCGGACAAAATCGATGTTTGCCGTGTTGATCTCGTCGATGTACACGCAGCCGAACTGTGAACCCAGTACCAGCTCCCATTTGTCACGATTGTCATAACCTAGTATGTATATGATCTTGCCTTCAAACTTCACGTGGGGCAGCTTATTGTCCTTGTCACCATTGCCGTAATACTTCGCATGCCGATGGAGGTCCAGTATGCCGTTGTCCTGCTGAAGGATATTCTTTTCGGCAATACCGGTTGTCTTTGCTGCGATGATGTGCAGCTTCTTGCCGCTCCGGCTGACCATGCGCATGAACTTGACCCCGGCTCCCACCGTCGTCTTCCCTGATGCCGTAGTTCCCTCGAGGAAGTCCGCATCGACACCCTCGACGGTATTGATGAAGTCAAGGTACTTCTGCGACAGGGGGAAGTTACTCTTCAAGTCCCTCACCGCCGATCTGGCTCATGATGTCGTCAAGCTTCTCGGAGGTCTCTATGTTCAGGTTCAGATTGTCCTTAAACATGCCAAGGTGTTTCCCCAGCAGTTCCAGATTGGACTTTTTATCTGCGAGGGTGACTTCTCTTTCGATGCCGAACTTGTTGGGCTTTATCTTCACGGACTGAATGCACGCCAGGTCTTCCCTTGTCGCTTCTGGTTTTACCGTCGCATCCTTGAAGTCAATCACATCATCTGCATTTACAAAAGCCAGCTTCGCAATCTCCATGATCACCCGGTCTGCATTGATTCCTGTTCGCTTTGACCGTTCGGCCATTGCCTTGTCAATCTCGTTAGACACTGAAGTTTTCTGAAGCAACTGATAGCCTATCTGTTCTGCTGTATCTGGGGAATACCCTGCCCTGATGGCTGCCTGGGTAGCGTTCAGGTCAATTAAGTATTCTTCTACAAACCGCTTCTGTTTCTCTGTCAGCTTTGCCATATGCATTCCTCCTTTCATGGTATTATAAAAGCCCAACAGATATATAACCTGTTAGGCTTATCTCTTCTGAATCTCATTTTACTAAAGATGCAAATTATCGGTTAAGTTTCTCCCTCATATTTATGCCATCTAGTCGCATCACTCTATACGAAGTAATTCTCTAACTTTTTAATTAGTTTTTCGGTCGCAATTTTATTTTTATCATACAATACACATTCATGATCATCTTTATACATAAACTGTAAATCTACTGGTCTACCCATATCTTTAGACAGGTACTCTTGAACAGCAATGCGGTTCGCCCTAGTTTCTTCTTTTTCCATTGGAGTTTTTTCCTCATTTAAACAGCTTCTTTTTTTATAATCGAAATTTGCTCTTGTAATAAAGGGGAATTTATCCGAAGTAGCGTAACCAATTCTATGAATGTCTCTTACAAATTGCACCTCTTTTTTAATACAGCTTAGAAGCTTTTCTACCGTCATAATTTCTCCATCAAAATAAACCGATGTTTTAAAATCTGGGTTAATCAAGTTCTCTTTGCTACTCATATTTACTACTCCTTTTTTTCTTTATTATATATCTTTCAACAAGATTTGCCAACAACAAAAGCGCCACCATTTGGCAGCATTCGTCATTAGCCATATTTAAGATAAGGGAGAGTTATATAGTATTAAGAAAAGAGACAGGCGGTTAGACTTGTCTCTTTTGTGTATCTTTATTTAGTTCCAATCCTTTAGTCTAATAGGCAGGTAACAATTGTCTTTGTCACCGCTGTTTACTGTTGGACTCACTTTTACGCCTGCAAGCTGTTCAAAAGTATATCTACCTGTAAATTTATCTCCTGCATACACACTACCGGCTGGAACCTTTTCATCATTTGGAATCCATGAAGAACTCCAGTTAGAATTACTTTTGCTGAATCCGGTCTGTTCAATACATTGAACATAGCTTTGTGTAGGGTCAACCGCTTTACCGTTATACACGATTTTAACATTTGTAACAAGCCGTACATGTCCACTTCCATTACCACTAGTTGTTCTGTATAGTAACGCATCGCCAGGCTTTATCTTCGCATATACTTCGCTATAGATGTCATAGTTATTATTCATAAGAGCCGTAACTACCTTTTTAGTAGTCGTTGCCGTTGTTTTATCATAGCTTCCATAATTTCCCACTATTTTAAGATAATCACCCGTGCCAACCTTATCTTCGCCTTTGTCCATTGCATCGTTAAACATATTTTCCGTAGTGTAAATTGCATTGCTAGTGCTTCTTTTAAGGAAACTACTTGATGCGCTGTTATTCCCCGTTCCCTTTCTCCATGCAAATGCAACTGATGAAGCGCAATCTGTTCCTTTTACAGACCGATATGTCTTCGTCTTATCTCCATCTTTTACAACGAGCGTTTTAGTACCAAAGTTCAGTGTAAAGACCCCTGATGGAAAACTGTACTCCCTATCAACCTGGGAATACGGTATTCCTTTACGTGTTATTACGCCTTGTGCCGATTTTCCATTTTTATATTTGTATAACTTAACCCCTGATTCTATAGTTAAAGCGCCCCCCGATTGCCGAGTGCAATAATACAAAGTCTCAGGTAGCGTCCATTCCATCTGGGACATAGTGGTCATCTTATCACATGCTGTAGCACGTGGTCCTGATATTGTAGTCTTTCTTCCACCATCATCTATTTCATATGTTCCCGCAAAAGATGGCTCCACAAACATCGTGATTGTCAACACACATAGCATCGCAAAAACGCACACCCTTTTCATTAACGTTCTTTTTTTCATTTGTTTTCTCCTTTTAAATACTTCGACTAAATATAACCGATTTTTCTAATGCATTCCTTCTTTATTAATAATATACCTAAATATCATATTTGTCTGTAGTTAATTAGCAACAATTTGTAGTTAATTAGCTACAAAGACAGCAATCCTATCCATCGATTGACCGCCAATAACAAAAGCACCACCGCTAAGATGATGCTTTGTATTGGCCGTTATATAATTAAAGGAGATCATTCTCTAGGGCTTTGCCCTAGTATAACTATATCATATTTCGAATGTAAACTTCTATCAACTATCCGAAATTTCTTTGATGATTTTTTCAACTTCCAAAAGGGCTATGCCGTGCAAGTGGCACGCCCACTGCCTTGACATATTCAGCTCATCTGCTATGGCCTGCCAACTGCTTCCCTCTATGTAGTACGCATATAAGATGCGCCTCAGACGGTAATCTCCCACGGTCTTGATTGTCTTGACGATTTCCGATAAAATTTCTGACAGGCAGAATCGCATATTGATTGCCTCATTCGTCTTGTCTGCAATCTTGGCTGCCAGGTTTCCCACCCTGTCTGACAGTCCGCTGGTCTGTACCCTGTCTAGGCTGTAGGAAATACTGATATTGTCCGCCTGCTCCCCCAGTTCCTTGATCTCCGTATCCAGGTTTTTCAAGTCCGCCTTGATTTCTTTATATTGCCTTAAAAATTCTTTTGCCTCCATGCTGCCCCCTCTATGCTTATCACTCTATGGCTTTTATGCCTCATATAAGACCCCTTACAGCCTCCTGTGTCGGGTTTCATTCGTTTTTCAAACATCCGTTCATTCAGAACATATGTACGTCTCTAACTGCCCGAAATCGTCTCGTTCTCATACGGCTCCATTCCCCTATGCAGAAAATCACACCGCAGTCCGATCAGCTTCCTCCTGGTATCATAAAGCGCCTTCACGATCTCGAACACTTCGTCATTGTCCCCTGCAGCTTCCAAGGCCGCTGTGGTATCTTCTTTAATCCTTTCCAGGTTCTTTGCTATGGTGCCTTCCAGCATTTCTCTCTCATTCATCACTGCTCCTTTCCAGATCGTAAAACGTGAACCTGTCAGCCCTGAAACAGGTCTTGATGGAACCCGTCCTCCCGTCCCTCTGTTTCTCGACTTTCACCAGGACAGGGCGGTTGGTTCCGTCCCACCCTGTCGTATCCTCCAGTTGGTCTAAGGGAATCTCATGGAGCAGGATGATGTTGTCGCTGTCCTCCTCGATGCTCCCTGATTCTTTTAGGTTCGCCATCGTCGGCTCGCTCTGTTGTGCGCTGCGGTTGACCTGTGCCGCCAGCAGGACGGCCACGTCCTCGCTCATGGCTAGCCGTTTCAGCTGGTTTGTCATGAAGGAGAACTGATCACGCTTGTCACGGAACCGCCTGTCGTCCGTCAGCTGTGTCAGCTGGTCTATCACCACTGCGAAGGGCTTGTGTACCCTGACAAGCTGCCTGATGGCAGCCAGGCTGTTGCATCCTTCGAAGAGCAGGAAGTTCTTCCCTTTCTCCACTTCCCTGACATCGTCCAGCCTGATGGAGAGTTTGCCCCATTCTTCATCTGTCAGCCTTCCCCTCCTTAACCGCTCCTGGCTGATGCCGCCCTTTGACTGCACCATCCTTTCCACGGTCTGCATCGTGCTCATCTCCAGGGGCAGGTAGAGCACCTTCTTATCCTGCCTCGCTATGGCCTGTGCCGCCTGGAGCAGGAATGCGCTTTTGCCGACGCTTGGCCTTGCGCCGACCGTGGTCAGCTCCTTGGTGCGTATCCCGCCCATGTAATAGTCCAGGCTCGGCAGCATCCACCTGACGGGCTTTTCCTTCATCCTGCGGTCGATCTCTTCAAGATATCCCCCAGCCAGGTTCTCCGCAGGCTTCGGCAGGCTCCCCATGTTCGTGGCTTCGGCGAATTCTGCAAGCCGCTCTGCAATCTGGCTGACCGGCGTGTCCCCCGGCACACTTGCAAGGTAGGTCTTTGCCTTGGTCTCTATCATCTGCCTGACTGCACTGCCGTAAAGATATGGCTGATACATGGCGGTCATCTCCGCAAGGTCGGTGATTGGTATATTCAGCTTCCTGCTGATGCGGAATGTATCCGTGCCCACATCCTTCATGGCTCCCACGATGTCCCTGCAGCTTGTAAAGTCCGATGGTTCCAGCCTTGCCATGTCGTCCAGATGGTATCCCAGGAGCCAGCCCCCTATGATGATCTTCTCTTCGTCCATGTCCGCCTCCTAGAATCTGTATTTATGCCGTTCCTTCTCCATCAAGGCAACAATCCTGCCGATATGTGGGAACGTCGGGTAATCTCTCTGGTCGTTCTTTGTGAATCCTATAATTGCTTTCTCCGCCTCCTGGTAAGTGTAGTCTTTCATGATCTCGTACCACGCCTGCAGGACCGCTTTCATGTCCTTGAAGCTGTGGTTCGGGTAATATGCACACAGCATATCCATAATCTGTTTTAGTTCATCCTTGCTCATATCGTCCTCCTAAAAATCTATATTGGTGAAATGGGTTGACTGTCCTTTGTTGTCATAATTGCCTTCTAAGACCTTGATCATATTGTTCTCGTTGATTAACCAGTCGAAGCCTGCCTTCCATTTCTCAGCTTTTCCAGTAAGGAAGTCGCTGGCTTCCGCCTTCTCGAAAACCTTTCTGAAATCCTCTTCCCCGTATCCGTCTTTCAGCCTTGCCTTGATATGCCGCTTCCTTGTCTCTGACAGTTTGATGCACCTAGGGAGTGATTTGCAGATATCGTTGTAAAGGTCTATGATTTTCTGGCAATTCTTTGACGTATATATATTCCTTTCTTTATCTTCTTCTATTTCTTCTTCTGAAACAGCGACGTCAGACGACTCGTCAGACGATTCTCCGCTTGCGATCATTTTCTGCTTCCGTCTGCGTTCCTGCTGGTACAGTTTGTCCCTCTGTTTTTTCTTCTCATAGGAGTCCAATGTCTGGTGCTTCTCCCAGTTGGGGATCGTGATGGTGTCATAGATGATTTCAACCATCCCATATTGCCGGAAGACCTCTACGGCCATCCGCACGGTGTTGATGTCCCTGCGGAAGATGCTTGCCAGCATCTCGTCCGTATAGGGGATTCCGTTTGACATGATGAACACGCCGTTGTTGTTCTGCTTCCCTGCCAGGGCGAGCAGCTTGAACCAGATGACGATGATGCTGTCAGCCGAAGGCAGCGACTCGATCATCAGTATTTTTTCATCATCAAAGATATCCGTGGTGATCTTGATCCATTTTACTTCTGCCATCTCCTTGCTTCCTCCTCATCCGTTACATGCGCTTGCCGATGATCACGCCATACTGGAACATCGACAGGCATTTTAAGGCCGTGTCCCTGCTTGCTTCATTCCATATGAGTTGTATGCCGGGCAGGTCATAACACTCCATCTTCTGGCTCCAAATCATTTTAAGGAATTCCTCTCTCTTTTGCGGACGCATGGCATCACATGCCCTCATTAAATCATTCTGTCTGCTCATTACAATATTTCCTTTCTCCAGGCGGCCTGCTCCGGGGCGTTGGTCAGCTCCATCCATCTTTCATCGCTCATCTGCTTGATGTCCACCAGGGGCACGACGGTGCCGCACCTGGTTTCGACCAGTCCGGCGACAGGATAATCCCTGCCGCCGATTTCCACTTGCTTTTTCTCCGCATCCGTGGTAATATGTACTTGGTTTTTTAGGTCGGCTTTTTCGAAAGTCGGTCTTTTATTTTTCATCTTTTTTCCTCCTCGTTCCCTGTAGATATCCGAATTGGAATGCACAATAGACCATGTCAAACAGATTGTTTTCATATTCATATATAATTTCCACCATCTGCCCGAATTCCATGTCATATGCATCTGGGATATTCCCCTGCACGCTTTCCGCCAGCTTTATCACACTTGTCATCATCCTGCCTCCTATAGATTTTCCTGCAGCATCTTAAGTGCCTCTGAGACCGTCCTCTGCTTCTTGTCCATCATGCCCAGGCCTATGACCTTCCCTTCGTGGTCTTTGCAGGACGTGTTCATGACGAGGTTCCCCGTGAATTGGACATATACCGCACACAGGTCGTCCGTCTCCATCGCCTTGTGCTTGATTCTCGTAACATGCTTCATCTCACTTCCATCCCTTCCTATATGCGCACCTGTCTGTTCACTGATTCGATCTGCTCCCTCAGTATAGCAGGGAGCGTGTATCTTTCTACTGCGTTGACTGCAGCATCACACCGGCTGCGCCTGATCGCCTTGTATGTGGAAACCCCGAATTCACGTTTCAGCTGACTGTAGATGTCGGAATACACCTTCCCACGGAGGGACTTGTCCTGGTACGCAGGAGATTCCTTGCCTCCGAGACACGCTGTGCCCTTCGCCCTTACCGCCGTCGTGATGCGGCTCTCTTCGATGCCGAGGATCGGCATTTCCTGTTTGAACTCCTGCAAGTCCGTCCTGACCTGTGTCAGTTCCTTCCTCTGCCGTTTCTGCTCCGTCTCCACGCTGATCAGAAGCTGCAGCTGCGGACTCAGTTCTGATAAATCAAAACCGTTTGCGATGGTCTCCGCCATGTCATGGAACCGGTTTATATACTTTGCAGTGAAGGTAGTTCCTTTTACGCCCGTTAGTTTGTTAGCAATAAACTCACATCCTTTTTTCGTTACCATGTAGCACGGATATTCTTTACCACGGTCATTAGTGTATGTATTCTCTGTGAAGAAATCTGACTGTCCAATTTTGGACAGTGACAATTGTTCGCAATACTCCCTGATGTCTCTTAATAACTTGTTGTGGTCTTTCTCTACCATTTGTGCCACTTCACGGCTGTCTAATGTTTGTTCTAACTGGTTCATAATGTTCTCCTTTCTCATTTGAACGCCTGCCGATTGCAGGTCATATACGCTGTTAATGTTTTCCGCCTTTCAGTACCCTGATGTACTTCGGAACCCTCCGCTTCGGCTTCTGGACCTTCATCACTTTTCCGTCCCCGTCAACCATGACGCCTTCCTCTTCATAGTAGGCATGTCCACTGATGCCCTGGTCTGCCATGAACTGTGCCATCATGCTTGGAAGACCGTCAAATGATCTTATCCTGTCCATAATTACCGTACCATTGACAAGGAAATGCGTAATGCTCTTGTTCCAGTATTCCATAAGGAACAGGTCAATCCGCTCTTCACCGATTACATTGTCCATTCCGATTTTGCCAATCTGTTCCATTGCGAAGAAATAGTCCTTCGTTTCATACTTTTCGCCGTCATAATCCTTTGCTACTGGAAAGACCTGCATGAACTGTCTCGGGGTGAGGGTGGAAATCAGGTCGATGGCCTTGAAGTATTCCCTCAGTAATTCTTCTGCCCGCTTTCTGCTCATTTCGTCAATCATGGCCGCTGGGAGGAATGAAAACGTCTTTACATTCAAAAAGACAATCTGCTGGGTCAGCACCGTGCTGCCTTCCAGTTCTTCGTCCATGTGCTTTTCATACAACCGTGCCAATGCTTCAGCATAAAGTAACGCCACATCAGCCTGCGTCATTGCCCCTCGGTTCTTTGTCAAATACATCATCACCTTGCACCCTGCCTTTCTGCCATGTCCTTCATGTTTGCACCTATGTATTCCATCAGGTCATCAAGATCAATCAGCCTTTTTGATTTCACCTGAAGGAAAGGGAGATACCCGCCAAGCACAAGGTCACGGATACAGTTCTTTGTAATTGCTGTGTTTGGGTCTATCTCTTTTAGGTCATTGTAGGCCTGTTCGATAGTTCGCATCTTTTTGATTTCTTTCATTGTGATTCCTCCTTTCAAGTTCTAACTGATTCATGGCGTTCTGGTATCAGCATGTTTGTGAAATATATCTGCCCTTTTCCGGTTACTTTGGGTGTACGGCTGACAGTTATGGTGCCGTTCGAATGGGTGATAGCCGTTTCTTTAATCTCGAACAGTCCCAGTTCCATTGATCGCTGTGTCGGCATGTTCCTGTCGCTGCCATTTCTTTTAATCAGATATCCGTTCTCACGCAGCCACTTGAACAACCTCTGCTGTCCCATATCAACACCGTTCTGCTTCATTATCTTTGCCATCTCTCCAATCAAGATGGAAGTCTTGCTCGCACTGACTGCATCTGTAAAGATTTCCTTCGGCTTCATTCGCTCGATTGCCTCGTCTTTCTCCTTAATTTTGCTTTGGGCTACAAGATATGCCCTTGCAAGCAGTTCATCATCGGTCATGGTTTCCTGCCCTGCTATGTAGCCGCCATGCTTTCTGATAGAAGGCAATACCTCATCAAATATCCAGCTCTCGAATCTTTCTGCCTGCGGCAGCTTACTGTGAGTAATAAGGCGGTAGAGGTCACCCTCTAGGATATAAGATAGTTCCTGCACTCCTCCTGTTGTAGGGGTGTTCCGTTTCGTTACACCCTTGCAATGATCAGCTAGTGCCTTTCTTGGGTTTGCATATCCCAATGCTCTTGCAATGTCACTGCCGCAAAACAGTATCTTGCCATCTTCCTCAATAACTCTTACTTGACCAAATTGATTGCTTTTAAAGATTTGTAATTCATTCATCTTCTTCCTCTCCTTCTTCCATCCGCTGTTATGTACACAGGAATGATTTCCGTATTGAACGGCATTAAGTTATTCATAACTCACCTCTTTCTCGAATTCTTTCGCACTTTATGCGACATATTGACTAAAAAAAATGTCATTCACCTCTCTGCCCGTAAGCTGCAACGCTTTCGCAATCATGTCAGCTTCACTAATTGTAAAAGAATCTCCTTTATCGTTCATCTTCCTGTAAAATGTGCTTTTATTAATGCCCGTCTCTTTTGCAATTTGTTCTATGTTCATGCCACATTCTACAATTTTCCCTTTTAACTTATTAACATTAACCATTAACTCACCTCCTTCCATTTTCGCATTTTATGCGATTAACCATATATTAGCATGGAGAATTTTATCTGTCAATGCATTCTTCGCATTTTATGCGATTTTATTAAATCATTTTATCTTTTTGTTGCATATATGCGAAACATGTGGTAACATAACAGTAGGCATTGCACAGGAGGTAATCTAACATGACTATTGGAGAAAGAATAAAAAATCGTAGAATAGAAGCAGGACTCTCTGTTGAAGACCTCGCTTCTAAGCTTGGTAAAAATCGCGCAACAATTTACCGTTATGAAAACGGGGATATTGGAAATTTGCCAATCTCCATCTTAGAGCCTATTGCAAAAGTTCTTTGTACTACCCCTGCCTACTTAATGGGGTATGAAACCAATTTGGAGACTAATACTGACTTCATAGCAGAACTAATGCAAGACTCTGATATGATAGAACATATCAAAAGCCTGCTTTCTCTCGACGCACAAGATAGAAAAAGTGTTTATGATATGATAGAATTCCTTTTGAAGAAGAAGGGGCTTTAATAGCCCCAAGTCTTCTTGAATGATTCAATCAGATTACACAGAAACTTTAAAAAAATCTCACTTTCAATACCTTCAATCATTTTAAGTAGTGTTTCTTTGTGATTCATCATATTCCTCCCTCGGCCAAGTAAATTACCGTTCATTTGCTTCATTCAGTTAGTGCGTTTGTACTAATTAGTATTAAACCATATTTTAGTGCATATGTCAATATTTCTGATAAGTTTGTACTAATTATGTGATAATTTTTAGTACAAAGTGCAAGATTTTATCATCTATGCAAATTTTTAAAAAATCATCATATTAAGGCAAAGGAGATTCGTTACATGGGTTTTGGAACAATTTTAAAGCAATTACTGGATCAACATGATATGACAATAAGACAGTTGTCCGAAAAGACTGGAATATCAGCAAATACACTTTATGCAATTACGAAACGTGATAGCAGTAATGTTCGAAGTGATATATTACAAAAAATTGCGTTTGCACTTGATGTTCCTATCGAGGTATTAATATCAATGATTAACAGCGAAGCTCGCGAAACGGCAAATGAGTTAACCAGACTCGAACAGGACTATTATGAGAAGCAAAAAGAATTAAGTGTGTTAAAAGAAGGCTATCAAGAGAGTCAGAAGTTACTAGCGATTGCAGAAGAAGTTAAATGTAGGCAGCAAAAAGGGCGAGGAATGCTCGCAGAAGCCTTATATTTGCTAATCGGGCAAAAATTTTGCGAATCGGAAGTTGATACAATCATCCAGACTGCTAAAATATTGAAGTCAAAAAATCAAATAGCGAATTATGTAGATGACAATTTTGCAAACGATTAGCATTAAACATTTCACTTCCTTGCAGTAAAATTCGACGAAAGTATCATTTCCTATCATCCTCAAAAAATATTGTCCTATTGCGCTACATTAATCGTAACAAAATTAATGTTAAAAGAAAGAAGGTTCAAAATGAAAAAGATTAATCTAATCGTAACCCTGATCGTAGCAATGGCATTGATTGCAACAACGACTGTGTTTGCCTCTGCCGCAACCGTGAAGATCAACAAAAAATCTCTGTCGCTTTATGCTGGCAAGACGTCAACTATAAAAGTTCTGAATGCCTCAAAGAAAGTGATTTGGACAAGCAGCAAAAAAACAGTTGCAACAGTAAAGTCAACAGGTAAGGCATCTGCAAAGATTACCGCAAAGAAAGCCGGCACTACAACTATCACAGGAAAAATAGGGAAAAAGAAGTACACCTGCAAAGTGACGGTCAAATATGCAACTGGCAGCAGACAGAAGCCAGCTGACCCTACCAAGGGTATTACGATAAAAACTTCTGATGGTACAATGTACTTCAAGGTAAATAAAATCTGTTCAGGAGCTGAGGCAGAGAGCTGGTATAAAACACTCGACCCAGATTCATGGCGTTTTCATCAGGAATATGATGCTGAGTCATTTGTAGGGAAAAAATTAGTGGGAATTGAATATGAAGTAAAGGCAAAATCCGGATACGAAGATGTTTCCCTATCAGGATTGTCAATCATCAATTCTTATGGTCTGTATAACGGTAATTGCAATGCATCTCTCCCATCTATGGACGGGCTGACTATGAGTGATGAATTGGGTTATCAGACTGCTGCAGACGTAGAGTTATATAATGGCGGAAGTGCCACAATGTATGAATTCATCTTAGCTCCGGAAGATCTGACGTCATTCAGCAATTATATCTACAACTCAGCCTACAAACAATATTGGGTAAAATACACTTTCTAAATAAAACAAAAACCCCTGCCGAGGCAGGAGCTAATGTAACTGGGTTGCAATAATACAACCGTAACTCGCAATTACATTGTATCATCGCAACCCTAAAAATTCAAGTTTTAGGGTTTTTTATACCCTTCAAAAGGAGTGTGAGCACATGGCCAGCAAAACCAACTGTATGAAAAACGGCGTCCCTTATTACAGAATCCGCCGTAAGGTCGGAAAGAAGCTGAACAAGAAGGGCGTCTGGGTGGACGATAACAAGGACTTCTATGGAAAGAATAAAAGTGATGCAGAGCGTAAGTACGAGGCCTATATGGCTAAACGTGAAGCTGGAATAGTGAAAGACAACCAGTATTTCGGTATCATGGCTGATCACTTCATCACCAACGTATTCCTGCCGGACACAAACTATTCTCACGGCACAAAAGAAAACTATATCAATGCCTGGAATAAATACATCAAAACCTCCAGGGTCGCGGGGCTTCCTTTAGATCAAATCAGAAGTGCTGACCTTCAGGCGTTATACAATACGTTAGATTGTGCGCCCGGTGCATTGAAGTCTATCAATAATCTCATGAAACTCTTTTACAAATATGTGGAGCATGAAGGCTATGGCCGTAATATCACGTCCACGTTGACACTGCCGGAAAAAGAAAGTAAAAGGAAGCCTAAAACGGACGATTTAAGCGACAATAACGATATAATCATATGGGAAGATGAAGAAGTGAAAAAAATCCTTTCAGAGTCTCAAAATCACCCTTTACGCTTTTTGATTATCCTTGCCTTGAACACAGGACTGCGTATCAGTGAACTGCTGGCAGTTAGATATGATGATATTGAAGAAAATACGCTTCATGTCAGAAGGCAGCTGCAATATAAGGCGCTCTATGAAGATGGGAAGGTCATTAGCCATGAATTCATATTCACACAGCCAAAATATAACTCTGTCCGCGATGTTCCGTTGAACGAAACTGTCCTGAAAGAATTAAAGATTCACACTGCACGACACCGTGAGGATATGCTGAAAAATGGGTACCGGACAGACTACCTCTTCACCACCAACAGCGGGGGTTATCTCGACAGGAAAAATGTGACCAGATCGCTTGTCAGGTTATATCAGCGTATCGCCGTCCAGGCAAAAGGCATTCATACCTATCGACACACCTTTGCAACAAAGCTTTGCTCAATGGGCGTGCCTATCCAGACCGCTTCTGTGCTACTCGGACATTCATCCATCAGCGTAACTCAAAAGTATTATATCAATATCGCTCATGAGGAAAGACTGGAAGCTGTAGAGAAGCTTACAAGCGCATTCAATTCCTAGCATGGGAAAATCATGGGAAAGCGCAAAAAATAGACTACAAAAAGAGCAAAACAAAACCCTGTAACCGTTGCAATTACAGGGTTTTTGGTGCGCCATGAGGGACTCGAACCCCCAACCTTCGCATTCGTAGTGCGCGACTCTATCCAATTGAGCTAATGGCGCATGTACATGTAATGAAATTTCGTACTATATTAGTATAACTAATGTCAACGGCTTTGTCAATATGGAAAATCATTGTTCTGAAATCTATACTTCTGCTTCAAAAATGATCGTTGAAAGCTTTACCCGTCATTTCATCAAAAAGTGCCAATAACACCTAAATCTTTCCGTTACTATAGTGTCATAACGTTGCCCTAGTCAAAAGCTAAGACGAAGTTTCAACGGTTACAGCCTCTGTGACAGGGGCGCTCCCTTTGCAGTCCGTAAATTCTTTAGGTGCTTTTACGTCTTTTCACGGCAATAGGGGTTAACAGGAGACTTTGCAGATGCCATTTACGAAAAAAATGTACTACAAAGGGTTCCTCCATGGTCCGAATAATATTTTTTACTTACTGCGGTTACTTTTCGATTACTCTTCAGGTCCTCATTAAATATTGCTTGTACAACCTGCTGATAAACTTTATAATGTACGTACGATTAATATTTTTACAAAGGAGAATGCGATATGAATAAGAAATCATCAAAAGTTTTATTAACGAGTATCATGCTAATACTGACTCTGTCAATGATGGCTCTGCTCACCGGATGTGGCGGTCCGTCAAACCTGGAGGAGTACATCAACGATAATCCAAGCGAACAGGAAACATTAGATAACACTGCAAATACCATGTCTAAGAGTGGCATGGATGCTACTGTAGAAGTAAAAGAAAATACTATAACTTTCTCATGTAAATTAGATCAAACTGTTGAGAAGTCTAACCTGGATGCAACAAAGAGCGCTATGAAGCAGTATATGGAGACAATGAAGCCAACTGTGCAGCCAACTATCAAAAAACTTGAAGAAGACACGAAAATAGACGGCATCAGCATGAAGTTCATCATCGTCGATAAAGAAGGAACTGAACTCTGCAACAGCGAATTCAAAAGCGAATAATCTTTAAACTCACAAAAGCAAGGAACTGACAAGCTCCTTGCTTTTTTCATACTTCTAATACTGTTCTTTGATAATGCCTTTGCGGTACGCTTCTACCAGCTGTTTTATGTTGTCGACTTGCTCTACCAGCTCGATTCCCTGGTCTGTATCGAGAACCATCATCCTCTCAGGCAGCACCTCCACCGTCTTCACAACTGGAGACTGAAACTCCTGCGTTCCATCTTCTTTCAATGGTTTATAAGGCTTGTGTTCAGCTAGAGCCATAAATCTGGAGTTGAAGATGAAAGTATAGCCTGCAATTCCGGTTTGTTTCTGGTAAGCTTTTGAAATCCCGCCATCGATGACATACAACAGGCCGCCGCCTTTGATCGGGCTCTCCCCGTCCTTGATTTTGACTGGCACATGACCGTTGAGAATCTTTGAGCGTGACGGATCAAGCCCGAATTCCCGCAAAATCTTTTCGCAAGGCCCTCTCTCCTTAATCAGCTTGTAATACGGTCTGACATGCTCTTTGTGAGAAGCTTTGTCAGCGATAAACAGCCTTTCAAACGTCGTCATCTTGTCTTTGCCGAAGAGCGGCGAGTTTCCGCCCAACCAGAGATACCACATCAAATCCCCCAGCCTGCCGATTTCCTTCGCTTCTGAGGGCGAGAAATAAGCCTTTCTTACCTGATCATCGAGATAATCCATCAACGCCTTGCCTTTGTAACAGCCTCCATTGATTTCAACCTCTTCAAACTCCCCTTCATCGGTCATCGGAATACAGCCGTGGTACAGCAGATTGCCGTTTACTCTTGTGTATAAAGCACCGTGGCTGTATAAAAAACGGATGTGCGCCTGGAGCTTATCGGAATTCAGAATCGACGCCTCGAGAGAGTTCATGACCTCCCGCTCTTCTTCCGTAAACGCATAAGGATTTTCAGGATCCACCGTCGGGAAATTCGTATCACGCAGGGGATAGACAACCCCTTCTACCTCTATGGTACCCTCCTGCCAATTGATCTTGTCGAGAAGAAGCCGTTTCTCCAGCTTGTATTCTGGGTGCGCCATAATTCGCTGCCCTTCCGCTTTGAACTGGCAAATTGCGATGGCTTTATGCATCTTGGCCGTCAGTCTCTCATCAATGGGATCGTATTCATTTCTATCGAGTATATGCGGTGCAAAGAATTCACATGGGTCGTCACCATAAACCTTCTCTGCAAAAATCGCCAGCGGCCGCAGATTAATTCCATAGCCGATTTCCAACATATCAAAGTTATTATAGCTGATATTCATTCTCAGGATATTGGCAATACAGGCCCAATTGCCCGTGGCCGCTCCCATCCATACAATATCATGATTTCCCCACTGAAAATCCACATCGTGATAGTTGATTAAGAAGTCCATAATTGTATCAGGATGGGCGCCTCTGTCAAAGATATCACCGATGATATGTAGGTGATCCACAGCCAAATTGCTGATGGCATCTGCCATTTCGATGATAAAGTCCTCTGCAATGTCGCATTCTACGACCGTGCTGATGATGGCACTGTAATAGTGGGCTCTGTTCTCCTCGTCGTCTGCGTGCAGCAGTTCGTCCATGGCATAGTCCAGATACTTTGGTAATCTCCTTCTCACCTTAGACCGGGTATACTTGGTTGAAACTGACTTGCAGATAGTTACCAGGCGATAAATTACCGTGGTACACCATTTATCAAAGTCTCCTTCACCCTTTTTCCTTCTATTTATCTCCGCCTGCGGATTGTAGATCAGCGCTGCCAGGTCATCTCGATCGGTCTCGCTGAGTACGCCGCCGTAATGCTCATCTATTTTGCTCTTAACCGTGCCAGAAGCGCTCTTCAGCATGTGGATAAAAGCTTCATGCTCCCCGTGAAGGTCGCTTAAAAAATACTCTGTTCCCTTTGGCAATGCAAGGATTGCACTCAAATTGATAATTTCTGCTGTAGCTGCTTTGATGTTGGGATAGTCCTTAGAAAGCAGCTCCAGGAATTTAATATCAGCCATTGATACTTCCTTTCGTTTTTGTGATACGACAAATCCAATCATTGTCCACTTAATTATATACTTTTACGTCTATTTTGTCCACATCAGCATAGACTAAAGCAGGAGGATAAGCTTTATGTTTCACCAAAGAAAAATCAATATGCGCCATGTGGCAGTTTACATAGCAAGCATGCTGTTCCTCGTCGTTCTGCTTCCCTATGTAAGCATTCAATTGTTTCCCAGTCTCGTCGAACACGAAGAAGGCATCGCCTACAAAGGCAAAATTCCGGAAACAGTGAAAGTCTACATCACCGCGAAAAAAAAGTACGAGACGATTCCTTTTGAAAAATACATTCAGGGTGTCGTCGCCTCTGAAATGCCCGCTGCCTTTGAGCCTGAGGCGCTGAAAGCCCAATCAGTAGCCAGCCGCACTTACGCCCTGGGCCGCATCAATTCAGGTGCCAAGCTGTGTGACACGGTGCACTGTCAGGTGTATAGGAGTGACAACATCTCTGCTAAGGTCAAAAAAGCAGTAAATGAAACAAAGAGCCAGGTCCTCTTATATGATGGAAAACTGGCCTCTCACGCTCTCTATTTTGCCTCCAGTGCCGGCAAGACAGAAAACTCAGAGGAAGTGTTTTCCGGCTCTTTTCCCTACCTTGTCAGTGTATCCAGTTCTTACGAACCAGGTGCCACACATAAAAAGGAGAAGCAGACGATGTCTATCAGCACATTTTCCGCGAAAATAAAGGCTCATATGCCCGAACTGAATTTCGGTAAAATTAAACGTTCCAATATCCGCATCAAATCCCACTCAGATGGCGGTCGTGTAAAGACCATCAAAATAGGGCAGGAAACCATCTCTGGCGTAGACGTACGATCCGCCTTAGGACTTTACTCTGCCAGGTTCAAAATCTCCTTCAAAGGTCAAAAAATCACCATCACCAGCAGTGGATCAGGTCATGGTGTGGGAATGAGCCAATATGGCGCCAACGGTATGGCAAAAAAAGGTGAGAATTACAAAAAAATACTGACTCATTATTATAAGGGTACAACGGTGAGCAAATGATTTGGCTGAACCATTAAAAAGTGGCTGTGCCACTCCGCATTAAACAAAAAAGCAGACCGCATCCGGTCTGCTCGTTTATCCGCTAGTCTTCCAGCCTGAGGATATTTGCTCCCAAAGCTCTGAATTTTTCGACGAATTTCTCGTAACCACGCTCAATGTGGTAGATTTCGGAAATTTCTGTAGTTCCCTGTGCTACCAGACCTGCAAGAACCAGTGCCGCTCCGGCTCTTAAGTCCGTCGCGATAACCTGGGCGCCTTCCAGCATTTTTCCCCCCTGAATCATCGCACGGTTGCCTTCGGTTTTGATATTGGCACCCATACGGTTCAGTTCTGCTACATGCATAAATCTGTTTTCAAAGACAGTTTCAATGACATTGCTGGAGCCGTTGACCGTCGTCAGGAATGCCATGAACGGTGATTGAATATCTGTCGGGAAGCCTGGGTATGGAAGGGTCTTGATGTCGGTTGAAACCAAATCCCGGTCATCAGCTAATACATACATCCCTTCATCAGACATTTCGACAGTGACACCGCATTCACGCAATTTTGCCGTGATCGGTTTCACGTGGTCTGGAACCACATTTCTAATCAGCAGCTGTCCGTGGGTAATGGCTGCTGCCAGCATAAAGGTACCGGTTTCAATCCGATCCGGAATCACCGTATGTTCTGAACCTCGCAGATGTTCTACACCTTCAATTTTGATGGTATCTGTTCCAGCACCTTTGATCCTTGCACCCATTTTGTTGAGAAAATTTGCAAGGTCGACAATTTCGGGTTCTTCCGCTGCGTTTTCGATGTAGGTGGTTCCTTTGGCAAGCACAGCGGCAGTCATAATGTTTTCTGTCGCTCCTACACTTGGAAAGTCCAAGTAAATACTGCTTCCAATGAGCCCCTCTTCGCCTGCAACGGCTTCCACATAATTGTCTTTTACGATGATTTCTGCGCCTAAAGCTTCAAATCCCTTTAGGTGTAAGTCAATCGGTCTGGCGCCGATGGTGCATCCTCCTGGCGAGTGAACTTTTGCTCTGCCAACTCTAGCAAGCAAAGGTCCCATAACTAAAAAGGACGCCCTCATCTTGCTGACCAAGTCAAAGTCAGCCTCGTTGCTCAGGATTTCTTTTGTTTCTATCTCAATTACTGATTCTTCTATTTCTTTAATTCTGGAACCAAGAGACTTTAAGATTTCTTTCATGACATCTACGTCACGAAGTGCCGGCACGTCTCTGATTACACATTTGTCCTCTGCCAAAATGGCAGCTGCCATCAACGGAAGTACTGCATTTTTTGCACCACTGATTACTACTTCTCCATTTAATGGCTCACTTTTCTGAACTAAAAATTTCGCCACTTCTCTCCTCCATTAGCTATTATACTATTATACTAACAGTATACTAATTATTCCCCCTTTTTTCAACAAAAGATGAAAAAAAGCCTGGCTGTTCAGGCTTTCCTCCATGCGATTTATAATTTCTTCATTTCCTCGATACATTTAGAACAAACTGTCTTGCCATGGATAAGCTTTACATCATTCACTTCACCGCAGAATACGCATGATGGTTCATACTTCTTCAGCATGATGTATTGGCCATCTACAAAAATTTCCAAGGAATCCTCTGTCTTAATTCCTAAATTTCTTCTAAGTTCTACTGGTATTACCACTCTACCGAGAGCATCCACTGGTCTTACAATCCCTGTTGCTTTCATAACAAAACTCCTTTCAAACCGAATAAACTACTTTTTTCTTTTTTTGGCAGTCTCCCCTTCGTCAGCATCTTTCTTAAAGATGGCGACCAAAGAGCCTAAAGCCTTTACGATATTAGAAAGGGCGCCGACAAAATTCTGCTGTCCCTTTACGGCTTGTGATAAATCGGAAACTGCTGACTGCACATCGTCGACGATGGCGTCAACCTGTGTCGCCTTTTCTGCCGCAATTCCAGATATCACTGAAGTGTCCGCCAATATCTTGTTTGTTTCCTTTATTGTCTTAATCAGGTTCTTTGCCAACAAAGTAAGATAAACGACCAAAATAATGAGTGCAATGAACAGCAAGTATATTAATGCTGATTTTACATTGATTGTTATCATAGTCAGAACCTCCTTATCCCGTCTATGGAGTATTATACCGTTTTTACCATATAATAGCAACCGTTTCAAGGTAATTTCTCATATAATTTTAGTATTTGCTGAGAATAACTTCCATCTTCATTATGTACAAATAATGGGTCTAATATTCGCAGCTGCGGATTCCCATTCCTTGTACAGTGAATTAATATGATATTTGCTCTTTCAAAGGGTTTGCCGCTGATAAAACAGAGTTCTTTGGGTTCTAAGCGATGCCGTCTGCAGCTCTCGCAGATATCCACCAGCCGGGAAGGCCTATGAACCATGTAAAAGTCCCCTTTGTCTTTGAGCAGGTTCGCCGCCGTCCTGACAAAGTCATCTAGGGACGCTGTGCTTTCATGCCTGGCGATAGCCTTCGCTTTGTTGCTGCTCTCAATCCCCCCTGCGCCTTCCGTATATGGAGGGTTTGATGTAACTATATCAAAAGTTCCTGCCCAATCGCCATGAGAAAACTCTTTTACATCACCATGGAAGAACTGAACGCGCTCAGTTAAGTCGTTGTACTGCGCATTTTTTACTGCCAGCCTGTAAGAGTTCTCCTGTACCTCGATTCCGCCAATTAGTGAAGCCTCTGTCTTGTGCGATAGAATCAAGGGAACGATCCCCGTCCCAGTACCCAGATCCATGATTCGGCATCGACACTGTCTTTTTGCTGCGCCCTCAGCCGCGAATCCCGCCAATAGGACGGCATCTACTCCATAGCAAAATTCTTCTGGATTTTGAAAAATCTTCAGCTTTCCAAATCCGATCTCATCCAGACGTAAACTCATCCTGCTATTCCTTTATCAATTCTTTCAATTCGTCGATATATTCTTCATCGACTTCTTCAAGAATATTGTTGGTATTAGTATTATTATGTTTCTTATGCTGTCCTAATCTCTTAATTTCATCTTTTTTGTAAGTATAGATATCAGTTCCCAGCTTTGCTTCACCGTCATCGTCTTTTTCATTGGTATAAAGTCTTACTTTGACTTTGCTCTCCAGGATATTCGTATCCACGACTTTTCCCATACCATCTTTTGTTTTTACCTTTTCTCCATGGTCAGGCAAACCTTTGCGCAGTTCCATATATACGTCATTTTCATACTTGAGACAGCACATCAGTCTTCCGCAGATGCCAGAAATTTTGGTCGGGTTGAGAGAAAGGTTCTGTACCTTCGCCATTTTGATAGATACCGGCTCAAAGTCCGAAAGCCAAGTGCTGCAGCAGAGACTTTTGCCGCAGGAGCCGATTCCGCCTAACATTTTCGCTTCATCTCTGACGCCAATCTGTCTAAGTTCGATTCGCATCTTGAATACGCTGGCCAGGTCTTTCACTAACTCCCTAAAATCCACTCTTCCGTCCGCAGTAAAATAAAAAATAATCTTATTATTATCAAAAGTATACTCCACATCGATGAGTTTCATCTCTAATCCGTGTTTCTCTATCTTTTCTTGACAGAGACTCAGCGCTTTTGATTTTTTCTTCTCATTTTCTTGATGGCGCTTTTCATCCTCTTCGCACGCGATTCTGATAATTTTCTTCAGAGGCTGCACCACATCGTCCTCTTTTATTTCTGTTATTTCCATTGTAACCGTGCCGAATTCCAGCCCCCTGGCCGTCTCCACGATAACATTATCATTCAATTTTACTTCGAACTGATCTGGGTCGAAGTAATATACTTTTCCGGCATTTTTAAATCTAACGCCTGCTACTCTTACCATTTATTTATCCTCCAATTTTCAGAATTAAATTTCTGATTGCATATTTATAGTTGACGTTGGCCAGCAGATCTCGCCTTGCTTCTTCAACGTATTTTACATTTTCAATAATCTTTTCTTTCCGCATTGCGCCTGTTCCATCTCCAGCCATGGCACGGCTGAACAGCCTTTCAAGACCATCCAACAGCATAAAAGCTTCTTTTCTGTCTTTTACACCTTTGGTCAGTGTGTCTTTCAAATCACAAAAATAGGCTCCGTCTATGACCATGTCCATGATTTTTTGCGCAAAGGTCATTTTATCATTTTGGTTGTTGTGCACAAAATTTCCAAGTCGATATATGATGCAGCGGGACGTAATCGTCTGCAGCAAATTCTCTGTATTTTCCGAGAGTAAAATGATTATAGTGCCTGGATTTGGTTCCTCCAATGTCTTCAGCAGCCTGTTCTGCGCCCTCGGCGTCATGGAATCCGCACCTTCAATAATTGCAACATTACGGCTGCCAGCAGAGGGTTTGTTCTTTAAGTTTTCCTGTAGTCCTGAAACGGCTGCATCTTTCAGAGACAAATCATCAGCGCGCAGGATGTATAAGTCTTCATAATTATCATGATCAATCTTTCGGCAATTTACACATCTGTCACAGCCGACGCCTAATTCTTCCAGACATAGCACCGCTTTGATAAAGTCCTTAGCAAAGGCCTCTTTATCGATGCAGCTATCTCCTTCAATAATATACGCATGTGATATGTTCCCATTGACAATGGTTCTGCTAATCCTCTCGATCAATCTCTGATATTCACTGTAATCACGTAATGACATTAAAAAAACCTGCCTGTTAAAATTTTTTCGATGCATTCAAGAATATCCTTTTTAATCGTAAGTTTATCTCTCCCTGCATCAATCTCCACAAAACGCTGCGGATAGAACTTTGCAATTTCTCTGTATCCCGCATAAACTCTGTTGTGAAATTCAATCTTCTCTTGTTCCAGTCTGTCCTGGATTTCGGACTTAATCCGCGACTTTCCGATTTCAGGTGAAAGCTCCAACAAAAAGGTAATATCCGGCATGCATCCATCCACGGCAAACTCATTGATAACACGCACTGCGTCTCCCAACTTTCTTCCGTATCCCTGGTAAGCGATGCTGGAGTCTATAAACCGATCGCAGACTACGACTTTCCCCGCCTCTAAGGCCGGTTTTATCAGTTGTTTCACATGTTGGGCCCTGGAAGCTGCATAAAGCAGTGCTTCTGCCATATCACACATGTCGCTGTTTGCCTTGTCCAGAATGATTTCTCGAAGCTTTTCACCAATCTCCGTACCTCCAGGTTCTCTGGTCAGTATCGTCTCAATTCCTTGATCGTGAAAATATTCTCTTAAATATTCAATTTGCGTTGACTTTCCTGAACCGTCTGGTCCTTCCAGTGTGATAAAAAGTCCTCTGTCCATAATGTATCTCCTAATGCTTCTTTGTGGCATCATCAACGATTTTTGTAAAAAGATATGTTACAACATAAGCCAACGGGCAACAGAGCAGTACACAAAATATAACTTTTAAAAACAGCATCATTTATTAATACCTCCCTTTCACCCAAAAACTCCTTATACCATGACGATTCCTCTAAAAGTGGAATCGAACGTCCTGTTTCAATGGTTCCTACCTCGCGACAACGTATTGCTTACGCAATACTCCTACGGTCGCTTCGCTCCCTGCGCTGTCCGTTTTGCCTAGCCAAGTAAGCTTGGAGCAAAAAGGCAACGTCGTAGGATCGTGGAACCATTATACCACATGCATTCCTTTAGATATACAGTTGCAGCATGCGATTCAATAAACGCTTCCTTACAGCGAAGCTGCTTAGATTACAGCGTTTATTATAACATGACGATTCCTTTAAAAATGCACTCAGAAGTCGTGTTTCACTGGTTCCTACCTTGCGACAACGTATTGCTTACGCAATACTCCTACGGTCGCTTCGCTCCCTGCGCTGTCCGTTTTGCCTAGCCAAGCAAGCTTGGGGCAAAAAGGCAACGTCGTAGGATCGTGGAACCATTATACCGCATGCATTCCTTTATATATACAGTCGCAGCATGCGATTCAATAAACGCTTCCTTACAGCGAAGCTGCTTAGATTACAGCGTTTATTATAACATAAATCAACCTCTGAGAAAAGAAAAGATTAAACTCCGCCTATGCCTGCGATGATGTCTTAAGTCAGGGAAGTTAAAATGCCCTGATATGGTCTCATCTATTACAAGATCTGCATTTGTTGTCTTGAACCCCTCCAGAATTTTTTGTCAATCCCATCACAATTTGTTGACCTCTATATTTTTTTCTCTTGAAAACCCCACAACTATTTTACACTAACCGTTTCTACCATACCCACACCCAGTACATGTCAGTCAAAAACAGAGAAATCTGCCTGAATTGTTCAATTTAGGTCTTGATTCTGGCAGATTTTTTTATTTTCCAAGAATTTCTTTGGCGTAGAATCTTTCTCAAAACACACTGTCATGGTATTCCCCCAAAATTCCAGCTAAAAATCATATCTAACATGAAAATTACATCGTAATATCAATTAAATTTTCCTGTTATTTATCCTGCCTTTTGCTAATATACCCTCTCCAAATTGCGAAATCTGCCAGAATCTCCTGTTTTTTATGCTTTTCTGGCAGATTTTTCTTTCACATGGTCCCTTTGCACATCATAAAAAAATTCCCCTGCAATCTGCAAGGGGCTGATATTATCTGGCTATCTCACCTGTGTATAACCGGCAGCACTCCCAGCGGGCGTTCCTCCGCTCACCCTGTTCGCTGCGCTGTCCCGTTTCTGACGCTGCCTGCGGCAGCTAAAAAAAGACAACCCTACTGGATTGTCTTTTTTACAGAAACCGGCAACGACCTGCTTTCCCAGGCGGCTGCCCGCCAAGTATCATCAGCGCTGGGGAGCTTAACTGCTGTGTTCGAGATGGGAACAGGTGTGCCCTCCCCGCTGTAGTCACCGGATTTCTTCTTTTTCTTCTGTTGTCTGGGTACCCCCAGGCCTGAATAACGCCTAACTTGCAAACCTTCCTTGAAACCACTGGTCAAGTGCTCGACCTATTAGTACCGGTCAGCTCCGCATGTCGCCATGCTTCCACCTCCGGCCTATCGACGTGGTAGTCTCCCACGGGTCTTACCTTAAAGGAGGAAATCTCTTCTTGTGGGGGGCTTCGCACTTAGATGCTTTCAGCGCTTATCCCGTCCATACTTAGCTACCCAGCCGTGCCCTTGGCAGGACAACTGGTGCACCAGAGGTATGTCCATCCCGGTCCTCTCGTACTAAGGACAGCTCCACTCAGATTTCCAACGCCCACAGCGGATAGGGACCGAACTGTCTCACGACGTTCTGAACCCAGCTCGCGTACCTCTTTAATGGGCGAACAGCCCAACCCTTGGGACCTACTCCAGCCCCAGGATGAGACGAGCCGACATCGAGGTGCCAAACACCCCCGTCGATGTGAACTCTTGGGGGGTATCAGCCTGTTATCCCCGGGGTAGCTTTTATCCGTTGAGCGATGGCCCTTCCACTCGGAACCACCGGATCACTAAGCCCGACTTTCGTCCCTGCCCGACCTGTATGTCTCGCAGTCAAGCTCCCTTCTGCCTTTGCACTCTGCGCGCGATTTCCGACCGCGCTGAGGGAACCTTTGGGCGCCTCCGTTACTCTTTGGGAGGCGACCGCCCCAGTCAAACTGCCCGCCTGACACTGTCCCAGTGCCGGTTCACGGCACGTGGTTAGAACCTCAACGTTACAAGGGTGGTATCCCAACGGTGACTCCGCGAATACTGGCGTACTCGCCTCGCAGTCTCCCACCTATCCTGTACATGCAACGCCGAAGCTCAATATCAAGCTGCAGTAAAGCTCCACGGGGTCTTTCCGTCCTGCTGCGGGTAACCGGCATCTTTACCGGTACTACAATTTCACCGAGTCTATTGTTGAGACAGTGCCCAGATCATTACGCCTTTCGTGCGGGTCGGAACTTACCCGACAAGGAATTTCGCTACCTTAGGACCGTTATAGTTACGGCCGCCGTTTACTGGGGCTTAAGTTCTGTGCTTCTCCGAAGATGACACTTCCCCTTAACCTTCCAGCACCGGGCAGGCGTCAGCCCCTATACGTCAGCTTTCGCTTTTGCAGAGACCTGTGTTTTTGGTAAACAGTTGCCTGGGCCTTTTCACTGCGGCCTGCCGAAGCAGGCACCCCTTCTCCCGAAGTTACGGGGTCATTTTGCCGAGTTCCTTAACAATAGTTCTCTCGCTCGCCTTAGGATTCTCTCCTCATCTACCTGTGTCGGTTTGCGGTACGGGCACCTCCGGCCTCGCTAGCGGCTTTTCTTGACAGCGTGAAATCGACTGCTTCCGGCTCAATTGCCACCCCGTCACGCCTCAGAATTGCCAGAACGGATTTGCCTGTTCTGACTCCCTCGACGCTTGGACACGCTCTACCAACGGCGTGCTCAGTCTATCCTTCTGTGTCCCCGCTTCGCTCGGACGGCCCTCGGTGGTACGGGAATATCGACCCGTTGTCCATCGCCTACGGCTTTCGCCCTCGGCTTAGGCCCCGACTAACCCTGAGTGGACGAACCTTCCTCAGGAAACCTTAGATTTTCGGCGGGCAGGATTCCCACCTGCCTTACGCTACTCATGCCAACATTCTCTCTCCTATGCAGTCCACCCGTCCTTCCGGACGGGCTTCAGCCCGCATACGATGCTCCTCTACCATACATTACTGTATCCAAAGCTTCGGTAGTAAGTTTCAGCCCCGTTTATCTTCGGCGCAGAGCCACTCGACTAGTGAGCTATTACGCACTCTTTGAATGAATGGCTGCTTCTGAGCCAACATCCTAGCTGTTTGTGCAGCTCCACATCCTTTTCCACTTAACTTACATTTTGGGACCTTAGCTGTTGGTCTGGGCTGTTTCCCTTTCGACTATGAAACTTATCTCCCATAGTCTGACTCCCGCATATGATATTCCGGCATTCGGAGTTTGATAGTTTTCGGTAACCGGTGAAGGCCCCTAGAACATTCAGTGCTCTACCTCCGGATATCTTGCTGCGAGGCTAGCCCTAAAGCTATTTCGAGGAGAACCAGCTATCTCCGGGTTCGATTGGAATTTCACCGCTATCCACAAGTCATCCCAACCTTTTTCAACAGATATGGGTTCGGTCCTCCATAACCTATTACAGTTACTTCAACCTGCTCATGGATAGGTCACCCGGTTTCGGGTCTACAGCATGCAACTCAGCCGCCCTCTTCAGACTCGGTTTCCCTGCGGCTCCGTTGCTCCAGCAACTTAACCTCGCTGCATACCATAACTCGTTGGCCCGTTCTACAAAAAGTACGAGGTCACTTGCGCTCCCTCTGCTTGTAAGCATAAGGTTTCAGGTTCTATTTCACTCCCCTCCCGGGGTTCTTTTCACCTTTCCCTCACGGTACTGTTCTCTATCGGTCACTGGGTAGTATTTAGGCTTGGGGGGTGGGCCCCCCTGCTTCAGACCGGGTTACACGTGTCCGGTCCTACTCTGGATCCGCCCTGCATCTTGTCGGTTCCGCCTACGGGACTTTTACCCCCTGCGGTCTGCCTTTCCAGGCATGTTCGGCTACCGACGCCATGCGTGATGGGCGTCCTCAACCCCATGGACGAGTCCATGGTTTGGCCTCTTCCCCTTTCGCTCGCCGCTACTCAGGGAATCGATGTTTCTTTCTCTTCCTCCGGGTACTTAGATGTTTCAGTTCCCCGGGTTGCCTCCTGCACGGCTATGTATTCACCGTGCGGCGCCCAAGCATTACCTTGAGCGGGTTCCCCCATTCGGACATCTGCGGGTTGTCGGATATTTGCTCCTAACCGCAGCTTTTCGCAGCTTGTCACGTCCTTCTTCGGCTCCCAGTGCCAAGGCATCCGCCTTATGCTCTTCTTCACTTGACCAAGTGAACTGCCGGTTTAGCGTTTAAACCGGTCTTTTGAGAATCTACTTCTGTTAAAAAACTTCAGTAAATTGCTTTTTTCTGGTTTCTCGGTTGAAATCATAGATCATACCCTCCGCATTGTCTCTTAAGACCTTGCTTAGT
>CABIXY010000002.1 GCA_902362805.1 Eubacteriaceae bacterium | reverse complement strand
GACATGGTGAATGACCAGATAAGCCTGAAAGAATACGTTGACCCATTTGGGGACGTGAGGGAAAAGTAAAATGAAATACCCCCGGGCAGGGGGTATCAGATAACAAAAGTGTGGTTGCGGACCTTTTCGATGCACCTTTCAAGGTGCCACCACAGGAGAAAGGCCCTTATAGGGCCTGGTCAAACCACCAGTTCAACTGGTGGTTTTGATTGTTTTTTGATTATTTTTACAGGAGGTTAGTTATGAAGACAGGCCATTTCTATTTTGTCAAAGAAGCATTTTTTACTGATTTTCAAGATCCTGATTTCTTCAAAAGTAGTTAAATATAAAGAACAGTATCGAAGGAAAATGAGTAAGTACAAACGATGTGATACGATTGTTTTTGGAAATGTGCTAGGTTATGAGAAGGCCTTTTTAATACAAAACACCAGTCTGGTAATTGAGCAAAGCTTAATCAGCTGTAAAGAAAACTCTGATTAAGGAGTTTCATGGCAAATAAAAAAAGAAAAAGAGCAGGTTGTATTAGCTTTTGCTCAGACACAACATGCCCTTTGATTATATTATGCGTTCTTTCCACAGCACTTCTTGTATTTTTTACCGCTGCCGCAAGGGCAAGGGTCGTTTCTGCCAGGTTTCTTTTCTGCGTGCACTGTCTTTGAGCGTTTGAACTCCTTGATGATTTCGATTCGCTTCTCTTCGCTGAGTACGTCATCCCAGGCAGGGAGAGTGAATAAGTATTCTGCTTCAGCCTTGAGCATGTTGAAGAATAGTTTTTCAAAATCGATATCGAGATCAATGGCAGTTTCTTCTGTTACGGCATCCAGATCCATCTCTGCCTTTAAACTGGAGTTGATGCCGTCGAGGAAACCGACGAAAATCGTCTTGTTGCATTGGAACTTTGCAACTAATTCATCAATCGTTCCAGACAAGTGTTCTTGATGATTTTCTAAAATGTGCGTGTAAATCTTTGTCTCTGTTTCGGAGTATTCTTTCCAAAAATTTTCAAAAGTATCTTCGGTCTGATTCTCCATCAGTTCTTTCCAATCCTGAAATAGGCTCATCTGTCGTACCTCCTCTTTATAGTGCTTTTGCGATTGCAAGAATGTCGCCTACGATGGCGCTGCCTGTCGGGAGGGCACCGGCACCTTTGCCATAGAACATCACTTCGTCGACAGCATTGCCCGTAACGTAAATCGCATTGAACTCATTGGAAACGCCAGCGAGAGGATGTGAGTTTTCAATTTCCATAGGTTTTACACTGTATTCTATGCTATCGCCCACTTTCTTAGCCTGGGCAATTAATTTGATCTTGCATCCTTTTGCTTTTGCGGCCTCAATATCGTCCATGGTTATTTTGCTGATGCCTACTGTAGGTATTTCTGTCGGTGGAACATACTTATCAAAAGCAAGAGCCATCAAAATAGAAAGCTTATTTGCGACATCAATTCCTTCCACATCCGCAGTCGGATCTGCCTCGGCAAAACCTTTTGCCTGAGCATCTTTCAGCACTTCGCCGTAATCAAGACCCAAATCCGTCATCTTTGTTAAGATATAGTTGGTCGTGCCGTTGAGGATGCCCATAACTTCACTGAAATCGTTGCCTGCCAGAGCTTCTGTAATTGCAGTCAGGGCAGGGATACCGCCGCCAACGCTGGCTTCAAATCTGAATTCAACACTGTTTGCCACTGCTGCTTTGTGGAGTTTGTCAAAGTTCGCTGCTACAGCAGCTTTGTTCGGTGTTACCACTGATTTTCCGTTTTCCATGGCAGTCAGCATGAACGTGGTAGAAGGTTCGATGCCGCCGAGTGCTTCTACTACGATATCAATTTCTGGATCCTTTAAAATATCATCAGGATTCTGTGTGGCCTGGCTTTCGTGGAGTCCAAGTGCTTTCAGTCTATCCATGTTTTTTTCTAGTACTTTTTCGACCTTGATTTCTTTGCCGATTCTTTTTTCAATCAATTCTCTGTTCATATCCAAGATCTCGTAAGTTCCACCACCTACGGTTCCCAGACCTAGTATTCCGATTTTTACTGTTTTCATAACAGCCTCCTTGTACATATTTTTACATTGATAAAAATTATATACCAAAATTTCATTTTTGTCTTTAAATTTTAACAAAAAACCTTTATTATTAATAAGTAAATATATTATACGACCATAACTATACGACTAAATCCATCCAATCGAG
This sequence comes from Eubacteriaceae bacterium, assembly GCA_902362805.1. Lineage (GTDB taxonomy): Bacteria > Bacillota > Clostridia > Peptostreptococcales > Anaerovoracaceae > Senimuribacter. Next base: position 812,995 of record CABIXY010000002.1, on the reverse strand, counting down.
CGGTGCATAAAATGTTTGCTCTCTTGGGGATTGGCCGTCAAGTGCCACGGAGCATAGCTCCTGCACTCTTGACCGGGGACCTACTAGCGATTCCGCTTCGTTGAATCGGGTTAGGTCTCCCAAAGAATAAGGAGTTCTCATCAATTTGCTTTGCAAATTGGGGCAACTCCATTAGGAGGACATTATGTCATTACACATCGTATTTGTAGAACCAGAAATTCCACCTAACACTGGAAATATAGCGAGAACCTGTGCGGCGACAGACACAGTTCTGCACCTGGTAGAGCCGTTAGGCTTTTCGATAGATGAAAAAGCTGTCAGGAGAGCGGGACTGGATTATTGGCCTTATGTGAAACTGGAAGTTCACGAGAGCTTAGAGGCCTTCATGGAAACTTATGGGGACCGAACTATGTATCTGGCTACCACCAAAGGCGGCAGAATCTATACAGAACCAGAATATAAGGATGAAGATATGTTTCTCTTTGGTCGAGAAACTGCGGGGCTGCCAAGAGACTTCATCGAAGCGCATCAAGAGAAAGCAATCAGAATCCCAATGAGTAAGGATACAAGACTTCGTTCTTTCAACCTTGCAAATTCCGCAAACATCATTTTATTTGAGGCATTAAGACAATTGGACTTTCCAGGCTTGAAATAGACTGATTCAATATGGTATACTATTTGCATAAGGAGATAGGAATTATGAAATTAGGATACGAGCTCACAATTGAACAGACCCAGAAACTATCCATGACTCCTGAATTGATTCAGGCAATACAGATATTGCAGTTCAACAACCAGGAGTTAGTTGATTATGTCCAGAATGAATTGCTTGAAAATCCTGTGCTGGAAGCGGAAAAGGAGTATGATACACAGGAAGTCGACATCCGAGAAAAAATCAGAGAAGCTGATTATGAAGAAGAGAGCTTCAAGCAGTGGGAATATTCCCCTGATGAAGACGATGATTATACATACGAGCAGTACGTCTCTGAAGAAGATACTTTGACAGATTATCTCTTTATGCAGCTCCAGTTTTCCAATCTCAAGGGAAAACATGCGGCAATCGGCAAATATATTATCGAGGCTGTCGATGACAATGGCTATCTGACTGCTTCTGTAGAAGAAATTGCAAAGGCAGTAGACGCTGAAATTGAAGATGTAGAAGATACGCTTAATTTTATCCAAACCTTTGATCCGGCAGGGATCGCTGCCAGAAACTTGCGGGAGTGTCTGATTATTCAACTCGCCGCAAAGGGACTTTTGACAGACGAGATTGAATATATCATAGAAAACATGTTGGAGGATTTGGCGGATAACAAGATTGCACATATTGCAAAGACCTTGAACATGAAGAATCAGGAAGTCCAGCAAATAGCAGATTTGATTAAGACCTTGGAACCAAAGCCGGGCAGACTTTTCTCATCCGGAGAGACGACCAGGTATGTTATCCCGGACATCTTTGTTGAAAAAATTAACGATGAATTTGTGGTTACCAACAACGATACCAGTGTGCCAAAGCTGATGGTCAGCTCTTATTATAACAAGTTATCTGCGGAAGCGGACAAAGACGAAGAATTAAATAAGTATTTAAATGATAGATTTAATGCAGCAGTATGGTTGATTAAAAGCATTGAACAGAGAAAGCAAACGATTTATAATGTAGCCAGCGCAGTCGTAAAGTATCAGCAGGACTTCTTTGATAAGGGGGAGAAGTATTTAAAGACTCTCACCTTAAAGCAAATTGCCGAAGAAGTCGGCGTGCACGAATCGACGGTAAGCCGTTCCATCAACGGTAAATATATGCAGAGTCCGAGAGGCGTTTTTGAACTGAAGTATTTCTTCTCAAGCGGTGTCTCAGGCGGAGACGGTGCCGGGGTTTCCTCCAACAGCGTAAAGTCTATTATCAAGGAAATCATAAATGGAGAAGATCCAAGAAAACCTTACAGCGACCAGGATATGGTAGAAATTCTGAAAGACAAGGGAATTGATATATCCAGAAGGACGGTGGCAAAGTACAGAGAAGGGATGAACATCTTATCTTCCTCGAAGAGAAGGAGATTCTAATGGAGCCCGCCCAATTTGCAAAGCAAATTGATGGAAACTCCTTATGCTGTAACGCCCCGGCCTTTGGCTGGCTAGGCGTTAGTCGTATAATGGTTCTGGTCCCGATTTACGCAAAGTAAATCGATGGACAGACCTTATGCTGTAACGCCCCGGCCTTTGGCTGGCTAGGCGTTAGTCGTATAATTTTGATATTAATTAATTTTAATATATATCAATACAAAACTTTAATTCTTATATAAAAGAGAGATATGGAGGTAAATTATGGCAATTAAAGTTGGTATTAGTGGATTCGGAAGAATTGGCAGAGTAGTGATCAGGGCGGCAATGGACATGCCTGAGATCGAAATTGCAGGTATTAATGTTCGTAACGCGGATATCGATTATCTGATCTACATGCTGAAATATGACAGTACATTCGGAAGATTCCCTAAATCACTTGAGAAGTATGAAAACGGAATTATGATGGACGGCAAAAAGGTTCCTGTATACAGCGAATCTGAAGCGAAAAACATTCCTTGGGATAAATGCGGGGCAGAATACATAGTTGAAGCGACAGGGGCTTATACTACTACTGAAACCGCGATGGATCATATCAAAGCAGGCGCTAAGAAAGTTGTGATTTCAGCTCCTGCGAAAGATAAGACAACGCCTACCTTCGTCTATGGTGTCAACTCAGACGAATACACAAGCGACATGCAGGTAGTTTCCAATGCATCCTGTACGACCAACTGCCTGGCACCACTTTGCAAGGTGCTTGAGGATAATTTTGGAATCGAACAGGGATTGATGTCTACCATCCACTCTGCTACAGCAAAGCAGAAAGTTGTTGACGCTCGTTCTATGAAAGACTGGAGAACGGGAAGAAGCGTGTTCGGCAATGTCATTCCTTCCACTACTGGTGCAGCGAAAGCCGTAGGATTGGTGATTCCTTCACTGGCAGGAAAGATGACAGGAATTTCTTACAGGGTTCCAATTGCAGACGTTTCTGTAATCGATCTGAATGTCGTATTAAAGACGTCCGCATCTTATGAGGCCATCTGCAGAGCAGTAAAGAAAGCATCTGAGACGACCCTGCATGGTGTCATTGAATACGTTGATGACGAAGTAGTATCTGGTGACTTTGTTGGAGATCCGCACACTTCCATCTTTGACGCGAGAGAAGGCATTGAGCTAAACGATAAGTTTTTCAAGCTGATCGCTTTCTATGATAATGAATTTGGATATTCCAGCAAGACATTGGAACTCATTAAGCATATGTACGAGGTAGACAACGCAAAATAATGGATACGAAAGGAAATACCGGCTAGACCGGTATTTCCTCAATATGAAACAATGAGGGGTCTAAAAAAATGAAAAAAACAATCAGAGACATCGATGTCAAAGGAAAAAAAGTTATTGTAAGATGTGATTTCAATGTACCACAGAAGGACGGCGCAATTACTGACGATAACAGAATTACGGCTGCACTGCCAACGATCACCTATTTAATTGAACAGGGGGCAAAGGTTATTTTAATGTCTCACCTGGGCAGACCAAAGGGCGAACCAAAGATGGAGTTCACGCTGCAGCCAGTGGCAGACAGACTGAGCCAGCTCCTCGGAAAAGAAGTCAAATTTAAAAGCTGCCCAGAGGTGATCTGTGATACGATTAAAGAAACGGCTGATTCTTTGCAAGAGGGAGAGGTGATGCTCCTCGAAAACGTCCGTTTCAGAAAAGAAGAAACTGAAAACGGCGCAGAATTTGCCAAAGAATTAGCTTCTTTAGGGGAAATCTTTGTGCAAGAAGCTTTTGGCACAGCACACAGAGCCCACGCTTCTACAGCGGGAATTGCGGATTATCTGCCAGCAGTATCCGGCTTCTTGATTGAGAAAGAAGTGAAGTTCCTCGGCGGCGCAGTGGAAAATCCAAAGAGACCGTTTGTAGCAATAATGGGCGGAGCAAAAGTTGGCGATAAAATTCCAGTCATTGAAAGCCTGTTGAAAAAAGTAGATACTTTGATTATCGGCGGCGGTATGTCTTATACATTCTTCAAAGCCATGGGACTTGAAATCGGCACATCGATCTTAGATGAAGAAAACATCGATTTAGCCAAGGCCTTATTAGAAAAAGCTGAAACCGCAGGGGTCAAACTGCTGCTGCCTGTAGATGTTGTCTGCGCAAAAGAGTTTGCCAACGAGACTGAAACTGTAGTCGTTGATAGGGAACAGATACCGGCGGATATGATGGGATTGGATATCGGACCTAAGACCATTGATCTGTACAAAAAAGCCTTAATAGAAGCAAAGACCATTGTATGGAATGGTCCAGCGGGTGTGTTTGAAATGCCGTCTTTTGCCAGAGGTACAAGAGCCATTGCAGAGATTTTGGCAGAAAGCGATGCCGTTACAGTGATCGGCGGCGGTGATTCAGCGGCGGCTGCAGAGCAATTCGGTCTGGCAGACAAGATGACTCATATTTCGACGGGCGGAGGCGCTTCTCTTGAATTTTTAGAGGGTAAAGTCCTACCGGGCATTGCAATTATAGAGGAGAAATAAGAAAATGAGAATTCCGTTTATTGCAGGAAATTGGAAAATGTACAAGACGAAAAAAGAAGCGCTGGAATTTGCGGAAAGCTTCAAACAGTTATATAAGGATACCGATATCAGAGCGGCAATCTGTGCGCCATTCACGCAATTAGATACGTTGGTGGAAGCCTTCAGAGGAACCAGCATAGGCGTGGGCGCACAAAACGTTCATTTCGAAGACGAAGGCGCTTTTACTGGTGAGATTTCTGTTGCTATGCTGAAAGAAATCGGTGTGGATTACTGCATCGTCGGTCATTCAGAAAGAAGACAGTACTTTGCAGAGACGGATGAGACCGTCAATCTGAAATTGAAGAAGCTTTTAACAGAGAGCGCAATCAGACCGATTCTCTGTGTCGGAGAAAATCTTTCACAGCGAGAAGCGGGAAAAGAAAAAGAGGTCGTCTCACAGCAGATTGAAAAAGATTTTGCTGGTCTCACGAGCGAGCAAGCTGAGCAAATCGTCATCGCATATGAGCCGATTTGGGCTATCGGTACGGGGAAGACAGCCAGTGCGGAGCAGGCAGAAGAAATGTGCGCTTTTATCAGGACGATCGTTGAGGAACTATACGATGAGGATACCTGCGACAAAGTAATCATTCAATATGGCGGCAGTGTGAAACCAGAAAATGCAACAGAAATCATGAATATGGATGAGATTGATGGTGCATTAGTCGGCGGAGCCAGCCTGATTCCTTCTAAATTTATGGACATTATCAACTTTTAGGGATAAAGTGTCAAAAATACTTGATTTTTACCATTTCTTATGATAAAGTTAAATGGTTGAATTTTAAGCAGTCAACCCTTAGCCAATCGAGCTACGCGCGGTGCGCTGACTCTCTTGGAGGGTGGTTGCATAAGGTCTCTCCGCAATTTGTGAGACAAATTGGGACGAGGACCATTAAGCAGTCAACCCTTGGCCAATCGAGTTTCATGCGATGCATTTGCTCATTAAGCAGAGGGTTTTGCATACGACAGTTTTTAAAACTGTGACAAGTCTATTAAGGAGGGATAAGATGAAAACCACTCTAATGGTACTATTAGCAATTGCCAGCATTATCATTATTGCCAGCGTATTATTACAATCTAGTAACAGTGACGGATTGTCCGGATCTATCGCAGGCGGCGCTGAGCAGCTGTTCGGCAAAAAAAAGAGTAAAGGTTATGAGGCTATTTTGAGCAAAATAACCGTTGTATCTGCAATCTTGTTTATCGGTCTTTCACTGGCGATTGTAGCTATTTTTTAATGTGTTTATAATTAAATTTTAAATATTCGCTTGATAGTAAGAGGTGCTTGTATAGTGCCTCTTAAACTTGTTTCATAAGTAAGCGAAGGAGGAGGTATTATAATTATGGAAAGCTTTACAAGCTTTGTTGCTCCTATCGCAGCTGTAGTTGGTCTAATCGTTGCTTTTTGTCTAGCATCATGGATCGGCAAAGCTGATGAAGGAACAGACAGGATGAAGGAAATTGCAGGCTTCATCAGAGAAGGTGCTATGGCATTCCTCAGAAGAGAGTACAAGACGATGGTCATCGTAATTGTCGTACTGTTTTTGCTGATCGGATTTGGCCTTGGAAATTGGACAACCGCTGTATTGTATGTAATCGGTGCCCTGTTATCTGTTTTGGCTGGATTCTTTGGAATGAACGTTGCAACAAAAGGTAATGTAAGAACAGCAAATGCTGCAAAAGAAGCAGGTATGCCAAAGGCACTGAAAATCGCTTTCAGATCAGGTGCGGTTATGGGACTTTGTGTGTCAGGCCTCGGTCTGTTAGGACTTGGTGTCGTATTCTATGTGCTTGATTTTGCGACAGTGTTGGAAAGTATCACAGGCTTTGGTCTCGGTGCATCCTCTATGGCTCTCTTCGGAAGAGTAGGCGGTGGTATCTACACAAAGGCTGCAGACGTTGGTGCTGACCTTGTAGGTAAAGTTGAAGCTGGTATTCCAGAAGATGACCCAAGAAACCCTGCCGTTATCGCTGACAACGTAGGCGACAACGTAGGTGACGTTGCCGGCATGGGTTCTGACCTGTTCGAATCCTATGTAGGATCCATCATTTCTGCTATTACTCTGGCGGCAGTTGCAGTTGCAAATGCACCTGAACTTGCAACATTCTCAGAAACTACGGCAGCCGTATTCCCACTGGTTCTTTCAGCGATCGGTATCATTGCATCTGTAATTGGTATCCTGCTCGTAAGAGGCGGGGAGAATGTAAATCCTGCTAAGGCGCTGAATATGGGTACTTACATCAGTGGCGTCATTGTAATCATCGCTGCTCTGATTTTGAGCAAGCAGATGCTGGGCGACTTCACTTATGCATATGCAATTATTGCAGGTCTTATCGTCGGTATTGCCATCGGTAAGATTACAGAAATCTATACTTCAGCTGACTACGGTTCAGTTAAAAAGATTGCTGAGCAGTCACAAACTGGTGCTGCAACTACAATCATCAGCGGTTTAGGTGTTGGTATGATGTCTACTCTCTGGCCGATTATCTGCATCTGTGTGGGCATCTTTGTTGCGTATCAGTTTGCGGGCGTATACGGCATCGCTCTTGCTGCAGTAGGTATGCTCTCCACGACAGGTATGACTGTTGCAGTAGACGCTTACGGTCCTGTTTCCGATAATGCCGGCGGTATCGCTGAAATGGCGGAACTGCCAGAAGGTGTAAGAAATATTACGGACAAGCTTGACTCTGTAGGTAATACGACAGCGGCTATTGGTAAAGGTTTCGCAATTGGTTCTGCTGCTCTGACTGCTCTGGCTCTGTTTGTATCTTATGCAACAGTTGCGCAGATCAGCATTGTAAGCTTACTGGATCCAATCGTCATTGTCGGACTGTTCATCGGAGCAATGCTTCCATTCTTGTTTTCAGCCATGACTATGAACTCCGTAGGTAAAGCTGCAAATCAGATGATTGAAGAAGTTAGAAGACAGTTCAGAGAAGACAAGGGCATTATGGAGGGAACTTCCAAGCCTGACTATGCTAGATGCGTAGATATCTCAACTGGTGCTGCTCTGAAGGAAATGATTATCCCTGGTCTGATGGCTATCGCGGCTCCATTACTTGTCGGTTTTGTACTGGGTGCTGAAGCTCTGGCCGGAATGCTGGGCGGCGCACTTTCAGCCGGCGTATTGCTTGCAATCATGATGGCCAATGCTGGCGGTGCATGGGACAATGCTAAGAAATATATCGAAGAAGGAAACTTCGGCGGAAAAGGTTCAGAACCTCATAAAGCGGCAGTTGTCGGCGATACAGTCGGTGACCCGTTCAAAGATACTTCTGGTCCATCCATCAACATTCTGATCAAGTTGATGACAATTGTATCAGTTGTATTTGCACCAGTATTCGGTGCTGGATTATTAGGATAATATAATATCACGATTTAAAAAGGCTTCGCTGCGGCGGAGCCTTTTTGTTATGTAGAAAATAGGAATCTTCGATTCCGTCATTCCCCCCCCTTTTAGATTCTTGCAAAGAAATCTTTAGCTATGGTATACTGATAACATCTACATGAAAAAGAGGTGATATGATGGCAAAGAAAGAGAAAGAACCAAAGACCAATGCAGTGCGGATTGTCGCAGCGAAAAAGATACCTTATGAACTCCATACATACGAAGCGCCCGATGGCTTTTTAAGCGGAGTTTCCGTAGCAGCGCAGTCTCACATCGACCCGGATAAAGTATTTAAGACTTTGGTTCTCGTTGGACACAGCAAAGAACATTACGTCTGCGTCATTCCTGTTGCCTGTGAATTGGATCTGAAAAAAGCAGCTAAGTTTTTTGGCGAAAAGAATATAGAAATGATCCACGTAAAGGAAATTACACCTTTGACCGGATACATCAAAGGCGGATGTTCCCCTGTAGGCATGAAAAAACCATTCAAGACGGCCATACATAAGAGCTCCCGGGAGCAGAGTACCATATGTGTCAGCGGTGGCAAAGTCGGTTTACAGATGGAACTTTCACCAATACAACTGGCAGAGCTGATTGGTGCGAAGTTTGTGGATTTAATAAAGGAAGGTTAGCATTCATGGAAATTAGAAAGGCAAAATTGGCAGATCTCGAGAGGATTTTGGAAATCTATGCTTATGCCAGGGTGTTTATGGCAGAAACGGGGAATCCCACTCAGTGGGGAGACGGCTATCCGCAGAAAGGAATATTAGTTGAAGATATTAAAAAAGAGCAGTTATATGTTATAGAAGAAGAGAAACAAATTCATGGTGTGTTTGTGTTTGTCATAGGTGACGATCCGACTTATGAGATAATTGAGGACGGTGCGTGGCCTAGCGATTCTCCTTATGGCACCATCCACCGCATTGCAGGTGATGGGCAAGGGAAGGGAATTTTACAGCACTGTGTAGACTTCTGTAAAAAACAGATCGATACCTTACGCATTGACACCCATCATGACAATCGCATTATGCAGAGTGCTATTAAAAAGAATGAATTCCAAAGATGCGGAATCATTTATTCTGTGGACGGAAGCCCGAGAATTGCTTATCAGAGAAGTAAGAATTGAGGGCGAGCATGGCCTTGGATTGGTCCAGACCATACCCGTTCTTAATTCTTGCTGAAATAATTGATCGAGAATCTGCAAAACAAGCTTATAGCTGGATTTTGCCACTTGTTTGTGCTGTATGTGTAGACAGCAAACAGTTCATATTTACTGCCTGCTTTTCTTTTTGTTCAGACGATGATCAACGTTTCTGCTCTGCGCTGAAAGTTTTTCTCTAACATGGCTTTATGAGAGAGGAAGGCCGGGTCGTCAAAATACTTGGCATCTTCTGGACATTTATTCACGCAAGCGTGGCATTTAATGCAGATGCCAGTTACCTCAGACGTTTTCGCCGGATTGATGGAACCCATGGGACAGTTTTGGGCGCAGATGCCACAGTCCGTGCACTTCGTCGTATCCGTCTTGGGTTTTGCCTTTAAAAATACAGCAGGCTGACCGTTCAGCCCCAGGGGCCTATAATATGCAGCTTCCGCATCTCCAGGTATGGATAGAAGTGAAAAAGCACTCTCACTCTCAATTCTTTGGACTGTTTTGACGGCCAATTCCGAAAGCAATTTCAAATCTTCTTTATCTGGACGGCCTGCCGCTAAAGAATCTGAGAAAGCGTGTTGAGAAGCTACGGCTGCAGCAGAAACGATACGAAACCCGCCATCATCTAGAACCTGCGTCAGTTCAGCTAACCCGTTATCAAAACTGCGGTTTCCAAATGTGACTAAGGGAATTGCTGCGGCCTCATTTCCTTTGAAACTGTTCTGCACAAAAGAGAGAAGTTTATTTGGCATTTTTCCAGCATAAACCGGCGTGCCGAAGATGACTAGATCGCCCGCAGAAAAAGAGGGAACTGTTTCCCTTGACATGGGCAGTGTAAAATCGTATTTTTCGATGGGACACTTCAGCTTTTCACTGAGCGCTTCTGCAAGATAGGTAACTGCCCTATCTGTATTTCCCGTAGGACTGAAATAGACTTTCCAAATTCGCGTAATATTCATTTCTGTAACCTCCTGTTGAGATGTTCCGGCAATTTGTAGAGCAAATTACAGGGAACCATATTTTTATTTTACCACAGTTATGAAGAAAAAGATATTCTTTGCCAACGAAGGCGGGCAGGAAACGGCACGAACACATATCAACACTTTTTGCGACTCATAGGTATTACTTGCTTACAGTCGTGTTTGGGCGGAGGTCTTATGAGGTCCATTTAAAATAATGTGACGAAACGAAAAAATTATTGAAAGAAGGCGAGGAGAAATGATGGGACACTTCGGGTTCTCTTATGTAGGAGCCATATATCTAGCTATGCTGACAATCCCCAATTTGATCTGGACGAAACATCAGCCAGCAGGTTATAATACTGGGGATTCCTTTGGCGGGAGCGACATTGCCTGTAGCTGCATTCCTGCTGCTGGGACTCTATGGTAAAGTGATCTGGCTAATTCTTGCTGCCGTTGTTCTAGGGGTGGGACATATCGGCATCCATGTGCAGCATCACGAAGAATTATCTCGTTGACAAATATTCAATGAAGGTGTAACATAAGTTGTGAGGTGATAAAGTGCGTATATCAAAGGATCCAGAAGTAAGAAAACAGGAAATTATAGATGCAGCTATGGGAATTTTTTCTGAGAAAGGTTTCGAGGCTGTGACTATGAAGGATATTGCTCAGGCAGTGGGCGTAGCTACAGGCCTTTGTTATCATTACTTCCCGAATAAACAAGTGCTCTACGAAACGGCGGTCAACCAGTATGCAGAGACTTGCAGCCGGGAGTTCATCGAGGTATTTAAGCAGACAGATTTGACCCCTGATGCTTGTATGGCTCGGCTCTGGCAGGTATGGCAGCAGGCGGAGACCACTGGAGCCTATACTTATGCCAGCTTTTTTCACAAAGAAGGAAATGAGTTTTTCCATGCACAACTGGATACGGCGATGGCAAGGAAAGTGACACCTTATATAGAAAATTATCTGAGGGTTTTGCAGGACAGGGGAGAAATCCACGTGCTTGATTCCTCCGCCGCGGCAAAATTTATCGTCGGCGGTCAAATGGCCATTATCAACGACCAGAGCCTTTCTTTAGAAGCCCGTTTTCAAATCGTGCGTCAACTCATTATCAAAGTCTTAAATTAACCCGTCAACTTAGACGGGTTTTCTTTGAAACAATGATTGAATATAAGTCAATAAAAGAAATTTAATGAGGTGAAATGATGAATTCAAGAGAATATTTTGATCGTACAGCAAAAGAGTATGATGAAGGCCACGATGGGCGTTTTGTCAGATGTATGTATCCTGAAATTGTTGGACAGGTGAAAGAACTGCCCGGGAAAAACATTTTGGATATCGGCTGTGGAAACGGAAACATCATAAAGATGTTGGAAGCGCAGCGCCCTGGGCATTATTACGGAGTAGACCTGTCAAGCGAGATGATAAAGGAAGCAGAAAAGAGAGTTTCAAAAAAAGTGGTACTCAAATTGGCGGATGTGGTCAGTTTGCCCTTTGCTGATGAGAGTTTTGACATATTAATCTGCAATGCGTCATTTCACCATTATGAGGAGCCCGAAAAAGCGATTTCAGAGATGAATCGAGTGCTGCGACCGGGCGGTGCTTTGATCTTAGGAGATCCGACTTTTCCACTGTTTCGAAGATTCTTTAATTGGGCAATCCAATGGGCAAACTCGGGCGATGTTTGGATTTACGGAAAAAACGATATTCTCCCGTTGTTTCGAAGCGGCGGATTTGATATACTGAAATGGAAACGGCTGAACTATAAAGCTTTTATATTTCAGGCGAGAAAGAGGGATGAATGATGAACAAAAGTAGATTGTTGATACACGACTTGCCGCCGGGATTTGCGGCAGTAGAGAATTACGATGAAGTCGTAGAGGCCAGCGGCGCCATCAGAAATTGTATCGGATGTTTTACATGCTGGATTAAAAGTCCCATGGAATGCGTATTAAAGGATGGTTATGAACATATGGCGGAAAAACTGGCGGCATGTGATGAACTGGTTCTAATCAGCAAATGCACTTATGGAGGTCCGTCTGCTTTCGTTAAAAATGTTCTGGACCGGAGCATTCCGTATCTGCATCCTGATTTTGTGATTAAAGACGGGCAGATGCATCATAAGCAGAGATTTCCGCAGCATATCATGATGAAAGTCATATTCTATGGAGATGATCTTTCGGAAGCTGAAAAAGAATCAGCTGGAGCATGGGTCGAAGCCATGGCTGTGAACTTTGATGCAGCTCCAGTGGAGACTGTATTTTGCACAAATGCCGTGGAAGTCCGTCAAATTTTGTCTGAAGAGTGCATTCGTCAGGAAAAGACAATCTGCGGTCCGCAAAAGAGGGACGTACATTCGCCTCTGAGCAAGCAGGAGGAAGCGGCCATTGCTTTAATCAGCGGCAGCCCAAAGAAGAAGTACAGCACTTCGGGAAAAATGTTAGAAGAGTTAAGTGCTTTTTTACCTAAAGACAAGATAGTGACAGAACTTCACTTTTCGGGGAACGGATTAGAGGAAAATACGCTGCAGACTCTTGCAGAATCAGAAACCCTGGTCTTCTCTCTGCCCTTATATGTAGACGGTATTCCCAGCCACCTGTTACGGTGCCTGACGGATGCCGAAGACTTTTTTGCAGATAAAATGCTGCCTAAATCTGTCTACGTCATCATCAATTGCGGATTTTACGAGGGAGAGCAGACGCAGACTGCCATGAAAATGATGGAAAACTGGTGCGTACGCTGCGGCTTTTCATTTTGCGGCGGTCTCGGTGTCGGAGCAGGCGGTATGTGGCATTCCATCAAAGATGTACCGCCGGGACATGGACCGAAGAAAAACTATGGAAAACATCTTTCGGCGCTAGCACAGAAAATAGAACAGCAGGCAGAGTATGGATGCGTTTTTACCACCGTCAATTTACCGAGAATTGCCTACAAAATAGCTGGAGAGTGCGGCTGGAAAAAAGCTGCCGAAAAGAACGGAATCACGCTGTAGTTTCCATCAATTGCTATCCAGACAGTACATAAAATGAGAGGTAAAACTTCTTTATCTATGATAAAATAAAATATCATGAAAAAAGGGGAAAGACCATGAAATGGAATGAAAGACTGCAGGCGATCATCGACTATGTGGAGCAGCATCTGCAGAGAACGCAGGAGAAGATTGATATGACGGAAATCCAGCGCATGGCTGGCTGCTCCGGTTCATTTTTCCTGAAAGTATTTTCATATACTACTGGAATCAGTTTTGCCGAATATCTTCGCTTTCGAAAGATGACTTTAGCAGGTTATGACCTGCAGAGCAGTGATATCAAAATCATCGATTTAAGCTATAAATACGGATACGATTCACCTACATCCTTTACCAGGGCATTTCAGCAGTTCCACGGCGTTTCACCTAAGGAAGCCAGAACCTCAGGGTCCAGCTTGCGAGTTTTTCCGAAGATGCGGCTCCTTTCCCAGCAGCAGTATGTATGGGAAATCAGACGGATGCCGGCAATGCGCCTGGTCGGTAAAAGCATCACAATTACAAGCGACGATGAGCAGAATGTTACAAAGATACCTGGGTTTTGGAACGCATGCCAAAGGGACGGCAGCTTTTCAAAGATGATTGCGATGGATCAGCGGAATCCCAAGGGGCTGTTCGGTCTCTTTGAATCCTGTGGAGAAGGTTCTAAAGAAGGACAGTATTCCATTATGGCTGTTTCAGAATGCGAGATTCCCAGTGATTTTGCAGCAAAGATTCTGCCAGAAAGCACCTGGGCTGTATTTGACTGCAGAGGCAGTGTACCGGCGGCCATCCAGCAAGGATGGAGGTATTTGGAACAGGAGTGGGTTGTAAAATATCCCTTTCGCCATGAATCTCTCCCCGAAATTGAGTGGTATAGCGACGGGAATCCATATGCTGACGACTATCTAAGTCAGATATGGATACCGATTATAGAAGAGGAGTAATAAATAATGGTTCATTTAGTTTATTGTGATAATGCAGGGAAAAAAGGGGAACGAGTTCTGGACAAAATTCTGGAAGGAACAAAAACCATGGTAGTACGGGGTGCAGCAGGAAGAAAGATTCCTCACAGCAGAGTCTTTCCTGACGAGACACTTTACTTCATGGAGAAAGGAAGCTTGAAAATTACAGCTTCTGCAAAGGTAAAAGATGTAAAGAATTATATCAAGCTGGCCGATGAGAAGATTACTGCGGTTCTTGAAGAAAATCAGCCTAAGCTGGCGCTGACAGAGAAACAGAAAAACCGTTGGCACAAGAAATGTCTCTGTCTCGTTGAATTTGAAAATGTACAAGCTATAGAACCGATGGACTTTGACCATCAGGGGAACATGGATGACTGGCTCATCATTGAGAAAATAGAGGATGTCGTCGTCGGTACAAGCGTTGCGTACAACTACGAGAAATCAAAGTTTTCAAAATAATATCCTTCTCGACCATTGATCGGATAACAAAAAAGGTTCAGTCCTTTTGGTAAAATTACCAAAGGTTCTGAACCTTTTTTAAATGTACCTTCTTCAGACGATATTTCCGTATGTTATAAAAAGAAAGCTTCCACTGCATAGACTGCTATGCAGGAGGACAAGGCCACCTTGAACAGGTTCCCGTCAATCCATGCCACAATGACTGCGGTGACAAAAGCGACGGTTCCTGAAATCCAACTGCTCGTAGCTGAGATGATAGCCGGAAAGGTCATGACGGAGAGGGTTACGTAAGGTACATAATAGAGGAAAGAACGAATAAAGCGGTTCTTTATTTCTTTCTGTATCAAAGTAAGCGGCAAAGCGCGAATGGCAAAGATGGTCAGAGCCGCGACCAGCAAGTAGATATAGGTATTATTGCTCACTGACGCACCTCCTCTTCATCTTCCTCCAATTTCTGCCCAAGTTCTTCGTGTGTTTCTGCCTCGTCCAGCTGTCTGTCATCTACAGGACGAACGATGGCCGCAATCGATGCGATGACGATGGTCAAAATGATGATTCGGGTGCTGGCTGCAAAATCTTTGACAACAGGCATCATGGAAAATCCCAGGCTGCCAATCATGGAAATCACCACGACTGCGGCAATGGTCTTGTCCTTCTTTGATGGAGGAATGACGACTGCCAGAAACATGCCATAGAGCGCCACGCTCAAGGCACTGGATAAGCTGCCAGGCAATATGTTTCCGATAGCGGCGCCGAGTACTGTGCCGAGGATCCATCCGGGGGATGCGATGGTGGCCGCACCAAAGTTATAAAATGGATTCAGCGGTTCTTTTTTTGATACAGAGATACCGAAGATCTCATCTGTAACAAAGTAGCCCAGAAGGAGTCGCTTTGGCAGAGAAGTATCCCTGTCGATTTTCTGTGATAGAGAACAGGCCATCAAAAAATAGCGCATATTGATGACCAGCTGCGTGATAATCATAGATAGATATCCCGATTGTCCTGCGATGACAGTGAGCACTGCAAATTCGCCAGCAGACGCGTGCATAGTCGCAGACATCAGTCCCGCTTGAAAAGCTGTCAGTCCCATGGCTTTGGCAGCGATGCCTAAGGTGAATCCTACAGCAAAATATCCCAGAGAAATCGGAGTTCCATCTCTTAGTCCTTGTAAATAGTTTTTCTTGTTTTGCATAATTAAAAATCGCCTCTTTAGTTTAATGTGTCGTATACTATTGTAATATATCTTTTTGGTGTAGTAAACCGACAATTCGCAATAAAAACATAAGTTTTTTGGCACGGCAGTGTCTTCAGCGTCGTCTGCGGCCTTTTGCGAACTGGCTGTGGCTTTCGTCGATTTGGTAACTGTAAGTTGCAGCTGGTCTTCCCAGCTTTGGGAGCTTCAGCCTGTCGGGAATTGCGCTTTCCGCAAAAGTATCAATATCATCAGCGATATCTTTCATCATTTCCTGATAAGCCTTTGATGCAGCCTTGTTGTATTCATCCAAGGGGGTTTGTCCGCCGAGGAGGACCAGATGAATGCTGTTTCTGATATTTTCCATCGTACAAAGGTAGTCGCTCCAGTGCTGATTTATAAAGTACAGGGAAATCTGCTGACGTTCTGAGGGCGCAGAGAAGAGCAGATGATCCCGATATTCTGTAATCTGCTGCCTGTGCAGTTCCTGTATGTGAGAATATTTATCTAGTATATACCGAAATTCTGCTGTTTTCCCCTCCAGTATACGTTGTGCCTGCCGCGGATTTATGTCAGGCGCCGCCTTCAGCCTGGGGTCTTCTAAGCTGATGAAGAATCTGCTCATTCCCGGATCCCCCTGTCTGCCGCTGCGGCCGCAAAGCTGCCTGTCGATGCGTCGGCTTTGGTTGATACCGAGTCCCATGACATATAGACCCCCGGCGGCCTTGGCAGTTTCATCTAATTTGATGTCCACACCGCGCCCTGCCATATTGGTAGATATGGTGACTGCAAAGGCTCTGCCTGCTTTTTTTATAATCGCAGCTTCCTGTTCGTCGTTGCGGGCGTTGAGCACATGACAATAGATATTCTTTTCTTGGAGCGACACGCAGATGTTTTCTGATTCTTCCACGCTCTGGGTGCCGACTAAGACAGGCTGTCCTTTGTCCCGGCAGGCTGCGATTTCTCGCAGGAGTGCCATATTTCTCTCAGCATCTGTATCGAAGATTTGATCCGGCAGATCTTTGCGAATGCAGGGAAGATGGGGCGGGATGACTTCTACTTTCAAGTTATAGGAAAGCGCCAGGGCTTTCTTTGCATCGGCTGCGGTTCCAGTCATTCCGCAGACTTTATCATATTGCATGATGAAAAAGCGGAGAGGCATGGTGTTGCAGATCGAGGTCGTTTGCCCGGGATTCAGCTTTTCTTTTAATTCCACTGCCAGATGAAGCTGAGCGGGAAACCTGCGATGGTGCGGTGTGCGTCCTGTCCCCTGATCGATAACGGCGATCGTATCACCCTTGACGATGTAATCCACATTTCGCTTCAGCTTGTAATGGGCTTCTATGGCATCATTTATAGCAGTCAATAAAGTGACGTTTTCCAGAGCATATAAGTTGTCAGTCTTGAAAAAGACTTCTGCTTTGCTGATGCCCTCGTCTGTGAGAGCGAGGGTGGTTCCATCGAGACAATCATCATCAAGTTCTCTGAGAAAAGAATCCGCCTGGGCGGCGAAAACTACTTCGCTGTTGTCGTTGGCAGCGATGACCAGAGGCATTGCTGCTTCATCGATTAAAATGCTGTCTGCCTCATCGATGAGAACCATGTCGAAAGGGTTTCTCAAATAGTCATAGTCGTTTGTACAGAGGAAATTCCTCAAATAATCAAAACCCGCCTGTCTGGCTGTGATATAGAGTATGTCGCTTTTATAGGCGGCTTTCTTCTTAGCTGCGCTCGTCTTTTCGGTGATATAGCCGCATGTCAGACCACAAAGCTGGTAAATCGCCTGGTTAGCGTTGTAATCCCGCTTAGCCAGATAGTCGTTGACGGTAAAGATATGCACCTTATGGCCTTGTATCGCCGCTGCCGCTGCTGTTAGTACAGCAGCCAGTGTTTTTCCTTCGCCGGTGGAAAGCTCTACGATTTTGCCGCTCTGCATGGCGTATGCTGCGATGATCTGAGAGTCGAAGAGGGAAAATCCAGTGACCCTTCTGATGATTTCGATGATGTAGCTGTAGAGCAGGGGCAGATCAGAAGAGTCGGCTCGGCGCAGCCCTGAGGATAATCGGGGCACGTCAAAAGTATTCCAAGCGTAACTCCGTACCTTGGAAAGGAATTTTTTGTGTATTCTTTTCATTTTTTATTTCTCCTTTGTATTTGTCAGTTTACAAGGGAGAAATCACTCGATTCTACATACCGTTCGCAGGGAGAATAGGAAATTAGAATGGATTGCCGCTAGAATTGCAAAGACAAAGGGTGCAGTGATGATGACGGCGGGAAAGAAGAAAATGCAGGCAGGAAAAAGAAACGCCATTGTGAAGGCGACTGCAATCAGCAGATTGAGAATATGATGTATACTCTTTTTGTTTTCCCTTTTCATCTGTCCACCTGCTCTAAAACTCTTTGCGTTCAGTATACCATAAAGCAAGCTGAACACAAAGAGTTTTTACATGTTAGTTCTTTTGATTTTTCGTATCTGCGCTCCAAAGCAGATGGGGTTTCTCGTCATAGTCGCTTTGATAGTAGATTGCTTTGATTTCTGCGCACATATAAGTTTAACATATTTTTAAAAATGTGATACACTTAAAGGAAGGAAGGTGATATTATGCTAAAATATTTTGATATGTTAAAAAAAGCAGGTGCCGTAAAAGCAGCGCAGATTGATGCGTCAACCATTGTAACCGCACCGTGGACAATCTATAAATGCAGATACGGCTGTGATTTCTATGGAAAGAGTTATTGCTGTCCGCCTCACGTGCCGACATGGAAAGAGACCCAGGAAATCATCGACTGCTATCATTACGGTATCCTCTTCAATTTAAATGAGGACAGTTTTACAGGCGCTACACCTCTGGCTGTGGAGGTAGCCAGAGAGGCCTTTCTTGATGGCTATTATAAAGCCATTGCATTTGGCAGTGGTCCCTGCTGCATCTGCGAAGAATGTGCGCTGGAAACATGCCGATTCCCTAAGAAAACGGTGCCATCTATGGAAGGCTGTGGGATTGACGTATTCAAGACGGCGAGGAACAACGGGTTCAAAATCGAACCGTTAAAAGAGCGAGAAGAAGAACATAATTATTTTGGCCTTATTCTATTGGAATAATTGAAACAGTCTCATTGCATTTATGTTAGAAATGATGTATCCTCACAGAAAGAAAGTGGAGGTGACCAAATGGCAAATGAAGATAAGAAAGATTTTAACGCCATGCTGCAAAGGGATAACGATATGCCCAAGATTCAAATCGTAACCGATCAGAAAACCATAGAAAAATACGGTGGGGAAAGAATGTACTTTGCACCGCCTATGGAATATGACAAGGTGATGAAAACGATTCCTTTTGGCAAGGTGATTACCGTGGGAAAAATCAGGGAACATTTTGCAGCGCATAATGATGCAGACTTTACGGATCCCATCACAGCGGGTATCTTTGTATCCATCGCGGCCTGGGCCAGTTATCAGCGGAAAGACGACGAAACCCCGTACTGGCGGACGCTGAAAGCACAGGGCGAGCTCAATCCGAAGTATCCTGGCGGAATAGAAGCGCAGAAAGAAAAGCTGGAGGCAGAGGGGCATACTATCGTACAAAGAGGGCGGAAAAATATCCGCTATTATGTTAAAGACTATGAGGCGGTACAAATAGTGCTTTAGCGGTTATGTTATCGTTTATCAAAAACGAACTAGTCCGAATTCGGACTAGTTCGTTTTTGCTTATTCATATTACTGTGGCTGTAATAATTTCTTAATAAAATCATTAACAAATCTTAATCTTGGGTTAAGTGGCATTTAAGAAATGTGCGTTATGATATATCTATACTAAATCAAAAGGGGTATAGATATGAATATTATAATTTTGACAGGACGTTTCGGCATGGGCCACATCAAGGCCGCTGAAGCAATTAAAGAAGAGATTTTAAAAGATAACCAGGCAAACAATGTAAAAATTATTGATTTTATGGATTATATGTTTCCTGCAATCAGCAAATATATTTATAAGGGATTTAATTTCCTGGTAAGCAGCTGTTCTGGCTTATATAATTCATTAAACAAGGCTGCGGGCAATAATGGCACCGTTCCTCTAAAGGTTGCCGTTACGAGAAAAATCGACCGCTTGATTTCCAGGTATCAGGCAGACGCTATCGTGGTCGCTTTCCCGGTTTGCTCACAGTACATCTCGGCATACAAAAGAATGAGAAGATGCAATATCCCTCTTTACACATACGTGACGGATATTACGGCTCACGAAGAGTGGATCGCACCTGGAACTGACAAATATTTTGTGGGGGACACCGTAACAAAGAATACTTTGATTTCAAAAGGGGTTTTGGAAGAGAAAATTGTCGTCAGCGGCATCCCAGTCAGACAATGCTTTTACACAGGCCATACGCAAGAAAAATCCTCTCAAAAAGAAATCCTGATTATGGGTGGAGGACTGGGACTCATTCCTTCATCCGGGGATTTCTTAAAATCTTTAAATGACAATCCCAAAATCAAAGTCACTTTAATTGCAGGCAAGAACGAGAAACTGGTTCGAGAGATCAGAGCCAAGTATGACAATGTGGAAGCCATCGGCTATACAGAAAAGGTTGACGATTATATGAGAAGAGCTGACCTGATTGTGACTAAGGCCGGCGGTATTACTACCTTTGAAGCCATCGCATCGAAGACACCGCTCTATGTAATTAAACCATTCTTGGAACAGGAATTTGGCAATGCCAAATATATCGAAGAGCACAATATCGGAAGAGTTCTTTGGAACAAAGATGCGGATGAGACTGAAGACATTTTGCATTTGATTGATGATGACAAACTGCTTCAGACCATGAAGGACAACATGACGAAAATCATCGAAGAATTTGAACATTGCTCACTATATAGAGATAGAACAGGGGAGAGAGAACTATGCAGTTAAGTAATAAACAAAGGGCAAGTCTTGCTTTTGCCGCTGCTGCTGTGGCTGGATACAGCTACATACCATCACTTTGTGGGAAGGCCAAATACTTTTCAATGGTCGGTGAAAAGGACAAAAACCTTTACCTGACCTTTGACGACGGACCTAGTGCAGAATATACGGGAAAACTTCTCGATTTGTTGAAAGAATACGATGTAAAAGCATCTTTCTTTGTAGTCGCAAGATCTGCCCAGGCGCACCCCGATTTGATCAAAAGAATGAAAGAAGAAGGCCACCTGATCGGTCTGCATTCTCTCGAACACAAGAGCGCCATGGTGCAGACACCGATGTACACCAATCGGGAATTTAAAAAGAGCATGAAGATCATGGCTGATTTACACGTCGATGTCAGATATTACAGACCGCCATGGGGACATGTAAACCTTTTCACTTTGATGAACTTGAAGAAATACAACCTGAAAAAGGTCATCTGGCATGTCATGGCGGAAGACTGGGAAGCGGATACAAGTGATGAAGAGATTCAATATAAATTACTCAAGAGAACCGGGAAGGGAGATGTCATCTGCCTGCACGACGGAAGAGGAAAATCACCAGACGCACCGGAGAGAACCATAGCCGCATTGGAAAAGACCATTCCAATCTGGTTGGAGGAGGGCTATCAGTTCAAACTGTTAGATCAAAAACATGAACAATAAAGGAATACAGATTTTAAAGAACGGCGGACTATTTGTTTTGCTGTTAGCATTGACTTTCTACATCATACTGAAAGACAACAGTGCTAGTCAGATTTTGGATGCGGTATCCCATGTGCAGGTGCCTTATATTTTGTTTGGAATCTGCGCCATGGCTGTCTTTCTTTGCTGTGAAGCACTGAACATCGCCAGATGTCTAAAACTTTTTGGCTACGAGACGAGCAGTTTTTCTGCACTGAAGTATGCAGCCGTCGGCTTTTTCTTCAGTTCGATAACACCTTCTGCCTCTGGTGGACAACCTATGCAGGTGTACTATATGTACAAAGATCATATCGAAGTATCTCATTCTACTTTGGCATTGCTCTTTGAGTTACTCAGCTTTGAAACGGTTACAGTGACACTGTCTGTTATCGGTTTCTTTTACCAAAAGGACGTGATTTCTGCATCTATGGGAAATTTGAAATACCTGCTGCTGATCGGGCTGGGACTTAACCTGATTGTGATGCTGCTGCTGATCATGGCGATCTTTTCTAAAAAGGCTATTAAAAAAGCTGCTGCTGTAGTGGTGAAACTCGTAAGTCTATTTAGTCGGAGCAGAGGAGAGGCACTAGAAGAATTGTTAACGCAGCAGATTGCAGAATATCAGCAGAGTGCCAGATATTTCAAGGAAAACAAGGTCATTTTTGCCAAGACGCTGGCGACGACATTAGTTCAGATTCTGTCGATGTACAGCATTCCCTTTCTCATTTATAAAGGTTTTGGCCTGGGTGAATTCAATGCGGCGGAGGTCATCTCGCTGCAAGCGGTACTCTATGTAGCAGTATCGGCGCTGCCACTGCCTGGTGCTTTAGGCGTCAGTGAAAGTGCGTTCATGATTCTCTTCAGAACACTGTTTCCGGCTGGCATTTTATCCAGTGCTATGGTATTATCAAGGGGTATTAGTTTTTACTTGTTCGTGCTTCTCACAGGACTCTGTGTGGCAGGAGGCATTTTGATCAAAAAGAAGGGAGCCGGTTATGGCTTATACAATACTCATTGCTGAAGACGATAAGGACATCGTTAATCTTTTGAAACTATACTTAGAAAGTAACGGCTATCGGACAGTGACTGCGGAAAACGGGGAAGCTGCCTACAAATTAGTCAGACAGGAAAAAATCGATTTGGCAGTGCTGGACATTATGATGCCGGAGATGGACGGCTATGAACTGGCTGTGAAAATACGGGAAACTTACGATTTCCCGATTATTTTCTTATCAGCTAAGAATCAGGATCATGACAAAATCCTAGGTCTAAACCTAGGCGCAGATGATTATATGACAAAACCTTTTAACCCTCTTGAAATCATAGCCAGGATCAACTCTAACTTACGGCGTGCCTATCAGCTCGGTTATGAAATCAAAGACGTTTCTTCTCAGTTGCAGAATGGAGGGTTGATTCTTGATATGGATGCTATGACGGTGAAAAAGGATGGTGAAAATGTCTTTCTGACGCCTACAGAATTTAAAATACTGGCTTTACTCATGAAAAATCCAGGCCGTGTATTCACAAAGGCACAGATTTATCAATCAATTAATGGAGACTTCTACGAATCTGACGAAAATTCTATCATCGTACATATATCAAAAATACGAGATAAGCTAGGTGATGATTCAAAGAATCCAGAGTTTATTAAAAATATAAGAGGGCTGGGTTATAAAATTGAAAAGAAATAAGGACAAGCGGGTAAAAGGCAGATTCGTAACGATGATATTAGGCAAGTACGTATTTTTTTCCATCGTGCTTGTCATTCTTTTGTTTGTATTACTCTTTGCAGCAGTGTGGAATGCAGGGAAATACCAGAATGTCCCTCATATCAAAGAACTTGCTGAAGAATTCGGCAAAGCAAAACAGAGTGAATATCAGAATATCGATGTAGAACGGCTTCTTGGGGAAAACGGCTATGTGCAGATTCTCGATCAGAAAAAACAGGTGCTTTATTCCAACAGCGAAAAACACAGAGACGAGTCCTATACAGATTATGAACTGAGCTATGTATCTGATTACAACAACTTCTCCATCGTGACCATTGAAAAATATAAGAATGAAGACGGTTCTACAGATCGAATGGTGACCACGGTAATTTACACAGAGCAGGGAGAAGAAGTGAAAAATGCCCTTTATGTAGTAGATGAAAATCTCAATATTCTTTATTCTTCCGAACACCAGGACAAAGATAAGCTGACCAAACGCGAGTATGAACTTTTGACCAGGAATGCGACATCAAAATATACCTTGTCAAAGTGCAACTTCAAGGATGCAGAAGGAAATAAGCGGATCCTTCTTGCATACTGCCCAAAAAGCGTGGGGAATGACCTCAAAAAGATGAAACAGGCATTTCTCGCACTCATCGTTGAATTTTTTGCTGTCTACATCCTGTTGCTGCTGCTCTTTTCCTTATGGATCAGCGTCAGAGTCAAAAAACCTCTCAGACTGCTCAATCAAGCAATGAAGGATCTATCATCGGGCAATCGGGGTACCATTCTGGATTACAAGGGACCGAAGGAATTTGTAGAAATCTGTGATAATTTCAACGAGATGTCTAAGGCTCTAAACATTGCAGAACAGCAGAATCAGAGACTGCAAGAGGAGAAGCAGAAGATGATTGCAGACATCTCACATGACCTGAAAACACCGATTACAGTTATCAAAGGTTACGCCGGCGCAATTTGTGACGGTCTTGCGACACCAGAAGAGCAGAGAAAATATCTGGAAACAATTTATCAGAGATCTGGGGAACTGACCGAACTGATCAACGAGTTCCACGAATATGCGAAGATTGATCATCCTGATAATACCTTTCATTTTGAACGGATTGACTTGTGCGAATTCACCAGGGAGTATTTCGCAGAGAAATACAACGAATTCGATATCGGCGGATATGAACTTGAAATAGAAATTCCCGAGAATAAGATTATTGTAAACCTAGATCAGAAAAAGTTTAAAAGAGTTTATGACAACATCACAGGAAATTTCTTGAAATATAATTTGCCAGGCAGGACTTTTTTCTGCACTATAACAATAGAGGACAAAGAAATAAAAATTATTTTGGCTGACGACGGCAATGGTATTCCTTTTGAGATAAAAGATGCGGTTTTTGAGCCTTTCGTGGTAGGTGAAAAGGCCAGGAACCAGAACGGATCAGGTCTCGGACTTCCGCTGGCAAAAAAAATCGTTGAAGGGCATAACGGTTCAATAGAATTGTCAAAACTGCCAAGGCAGGATAGAGGAACAGAATTTGTCATAAAACTGCCATATGAGATGCATTAATAAAGAGGCTCCGCCAATGGCGGAGCCTCTTTAATTAAGTAGTCTTATTTGTTCTTGAATTCCGGCGCTCTTTTTTCTAAGAAAGCGGCCATTCCTTCTGTCTTATCTTCGGAACCGAAAGCAGCCGTGAAGGTTTCGATTTCAAATTTACTTGCTGACTTCATGTCCATATCAAACCCATTGTTGATAGCACTCTTCGCTGTTGCAATGGCAATAGGAGCTTTAGAAGCGATGGTCTTAGCGACTTTTATGGCTTCGTCCATCAGTTCTTCTGGCGCAGCAACCTTTTCGACCAGACCGATTCGATACGCTTCAGCAGCAGAAATCATCTCGGCAGTCATAATCATATATTTTGCCATGCCTTTGCCGACTAGTCTGGCAAGTCTCTGCGTTCCACCAAATCCAGGGATAATGCCGAGACCTACTTCCGGCTGTGCGAATTTTGCTTTTTCGGAAGCGATTCTGATATCGCAGGCCATCGCCAGTTCACATCCGCCGCCTAGAGCAAAACCGTTTACGGCAGCAATAACTGGTTTCTCAACGGATTCGATCAGGTTCATGACCTTGTGGCCCATAATCATCATTTCACGTCCTTCGAGGGCGTTAAGTTGACTCATCTGCGCAATGTCAGCACCTGCAACAAAAGCTTTTCCTTCTCCCGTTACGATAACGGCTTTCACTGCTTCGTCAGCTTCGATTTCAGTGAATGCAGCATAGAGATCTGTTAGAACGTCCATGTTCAGTGCGTTCAGAGCTTTTGGTCTGTTGATGGTAACATATCCGATACCTTCATTTACTTCATATTTGATATTCTCGTACATTTTCAAGTCTCCCTTTCTTTTAGAAAAATATTCTATTGTTAATAATATAACATTTTACATCTGTTTTTTCAACCCTTCTAACGCTTTCTTTACTGGCGGAAGAGAAATAATTATCACAGTGATGATTGCTTCTGCCGCTAGATAAGTCAGGTTGTACCACAGAGACCAGGTCAAAGGGCTAAAGCCTTCCGGCGCATAGGCTCCGAAAAAGACAGTGCCGGAGAATACGGCACAGAGATATCTGCCGAATACGCCGAGAATATATCCTTTCACCAGGCCATTTTTCTGATTGCCGAACACGCCGCCGAGCCCTAAAGCACCGAAGGCGAGAGGATAATCTACGAGAAACTGCACAGGATGAATCACATAAGAATGAAAGATAAGATCTAAAAGTCCCAGACACATACCAGCTATGACGCCACGCCTGGTTCCCAGCAAATAGGAACAGATGGCAATTGGCAACATAGACAAAAGGGTGATACTGCCGCCCTGAGGCATCTTAAATATAGTCAGCTGATTGAGCCCCATAGCTAATGCAACCATCAAGGCGGAAACTGTCAAAGCTTTTGTATCTGCTTTATTACTTTTCTGTCCCTTGCCAGGAATTAAAATAAGGGCGAAGAATAAAATAATCATGCCGATGGTAAGGATTTGGCCAGTAGTGGATTCAAAGAATCCCTGTAGATTTTTAAACATATGAACTCCTGTTCTATTGGCTGACATCTTTTGATAAGATGATCAAAAGTTTTCCACTGGAAAAGGTAATCGCTGCGTTTTCTTCTGTGATTTCGTTGCTTACTCCCAGGGTAGTGGTGTTTGTAAGGCAGTGATCGGTGAGGGGATATTTTACCCCGCGCAGGGTGACGCCTTTGGCGCTGTCGCCATAACTGATGAGACCTAAAAAGCGATATGCATTTTTCGGCACCGAAATTGTGCCAGGTGTCGCCATGAAGACGTAGTTTTGACCATCGACAAAGGCCAAGTGCAGTATTTTGCCGCAGTATTTTGCCAGCATACCCATATTGCCCATGGTGTGGTCAAAGCGCCCCCCGAGGCCGCCTAACACGGTGATATGACTGGCTCCTCTTGAAACTGCCAGGTCGATAGCAGCTTCGCTGTCGGTCATATCCTTTTCCATAGGGAGTTTGATGACATCCTGATCCTCAGGCTGATCGCAAGAGTCATAATCGCCGATTAAAAGATCTGGCACGAGACCCAGTTTCTGAGCAAGCAAAAAACCACCGTCGGCGCAGATGATGGTATCAAAAGATGTAAAATCTATGGAAACCTGTTCCAAATGGTCTATGTGAGATGTAATGATTAAGGCTTTTAGCATGTGAATTCTCCGATTTCATTTGTATTTGTTCTGTAATTATTATATAATATTTTTGTTAGTATTAAAATAAGGAGTTTAAAGATGAATAATATTATAGTAAGAGAAACATCTTCTGAGATTAGAGCAATTGCCAGAAATGCTTTGAGAGGTAACTGGCCCATGGTGGCAGTAGGATATTTTGTGTTTTATGTGATGACCACGACCATTCCAAATCTATTGTCATTATTGCTTCCGAATGCCGCCATGAACTATTATAACGAAATTTTAGAACAGAATATCTCTCTGTCATATGTAGCAAACCTATATAACACCATTTTAATGGGTGCTTTTACGCTGGGAATTTGCAGTTTTATACTGGCATTTTTCAGAAAGAAAGATATCAATCCAGGATATATTTTTAACGGATTTGAGTATTTTATCAAGGCCTTTGGACTGATGATCGTCGTCGGCTTTTTTACATTCCTGTGGTCGCTGCTTTTCGTCATTCCTGGCATCATCGCTGCTGTCCGCTACAGTCAGGCATTTTTCATTCTGGCGGACCATCCCGAAAAGGGCATTATGGAGTGCATGAACGAGACCAAGTTCCTGATGAACGGCAACAAGGCCAGATTCTTCTGCCTATGTCTGTCCTTCATCGGCTGGCTGATTCTTGCTGCACTTCCAGCGGCATTTATGCCTTATGAACTCTTTTCAAACGGTATCCTCGGTATCATTTTAACCGTGGTTTTCGATATTCCGAACATGTTTGTCATGGCGTATCTCTATACGGCCAGAGCGGCATTTTATGATTTAGCCACAGGCAATCTGGTGGCAAAACCGCAGTTTTCAGAAAGTGATTACAATTTCTAATCAAAATTACAGAAACGCTTTGCGATAGAATCGCAGAGCGTTTTTTTCTTTGCTGTAACAACTGACAAGCAAGGGCACATATTATAAATAGAGAAAAAGGAATGGAGGAATGAATTTGTCTATTGAACGTCACTATTTCCCTGGAAATAACACACCTGAGGGATTTTTTTCTTACTACGGATACATTCTCGGACAGAGAGAAGCAGAAAAGATTATCTGCATCAAAGGCGGTCCGGGCACAGGAAAGTCGACATTTTTAAAGAAGGTAGGAGAACGCCTGGCAGAAGCAGGTGAAAGCGTGGATTTTTTACACTGCTCAGCAGATGAAAATTCTCTGGACGGAATTGTCGTCACAGATAAGAAGCTTGCCTTTATCGACGGTACCAGTCCCCATATCATCGATCCCATCACCCCTGGAGCGGTGGATTCCATCATCAATTTCGGCGATTTTTGGAATGATAAAAAAATTGCTGATCAGAAGGAAGACATCATCAGCTATAATGAGGAGTGTTCCAGATGGTATAAGATCGCTTATAACTACATGGCATCAGCAAAGTGCATCTATGATAATCTTTCAAACATCAACGATGAAGGAATTGAAATATCAGAAATTTACAAGTTAGCGGCAGATATTATCGCAAGGGAATATAAGAAATATGATATTTCTATCAAGGCGGGGAACATCAAGCGTTTCTTTGCCACAGGAATCACACCGAATGGAACCGTTTCTTATGTGAAATCCCTGTTGCAGCCGATGAAAAAAATCTACTTAATCAATGTGCCGGAAGGATACAGCAATATCAGCTTTATGAATATTCTGCTCGATGGAGCGGTCTATAGAGGTTTTGATGTGGAAGCATATTACTGCCCGATGGATCCAAAGAGAAAAATTGAGCATCTGCTGATTCCTGAAATTGGCGTAGCCTTTACAACCGCTAACAAATGGCACGATCTGGAGCCATGGGAAATCTATACAGGAGAAGAGGACCGCCGTGAAATTACCATGATCGACATCAACGATTACCTCAGTGCCTATTATGCAGAAAAGAATGCGGGATTGCTGAGCAAATTGTCAAAACTCTACAGCATGATGCTGAATGAAAGTATTTCAGCTTTGTCAAGGGCAAAAGAACACCACGATCTGGTAGAAAAAATGTACGTTAGAAACATGAATTTTGAAAAAATTGACACTTTAGTTGAAAAGACAGTGAATGATATAGTATAATTGTCTTAACGACAAAATTACGTATGGAGAGAAACATTGGATTTACAATCAATACTTACGATGCTGGGTGGTATCGGTTTGTTCCTTTATGGAATGAAATTGATGGGGCAGTCTTTAGAGAGATTTGCCGGAGCCAAGATGGAAAAGACATTAGAGAAATTGACTAGCAGCAAAGGAAAGGGCGTTCTGTTGGGAGCTGGCGTGACAGCCGTCATTCAGAGCTCTTCTGCTACCATTATCATGGTCATCGGCTTTCTCAATGCAGGGATTCTCAAACTGATGCAGGCAGTACCAGTCATTATGGGAGCCAATATCGGTACGACAATCACCGCTCAGATTCTGAGACTGGGCGATATCAACAATGATAATCTCATACTTCAAATGCTGAAACCAGCTTCATTTGCGCCTATCTGCGTTGTCATAGGCGCATTTGTAATGCTCATTTCCAAAAAGAACAAGACCAAGGATAAGGCTGGTATTGCTGTAGGATTGGGAATCTTATTCATCGGCATGAGTATGATGGAATCCAGCTTTAAACCGCTGGCCAGTTCTCCCGAATTTATGGAACTGTTTTTGGTGCTGACCAACCCTGTACTGGGGGTCATTGCAGGTATGTGTGTGACGATTTTACTGCAGAGTTCTTCTGCTTCTGTCGGCGTTCTGCAGGCTATGTCAGCAACTGGCGCCATTACATTTTCCATGGCGGCGCCGATCGTCATCGGACAGAATATCGGCAA
Source organism: Eubacteriaceae bacterium (assembly GCA_902362805.1). GTDB lineage: Bacteria > Bacillota > Clostridia > Peptostreptococcales > Anaerovoracaceae > Senimuribacter. Next base: position 783,367 of record CABIXY010000002.1, on the reverse strand, counting down.
GTGTGTCACCGTGCTTCTTGCCAGTATAGGAACCAACAAAAACTCCCGCAGGGCGGTCTGCATTGACATTACCATGTCCATTATGGGAGCCATCCTGTTTCTGACTGCGATTTATGTGTATCAGGCGATGATCGGTTTCAGTTTTTGGGACGAGCCGGTAAATCGAGGAAGGATTGCGGATTTCCACACACTGTTTAATCTGGTAACCTGCCTCGTCATGCTGCCTTGCGTCAATATATTGATTACCTTTGCGAAGAAAGTCGTCAAGGATAAGAATGTCTCAAAGATAGATGAAGAATTGGCATTACTGGATCCTATCTTTGTACAGAATCCATCTGTTGCGCTGGAGCAATGCAAGAAGGTCATGGTATCGATGACTGACGCTGTGATGGAGAATTACAAGCTCTGCACTGCCTGCCTGTATCAATACGATTCTGAAAGCGCCGAAAAGGTCAGAGAAAATGAACGCTTCCTGGATAAGACGGAAAGTGTTCTAGGGGAATATCTCGTCAAGATTACGGAGCAGCATTTAGTGGGAGAAGACAATCGGCTGGTCACAGAATTCATGCATACGGTAGGCGATTTTGAACGCATCGGCGATCACTGTATGAACCTTTTAGAAGTGGCGGAATATAATATGGAACAGGAGATTGGCTTTTCAAAAGACGCTCTTTTTGAATTGGACTTCCTGACCAGGGCAGTAGGTGAGGCGATGGATACTACAGCGACTGCTTATCAGCAGGAAAAAGAAAGCGTATGTCACAAGATAGGGCCTTTAGAAGATGTGGTAGATGATATGGTAGAAACGCTCAAGTCAAAGCGAATTGTCAGACTGCAGAACGGCGCCTGCACCACAGAAGGCGGTATCTCATACATAGAAGTCCTGACAAATATGGAAAGAATCTCTGACCATTGTGTCAATATTTCCATGCACCTTCACCAGAGAATCATTAAAGAAAGTCTGGATACCCATAAGAGCGAAGTCTTTAATCGAGAAGCAGACGAATACAAAGCGATGAAAGTTTACTACGAAAAACAATATCTGGATCCAGTCATGTAATAGGAGGTAGGGAAATATGGCATTTTTTGACAAATTAAATGATCTGGCTGCGACTGCAACGGAAAAAGCCAGCAGCGCAATTGAAAGTGGAAAGACGGCGATTACTGTTAATCGCGAAGAAAAGAAAATACAGGATTATACCTGTCAGATTGGCGAAATTATCGTAAAGAGATTGGACTGCGGCATGGAGCCAGATTCTGAGATCTGCGAATTGTATCACTGCATCCTGGCAGCAAGGCAGGAGATTGAGAGACTGCAGTCAGAACAGTGCGAACCGCCGGTGCAAGAATGCTGCGGCGAGCAGCCCGTTTATTGCAATCATTGTGGAGAGAGCAATCCGCCGGGAACCAGGTTCTGCGGTGCATGTGGAGCAAGACTAGAACGATAGAGAAAAAAGGATCATCAGTTATATGGGCAAGCTTCCAATAAACAGGAAGCTTGTTCTTTTATTGTGCATATTTAGGTATTTCATTCCTTGTTCAGACATAGTTTAAAAGGTCTATGTTATTTTTTAAACAAAAAAACGAAAGTGTTGGTGTGCCGACAGGCAGAAAAAAATATCCCTGTTATAATTTTAACTAAAAGAGACCTTTGAACCTGGAGGTGGTCATCATGAATGAAAAGCCGAAATTGATTTTCTGGAAAAGTCAAACCTTTGCTATGTTTCCTTTCTGTCTTTACATCTTTCTTGGCGGTGTCTTTTCCATTGGATTTCACTACTATTCGATGAAGGGATTGATTTTTTCTGCGATGATATCTCTAATGACGGGGTTCTTCCTTTGCAAGAACAGAGGTAAATACTGGGATTCCATCATTCACGGTCTTGCCCAATATGCAAACGCACGATTAATCTTTATTTTCCTGATCATCGGTATTTTTTCAAAGGTGATGAGCACGGGAAACATTGGGGGAGGATTTGTCTGGCTCAGTCTGCATTTAGGCATTGCGGGCAGCGGTTTCGTTGTTTTCAGCTTTCTGGCATCTGCGATCATATCCATGGGTGCTGGAGCGCCCATCGCAGCGCTGTTCGCAGTGATTCCGATTTTCTATCCGCCAGGAATCCTGCTGGGAGCAAGTCCAGCCATGCTCACTGGCGCATTGATCAGCGGTATTTTCTTTGGAGACGCCCTTTCGCCCAGTTCACAGGTAATCAATACCACGGTTATGATCCAGCACGACAAGGCCACCGGTGATCCGGCGGACCTCCTGCATACCATGAAAAAGAGAACGCCGTATATTCTGGCAGCAGGCGCAGCTTCCATTCTCCTCTATTATCTCTTTGGCGCTTTTGATGGAAAGCCTGGAGATCTCAGTGAGATCGGAAATTATTCGCAGCCAGAAGGGCTTTTGATGTTGATACCGATTGGGGTTTTGCTGGCTATTTGCTTTAAAACCGGAAATCTTTTTATGGGTCTCTCTTTTGGAATTGTTACCGGTTTGCTAGTCGGATTGGCTGGCAGATTGTTCAGCTTTTCCGATATCATTCATATAGACTATGCAACAGGGTCTTTGACAGGTGTGGTCTTTGAGGGTATCTACGGCATGTTGGATGTAACTGTATCTACAATTTTACTTTACGGCTTGATTGCGGTCGCTGTAGACGGCGGCATGTTGGAGAAGTGCTGCGATTTCATCTTATCACGAGATTTCACCAAAACAAAGAGAGGAGCAGAGGCTGTTTTGATGGCTTGCACAGTTATCATCAATATTCTGCTGGCAGGCTGTGTATTACCTTCAATCCTCATGTTTGGTGATGCAGCCGACCGCATCGGCCAGGCCAGCGATATTACACCGGAGCGGCGAAGTATCTTGCTGATGGCGGGCGCAACCAATGTCAGCGCCATTGTTCCTATTAACAGCGCTTTCGTCATGGGAAGCGTAACCATCATCAATGAGATGGTACAGCATAACAGCTTTTTACCCCATGTTACACCTTTTCAAGTATTCAGCACAGCGTTTTACTGCCTGATTCTCACCGGAATTTGCATATTCTGGGTGCTGACAGGGGATAGAAAAATAATTAAAAGGATTTAGGAGATGAGAGTATGGAGAAAATTTATGATCTGATAATTGTAGGGGGTGGTCCCGCTGGCCTATCCGCTGCAATCTATGCCGGAAGATCTGAACGCCAGACTTTACTGCTGGAGAAAGGAAGCTATGGCGGCAGAATCAATGATACCTATGAAGTTCGTAACTATCCTGGGACGTTGGTAGACAGCGGACAGCATCTGATGGAAAGATTTCACGAACATGCCTCCAGCCATCCGACGGTGGAGTTAAAACGCACCACAGTGACCAGCATAAAAAAAGAAGGGAATCTTTTCACTGTCAGTACCAAGCGAAGAGGCGATTTTCTGGCACGCAGCGTCATTCTGGATCTGGGAACCAAACCACGAGAACTGGGAATTGAAGGAGAAAAAGAATTTACTGGTCACGGCGTCGCTTACTGCGCAACCTGTGATGCAGAGTTTTTCAAAGAAAAGGAGATTTACGTTCTCGGATCAGGCGATCAGGCGGTGGAGGAGGCAGATTATCTGACAGATTTCGCTTCAAAGGTTTCCATCATCGTTCTTCATGAAGAGGGACATCTGGATTGCAACGAAGTGGCGGCAGAGCATGCTTACAAGAATCCAAAGATTGATTTTGTCTGGAATACGACGGTAGCGGCAATCAAAGGTGAAGAGCACGTAGAGTCCCTTGCCTTAAAGCGAGTGGATACCGGCGAAGAGAGTGTGGTACCAAGTGAAGGGCTATTCTTATTTGTCGGTATGGTCCCTCAGACAGATATGGTTCGCGATTTAGTGACCTGTGACCACAGCGGATATATACAGGTCAATGAAAAGATGGAAACCAGTCTGCCTGGCCTTTATGCTGCAGGTGATTGCACACAGACTTTTTTAAGGCAGGTCGTTACCTCTGCAGCCAACGGCGCTGTGGCGGCAGTGGCATCCGAGCGTTATGTGAAAGAACTGAATCAAATACAGGGAATTCTGAACGAGAGTTCTGGCAATATCGCCTTCCTTTTCTACAACCCATACGACAATGAGGACCTTGAAATGGTTGGGGAATTAGAACAGAAACTTTCAGGTCAGTGGAAAATCTATCGTCAGGATATCACTCGTCAAAATCTGCTATATCAAAATTTACGTGTAGAACAGACTGTATCTGCAGCCTTTTACAGAGATGGAAAATTAGTCGATGTAAAACCTGCTGATGATTGTTTGTCTATGATATCATGTTAAGGAGGAGAATATTATGGGACAGCCACTTATCTTTCCGCACGGAGTAACCGTGTATAACCCAGAAAAATGTTGGAACGGGTATACGATCGTTCCGCTAATCAATGACGGGGTACTTTTGTTCGACATGAACGGCAATGAAATCCGTCGCTGGAACATGCATGCAATGCCGCCAAAGCTCTTGCCAGGTGGGTATGTCATGGGGCTTTCCGGCTACCGCCATCCCGATTATGGCATGCAAGATGGAGTCAATTTGATTGAAATCGATTACGACGGTAATATCGTTTGGGAATTCGATCATCTTGAAGAAATTGATGATCCTGGCAGAGATCACCGCTTTATGGCCCGTCAGCATCACGATTATCAGAGAGAAGGGAATCCAGTAGGTTATTACGTGCCGGGAATGGACGCAGAGCCATTATCTGGAAACACCTTGATTCTCTGTCATCAGACCATACATAATCCGAAAATCTCTGATAAAAAACTGCTTGACGATGTGATGATTGAAGTGGACTGGGATGGTAATATCCTCTGGAAATGGTCTGCCAGCGATCGCTTTGACGAGATGGGCTTTGACGAAGCAGCTAGAAACGTGCTTTTCCGCGATCCCAACATGCGTTCCTCAGACGGCGGAGTAGGGGACTATCTGCACATCAACTGCATGAGTTATTTGGGACCGAACAAATGGTATGATCAAGGCGATCAGCGCTTTAAACCGGAAAATATCATATTTGACTGTCGTGAAGCGAATATCCTGGCCATCATCGATAAAGAAAGCGGAGAAATCGTCTGGCGCATCGGACCTGATTTCAACGCTTCGCCTGAGTTAAAGAAATTGGGCTGGATTATCGGTCAGCATCATTTTCATATGATTCCAAAGGGACTGCCAGGAGAAGGAAACTTGTTAGTATTTGACAACGGCGGTTGGGGTGGTTATGGTCTTCCTAATCCATCGTCAGCCATCGGCAGCAAAAACGCACTGCGAGATTACAGCAGGGTACTGGAGTTCAATCCTGTAACTTTGGAAGTAGTGTGGAAATTGACCCCGAAAGAACTGGGGCATGCGATTCCTACAGATGCAAGTAAGTTCTACAGCCCATATGTCAGCAGCGCCCAGCGCCTGCCGAACGGAAATACCTTGATTGATGAAGGTTCCGACGGCCGCCTGATCGAAGTGACGCCAGATCACGAAATTGTTTGGGAGTGGATTTCTCCATATTATACGCATAACGAGAAGGGACCGAAGAACAACATGATTTATCGTGCTTACCGTTACCCTTACAGCTATGTGCCGCAGGAACCGCAGCCAGTAGAAACTGAGATCAAACCTATCGATAACATCACTTATCGTGTTCCAGGAGCTGGTGCTTTTGGTGCAAAAAAAGTCATTGATGTTGAAGGCACTTTGCCGTATTATGAAGATGTAGCACTTTGTGTAGCAACAGATGATGAAGAAGATGTGACGAAGCGAGAAAAAGTGTTCTCCGTAGATACCTCCTTCTTTAAACCGGTAACCATGGCAAATTGGAGTGAAGATGTGCTGAAGGTCAAGGAAGAGCCTGTTCTCGTTTTGTTCGGAGCAGAACGTTGTACCCATTGCAAAGCACTGCACCCAGTTTTAGAAGAAGCGCTGCGGGAAGAATTTGCAGAACAATACGAAGTACGCTACGTGGACGTAGACCAAAACGGAGACCTGGTTGATACGTATCATATAGGCGGTATCCCGGTTGTGGCTGTTTTTAAGAATGGGAAAGAGATTTTAAGGTTTAACGGCGAAAAGGATTATGACGATTTGTGTGAAATCCTGGATAAACCGTTTGCTTAATATATAGTTGAAAGTGATACAAAAGGGCTGTAAGAAACAGCCCTCTTTGTAGTATTTCAAAGGAGGTTACTCATGGGAGATTATTTTACAATCAGGGGCAATGACTGCCTGGTTTCTTTTGCCGACCGTTGTATGGAGAATAAGGAGTACCAGTCGTACTTTATCCACAAAACCTATCAGGCAGCCACATGCATTCAACAGCAGGGGACAATCATCGAACATTTTGGAATTGTTACCAAAGGTATTTTAAAAGCGGTCAACGATACTGTGAATGGTATGGAGCTCTGCCATACTTATTTTCAAGTGAAAGATATTTTTCCCGAATTTCTCTACTTTTCTGGCAAACAGCATTATACCTACGATCTCTATGCATTAAAAAAGTCTGAAGTCGTCTGGATCCCTGTTACAGTGATGGAAGAAATGCTCGCCGCAGATCCGCAGCTGATGTATGCACTGATTCTTTACATTTCTCATCGAGGCCTGAAAAATCAATTGTTTCTCAACTGCCTCAATTATCACACCATCAGGGAGCGCATCGGTTTTTGGATTGTCGGCATGAACGACCTCACCTTGGGTGAAACCCTCATGCTGCCCTCATCGCAGTCCATCCTGGCCAACATGCTCCATGTCAGTCGCTCCTCTTTGAATAAAGAACTGAAGCTGATGGAACGTGATGAATTCTTCACCATAACGCAAAGAGAAATATGCGATATAGACTTGGGACGACTGAGCGAATTGCTGTAAATAGACTGCTCTATGCGAGAACAGTATGCTCTAACAAAATCTTAGTGCCGAGAAGCAGGAGGATGATCCCGCCGGACAGTTCTGCTTTTGATTTGAATTTACAGCCAAAGATACCGCCGATTTTGATACCGGCAGCCGAGAATAGAAAGGTTGTGACGCCGATGATGGCAGCAGCTCCAAAGATGTTTACATTCAGGAGGGCGAAGGTAATTCCAATGGCAAGGGCATCGATGCTGGTAGCCACCGCCATGAAAAACATGGTCTGAAAACCAAAGGAACTGCTCACATCTTTCTCTTCTGCCGTAAAGGATTCTTTGATCATGTTGAGACCGATTATGAATAAGAGGCCAAAAGCCACCCAGTGGTCAAAAGCAGATATGTATTTCATAAATGTGGTGCCTAGAAAATAACCAATCATCGGCATCAGAGCCTGGAAACCTCCGAACCAGAGACCGGCGATTGCCATGTGTCTGACTTCCGTTTTTTCTACAGACAACCCCTTACAGACTGAAACCGCAAATGCGTCCATCGATAATCCTGCTCCTAATAATAGTAATTCGATAATTCCCATAATTTCCTCCAAAATTGTTCAAAAAAAGACCCATGTATAGAGTGATTCCCTATACATGAGTCTCGTTAATTAAGATAAGCCAGACCTTGCGGTCAGTATGTTGACATATCACACGGATGTGCTAACTACTCCCTCACAGTTTTTTTATAATAACCTAATTCTACCAGCTTGTCAAGATTTAATTTTTTTTATTACTTCCTGTATGTCGGCAGGGAGAGGGGCTTCTATCTCTAAGCGTTCGCCAGTCAGCGGATGGTTGAAAGATAACTTAAAAGCATGAAGCGCCTGTCTTTCGATGAGCCACGGATTTTCTCCGCCGTAGAGATAATCGCCGACCAGGGGATGACCGATATGAGACATATGAACCCTGATCTGATGTGTCCTGCCGGTCTCAAGGAGAAGTTCCACCATGGTGTATCCCTTACCCTTTGGAAAACGCTCCAACACTTTGACGTGGGTAATAGAAGGGAAACCACCTTCCTGCATGACGCCGCGGGCTACATTTTCAGGGTCCGGTCGGCCGATAGGCAGATCGATGGTAAATGCATCTTTATCGATGATACCATTCGCCACTGCTATGTAACGCTTCTCTACGGCATTAGCCTTCATCTGCTTGGTCAGATTGTCTTGTGAATGTGAGTTTTTAGCTACAATCAAAAGACCAGTGGTATCCATATCAAGACGGTTGACAAAACGGATTTTAAACATTTGCGCTGTATCTTCCATATATTTCATCAAACCGTTAGCAATGGTGTGGGAGGGATGTCCCTTAGTTGGATGAACGATTACGCCGGGCTGCTTGTTCAAGACTAGCAGGTCGTCGTCTTCAAAGACTGGATAGATAGGGATGTCTTCCACAGGGAAGTCGCTCTTTTCTTCTGGCAGTTTGATGGAGAGAACGTCGCCGATTTCGGGCGTAATCCATCCGGCAACCTCTTCGCCGTTTAAAAAAACCAGATGCTGGTATTTCAACTTTGTCAGCAGTCTGGAAGAGAATTTGAATTTTGTACGAAGGAGTCCTTTGACAGGAACTCCTTCATCTTCTTTTGTCACTATATATTCGAATTTTGCCATAATTACCTTTCTAATACGGCTATACGACTAGCGTCTAGCCGCTCGCTGACACTTGCGGAACGTGGCCGTCGAGTGCCACGGAGCAAAGCTCCTGCACTCTTGACCGGGGACCTGCCAGCGATTCCGCATCGCTGAATCGGGTTAGGTCTCCCAAAGCATAAGGAGTTCCCAGCAATTTACTTTGCAAATTGGGGCAACTCCATTTACAGTCAGCCCTTAGCCAATCGAACTTCGTTTACACTCGTTCTCTTGGAGGGTGGTTGCATAAGGCCTTCCATCAGTTTCTTTCAGAAACTGTGGCAAGCCCATTATAGAAATTTGCTCTTTACTTTGGTCCAGAAATCGTAGTTTTCAAAACGCATCAGATTGACCTGAATATCAGAGAATGAGACTTCTATTTCTTTGATATTCTCGTATTCCACAGAAAAACCATCGTATACGACACAGATCTTGTGTTTTGAATCTTCCATATCCGGGACAATTCCAAGAGACAGATCTGATGGTAACATGATACTGGAGGTAAACGATCGATAAGCCGTAGTATTCATCGGCGCAATTGGCGTCACCTGCAGGATGCTCAGACGTGGATCTACGATACTTCCGCCTAGCGAATAGTTATAGGCCGTACTGCCGGCTGGTGTTGCGATTAAAAGGCCGTCACCGCTGAATCGTTCTATAAAGCCTCCGCCGATGGAGATATTGAGGTGAATTGAATAAGTGGAATTGGCTTTAATGACCACCTCGTTAAGACCTACGTGCTCATAGGTTGTGCCTCCGGCATCTATTTTCACTTTAACCGTAGAAAGCTGCTGGATAGAGTATTTCCCCTGCGTGTAATTGAAGATGAAGTCATCCAGCATGGCAGGCATGATTTCCTGAAAAAAGCCCAGATGTCCCGTATTGATGCCGATGATTGGCATGGTAGGGAAATTGAACTCGTGTATGGTATGGAGGAAGGTGCCGTCTCCACCGATGCAGACCAGCAGATCCGCGTCGTCACTGTAAGAGGATAGTAAAACAAAACCGGATTTATCCAGCTTCTGTTTTAACTTTTTTTCTGTTCGTTTAGACGTTTCGCCATCATTGGCGTAAATAAATATTTTTTTACTCATAGTCTCTCTATCTTACATTAATTTTTCGAATTCTTCAACCAAACTCTTAAATGTTTCCATCGCCATAATCACAGGTTCTTTGCTGCTCATGTCAACCCCTGCAATTTTTAGGAGTTCAACAGGGTAGTCACTGCTGCCTGTCTTGAGAAACTCTTTGTAAGCGTCCCTGGCAGGTGCGCCTTCTGTAAGAATTTTTTTTGAGATTGCAGTTGCTGCAGAATATCCAGTAGCATACTGATAAACGTAGAACCCTCTGTAGAAGTGCGGAATTCGAGCCCATTCGTATTTGATATACGCATCTTCTGCCAGGGAAGGGCCGAAGTAGGCGCTATTCAGTTTGTCGTACTCTGTGCACATCCACTCGGCTGTGAGACTGCCGCCGTCTTCCACATATTTGTGAGTCAGATTTTCAAATTCAGCAAACATAGTCTGTCTGAACAGAGTCGTGCGGAATTCCTCGATATACATGTTCAAAATATATTTGCGCATCTCCTGATCTGTTTCTTTGCCCAGCAGATGCTGCATTAACAGCGATTCGTTGACTGTAGATGCCACTTCCGCAGTGAAAATGGAATGATCTCCGTAGGTGAAAGGCTGCGCTTCTCTGGTATAGCTGGAGTGCATGGAGTGTCCCATTTCGTGAACCACGGTGAATACGTCTTTGAGAGTATCTGTGTAGTTGAGCAGAATATATGGAAAACTGTCATAAGAACCGAAGCTGTAAGCGCCGCTTGTCTTACCTTCATTTTCGTAGACGTCAATCCAGCCTTCTTCTACACCTTGAGAAAGCCGCTGGATATATTCTTCTCCTAAAGGTGCCAGACCTTCTTTCATAATTTCGATAGCCTCCTCATAAGGAACGACGCGTTTTGGAACTTCTACAAGAGGAACGTAGACATCGTACATCGCGAGCTCATCCACTCCCAAAACTTTTTTGCGCAGTTCGATATATTTGTGCAGAACAGGCAGATAATCATGAACGACAGAAATAAGGTTATCGTAAACTGATTCGGGGATATTGCCGCCAGACAGCGCTGCGTTTCTGGCAGATTTGTAGTTTCTGATCCTCGCACCTACGACGTCTGTCTTTACATTATAGTTATAGGTTGACGAGATGGTATTGATCAAAGCCTTGTAAGCTTCATAAACATTGGTAAATGCAGCTTTGCGGACTTCTCTGTCGTGAGACTCCATGAAGGTGATATAGTTGCCGTGGGTGACTTCTACTTCGTCTCCGTCTTCGTCAATAATGGTGCCAAATTTGATGTCTGCGTTGTTGAGCATGGTGAAAATCGTATTGGTCGCATCTGTCACTTCACTCATCTGTGCCAGCACATTTTCTTGATCTTGAGACAATACATGTTCTTTTTCACGCAAAATATCCTTTATGACAAACTCGTACTGTGAGAGGGCCGGTTCCTCTTTGATATAAGTGAGCAGAGTCTCTTCTGAAGCTGACAGCAGTTCTGGTGTAAAGAAACTCATAGATGCAGCGGCCTTAGCGATGATGGTGTTAATCTTGTCGTGCATGCTCTGCTGCTTGGCGACGCGATTGTCTTCATCGAGTTTCATCCTGGCAAAGACGTATGCCTTTTCTAGTTTCTGCCAGATGGCATCTTTCTCCTGTAGCGCTTCGGCGAGAGTATGGGCGCTTTCTGTCAACCTGCCCTGATACTTGGTAAAATATTCTGTCAGGGTAAGTGCCTCTTCGATATCCTGCTCCCAGGCGGCCTCGTCCTCATACATCAATTCGATATTCCATTTATATTTTTGATCAATTTCGCTGCGGTTTTTTAATTTTTTGTTTCCCATTTTTACCTCCTGTAGTATACTATTACAATGACTAGTATAACACAAAACTGAAAGGAATAACATAAATGGATAACAGACCAATTGGTTTTTTTGATTCAGGATTGGGTGGTCTTACGAGCATCCCCCATATCATGAAACAATTACCCAATGAAAAAATCATTTTTTTCGGCGATACAGCCAGGACTCCTTATGGTTCAAAATCACCGGACACCATCAGACAGTTCACCATGCAGATTGGAGATTTTCTCGTAAGGAACAATGTCAAGATGATTGTCATCGCCTGCAATACGGTCAGTGCAACCTGTTTAGAAGACCTTAGAAAAGCCTATCCGGATATCCCTGTCATCGGTGTCATTTCGCCTACCGCAAAAGTTGTAGCCAAGGAATGCAAAGGGACAGATCATATCGGTATCATTGCTACAAAAGTCACTATCAAAACCAACGCATACGAAAATAAAGTCAATGAGAAACGCCAGGGGCTTCAGCTTTTTTCAAAAGCCTGCCCGGCCTTTGTGCCTCTGATTGAAGAAGGTATCATCAAAAACGACATCATGGATTTGACTATCAAATATTATCTGGACGATTTTATCAAAGCGAACAAAATCAATACCCTCGTTCTGGGCTGCACGCATTATCCTTTGATCAGTGAAAATCTTAGACGAATTTATCCGGGACTGAGGATTATCAGTTCTTCTAAGGAGGTTGCGACGGCAGTAAAAATAGAACTTGAGAAGAGAGATATGTTTGCAGAAGAAACAGAGCTGAAGAATGTATTCTATGCCAGTGACCTTTCAGAAAACTTTGTCAACATGATTCAGAACATACTCGGTAAAGAAGAAGACGAATTGAACATCAAGTTCAAGAATTTAGATATATAGGAGATAAAGATGGACAGAGAAGAACTATTTGCCCTGTTAGACATTGAAACAGGAGAAGACTTTCAGTATTTCGAAAATTTTGCGGATTTCGTGGAAAACGAAGGGGCTATCGACAGTGATGCGATTTACGATCTGATAACAGAAATTGATATGAAAACTTTTGCAGAACTCTGTGAAAGCTATTTTTATGAGACCTTAGAAAATGTACCGGGCGATCAAATTGATATTTACAGCCTCCTTGAGAACATCAAACGAGTCCTGGTAGGTCTGTCCGAAGCAGTCAGAAAAGGGGAAGAAAACGCGGACCTGAAGTTGACTGATGAGTGGAACAAATTCAGAATCTGGTATTCTGCTGACAGTGAAGTAGAATGCAAAAATACGGCCAGTGACGAAGTACACTATGTTCCAGTGAGAGATGCCTTGGTCATATCCAGAATGGAAAAGCTGGACGGTGACGAATACCGATATGATTTTGCTGGTGCTCTCGATTATGAACTGGAAGAATTCATCATGAATTATGCAGACATGGCAGAAGCCGAAAATGATTAACACATTTGGACCCTCCTGCATATGATAAAGATACAAAGACTAGGGAGGTTTCATATGGGTGAATTCAGAAACGATTGCTGCGATCCGAACCCGGATTGCTGCTGCAGACCTCAGAATGACTGCTGCAACAACGACAGTGGAAGCATTTGGGGAATACTTATTTTATTAGCTGTCCTCTACTTTCTGTTCTGCGGAAATAACGACAGAGGCGGCGGCCTCTTCGGAGGCCTGTTCTAATCCTGAGAAGCAAGCGTAATGCTTGCTTTTCTTTTTTTTCAATGATAGAATAAAAGAAGTCTCTTTATATATAGCACTGCTAGCACTGCGAGGAGGTGTACCATGGAACGTTTGAATCAGAGTGAAAAAAATACATATCGGATTGGATTGATCAGTGTATTGAGTTGCAATACTTTGTGGGGATTTTTACCTATCTATTGGCAGGCATTAAAACCCATTGATTCTACAGTGATTATCTTCTATAGAGTCGTGCTGATGTTTCTCGTCTGCTTTGCAGCCTGTGCCGTTCAATCTGGCGTCAAGGGTCTTTTTAAACCCATGTTCGAATCAAAAAAGAAAACGTTTATTTACGTGGCTGCAGGCGTTGTGATTACCCTGAACTGGAGTCTTTATATCTGGGCGGTCAACGCAGGTTTTGTCATTCAGACCTGTATGGGATACTTCCTGGAGCCGTTGGTAGTCTGCTGCTTTGGGATTATTTTTTATAAAGAAAAAGCAAACAAATGGAAAAAGATTTCCATGGTCTTTGCTTTCTGCGGACTGATGGTCATGATCATCGGGTATCGAGAAGTTCCATTTATCGCGTTAGGTCTGGGATTTTCCTTTGCCATCTATTCGGCCATCAAGAAGAGTGTTTTTCTCAGTCCGATTCATTCTCTCTTATATGAGACGCTGTTTCTGGCACCAATCGCTCTGCTTGTCATCGCATTTATCGAGAAGAGCGGCAATGGGACGCTGGAAACTGCAGGCGGATTCAAATTTTTCCTTCTCATGTTTGCAGGACTTGCTACGGCGATTCCGATGGGACTCTTTTCTTTTGCGGCTAACAAACTGCCACTGATCACTTTAGGACTCTGCGAATATATCGCACCGTCTATTACACTGATATTAGGGATTTTTCTATTTAAAGAACCTTTTGATGTGATTCAGTTCAGTGCATTTGTGGTCATCTGGGTTGGACTTGTTTTCTTCACTTACGGTGAATTTGCAGATATGAAAAATACAGAAATCAAAAATACATAGATCGGGAGGACATCATTGAAAGAGAAAAAGTTGAATTTTTTTAATGTAGCTGTCATGTACGTCGGCACCATCATGGGTGCCGGCTTTGCTTCTGGCAGAGAAGGCTGGCAGTTCTTTGGAATCTTTGGAAACAAAGCTTATGTAGGCATCGCTCTGGCAGGATTTTTATTCATGGCTCTGGGCATGATGGTAAGCTATATCGCAAGAAGTCTCAAAACCGACGATATGGGTAAGGTGATTGTCTTTAGTGACAATCCCAAGCTCGCCGATGCCGTTGGTTATTTCATGGCTGCAATTCTTTATACCATCATCATCTCCATGTCTGCTGCGGGGGGATCTCTCCTGCAGCAACAGTTCGGCATCAATAAAGCGGTGGGCGGTGCGATGATCGTCGTCCTGGTGATTCTGACTGTTCTGGGCAATTTTGACAGAGTATCAAAGGTATTTAAGCTGATTATTCCGGCGCTGTTTGTTATCGATATCGGCTGCTGTTTTCTTGTCATGCTTTCTGACATTGAGCAGAGCGGGGCGACTTCGGGCTTTCCGCCCAGCGCCATGGCGCCCAACTGGTTCATCGCGGCGGTATTATTCATCTCCTATAACATGCTGGGCATGATTCCGATCATTGCCACTTCCTCCATGCAGTCCAAGGATCAGAGGAACGCTGTTTTCGGTTCTGGCTTAGGCGGTATTTTATTGGCATTCCTCACTCTGGTACTGGTCTTTGCATTGCAGAAAGACATGGCCTATACGCAGAGTATGGATCTTCCCATGCTGGCTTACACTTCCAGGATTTCAAAAGTCGCCAATCTGCTCTTCGGCCTGGTGCTTTTTGCCGCCATTTATTCTGCCGCTACCAGCACTTACTTTGGCTTTTCCACGAAGATCAAAGAGTCTCCGAAGAAAAAGTACATCATCATTATCGGCGCGTGTATCGGCTTTGTTTGCGGACTGACTGGATTTAAGGCCATCGTTGCTTATCTTTATCCAGTTGAAGGTTATATCGGTTTTGTCATTATCACGATGATTACGATTAACTTTTTCAGAGTGCACAAATTGAATAGCAGAGAGAAAAAAGTGAACCAACAAGGGGAAGTTTTTCATGACTTTGACAATTATGATCGTTTTGCTTTTCCGCAGGGCATCATAAGAGTGACTGCAGGAAGCGGCGGAGAGGCTCTTTTGGTCTTTGGCAGCGAAAAAACGGTGCTTTATGATTGTGGCATGGCATATTGCCACGAACAGCTGATTGAGAATATTTCTAAAGCGCTGACAGAGCAGGGCAGAGACCGGCTGGACATTGTCTTGCTGTCTCACACCCATTACGATCACATCGGTGCACTGCCTTATGTCATCGAGAAATGGCCGGATGTCTTAGTCTGCGCGGCAGCTAAGGCGAAGTCCGTCTTTGAGAGCAAAGGGGCAAAAGCTACCATGAAACGCTTGGGAGAAGCGGCGAGGGACGAATTTTCGACTTTCAAGGACCCAATCAGCGTAAAAAATTTACGAGTTGACCGCATCGTCAAAGATGGCGACCAGATTGCCATCGGGCAGGAATATTTTGCCGTACTGGAGACACCGGGGCATACGTCTTGCTCCATGACCTATGTGCTGGAACCTGCAGGCATCATGTTCACCTCAGAATCAACCGGCGTATTGCGAGATTCCGAAAGCGTTGAGACTTCTGCATTGAAAAGCCACCAGGATACCATCGATTCCGCAAATAAGTGCAAAGCTTATCATGCAAAGCAGATTGTCTGCCCGCACTTTGGCGTTTTACCTGAGGGTTTTGTCGATACTTACTTTGACCTGTACTTGAAGTCCGCAGAGGAAGAAAAAGAATTTATCTTGGACTATGCTCGCCAGGGGTACAGCAACGAGGAAATTTTAGAGGAGTACGAGAAGCAGTTTTGGACGGCAGAACGAAGCAAGTCACAGCCCAAGGCTGCCTTTGAAGAAAATGCAAGACCGATTATCAGGCATTTGGTTGATACTTACGGTCCAGATAATGGGAATTCTATGATAGCAGAGTGATTTGTGGTATGATGGACGAAAACGAATGGAGGTATATAAATGTTAGATTTACTGATCAAAGATGGACAGTATCCTGACTTTGGTGAAGGACAAATGAAACTGGGCAATGTAGGTATCACCGATGGAAAGATTACATATATAGGCACAGAAGCCCCCGAAGCAAAAGAAATCATCAATGCCAGCGGCAGAGTAGTTTCACCTGGCTTCATCGATATCCACATGCATGAAGAAAACTTTGCTGAGGAAGGAGAAAACTACGTCATCGCCCAGATGATGCTGGAAATGGGTGTAACGACGGCGGTCGGCGGAAACTGCGGCATGCAGAACCAGGATCTGTCTTATTTTAAAGAAGTTTTGGAAAGACTGGGCGGCTCACCCGTCAACTACATTATGATGGCGGGATATAATTCTTTTCGCTATGAGCTGGGCATAGGACGCTATGAAACCGCCACGCAGGAACAGCGCGACACCATTAGAAAACGAATTCAGAGAGAGCTAGATGAAGGCGCTTATGGCATTTCCTTTGGCATTGAATACGACCCGGGAATCACGACAGAAGAAGTCCTCTATGCCATCGGCGTAACAGAGGATCCAAATTTGTTAGTCTCAGCCCATTACAGAGAAGACTGCCTGCAGAATATTGATCCAATCCAGGAAATGATCAAAATTGCGGATGAAATTCCAATGAAATTTCAGATTTCCCATCTGTCCAGTTGTTCAGCCATGGGTTTGATGAAGGAATCTCTTGATGCGATCAATGAGGCGATGGACAAGAATCCGAAACTGAATTACGACACTTACCCATACAACGCGTTTTCTACGCATATGGGATCAGCAGTCTTTGAGGATGGCTGTATCGAAGGCTGGCACAAGGAATACAGTGATATTCTTTTAACTGACGACCCGTACAAAGACACCCGCTGTACAAAAGAAATTTTCGAAAAGGTCAGAGAAGAATATCCGGATATGCTGGCAGTGGCATTTGTCATGAATGAGGAAGAGATTGCCGCCGCCATCGCCAATGCTCGCGGCATGGTGGCCAGCGATGCGATTATAAATAACGGCAATGGGCATCCAAGAGCAGCAGGAACTTTTCCAAGAGTTCTCGGAAAATATGTGCGAGAAGATAAGGCGCTTCCTCTGGTTGACGCTATCAGAAAGATGACTTTAGAGCCTGCAGAGAGATTGGACCTTGCAAAGAAGGGCAGAATTGAGTTAGGCTGTGATGCAGATCTGACCATTTTTAATCCAGAGACAATCATAGATGGTGCCACTTTCTCAGATTTACATATTCAGCCGGAAGGAATCGACTATGTACTGATAGACGGAAAGCTGGCGCTGAAAGATAAAATTACGATAAATCATAGATTGGGAAGATATATAAGCTATAAATAAGATGCTGATAAAACGCAAAGAAGTGACTATTGAAAGTGTACTGCATTGCGTTTTTTCTTTGCAATCATAAAAAGAAATGTATAATTATACACTAAACGAATGCGAATTGACGATTATAAAACGCTTAAAAGGCACGCGATGAGAAGATATATTATTTAAGTATAAATTTTATATCTAATTTTTGATTATCCGTATAAACACTATACTTTCAAATATTTTGAAGTATAGAAAAGCACTCATTTTACCACGAATTTACCATAATTAAACGAGCCTTGATATGACTATAAATAACACTAAAAAGACCTCACACCTAAACGGTGTCTTTTTTAAAAGCAGTCAATCATAAGACCAACTGCTTTGTAAATATAGATATTAAATTGTTAAGCTGAGATTTTACTTAGATTTATCTTTCACTGGTTTGCTATTTTCATCATTTTCTCCTTCAAGCCATGCCATTATGCCAAAGTTACAAAATGGATAAATTATTACTTCTTTATAAACTTCTTGCTCACAACGAGGGCAGATGACATATTCTTCACCTTTTACATTTTTTAATTACCGAAATGCCCTTTTTTATTTGCAAATTACATGTCTTATAGCTTACCATGTTTTTCGTATCTTGCGACTCTTGATATTTTGTTATCCTCATCTACAAATACTACTTTAGGTGGATTTTTCTTTACCTCTTCTGGAGTCATCTGTGCATAGCACATTATGATTATCTTATCACCTGTCTGAACACATCTTGCAGCAGCTCCATTGAGACATATCATTCCGCTGCCTCTTTCTCCTGCAATTGTGTATGTCTCAAATCTGTTCCCATTATTTATATCTACGATACTTACCTTTTCATACTCCAAAATTCCGGCACTGTCAAGTAAGTCTTCGTCTACAGTGATGCTTCCTACATAATCAAGTTCTGCTTGAACTACTGTAGCTCTGTGTATCTTCCCCTTTAACATTTCAAATGTCATATTTAACCCCCGTTTAACCTTCGTAAATAAAGTTGTCAATCAATCTGGTTTTGCCGATATAAACTGCCATGGCAACTAGTACTGGTGCTGTCATCTCCTTGACCGGTTTAACTGAAACAGCGTCTACAGCCTGAACATAATCTATTTTCGCCATAGGCTCAGTTTCAATAAGCTTAATCATTTCTGATACAATTTTATCTGTATCTTTTTCTCCTGCTTTTGCCATATCTTCTCCGAGCTTAACTGCTTTGCTTAAAATTAGTGCCGCCTTTCTCTCATCTTTGCTTAGATATGTATTTCTTGAACTCTTTGCAAGACCATCCTCTTCTCTAACTATAGGGCAGCCCACAATTTCGATATCAAAGTTCAAATCTCTAACCATTCTTTTTATAATCGCAAGCTGCTGTGCATCCTTTTGACCAAAGTAAGCTCTGTCGGGATTTACAATATTAAAAAGTTTAGATACTACTGTGCCTACACCCCTGAAATGTATTGGTCGTGATTTTCCACAAAGTTCCTCTGAAAGACTTTCTATGTTTACATATGTTGAAAAATCGTCAAAATACATATTTTCCGGCTCAGGATTAAATATTAAATTAGCACCTGCCTCCTCACATAGCATAGTATCCCTTTCCAAATCCCTCGGATAGCTTTCCAAATCTTCCCCTACTCCAAATTGAGTCGGATTTACAAAATCACTGACAACAACTCTATCGTTTTCTGAAACAGCCCTTGTAATTAAACTCTTATGTCCTTCGTGCAAAAATCCCATAGTAGGAACAAGACCTACTGTAAGACCTTCTTTCTTCCATTCTTTGACTATAACTCTCACTTCATCTACGGTTTTTACTATTTTCATCGTTCTATCTCCTAATATAACTTGTTAATTACATCTTCTGAAATTTTAAATGTGTGTTCAGGTGCTGGAAAGCTTCCCTGTTTAGTTTCTTCTATATATGCAGCAAAGGCTTCTTTCATTACATCTCCTACCTTTGCGAATTGTTTTACGAATTTAGGTGTAAAGTCAGAGACCATTCCAAGCATGTCCTGATAAACGAGAATCTGTCCATCGCAGCCAGATCCTGCACCTATTCCTATTGTAGGAATATTAATGCTTTCAGAAATAATTTCCGCTAATTTTGCAGGTACGCATTCCAAAACAATCGCAAATGCTCCTGCTTCTTCAACAGCTTTTGCCTCTTCAATGAGTTTCTTTGCTCCCTCTTCACTTTTTCCCTGAACTTTAAAGCCTCCAAAAACGTTCACTGACTGAGGTGTAAGTCCAATATGTGCCATAACAGGAATTGAAGCAGCTGTAATAGCTTTAATCTGTGGACAAACAGAGGCTCCACCTTCTAGCTTTACTGCTTGACATCTTCCTTCTTTCATAAGTCTTCCTGCGTTATACATGGCCTCTTCAACTGAAACTTGATATGACATAAACGGCATATCTCCAACTACTAAGGCATCTTTGGCACCTCTTGTAACTGCTCTTGTATGGTGAATCATATCTTCCATTGTTACCGGCAAAGTATTTTCGTATCCGAGCATAACCATGCCAAGAGAATCTCCAACGAGAATACCGTTAATACCTGACTGATCCATCAATTTAGCTGTCGAATAGTCATAGGCTGTCAGCATTGTAATCTTATCGCCCTTAACCTTCTGTTCTTTAAAAGTGGATACTGTGTTTTTCATTTTTAATTACCTCCGTCATCTTCAAATAGTCACTGTCTAAATGTTTTTCCTGTGCAATACTGAGAAGCTTTTCTGAAAGCAAAAGATATATCATCTCATATCCCACCTTTTCCTCAGACTCGTTTATCCATGCTGCCTTAATAGCTTCAATGTGTTTTGTGATAGTCGACAAATCATTTCGCTCAACAGGACCTGTGAGGGCAGCCGCAACCCCTTTTTCTGCCAATGTGTCGGCATTTCCAGTAAACAAAGGCACTAAGGCTTTCTTTGCATCTTTTTTATCAAAGCCGCATTTTACAAGCATTTCAGCCCCCACTTGAAAAAGTCCGTTTACGAGATTGCTTACAACTACTGCACCGCAGTGGTAAAGAGATTTATTTTCCGCTCCCATTGCGATTACCTTATTTCCTGCTCGCTCAAAGATACTCTTAATCTCATCTAGATTCTCTGCCGAACCCTCCACAGTAAAATAAGCCTTATTCAAGTGTTTCCATGATTCGCACTTATCACTTATTGCATATAGGGGATGTACCGAATAGATATTTGCACCGAGGTTTTCACCATCAAAAAAAACGGTTGATGAAATCGAACCGCTGCAATGACAAATATTTTTATTTTTAATATCCAGATTCTTCATATAATCCCATACTTTGCTTATCTGTCCATCAGGCACAGTAATAAACAGGGTATCACTGTCACTTAAGATATTCTCTATACTCTTATATAGTTTTGTGTTAGTAAAATCTGCTGCTGATTTAGCTGATTCCGGTGATTTGCTGAAGTAACCCGTAATCTCTACGCCGTTTTCCTTCAGGTATTTTCCAAGGGAAAATCCTACTTTCCCCGCTCCGATAAATCCTGCTCTCATATCGATCACTCCTTTCTGGGAAGTGACAATCATGAAAATCTGCATGGATGAGGTCTCGTTCAAACTGATATAATCCTCATGGTTTAAAAATAAAAAATATGTGGTATAGTTTCTGTTCGAATACTATCTACCCATTACTATAGCACCTATTTAAGTGATTGTACAGAGAAAAAAATAAGGCACCACTCTAACTAATTTATCATTAAAGTGATGCTAATATAAATCGTGTTATTTAGCTTTTCTGTATTTAATCATTTTCACAATCTGAATTATCAAAGTCGGGATAAAAATATAAAGCATGACAAAACACTTCTTCATTTTTCGCTTGATTACCCACCACAGAAAAGAAAGAACCCTGTAAAGAGCCTTACCACCATTGGTGGTGCTTTGCACTCTTGATTGGGCTTTTTGTTTGCTGTATCTTTCATGCAAGAGGAAAATTAAAGTCCTCTATTCCATTTCTCTTTTAGATAATCTTCATAGTCCGTTTCATTAAAATCTAATTGTGGCGAAGTGTTGGGAATGTTGTTTCTGTTGTCTATATCTGCAAGCTGACGGAATATCCAATCATCATAAGGGTCGTGATATTTATACTCTTTGGGCTGTTCTCTGTATCGGTCTAACCCTCGCATTTCCTTATGTACTTTCATCATGCGTTCCAATTTCTGACGCTGTATCAACTGCTTGATTTCCATAAGTTCTTCCAACTCTACTACCTCACTAGAAAGATAATTGCTAATGTATCTAATCAATGTAGTTTCCATGTAAAATCTACATTCTTTTTCGTCATTGAAAAATTCATTTTCAGACAAATAATCTAAGGAAACATTAAAATCCTGTTCTCGTTTGATAACGTCCATGATATATGGCTCGGTGTGGTCAATATATTTCCATTCCCCCGACAATAATTCATTCGGTGTTACTCCCAGCACGTCCATTATCTTTTCCAATGTATCAAAGGTAGGATAATTCACACCTCGTTCAATCTTGGAAAGGCTCTGCATATTGATACCGATTTTATTGGCAAGTTCCTGTTGTTTCATTCCCCTGTGTTTTCTTATGATTTGTATGTTTTCTCCTAAGAAACTGATTTTCTTTTCATAATACTCCATAACTTAGTATAACCGCTCCTTTCGTTGCTTTTATTGTCATTTATAAGCATATCATACTTAATATATATCGAAAAGTCAATCGAAACTTCTTGACAAGTAATTCTAGTGGCGTTATTATCTTATCAGACAGAGTGATTAAGCACGCTAGGGTCAATCACACACTTGAGTAAGCATATATAAGAGATGTTTTCACTTTGATAGCATGAATGAGCATGGACTATCAGACTAAAAATAGGGTTTCTGACTGGGGCTGTTTCGTTTAGCCACGAGCCTCTCAAGGCTCGTGAGCGTTAAGAACGGAACAGACACAGGAAGAAAGGGAACGCCTTTAGGCGCTCGTAAAGGGCGTATATGTAACACCGCCCTGCGCATACATGTCATAGTACCTAGAAACTGTGATAAATAAAGGAAAAAACACAATTTTTACACCGCAAAAAACGGGACATACGAAAGGAGTAATGCACTATAACTACACACAAAAATTTATCCGTTAAGATTGATTACATCAGCATTGTATTTGAAACGGCAACTGCTGAAGATGTCATCATGCACATTTTAGGTTTACCGACTGACATTTTCAATGTCTATCCGGCAAGCATTAAATACAAAACCTATCAAGCACGCTGGCAGATTGGAGATATTTATGTATCGGGCGACGCAAGAAAAACAGAGGATAACCCACAAGGGTTAGGCTGTTATCTTGTTATGACCGGCAGAGGGTGTGATGATATTTTCCGTATTCTCGACAGTAGGAATTGTACTTTTGGGGATATGTTCAAACATTGTGAGCGAAGATACGGACAGGATAACTTCCACTTCACAAGGCTTGATATTGCCATTGATGATAAAAACGAAAAGCCATTTTTTACCATAGAGCAGATAAAGAAGAAATGCGAAAAAGAGGAATTTATCTCGAATAGTGAGGGCTACCACTTTGACGAAAGCAAGTTTGATGATTTCGACACCGCAAAGACTGTTTATATCGGTGCTGGTAAATCGGGATTGTCCTACCGCTTTTATGATAAGGATAAGGAAGTCTGTTCAAAACATAATAAGACGCTTGAGGAAGTCGGCAGTTGGAAACGGACAGAAATGCAACTGCGTGATGATAAGGCTCATGCTTTTGCCATGACATTCAAGGAAAGACCGCTGGAACTTGGAGAACTGGCTTTCGGTCTATTGGCAAACAACCTACGCTTTGTCGTACCAAACAGAAACGAAAGTAATAAGAGCAGATGGAAAACTTGTCGGTTTTGGGAACGCTTTTTAGGGGCTGTGGAAGTCTTAAAACTGCAAGTACCAAAACAGCAAAATTCCCTTGAAGAAACACAGCAATGGCTCACAGAGGGTGGCGTGATTTCCGCTGTCAAAAGTTTTTACTTCTTGGAAGAACATGACGCATTAGGCGGACTGGAAAAAGTGGGAACTATGCTTGATAAGGCAAGATACAGCAATTCCCTTTCCAGTAAATTAACCGCCCATTTACAGAGGATAAACCGCACCGACCTTATCCCCTATATCCAGTATGACACGAAACATGGGAAAGGGGGTATCTGATGAATAACAACGATATTCCCGTATGGGAAAAATACACCCTTACCATTGAAGAAGCGTCAAAGTATTTCCGTATCGGAGAAAACAAGTTAAGACGCTTAGCAGAGGAAAACAAGGACGCTGGCTGGCTCATTATGAATGGCAACCGCATACAGATTAAACGCCGACAGTTTGAACAGGTTATTGACAAATTGGACGCAATCTAATGCAAATGAGCCTTGTATGTGTTATGATGAACACAAGTCATATCAAGGCTCTTTCCAACAAGGAAAGGAGCAGACACCATGAAAGAAAAAAGACGGGATAACAAAGGTCGTATCCTGCATACTGGAGAGAGCCAACGAACAGACGGGAAATACTTATATAAATATGTAGACGCATTTGGAAACACAAAATATGTGTATGCTTGGAGATTGACACCCACAGACCCGACACCAAAGGGAAAACGGGAAAAACCCTCACTTCGTGAACTGGAACAGCAGATAAGACGGGATATTGAGGACGGTATCGACAGCACAGGCAAGAAAATGACGCTTTGCCAACTCTATGCCAAACAGAACGCACAGAGGGCAAATGTGAAGAAAAGCACAATAAAACAACGGGAACAACTCATGCGGTTATTGAAAGAGGATAAGTTAGGTGCTAGGAGCATTGATACGATAAAACCCTCTGACGCTAAAGAATGGGCGTTACGCATGAAAGACAAAGGCTTTTCCTACAATACCATTAACAACCATAAACGCTCGTTAAAAGCGTCATTCTATATCGCCATACAAGACGATTGCGTAAGGAAAAATCCCTTTGATTTCAAGTTAAGTGAAGTCCTAGAAAATGATACCAAAGAGAAAGTTGCATTGACAGAGGAACAGGAACAAGCCTTACTCTCATTCATCAAGACGGACAATGTGTATCACAAGTATTATGATGATGTGCTGATACTGTTAAAAACAGGACTTCGTATCTCGGAACTGTGCGGACTGACAGTAGCCGATATTGATTTCAAGAATGAAGTTGTGATTATCGACCACCAGTTACTAAAGAGCAAGGAACAAGGCTATTATATTGAAACGCCTAAGACGAAAAGCGGAATAAGGCAAGTACCATTAAGCAGAGAAACGATACAGGCATTTCAACGGGTTATGAAGAAACGCCCAAAGGCAGAACCATTTGTGATAGACGGACGGGGCAATTTCCTATTTGTCAATCATAAGGACAAGCCAAAAGTTGCGATTGATTACAACGCCTTATTTGTCCGTATGGTAAAGAAATACAACAAGCACCACAAGGACAATCCCTTGCCACATATCACACCGCATACGCTACGCCATACGTTCTGCACAAGGCTGGCAAGCAAGAACATGAACCCAAAAGATTTACAGTATATCATGGGGCATTCAAACATTAGTATCACAATGAATTGGTACGCTCATGCGTCCATAGATACCGCAAAATCAGAGGTTCAGCGTCTAATTGCATAGAAGTATTTACCACGATTTTAACCACGCTTGATAGCGAAAATATAAGAAGATAGACCTAGATATGTGAGGTTTACCACAAAAGCAAAATGCCCGTAGAGCCGATAAAATAAGGCTTTGCGGACATTTAAGAAGATATAAAAAGATAGTCAAAAAGACATATATAATTTAAGTAAATATTGGAAAACTAATCATTTTAGATTGTGTAAAGCTAGGGGATTGTTTGGGAATTGCACAAATTATCTGACTGTTTTTGTAGAATTTCAAACTGTATTCTTATTTACTTTTTTGCATAACAGGAGTATAATAAAATCGTTATTTTGATATTTGGTCGAAACCGGTCAAATATAATTAGTTATTTATTATTTTTTCTCACAGGCTCTACAGATAATCTGTCGTACTGTTGAGAAAGCAGTCCGATCTTTCGGACTAACAAGGAGGTATTATTTATGGAAGAAAAGAAAAAGAAATTTGCGGTACCTCATGTCTATATCCTGTTATTTGCACTGATTGCAATTTGTAGTATCTTGACCTACATCATCCCGGCAGGAACTTATGACATGATGATGGTTGGAGACCGTGAGGTTGTCAATGCGTCAACCTTCCAAAATGTTGACTCGACCCCGGTAACCCTGATGCAGTTCCTGACTGCAGTGCCGAGAGGTATGGCTGATCCCGCAGCAGCACAAATTATCTTCTTCATTTTTATTGTAGGAGGAACTATGGCTGTTATTCAAGAAACCAACGCGATTGAAGCGGGCATGGGAAGGCTGATCAAAGCAATGAAGAACGCATCAATCCTGATCATTCCAATTGTGATGATTTTCTTCTCCATTTGCGGTTCTGTTTTCGGTATGGCAGAAGAGACTATCCCGTTCATTCCAATCTTTGTTTCATTGTGCCTTGCCATGGGATTTGACTCTATGACGGGTACAGCAATCGTATTCTGTGGTGCTGGCGCTGGCTTTGCTGGCGCGTTCATGAATCCATTTACTGTACAGGTCGCGCAGGGTATCGCAGAACTGCCACTATTGTCTCAAATGGGGTTTAGAATCATAATGTATGTATGCTTTGTCGCGTTAGCAATTTTCTTTGTCATGAGATATGCTTTGAAGATTAAAAGAAATCCGCAGATTTCACCGATGCATGCCTTCGATCAGACGAGAGAGGATACCGTAAATCTTGAGGACTTACCGAGCTTTGGTTGGAAAGAAAAATCAATTTTGATCATATTTGTTCTGTCAATCATCCTATTGGTATTCGGCGTTGTCAAATGGGGATGGTACATGAATGAAATTGCAGCCCTGTTCCTAGGTATGTCCTTTATCGTTGCCATCATCGCAAGAATGGGCTTCAACAACTACGCCAACGTGCTCGGAAAAGGCATGGCTGACATCGCGTCCGGCGCTTTGGTTGTAGGTTTTGCAAGAGGCATCCTGGTCGTCATGACTGACGGACAGATCTTACATACGATTCTTCATGCGGCTGCAGAGGGACTTTCCAAGCTGCCTTCCATGATTTCTGCTGTCGGTATGTACATCTTCCAGTGCCTGCTCAACTTTATCGTTCCATCAGGCTCTGGACAGGCGGCTGTTTCCATTCCAATCATGGCACCGCTGGGCGACCTGGTAGGCGTTACGAGACAGACTGCAACAATCGCGTTCCAGTTGGGCGATGGTATTTCCAACATCTTCACGCCGACTTCAGGATATTTCATGGCTGGACTTGCCATTGCGAAGATTCCTTGGTCAAAATGGGCAAAATGGATTCTGCCATTGATCGGACTTGAATATTTGCTGGGAGCAATTTTCGTAGTCATTGCACAGGCAATGCAGTTAGGACCATTCTAAACAAAATTAGACGATCACGGAAATGGCATATTCTTTCAATATGCCATTTTCTTTTGAAAGTCAGATGGAGGTATTATGAATTACGACCAAATAAAAGAAATCATTATTTCAGAAATAGAGAGGAACCGAGGCGAACTGACAGCACTCAATGATGATCTGGCAGACCATCCGGAGATTTCCGGAGAAGAATATGAGACATCAAAGAAAATTGTAAAACTGCTGGAAGGCCACGACTATTCTGTAGAATATCCCTTTGCTGGACTGGCTACGGCATTCAAAGGCGTATATGGCAATGATAATCATAGACATAAGATTGCGATTCTGACAGAGTACGACGCGCTACCGGAAATCGGACACGCATGCGGACACTGTCTCAGCGGTTCCATCAGCATCTTAGCCGGTCTTGCAACAAAAGATCTGCAGGATGAACTGGATGCCGATATCCACATTATCGGAACGCCAATTGAAGAAACAGACGGAGCGAAGTGCACCATGGTCAAGCAAGGTGTCTTTGATGGATATGATATGGCAATTATGGTACATCTGTACAATTCTAATATTGTGGCGCCGACGCTGCAAGGATTGGCGTCTTATATGTATCAGTTTCACGGCAAAGCTGCCCATGCGTCTGCAGCTCCCTGGGACGGTGTCAATGCATTTAACGCTGCGCAGCTGATGTTTCATGCTGTAGATATGTTGAGGCAGCACTGCAAGCCGGATGCACAGTTCCATGGAATTATCAGGAATGGCGGAGAAGCGCCGAATATCGTACCGGAGGAAGTGACGGCAGAATTTTATGTCAGAGCGTTGGATAAGCATTATCTGCAGGAACTTGTACAGAAAGTGGACGATTGTGCAAAGGGTGCCGCCATCGCTACACAGACCACCTGGGACAAATATCCGACTGCGGAAGTCTACGACAACCTAAAGAAAAACCCGACAGGCATATCTGCTTTAGAGGAAATCTACGGCGAGCTCGGTATTCCTATCAATGGAGATCCCAACAAGATCTTTGGTTCTTCTGATGCCGGCAATGTCAGCTTTGCCTGCCCGGCATTTCATCCGTGCCTGCAGGTTGTCGATACAGACACGCCCATTCACACCAGAGGTTTTGCTGATGCAATGAAAACAGAAAGAGCACATCAGGGACTTGTTACCGGTGCGAAAATAATCGGTTTGCAGATTGCAAAAATCTTCAGTGATGAGGAAAAAATCAGCAAATTGAAAGCAGATTTTGAAAGGAACTAGTTATGTCTTATATCATATTCTTTTTGCCTCCTGTGGCGGCAATGATCGTACTGCTGATAGCAATTAAAAACGGATTTAACAAGCAAGCCTTTGTGGTATCGGCAGGAATTACCATGGTCATCAATATGTTTGCAATACATAAGTTGACATGGTATGGACTGATCTGTACGCTGACTGTACCTCTCGCAGCAATCTATGTCTTGATCTGTCTATGGCTATCTATCAGAGAACGCCGCAGCGATAGAGAATAGGAAACTCACAGCGACCCGTTACCGTAAGCTATGATATGACTACAAAAATTTTATTATGTAGACTTTATACAAAATAATTAAAATACTATAATTTCAAATATGTAGTTTAACTTATATTAAAAACTGACCTCTCATTGATTAGATTTTTTGAATCCAACTTTTGGGCGGTCAGTTTATTTTAGTTAAAGGACAACGCTGTTTGAGACATAAATATTAGAAACTTGAATTTTTATTTCGAACCCCATGCTTGATCACAAGTCAATTTTGTAGTTTTGTAAAGCTTACCTCCTTTGTATAAGTTGTAATTGATTTTTTCAGTAGTTCTCAATAAAGTTTTCTTCTTTGTCACAGTGTCATAGTGAAAAACGTTGATTTTTTGTGAAGTAACTGTTACGCGAGTTGCAACACCCAGACCCGATGCTTCAAAAATCATGTTTCTAAAGCCACTTGTTATTTGCGAAGCATACCAAGGGATTTCACTTTCTGGTATACCTGCAAATTTATTTACGACTGCTACACATTTTGCTTGTGTATTTAAGTCAGCTTTTGAGAACGACTGGTCACTTAGCTTTCGCCTATCATGTGTTTCTGTAATTTGCTGTGTTCTTCCTTTTGCATCTAAATCTACAACGGTTCGTGTAATACCAGCAAAAGCCACATTAACTGAGGCGAGCATTACGACAATCATCATGATTGCTGTACAGGACATTAAACGACTTCTCTTTTTCATAATATGCTCCTTTCTCTATAACGAGATATATTTTATAAAACTATAATAACATATAATATATATTTTTTTAGGGCGATTTGACATAATATACAGATGATTATTTTATAATATACCTTCACTTTTGATTAATA
This sequence comes from Eubacteriaceae bacterium, assembly GCA_902362805.1. Lineage (GTDB taxonomy): Bacteria > Bacillota > Clostridia > Peptostreptococcales > Anaerovoracaceae > Senimuribacter. The sequence goes on along the minus strand of CABIXY010000002.1, from coordinate 753,923 downwards.
GAATGTAAAGCATATTAACAAAATAGTGTTCCACAGATTTAACACAATCTGTTTATCTTAGTGACAAAGTTGTATCATTCAAATTCCTTTTTTTACCGCTATAATGAATGTGCAGACGATAGAAAGGAGACTTTAAAATGACATATCAAAACAACTTTAAACGTTACGAAAAGAAATACTTGATAAATGAAAAGCAATACAGGGATTTGATCGCTTTGATTTACTGCAAACTGGAATATGACAGATATAAGAAATACAAGATCTGTAATATTTACTTCGATACGCCGCAGTTCGACTTGATCCGGGAATCCATAGAAAAGCCGATTTACAAGGAAAAACTCAGATTGAGAAGTTACGGCACGCCTGATCCGGAGGATTTCGTTTACCTTGAAATCAAGAAAAAGTTTGACGGCATCGTCTATAAGCGGCGGATCTCGCTACCTTATTGTGAGGCTGTGGACTACTGTGTCAACGGGAACCTGCCAGCACAGAGAAATCAGATTACCAACGAAATCGACTGGCTCATGTCAAAATACCAGCTTTATCCCATGTTATATCTCTCTTATGACAGGCTGGCTATGAGGGGAATGGAAGATCCGGGGCTTCGAATCACCTTTGACAGCAACATTCTCTGGCGGGTGAATCAGCTGGACATGACAAAGGGAGATTTCGGTCAGGTGAAAATGCCCGCGGAGCAGTATATCATGGAAATCAAATCTGGCGACGCCATGCCGCTTTGGCTCTCCAGCGCACTGAACCGGTTGGAAATTTATCCGAAATCATTTTCAAAATACGGAACCATCTACAAAGAAGAGCTGTTTCAGAATTTATTATCAGAAGAGGGGGGATTTAGCTGTGTTAGATAGTGTTTTAACAACAGACGCTGGATTGACCAGCGTCACGGCATTACAATTTTTAGAGTGCACGTTGGCCTCAATTGTCCTGGGAATATTTTGTTCGCTCATCTATATGTATCGCAACCGCTATCATAAAAGCTTCGTCGTTACCCTGGCATTGATGCCGCTGATTGTACAGATTGTAATCATGTTGGTCAATGGAAACCTAGGGGCCGGTGTAGCTGTCATGGGTGCCTTCAGCCTGGTCAGATTTCGCTCGATTCCGGGAACCGCAAGGGATATCGGCAGTATTTTCTGCGCTATGGCCCTAGGCCTCGCTACAGGCATGGGTTATCTGGCTGCCGCGCTTGTTTTCCTGACCTGCTTTGCCATTGTCAATATTTTGCTCAACACGACCAAATTTGGAGAAGGCCGTCAGGGAGAGAAGCAACTGAAGATTACCATACCAGAAAACCTGGACTATATGGGAATTTTTGATGACTTATTTGAGAAATACACAAAAGAATATCACTTGACACAGGTGAGAACTACCAATATGGGAAGTCTCTTTGAACTGACATATACCATCAACCTGAAATCTGAACAGGAAGAGAAAAAATTTATTGACGATATCAGGTGTCGCAATGGAAATTTAAAAATCGTATGCGGATTGGATCCAGAAACCAGAGAGATGATATAGGAGCGTAGAAATGAAGATAAACAGAAAATATATCGCGCCCGTATTGCTGATATCCCTCGTGATGATCAGTCTCTCCGCCTGTGGAACATCCGGCGGCGGTACGAAGTCAGAAACAGATGAGACCGATACGATTGTGTCTGGAAAAGTTGACGTAAAATATACAAGCAGAGATTTAGAAAATGTTTGGGACGATGGTGAAGCCACAAAGGTAGAACTATCTGACGAGTCTTATACCATTCAGGCAGCAGGAATCTACGTCTTCTCCGGCACATTAAAAAACGGGCAGATTATTGTAGAGGCCGGCGATACAGATAAAGTGCAAATTGTATTGAATGGCGTAAATATTAAATGTGCAAGTGGTCCTGGGATCATGGTGGAAAACGCAGATAAGGTATTTATTACCCTTGCAGAAGGCTCTGAAAATGCTGTGGCCGACGGTAAATCTTACGAATCTGCAGAAGATCAGCCATGGGGCGCGATTTTCAGCAGAGATAATCTTACCATTAACGGTTCAGGGAAGCTTACAGTAAAAGGTAACTACAACAATGGCATTGTATCAAAGGATGATTTAAAAATCACTGGCGGCGAGATCGAAGTTACCGCAAAGAACGATGGTCTGAGAGGACGAGATAGTGTGAGAATCTATGATGGAAAGATTTCTATCAATGCTGCTGGAGATGGCATCAAATCTAATAATGATGAGGAGGAGGGAAAAGGCTTCGTCTCCATCGACGGCGGCGAAATTAATATTAAAAATGTTTCCAGTCAAGGCATCGATGCTTTCTACGTTGCTCAAGTAACTGGCGGCACGATAAACATCAATAGTACCAATGAAGGTATTCAGGGCAAAATCGTCTATATTCAGGACGGTATACTGAATATCAGTGTTTCCGACGATTGTCTCAACGCAACGGACAGTACGCAGAATGGTTCTGAAAATGCACAAAATGGAGTAATTCTTGAAATTGCAGGGGGCACATTGAATCTTTCTACCACCGCTGGAGACGGGCTGGATTCTAACGGAGATCTGACCGTTAGCGGTGGTACTACAGTGATACAAGGCTCTGCTGGCGGTGCAGAAGTAAATCTGGATTACAATGGAGAAGGTGTGATTACTGGTGGAACTGTTATTGGAGTTGGTAATACACAGATGGCACAGAACTTCGGAGACGATTCCACCCAGGGAGCCATTCTATATGGAGGCAGTAATTACAGTGCCGGCACTACAGTAACATTGTCTGATTCAGATGGTAAAAAGCTATCGTCAATCAAAGCAGAACGCGACTTTTCTTGTGTATTGGTCAGTTCGCCTGATATGAAGAAAGGAGAAATTTATACATTGAAAATCGGCGATGACAGTCAGAGCATAGAATTGTCTGCCATTGTCGTTAGTGAAGGCATTTCAGGAGGTATGGGCGGAGGACCTGGCCGAGGCAAAGTAGATCAGCCCCGTGATAACAGAGACGGCTTAATGGGGCAGCCTCCTGACATAGGGGGTGGCTCCATCAAAAAACAATAAACAAAACAAAAGGTAGATGCATTCTGTAACATAGCAGAGCATCTACTTTTTTGTTGTATGCATATTACAATTGTTTTATTCAAGACGTATTCATGGTATAATGGACGCATCGATCTAACGGCGTTGCCGCAAGGAGATATTTATTTTAAATTAGGTAAGGATTTGGAAAATGAAAATAAAACACACGCTGTATATTCTTCTGCTCATTTTTTCTTTAATTCCGTTATATACCTTTGGTATATTTATGGTCTATGAAAATGACCGGACTGTAGAAAGAATCATGAAGGAAAATTTGGCTGCAATCAGTGGCAGTCAAATTATGAATATAAAGAACTTTTGTGATGGTCGAAAAGAAGCGATGGAGATGGTCGCGCAGTACGATATCGTACGGGACGCCGTAGAGGATAGCCTTGATGGAAAAGGGGAAAGAGCGGTCAATCATGAGTATTTAGAAAATCTGTTGATAAAACGGAAGACATATAACCCGTTTATCGCAAGCATCTCCATTGTAGACAAAAACTTTCATGTGGTTGCATCCAGTGAACCATACGAGAAAGATCAACGCAGTGACTTGAAACATGTGGATAGAAAATATCTCAGAGGTGACTTTTTTATCGGCGATGCATATGAGCGCAAGACAGACAAGGGGACAATCCAGATGGTAGCTGCATATGAAGGGATTTTTCAAGATAAAGAACTGATTGGATACGTGATAGAGGAAATCGCCTCTTCTCATTTTGACGAATATCGTTCTAAAACGAATCTCTGGAAAGATGGAACTTACTATATTTTAGACGGTAATGGAAAGATTATTACGGCAGGTACGCCAGAGGAAAAAAGAAAAAAACCGATAACCACGAAAGAACAGCGCAAAAACTATCAGGAAGCTTGGAACGCAGTGGATCATGAAAAAAATCCGTCAGGGGAGATTACATATACTTATAACGGAACAGAGTATATCACATACTATTCAAATGTAAATGATACCGACTGGACAATTCAAATTACCACCAACCTCAGTTCTCACAGAGCTACATCCAGAGCCTATAAAGGTCTGCTGATTTTAACAATTATTTCTGTATCCTTGCTTCTCATTGTGATTCACTACTTTCTAACTCGACGTTTGACACGGCCTCTAGAGAGCATCATCGGCACACTGGACAAAGTACAGGAAAAGCAGGATTATTCCCTGCGAATTGAAAGCCACACTGCTGATGAAGTGGGGGCTATGGCGGGAGAAGTCAACAGGCTGCTGAGCTATATAGAACAAGAAAATATTGAAGAAAAGGCCCAGCAGCGCAAGCTTGCGAAACTGGCTGCATGTGATCCGCTTACAGGTATAAAGAACAAAAAGGCCATTGAACAGACAATTCTGGATGTGATTCAAAATGCGGCAGATACACAAAAACGGATAACATTAGGATTTGTAGACATAGACGATTTTCGCAACTTTAATTCGCAATACGGACATCAGTTCGGAGACGATGTAATCAGATTTGTTGCTGATACTTTGACGGATATGATTCCTGGTCTGGTGGGAAGATATGGAGGCGATGAGTTTCTCTTCTGTTATGAAGCGATGTGGGATAGAGAGAAAACTGAAGATTTGGCGAGACATCTGCTGCAAAAGCTAAACAAGGGAATTCTCAATGAAGAACTTGGCAGATACATTCCCACTCCGTGCAGTATCGGCATCGTAAGCGAAGAAGGCAGCAGCTTAGATTATGTTTTCATGCTGCATAAAGCCGATCAAGCGATGTATCATGCCAAGAATGCGGGGAAAAACACTTTTTTCCTTGCACACTGTGAAGAAAATCATTAAGAAAGAAGTACGGGATATGAGAAAGAGAATGATAGGCGTTTTTCTATTGACGATTCTCTCTTTGACTTGGTTTACCGCTTGCTACGATAGCGAGGGAGAATACAAGGTTATCAAAGAGGACGTCATGATAAAAAACGAAGCAGGCACATACACCAAAGCGCAGGTGATTGCGCCTTCCGACTTTAAAGAAAAGAGTCATCCTCTGATCACGTTGAGCCACGGTTTTCGAGGCAGTATGAATACGGCAGGAGGAGACGTTTTGGCTGAAAATCTGGCAAAAGCAGGTTTTGCAACGATCAGGATGAACTACAGTCATTACAAAGATAAGGCAAAGGGGAAGAAGATAAACCAATATACGGTAGATACCATGATCAGCGATCAGCTTTTATGTATCGATTATATGATCAAAAACTATAATGTAGATAAGGAGAAAATCGGATTGTACGGCAGAAGTCTGGGTGGCAGGGTCGCCATGATTATGGCCAACGAAAACAGAGGTGGTTATGACTATAAGGCTTTGGCTTTGATCGCGCCTGCCGGCAATAAAAATGCGCTGCAATACTACATGGGCGGAGAGAAAACGTGGCAGAAGATGAAAGCCGCTGCAAAAGAGAACGGAAGTGTTTATCACCAGGGAGTCGTTTTGACACCGGAGTTTTTCAAATCCATTGAAGATAATAATCCTTGCGATACAGGCAAAGATTTCCAGAATCCAGTGCTAGTCATCTATAATACCAAAGATTACGTGGTATTGCCGGAGACGAGTTTGGAGTGTGCCAAGACATATGAAGATGTCCAGATTACAGAAGTAACTTCTAAGAAAAGTCCCCATGGATACGAGATGAGTTTTGAGAAATCCAATCTGAAAGATCAGCTGACCGCAGAGTTGATTCAATTTTTTCAAGTAAATTTATAACACATAGAAAAGCCGGCCTGCATTCACAGGTCGGCTTTTACAATCAATGATGACTATCTTCTTGGCTGGGGTCTCTTTGGTGGAGGACACTCGCATTCACATTCGCATTCTTTGTCGTCTTCGCAGTTCTGTGTATCGCATTCTTTGATTCCTGCAGGAAACAGACTCGGGAAGGTGGTGCAGATGGAGTTTCTCTGCAGCGGCGCTTCTGCATAACCTGTAGACAGGACGCAGAGCTGAACAGGAACGACGATTTTCTTCTCACAAGTCAGGCAGATTGCTACGATTAAATTACCGCAGACGTTGCCGTCCGGCTCGATGTTGAGATCTCTTCCAAAATTGTTGGTTGCAAGTCTAGCTTCACAAGCTGAATTGCAGAATTCTGTAAAGCGCGGCAGGAAGGCCGTGTCAATGGTGGAAGGCAGACAGATTTCGAAGAAATTGGTAAGTACCATCGGCTGATCCTTCGTCGCTATGTTGACATTTGCACAAACTGTGAAGATGACTTCATTGTTGCAGCTGTCGCAGAGAAGCAGATCCAGTTCGATCAGCACGTTACCGTGGATGCAAACCGTCTGCGTACCGAAAACCGGCGTACCCATGCATTTTTCATCGCAGTCAGAAGTCTCTGCATACATGATTCTCTCTGAATATGTACCGTCAGCGCCGACTACGCTTAAGTAATTACCCTGCGCATCTTTCAGGAAAGAAGCCCCTGAAATGCTGGTATCTACATCCAAAGTTAAATTCTTTGGATCCTCGACATTTGTTGGATTGAAAAACCTCTTACATCTGATATCTATCACGCGTTTAATTCTGTGTCCGACAGGAATGCAAGGCGTAAATACCTGATCGTTAAATGTTTTCATCCCCTGTAGGTTGAACTTCACAGCATCGAACACCTGCTGCACATAAATTGGCGCAGTGACAATGCTGCTCATGTCTCCGTCGAACTCACACAAATTACTGGCATTACAACAGTTTTGATAGAGGTCCGGTGTTACTCTAGTGCCAAAGCAACTCATAATTTTACCTCCTTGTAGGTTACATAATCTTTCGTGATTAGTATATGAATTAGAGAGTTTTTGTGTTACAATAGAATATTAAAGAAGAAAACAAAAAACTCTATATATTAGTATATGGCGGATCGTGGTGAAAGGATAACAAAATGGACAGAGAAGATGAAAAAAAAGATGAAAAACTTTTAAATGACGAAGAAGAACGTCATGGGGCCAGGCATGCCAGCATGGCAATCATCATCATCGTACTAGCTATTTTTGCCGCAATTGTTTTATTTACCGGAATTCTGGGTAATTTTTTTGGTAAGTGGGCAGAAAATATCGTATTAATTATCATAGCTGTCATCTTGGCAGTTATGTTATATAAATCAAAGAGGAGTTAAAATCATTATGATCATCAATAAAAAATTAAATTCAGGTCTCAGAATGGTGCTGGAACAAATACCTTATGTCCAGTCTGTTGCAATCGGCATCTGGATCAAGGTCGGAGCCGTAGACGAAGATGAAAAATACGCAGGTATTTCACATTTCATCGAGCATATGATGTTTAAAGGGACAGAGTCCAGAAGTGCTAAGAAAATCGCCGAGGACATCGATAAAATTGGCGGACAAATTAATGCGTTCACAGGGAAAGAAGCCACATGCTACTACGTAAAAGCCATTGACAGCAGTTACAAAGAAGCAGCAGACGTTTTGATCGACATGCTGACCAAATCTCTGCTTGATAGACAGGAAATGAATAAAGAACGCCAGGTCATCTGTGAAGAAATCAAAATGACCCAGGACGCGCCTGACGATTTAGTCCATGATACCATCACCTCGATGATATTTAAGGGAAATGATCTAGGCAAGTCTATCATCGGAACACCGACCTCCTTAAAGCGTATCACGCGCAATGTCATGAGCGACTATTTTGCAAAAGAGTATACTAGAGATAACATCGTCATATCCGTTTCGGGAAATTTTGATGTCGATGAAATTTGTGAATATTTTGACGATAAATTCATGGAGTTGATGCCGTCAAAAGAGGAGAAAACGGCTGCACGGATGCCTTATGCTCCAGCGTATAAGAGTATTACGAAAGATATCGAGCAGTCTCACATCTGCCTCGCCACAAAGGGCATTCCTTTGGACGATGACAGATACTATGCTTTCTCAATTTTGAACAATATTATGGGAGGCAGCATGAGTTCGAGATTTTTCCAAAATATCAGAGAACAGAAAGGTCTTGCTTATTCCGTTTATTCTATGAGCGGTTCCTTTAGCGACGACGGGTATTACAATATTTATGCAGGTGTCAGCCACGATAAGGTAAAAGACGCCATCTTTGGCATTAGAGAAGAACTGGCGCTTCTTGAAGAAAAGGGAATCAGTTCTGAAGAATTGGAATCTTCCCGTGCACAGCTGAAGGCTGCTTATGTCTTTGGGCAGGAAAACGTAGCCGGCAGAATGTTTAAAAACGGAAAGAACACCATTCTCACTGGCAAAATCAGCACGCCGGAAGAAGTCGTCAAAGGCTTTGACGATGTGACTATGGACGATATTGAAAAGATGAAGAAGCTTATCTGCGATTTCTCCAATTATTCTGCAGTGGTCGTATCCAAACAGCATGTAGATTTGAAACGCATTATGAAAGGATCTTTATGAAAATAAGAATAATCAGTAAAAGCGGGATTACCCCAAAATACGAGACCTCCGGTTCAGCAGGGTTCGACTTACCCGCATATCTGGAAGAGCCTATTACGCTGAAACCTGGTGAGAGAAGACTGGTTCCCACGGGAATTTTCATGGAGATTCCACCGGGATATGAAGCACAGGTGAGAGCAAGAAGCGGTCTGGCGATTAAAAATGGTATTGGATTGGTGAACGGCATCGGAACCGTAGACTCTGATTATCGGGGAGAGCTGCTTGTTCCCATGATTAACTGGGGAGAAAAGGATTTTACTATACGAGATGGCGATCGAATTGCCCAGGTGGTTATCAACAAATATGAACAGATTGAGTTTGAACTGACGGAGAGTTTAGACAGTACAGAGAGAGGCACTGGCGGTTTCGGACATACAGGAGTTTAAATATGCTGTATCGAGAAGATTTAGAAAAAAGAGAAGAACTGTTAGCTCCTTTGGCCTGCAGGTCATCGCAGTCTAAAGGCCGAGAAACCTATGAGGAACCTTGCAAATTCAGAACAGAGTTTCAGCGGGACCGGGATCGAATCATTCATTCCAAGGCTTTTCGCCGCCTGATGCATAAGACGCAGGTTTTTTTGGCACCGGAGGGTGACCACTACAGGACCAGGCTGACCCACACTTTGGAAGTCACTCAAGTTGCCAGAACCATAGCCAGAAATCTAGGACTCAATGAGGACCTGACAGAGGCCATCGCTATGGGACACGATTTAGGGCATACCCCCTTCGGTCACAATGGAGAAATGGTACTGAACAGTATTCATCCTGGCGGCTTTAGACACAATGAACAGAGCCTGCGGGTTGTAGAGGTGCTGGAGTCGACACCGAGCAGAAAGGGAATGAACCTGACTTTTGAAGTGAAAGACGGCATTCTCAATCACACAGGCAGCCTGCCTGCGGCTACTTTGGAAGGGCAGATCGTAAAAATTAGTGACAGAATTGCTTATATCAATCACGATATTGACGACGCGATCAGAAGCGGCGTCATTGCGATGTCAGATCTGCCGGAGGAACCCATTGCCTTGTTTGGCAGAGGACATCGGGAACGAATTGACTGCATGGTTTCTAATGTCGTGACTTTCAGTGATGGCAAAGACAGAGTGTCGATGGACGAAGAACACGCGGCACAATTGGATCAGCTGCGCAGTTTTATGTTTTCCAACGTTTACAAGAGCCAGAAGGTGAAGAAAGAAGAGGATTTGACAAAAGTAGAAGAAGTGATCAGTTCCCTCTATGATTTTTTTCTGCATCATCCTGAAAAACTGCCTGAAGATAATTATGAACTGCTCATGCGAGATGGTACTCATGTGGTAGTGAAGGACTATATAGCAGGAATGACAGACAGATATGCTCTAAATCTTTATTCGGAAATATTTCTAAAAAAATAAAGGAAAAGCCTTTATTTTGTAGAATAATAAATTATGAGGGAAGTGGAAACCCTAATTTCAAAAACAAAACAATCAGGAGACAATCATGGGCTTTTCTTTTTCGAATCATACAATTGAAAATTTGAAAAACCAGATCAACATTATCGATGTAGTCGGACGGGTTGTCCCACTGAAGAGGGCTGGCAGCAACTATAAAGGTGTATGTCCATTTCATAATGAAAAAACACCTTCTTTTGTTGTCTCGGAACCGAAACAGATTTTTACCTGTTTTGGCTGCGGCGCAACAGGTGATGCCATCGAATTTGTCAAACGATATTACAATCTGGATTTTTCCGAAGCAATTGAGAAGCTGGCGGGAGAATACGGCATTGCTTTAGAGAAAAATACTTTCAACGATAATCGAGAAGTTTATTACAAGGTGAACAAACTGGCCGCCAATTTCTTTTACAAAGCCTTTACCGAAAAAGCCAATAAGGGTTATGCTTATATGAAGCGGCGAGGCATTTCACCTGCCATTCTCAAAAAATTTGGTATCGGTTATGCCGACGCACAGTGGGACAGCCTTTATAAATATCTGCTGTCGCAAGGTGTCGATAAGAAGATCATGGTTGAACTGGGACTGGTTTCTGAGAGTAAAGGCAAATATTACGACAAATTCAGAAATCGCGTCATTTTTCCTATCATCAATACCAGCGGCAAGGTCATCGGTTTTGGCGGCAGGGCTATCGACGCAGAGGATAATCCAAAGTACCTCAATTCTGCAGAAAGCAAGATATTCCAAAAGAAATATAATCTATATGGCCTAAATATTTCCAGGCAGAGCGTGGGAAAAGAGGGGTTCATCATCCTGGTGGAAGGGTATATGGATACCATCGCCCTCTATCAGAGTGGTATTGAAAACGTAGCCGCCTCTCTGGGCACTGCTTTGACAGAAAACCAGGCTAAATTGATAAAACGGTATACAAGAGATGTTATCTTGTCCTATGATGCCGACGGCGCAGGCAGAGCTGCCGCCCTCAGAGGATTAGATATCCTGCGCAAAGAGGAGTGCAAGGTGAAAGTGCTGCATGTGACTGACGGCAAGGACCCTGACGAGTACATAAAGAAAAACGGCAAAACCGCATTTCTGAAATTGGTCGAAGATGCTCTTCCTTATGGCGATTACAAGCTGGAATCAGCAAAAGCCGGCTATGACTTGGCAAAAGATGAAGATAAGATTGATTATATAAAAAAAGCCACGGACATAATAAGACAACTCGGTCCTGTAGAGCAGGAAATTTATATAAAGAAGTTATCAAAAGATCTGAAGATTGCAGAAGGTGCGATTAGAATGGAACTTTTAGGCAATGATAGTACTGAAAAAGCTTCATTTACCCAGACAAGGGAAGAGAAAGAAGAAATTTCCAGCTCTGAGATTACACCGATTGAAAAGACTTTATTGAAGGTTATGCTGACAGACGAATCATATATCAGCAGAATTGCAGATTTCCCACAAATTTTAGAAAGTGATTTTGCTGTCAGAATATACGAAACTTTGGCAGAGGAATACCGCAGAAACCAATTGATTGATTTAAATAAGATTATGGATGGCTTGACCAGTGAAGGCGCCGCCTGCCTGCAGGAAATCATGGATCATATCATCGTGGGCGGCAACGAAGAAAAGGTCTTCGACGATTGTATCAAAACCTGGAAAGACAAAAATTTAGCAAAAGAAGAACAGCGACTGATTAGCTTGCTGTCTATGGCAGACGAGGAAGATAATCAGGAAAGAATAAGAGAACTGACAGATCAGTTAATGAAAGTGCAAAAAGAACGAAAAACCAATAGTAGGGGGATATAGAATGAGCACAGATGGAAAAAAAGAAGTTAACAATTTGAATGAAGCATTTGCCAACATGACTCCTGATCAGATCAAGAAAGAGTTGATTGCACAGCTGACCAAAAAAGCAAAGACGAAGAAGAATGTCTTGACTTATACGGATATGGCTGATTATCTCGATGCTTTTGATTTGGACAAGAACGTCGTTGACGAAATCTATGAATCACTTCTCGCAAAAGATATAGAAATTGCCAGTGAAACAGAACCCGAAGATTTTGCCAGCATTCTGGATGGCGATGACGACGACTTAGATGCAAACGAAGACGACGGCATTGTTGTCACAGAATCCGGTGAAATTGATATCGAGGCAACGCTGCCAAAAGGTATCGCAGTGGACGATCCGGTGAGAATGTATTTAAAAGAAATCGGAAAAGTACCTCTACTAAGCGCCGATGAAGAAATCCTCCTGGCACAGAAGATGGAAGCAGGGGATGAAGAAGCGAAGAAAAAACTTTGTGAAGCGAACCTACGACTGGTTGTCAGCATAGCTAAGAGGTATGTCGGCAGAGGAATGTTATTTTTGGACCTGATTCAAGAAGGAAATCTTGGATTGATTAAAGCTGTCGATAAATTTGACTATAGAAAAGGATATAAGTTCTCCACCTATGCTACTTGGTGGATCAGACAGGCCATCACCAGGTCCATTGCAGACCAGGCGAGAACAATCAGAATTCCTGTGCATATGGTAGAGACGATTAATAAGCTGATTCGTGTTTCCAGACAACTGCTGCAGACTTATGGAAGAGAACCGACCCCGGAAGAAATCGCTAAGGAAATGGGCATCTCTGTCGACAAAGTGAGAGAGATCCAGAAAATCGCCCAGGAGCCTGTATCTTTGGAAACCCCGATCGGAGAAGAGGAAGACAGCCATCTCGGCGACTTTATTCCAGATGATGATGTTCCTGCACCGGCAGAAGCGGCGGCATTTTCAATGTTGAAGGAACAACTTGTGGAAGTGCTGGACACTTTGACCGAGCGTGAACAAAAGGTTTTAAAACTGAGATTTGGCCTGGAGGATGGAAGATCAAGAACACTGGAGGAAGTAGGAAAAGAGTTTGATGTCACCAGGGAGAGAATCAGACAGATCGAAGCGAAAGCACTTCGAAAATTAAGACATCCGAGCAGACGCAAGAAGCTGAAGGACTATTTGGAGTAATTTTGATGAAGCTTAGTGATAGATTACAATTGATAGCAGATGAAATCAATAAAGGAGAAACCATGGCCGACATTGGTACTGACCATGGTTTTTTACCGTTATATCTGCTGGAAACGGGAAAATGTCCCCATGTAGTGATGGCTGATATCAGTGCGGGTTCCTTGAAAAAGGCGGAAGACAACTGCAAGTCATTACATCCTGAGCGGGAATATGATCTGCGCCTTGGCAACGGCATCGATGTTCTGCAAGACGGAGAAGTAGATGTGGTAGTCCTCGCAGGTATGGGAGGACTGCTGATCGCAGATATTCTGGAATGGAATCTGGCAAAAAGTCGTTCCATCAAGCGGTACATCTTGCAGCCCAGAAATAATGTGGGCAGACTGCGGTATTGGCTTGCTGAAAATGGATTTATCATCACAAAAGAGAGCCTGGTGAGAGAGGGAAAATTCATCTGTGAGATTTTAACAGTGCATAGTGGATTCCCAGAAGAAAAACAACATGAGCCGTATTCTGCTGCCTTCGACTATCCAGAAAGTCTTTTAACTGATCGAAACCCTTTGACAGATGAATATCTAGAAAAAAAATTAGCTATAGAAGAGAATATCTGCAAAAATATTGCTGAACACAGCAGGGCTGCAGAAGTTGAAGCTGCCATCTGCAGAGAACGAATTAACAGATTGAGGTATTTACTGAAGAAACAATTAGGAGATGCAGAATGAAAAAGAAGGAATTGGTAAGCGCAATAGAATCTTTTTGTCCCTCTGCTACGGCAGAAGAATGGGATAACTGCGGTTTTCAGCTTAATTGCGGAAAAGAAGATATTAATTGTGTGCTGGTCTCGTTAGAAGTGACCGATGAAATCATAGACGAAGCCATTGTAGAAGGGGCGAACTTTATCCTCACCCATCACCCGCTTTTATTTCAAGGGATTAAAAAGATAGAAAATGATGATATTATCGGAAATTATTTGATTCGCCTGATTGAAAATCAAATTTCCGTTTATGCCTGCCATACCAGCTTCGATAAGATGCCAGGCGGTAACAATGATTATATCGGCAAGCTTCTGGGGCTTTCTAATGTCAGACCTTTTGATCAGGACAATGGATTTTGCAGAAAGGGCAACACACCTTTTGAAACCACATTTCTTGAAGTGGTTCATAAGGCGGCAGAATGCTTTGATATTGACGAAAGGTACTTTAAGTGTGTCGGAGATCCGACTGCAGCCATTGATACCATCGGCTGGTGCAGCGGCGCCGGCAGCGAGTTCATCAAGGCTGCGGCAGAAGAAGGCTGTGACCTCTATATCACAGGTGATCTCAAATATCATGAAGCGCAGATGGCAAAAGAAATGGGTCTCTGCATTCTCGACGCGGGCCATTACGGCAGTGAGAAGATCTTTGCAGAGAACATGGCTGATTTTTTACGGGCGGCTTGTAACGATGACGATATCGAAATTTTAGAATCAATGACCGATATCAATCCATTTATATAAAACAGTAGATTTTTCGTTTTAAATATGATAAAATTATATAGTTATGGGTAAGCCAGACAATCGCGTGCAGTGATGCATGAGGAAAGTCCGGGCTCCACAGGGCAGGGATGCCGGATAACGTCCGGCGTAGGTAACTATAGGGAAAGTGCAACAGAAACATTCCGCCGAAACGGGTAATGCCGTGGTAAGGTTGAAATGGTGAGGTAAGAGCTCACCGGCGTCATGGAGACATGGCGGCCGTGTAAACCCCATCCGGAGCAAGGCCAAAATGGGCGCAAAAGGTGGCTGCCCGTCACCGCCCGAGAGGTAGGCCGCACGAGCGTGCAGTGATGTTACGCCTTAGATAGATGATTGTCAAATACAGAACCCGGCTTATAGGCTTGCCCATAACATAAAATTTCCATATAAATAATAAAGTATCTATAGAATTAAGAAGGAAGTGAGGTTTGCGGATGACGACAGAAATTGACGATAAAGATAAAAATAACAAATTAGAGAATGACAACGAAGCAGATAAAATGGGGACAGCCCCGGTCGGCAAACTCCTCGCATCTATGGCTTGGCCGGCGATTTTATCTATGACCATCAATGCGCTTTACAACGTGGTGGACAGCATGTTTGTCGCCATGGTCAGTCAGAAAGCTTTGACGTCAGTATCTCTGGTGCTGCCGATTCAGCTTTTGATGATTTCTCTGGCGATCGGAAGCGGTGTCGGTGTAAACTCGCTGATATCCCGCAGGCTTGGTGCCAAACGTTTTGAAGAAGCGGATAAAGCGGCTGGAACCAGTATCAGAATCGGACTCTTTAACTTTATTATCTTCGCCTGTGTAGGCATTTTCCTAGCAAAACCGTTTATGAACTTATATACTGATGACCAGGAGATCTTTGATGGCGGCGTGACTTATCTGCAAATCATCACGATCTTTTGTTTTTTCAGCATGGTAGAGGTACAGTTGGAAAAAGTGCTGCAGGCCACTGGCAACATGATTGCACCGATGCTCATCAGTCTCAGCGGCGCTGTGACAAACCTGATTTTAGATCCGATCTTGATTTTCGGCCTGCTGGGCGTACCAAAGCTTGGCATTGCCGGCGCTGCCATCGCAACAGTCACTGGTCAGGCAGTAGCACTATGCGTAGCTGTATTCATGGTCTTTAAAAAAGAACATGACGTAAAAATACAATTAAAAGGCTTTAAAATGGACTGGAGAGTCGTAAGAGACATCTATGGTGTCGGACTTCCCTCTATCATCATGCAGTCCATCGGCTCCGTCATGCTGTTAGGCTATAATGCAATTTTAGCAGCTTCTCCTACGGCAGTAGCTGTTTTGGGCGTATATTTTAAATTGCAGTCCTTTATATTCATGCCTGTGTTCGGCCTCAACCAAGGGGCTATGCCGATCATGGGTTACAATTTCGGGGCAAAGAATAGAAATCGATTGATGCTGGTCTACAAGAATGCTCTGATCACCGCGATTGTAATTATGACAATTGGAACAATTTTATTCCAGGCATTTCCAGGAGCGTTTCTGAAGATGTTCAGTGCCGACGCTGAGATGATGAAAATGGGTATCCCGGCCTTAAGACTGATCAGTATCTGTTTCATTCCAGCTGCTTTTGGAATTATGACCTCGACCCTGTTTCAAGGAACGGGGCATGGTGTATATAGTTTAATGGGATCGTTAATCAGACAGCTTGTCGGTATCCTGCCGCTTGCATACATCATCTATCATATGGCTGGGATTACGGCATCCTGGGCATCGTTCCCATTGGCAGAAATTATTGGACTCATCTATTCAGCAGTGATGCTGAAGGTACTATATCAAAAAGAAATAAAGACCTTGTAATTACTTATCAAAGTCTCTCTCTGCAAGAATTCTGTACTCCGAATCTTGCTTTACAAGATCATAGATCAGCGGATCTCTGATCAAATGTTTCCAACATGTATAGGTTGCTTTTATGAAATTGGGGTCGAGGGGAAACTCTTCCTCGATGAGTGGACATTGATAGGGAAGTTCTATGTCATTCCACACGAGGGACAATACCTCGTTTTCATCAATATGAGGAGTCAAAGGAAAGGTTCTGCATTGCATGGGCCTTTTTTCTCTAGGACAGATTGGCGGCGTCTTACAGCGAACGAAGTAAACTTTGCCTTTCCAGGATTCAGGAAAATCAAAGTCTTCCGCCTTTTCACTGCTCCAGTGGAGCCAGCTCTCGTCGCGATGATGAACCTTATCTTCTCCTGGAAGCAAATAGATTCCCAGAGTTTCATCATCATTGCCGCAGTCGCAGCAGGCCGCGTTGCAGAGAGTTCCACAGTCAAAGGAGAGAGGAGATACCAAGTCCAATAGTCTGTAAATTGCCAGATAGGTGCTTTTTCTGATCGTACTTTTCATAAATATTGTCGATTCCTTTCTTTATGACATCTATAGCAGATGTCGAGAATTTCACTCTGCTTCAAATTATACAATAAAAAGCAAATATATAGTGAAAAATCTTATAAATAGTGTTAAAATAAACAGGTTATTGGATTCATAGATTTAATGGATAATTAATTAAGAGGTAAACGATGAAACTAGGAATTGATATTGGTTCAACTACAGTCAAACTTGTATTGCTGGACGATAGTGATTCGATTGTATTTTCGAGATACGAACGTCATATGTCCAACGTGTTTGACAAAGTCAAAGAATTAATAGAAATGATGTACAGGGAATACGGTGATATTGACATCAGACCGATTATTACCGGATCTGGCGGCTTGTCGCTGGCAAAGCTCCTCGGCATTCACTTTGAGCAGGAGGTAATATCCTGCAGTAAAGCAGTGGAAACTTTGATCCCTGAAACTGACGTTGCCATAGAATTGGGCGGGGAAGACGCAAAAATTACATTTTATGGCGCAACCATAGAACAAAGGATGAACGGTACCTGTGCAGGCGGTACCGGTGCTTTTATTGACCAGATGGCGGTGCTGCTCAATACAGACGCTGGCGGTCTCAACGAAGCAGCAAAGCGAGAAAAGATGATTTATCCCATAGCAGCTCGCTGCGGTGTCTTTGCCAAGACAGACATTCAGCCGCTGATCAACGATGGCGCTGCCATTGAAGACTTATCTGCTTCGATTTTCCAAGCTGTGGTCAATCAGACAATCAGCGGGCTGGCCTGTGGTCATACAATCAAAGGGAAAGTAGCGTTCCTCGGCGGACCGCTGTCTTTCTTGTCCGAACTGCGCAAAAGATTTATCGAAACATTGGAACTGACCGCGGAAGAAGTCATCTTTCCGGAGGATTCCAAATATTTTGTTGCCATCGGCGCCGCTATGCTTGCAGACAACAGGGAGAGCATTTCTTTGAAAATCATCGTCGACAGAATGCAGAACGCTGATCAGGGGCAAATGGCAGAAACAAAACACATCGAACCTCTATTTAAAGATAAAGATGAATTTAACGCCTTTATGATGCGTCACAACCAACATAAAATCAGAAGGAAGGATATCCGTAAGGCGAAAGAAGAGACCTTCCTCGGTATTGACGCCGGTTCGACGACTACGAAGGCGACTTTGATAGACAGTGAAAAGAACTTGCTCTATTCGTTCTATCGGAGCAATGAGGGAAATCCCGTTGAAGCGACAAGAACCATGCTGAAGGAATTATATTCACAGTTGCCGGATAACGCTATCATTGCAAATACCTGTGTTACAGGGTATGGAGAAGGATTGATCAAAGCCGCTTTTAAAGCAGATCTTGGGGAAATCGAAACCATGGCTCACTATAAGGCGGCAGAAGCCTTTTTGCCGGGAGTTGACTTTATTCTCGATATCGGCGGCCAGGATATGAAATGCATGAAAATCAAAGACGGCGCGATTTACAACATCATGCTCAACGAAGCCTGTTCTTCCGGCTGTGGTTCATTTTTGGAAACCTACGCGAAATCGGTCAATCTTGATCCTGATGCCTTTGCGGAAGAGGCTCTTTTTGCAGATAACCCCGTAGACTTGGGAACGAGATGTACTGTTTTCATGAACTCCAAGGTAAAACAGGCGCAGAAAGAAGGGGCATCCATCGGCGATATCTCTGCAGGTCTGTCTTATTCGGTCATCAAAAATGCTCTTTACAAGGTCATCAAGCTGCGCAATACTGACGAAGCCGGCGATAAAATCGTCGTGCAGGGCGGTACGTTTATGAACAACGCTGTTCTGCGAAGTATCGAAAAGATTATAGGCAAGAATGTGGTCAGACCCGATATTGCAGGTCTTATGGGCGCTTATGGCTCTGCCTTAATCGCCATGGAAAACTATGTGGAGGGAACGGAATCCTCTATTTTGACCAGAGAAGAACTGAACGACTTTTCTGTAGAGCATACCAATGGAAGATGTAATGGTTGTGAGAACCGCTGCATTCTGACCATCAATAAGTTCAGTGACGGTTCAAAATTCGTCACGGGAAACCGATGTGAGAAGGGAGCTGGCGGCGCACAGCATGCCAACAAGCTGCCGAATCTCTATGAATATAAACTGCAGAGATTGTTCGGATACAAACCGATTTCTGATTTTGATGCTACGAGAGGTACAGTAGCGATCCCGCGTGTGCTGAACATGTACGAAGATTACCCTTTCTGGTTTACATTCTTCACCGAACTGAAATTCAGAGTGGTTCTTTCTCCGCCATCCAGCAAAGCAATCTACGAGATGGGGATGGAAACGATTTCTTCAGATACTGCCTGCTATCCGGCAAAATTGGTTCACGGTCATGTCAAATGGCTGGTGGACAATGGAGAACAGTGGATCTTCTATCCTTGTCTGAACTATGAGAGAAATGAAGACCCTTCGGCACCAAACCACTATAACTGTCCCATCGTCGCTACCTATCCTGAAGTAATCAAGAACAATATGGATGACATCTTTCAGGAGAATTTAGTAAGATTTTCTCAGCCATTCTTACCCTATGACAATGACCTTCGTTTAGCTGACGTTCTGGCAAAGGACTTGAAACTCAATCATATTTCTAAGGAAGAGGTTATGCGGGCAGTCTCGAAGGCAAGAAAAGAACAGATTCGATTTAAGAACGACATCAAAAAGCAGGGCGAATACGCGTTAAAATATGCCAGATCTCACGATAAGAAGTGCATTGTTCTTTCTGGCAGGCCCTATCACTTGGATCCAGAAATCAACCATGGCATCGATAAGCTGATCAATTCCTTCGATATGGTGGTTCTCACTGAGGACTCTGTAGCCCACATGGGTATCTTGGAACGGCCAATTCGCGTTTTGGATCAATGGGTATACCACTCCAGGCTGTATAAAGCAGCCGAATTTGTGGGAACCTGTGACGACGTGGAACTGATTCAGCTCAATTCCTTTGGCTGCGGACTGGATGCGGTGACCACTGACCAGGTAGAAGAAATCTGCCGAAGCCACAACAAACTGTACACCGTCTTGAAAATAGACGAAGGTTCCAATTTGGGCGCAGCGAAAATTAGAATCCGTTCTCTGAAAGCAGCCATGGATGAGAGAGAGAAGAACGGCGTCAAAGCTGTGACCAACAGAAAACCTTACGAAAGAAAGATTTTTACAGAGAATATGCGGCTGAAGTACAACATTTTGGTGCCGCAGATGTCACCAATCCACTTTACCTATTTGGAAGAGGCCATGAAAGCCTGCGGTTACAACGCCGTGCTTCTGCCTCCAGTAGACAAGAACTCAGTGGAAGAAGGATTGAAATATATCAACAACGACGCTTGTTATCCGACCATTGTGACTCTGGGGCAAATTATTTCCGCCCTAAAATCAGGAGAGTATGATCTGGACAAAACAGCAGTCTTCATGTCGCAGACAGGCGGGGGCTGCAGAGCCAGCAATTATGTCGCGCTTCTCAGAAAGGCATTAAAAGACCTGGGCATGGAGCAAATCCCTGTCGTATCTTTCAATACGGTAGGGCTGGAGCAGAATCCGGGATTTAAAATTACTCCGCAGATGGGTCTGCGTCTTGCGGTGGGTGTCGTTTATGGCGACTTGATCATGAGAGTGCTCTACGCCACCAGGCCTTACGAGAAAGTCCCAGGAACCTGCGAAGCCATCCTGGACAAATGGCATGATAAGATTGTCAGAAATGTGATACATTTTAATAAAAAAGACTACTATGCAAACTTAAAAGGTATCACAGAAGATTTTGACAAGGTGGAACGAACTTCCGAAAAAAAGCCGAAAGTCGGCGTGGTTGGAGAAATTTTAGTAAAGTATCATCCCAACGCCAACAACAACATCGTAGACATCATCGAAGCAGAAGGCGGCGAAGCTGTGGTGCTGGATATGTTGGATTTCTTCCTCTACGGAATGTACAGCAAAAAATTCAATTATGAACGTCTCTCTGGTTCATATAAACAGATGTGGATCAATAAGCTGGGAATTATCGCCGTTGAATGGTTGCGCAAACCTCTCCGTAAAGCCTTGCGGGAGAGTGTGCATTTTGATGAACCGTCCTACATAGAGGAAACTGCAGAGGCAGCGTCCAAGATTATTTCCATCGGGAACCAATGTGGTGAAGGATGGCTGCTTACAGGTGAGATGGTGGAATTGATTCACAATGGTGTAGAAAATGTAGTGTGTCTGCAGCCTTTCGCCTGCTTGCCAAACCACGTGACAGGAAAAGGCATGATGAAAGCCATCAGAAAGATGAATCCGAAGGCCAACATCGCTGCAATCGACTACGATCCAGGTGCCAGTGACGTCAACCAGCTCAATAGAATCAAGCTGATGATGGCAACGGCTCACAAAAATATGATTGAAACAAAATAGATATTGTAGTATACTATTAAAGTTAAAAATACTAAAGAATAGGATAGGAGGTGTCTCCATGGGAAGACACGGTACAATTGCCGGTAGAAAAGCGGCACAGGATTCAAAGAGAGCTGCGATGTTCACAAAATATGCAAAAGCCATTACAGTAGCAGCAAAAGATGGCGGGGATCCTGAGTACAACGCCGGACTCAGAGTGGCGATCGAAAAAGCTAAGGCAATCAGTATGCCTAACGATAATATTCAGAGAGCAATCAAAAAAGGAACTGGAGAGCTGGGAGGAGCTTCATATGAGGAACTTTCCTTCGAAGGTTACGGTGCAGGCGGCGTTGCAATTATCGTTGACTGTCTGACAGACAATAACAACAGAACGACGTCAGCAGTGAGATCTTCTTTTGACAAACACGGCGGCAACCTGGGTACTCCGGGATGTGTATCTTATATGTTCTCAAGAAAAGGCGTTCTCATCATTGAAAAAACTGATGAAATTGACGAAGATGCCTTGATGGAAGCAGCTTTGGAAGCTGGTGCCGAAGATATGATTACAGAAGAAGACAGCTTCACCATCTATACAGACCCATCTGCATATACTGACGTCTATCAGGCTTTGGCAGCAGCAGGTTATGCATTTGTAGAATCTGATGTGGAATTCGTTCCATCGATGGAAAGCACACCGACAGATGAACATGACATTAAAAAACTGAAAAAGCTGATTGAAGTTCTGGAAGATAACGATGACGTGCAGAAAGTACATACCAACTGCGCAGTAGATCTGTACGAAGATTAATCAAGTGAGGATATTCTGCCAGGCAGGGTATCCTCAGACTTTTTTTATGACGAATCATCAGGTTTCGTAAAAAAAACATAAATTTACAGTGATATTTTCTTCAATTTGTATTATAATATATTTAGCCTAGAGCATGCGTTAAGGATTCATAATTGAACCTACACTTTAACATCGGGAATCCGAGTTCTAACGACCTATGTCAAGCCGCCAACTAGAGCGGAAGACAGAAGCCGTTGACAGGGTACCCACCTATCATTATGATAGGGCGTCAATTATATCCTGACGGTGCATCTGGGTTTTTTCTATTATCATCAGAGAAAAATGACCATATCTGTCATATAAATGTTATGAAAAGGCATAGAGCCCTGCGGGGACTAGGACCTTTTTATAAAATAAACTTCATAAAAGGAGAACACAAAATGAAAGGTAATCAACTTACCGCACGCGGCATGGTGATCGGCGTCATCGGTTCTGTAATCATCACTTGCAGTTCCATGTTTATCGCGCTGAAACTAAGCTCGCTGCCATGGCCTATTATGTTCGTGGCCTTATTTTCTATGTTAGCACTGAAAGCTTTGGGCAAAACCAATCTCAATGAGATCAATGTGACCCATACTGCTATGTCAGCAGGTGCAATGGTAGCTGGAGGAATGGCTTTCACGATTCCCGGCATCTACATACTCAATCCAGATGCAGAAGTGAGTACGCTGCAGCTCCTCATCATCGCCCTTGGCGGCGTCATCCTGGGGCTGATCTTTACAGCGCTGATTAGAAAGTATTTTGTTGAAACCAAAGAACTTCCCTATGCGATGGGACAAGCAGCAGCAGAAACCCTGCAGATTGGCGACGAAGGCGGCAAAAAAGCGGGTATGCTTTTTACCTCTATGGGCGTGGCTGGCATCTTCGCTGTACTGAGAGACTGGTTCGGCAAAATTCCAGTAACCTGGTTCAGTGAAAAGATGCTGCAATATGGTTCTTATGGAGGGTTTTACATATCACCGATGCTGGCTGCCATCGGATATATCGTAGGTCCGGTATTCATCGGCGTATGGTTTATCGGCGCTCTGATTGGAGATGTAGGCATTCTCATAGGCGGCCAGGCATTCCAGATTTGGGACTTGGCGCAGGCGACAAATATCAAACAGTCTCTGGGTATCGGCATGATGGTAGGGACCGGTGTCGGCATCCTGGTAAAAGGAATTCTTCCGAAAGCAAAGGAAATCTTCGGCGGAATGTTCAGCAAGGAGCGAATTGGAGATTCAATTATCGCTATGAGATGGGCGCCTATTGCTATGGTACTCTTCGCTGCTATATTAACGACTGTATGCAAGATGGGAATTGTCGCTTCTATCATTACTATTTTAGGGGTTTGGCTGGCTACTTCCATGTCAGCACAGTGTGTAGGGCAATCAGGTGTGAACCCTATGGAAATTTTCGGTATCATCGTTCTTCTTGCTGCAAAGACCGTCACGTCAATCGGTCAGACAGAAGCCTTCTTTGTTGCAGCTGTAGTGGCTGTTGCTTGTGGCCTTGTCGGTGACGTAATGAACGATTTTAAAGAAGGATATATTCTGAAAACCAATGCGAAAGCGCAGTGGATTGCAGAAGCCATCGGCGGCATTGTCGGTGCGCTGGTTTCGGTTTTCGTACTGTCATTTATATTAAAAGCTTATGGATCGGGTGCTTTTGGCGGCGAACTCTTCCCGGCTGCGCAGGCTAGTGCAGTAGCAGCTATGGTAGGAGGAATTTCCAACATCCCTGTATTCTGGGCAGGACTGATCATCGCCGCAGTGCTGTACTGCGTCAATTTCCCAGTCATGACCTTGGGACTTGGCATTTATCTTCCATTTTATATGTCAGCTACAGCATTTATCGGAGGGGCACTCCGTTTTGTAGTGGACAAATTTTTCCCGAACTTTGAAAAAGATGCAAAAGGTCAGATTATCGCCTCTGGTATTTTGGGCGGTGAAGCGATTGTCGGAGTCATCATCGCGATTATCGTCGCACTGAAGGCGATTTCGTAAGAAGGTGAGAATATGAATCATATAAATATCAAAGATATGAAAGGCTTTCAAATCGGTTCTGCTGAAAATGCAGAGGCGGCTACTGGTGTGACTGTCATCATCAGTGAGAAAGGCGCTACAGCCGGCGTAGATGTCCGTGGCGGCGGTCCTGCCACAAGAGAGACAGATTTGCTGAAACCGGAAAACATGGTACAGGAAATCAACGCTGTTGCCTTATCCGGAGGCAGTGCTTTTGGCCTGGAAGCAGGCTGCGGCATCATGGATTTCCTTGAAGAGAAGGGCATCGGATTTGATGTCGGTGTGGGACTTGTGCCGATTGTCTGCGGTGCATCCCTGTTTGATCTGGTAGTCGGCGATGGAAAGGTCCGCCCCGATAAGGAAATGGGACGCAGAGCCGCTGAAAACGCTTTTCAGGGTATATTTGCAGAAGGCAATCATGGTGCTGGCACAGGCGCTTCCGTAGGCAAGTACCGGGGACCGGGCCGTATGATGAAAAGCGGGCAGGGTGCCTCGGCCATAGAAGTGGGTGAACTGCAAGTAGGCGCTATTTCGGCAGTCAACGCATTGGGTGATGTATTCGATGGTCTGGGAAAACAGATTGCCGGCATTTTATCTGAAGATGGGACCACGCTGCAATCTACCTCAGAAATCATCAAGGAAGATATAACGAGGCAGTTCGATATCTTCAAAGGAAATACCACGATCAGCTGCATTTTAACCAATGGGAAGTTGACGAAAGCACAATGTACCAAACTAGCTTCCATCGCTCACGATGGTTATGCCAGAGCAATCAAACCAGTACATTCCACTGCTGATGGAGATACGATATTCGTTATGGCCACAGGAGAGGTGGAGGTCAATTTCGACGCTTTGGCTGTTCTGGCCACAGAACAGATAGCAAGCGCTATTGAGAGGGCTGTGCTGCAAGCAGAGTCAGCGTATGGCCTGAAGGCGGCCAAAGATTTGAAATAAAGAAAATGAGGAGGGCTGTTCCATTTGGAATGGCCCTTTTTGTATAGGAACCGAATATCATCTTATCTTTATCGCCGCCCGAGCACTCATGCCAAAAACCTTTGTTGTAAAATTCGCCATTCTGCCTTATACTAATAGTTAGAAATTTAAAGGAAAAGGATTAGCAAAATGGGAAAAAGAATTGTCATTATCGACGGAAACAGCTTAATTAACAGAGCTTATTATGCGATGCAGCGTCCAATGATCACCAAAGAGGGAATTTATACTCAGGGGATTTATGGATTTATCAATATGCTTACAAAAATACAGGACGATTATGTACCTGACTATATTACCGTTGCCTGGGATCGAAAGGCACCGACTTTCCGGCATGAAGAGTACAAGGAATATAAGGCCGGCCGCAAAAAGATGCCGCCGGAACTGGCTATGGAAATTCCCCTGATGAAAGAGATTCTCACAGCGATGAACATCGAAAATTTAGAAATCGATGGCTTTGAAGCCGATGACATCATCGGTACAGTCGCAAGAATCGCTGAAGAAGATGGCTTGGAACCATTGGTTATCACTGGAGATAAGGATGCTTTACAGTTAGCCACTGATGTAACACATATTTTGATTACCAAAAAAGGCATATCTGAGTTCGACCTTTACGATAGAGAAAAAATGATTGAGCGGTATCAGCTGACGCCAGAACAGTTCATCGATCTCAAAGGCCTCATGGGTGATCAGTCTGATAACATTCCCGGTATACCCGGCGTAGGGGAGAAAACTGGAATTAAACTCTTGACTCAATTCGGCAGCGTAGCTAATCTGCTGGCCAATACGGACCAAATCAGTAATGCGAAACTTCGGGCAAAGGTTGAGGAAAATGCACAGCTTGCTGCCATGAGCAGAAGACTTGCAACCATCAATCAGTATGTGCCTTTAGACATCGAAATAGAAAAATATAAAGTGATGCAGCCGGATTATAATGCCTTGATCACTCTCTACGTGAAATTGGAGTTCAACAGTTTTCTGAAACGTCTTCACATCGAAGATAATCCAGAAATGTCTATGGACTTTGAAGACAGTGATGTGGAATACAGCAAAACAGAAATCACTGATGGGAACGGTTTAACTTTTCTCAAAGAATTGGAGGCGGGAACTCCGCTCATTCTGAAAGTATTCAGTGATAACAGCCATATCGACGAACCGTTGGTTTTTGGTGCAGCTTTTCTAGTAGACGATAATTATTATTATGTAAATTTTGATGCGGCGGATATTCTTCCTGAGGTGATCACCCTCCTCAATGAAAAACGCTTTTCTATCATTGGCCACGACTTGATTAAAGATTATTATACCTTGATGTATAAGGGATTCACATCACCAGACACAGAATTTGATACGGCTATCGCCCAGTACGTCATTGATCCGACAAAATCCAATTATAACATGAAGACCCTGGCCTTTGAGAACCTGCATTATGAGTTGAAAGACGAAAAGGAATTTATGGAAGAGAGCGGACAGATTGACCTTTTGGGCGGCAACACTTTAAAATACATTGATTACGGCTTTGACTGGTGCGTTGCTGTCAAAAGATTGATGCAGCTTCAGAAAAAAATCCTTGCTGACAATGATTTGGAGAAAGTCTTTCGTCAGGTGGAACTGCCTTTAATTGAGGTGCTGGCTTCTATGGAAGTAGAAGGCTTCAGCGTAGACAAAGAAACTCTGGAGAATTTCGGTCTTGAATTAAAAGAAGAGATCGTAAAACTGGAAAAAAGCATTTATGCCCTCGCAGGTACAGAATTTAACATCAATTCTCCGGCACAGCTGGGCGAAATTCTCTTTGAAAAGCTTGCATTGCCTGCCGGCAAAAAGACGAAGCGGGGATATAGCACCAGCGCCGATATTTTAGAGAAGATTCGAGATCAGCATCCAATCGTGGATATGGTATTGCAGTACAGAACCTTGACCAAACTGAACAGCACTTATGTAGAGGGGCTCAAACCGCTGATTGGAAAAGACGGAAAAATCAGAGCCCATTTGCAGCAGACAGTCACTGCGACAGGAAGAATCAGCTGTACAGAACCGAATCTGCAGAACATTCCAATCAGACAGGATTTGGGAAGGCAGCTGCGTAAGTCTTTTGTTCCGGGATGTGAAAACTGCACCCTGGTGGGAGCCGATTATTCACAGATTGAACTGAGAATACTGGCACATCTCTCAGGTGATGAGAATCTGATCGAGGCTTTTAACGAGGGCGATGATATTCATCGAAATACAGCTGCCAGAGTTTTCAATCTTGATTACGATGCCGTGACACCGCTGGACAGAAGCAGAGCAAAAGCTGTTAATTTCGGTGTAATTTATGGTATGAGTGGTTTTGGCTTGTCCGAGGAGCTGCAGATTACCCGAAAAGAAGCGGAAAAATATATTAAAGATTATTTTGACAAACACATGGCCGTTAAAAATTACATGGACGAGCAAGTTGCGAACTGCAAAGCGAACGGCTATTCAGAAACCATCATGGGCCGTAAGAGATATATTCATGAAATCAACTCGTCTAACTATATGACTCGCCAGTTAGGGGAACGTTTGGCCATGAATTCGCCGATTCAAGGCAGTGCGGCAGATATTATCAAAATTGCCATGATCAAAGTTTATCGCGAACTGAAAGAGAAAAACTATCATTCAAAATTGATTTTACAGGTTCACGATGAACTGATTATCAGAACTGACAGGAACGAGATGGCCGAAATTGAAGAACTTCTGGTGAGAAATATGGAAGGTGCGATGGATCTGAAAGTCAAACTGGAAAGTGATTTGAACCAAGGTGATACCTGGTATGATTTAAAATAGCGGTTTTGCAACAGGGGAGAAAAGATGAAAGTAATTGGATTGACAGGTGGAATCGGAGCTGGCAAGTCTACTGTAACCGATCATCTGAGAGGAAGGGGTTATATCGTCATCGATGCTGATGCTATAGCCCGTCAAATTACAGAAAAAGATGCGGCGGCTTTAGAAAAAATCGTCCACTGCTTTGGGACAGCAGTTCTGCTTGAAGACGGAAGCCTCAATCGCCGAAAGCTTGGGGCCATCGTTTTCAATGACGAAGAGAAGAAGCGGCAATTAGAACAGATTACGACGGTGGAAGTTGTCAATATCATAAAAAAACAAATAGATGATTTCCGCAAAGAAGAAAAATATGATATAATTTTTGTCGACGCACCGTTGCTCTTTGAAACTGGCGCTGATAAACTGACAGATCTGGTCTGGCTTGTGGACGCTGATACGAAAGTCAGAATTAAAAGGGTGATGGACAGAGACGGGATTTCCGAAAAAGAAGTCGTAGACAGAATTCAGAATCAAATGGAGGGTGAAGAAAAAAGACGACTTGCACAAGAAATCATAGACAATTCAAAAGGAAAGGAAGAACTCTACGGGCAGATAGAGTATTTATTGATGAAGTATGTTGAAGAATAAAGGGAATAGAGCATATCGAGTATTAGATTTTTTACATGAACACGTTATCGCGATTATCATCGCAGTCGTTGTGCTGGCAGGGGTAATTTCAACGATTGCCATCGTCAAAGGTGATGTGAAGACAAGCGCAGAAGAGACCGAAAAACGCACTTACGAACCTATGAACACGATTTATTTTGCAATGGATCCTGTTAAATCACTGAATCCTTTATCATCTGAGGATCGAGATGTATACTACATTTCGCAGCTGATGTTCAGCAGTTTGTTCAGACTTGATGATCATCTGAATATCGAGCCTGACCTGGTATCATCCTACACAGCCAATTCCAGCAATGGCAGTGTTTCCATCAAACTGAGGGAGGATGCGAAATTCAGTGATGGCTCAAATGTGACAGCCGAAGATGTTCGCTATACCGTGAATCAGATTCTCAGAATCGGTGAGGAGAGTCCATATTACGAATACGCCTCAAAGATTGATTCTGTAAAAACCTCTGGCAGCTACAGTCTTACAATCACATTTGAAAATCCAAGCGATGCAGCTCTAGATAATCTAGTATTTCCAATCGTATCCAGCAGAAGTTTTGATGCTTCCAGCAATAAGGTAGTGGGCAGCGGCCGATATACTTATGGCAGTTACGATAGTATGAAATTCTTAAAGCTGAAGCCAAACCAGTATTATTATGGAGGTGCACCAGAAAATAAGATTCAATTTAAAGTCATTCAGGACAAAGCAAAAACCACAGGGCTTATGACAACCGATTCGGTTACAGCCTATGTCAGTACGGCAGAAGACGCCGATGCTGACGCTGAAGATAAAAAACTCAACGTCACACAGTTTCCTTCTAGTGAACTTGAGTATTTAGGATTCAACTTTGACAACAAGTATCTTGCTAAAAAAGAGGTAAGACAGGCCATTGCTTTGGCAATCGACTCGGAAGGCTTGATTCAGGATAATTACGGTGGCGGCGGTGTAACCTCTGATTCTATCTATTTTCCTGGTTTTTTAGGTACGGAAAACAAAGGAGATCCCTTTGAACAGGATCAGAAAGGGGCTTCAGAACTCTTAAAAAAGGCCGGTTTTAAGGATTCAAATGAAGACGGTATATTAGAAGACAGCAAAGGGCGCGATTTTAAACTGAAGATTTTGGTCAATAGCAATAATGGCAGCCGCAGTGACACTGCCTCCAGCATTGCGGAAGCTTTGAACCAGATTGGAATTAAAGCCTCCGTTGAAAAGGTATCCTGGTCTGTTTATCGCAGTGAAATACGCAGCGGAGACTTCGATCTTTATCTTGGTGGATATCAATTTGACAAGAAGTATGATTTGAGAGCTTTGTTTAGCAGAAGCAATTACTTAGGATATAAAAATGACCAGGTTCTCAATTACGTTAAAAAATTAGAGACCTGCATTTCCGCAGAACAGCAAAAAGAAACCTACGAAAAGTTAAAGACTTTGCTGCAGGAGGATTTGCCATACTACGGCTTATGCTATAAAACGTACTCGTTTATTGCAGTAAAGCGGTTCACCAGCACGGAGATTCCTACATTCTTCGATATGTATCGGGGATGTGACACTTGGAAATGGGAAAAAGTAGTGGTGACAGAAGAAAAAGAAAAGGAATAGAAAATTTTTTCTATTTAGGTGTTTACAAAATTTGCTCCTTAGTGTATAATAATTTTCGCGGTCAGAAATTAAGCGATCGCGATGATATGCGGCTGTGGCGGAATGGCAGACGCGCACGGTTGAGGGCCGTGTGGGTAACACCGTGCTGGTTCAAGTCCAGTCAGCCGCACCAGAAGAAGTCGATTGCAGTTTGCAGTCGACTTTTTTCATGTTAATGGATAATCATTGATCGTTTTTTTCAAAAGAAAACATATTCGGCAGGGGCATAACAGTCTCTTTGTCGAAATTTGGATGAATTGATTGCTTTTCGCGACAATTTCAGATATAATATGAACAAGGATTAACGTTTTAGTTATTCCTGGTTTAATTTTTACCATACGCAAAGAGACACCGGTCAATTTGGCCGGTGTCTCTTTTTTCATTCTAGTTATAAAAGCGGAATCATGGTATAATAGTTCCACGTTTTTTATAAATTTACAGGAAGTGAGGATGTCAGATGTACAACACGAGCAGTCAGGAACTGACAATTTACCGCAGTCTTGCCGGACAGCTGCAGCTCGGCTTTTTTCAAGAAGGAGAAAGATTTCCTTCCGTCATGGAAATTGCGACATATTTTCAAGTCTCCTATTGTCCGGCGCAGAGAGCCTTGAAGGCACTTGAACGGGACGGCCTCATCAAACTTTGCCGCGGAAAAGAAACGGTTGTATTAGCCAGACCTCATGAAAATTATTTAGAAAGCTCTACTTTTCAAAACCGTCTGTCAGCATTGAAAGATTTAAGCAAAGCACTGGAACTGCTGTCGCCGTCTATTTGCCTTCAGGGGTTTAGTGCGATGGACAAAGATGTCGATTCTGATCATCTGACCTACGAACATCAGGGAAAACGGCTTTATCACTTGTTTGATCAAGGGCTTCGAGCTCTGGGAAACCAAACAGTGTTAAACCTCTATTATGATATCGGCGCTTTTTTGGAAAGCGCTTTTCTCGATATTTTAGCGAAAGAAAAAAGTGAGATTGCATATAAGACCTTTTTGGAGTCAATTACAGAGTCGATTTTTGATGTTATAGAAGATTGTAAACAATCTCGTCACGATGCGGCAAAGAAAAAGCTCAACGATTTAAAGTGCCTCTTTTTTCATGATATAACAGAGTATTTCAATCGGCTGCAGATAGAGACCTCTTGCGAAGAAGAACAGGAAAACTTTTTCTGGGAGCCCCTCAAGGGCAGGAAAAAATACTGCGATCTCATCGCCATTGACCTGGTGTGCAAAATCAATGAGGGCAGATATCCCGTAGAATCGCAACTTCCCAATAAAGCGGCGCTGGCAAAAACCTATCATGTTTCAGAGATTACAATTCGCCGAACCATCGACCTTCTAAATAAATCAGGCATCACAAAAACGTTTAATGGCATCGGCACAAAAGTGCAATCTGCCGGCAATCTATCCGTACTAGCCAAATTTAAGAATTTGATGATAGACGAGCATCTGAAGACCTTTTTAGAATCGTTGCAATTTCTAGCTTTTACTTCCGAGGCAGTCCTCAGCTATACATTGCCGTATTGTTCAGAAAAATCATTAGAATCCCTTGCCCATGCATTAGAGAACGGAGCCGGGAATTTTTCTGCCGCGATAACGATTTACAGTGTCTGTCTGCAAATCATTGCCTGCGAATGCCCCCTCACTGCAATCCGAGAAATCTATCAAAAGATTACAATACTGCTTCTGAACGGCAGCATCCTCCGCTTCGGTGATGAACAACAGATTTCTCAAGGGGATATCATGTTTCAAAAACTCTCCCAGAGTTTCAATGACGGCGATTACAAGCGCTTTGCTAAGGCCTTTAGCCAGATGACCGGTCAAACTTTTACTGAAATGAAGGAGAGGCTGAAGAAAGCGGGCATTGATGAAGTGGATAACATTGCAGACTTAGTAGTTTCAGAAAGGTGATATAATGAAAGAAATTATTTTAGAAGGAACAGACAACATCAGAGACTTTGCAAATACAGTGAATAAAAAAGGGTGCTTGATACGGCCTGGAAAACTCCTGCGCAGCAGACATCTTCACACCTTGACCGGCGCAGACATTGCCGTATTAAAAAAAGAACACCATTTATCAAAGGTCATCGACCTCCGCACGAAAACAGAGATGAAAGATAAGCCGGATCAGGAAATAGCAGGAGTGATATCAGTCTGGATTCCTCTGATCGAGGAAGAAACTGTCGGCATTACCCATGAGACTTCCACGGACAAAAACGCCGAAAAATGGGTTCTGCCTGATATGCGGCAGCTTTACAGGAAAATTGTAACCGACGATTTTTCAATAAATCAACTGTCAAAAACGCTCAAAACGATCGTTCACTGCAATGACGGTGCCGTCCTCT
This sequence comes from Eubacteriaceae bacterium, assembly GCA_902362805.1. GTDB lineage: Bacteria > Bacillota > Clostridia > Peptostreptococcales > Anaerovoracaceae > Senimuribacter. The sequence continues at coordinate 721,470 of CABIXY010000002.1, read as the reverse complement.
GGCATTGTACAGAAGGCAAAGATCGTTGCGGCATCATATCCGCTCTCGTTTTATCATTGCTGGATGTTGATCGCGAAACGATCTTTGAGGATTATCTGATGACCAATCAAGCAGCAGTGCAGCGAGCTGATGCGGCTATGAAAATGGTGCTGCAAAAGACCGGAGATGAAGAAAAAGCGCAGATGGTTCGCAGGATTTTTCTTGCTGACGAAAAATATCTTCAAGCAGCCTTTGACGCTATCGAAGAAAAAAATGAGTCTATTGCGGCCTTTTTTGCGAATCGCTTAGGAATCAGTGAGGCAGAAAAGAGATTATTGCAAGAAAAATGTCTTCTTAAATAAAATCAACTTGAAAACACCTTAGGGTTTATGATATTATATTCTATGTTGAAGCGCGGACATAGTTCATTGGTAGAATATCAGCTTCCCAAGCTGAGGAGGCGGGTTCGATTCCCGTTGTCCGCTCCATTTTTGCAAAATGGAAAAAGAAGTATTGACGAGTCTTTCGCCTTATGCTAAAATACTATTATTGCGCCGGCGTGATGGAATTGGCAGACGTGCGGGATTCAAAATCCCGTGGTGGCAACACCGTATGGGTTCGACCCCCATCGCCGGCACCAAATTGAAAATGCTTTAAATTAATATATTATTAAATGCATTGTAGGAGGAAAAAATGAATCAATTAACAGTTCAGGTAGTTATTTTAGTCGTCTTTATCGGAGCTATGTATCTTTTGCTGATCAGACCCCAGAAGAAAAAGGAAAAGACGATTCAGAATATGAGAAACAGCCTGCAGGTTGGAGATGAAATCGTTACAATTGGCGGGATCTGCGGAAAAGTCGTCAAGACCAAAGAAGAGTCCATTGTTATCCAGGTTGGTGCAGACAAAGTCAAATTTGAAATGATGAGATGGTCCGTATCTTCTGTCGTAAGTGCAAGCAACTCCGCTTCCAAAGCTGAAAAAGCAGAGGAAGAAACAAAGAAGGCTATGCCTAAGAGACTGAAGAAAGCGACAGACGACGAAGAAGAGAACATCCCAGAAGACGAAAAGTAAAGATGTGATTGAGATTGAAACCCCTAAGCGATTAGGGGTTTTTCTATTTTTAAACAGAAAAGTCTACATTTTCCTTGCCGAACCATTGAAAACGTAGTAGAATAAAGAGTAAAATAAAATGCCGTAACTATGGGCAAATTAGTGACTATAATAGAAGGTGAGAGGATTAAAATGAATTCAAAACTAAAGAAAATTTTGGCCAGCTTAGTCGTCATTTGCGTTCTTTTCGGCTGGTACGTTACCGTATTCGGTATCGGCTCGGTCAATTCCATTAAAGACGTGATGAAATTCGGCCTCGACATCAATGGTGGTGTCTATGTCGTAATGGAGGCTGACAAAGAAGATATAGCTGATCTTTCAAGCCAGGAATTAGCAGAGGTTATGGAGCAGACTAGGGCGGTATTGAATAACAGAGTCAATGCCATGGGTATTTCTGAGGCGACAGTTTCCCTCGAAGGTACCAATCGTCTGAGAGTGGAGATGCCGGGCGTAGAGAATGCACAGGACGCCATCGACCAGATCGGCAGGACGGCGCAGATGCAGTTTTTGCTGGCTGACGGTACTGTAGTTCTGACTGGTAACGAGGTAAAGAATGCTGCCATCGATACAGACTCGCAAAACGGCGGCTACAAGATCAACTTAGAGTTTACTGCCGCAGGATCGGACAAGTTCGCTGAAGCGACAAAGAGAGCTTCCAGCGGTCAAGTTACGTTGTCTAAGGCTTTCCAGCAGGCTAACGTAGATAAGACAGCTGTCATCATCATGCTGGACGACGAAATCGTCACAGCACCTACAGTAGATCAGACGATTAACAGCACCACCTGCGAAATCACGCAGAGAGGCGGTGGTTATTCCAAGGAAGAAGCTTCTACCACAGCTGCCCTGATCAGAGGCGGCGCGCTGCCGATTTCTCTGCACGAGGTGACATCTTCTGTTCAGACTGCTACAATCGGTGTAGATGCGCTGAATAAGAGCGTGGTTGCCGGTGTCATCGGTCTGGGATTAGTATTCTTGCTGATGATTTTGATGTACAATATATTGGGTCTGGTTGCAGACGTTGCACTGCTGCTCTACGTATTGATCGTACTTTGGGTCATGGCAGGCATGGGAAGCGTATTGACACTGCCTGGTATCGCAGGTATCATCCTGTCCATCGGTATGGCTGTCGATGCGAACGTCATCATCTTTGCCAGAATCAAGGAGGAAATTGCCGCAGGCAAGACCATCCGCGTAGCCGTGGATCAGGGATTCAAGCACGCTTTGACTACAGTCCTTGACGCACAGATAACGACATTGATCGCATCTATCGTTCTGTATGAGATCGGGTCCACCTCCGTAAAGGGATTCGCATTGACGCTGATGATCGGTATTATCATCAGTATCTTTACAGCCGTAGTGATTACACAGTTGTTTATCAGCCTTCTTGCGGGCAGTAAGAAATTTGCGAAGAATAAGTTCTTTGGCGTCAACGAAGATGGAACACCAAAGAGTTTCCTCAAGAGAGAGTTTAAATTTATCGGCAACAGAAAAATATTCTACTGCATCAGTGCGGGTGTCATCATTTTAGGTCTGGTGTTCTCTGTAGTGAGAGGATTTAACTATGGAATCGACTTCACAGGCGGTACCATGATTCAGATTGACATGGGCAAGACCGTGGAAACAGAAGAAGTAAAAGATGCTTTGGCAAAATATGAAATGAAAGACTTGTCTGTTGTCCTCAGCGGCGATGATAAAGATGAAATCATCATCAAAACCACTAACGCCCTGGGCAATAAGGCGAGAGCTGACGTTGTAGATACGTTGGGTAAAAAGTACGATATAACACAGAAAGACGTGCTTTCTTCAGAAGAATTCGGACCGACTGTCGGCCAGGAACTGAAGACCAATGCCTTAAAATCCGTATTAATTGCGGCGATTGGCATGTTGATCTACATTATCTTCAGATTCAAGTCATGGAAATACGGCGTATCCTCTATCGCAGGAATTTTCCACGATGTACTGATCGTATTAGCCTTCTATGCTATATTTAACGTTACAATTAACAATCCGTTTATTGCAGGTATTTTGACCGTTGTCGGATACTCTATCAATGATACGATCGTTATCTTTGATAGAATCAGGGAAAACAAGAAGCTTTACCGCAAGGATAGCAATGAAGTGGTCATCGACCGCAGTGTCAACCAGACATTGAACAGATCTATCATGACATCACTGACAACTCTGATTTGCATGGTACCACTTTTCCTGATGGTTTCAACTTCCATCAGAGAATTCGTACTGCCACTGATGGTCGGCGTATTGGTAGGAACTTATTCCTCTATCTTCCTGTGCAGTCCGCTGTTCTACGAATTCAGCAAGAGTGAAGATAAGTCAAAATATCTCACAGCTCAGAAAGCAAAAGAAAAGAAAGAAGCAAAAGCTTCAAAGAAGAAAAAATAGACAATTCAGCAGGAGCATAACGATTCATGGAAACAAGAGCGAAATTTTTAGAAGAGATAACAGACATCAATAAAAATTATAACACCGACTTGATTGGCAAGGCTTTTGATATCGCCAGGGAGCTGCATGACGGGCAGCTCCGCAAGAGCGGAGAGCCATACCTGATTCATCCCATCGCTGTGGCCAAAATTTTGGTCCAGCTGGGCATGGATGATGAAACCATCGTCGGTGGGCTTTTGCATGACGTCGTTGAAGACACAGAGTATACCAGAGAGCAGCTTGTTCAAGATTTTAGCGAAGAGGTTGCTCTTCTGGTAGACGGTGTCACCAAACTGGGTGCAATCAAATTCGACACAAAAGAAGAAGCACAGGCTGAAAACTTACGAAAGATGTTTCTCGCCATGTCGAAAGACATTCGCGTTCTCATCATCAAGTTAGCTGATAGGCTTCACAACATGAGAACCTTGGAATTCATGAGGGAAGAGAAGAAGTTGGAAAAAGCCAGAGAGACTTTGGACATCTATGCGCCTCTTGCCAGCAGACTGGGTATCTATACGGTAAAGTTTGAACTTGAGGATATTTCCCTCAAATATCTGCATCCGAGAGAATATGAAACACTAGAAATAGAAGTAACTGAAAAGAAAGAACAACGTGTACAGTTTATCAACCAGGTAATCGATGAAATCAAAGAAGCCCTAGATCAGATGAACATGCAGTATGATATTTCAGGCAGATCTAAGCATCTTTACAGCGTCTATAAAAAAATGATTCTGCAGCATAAACAGTTGGATGAAATCTTCGACCTCACCGCTGTGAGAATTATCGTCGAAAACGTAAGGGACTGTTATGCCGTGCTGGGTCAGGTGCACACCATGTGGAAACCTCTCCCGGGCAGATTTAAAGATTATATCGCCATGCCTAAACCCAATATGTATCAATCTCTGCATACTACGGTACTGGGGGACAATGGTGAACCTTTCGAAATACAAATCAGAACCTACGAAATGCACAGGGTCGCAGAATACGGTATTGCCGCCCACTGGAAATACAAAGAGGGTAATACAAAGGGCGATCAGAACAACGAAGATATGAAACTGGCGTGGCTGCGCCAGACTCTAGAATGGCAGAAAGAGCTTAACGATCCGAAAGAGTTCATGGAAACACTCAAGATGGACCTCTTCTCCAGCCAGGTATTCGTTTTTACTCCAAAAGGTGAAGTCATTGACCTGCCAGCAGGTTCGACGCCTTTGGACTTTGCCTTTAAAATTCATACAGCCGTAGGCTGCAAATGTGTAGGGGCAAAAGTCAATGGCAAAATGGTCACCATCGACCACACATTAAACAATGGCGATATTGTAGAAATCGTCACATCTTCTAATTCCAGCGGCCCTAGCGTCGACTGGCTTAAAATTGCAAAGAGTTCCACCGCCAGAAATAAGATCCGGCAGTGGCTGAAAAAAGAAAATAAGTCTGATGACGTCGCCAAAGGCAAAGACGCATTAGATAAATATATACGAAAAAAAGGATTTGATCCTCAGCAAGTAGGAAAATCCAGTTATCTCTCCAAAGCGATGCGGGAGATGAACATTGCTACCATGGATGAAGTTTTTGCTCAAATTGGAAAGGGCGGAACCGTCCTCAGCAAATATGCAAATCTTCTTTTCGGCTATTTAGCCGAAGAAAAGAGAATCGAACAGAAAAAAGAAGAAGAGAAGCAGAAGGCCCTGCTTTCAAATGATGCCAAAAAGGACAAACTGGATCGTTCGAGAAGAGAAAATCCGGGCATCATCGTAAAAGGTGCCGACAATCTGATGATCAGAGTTTCCAGATGCTGCAATCCAGTTCCTGGCGATGAGATTATCGGTTTTATCACGAAGGGCAGAGGTATCTCTGTCCACAGAAAAGATTGTTCTAACATCACGTCTCTGCCAGAAGAAGAGAAGGCTAGATTTATTGATGTGGAATGGGAAGATCTGAAGGTTGGAAAATCCTATAATGCAGATATCTGCATCATAAGTACCGACAGAAAAGGAATGTTCTCTGATATTTCCAGAGCCTGCGAGGACATGGATGTTCACATTTCAGGCGTCAACGCAAAGAGTGGAAAGGACGAGACCGTTAATATCACTTTGACACTTTCTATTTCCAGCACGCAGCAGATGCAAAAAGTGCTGAGAACCTTGAGGAATGTGCCAGGTGTATCTAACGTTTATAGAGCAAAAAGTTAATGGAATTGCCTCAATTTGTGGGGAATTCCTTATGCTTTAAGTCTACAAGAGAACAGGCATATGATGTGCAAGTTCGATTGGATAGATTTAGTCATATAAATAGAAGGAGACCAACATATGAAAATTTATAGATATTTAACATGTCCAATCCAGGTAAATACGTACCTGGCATATGACGAAACAAAAAAAGGGTTTATCGTTGATCCCGGCGGATACAGCGCTCAGTTGACCGAAAAAGCAAAGCAGGAAGGCGTTTCTGTCGAATATATCATTTTGACCCACGGTCATGGCGACCATATCAGCGGAATTGCTGATTTTAAGAAGGATTTTCCCGATGCAAAGATTATCGCTTTTGAAGGGGAAAAAGAAATGCTCTTGGATGCGAACCTCAATGAATCCATGGGTATCTGCGGTTACGCGGTAACAGTAGATGCTGACATCTATGTGAAAGATCGGGAAACCATGATGATCGGGACGACTGAACTCACCTTTGTTCATACACCTGGTCATACAAAAGGCGGCATGTGCATTATCGCTCCAGGGTACGTTTTCAGCGGTGACACCTTGTTCAGAGCATCAATCGGTCGGACTGATTTCTATGGCGGAGATTTTAACGAGATTGTAAAATCAATTCGGGAAAGACTATTCGTACTTCCTGATAATACCGTTGTTCTGCCTGGACATATGGGAGAAACTACGATTGCCTACGAAAAGGAGCACAATCCTTTTGTATAAAATAAAGATATTGAACTTTGAGAAGAAATATCTGCTCGACGAACTGATTAAGATTTTTTTACGGCCAGATCAATACGTGCTGATAGAAGAAGATGAGATGGACGTAGATCTGGTGTTTAACGAAGAAAACTTTTCTGAGAAACGTACGATCTACAGACAGATTTATGATAAATTATCAGTTCTGACAGGGAAGCAGCCTGAGTGGGGTATTCTGACGGGAATCAGACCGGTAAAACTCTGTGGAGAGCTTTATGAAAATCTGCAGGATGTCGACCTGACACTGCGGATTTTAAAAGAAGAATATTATATCAGTGAAGAAAAAGCACAGCTCATTATGGATACCTATTTACATCAAAAGGATTTCTGTGGCATGGCACCAGAAAAATCTGCTGGTATCTATATCGGGATTCCTTTTTGTCCCACCAGGTGTGTTTATTGTTCTTTTGCCTCAAACCAGGTTCCAGACATTGAAATCGCTAAATATTTAACCGCATTACATAAGGAAATTGAATATACCGGCAGAAGGATGAAGGAATGCGGACTCACCGCAGAAACCATTTATATCGGCGGCGGAACCCCGACAACCCTCAGTGCGCGTCAGCTAGCAGAATTAATAAAACATATTAAGGACTCTTTTGATTTATCACAATTAAAGGAATTCACAATCGAAGCAGGACGACCCGATACGATTACAGAAGAAAAACTGGCAGTGATTCAAAGCGCGGGGATAGAACGCATCAGCATTAATCCCCAGTCTATGAAGCAGCATACCCTGGATTTAATCGGCCGCGGCCATAAACCAGAAGACATCACCAAAGCCTTTGCCCTTGCGAAAGAACATCATTTTCAGTCTATCAATGCTGACGTGATTGCCGGACTGCCAGAAGAAAATGCTGAAGACTTTCTAGAAACCTTGCGAGAATTGCTGTCTCTTGCGCCTGAGAATATCACAGTCCATTGCCTGGCTGTGAAAAGAGCGTCCAGACTAAAAGACATCGACAAAGACTTTCATTATAAGCAGGCGGAAATTGTCGCTGAGATGTTAGGGAAGGGCCGCAAGATTCTAGAAGAGGCAGGATACATACCGTATTACATGTACAGGCAGAAACACATGGCTGGTGCTTTTGAGAATACGGGGTATTGTAAAAAAGATAAGGATTGCATTTATAATATACGAATTATGGACGAGCATCAGACGATTATCGCACTGGGTGCCGGTGGTATCACGAAGGTGTATTTTCCGGCTGAAAACCGCCTGGAGAGGGTGCCCAACGTAACCAACTATCAGGAGTATATAAATCGTATTGACGAAATGCTGGATAGAAAAGAAAAGAATTTATTTATGGAGGTATAAAAATGGCAATTATTGCACCAAAAGGAACAAAAGATACGTTACCGTCACAGGTGTACAAATGGCATTACGTAGAAAAGAAATTCTCTGAGATTTGTGACAAATATGGCTTTAAAGAGATCAGAACTCCTGCTTTTGAGCATACAGAACTTTTTCAGAGAGGTGTAGGCGATACCACAGATATCGTGCAGAAAGAAATGTATACATTCAACGACTATGCCAACAGAAGCATTACCTTAAAGCCTGAAGGAACTTCACCAGTGGCAAGAGCGTTTATCGAACACAAGCAGTATGCAGAAGTCCAACCGACCAAGTATTACTATATCACACCTTGCTTCAGATACGAGAAGCCGCAGTCCGGCAGACTGAGAGCATTCCACCAGTTCGGAATCGAAATTTTCGGCACGACCAATATGCTGGCCGATGCTGACGTTATCTGTCTCGGTTATGATTTCCTCCACGAGATGGGAATCAAGGACATTCAGCTGCGAATTAACAGCGTAGGCTGTCCAGAGTGCAGAAAAAACCATAGAGAAGCCTTGAGAAAGTTTTTAGAACCAGTTTATGATCAGCTGTGCAATACGTGCAAAGACAGATATGAGAGAAATCCGATGAGAATTTTGGACTGCAAATCAGAAATCTGTCAAGAATTAGTAAAAGATGCACCGAACATGATTGATTATCTGTGCGATGAATGTGCGGATGCTTTTGAAGATGTAAAGAAGAACCTGGATGCCATGGGTATCGAATACGTCGTAGATCCTAGAATCGTCAGAGGTCTTGACTATTATACAAAGACCGCCTTTGAATTTGTCACCGACAGCAACGGAACCCAAGGAACTGTTTGCGGCGGCGGCAGGTATGATCATCTGATTGAGGAGATCGGCGGACCTCCGATTCCAGGTGTGGGATTTGGGTTGGGCATTGAAAGACTGATCATGCTCATGGAAGAAAATAACGTAGAAATCCCGCAGCCTGAGCCTTTGAAAGCTTTCATCGCTGTCATGGGCGATCATGCAAAAGCATTCGGCTTGAAGCTGCTGAGGGATCTTCACAAAAAGGGTGTCAAAGCCGAAATGGACACTTTAGCCAGAAATATTAAAGGACAGTTCAAGTATGCCGATAGATTAGATGCGCAATATACCGTAGTCATCGGTGATAATGAATTGACAGAGGGTGTCGTATCCATCAAAGAAATGGCAACATCACAGCAGCGTCAGGTTAAATTGGATGACCTGCTAGAAGAATTAGCAAAATAATACGACCAACTCCTATCCAGCTAAAGCTGGGGAGTTAAATCATAAGGCCTTCCATCTGCTTCGCTTTGCGAAATGATGACAAGCGCCATTAAGGGAGCATGAAATGTCAGAGTTATTTAAGAGAACCCACCTATGTGGAAATTTAAATATTGAAAATGTCGATGAAGAAGTCGTACTCAACGGATGGGTAGCCAAGCAGAGAAGTCTTGGCGGCCTCATTTTCGTTGATTTACGAGATAAAACAGGAATCGTTCAGATTACTTTTGACGATACTATTCCTAAAGAGGTCTTTGAACAGGCAGAAGCCCTGCGCAGTGAATATGTTATCGGCATTAAGGGTATCGTCAAAGAAAGAGCATCAAAGAATCCAAATCTGCCTACAGGCGAAATAGAAGTCTTTGCCAAAGATCTGGCATTGTATTCTCAGTCTGAAACACCCCCGATCTATATCAAAGACGACGATAAGGTAGACGACAATCTGAGATTGAAATATAGATACTTGGATTTACGTAAGCTCAAGATGCAGGAGAATATGCGTTTTCGTCACCAGGTGACGAAACTTGCAAGAGACTATTTTGATGAAAACGGCTTTACAGAAATTGAGACACCGATTCTCATTAAATCTACGCCGGAAGGAGCGAGAGATTACCTGGTTCCCAGCAGAGTCAACCAGGGGCATTTTTACGCATTACCCCAGTCTCCTCAGTTATTTAAACAACTTTTGATGGTCAGCGGATGTGATCGTTATATGCAGATTGCAAAATGTTTCCGAGATGAAGACTTGCGTGCTGACAGACAGCCGGAATTCACTCAGATTGACTTGGAAATGTCCTTCGTCGATCAAGATGACGTCATCGCCATGCAAGAAGGTTTTTTGCAGCGATTGTTCAAAGAGTTGATGGATATTGAAATTGAGACACCATTTCCGAGAATGACCTATGATGAGGCTATGGAACGCTACGGCAGCGATAAGCCAGACACCCGTTTTGGCTTTGAGCTGAAATCTCTCAATGCAGTCGTAGCTGACACGGAATTCAAGGTATTTGCAGACGCTCTCGCTGGTGGCGGTGATGTCAGAGGAATCTGTATCGATGGCGGCAGTGCAAAATTCAGCAGAAAAGATATCGACAAATTAACCGAACAGACAAAACACTACGGTGCAAAGGGGCTTGTTTGGATCAGAGTTGAAGAAAATGAAATTAAATCGTCTGTCAATAAGTTCTTTAACCAAGAGCAGCTTTCTGAAATTGCAGCCGTTTTTAGCGCTAAAAGCGGCGATTTGATTCTGATTGCTGCTGATAAAACAAAAGTCGTCTTTGACAGCCTGGGATTCCTCAGAAGACATGTTGCTGGTATCTTGGGGCTTCTCGATGACAAACAGTTTCATCTATTGTGGGTAACAGACTTCCCGATGTTTGAAAAAGACGACGAAACCGGAGAACTGAAAGCGATGCATCATCCGTTTACACACCCAAAACAGGAAGATATCCCGCTCCTTGACACAATGCCTGAAAAGGTCAAGGCAGATGCGTATGACATCGTCTTAAACGGTGTAGAACTAGGCGGAGGCAGCATCAGAATCCACGAAGGAGATCTGCAGGCAAAAATGTTCAAAGCATTGAAACTGACAGATGAAGAATGCGAGGAAAAGTTCGGTTTTCTGCTAGAAGCTTTCAAATACGGTGCACCGCCACACGGCGGATTGGCCTACGGCCTGGACAGGCTGGTCATGCTGCTCAGCGGTGAGCACAGCATCAGAGAAGTCATGGCTTTTCCGAAAAATCAGAACGCGCAGTGCATGGTCTGTGAGGCACCAGGTGTTGTAGAAGAAGGACAACTTGAAGAACTTGGAATTAGCTTGAGGTAAAAATGAGTGAAATAGGTATATTAGGCGGCACCTTTGATCCTTTTCATTTTGGTCATCTGTCCATTGCAGAAGCTGCCATCGAAGAATTTGATCTTTCAGAAGTCATACTTCTGCCGACAAAGGTTCAGCCTTTTAAAATCGGCAGAGAAATGGCATCAGAAGAGGACCGGGTTAACATGGTCCGCCTGATAGCTGAAGAAAATAGAAAGCTTCGTGTTTCTACCATCGAAGCTTTCAGCCAGCGGGTTTCTTATACTTATAAGACCCTGAAACTATTGCAGAAGGAGTATCCAGATGATAAGTTCTATTTTATTCTGGGCACCGATTCCTTTTTGACATTGGAAGAATGGTACAAGGGGAAAGAACTGCTGCGTGAATTCGCGTTTATCATCGGCATCAGGCCGGGATACAAGATCAGTGAGACAGAAAACACAGCGAAAAGACTGAAAGAGAAATACAATGCCGAGATCAGGATGCTTCACAATGAAATTGTTGAAGTATCATCGACAGAGATAAAAAATAACATCAGATCTGGACAGAGCATAGAAAGCTTAGTTCCTACACAGATAGAAAGGTATATTGATGAACACGGACTCTATAAATAGCTATATAGAAAAGAATTTTTCTGAGAAAAGAAAAATTCATACAGAAGGAGTCAGAAAGACTGCGATCGTTTTAGCCGAAAAATATGGAGCCGATGTGGACAAGGCTGAACTGGCAGCCTTATTTCACGATATGTACCGCGGCGTTTCAGAAGATGTGCTCAATTACTATATCAAACATCTGCATTTAGACAAAAAATATCTGAACAACTGTAATCTCGCTCACAGTAAAATCGCAGCTGTCATCATGAAGCGAGACTATCATATTGAAGACGAGGATATCATCAATGCGGTCAGTTATCACACGACGGGAAGGCCAGGGATGTCACTATTAGAAAAAATCATATACATCGCCGATGCCATCGAACCCAATAGAAATTATCCCGGCGTGGACGCACTCAGAGAAGCCGCTAAACACGATTTGAATGAGGCATGTCTCTTATCTTTGACTAGAACCATAGAATACGTGCAGGGACAAGGAAACTATTTAGATCAGGATACACTGCTTGCCAGAGATTATTTTATGAAGTATACGACGAAAGCCTGACCAGCTAAAGCTGGGGCGTTAAAGCATAAGGAGTTCCCAGCAATTCGCTTTGCGAATTGGGGCAACCCCATTATACGACAAAACGCAGCCAAATCAAAGATTTGGGTGTTTAAAGCATAAGGACTCTCCATCAATTTACCTTGTAAATTGGGACGAGTCCATTAAGGAGAGATTGAATGGAAAATAAGAGTTTTGCATTACTGGCAGCCAGACTGCTGGATAACAAGAAGGCAACAGATGTTGTCGTCATAGATATTATGGAGAAATCATCTTTTGCAGACTATCTCGTGATTGCATCGGGTAATTCCGAAAGACAAGTCAATACACTTGTAGACGAGGTAGAGGAACAGTTTGCGAAGGAAGGACTTTTAGTAAAAAGTATTGAAGGGAAAAATTCTGGATGGATACTCATGGACTTCGGTGATGTGATCGTCAATATCTTCACCAAAGAGATGAGAGAAAAATATAATATCGAGAAGGTGTGGGGAGACTGCAGCTTCTTAGATGTGGAGGAGTAAGAAAAGCGATATGAACGAAAAGTATAATTTTAAAGCAATCGAAGAAAAATGGCAGAAATACTGGAAAGAGAACGACTGTTTTAAGACAGTAGAAGATACGAGTCAAGAAAAATACTATGTGCTCGAAATGTTCCCATATCCGTCGGGAAAACTGCACATGGGTCATGTGAGAAACTACTCCATCGGAGACGTCGTAGCTAGATGCAAGAAGATGCAGGGGTATAACGTGCTGCATCCGATGGGTTTCGACTCTTTTGGATTGCCGGCGGAAAACGCTGCCATCAAACACGGCGCGGAACCGAGCAAGTGGACATGGGAAAACATACATGAGATGGAAAACCAGTTGGACCAGCTGGGGCTTTCCTATGACTGGGACAGAGAGGTCCAGACCTGCAATCCGGATTATTATAAGTGGATGCAGTGGATATTCATTCAGTTTTACAACAAAGGACTGGCCTATAAAAAAGAGAATCCGGTCAACTGGTGTCCGAGCTGCCAGACCGTACTTGCCAATGAACAGGTCGTTGACGGTTGTTGCGAAAGATGTAAGACACCTGTAGGAAAGAAAAATCTTTCTCAGTGGTATTTCAAAATCACCGATTACGCAGACAGGCTGCTCGACAATCTGGACACCCTTGATGGATGGCCTGCCAAGGTCAAAACCATGCAGAGAAACTGGATTGGAAAGTCTATCGGTGCTGAAATTGATTTCAAAATCGACGAAACAGATAAACTGATGAAAGTATTCACCACCCGCGCAGACACGCTGTTTGGTGTAACTTATATGGTTATGGCGCCAGAACATCCTTATGTGATGGAACTGGTGAAGGATACAGAATATGAAAAGCCTGTACAGGACTACCTTGATAAAGTACAGCACATGAACGACATCGAAAGAACTTCCACTACCAATGAAAAAACAGGTGTTTTCATCGGCAGATATGCAGTTAACCCAGTCAATGGCAAGAAGGTTCCAATCTTCATCTCAGACTATGTACTGATGGGGTATGGTACTGGCGCCATCATGGCTGTACCAGCTCACGATCAGAGAGACTTTGACTTTGCAAAGAAATTTGATTTGGAAATTATACCAGTGGTCAATTCCGAAGACCCGGCAGTCGATGTCAATAATCTGAAAGAAGCTTTTGATGCTGAGGGTACCATGATCAACTCCGGCAAGTTTGACGGACTCAATAACAGAAAAGCCATCGCCGCCATGATCGACTGGCTGGAAGAAGAGGGTATCGGCACGAAAACAGTCAACTACAGGCTGCGTGACTGGCTGATTTCCAGACAGAGATATTGGGGAACACCGATTCCGATGATTTACTGTGAGGAATGCGGCTGGGTGCCAGAAAAAGAAGAAAACCTGCCCGTAATGCTGCCGACTGACGTTGCCTTCACAGGCAAGGGAGAGTCACCGCTGACAACCTCAAAGACTTTTGCAGAGTGCACCTGTCCGAAATGCGGCAAGAAAGCGACGCGAGAAATGGATACCATGGATACCTTCCTGGATTCTTCCTGGTATTTCTTGAGATACTGCGATCCTAGAAACGAAAATGCTATCTTTGATAAAGAAAAAGCAGACTACTGGATGAACGTCGATCAATATATCGGCGGAGTTGAACATGCAATTCTTCATCTGATGTACGCTAGATTCTTCCAAATGGCACTGCACGATCTGGGACTGGTTAAAGACGAAGAACCGTTCAAGAACCTTCTGACCCAGGGAATGGTAAACAAGGACGGAAAGAAAATGAGCAAATCTTTGGGCAATGTTGTCAGCCCAGAAGAAATCATCAAAAAATATGGCGCCGACACAGCCAGATTATTTATTCTCTTTGCTGCACCGCCAGAAAGAGAACTTGACTGGTCAGATGCAGGTGTAGAGGGAAGCTACAGATTCCTCAACAGAGTATACCGTCTGGTCAGTGATTTCAGTCAGAATTATCAGGGAGAAACTGATTATGAAATAAAGTCAGATGCAGATAAAGAACTGAACTATGTACTTAACACTACCATAAAGAAAGTAACTGAGGACGTAGGAGGCAGATTCAGCTTCAATACTGCAATCAGTTCTATTATGGAATTAGTTAATGAATTATATAAATACAAAGAATTGGAAGATGCAAACCAGGCCTTCATGAAAAAGGCAATCGATACAGTCGTAATGATCCTTTCACCATTTGCCCCTCATGTCTGTGAGGAAATGTGGGAAGCGCTTGGATATGACCAATCACTGACTGCGGTCTCATGGCCGTCTTACGATGAAGACGCACTAGTAAGAGATACAGTAGAAATCGTTATTCAGGTAAACGGAAAAGTGAAAGAAAAGTTAAACGTTGCAAACAATCTAAGCAGAGAAGATCTGGAAAAAATTGCTCTTTCCAATGACAAAGTACAAGCTTTGACAGAAGACAAGAACGTAGTAAAAGTCATTGCTGTCCCTGGCAAGCTTGTAAATATCGTTATAAAGTAAAGGGGAGAACATGAGAGATTACAATAGCAAAAAGCCGCCTGTAAAAAAGGCTGCAGTTAAGAAACCACCGACAAAGGAAGTGCCGGCTAAACAAAAAACCGTCAATAAGATACTACCAAAGAAAAATCCTGTAAAGCAGGGTAAGAAAGCCGACAATCTAAAAGTAATACCGATCGGAGGACTTAACGAAATCGGTAAGAACCTGACGGTATTAGAGTATAAAGACCAGATGATTCTCATCGACTGTGGTATGACTTTCCCAGAAGATGAAATGTACGGAATCGACGTTGTCATTCCTGATTTCAGCTATTTGGTGAAAAACGCGCACAAAATTTTGGGTGTGGTCATTACCCACGGACACGAAGACCACATCGGAGCAGTTCCATACCTGCTGAAGCAGATCAATGTTCCGATTTACGGCACCAGGCTTCCTCTGGGGCTGATTGAGAATAAGTTAAAAGAACACGGTTTGAAGGCGAAACTGAACACAATTAAGGCTGGGGATAAGTTCAAATTAGGAGAATTCAAAATTGAAGCCATTAGGACAACGCACTCCATTGCCGATGCCATCTGCCTGTATATCCAGACGCCTGTTGCGTCTATCTTTCACACAGGCGACTTTAAAATTGACTATACACCCATCGATGGAGAACCAATTGATCTCGCTAAATTCGCTGAAATCGGCAGACGCGGCATAGACTTGATGATGGCGGACAGCACCAATGCTCTGCGAAAAGGTTACACAGCATCTGAAAAGGTGGTAGGCCAGACATTGGACGGAATATTTCGAGAAGCGAAGAATAGAATCATTATTGCTACCTTCTCCTCAAATGTCCACCGAGTACAGAAAATCATCGAACTTGCTGTGAAATACGGGCGAAAAGTAGCCGTTTCCGGTCGAAGCATGGAAAACGTAGTCACTCTAGCCATCGAACTCGGTTACCTGCACATTCCTGCAGGCGCATATGTTGAACTGAATAAGACGAGAAACATACCGGACAACGAGCTAGTCATTATTACAACAGGAAGTCAGGGAGAGCCGATGTCAGCTTTGTCGAGAATGGCAAACAACGAGCATCGGAACGTCAAGTTGAAAAAAGGGGACATGGTCATTCTTTCATCTTCACCTGTTCCTGGCAATGAAAAAACAGTATCCAGCGTTGTAAATAAATTATTTGAAAAAGAAGTAGAAGTCATCTATAACGATATCGCAGATATCCACGTATCTGGCCACGCCTGTCAGGAAGAATTGAAATTGATTCACACTTTGATCAAACCGAAGTTCTTCATGCCAGTTCACGGTGAATACAGGCATCTGGTACAGCATTCCGTCATTGCAGAAAGCGTAGGAATGAGAAAAGACAGGATTTTCATCTTATCAAACGGGGATCAATTGTCAGTAGATAAACGAAACGCCGTTAAATTTCGCAACGTCGTCAATGCAGATGACATCCTCGTCGATGGATTGGGCGTAGGCGATGTAGGAAACATCGTTTTGAGAGATAGAAAGCTGCTTTCAGAATCAGGTCTGATCATCGTGGTGTCGGCAATCGACAGGGCTTCCGGTGAAATTATATCCGGTCCTGATATCGTATCCAGAGGATTTGTTTATGTCAGAGAAAACGAAGATCTGATCAATGATGCGAAAAAAATTGCGCATCAGGCATTGGAAGATAGTCTGGAAGCTGGCAATCGAGATTGGAGCGGTATAAAAAACAGCGTCAGAGAAGAACTGCGCAAGTTTATCTTTAAAAAGACCAAGAGAAGTCCGATTATACTGCCGATATTCCTTGACGTATAATGATCCTGGCCCCGATTTCTGCAAGAAATTGGCTGGATTAAGTCGTATAAAGTTGCCTGCCTTTTTCGTCTCTGGTTTCGTTTCTCACGTACTATATGTACGCTCTGAGCGGCAGTCACTTGACGCCTTGCCAGAGACAGAAGAATTCACGGGCAATTGAAATATGAAAAGTGCAAATTTCCCACAAGAGCATAGAGAGGTGCAACATGAACGTATATGATCAAGCTCACGGATTGGCGGCAGCCATCAGAGAGTCAGAAGAATTCAAGCAATATGACCAGTTGAAGAAGGTCGTCGATCAAAACGAAGAATTGTCAAAGATGATCAAAGACTTTCAGTCCAAACAGTTCGAGGCGCAGGCAAAACAGATGATGGGAGAGGAAGCTGCTCCTGACATGAGCCAGCAGATTCAGAACTTATATCAGATTATCATGAAAGATCCTATGGCCGCACAGTACATGCAGGCAGAAATGAGGTTTTCCCTCATGATGAACGATGTGTACAAGATTCTTGGCGAAGTAATGGGACTTGGCAACATGGGATAAATTTGGTATAATACTTTTATCAGAAAATGTACTATCGTGCAGAAAAATACAATATAAACTAAAAGAAAGTGAGAATAGACCGATGATTACAGCAGGTGATTTTAGAAAAGGAATGACATTTCAGATTAATGGAGAACCTCATGTCGTGCTTGATTTCCAGCATGTAAAGCCTGGAAAGGGAGCCGCTTTCGTAAGAACAAAATACAAGAATATCATTACGGGAGCAACAAGAGAAGAAGCATTCAATCCCAGTGATAAATTCGAGAATGCACATATCGAAACAAAGGTAATGCAGTATCTCTATAACGACGGAGAACTTTATTATTTCATGGACAACGAAACCTTTGAGCAGGTTCCAATTGGTCAGGATATGGTTGAAGATGCGATCAAATTCCTGAAAGAAAACGATGAAGCCACGATTAAATTTTTCCAAGAGAAACCGTTTATCGTAGAAGCGCCGAACTTTGTTGACCTGGTAGTCATCGAGACAGAGCCAGGCGTCAAGGGCGATACTGCCACAAACGTTACAAAGGCTGCCACAGTAGAAACCGGAGCAGTCGTACAGGTTCCTATCTTCATCGAAGAAGGAGAAAAGATTCAGATTGACACCAGAACTGGTGATTATCTAGGAAGATCCAAATAAAAATCTGAAAATGACAGACACTACGTTATAAAAAGAATATGCTAGACCGAGAAGGGACGTATTTTTGCGTCCCTTTAGAAATATATGAGGTAAGATATGAAGACGTTGATGAAGAACAAAGTTATATTTGGACTTTTTTGTGTATTAATCCTAGTGGTCATCGCCTTTGCCGGCTTCATGCTGTATATGAACAGCCTGGATAAGGCTTTTGACAGCAGTAAAAAGGACACCATCAATATAACCATCGAGGCAGGTTCTACTACAGATGATATCGGCAGTCTCTTAGAAGAAAAAGGCATCATTAAAAGTGCCACATCTTTTAAGTATTTTTCAAAATTTAAAAGATACGACAGTAAATACCAGGCTGGGAACTATGCGCTTTCTCCTGCCATGAAACTCTCTGAAATCGCAGATATTATCATGAGTGGAAAAACCAACAACATGACTGTTACAATCCCGGAAGGATACACCATCTATCAAATGGCAGACAAACTGGCATCTGAAGGTCTGGTTGATAAGACAAAATTTGAATCTTTACTGAAAAACGGCAATTTTGATTATGACTTCCTCAAAGGTGCACAATCAGGAAAAAATCACCTCGAAGGATATTTGTTCCCAGAGACTTACACCATAGAATACAATGCTGACGAAGAGACCATCATCAGAACTATGTTAGATCAGTTTGACAGCGTTTTCACTGACGAATTTAAAAAACAGGCGGACAAGCTGGGTTATTCTATCAACGATATCATGGTCATCGCATCCGTCATAGAGCGGGAATGCCAGGTAGATGAAGAACGCGGCAAAGTAGCAAGCGTCATCTATAACCGTCTGAAAGAAGAAATGCCGCTGCAGATGTGTTCTACCGTGCAGTATGTCCTCGGCAAGCAAAAAGAAACGCTGACCAATGCGGACACAGAAATATCTTCACCATATAACACCTACATCAACGCCGGACTTCCTCCAGGACCGATTTGCTGTCCGGGACTGGCTTCTATTAAAGCCGCCCTGTATCCGGAAGATACAAACTATCTGTATTTTGTTGTCAGTGATAAACTGGACGGCACACAGAAATTCTCCAGCGATTACAATCAGTTCCTGAAGGACAAGGACGCCTACTATAAAGCACTAGAGGGTCAGGAGTAAATGAACATCACTAACGATTTAGTTACAGAATACATCAATCACCGCTATCGGCCGTTGAGCAGCAGACTCGGACAGCTGCGGCAGATTGGCGAACAGGATAATGTGCCCATCATACTGAAGGAGACGGAAAGCTTTCTCAATATGGTTCTGGCACTGAAGCAGCCAAAAAAAATATTGGAAGTAGGAACGGCAATCGGTTATTCCGCTCTTTATTTTGCTGAAAGCTGCAAGGATGCGGAGATTTATACCATCGAAAAAAATGAATACGCAGCCAGGTCTGCCAGGCACAATATTACTGCTGCCGGGCTTGAGAGCCGCATTCATTCACTCTTTGGAGACGGCCAGGAACAGATAGAAAAACTGCGCGACCAGGGAATCGACGGCTTCGATTTTGTGTTCATCGATGCTGCAAAGAGTCATTATAAGCGATTTTTTGACGCAGCGATTGCCCTATGTGAGGAAAACGCCCTCATCATATCTGACAACATCCTGCAGCGCGCCATGACTGTTTCCGACCAATTTGATATCAACGGAAAACATAAGACAAATATAAAAAAAATGCGAGAATATGTGGATTATATCTGCAGCGACAAGACTTTGGATACTACTTTAATGAGTATCGGAGACGGCATTGCAGTATCCATATACAGAGGAGAAAATGGATAGAGAGCAATTTGAACTGCTTGCACCTGCAGGCGATTTAGAAAAGTTAAAAATAGCAATCATATATGGTGCCGACGCTGTATACTTCGGCGGCGAAATGTTCAGTCTCAGAGCCGGAGCAGGGAACCTGACCATCGAAGAAATGATAGAAGGCGTCAGCTTTGCCCACGATAGAGGAAAACGGTGCTATCTGACGATGAACATCTTCGCACATAACGAAGACATCGAACCGTTGACCGCTTATCTGGAAAAGATTAAAGATATCGACATTGACGCTTTCATCGTATCTGATCCGGGCATCATTGATTTAATACAGGAGATCATCCCCGAGGCGGAGGTTCACCTAAGCACCCAGGCAAATATGACTAATTTCAGGACTGCCAGATTTTGGCATAAGATGGGCGTAAAACGGCTGGTACTGGCCAGAGAACTGACTTTTTCTGAAATCAGTCAAATCAGAGAAAATATTCCTGCAGATATGGAGATTGAGGCTTTTGTCCACGGCGCTATGTGCATTTCTTACTCAGGCAGATGTCTGTTGAGTAATTTTATGATTGAAAGAGATGCTAACCGGGGGATGTGTGCCCATCCGTGCAGATGGAAATACTCTTTAGTGGAAGAAAAGAGGCCGGGAGAGTATTACCCCGTAGAAGAGGATGAACGGGGAACCTATATTCTCAATTCTCGGGATCTTTGCATGATTGAGCATATCCCGCAAATTGTGGAATCGGGTATTATGTCAGCAAAGATAGAAGGCCGAATGAAAAGTGTATTCTACGTAGCAACGGTTGTTCATGCCTATAGGCAGGCAATTGACGCGTATTTTGCTGATCCTGAGCGGTACGAGTTCAAACCGGAATGCCTGTCTGAATTAAAAAAAGTCAGTCATAGAGAGTTCACCACAGGTTTCTACTTTGACAAACCTACCAACAAGGACCAAAATTATCAGACCAGCGCCTACACGCGAGAATATTCTTTTGTTGGTATTGTCAGAAGCTATGATGCGGATACAGCCATCGCCATCGTAGAGCAGAGGAACAAAATGTCTCTCGGCGAAGAAATCGAAATTTTCGGACCGGATATTCCGTTTTTTACACAGATTTTAGAGGAAATGTACGATGCAGAAAGCGGTGAAAGGCTGGAATCAGCCCCACATCCACAGCAAATCCTTAAAATAAAAATGAACCGGCCAGTAAAAGAAAATTATATTCTGCGCAAATACAATTCGACATTAAAGGAGTGATTTTTAATGACATCCGACCCCAGTAACATCCCTTTACAACTACAAATTGTCTTTATTATTGCCACAATCATACTGAACGGCATCACAGTATTGTCCAATACTGCGATGAATACTGTCAGCCGAAACAAAATCAGGCAGATGGCAGACGAGGACAGAACTGCAGCAAAGCTGCAGATACTCCTCGACAAGCCGACACACTATCGATTTACCAATCGGTTCCTCAGCTACGTGTTCATCACAGTCGGCTTGTTTTTTACCATCAGATTGCCAAACAGCGACATTCTGTCCATAGCAATTTATGTAGTGGCCTTGATAACTTTCAGCGAGTTTTTTACTCGCAAACTAGCACAGCAGCACAGCGAATCCATCGCTTTAGCTTTTGCTGGTGTGCAGAAATTTTTCGTCATCATTCTGACACCTTTTGTTGCTTTGCTGACCTTGATTGCCGATATCTTTCTGAAGATTTTCAGACAAAAAACGGATATCGAATACAGCGGCTATTCAGAAGAACAGGTCATGTCCATTCTGGAAGCAGGACAGCAAAGCGGTGAAATTAAAGAAGAAGGCAAGAAGATGATCAACAGCATCTTTCAGTTCGACGATGAGCTTGCTTATGAAATCATGACACCGAGGACAGATGTCTTCTTGATCGACATCAACGATCCTGCAGAAGAATACCTGGATCAGTTGATGGAACTGCGGTATTCGAGAATTCCGGTCTGCGAAGATGAAACGGATAATATTATCGGCATTCTCCATATTAAAGACTATCTCATCAAAGCCAGAGAGTCCGGTTTTGACAAAGTCGATATCAGGGCAATTCTGAGAAAGCCATATTTTGTTCCAGAGACAAAGAATATCGATGCGCTGTTCTTTGAATTACAGATTGAGAAGCAGCACATTGCTGTTTTAATCGACGAGTACGGCGGTTTCAGCGGTATCGTCACCATGGAAGACATCATCGAAGAAATCGTCGGAGATATCGACGATGAATACGATGAAGAAGAGCACATCATCGATAAAGTTGACGATAACAATTATTATGTAGATGGTAATGTTTCTCTCAACGACCTCAATGAAGAAGTGAATATTAATTTAGAGTCTGAGAATAGTGAAACCATCGGTGGATTCTTGATTGACATACTAGGGGAAATTCCTGAGGAGGGTGATGAAAATCGAGAAGTTACTTTCGAAAACTATGTCTTCACAATTCTCTCTGTCAAAGAAAGACGAATCGAAAAAGTGAAAATTACGATTAACCAGGAAACCAGTGAGGAAGAGAAGGAGGAGGAACAATGAAATTTGCCATAGCGTCAGTTTTATTAATCGCGTTCATCTATATAAATGTACTCGGCATGTTCAAAGGATACAAAGAAATACCAGAAGGGGAGTACAAGCATACCCTTTGGAAGTACAAGAAAATTGAATTGATAGAAAAAGGCATCATCAGTGCGATTCTCGTCTTTGTCGTCTTTTCCATGGGCTGGAGTAACGAACTGGCGGCTATCGCTCTGGCCGCCATGGTTATCATTATGATTATCGAATACTTCTTTGGAAAATACATACGGAAAAGTTTTGTCTGTCCAAATTGCGGCGCACCAGTTTGGACGGGAAATTTCATCGTTATCCTCAGAGCCAAGCGGCAGTGTTACGAATGTGGCTGCAAATTTGTCGATGAAGAGAATAAGGCTGTAAACAAGAATGATGAAAATGAAGAAGAGTAACAAATTGACAATCGGAATACTCGCCCATGTGGATGCAGGAAAGACGACGCTGTCCGAAGGCATCTTGTATTTGAATGGCATCACCAGGTCACTTGGAAGAGTAGACCACGGTGATGCTTTTCTTGATACCTTTGAGCTGGAACGTGCGCGGGGCATTACGATATTTTCAAAGCAGGCTGTATTTCCCTTAGATCAAAAAGAAGTCACACTGCTGGATACACCAGGACATATGGACTTTTCTGCCGAAATGGAGCGCGTCCTGCAGGTTTTGGATTATGCCATCTTAGTTATCAGCGGACCTGATGGCATCCAGGGGCAGGTACAGACTCTGTGGAAACTCCTAGAACGATACGAGATTCCTACATTCCTCTTTATCAACAAAATGGATCAGGAGGGAGCGGATTTGTCACATATCATGGTCGAACTGCGTAACAGGCTTAGTGAACGCTGTATTCTGGCAGATAAAAAAGACGAGTCTTTTTTTGAGCAAGCGGCTCTCTGTGACGAAGCGCTTTTGGAGAAATATTTGGAGACTGGAATCGTTACGGATGAGGAAATTACTCACCAGACAGCAAAACGCAGACTTTTTCCCTGCTTCAGCGGCTCTGCTCTCAAAATGCAAGGGGTGCAAGAATTCTTGGATGAATTTGGGAAACTTACCTTCTGTCCGTCTTACAGCGAAGCATTTTCCGCCCGGGTCTTTAAAATCACCAGAGACGAACAGGGGAATAGACTGACCCACATGAAAATTACCGGCGGCGTTCTCCGTGTAAAAGACTTAGTCGGTGAGGATAAAGTCAATCAGATTAGAATATATTCCGGTGCTCGCTTTCAAAGTATAGAAAAAGCGGAAGCGGGAACAATCTGCGCCGTGACAGGTCTGGCGAATACCCATATCGGTCAGGGGCTGGGAGCCTGCAAGGGAGGTTTTGATCCGTTGCTGGATACCGTCATAACCTATCAGGTTCTACTGCCGGAAGGTTATGATCAGCACAGTGCTTATATGAAATTAAAACTGCTGGAAGAAGAAATTCCGGAGTTACACGTAGTCTGGAATGAGACGAAAAGGCAGATTCACATTCAGATGATGGGAGAGGTGCAGGGCGAAATCTTAAAAAAACTGGTTGCAGAACGTTTTGACATGCAAATAGATTATGGCAGTGAAACCATCATCTATAAGGAGACCATTGCAGATATGGTGGAAGGTGTCGGCCATTTTGAACCGCTGCGTCATTACGCCGAAGTGCATCTGCTTCTAGAGCCTTTGCCGCCTGGAAGCGGCATGGTTACAACTGCGTCTTGCAGTGAAGATGTACTGGATCGTAACTGGCAGCGTCTGATTTTATCTCATCTGACGGAAAAACCACATCTCGGTGTATTGACTGGTTCTGAAATCACAGATATAAAAATCACACTGGCTGCGGGAAAAGCTCACGTCAAACATACAGAAGGCGGCGACTTTCGCCAGGCAACGTATCGCGCTGTCCGTCAAGGCTTGCGCAAGGCCAAAAGCATCCTTTTAGAACCGTATTACGAATATCGCCTGGAAATACCACAGGAACTGGTGGGCAGGGCGATGTCAGACGTGCAGAAGATGTACGGCACCTGCAATCCGCCTGAGAGTTTCGGCGAAACAACAGTACTTACTGGCGACGCACCGGTTGCAACGATGAATGGCTATCAAAAAGAAGTTGTCTCTTATACTAAGGGAGTAGGTCGGTTATTCTGCTTCTTGAAAGGTTACTTTCCATGTCACAAAGCAGAAGAAGTAATCGCCGCAGCGAAATATGATGCGGATAGGGATTTAGAAAATCCCTGCGGTTCGGTATTTTGTTCTCACGGCAGCGGGGTCGTCGTTCCATGGAATGAAGTCGAGCAGCATATGCATTTATCGAGCGCTTTAGAAAGCCCAAAAGAGTTGGCAGACAGTGACGGCAATAGCGGTGCAGCCTCTGGCAGCAGGCGATACAGCGATGAAGAATTGGAAGCCGTATTTCGCATGACTTACGGTATCAGCAAAAGAGACCAGTCTAAATTTAAGAAGAGCGCACGAGTCGTCAAACCTCTTGAAATGACTGCTGGACCGCGGGTGAAAAACGCTTTCAGCGACAGTAAGACAGAGAGCTGCCTGCTGATTGACGGTTACAACATCATCTTTGCCTGGGAGGAACTCAAAGAGATGTCCAAGCTGAATTTGGAAAGCGCCCGCAGTCTTTTGATTGAAGTGCTGCAGAATTATCAAGGGTATACCAACGAAAAAATCCTCCTGGTATTCGACGCCTATAAGCAGCCTGGAAATACTGGCAGTACAGAAAGCTATGGGGATTTGAGAGTGATCTACACGAAAGAGGGACAGACTGCTGACCAATATATAGAAAAATTTGTTCTGGAAAACATCAAAAAGATTCGCATCACCGTTGCCACCTCTGACGGGCTGGAACAGATGATGGTCTTCGGTCAGGGCGCATTACGAATGCCCGCCAGAGAACTACAGGCGCGGATTTTGGCTGTAAATGAAGAAATGCGTCAGAAATACTTGGGGAAATAAAATGGAAAAAGAACTATTGGAGTTAATTGAAAGCGGCAGAAGCTTTCACGGCGAATGTTCTCTACAGATTACCAACGAACTGATCAGCTATTTCAGCGCGATAGAAAACACTTCGGTCTATCTGCGCAATATCGGTTTATATGAACATATGAGAGTGCGGGAATACCTTTCCTTTTTTGCAAATCTGACTAAGCATAGAAACCTGTTGGAGTCTGCCATTGAAGCGATGCACCTTGCCGACATCGGCACCATCAAACTGTCACAGTGTACAGACAGCCAAAAAGTCAGGGTTCGCATCGCAGGACAGATTTTATTAGACTGCCAAACGATTTTCATGGTGGAGCCTCTGCGGGATTTAGAAGAAGCTGCTATGAAAATGGTTGTATCCTGGATGTCCTATGAAATAGAACAGGGCAGGCGCATCATCTCTGTATCGCCTTCATTGAAGGAAATCTGTCTCTGTCCTGGAGATCACTATTTTCTTTTTGAAACAGGCATTCGTCTGGTGGATCAGGAAGATCCGTCAGAAAGTGATGAAGGGGATTCCTTGCTTCTCAACAAGCTGTCAGTGAAATCTGAAGGTAATATTTTCTTGTTTAATCCAGAAGATATCGATTATATTGAAGTCAATGACGGCAAATGCTATGTCTATGTGAGAAAAGAGGGCTATGTATCACAATTAACCTTAGACGAATTAGAACAAAAGTTAAAGAATTTCGGCTTTTATCGCTGTCATCGATCCTATCTGGTCAATATTCAGAAAGTGACAGAAATCGTCAGGTGGACCAGGAGTTCTTATTCACTGCGGCTGGCAAACTATAAGGAATTCATGGTTCCCCTCAGCAAAGCGAAAATCCAGGAGCTGAAAGACACCTTTCAATTTTGATCAATCCTGCACCGTTCAGCACTTTTTTTGCACCATTCGTCGTATTTTTATTGCGAAGGTGCTTTTTTTGCGTAAAATCATCGGTAAGATAGAAATTGGGAGGTAATAATTGAATGGAGACTGTAATCAAAACAAGGAATCTATCGAAAAGATTTAACGAGACTGTAGCTTTAGATAGCTGTTCCTTCACCATAAAAAAAGGAGAGGTGTTTGGATACCTGGGGCCTTCTGGCGCAGGTAAAACCACCACGATCAAGCTTCTCAGCGGACAGCTGCACAGCGACCAGGGAGAAATCGAAGTGCTGGGGAAATCGCCCTTTGATGAAACAATAAAAGAGAAAATTGGTATCATGAGTGATAACAGCGGTCTTTATGAAAAAGCGACTGTCTATGATAATTTGAAATTGTTCGCAGAAATCTACAGACTGCCTGCAGAGAGAATTGATCAGGTGCTTCATGATGTTGGCCTGTACGAAGAGAAAAAGAAATCGGTGGAAAAACTCTCCAAAGGAATGAAGCAGAGACTGATCTTTGCCAGAACCATTCTTCACGGGCCCAAGCTGCTGTTCCTGGACGAACCGACAGCAAATCTGGATCCGTCGACCGCTGAGGAAGTGCGGGATTTGATCCGACAGATGAAAGAAAACGGAACCACTGTATTTCTGACTACGCATAACATGGAAGAAGCCGACGAAATGTGCGACCGCATTGCTTTGCTCAACAAGGGGCACATCATAGAATGCGGCAGCCCCTATGAATTAAAGTTGAAATATGCAAAAAAACAGGTACAGGTAACCTCAAATATGGGGAAAGAATCCCTTACCTTAGCGAAATCCGCTCTAATCGACTATTTGCAAAAATGTGAAGAGATTATCATGATACATTCGATAGAGCCCAGCTTAAAAGAAGTATTTTTGACATTGACAGAGGAGGGAAGATGAGATGGGAATCAAATTACATGTATTTCGCGCATTATTTAAGAAAGACTTTAAAAACTGCTTTATGAATCGTAACATATCACTCATGCTAGTGCTGCCGATTTTGTTCGTTCTGCTCTATAAGTTTTTAATGAATGGTGGAGCCGATGAATCTTTCTCGCCTTATTTTACTTTGCTGATGTGCAGTGTTTTGACACTTTCTGTCATTCCACTAAATATTCTAGCGATGTTGATTTCTGAAGAAAAAGAGAAACATACACTGAGATCTCTGATGATGGCAAATGTCGGCGGAGCAGAATTCATTGCCAGCAAAGCGGCAGTCTGTCTGATTCTGATGATTGCGGAAAGTGTCATCATCTATCTCTTATGTGGTCTGGCGATGAACCTCTTCGCTCTTTATCTGGGTGTCATCTTTATCGTTTCTTTGGCAATTATCATATTTGGCGCCGTAGTGGGCATTTCAGCGAAGGATCAAATGGCGGCTGGGACTTTGGGAACGCCATTGATGATGCTCTTTCTGGTACCGCCTGTATTTTCCACTATGAACAACTTTTTCGAAAAAGTATCTGTTCTGGTGCCGACCACTTCTCTTTATACGATTTATGGAGCGGCCTACAGCAAATTACCGCTGATGAGCAGAGACAATATGATTGCCTTCGGTGTCTGTGTAGCTTGGATTGTCATCGGAATCATTGTTTTTATGAGGATTTACAAGAAGAAAGGATTAGATGACTAAACTTCTTAAGAGAAAGATGCAGCAGAAGAGAGCCTTCGCAAATGAAGGCTCTTTTGATTTGCAGCACATATTCGTTTAATTTGATGACATGATAAGGGAAAAATGTTACAATGGAACTCGATAGGAGGGCATCATGGTCGTATTGATCTACTTTGTTTTTATAAATATCCTCACCTTCAGCCTTTACGGCGCTGACAAGTGGAAAGCGAAAAAGGGGAACTGGCGAATCAGCGAATCAACGCTTTTACTCCTTGCCTTTCTTGGCGGTTCTATAGGCGCTCTGCTGGCGATGAAGGTTTTCAGACATAAAACGAGACATAAGAACTTTACCATCGGAGTGCCCGCAATTTGCATACTGCACATCTCATTGCTCTTTTTGCTATATTTTAAAGGGTTATAAAATAAAGGAGGCATCATGTTATTTTATTTTTCAGGTACAGGCAACAGCGCCTATGTTGCAAAGAGAATTTCTGAGGTGACAGGCGAAGAAATCTGTTCTATCAACGACAAAATTAAAAGCGATAAATTGGCGCCAAAAACTGTTGACAACGAACGGCTTATCTTTGTAGTTCCCACCTATGGTTGGCGCATACCGCGGATTGTAGACAGCTGGATACGAAATTCTCACTTTCCAGGAAACCATCAAGTGTATTTTGTCATGACCTGTGGCAGTGATATTGGGAATGCAGGCAGATATCTTAGAAAACTCTGCAATGCAAAAGATCTTGATTATCGAGGTTGTGCTGAAATCGTCATGCCAGAGAATTATGTTGCTCTTTTTACAACACCAGAAAAAGAAGAGGCTGCGGCAATCATTGAACGAGCGGAGCCAGCAATCTCTGGAGTAATCGACGATATTGTAAAAGGAAATAATCTCGACGAACCTGGTCAAACAGTTTCCGGCAAAATCAAAAGCAGCCTGATCAACACCATCTATTATCCGACGATCATCCACGCCAAGAAATTCTATGCCACCGATGCTTGCATCAGCTGCGGCAAATGTCAAAAAGACTGTCCTCTTAACAATATCAACATGGCCAACGGGAAACCGACGTGGGGCAAAAACTGTACACACTGCATGGCGTGCATCTGCGGATGTCCTGCAGAGGCTATTGAATATGGAAGCCATAGCAAGGGGCTGCCACGGTACCAATGTCCAAAATAAGAAATATGATGAACATTAATCAGATTTTAGATTACGATAGAGAGAAAATCGAACTCTTATTCAAAAATTAACTCCATTTCTTGCTATTCATCAGCAGGCATGTTAAAATGCAAGTATATACTTGCATCAAGAGGTGACTATGATAGACGAAACAAGAGAAAAGATTATCAATGCGACGATGAATTTAGTTATGGACAGGGGGTATTCTCTGACCACGACAAAGGACATCGCGTTTAAGGCGGGCATAAACGAATGCACTATTTTTCGTAAATTCAGAGGAAAAAAGGATATTGTCCTCTCAGCTATGAAACTGCCAGAGTGGAAACCCGACTTGAAGGAAGAAGATCTCGCTGTGTACACAGGAGAACTGGAATCAGACCTGATCAGATTTTCAAATTTGTATATGGAAAAAGTTACACCCAAAATGGTCAAAGTCTCCATTGGACTGAGGACGCCGGAGCTTATTGGTGATACTGCTGCAGGAATCATGGCAGTTCCTGCCATATTCAAAAACTGCCTGACGGCTTATTTTGAGGAGATGCAGTGCCTGGGAAAAATAAAGAAAGCAGATTCGGAATCTCTGGCTATGACATTTCTCTCCATGAATTTTGGTTTCATTTTTCTGCAAGCGTCCTTTGACGATCAATTATCACCTTTGTCAAAAGAAGAATACATCAACGCAAGTGTACGTACTTTTATACAAGGAATCGCATAAACAATCGCGGTGCATAAGTGATTATGCACCTATTTATTACTCAGGAATGCAAGTGTTTACTTGCATTCGACAAAGGAGGAGTCTTATGGTATATTTTGCAGTAACCATTAAAATCGGTGAGGAGAAGGGGCGAGGTGAATATGACGCATATATTCATCAAGTCAAACCGATTGTGGAAAGTTATGGCGGTCGCTATCTCATTCGTTCAGAAAACATCACACCTCTGGATTCTGGATGGCATCCCAATCGTTTCATTTTGATAGAGTTTCCAACAAGAGATGCCCTGAATCACTGCTTTGATTCAAAAGAATATCATAAAATCGCCTATAAAAGAATCAATTCAGTAAATAGTCAGGCCATCATCATCGAGGAGGAAGTAAATGAAAATTTGTAACCAGGTTCATCAACTTAAAATTGATTTCAATATTACTGAAAGTCTCAAACGTTATGTCTATGTCTATCTGATTACAGGCAAATCTTGTTATTTAATCGACAGTGGTGTCTCAGGTTCGGAGGACGTCATCAAAGAATATATGGCTGAACTAGGTAGAGATATAGAGGAAATTAGAACTATTTTTCTGACCCACTCTCATCCTGATCACATGGGCAGTGCTGCGGCAATTCAAGAGCTGAGCGGCTGTCAAATCGTTGCCGGAAGGGGAGAAAGAAAGTGGCTGGAAGACATCGACCGCCAGTTCAGGGAGCGGCCGATTCCCGGCTTCTACAATCTGCTGAACCGTTCTGTCACAATTGACAGCTTTGTTTCTAGTGACAGTGTTTTTTCTTTGGAAGAGGGCATGACAATCAGAGCACTGGAAACACCTGGACATTCTGCAGGATCTGTCAGTTACATCCTGCAAAGTTCAAATTCTGTTGTTGCCTTCATTGGCGATGTCATACCTGCACCAGGAGATATTCCAATTTTTACAGAGCCGCAGAGAAGCATTGATTCTATTGAAACTCTGATGTATCTGCCAAAAGTGCAGTGGTACTGTCCAGCATGGGATCGAGCGTACACAAATAAGGAAATTGCACAGATTGCAAAGAATGGCATTGTACTGATTGAAAGGATTATCAAGATAGCAGAGCGAGTCGGTCGCGAGCATTTTAACAGCAGTGCAGAAGAGCAGCTTGGGTTTGTATATCAGAACTTGGGTGTTGAAAAGGACAGCATCAATCCACTTTTTGCGAAAAGTATACTTTCTTGTCTTCGAACATAGATTGAAACGCTTATGGTGGAGTAAAAGGCAAATTAAACCGGAACAATCAAGGGACTATCAGCTTCCGGCTGGTAGTCCCTCTTTTATAACATAGGAAATATCATCTGAACACGTATTACCGAATGTCAGTCCTCACTGACGACACTTTGATAGGCTTTCGTATCTTTGTACAACTCATCCTTGAGTGGATTCAACTTATTCTTTTTGATTTTTCTGAACTGATAGATTGCCAGCCCCAGGTTAAAGGTCAGAGACAGAAAGCTGACGATAAAAAACATGGTCGGATTATGAGTCGTAGACACCGGCGCAATCCGGTCTGCAAAACTAGGGAATGTCATGATAAACATGGTCCAAAATCCCAAGGTCTGTGCTCTGTGCTGCAGCCACATTCCTTTTTTAATGACAAAAGCCGGAATGGTGCATGAAAGAAGCAGGGCGAGGCCGCAGTAGAAAGAGTGATCTGCAATGCAGTTATAGGTATAAGCGAAATTCCAAAGATCATAAGCGATAATCCATGGCCAAATCATGTCAGGCCACATCATGTCTTTGCGTTTACCTTTGGACGCATAGATACCCAGCCAGCCGCAGATTGTTGCAATATTGAGCAGGCCGGCAATGCCGTTCATGATATTCCAAGAACCGGACATGACCCATAGGTGGTTGATGTATTCTCCATCAAAAGCACCATAAGAGAAGCATTGGAAGTCTCTGAAGACAGCTTCTAAGATATTAAACGCCAAAATCAATGGTGGGAAATAAAGGGCGAATTTGGACTTCTCCAATTTTGGTATGTAGCAGATTGCCATGAATCCCAGACAGCCAGCCAAAGCAGAATAGGTCTTGGCCCAGTTAAACCAGTTTCCTGTTCCATATTCATTCCCGGGAGCGGCCGTCGTCGGCCACACGGTAATGGTCAAAATCAAGGGCAGTACGAATAACAAAATAAGTCCGAACCATTTACTGGATCTGGCCAGTTCGTTGAAGGCCATCAATCCAAAGAGGACTGCACACCATATAGCCCAGCCCATGATATCGGTCTGTTCATATAAAATACCCATAAGTTCCTCCTCACTTGCCTTTCGCTGAAAATGAATATCAGCAGCAAAGACATTATAAATATAGCAGCATTTACAGAATTAAATTCACCGAATCTAGTTCTGTAAAAATTATAACTCGAATATTCAGAAATGTCAATTATTTAAAAAGGCATAAAAATATGTTAGAATAAATAAAGAAAACAGATAGGAGACGGCTATGAAAGAAAGCACAAGTAGAAAACAACAAGCAATGGAAACTAGAATTAAAATTCTCGAAATCGCCCTCGGCCTCTTCAAAGAAAAAGGGATGGATGCGGTTAAAGTAATCGATATCTGTCAAGCCGCCGGCGTATCTGTAGGGGCTTTTTATCATCATTTCCCTTCAAAGGAGAGTATCATTGAAAGAGGCTATCAGAGCATAGATGCCTACATCGAAGAAAGCATGAGGAAAGACATCTACGCTGATTGCCAGGAAAAAATTCTTGGCCTCTTCAGAGAAGCTAATTTGGTCATGGAGAACCTGGGGTGGAAATTTATCAGCGACGTGTATAAATATACCCTTACCACGGGCAACAAATATACTCTCAGCACAGAACGCTACCCTTATCGCTTTATCCAGGAAAGTTTAGAAGAGGGCGTCTCATCAGGTCAATTGCGCGAAGAAATCAATCCTGCACAGGCCACAGAGTTCTTGATGAAGCTGGTCAGAGGTATTACTTTTGATTGGTGCATCTGCCAAGGGAGCTATTCTTTAGTGGAGGAAGCTGCTAAAACAGTGGAAATCATTTTGAGAGAATATACCATTTGACAGCAAAATAAAAGCCTTGACACAATAGGTCTAATAGGTTAGACTATTCGTATAAGATAGTTCTAATGCATTAGACCTTTTTCTACACCTCAAACGAATCAAAAGGGAGGTTTTGTTTATGGATATACCAAAAATTTTTGACAGTGAATATCGATTCTGCCAAATTCTCTGGGAACACGAGCCGATCAAAAGCAGTGAACTGGCAAAACTCTGCACTGATCTGCTGCAATGGAAGAAATCGACCACCTATACAGTAATCAAACGACTGGCTGAGCGGGGTGTCGTTAAGACGGAAAGTGCGGTGGTAACGTCTCTCGTTTCTAAAGAAGAAGTGCAATGTGCCGAAAGCCATGAAATTGTTGAGAAAACTTTTGATGGCTCTCTGCCGAAGTTCATCGCAGCCTTCACCAAAAAGCAGTCTCTTTCGAAGGAGGAAATTGCAGAAATCAAGGATATGATTGACTCATACCAGGAGGAATAGCATGACCGAATTATTCATCAAACTTCTGAACATGAGTATCACAGCCAGCTATTTAATCGCAGCTGTCCTGCTGATCAGAATCCTTGCTAAAAAAATACCCCGAAA
The DNA here is from genome assembly GCA_902362805.1 of Eubacteriaceae bacterium. Taxonomy (GTDB): domain Bacteria; phylum Bacillota; class Clostridia; order Peptostreptococcales; family Anaerovoracaceae; genus Senimuribacter. Next base: position 687,988 of record CABIXY010000002.1, on the reverse strand, counting down.
ATACATCTGTCTCCTTTGGGTGTTAGCAGGTCTTAGGCTGACTGTCCCTTTGGAACTAGAAAGCGCAGTCAGCCTCATTCCCAGCGGGCATACGGTTACCAAAGATATTATGAATGACTACATTCCTCACATCGACAGCGGTATCAGCATGGTAGACAATACCGTGAATTCAGTTATGGTAACTTCCGGTGCGACAACGATGGCCAGTGCAAATCCCATGCAGATCTATATGGGCATTCTGTCGATTGCCTGGATTGTGGGAATTGCAGTGATGGCACTCCTCTGTGCAATTTCTTATGTCAGATTGGACATTCGGTTAGTACATGCCAAATCGCTGCAGGGCAGGGTTTATCTCTGTCATGAGATTGAAACCCCCTTCGTCTTGGGGATTTTCAGACCCAGAATTTATCTGCCAGCCTCCATTGATGAAGAATTCCATCACGTTATCGCTCACGAAGAGGCACATATCAAACGTCTCGATCATGTGACAAAACCGCTGGCTTATCTGATTTTGATGCTACACTGGTTCAATCCGCTGGTGTGGGTTGGATTTATCATGTACTGTCGTGATATGGAACTTGCCTGCGACGAAAAAGTAGTCAAAGATATGACCATAGATGAGAGAAAAGAATATTCCAATGCTTTGCTGAACTGTTCTATAAAGCATTCGGCACTGTCCATCTGTCCGTTAGCCTTTGGTGAAATCGGCGTCAAGGATCGCATTGTCAATGTACTTCATTTCAATAAGCCAACAAAGGCGATTCTTACGTTCACCGCAGCGATTACCATGGTATTTGTCATCTGCTTTATGACCAATCCTTCCAGCCTGGCGACCACAGAAATTGCAGTAGATAGCGATATGGATGCTGCTATCAGCCGAGGATTACTGTCAGAAAAAGATCGTGATATTGTACAAGCTGAATGCAGCGCTGAAGGGCATAAAATTCTTAAAGTAGACGAAAAAGGCGCTATAACAAAAGTGTATGCCATCATCTCTACTAGAAAGTATGGTTTTTTTGACGACAAATTCCTAGCGAGAAGCGAGTCAAATGCAATTCCTGTGGTTATTTATCTGGCGAAAGACAATGGAAGCTATCGTTTCCAAAAAATAAAATATCCTACCGGTGATTTTAGTTATGAAAAAGTTTTAAAAGAGATATTTCCGCAGAATTTATATCAAAAAGTATTACATAGTGAAGATTACTCCGACCAATTGGAAACGCAGATGGAAGCTTATGCCAAGGCATATCTGGACAAGCTAGGAAGAGAAGCTGAGATCGGCCGATACGGTGATTATGACTTCAAAAATCTGTCCGATTACAATTTCCCCATCCAAGTAATAGGTTTTCTTTTTGAAAAGTACAGCGATTACGACACATGGTTAGGTTCGAACGAGCGACTGATCGGCGGAGTACGCCACGTTTATCAAGTATCCACTGATGGCAAAAGTACCATAACCTATCATCACTATTTAAAAAACAGCAATAAAACAATAGAAAAAAGCATCGTAACAATTTCGACGAATGAAAAGAAAGCACGTATTAATTGTCTTAATGAGACCACAAAAGACAGCGAACATTACGAGATTGCGCTAAAAGATGACTATTTCTACCAACGGCAATGAACCTGCGAATGAATTTACAAAAAGAGAAGCAAATCGACCTCTGGACGATGCTTCTCTTTTGATTTAGAATCTAGGTGTTTATTCCCACTTAAAAAACTTAAGTGAGATGCCGATACAAACCAGTGCCACGGCAGACATGGTGAGGGCGGGAATGAAAATATTGTCCGCTGGCAAGTCCAAAGAGGCATTTTTTAGCAGCTTGATTCCCTGGGTCAGCGGCATCAGACTGGCAACTTTTTGCAGCGCTGCTGGCATAATCTCATAGGGCAGGGTAGCGCCGGAGAAAACCAACATGGGAAAATAGAGCACGCTGGCCACAATGCTGGCAGTCTTCGTATTAGGTGCAACACCGCCTACCATGATACCGATGCTGAACATGGATAAGGCTACCAATAAATAATAGACTAGAAATTCCAGCAAAGATCCCTGGAAGTGGAAGTCAAAAAAGATAGCAGCACAGAGATAGAGAAGCAGCAGAGAAATTAGTGCATATAGGGTGTAAATCACCACTTGTACCGATAAAATCAGCAGGGGACTGATCGGTGTCACCTGAAATCGCTTCAAAATACCTTTATCACGGTAATCGGACACCACCAGAGGTAATCCCATGACACCGCCTGCACAAATCGATATCGTAGTCAGTGCGCCAAAGGACTGCTCCAGGAAAGTGTAGTCTGCCCCTTCAAAAGCCGGCTTGTTTCCGTAAAGCATACCTAAAATCGCCAATACTACGATGGGCATGCAGATTGCAAATAAGAGCATATCCATACCGCGCAGTGAAAGTTTCAGTTCAATTTTCATCATTGTTCTAAATGTCTTCATTATTTTAATCCCTCCTCATCTGTAAACCATAGATAAGCATCTTCGAATTTCTCATAGGGGCTTTGCCTGATTGCTTCAGTCACAGTGCCATAGAAAACAATGACCCCTCTTTTTAAGATACAGATCTGATCGCAAAGAGCCTCCACTTCGTCCATAAAATGGGATGTGAGAAAAATCGTCAGTCCCATTTCTTTTAAGCCTGCAAGCGTTTTCCAAACGTCTCGGCGAGATCTGGCATCAAGCCCTGTAGTCAATTCATCTAAAAAAACTACCTCTGGCTTTGGAATCAGCGCTAAAACGATGAACAACCGCTGCCGCTGTCCGCCTGATAGATTTTTGACAGGGCTTTTTACCTTGTCTGAAATAGCAAACTTTGATAAAAGTTCTAGAAAATCAGTCGTATTCTCATAGAGTGCGGTTGTAAATTCACATAACTCAGCAACAGTAATCTTATCCTGGTAAGCAGCCTCCTGAAACTGTACACCCACCTTTTGAAATAATTTCTTTCGTTCAGAATGGGGATTCATCCCCATAATCGAAACAGTTCCGCCATCAGCCTTTTTTGTACCCAGGATACACTCGATGGTCGTAGTTTTGCCTGCTCCGTTGGCGCCCAGCAAGCCGAATACCGTGCCAGATTTTATAGACAAATTCACCTTGTCCACAGCGGTCAGCGCTCCGTAAGTCTTGGTCAGGTTGTTAACTCTGATGATGTCTTCCATAATTTGTACCTCCATTCTTTTACAACAAAAGAATACCACCGATGAAAACATTGGTGGTAAAGTGGAGGGTTATTTAAATTTTGTCTTCATGTCCTTCAGCATCTCAATCATCAACTGTGCGTTTTTTACTGCCTCTTTCAAAGATGAAATTAGTTTATCACAAGCTGTGATGATGTTTGCTTCCTCATCGGGTGTATTGAGTAGTTCCCTGATATCAGCCTGTGGATTTTTTGATAGTTGAGAGAGCATGCGTAGAATTGCTTCCAAAGAATAATTTGCAACGCGTAAGGTGCGAATGATGGTTAGGCGCTGCAAATCCTCATCGGTATAAACGCGATAACCGTTTTCTTTCCGTTTTACAGCCAGCAGGCCATTCATCTCCCAGTTCCGCAGGGTATCCATCGAAATCCCCAGATAAACGGACACCTCTTTTCTTTTCATGAAATGCGTATTTTCTACCCGTTCTCCTGATAAAATTCGCTCTGTAATATTTACTGCCGCCTCAGCCTGTAAACGTTCCCTGCGGAGTTGTTTCAAATATTCTTCTGTTAATCTGCGTGCGCTATCAAAATCTCCAGTTGCTGAAACCTTTACAATGTCGACGACTTTCTTACGCAAGCCATTCTGCAAGACTTCAATTTGGAAGGCGATACGTGCAAGCCGTAGCTGTGCCACGTGAAAATCTGTAAAGACTCGATAACCGTTCGCAAGCCGCTGAGCTTTAGGAATCAATTCTAATTTCTCATATAGGCGGACTGTATTAGGATGGATACCAATCATCTCTGCGACTTCTGATGTTTTATATGTGTTCAATTTTCTTACCTCCGTACTTCTTAGAGTATTTTAACACAAATGAAAAGTCTGGTGTTATAGTGGAGTGTTACGATTCTAGCCAGAAAAAAATATTTTAAAATCCTAATCATATTTGCCTGTCCGCAGAATATGATATATGGAAAGGACAAGGTAAGCTTTATGAATCATTTTGAAAAAGTATTCCAATGCTTCCCGCCAAAGATTCAGCATCAGATCACCAATTTGGATCAGTGGACAAAGGAAGCCATTGAAGAAGTACGGGTGTACAAAGGCCGGGAAATCCAAGTATTTTCTGGCGGAAAAAGAATATCTTTGTCAGGCAGAATAGAAGGCAGCGATATTAATAATCTGTTAAATAATTTGATGAAATTTTCTTATTACGCCTATGAAGAAGATCTGGCAAAAGGGTTCATCACCATTGATGGAGGCCACCGGGTCGGCATCTGCGGAAAAGCTGTAATAGACAAAGGGAAGGTAACACTGATTCGCGATATCAGTTCCCTTAATATCAGATATTCAAAGGAAATTGTCGGATGTTCCGATACCTTGATGCATCTGATTATCAACGATGATAAAAGTCTCAATAACGTCCTAATCGTGTCACCGCCTAATTGTGGAAAGACTACTTTGATTCGTGATATCGCGAGAAACATCAGCACGAAAGGCTACAAGGTCGGCATCTGTGACGAACGTTCAGAAATTGCCGGCATGTATAACGGAGTGAGTTCCTATCACTTCGGTATGATGGTAGATGTGCTGGACGGATGTCCCAAGGCAGAAGGGATGATCATGATGATTCGTTCTATGTCGCCCCAGGTCATCATCACTGACGAAATTGGAAAGAAGGAGGATGTTGCTGCAATTAAAACTTGTGTAAACTGCGGGGTGAAAGTGATCACGACAATCCACGGTAATGATACTGCGGATCTGCAAAATTCTGAGATCATAGAGCTCATTGAGAATAAAACTTTTAATGTAATCATATTTCTCACTGATGTTCCCGCCGTTGGCACAGTCAGGGAGGTGCTGCGTGATTAAGTTTTTAGGGCTCCTTATGGCCTTTGCTGCATGTACGACCATCGGCTTTTATAAAGCTTCCGAGATTAAGAGGCGGCGGATCCTGCTTGTCGACTTCAAAGAACTTCTCGTACATATTTCTACTGAAATGAGTTATTTTAAGGAACCTCTGCCCCAGATCTTTGAAAGGCTGGCCAGTGAGGCAGCAGATAACAAGGAGCGTACGATTCTGCTCCGAGAATGTCTTTCGGCTTACAGTCTTGAAAATATGAATATTGCAGAAATCTGGAAAACAGCCGTGGATCATATATACGGCGGTTCATCTTTAACCCTTGAAGATATCTCCATCATGAAAAAGTGTGGGGATTTTCTTGGACAAAGCGATTTCAGCAGGCAGCAGGAACATTTCAGTTTACTGAACATGCAATTAGACAGACAGGTAGCTGAAGCAGAAGAGTCCATCAAGACAAAAGGCAGAATGTATGGAAAAATGGGGGTTTCTGTCGGCTTAGTCGTAGCAATTGTATTCATCTAACTATACGACTAACGCCTAGCCGACTGAAGCCGGGGCGTTAAAGCATAAGGATTTCCCAGCACTTTACTTTGTAAATTGGGGCAAGTCCATTAGGAGGTAAGATAAAAATTGGGTGTTAGTGTAATTTTTAAGATAGCCGGAATCGGCATATGTATTGCTCTGCTGAATCAGATTTTGATTAAATCAGGCAAGGAGGAGATGGCCATGATGACCACTCTGGCAGGCGTTATCATCGTATTAGTCATCATAGTGAAGATGCTGGCAGAATTCTTTGATACAATCAAAGTCTTCATGCAGTTTTAAGACAAATGGAAATACTAAAGATAGCAGCGCTTGCCCTATGTGCCGTCATGATTATCGTACTGGTAAAAAACTATAAACCGGAATTTGGAATTTTTGTGGCAATCGGATGTTCCGTATTAATCCTATATTTTCTTGTAGACAGTCTGAAATATGCGTTTTCGTATATGTCTCAGCTCTATGACAAACTAGATTATGGAAAGACCTATTTCCCAATCATCATCAAAGTTCTGGCCATCGCGTACATAACAGAATTCACGTCTCAGCTCTGCAAAGACGCAGGAGAAAGTTCCATCGCATCAAAAGTAGAACTGGCGGGGAAGATCATCATATTCTGTGTCGCAATACCAGTATTTATATCAATTTTGAATTTAGTAGAGCAGCTTTTATAGGTGAACAATGGATTTTGATGAAATAATAAAAGACCAAATGAAAAATGTAGTGGACCAGGACAATCTCGATTCGTTATCCGATTACGCCAGTAATTTATCAGGCGGCATATCGGAACACTTTACCATTGACAAGATTCTGGAAGCCACCCTCAATGGAAAGAGCATCTTTGATTCGCAGGAAATCATCACCAGTCTCAAGGAACTTTTTCTCTATGAGATGAAGAGTGCCTTAATTGTAGGCGTTGAAATACTGACCATCTGCATCGTAATCGGACTTTTAAAGAATCTATCTGGTTCTTTTAGTAAAAAAGGGGTCAGCGATATCGCTACCTTGACTTGCAGCATAGTCATTATCGGACTTGCTATGGCAAATTTCAACACCATATACCAGCTCACCATCGACTCGATGAAAACCATTGCCTATACTATGGACATTTTATTGCCTATTTTGATAGCAATTCTGATTTCCATGGGCCAAGTGGCTTCTGGTACGATTATGAGTCCGCTGCTGCTGACTGCCGTGACAATTTTTCAGACCATTATCAAGAATATCGTCCTGCCAGCTGTATTTATCTCTACGGTATTGTCTCTGATCAATTGTTTAACAGAAAAAGATTACGTAAATCAATTGTCAAAGTTCATCCGACAGCTAGCCCTCTTCGTCACCGGCATTATTATGACCCTGATGTCTGGAATTATAGCGATTCAAGGGCTTATCGCCAAAACATCGGACAGTCTTCTGATCGGCACAGCAAAGTATTCCATCGACGAATTCATACCCATCGTCGGCGGATTCACAGCTGATACCATCGAACTGTTCATCAAATGTATGGGTTCTATTAAAAATGTCGTCGGACTCTTTGGCATCATACTGATCGTGATTTTGATTTTGACGCCGATTATCAAAATCTTAGCGATTTCCGTGATTTACAAGGTAACAGCACTGCTGATTGAACCAATTACATCTAAGAAGCTGTCTGGTGGAATCGGAGATATCGGAACATCCCTAGTAACGATGGGCGCAATTCTTTTCTTCGCATCACTGCTGTTCATCATCTTTATCACGTCAATCATAAACTTGGGGGTAAGCTAATGGCAATTGTTACTGCATGGGTCAAGGATATATTTATCATCATATTGTCAATTACATTTATGGAGATACTGATTCCTGAATCAAATATGGCAAAGTATGTAAAATTCATCTTTTCTATCATCATTTTAGCAACAATTTTATCTCCAATCAGTTATTTCTGTAATAAATAAAATTATTTTAAATATTTTTTTAGTGAGGATATTATGTTTGAGAAACCTGAAATTACAAAAGAGGGCGTAATGAAAATTGTTGTCGCTTTAATCATAGCGTCAATCGTCTTGCTGTCACTGAGCATTCTAACCGATGACAATGACAGCAGAAAACAGATTTCAGATGATGACGGAGCTACAGAACTGTGCAGCATTCTGTCGGAAATCAAAGGTGTAGGTGATGTCAATGTAATGCTTCAATATAATGACAAAAACAATGTTACAGGTGTTATTGTCACCGCACAGGGCGCAAACGACCCTGTAGTAAAGACAAATATCGTCAAAGGCGTCGCTGCGCTTTACGATATTCCGGTTTCCAGCGTAATGGTATTTGAAAAGAATCAGGAGGAAAAATCAGAATGAAAAAGAAGTTCAAATTTGATATAAAGGGTTTTTTCAATAAAAAAGAAAACATTGCTATCATGGCAGTCGCAGTGGTCTTCTGTGCAGGTCTCGTTGTTACAAATGTAAAGTCTAACAACATTCCTCTGCACGATGGAGATGTTCTCGTGGACAGTAAAAACGTCACGCAGGAAGAACCTTCAGAGAAAAGCGACAGCGCTGCTACTGATGGTGCTGATCAGTCTACCGCTGACGGCAGTTCCTTCAGCGAGAAACGGGCAAATTTGGAGTTGGAGAGAAATGATCTGATTGCCAAGTACGATGATACGATCAAGAACTCCACTAATGAAGCTGAAAAAAAGAATGCTGTAAAACAAAAAGAAAAATTAACTGGCTATATGGAGCAGGAAGTTGCTGCGGAGAATAAGCTCAAAGCTAAAAATCTGCCTGCCTGTCTGGTCATCATCTCTGACAGCACTGTTACTGTCACAGTAGATGAACAGAACCTGAAACAAAACATGGTCGCAAAGATCTGCAACATCGTCATGGAAGAAACCCAACGCACAGCAGACAAAATCATCATTCAGAGCAGTTATTAAAACGTTGATAATTGGCAATAACAATGGTATAATGAACGCAGCGAACTTACAGCTTCGCTGTAAGGAAGCGTTCATTGAATCGTGTGCTTCAATTCTATATTTAGTGGAATGCACACGGTATAATGATTCATATAATCCTTATGATTTAACGAGGTAGGTTATGGCCAATTTACAGAACGAAGATCTTGGAACAATCAAAATTTCTGATGATGTAATCATGGTATGCACTGCTAATGCGGTGTCAAAGATTCCTGGTGTCAGCGAATTGGCAGGCGGACTTACAGAGAGTATCTCAAAAAACATTTTAGGGATTGACTCTTCCAGCAAGGGAGTCAAACTGTCGAGGAATGACAACGGCATCGTACTCGATATCTACATTATTGTAGAATACAAGGTAAAGATTCCTCAGCTTGCCTGGGAAATACAGAGCAGCGTAAAAAAAGAAATAGAATCAATCACCGATTTAAATGTACTAGAAGTAAACATACACGTGCAGGGTGTAAACCTGCCTGGAGAGGAAGACAAAAGATAAATGACAAGAACAGATGCAAGAGAATTTATGATGCAGGTTTTTTTCCAGATGGAAGCCTGCGAAGATTTTGATGTAAATCACCGCGTAACATATTTTAAAGATAAAGATTTCAAAGTACAAAGAGAATATTGCCACGAACTGTACTCTCTGATCTGCAACAAGAAAGAAGAAGTGGATCACGAGATTGATAGATACAGCAAAAACTGGAAAGCATCCAGGATGCCGAAGACTGACTTGGCTATCATCAGGTTGGCAGCGTGCGAAATTCTGTATTTTGCTGACATACCTAATGCCGTATCTATCAATGAAGCAGTCGACTTAGCAAAGACTTACGGAACAGAAGATTCAGCAAAATATGTCAACGCCATTTTAGGCAAAATCGCGGCAAAAAGCAGTGAAGCAAATGGATAGCCACTATTCTCTTGGCATCGATACTAGCAACTACAAAACTTCTGTAGCAGTTATCAATACAGAAGGTGATATCATATGCAATCTCCAAAAATATCTGGATGTAAAAAAGGGCGAGAGAGGGCTTAGACAGTCTGCCGCTCTTTTTCAGCATGTAAATAATCTTCCTGCACTAATACAAAGGGCGTTTGCATCGATCAAGGAAGGCGGCAAAGTTGATTGTGTCTGCACTTCTGCAAGACCGCGGCCGGTAGAAGGTTCCTACATGCCTGTTTTTAATGCTGGTGTTTCCGCAGGAAAAATGCTGGCCGCTGCTCTCGATACCGCCTATCTTGCATTTTCTCATCAAGAGGGTCACATCGAAGCAGTAAAGCACGATTCCCCGTTGAAGGATGTGAAGAGAATTGTTTCTTTCCACTTTTCTGGCGGTACCAGTGAGGCGCTTTTGGTCGAAGAAAATAAAATTGATATTGTCGGCGGATCGAAGGATTTGGCATTTGGACAGGTTCTCGACCGAGTCGGTGTTGCTTTGGGCACGGCTTTTCCCTGTGGACAAGAGTTGGATGAATTAGCCCTCAGCTGCCAGTCATCTACACAAAACCTCTTACCAAAAATCAAATGTGCGGACGGATATATCAATTTATCTGGTATTGAAACGAAATGTCAGAGAATGATAGGTGAGTGTAACGATGCGGTTCTTGTTGCCATGCTTTTTCAGCGTCTGGGAGAGTCCATTGAAGAAATGATTTTGCAGCTCCACAAAAAATATAGAATCAACGATTTTCTTTTTGCTGGCGGCGTATCAGCAAGCACTTATATCAGAAAGATGTTGCGTTCAGATCTGCCGCAGCTCAATATCTGCTTTGGAGAGCCTGCATTGAGCACAGACAATGCAGTGGGAATCGCACGACTTGGAGGGAAAAAAATATGGCCTTAAAACCAGTTTCGGTTTCACAACTAAATGAATATATCGGTCGGGTTATCAGTACAGATCCTCTCTTGGGAGCGGTAGTAGTGAAAGGTGAAATTTCCAACCTGAAATATCATTCCAGCGGACATGTTTACTTTTCTATCATCGATGCAGCCAGTAAAATCAACTGCTTCCTACCCAGAGAATATGCCATGCGCCTTCACTATCAGTTGGACGACGGCATGGAGGTCACTCTTACGGGATCTGTCAATGTGTTTAAAAAAAACGGCACCTATTCCATTTACGTTAAAAACGTAGAGGTATCCGGCGCCGGGAATCTTGCAATAGCCTTCGAAAAGATGAAAGAAAAATTGAGTAGCGAAGGTCTTTTTGACCAGGCTCATAAAAAGCCTATTCCAAAATTCCCGGATAAAGTCGGCATCATCACCTCGAATACAGGAGCCGCCGTGCGCGACATTCTTAAAATTCTCAAATCTAGAAATAACCTGGTCGACATTGTCGTGTTTCCTGTATTAGTACAAGGAGAGGCCGCTGCAGCAGATATCGCCGGCATGATTGACTATGTCAATGAGCATTTTAATGACGTCGATACGTTAATCGTAGGAAGGGGCGGCGGATCAGCTGATGATTTATGGGCTTTTAATGAGGAAATCGTCGCGCGAAGCATCTATGCGTCACAAATTCCCATTATCTCTGCAGTCGGACACGAAATTGATTTTACAATAGCCGATTTAGTCGCGGACCTGCGGGCTGAGACACCTACAGCTGCTGCACAGCTGGCAGTTCCTGACACGGATCAATTAAAAGAGAAGCTGCTTGATTTGAAGGAAAATCTGTATGTGCAGCTTTCAAACAAATTGATGTACAATAGGCTGAAAATCGACAATTTGGCTTCCGAAATGCGCAGCCATCTCGACACCTTAATTTCCCGACATCAAAATGAATTGGAAAGATATCGGCTGGTATTAGAAGAGAATAATCCGAAAAAAATTCTTGAAAACGGCTATTCTGTAATCACTTGCGAAAACGGACATGTCGTGTCAAGCACTGGGGATCTAGCCTGCGGGCAGACCTTGAAGATAAGCCTGAAAGACGGCTTTGCAAAATGTTTAGTCACAGAGATAGGAAGTGAACGTCATGAGTAAAGGAAATTTTGAGAAGGCGCTAAGTGAACTCCAAAAAATGTCAGAATCCATCAAATCACAGGATACGGATTTAGAGGGAGCAATCAAGTGCTATGAAGAAGGCATGAAATATTACAAGATATGTAATGAGATACTAGAAACTGCAAAGCAGAAAGTTGAAACATTTGAAGGTGAGGTATAAGCGATGATGAAAGAAAATTATGATGAATACAAAGATATGATAAACGAACATCTGATGGACTTTATGCCTAATATCGATACCAAAAGCAGCTCCCTCTATGAGTCTATGAAATATTCATTGACTGCGGGCGGTAAACGACTGCGTTCCGTGCTTCTGCTAGCTGCCTGCGAATTTGCTGGCGGAGATGCAAAAGATGCACTCGCCTATGCCTGTGCTATAGAGTACATTCACACATATTCACTGATTCACGACGATCTGCCTTCCATGGATAATGACGATCTGCGGAGAGGCATGCCGACCAATCACAAGGTTTTTGGTGACGGTATCGCTACACTGGCAGGTGATGGCCTTCTGACCACTGCTTTTGAACTGATGAACAAAGACATGTATCTATACTTTGATTGTCTCAAAGAAGTACAGAGAAGAATCAACGCCGCCTATACAATTGCCAAAGGCGCCGGAGTGAGGGGCATGGTAGCCGGCCAGGTCTCAGATATCGAGTCAGAACATACCCAGTGTTCCAATGAAATGCTGGAGTATATTCATTTGAATAAAACTGGCGCCTTAATCGTAGCAGCTGTCCGCGCCGGACTCTACCTGGGCGGTGCTGACGAGGATATGATGAAAGATCTGACTGTTTACGCAGAGAACCTGGGTCTGGCTTATCAGATTACAGATGATATCCTGGACGTCAAAGGCAATGAAAAAGAACTAGGGAAGAAAATTGGTGCTGACGCAGAACATGAAAAAGTGACCTATGTATCCCTCAACGGGATGGAAGCATCAGAAAGAAAGCTGGAAGAACTTACGATGAACGCTGTAGAGGCCATCGAAAAATATTACGACAACGCCGAGTTTTTCAGGGAGTTGGTCCTGAAACTGGCAAAGAGGACAAAATAATGAGTAAAGAACTGACGCAATATGACTTTCCAGGTGATCTAAAGACGATGGATTTAAAAGAGATGGAACTGTTGTCATATGCAATTAGGGATTTTTTAATAGATAAAGTATCGAAAACGGGGGGACACCTGGCATCCAATTTGGGCGTCGTAGAACTGACAATCGCGTTGCACAAGGTGTTTAACAGCCCTGAGGATAAGATGATATGGGACGTGGGGCATCAGTCCTACGTCCACAAGATATTGACAGGACGCGCTGGTGAGTTTGACGGACTGAGACAGATGAATGGTATCAGCGGCTTCCCAAAGGGAAAGGAAAGTCCTCACGATGCTTTTGATACCGGCCATTCCAGTAATTCTATCTCAGCAGCAGCAGGGATGGCAGCCGCGCGAGACCTGAAAGGTGACAAGAATGAAGTCATCGCGATTATTGGGGATGGCTCTCTGACAGGAGGCATGGCCTATGAAGGCCTCAACAATGTGGGTGCCTCCAAATCAAAGATGATTGTTATCCTCAACGATAATGGTATGTCCATATCGCGAAATATCGGCGGTGTATCTCAACATCTTTCGAAACTGCGTACATCTAACGGTTATCTCCGTGTAAAAAAAACCATCAAACGTGCGTTAAACCGCATCCCTGTAATAGGAGACGACCTTTCTACAAATATCGGCCATGCAAAAGACAGAATCAAGTATGCACTCCTATCCGGCGGTGTTATCTTTGAGGAACTGGGATTCACTTATCTGGGACCTATCAACGGTCACAATATCCGTGAGACCATTGAGGTTCTAGAACTGGCAAAGCATGTAAACGGGCCGGTATTTATTCATGTTATGACAAAGAAAGGCCGGGGTTACCGGACAGCTGAAATTGATCCAAATAAGTTTCATGGAATCAGTCCCTTTAATCCAGAAACGGGTAAAGTTTTGAAGCCATCTGGCATGACATACTCTAAAGTTCTAGGTGCGACAGTAGAAGCTATGGCGGCAGACAATAAAAAAATCACAGCCATTTCTGCCGCTATGTGTGATGCTACCGGTCTCAGCGGTTTTGCCAAAAAATACCCAAGACAGTTTTTTGACGTAGGCATTGCAGAAGCCCACGGTGTTACTTTTGCTGCGGGTTTGGCAAAATCAGGCATGAAACCACTCGTCGCAATTTACTCTTCTTTTTTGCAGAGAGCTTACGATCAAATTATTGAAGATGTCTGTATCCAGAATCTTCCCGTTGTCTTTGCCATTGACAGAGCCGGCGTCGTCGGTGCGGACGGAGAAACCCATCATGGGCTGTTTGATATCGCATATCTGACATCCATGCCGAATATGACTGTTCTCGCGCCCTCAAATGGAAACCAACTGGCAGCTATGATTCGATACGCCTTTACCTTGGACAATCCTGTGGCCATCCGATATCCACGAGGAGATTGCTCCTATAATCCACAGGACACGCCGGTATTTGACGGCAAAAACCAACGGATCTTTACAGGTAAAGATTTGGATATCTGGGCAGTCGGTAAAATGCTGCAGACTGCTCTTGAAACGAGGGAGCAGTTAAAAAGGCGGGGGATTGATGCTGGGGTCGTAGAGGCAGCAGCGATCAAGCCACTTGATTTATCCTGTCTTGCAGAAAAGACAAAACCGGTTGTTACCATAGAAGATGGCCTGCTGGCTGGTGGTTTTGGCGATAAGTTCATCGTCGAATCGCAGGTTCAGGACGTTCTGACTTTTGGCTGGCCGGATCAATTTGTCGAACACGGCGATTGTGACAGTCTATACAAAAAATACGGCCTCGATGCAGACTCCATTACAGAAAGGATTTGTGAACACTTTGAAAGAAAGGCTTGACGTTTTATTAGTAAAAAAAGGAATCTACCAATCTAGAGAAAGAGCAAAGGCCTCAATTATGGCTGGCATTGTTTTCGTGGATGGTCAAAAAAGTGACAAAGCAGGGAACATGGTTGATACAGAGGCAGAAATTTTTGTGAAAGAGAACATCTGTCCTTACGTGAGCCGCGGCGGATTAAAGTTAGAAAAGTCCATGAAAGAATTTGACTTGCATTTACAGGACAAGGTCTGTATGGATATTGGCGCTTCTACTGGCGGTTTCACCGATTGCATGCTGCAAAACGGTGCCGCGAAAGTGTATGCCATAGACGTGGGATACGGGCAGCTGGACTGGAAACTGCGTACTGACGAACGCGTCATCAATATGGAAAAGTGCAACGTCAGGTATCTGAACACGGATTCCATCGCTGAACCTATCGACTTTATCAGCATCGATGTATCTTTTATCTCATTAAAACTGATATTCCCCGTCGCTGCCAAAGTGCTGGCTGCGGATGGCGAAATAGTCTGTCTTGTAAAGCCTCAGTTTGAAGCTGGCAGGGAACAGGTCGGCAAGAAAGGCATCGTCCGTGATCAAAAAGTCCACGAAGAAGTAATTCAAAATGTGATAGAATATGCTAGAGAAAACGGTCTATATCCACAAGGACTGACCTTTTCTCCAGTAACTGGTGCAAAAGGCAATATAGAATACCTTTTAGCCCTTTCCAAAATGGAAAAAATGAGTTATAATGTATGTTGTATACAGGAAACCGTTGCAAACTCTCATGCAGAGTTAGAATAATTTTATGTTTAAAGGAGACCGAAGAGAAATGAAATTATCAAACAAAGTAGAAGCTATGCAGTTTTCACCAATCAGAAAATTTAATCCGATTGCGCAGAAGGCAAAAGATGCTGGTAAGAAAGTTTACCACCTAAACATTGGACAGCCAGACGTGGAAACGCCAGAATGCTTCATGGATGCTATCAGAAACTACGAGAACAAAGTAATCGCTTATGCAGAATCCGGTGGAATCACTGATTTGCAGGACGCAGTATCCGATTATTTCAAGACTTATGGAATGAACATCGGAAGAGAAAACATGATCGTAACAACAGGCGGTTCCGAAGCCTTGACTATGACTTTCCTTTCCATCTTAAATGAAGGAGACGAAGTTCTGATTGCAGAACCGTTCTACACAAACTATCATACTTTTGCTACTTCCGCTGGCGGAAAAGTGGTTCCTATCACAACAAAGGCAGAAGAAGGTTATCACTATGCAACCAGAGAACAGATTGAGCCGTTGATCACTGAAAAGACAAAGGCGATCTGCTGCATCAATCCTGGTAACCCGACAGGAACGGTACTCACAAAAGAAGAAATGAAACTGATTGGCGACATCGCTAAGGAACACGATCTTTGGATCATCGCTGACGAAGTTTACAGAGAATTCGCTTATGACGGAAGAGAAGCTGTTTCCTTCGGACAGATTGCTGAAGTGGAAGACAGAGTGATCATCATCGACTCTGTATCCAAGAGATTCTCCGCCTGCGGTGCTAGAATCGGATTCCTGATTTCCAAGAACACTGATTTTATCGCAAACGTCATGAAGATTGCACAGGGAAGACTCTGCGTATCCACAGTTGACCAGGTAGGCGCTGCCGCTCTGTTCAGACTGCCGAAGGAATATTACGAAGAAGTAAAAGCTGAGTACTGCGCAAGAAGAGACGTGGTTTATGAGGAATTGATGAAGATTCCTGGCGTTGTAGGACAGAAACCTGGCGGATCTTTCTACTTAACTGCAAAACTTCCAGTAGATAACATCGAGGATTTCCTGATGTTCTTACTGACTGAGTTCGATGATAACGGTGAAACTGTCATGTTCGCACCAGCTGAAGGTTTCTACGCTACACCAGGTCTCGGTAAAGACGAAATGCGTATCGCCTACGTTCTCAACAAAGAAGACATGAGAAGAGGCGTTGAGCTGATCAGACTGGGAATCGAAGCTTATAACAAGAGATAATTAAAAAGTTACATAGATGTACGATAGAAAATCGCCTGCATGCGGGCGATTTTTTAATGGGAAAATTCTAAAAACTATTGACAAATCGCTGTAAAGGTATTATTGTATTAAATATATAATACAATAATACAGAGTGCCTGAAAGAGAGGTAAGCCATGAAGAAAAGCAAGACAAAAATATTTATCCTCTTTGTCGTCGTATTGGCAGTGAGTGTATCTGTTGTGGCAGGCATATTTTTCTACAGCATAACCAACCGCATTCTCACAGACCGAAAGAGTTTTCATTCCCTGGACTGGATAATTCAACTGAATCAATACGATCGTATCGAAGCCTTGGATGCTGACCAGGAACTATATATCGCCTACACAGGTGACGAAGACTTCCTCATCGACGGCAGTGGCAAGCGAGTGGCGCGATCCTCCGATGATATAAAAAACAGCCATATCCTGACCGTGTTTACAAAAGGAAAAAAGCAGGGCTACAAACATCTTGACGGCAAGGTCGCCATTAGGGCGGAATTCGATGAGGCCTATGACTTTGACGGTGGATATGCAAAGGTTTCAAAGAAAGGAACCGAGTATTTTGTCATAGACACCAAAGGCAGAACTGTCTTTACGCCAGAAGAAGATGCATCCAATCTCGAGCAGATTGACGGTAAATACTTTTTATTCTATAGGGATCAACATCGCTCAGTGATAAACGTGGAAACCGGTCAAATCACAGGAGACGTAAACCTTTATGACATGTTTCACGATGCAGGGGGAGGTATGATTGCAGCAAAAACAGACTTTGCCTGGGATAATGTGGATCCTATGTATCTCCTCGATAAGAACTTTCGCTCTATGCATAGCGGCCAGCTCTATGGACAGATCGGCTGTTTTGGCCAGGGACTATGTTATGTTCAGAAACTGGTGGGTGCAACAGAGGAAGAGCACGAGGATTATCAAATAGAAAACGGCTACATGAATCACGATGGAAAAGTTGTCCTTACTACGGAAAAAGCGATTCTCGGCTGTAAATTTGCTGAGGGCATGGCGCTGGTATATGAAAAAAATCACATTCGCTGCATCGACCAATCAGGGAAAGTGCATTTTTCATTTACACTGGCTGAGGCTTTTAACAGGGATTCGGATGTGAACTTCGAATATGATTACGCCCAGTGTTATTTTCGAAATGGCAAAGCCATCGTCTACGATAGAAAACACTATGGTCTCGTTGACAAGAAAGGGAACTGGGTGATTCAGCCCGACTTTGACGAAATGACTTATGCAGGGACTGACAAGCTTCTCGTCGAGTATAAAGGGATGAGCGGAATGATCCGGGTAAAGTGAGGTGAGAGAGATGTTAATGAAATCAATCGAGATGAATATCAGGATGATTCAAAATCCTATGGGAGTGTCCCTTACATTTTTCGTCCTTCTGGCAGCCTCCTGGACTTTTATGCCGCTGCTTGGACTTTTCGGCACCTTTTTTCTCCTTCTGGTTCCCGTGATCTGCAGCTACGTCGCCTATAACAAGCTTTTCAACAAAAGTCTTTACGGTGAAGAAGCGGCCGTCTATGCTACGCTGCCGCTGTCAGGAAGAGACATCGTCCTCGGGAAGGTTTTTGCTATCATGGTGTGGGATACCGCAGCCTGGCCCATTTTTCTTCTCGCTATGATCGGTTCCTATCTATACTCTGACCTGGGATTGATTAGAATGGGCATCGATTCCCTGCTCACTGAGCTGGTCTATCAGGGCGTCACTCCTGTCACCATTGGGCTTCTGATCGCCGTCTCCACTGCAGTGCTTGCTTTTTACAGTTTCCTTAGCGGTGTTTATATGCTCTGGTTCCGATTTGCGCTCAAAAAATATACTCCTAAACTGAGCAAAAGGGTGAAGGGGGTGTTCAATGTACTTCTGGCCTGTCTCGTGCTGGGGATCATCCGTTTGGGCACAGAATACTCTATCCTCGGCATATGGGATCTGGGATTGACTCTGTTGCTGATTCTGGCAGCAGTTCATATTTTACTTGGCATAGCTGCTTGGAAGATGTACAAGGCCAGCGTCGCCTATTTCGAGTCGGGATACAGCCCCGAGTAAGAGGGAAAGATTTAACTGCGGGTAACTTTTCAATTCTGTGCGGTCAGGTGATAACCTTGGTCGTAGCGGCTTGTTGTTATAGATATTGTTTAAATTTAAACTCAATCAGTCATTGATAGGTTTGGAATTCGCCACGGGATATTTTACAGTATTTTACAGAAACCTTGATTTCTGTTACTAACCATGATATACTTCCATTAATTAACATAATAATTAAAAGGAGGTAATTATGGATGAATTATACAAATAAAAAGAGCGTGCCGCAACGCAACTACCAAGACACGGTTTTCCGCAAGCTATTCTCTGAACCCGAGGCTGCCATTGAACTGTTCAACGCTTTGGAAGAGACTGATTTGGTATCTGATACACCCGTTGAGTTTACAACCTTGGAGGATGCAGTCTACGTCGGTTTAAAAAATGACCTCGGCTTTATTATTAATGACAAGTTTCTCATTCTGAGTGAATCACAAAGCACGATCAATCATAACATGCCACTGCGTATGCTTGCATACATAGCAAGAACCTATGAGACGATAATCCCTATGGCAGAGCTTTATTGGAGGAAGAATCTGAAAATCCCAGCACCTGAATTTTTCGTTTTCTACACTGGAAGTGAAAAGTGGGATGTTTCTGAGATAAGGCTTTCGGACAGCTATCTTGGGGATACGCCGGAAAATTCGCTTGAGCTTATAGTCAAAGTCATCAAAATGGAGTATAATAAGGGCAGTAGCAAAACAAATAAGATACTGGAAAGAAGTGAGAAGCTCAGAGGTTACAGCACCCTCCTCGGCTATATTCGGACATACAGAAGGGAAGGCTGTGGTCTGAAAGACGCGATTGATACAGCTATTTCACGTTGTATCCGAGAGAACATTCTCAAAGACTTTCTGGAGCACAACAGTCCGGAGGTGGGAAGCATGCTATATAATGATATTACAAGCGAAGAATTCGCTGAAATCAGGGCACAAGAGGCGCGCGAAGAGGCAAGAAAAGAAGGCATCCTGAATCTGATATCCACATACAAAGAGTTCAACCTGTCCAGGGATGAGGCTTTGAAGAAATTACTAGAGAAATACCCTATGGAAAAGAACGCTGCACTAGCCTATATGGAAAATTATGATGAGGAGTAAATGTGGAGTATTCGAAAGAAGATTTGACAGAAGCAAAAAGACAAATTGACTCAACCCTGCACAAGCTGAGGGAAACCATAAAGACCTTTGAAGGGAAAGAAAACCCAGAGCGATACAAATCTCAGATTACATTGGCAAAGAGACGCGTAAAAGCCTTCGAAATCGCCAACTATTTTATCGAAAAAGAAATGAAATAATGACTGCTGAGATAGCAGTTCACAAAAGCAGGAAAGCATGACGCCTTCCTGCTTTTGTGTTATCATGGATGACACAAATCGTCAACCTTTCGTAGCTTTATCATATGAACCCCTTTAATAGATTTTTTTATACTCATTTTCCGTACAGGCCCAACTTCCTTGTTTCATTCAAAGAGTATTTTTGATATAATGAATGTTGTAATCTAGCAGCGTTGCTGCAAAGGAAGAAAAGGAGACACTGCTTGACTGCTAATATAATCTGGATCATTTGTACATGGGGCTGTGCCGCCTTGTTTACTTGCATCGGTTTTTATGCAAAGAAACTCGAAAAACCGATGTGGTTTTGGTCAGGTTCAGAAGTCCCGGCTTACAAAATAAAAGACATTCCGGCTTATAATAAGGCCAACGGAATCATGTGGTGCAGTTACTCTGTGCCGTTTTGGATTTCAGGGATCAGTTTCTTCTGGCACCGGATATTTGCGGTTGTTCTTTTGATACTGGCCTGTACAATGGGAATGATCTGGCTCATTCGCTATTATGAGAAGATATTAAAGAAATACGAGAGATAAATCGCAAGGAGGTTTTATCATGTCTGAATGGAATGTTTCCTACGACAGCTTTTTCTACGCTGATCTTCAAAGTCCGAAAAATCAAAAATCCGGTGTGGAGGTTCCCATCAATAAAACTTCCCTTTGGGGTGATGAGGAATGGAAAGTCTTGTCCATGTACCTCTTTGACAAAGGACCGGTCTTTCACATCTGCAAAAGAATCAAAGATGAGACGATTCGCGAGTTTTATGCCAAATGGGGCTATTTGATGCAGATGGCAAAAGAAGGCCGCCACGATGAAGTCTCCTCTGCGGAGCGAGAAACAATGTACGCTGACAGCCCTTATGGAGAGACGTCTCCCATTCATATCACAATCGATGGGAACCCTGTAGATTCCGGATGTTCTATGAGTGATGCCTGGATTCCTCTTCGTTATGATAGCGCTGAGCCTTGTGAAAACATGCCGCAGATTCTCAGACACTATGCTCTGGATGATTCTGACGGCTGGCTCATTATCCATGTGGAGTGTGAATGGCCTGAAAATTTCGCCGGCGTAAATAATATCAGTCAGATTGAAATCTCCCTAGAAGCCGACGACGTTGAGATATCCGGTCCTCGTTTCTCGGTCAGAGAAATTGGAGAAGAAATCCATTTTATTCGACCGCTTACGGGCCAGCAGCATATGCTGAAAATCCTGTCCAGCGAACCAGATGAGGAGGAAGATGACCATTGGCATTATATTCGGCTCACCTATACCCTTGAACCAGATTTATCAGAAGACATTTTTTCTATCAAAGATTGTTCCTATGGTGAGATAGGGGGTGCTGGTATCATATTTGCCTACGATGAAGAAGACGATACTGTTCGCACTGCGTTTTCCTCCCTCTATGTCAATCCGCCAGAGGAAATCCAGTGGCGCACGGTCTTCCACGAGAAAATCAAAGAGGATCTCACCCTGACTTTACAAGCAGGCAGAGATTTTGGTATAATAGTTCCATAATACATTGCCAAGAGCAAGAAACCATAGACAATTTTTATTTTTCGCTAAGGAACGAAACGAGCAAGAAAAGGAGAAAATACATATATATGGCAAACAAATTATCCCCGATGATGCAGCAATATTTAGAAATCAAAGCAGATTACCAGGACTGCATCATGTTTTTCAGACTGGGAGATTTTTATGAAATGTTTTATGAGGATGCCATTGAAGCATCTCGTGAATTAGAGTTGACATTAACAGGAAAGAACTGCGGTCAAGAGGAAAGGGCTCCCATGTGCGGAGTTCCTTTTCATTCCGCAGATACATATATCGCAAGATTGGTGGAAAAGGGCTACAAAGTTGCAATTTGCGAACAGACAGAAGACCCTGCAGCGGCAAAAGGTATTGTAAAACGAGAGGTGATACAGATTGTTACGCCGGGAACAGTGACTTCCCAAACCATGCTTAACGAGAAAGAAAACAACTATCTGGCATCGGTTTATATGGACAAGAGCGGTATGTCCATTTCTTATTGCGATATTTCTACTGGTGAGCTTTACACTACAGAAGAGACGACTAGCATTAATCTTTTCGAAGATGTACTCAATGAACTGGTAAAAATAGACGCCAAGGAAATTATGATTAACGAATCTTTTGCGATCAATTATGGTGAAGACGAAATTAAAGCTGTAACAGGCGGTTTTCTCTTTGTGATGAATGATTCCTATTACGCTCAAAAAGCCGCAGAAGACGCAATTAAAGCCCAATTTGGCTCTATTTCGCTAACGTCCTTAGGGCTTGCCGGCAGAGACCTTTGCATACTGTCCCTGGGTGCACTTTTGGCCTATTTGCTAGAAACCCAGAAGCAAAATTTAAAACAGCTGACTCGCTGCCAATTCTACGAAATTGGCAAACACATGTCTTTGGACAAAGCAACACTGCGCAATTTGGAAATTACCGAGACCTTGTATGATAAAAAAATACAGGGCTCCCTGCTGGGTGTTCTGGATAAAACCGGTACCGCTATGGGAAGCCGGAAACTGAAACAGTGGCTGAGAGAACCTCTCAACAACGCTTCAGAAATCAATCTGCGGCTGGATGCGGTAGAGGAACTGACCCAGCAGCCCATGTTGGAAAACAATATCAGAGAGGCCTTGAAGCAGGTCTATGACTTTGAAAGACTAACCGGCAGAATCGCTTCAGGAAACGCTAACGGCAAAGATCTCATCGCCTTAAAAAACTCGGTTTTCGTACTGCCGGAAATAAAAAGCGGTCTGGAATACTCCCATTCTGCACTTTTACAGCACCTTTGCGGTCAGATTCACGATTTAGAACACATCTATGACCTTATTGAGAAGGCTATCTGCGAAGACGCTCCTTTTACAATCAAAGAAGGCGGCATCATCAAAGAAGGTTATTCAGAGGAGCTCGATCATATCAAGTTCTCCATCAAAGATGGCAAACAGTGGATTGCAAACCTGGAAAATGCGGAAAGAGAACGTACAGGCATTAAAAATCTAAAAGTTGGTTTCAATAAGGTCTTCGGTTATTATATTGATGTAACCAAGTCTAATACAGGACTGGTTCCGGAAGACTATATCAGGAAACAGACCTTAGTCAACAACGAACGATACATTACACCGGAACTGAAAGAAATGGAAAATTTGGTTCTCAACGCAGAAACCAAAATTAATCAGTTGGAATATGAATTGTTTACAGACATTCGCGCGGAGATTCAAGGCTATATTAAAGAAATTCAAGAAACGTCACAGGCTATTGCCCAATTAGACGTGCTCTGTGCTTTCTCTAATGTAAGCAATAAACTTGGATATGTGAAACCAGTCATCGATGAAAGTTTGGAACTGCAGATTGAAAAGGGCAGACATCCAGTCATCGAGCAGATGATATCTGACGGTATGTTTGTTTCAAATGATACGTACTTAAATAATACAGATACCAGCATGTTGATTATCACCGGACCTAACATGGCAGGTAAGTCAACCTACATGAGACAGACTGCTTTGATTGTCCTCATGGCCCAGGCGGGCTGTTTTGTTCCTTGTGAATATGCACGTATCGGCGTGGTGGATAGAATCTTCACGAGAATCGGCGCATCGGATAATCTGGCACAGGGGCAGTCCACCTTCTTTGTGGAGATGAGTGAACTGGCATACATCCTCAACTGCTCCAAGGAGCGAAGCCTGATCATTCTGGACGAAATCGGCCGCGGCACCAGCACTTATGACGGACTCTCCATCGCTTGGGCAGCTGTGGACTACCTGTGTAACGAGAAAACCCATATCAGAACACTCTTTGCAACCCATTATCATGAACTGACCGTTCTGGAAGAACAGATTCAGGGGGTACGCAATCTCAATGTAGATGTTTCCGAGGAAAACGGAAATATCGTATTCCTGCACAAAATCATTCCCGGCTCAGCCAGCCGCAGCTACGGCATCCACGTAGCAAAACTGGCCGGTATTCCCCTTGCGCTTTTAGAAAACGCACAAAATAAACTTCACGGATTAGAGGCTGGAAGTGTGCAGATTGAAATCACCGCACCGAAACAGAGTGAAATCACAGTGACGGATGAGGAACAGATTTCGTTCTTTACACCAGGTCCGAACCCCGTTGTAGATAGACTGAAAGAGCTGGATCTTATGGAAGTCACGCCTTCACAGGCCATCAAGATTTTAGAAGAATTGAAGGAAGCAATTGATGATTAGAGTATTAGAAAAGAATGTTGCGGACAAAATCGCCGCAGGGGAGGTCATAGAAAGGCCTGTCTCCATTGTCAAGGAGCTAGTAGAAAACTCCATCGACTCTGGAGCTGATTCTATTATCGTAGAGATAAAAAATGGCGGAAAATCCTACATCAGAGTCACAGACAACGGCTGCGGAATCAGCAGGAATGAGGTAGAAACGGCTTTTCTTCGTCACGCTACCAGTAAAATAGAGACAGCAAAGGATTTAAATGCCATAGAGACACTGGGTTTTCGGGGAGAAGCCCTAGCCAGCATCGCAGCCGTTACCCATACAGAGTTGGTGACAAAAACAAGAGAGGAAAAAGTGGGGGCCAAGCTGCTGATTCACGGCAGTGAAGTCCTTTCAAATAGTGGGACCGGCTGTCCCGACGGCACTACGATTATCATTACTGATTTGTTTTATAATACGCCGGCAAGACAGAAATTTCTCAAATCAGACTCCGCTGAAAGTGGGCAGATTATCGATTTCATGTCTCAGATTGCTTTAGCCTATCCGAACATCAGGTTCCGTTTTATCAATAATGGGAATATCGCTTTTTCTACGACCGGGAAAGGTGATGTTCTCAACGCCATCCTTTCGGTCTACAAATTGAGCGAATACAAGGATTTAGTGCCTGTTGATCACCGTGAGAATACGGGCAGCATTACTGGTTATATCTCAAAGCCTTCCCTATCTCGCACCACCAGGCGCAACCAGATTTTCTTTGTCAACGGCAGGGTGGTTGCCAGCAAAGTGATCGAACGAGGCGTAAGCGAAGGGTATAAAGAACGTCTCTTTGAAGGCAGATATCCGGTAGCGTTTCTCTTCATTTTTACAGATCCTGAAAGGCTGGATGTCAATATACATCCCAACAAGAGGGAAGTGCGCTTTGATAACGAAAATGAAATCATCGAACTAGTCTCCCATGCTGTAAAAGAAGCGTTGGGTACGAAAGCCGCCGTCATCGAAGCAAAAAACATCTTCAAAGATGAAGTGTCCACGCCTATAAAAAGTAAAGATAGAGCAGAAAATCAGGTAGACATAAAACAGATATTGTCTACCAAAAGAGAACTGCCACAAGTCAAAGAGCCCTTGCGCCCTTATCAAGAGACACTCACAGAGGAACAGAAGCAGGAACAGCCTCTTGTCAAAGAGGAAAGGGAACAAACTCTGCCACAAAAGAAAGCGGAAATATCTATCGAAAAACCATTTCTGCAGCCCTTTGACTTTGATGAACTAGAACTGACAGGTGCAATTTTCGGCACCTATATTACAGCAGTAGATGAAAAGAATTTTTATCTGATCGATCAGCATGCGGCCCATGAACGTGTTTTCTATGAAAAGCTAGTGAGTGAATATCTGGCCAGCGAAAAAGTTCGCCAGCCGATTTTGACACCCATCATCATTGAAGTGCCTCTAGCCGTCAAAGAAAATGAGTATGACTGGCTGGATTCTCTAACAGAAATGGACTTCACCATCGAAGACTTTGGTCAGAATTCCTATGTTATTCGTGAAATTCCAACCTTTATGGATCTTTCAGAAGCTGAGGATTTTGTTAAAATCTATATCGACAATGTGACAGAAGGAACGAATCTGAACAATACAGTGGTCATCAACAAATTGATTACAAAGTCCTGTAAATCTGCAATCAAGGCCCATGATTACATCTCAATGGAAGAAATGAAAGCGCTCCTGGATCAGTTGAAACGCTGTCGGAATCCTTTTTCCTGCCCTCATGGCAGGCCGACCTTTATAAAATTTTCACAATATGAAATTGAAAGAATGTTTAAGCGAGCATAAAAATATATGGAAAGAAAAATCATCGTAATTTGCGGCCCTACGGCCGTCGGAAAAACTGAATACGCCATCGAAACCGCTCTCAAGGTGAACGGGGAAATCGTTTCCTGCGATTCTATGCAGCTGTACAAATGTATGGATATCGGCAGTGCAAAACCGACAGCAGAAGAACAAGCCCGCGTCAAGCATTATCTGGTGGATGAGATCGATCCTGCCCAGGCTTTTTCTGCAGCAAAGTATCAGGCGCTGGCCAAGAAAGCCATCGAGGAAATCTTCGCAAAGGAAAAAACACCCGTTATCGCGGGAGGAACCGGTCTTTATCTCAATGCACTGCTTTATGATATGGATTTCAGCGCGCCGCCGCGAAACGATGCTTATAGAGACCAGCTATATCGAGAAGCCGACGAATTTGGTCCGGAATATCTCCATGAAAAACTAGCCAATGCAGACCCGGACGCTGCCAATAGGATTCATCCTAACAACATCAAAAAGGTAGTTCGCGCTCTGGAAGCAGCGGAAGAAGGCAAAAAGGTCAGAGATTTTTCAAAAGATCTGCAGCCGACGGCAGACTACGATGCCATCTTAATCGGTCTGACCAGAAATCGTGAAGAATTATACGACCGTATCAACAGGAGAGTTGACCTCCTCATAAAACGCGGACTTTTGGAGGAAGTCAGAGAACTCTTGGCCAAAGGCCTGACCGAAGCTGACATCTCCATGAAAGGCATCGGTTATAAAGAAATCATCGCTTATTATCACGGTCAGTATTCCCTGCAGGAAGCCATCGACTTGGTCAAGAAAAACACCCGTCACTATGCCAAGCGTCAATTGACCTGGTTTAAGCGATATAAAGAGATGAAGTGGTTCAATATTTCAGAATACGACAGCGATGCAGACTGTCTGAAGGAGATCTTTCAATGGCTGGAAAAGAAGTAAAAATACACAATAAAAGCGATAAGCCGGATAATATCGTAAAAAAAGAAGCGCAGATTTTCGAGGAATGCGAAGAACTTGAAAAAGAACTGCCCAGGTTTCTAAAAGGTTTCTTTATCTATCTAAAGGGAAACGTACTTCCTATGACCAGGCTGGCTTATCTTCACGATATCCGTTTTTTCTGCAACTATCTGATTACAGAGACGGACTTGACATCTGCAGACAAAACCTCTGAAATCACACTGAAAGAATTCGAAAGAATTAAGGCGGTAGATATCAATATTTACTTGGACTATTGCAGAAAATATAAGGTAGAAACCGACAAAGACATCTATATTTATGAAAATAATAACAAGACTCTGGCTCGCAAGAGGTCTTCGGTTTCCGTCATGTTCAAGCAGCTCTATCGCGATCAGCTGCTATCAAAGAACATTACTGATGGGTTTGACCCGATTCGCGTTCCAAAAGCAGGTGAAAAGGAAATTAAAGCCCTCCAGGATGACGAGGTTATGATTATGCTGGATGCTGTAACCAATGGCACTGGTCTGACAAAGCACGAATATGCTTATTGGCAGAAGACAAAAAAGAGGGACAAGGCAATTTTGATGCTCTTCCTCACTTATGGCCTTCGTCTATCAGAACTGCAGCAGCTCAACGTATCATCCTTTAATTTCTCGCGGGGTGAATTTAAAATTTATAGAAAGCGGGGGAAAGAATCTGTCATGCCGCTCAATGAATCGTCAACAGCTGCAGTAGAAGACTACCTTTCCAATGAACGGCCTGCTGAAGATACTTTGCTGGAAGAACACCGAGACGCGCTGTTCCTATCACTGCAAGGGAAGCGAATGACGGACAGACAGATTCGAGAACTAGTAAAAAAATATACCGCCATCGCCCTGCATACATCAAAAAAAGCTGGGTACAGCCCTCACAAGCTGCGTGCTACAGCTGCCACCAGCCTCATTGGTCGTGGTAATTCCATCTACGATGTGGCTGCACTCTTAGACCATGAGCAGGTAACGACTACCCAACTCTACGCACAGCACAAACAGAATGTGAAGCGAGATTTGGTCAAAGACATGGAGTGGGAAAAAGAGAGGACAGAAAAATGAAGACAGCCAGCATGAAAGGTGTTATATTTCTCATCCTGGCAGCCATTATTTGGGGATTTGCATTAGTGGCACAAAAGGCAGGTACTGAAACCCTGGGTCCTTTGACCTTTACAGGAATTCGCTGTACGTTGGGGAGTCTATCCATGTTTCCTCTCATCGTCGTTCTGGATAAGAAAAAAACATTAGAGCAAAAGGCAGCCGAACACCATCCGGCCACACTATTGAAAGGCGGGTTCATCTGTGGATTGGTAGTCTTTTTCTTTACGATTCTTCAACAAACCGGCATTCAGTTTACTACGGTTGGCAAATCCGGATTTATAACAGCCCTATATATTATATTAGTGCCTCTTGGCGGTTTATTTTTAAAAAAGAAGGTCGCCAAGAAGATATGGATTGCAGTGCTCATCGCCCTTAGCGGATTCTATCTCATGTGTATGAGCGAAGGCCTCACTGGAATCAACAAAGGGGACATCATGATGCTTTTGGCTTCTCTGGGCTGTGCTGTACATATCTATGTCATAGACTATTATGTGAACAAAATTGACCCTGTAAAGTTTTCCAGCCTGCAGTTCCTAGTAACCGGGCTGATCAGTCTGGTTTTGGCTCTGTTCTTAGAAGACATTTATTGGAATCGTATATTCGCCGCTGCCGTGCCAATTTTATATGCTGGTGTTGTCTCTTGCGGTTTGGGTTATACCTTTCAGATACTCGGTCAAAAATATGTGGAACCAGCAAAAGCTTCCCTGCTTCTCAGCAGTGAAACGATTTTCACCATGTTGGCAGGCATGCTTTTCTTTCAGGAGATGTTGTCTATGAAGGAATATCTGGGATGTGGCTTGATTTTCTTTGCTATCATTCTTTCACAAATCGAACGAAAATCTTAAGTTTTACTTAAAGGTTAACTGTACTTATTTACAAATCGCTGAAAAAGACTATAATCATATATTGTAATATACATTAAATGGAGAAAATATGAACAATTATACAGATGCACTACTGATAAAGGATTTTGAAATAGAAGAAAAAGTATTAGAATTGGTAAAAAAAGCTGAGCAGGCGATTTCAAAGGAGTTCGCTGCTCTAGATGATACGATGGCTTTTAACCAATATAAAGTTTTGTCCGCTCTTCAGAAGAACAGAATTGCAGACATGCACTTTGCCTGGAACACTGGATATGGATACGATGATCCTGGTCGAGCAGCTGTTGAAAGCGTTTATGCGGAAATCTTCGGTACAGAAGCTGCTCTCGTAAGACCGACGATTGTAAACGGCACTCATGCACTTGCTATCACTCTAATGGGCATTTTGAGGCCTGGCGACGAATTAATCTACTGCAGCGGCGGTCCCTATGATACCCTGGAAGAAGTGATTGGCATCCGGGGAGAAGGGAAGGGGTCTCTCAAAGAATACGGCATCACCTATCAACAGGTGGAATTACTGCCCGATGGTTCTATTGATTTAGAAACCCTGGGCAAGGCCATCTCCGAAAAGACAAAAATGGTCTCTGTGCAGCGCGCTACTGGATATGGTTGGCGTAAATCTATTACCGTAAACCAAATCAAAGAATTGACGGATTTTGTTCATCAAAAGAATCCGAATATCGTCTGTATGGCGGATAATTGCTACGGAGAGTTTTTGGATATCAAAGAACCGACAAACGTTGGAATTGATGTAATGGCGGGTTCTTTAATTAAGAACCCCGGCGGCGGCCTCGCTCTGACAGGCGGTTACGTCTGCGGCCGCAGCGATTTAGTAGAAAAAATATCCTATAGAATGACTTGTCCGGGCATCGGCGGTGAATGTGGTTTGACCTTCGGGCAGACCAGATCTATGCTGCAAGGTATTTTTATGGCGCCAAAAGTCGTAAACGGTGCCGTCAAAGGGGCAATACTCTGTGCGAAAGTCTACGAAATGCTGGGATATGAAGTCTGTCCCGGTGCCAGCGATGACCGCAGTGATATCATACAAGCTGTCAGGCTGGGTTCTGCGGAAGCCGTCGTCGCCTTTTGTGAAGGTATTCAGGCCGCAGCACCAATCGATGCGCATGTTACACCGCTCCCATGGGAAATGCCAGGTTATGAATCAGAAGTTGTCATGGCAGCAGGCGCTTTTGTTCAAGGATCATCTATCGAACTCAGTGCAGACGCGCCTATCAGGGAACCTTATAATGTTTATTTTCAGGGGGGACTGACTTACGAACATTCAAAATTCGGGGTTTTGAAATCCGTAAATCAGTTGTACAAAAAAGGGTTGTTGGAGAATTTTTAAGTTTACAGGATTAGAGGTGTATTATGGATAAAGAATCATTCAAGGACAACGCGCACCGTGCAAAAGATGAATTTGATGAACTGAAAGAGAGTGCTCACCGTACGAAGGACGAGGTGAAAGCGAATCTAAAACGCGCCAAAAAAGTGAAGGTTATCTTGTCGATACTGAAGCTGACACTCTTAGCTGGTATTGTCATCGCAATGCCACTTTATGTGTACTTTTTCCAGAAAGATTTTCTTAATCAGTTCAGCTCATTTGACGATATCATAGCATTTTTAGAGATGTACAAGACACAGAGCATCTTTATCTACATCGGTGTTCAAGTCATGCAGATCGTCATCAGCATCATTCCAGGGCAAGCTTTTCAGTTCGCAGCCGGATATCTGTATGGATTTCTGCCGGGCCTATTATATTCGATTGTAGGTGCAACCCTAGGTACGCTGATTTCCTTTTACCTGGCAAAACTGCTGGGAAAGGATGCGATTCACCTGTTCTTTGGTGAAGAAAAAATGACGTATTTTATCGACAGGCTCAACAGCAAAAAAGCCTATACCATCGTATTTTTGATTTATCTAATACCTGGACTGCCGAAAGATATCGTCAGTTATGCTGCTGGTGTTTCAGAAATGAAATTTAAGCCATTTTTAATCTTATCTTTGATCGGCAGAACGCCTGGCATGGCTGGCAGTCTTTTGATCGGCGCCCTGTATATGAAACAACACTATATCGGCATGGGAATCATTGCTGTCTTTGCAGTCATAGCATTTATCATCTGTATTATTTTTCGAAAAAGAATTAGTAAATACTTAGACAAATTCTATGAAAAAATCGTCGATTAAATTCTTTTAGAAGATGAATTGAAAGGCAAATCAAAGGTTCTCAATATCTATTATAAATGAAAGGAAACAAGAAAATGAAAGATGTAAAGCCTAACATTACAATCGATGATTTAGATAAAATCGATATCAGAGTCGGAACGATTGAAACAGTGGAGGACATGCCAAAATCCAATAAACTGGTAAAATTGATTGTCGATTTCGGTGATTTTAAAAGGCAGATTTTAGTGGGGATGAAGGGAGAACGGGATAATCCAAAGGAAATAGAAGGGCAGCAGGCGCTCTTTGTCGTTAACCTGGCTCCGAGAAAGATGGCAGGAGAACTGTCAGAAGGCATGCTTTTCGATATCGGATATGAAAGCGGTATCATACCTGTTCTCGCACAGCCTGAAAAACCAGTACCTAACGGAACCATTGCCGGATAAGCACAAAGAAACACAGTCGCTCTTTACTATATGTAAGGAGCTTTTTTAATTAATAAAGAGCATTCTCATGCGGATAGCACAAGTACATACGAATGAAGCTTTTGAAGCTTTGTCAGCATCTCTGTTCTACAATCTCCCCTCTATGCGAACATTTGTTTATTTTTCTATTGACAAAGAACGTTTATTCTGATATTATATAGAAAACAAACAAATGTTTAAGAAGGTGAGAGAATGAATAAGAAATACAGAATTACATCCAAATTTAGGTTTACAACTTTTCTAGTTGTTGCAATTCTTTGCATCTTTACGATACTAGGCTCTTTGACCGGCATAAACACAGTCAGCAGTTCATCCATGACGGAATACAACTTGGTTAAGATAGAATCCGGCGATACACTTTGGGATATCGCATCAGAATATGCGCCGGACAACATGGATCTCCGCCAAGTCGTTTATGAGATTTGCGACCTCAACGAAATTTCCGCCGACCAATTGGAGGCTGGCCAAAAAATCATCATACCGGTATATTCTTAATCAGCAAAAGGGAAATTTTTTAAAGCAGGCAGAATAAGCCTTTTAAGGGATAAGGCCATAGGACAAGATATCGACCGTATATAAAAAAATCGCTTAAAACGCAAAATAGAGCCTCGATTTTTTAAAGATTTCTAATTATAAAAATGGGAATAGCGGAATTTTCGATTCCAGTTTCCACATAATATAATAGGCAACACACAAATGATTTTTCCTATACAAATAAAACCTCCTGGACTAGTTATAGTAATTTGTCCAGGAGGTTTTATTTGTATGAAGTCCTTGAATGGTATCTATTTGAGAAGTAATCATAACTATTCCCAAAATTATGATTTTAGGAATAGTTATCCCTCTTTCTCTTCATCCAGAACCAAACGTCCATCGATTCTGATATAGGCTGTACCGAATGGCGCATCCAATAATTCTGTAATCTCAGGATCATAATTGCAGACCGTGTTCAGCGCATAGATGCCAGAGTGATCTGGGTCATCCATGTATTCCGGGGTTTCATCACCGGCAGTGAATCTCCAGCCACTGTCCCAATCATGATTGCTGTCCGGCTCTTCGCGATACATGTAACCAACGTTCTCACCATCTACCAAAATTCTATCTGTCGCAAGACAGCCTTCGGCGCCTTTCCAGGAGTCAAGAATAATCTTCATATCCTCGGCTTTGATGAGAAAGTCTTTTTCAGGAATTTGATACCAGCCGTTTCTCTGCCAGGCTCCGTCTTCTCCAAGGAGATGGTCAATCAAGTTCCAATTGATATCAAAGAAGTTCAACACTTCCTCATTGCAGCCCTGTTCTCTGAACATAAAATAGGCGCATCCGCAGAGGCACCCTGCCGCATATTCTCTCCAAGATTTGTAAAGCTGTGCTGCATTTTTAGCCATCGGTCTGACAAAAGCCCAAAAGTCATCCTTCGTGATCAGACCAGCAGCATACCCTACCCTCAAAAGGCCGATAATTTCGTTGCAGTCCCAAGCATAGTAACCGCCCTCTCCTGCAAGCTCATCAAAATTTCTGCTGTATTCCATACAGTTCTCAAAGAAATCTCTTGACTCCTGCGTCAGTTCACCAATATCAAAGGACGGGCTTTCATTCCAAAAAGAACGAAAATCTGACAAATCGTTATCAGTGCTATACAACTCATTGCAGACGTTAATCAGTGTATCTCTGTCTACGATATGATAAATTCTTTTCAAATGATCTCTGACAATCTCTGCTTTTTCTTCGTTGCAGAGATACAGATGCTCGTATCCCATATGAATATCAATGCCAGGTGTCTTCCTACAGGCAGAGATCCCGCTGAGCAAGAGTGCAAATTCCTCTATCGAAGGCTGGTTTGTTGCGGCAGATTCGCTCTGACACTCTTCTTTTAGTTCTGTAATCCTGCTGATAATTGTTCTCGTCGTTTCAGTCATAACTTCTCCTCTTTATTTTAAATTTAACTTTTCCATTCTATACTGCAGTTTTTGGGGAGAAATAGATAATCTCGCCGCCACTTTCGCCAATTTCCGATCCTGTTTCAGGGCTTCAGAAAGAATAAACGTCTCATAATCCTCCATCATCTGTTTCAAATTCACTCCATTCGTCGCCAATAATTTCTTTATGGCTTCAGGCGAGAATATGATGTCATCAGATTTCGTCGAATTCACTGGAACTGTATTCTGCGTGTATCTTGCTACGGCTCCATCTTCCTCAATTTTTTGAAGCAAGTCCTGGACAGAGTCCAATGTGATAAAATCGCCGTCTTCCATATTAAAAGCACTTTCAATGGTATTTTTCAGTTCTCTGATATTACCTGGCCATTTCCACTCTGTAAAGAGGTGAAGCGTCATCTGTGACAGACCTTTAATGTGCTTATTCATTTTTTGGTTATAGACCTTGATAAAATGTTCTGTCAGAAGCAAAATATCCTCCGGTCTTTCACGAAGAGGCGGCAGCAGCAGCTTCACCACGCTGATTCTATAATAAAAGTCAGAACGAAGCTTTCCCTGACTTGCCAGCATTTCAGGATTTTCATTAGAGGCAGATACGATTCTGACGTCAAATCTGATATCCTCCTTGCCACCGACTCGCCTTACCTTTTGTTCTTCCAACACCTTCAGCAGTTTTGCCTGCATCGAAACATCCATAGAGTTGACTTCGTCTAAAAACAAAGTGCCGCCGTCAGCTAACTCAAAGAGCCCTTTTCTTGACTCGGCACCAGTAAATCCTCCCTTTTCCGTTCCAAAAAAAAGACTTTCCAATAGATTAGCTGGAATCGCTGCACAGTTTTGAGAAATAAAAGGCTTATTTTTGCGGTTTGATAGCATATGTAAAGCTTCAGCAACCAGCTCTTTTCCCGTACCAGTCTCTCCGCAGATCATCGTCGGTGAATTGTTCTTTGCCACTTCCTGTACGATACGTTTAAGCCTGACCATTTCTTCATTCCGCGTCACAATATCATCTAAAATCGATAGATGCGGATTCACATTTTCATTAGAGCCAATTTTTTTGTGGTCTAGCAACCTTGCCACATCAATAGCACCCTGAATCGAACCATCTTGATCGAGAATCGGATAGGTGGTAGATGAAATTGTCAACTGGAATTGGTCTGTAGTCAATGTCTGTTGCTGGCCAATCGTCACCTGGCCTGTTTTCAACGTTTTCATCACCGTGCTGTTATCAGTGGTTATTTCTTTATAGACATCTAGCAGATACTTTCCTCTCACATTTTTTCCAAATTCTATCTCGTCAAGGCCAAAATTACTGCAAGGCTTGTAATACTCAACAATTCCTTCCTTGTTTACAACCATCAATCCAGCGACAGAATCGCTGGACGAAATGATTCGATTTACTTCTTTTAGGTAGTCCATGTAATTAAACCCTCTCCTCGTTTAGTTTTATTGCCGCTGCTCAAACAGCCGTCGAAGCAGTTTCTCTGTTCCAAACATTCTCGATACCGACAGCAACCTGCTGTCACTGTCGGTAAACGGCCGGTAAATGTTCTGAATCATTCCCTCATCTAAAGTATTGGCATCGATTCCATAGTAAACACTGATCAGATTTGGTACTGTAAAGTCACCGTTGAGAACATTGCCTCCTACAAAAATAGTCAGAGGGCTATCTAATGCTAACTCTCTCGTTTTTCTATTCATCAGAGTTACAATATTGCCGCAGGCGTGGCGCAGATCGATTTCACGGATCAGACCAACAAGGCGTCCTGAATTAGAGAAATGAGCCACTCTATCGTTGATTCGATCAAAGCCCGGCATAGTTAATACACCAAAGCCTTCCACCGATTTTTTAACACTTTCATAGGCCTGTTGCAGATGCAAATTAAAATCTCGATTGTCGATATCTCCAATCAATGCATACTCAACCTCGTCTAAGGCGCTGGCAATGATACCAATATCCGTCTCACAAATCATCAGGGAATGGGTCGGCGGATATAAAACTGCAGTAACAGGTAGTTCCTCGTTGAAATTATCCTGCAGTACAACGGTGCCTACAATCAGCTCAAAGAGCCACTGACGCAGCAGCGGAACGGTAAATGCACTATCCTCGCTTGGATTGAGCAGGAAATCTTTAATCTTCATTTCGGCATCAGGATTCTCCATATGCTCCATCCAGGCGCCACTCATAATACTTATTTCTTCTTCATCTACGAATTTGAGCAAATTTAACATTTGATTGTGATAAGGCTGCTCCTTATCTCTTATTTCTGTATAAAAATCAAGCTTTGTTGTCATTGTTTCCACCTCCTCTTCTCTGACCTTTTCTATTATTTTATCATAGTTTACCCTAAAACAAAAGAGTGCACGGAGAAAACCTCTCGTGCACTCAAGTTTGAATATCTGCTATTTATTTTTGATATACTTTTTCGCCTTCTACATAAGTTGCTTCTACACACACCTTATCGATGTCTTCGGCAGGAACAGTGAGCAAATCGTCACACAATACGATAAAGTCTGCCTTGTATCCTTCCTTCAGCTGACCGATGTTCTTAAATCCTGCTACACCAGCAGATGCTTTCGTGTAGAGTTTCACTGCAGTTTCAATATCCACTGCCTGGTCCTGCCCACAGTCTGTACCATCGTAAGCTTTTCTGGTCACAGCTCCTTTGAGACAAGGGAATGGATCTGATGGAACTGCCCAGGACGTCGCCGGTGCGTCAGTGGAGAAACACAGATTGACACCCTTTTCCAACATCGTTTTTACTGGATATGTAGTCTTCGTTCTTTCTGGTCCCAAATTTTTCAGATAACTTTCGATTTCTGCATAGAGGAAAATCGGCTGGGTTGCAAAAGCAAAGCCCTTTTCAATGGTTTTCTCCATAGCTTGCTCTGACGGTTCTGTTATATGTTCGAGACGAAGATGCGGCGTTTCGTCCAAAGTCCACTTTTCTTCCTGATACACTCTATTAACCATTCTGTCGATCGTTTTTCCACCCATGGCGTGCATGGAAAGCTGACAATGATATTTCTTGCAGAATGCGATAGCACTTTCCATCTCTTCATCCGTAATCGTAGAAATTCCATGCTCATCTGAATCGAGATAAGGTTCGTTCATCCAAGCAGTTCTGCCAGAAACGCTTCCGTCACCGATGGTTTTAATGCCGGCAGAGAAAATCTGCTGATTCTTGTCATACTGTTTTTCAGGGATTTTGAAATCTGGATCATCGTGGAAATAGTTCCACATGTAGTAAATGCCGACCTTCTGTTTGAACCCTTTTTCTACAGCTGCATAATACAATTGATAATTATCAGAAGGATCCATATTTCCCATATCACAGATCGCTGTGATACCCTGTGACAGTAACAACTGTCCCAGATCAGCCACTAAATCCGCTTTCTGTTCTCTCGTGAGACTTGGCAGCAGGTGGTTCACTAAATTTCTAGCGTTTTCACGTAGTACGCCAGTCGGCTCTCCATTTTCATCTCTGTCGATAGCACCGCCTTCTGGATCCGGCGTATCTTTTGTGATGCCTGCCATTTCTATCGCTTTACTGTTAAGGCAGATGATGTGGGCACAAGTACGCAGCAGATAAACTGGTGAATCACTGCAGCCTTTATCCAGATCATATCTGTTCGGTGAGCGTTTTTCTGCGAACTTGCCTTCGTCGTAGCCCCATCCTTTGATCCATGCTCCCGGACCCTGCTCTGCCCTGACCTCTTTAATCTTTTCAATCAGTTCCTCAATGGAATGCACCACTGGAGGCAGACAAGAAATCTGCTTGCTCATTTCAGCCAGCATCGCCGGATGCTCATGGGCATCTACAAAACCTGGCAGAACACGTTTTCCCTCTAGATCTACTTTGTCATAATCACCTGATGGCATCTCTGCCTCTTTTCCAATCCAAGTGATGACTCCATCTTCTACTATCATTGCTTCAGCGTACAGATTATTGTCGTCTGAAGTAAATATTTTTCCGTTTACATATGCATTTTTCTTTGTGCTCATGTTATTACTCCTTTCAATCTACTATATATATTAAGCAAAATCTATACTATTGTCAAATTGTATGATCCTGTTTTTAACCAAATACTTTTTGACCGTCGATATAGGTTTGTTCCACTTTCACTTTGTCAATATCTTCCGATGCAACGGTCAAAAGATCATCGCTGAGTACGGCAAAGTCTGCATGGTAGCCAGCCTTCAATTGACCAGCATTTTTCAGCCCGGTAACCACAGCGGCGTTTCTAGTATAGAGTTTAATTGCCGTTTCAATATCAACCGCCTGATCTTGACCACAATCTGTGCCGTCATATGCGTATCTGGTTACAGCTGCTTTCAGACATGGGAATGGATCTGATGGAACTGCCCAGGATGTCGCCGGTGCATCAGTTGAGAAGCACACATTGACACCACGATCCAGCAGTTTTTTAATAGGATAAGCTTTTTTTGTTCTATCTGGACCCAGATTAGCCAAATAACTCTCTATCTCTGCATAGAAAAAGATCGGCTGTGTTGCGAATGCAAAACCATGTTCTACCGTCTTTGCAATTGCTTCCTCAGAAGGTTCTGTGGTATGTTCAATACGAAGATGCGGTGTTTCATCATCGTTCCACTTTTCTTCCTTAGCCACTCTGTTGACGATTCTGTCGATGGCCTGCCCGCCCATAGCGTGCATGGAATACTGGCAGTGGTTTTCTTTACAGAATTTGATTGCACTTTCCATCAATTCGTCAGAGCAAACAGAAATACCGTATTCGTCCGTACTTCCGTAATACGGCTCACTGACCCAGGCTGTTCTGCCAGAGAAACTGCCGTCACCAACGGTCTTCAGTCCTGCTACATGTATCTGTTGATCACCGTCCATCTGTTCTTTCGCAATGGCAAAATCTTTGTCCTGCCAATAATAATCCCACATATAGTAGATGCCGATTCTCTGTTTAAAGCCTTTTTTCTTCGCATTCATGTAATATCCGTACACATCGCCGTCACTGAGACATCCGATATCAGCAGCACCTGTAATGCCCTGAGAAGCCAACAGTTTTCCCAGATCCACAATTTCGTCAATTTTTTCTTCGTCACTGGATACAGGAAGAAGCGGAGTGATAAAAGATCTGGCATTTTCGCGAAGAACGCCTGTCGGTTCCCCGTTTTCGTCTCTATCAATTTCTCCACCCTGTGGATCTGGTGTATCCTTTGTAATACCCGCCAGTTCCAGCGCTTTGCTGTTGACGCAGTTCACATGACCGCACGTTCTGAATATGATAACGGGAGAATCACTGCAGCCCTTGTCCAGGTCATATCTGTTCGGTGAACGCTTTTCCGCCAATTTCCCTTCGTCGTAGCCCCAACCCTGAATCCATTCTCCAGCTTCTTGCTTTTCTCTAACTGCAGCAATTTTTTCCTCTAAATCAGTCAAAGAATTGACAACTGGCGGAAGGGCAGAAATCTTCTTACTAAAATCTGCAAGCATGATGGGATGCATGTGTGCATCGATAAAACCCGGGATGACCCTCTTGCCATTTAAATCTATTTTTTCATAGTCTCCAGCAGGCATATCAGCTTCTCTGCCTACCCATTTGATTCGTTCTCCTTCTACAATCATAGCGTCTGCATATAAATTCGCATCGTCAGAAGTAAAAATCTTACCATTTGTGTAAGCTGTCGCCTTCATTGTACTCATATGTATTCTCCTTCTTTTTAACTTTTATTTGATGCAAATATATAAAGCAAGAATCGTGCCATTTTCTGAAAGTTCTAAATCCTTCAACGCCAATGACTTCAGATTTCGTCTCTATCGGATATATCAAAAAAGTTTAATTTTATCAATATTTTTTTATATATAAAAATTATTTTAAAAATAGTGAAGACGCCTTTTTACGAGGCGCCTCCATTTTTTATAACATAGGAAATATCAAAGAACGTACATTGCGATGGGTCGCCTTTTGAGGGCGGCATGTGGAAATAGTAATCTTTGATTCCATCATTTCCATGTTTTTTATTCTAATTTTCTAAGATATATGCTGGTATATATCCTAGGAATTCATATTGCCCCTCTAAATCCGGGCAATGAATCAAGCCAGAATAATCTATCTGCCCATCATAAGCATTCATTTTTTTCCATTCAACAGTAATCGGATACTGCACGCCATCAACCTCAATGGTCAAATCCACAAACTGCTGTTTCGCTTCTTCCAGACTGTTGAAATAATAATATGATTTTGGATTACCTGTTACGATTTCACCCTTACTATAGATATTAAAATGTTTCGTATATGTTCTAATGAACACACCGCTGGACGGCATCGTAAACTGATAACGCATGATAAATCCATCCCTGTCGCCCATAACTTTTTTCATCGATATGGACCTTCCACTATCCTCTACAGCTTCAATAAATTGAATCATCCTATAGGGACCTAAATAGGGCATAAAATTAATCTCGGCTCCAGGAACTGCATCTTTTATCTTCTCTATCTCACTAGCATCCGCTAGTTCAAAATGATACGCCAGACCGCAAATATCAGCTACATCTAAAGGATAAGCGCCGCTTGTGCCACTGATATGATGCTTCATCTGTCCATCGATCCACTGGTTAACATCACAATTGAATTTAACATAAGGCTGTTTCCCTTGAAAAAAGTTCACAACTCCGCTGACATCCAGCTCTAATCCCGGATAATAGCTGTTGATCTCAACATAGCCAGAGGTATATGTAGTAGTACCGTTATCCATACGCCTGAAGAGAAGTCTATTTTCTTCTTCCTCCCCTTCATTATATGCATTAAACACACTGTCAGGATCAGACTTGCTCACAACCTTAATACCGCCTACAAATAATGTACTGTCACAAATGGATACCATCCCCCAATAAGGAAGTACGTTGAATGATGGCAAAATGATGACCGGATCATAATCCTTTACTTTTCTAGCGTGGAGGTCAATACCCGTCAATAAATTCTCTTCATTTTTCTGTACAGTTAACGTCCCCCATACCGTAAGCAGCAGATTTCCGTCTCCATCCATACTCCATATCGCTGCAACACCTGAATCATCAACAGGGTCAGACAAAGTCATCCAGGCATCACTGCCTGCAGGGCCGATAACTTTCTGGCCGCCTACGATGACAGTACATCCTTCTCTCAAAATCAAGGCATCTTCTTGTACCAAATTAGCATAATCCACGACCTCGATGACGGATGCTTCTTCTGTCTTTATCGATTCTTTGTCTTCAGCCTCAATGACTCCTTCTTCTTCTTTTGGATTCAGCTCTTCTGTCTGATCTATCGCCTCATCAGTCGGAAGTTCTGGCTCCATTACATCGCCGGGGTTATCAGGCACCTCTGGATTATCAGGTGTTCCGGGGTTATCAGGCACCTCTGGTTCTTCAGGTGTTTCCGAGTCTTTAGGAGGCTCTGGTACTTCCGGCACATCTGCCGTTGGCGGCACTGTCGGCTCGCTAGCAGTCTCATCAGATAGTGACTTTACCGTCTTGCCAGTCTTCTTGGCGTAAACCTTATCGACCACATTCGTAATCCTGCCAAGGTTTTTTAAGCTCACACCTTTGCCTGTTTTTAAAGTTATACCCTTTGCCAAAATCAAATTAGTACCTTTATGAATCGTTAAACTGGAAGTCACCTTTATATCTTTGGCAATGAGAATCATTTTTGTGCCTCTTTGAACTTCTTCCCTCAGTGCCTTTTCTGTAATGACTTTTTTTCCAGATTGAATCTTAAAAACTTTCTTACCACCAGCCAATTTCTTTGATTTTGCCGTAATTGTTGTAGTTCCATAGCTGATCGTTTTTACAATACCGTTTTTAGTGACCTTT
The DNA here is from genome assembly GCA_902362805.1 of Eubacteriaceae bacterium. Classification (GTDB taxonomy): domain Bacteria; phylum Bacillota; class Clostridia; order Peptostreptococcales; family Anaerovoracaceae; genus Senimuribacter. The sequence continues at coordinate 646,722 of CABIXY010000002.1, read as the reverse complement.
GCAATCTTCTTATTAGATGAAATCCATTTCGCCTGGTCATTCTTAACCTTTGTCGTACCTAGATTCATCTTGGCCGCAGTTCCCCCTTCCATAGCAATTACATTGTTTTTACGCTTTACGACGGTGACTTTGATCTTTTTGGAAACTGTCGATTTGGCCTTGGACTTGATTGTAATTGTTGTTTTACCCTTCGTCTTAGCAATGATTTTACCCTTAGAAGAAACCGTTGCTACTCGAGCATTTGACGATGTGTATTTGTATCCCTTTTTTGAAATAACCTTGTTACTTGCCTTTGGTTTTAATTGATAAGATTTGTTCATTTCAAGTGTAATCTTTGTCTTTGCTACGGTTATCTTTCCTTTTGCTGCCGCACCAAAACTAGTTACAGTAAAGCTGGAAAATATTAAACTACATGCCAAAATCCAGACTAGAATCTGACGCATTTTATTCATTACAACCACCTCTTAGTTCTTTCTATAGAATACTAAATTATGTATATATCATAACATATATATCTTTTTTAGTCTATAACTAGAAAAAAGAGATTCTTTGTATAGAGTTACCTCTCAAAGAATCTCTTTTTATACTTACTTCAGTCTTTTCCTCGCCTGTACTTTTTCAAGGGCTGATTCATACAGCTCTTTTTCATCTTCTGTCTCCGGCGTATACGGGGGCACCTTCTGCGGTTTGCCCGTTTTGCTCATGGCTACCATGGTAAAATGAGCGCAGAGGGCTTTTTCTGGTCCGTTTCCAGACTCCATATCCTCTGAATCCACACGCACGTAGACGTCCATAGAGGAATTCCCTACATAAGCGATGGTCGCTGTACAGGTCACCAAGGCGCCGACAAAAATCGGCAGATGAAAAATCAACTCGTCCACTCTGGCAGTCACACAGTTGCACCTGGCGTATTTCATGGCGGCGGCCCCCGCAGCCGTATCCATGAATTTCATGATCTCGCCACCGTGCACGTTTCCCGCAACATTAGCCTGATGCGGAAGCATGACTTGACTCATCACCACTTGATATCTCGTATCCATATAAAGCCCTCCCTTCTCGTTCAATCCTATTTAAAATACTCTACTGCCGCTTTGAACATACCGATGTCAAAGTTCCCTGGTACATTCTTGTACAGCCCTTCTCCAGTTCTCTCCGCGTGTCCCATCTTTCCGAACACTCTTCCATCTGGGGAAGTAATTCCTTCAATGGCGTAATAGGAACCATTTGGATTGAACTGAATGTCGCTGGTTACATTTCCGTCAAGGTCTACATATTGCGTCGTAATCTGACCGTTCTTTGCCAGCTCCTGAATCAATTCTTCTGAAGCGATGAATCGGCCTTCGCCGTGAGAAATCGGCACCGTGTAAATCTCACCTGGCTTGGTATTGGCCAGCCATGGCGACTTGTTGGATACGGTTCTCGTTCTGATCAGTTTGGACTGGTGACGTCCTATTTCATTGAAAGTCAAAGTCGGGAAGGTTTCATCGATATCCATGATCTTTCCATAAGGCACCAGGCCCAGCTTGATCAACGCCTGGAACCCATTACAGATACCGACCATCAGTCCTTCTCTGTTATCGAGGAGATCCGTGACTGCCTCTTTGACTTCCTGGTTTCTAAAGAATGCCGTGATAAATTTACCGGAACCATCTGGCTCGTCACCGCCGGAGAATCCTCCTGGTATGAAGATAATCTGCGATTCTCTCACCTTTGCTGCAAAGTCTTCTACAGATTTAGCAACAGCTTCTGCCGTCAAATTATTGATGACAAAGATTTCTGGCTCCGCCCCAGCGTCTCTAAAGGCCTTTGCAGAATCGTACTCACAATTGTTGCCAGGGAATACCGGAATCAAAACCTTCGGTTTCTCTATTTTGACTTTCGCATGTGGTCTGTCTGAAGCCTCATAGTTGAAAGTCTCCAGCTTGTTCTCCGCAGTTTCGATATTGCAGCTGTAGATCGGTTCTAATTTGCTTTCGTAAACTTTTTCAATCGCTGCAAGGTCGATTCTCTCACTTCCACGGACAATGGTTTTCTCGGCTGTCGTCTTACCCAAGTCGATGATATCCGCGCCTTCCAGCTTAAATCCGAAATAATGCATATCATCGCCGCATTCGGCACCCATTGTTTTCTTCATCACTGCAGTAGAAACTTCTACGACAAAGGCGCCATAAGCGTATCCGAAGATTTTTTCAAGATCCACATCCTCACCGTATGCAAATCCGATCTCATTGCCCATGGCCATCTTCAGCACAGCTTCCGCCGCACCGCCATATCCAGGTGTATAAGCGCTGATGATGGTTCCATTTTTGATCATCTCATGAATCGCTTCATAAATCGCCTTCAGAGATTCTGCCTTCGGCAGCCCTTCTTCGTCGTATTCAGGGATAAACATAAATACATTATTGTCAACTTCTTTAAATTCCGGTGAAATGATATTGCTGACATCGTCTGTGGTCACTGCGAAGGATACCAAAGTCGGCGGCACGTCGATGTCCTCAAAGGTGCCGCTCATGGAGTCCTTGCCGCCGATTGCAGCAACACCCAGTTCCTTCTGTGCCTTAAAAGCACCCAATACAGCAGCCATCGGCTTGCCCCATCTCTGCGGATCTCTCATCGGTTTCTCGAAGTATTCCTGGAAGGACAGGTAGATGTCCTCAAAAGATGCACCTGCTGCAATCAATTTTGATACAGATTCTACTACAGCCAGATAGGCGCTGTGGTACGGACTCTTCTCAGCGATGAACGGGTTGTAACCCCAAGACATCAGTGAGCAGGTTGACGTGTGTTCTTTTTCCACAGCGATCAGATTGACCATGGCTTGGTTCGGCGTTCTCTGTTTGATGCCGCCAAAAGGCATCAGCACAGTGCCTGCGCCGATGGTGGAGTCAAAACGCTCCGAAAGTCCCCTCTTTGAGCAGACATTGAGATCGCCTGCCAGAGCCATATATTCATCAGTAAAGTTCCCTGCCGCTTTCTTGGCAAAATCGCCGTGCTTCGGGATTTCGATGTCGATGTGTTTCTCCGCACCGTTGGTGTCGAGGAATTCCCGGGAAATATTTACAATTGCCTTATCGTTCCAGAAAATCTTCAAATAAGGATTTTCCTTCACTTCAGCGACGACAGTAGCTTCCAGATTCTCTGACTCTGCCAGCTTGCAGAATTTCTCTACATCCTCTTTGCCGACGACGACAGCCATTCTCTCTTGAGATTCGCTGATAGCAAGTTCCGTACCATCCAAACCGTCATATTTCTTTGGAACCGCGTTAAGGTTGATTTCAAGACCGTCCGCCAGTTCTCCAATGGCAACAGAAACGCCGCCTGCACCGAAGTCGTTGCAGCGTTTAATCAATTTCGAAGCCTGTGGATTTCTAAACAGTCTCTGCAGCTTTCTCTCTTCTGGCGCATTTCCTTTCTGCACTTCTGCCCCACAACTTTCAAGAGATTCCAAAGTGTGAGATTTTGATGAACCGGTTGCACCACCGCAGCCGTCGCGCCCTGTCTTGCCGCCTAAAAGAATAACGATATCGCTGTCCATCGGCCGCTCTCTGCGCACATTCTCTGCTGGAGCCGCCGCGATGACCGCACCGATTTCCATTCTCTTAGCAACATAGCCATCGTGATAGAGTTCATCAACCTGTCCTGTGGCAAGGCCGATCTGGTTTCCGTAGGAACTGTAGCCGTTTGCAGCCGTCGTCACGATCTTCCGCTGGGGAAGCTTGCCCTTCAGTGTCTCTGATACTGGTTTCAACGGATCTGCTGCACCTGTGACTCTCATGGCAGAATAAACATAACTTCTGCCTGAAAGCGGATCTCTGATGGCGCCGCCTACGCAGGTAGCCGCACCGCCGAAAGGCTCGATTTCCGTCGGATGATTGTGGGTTTCATTTTTGAATAAAAGCAGCCATTGCTGGATTTCACCTTCTACATTTACATCGATCTTTACAGTGCAGGCGTTAATTTCCTCTGACTCGTCCAGCTTTGATAATGCTCCTTTTGATTTCAGGTATTTGGCAGCGATGGTGCCGATATCCATCAGATTAATCGGTTTGGTCCTGCCAAGCGCTTGTCTGGTTTTGATGTAATCCTCGTAGGTTGCCTGTACTGCCGGATCTTCAAACTTTACATTGTCGATGGTCGTGTTAAAAGTCGTATGTCTGCAGTGATCGGACCAATAGGTATCGATGACTTTGATTTCCGTAATGGTCGGATCTCTATCTTCTTTTTTGAAATAGTCTTGGCAGAATTTTAAATCAGCCAGATCCATAGCAAGTCCGTAATCTCCCAGGAATGCAGTAAGCTGCTCTTCGTTCATCTGGTTAAAGCCGTCTAAGACTGCCACCTCTGTCGGAATCTCGTAGTCAACCTTGAGGGTATCAAATTCCTCCAGGGCTGCTTCTCTGGCTTCGACTGGGTTGATGACGTATTTTTTAATCTCCGTAAGTTCCTCAGCAGACAGACTGCCGCTGAGCATGTATACCTTCGCGGTTCTCACAGTCGGTCTTTCCCCTTTTGAAATGATCTGAATACATTCCGCCGCGGAATTGGCTCTCTGGTCAAACTGCCCCGGCAGATATTCCACAGCAAATACGTAATCCGCCATGGAAAAATCCAGGTTTTCAGAAGCAATATCAACTTGGGGTTCAGAAAAAACAGTGCCCACAGCATAATCAAAGAGACTCTTATCCAAGTTTTCTACATCGTAACGATTGACAATTCTAAGCTCCTCAAGTCCGTCAATCTGAAGGAGCTTGACAATTTCACTTTTTAAGGAAGCTGCTTCATGAGCAAACTCTCTTTTCTTTTCCACATATATTCTATATACCATGATTTCTCCCTTATTTTTCAAGTGCTGCAAGTGCTTTCTGGCCGATATCTTTTCTAAAGTAAGCGTTATTAAAACTTACTTTCTCTACAGATTTGTACGCTTTTTCGATGGCCTCTTTGATATCCCCGCCTCTTTCCGTCACGCCGAGTACACGACCGCCATTGGTCAGAAGCTTTCCATCCTCGGACAATTTTGCGCCGGCAACATAGACATCCTCCACATCATCAGCGATTTTGATCTCGTAACCTTTTTCGTAGGATTTTGGATATCCCTCGCTGGCCATGACTACGCAGCAAGCCGCATCGTCAGCAAAGTTGACATCGGCCTCATCCAAAGTGCCATCCGCCACATGAATCATGATATCAAAGAGGTCGCTGTCTAAAAGGGGTAAAACGACCTGTGTTTCCGGATCGCCAAATCTGCAGTTGTACTCGATGACTTTTGGTCCATCCTCTGTGAGCATGAGGCCAAAATAGAGGCAGCCAGAGAAGATTCTGCATTCTCTGTTCATGGCGATCATTGTCGGCAGAAAGATTTCTTCCTCACAGCGAGATGCGATTTCTGCAGTATAATATGGGTTTGGCGCTACCGTTCCCATACCGCCTGTATTGAGGCCTTTGTCACCATCCAGTGCACGTTTATGATCCATAGAGGATACCATAGGAATCAATGTTTTTCCATCGGTGAAAGAAAGGACAGAAACCTCCGGTCCTGTGAGGAATTCCTCAATGACCACCACGCTGCCGCTTTCGCCGAAGACTTTGTCTTCCATCATATCTTTCACTGCTATTTTTGCTTCTTCCAGTGTCTCGGCGATGATGACACCTTTGCCCAGGGCAAGTCCATCAGCTTTGACGACCACTGGAATCTTGCAGGTATCCAGATAGCCAAGAGCTTCATCCATGTCGGTGAAGGTTGCATATTCTGCTGTCGGAATGCCGTATTTCTTCATCAGATCTTTAGAAAAAGCCTTGCTGCCCTCGATGATAGCAGCGTCCTTATTTGGTCCGAAGCAAGGAATGCCTTCTGCCTGCAGCAGATCCACAAGACCCAGAACAAGTGGATCATCTGGCGCCACGATGGCGAATTCAATCTTGTTTTCCTTTGCAAATTTGACAATATTTTGCAGGTCTTTGGCTCCGATGTCTACACAGGTCGCATCAGCAGCAATGCCGCCATTTCCCGGCAGTGCATAGATTTCATCAACCTTTGGACTCTTCTTTATTTTTTTGATGATAGCGTGCTCTCTGCCGCCACCGCCAACAACCATTACTTTCATTATGTACCTCCTACTTGACGTCAATTAAACGTTTGATGTGTATATACTTTTTTGCAAAACTAAACAAGTCCGAATTCGGACTAGTTTAGATTCGCCGAATATGTACACATAAACTATCGAGATCAGAACCATTATACGACTAACGCCTTGCCGGCTAATACCGGGGCGTTAAAGCATAAGGTCTGCCCATCAATTTGCTTTGCAAATTGGGGCCAGAACCATTATACGACTAAATCTTAGTGATGGAACAATCTCATACCAGTGAATACGGTTACCATTCCGTATTTATCACAAACTTCGATGACATTATCATCTCTCACACTGCCGCCAGGTTCAGCGATATAGGAGACGCCGCTCTTCTTTGCTCTTTCAATGTTATCGCCAAATGGGAAAAAAGCATCGCTGCCAAGAGATACGCCACTGATGGAATCCAGATACTCTCTCTGTTCTTCCTTAGTAAATGGTTCTGGTTTTTCTGTAAACAACGTCTGCCATACACCGTCTTTTAAGATATCCTCGTACTCATCTCCAAGATAGACGTCGATGGCATTATCGCGATTTGGTCTGGTTACGTCTTCTCTGAATGGCAGATTAATTACAATATCCGCCTGTCTCAAATGCCAGAAATCAGCCTTGTTCCCTGCCAGTCTAGTGCAGTGGATTCTGGACTGCTGTCCCGCTCCTACGCCGATGGCCTGACCATCCTTAGCATAAGCTACAGAGTTTGACTGTGTATATTTGAGAGTGATCAGAGCGATGATCAAATCTCTCTTCGCGTCTTCAGGCAGCTCCTTGTTGGCAGTAACGATATTCGTCAGCTGGTCCGGGGTTATTTTGTAGTCATTTCTGCCCTGTTCGAAGGTGATGCCAAAGACTTGCTTTGTCTCCTGCTCCATTGGCACAAAATCAGGATCGATTTTAACGATATTATAGTTGCCCTTCTTTTTTGTCTTGAGAATTTCCAAGGCTTCCTCTGTATAATCCGGCGCTATGATACCGTCAGATACTTCTCTCTTGAGAATCGTAGCGGTGACAGCATCACAGGTATCGCTGAGGGCTACCCAGTCGCCGAAGGAGGACATCCTATCTGTTCCTCTCGCCCTCGCATAGGCAGTGGCGATAGGCGAATCGTCCAGCCCTTCGATATCGTCAACAAAGCAGGCTTTCTTCAATGTATCATTCATCGGTACGCCTACAGCCGCAGAAGTAGGGCTCACATGCTTAAAGGATGTCGCTGCCGGCATGCCCAGGCAATCTTTCAGTTCCTTTACCAGCTGCCAGCTGTTAAAAGCATCCAGGAAGTTAATATATCCAGGTCTGCCATTTAAAATTTCCACGGGAAGCTCGCTTCCATCGGCCATATAGATTTTTGCCGGCTTCTGATTGGGATTGCATCCATATTTCAGTTCAAATTCTTTCATGATTTCTACACCTCCAATTATGCGTTCTTGTTGATCATTCTGTTTTCCGCTTTGCCTGTTTCCAGATCTACGTACCTTACATATAAAGAAATTTTATTGTCCTCATCAAGATTTGCCCATATTTCGTTGGCAAATGCATCAATATCATCTGGAATCTCCACTCTCTCCGGTTCGCCGCAGAAAGTCGGAAGCGGATTTCCATCCTGTACATAGGTGTGAATAAAGTGACCGAGGCCGGCCAGTGCAGAGTAATTGTAATAATATCTATTGCAGGCAGAGCCTGATGCATCAGCACTTTTTAAGATACTCATCTTATAAGTCAGTTCCTGACCAAAGGTGAACATACCGCTGATTCTCGGTGTCCAATTGGGGCCATCCGGTTCAAAGCATCTGGAGTCCAGCGCCTCTTCAAAAGATTTTCCTTTCTGTAAGTGTTCATAAATGGTATCTGTCTGATCGCCGTTGGTCACAATCAGTTTGTCCTCGTGTTTCCTCATCGGATAATAGATGATCAGAGACGGGTCCTCCACTTTTGACGCATCAAAAGGTTTGATCATCACATTTTCTCCTTCTTCAAGGAAAACCCGGTTTCTGCTGTTGTCACTTCTGCCCATAATGAAGTAAGCACTGACAGCTTTCTTTCCGTCTTTGGACCTGCCCAGAACGATGCCTCTTCCTACATAAGAGTTTCCTTTTACGGCAGTTTCCATTGTTTTTCTTTCATAAACGTTCATTGGTTATTTTTCACCTCTCGCTAATTTTTCACTGATTTCTTCTACGGCCCTCGGAAGCAGCACCCATTCGGCCTGTTCCATAACGCGACGCTGGAGAATTTCTGGCGTATCTCCCTCCAAGATTTCCACTGCTTTCTGCGCAATAATCTGGCCGCCGTCAGGAATCTCATTGACGTAATGCACCGTCGCGCCGGTCACTTTGACCCCATATTCCAAAGCCTTTTCGTGAACGTGCAGACCATAGCACCCTTTCCCGCAGAAAGAGGGAATCAGGGATGGATGGATATTGATGATTCTATTCTCATAAGCGTTGATAAATGTCGGGCTCAAAATCTTCAGGAACCCGGCCAATACCACCAGCTCAATACCCTCTTCCCTGAAGATTTGCAGCAGCGCCTCTTCACTGGACATGATAACAGCTTTGATGTCGTTATCCTCTGCCCTCTTCAGAGCGAATGCCTGCGGATTATTCGATGCGACCAGAACAATCTCGCCGCTTTTAATCAATCCGCTGTTCTGCGCGTCAATCAGCGCCTTAAGATTGGTGCCACCGCCGGAGACGAGGACGGCAATCTTTGTCTTTAGCATAGTTCCACGCCTTCCTCAGATTTTACCACACTGCCTAATATGTAAGCGTCTTCGCCGTTTGCTTTCAGTATATCAAGAGTTTTTTCCGCATCTTCTTTGGAAACGATAACAGTCATGCCTACGCCCATGTTGAAGGTGTTGAACATATCTCTCTCCGGAATATTGCCTTTCTCTGCAATCAGTCCAAAGATCGGCAGGACTTTGACATTTTCTCTCTTGATTTTTACGCCATAACCCTTTGGCAGACTTCTCGGAATGTTCTCGTAGAAACCACCGCCGGTGATGTGGGCTGCCGATTTTACTGTAACCTCTTCAAAAAGTCTCACCATCGGCTTTACATAAATTTTTGTCGGTGTCAGCAGCGTCTCACCCATAGACTTTCCGCCGAGGGCTTCAAGGGGCTTTTTCATATCTTCATTTTCCACATCCAGCACTTTTCTCACCAAGGAAAATCCGTTGGAGTGTACGCCAGAGGATGGTAAACCTATGATGACATCTCCCTCACAAATAGTATCTTTTTTCAATACCTTTGATTTGTCTACGACACCAACAGCAAATCCAGCCAGGTCGTATTCGTCTTCAGGATAGAATCCTGGCATTTCTGCAGTCTCTCCTCCGATCAAAGCTGCCTCGGACTGGATGCAGCCCTCTGCAACGCCCTTCACAATCATCGCGACTTTGTCTGGATAGTTTTTGCCGACTGCAATGTAGTCGAGGAAAAACAGCGGTTTCGCGCCGACGCATATGATATCGTTGACACACATGGCCACACAGTCGATACCAACAGTATCGTGCTTGTCCATCAGGAAGGCCATTTTCAGCTTTGTCCCTACGCCGTCCGTACCACTGACCAGGACCGGTTCTTTGATGTTCTTGATATCCAATTCGAACAGACCGCCAAAGCCGCCAATATCACTCGGAACGCTTCCGAACCTCATGGTCTTTGCCACGTGTTCTTTCATCAGTTCAACTGCTTTATATCCTGCTGTAATATCTACGCCGGCCGCTTTGTAGCTTTCGCTGAAACTCTTTTCCATGACTAATTCTCCTCTTTTTCACTAATCTTTTTTTCGAACCTGTTTTTGATTGAACTGCTTGGCTCCTCTGTCGGATACTCTCCGCTGAAGCATGCGTGACAGTAGCCTTCGCCCGGCGCCTTACCTACAAGCATGTTCAGATGATTTACGTCCAGATAACCCAAGCTTTCTACACCTATAATCTTCTCTATTTCCGGAATAGTATGCTTGCACGCAATCAGGTTCTCTCTGGAGTCGATATCTGTTCCATAATAGCACGGATTGATAAACGGAGGTGCAGATGACCGCATATGTACTTCCGTAGCCCCGGCTTCTCTGAGCAGTTTTACAATTCTGGCGCAAGTTGTACCTCTGACGATAGAGTCGTCTACCAGAACCACTCTTTTCCCCCTCACAGTGTCTGCTACCACGTTGAGTTTGATTCTGACTTTATCCTCTCGCGCTTTTTGACCAGGTGCGATAAAGGTTCTGCCGATGTATTTGTTTTTGATGAATCCGATGCCGTAAGGAATACCCGACTGTCTGGAGTAGCCGATGGCTGCGTCAAGTCCTGAGTCCGGTACGCCGATGACCACGTCCGCCTGCACAGGATGTTCCATGGCAAGGCATGCGCCGGCTTTCAGACGCGCTTCATGCACGCTGGTCCCCTCCACTACGGAGTCAGGTCTTGCAAAGTAGATGTATTCGAAGATGCAGAGCTTCTGTGATTGCTTTCCGCAGTGATCTTTGATGGATCTGACACCGTCTTTTTCAAAAACGACGATTTCGCCCGGCTCCACATCTCTGATGTATTTTGCACTGACAGAGTCCAAAGCACAGGTTTCTGACGCAACGATATAAGTTCCGTCTTCCTTTTGGCCGAAGCATAGAGGTCTCATACCCAGTTCATCTCTGACTGCAATCAGCTTGGATGGGGACATGATGACCAGAGAGTAAGCACCTTTCAACTTGTCCATGGCGGAGTCAATAGCCTCCTCGATGGAATCACTTTTGATTCTCTCTTTCGTGATAATATAGGATATGACTTCCGTATCGCTTGTCGTGTGGAAAATGGAGCCTTCTGCTTCCAATTCCTGTCTCAGCTCATATGAGTTGACCAGATTTCCATTGTGAGCAAGTGCCATTCTGCCTTTATGATGATTGACGACGATGGGCTGCGAATTGAGCCTATCGCTTTTTCCCGTAGTTCCATATCTGACGTGGCCGATGGCCATATTGGCTTCCCCCAGCTCCTCCAGAATTTCTGGCGTGAAGACATCATTGACAAGTCCCGCGTCTTTATAGTAATTAAACACGCCGTCATCGTTCACTACGATGCCGCAGCTCTCCTGTCCTCTGTGCTGCAGGGCAAACAAACCATAATATGTGGTGCTGGCTACATTCTGTGTCTCTGTGCCGAAAACGCCAAAAACACCGCATTCTTCTCTTAAACTGCTCATTTTTTCATACTCTCCCGTTTTATTCTCCAAGTAATCTCTTCAATATTTCCTGATATGCGTCTTCTACACCGCCCAAGTCTCTTCTAAATCTGTCTTTATCCAGTTTTTCATGGGTCACTGTATCCCAAAATCTGCAGGTATCAGGAGAAATCTCATCTGCCAAGACGATTGTACCGTCTGCAGTTTTTCCAAACTCCAGCTTAAAATCAATCAGTTCGATATTCGCGTCCTTCAGATAATCAGACAAAATTTCATTTATTTTCAAAGCAAAGCTTTTGATGATAGAAAGCTCTCCTTCTGTGGCGTATTCCATAGCGAGGATATGGTAGTCATTGACCATGGGATCCCCCAGGTCGTCATTCTTGTAACTGAATTCCAAAATCGGACGACCCATCTTGGTGCCTTCTGCAAGACCGAGCCGTTTGGCCAGGGAGCCTGCCGCAATATTTCTCACGATCACCTCAAGAGGTATGATGCTCACTTTTTTTACGAGGGTCTCTTCCTCGTTCAACTCTTCCACAAAGTGGGTAGGAATGCCCTTCTTTTCTAACATCTGCATCAAAAAGTTAGTCACTCTGTTGTTGATGGCGCCTTTTCCCATGATGGTACCCTTTTTCAGACCATTAAAAGCAGTAGCGTCGTCTTTGTAAGATACAATGCAGAGATTTTCGTCTGTCGTACCATAGACCTTCTTGGCTTTTCCCTCATATAGTTCTTCTCTCTTTTCAACGCGCATAAGCTTCACCTCTTTCATATTTTTGCTTCTGTTTTGATTTATTGATTGTATTTTTCCTCAATATTCTTATTCTTAGTCAGAACTTTATCAGCTGCTTCTTTTCTCTGGTTGTCCAATTTCGCGGCAATTTCTTTGTCTTCAATGCCCAGCATCTGAATTGCCAAGAGGGCTGCATTCTGCGCGCCGTCAATAGCAACTGTAGCTACTGGGATGCCTCCAGGCATCTGCACTGTTGAAAGAAGCGCGTCCAGGCCGTCCAAAGTGGATGATTTTACTGGAATGCCAATGACAGGAAGGGTCGTGCTGGCGGCAATGGAACCGGCCAGATGTGCCGCTTTTCCAGCAGCTGCGATAATCGCGCCGAAGCCGTTTGCTCTGGCGTTTTCAGTGAATTTCTTTACTTCTGCTGGTGTTCTATGGGCAGAGTACACGTGAACTTCATAAGGCACGCCGAATTCTTCTAATGTTGTCATTGCTTTTTCTACTACAGGAAGATCGCTATCGCTTCCCATGATGATTCCAATCTTTTTCATATATTTAACCTCCATCATTATATTAAAAAAAAACCAAAAGTATATGCAGAATATCATACACAATAAACTTTATCACATATACTTTTGGTGTCAACATTTGTTCAGCAAAATTCGTATTTTCACTTTACTTTTATTTAGTTTTTTGATTAAATTAGGCAAAATTACGAATTATATTTGGGTATATCGATATAATTATTCGTATTTTAATCTTTTTTCTGGGGCAAGCTGTCCAAGTAGCTCTGCATAATCAGAACCGCTGCCTGCTTGTCAATAACCTGCTTTCTTTTCTTGCGGCTGACGTCCGCTTCAATGAGGACTTTTTCGGCCATGACGGTAGTCAGGCGTTCATCCTGCCAGACCACATCGATATTTTTCATCCCTGTGCTTCTCATCTTATTTTCCAGCATCGTACGGAACTCATAGACTTTCTCCGTCTGGATGCTGTCACTTCCGTCCAATTTTTTTGGCAGGCCAATGACGATGGTATCGCAGTCGTATTCTTTGACCAAATCTAAAATTTTCCCAGTGTCTTTTCGTATTCCCACTCTCTCCAGCGTTGTCAATCCTTGGGCAGTAATACCCAGGGCATCACTTAAGGCGACACCTACCGTTTTGTCGCCGACATCAAGAGCTATTTTTCTCATATTTTCACCTCAGCATTCACACATTTTTCTCTCATGAAAGTCACGAATTCTTCTTTCGTTCCCTTTAAAAATCCATTTTTATCAATCAAAAGCACCAGTCCCTTATCCATCGCGATGATAAACAGGTCCTTAGACTGCATCAAAGAACGTATTTCCCTATACTTGATATTGGTTCTGCTCTGTGACAGCGTGTTAACTGCAAGAAGGTGATCTTCATAGAAATTGTTTGTCGTCTCAATGTCCCTGCCGTGGACCTGGCGATTTTTCCTTGCTGCAAAAGATGCCAATCGAACAGGCGTTCCCACCAATCTGTAGAGCACGAATAAAAAAGCGGCCACTGCTACAGCCGTAAATGGATACCAGCCTTTCATGACTGTAAGGATGCCTGCAGCGATGACGATAATAAGTGCAGCATAACAAGTATTCACAAAACTCTTATTCAGAGTTGTCCGTTTAAGCTGTAAGTAATATTGATAGGTATACGTGCATTTGTTCTCAAATAGTGTAGTCATTTCCTGCCTTCCTAAAAAAACGGCAGGTTAAAACAAATCGCCTGCCGTTCATTTCTATTCTATTTTTTTAGATAATCCTTTAGAATTTCTTCTACCAAGTCGTCTCTGTCAATGCGGCTGATCATCATTCTCGCATTATTGTGACTTGTAATGTATGACGGGTCGCCTGAAAGAATGTATCCAACCATTTGATCAATTCCGTTGTACCCTCTTTCCTCCAAAGCGGCGTAAACAGCCTCCAGGATTTCTTTCGTAGTTTTCTGTTGAGTTTTCGCTGCGTCAAACATAATTGTTTTTCTTTCCATGATAACGACCTCCTTTTTCCTAACTATAGTATACTATGATAAAAGTTCTTCTGCAACCTTAAATGCATCAAGAATTTTTGACGAATCTTTTGCTCCTGCCTGGGCCATATCGGCTTTTCCGCCGCCACCGCCGCCGCAAGCCGCTGCAATCTGTTTTATCATATTCCCTGCATGGAGACCTCGATCTAATAAATCATCCGTAATGGATACCAGGAACGTGACCTTTGATCCATTGACTGTAGCGAAGACCATGACGATGCTTTTGTATGAGGCTTTGATATCGTCGGAGAGATTTCGCAGATCATTGATATTATAATCCTTAAACTCCTTTGTCACAAGCTTGACATCGCCGACATCTTTCGCATTTTTGACCATATCGTCAACTTCAGACCCCATGGCAGCTTTCTTAAAGTCTTCCAATTCCTTTTTCGTCTCTTTCAACTCTTCCATCACAGAAATTGTCTTCTGAACCACAGCAGAAGGGTTGGCTTTGAGCGCTGCTGCAATTTGTCTGACGGTTTCTTCTGCTTCAATCGTCTTCAGCAGAACGCCCGTTCCCGTTACAGCTTCAATTCTGCGCACGCCGGATGCCACGCCAGATTCACTGACAATCTTTAAGGCACCGATTTGACCGGTGTTTGCCACATGGGTTCCTCCGCAGAGTTCCACACTCCAGTCGCCGCAGCTGACTACACGAACCTCTTCCCCATATTTCTCACCAAAGAGAGCCATAGCACCCATCTCCTGGGCATGCTTCATAGAGGTTTCACAAATATCAACTGGTAAAAACTCCGTAATCTTCTGGTTTACCAATTCTTCTACTTGTTCCAGTTGTTCCGGTGTAACTCCCTCAAAATGAGTGAAGTCAAATCTGAGCATATTCTCATTGACACTGGAACCAGCCTGCTCTACATGGGAACCAACCACATCCCGCAGAGCTTTCTGCAGAAGATGTGTCGCTGTATGGTTTCGTGCTGTGGCATGTCTCTTGAAGAGGTTGACGCCGCACTGCACCTTATCCCCTTTTTGCAGAGTTCCCTTTTCTACCAAAATTCTATGAGCATAAACGCCATGGGATTTTTCTACAGAGATCACCTTTGCGTGACAGCCATTGGTAGACATAAAACCATTATCGGAGGCCTGGCCGCCGCTTTCTGCATAAAATGGCGTCTTATCAAGGTAAACTGTGGCATTTTGATAAACATCCACTTTGTCTGTCAATGTGCCATCAACGTCGATTGCTAAAATTTCAGCCTCATCGTCTAATTTATCATATCCGGTAAAAATGGTTTCTGGAACGTCTACTGCAGTTGCTGCATCCTTCCATCCCTCTTCATCAGCAGATTTTCGGCCGGCTCTAGCCATCTCCTTCTGCTTCTGCATATTTTGGTTAAAACCATCTACATCGGCACTGCAGCCTTCCTCTTGTAAAATTTCTTTCGTCAATTCAAGAGGGAAACCAAAAGTATCATAAAGTTTGAAAACTTTTTCCCCTTCCAAAACTGATTTTCCTTCTTTTTTCAGTTCCTCCACATATTCGTGAATGATGGAAGTTCCCTGGTCGATGGTAGCTGCAAATTTCTCTTCTTCCACGGAGATAATCTTCTGAATATACGCTTTCTTTTCTTCCAGTTCTGGATAAGCGCCGGCGGATACTTCGATTACTTTATCAGACAATTCCACGAGGAATTTGCCGTCAATGCCAAGGATTCTGCCATGTCTCGCCGCACGTCTGATTAATCTGCGCAGCACATAGCCGCGTCCTTCATTGGAGGGGATGATTCCGTCAGCAATCATGAAAACCATGGATCTCAAATGGTCAGTGATGATTCTGATAGAAACGTCCGTCTTCGCGGCACCATCCTCATACTTTACACCTGACATTTCTACCACGCCATCGAGAATATGCCTGATTGTATCCACATCAAAGATAGAATCTACGCCTTGCATGATGCAGGCCATTCTTTCTAATCCCATACCAGTATCAATATTCGGATGCTCTAATGGCGTATAACTGCCGTCCTCTTCTTTGGAAAACTGCGTAAACACGTGATTCCAAAACTCCAGGTATCTGTCACAGTCACATCCCGGCTTGCAATCAGGTTTTCCGCAGCCGTATTCCGGTCCTCTGTCAAAATATATTTCGGAGCATGGACCACACGGTCCCAGTCCGATTTCCCAAAAGTTATCTTCTTTGCCCAGTCTCACAATCCGCTCTTCTGGCACGCCGATTTTCTTCCAAATTTCTACAGCCTCGTCATCGTCGTAATAGACCGTCGCCCAGATCTTGTCCTCTGGCATTTTCAAGCATTGGGTGATAAATTCCCAGCCCCACCTCAGTGATTCCTCTTTGAAATAATCTCCAAAGGAAAAGTTTCCTAACATTTCAAAAAAAGTACCATGTCTGGACGTGATGCCGACATTGTCTATATCTCCTGTTCTGATGCACTTCTGGCAGGTGGTCATCCTCTTTGCCGGTGGGGTTTCCAGCCCTGCAAAATAAGGTTTCAGCGGAGCCATACCCGAGTTGATAATCAACAGTGATTTGTCGTTCTGGGGAATCAATGAAGCACTCTTCGCAGGATAATGCTCTTTGTCCATGTAGAATTCCCTGAACATCTGTCTGATTTGGTTTAAACCTAATTTTTCCATTTCTATCTTTCCTCCTAATGAAGTTACCCTCATTTACATGTGAATCCGTCTCCCAGTAAATAAGCGGGAACTTCTTATACGACGTGTTCCAAGCCAGCTGAAGCTGGGGAACACCAGCATAAATTCTATCAGCAGCACAACGAAATTTGCCGGACAGAATGTCATGCTTTTACGCCTCGGCCTTAACTGGCTTAGCGTTATCTATCATTTATTTCGCAATAATCATTAATTTTATCATAAATCCTCAAACTTGTCCATTTCAATACCCTAAATATTCTTCCAGAGTGATGTTTTGTTCATATATTTCTCTGGCGGCTTTCTTGCCTACATACCGGATGTGCCAAGGCTCATATGCATATCCGGTAATCGCCTCGGTATTCTTACCATATCTGACGATAAATCCGTATTGATACGCATTCTTATCAAGCCACCTGCCTTCTGCCGTCTCACCGAAGCTCTCCACCAGATCCCAGGCTAAATCCTGACAAGAAACGTCCAGGGCATACCCCGTCTGATGCTCGCTTCTGCCTGGTTTAGCGCTAGTTCGCAACGCCTGCTTCACACCGTCTGTTTTGCACCAGTAGTCGAACAAGGAAGCCTGTAAGTCATAATCTCTATAGGCAGAAATGACTTTAATGTCAAAGCCTGCCTTACGCGCATCACGATAGAGCTTCTCATATGCGTCTCTGACCTCCTCTTTGGCTTCTATATTCACGATTGCCAGACTGCCCAGAGAAATCAGTTTTGACGGCACATAGCTGTCACTCAGCCAGTTTTTCTTATTGACTAGCATCAGGGCATCTTCGGGATCTTTTTCTAAGGCCTTCTTCACTTGAACCTCGGCTGCCCCCGACTTATCGCCATATGATTTCTCTCCGTTCTTTAGCGTGTAGCTGCATACCTTGTAATAAAGTTTCTGACCGACTTTTCTGTTCGTGTCTGTATACTGACGCGCATCACCATCACAGGTCTTTATCAGTTCATAGGTTCCCTCTTTTGTATTGGACCGATATACGGCATATCCGTCAACATCCTTCATTGCCTCCCACCTGATAGAGACTTGTCCCGATCCGTCAAAAGAATGGACCTTGACTGCTGGAGGTGAAGCAGTGCGATGCAGCAAAATGCCGCAGAGAACAAGAATACAGATGAGCACAGGCAGAATGATAATCAGCGTTTTTTTCATAATTATATCTCCTTATAAGTTTCGACGATGTTTTCGATAGCTTTTTCCAATTTTGTGTTGTTTTCTGTTTCAAAGAGATAAACCTTAATCTTTGCCTCTGTGCCTGAAGGTCTTATGATAAATCTGGCGCCGCCTTCAAGGATAAATTCCACAACATCCGCCTTTGGCAGACCTGTGGCTTTCATATAGTCCTTCTTCTTGAGAATTCTCCTGCCGCCGATGGACTCATCAATTTCTCTCCTGAAATGGTTCATCAAAGATTTCATGGCCATTGCGCCATAAGGTCCTTCGAAAAAATAATTTCTGGTCTTATCTCTGCAGGTGCCAAACTCCTCATATATCTCTAGAAGACGCTCTATGAGATTTTTCCCCTGCGCCTTATGATAAGCTGCCATTTCTACCGCAATCATTGCTGAACTGACACCGTCTTTGTCTCTGATAAAGGGGTCGACCAGATATCCATTGCTCTCTTCAAAACCGAAAAAATAGGCTTCCTCTTGTCCCTGATCTGACAGCGCCGTGATCAGTTCCCCAATATATTTAAACCCAGTCAAAGTGTTGATGACCTGAAGGCCATATTTTTCTGCCATTTTTTCAATTAACGGTGTAGAGACAATACTCTTAATGACTACTTGTCCTGGCAGAGGATTGCGCATCTGGCAGAGATAGTCGAAAATCAAAATTCCCAGTTGATTTCCCGTTAAAAGGACTTTCATATCATCATAGAGAAGGCAGAGACCGACTCTGTCGCTGTCAGGGTCTGTCGCGATAATCACGTCTCCTCCAATTTGATCTAGAATTTTGAAACTTTCCGTATATGCGGTGATTTTCTCTGGGTTCGGCGTAGGACAAGTAGCGAAATTCTCATCAGGATTTTCCTGTGCGGGTACCATCGTCAAATTTTCAAAACCGATGTCAGATAACACCTGACGCACATAACGGTTGCCCGCTCCATTTAATGGGGTATAGACGACAGATAACTTGTTGAGTATATTCCTTTGACTTGACAAAAGAGAAAATGAAGCAATTTTCGCAATAAAATCATCACACACCTGCTGATCTACGCAGCTGATTCCTTCCTCACTTACCTTGATGCCCTCAAAATAATCCAGTTGGTCGATGGCCTCTGATATCTGCTCCGCTTCCTCTCCAACAATTTGATATCCATTTTGATTATATACCTTGTATCCGTTAAAAATCTTCGGATTATGACTGGCCGTAATCATGATGCCCATGCTGCAGTGCAGCCTGCCAATGGCATAGGAGAGCAATGATACCGGCGCAATCTCCGGAAAGAGAAAGACCTCTATGTCGTTTCCTCTGAGTGTCCTAGCTGTTTCCAACGCAAAGACCTTGGATTTTTTTCTGCTGTCATAGGCGATGACGATAGAAGGTTTTTTACAGTGCGCATTGAGATAATCCGCTAACCCCTGTGTAGTCCTCCTCACCACATATTCGTTCATTCTATTCGTACCTGCACCGATAATGCCTCTGATGCCTGATGTGCCAAATCGCAGATCGGTATAAAAGGAATCGATCCGCTCTTCTTCATTGTCAGCCAGTTGTTTTAACTCCTGCAGCAGTTGTATATCGCCCTCGGACTTTTTAAGCCATCGTCTGTATTCACTATTTGCATATTCTCTGATTTCATTTTTATTCATATGGTTAGTATACCATAAAAAATGAAATACAAAAAACAAAAATAGCGCATACGCGCTATTTTGCATCAAACTTAGAATGTGTCTTTGATGGTACCGGCCATGCGTGACATATCATGACGCACATCTCCCATATCTTCAACTGTACGCTTTACATCCCTAGAGATTTTTTGCTTATCAGTCGGGGACATCCATTTATAAGCACAAAACCCTGCAGTACCTGCAGCTGCCAGCATCACCGCATCTTTGATAATTTTGTTCATTAACCACACCTCCATCATAATTTGATATGACTTAGTATGTCTGATCCATTCAAAGATTATTCTCGTTCAACATGCTGGATAAAAGGGCAACTTTTGCCACTTCTTCGACATATTTTGCTTTCAGGATCGTTTCGGCGATGGCTTCTCCCATGACGATGACGCCATGTTTTTCTAAAATCAATACATCACTGTTGTCTGAAATCCCTGCTGCCACCTTTTCGGCCAGTTCTGCGCTTCCAGGTTTACCATAACCTATTACCGTCGTATTGTCGTTATAGAATACGGATTCTGTGACGACAGGTGGTATTTCCAGTCCTTTTACGGCAAAAGCTGTTGCATAAGTGGAGTGGGTATGCACTACGGAGTGCACATCGCCTCTGTTTCTATAACATGCGATATGCATGGGCAGTTCACTGGAGGGTTTGTTGTTGTTAGGATTATCCAAAATATTCCCCTCGAAATCGCAGACTACCAGATCTGCCAATACAAGCCTTGCTTTAGAAATAGCCGATGGAGTGATGATAATATATTGTTCCTTTCGGTTGATAACGCTCAGATTTCCAGTCTTATGTCTGCAGAGCCCTGAAAGTCCTACTTCTTTTGAGGCCTTCAAAAGCTGCTCTTTTAGGCTCAGCAAAATGATGCTGTTCATGATTTATCCCCTCTCAATCTTTTAAATATCATTTTCGTTTACATAATGCAAACTGTTAACCTATTATAATGACAAGATTTAAGATATGCAATATGATTTGAGGACTATTTTCATAAACTTTAGTACTAATTTCTTACTTTACTTGGGGTTGCATGCAGATTCGATAAAACCGCCGCCGATGACATAATCCTCTTTGTAGAATACGATTGATTGGCCTGGCGTAGCTGCACGCTGGGGTTCATCAAATACAGTTAGAATTTTGCCATCTGGCAGTTGACTCACCGTTGCTGGAGCCGGTTTTGCGGCATAACGGATCTTTGCTGTCACACGAATCTCATCGCCAAACTCCTCTGGAAGATTCTCCTGAGCGTTTGCCGCAAAAAAGTTTTCTGTAGAGATCACGCCTCGTTTGAATAAATCTTCATTATCTCCCAATGTAACCTGGTTCTTTTCCGAGTCAATGGAGGTTACGAAGACTGGTTTTCCAAAGGTAATACCTAGTCCCTTACGCTGGCCAATCGTATAATGAACCAGACCTCGATGCTCGCCCAGAATATTGCCGTCAGAATCGACAAAATTCCCTTTTTTTGCCTCCAAGCCTCTTCCTTTGATATAAGTCACATAATTTTCTTTTTCTTCATCAATAAAACAGATTTCCTGGCTGTCGGCGGTCTCTGCATTAGGCAAATCGTGACTTCTGGCAATATTCCTAGTCTTTTCTTTATCGTCAAAGTCTCCTAGAGGCAGTATCAGCCTGGACAACACCTCTTGGCCAAGCCTGTACATCATATAAGACTGATCCTTCTTTTGATTTGCGCCCCTTCTGATAAAGTATAAATTGTTTACCTCGTCATGAAAAATTCTGGCATAATGTCCTGTCGCAATATAGTATGCCCCTTTTTCCTCGGCCACCTGCAGCAATTTCTTGAATTTAATGTTAGGATTGCAGACAACACACGGATTGGGTGTCCGCCCTTGCATATATTCCGTGCAGAAGTTATTTATCACGGTCTTGTCAAATTCGTCAGAAACATTCATTTTGACAAAATCAATATCCAGTTTTTGAGCCAGCTGTTCTGCTGCTTCTGCACCTTTTTCGTTCGTACCGAGCACGTCAAAATAAAAACCGATGACGGTGAGCCCTTTTTCTTTCAACAGCAAAGCAGCGGTAGTGCTGTCCACTCCGCCGCTTAAACCTAATACAACTTTATTCGCAGGTAATTTGTTCATGATCGTCCTCATCTGCATCAGGGTCAAATCCTTCCAGACCCTCATAAGTCTTACCATTTTTCTGTGCGTAATCATAAATAGCTGATTTTATCGCATGGTCGGCAAGAACAGAACAATGTACTTTCACTGCCGGAAGTCCGCCTAATTCCTCAATAATCTGCTTATTGCTGATCGCCAATGCCTCATCTATAGATTTTCCGATAATCATAGATGTAGCCATGCTGGAAGATGCAATGGCACTGCCGCACCCAAAAGTTTTAAATTTTGCATCAGTAATAATATCATCTTTTACCTTGATCTGAATCTGCATCATATCTCCACAGACAGGGCTGCCATATGTGCCAGTTCCATCAGGATTCTCAAGCTCTCCTACGTTTCTTGGATTCATGAAATGATCCATCACTGTATCGTTATATAAACCCATTTTCTTACCAACCTTTCTCACTGTTTACCGGTGACAATTCTCTCAGCTTTGTCACAACTTCTTTTAAATTTTCTACTACGTAATCAATATCTTCTTTTGTTGTAAAATCACCTACTGTAAATCTCACTGTACCGTGAATCATCTCTACTGGTACGCCCAGCGCAGATAATACGTGAGACGGTTCCAGTGATTTTGATGAACAGGCTGATCCTGTAGAAACGCTGATACCTTTGTAATCCAGAAGCAGCAGAATCGATTCCCCCTCGATATACTTAAAAGTAATGTTGGCATTTCCAGGATGTCTATGCTCCATAGTTCCGTTGACAAATGCATCAGGTATTTCTCTGCAAACTTTCTCAATCAAATAGTCTCTAACTTCTCTGCAATGGCTGATATGCTCATCAAAATGGGCTTCTGCCACTTCTGCAGCCTTGCCAAAACCTACAATACCCGCCATATTTTCGGTACCAGCTCTTTTGCCCATTTCCTGACCACCGCCATGAATATAGTTTGAGATTCGCAAGCCTTTTCTGATATATAATGCGCCGATGCCCTTAGGACCATAAATCTTGTGAGCAGACATGCTCATCAGATCAATGCCCAGATCCTTCACATCTATAGGGACATTGGCCAATGCCTGTACTGCATCAGTATGGAATAAGATTTTGTGTTCTTTTGCAATCTGAGCCAATTCTTTAATCGGCTCTATCGTTCCTACCTCATTGTTGACAAACATGATACTGATGAGTATGGTCTTGTCTGTGATGGCAGCTTCGAGAGTCTCTGGCTTTACTGTGCCGTCCGGTTCCACATCCAGATATGTAACCTCATAGCCATTTTTCTCTAAAAACTGACAGGAATGCAGCATTGCGTGATGCTCGATTCTTGTCGTAATGATGTGATTGCCTTTATCTTTTAATGCGTTTGCTACACCAAAAACAGCCCAGTTATCTGCCTCACTTCCGCAGCCAGTAAAATAAATTTCCTTTGGCTGGGCATTAATCAGGTGCGCTACCTGCATTCTTGCTTTGTCAACAGCTTCTTTAGACTCTAACCCCATGGTATAAAGGCTTGAAGGATTGCCGAATTTTTCTGTAAAATAAGGAATCATTTCGTTTAAGACTTCTTCTTTGACTGGCGTCGTCGCTGAATAGTCCAAATATACTTGTCTCATGTGAATATGCTCCTTCAATGTTTAAATTTAATCTTCAAGTCTATATTATACCAATAATCTACCGCCATTAAACAGTGAAAACAAAGTTTTTAAATTTTTTTAAGTTGTGTCAGCTTTGTATTTTTTTGATTGATTTCCCCTGTGAAATAGTACAAATATTTTTCTTCTCTCGTATCATTGACACTTCTCATAACCCATCTGATTTCCGCTTTTCCTTTGATGATGCCATAGCTTGTCTTCTTACAAGATTTTATCTTAATCTTATAGTTAACCACCTGGTCTATATCAGTAGATTGATATGCCTTCATAGCTGCAACATCCGTTTTCAACAGTCTTCCTGATTCTAAGAGTTCTAGCTTGTCCCTTGATGTGTCGAAATCTCGACTGCCATCATAGAATTCATTCAAAACTTCCGTTCTCTGTGAAATCAGATTTTTCATTTCACCATTATAGTCGCTAGGCCTGGCTATGATTCCCGCCGTCAAAAAAATGATGACGAGTACGCAGGCGTTTATTGCGTATACTTTTTTCATAATAATCCCACCTTTCCCCGTCTCCTATCATAAAACAAAGAAAGAGCGGAATTTGTAAAATTCTGCTCTTTTCTAATAATTAATTTAAATTTTCTTCAATTTCCACGACATAATCGCCTTTTTTGCGTCCTTCTGCTTCTTCTACATCTTCTACGAACTCAATTTGTTCTAATTGAGAGCGCAAATTTGCTTTGAAAGAATCAATGTATTCCCGCCGCAGAATCTGCTGTTCCGCCTTTTCTTCTTCTGTAAGGCCTTCTGCCGTTTTCGATTTTCGAGCCAGCGCATTTATTCTCTCTATCTTTTCTTCCGTTATCATAAAATTCCTCCATGTTTCATGTGAATCGGCTTTGATGGTATTTTTCAAACAAATCGCGATGTGTTCCAGTCCTCGTAAGATATCAGATGAATTCTCACTGTGACAATTCATAAATTAACAGCTAGTATTATAGTACATATCATGTTCATAGTCAATATATAGCACATGTAAACCAATATTTTTATCGATGTCAGCGAGGCAAAAAAGAGACAGCTCCTTTCATCCACACAAAAAATGAAAGGAGCTGTCAATTGGCGATGGATAAATGTCACTTTATGCATTGCCGGTATTGGTCTATGTTAAATAATAATTCCTGGTTCTTTGTTTTCAAATTTAGTATTTCGTAAGTAATCGGTTAAATAATTCGTCTAGGGGTTAACGTTTATCCAACCTTTCTCTCCAGTCTAAGCTTGTCTGCAATAATCGCGATAAACTCTGAGTTTGTCGGTTTACCTTTATCATTCTTTACGGTATATCCGAATAAAGCGTCTATTGTTTCAATTCTTCCCCTATTCCATGCAACTTCTATCGCATGTCTGATGGCTCGTTCAACTCTGCTAGGCGTCGTATCATTCATTTTGGCTATCATTGGATATAATTCTTTCGTTACGGCACACAAGATGTCCATATCGTTCACAACAATCGTTATAGCATCTCTTAAGTATTGATATCCTTTAATATGAGCAGGAACACCGATTTCATGAATCAGATTTGTAATCTCAATTTCTAAATCATTTTCTCTAATAATATCTTTATAAACTGTAGATTTTCGAAGATTCAGCTGGCTGTTCGCATTCGTACGAATGCCTCCATCCCTGTTCATCACCTGTCTGACTCTCTTGCCTAAAACATCTGTGTTGATTGGTTTCACCAAGTAATACTCGGCTCCTAGTCCAACTGCTCGTTGTATCATAGAGTCCTGACCTACGGCAGAAACCATAACTACGCGAGGATATTTCTTTAAATCCATCGTGTTCAATGACTCTAAAACTCCGATACCGTCCAAATGTGGCATGATTAAGTCCAGGATCAACACATCAATTTCATTCTCCTGGACCTTCTCTAAAGCCTGCAGACCATCCTCTGCGACAAAAGAGACTTCTATGTCATTCTGCTGCCCAAAATAATTTTGCAGCACCTCACAGAAGTCTTTGTTGTCGTCAACAATTCCTAACTTAATTTTTCCCATACGCATAATCCTCCCTCGGGACATTTTTCAAGAAAATTCATTTTCTTATGATATTATTTTACAATGAATTCCACTATTTTTCTGCATGTATTTATCGCAATTTGTTTTTAAATTACTACAAATTCGCACAAATTCGACAGGATACCATTATTTATCTATTTCTTCTACCATCCATTCGGCGAAAATTCCATATCCTTTTTGGGGGTTATTTACAAAAACATGGGTAACTGCCCCGATAATCCGGTTATTTTGTATAATTGGGCTGCCGCTCATCCCCTGAATAATGCCGCCGCATGATGCAAGGAGGTTTTTATCCGTCACTTGAAATTCCAAACCTTTACTTTCGGCAGAACTTTGATGATGAATTTTTGTAATTTCTATCTTAAACTTTTCAACCTCGGTTCCATCAATTGTGGTCAGAATATAAGCGTCGCCCTCTTCAATTTCTTCTTTTGATGCCATTATCATCGGCTCGTTGGTTTCAAAACTCTGCGCATTATCAGCTTTCCCATAAATACCAAACTCGGTGTTCTTTTCAATAGATCCCAGCGGTCTCTGGAAATTGTAAATAATTCCGCCAATTTCACCTGGTGTTCCCTTCGATCCTGCTGTAATCTGATTGACCTTTGTATTGAGTAAACTACCGTTTTTGGTCTGTAAAAGGGTGCCAGTCTCTGGTTCATAGATTCCGTGGCCCAAAGAAGCGAATTTATTCGTTTTCGGATCGTAGAAGGTCAATGTGCCGATGCCGGCAATCTTCTCTTTGATCCAGAAACCCAATTTATATTCCTTGCTTGACTTGTCATAGTACGGTGTGATTTCATAGTTGATGGGCTTTTTATTCCTCATAACGGTAATTTCCACCGTTTTCCCTTTATCCCCTACTATTTCCTCCACATCGTCCGGTCCTGCTACTTTTTCCCCATTGACGGCTACAATCATATCGCCAACCTGTGGTCCTGAATTATTTTCTACGCCGACAATCAAAGCGCCTTTTACATTCATCTGAATACCGACAGACTGCCCGCCCGGAATCAGTACCCTTTCAGATACTACATTATCAGACCCTGTAATCACTGATAATTTTTCAGGGAACAACACACCTGCACACGCGACGAAAGCCAGGACGCCTGCAAATAAGACTGCACATTTTTTCAGTCTGTTTTTTAATTTTGTACTTTTAAAATTTACATCAATCATTTAATTTAACTCTCATAATCCATCATTAATCTATTAAGATCATCTCTGTTCTCAACCTTGATTCCCTCACGAAATTTTGCCTGATCTCCTTGAGATAATGTCTCATAGACGATAGACGTGCTCTCAAGCTCCGTAAGTTTTCCTGTTTCATCAGAGAAATAGATCTTTATAACATTATTATCGTATTTGACCAGATAATATGACTGATAAAATTTCTCCGCATCAGATTTTGAGTCCTCGGGTTCTTGTACATTCGTTGCATTATCTGCGTTCGGTTCTGATTGATTTTCTTCGCTAACTTTACTCTCAAGATTTGTACGTTCTGCATCTTCCGCATTTTTGTTACTCAGTGCCCCAATCAATATAAACACTGCGATAACTGCAATGAGTAATATAATGCAAACGTAAATCCAAGTTAAATTTCTTTTTTTCTGGCTGAACATATTATCACCTCGAAAGATATTCTTGCCAGATATATGCATTTTATACTAGGCTTGCCAAACAAAATATGTGGGAGTTTACTCAGGTAGTAATCTTGTCTTTCATTTTTTCATAAGTTTTATCTCCGATACCGCTGACATTCTTAATATCTTCTTTTGATGCGAAGCGGCCGTTTTCACTGCGATAGGCAATAATTTTGTCGGCTGTAGCGGGTCCTACTCCAGGAATTTCCTGCAGTGTTGTGCTGTCAGCCGTATTGATATTGATTAAACCGCTGGTAGTCACGCCAGATCCTGACAGGCTATCACTGTTTTCTCCTTTTGCCGGGATGATGACCTTTTCTCCGTCACTGACGACTTCGGCTTGATTAAATCCGTCCTTATCTGCGTCTGCAGTCAAACCTCCTGCCATCTCGATCACTTCAAATAACCGAGTTCCATCCGTAACCTGATATACGCCTGGCTTTTTTACTTGTCCACTGATATCGACATAAATTTCTGTCTCCCTCTTTGCTTTCGAATCAGAGTCGGTTATTCCTGCCTCTTCATTTTCTACAGGTAATTGTACTGGAATTTCATCTTTTTCCTCATTATGTCCAAAAAATACGACAGCGACAATCATGATGAAAACGATTGCCGCCATTCTTGCGATCTTCTTATGTTCTTTCAAATAATCTGTATACGACTTCAGCTTATCCATGAGTTGTTCCATCGTTTCCTTCCCCTTTCCATATACACGTTTTTATTTTACATAATTTTACATGTGTTTTATGGGGAAGTCAAGCTAAAATTGTAATTTACTGTCAAAATTAATCTTCGTTCGTTCTACCTCTACGTCATATCGTTTTACATCCAGACCAGTATAGGCCAAGAAGGTTGTGATTACCTGTTCTGGACTCAGATTAGAATTACTGCCGGAGTCCAATTTCAAATGAAGCGTCAGTTTCTCGCCTGCTGTTATAGCCATTTCTCTAATCTTTCCCTTAATGTCTACAGCAACCATTTTCCTTGTTTTCTTCTGGCGCTTTTCTGCGATAATCTGTTCTTGATTCAAGTAATTTTCAACCAGCTTTTGAAAATTTACCATATCAGCAGGTACAGGAAATATGACTTCATATTCAGCCTCTGTCACGACAGAAGCCAGGGATTTTACATCCGTATCCAGTCTTCTGCAGTCCAGAAGTTCCACTCCTTCCGGCATGACATTGGAGAGCCGCTCTTTGATTTCCAGCGGATCAAAGGATTTCGTCGTCTCAAACTCTAAAAGCTCGCATTTGCTTGTATAACCCAAGGATAGAGGCTGTGCAAACCCCATTTTGGGATGAGGGTTGAAGCCTTGCGAATATGCAAGTAGAATCCTCGTTTTTTTGAATGCTCTTTTGAATAATCTAAGCATGTCCAAGTGTGAAGTATATTTAATATAACCTTCCTTGGAAAATCTAATGATGTATCTATTCATAAATGCCTCCCATTTTACATTTCACTCTTCGATTAATGCCACAGCCACTGCAGCCATATCTGCAATCTTTCGTCGTCACTTCCTTCATTGCCTTTTCTGCCTCGGATTGTAGGAATTTCTTGGTAATGGAAGAATCAATGATATCCCAAGGTAACACTTCGTCATAGCGCCGTTCTCTTGTCGTATAGAAGTCTGCATCTATCCCCGACTGCTCTATAGCGGTCTTCCACTTCGTCAAGTCAAAGTGTTCCGACCACCCGTCGAGGCGGCAGCCTAGTCTGTGAGCCGCCAATAAAAGGGCTGAAAGACGTCTGTCTCCGCGGGCAAAGATTGCCTCAAAGGTGCTGACAGCATCGTCATGATAGTTAAAAGTTACACCCTTGATTTTCAGCCTCTCATGGAGGTAGTTGTGTTTCTCGGTGAATGTTTCTGTACTGTTCTGGCTGACCCACTGAAACGGAGTATGAGCCTTAGGTACGAAATTGGAGACACTGACTGTCACGTTAAATCTACCACCACGGCCAGATTTCCTATGAATATTTACGATGTTTTGAGCGATCTCCGCAATACCGTCGAGGTCTTCATAGGTTTCTGTCGGCAGCCCAATCATAAAGTAAAGTTTGATATGTTTCCACCCTAGCTCAATTGCCTGTTCGACTGCGTCGTAGATATCTTTCTCCGTAATGCCTTTGTTGATAACGTCCCGCAAACGCTGGGTGCCTGCCTCCGGCGCAAAAGTCAGTCCTGACTTCTTATATCCCTGGATTTCCTCCAAAACATTGAAGGAGAACGTATCCAATCGCAAAGACGGCAGAGAAAGGGACACATTCTCGCCTTTGCATTCTTTCATCAAATCTATAGCCAATGACTCAAATTCCGAATAATCGCTGGTTGAAAGAGAAAGCAGCGATAACTCTTCATGCCCCGTATTTTTCAGCTGTTCGCTCGCCAGGCTCATGATGGTTTCTTTGGATCGCTCTCTGACCGGCCTGTAAATCATGCCGGCCTGACAGAACCTGCAGCCTCTCGTACAGCCTCTGAAGGTTTCTATAACAGATCTGTCGTGAACCGTCTCAATGAAAGGCACGATGGGTTCTGTCGGAAAATCGATGTTCTCAATATCATCGATGATGCACCGCGTTACTCTGTCAGGCGCTTCTTCATATTTTTTTTCATAAGATGCGATTGTTCCATCTGCATGATAGGTTACATCGTAAAGCGATGGAATATACACGCCTTCTTCATTTGCAATCTGTTTCAAAAACTCGTTTTTGCTGATTCCGCTGTCTTTTGCCTCAGCATATTTTTTCATCAGGTTTGGCAGGCTCTCTTCTCCGTCGCCAATTAAGAAGACATCGATAAAGTCAGCCAAAGGCTCTGGATTAAAAGCACAAGGACCGCCAGCAACAACGATAGGGTCCGATTCTAAGCGGTCGGTCGATTTCAAGGCAATTCCCGCCAGTTCCATCATGTCCAAGATGCTAGTGAACGACATCTCATACTGCAGCGTGAATCCCATAAAGTCCATTTCTTTCATCGGCGTCTTGGTTTCTAAAGTAAAAAGAGGCACTTCTTCCTCTCTCATCAGTTCTTCCATATCCGGCGCCGGTGCAAAGACTCGTTCGCAATAAACGTCTTCTTCTTTATTTAAAATGTTATAGAGAATCTGTAATCCCATATAGGACATGCCAATCTCGTACAGGTCTGGGAACGCAAAAGCAAATCTGACTTTCACATCTCGAGGATCTTTTATTACAATATTGGTCTCTCCACCGATATATCTAGCTGGTTTTTCTACTCGTTTTAGTAAATTGTTCAACTTTTCATTCAGATTCATTTTTCAGCCTTTCATAAATAAACTATCTATAGTTTGTCCTATAGATTCTTCTATGCGGTTCATGAAGCTCTCGGTTTCTGCTTTTTTCTGTAGAATCCTTTGGGTTATTTCCGGTACATCCCCTGCCTTATGAATGATATACTCAATTCGATCGTTTAAGCCTACATATCGATCTTCTTTGACCAGCCTGTCTCCCAGACAGACTAAATCAGTTTCATCCAGTTTATCAAAAGCGTGAAAATCATATGTCATGTGAACCCTGACGATCTCTGCTTCATCTCTATAACCCAGATTCTCCAAGATTTTTGCCCCGACTTCCCAGTGCTTATCACAGACTCTGGCCACGTCATGAACAAGGCCTGCTCCTTTGATCAAATCAAGATCCAAAGCAAAGCCTTGTTCGTTGAGTTTTCTGCCGATTGTCACAGCTGTATTGCTGACAGCCCTACAGTGACCGATTACATGATCTGGCGTATGATATTTTTTAAATAACGCCTCACACTCTTCTTCTGTAATTCTCTTTACCATGAATTCACCAGCCTTTCAACTAGCATAAGTATATCACATATTCTTCTGCAGGTCATAATAAAATTCTTTGCCAGAATTTGTATCGAAGCTACCGATGATTTCTCCTCGCTGTACTCGTTCAGATTCAAATACACTGATATCCGATAGATTTCCATAAACAGATATCGCATCTTCGTGTTTAATCTTTACGTACAGTCCCATTTTGTCATCTCTGCCCGAACTGAGCACCATGCCACCTGCTACTGCATGTACCTGTTTAATATCTGTATCGGATTTTTCGTCCATCGGTTCTCCATATTTAGAAGCAGAATTGACATCAGCTACAACTGAAACTACCTTTGCCGGCGCATCAGCCAATGCTGTCGACAGTTGTTTTCCCGCCTCTTTTACATCTTCCAGATTCAACTGATACATGACTTGCGCCTTCGCCTCTGCATAATACTTTGCAAATGTTTCGTTTTTAATATTTCCGCCATAGACCGCTACTGCAGAAATCACCATGCAGGCAGCAATCTGCCAGTACAATTTATTCTTATTCATAAAATCACCTCTATATAAAGTATTATATAGAGGTGCAAGTTATGACATTCTGTCCAGCGAAATTCATTGAGCTGCATGACAGAATTTATGCTGGAACTCCCCGGCTTTAGTCGGAGTGGAGTTCGTCGTATGACATTCTGTCCAGCGAAATTCATTGAGCTGCATGACAGAATTTATGCTGGAACTCCCCGACTTTAGTCGGAGTGGAGTTCGTCGTATGACATTCTGTCCAGCGAAATTCATTGAGCTGCATGACAAATTTGTGCTGGTGTTTCCCAGCCTATGGCTGGATTGGAACACGTCGTATGACATTTAATACTCGTCCCAATATTCGAATTCATAGTCGAATATCCGAATGGTATCTCCTTCTTCCAAACCCATTTCTAATAATTTTTCTATAGCGCCCTTTTTCTCGATATATTTATAGAGATATCGCAAGGACCCCATATCGTTAAAGTTCGTAGAATCAAAGATCTTTTTCAGCTGTTTTCCCGTTATCACGTATACATCACCCTCTTTTGAGGCATAAACTTCCTTGAAATCAGGCTCTTTACCGTCCACTTCAAAATCAAAGTATTCGTATTCGTCCTCTGGTTCGGGATTTTGCGCGGCTTTCTGCAGTTCTTCTGCTGCAGCTGCCATCAGCTCATGGACACCAAGATTAATTGGCGCAGAAATTGGAAAAACTCTGTAACCCTTTCCTTCAACATAATCCTTAAATTTTATATACTGAGGATCATCTTCTTCTATCATATCCATCTTGTTGGCCGCCACCAGCATCGGTTTCTCTGATACTCGCTCGCTGTACTGATGCAGTTCATTGTTGATTTTTTCAAAATCATCAATGGGGTCGCGGCCTTCGCTGCCCGAAGCATCTACTACATGAATCAAAACTTTTGTTCTTTCGATGTGTTTAAGGAATTTCAGTCCTAGACCCAGCCCCTTGTGTGCGCCTTCAATGATGCCTGCGATATCCGCCATGACAAAACTGGTGTCAAAAATCTGCACTACGCCCAGATTTGGTGCGATCGTAGTAAAATGATAGTTCTCAATCTTTGGCTGTGCACTGGTTGCGGTGGCCAGGAGGCTGGATTTTCCTACGTTTGGAAAACCTACTAGTCCAACATCTGCAATCATCTTCATTTCCAAAATGACACTTCGTTCTTTTGCAAAGCCGCCCGCTTCTGCAAAGTTTGGAGCTTGTCTGACGGAATTTTTAAAGTTCGTATTTCCCTTGCCGCCTTTTCCCCCTTTTGCCGCAACAAAAGAGTCACCATCTTCCGTGAGATCTTTCATGACCAAACCGGTTTCTTCATCTATAACCACCGTTCCCATAGGAACTTTTATGACCAAATCCTCACCATTTTTTCCGAAGCGTTTTTTCTTCATGCCATCTTGACCATTCTCCGCTTCGTATTTTCTCTTGTAGCGAAAGTCCATCAAGGTTCTCAGGTTTCTATCTGCCTGAAAAACAACGTCTCCGCCTTTGCCTCCGTCGCCGCCGTCAGGACCGCCTTCCGGTACAAACGGTTCTCTTCTAAAGGAAACACAGCCATTGCCGCCTTTCCCTGATTTAATATATATTTTCGCTCTATCTACAAACATAACAGAACCTCCTTACACTTTTAGTATGTGCTAGTAACTAACAGAAAAGCCCCTAAAAATTTAGGGGCTCATGGTTCTTATGCTTCTTTTGGATAAACGCTTACCTGTTTTCTAGTCTTGTCTTTTCTTTCGAACTTAACAGTACCTTCTATCTTAGCAAATAATGTGTCATCTCCGCCGATGCCTACATTATTTCCTGGATGGAATTTTGTACCTCTCTGTCTAACCAAAATGCTGCCAGCGCTAACAAACTGACCGTCTCCTCTCTTCACGCCTAAACGTTTGGACTCGGAATCACGACCGTTCTTAGAGCTACCTACTCCTTTTTTACTTGCCATAGACCAGACACCTCCTTGCTATTTCGTGGCTAATGGCTCTTACCATGATCTTCAAAGAAAATCGATGGGAAGGCCTTATGTTATAACGCCCCGGCTTCAGCCGGCTTGGCGTTAGTCCTATAACTAAAAACTTATTACTTTATTGCTGCTTCGATTGTTTCAATGATGACAGCTTTCGTTGCCTTTTCATCTACTTCAATACCATGTTCATTAGCATAAGTAATTAACTCATCTTTTTTCATAGATGCTGAAATTTTCTTTTCAGTCTTTGACTCAGCTGTCTCTTCAGCCTTTACTTCTGCTTTTGCAGGAGCAGTCTTCGGTGCTGAACCATCTAATGATTCAATCTTGACCATTGTATATGGCTGTCTATGACCCTGTTTCTTTCTGTAGTCTTTCTTAGCTTTGTATTTGTAGATGATGACTTTCTGTCCTTTGCCGTTCTCTACAACTTCTCCAAATAC
The DNA here is from genome assembly GCA_902362805.1 of Eubacteriaceae bacterium. Lineage (GTDB taxonomy): Bacteria > Bacillota > Clostridia > Peptostreptococcales > Anaerovoracaceae > Senimuribacter. The sequence continues at coordinate 612,978 of CABIXY010000002.1, read as the reverse complement.
TTTAGCGCCCTCTACGTAAGGTGCACCTACCTTAAGGTCTCCTTCTTTAGCTAAAACCAGCACTTTGTCAAATTCTACTTTGTCTCCGGCTTCAACATTTAACTTTTCGATTGTTAAAACGTCGCCTTCCTGAACTCTGTACTGTTTTCCGCCTGTTTCAATTACTGCGTACATATTCTTTTCTTACCTCCTCTATCCAGTCTCGCCTTTTCAGGTAGCATCTCTTGACGCTTTCGCTGTTCTTTTGAACACCTTTTCCGAGCGGTCTAACTCAATTAGTTTAGCACATTGAACGAGTATTGTCAAATGATTTTACCAGGTATTTGCAAAGTTTTTTCGGGTTTCGTGTTCAGCTGGCAAACAGCTCCGGCTCATTCTCAACCAAATCCTCAGCCAGATATTTGTAGTCCAAATTTTCAATGCCATATAGTCCTTGTTCGATTTCCACGGACAATCTACTCCGATAGTAAATATCCATCGCTTTTCTCAAATCAAGGTCCTTAATCTCCGCCAGATACGTAATAATTCTAGTTTCCAAATCTTGTTTATAGATAAAATCCATACAATCTATTTTAACCATGATTTTCTCCCATCTGATAACTACCTTTATAAATCAAAATTTCATCTAATACTTTTTGTGTTATGATACAGATTTGATCATTTAGTTTAAAATATCGTAGTTCCTCTAATGCTTTATCCTTACTCCAAAGACCGCGAAAATACATGTCTACAGTTCTGAAAACATCATCATTTGCCACATTTCCGATTATAACATCATATTTTTGAAAGATTGATTGACCTTTACGACAGGTACATACGAAATCCACCCCACTTTTCATCATTTTCATTTCTATTTTACCATAATTTCTGTATTTACGCACGAAAATACGCTGATTTCTCAGCGCATTTTCGACCTCCTATTACCCCTATTTTTTCCTCGACCTGACACACTCTGTCAGAAGATATTCAATTTGGCTGTTGATGGAACGGAAATCTTCATCTGCCCACCTGGATATCTCTTCCCACAGAGAAGGGGCAATGCGCAGAATGACTTGTTTTTTTGCTTTTTCATTCTGCTTGATGGATTTTTCTTTTTCCTTAATCTCTTTTTCCATTTGCTGCAGTTTCTGCAGTCTTTGCGTGAGTTCCTGCTCTTTTTCTTCTATACTTTTATTTTTATCCATGGATCCCTCCGCTTTCTAACCCCTGTTCCCCTTTTGAACTTAGTAGATGCTTCCGCTGTTTACAATAGGCTGCGTATCTTTTTCGGAGCAAAGAACTACCATGAGGTTAGATACCATAGCAGCCTTTCGTTCTTCATCCAGGACGACGACCTCTTCTTCCCCTAATTTATCAATCGCCATCTTTACCATGCTGACTGCGCCATCAACAATTTTTGCTCTGGCAGCAATGACAGCTTCAGCCTGCTGTCTGCGCAACATAGCCGCTGCAATCTCTTCTGCGTAAGACAGATGCGTAATTCTGACCTCCTGAATTGCAAGACCTGCAAACTCGACTTTTTTACTAAGCTCCGTCTTCATATTTTCTGCAATTTCTTGAGCGCTGCCTCTTAAGGTTTTTTCTGTCGAATTGTCGTGTTCTTCATTCTGCAACAAATCGTACGGGTACATTCTGGAAATATTTCTAATGGTCGAATCCGTCTGAATAGAAAGGAATTCTGTGTAGTCTTCTACATTAAAGACTGCCTTCGTCGGGTCGATAACCTTCCAGATTACCACTGCTCCGATAATGACAGGGTTGCCCATAACGTCATTGACCTTCTGAATGCCATTGTTCAATGTCGTATCCTTTAGAGAAATCGTTTTTTTAGCATTAACTTTGACAGAGCCAGAACTGCCTCTGCGTCCTTTCTCTGTATCTGCCGATGCTGCAGCTTTCGCCTTTTCCAAGGCATTCATATAAGACGGATTATTATATGTGGCAAATGGATTCACATAGTAGAATCCCTGTTTCAAAATTGTTCCGTAATAATTTCCGAACAACGTCAGCACCAGTGCTTCGTTAGGACCGACTACTTTGAGCCCTACGTACAATATCGGGCAGATCACTGTACCGAGAATTCCGATAACCAGCATTGCTACACCTGCACCAATAGACCCGTCATCCAAGAAAAATGCCCCAACGACAATCAGTGCGATGGCAGCGAGAATGCCAATTGTAATGATTATCAACATCAATATGCCATTAATTGGTCTTATTTCCTTTTGTGTTATCTGTTTCGTTTCCATGATAGCCTCCTCATCTCTTTCTCTAATTCGATATTAATTTGATATCAAAATAGTATCACATCACATTATGATTGTCAAGTGTTGCCCGACGAAAAAAAACAGAGCATACACAAAGTATACTCTGTATCTATGACATCTGTCTATAACCCCCGCCTTACAACATTGCATTTGGCAGACGATATGATTGCAGCCTAAACAAAGCGCACCAGTTCTTCTACTTCTTTTCTTCTTGGTGCTGCTGGTACTTCTCCTTCTGCATAACCCATGGCAATGAGTGCTGCCACTCTTTGTCCGTCTGGAAGTGAAATCGCATGAGCGACCTTTTCCTCATCAAATATGCCAAGAATAACGGTCCCTACACCTTTTTCATAGGCGGCCAAGCAGAAGGTCTGGGTAGCAATTCCTGCATCAAAATGTTCCCATCTGTCTTCTTTAGATGTGGAATAACTTCCATCTTTTTCAAAGCCTGACCTGCCAGCAACATAAGTCACCGCTACCAGCTGCGGTGCACCTTCAATTGTTTTCGCATTAAAAGTAAACCCAAGAACACATTCTTCTGCAATTTTCTTTTTAACAGCTTCGTTTTCGACTACTACATATCTTGTAATCTGTGTATTTTTCCAAGATGGTGCAAAGGCGGCAGCAGCTACGATTTCCTTGACGACTTTGCAGTCTACCTTTTCTCTCCTAAACTTTCTAATACTTCTTCTCTCTGTAATACATTTGATTGTTTCCATTGATTTCTCCTAAATTTATGTAAGTATTTATTCGATGACTACACCATCTTCATCGACTTCTAAATCAACAGCCGGCTCTTCTGAAGCTTCTTCTGGTTTCAAGGTCTCCAACAGCTGACCTTCAATCTTATCCAATATAGTCGGATTATCTTCCAGCCATTTCTTTACGTTTTCGCGACCCTGTCCAATTCTCTCGCCTGCATAGCTATACCAGGAACCGGCCTTTTCGACAATTTTTTCTTCTACAGCACAGTCCAACACATCTCCAGCTTTAGATATACCCTGACCATACATGATGTCAAACTCAGCCTGCTTGAATGGCGGCGCGACCTTGTTCTTTACGACCTTGACCCTGGTTCTGTTTCCCAACATCTGATCACCGCTTTTAATGGTTTCAATTCTTCTGACATCGAGTCGCATGGAAGAATAGAATTTGAGGGCACGTCCGCCAGTCGTTGTCTCTGGATTGCCGAACATGACACCAATTTTCTCACGCAACTGGTTGATAAAAATAACGCAGGTATTAGATTTGTTTACGGTACCAGCAATCTTTCGCAGTGCCTGAGACATCAGTCTTGCTTGGAGGCCAACGTGGGAATCTCCCATCTCTCCTTGAATTTCCGCCTTAGGTACTAATGCTGCAACAGAGTCGATGACGATGACATCCAGTGCTGCACTCCTTGCCAGCATATCACAAATCTCCAGTGCCTGTTCTCCTGTATCTGGCTGAGAAACCAGGAGATCATCAACCTGTACACCTAAATTTCTGGCATAAACCGGATCCAAAGCGTGCTCTGCATCGATAAAGGCTGCCTTTCCGCCTTTTTTCTGTGCTTCTGCAACAATATGCAAAGTCAGCGTAGTCTTACCTGAAGACTCCGGTCCATAAATTTCCACAATTCTACCCTTGGGTACACCGCCTACACCAGTGGCCAGATCCAAGCTGATAGATCCTGTTGAAACGGTTTCTATATTCATCTGCGCTGCCCCTTCGCCCAGTTTCATGATGGCGCCTTTGCCAAACTGTTTCTGGATTTGGGACATTGCGGCTTCTAGGGCCTTTTCTCTTTCATCTTTTGCTGTACTCATTTTTCACCTCCGAAAATGTGAACATTTGTTCTTAAACAATCATACCTTAAATTCTGTGAAAGGTCAAGTCATTTATCTTAAATGTAAAGAACGTGAAAATGACGGAATCAAAGATTCCCAATTTCCCGCATAATAAATAACTATAATATCCTCATTATACCTTATTTTCCATTATATGTCAAATAGCCTTTTACTCCAGCATCTTGTTGACGATATCCAGCATGCACAGGACGGCATAGTGCCGGTTCCACTCTCGATTCACATTTCGCATTCTGATTTCCTTCACTTCTGTTCTGCCATCAAAAATACAGCCAATATAAATCAGCCCCACCGGTTTTTCAGGGCTTCCTCCGCCCGGACCCGTGAGACCAGTTACTGAAATGCAGATTCTGCTTCCGGTTTTCTCCTTGAGACCTTGAACCATCTCTAGAGCTACTTGGCTGCTCTCTGCAGTGTATTTCGAGAGCGTTTCTTCTTTGACAGCCAGTTCTTTCATCTTTGCATTATAGGTATAAGTTACCAGACTGCGATCAAATACTTCCGATATACCAGGTACGCTTGTCAATGCACCAGCAAACAATCCGCCAGTGCAGGATTCGCAGGCAGAGATAGAAATTTTTCCTTTAATCAATTTTTTTCCCACTACCTGAGCCAATTCTTCATCATCATAACTGTAAATATACTGGCCGACACGTTCTGCAACCTGTTCTGCCATTTCCGAAACAGCGCGCTGTGCTTCAGACAAACTGTTCCTCTTTGACGCAATTCGCAGACTGCACTCCCCTTCTTTTGCGTAGGTTGCAATCGTCGGATCCGTCTGTGCATCAATCAAATTCAATAGTTCGGTTTCTAGTGAGGATTCCCCAATGCCAAAGAGTCTCAGTGTCTTATAATAAATCACAGCAGTCTGTGATTTTTCAAGATAAGGCTGCACCCTCCGTTCCCACATTCTGATCATCTCTCTCGGCGGTCCCGGCATACAGACAACGGTCTTTCCACCCTCAGAGAGTGCAAAGCCCGGAGCACTGCCTGCGTCGTTATCAAAAACAGTCGCTCTTGATGGCATCATTGCCTGTTTATAGTTGTTTTCTGTCATCGGCCTGCCTCGTTTTTCAGCTATTTCATGCAATGCCCTGAGGCTGGGTTCATGCATGACCAATTGATCGTGAAGCGCCTGGCAGACTGTTTCTTTGGTCAAATCATCTTCCGTTGGACCGAGACCTCCCGTCGTAATAATGAGATCGCAATCGCGAAAAGCCAGCTCTATCATTTCAGCCAGTCTGCCGGAATTGTCACCTACCGTATAATGATACATAACGTCAAACCCCAGCAAATTAAGTTGCTGGGATAAGTAGACAGTATTTGTATTTGTGATCTGGCCAAACAGAACCTCTGTTCCAACACTTAAAATCGCAGTTTTCATCCTTACCTCCCCTTATTGAGCAAAGACATTTTTGTTCTTTGCTATGTATTCGACACCCGAATACACCGTCATGATCAGCGACGCCCAGAGGAAAATCTGCGCAGCCAAATTGACATAATAAAAAACATCGAGATTATCAATTGCCGCTGTCAAAAGCAAGAGCGGTACTGCAATCATCTGCAAGACAGTTTTAATCTTGCCGCTCATGCCTGCAGCGATGACAGTTCCATCAGATGCTGCTACAGTTCTCATACCTGCAATAGCAAATTCCCTCGCCAAAATGACAATCAGCATCCAGCCTGGAACAGTTCCATCCTCCACCATGAGACAGAAGGCGGAATACACCAAAATCTTGTCTGCAAGCGGATCCATGATTTTTCCAAAATTGGTCACCAGATTATACTTTCTGGCAATTTTTCCGTCCAGCATATCAGTGAAAGATGCCGCGATAAATAATACAAAAGCAAGAATATAATAGCCAAACATATAGGCCGCAATAAAAAACGGTACCGATATAATTCTGGCAATTGTTAATTTGTTAGGTAAATTCATTTTATGAAACCTCCCGTCCCACTAGATCATAGTCAAAAGCATCATCAATCAAAACTTTTACGATGTCTCCCGGCTTGTGCTCACGATCAGAAGTAAAAATAACCGCGTTATCAATTTCTGGTGCGTCGTATCTGCTTCTGCCAATATAACTGCCATCTTCATCTTCTTCCTCAACAAGGACTTCCAACGTACTGCCAATCTTCTCTCGATTCAGCTCCAGGGAAATATCCAATTGACGTCTCATAATTCCATCCAGGCGCTGCTCCTTAATCTCCTCGTCAATCTGATTTTTCATTTCTCCCGCAATTGTATTCTCCTCTTGCGAGTAAGCAAAGACACCCAATCGTGCAAAGCGCTCGCGTTCTACAAAATCAATCAGCTTTTCATAATCTGCTTCTGTTTCGCCTGGAAATCCGACAATCAATGTCGTCCTGATATGAATATCCGGGATAGAGCTCTTTAATTTTTTTACAGTTTGATCAATGGATGCAGCTGTAGATCGCCTGTTCATGGCTTTCAGTACATTGTCACTTGCGTGCTGAATTGGAATATCAAGATAGTTGCATACCTTCTCTTCACTGGTTATGGTCTCAATTAATTCATCGGTGATTCTATCTTCATAACAATACATCAGTCTGATCCAGACAATGCCCTCGATCCTGCAAAGCTGTCTGAGCAGTTTCGCCAGTCTATACTCACCATATAAATCTTTGCCATAGTATGTGACATCTTGGGCAATGAGAATCAATTCTTTGCATCCAGCCGCTGCCAGTTCTTCTGCTTCTTCGATAATATCTTCTTCACGTTTACTTCTGTATTTACCCCTGATTTTAGGAATTATGCAGTAAGCGCAGATATTGTTGCAGCCCTCTGCGATTTTTATGGTTGCTGTATAGGGATTTTCATCCAGCTTTCTGACAGAACGCTCTAAAGTATCGAGATTACAGCCATTTCTGACAATCTGTCTCCCTTTAAGATCCTCCAATAGCTGTGGAAGTTGTTCATATTCGTTGACGCCGATAAAAGCATCAACCTCTGGCATCTCTTCAAAGAGTTCATCTGCATACCTCTGCGAAAGACAGCCTGAGACAATCAGTTTACGCCCATTTTCTTTGAACTGTGCCATATCAAAAATGCGGCCAATAGATTCCGTCTTCGCATCGTTGATAAATCCACAGGTATTTACGATAATGACATCCGATTCTTCCGGTGATTCCACCATAATATGATTATTCTTTTCTAATATTCCCGCTGCCACCTGAGAATCGTTAAAATTCTTTGGACAGCCTAACGTCTCTATATATACCTTCATCCATTCTCCACTTCGTATTACTCGTTTACTTCGCTTTTCATTTCTGCCAATTCCTCCTCAGACAGCAGAACCTGTCTCGGGCGGCTTCCATCTTGTGGGCTTACGATGCCCCTGGCTTCCATCATGTCTACAATTCTGGCAGCCCTGTTGTAGCCGATGCGGAATCTTCTCTGCAGCATCGATACCGATGCTTGTCCTGCTGTCACAACGCATTCGATAGCCTCCGATAAAAGTTCATCTGCATCGTCATCCTTTGACTGGGGCAAGTTTCCCTTTTCGATCGTGCTGATCACATCCCCAGAATATTCCACTTCCTCGACTTGAGATTTGACGTGTTCTATCACGCTATGTACTTCACTATCCGATACAAAGGTTCCCTGCACCCTGACAGGTTTGCCCATGCCTAATGGATTAAACAGCATATCACCTTTTCCCACCAACTTTTCTGCACCAGACATATCCAATATAGTCCTGGAGTCAAATTGAGAAGATACGGCAAAGGCGATTCTGGAAGGGATATTGGCCTTAATTACACCTGTGATGATGTCAACCGACGGTCTCTGTGTGGCTACGATCAGGTGCATACCTGCAGCTCTGGCCATCTGTGCTAAACGGCAGATCGACTCCTCCACTTGAGAAGGGGCTGCCATCATCAAGTCGGCCAATTCGTCGATGATAATTACAATCTGCGGCAGAACCTGGTCATTCTCACCCACTAAGCGCATGGTGTCATTATAACTTTCCAAATCTCTCACTTGGTTTTCTGCAAATTTCTTGTATCTATCAGTCATCTCCGCTACAGCCCAGTTCAATGCGGCGGCAGCCTTTGCCGGCTCTGTGACCACTGGAATCAGTAGATGGGGAATACCGTTATAATTTCCCAATTCAACCACTTTTGGATCGATCAATACTAGTTTAACCTCATCAGGGTCTGCTTTATACAAAATGCTAGTGATGATGCTGTTGATGCACACGCTCTTACCAGACCCGGTGGACCCGGCAATCAGCAAATGGGGCATTCCTTTCAAATCTGCCACGATCGCTTTGCCCGCAATATCCTTGCCCACAGCAAAGGTGATTTTGGAACTGGCACTCTTAAACTCATTAGAGTCGATGATTTCTCTCAGAGTGACCATGTTGATTTTGTCATTTTCCACTTCGATTCCCACTGCTGCCTTGCCTGGAATCGGCGCCTCGATTCGAATGCTCTTCGCTTCCAAATTTAGAGCGATATCGTCTGCCAATCTGACAATGCTGTTTACTTTGACCCCTACGTTAGGCTGAATTTCATATCTGGTTATCGCCGGACCCTGGGTTACTTGCACAACCCTCGCATCTACATGGAAGTTCTTCAGTGTTTCTTCCAGTTTAGCGGCTTTCATTTTCAAATCGATGTTAATATTGCCTTTGTTTTTTACTTGGGGCTTGTTTAGCAGACTGATGGACGGCTTTTTATAGTTACCCGTTTTCTTTGTGGCTGCAATCTCTCCTGGTGCTAAAGTGATAGATTCTGCTTCCTTCTTTGACAATTTCTGCGGAGTCTCTGCGACAAAGACACCGCTGACACCCTCGCCTTCAAGACCCAAGCCCTGAGTCGGCTCAGCACTTTTCGTCTCGCCATCGAGGCCAAATCCCTCCCCATAACTGACCTTGCCTTCCAGACCGAAAGCTTTGTTTTCTTTTTCGCTTTTCTCTCTCTGATCGGATGGGCTGAAGAGACTGTCATCGTTCATATATTTCAATACATTATTCTTTTTATTTTTCGAGACAGAACGACCTGCATTTTTTCCCAGAGGTCCTTCGTCATCGAAAGGTGTAATGATTTTTATATCATGCTTCCCCCCGGAAAACATACTCAGTTGAGAGGTCTCTTCTCTGTCCGGTGAGACTTCATAAACCGGTTCCGGCACATACGTCTCTCTTATAGCTCTGCGTTCCTCCGCTTTACTGGAAATCTTTTCAATTCCTCTCGAAAATGGTGTGTTGATGACCAGCAATAGGCACACGATAATCACCACGATGGAAAAGACATACAGACCTACCCGTCCAATCGTCTTAATCAAAAATGTGCCTATGGTCATGCCAAAGACACCGCCACTTTCCAGTTCAATGCCGTTCTCGTAAAATTCTTTGTAAGCGTAGACCAATTCATTGCTGTCAATAAATCTGCCCGAATTGAGTAGACACAGCATTAAGAGCGCAAGAAAAACCAGTGCAAGAGACTTTCCTGAAAGATGCACTGTCTTATTTGCAAAAAGAAGGACTCCAAATCCTATCAGGTACCAAGGAAGCAACAGACCAATCATTCCAAAGACACCTTTTAAAGCATTTCCAATACTGTTGCCAAGTTCTCCAGCCGCATTAAATTGTACGGCGGCAAAGAGAAAAATTCCGATTGCTATAAAAATTACGCCCCATATTTCATCAATTACTCGTTTATCTGCTTTTCTTTTTTCTTGTATTTCCTTTATCTCTGTTTTGGCCTTGCTATTGTTTGCATTTTTTTTGTTTTTTGATCCCGGCGGTCTGCCAGGTTTTTTCTTAGCTTGAGCCACTTTATATCTCGTTCCCCCTCCTAATAAATTATGTGAAGCATTCTCAACCAGTTATGCCCAAAATACACCATATGCTATTGTACAGGCACCTAATATCCATACATAGTATGAAAAGTAGCTTAGTTTCTTATTTGAGACGATTTTGATCATCGTTTTAATCGCAAATAACCCGGATACAGCCGCTACTACGACTCCGGCAGCTATCGGACCCATCAGAGTGGGATCCGTTCCAGCCTTAATTGCATCAGGCAACTCTAAAATTACAGACCCCAAAATCGATGGGATTGAAATTAAAAATGCAAACTTTACTGCAAATTCTCGTTTCAATCCTGTCGTCAAACCGCCTACCAATGTAGAACCAGATCTTGAAATTCCCGGATAAATAGCTACCCCCTGCAACAGGCCGATGAAGATTGCGTTTCTGAAGTTCATCTTCTCAATTCCCTTGTTAGCTGAACTCATCTTTTCAGCCAGGAACATGATAACGCCTGTAATGAGAAAACCCACGCCAACAGCAATCATGGAAGTGTATAATCCTTCAAAGAAATCGTTGAGCAGCAGCCCGATGACCGCAGTAGGAATCGTAGCCACGATGATCATAATTCCCAGTTTTCTGATCGGCCGCTCCTCAAGTCTGAGCCCTTTTCCAGTGCATAAATCTTTTATGGTGATCACCAATTCAACCAGCAGCTCCCAGATGTCTTTCCAATAGACGATAAAAACAGAAACTAACGTTCCTAAGTGGAGCAGCACTGCAAAGAGCAGGACTTTCTCTGCATCTACATGAAAAAGATCCTGCAGCAGGGCTAAGTGTCCAGAACTGCTGATGGGCAGAAACTCTGCCAACCCCTGTACTAATCCCAGAATAATCGCTTCAATATAACCCAATGGCTTTACCCCCTACTTTATTTGCTCTCAATATATCCTTTTTCCACTAATGATTCTGCACACAAAACAGCTCCGCCGGCAGCGCCTCTGACTGTATTATGGGCAAGACCGATAAACTTAAAATCGTAAATAGAATCTTCTCTCACTCTGCCGATCGTTACGCCGAATCCATTTTCGTAATCCACATCCAGTTTCACCTGTGGCCGATCATCTTCTTCCATGTATTTGATGAACTGCTTCGGTGCATTAGGCAGCCCTGCTTCCTGTGGAAAGCCCTTGAAGTTCTGCAATTTTTCAATTAACTGTTCTTTTGTCGGTTTCTTTCTGAACTTCACAAAAACTGCTGCCGTATGTCCGTTCAGCACGGGAACTCTGATACACTGACAAGTAATAACTGGTTCTTCAGCCTTAACGATCTGGCCGTTTTCTAAATGACCTAAGATGCGAAGCGGCTCCTGCTCGCTCTTTTCTTCTTCCCCACCGATATACGGAATGATGTTCTCCACCATTTCCGGCCAATCGGCAAAGGTTTTTCCTGCCCCTGAAATTGCCTGATAGGTGGTGGCGACGACTTCGTACGGTTCAAATTCTTTCCATGCGGCCAATGCCGGTACGTAACCCTGAATAGAGCAATTCGGTTTCACGGCGATAAAGCCCCTCTTCGTCCCCAGCCTTTCTCTCTGATATTTGATGACATCGAAGTGATCGATATTGATTTCAGGAACGACCATCGGCACATCCGGCGTCCATCTGTGAGCGCTGTTGTTTGAAACGACTGGTGTCTCTGTCTTTGCATACTCTTCTTCAATCGCTTTGATTTCTTCTTTTGACATATCCACTGCGCTGAAAACAAAGTCAACAGTTCCAGCTACAGCTTCGACGTCTTTTACGTCCATTACTTCTATGTTCTTAACAGCCTCCGGCATGGTCGTGGTCATCTTCCATCTCCCGCCTACTGCTTCTTCATATGTCTTGCCTGCGCTTCTTGCGCTTGCAGCGATTGTTACAACCTCAAACCAAGGATGGTTTTCAAGAAGAGATATGAATCTCTGGCCAACCATTCCAGTACCGCCCAAAATGCCAACTCTTAATTTTTTCTCTAACTGTCTCATAACGTCTCCTTTTAATCTATTTATTTATACAATAAATCATATCGTTATATTTTACCATTTATTCGTTGATTTTTCAACACATAAAAAGGACGAAACAAAGAATTGCCTTTTTTCGTCCTTAAAAACTTTAATTCCCAATTAACCTTTCGCTTTAATAGCTTTTCTAGTGTCTGGATTCAATTTTCCGCACCAATTCACTGCCTCTCTTCCAACTGTTCTTAAACCTTCAATATTTAGATTTATATTTTCCAAAGAAGGGCAATCTAGAAAAGCACCTTTTTTTATCCATTTAACGGTGTCAGGAAGAGTCACCATCTTGATATTGCGATTGTGGGCAAATGCATATTCGCCAATAATCGTAATTGATTTACCGTTTATTTCTGGTGGTATAATGACATTCTTTTCTTTTCCATAATACTTCGTAATTTCAATTCGATTGAAAAATTCTTCGTAATCATAGTACTGTGACATCCCCGCTCTGCTGAATTTTGGCAGAACATAACTGTCTAAAATCGTTTCCGTCATATCTCCAAATACCGGTCCGGTCAGTACCTGGTGCATCCTTAAATCACCAGCAAAATTTGCTTCGATAATCTCAGCCTCGTTTTCATCATCAATGGCAATATCCCATGAAACGACCTTAATCTTTGGAATACAATAATGCGCTTTTTCCGCCATCTCTAAAACACTGTCAAAGCAAGGAACCTTGGTAAATCCTCCCTCACCTAATCTGACACCTGAAGGAAGTTCCGTAATTCTCTCTCGATCTATATTTAATGCCCAGGGCAATACCGTACCATCCAGGTTGACACCTAACAGACAGCCACCATGTTTATAATTATCCACCCTGACATTAGGTGCACCTATCTTGATCAATGCTGCTGCTGCTTTGAAACTGCCATTGTGAAGAACAGTGGTCAGTCTTATGGTATTTACGGTACTCGGGTTAAGTTTTGCCATTTCGGGATGCTGCTTGATTGCCTTTTGCACTACAAAAAGCTTGCCTTTGGCTTTAAACATGGCATCTAGTTCTTTTTCTGTAGCACCGGAAAGGAATTCAACACCTTTTCCCCCACCTTTTCCGCTAGGTTTTACGACTATCTCCGTGCCTTTCTGTAAAGTATCCAAGCAAATCTTTACAGCCTGTCCTCTGGTAATATGATCAAAATTACCATTATAATATATATTGTCTATCTTCCTGACGATCATTTCCGGCTGTTTTACATTACCCATCAAATTAGGCAGATACGCCTTATTCTGAAACGGAACCATATAATTATCCGGCACTGTATTAGGGCGTAAAAAATACGAATATATATATTGTGGAAGATATTTTGGGCTGAAGATTCCTGAGCGGTTGTAATAAGTCTTAAAAGCGCTGTAATCAATCTTTCCTAGAAATTCATATTTGCTCCAAAAGGCATCAATTTCAGCTATCTGCTCTGACGTTAAGCTTTTATCACGAGGAAGAGCATAATCTTTTTCACTTTTCTTTCTATTTTCGATTTCTCTTGCAGTCTCTTCGTTTTTCAACTGCAGATACATCTTTCTTGCCTCATAATTGCATGACTGCAAATCTTCGGAAATATTTTCACTGTTTTTATTTTTCTTAAGTAATCCCATCTTATTTCCTTTCCTTTTCAGAATCCTTACCTAGTATATCATTATTGTATGCTAATACAAAAAATAATCAATAGAATTCAAGAAAAATTAACATAAATTTTACTTGTCGTTCTCAATACTATCAAAGACCTATAAGTTATCCTCCTGTCGCCCAAATAGTAATGTACTTTTCTCTTGTATAATCAATACATCTCGTCAAAAGTTAACAAAAGTTTTGCTTTATGAATACTATAAGAAAAGAATAAAAAAGTTTAAGAAAGGAGCAGCCTATGTCATTATTTAAAGGTTCCGGTGTAGCTCTGGTTACACCATTTAAAGACGGACGGATAGATTATGATGCGTTAGAAAGGCTCATTGAATGGCACGTTGAGTCCGGTACTGACGCTATCATCTCCTGCGGTACTACAGGCGAAGCATCAACACTCACTGCCGTAGAAAAACTCTCTGTTATCGAATTTACCGTAAAAAAAGTCGACAGGCGTATTCCAGTCATTGCCGGAGCTGGCAGCAACGATACATCTCACTCTATGTATCTTTCTAAAGAAATCCAGTATTCAGGCGCTGACGGTCTGCTCGTTGTGACACCATATTATAACAAGGCTACCCAGCAAGGTTTGATACGCCATTATAATATGATTGCAGACTATACAGATCTGCCCATCATTCTCTACTCCGTGAAGAGCAGAACAGGTGTGAACATAGAACCAGACACAGTAAAGGAACTCAGCAAACATCCAAATATTGTCGGTATCAAGGAGGCCAGCGGTGATATTTCACAAATCGCCCGCATCGCTTCCCTGACAAGTCGTGATTTTGACATATACTCAGGCAACGACGATCAGACCATTCCAATTATGTCTATTGGAGGTGTCGGATGTATCTCAACAGTCGCTAACATAATCCCTGCAGATTACCACCAGATGACTACTGATTTTCTCAAGGGGAAATACAAAGCTGCCGCTAAAATGCAGCTGAAAATGGTGCCTCTGATTCGTGCAGTCTTCGGCGAAGTCAACCCGATTCCAGTCAAGGCGGCGTTGAACATGATGGGATACATCGAAAAAGAGTACCGCATGCCGATGTGTGAACCGACCAACGAGACCCTTTATTGGCTCTACGATGAAATGCTGAGATACGGAATACGCGTATAACGAGTATTCCTCGCCCGCAGCGAATAGTGCTGTCTGGACGGAAAGCGGTCCAGCCTTACCGTCCAGGCCGCATTCATTTTTATACGACAAAAAACCTGAGTGCGCACGCACTCAGGGAAAAGTACTTTTTTCTATGGTCTTAAGCTTCTACAGCTTCAGCAACAACTTCCTTGCCATCATAATAATTACAATTAGGGCATACTCTGTGTGGAAGTTTTGGCTCGTGACACTGCGGACAAATTGAGAGTCCTGGTAAAGATTTCTTCATGTTTGGAGATCTTCTCTTGTCTCTTCTAGCTTTCGATGTTTTCCTCTTTGGAACTGCCATTGTCTACACCTCCTCGTCTGTGGTTATATGAAAAAAAGCGTTCATTTTTCGTCAACTTCTAAATTATATACGTAAAGTATTAGAATGTCAACATTATTTTATTTTCTTTGAAATATTATATGTGTCTCTAGCAATCATCAGCTCTTCGTTTGTCGGAATCAGAAGGAGTTTCACTTTTGAATCTTCTGTAGATACGATAGTCTCTTTTCCTCTGACCTTGTTCTTGATCAGGTCTAGTTTGATGCCCAGATTTCCGATATCTGTGCAGATCAGCTCCCTCATGTTTACGTCGTTCTCACCGACACCGGCAGTAAATACGATAGCATCTACGCCATTCATCTCTGCGATATATGCACCGATGTAGAATCTAACCTTCTTAGCGAAGATACGAAGCGCCAAAGCAGCTCTTTCGTTGCCTTCAGCAACAGCGTCTTCCAAGTCTCTGAAGTCGCTGGAAACGCCAGAGATACCCAGTACGCCAGACTTCTTGTTGAGGATTTCGTTAGCAACACCCTGTGGCAGGTTCTCTTTCTTTCTGATGTAGGTTACGATGGCTGGGTCGATATCGCCGCAGCGAGTACCCATTACCAGACCTTCAAGTGGAGTGAAGCCCATGGATGTATCGATACATCTGCCGTGCTTGATTGCAGAAACAGATGCACCGTTGCCCAGATGGCAAGTGATCAGTTTGAGGTCGTTGATGTTGACATTGAGCATTGCAGCTGCTCTCTGTGCTACATATTTATGTGAAGTTCCGTGGAATCCGTACTTTCTGATTCCATACTTTTCGTAATATTCGTAAGGAAGTGCATACAGATATGCTTCTGGCGGCATCGTCTGGTGGAATGCTGTGTCAAATACAGCTACCATCGGAGTGTTCGGCATCAAATCTTTGCATGCAGCGATACCTAATAGGTTAGGCGGATTGTGAAGCGGAGCCAGTTCAACACACTCTTCCAATGCTGCGATTACAGCATCGTCAATCAATACAGATTCAGCAAATTTTTCGCCAGCGTGTACGACCCTGTGTCCGACTGCGCCGATTTCGTCCATGGACTTGACAACGCCGTACTCTTCGTTCTGAACCGCATCCAGAACCTGCTTGATAGCGTCTTTGTGATCCTTCATCGGAACTTCTGTCTTGACCTTGTCCATTCCGATCTTCTCGTGAGTGATGACTGAACCGTCCATTCCAATTCTTTCAACTAATCCTTTTGCCTGCAGACTCTCATTGGTCATATCCAGAACCTGATATTTCAGTGAAGAGCTGCCGCAATTTATTACTAATACTTTCATTCCAATCCTCCGTGTTCATATTTGGTATAGTGACCATAAGATTATACACCCAACGCATCGGTAAATCAAGGGGTATTTACAGCTTCCTGTATGGTTTTACAATAAAATCTGCATAATCATACAGATTATTTTTAGTGATGATATTATAGATATCTGAAGCGAGAATGTCCTTCTTCAAAGTCTCTTGAATGTCGTTATGGTTGAATAGTTCCCTATTGATATTGGTGATGATCGGCAGCGTCGCACACT
Organism: Eubacteriaceae bacterium; assembly: GCA_902362805.1. GTDB lineage: Bacteria > Bacillota > Clostridia > Peptostreptococcales > Anaerovoracaceae > Senimuribacter. Next base: position 596,414 of record CABIXY010000002.1, on the reverse strand, counting down.
CCTTTTTCTTCATCTCTTTTACAAATTTTGCGCCAATCTCGTCAAAGGCCAGAATGCGAATATATCCTTTCGCATTTTCGACTGCTTCTTTATCAATATCTAACAAGGTCTGCGTCAGCAGTCTGGATATACGGCTATAAGTGTATGCCTTTGACTTGATTCTGCCGATGAGTTCTTCCGTAGATGAAGCATATCGAATTTCTTTTTTCAATTTGTTGCCCAGTCCGTCGCCAGCAGAAAGAATTTTTTCCAATTCTGCGCTATCGGATTGTAGAACTTTTGCTGCTACAAGCGCCCAATACGTCCTGTCCATCTGTGCAAAAGCCTGCGGATTCTCATCTGCAAGTTTCTTCCTGATCATCGAAGCAGACTGATGATAGCCGCAGCCTTTTCTCTTAATGGTAAGAGGGTTCAAAGTCTTTAATTGTTTCAAATACTCGAGAGCCAATATATTATTCGGCTCTCGAATCAAAGTCTCATCCACATCAGGACATAGATCCGCGGCGGCAATCTGCCGTGCCTTTGGGTAAGAATGTCCCATCTTCATGAAAGCCTGAATCCTGCTATGCAGTTCTTCATCTCTGTCCTTCAAAAATGCAGCGGCTGACTGTAATTGTCCAATGTCACCGCTCTCACTGCCAAAGGCTAGCACATCTATACAGCCGAAGCCTTCCAAGATGCCAACGCCGCCTTTGGCGAAGTATTCAGCACTGCTCACTGCATAGACCGTAGGAAGCTCGACGACAAGATTGACGCCATTCTTAACGGCTTCTTTCGCCCGTGTCCATTTATCACTGACAGCAGCACTTCCACGCTGCATAAAGCTGCCGCTCATCACCGCAACACAGACTTCTGATGCAGTCTGTCTCATGGCTTCTTCTATCAAATACTGATGTCCCTGATGAAAGGGATTAAATTCCGCAATAATTCCTAAACTCTTCATGCATCTCATCATACCACAAAACTGCAAATTGAAAAAGCAAAAATTGCACTGATGATGCCTTGCGTCAGTTTCATCTTACAAATTTGACCAAATCCTATGTCACAGTTACGGAGCATGCTCATGGACTGGCCTGCAACAGATAGCCCTCCAAATGTGATAATAAAAGATGCCAGGGTGGTTCTGAGTGTATCACTGCACCCGCATACCATCAGGCTGTTACAGCCTACGGTCATTTCCAGAGCCCCTTTTATAATTGCCACAATTTCCGGACTATCGATAAACATGAAAATACCTGAAAACTGCAGCAGATCTGTCGCAATCATGAACATGACAATATATGCCAGTATAATGGCAATCGAGCGAAAGCTGTCGACAATTGCATCGGTCAGTATGTTGTAATAGCTCTCATTCCTCGCTATTTTATTACCGCGCAGCGGTTTTTTGGAAGCGCTCCCCAGACCATAAAATGTACAATTGACAAGGGCGCTGGCATAATGACTCACTGCCAGGATCAGACCCAGTTTATGAGAGCCTAAAAACTCGACACCGACAGCGCCGATTAGAAAAGCCGGTCCTGTCACCATGCTGTAACTGAGAATCCATTTCATCTGATCTTTGTCGATGAAACCGTCTCGATAATAATCGCCGGTAATCCTGGCTCCCATGGGATAGCCGGATAACAACGCCATGGCGAAGGGATAAACCTTTGGTGAAATTTTGTTGACAATGCCCGTTTTTTTCAAAAAATTTGCCACAATAAAAAAAGGCAGCAACGTCGGTACAATTGAATTCAGCCACAGATTGATTGCCTCCTTGGATGCTGTAGCCGTGACCTCGGGAAATACCACCATGATCAGACAGCAGAGAATTGCCCCGCCGATTACGATTCTGTTTTTTCCTATAAATTTAAAACCCATAGTAGAGAATATTCTCCATCCATGGGTTTTATGTGTGAATTCGTCACCTACTCTGCTTTTCGCAGATTATCGATGATATTCCCTCTATTGTAAATCCGGTCAATTGTATAAGCAATCACTGCTGCAAGGAAAAGGAACAGCACCGAAACGGCAAAGGCAGGCACTACCGTAAAGTGATATTGTGAGAACCAGAAGCCTGCGGTGATGGATTTTATCACTGTTAACGACATCACACCACTGGTCAGGATACTGAAGATTAAAACGAGAACCATGTAGGAAAGGCCTTCGTATATAAACAATTTTCTCAGCTGTTTTCTCGTCATGCCAATACTTCTCATGACGGCGAATTCGTTCTGTCTGGCGATAGCGCCTGTCATTATGACATTCAGCAGGTTCAGCAGACCGATGCTGCCAAATATCAGCGCCAGAATTGCTCCACTGGCATCGTAAGTGGATGTAATGTCGTCGAAGTTCTGCTGCGCTTTCTGTTTTGTCATGACGCTGATACCATAATCACTGCTCGAGCGGTCAATATACTTCATCAATGAATCAAAGTATTCTTTCTCCGCATCAAATACACAGTGAAGCGGATTTTCTTTCGTCTGCGGATAAAGGTTTAAAAACTTTTCCGCCGGCAAAATGACACTTTCAAATCCTCCGGAGCTGTAGTCTGTCAGTAACTGAGTCGGCACGCCTACCACGGCCATGACTGTATAGTTTTTGACCGTTCCCTTTATATTAAGGCTGACCACATCGCCTGTGTGAAATTCCTGTGCCTCTTTATCATACTCGCTCTTATCACTTAAAAAGCCAGCCATAAGAACGTAATCCCCGGAATTCATCTTCTTATAATCGATTTCACCTTCCACAATTTTTACTCGTTCTAGAGATTTTTCGTCAAAGCCGAAAAGCTGTCTGTTAGGATCAAATTCATCAAGATTCTCTGATACCGCATCGCCATTGATAGATGTGATGCGAATCAGTTCTTTGTTTTCTGCCGTCTCTTTTTCCCGATCCACAGGGTGGTAATAGATAAATCCCAAATCCTTCACACCGTCTTTTTTCTTGATATCTGCCGCAAATTTTGCAGGGACGATTTTCTCTCCGTTCGGTACCGACTTTGTCCATGCACTGCTGGATACGTTAAAATCGGCTATGGCATCTCTGCGCACATACGTCTCTTCGTCAAAGCACTGGGTCAGGTTTAAAACGCTGTTGAGCAAGACGATAGAAATGGAAATGGAGAGCACCACTAAGAGGGTTTTTCCCTTATTTCGTTTCAGATTAGCAAAGGCCATGGAGGCAATTCGATGACTGCTTTCCTTCCCTTTCTTTTCTCTTTTCTTTCCAGTTTCCTTTTCCTGATAACGCAGCGCTTCCACCGGTGAAACTCTGCCTGCGAGTTTTCCCGGCTTGCTGCAACTGATCCATACGGTTACAAAAGTAAAAACCGCAGCAGCTGCCCATACGAATAGGTCAGGTACGACAAAATCCGGTTTGCTGTAATTAGTGCTCTTCATCAGAAAGATTAAAAGCAGGTTTCCGAGAAGGCATCCCAAAACAAGACCTGCAGGCAGCCCGAAAACTAACAGTTTCATCCCCTGTCTTCTTACCATATATTTGATCTGCCTCGGAGAAGCGCCTACAGTTTTCAACTGCCCGTAAAGGCGAATGTCTTTCAGCACCGAAATTCGGAAGATATTGTAGATGATCAAATAACCTGCAGCCAGCACTAGCAGAACACTGATTAGAGCACCGATGATCGTTCCGCTGTCATTACTTTGGTCATAGGCATAACCCTGACAGATATCGTGTGCGGTCTTCTGCGGGTTCATTCCTGCATCCGCGAGTACCTGATCCAGGTGTTCTGCCAGATGCTCTTCAGAGTCAAAAATTCCACTTACAGCATAAGTTTTTTCAGGACTTCTTTTTTCTGCAAATACCTCTGAAATCAAAACTTGTGCTTTCTGTTCATATTTTTCCCCTTTCCAAATACCACAAAGGGTCATCTCTTTTTCCGCAACCTCTCCATTTATTTCGTATTTCAATACAAATTTTGATCCTATCTTTGCTGGTATTCCAAGTTTTCGAATCACCTCTGTATCGCAGGCTGCCTCGTTTTCCTTTTGGGGCAGCTGTCCCTGGGTGAGGTTCTTATAAGTGTTCTGCGCATAATTTTCCTCTCCCCATATCAGTTCAGCGGTGATACTGGTCAATTCTCGGTTTTGCACTGTACCTACCGTACGAGACATGCCTGCTTCTAAGAAGTCGGGATGCTCTTTAATTTTTACTGCATCATTTCTGCTCAGATAATTTGCAGTAACCATATATCTGCTGCCCGCCATCTCTAAGGCTTGCTGTTTAATTGTCTCTTCTGAACCTTGAAAAACCGTAGCGACCGCCATAAAAAGGATGGTAGTGAGGATGATGGCCAGAACTGCAATCCGGTTTCTATTCTTATTGGCCGCAAGGCAGCTTGAAGACAAGGTTTTGATGAATTTCTGATTGTCGTTTTTTAATAACATCTCTCCCGCCTCCTAAAGCTCTCTATATCCAGTGACAATTCTTCCATCTTCAATGCGGATCATGCGATCGGCAACCTGAGCGATTTCCGGATTATGTGTGATCATAACCAGCGTCTGATTGAACTCAGCCGTCGTCAGTTTCAGGAGCTGCATAACCTCCAGTGAGGTTTTGGAATCCAGATTTCCTGTCGGTTCGTCAGCGAGAATAATGGCCGGTTTGCTGGCTAAGGCTCTGGCAATAGCGACTCTCTGCTGTTGCCCGCCCGACAGGTTATTGGGCAGGTTCGTGAGTTTTTCTTCCAGATGTAATAGACGCACGATATTATCGATATATTTCTGGTCAATCTTTCCGCCATCCAGCTCGATAGGTAATACGATGTTCTGATATACGTTTAAAATTGGCACCAAATTATAGTTTTGAAAGATAAATCCGATGTTCCGCCTGCGGAAGACAGAAAGCTGTTCATCGTTCATCTTGGCAATTTCCTTTCCTCTTATGACGACACTCCCCGCTGTCGGCACGTCCAATCCTCCCAACATATGCAGCAAAGTGGATTTTCCGCTTCCTGACGTACCAATGATAGACACGAATTCTCCCTGCTCAATGCAGAGGTTGACACCATTTAAGGCTTTCGTGACGTTCGGTTCACTCCCATAATATTTTTTTATTTCCGTTGCTTCTAATATATAACTCATTGACGTTCTGTCCTTTCTCTGTAGATTGCCTTTAGTATAGAAAAAAATTATCTCATTCTGTTCTCAAAAGAATCACAGCATTGAGATAATTTTAATTTTCTATGGTTCTATAGGCAGATTGAGAGAAAAAAGAGAGCCGATGCCAATTTTTGACCGCACCTCGATAAAACCCTTTTCTTTGGTAATAATTTCTCTCGCCAGGTAAAGACCAATACCTACGCCTTCTACTTCTGCCGCCGAAGGTTCTCGGTAAAATCGTTTGAAGATTTCTGTAATATGCGATTCTTCGATTCCTCTGCCATTGTCTCTGACCTGGATTCTGATGAAAAAATCAGTAGCGCTGGCAGAGATTCTGATTTCTCCGCCTTCTTTTGTATACTTTACCGCATTGTCTATGATATTGAACAGAGCCTCCGTGGTCCATTTCTTATCAAAATACGCAAGTAGCGTCTCCTTGCAATCCACAGAAATCCCAATATTCTTGGCTTCGGCCTTTAATGCAACGTCACAGACCGCGGCTTCAACCAGCTGATACACAGATTCTGACTTAGGGGATACGTTGACAATACCGGTTTCCAGGCGAGACATTTTGATCATCGCCTGAATCAGGAACTCCAGTTTATCTACTTGCTTCTCAGCATTGCGGAGAAATTCCATTCTGTCTTCTTCATTGATACCTTGACGCATCAAAATGTTCTGATACATTCTGATGCTGGCAATCGGCGTTTTCACTTGATGTGACAAATCAGAGATGGTCTTCTCTAAATTTTTCTGGTTTCTTTGGCTGTCTTCTGTGCGGCTCTGCAAAATTTCATACAACTTACGCATTTTGGCTTGTACCTTACCCACCAGGCTGTCCTCTTCTTCTTCAAATGCTATCTCTTCATCGCCGGCAATCATACTGTCCAGACAGTCTGAGAGTTTTTTGGTATACATGATGAGACTGTGTCTGGTGTAGGCTATGATTCCTACTGCTGCCAGAAAAAGAAGCCCTGCTGCGGTGAATAAAATGATTGTTGTCATTTTTCCCCCTTCCACTGATATCCCATGCCATACATGGTTTTGATATATTGATGGGTTTCATCTTCCAGTTTTTTGCGGAGTCTATTGATATTGACCGCCACCGTATGTTCATCGACGAAATTTCCAGCATAATCCCACAGTTTTTCCAAAATCAAAGTTTTGGTCACCACTTTCTGGGCATTGGCGATGAGAAGCCGTAACAGTTTAAATTCAGTAGGCGTCAGCACCAGCGATTCTCCATCCTTATATGCAGTCAAACTGTCAAAATCAATCAGCAGATAACCGTCGTTATACAGATTTTTTTGGGCATCGTTCTTATGGACACCTCTGCGAAAAACAGCTTCGATTCTCTTATGCAGCACTGCCATGCTGAAGGGTTTTGTGATATAATCATCCGCACCACAATTAAAGCCTGTAATTTCATCCGCTTCCAGATCCCTCGCTGTCAGAAAAATGACGGGCAGGTCCTCCTCTCTCTTGATTGCCCTGCAGAAATCAAAGCCGTCACCATCAGGCAAGTTGCCGTCCAGGAGAAGCAAGTCTGCCTCCTCTTCTTTCAGAATCGTCATGCCCTCGCCAAGGTTTCTGGCAGAATACACCTGATAGCCTTCTGCTCTCAAATCATAGGTCAGACCTAGGTTCAGGTCTTTGTCATCTTCAATTAGTAGTATTTTATTCATCGTTTTCTCCCAAAGCTTCGCATGAAAAAAGGCAACAGAAAAATCCGCTGCCGTGGCATTTCTTTAATGACTATTCATCGTCTCGCCTAACAATTACGCCGTCTTGTCCATTCTGAGTCATATAGGCCATCTCTTTAATTTCATCTCTGTTATTCTGCAGTACGCCGTTGATTTCCTCAAAAGATTTTTCCAAGTTCGCATACATTTCACCAAAATATTTAAGGTTCAAATCGTCCATCTTGGCCTGCATATCGAAGAGCATCTTGTCAACATAATCATATGTACGCATCTTCAGCACCTTGGCGTAATCTTCTGCCGTCTTCTGGATGTTTTCAGCCATTTTCTGTGCTTTTAGAGTGATATCATCAGTTTCAACTAAGTAATCGGCCTGTTTCTTCGCTTCGATGATGATTTTCTCGTATTCCGATTTAGCCTCACTTAAGATTCGCTCTTTTTCATCCTTCACCCATTTTGCCTGCTGTACGTCGTCTGGAAGACTCAATCTGATTTCCCTTACAATTTCGAGCACTTCATTTGCGTCTACCATGATCTTGCCGGTAAGTGGCAAACCAGGGGCAGTATCAACTATATCCTCGATTTCCTCTAATAATTCTAATACTGTCATATTTTCTATCCTCGATTCTCTTATTTGATGTATTTTGCTTTGATCTCCTTGAGGATGATTTCTGGCACCAATCCATCTACACATCCGCCCAGAGAGACCACTTCTTTAATCATACTTGAACTGATAAATGAATACTTTGGACTGGTCATCAAAAATACCGACTCTATGCCTTTGTCAAAAAGGCAGGCGTTCATCTGTGCCATTTGAATCTCGTATTCAAAGTCCGATGTCGCTCTAAGGCCTCTGACAACCGCATCGAAGTGATTTTTGTTCACGTAGTCCGCTAAAAGTCCGTCAAAACATTCTACAGTCACATTTTTTAAATCTGCCGTGACTTCCTCTATCAGTTTGACTCGTTCTTCTTTTGTGAATAACGGTTTCTTATTTGGATTGACGATGACACCGACGACCAGTTCATCGAACATCTTTGACGACCTGGTAATAATATCCAGGTGGCCGTTGGTCATAGGATCAAAAGATCCCGTGTATAAAGCCCGTTTTGTCATTCTTCGTCCCCCGCTGCATATCTGTAAATGCTGACCAAGATTTTGCCATATTTTCGCTCTTTGACTTTCGTCAATCGGCCTATTTGATCTGGCACTTGATCACGTACACCGTGTTCTGCTATTATTATACCTTCCTCTGTCAATAAATCAAGAGAATCAATCATCTCCAGACATTTTTCATATAAGCCGGCCTGATATGGCGGGTCAAGGAAAAAAATATCTGCCGGTTCCTTGATTCTGGTCAAAGCTTTCGTGTAATCTCCGGCCAAAACCACGGACTGATCTCGTGCACCGCATTTCTCAATATTTGTTTTTATCAGATTTAGGCTCTCTCTGGAATTATCACAAAAATAGCACTTTTTTGCGCCTCTGGACAGCGCTTCCAAGCCCAAATTTCCTGTTCCGGCAAAGAGATCCACACATACAGAATCCCAAATATCATTCATTAATATATTAAAAACTGCTTCTTTTACTTTATCTGTCGTAGGCCGAACGTCTGTGCCTACAGGCGTTTCTAACTTTCTTCCCCTATAATCTCCAGTAATTATTCTCATCATCTATCTCCTAAAATTTTTCCTATGCCAATATCCGCCAAAACGACCATGCCCATGAACTGTGCCGCTGCTTCGTGACAATGAATCGGTTTTCTTGCGTGAAAAGGAATCGTCAAATTCGCTTTTACACAGATGCCCGGTGCCTCGCCAGTCTTCATATCTCCGGACAGCCCACTGGGAATATCCAATGCGGCAACATAAGCGTTTGACTCATTGATTCTGGTTATGACTCTGTCTGCCGGATAGCGAAGCTGTCCGTGGAAACCTGTCCCATAAATGGCATCAACGACAAGGTCCGTCTCTTTAATATGCAGTATATCCTGTGCTGTGAGAATCGGCATATGCTCTCGTATCAATTGATAATTTGTCTTCGCATCATCAGTCGCAGGTGGACCCTCTACGAGAATGACTTGTGTATGTACACCAGCTTCCCTCAGCTTCCTTGCTACGACAAAACCGTCACCGCCGTTATTTCCTTTTCCACAAAATACCAGGGCATTTTCTGTCTGCCCATGGTGCTGTAAAATCAATTCAGAGGCTCTCGTTCCCGCATTTTCCATCATCTGATAGTAAGACAGTCCTGCTTCGTCAGCCGCCTTTTCTAAGGCTTTCATTTCACTGCAGGTTACAATTTCTTTTTTATATAAAAATTTCACCTTTGTCACCGCCTTCTAAACTAACAGTATACCATGAATTATCAAAGAATGCTATTAATTTATGCTTTGGCTGAATGGATCTTAAAACGAAAAAGGACCGTCTCAAAGTTAATTGAGACAGCCCCTTTAAGCAAAAAGTTTATTTCAACTTCTTATTTAAGGAATCGAATTCCTTATTTGCCAGCTAACTGCTGTTCAGCCATTTCTACAAGCTTCTTAGTCATATAGCCACCTACATAACCATTCTGTCTTGCAGTTAAGTTGCCCTTATCAGTCTGTTCGTAGTTAGAAAGACCAAGTTCGTTTGCAACCTCTGTTTTCAGGTTGTTTAATGCTGGTTTCACATTAATTCCCATCTGCTGTAAACTGTTGTTATTGTTGTTGTTATTCATTTCTTTTCACCTCCTGTTTACGTTATTAATTTAACCCGAACGGAGATTTCTATGTCTTGTAAAATATGGATAAAATCATAATTCTAGTTTAATGTCTTCGCCAAACATTTTTCTGATCCGATTTTTCAGCTTTGCAAATTTCTGTGCCTGCAAATTCGGATCTCTGTCTATGATCGCTTTCGCCGTATTCTTTGCCTTTTCCAAAACGTCAGCGTGCCGCACCAGATCGCTGATGTGCATTTCAGGAAGTCCATGCTGTCTGGTTCCAAAAAGTTCACCTGGTCCCCGCAGCCGGAGATCTGCTTCTGCGATTTCAAAGCCATCATTGCTCTCGCACATGATTCTATTTCGTTCTTTCGCTACATCGGTTTCATTATGACAAATCAAAAAACAATATGATTGGTCGCTGCCGCGGCCTACACGTCCTCTCAACTGATGCAGCTGAGCCAGGCCAAATCTCTCACAGTTTTCAATTACCATGACGGTAGCATTAGGCACATTGATGCCTACTTCTATTACAACAGTGGAAACCAGCACATCGATGTGTCCATCAGAAAATTCACTCATGATAAAATCTTTTTCTTCCTGTTTCATGGCACCGTGTATCAGAGCCACCTGATATCCCTTAAATTTCTGGCTCAGTTCTTTATGCAGTTCCTCTGCCGATTTGGCATCTATCTTGTCTGATTCTCCAATCAGAGGCGCTACCACATAAGCTTGTTTCTTTTCTTTCAATTGTTTTTTAACAAAATCATAGACCCGGTTTCGATTTTCCATGTCTGCCTGCAAGGTTTTGATCGGCTGTCTGCCCCTTGGCATAGTCCTGATCTGTGAAATATCTAAATCTCCATAAATGATAACCGCTAAAGTTCTTGGAATCGGCGTTGCCGTCATGACCAGTACATTAGGATTTTCTCCTTTTTTGGATAAAAGACTTCTTTGGTTGACTCCGAATCTGTGCTGTTCGTCTGTGATTACCATTCCCAGATTTTTAAACTTTACATCCGGCTGAATCACAGCATGGGTACCCACCAAAATTTGAATTTCACCTGTCGCCAGCTGCTGCAGAGTCTCTCTTTTTTCAGAGGTCTTCATGCTGCTGCACAAAAGGCCCACTGCTATGCCATACTTTTCAAAGTCTGCGGACAGTGATTGCAGATGTTGTTTTGCTAAAATTTCTGTTGGAGCCATCATGACACTCTGATAGCCATTTTTGGCGGCAGCGAACATGGCCATTTCCGCGATCACTGTTTTTCCAGAGCCGACATCGCCTTGAATCAGCCGATTCATCACTTTTTCTGCTGCCAAGTCCTTTTGCATGTCGTTCCACACGCTTTTCTGTCCTTCTGTCAGTTCAAAAGGCAGGTCTTTGGCAAATTCGTCAGCGCAGGCGGCATCGATGACAATGCCGCCTGTATCTTTTCTGGTCTCATTCTTTATATAAAAAAGCCCTGTCTCTAAAGTAAGAAGTTCGTCAAAGATTAAACGAAATTTGCTTTTTAGAACCTGTTTTCCATCTTTAGGAAAATGAATATTTTCGATGGCATAGGAAGGACTGGCCAGACGATTTTCCGATACGATTTCCTCTGGCAGCCACTCTTCTACTTGTGGATAGAGTTCCTGCAGCTGCAGCTGAATTTTACGAAGTTCGTTTTGAGAGATGCCGTTGATCTGAGGGTAGATAGGAATAATACCTCGGATATCATTAGGATCCCCAATCCGGTGGAATTCTGGATGAATCATCTGTTTGCGGTCGAAGTTTTCGGAAACTCTGCCATAAAAAGAGTAATCCTGATTGACGTTAAATAAATTCGCAATATATCTTCCATTAAAGAAAAGAATTTCTATCGTTCCTGTTTCATCGGAGACTAAAAGTGTCAATGGCGTATTCTTTTTATATGGATTGCCGGCATATCTGCGAGATAACACCTTGCCACAGATCAGATATTCTTTGCTCGGCTGTAAATCTGCAATTCTGGTCTCCTGCCGTCGATCCTCATATTTTCTGGGAAACAGATAAAGCAGATCTTCTAGTGTATCAATGTTGTTTTTTGAAAGATTCTCTGCTTTTTTCGGTCCAATTCCCTTCAAGCTGCCTACTTTGTCATTCAGATTCATATCTTTTCACAACCTCTAGATTTCTTCTTGCCACCTGTCTCGATTTGACGCCGGCAATTCTGATTCTAACCTGATTTGGTTTTTTGCCCTGTTTCATATCGATGACGCTGGCGATATAATCACTGATATCGTCAGTAATATTTCTGATACTAGTGCCGAACTTTACGATGATATTGAATTCAATATCGACGCTATCTCCATATAAGCTGCGCTCCACTTCTATATTGTTAGCAAATTCTGAGATATTATATTTTGCATCGCTGCCAATCTGACGACCTTTTTTTGTTGAAGGCCATACTTTGCCCTGGCAGCTTTCTATCTTAAAGCTGTCTGCAATAATCTGTGCAAAAAGCAGATTAGAAATGGTGATCGTCCCCAGTTCCGTTTCTCTTGATAATGTCAAATCACTTACCTCCATAGATTCTGTTAACCAGGCATATCGCAGTTCGCATACCCTTACCCGGTATACGGGGCATGTTAGAAATCAAAAATGCCTAAAATGCCTGGATTTGGGGCTTAATCAGGCAGATTTCTGCAGCAAACCCATGTGTCACATCGTATCAGCCCTGCGCTCAAGGCTCCATAAGGCAAGAAAAAGTAAAAGAATGGCAAAAAACAACTCAGCGTTCGGATATCGCTGGTTAAATCAGATTATTTTTCTTATAACAGAGGAAATATCGTCCGAAGGGCGTATTTCCGTATGTTTCATCGTTCGCTTTGCTCACTCCTCCAGTCGCTAATGCTCCTTTCGCTGTCCGTTTCGCCTAGCCAGCTAAAGCTGGGGCGAAAAGGCAAAGAACGTACCTTACGAAGCGTCGCCCCTTGCGGGCGACATGAGTGCATAGGAGCGACGCTCCGTTATGCACTCGTTTTTTATTTTGAACCGATATACCCCTGCCCATTGGTAAAATCCGCCTAAAATGCCCTGTTTTTATCTGTTTTATGGCACTTTTCCCTGCGGCAGCGCCGTGAGATTGTAGAACTATTATAACATGACGATTCCTTCGAAATGGGAATCAAACGTCATGTTTCAATGGTTCTTTCCCTGCGGCAACGCCGTGAGATTGTAGAACTATTATAACATGACGATTCCTTCGAAATGGGAATCAAACGTCATGTTTCAATGGTTCTTTCCCTGCGGCAACGCCGGAAGATTGTAGAACTATTATAACACATACAGTAACAAAAATGACCTTTAATTCATAAAATATACCGAGGTGTTTTATGAACAATAATAGAAAGAGAAAACCGATCTGTAAATATAAAGAAGCCAAAGACATCGGATTCGTCCTCATTGTCTTCGGCATCGTTACGGTATGTGCATTTTTCTTGCCGCCGAGAGCTTGGATTCTGCTCCTTGGTGGAGTTCTAGTCTTATGCGGCATCAGCCTGCTGCGTCACTATTAACATGCAGCAGGCTGTTTTTCCCTATCGAAATACAGCCTTCGAGCCCAATGCGATGACTTTATAAGCCGGGTTCTCTAATCGCTTTACAACCTGCTGTAACCCACCTCTGATGGCGATTTCCTGCGGGCAATGCATCTCACACTTGCCACAGTGAATACATAGAGAGGCATTGGTTCGCTGTACACGGAAAGTCGTACACATCAAATATTCTCTCATACCCGTAATGAAGCCGTCTGCATAGCTGGCGTTATAGCATCTGAAAATCCCAGGAATATCTACGCCTTTTGGACAAGGCTGACAGTAGCCGCAACCAGTGCAGGGTATTTTAATCGTCTCATTGATTGCCGCTTTTACCGATGCAAAGACTCGATGTTCTTCATCTGTAAGCTCACCTGCTTTCACCGACTGCGCAGTTCTGATGTTTTCCTGCAATATTTCCATAGAACCCATACCCGAGAGCACTGTGGATACCGCCGGCTGGTTCCAGAGCCAGCGCAGTCCCCACTCAGCCGGGCTGCGTTTTGTTTCAGCTTCTGCAAAAGTCTCCTTCCCTTTCTGGGGCAGCCCTTCCGTCAAAAGACCTCCGCGAAGAGGTTCCATCACGATGACGGGAATTCCCTTTTCCGCCGCATACTCCACGCCTCTTCTTCCAGCCTGGCTGTGTTCGTCCATATAGTTGTACTGTACCTGGCAAAAATCCCAGGGATAAAGATCGAGAAGTTCCATGAACTGGCTGCTGCCTCCGTGATAGGAAAAGCCGATATATTTAATCTGTCCAGAAGCCCGTTTCTCTTCAATCCAGTGCAGAATGCCCATTTTGACCAGTCGTTCCCAGATCTTCGCATCGGGAAGCATGTGCATCAGATAGCTGTCTACATAATCGGTCTGCAGTCTGTCGAGCTGCTCTTGAAATACCTTTTCCAATCCCTCGATGGACTTAATCAGATAATGGGGCATCTTTGTGGCTATCATCACTTGTTTCCGCCAGCCGTTTTTTGCCAAAACAGCTCCAAGAGCTTTTTCACTGCCCATGTAAATATAGGCAGTATCAAAGTAGTTGATACCGTGGGAAATTCCGTAAGCAATCAATTCTTCTGTTTTTTTCATGTCGATGCGGCTGCCCTTTTTAGGAAACCGCATGCAGCCATAACCCAATATCGACATGCCTAATTTTCTCTGTTCCATAACTCTAACTCCTAAAAAAGTGACTAGCGCTACTCAACTCAAACAAAAAACCCGCCATAAGCGGGTCTTGTCACCAAAATAAATTAGATGGCACGGTTAATCTTGTTGGATCTGATGCATCTTGTGCATACGTTAGCTCTTCTTACTGTACCATTGTCGTTGATTCTTACAGTCTGAATGTTTGCATTCCACTTTCTTCTAGTGTGTCTGTTTGAGTGGGATACATTATTTCCGGAAACCTGTCCTTTTCCGCAAATCTCACATTTTCTTGACATCTACCGCACCTCCTTTAATATCATTAAGCGTATAGCATATTTTTTTAAATAATCTTGCAACATATTTTTGATTATCAGTTCAGTCGAACAAACGATATTATACCATAGTGTCTATTCGCTTTACAAGCATTTTTTCAATAATTTGCCTAGAAATTTTCTGCAAGGGCGGCTTCCCCTCGCTTCCAAGCTTCCTTCATGTCGATGATTCTTTGATTCCGACTGCCCCGGAAAGATAAAGTCAAATCTCTCTCGATCGCCTCATATCTTCCGTCTACTAGGATATCAACATATTCTAGCAGCTGGTACAGCGCTTCGTTTTCCTCCGCTAAATTCTGCAGCTCTTCAAAAGTATATCCGGAATACATCATGATATGCAGATTACGCTTCTTAATCGCTTTTGCCAAAGTTAAAAAACCCTCAGGCTGACAAGCCGGCTCTCCCCCACTGAAGGTTACACCGTCTAGCAGCGGATTTTCGTCTATAGCCTTTAAGAGCTTGTCTGTCTCACATTCATAACCGCCGTCAAAATCGTGGGTCACCTTGTTGTGGCAGCCCTGACAATGATGCGGACATCCCTGGCAAAAGATGACGAAACGGATTCCAGGACCGTCCACAATAGATTCTCGCACAATTCCAGCTATGCGGATGCTGTCCTCATGATCTGTCATAGTCTTTCAAATCCTTCCCCGATTCCATGCTTCACCCTGTCTTTTTCTTCACTGGTCTTCGCATCATTCCAGTGATCCATGGTACCTACCAGATAGCCAGTAATACGTCTGATTCGCTCAAAATCCTCGTTTCCATCGCCTTCTCGTCTTCCGCAAGCCGGGCACTCATTGTCGATAATTCCTGTATACCCGCAGACTGGATCTCTGTCAACTGGATGATTGATGGAACCGTAACCGACACCACTCTCTTTCATGCATCTGACAACTTTTTCAAAAGCGTCCAGATTCTTCAGCGGATCACCGTCCAACTCTACATAAGAAATATGTCCTCCGTTGGTCATCTCGTGAAATGGCGCCTCTTTCTTGATTTTATCAAAAGCACTGATATTATAATAAACAGGAATATGAAAGCTGTTAGTATAGTAGTCTCTATCTGTTACACCAGGAATCACGCCATATTTTTCTTTATCAAGCCTGATGAATCTGCCGGAAAGACCTTCTGCCGGCGTACCGATCAATGACCAGTTGAGACCTGTCTTCCTGGCCTCCTCATCCATGCGTTTCCTCATATATGCAACAATTTCCATCCCCAGCTTCTCGGCTTCTTCTGATTCTCCATGGTGCTGTCCAATCAAAGCTTTCAGGCACTCTGCTAATCCAATGAATCCGATTGTCAGTGTTCCATGTTTCAGCACTTCTTCCAGAGTATCTTCCGGCTTTAGCTTTTCGGAGTCTATCCAAATGCCCTGTCCCATGAGAAATGGAAAATTTTTCACTTTCTTCATGCACTGAATTCGAAATCTCTCGTTGAGCTGTGCGATAGCAATATCGATGACGTGATCCAGTCCATCAAAGAAAATGTCCACATCCCCTTTGGCTTTGATCGCAAGTCTCGGCAAATTGATAGATGTAAAGGATAGATTACCTCGCCCATATACGATTTCTCTTGATGGATCGTGAACGTTCCCGATGACCCTGGTCCTGCATCCCATATATGCACATTCTGTCTCCGGCTGTCCCGGTCTATAATACTGCAGGTTAAATGGCGCATCCAGGAAAGAAAAATTAGGGAATAATCTCTTAGCAGAAACCTTGCAGGCAAGCTTAAACAGATCATAGTTGGGATCCTCCGGATTATAGCTGACACCTTCCTTCACCTTGAAAATCTGGATTGGGAAAATCGGTGTTTCGCCGTTTCCAAGTCCGGCTTCTGTCGCCTCCATGATGCACTTCATAACCAGTCTGCCTTCCTCGGAAGTATCCGTGCCGTAATTTAAAGAACTGAATGGAACCTGAGCCCCAGCTCTGGAATGCATGGTATTTAAGTTGTGAATCAAGGCCTCCATAGCCTGGTATGTTTTCCGTCTGATCTCTTTGTCAGCGAATTTTGTTGCCATCTCCTGCAGTTTCTTCGCCTCATCCGCAGATGCAAACTCCTCCAGATAGCTGCATTCCAGTTCTTTATAATTATGGTTCCACGCCATACAAGGATAAATGCCTTCTTTTTCCTCTATGTACTGACCAATCTGTTTCGCTTTGTTGATGCCGTCTTCTATATCGTACATGCATTCCAGCATTTTACCAAGATTGGTCCAATATAATTTTTTATATGACTTTTTAACGCCCGGCGCCATACTGTAATCAAAATTCGGCACCGATTGTCCGCCATGCTGGTCATTCTGATCCGACTGAATTGCAATGCATGCAAGAGCCGCATAGCTTTCGATATCGTTGGGTTCTCTCAGATGGCCATGTCCTGTTGAGAATCCGTTTTTCAACAGTTCTAGTAGGTCAATCTGGCAGCAAGTCATCGTCAGCGTATAAAAATCCATGTCGTGAATATGGATATCCCCATTGTCATGGGCCTTTGCATATTTGGGATTGATGACATACATCTTGTAAAACTCTTTTGCACCTTCAGATCCATACTTGAGCATGGTTCCCATGGCGGTGTTGCCGTCAATGTTGGCATTTTCTCGCTTTACATCGTTATCCTTCGCCTCTTTAAAAGTAAGATCTTCATAAATGCGCATCAGCTTCGTATTCATGTCTCTTACTCTGGTTCGCTCAGCTCGATATAAAATATATTCTTTTGCAGTTCTGGCGTGTCCGCTTTCGATTAAAATCTTCTCCACGGCATCCTGAACCTGTTCTACAGTAGGATATGAATTATGACAAACTTCCAACAGATACAGTTCTACCTGTTTTGCCAGATATTCTGACATCTCACGGTCTTTCCCCCCGAGGACCTGCGCCGCCTTAAATATGGCACCGGCAATCTTGTCTACATCGAATTCCACAGTCCTTCCGTCTCGTTTAATGATTTTCATGATACGTTCCATCTAGTCTCTTCTCCTTCGTAACACACAATATATAGTACCTTTTCCAAATAATCCAAACAAATTATACTATCATTGCAGGCATTGGTCAACATTGAATCTGATCAATTTCATAGGAAAAGCTGGCCAATAATCAGCCAGCTTTAGTGATTGCATAGGTTTGCGGATTCTAAAAAAATATTATTATTTTTTCCTTTTATTTTGTATGAATTTTGTCATAATATTCTGCTCTCAGCATGGATTTCAGCTGCAGATTTACATATTTTCCATTTTTCTTTCCAGCGTTCCTCATCAGCCCTTCCGTCTGGAAGCCGATCTTTTCATATAGGGATGCTGCCGGTTTATTCTTTTCGAAGTGATCTATCGTGACTCTTTCCATATGGAGATTGATAAATGCGTACTCTAAAACCAGGCGAAGCGCCTCTTCGCCATATCCCTTTCCTCGTTTGTCAACATCAGCGATGTATACTCTTGTGATATCCAGGGAATCATCTGTTCTGTTGATTCTTGACAAAAAAATCTTGCCGATGGGCTTGTCCTCCGGTTTGAGTGTAATAGTAAACTGCATCTTGGTCGGATCCAGATTGTTCCTTACGAACTCAGTTACAACCTGTTCGTAGGTTCTCTCCTCGTCCATTGTAAAGAACTCTGTGACCTCAGGCTGTTTCTCCCACTCTGCAAAATATTTGCAGTCGTCAAATACAGTTTCTCTCACAATTAGGTTTTTTGATTCCATCTCGTTATCTCCCGTCAAAATCTTAAGATTATGTGAAGTTTCATAAAAACGCTACTAATTTCTTCACGATTATGTTATCATTATATATGATTTTTCATACAAAATAAATGATTATTTATAAATTTTATAAAAAAATAACAATAAAAGGAGATTGGGCAATGAAGAAGTTGACAACGATAGCTTTGCTTTTCACCATGATAGGTTCTATGTTCCTTCTCTCTGCATGTGGCGAAGAGGAAGAAGACCTTTCATCAAAAATAGAGGAGAAAGTCATCGCATATCAGACAGACCTTGAAGATTCAGCCAGTACCCTGACTTCTACAGAAGCTATTAGAGATTATCTTTCAAATTGGGCAAAATCAAAAGGAATCAAATATTCCGTCGACAGTCATAATAATGTGATTATGAGTGTCAATGCAAGTAAAGAGTACAAAGAGGCTGACCCAACAGTCATCGTCTGTTCTTACGATGCGAAACAGTTCAATAATAACATAGAGCCTATGGCCATGGCTTTGTATATTGCAAAGAATAACGAATCTACAGGAAAGCTGGACGTCATTTTTACCAGTGAGGTTGGACATGATTATGCTGGTATCAAATCCCTGGATCAGAAATATTTCAAGGACAATTCCAATGTGTTCTGCCTCAATGGAGGAGAGAAAAATATGTGGTCTACAAGCACTGGTGCCAGATCGTCCTATACCTTCAGCAACAACGTAGCCTATACCGCCCCGACCGGCGAAAAGGCTTACAAAATCAAAATCAGCGGTCTGCCTGGCGGTATCCCTGATTCTAAGATTTCCTCCTACCCTAATCCCATCAAGGAGCTGGGAGATTTGTTAGCCTATTTTAAGACCAACGCTCTTATTTATGAACTAGCGGATATTACAGGCGGAAGCAGCGGAAATCTCTATCCGAAATCCTCATCGATGACCATCGTCATTGATGAAGATGATATTGACAAATTTGAGTCGAGGATGGAAACGGCAATGGAGAATTTCAACGATAACTATCTGGAGGATTATCCAGAAATGACTTACACTTACGAAGAGGTGCCTCTGCCAGAAAAAGTCGTAACAGAAGAATATCAGAACGAATTTGTCAGCATGTTATATACCCTGCTGGATGGAGTCTATTATAAAGACGACGACGATAATTTAATTTCTATTACTAGTATCGGCGCTATCCACAGTAAGGATGGGTCCTATACGATTTCGGCCGTAGGCAACAGTTTATCAGAATCCAACATGTCTGAGATTGATACCACGTACAAGACAATCTGCGGTCTCTCTGATATCAGATACAAGAAATATGATGAGCAGCTTGGATTTTCCAGCGACATGGAATCTGAATTTGCCAAAGCAGTCGCAGCTGCCTTTAACAAATATTCTGATGCTGATATGGAATATAAGGATTGTGTTCCTGCCACCAACGCCAGCTATGTATACGAAAAGAACAAAAAGAGCAACATCATCAACGTGTCGGTCAATGAAGACAAAATGGAAAGATATACGGGTACCATCATTACCTTTATGATGGATCAAACGCATACAGAAGTGGCCGATTAAAAAGCAGCATTAAAAAATTACAATCAAAAACGTGAGCCGCAGTGCCTGGGAATTTCATTCTCTATGCTGCGGCTTTCTTGTTGTCTCCCCTAAATGATATCGTCGTGGAATCAAAAAAGCACCTCTAAAGTCAGTAAGGCTTTAGAGGTGCTCTATCTCTGTAATCATCTATACGATTATTGTTTCGCCAATTTTTTCTTGTTAGCAATATCTGCAGCAGCTGTGAACAGCACGTCTGTAGATGAGTTCAGAGCTGTCTCGCAGGAGTCCTGTATCACGCCGACGATAAAACCGACACCGACGACCTGCATGGCAATGTCATTTGGGATACCAAATAGAGAACACGCCAATGGGATTAAAAGCAGTGACCCGCCAGCTACGCCAGAAGCTCCACAAGCGCTGACAGCAGCCAATACACATAAAATCACTGCAGTTCCGAAGTCAACCGACTGCCCCAGAGTGTGAACAGCAGCCAGAGTCAGAATGGCGATGGTAATGGACGCGCCGCCCATGTTAATGGTCGCACCCAGAGGAATTGAAATCGAATAGGTATCCTTGTCCAACTTCAGTTCTTCACAAAGCTTCATGTTGACAGGAATGTTGGCAGCAGAACTTCTGGTAAAGAAGGCTGTAATACCGCTGTCTTTGAGGCATTTGAATACCAGTGGATAAGGGTTTTGTCTCGTTTTGACATATACAATAATCGGATTGACGATCAAAGCATCGAAGAACATAGCTCCTACCAATAAGCCAATCAATTTTCCATAGCTGAATAAAGTTCCAATACCGCTCGTAGCAATGGCGTTGAATACCAGTCCCATGACACCGAGAGGCGCAAACTTGATGACCCATCTGACCACCTGTGAAACGGCATTGGCAACGTCAGCGAGCATGCTCTTTGTCGAATCAGATGCAAATCTCAGGGCTACACCTAGAAGCAGTGCCCAAGTCAGAATGCCGATGTAGTTAGCGTTGAGAAGCGCATCCACAGGATTTGCAACGATATTGAATACTAATGTCTTCAAAACCTCCGTAATTCCGCTTGGCGGAGTCACATCGCCGGTGCCTTCTACCAAAGTCAGATTCACTTTAAAAATGAAGCTGGCAACTACTGCTACACATCCTGCGGCAAAGGTGCCTACAAGATACAGTATGATAATTGACTTCATGTTAGTCTTCTGACCAGACTTATGCCCTGAAATTGCAGACATGACCAGGAAAAATACCAGAATCGGCGCTACGGCTTTCAAGGCGCCGACAAATAAGTCACCTAGAATCGTAATTCCAGATACCTGTGTAGGAACTGTCAAAGCCAGGATAATCCCCACAAGCAGACCGATGATGATCTGCTTGACCAGGCTGATCCTGTTCCATGCCTTAAATAAATTTTTTAAAAACATATCCATCCTCCAAATTATAATTTCGCAATCAAATTTAATTATGCCACTATTGATCCACAAAATCAATCATAATCTGTCAAACTTCGTCACGTAAACTGTCATTTCTATCTTTAATGATCGGCATCATCACTGCAGCCAAAATGATGATGCAGCTGATCAGCTTCATTGCTGGCAGTCCTTCTCCCAAAAAGATAAATCCAGCAGCTACGCCGGAAACAGGCTCCAACATGCTGAAAATTGCAGCATTTCCTGCACCAATCAGCTTGATTCCCAATATCAAAAGCACATGAGCAAAGGCCGAATTTATAACAGAAAGAATGAACGTATAAAACAAAACCATAGGTTCCAGCGCGTATACGATATTACCTTTCGGTAAATCAAAGAGTCCGACTACAATGGCATTAAAAATACACATGTAGAACATGGCTTTCATGGAATCCATCTTATTGATCGCAGTCTGTTCCACTCCCACCATATAACTTGAATAGGTAATGGCAGATGCCAACGAAAGAATGATGCCTTTCATAGCAAAGGAATCGTTGTTACCGGTAGCTACAGCAACACCAATCGTAGCAAGAATCAACGCTGCAATCTTTATTTTATCCAATTTTTCTTTAAAGAAAATCCGCCCCAACAATACTGCAAACATAGGATATAAGAAATGCAGCGTCGTTGAGAGACCGATACCGACGTAGTCATATGCTGCATACAGAAGATACGTTGTCGGCGCATTAAAAGCGGCACTGATTACCAGCAGCGCAAGCAGTTCTTTCAGAGAAACCTTTAAGTCCACCTTTCGAATCAATAAAATAATCAGTAAAACAGGAACCGCCATGACATTTCTGTAAAAAGTAAGTGTCATGGCATTGCTTCCCATGCTGAATGTAATGCTGGCAAGGACCGGTGTAGTCCCGAAAACTAAGGCCGAACAGATGGCACAGAGTGTACCTTTCTTCTTATCGCTTCTCATTCATTTTCTCCATCGTTATTCTGTGTATATCGCTTTTGCTGCATCTGCGGATTCTTTTGCATCCTTTACGTGGAAGTCCGCGCCGATCTCCATAGCGTAGTCTTTTGTCAGCACCGCACCGCCGACCATGATCTTGCAGTATGGAGCCTGTACCCTGAGTAATCTGATGGTTTCCGCCATGCTGTGCAGCGTAGTGGTCATCAGAGCCGACAGGCCTACCAGCTTGACGTCTTTTGCCTTGACAGCATCTACAATCACTTGCGGTTCCACATCTTTTCCCAGGTCTACAATTTCGTAGCCGTAGTTTTCCAAAATAACCTTGACGATGTTCTTGCCGATATCGTGGATATCGCCCTTTACGGTAGCGATGACGATGGTTCCTCTGGATACTTGTTCCGTACCGGAAGCTTCAATCTTCTCCTTGATTACATCAAAGGCCTGCTGGGCAGTAGAAGCACAGAGCATCAGCTGCGGAATAAAGGTGATACCAGCTTCAAAATCCTTCCCTGCTCGATCGAGAATCGGAATCAAGGTATGGTTGATCACATCCAGCGGCTCTCTATTTTCCAGTTCCTTTTCTATCAGTTCTCTGCACTTGGGACCCAGGCCATTGTTAATGGCATATTCCACTTCGCTCTCCTGTGCATGTTCCTGTTTTGTTGCCTGTTTGCTTACCGTCGTATTCGCGACAACTTCTCCACTGTAATTATTGATGTAATCCCTAGAGCCTTTATCGATGTTCATAATCAGCTTATAAACAGCTATGGCCTGCATCATTTCCGGTGAACCAGGATTCATAATCGGCAGGTCCAGCCCCGCGGTCAAAGCCATCTGCAGGAAGTTGTGGTTAATAATCGGTCTATTGGGCAGTCCAAAAGAAATGTTGGAGACGCCAAGTACCGTTTTCAGTCCCATCTCTTCCTTGATATATCTGATGGCATCCAGAGTATTGGCAGCATTTTCTTGCTCGGCAGAGACTGTCAGCGTCAGGCAATCAATATATATATCCCGCCGTGGAATTCCCAGGGCAAGCGCTCTGTTTAAAATTCGTTCTGCAATTTCAATTCTCTTTTCTTTTGTCTTGGGAATCCCCTCCTCGTCCAGCGTAAGTCCTACTACTGCAGCGCCGTACTTCTTCACTACAGGAAGCATTGAGGCCAGAGACTTCTCTTCACCATTGACAGAATTGACAATAGCTTTCCCACTGTAAACACGCAGTGCCGCTTCAATGACCTCTGGATCGCCTGAATCAATCTGCAAGGGTGCATCGGTGATACCCTGCAGGGCTTTTATGATGTTTACGATAATACTTTTCTCGTCTATTCCCGGCACACCGGCATTGACATCTAAAATTTCAGCTCCATCTCTGATCTGATCTGCCGCTTGAGAGAGAACATAATCCATATCGCCATTTTTTAGAGCTTCCTTCAGCTTCTTTTTACCCGTAGGATTAATCCTCTCACCAATGACTCTAGGCTGATCGATGATGACGGTTTTCTCTGGTGTACAGACCGCAGCTGGTATCTCTGGCTGTTGCTGACAGTAGTGTTTTCCCTCAAAAGCGTCACGGATAGCTTTGATGAAGTCTGGTGTGGTGCCGCAACATCCGCCCGCCAATTTGACACCATAAGGAATCAAAGCAGCGGTCAGCTCTGCAAACTCCGCAGGCTCTATATCATAGTCCCCTGTCGCAGGGTCAGGCAAGCCCGCATTGGCCTTGGAGACAATTGGAAGTGTAGTCCATTTGGACAGTTCTTCCATCAGCGGTTGAAAGTCAGCCGGTCCCAATGAGCAGTTCATGCCGATTGCATCAGCTCCCAGCCCCTCCAAAGTCAGAGCCATAGAGCGAACTTCCGTTCCCGTAAAAGTTCTCTGATTCGCTTCGAAGGTCATGGTTGCAATAACCGGCAGATTGGAGTTTTCTTTGGCTGCCAGCACGGCTGCCTTCATCTCGTAGAGATCTGTCATCGTCTCAATGATAATGATATCAGCATCACTACCGGCTTCAATCTGCATTCTGAATATCTCATAAGCTTCTTCAAAAGTGAGGCTGCCATTGGGTTCCAGCAAACGGCCGATGGGACCGATATCCAGAGCGATTTTCGTATCCGTCCCCTTTGCCGCTTCTTTGGCATTTTGGACAGCAGTACAGATTAACTCTTTTACCGAGTAACCGCAGCCTTCAATTTTGTATTTATTGACACCAAAAGAACAGGTACAGATTATGTCTGCACCTGCGTCGATATAAGCCTTTTGTATTCCCTGTACGACCTGTGGATGAGTGATATTCAGCACCTCTGGTACACGTCCCACATCCAGGTTCTCCTTCTGCAGCATGGTACCAAACCCGCCGTCTAAAAAAATAAATTCTCGATTCTTAAATAATTCTAATAGTTTGTTCAAAATAACTCCTCACTAAAACAAAGATTTTACGCTTTCGCTGATTCTTCTGGCAATATACGGATTGTTCATCGTGTAGAGATGAACGCCGTCTACTCCCTGGGATACCAAATCTACAATCTGGTTTACAGCATAAGCAATACCTGCGTCTCTCATGGCCTCCGGCCTTGTCTCATATCGGGACATCATCTTGGTGAATTTAGCAGGCAGGCTGGCACCGCAGAGAGAAACCATCCTTTCAATCTGCTTCTTGTTGACCACCGGCATGATGCCCGCTTCGATTGGCACGTTGATGCCGGCAATCCGCGCCTTATCCAAAAAGTCATAAAATAAGTTGTTGTCAAAGAAAAGCTGTGAAATCAAGTGCTGCGCGCCAGCATCTACTTTTTTCTTTAGATTTAAGATATCCTCAATCTGGTCCCTGCTGTCCAAATGTCCTTCTGGGTAGCAAGCACCCGAGATTCCGAAGTCATATTCGCTCTCTTTGATAAAAGTGATCAATTCACTGGCATGTTTGAAATCTTCCTTCGGAGACACATCTGGCACCAGATCACCTCTCAACGCCAAAATGTTCTCTACTTCATTCTCGTGCAATTGCTTCAATACTTGTGTCACCTCTTCTTTGGTAGAATTGACACAAGTCAGATGCGCTGCAGATTCAATCCCGTATCTATGTTTGATGGCCGATGCGATTTCGCAGGTGGAATTGTCCGCCAGGCTTCCGCTGGCTCCATATGTAACACTGATAAAATCCGGCTTGAGATCCTGTAACTCGTCTAAGGTATGATAAATCGTCTCAATGGGATTGTTTCTTTTCGGTGGAAACACCTCAAATGAAAATACTGTTTTTTTGTTCTTAAATAATTCTGCTAATTTCAAATGTCTTACCTTCCTATTTTTCCTGATATATGTTCTACTGAAATCTCTACCATGATGAACTTCTCTTCTGAACTCTTGTAGATTTTTTCTGTATTACAAACCGATGATGGGGAGAGCCCTGCCAGCAGCAGCCGCAATGCCTCCTTCGTTTCTTCTTTGGAGTTGATGACCCTGGCACGTCCGAAAACAATGACACTGGTGTACATGGTATCCAGTTTTTCGGGAATCAGCTCGTGTTCTGTCACGATGGTGAAAGAAACTTTTTCGTTTTTCCTGATCGCCTCAATCTTGTGGCTCTCGGAAGAAGTGCTGTGGAAGTAGATTTTACCTTCATCATAAACGTAATTGACTGGTACGCCATAAGGGTAACCGTCATCTCCGCATACCGACAAAACACCAAAATCTCTTGATCTGAGCAATTCTTCTGCTTTTGCTATATCGGTGGCTTTTTCGCTGCGTCTCATTTTTCTAAACATCATTCTTACACCTCATAAACTTTTCCATAAATAAATATTTATTATTTCTATTTTATAACTCATGACATTTTTTTTCAATACTTTTAACCAATAGAACAGGTATATTATATTTTTGCATAGAGAAAATACTATTGCAAGCTATAGAAAGCTTGGCACATCATTTCTGAGAAAGGAAAGAAAAAATGAATTTTAATGATAATAATTTAGACACACCAAACATGGGCAGTGCTCTGGCGATAAACGCTCTTGACAGCATTCCCCAGACAAAACCAGATGCAAAGCACATCGTCGCGCTCGTTAAAAAGAGTGGCAGAATTACAGGATATCAATTATCAGATGGAAATGTCATCACCAGGGAACAAGGTGTCAACATGGCCAAAAGTGGGGATATCGCAGGCGTAGGCATTGCTCATAGAAAAGATACCGAATATCTGAAATCCATTCCCGATGGAACAGATGATAACAATCTGAGCAATCTGCCTACAGTATAACTTGCCAGTTCTCAATCAACTGGTTCAAACGGAACTTGGCGTTAGCAGGACTTGTAGATGGCAATTTGATTGCTTCAATACCTGTAACAGGTAAGGCGAATCTGTCATACAGCCTCTTTGCCAAGTTTCCATTTACATAAATTCTCTCAATCCTCGTTTTGGCGAGGAGTCCCGCTATGTCTGCTGGAACCACATTTTTGATGGAACTGTCTGAAGAACCGATGATATCGCAGCTTTCGATGACATCCCATATGGCAATATGGTGACTTAGGACCAGCGTCTTTTTCTCTTCTACTGTCTGCGGCAGCGGTTCGTCAAACAATGCCGCCATCACCTTCCAAAATCTGTTTTGAGGATGTCCATAATAAAAGTTATTTTCTCTAGATTTTACAGATGGGAAAGTGCCAAGGACTAGGACTTTCGAGTTCTCATCATAGACTGGCGTAAAAGGCTGATTATGATGCTCATACTCTGCCATAATCTTCATATCCTTTCTATAATACTAAGATTCAATAAAATACATGTTCAGATCCACATGGCCTTTGATACCGTCGATTTTGCCTGTATGCGAATACTGCCACATCTTAAAGTCATACGGGTAGTCCGTCTCATCGGCATAATGTGCCAGCCAAGTATCATATTTGGTCAGGTATTCTCGATTTATATGTTTTCTCAGCCATTGTGGATTGCCGTAAATCATCGGCCGATAACCATTTCTGTCGATGACCTGGCAAAAAGCGTCTGCAATCTCAGTCTTTTCATCTGCATTCAGATCGGTAATTCGATCTGCCCCATCGATAGGTTCCATGTCGAAAACTACTGGATATGTAATGCCCTTTCTTCTGATGTGTCTAACAACAAATCTGGCTTCCTTGATGGCTTCTGCCGTGTTCTTCGCCTGGGAGAAAAAGTAGACCCCAACGTCAAGTCCTGCTTTTTTTGCTCCTTTGAGATGCTCTTTAAATCTAGAGTCTAGAACCAGCTCACCATCCTCGTCATAGCTTCGATAGCCCACCCTGATCATAGCAAAGTCAACGCCCGCTGCCTTTACTTTTTTCCAATTAATTTCCTTTTGATAGACCGATACATCAATACCCGTAACGGATTGATAGGTGCCGTCATCATAATGGAGAAATCCGTTTTTCTCATAGACATAACTCATATCATAGGGATTTTTCGGAATGGTCTGGCGCAGACTTAATCCATCATAACTTCCCAGGATGAGGTAAAAAACGGTAACCGTACATACGAACATAACCAAGGCTGCTGATATGATGATAATCTTTATTCTCATTGATATTTTTTTCTGTTTGGTTTTTCTCATGCTAACATTCTAACATATGTTTATGATGAAGGAAAGAATATTTGACTATCCACTTTTTCTCATTTATTATAGTAGATAAGAGAGGTGCGCGTTATGATAGATTACAATCAATTGTCACATGAAATCATTCAATATCGAAGAGATTTACATCAGATTCCAGAGCTTGGATTCTATGTTTATAAGACCAGCGCTTATGTGCAGAACATCTTAGCAGGACTCGCCTGCGAAGTGGAGCAGATCGTAAAAACGGGTTTAATTGCATATTTTGACTTTGGCAGGAAAGAGACTGTCGCTTTTCGTGCGGACATGGATGCTTTGCCAATCCAGGAGGAGACCGGACTCCCTTACGCTTCCAGTCACGAAGGCTGTATGCATGCCTGCGGCCACGACGGCCATATGGCAGGACTCTTGGGGTTTGCCAAGGTTCTGGACGATTACAAAAAAAATAACGTCCAAATGCCCTGCAACGCCTTGTTGCTGTTCCAGCCAGCAGAAGAGACTATCGATGGTGCTCTCAGAATCTGCGGAACACATATCTTTGATCGCTATAACATCAAAGCAATTTTTGGGCTTCATCTATGGCCTATGCTGTCAAAAGGTGAAATCGCCTCCCGCCCAGGTCCGATGATGGCAAAATCCACTGCCGTAGCAGTAGAATTTGAAGGAGTCAGCGCTCACTGCGGAGAACCGGAAAAAGGTAAAGACGCCTTGGAAGCCGCCTGCAAATTCGTCAGCGACATCTATACTTTTAAATCCCTCTATGTCCGCGATCGCTGTGTGCTGAAATTCGGCAAGATGTGAAGCGGCAATGTGAGAAATGCGATATCCCCATTCTCCCGTCTGGATGGAACTATGCGAACCTTCCACGATGAAACCTGGGAAACCCTGGTTAATGCCATGAAAAGTCTGGGAGAAGAAATCGAAAAGGTATACGGCGTCAAATTTGATCTGGATGTGAGCAAAAGCCACCCTGCCGTCGTCAACGACGAGAAACTGTACGCAGGCGTCAAGCCGGTGCTCATGGATCTGAACTTCGTTGAATTGCGTAGGCCAGTTATGATTGCTGAGGATTTTTCTTTCTTTGAGCAGCAAATGCCGGGAGTGTTCTTTTTCCTCGGAACTGGCAGCGGCATTCCTCTGCACAGCGACAATTACGATTTCGATGACAGCGTGCTGATTGACGCTGTAAGATTATTTGATACATTATTAAAGGGCGCTGATTAGCGCCCTTTCGTTTTCTTCTATACACTATTCATCACTTTCGTAAAAGCTCCAAAAATAAATTCTCTTTGCTCTTTATCCAAATGTAATTTCCATTTGCCATCTGTCTTTTCTGCTCTTAAAATAGTCGTGCACGATTCGAATTTTTGATCAGCTGCGGCCTTTTCTACACAGTCCTCTGATGCATCGACCATCTCCTGAATATCTTTCTTTGACATGGCATAGAACGTCACATCTGACAGTTTCAAGGAATCAATTTTCCTTTGGATTTCTGCATCATCCAAGCCACAGGCCTTCATGCCGATCTTCATGATTTCAGCCGACCATGTGTCAGCCACTTCTTTCCGGTCCACATTACTGAGTCTGGCCTTCACTTGGACAGTTCCATCTTTCTGCTCTTCTGAAGATAAGATTTCATAGTCAAAATGGGTAAAGAGCGCTTTGATGATGGTCAGTATCTGTTCTTTTTGTACATCGTCTTCATTAAATTCCATATTCGTAAACTCTGTAAGATCGTCTGCATTCATGTACTGGTCTGCACTTTCCACATCGCCCGACTGCAAAGCGGTAAAAGCCTTCGTAACAGCATTCTCAGCAGCTACTGTGGATTCTTCTCCGCATGAGATATACATCAAAATCATACTTATAGTAATAAATAAGATGATAAGAGTTTTAAATCCTTTTCTCATAATACCTCTCCTTGACTTGTAAAATTATCACCTTTTTTTATTGTATCATAGAAGACTAATGTCTGCAAATCCATATCAAAAAAGAGCGTCCGAAGAACGCCCTTTCTCATGCTTCTATTTTCTTACATAAATAGTCTTTCCGTCCTTAATCGTCTCAAGAACCTTGATATCTTTCAACTCCATAGCTTCTGTCTCTAGCGGATTCCTATCTAATATGACTAAATCTGCCCGCTTGCCTTCTTTGATGCTTCCCTTGCTGTCTTCCTCAAAATACTCATATGCAGCGTTGATGGTCACAGCCTTCAGTGCCTCGTATACCGATATCTTCTGGTCAGCGCCGATGATATTTCCATCACGGCTGATTCTGTTAACCGCACACCATACGGAATGCATCATGTAAGGTTTGGTCACTGGCGTGTCCTGATGGAAGTTCACTGACAGCCCTCTGTCCATGGCGTCTTTCACCGGGCTGATATGATTTCCCCGTTCTTCACCAAAATTCTTTACGTGGATGTCCCCCCAGTAATAGACATGGCCAACAAAGATCGAGGCCACCATGTTCATCTCTGCCATGCGATCCAATTGGTCGTTACGCGCTGTCTGACAGTGAATCATCACCGGGCGAAGATTGTCTTTGTCGGGATTACTGCTCTTAGCTAAAGCACTCTCGTATGCGTTTAAAAACTGATCTCCCGCCGCGTCTCCATTGCAGTGAGCCAACAACTGCTGATTGTCATTGACTGCCTGCAGGGCATATTTGCAGACCTCTTCATCGGGCATCCACGGATAACCACAGTAGTCTTCCTCGCCACCCAGGTATGGCTGGCTCATCCAGGCAGAACGCCCTTGCGGCGAGCCATCTAGAACAACCTTGTATCCTCCTAATTTGAGATGTTTTTTGTAGGTTCTGTCCATTTTCGGATTGTCTTTGATGACTTCCCGCCCGCCATCGTTCATCAGAGGATAAGCTACCACGTCGATCTTCAATGCTCCTAAAGCATTGCTCAATTTCAACAGCTTCAGCGCCATCTTGTTCGTTGCGCCGTCCTGAACAGTGGTCACACCGTTTTCAATGTAGACCTTCTGCATCCCTTTCATCATTTCCCTGATATTGACTTTGACCTTCTTCATGACAGTGCCTTGAACCGAAAGCATGCCAGCTTCTTCCAAGTAACCGTCTGGTTCCTGTGATCCCTGCACTCTTCCAATTTTCCCGCCCTGCGGATCTGCGGTACTGCTGTCGATGCCCGCCAAAGCAAGCATACTGCTGTTGACACAGCCCAGATGTCCGGAAACATGCATGATCATGATGGGGATATCCCTGCTCACCTGATCCAGCACAGCTTTTCCCGGATGACTCTGTTCCTTTAAAAAATTATGGTCATAACCAAAGCCGATAACCACGTCTTTCGATGTCAATTTCCTGTCGGCGATATATTGTTTCATGACAGCGATGATGTCATCGAAAGACTTGCACTCTGACAAGTCCGCACAAAGGGACATCTGTCCGTTCATGGAAATGTGTCCGTGAGCATCGATAAAAGCCGGCATCAGACATCTGCCGTCGAGATTGATCTTCTTTACATTTTTGTCAGCGGCGTCTAAAACTTCCTTTAACGTCCCTGTCTTCTTTATCATTCCTTTTTTAACGAGAATCGCTTCTGGGTAATCACTCTGCTTTTCCATAGTCAGAATCGGTCCGCCATAATAAATTGTTTCCATTCTCTTCCTCCTTTGATTTTTTCCAGCTGAAGGTCTTTTGTCCCCAAGTACGCGTTACTTTCATGAAAATCAGGTAAACCACACAGAGTCCGGCTAGCGCAAGCATCGCCATGTTGGTGGAAAGATCTCCTGACGCCATGGCAAGCAGAACCAGATAGACCGGAACCGTCAACAACATGACCAGATTCATCAGACCCAGCTCCACAGCAGTGGAAGTCTTGAACTCCGGATCTACAATACGAACCAATGCGATACCGCTAGGCACAGTTCCTGTAGCAGTACCGTAGAGCCCCAGGGTTCTCTCGAAGTCGTTGCTGCCGCCAATCCGCTGTCCGAAGTAAAAACAAACGATAAACGTAACGACTGTGATAATCAGGCTTTCAACGATGATCGGCACCAGCCAGCTGCCCAGAACATGAAATCCGACAGCCATGAAAGCACAGACTACCAGATAATCAGCCGTCCAGCCAGTGATTTTCGTCTGCAGTACATCTTCCTGCAGAAAGTCAATGTTCAGTTTCTTCATCAAGAATTTGACGATGTACGCTGCAACCATGCCGTTCATAAACATCAGTCCGCTCATGGACTGCCCCAGGAAGCCTGGAATCAGAGCGAAGACCTTAGAAATGCCGATGGCAAAGATGTAGCAGAGGCCCATCAGTGCGAAGTGAAAGGTCAAGGTTTCGATATTGCTGTTACAAGTGGTATCCTTGACCATGTAGTTGGTCTGTTCCTCTTTTTTCAGGTAACCTTTCAAAATGCTGCTGTCAATAGCGCCGCAGTTCTTTGCAATTCCACGGGAGACGCCCAGCTTTGCTGCCGGTATGCCGACCAGAAAAGCTACAACAAAACCGATCGCTGCAAAGGTGACGCCAACCATAGCCGCATTCTCCCATCCAAATTGTTCATAGAGAGCTCCGTAAGAAGCTGCCTGTCCTGGACCCTGGGTAAAGGCGAAAGGAATCAGTGTCCCGTAGACGGAATCCATGTCAAAACTCTTACCCAGCAGTGTGATGAGTCCGAATCCAATCAGCGGTGTCAAGGCATAAAGCAGACACCAGACGCCGCCCATGCCTAAAGTTCCTTTAAGAATGTGCTTTGGCGTATTGTCTTTGCTCTTGCTAGCCCCAGTCAGACAAATAGAAATAAAGGATATGGTAAACAGATGATTAA
The DNA here is from genome assembly GCA_902362805.1 of Eubacteriaceae bacterium. Lineage (GTDB taxonomy): Bacteria > Bacillota > Clostridia > Peptostreptococcales > Anaerovoracaceae > Senimuribacter. The sequence continues at coordinate 563,856 of CABIXY010000002.1, read as the reverse complement.
CGATTTCTGTATACATCTGTGAATCCGTCCCGATATTAACTTTGAACTGGGTTGCCAGGTTCATAAATATCACGCCGATGATACCTGCGATAACACTTGCAGGTACCAACATATTCCTTAATGCCGGTATCTTTGCTCTTAAAAAGGTGCCGATGCACAGTGCCACGCTGGCAAGGCCGAATGCAGTCATAAAACTATTCATGTAATATCCTCCCAATTATATCAAATCTCAAACTCTATATAACTATAGGATAACAGATATCACAACTGTGCAGAAAGCAAGAAGCGGATAGAACAGGAATAAGTTGAATCAACAAATTCAATTTATTCCACATCGCAGAGCAGACCTGCCGCATTGATTAAGTTGTCTAACTGCTCTAAGATGAGCTGTCTTTCAGAAACGACTACATCCTGTCGGTCAATCCAAATTTTGTCGTAAAAGGTGTTGAAAATCTCCCGCAGCTTGTTATCACGAATTAATAATATATTCTTGTCATAATAGTTATTTTCTAATCTTAAATAATTAATCGAATCAGACAGAAAAATGCAAGGATTCGTAATGTATCTGAAATCGTCGCTGAAACCGCCGCTGATCATTTTGATACGTAAATCACTTTGCACATCCAGCAAATCTTTGAAATGCTCCAGCTGCACCTTGCGTTCCTTTGCACCTAAGACCACCTTTTTATTGAAGAAGTCCAATTCCCCAGATAACATAAAGTTCGTCAATGCCGAGTTGTAAATCATGATAAAAACGTCTTCCCGTGCGAAAAGATTTTGAGCAATTAAGTAGGCTCTGCTCGCTTCCTTTCGTGCCAAATTATCTTCTGAAAATTCTCTTTCAAGCAAACGATCGAACAAATCTTTTGTAATAAATAGCTCCATCATGTGGCCCACCAGCCATCTGTTATTTTTCTCCAAAAGCAGCTGCATATATTCATGCGTCTCCAGCATGGACGCCAGGGTGAGACTGCTGAAGAGATTTTGATCAGGACTTTCATAAGTGATGATGTTGTCGTAGATACTGTGTCCGACCTCTCTGTCTCTGCTGGACACGGTACAGAGAATCTGTCCGTTATCCGTCAACATGCTGATTCCTGCATAATGTTTTATGACAGAAAACATCAATTTTCCTTTGGCCGCTTTACTCTGTGATAAAGTGAAATCTAAAAGAGAATAATTGGTCAGCATATGGATAAATAAGATTACATCATAGACAGAGTGTCCATCCAGTTGTTCAATGTCGAGAATAAAATGGAGATGGATGTCACTTCGTTCTCTCGTCACGCGGAAATGATGTTCCTCCATACCAGCCAGAAGTAATTTTGACATGTGATCCAAGGAGAACAAATCCGCCAGAATGGCAATCTCAACAGGTTTTGCAGTATCCACACTCTTCGCATAATCTTGCAGCAGCGGATATTGACCCTCTGGCCTGATTACGACAGACGCATTGTTCACATATTTAGAATAGTCAAAATCTCCAACAGTCTCGTGATATGCTGCCAGCAAATCTCGTTTCAGCGCATCACGGAGCAGTCCGTCATCGTCAACATTGTATTCTTTTCTGATTTGATTCTTAAACGCACTGCTTCCATTATTGATTACCAAACTGCATACTAAATTGGCAATGGATTCAATATTTTTCTTAGAAGGAACAGCTTTTCCAGAAATCCATTTGCTGATATAGGAAACATCATATTTCAAATTCTGTGCGACTGTCAAATTTTTGATATCTGCTGCTACTAAAAGCTGTCCTAGTTTCTGCCCAAAACAATTATTGTGATCCATGGCTGCACCTCCGGCATAAAATATAAATAAAATTCTTTGAATCTTTTCTGATCGGCTGTTTCCTCACCACAAACATAGCTTCTCTTTATTCTACCATATATGAGGCTGATCGTCATGCCTTCCATGCCGCTTCCCGCAGAAAGTCTTTCAGGAAATGAATCCCTGCCTCAATGTCTTCTGCCCTGGTAAATTCGTTTTCGTTATGACTGATGCCCTGGACGCTGGGGACAAAAATCATATTGACTGGGAAAGACTGCGCCAAGACTTGCGAATCATGACCAGCCCCACTGACAATTTCCATATAGTTATAATTGCCATTGTCTGCAATTTGCTTCATCAATGCCACACCTTCTTCGTCCAGGGAAACTGGCGGCTCATTGCAAGGTACTACGATAGAAATTTCAATCAGTCCTTCCATTTCATCTTTTAATTGCTCCACCACTTCCGCCGCTTCCTGCATCAGTTCTGCTTTTGAAGAACGTATGTCAAAAGTAAACATGACTTCATCAGCAATGACATTGGCATTGCCCGGTTTTATGTTCATCTTACCGACAGTGCAGACCAGGTCATACTGATGGCCCATCGCCCACTGGTTTAATCTATAAATAAACTCTGCTGCAACTGGCGTCGGATCTTTCCTCATATACATCGGTGTCGTTCCAGCGTGATTCTGGTGCCCTTTGAAATACACTTCTCCGCTGAAGAGGCCTACAATTGCCGTAACGATGCCGATTTGTTTCTGTTTCTGTTCTAAAATGCCTCCCTGCTCAATGTGCAATTCCACGAAGCGCTCTAAATCCATTCGCTTTCCTGCTAAGGATTCTTTTAAATAGCCCGCCTGCTTCATCGCTTCCCCCAGAGGGATGCCTTCTGCATCCCGGTCTGCAAGTTCTATTTCACTGAATTCACCGCACAAATACCTGCTGCCCAAATAACTAGTAGGGAATCTGCTGCTTTCTTCTTCACAAAAAGCGACCACTTCCACAGTCTTCTCCGGTATACCTGCTTCTTCCTGCAGAGAACCTGCAGCCTCTATCGCTGTCAATACGCCCAGCATGCCGTCATATTTGCCGCCTCTTCTGACAGTGTCTCTGTGAGAGCCGGCCATGATCACCTCCTGACTGCGACCCGGTATACGTCCAAAGAGGTTCCCTACTGCGTCAGAGCAGACTTCCATCCCCTTTGCCTTCATCAGTTCTTTCAGCAGTGCTACTGCCCTATCATCTTCTCTCGTGTAAGTGCTTCTCCAGTATTCTCCGTCTTCTCTAAGAGCTGTTTCTGCCACCGATTCTACAGCTTCTGTAATCCACTTTGCATGCTTATCCATTTGTGCCTCCTTATGTCTTTTTCGTGTTATACTTGAAAGTCTTCCCCATCTTCCAGAAATACGACTCGCTCCTGTAATGCGCCTACTCTGATATTTTCTGGATCCTCTGTGTGGATGGGGATGATTTTTTTGGCGCAGACTGTATTTGCGGCCTCCCAAATCGCTTCCTCGGAAGCGTGACCAGATGTATGAAGTTTTATATGATAGCGAAATCCTCCAATCATCTTTTCAATTGTCTGCTGATGTTTTTTTAAATACCCTTCCGACATCGAATAAATCACCAGGGATTCTTCGTTATGTTTTTCTCTATAAGGCTCCATAATTTCCAGAAAATCTTTTTCGTTGCGTACAGCCATGCAGAATCCGTCTTGCAGCCCATCCAAGTCTTCAAAATAAACGCTGCTTCTGTCAAAGCGATAGCAGTCAGTCAGTGATGAGCCGTATTTTGCCGCTGTTTCCAGCAGTGACATCTGATACGCATCACAGAGGAAACGTTTCTTCCTGACAGACGCTTTGTGAAATACTGCCAGCCTGTCAATATCGGTCGCACTGCATATGACAAAGACGTACCTGTATCGCTCCATCAAAATCTCCGCCGCCTCTACTAACAGATACTCACTGGTCACAACAGGGTTTTTATAAGACAAATTTGTTCCCTCCGTAATCATGACATCAACCAGGCCGTGAAGACTGTTCAGTCGTGGAATGACTATTCTTCCTTTGATGCCATGGGTTCTAAAGTCACCTGTATGAAGAACTCGTTTACCGTCAGCTTCAATGAGCAGCATATACGCATCAAAGGCAGAGTGATCTGTCAGAATTGGTGTAATTTTTATATCTCCTACTGTAAAAGTTTCTCCGTCTCTGTAGCTGTTCATCTGTTCTATACGCGATATGAGGCCACTGTCTTTATGCTTCTGCGAAAGAAGAAAAATTTTCTTTGCACCCTCACCCATATACAGGGGAATTCCTTCAATCGCTTTTCCGAGTAGTCCTGTATGATCATTGTGATAGTGCGTAAACAAGATGGCATCGCACTTCTGATGTCCTATATAGGTCACCCCTTCAATCACTAGATTTTCTTTTGGCATCTTGCCGTTTCTATAGGGCAATACAGTTCCCAAATCTATGATAATTCTGGTTTTCTCTGTGGTTATTTCTGTAATGCAGCCTCCAATCTGATGGGTGCCGCGATAAATTTTGATTTTCAATTGCAAATACCTCCATACAACATTTTAGTCAGATATTCGCTTGTTTATGACTCCATCACACTGAGGTTCTTTCGCTTTATTTTACTATATTCTCAATCTATGGGCAATCCATTCCTCTCGTCCCGCAAAAAAAAATGCTTTCTCCTCTTGACTTTTTTGTTAAAAGTGATAAATTATATTATAGTTTTAGCACTCATTATTTCAGAGTGCTAACAATATCCGATCTTTAAAAAATCAATATATACGGAGGCGAGATTATGGCAAAGAAACAATTTAAGGCAGAGTCAAAGAGGTTATTAGACCTGATGATTCATTCTATCTATACTCATAAGGAGATTTTCTTAAGAGAACTGATCAGCAACGCCAGCGATGCGCTGGATAAGCTGTATTATCAGAGTCTGCAGTCCGGCGATACCGGTATCAAACGTTCTGATTTTCAGATCAACGTGTCAGCAGATAAAGACGCTCGCACCCTGACCATCAGTGATAACGGCATCGGCATGTCAAAAGAAGAATTAGAAGCGAATTTAGGAACCATTGCTAAAAGCGGCAGCTTGACCTTTAAAGAAGAACATGCAGAGGAAGACAAGGACAGCAAAGAGAAAAAAGCCATCGACATCATCGGTCAGTTCGGCGTTGGTTTTTACTCAGCCTTTATGGTTGCTGACGAAGTGATCGTTACCTCAAAAGCCTATGGCAGCCAACAGGCTTACAGATGGCAGTCCAAAGGTGCAGACGGTTATACTGTAGAAGAGGCCGAAAAATCCAATTACGGCACAGAAATCGTCCTTCACATCAAAGAAGACACAGAAGGCGAAAATTACAGCAAATTCTTAGAAGAATACACCATTCGAGACCTGATCAAGAGATATTCTGACTACATCAGATATCCGATTCAGATGATGGTGGAAAAACACCGTCCAAAAGAAGGGGCAGAACCTGAAGAAGGAAAAGCGCCTGAGATGGAAAGCTACATGGAACTTGAAACCCTCAATACTATGGAGCCGATTTGGAAACGTCAAAAGAGCAAAGTAAAACCAGAGGACTATAACGAATATTATAAGAGCAAATTCGGTGACTACGAGGATCCCGTCAAGGTCATCAGAACGAGTGTGGAAGGTGTTTCCAGCTACACAGCTCTTCTCTTTATCCCTGGTCACACGCCATATGATTATTACACAAAGGACTACGAAAAAGGCTTGCAGCTCTATTCTTCCGGTGTCATGATTATGGAAAAGTGCAAAGAACTGCTGCCGGATTACTTCAACTTCGTCAAAGGTCTCGTCGATTCTCAGGATTTGTCTCTGAACATCTCCCGTGAAACCCTGCAGCACGACAGACAGCTGAAGAATATCGCCAAAAATTTAGAGAAGAAAATAAAAAAAGAACTTCTCGACTTTCTCAAGGAAAACCGTGAAGGTTACGAAAAGTTCTTCGATAACTTTGGCAGACAGATTAAATACGGGCTGTATGACGACTTCGGTATGCACAAAGAAGTGCTGGCTGATCTGGTTCTCTTCTACTCTTCTATGGAAAAGAAACGGATTACCTTTGACGAATATATCGCCAAGATGGGTGATGACCAGAAATACATTTATTACGCAGCCGGCGAATCTGTAGAAAAAATCGATATGCTGCCGCAGACCGAGTTTATCAAAGACAAAGGCTATGAAATCCTCTATCTGACCGACGAAATTGATGAATTCGTCCTACAGATGATGCGCGATTACAAAGAAAAGGAATTCAAGTCCGTTTCGGCGGAAGACCTGGCAGAAGAAGGTTCCAGCGAACAGCAGGAAACCATCAAAAAAGCAGAAGAGGAAAACAAAGAACTTCTTGATTTTATCAAAGATTCTCTGGGAGATAAAGTAACGGAAGTAAAGCTGTCTCCACGACTGAAAAATTCTCCAGTCTGCCTGACTACCAAGGGCGGTATTTCCCTGGAAATGGAAAAGGTCTTAAACGCCATGCCGACTGATCAGCAGATCAAAGCAGAACGGATTCTGGAAATCAACCCAGATCACGAAGTGATGAAAACACTGCAAGAAGCCTATGCTGCTGGAGAGGAAGGAAAAGAAAAAGTAAAGACTTACGCAAGTCTGCTATATAATCAGTCCCTTCTCATCTGTGGGCTGACCGTAGACGACCCTGTTAAATTCAGTGAGGATATTTGCAAGCTGATAGTAAAATAATATTGAAAACAAAAGCGCAGAGAATTATGAATAAACTGATTCCCTGCGCTTTTTATTTTTCTAATTTATGGAACTAGATAAACAAATTGACATTTGATTTCTCCGCATCGCCCAGATAGCTGGCAACGCCAGCCAGCTCCACGCCGTCTATCAATTCCTCCGGTCTGATTCCCATGACATCCATGGACATCGTGCAGGCTACCAGCTTAACACCATTCTTCTTCGCCTGCTCCATCAGTTCTTCCAGAGAAGATACGTTCTTTTTCTTCATGACGCTCTTCATCATTTTTGTCCCCATACCCAGCATGTTCATATTTGAAAGCTTCAGCTTTGACGTTCCTCTCGGCATCATCCTGCCGAACATTTTCTCGATAAAGGACTTCTTTACTTTCACATACGTCGATTTCCGCAGCGCATTGAGCCCCCAGAAGGTAAAGAACATCGTTACAGGCCGCCCCATGGCTGCAGCCCCGTTGGCGATGATAAAGGATGCCAGCACCTTATCCAAATCTCCATCAAAGACGACCATTGTTTTTCCCTGCGGCAGCTCTGCGGCTGCCTGGCAGGACTGCTGCGCCATGGTCACCTGACTTCCCTTTCTGATGGTTACGATGTTCTCTTTTCCTTTGCGTTCTCTTCCTTCAAAGGTGTTGCCAGTCCGCTCGCACCAACTCTCTACGTCCTTTGCAAAACCCATGTCTGTAGCGGACACTTTGATACATTCTCCCTCTTCCATACCATTTAATGCCGCATTGACTTTCATGATCGGACCGGGACACTGCAGACCACAGCAATCCAGAATTTTGATCTCTTTATCTGACACTTCCCTCACCTCTTCTTTTATTTGCTCAAAGCCTTTTCTCTCTGGTTTACTATAAAAGGTCTTATAGAACCCTGAACCGCCTGCTAAAACCCTCACGTCATGAAAACCGTTCTGCATCAGTATTCGCGCCCCATTATAGGATCTGACACCGATCGCACAGTAGGTTACAATGGTTTTCTCTTTCGGAAGTTCACCCATCCTCTCTCTCAGCTGTCCGAGAGGGATGTGGATGGAGCCTGGCATCTGCCAAACGGATCGTTCCACATCTTCTGACACATCCAATACCACCATGTCATCAGAAATTTCCTCCGGCATCACGAAACGAACCAAACCTTTGATGATATTATCAGCTACGAATCCTGCCATATTTACTGGATCTTTTGCCGAAGAATAAGGAGGTGCATAAGCCAGCTCCAATTTTGCCAAGTCTCTGATCGTGCCGCCTACTCTCATGGTCGTCGCAATGGTATCAATTCGCTTGTCAACACCATCCTGGCCAACGATTTGGGCGCCAAAGATTTTTCCGTCTAGACCAAAGAGCAGTTTCAATGTCAGCGGAATCGCCATAGGATAGTAACCAGCGTGAGACTTCTGATTGATCAGCGCCACTTCGTAATCTTTTCCTTTTGTCATACCCAAACTCTGCAGTGTCTTTTCGTTGACACCTGTTGCAGCGGCTGTCAAGTCGAAGACCTGCGCCACGGAAGTACCTAAAGAGCCTTCATATTCCTCTATCTGATCATCCAGCCTGCAGATATTATTCGCTGCGATTCTGCCCTGTTTGTTGGCAGGACCAGCCAGAGGAATCATGACATTTTTGCCTGTTACCAAGTTTTCTACCTCGATGACATCACCGACTGCCCAGATGTACGGGTCTTCTGTTCTCAGTGTCTTGTCGGTTTTGATGCCTCCCTTTTCGTTAAGGGGAAGTCCTGCCTCCTTTGCCAGCTGGCTGTTTGGTCTGACACCGATGGAAAGCAGAACCATATTCGCCGCTATGGATTTTCCACTGGACAGGTTGATCAGGGTTCCATTTTCTTTTCTCTCAAAAGAACTGACTCCGTCGCCCAGACAAAGCTCTACGCCGTTCAGGTCTATATTTTCGTGGAGCATCTGCGCCATTTCGAAATCTATCGGTGCCATGACCTGATTCTGCGCCTCGATGATAGAGACGTGAATTCCCCGTTTATGAAGATTTTCCGCCATTTCCAAACCGATAAAACCGCCGCCGATGACAGCTGCCGTCCTCGGATGCTGCGTATCGACCAATTTTCGAATTCGATCGGTATCATCGACATTCCACAGTGTATAGATTCCTTCACCGTCAATGCCGGGAATTGGCGGTTTCAGCGGCGAAGAGCCTGTAGCAATAATCAGGTTATCATAACTTTCTTTATAAAGTATTCCGTCGCTATTTTTTACATCAACAGTTCGTTCCTCTCTGTTGATTTTCACTACTTCATTTTCAACCCTTACATCTATGTTAAATTTCGATTTCATCGCTTGCGGCGTCTGTACTAGAAGAGAATCTCTACTTTTAATGACATCGCCAATGTAGTACGGCAGACCGCAGTTGGCATAGGAAATATACTTTCCTCTCTCCATCATGATAATTTCCATATTCTCATCTAATCTGCGAAGTCTTGCTGCGGCTGTAGCGCCTCCAGCTACGCCTCCGATAATGACTGTTTTGCTCATGATAAATCCTCCTCGTTATCAATGTAACTTTATTTTACCTTGTTTTGGCCCGAAGTTCTGTAACAAAGTCACAATAGCATGAATTTCTACGTTTTGGGGTATAACTAAGCACAAATCAACATTACAAATTTGGAGGTTAGAATATGTTAGAAAATAAAGTCGCAGTCATTACAGGCGGAACAAGGGGCATCGGCTATCAGACTGCAAAGACGTTCCTCAAAAACGGCGCAAAGGTTTTTATCTTTGGGACGAGAAAGGAAACGGTGGAAAAAGCTCTTGAACAGCTAAAAAAGGAGATTCCAAACGCTGATGCCGAGGGAATGCATCCCGATATCACAAATTTTGATCAGGTGCAGAAAGCGATAAAAGAAGTGAAAGAAAAGGCCGGCAGGATTGACATTTTGATCAATAATGCGGGCATTTCGTCAAAAGAGTCCTTCTATGAATATACGTCAGAGTCCTTCGAAAAAATCATCAACCTCAATGTGAAGGCGGTATTCAACTGTGCCAAAGCAGCCGCACCTATCATGAAAACCCAGGGAGGCGGCGTCATTCTGAACACCAGCTCCATGGTCAGCATCTACGGACAGGCTGCCGGTGTCGGATACCCGACGTCAAAGTTTGCCGTCAACGGCCTGACCAAGTCTCTTGCCAGGGAATTGGGCAAAGATAACATCCGCGTCAATGCCGTAGCGCCGGGCATCATCGAAACCGACATGTTCAAATCCCTGCCAGAAGAGCTGCGAAAAAGCGTTACAGAAGGCATTCCGCTAAAACGTCTGGGCGAGCCTCAGGATATCGCCAACGCCTTTCTCTTCCTCGCCAGCGACCTCGCCACTTATGTGAACGGAGAAATCCTATCCGTCGATGGAGCTGCCATGGTGTAGGACATTTCCCTAAGATGGAAAAAGTACACTGCATCTCATTTGAGAAGCAATGTACTTTTTATTTATAAGTAATATGATAGGATTGTTAAATCCTAAATCCTCTTTATTGATTCTGCACCTTTACTTATGATTCTTTGATGAAATGTTGTTCTGCCCGATAACCTGGAAATTATATTACTTTTTTGCCGTAATAAGATATAGCGACTTCATCGTATTGGGGATAAGCCCTATACTTATATCCTCAAATCCTGCCGTGTTTAAATATCCGCTTACTCTTTTTTATCTGTAAAGATGCCGCCATCTAATTTCTGCATTAACAATCCAAGAATACGATTGCTCATCCAATCTTCAAGTAACGGATCACCGATGATAATTCTGCCGTCTTTTTTAAGAACTCGATATATTTCACTGATTCCTTTGTTTTTTTCTTTCCAGTGATGTAACGACAGTACGGTAATAACCAAGTCAAACGATTCTGAAACAAAGGGCAGTTGTTCAACACTTCCTTTCACAAATGTTATATTGTCAGATGAAAAAGACTTGGGAACAGAAGTGTCAACAGCAGTAATATCGCTATGCGGAAATGCCGCAGAAACCGCTTGCGTAAACGCCCCATCTCCGCAGCCAATATCTAAAATAGTTTGCGAAATTGTCGATGAACAACTAATTTCATTTAAAACTGCATGATGTATCGCTCTCAATACCTTCACCTCAATTTCTATTTCTGAATAACCCAAGATCCGACAAATTCATATTTTTCATAGTACCCTAAACTGCATTTTATCTGCTCAACTCTAAAAAATATTCTCGGTTATCAAAATGACGAACACCATCAACATGGGAAACAATACCATCTCTTTCATAAACGAAGCCAAGCTTTTCAAGCACCTTTGCAGAAGCAAGGTTTTCCTTTGCATGACTGCCAGCAATTCGTTTTATTCTCAAATTGGCGGCGGCAAAACTGAGTATTGCCTGCATCGCTTCGGTGGTATATCCGTGATTCCAATGCGTTTTCATGATGTTATATCCGATTTGAAATTGTTGCCATCGTTCTTCCCAAATTAACCCACCAGAACCAAAAAGCCGCCCTGTTTCTTTCAATACAAATCCCCAAATGTAATTGTCATTTTCTAAAATATTTCCTATATCATCCTGTTTCCACTCGATTTCCTTCAGCCATTCAATTGTATCATCAATCGAACGGTGAGGAAGCCAACTTACATATTCTGCTACTTCCGCATCGCCCGTCCACCCATAATAAGCGATATCTGCATCTTCAAGTGTAAGCGGACGGAGAAACAAACGTTCTGTTTCCATAATATTTATCATTTCAGCACCCCTACAAATTCGAATTTGAATCGCAATTACATATTAACGATTTTTCTAGTGGTGTTGGCAGTTCTGATCGTCAGCTTGTCGCTGATCGCTGTACTTGCCGTCTTAGGCCACCAATTGGTTTTTTGATACTCTTTCAGACGAAAAGACCAGAATATCGTTTCTTTGTAATTCTGTATCTTTTCCAATCCTTCCTTTGGCTCACCGATTTCATGAAATACATCAGAAAATGTGGCCGGCGGTATCATAAAAATCAGATTATCATAGATTTCTTTATTGTCATCTCCCCACCACTCCGGGGCATTGAGCAGAATCTCCTCCAGTCTTTTCTGAGGGATAACAAATACGGGAATTTCAAAACCAAACTGTTCTTTTATCATGGTTTCAATCTGTTTTGTCAGCTTTTCTATGTCCTCTTTATCAATTGAAAAGATCACATTGCCGCTGTTCAGATATGTCTGAACCTCTTCAAAACCAAGTTTTTCAAATTCCTTTTTTAACGCCGCCATTGAGATTTTATTTCTTCCGCCGACATTAATCCCTCTTAACAAGGCAACGTATCTTTTCATATCCGCAAGCACCTCTTTCAACTTCTGAACCTATTTTTTTCTTTTATGTCCGTAATATATTGCAACGGTGGCACATATGATCGCCGCGCCTATTGCTATCCACAATGCAAAGTTCATCCGAACACCTCCCCGTATTCCGTAAACAGTTTTATTTCAGAGAACATCTTATACAGCTTATGTTCATCAAAAGGCAGGTACTCTGCAATAGTAAAGCCGACCACGTCAGATTCCTCTGTAACGACTTTCAGCACCCTGGCTACATGTTCCATTGCCATCTTCCCGCCACCGGAACCATCGCCGACCAGTTCTGGGTTGGCAAAGTAAGTCGAGTGAAAGAGATGTTCATCTAGGGCATCAATATCAAAATGAACCAATATGTGATCAAAGTGGCTCATGAACAATCTGATTTCCTCATCGGTCACAAATCCTTTGTCCTGCACTTTGTAGTCTACGCCTATGCCTTTTAAAAAGTTCTCCTGGTACTCATGCAGCGGCTGCAGGCCGACATACATCACTTCATTGGCTTTAAACCTTTTGTTCTCCATCTGTTCAGAAAGCTGTGATGCTCCATACCCCAAAAGGGAACCGAGCACCATCGCATGAGCGTTGGGATAGCCATCCTCTGTCGTGGAGACATCCGGATGGGCATCAATCCAGATTATTCCCATATTTTCATATAAACCATGGAGATAATCAAAGGGTGCAAGTGACACTAGGCAGTTGCCGCCGATCGTAATAATTTTGTCTGGTTTCTCTTTCTTTATCTTTGCCTGCGCATCCCTGATTCCTGCAAGCACTTCATCCTCCGCCAAAATACCGTTGCTGGCAGCCTTTTCTTTACCGTCTGGAGGTGTAATTGCCACCTTGATAAGCGGTTGGTTTTTATTCTCCGGCAATATATGCTGCAGCAGATTTGCTCCAAAGTAATAAGTCTCCAGTCCTCCGCTGACGTGATCCGGATACAATAGTCTGATGGTTTTCATCTTGAACCTCCTGTTTCATCATACATAGAATGCTTATTTCATGCGCTCGGCATATAAATCAAAATTAACATGCCACTTGCCGTCATCTTCAACCATAACGTCCTGCCAATGAAAATGCTTGTCCTCGATTTTGGCAAAGACCCATTTTCTTCTATCGTCCTCCGTATTCGTAAGGACGATTCTATCACCCTGCTGTCTTGCCTCAAACCGCATAATTTTGCCTGTAAAGCAATATGCCACATCCCAGCCCCGTGTGTCAGGGTTGAAAACGCGAAGTGTGGTTCCGTATTCAAAACCGGGCAGGATAATCACATCCTGTATCGCCATTCCTTCAAGCACCCATGAAAAATGCCATTCGCCTTTTCGCACGCGAAAAGTGCTGTTGTCGATATAGTCGATTTTCCAGCTCCCGATCAGTTTCCCGAAATAGTTGCATTCTTCAGGCAGCTCTGTATTTTTTCTTTCGCTTGTCAATGCTTTGATAAAGTTTTGCATATATCAGTCCCTCCTCTTCATATTCAAAAGCGGCAATGTCGTTAGGTCGTGAAAACATTATACCATGTGCATTCCTTTGAGAATATAGTCGTAGCACATGATTCAATGAACGCTTCCTTGCAGCAACGCTGTAAGATCGTTTGCGTTCATTATACCGTGCTTTCACCTCTCTTTCAATTCATTCCAGAGAAAAAACACCCCGCTTTCCGCAGAGTGCCTTTGCTTCATTTATAAATGATCCATATTATTTATCTATCTTTTTAACCAGGCCGTTTTTCCCCATTGCCTTCGCTTCATAAAGCGCATCGTCTGCAATCTTAAATAGCCGCTCCAAACTTTCATTTTTCTTTTTCGCGATGACTGCGCCCATGCTGCAGGATATCTTAAAGTTTTCCTCATCTAACGTCAAACTTTCAAGCAGACTTAAAATTTCCTCACACTTTCTCTCAATGATTTCATCGTCAAAGATATTTTTCATTAGGACGACAAACTCATCGCCGCCAAAACGGCCTACAATATCATTGCCTCTGAAGGCTTCATGCAAAATCTCGCCCACCTGATTTAACAACCGGTCTCCAACTTGATGACCATATTTATCATTGACTTTCTTAAAATTGTCCAAATCGATGATAAGAAGCGCGCAATTGGTATTGTCAATCCTAGTCAGCAGGTAGCGGCCGATTTGACTGAGGGCAGTGGATTTGTTCAGCACGCCTGTCAAAGAATCCGTCATGGATAGATGCCTGTACGTCAGTTTATCGTAATTATCTTTGCTCCTCAATCTGAGAATGATGGCAGTCACCAGCATGCCAAAAGAAAGCCCTGCCAGTGAATAGAAAATATCCGCGTAAACAAGTATGGCGTCTTTTACCATGAACAACGCGATAATATATTCAATTTCTACCAGTATCATCGTCAAATAGATTCTGAAAAGACTCAATACGAAAGCCGCCGGCGTCACTACAAACAAGAGCGGAATAAAAGAGCTCAAAGTTTCTGGCTCGTAGAATACGTCAATTTTGATGATACATGTTGCAATCAGCAGCATATATACCATACAGAGGGTTGCCACCACTTTGTCGTTTTTGTAGTGTATCGATTTCAGCTTCGCAGCTAAAAATATAAAGCCTAAATTGATCATGGCCATCTGCAAATGCTCTTGTTTCAGCACCCATGCCGGTAAGAGCATTTTAGCAAAACACAATAATATCATCTCTATGACAATGGTAAAAATGCCAATCCATATCATTAAATGTAAATTTGTATCTGAAATTTCCTCCTTTGCAGTCGAAAAATATTTTTCCCTGATTTCCTTATTTTCTCTCAACACACATAACACTTTGTTCATACCCAATTTGTAACTATCAGATCCTTTCTATCTCTTTTTCCTTTCCAAGAGACAGATACACTCTGTATGTTTTGTTCCCGGAAAGTTATCAAAGCATTTGGCATATCTGACCGCATAACCTTCATAAACGAATTGCTGCAGGTTGATAGCCAGAGTCTTTGGGTTACAGGAAATATAGATGATCTGATCAACACCATAGCTGACAATCTTGCCTACCGCTTTGGTGCTCATACCGACCCGCGGTGGATCAACCACAATCACATCAGGCTTCTCTTCGCGCTGTTCCAGCACTTCAAAGACGTCTCCTGCGAGAAACCGGCAGTTTTCCAGTCCATTCAGCTTGGCATTTTCCTTTGCGGCCTCCACTGCTTCTTCTACGATTTCGATTCCCAGCACTTCTTTTGCCTTCAAAGCTAGTACCTGGCTGATTGTTCCCGTACCACAATATAAATCGAATACGGATTTACCAGCAAAATCGTCGACCAGTGCCAAGGCCTCACTGTAGAGTCGCTCTACCGCCTCAACGTTGGTCTGGAAAAACGAAAATGCACTGACCCGAAACTGCAGACCCAATATGGTTTCCATATAATAATCTTTTCCCCAAAGAATTTTTAGCTCTTCACAGGTTACTTTGTCGGCGATATTGTCATTTAAAGTTCTTAAGATTCCACTGATTTTATTAGTAAGCGGTAATGCTAACAAACCATTGACATAAGTTTCCTCATCAAAACCGTCCTCTCTTGAAGTGACAATATTGATTAAAAGTTCACCGGTCCTGATTCCTTTTCTGACAATCAGATGCCGCAAAAGACCTGTGTGTGATTTCTTATGATAATGTTTATAACCCATCTCAACTGCAAAGTCTAGGGAAAACCGTAGAATTTTGTTGAAGTCCTCATCAACTAATTGACAGTGGTCTACCGTGACAATCGACATGAAATTTTTCTTCTTATGCATACCCAGGCAAATCGGTCCATCCTTTACAAAATCGCCAAATGTATACTCCATTTTATTCCTGTATCTGTATCGATGTTCCTCGGGACAGCCCTCAATTCCGTCGAAATTATCGGGATGAATGTCCTTTTCTGCAAAAATATTTTTCACTTCGTTTTCTTTGATAGCTAATTGTTCCTCGTAAGGTACGCCTTGGTAAATGCACCCTCCGCAAAATTCATCGTGCTGGCAGACTTTAAAATTTTCCATATTTATCGTAAAACTCTCCTTTGTATTCTAAAAATCGATCTTCTTCAATGGCAGTTCTGATATTTTCCATCATCTTCAAGAGAAAATGGAGATTGTGATTAGAAAGCAGCATTGCCGACAGCATCTCGTCTGCCTTAAAAAGGTGCCGCAGATAAGCTTTTGAGTAATTTTTACAGGTATAACAGTCGCATTCAGGATCCAGGGGTTCAAGATCTCTTTCAAACTTGGCGTTTTTGATGTTGACTCGTCCTTGGCTGGTCATAGCCAGGCCGTGACGGGCAATTCTAGTCGGCAGGACACAGTCAAACATATCCACGCCTCGCTCTACCCCCTCAAAGAGATAGTCCGGACTGCCAACGCCCATCAGATACCTTGCCTTTTCCTGCGGCAGATAATCTACACAATCGTCAAGCACCTCCAGCATCAGATCCTTAGGCTCACCGACAGAAAGCCCTCCAATAGCGTAACCTGGTAAGTCTAGTTCGACGATTTCTTCGGCGCTTTGCTTGCGCAGATCTTTGTACATACCGCCCTGCATGATACCAAAAAGAGACTGACGTTCTATATCTTTATGGGCTGCTTTGCATCGTTTCAGCCATCTGGTCGTGCGTTCCAGGGAATCTTTGACGTATTTTCTGTCAGCCGGATAAGGCGCGCACTCATCAAAAGCCATCATGATATCCGATCCCAAAGCATTCTGTATCTCTATGGCCTTTTCAGGCGTCAGCATGTGCCTCGACCCGTCAATATGGCTTTGAAACTTTACGCCTTCTTCAGTAATTTTTCTCAATTTTCCCAGGGAAAAAACTTGAAATCCTCCACTGTCGGTGAGAATCGCCTTGTCCCAATTCATGAACTTGTGAAGGCCTCCCGCTTCCTTGATCAGCTCATGTCCCGGTCTCAGATATAAGTGGTACGTGTTAGACAGGATAATATCAGCGCCCATCTCCTTTACCTGCTCCGGCCGCATTGCCTTTACTGTAGCCTGGGTGCCCACCGGCATAAATACCGGCGTCTGTATATCCCCATGAGGGGTGTGAACGATGCCCCTGCGAGCTTTTGTCCTGCTATCGGTTTTCAGCAGCTCATAAGTAACCGCGTGTTTCATAAAAGAACCTCTCTATTCAAAAATATATTTCTGCAATAATTAACGGTACGTCATCTCTAGTCTGACGTACCGTATATCTGTCATAAATTATACAATTTTAGGGCACCAAAGTCAACCTGTTATACCGCGGTGCTTTTCGAGTAAAACTTCATATTCTTTCTGTAAGCCGTAATAGGTCCTTAGAATCGGCGTACACTTGTCTTTGACCTCCGCAAGAATATCATCAAAGTTCTCTCTGATGATAGAGACAATCTGAGAATTGATCTTTCCATTGGACGCCTGTTCCTCCAAAATAGACAACGTCTTTTCTTTGGAGTAAGCTTCTTTATAACTGCGCGTGCCTAAAAGTGCACTGACGATATCAGCTACAGCGACCACCTGCTCTTCCATCGACATTTCGTCTCCGCGCATACCTCTGGGATAACCACTGCCATCCAGTTTTTCGTGATGGCGAATTGCGATTTTTGTAATGTCCGGAGTAATCGTACCAGCGAGAATTTCTTCTGTTATATTGACATGGGTGCGCATGATTTTCATCGCCTGAGGACTTAATTTTCCTGGAAACTCTAAGATTTCCACAGGAATACCGATTTTCCCCAAATCGTGAAGTAAAGCGCCATAATAAATATGACGTACCTGTTTTTCATTCATCCCCATCAAGTGTGCTGTACTGCTGCTGATACTGGTGGTGGTAATCGTATGGGTCACTGTATGCTGGCTTCTAAAGTCGATGGCAAAGATCATCATTTTTAGATAGTCTTCGCATTCTTCAGCACTGAGAACTACATCAGGCATGACCTTTTTCAAATCTGCCGCAGCGTTTAAATCCTCTATCACATGATAGTTCTGCTGGGTTTCCATAAAAAGATCCACAATTTCACTGCGAAAACGGCTGCCACGGCTTCTGTTTAAATACTGGTTCAACGCCTCCCGATGGGGATGATGCAGCCAAAACATATCTACTCTGTCAGCCAGATTCACAACTTGAGCGACTTTTGCGATTCGCTCCGCCACACCGTCAAGGTGATCTGCAGAAATGTGATGATAGAGAATGACATCAGCCCATTCCCTCAAAGGTGATAGATGATAGAGGAAGAGATATCCGTAGATGGAATGCTCCCAAATATCCACAGTCTCAAATTTTGCCATTTCGTTGATTTCTTCTGTCTTGTATGCACCGACATCGTGGAGCAGTGCGAGAAAGAAAATATCCTGTTTCTCCTTCTCGGAGTATTCCCCTGAGGTTTCCAGCATACGAGAGACCAGGTAGGCAACCCTTTTTCCATGGTCTACCAGTCTCGGATCGACATGGTTCAACGTTCTCTGTATCAGTCCACTGATATTATTGCTATTTACCACTGAAGTCATCTTATTTTATGCCCTCTCTATCTATGATTTAGACATATTCTACCATGTAAGACTCACTAAGTAAACAGAAATCTCTTCTATTCATGTAGCTCTTTAAACCGATGGAAATACCTTCCTCCGATTATATTTCCTATGCATGAAAAAACAGCACCTGTCTTCTGGCAGATGCTGTCAATTTTCATGCCAATTCAAACGCAATATCTATAACCCGCCTATCATGTCCAGCAATTGGCGGATGTTTTTCTTACCGAACACCGGTTCCCCGTCATTGATAACCATACAGGGTACGCTCATAACCTGATATCGGTCCTTTAAATCTGGAAAATGATTCAGGTCATAAACTTCCGCTCTGACAAATTCACTTTCTGCCGCGATTCTCTGAGCAGCGGTTACCAGTTCCGGACACATGGTGCAGGACAGTGAAATCATGATTTTCATCTCCACAGGTTTTTTAATGGTCTGTATCATTTCTCTCACTTCTTGCTCTACCGCCTGTCCCGGTCCTGCCGCATTATACAGACCCAGTATGAAGGAAGTGAATTCGTGACCGCCCGGTACACCATGGAAGGCGAGGCCGGTTTCAGTTCCATCCTCTGAACAGATTTTCACACAAGGATAGGATGAATCTGTTCCCTCTTCTGCGACTTCGACAGAAAGCTTCTCTGTCAGCGCAGCCAGAACCTCCATATAGTTGCGCAGCTCTGCAGAAATTGGCCGGTTGTCCAGATGCAGCTTCAAAATCAAAGATCGCTGCATCTTTTCAAAGACGGCATTGAGCTGCTTTAGCATGTCCGCAGTAAATAAGCTTTCCCCATCAGATAAATGTACTTCTTCAGAATCACGTTCTTCTGGCAGCTTGGGGCCTTGCGGTCGTGGCTGTATACCCGTTTTTCTCTGCATGGCCGCTGCGTAATGCTCCAGTTCCGTAGCAGCAAGGGCGCCTTCGCCAACTGCCGTCACCACCTGGCGCAGACTTTTTACACAGATATCTCCAGCTGCGTATAGTCCTTCCACATTCGTTTTCTGGCGCTCGTCTGTCAACACATAACCCTGGTCGTCAAGCTCTGCGATGCCGCGCACCAGTTCGGTTGCGGGTTCATAGCCGGCAAAGACGAACAATCCAAAGGTCTCCCCAGCAGGCGCCCTGTATTCTGTCACTTCGCCGGTTTTTAGGTTTCGATATCGCAGATAGCGAAGCACCGAATCTCCTCTGACCTCTTCTACTTCCACATTTGGCAGTATCAAAATCTTTTCGTGACTGCGGGCCATGTCTGCAGTCGCCTTTGCACAAGTGAAATCATCACTTCGCATGAGTATGGTCACCTGACTTGCATACTTAGCCAGAAAGACGCTTTCCTCGGCAGCTGCAAACCCTCCGCCGATGACGAAGACCTCCTTGCCAGTAAAGAATTCGCCGTCGCAGGTGGCACAGTAGGCGACACCATGTCCGCGAAATGTCTCTTCGCCTGAAAATCCAGCCAGCCGCGGATTTGCGCCGGCCGCCAGAAGCACGCCGAAACAGGACAACTCTCCTCTGCTGGTCTTCACAGTCTTTATATCGCCGGAAAGTGATAGTTCTTCAGCCTCCGCCATTAAAAATTCAACGCCAAAGTTCTCTGCCTGCAGACGCATAGTCTCTGTCAATTCCGGTCCGCTGGTCTTTTCTACACCTGGATAATTGACGACGTCTAAAGTCGTCGCAATCTGTCCGCCAAATTGTTCTTTTTCTACGATGACGACTCTGTGACGGGCTCTCGCTAAATAAAGGGCGGCGGTAAGTCCCGCAGGACCTCCGCCGATGATAACCACGTCATAGATCTGGTCGTTCCTTTGTTCCTTCATAAGCTTATAGCTGTCCTACCAAATCCAGGCTCGGCTTTAAGGTTTCCGCACCTGGCTGCCACTTCGCCGGGCACACCTCATCTCCATGTTCATGAACAAACTGGCTGGCCTGCACTCTGCGCAGCAGCTCGTCGGCATTACGGCCTACGTTACCTGCGATGACTTCGTAAGCGACGATTTTACCCTCCGGATTGATGATGAAGCTGCCTCTTTCCGCTACACCGCCCCCTTCAATGTATACTTCAAAATCTTTGGATATGGCGTGAGTCGGGTCTGCCAACATCGGATATTGGATTTTTTTAATCTTTTCAGAAACATCGTGCCACGCTTTGTGGACAAAATGCGTATCACAGGATACCCCATAAATTTCACAGCCGATTTTCTGAAACTCTTCATACTTATCTGCTAAATCCTCTAATTCTGTCGGGCAGACAAAAGTGAAATCTGCCGGATAGAAGAAAAACACGCTCCATTTTCCTAGAAGCTCTTCCTTTGTTACTGTTCTGAAATCACCATCTTGAAACGCCTGTACGGCGAAATCATTTATTTCTTTATTAATCATAGACATAAAACGAATCCCCTTTTCAATTTAAAAATAATCAAAAGTTAGTATTCCCTAACTCATGTATTTTATTATATTTTTTTGCACCCTGTTTGTCAATACATGTTCAAGAGAAGGAAGAATTTACATATGCGGAGTTCTAAATTTTCCGCTTCTTTCAAGGTTTTTGGGCAATTTCAAAATGATTCACAGCCAAAAAATTCAGCGAGGGAAACCCTCGGCATGGAATGCTGTAAATCCCGGATAAACGCTGTCTTCACCCAACTCCTCTTCAATACGCAGCAGCTGATTATATTTTGCTGTTCGTTCACTGCGGCTGGGGGCGCCGGTTTTAATCTGGCAGGTATTCAGTCCAACGGCCAAATCCGCGATGGTGGTATCCTCCGTTTCCCCTGACCTGTGAGAAACGATAGCAGTGAAACCGGCTTCATGGGCCATCTTGATGGCTTCCAGGGTTTCTGATACACAGCCGATCTGGTTCAGCTTGATCAAAATGGAATTGCCGCAGCCAAGTTCGATACCCTTAGCCAGACGCTGTGTATTGGTGACGAACAGATCGTCGCCCACCAGCTGGACACTTTCGCCCAACTCTTCGGTCAGCAGCTTCCATCCTTCCCAGTCTTCTTCGTCCAGACCGTCTTCAATAGAGTAGATCGGATATTTTTTGCAGAGTGATTTCCAATGTGCCGTCAGCTCTGCAGCGGTAAATCTCAGCCCGCTCTTAGGGAGAAGATAGGTTCCCTGTCGTTCACCTTTCCACTCACTTGCTGCCGCATCCATAGCCAGGACAAAGTCTTTTCCCGGTTCATACCCGGCTTTGTCAACTGCCTCCAAGATATAGTCCAGGGCTTCTTCGTCACTGGCAAGATTCGGTGCAAAGCCTCCTTCATCTCCTACAGAAGTAGCCAGTCCTCTGGACTTCAACAGGTCGGCTAGGGCGTGGAAGACTTCGCTGCACTGGCGCAGGCCTTCACGAAAAGACGCTGCACCTACGGGCATAATCATAAACTCCTGTACATCCACAGTATTTGCCGCATGGGCGCCCCCATTTAAGATATTCATCATCGGGACAGGCATGCGGTTTCCGGCAAGCCCACCTAAAAACCGATAGAGGGAAAGTCCCAGGGCCTGAGCTGCTGCTCTCGTACAGGCGATGGACACGGCGAGGATTGCGTTGGCGCCCAGACGGGATTTGTCCGTGGTGCCATCTGCGCGGAGCATCGCGCGGTCTACCTTGTAGATATCGCGGGCATCCATACCGCGCAGAACCTCGTCGATGACCGTATTGATATTGTTCACAGCCTTTGAAACCCCTTTTCCTCCATAGCGCCCAGAATCACCATCTCTCAACTCCAGGGCTTCCCATTTGCCAGTAGACGCTCCGCTGGGAGCCATACCACGTCCCTCGGCGCCGCCTGCAAGGCGCACCTCCGCCTCTACAGTAGGATTTCCTCTGGAATCGATGATTTCACGTCCAATCACAGTTTCAATCAAAAATGTATTCATATTCAATCCTTTCCCATTATACATAAAGTTGATAGAAGTATTATATCCCCATTTGCCTCTGTTAAATCAATTGCGACAGATTCAACGCAGCAGGTGCCCCTGCATATAATAAAAAGAAAAGGAGGTGAATTATGAAATATTCAAATCAACTAAGCGACGTAGCGAAGAACTATCTCTCTGCCTATTACTGTATTTTGGATGATATGATCAAGGGAATGACCCAGGCGGAATTAACCAGCAGTATTTCCGCAAATTTTATCGTGCAGATGATTCCTCACCACATGGCAGCCATAGAAATGTCCCACAACATCTTAAAATATACGACCAATATCCCTTTACAGGAAATTGCCTCAAATATTATTACATCCCAAACAGAGAGTATTCAGAACATGCGTCAGATTCAGGGAGCCTGCAGTGAACACAAAAACTGCGACCGTGACATAGAACTGTATCAGCGCAGGGTAAACCAAATCCTACAGACCATGTTTACAGCTATGAGCGATGCCCGCGCAGACAATAGAATCAACTGCGATTTTATGTGGGAAATGATTCCCCACCACAGAGGCGCCGTGGAGATGTCAAAGAACGCCCTGGGGTTCGATATCTGTCCCCAGCTAAAACCCATATTGGATGCGATTATCACTTCGCAGCAGAAAGGAATCAAGGAGATGCAGCAGCTGCTCCGCTGTCTCGGGTGCTAAATGAATCAAAGAAGGTCTCACATCATTAAAACAGGATGGAAGGCCTTCTTTTCCTTGATTAAAAATACGATTGTTGACCTTATTGAAAGATAATGCAGATAACCAGTCCCATTGCACCGATGGTCAGAAAAATCAATCCTGCTCCTGCTGATTTTTTCCGTCTCTCTATTTCTTTGCTGTCCTCTGCGGACATATTTATGACGGGGTATTTTCTTCTGCCGATCAGATACATGACCAAACCGCCCGAATTATTACCATTCATTGCAAACAGACCCCAAAATTTAGGGTGTTTTAAACCTCGTGCTTCTGCATCTATTCTGGTCATATGATAAATCTGATAGCTGCATGCAAAAGCGCCTACGAGTGTTACAGCAGCAAATGCCACCAAAAATATGATTATTTTCATTTCCATCATAGATTCCTCCTTAAAATTTCCTTATAATTTGATAAAGCAAGACTGCTGAACTGATAATCGTCAGACAAAATACTCCAATCAGAAAAAAATAGTTATTCGGGATGAACATATTTAATACGACCAACAGAACAACCAGTAAAATATTAATTATAATCGCACCAATCAATCTTTGATTGCTCTTTACAATATTTGTGCTCTCTTCCAAGTGTTCTATCATTCTGCTATCTCCTTTCAGCAACTCGTCAAGGCTGATCGCATAGAGGTCGCTTAGTTTTATGACACTTATAATATCCGGGTAAAATTTTTCATTTTCCCAGTTTGATATCGTTTGCCTTGATACGCTGATTTTTTCTGCCACATTCTCCTGTGTAAGTTCAGCTTTTATACGAGCATCCTTTAGTTTCTTCCCTATTTCCATTTGGCTGTTTCTCCTTTCACTGTTATTTTGTCATGTTACAAGCAGAATGTCTATCAAAAACCTTTTACATGCAGCAATTTTGATGGAAAAATCCTTTATACATGGTTATAAGATCAATTAAAATAGAAGCTGATGCTGGCATACCTGTTTGCCTGCAAAAGCTTCTTACGATTGATTTCCCTTATCAGTACCATCTTACCAATGGTAAGTCATTATTAATACCTTTGGTCATCAAAATCTGGTGGATATCTATGACCCCATTGTGAAATGTCGCTGCACAAGATGCCAAGTACAGATCCCACATGCGTACAAAACTCTCATCGAACATCTGCCGTACCAGATCGATGTGCTGTCTGTAATTTTTCTGCCAACAGAGCAGTGTACGATTATAATGTGGTCTCAGGTTTTCCACGTCTTGTATGTGAAATCCCTGTTCAGTCGAATAAGCGATCATCTCTCGCAGGCTGGGTACTACGCCGCCAGGAAAGATATATTTTTTGATCCACGGATCGCCGGCATTTTCTCTCAGCGCACTGATAAAGTGAAGAAGGAATAAGCCTCCCGGTTTCATGACTTTGTCCACACAGTCTACGAATAGGGCATAGTTATCCCTTCCGACGTGTTCCACCATGCCTACGCTGACAACTCTGTCAAAGTGCAAGCCGCACTTGGGAAGATCGCGATAATCCATCAGTTCTACCTTGAGCAAGTCCTCTAATCCTTCTTCTGCAATTCGTCTTTCAAACTCCTTGTGCTGCTCCTGGCTCAGAGTAATTCCAAGACCGTGAATCCGATACTTTTTCGCCGCTTCAATTAAAAGAAACCCCCAGCCGCATCCGATATCCAGCAGAGACATTCCCTCTTTCAAATTGAGCTTTTCCAAGATATAATCCACCTTGTTTTTCTGTGCCTCATAGAGAGTATTATCTTCTCGTTTGAAATACCCACAGGAATAACTCATCGTTTCGTCCAGCCACAACTTGTAGAAATCGTTGCCTATGTCGTAGTGACTGCGTACTTCTTTCTGCTGATTTTTCTTGGTAGCAGCAGTAAAGATCAGTTTTTTCAAGGCTCCCTGATCCGTAGAAAACTTTCCCATCTGTCCTAGAAAGTGGTCCAGCGCGTAATAAAGATCTCCTTCAATTTCCAAAACGCCGTCCATATAGGCTTCTCCCAGTGCCAAAGATGTACTGGTAATCAAATCTGAAAAAGGTATCGTTTTTGACAGTTTTACCGTAAACGCCGGTTCTCCTTCACCTATTTCATATACCCTGTCCCTTATCTTGACAGAAAAAGGATTCTCATCAAACTTTCTCAAAAAAGAAATCAGCATGTTCTCTTCTGATACAGCGCTCTTCACTGCATTTATAACATTCATCTGTTACACCTCCATTATTTATCAGTATTATGACCATTGAAGGCTGATTATAAACCCGATGAAAAAGAAGTGATAAACGTCTTTGTCAAATTATTTTTTAAAATATTCAAATAATACTTGACATCCCTAACTGTAACTTCTATAATTACAGTATAAACTGTTACTAAATTAATTACAGATTGTCAGTTGTGGTATCTCTCTTGAGCGGAGATTTTACACAGAGGAGGAAAAAATGAAACGATTATCACTGGTATTGGCTTTGGTGCTCGCCTGCATCCTGCTGTTGTCAGCCTGCGGCAACGGTACCTGCCCTATGGAACGCAGAAACTCGCAAAAAATGGAAAAGCAAGAGACCAGCAGCGCCTATCACAAGATTACTGCTGAAGAGGCAAAAGAAATGATGGATAAAGGAGATGTCACAATCGTCGACGTCCGTACAGAAGAAGAATATGCCGAAAAACATATTCCTGGCGCAATTCTCGTGCCGAACGAGTCAATTGGAAACGATCCGCCGAAAGAACTGCCTGACAAGGAGGCTGTACTCCTTCTTCATTGTCGTACAGGGGTTCGGAGCAAGGAAGCGTCAGACAAATTAGTAGCTCTCGGATATAAGAACGTCTACGATTTCGGCGGTATTGCAGACTGGCCTTATGAAACAGAAAGTGAGAAAGCGTAATGAATACAAGAGAACATGAAATGATGAAAATGAGAGGCAGCGCTGATGTATCTTACTTGGGGCACACTGTCGATGAAATGATTTGGGAATTTATGGAGCAAGAGGAAATCCCAGGCCTGACCCTAGCCATCGTCCAGGCACCTTATATTCCAAGAGTCGTAGGCTACGGCCTTTCAGACGCAAAGCAAAAAAGATTGGCTTCGGCCAATACGTTATGGTCTGCCGGTCCAATTTCCCAAGCTTTTGCCGCAGTTGCCGTCATGCAGCTGTATGAAGACGGAAAATTGCAGATGGACGACAAAGCCTCTCGATTGATTCCTCAATTACCTGAACCTTGGCAAGACGTTACAATCCTGCAGCTGCTGCGCCATGCATCGGGTATTGCAGACTACAGAGAGGCTGACAAATTTAACCTTTTCAGCCAGTGGTCCTTTCAAGATCTGATCAACTTGATTTCAGAAGAGCCGTTGCAATTCGTGCCAGGCTCTGAGGTAAAGCAGAGTGCCACCAACTTTCTGCTTTTGACGGAAGTTGTGGAAATCGTCAGTGGAAAATCCTATCACGATTTTGTCACGGAACGTCAAATAGAATATCTCGGTCTCCGTCACACAGGCTTTGCCGAAGATCTTGGGGATTTTGTTTATGAAGACGTGTCTTTGACGGACTACGTCCATCAGTTATTTAAAAAAGATGGAAAGTACATCGATCCGACCGAACCAGCTGCCAGCTATGATGAGCAGGACGCGCCCGTACCTCGGATTCCATCGTCGGCGCTGCGGGGGTTTTCTGACATCTGGGCATCCGCACAGGATATCTCCACCTGGGATATCGGACTTGCAGGTTCCGTACTAATTCACGACCCTGTAAACCGCGCCCTGGTCTATGCGCCGTGGCAGCTGCCTGATGGACGAGAAGTCCCGGCAGTCGCTGGCTGGCAGTTTTACAAGCATCGCGGGCTGATGGACATCAAAGGCTCCATTCCTGGCTATTCGATGTTTCTCAGCCGTTTCACCGATTCTGAAGAACTGGTCTGTGTCACACTGATGGCCAATAAGGAGGGCGTAGATTTTACCAACCTGGGCCGCCGCATTGCCGGTGCCTTCGGGGATCTTCTTTCAACCAACTACGATGACAACAAGCTGTATCTGATGGAAGGCCAGCTCTCCGTCAGCGACACGGTAAAGAATCTGGAACGAGAGTTGGAGGAACGAGAAATCCCGTTATTCGCCAAATTCGACCATGCACAGAACGCAGCAGAGGCAGGGCTCACATTGAGACCGACGACGGTATTGGTATTCGGTTCACCAAAGGTGGGAACAGCATTGATGCAGACAGATCAAAGCATCTCCCTGGAGCTGCCACTTAGAATCTCCGTGTGGGAAGATGAAGCTGGCAGCACCTGGCTGGCATTCCCTCGGATTGCGGCCATGGCTGCAGACTACGGTTTGGCGCAGCACCCGGCTGTATTCAAAATGGAGAAACTCATGGAAAGACTGGTACAGACTGCCGGAAGTGTGTATTAAAGAAAGAAAACTTCGATGCCTCCTAAACGACAAAAATGACAGACTAAGTTGTCTGTCATTTTTGCGTCATCCATGACTTCTTTCGATTTACTTATTCGGTCTTCTTGCTCTTGATCCCGGAATATTCGCTATAGACTTTCTTCCCTTTGACAACCCGATAAGAACGCATCTTGTAGTAATATTTGTGGTTGCTTTTCAGGCGGACGCTAGTGTAGCGCCGCAGGCTGCTGCGGGAATCCTTGATCATCTTGTAGCTGCCATTTTTGCTCTGGGCCCGGTAGATGCGGTATCCGTCCGCACCCCTCACCTTATTCCAGGAAACCTGTATCTTATGATTTCCTGCGGTCAGTTTGAAAGTCGGCGCTTTGGTCCTTGGCACGGCTTTTGTCTTAATTGAGAAGCTGCCGTAGACCGTCTTACTTCCTGATTTTTTGTAAGCCCGCACTTTATAATAATAGACTTTTCCGGTCGTCAGTTTTTCATTTGTCCAGCTGGTCTTTGCCGTCGTCCTTACCTTTTTGTATCTGCCGTTCTGGCTGCTCGCCCGATAGACCTGATAGCCGGCGGCGCCGCTGACTTTCTTCCAGGAAATTCTGGCACTGTTATAGGTGGTAGTCACCTTGATCTTTGGCGCTATGGTAATCTTTGCAGCTGCCCCTGCTTTTTTCGTCGCAGTCTCTTTGTATCTTACAAACCAGGTCCCTGTTTTCACAGCTGTACTTCCGTTTTTACAGGCGCTCCATTTTTCCGCATTGGCAGAAGCTGCGTATTCCATGGAGTCTGTCGTTCCCAAAATGCGGCTCTCGCCGTTCTTCAGTTTGGACGGCGCATTCTGGGCCGCTTTCTCCACAGCAGGTTTTAACAGCACAGAGACGTTTGCGGTTGGCATACCGGAGACGGTGATCTGCGTATAGCTGTCCCTTTTCACTTGAATCCCGTTCACCGCATCCACGGTATAATCCTCTGGGAAATAGTAGCCTTTTTCCGCCTCGTACACTACCGGCTTCATAGACTTTGTGTAATACACGTTCTGCTTATCAGATCCGTTGCCCGCATCTACGCTGCGAGTCATGTGACCGTCCGTCGGGTTAACAATAGTCACCGTATAGGAAACGGATGGGGTAGATGGAACGGATGGAACCGATGAGCCGGATGTCACCACCAGTTTGTAAGCAGCACTGGCATTCTTCGTGTCTGTTTCCTTATAGCGCACGTACCAGGTGCCCGGCTCGACGGTCGTTGTGCCTTCATCGCAGGTGATCCAGTTCGCAGCGTCCAAAGAAGCCGCATACTCCATGTTCTTATCCGTACCACTGATCTTCTTCACACCATCGCTGATGGTGAACGGCCGACTCTGATTCGCTTTCTTTGTCGCCGGTTGTAGCGTAAGGTTCGTGTTCGCAGTCGGCGTTCCGGATACGGTGATCTGCGTATAACTATCCCTTTTGACCTGAATCCCATTTAACGCGCCTACACTGTAATACTCTGGGAAGTAGTAGCCCGATTCCGCTTCAAACACCACATCCCCCATGGCTCCTGTGATGCCCCTTTGTGACGCTTCCCCGGAAATCCATCGGATGTGGCTCTCCTGCGGATTTTTGATCTCTACGGAACATGGGATTTTCACACTGGCCTCCAGCGTTCCAACGTAATCTTCTTTGTACGCGGTGGCTATGACCTCTTTTCCCGCATCCTTTTCTTCTACTTGATAGGTTTTTTCAGTTCCTTTGTTACCGACGCCTTCTACATACCATTGATATCGAAGCTCGCCACTAGATCCTCCCTCAGTCTCGGCGGTCAATGTCTCCCCTACCTCTGGCGTCCCTGTGATTTCCATGCTGGTGTGGTCGGACAGACGAGGGCCTGTTTTGATATATTTTGGTTTTTGGCTGTCATCCGTATAGGTTATTGCTTTTAACCTCGGGTAGTACCATGTCTGGCGGAAATTCTGCTCTCCAGCGTTTCCGGTTATCTCGCTGTCCGCTTCAAATTCCCATGTGCCCCCGTCAAAGCCGTCCATCGTTGTCTCCGCCCTTCCCGGACCCCTGCCGGTCATTTTCCTTCGGTCCAGGGCAGTTCCCGTATTGTCTATCTTTGGCTCGCTCCCCCACTCAGCGGTAGGTTTTTCGGTGTTGTCCCAGTAGTTATCCTCTACCGTCCCTGCGTTCCGGTCATTCTCTCCCACCAGGCCTCCTGCAAACACCGGTACGGAAGCACTCTTATCAACAGAAGACCTCGCGACTCCTGCAGTATAACTTGCCGTTATACTGCCATTCTCTCCATTCTTTCCCACCAGACCCCCTGCATAGGCAGAACTCTGCGTAGCAGAAGACTCCACCTTTCCCGTACTATAGCTTGCCGTTATCACCCCTTCATTCCATCCTGCCAGACCCCCTGCATACACCGGATTCAAGCGCCTGGGGGACGTACCAACAGACGTCGTGGCTCCCGTGCTCCAACTTTCCGCTATACTGCCATTCTCTCCATTCAATCCCACCAGGCCCCCTGCAAAGGAAAAATTATTTTTGGCAGCAGACTTCACGTCTCCCGTACTATAGCTTGCCGTTATCCTCCCATTATTCCATCCCACCAGGCCTCCTGCACTTGATACAAATTGCGATCGATTATAAGAAGCGATCATGGCTCCCGTACTGTAACTCGTCTCTATCTCCGCCCCCTTGTCGTTTTTCCCCACTAAGCCGCCTGCATAGCTCGGGGCGTCACCACAAGTTAATACGTATCCCTTACTATAGCTTGCCGTTATCTTCCCTTCATTCCATCCCACCAGGCCCCCTGTATTTGAGTACTGGCTATTCCTACTAAAAGAATAAGACATTGCAGTTCCCATACCATGACTTCCCGTTATACTGCCCGTTTTTCCATTCCATCCCACCAGGCCCCCTGCATAAGCAGAAGTAAGAGGAACAAGGGTATTTATAGCTCTCTTAGTAATAGACGCTACGTCCCCCGTGCTATCACTATTCGTTATACTTCCGTTATTCTGTCCCACCAGGCCCCCTGCATAGGCAGAAAAACCATCTATCTGATACCCAGTACTGTAGTTAACAGCAGATAGTACATTCCCATCGGAAATACGCAGGTTTTGAATCGTTCCACCTTGAGCAAGAACCCCAAAAAAACCGGAATACACGTTAGCTTCAGTAAGCTCATTTAAGACCACCATACCCTCAATCTCGTGATTCTTTCCGTCAAACGTGCCTCGGAATGGATGATCGGGATCAATTCCAATCGGCTGCCAGACATTATCACAGCTCCCCTCTATTTTTATCGAATACTCTGAGGTATAGTTATTGTAGCTACCTATAGTAAGTTTGCTTCCTCCAAGATCAATATCCCCTGCTAGTTCAACATATTTGCCTCGGAAGTCATAACTTTGTGATCCCGTTTCGTTAACAACCTTTGCAAAGGCTGCCAACTCCGCTGCAGTCTCAATCTTCAATGGATCGTCCGCACGATTATAAGACGATGCATAGTTCTCTTTTATTTTCTCATAGAAGGACTCGTCATAATTCCCATCCTGGTCCCACGATGATTTTACCTCAGCATCGCTAATGATTTCCATTAGAGTCTTATTTTTCTCCATCTCCGACGGCGTCCACCCATAGGCTTCCTGGGGGTTTCCAAAGGCAAAGGTCCCCAGAAGCAGGCACAGGCACAGTGCCTGCGCAATCACTTTCATAGTCTGTCTCTCTTTATACATTGTGCGATTCCTTTCTCTTTCCCTTGTTTTCTAACGATCAAAATGATAGATGCAGCAATTGGGGCGGCATCTGCTGCCATCACTAAGTTGATTTCTCAGTTTGCTGCAAGAGCTCCAGCAAAGCGCTGCCTTCTTCTCTTATCGGAAGGCTCTGCTTCTCTGTAAGGTATCCTGCGTATACCGCCATCTCAATGATGAAGTCCGCTTTTTTGATATTTTCTGCCGCAAGCTTATGCAAATCTTTTTCTCCCTCTCCTTGCCGGCAGTGCATTCCTGCCTCAAGGCCGCAGGAAAGGAGCTTCTCTGAAAGGGGAAATCCTTTTTTCTGTTCCTGCAAGTAGCGAACCAGCTCTGCGGTCCGTATTGAATATTGAAACCCCTTGTTTATTATCGTATGGCTTTTCATGACCAGACCTCCAATCAAAAAAACTGAAGCCACTAATTTATTAGTATTATACAATGTATACAGTGACAGGCCATTCAACCAGTATGAGGTTTTTAGATAAAATATATTGTTAATAAAATAACAGTATGAGGTTTTTGCCTTGAGGATTGTCAGCGTGTGAATTTTGTCGTATACTAATGTAAGAAATCAATCACTTACATGAGAACGCATAATACGTATTACATAAATCGTTAGCTAAGGAGAAAAGAAATGTCAGAATTGAATTTTCTCAGCGAAAAATTCGCTCCCAATAATCTACCCGAAATTTACGCACCGCGTCAAACGCTGTTATCTGTATTTGACCGCGCCGCCAGGTATTCCACTGTCTATGTCTGCGCGCCGGCCGGAAGTGGCAAGACGGTTTCTGCGCTTCTCTGGCTTGCCCGCAGCGGCAGAAAGCCTGTCTGGATCGGACTCGATGCCTATGATAACTCCCCTTCTGTCTTTTACAAACAACTGGCTACCGGCATTTTTTCGACGCAGCCGGATAATGAAGCTATGAAACAGGTTTTGACGGATCCTGCTTTTTCAGCGACCCCGGTAGAACACATGGTACAGCTGCTGGCAGATATGGTACCAGAAGACAGACGCTATGCGCTGGTTCTTGATGATATGCACACCATCACAAGCGGCGAGATTCGCAAGTCTCTCCCTGCAGTCATCCGAAGGCTGCCCCACTCTTTTACTCTTTTGATTCTATCTCGTCATGAAGCACCCGAAGAGTTTATGCCTCTGATCCATGACAGAAATCTGCAGATCATCACAGCGCAGCAGCTTCGTTTTTCAGAAGATGAAATCCGTCAATACTTCAGCAGCCTGGGACGGTTCCTGACTCCGGAGGAATCCCGTTTTGCCTATCAGGCCACTGAAGGCTGGGCTATGGGTGTCAATACAATGGCCCAGAGCGGCGAGATCGATCTGCGGAGCGGGTATATTTTTGATCAGTATTTTAAAACGCAGGTGTGGGATACATGGGAGATGCCGCTTAGGGAGTTCTGTCTGGCGACCGCCATTGCCGACGAATTCGATATTTCTCTGGCCTCGCTGTTAACGGGCCGCGAGGACGCAGGGGCGGTCATGGAGCATCTGAGCCAGACCAATTCCTTTCTCAGCCGCCTCCATGGCGATACATACCGTTATCACCACTTATTTCTGGACTTTCTCCGAGAACAATTGCTGCAAAACGGTCACGATAAGAATAGCGCTCTCTACAAAAAGGCCGCTGTCTATTATAGAGAAAACAAAGATTATTCCAGGGCTTTGCGCTTCTGGCTGGACAGCGGCGATTATAAAGGCATTGATACTTATCTCTATTTATTTCTTTTCGAAAATAACAAGGGCATTATTGCAGATTACGCAGATTTTCTGCGGACATTCTTTGCCCATGATTTTCCCAAGGAGGCCTTCAGGCAAGTGCCCGCCCTCCACATCCTGAGTGCCTGGTATTACTACCTTACCAGCCATCATCAGGAGTTCGAGGAACACATGGATGCAGTCTACAAAATGCTTCCCCGCATCGCACTGGGAGATTCCAAGTTTGTAGAATATGCGATCCTGGCCTACAGTGTGGATCACCGCACCAGTATGCTGACTAAGATTCGCCAGTTCAAGCGCTTTGGTCGTTATGTAAAAAAGTTTACTGCAGGCGGACTGGCGACGAACATCGCTTCCTTTAGTCACAATATGCCTTACATGCATCGAAGCAACTTGGATTATACGGATCTGGCCCTGGACCCGGAAAGTGTTGAAAAGCTGGATAAGACCTTTGCTGTACTTTTGGGAGCGGAGTGGAACTATATTAAATATGGCCTTCCCGCCTGCTTTTCCTATGAAAGGGGTCAGCTGGACACTGCCCTTGCCGAAAATGACTGTGCCTTGAAAGCCTTTGGTGACGAGAATAAGGAAGAAGGACTGATCTGCATGTTGATTCTTCATCACAGCATTTTATGGCGGCAGCGCAGATATATACAAGCCCGCCATGTACTGGATCGTCTCTCAGATGTTACCCAGTCCCGCGCACAATTTTTTATTCCTAACCTGGAAGCCTATCAGACCAGACTGAAGCTCTGGGATGGCAGTAAGAGCGCAGCCTCTGCCTGGCTGGATCAATATTTTGTCATTGATACGCAGCATATTGAATTATTCCGCTCCTTTCAGCATTTTACTACTGCAAGAGCCTACATTGTACTGGAAAATACCCAGATGGCCTTGAAGTATTGCACAATGCTAAAGGATTTTGGCAAGAATGTCCGCAGACCTCTGGATCTGGCCGAAGCCTGTGTTTTGTTGTCATCGATCTACTGGGCCATAGGAAAGAAAAAGGAAGCGGTAACAGAATTGGAGGAAGCGCTATTAATACTGCAGCCTTATGGTTTTATCATGCTGATTTCGGACGAAGGCGCTTCGATTGTGGCTGTCCTGAAAAAAATCCTCACCAAGATCAGCCATGAGGATTACCATGGAGCATTACAGCGGGCCTTTGTCCATGATACGTTGCTGGCTGCCTATGAAACTGCCAAACATCAAAAAGGCATCGCCTTCCATCTGTCCCTGAACAGTAAGCCTATAAAGTTATCGGCGCAGCAGCAGCGAATGATCGAACTTCTGGCCCAGGGATACAAAAATGCGGAAATCTGTGATATGACAGGTCTCAAACTGACGACTGTAAAAACGCATATATCCATGGCCTATAAAAAGCTGGGCGTGAACAATGCTATGGATGCGGTTCTAAAAGCACGGGAGCTAGAGTTGATCTAACGGTTGATCTAACGCAGGGAGTTCATTTTAATTTGTCAGCCAAGAGAAATAATCAAGCGTTTTTCACCTTCATAGTAAACGAGATGAGCTTGATCCACACTTTGCGGATCAAGCTCATCCTTACTTGCAAAAATCTTCATAGCACTTCCACCTCTATAGGATTACACCTGCTTTGCTTGTCGTATGTCAAGTATCAGAAATTGTTTTAGCACGGCAAAGGCAAGAAACAAACCGTGCGCCTTCATTTACATTTTTTTGCTTATTTCTGGCGGATTTTTTGATTATTGTAAACCAACGCGCCTTCATTTACTGATAATTGTTGATTTCTTGCGCGTTTCAGCGATTTAGCCGGAATATTTTCTCTTTATTTTCCATATATGGGATATGCTGTTTTCAAAATAGCGCTGAAAATCAATAAAAGAGATAAATCTTCTTGTTTTTACCATTTTTGCAAAGGGAGTAGCGCAAGCAAATTCAAAAAAATCAAGAATGAAGGCGCGCAGTATAGCAGATCACAGTTATTTCATGCGTTTACCCTGGTTGTTTTCGTTGCGACAATCCGATGTGCTTTTGAGGGCGTTTCCCTTGCAGTGATAGACAAAAATATTGGTACGATTATGTGAAAGTCCCTTTCACTTCCTTATATTCTAACCTTTTGAGCCAGACGCTTCATTTTTCATCTTTTCCTGGCACTCGCTGCATTCTCTATCGTGAATGGAAATAATGCCGCCGCATTTTGAACAGGTATATTTTTCTTTCTGCTGCCTCATAAATGCTTCCAACCCATACTGACGAACAGACTCGATATTTTCCATAAGGCTCGCCTGGTACCTCTTGTTATAGCTTTTTTCAAGATTCTTTATCATCTTACACGGATAGTCGGAACACTCGAAGCAATAAGACAAGCTTTTGTCTTTGATGCAGTCTTTGATCTTGCATTTACGGCAATGCTCCGGCTTTCCCACATCGCTGTTCAGGCACCCGGCACATGGTTTTCTGTGATCGCAATGCTTATAACATACCTTGCAATTCATTCCACAAGGAGCGAACATGACCGTATCGATATTTTCTGCTGGCATTTTCATAGACGATTATCCCTCCGCTATTTAACTCTCCGATAAACTGAAATTTAGTAAATCCCCTTGGTCATTATGACATAACTTTTACTTTTCGCTTTTTATCAGGATAAAAGTCTAGAAACAACTTGATGTAATCCGGTATTCTTGCAAGGTCAGGAGAAAAGAACCAAAAAGCAAAACCGTCACAGAATTCATACTGTTGATTGTGAACCGTATAGCTTTTTCTATGATTGCATGTCCCATTCTCTTTCATATTATGGCAATGCTTACAAGCTCCATACTCACCAGTAAATGCCTGCTGAATATAGTCAGGAGCTTGTTCAATTGCCTGCTTATGTTGATCTACATTGCTGAAATACATACGGAGAATCAGGTCATTATCACGTATATAAATTCGAGCATATGATTTTTTGCTTTTTACGCCTGCTTTTGTGTAAATAATCATTTTCCTTCCCCAACAATATCCCTCTCCTATTGTTTGGTTACAAGTATAGCCTAACTTTAACATTTCAGAATCGAAAGCCACTATAAACTGCTTATCCTTAGAATTAACGAAATCGTATTCTTCGCTTCTTAATAAATCATTCATCAAATTTATCCCTCCTCTAAAAAATTCTAATACAAAATTTAATTTTTAATCAATACTGCAAACTGGAAGTTGTCAAATCAGCTTAAACACCATTTTACAATATCTGTAATCAGTTTTGTCGGCAACGCTTTATTATAAGGAAAATAGATTGCATTTTTCTTTGTGACAAATTCGCTTAACTCTGAGGCAAATTCTTCAATAGCTTCAACCCCTGCATAAAAACTAATATGCTTTTTACAAGCAGAAAAAGAGATGGATTTTCCTTCTTTTTCATAATACGGCATACTCCATAGTATACGTTCATTGATACATGGAACACTATTTTGCAATGTAATCATCATTTCTGTTAAATGGGAATGTGTTTCTAATGGTTGCGAATCTATGTACTCTAATACCGTTTCGGGTGCTTTTCCGCAATAATGTCCCTGATTTGTTCTTTTAAACTCTCTTCCACATTTTGGGCATGTCCACATGTTTTATTTCCTCTTAACTTCCAATTTTTGTTCAGATACTTCAAAATTCAGTGTACCCCTCTCGACGCCGTTCACAACCAGCGTAACCGAATGAATGCCAGGATAATGCTTCATTGAACTGGCTTCTGCAAAGGAATGTTTTTTGCTATAAGACTTTTTTTGGTGTTCCTTTAACGAAGGCTCGGATATTTTGAATATCTTACGAGAACGCGTGCCGTTTGCTTTCACATAATCAACTCCATATTCCAGCCGTACCTTAGTTTCCTTTCTCGCCTCAATCTGAAAGGTAAAGAGCAAATTCTCCCCAATGCATAAATGGTCTTACGGCAAATTCAGCCGTTGAATACTGGGTATACCGTTCTAACGCTGCCATTGATAAATCCCAATGGCACTCATCTTGACCATACATTTCAACAAAATCAGGAAAGTATAGCAGACCGGAATCCACACATCCAACAGGGTATTCAGCAATAGTTTTGTCCAGAATACCGAGGGCATGTTCGTAATCAGACGGCAGATATTCTCCCAAATTGATTGTAATGCGCCGCATGCGGGCTTTCAATTCCAATACGTCCCATGTTTCGTCCATAATGTCGGCAATAAAATCATCATTTATCCATAGCTGTCCACTACGGTACCCTCCTAATTTCATCGCTTTACAGCAACAATAAGTTTCGTATCATTCAGGTTTATTTTTTGCCTGTTCTTCCAACTCCAGCAAAAATTTATCATAATCAGACATGAATAATCGGTCTTGTACAATACGATACTTTTCGAACTCAGTTTCTGCATGAAGTTTTGCCTGCTCTGCACTGATCTTACCTGCATCTGTCAGTATCTCGTTACCATTAAATTCAAGGAAACCGTCCAGTCGTTTTGCCCAGTCTTCCATACTCATGGGAATCTGTCGTTCAGCCTGTAACTCCGCATAATCAAGGTACAAGGATACAATTCTTTCCATATAGGACATTTCCTTATCACTCAGATAGTTCTTCGCAATTGACACATCTGTCTTGACAATTTTCCCATCTGGAGCCGCCTCCCAAGTAGTCAACCCCATATGTTTTTTCTCGGCATCGGCACGCGCCACAATCAACTCTGCTGCTGTATGCCTGTGAACCGCCCAGTGCATTTTGTTCTGCACTGTCTGGAAAAACTGCCTCGTTGTCTTCGCATCCTTATCGTAATCAAAGGCTGTAGCATAGAGGTCTGTGATTTTTTGATAAAATTTACGCTCAGAAAGACGAATTTCACGGATATTCTGCAGCTGGCGCTCAAAATATTCATCTGTGAACATATGACCCTTCTTCAGCCGCTCCTTGTCCATCGTCCAACCTTGAACGGTGTAATCTTTGACGATTTGCCCTGACCACTTACGGAAACGAACCGCACGGTCATTGTTGACCTTGAAGCCAACTGCAATAATCATCTGGAGATTATAATGGATGACTTCACGATTCACCTGTCTTGAACCTTCAGTTTGAACTATTCGGAATTTCCGAATAGTTGCCTTTTCCGCCAGCTCACCATCATCATATATTTTCTTGATGTGTTCATTAACCGTTGGAAGGCTCACATCATAAAGTTGCGCCATCATCTTTTGTGTCAGCCATATATTTTCATCTTCGTAGCGCATTTCCATACTGTCAGAACGATCTCCAACTGCCGCAACATAGGTCAAATATTCAGCCGCCGAGCTGTGTATCGTTATTTCCTCTTTTTTCTTTTTGGACATAATAGTCTCCAATTCATCATCTTCATTTTAGCAAGTTAGATGTTTAACTATCTCCCATACTGATTTAGGCATAGATACCAGTTACATAGGCTTTAGATTTTTATTGAGCCTATCCACCATCCAGGCGATCCGCTTGTCCCGTCCAGCATCTGTCTTTGCATCAAGATATGCCCTCGTATAGGTCTTCTTTACGGACAAAGACATGGTTTGGAAATTTGTATAAGCGGGTTCGTACCCTTCCAGCAGCGCGGACAGGCGGGCAATCTGCTCCGCTGTAATGATTGACAGAGGATTTGAAGCGTCCCACTGACCGTTTTTCTTGGCTTCATCTATCTTCTTCCTGCCAAAACCAGTCATAAACCCTCGTTCTTCAAAATTTTTTACCAATGTCTTATTCTTCTCTGACCATTTGCTATTCTTTCTGCGCTGAGAAAAATACTGCTTATACGTCTTATCGTCTATCTTTTCCATCTGTCCGTCAATCCAGCCAAAACATAGCGCTTCTTCCAAGGCTTCTCCTGCTTTTATCGTTTTTGGCCCACCAGCCTTACCGAACAAAAGCCAAATCCCATCATTTGATAGACAATGCTCGCCGAGCCATTCACGAAATTCTTCTCTGCTAATAAATTCCATTATTTCACTCATGATATATTCCTCTTTATCGTTTGCTTCATTCATTAAAAAAGCACTACTTTAATTTTTCAAGTCCTACAAACCAGATGTTTCATCCTTCATCTTTTCCTGGCACTCGCAGCATTCCCTATTGTGAATGGAAATAATTCCACCGCATTTTGAACAGGTCATCTTGACAAACTGGAAGTTGTCACATTCTCTTATAACTTATTTTCTTGTGAATCAGAGTGCAGTTTAGATCAGTTAAACTTCTGTATTTGTTTTTTATACTTTGATCGGTGTAGTTATCTCTTTCAAGTTTATATCACATAGATAATCAGCTTGCTTCTCATCTATTTTTCCACCAACGTGCATGTTAGATGACAGTGTTATTTTCTGATAATATGTATTCATAAACAGATCATGATACTTTATGTGTATTACAATATCAAAATTCTTATATTTTTGCATTACTTCATTCTTTACAGTATATCTGAACATTTCGGATTCACCCAAATCAATAAAATCAGCTTCTTTGATTTTATCAAAATTAAAATAAATATATATAGGAAACGCAGCTTCCTCACCAGGTTGCAATAAATTAACTGAACGATTTGATGTGTCGGCATTTCGTTGCATGAGAATAAGATAATGTTCTCGTCCGTCATCAATCTCGTCCACAGCAATATCAAATTCAACTGCTGAACCCAAACCAATGTTTTTTATATAAATAATACCTGTATATTTTGAGCCATTGTTTTCCCTTGGTTCACAGCCAATCGGTAATTCCGCAATAATTTTATTTGTTCCAACTAACTTATCGTCATGAACATAGCGTATTACACAATAAGGTCTAACTTGCAATTCACGATCTTTTTTATTTTGTTCGTTCGTATACAGAATCGTAATAATAATACCAACAAGAGAAATAATTGCACCGATGAGAGCACCTATGTATCCACCTAAAAAAACAACCCAGTCAGAGTTTCCTATATTGCTTGGAAATCCGTTCCCGATAATCAGCCAATCAATAGCAAGAGGTATTCCAATTATTAGCATTAATGATATTAATATGATGATAAATATCGTTTTCTTTTTCATAGCGATTACTTCCCCCTAAAATACTTACATCAAACTGTAAAACAAGGCCTATGCTCCATTAAACGCTTCCTGTATGATAAATTCCAATTTGTTACAAATCTACATCCCAACTATTTTTTTGAGAGTATTGGCTGTTCTAATTGTAATCATTTCGCCAATTCTCGCACTTGCTGTTTTTTTCCACCAATTTGCTTTCGCATAATTCTTTCTATCAAAAGACCAGAAAATAGCATTCTTACAGATACATGTCCGTTCCAGTTCTTTTGTTGGCTCACCTATTTTCTCAGCTATTATTCCAGCGATAGCAGGTGGCATGACAAAAATCAGATTGTCATATATTTCTTTGTTTTCAGTTCCCCACCAAACAGGGGCTTCACTTAATAAACCATTCAGTTCTTCTTGTGTAATGACAAAGACGGGAATATCTAATTCAAACCGTTCTTGTATCATTGTTTTGATTTTATCTGCAAGAACAAATTCACTTTGTTCGACAGCCGAAAAAATAACATTTCCACTATTAAGATATGTGAAAACATCTATGTAGCCAAGTTCTATAAAACCTGATTTCAATTCTGCCATAGGAATTTTGTTTCTCCCACTTATATTGATACCTCTTAATAAAGCAATATATCTTTTCATAGTTCTTCCTCACAACTTCAAATCCTACAAACCAGACGTTTCATCATCCATCTTTTCCTGACACTCGCTGCATTCCCTGTCGTGAATGGAAATAATGCCGCCGCATTTTGAACAGGTATATTTTTCTTTCTGCTGCCTCATAAATGCTTCCAACCCATACTGACGAACAGACTCGCTATTTTCCATCAGGCTTGCCTGGTACCTCTTGTTATAGCTTTTTTCAAGATTCTTTGTCATCTTACACGGATAGTCGGAACAATCGAAGCAATAGGATAATCCTTTGTCTTTGATGCAGTCTTTGATCTTGCATTTACGGCAATGTTCCGGCTTTCCCATATCGCTGTTCAGGCACCCGGCACATGGCTTTTTGTGATAGCAATGTTTATAGCAGACCTTGCAATTCATTCCGCAAGGGGCGAACATGATCGTATCAATATTTTCTGCTGGCATTTTCATAAACCATTGCCCCTTTCCAACTTTAAACGCCCAAACCAAACGATGTTTTATCGTTCTGACATATATTTTTGTATTTCATCTGGAGTCAGTTTCCGTATCTGCGTATTTTCATATTCTTTGTATTCTTTGACAGCGAAAACAGGGACCATATTTTCACACGTTTTTCCTTTATTCTTTTTCAGATATAACTGTAATTCCTCACTGTCCGCAAAGATTTTATATGAAAGTCTGCCATTGTCACTTCTTATCTCATAAATACCACACGGCTTTTTCACGCTGTAATCAGCAGTACGCAAATATAATTTTGCAATTTCCAGTGACTTAAAAGGAAAATTCCAGCGCTGTAATCCTCGTTTAGGGTCGTGTTCAATACAAATACACCGCCCACAGGTTCCGCATATATACTGGGTATGATTTTCCAAGCAATCAACCGGATTTAATAATGGAGTTATTCTATTTTCATTAGCATAACATTCCGTACACATATTACTTTATTTCTTCTTTCCTTATAAGACGTTGCCAACCAGCGTTTTCATAAACGCCCGAAGATCAAAAAGGATACGTATTAATTCGTTCTCTTGTTACCATTTCAGCGGTTCGGAATGACAGCAGGTATTGTGCAGCTTACGGAATGCTTCTAACTCCCCCGCATATGTTTTCCACCACTGTCCCTCCCGATTTTGTACAGGAAAATCGGACTGACCCAAAAACTCTACCAAAAACCAATACTTCTAGATTATGGAAGCGAAAGTCTGTTTATCCATTTCTATCATCCCTTGCTATTTTCCCTATCTGTAAGTAAATTCATAGATGTTATTGGAATCCCATCAAATCTATTTTGCCCGTTCATCATTTCTTGCTCCTATTTTGGGATTTTTCATGATCCTGATATTCGTGCGGTCGCTCTTTGTAATCCCGTACCAGGTAGTCGCCGACCTTCTCATATTTCCCAGCGGCAGGTACATCCTTTTCATCAGAAGTTATCTCGACATGGAGAATCGCATCAAAGAAAATACGTTCCAAATATTCATACTTTGCGTACATTCCTTGCGATGCCCAAACCAGGGCGCTGCGGACATAAGCAGAATGCCCTTTAAATAGTTCGTGATCCACCTCGAACCCGAGCCACTTGGCA
Organism: Eubacteriaceae bacterium; assembly: GCA_902362805.1. Classification (GTDB taxonomy): domain Bacteria; phylum Bacillota; class Clostridia; order Peptostreptococcales; family Anaerovoracaceae; genus Senimuribacter. The sequence continues at coordinate 521,755 of CABIXY010000002.1, read as the reverse complement.
AGCAATACCGCAAAGACGATAACACTGCGGGTATTACCTTCCCGAAAGGGGTGCGTCTGCCAAATCTGGGCGATGATTCTGACCAGGCGAAATACAACGTCTTTGTCATTCTGACCGTTTCGCTTCAGTTTGGCAATTTCTTTCATCGACACTGCCAATTGCCTTTTAATCTCCTTGGGATATGCATAGCGCACCGTATCACCGCCCAAAATGTCTTCTGACTTGATCATCTGGATGGTGCGAAACTCTCCCGCCCAATCATAAATCTGGCCAAAGATAGTGCGGTGGATATCTTTGAGTGTATCCGTGTTGAATTTCTCATACTGCCGATTATAGATGCCTGTCATCGCCAGATTGGTAATGTCCGCCTCAGCCTTGCGCAACAGTTCCGAATCTTTGATGTCCGCGAGATTTATTAGTACGTCTGCGTCATCATATAAATAGGGGGCTCGCATTTCACACCTCCGCAGAGAAACCATACCTCTTGAGCGTCGCTTCAAAAATCGAAAGGAAAGGTTTGCTTCCGTTTTGCCAGGCTGCAATATCCTGCGCTGTTTGTTCGCTGACTGAGATTCCCTCGACAGCGTTCATAGCACTGGCAAAGGACGTACTTTGCTTCTTTTGATCCGCTGTCAAACTATCCATCCCTGTACTAAGCTTCAAAAGCATGAGTTGCCGACTGATATTTTTCCCAAGTAACTCCGCAGCTTGTTCCAGTTCACTGAGACGAGCTTTTAGCTTTGGTAATTCTGCCTCATATTGTTTGCGACGTGCAATCTGTTCTGTGACCGTACCAACGTCCTCGTTCTTTAAATATTGACTTGTCAGTTTTCCGTCAGCCCTATTCTGCAGATAGCAGTAAGTGTTTCCCTTAATCGTCTTTTTTGAAATGTAGCCACGCACAAGGGACTGTAGCTCTGTCTCCAACTTTAATTTGCGTTCAAGCAAATTTTTATATTCCGATAAAACCATATAATCCATAAAAATCATGCCTCGCTTTTACCTTTTATTATATCATGAATATTCCTTTGGAAATACAATCGAAATTCATGATTCAATGAACGCTTCCTTGCGACAAGGTCGTAGGATTGATGCGTGTATTATATCATATTATAACCTCAAATCAATCGCTTATTCTTTTTTGTAGGTTATCTCATCTTGCTAAGTTGACATGATAACCCTCCAGTACATAGTCTTTGCTTGTATCTGCACTCTAATTCTCACTTACTGAATCAGCATGGCGTCGCCATAGCTGAAAAACCGGTACTTCTCCTCCACGGCAGCCTGATAGGCTTCCAGGATTTTTTCCCGGTCGTATAATGCAGAAATCAGCATCAGCAAGGTAGATTTTGGAAGATGGAAGTTAGTGATCAGCGCATCCACTACCTTGTACTCATAGCCGGGGTAGATGAAGATACCTGTGCTTCCCTCTCCCGCCCGAATCAGATTCTTGCCGGAGCCCTCGTCGTGATAAGCCGCACTTTCTAAGGTTCTAGTGGATGTTGTCCCCACGGAGATGATTCTGCCCCCCGCAAGGATCGTCTCGTTGATGATCTTTGCTGTTTCTTCATCGACAAAGTATTCCTCAAAGTGCATGTGATGGTCTTCCACATTCTCACATTTGACCGGACGGAAGGTCCCGATGCCCACGTGGAGCGTCACATAAGCCAGTCGCACCCCCTTGTCCTGGGCTTTTTGCAGCAGTTCTTCTGTAAAGTGGAGCCCCGCCGTCGGCGCCGCCACGGAACCTTCCTCTTTGCAGTAAACTGTCTGGTACATATCCTTATCTTCTAAGGTGCTTTCCCGTTCGATATATGGAGGCAGAGGCATTTTGCCCAGTTCCTCCAGACGTTCCATGAAGATGCCGTCATACCGGAACTCTGCAATCCTGGTGCCGTCAGGACCATAGTCCAAAATATCCGCCCGGAAATGGTCGCTGAAAGTAACGGAATCCCCCGGTTTCAGACGTTTACCCGGCTTGACCATGGTCTCCCATCTATCCCCTTCTATTCTCTTAATCAGCAAAAACTCTATTTTTGCCCCAGTGCCTTCTTTCTCTCCGAAGAGTCTGGCCGGAAGTACTTTGGAATTGTTCAGCACCAAACAGTCTCCTGCGTTGAGATAGTCGATGACATCAAAAAAATGTTGATGTGTAATGGTGCCCTTCTGCCTGTCCAGAACCATCATGCGGCAGACATCCCGCTTCTCTGACGGTTTCTGCGCGATCAGTTCTTTGGGCAGTTCGTAATCAAATTCGTCTATTTTCATCGTATATGCTCCGTTCTGCTATCAAAATAATTTTTCTTGTACAGCCTCTTCTTCCGGTTCAGCTTCGTCTTCTGTCCCAGGAAAGTCAAGGCCCATGTGTCTGTAACCCAGCTGGGATACCATCCTCCCCTTCTGGGTGCGGTACAAAAGTCCCGATTGAATCAGGTAAGGCTCGTAAGCGTCTTCGATGGTGACCCGTTCCTCTCCGATAGAGGCCGCAATCGTATCGATTCCCACGGGACCGCCGTTGAATCGTTCAATAATCGTGGTCAAAATCTCCCGGTCGAGCCGTTCCAAGCCCAGCTCGTCTACACCCAGAGCCGCCAGTCCTTTTCTCGTAATTTCAGCGTCTATGACGCCACTTCCGCGAACTTGCGAAAAGTCTCGCATTCGTTTCAGCAGCCTGTTGGCTACACGAGGCGTCCCGCGAGAGCATTTTGCCATCTCGCAGAGGGAATCGGTATCAGTCTCGATATTCAAAAGGCTGGCAGAACGTCTGATGATTTCTGCCAGTTCCTCTGTGTCATACAGTTCAAATTTGCTGATCACGCCAAAACGGTCGCGCAGCGGCGCTGACAGACTTCCTGCTCTTGTGGTCGCCCCGATCAAAGTGAACTTGGCGATATCGAGACGGATGGATCTGGCAGAAGGTCCTTTGCCGATGATGATGTCCAGGGCAAAATCCTCCATGGCAGAATATAGCACCTCTTCTACGGAACGGTTCAGCCTGTGAATCTCGTCGATAAAGAGCACGTCATTTTCGTTGAGATTGGTCAGGATCGCAGCCAGATCCCCTGCTCTTTCGATAGCAGGTCCAGAAGTGATTTTGATATCGACGCCTAACTCGTTAGCGATGATTCCTGCCAGAGTCGTCTTGCCCAGACCGGGCGGTCCGTAAAAAAGGACGTGATCCAGCGGTTCCCCTCGCAGTTTCGCCGCCTCTATGAAGATCCTCAGATTCTCTTTGGCGGTCTTCTGTCCGATAAAGTCCTCCAAATGCTGCGGTCTTAGGGTCGTCTCCTGTTTCTCCTCCATAGGCGCGGCACTGGACTGTGTAATTCTCTCTTCACTCATATTCTATCCCCTAAAATAAGTTTTTCAGTGCGTTTTTAATGTATTCTTCGCAGGTCAGGTCTTCTTTCTTGACTTTTCCCACTGCATCGGCAGCCTCGTTCTTGGTGTATCCCAAAGCGATGAGCGCTGCAACGGCTTCGCTTCGTTCATCGCTGGCAGGGACAAATACGTCACTCTCCGCCAGAACATCATCGTCAAAGGTTCCCACTTTATCTTTCAGTTCCAGTATAACCCGCTCTGCCGTCTTTTTGCCCACGCCGTTGGCTGCAGAAATGGCTTTGACGTCTCCCATAGCAATGGCACGCTTCAGCTCTGACGGAGGAAGGGCGCTCATGATGGACATGCCCGCCTTCGCACCGATACCGTTGACCGTGATCAGCAGTTCGAATAGTTCCAGATTCTCTTTGTCGGAAAAGCCGTAGAGGCTGACGTCGTCTTCCCGCACAATCATAGAAGTGTACACTTTGACCTCTTCCCCTTCCAGATTCTTGTAAAGACTGGAATTAGCGGGAATGTTCACCTCGAACCCCATTCCAGACGCTGTTTCTATGATTACGGAACCTGAAAGCCCCGGATGAAAAATACCTTTGATAAATCTAATCATATGTTTCCTCTTAATCTATTACTTGACTTTCAATAACTTTCTCACTCGATTACCCGCGGAATGGCCGTGACAGATGGCTGCCGCCACTGCATCCGCCGTATCATCCGGCTTTGGCACTTCGCTCAGGTTGAGGACTGCTTTTACCATGGCCTGTACCTGTTTTTTGTCGGCCCGTCCGTATCCTACCAAAGCCTGTTTGATCTGCAGGGGCGTGTATTCGCTGATTTCAAGTCCTCCGTTGACACAGGCTAAAACAGCAACGCCTCTGGCTTGTCCCACCATAATGGCCGTCTTGGCATTGTTGTTAAAAAAGAGTTCTTCTATAGAAGCCTCTTCCGGTCGATACTGTTCGATAATGGCGGTAAGTTCTGTATATAGATGCTGCAGTCTCTGGGGCATCTCCATCTTGGCATCGGTGGTGACGGCTCCGTAATCGACAACAGAAAAATGATTTCCCTTCATGTCCAAAATACCCCATCCTAAAATGGCGTATCCCGGGTCAATTCCTAATATACGCATTCTGATCCTTTCTAATTATAAGGTGACTTTCTCACTCTATTTCCCTTATACTCAATTGTCCTGATATACACCTTGGCTGTCTACAATTTCTTCCAATGTAGACTTAATCATCCCGAGCATGAACTCTACAAATATGGTACATTCGCAAGCCGTATTGGAAGCATTGATGGCTTCATAATATGCTTCCTGATGTTCGTGAATCATCGTTTCTACTGGAAGCCAAGCGAAAAAAGACTGCCATTTTTGTAATAGCAATGAATGCCAAAGTCTTCCTGTCCGTCCGTTACCATCGGCAAAAGGATGGATAAATTCAAATTCATAATGAAAAATACAGGACTTTATCAAAAGGTGTATTTGTGAATTCCTCATCCAAGTAAAGAGATTATACATTAACTCCGGGACATAGTTTGCCGGTGATCCTGCGTGAATCAGCTCTGTCCCGCTATATACGCCTGCATTTTTGCTCCTGAATACACCTGCTTCCTTTATTAACCCGCTCATCATATAACGATGGGCTTCTAACAAATCTTCTAAAGAGTACGGATTCAGGTTCTGCAATCTTTCATAAGCTTCATAAGCATTTTTTACTTCCCGTATATCCTGCGGTGGTGCTAACACTTTTTTTCCTTCTATGACAGCTGTAACCTGCCCTAAGGACAGCGTGTTGTTCTCAATTGCCAAAGATGAATGGATCGTCTTGATTCTATTTTCGCGACGCAGCCTCGGATTGGTTGACAACTGATCATGTGCGGTAATCTGTCCTGTCAGTTCACCAATCTCAATCACCATGTTCATAATACTCTCTGTCATGGAAAAGGGTGGCTCATATCGTTCTGTCATATCATTCACCTGCTTCTCTTTTCGACTTACCATTAACTCTAATAGACTTAATGAAATTAAATTATAGTATACCACAAGAACGTACGTTTGTCCACAAAAGGCATGTCTTAAAGATATTTTGGTAATATTTTACAAACAATTATGCATCATATACAGTGACAACGGCAACCGTTAAAAAATAAGGCAAAAAACAGCTATGCGCCTAAATCCTCGGCTTTTTTGTCTCTCTCAAATAATATTTATTCTTTCTTTTTGATGTATACCATGGTATAATCATACATGAATTTAGGATTTGATTATACGGTTAAAGGAGAACATCATGCGCTATTCAAGACAAAACAAGATATTGGAACTTATAGCAAACAATGAGATAGAAACACAGGACAAACTGGCTGCCATGCTGAAGGCTGAAGGATTCGAAGTTACCCAGGCAACCATTTCCAGAGATATCAAGGAATTACAGCTGATCAAGGTATTGTCCTCTACAGGCAAATACAAGTATGCAGTCAGCGCCAGACAGGATGCACCGATTTCTGACAGATTCGTCAAGATTTTCAGAGAGACGATTACGTCCTTTGCATCCGCTCAGAATTTAATTGTAATCAAAACATTGTCCGGCTGCGGACCAGCTGCAGGCGAGGCAGTCGATTGTATCGGACTGCCCCACGTGGTAGGTTCTGTGGCAGGAGATAATACACTGCTCCTCATCATCGACAAAGAGGAACACGTAGAAGAAATTATGGCTATTTTTAACGATATGTTAATCATGAGGTCAAAAGGACAATGATCAATCACATCAGTATTAACAATTTTGCTATTATTGAGAATACAGAAATCGATTTTGAAGAGGGTCTGAATATCATCACTGGTGAAACCGGAAGCGGAAAATCCATAGTGATCGAAGCTATTAGCCTTGCTCTGGGGAGCAGGGCTGATTCTGCTTTTGTCCGTCACGGTGCCGGCAAAGCGGTTGTGCAACTGGCAGGCGAACTGAACGGAGAGGAAATCGTCATTACTCGGGAAGTCTCCGCCGCAGGCAAGAACCTTTGCAAACTCAACGGACAGCTGGTGACTCTGGGCGAATTATCGGAGACCTGCCGCAAGCTGGCCGATATCCATGGACAATATGATAACCAATCTCTCCTCAATGCAGAAAATCACATCCGTCTGGTAGACAGCTATCACGCAGATAAGATTTCACCTCTTCGCAGCGCTTTTGACACCGCTTACCAAAAGTATCACGAAGTAAAGTCAAAGCTGAACAAACTGCTGAACATGGAAGCTGATAATTTAAAGAAAATGGACTTCTATCGTTTTGAGAAGAGCGAAATCGACAAGGCCGACTTGAAGCCCGGCGAGGACGAGGAACTGGCAGAACGAATTTCCCTGCTGCAAAACAGTGAAAAAATCTTCGCCGGTATTGAAACCGCCTATGGTCTGCTCAACGAAGGCGAGGCCAGCGCTATGTCAGCATTAGGCGGCAGCTTACGCGCTTTGCAGGGGATTTGCGAGTATTCCAAAGAGGTTTCCGCTCTCACGGAAGAATTTGCCGACATGTATTATCGGATGGAAGACATCTCTTCCGCTCTACGTGATATCAGAGAAAAAATCACCTTCACGCCAGAGGAACTGGATCAGGCCATCTCCCGGTTGGATTTAATTGAAAACCTAAAAAAGAAATACGGCAGCAATGTAGAGGAGATTTTGGCTTATCGGGATCGCATCAGTGAGGAATTGAATCAAATTGAGAACTTTGACGAAGTAAAAGCTTCTCTCGAAAAAGAAACGGCTAGATGTTATGAGAGTCTGAAGAAGCAAGCTGATCTGCTGACTAAGGCAAGACGTTTGAGCGCCTCTATGCTGGAAAAGTCTATTGAAAAAGAACTCCACGACCTCAACTTTGGAGAAGCGAGGTTGTCCATAGATTTTAAAAGCCCCGGCGAAATCAGCCCCGACGGCAACGATATTGTGGAAATTTTGATTACCACCAACAAAGGCGAGCCGTTAAAACCACTTGTCAAAATCGCTTCTGGCGGTGAGATATCCAGGATCATGCTGGCAATCAAAAACATCACGGGAACCTACGATAACATCCCTACTATGATCTTTGACGAAATCGATGCCGGAATCAGTGGCATTACAGCCAGCATCGTCGGACGCAAGCTGCGGGAGATTTCCCAAAATCATCAGATTATCTGCATCACCCATCTGCCCCAGATTGCAGCCAACGGAGATGCCAATTACCGCATTCAGAAAGAATCCGATGAAAACAGCACTTATACTCATGTAGACAGGCTGCCTGAAGCAGAAGTCGTCGATGAAATCGCCAGACTTTTAGGTGGAGAAAATATCACAGAAACCACGCGAGCCAGTGCACGGGAGTTGATCGCCTCCGCCTTAAAAAAGGGAGCTGCTAAGTAAATACACCACATCTAGTACAATCAAAAAATTCTCATACCCTTTCCTTGGAGGAGTATGAGAATTTTAAATTTATGCTAACACGTTCCTGGCTTCAGCCTGAAAAAATTTATCCAGAACAAAATTCCCGCCAATGCCAACGCACAGCCAAGTCCAGTGTAAAAAAAGCCGATGAACAATCCCGGTGCCAGACCAGATGAACGAAGCCAGATACCCCCGCCCATCATAAAACACATGATGCAGTAAGACTTTATGTCAAAAAAATGCCAGAAGGGCCGTTTCTCCTGTTCATAACCGAGAATTCGCCTGGAATGCTTGACCGACATTCCATAAAACATCAAGCCAAAGATACAGAATACCGCAAGGGACAGCAAGATATGAATCCAGGTGATCCGATACTCCATATAAGACAAAATGCCCAGTCTGGCCACATTGATTCCAGCTGCCAGCCAGACGCATCCCGCAATACACAGCAGTGTTCTCTTTTTAACGTGAAATAAGGTATGTTCTTCCATGACTGCCTCCTAATTCTTCGCTATTTTCTTGAGAGACAGGATAAACAAAATCAAACCCACTCCTGTGAGAATATGGCCGATTCCCGCAATCCCTGATATAGCGGCACTGGCCCCTGTAGATAGTGTCGTTTCAAGGACCTGCGTGATGCCCCGAACCGCCAGCATCACCGCAGTCAACGGCACACCGATATTGTACACTTTGAGAAAGATGCGAAACAGCTTCTCTTCTTTCAGGTCGGTATGAGCCGCAAACAACGCTACAATTAAAAAGAGCACCATACCCAGCAGAAATAAATGTGTATGGACCTTTCCCAAAGCTGTAACTCCAGTGTATCCATTCCACTTGGTAAATTCTCTGTAAAAAACGCCTCCCGCCATGGCTGCAATGGCATAAATCAGCGATAGATTCAAATATTTCTTCATCTTATTACTTCCTTTCCATCAATGTGAACAAAGTTCATATTGAGTTCTTTGAAAGCCCGCCTGGCGGCGGGCATTTATTTTAGTATATGCTTCGGCGAATCATCTCGCTCAACACAGAGCAGTTCTCCTCCTCTGCGAGAGCTGATAATAAACTCCTCAGTACAAAGTCAACAAAGGCTGGCTGTGTGAAAGTGTCAGAAAATGCATCTTGTCGAACATGCTGATCGGCCTTCAAGACTTGAAGCAGTCCCTCCCTCATATGAGAAAAATACTGTTCCATCGTTTTTCTTGCGCGGCTTACAGCATTGCTGGCAAAACTGATCGAATGGGCTGTAAAAAAGTTAGGATATTGCTCAGCCCCCTTTTTAACATTTTCAAAGATCCAATTCACATAGTCAGGAAAAGGCATGTCCGTCTTGCATTTGCTCCCTGTGTGAAAAATATCCCGCCACACGCTTTCAATGGTCGACGTGACCAGATCTTCTTTAGACGGGAAATAGTTATATAATGAACCGAGAGCCACGTCACACCGTCTCGCTACCCCACGCATGTTGATTGCCTGGAGACCTTCCTCTGACACCATTTTTCTACAGGCCTGCAAAATGGCCTCCTTAGAAGTCACTACATTGTTAACGGAAATCACCTCCAAAATGAACATTGTTCATTATAGCATTTCAAAAGATTTTTGTCAATCAAGGCTGCCACAGTTTCGCCACTCCTCGAAGTTTAAACTATTTCTGACAGCTGGGGCAATATATACTGCTGCGGCCAGCCACAATTACACGACAAAGAGGTTCACCGCAGGTAGGACAAGGCTGTCCTCTTTTGCCATAGACTTTAAAATAAGGTGTGCTTCGATACCCCCGGCCTTTCTCTTTCAAATATTCTTCTGGCGATATGCTATTTTGCTCAATAGCCCGCAGCAACACCTGCGGTATTAATTCAGACAATCGCTGGCACTCTTCAGCTGACAGGCTCGAAGCGGGTCTCTGGGGATGGATTTTTGCTGCGAACAATATCTCATCGCCGTAGATATTGCCGATGCCTGTGACAATATGCTGGTCGAGCAGGCAATCTTTGATCGCCCGCTTCTTATTGGTCAAGGCATCCTGTAGATAGCCTCCGTTGAATTCTGCGGCAAATGGCTCTGGTCCCAGCTTCGTGATTCCGGAAAAAGAGTCCTCTTCATCCCGGCGCAATAGCCACAAGCGACCAAAGCGGCGCATGTCCACAAAGCGTAATTCCCTATCACCTTCCAGCTTTAAAATCACATGGGTGTGTTTTTCCAGAGGAAAATCTGTCGGTGCTGCATAGAGGCTGCCTGTCATCCGCAAATGCACGACAATATCATCTCCACTTTCCAGATTTATGAGCAGGAATTTTCCTTTTCTATCGGTCCCTTGCACCCTCTGCCCTCTCAGCGCATTGCAAAATACATCAGCTCCCGGATGCGCAATCACTTGTGGATGCAGTGCGATTCCCTGTAAAATATGCCGCCCCACAATTTGCGGCTCAATCAGACGCTTTACGGTTTCTACCTCTGGCAATTCCGGCATAATCCTCTCCTCCTGTCTTTTTTATGAATGTATCAGATTCTCGTCGAAAAATCAAGGGAAATTGGCTTGATTCCGATTTACCAATTATTGAATCGATTTCTTTTCATCCAACTCTCTTTATAGCTGCTGACAAAAAAGAAGATATCGCTGTGATATCTTCTTTTCCGCATGATTGTTGTTCTATTCAAACTTCATATCCAAATCCCAGTTCTCCAAATCCGTATGTAAGAGCTCATGTGCTCTATGTGAGTTTGGTTTTTCCAGATACTCCTCATAGGTCAGCTGTACCGCTGAGTTCTCGTGAGAGAAGCGGAGGCCGGAGAATTTGTCCAAGCCGTAGAGGATTTCGCCTCTTGGCGCAGCATATTCGCAGCCGTCGTGAACAGGCTGGCCGCCTCCGCCCACACATCCGCCAGGACATGCCATGATTTCAACAAAATCGTAATGAACCTCGCCTTTTCTGATGGCTTCCATGAGCCTTCTGGTATTGCCGAGACCACTTGCGACAGCAACTCGGACCTGAAGTCCCTTGATTTCAAAGGTCGCTTCTTTCCAGCCCTTCATGCCGCGCACGCTTTTAAAGCTGTCGGGCTCCGGATTTTCTCCGGTAATCAAGAAATATGCACTGCGCAGAGCAGCTTCCATCACTCCGCCTGTGGCTCCGAAGATAACGCCTGCACCAGATCCCTCGCCAAAAATCGGATCAAAGGTTTCTTCTTTCAAATCATCCGGCTGAATGTTATCCGCTCTGATCAAGCGGTCCAACTCTCTCGTCGTGAGTACCAGATCTACGTCTTTTCCGTGTCCCGCATCGTCCACTTGATCCACGTTGTGTTCATACTTTTTTGACAAGCAAGGCATGATAGAAACAGAAAAAATCTTGTCGGGATCAATGCCCAGTTTTTGTGCGATAAAGGTCTTTGCCATGGCACCGAACATCTGCTGCGGTGATTTTGCCGTCGATAAATTCTTCACGTAATCCGGATACTGTGTCTTTGCAAATCTGACCCAGCCTGGGCAGCAGGAGGTAAACATCGGCCAGCTGTAATCTTCTTTATGGGTAAACCGCTCGATGAATTCACTGCCCTCTTCCATAATGGTTAAGTCCGCAGTGTAAGTCGTATCGAAGATATAGTCAAAGCCGATTCTCCTGAGAGCGCTGACCAGCTTGCCTGTAGTCGCTTCCGTCTTTGACATGCCAATGCCCTCTGCCCAGGCAGTCCTGATAGCCGGCGCAATCTGTACCATAGTGATCTTGTCCGGATCAGCCAGGGCGTCGCGCAGGATACCGATATCGTCTCTCTCCCGAAGCGCACCTACAGGGCAATGTGTAATGCACTGTCCGCAAAGAGCACAGTCAGCATTCGTAATTTTTCTGTTGTTGCCAACGCCTACAGATGCCCTGTAACCAGAACCTGTAATATCCCATACATTGAGGCTCTGAATTTTGTCACAAATTTGAACGCAGCGCAAACATTTTACGCATTTGGATGCCTCTCGGATAATCGGCAGATCAAAATCCCAGCGATTTACTTCGTGAATATTCTTGTACGGCTGTTCAATGATACCCAGGTCGTTGGAAATTCTCTGCAAGGTGCAGTTGCCGCTCTTAACACACTGTACACATTTGCAGTCGTGATCAGAAAGAATCAGTTCTACGTTGATTCTTCTCACTTCTCTTACTCTCGGGCTGTTGGTGAGAATTTCCACCCCCTCCTCGACTTCTGTGTTGCAAGCCGTAACCAATTTGTCCATACCAACTTTTTCTACGAGACATACTCTGCACGCCGCTATTTCGTTGATATCCTTTAAATAGCAGAGATGCGGAATTTTAATTCCTACTTTTTCTGCCGCCTCCAGAATCGTTGTTCCGGCAGGAACAGATAGCTTCTGTCCGTCTATTTTTAAATTTACCATTTCTGCTCTCTGCCTCCTCTAAATGATCCATAGCCGCAGGTGTCACATCTGAGACATCTTGCGCACTCTGTCAATGACTCCTCTCTCGTCATCGGAAGTTCAACTTCTCCAAAGTCTCCGCCTCGTTCTGAAGCATAACGTTCCTTCAGTTCAATTCTGCCTCTCGCTTTCTTATCTTCGGTCAGAGGTGCCGGAATCTCTACATCCACTTCAATCTGATGATTATATCCCAGGTAAGCATCTATATTTGCTGCCGCTACCTTACCGGCAGCAACGGCATTGATGACAGTAGAAGGACCCGTTACGCAGTCTCCTCCTGCATAGATGCCTTGTACCTTGTCGACCACATTGCTTTTTTCGGTCTTGATATTCCCTCTGAATACTGGAATTCCATAGTTTTCAAAGAATTCAAGATCAGTCGCCTGGCCGATTGCCGAAATGACGATATCACAGAGGATTTTTTCTCTCGGCTGGTCTGCGTCCACTGGCCTCGGTCTGCCTGACTTATCAGCTTCTCCTGCAATCTGAGGCTGCACATAGAGACCTTTCACCTTGCCGTTTTTATCCACTATAATTTCTGAAGGCGCCTTCAGCTGGAACAGCTGGCATCCTTCTGCAATTGCACCGTTTATTTCATCTGGCAGCGCTGTCATATCATCGCGTCTTCTTCTATATACGATACAGACTTCTGATGCACCCAGACGTTTTGCTGTTCTGGCTACGTCCATTGCTACATTTCCCCCGCCGATGACCGCAACAGATCTTCCGTTGAAGTTAGGCATTGCGTCATCGCCGATACCACGAAGCATCTCTACTGCCGGAACGACACCCTTCGCATATTCACCTGGAATGCCGATATCTTTATGGTTATGGGAACCGATGGATATGTAGATTGCATCGTAGTTCTCTTTGATCTTCTGAATTGATTCTTCCGACTGCACATCATAGTCAGTTTTAAATTCGACGCCCGTCGCCGCAATGGCATCGATATCCCACTGCAGTCTTTCTCTCGGCAACCTGTAGCTTGGAATACCATATCGAAGCATACCGCCTAACTGCGTTCTCTTTTCATATACTGTCACATGATGTCCCATAATGGACAGGAAATAGGCGGCAGAAAGTCCGGAAGGGCCGCCTCCGATGACTGCAATTCTCTTACCTGTGTCGTCCATTTTCTCTGGAACTAAAACCTTTTGTGAACAATTATCAACTGCATACCTTTTGACGCCTCTGATGTTCAGCGGCGCATCGATGATATTTCTTCTGCATTTTTCCTCACACGGATGTTCACAAATCAGTGCGCAGACTGTCGGGAACGGATTGTCCTTTCTGATCAGCCTGATTGCATCATCATATCTGCCAGCATGGACTAGCGAAATGTATCCCGGCACGTCTACGCCAGCTGGACAGGCGCCTACGCAAGGTACTGACTGCCTCTGATTAATGACATTGTCAGCACAGCAATGGTTGAGAATGTGCGATTCATAATCTTCACGGAATCCTGCGAGCCCTTTCAGGACCATGGTTGCAGCTTCTACGCCGATGGCACAGTCAGATGAAACCTGAATTGCCTTTGCCGTTTTTTCTAATTTCTTTAATATTTTTAGATCAGTATTGGTGTCCATGGACAAAATATCTTCAATCATAATCTGAAGCTGTCCTAAACCTACTCTGCATGGAACACATTTACCACAACTTTGTGCATGGCACATTCTGAGAAACGCCGAAGCCATGTCCACAGGACACTGACCCGCAGGGCTGGAAATAATTCTTCTTTCCAGATCTCTGTACAGACCCTCTACTGCCATCTGTGCACTGTCTTTCGACTTCATGTACAGTCTTTCCATTCTTTAATAAACCTCCAATCACAGCGGCTCTCTGCCGCCAATAAAAACTATTTTTCCAGTATAGCATAATTCACCAAAAATTTACACGTTTGGGCAAAAATACAATGTATACTTTTAGTCCATCATACCATGACAATCCCTCCTTGCGACGATATCACAAGATCAGTACGTCTATTGTACCAAAAAGTTCAGAATATTTAAATTCTTACTTTTTTCTTACTGAGTAACCACGCAGTAATGCAATCTGCCGTTCAAATTCTGAAATTTCTTTTTTTAATTTGACCGATTTTTTGTTTCTTTGTCTAAGTTTGTCGCACCTTTTTCCACATGATAACTTTCCCTAAATTTAGCGTTTTCCACATCTTATGCACAATTATTTCCAAATTGTATACAATTTTCTTCACAATGACATGTGGATAATTAAAATCAGTACAATCAAGAAATACCAACGGTTACACGTTTTTTCACGCTTGTCAAGATAGAAGTTATCCACAATTTTATTCAAGTATTTCCAGAGAAGTTCATAATGTGATTTTTTTCAAGCTATAGGCCGCAACTTTGTAAAATAAGCTCCTATTTACTGCCGTAAATTCTTTGCCGTCGTAGTGATCGGAAAACTCATTTTGAAATATCTGCAAAAGTGTTCGAAGTGTCAAGCAGGTGCCAATACAGTGTTCACAAAATATTTCCGGCTCATTTTTGCAAACAATGTTTAGAACATTCTTGCCGTCATATGCAAAGTTAACAGTATGCCAGGCTCCATCTTTTACTAAGGCTTGTCCCCTGCCATCAATCAGTGATAGAAACTCCACTTGTTCTTTCTCAAAACAGCCCATTCCTAGTTCTAAGGCACTTTCTGATGCAAAATCGCAATATCCCAACTCATCCAGGGTCAGCGTAAATCCGCCTGCAGCCCTGTTGTTCTCATTTCTTTGAGGCGGCAATACCCAGGATTGAAACTGTTGAAAGGAAATTGCGTCTTCGTCAAAGCAGAACATATAAGGACCGTAACTGTAGTAAGTGCCATGTACTTCGACTGTAACCTTCTCTAAAACCCGATTGTATTGATTCTCATTGAGAAAATCTGTTTCTGTCACTTCTTGTACCTGACCTGGATTTCTCCACATTTTACCCTCGACATATACTACGTCTCCAGGTACTAAGTCATGTCTATCGTCAAAATAGGTGTACAGCCTGTTAACACCCTCGAAAGCAACGCTTGTCATTTTTGGCGTCATGGTCAATATCCTCCCTTCTCACGTACAATGTGGAATTATTAGAATATTCAATTTATTAAATTATCGCATAAAAAATGGCTATAGTAAAGTAAAATTCTCCTATAGCCCCTTATTATTTAATAGATAGTAACCGTTTTTACCTCGTTCTTTCACCTGGTACATAGCTGTATCTGCTGCTTTGTATAACTCATGGTAAGATCTTCCGTCCCGAGGATAGCTGGCAATCCCAATACTGGCAGACAGAGCATATTTTTCCCATTCCGCCAATCGCAGCAGCAGATGTTCCGCTTTGATGCAGGCTGCCTCTTCTTGATCGGTGTTCGACATAAATACGATAAATTCATCTCCGCCTACTCGTCCAATCAAGTCTTCCTGGCGAAAACTGTCTTTGATTTCAGATACAAAATGAATGAGGGCTTCATCACCTGCTGCATGCCCTAACGTATCGTTCAACAATTTAAAATTGTCTATATCAATCATAAATAAAAATCCCTTTTCACTAGTGGAAAGACTCTTTGCAATCTGATGGTCGGCTGCTTTTCGGTTCAAAATACCGGTCATGGAATCAACAGAGGCTTTTTCAATCAGCCGCTGCTCTTTCAGTCTCTGTTCCTGAATATCAGAGAGTTTGCCAACAATCAACTCCGGAGTTCCGCGTACATCTGTCAAAACCCGTACCTGGCAGCGCATCCAGCAATATACTCCACGATTGTCCACAAAGCGGAGGTTGATGCTCTGACTTTGGCATTCAGGCTTTTCTGCTGCTTCATTTAATATACTTCGCAGCAGTTCTGCATCATCAGGATGAATGAGATCCATCTGTTCTCGCGGGTCTAAAACGCGAAAGCCTCTTTTTCCTCCACCCTGAAAACGATCTGCAAGGTTTGGCGTAAATGTCAACATGTTAGTCCTGCAATCATATTGAAACAGAAAAGTATCCGAAAAATAGGCAAGAAGGCTGTAGTCTGCTGAACGACACCGTTGTCCGCTACTTTTTTGTCTTCCTTTATTCAGTTTACGATTTTGTATATATTTCATTTTATATCCTCATTGGCTAGTGCTGATATCACAGTTTGTCGAATTTTATTATACTACTATAGACGAATTTTAGCAACCATAGACGCTTAATAATTCGTGCCATAGCGGATAAAATACTCCTATAGCATGGAGGAAAAAATTTATGGACAATTTATTGGCCCAAATGGGATCACGTATCCTGAAACGAAGAAAGCAGCTCAGAATGACACAGGAAGAATTAGCTGAAAAAGCTGGTGTCATGCCGCAGACCATTTCTACCGCAGAGCTGGGCAAAAAAGCACTGCGGCCTGAAAATATCGTCCGCATCTCCACGGCTTTGGACATCAGTACCGATTACCTGTTGATGGGAAAAATAACCGAAGCATCAGTGACTCTGTTAGAGAAAAAAATATCCCAGCTGCCGCCGGAAAAGATCTGCCATTTAGAAGATATCATAGATAGCTTCATTGAAGCGATTATGGAATCATGATTTTCGGGTTCTCTTTTCAGAGGAATCGTTATGGTATAGCAGCATTTGCCGCCAAGAAAAGACCACGCATAAAATGCGTGGTCTTTTGCTGATATCATATTCTTGTAACTGTTTTTCAACAGTTATCTGCGATTAGCGCGTCGCAGACACGACTCCGCCGTAGAGTGCCAACATGCCATTTCATGGCATTCCTCCGCTCATTTCATTCGCTGCGCTGTCCGTTTTGCCTCTCCGGCTAAAGCCGGGGCAAAAAGGCACGCGCTAAAGCGCTGCACTCCTGACAGGGGTCGTTCCAACCAACTGCTTATGCAGTTGGGGATAACGTTCGCTTTCGCTCACTCCTCCGGTCAACATTCCCCATCGGAATGTTGACCTTCGCTGTCCGGCGCCGCATTGCTAACTGAAGTTAGCGCGTCGCAGGCACGACTCCCGGCAGTCTTTCGCTCATCATGTTCATCAGTGCATCAGTGCAAGGCAGTTCATCTACCATCTTTGCATCTTCTGCTGCTGCAAATTTCGGCTCAACCGGTGTCAGCACACCGCCGAGAACCTCGCCGATTTCAGCGTATTTATAAAGCGGCAGGGTATCGTCCATTTCGAAGGAAATGTCCACCTCATCTTCAAAACCGAATTCCTCTTCAAAGACGTGAGCAAGTTCTGCTGCAAGTTCCCAGTTGCTGAAGTCAACATCTTCGCAAATGACAGCTTCAACTGGAAGAAGTCTTCTCTCTGTATTGGTATAAGTACCGTCTGTACTTGCAAATCCAGTACCCGGCAGGAACACGTCAGCTTTCTTTGCAGTCTCTGTCAAATAAATGTCAGAAACGGCCAAGAATTCTAAGCCTGACAGATCGGCATCTTTCGGATCTTCACCAAAGATCATCAGGCCTTTGACGCCTTCAAGCGCTTCAGCTCCAGCGTGAATGCCCATGTCCACAAGACCCTGAGAGTTGTTCTTTGCTTTTACTTCTAAGATTCCGTCTCTAGGCTTACCGATGTGTCCAGTCAGCAGGGCGATATCTGCAATCAGAGCCGCTGCTTCACAGGATACCACGTTCTGCTGGAATACGAACATCGCCTTCTTAGCTCCCGCATAGAGTTCAGCGACAGCCTTGATTTCCTCACAGACTTCGGCATCAGCAACGGAGGCAGCGAAAGCATCGAAGCCTTCAACATTTGAAGTTTTGCCCATGTCAATCAGAGCCTTAGCCATTCCCGCAAGGAATGCTGTGCTGTTGTCTGTATCGATGACTCTTTCAGCAAATTCAAAAGCAGTCTGTGCTTCCGGCGTGTTGATGGCAACAACCTTTACCCCTGCTTCTGCAGCCTGTTTGATTTTATTCCATACTACAGCGTTTCTATTCTTGATGTAACCCGGTACGATGATGACATCTGTACGCAGTAATTCGTCAATCGTATTCGGTGATGCATTTACTCCCAGCACATCGGAAAGTGCATTGTGCCTTGCATTAAAGCAGAAAGTCTTAGCGCCGATCGTCTGGGCGAACTTCTTCATCGCGTAGGCTTCTTCATTAGTATACCTGTCAGAAATTGCAACAGCGATAGCGCTATTTCCATGTCTCACTCTGACAGCTTCCATCTTCTTTGCAGCCATGACGATAGCTTCGTGATAATCTGTCATTCTAAAGCCGTCGCCGTCTTTTATCATCGGATCTACTTCTTTGCCCTCAAGGAGTGCTGCATCGAAGCCCCACTTCCCTTTGCCGCAGCAGATTCCGGCGTTGACTACGCCTTCCTTGGAAGGATTTGCCTTGATCAGCATGTCACCATAAGATTCTAAATCCAAAGTACAGCCGACGGAGCAGTAGGAGCAAGTCGTCTCTGTGATATCTGTTTCAAGAGGTACTTCCTTCTGTATCGTCAGTCTCTCCTGCAGAGCGCCAGTCGGACAAACGCTTACACACTGTCCGCAAGATTCGCAGCCTGACTCACAGAGTGATTTTTCCATGTTTGGTTTTACAACAGTATCAAATCCTCTGTTCACAAGACCCAGCGCACCAACGCCCATAACCTCGTCACAAACTCTTACGCAGAGTCCGCACAGGATACACTTGTTTGGATCTCTGACGATAAACGGATGATCATCTTCAAATTCAATCATGTTCTTATCGCCAGCAAGTCTCTCCGGTTTTACATCGTACTGATTAGCGAAGTCAATCAGCTTACATTCGTAATAATCGTGACATCCGCATTCCAAACATCTGGATGCTTCAGCAACAG
This sequence comes from Eubacteriaceae bacterium, assembly GCA_902362805.1. Classification (GTDB taxonomy): domain Bacteria; phylum Bacillota; class Clostridia; order Peptostreptococcales; family Anaerovoracaceae; genus Senimuribacter. Next base: position 502,788 of record CABIXY010000002.1, on the reverse strand, counting down.
CCTGATCTTCAGTCAAGCCATCATACACGACTTCAGAGAAGTTATCTTTTCTCTCTGCAGCAGTCAGCTGGTCTGCCTTCTCTCTGCAGAGTCTTTCTCTATCTTCAAAAGTTTTTTCTGTTACGTCGTCTCTCTCTACGACAAACGGTTTTTCATAGCTGACCGCTTCACCGTTTAAGTAGGAGTCGATGACGATTGCTGCTTTGTTAGCATCTGCAATGGCTTCGATCGCAATGGAAATCTTATCATTACCGCAGTCGCCGCCAGCAAATACGCCTGGGATGCTGGTCATGAAGGTATCCGGATCATATGCGATGGCATTTTTTCTCGTCTTATCGAGTTCAAAAGGAGTCGCATCAACAGCCTGACCGATGGCCAGAATCATGGTGTCTACATCGATGGTCTCCGTCTTGCCTTCTACTGGAACTGGTCTTCTTCTGCCTGAAGCATCCGGTTCACCTAATTCCATAACCTGTAATACCACCTGTTTCACATGACCGTTTTCGTCCTTGACGATTTCCAGCGGATTGGTCAGGTTCTTGAAGATTACGCCTTCTTCTTCGCCTTCTTCAATTTCGATTCTATCTGCTGGCATCTCGTCTTTGGTTCTTCTGTAGATGTTGTAGACTTCTTTCGCGCCTAATCTGACCGCAGTTCTGCAGGCGTCCATGGCTGTATTTCCGCCGCCGACAATGGCAACCTTCTCGCCAAAGTCGATATGCTCATTTCTGACAACCTTTCTCAGGAAGTCGATACCGCCGATAACCCCTTCTGCGTCTTCACCAGGACAGCCAACGCCTGTGGAAACCCAGGCACCGATACCTAATAATACCGCATCAAAGTCATTCTGAATGGTTTCAAACGGCATATCTTCGCCGATCTTTGTGTTTGGCACGATCTCTACGCCCATAGAAGCGATGATGTCGATTTCGTCATCGAGAACTTCTTTTGGCAGTCTGTACTCAGGGATGCCATATCTCAGCATGCCTCCCAGTTTCGGCATTGCGTCAAAAATGGTAACATCGTGTCCCTTCTGTCTCAGGAAGTAAGCTGCAGAAAGTCCCATCGGACCGCCTCCGATGATTGCCACGGATTTTCCAGTAGGCTCATCGATTTCCGGAACAAAAGCTTCTTCTGCCATCATATCGTAATCAGCTGCGAATCTCTTCAGAGAGGCAATGCTGATTGGTTCGTCAATTAATGCTCTTCTGCAATTGTCCTCGCAAGGGTGCGGGCAGACTCTTCCGATGGAAGCCGGAAGTGGAATTTTGTCCTTGATCAATTCCTGTGCTGCTTCGAATTCTCCGTTGGCGATAAGGCCTACATAACCCTGGCAGTCAGTTCCTGCCGGACAGTTCAAAGAACATGGCGCTTTGCAGTCACCATTGTGGTTGGAAATTAACAGCTCCAGATTGGTCTTTCTGGATTCAATCACGCGTTCTGTATTCGTCATAACAACCATACCATCGGAAATCGTCGTTGCACAAGCCTTACAGAGTTTCGGGTTGCCTTCTACTTCCACAACGCACAGACCGCATGCGCCATAGATGGTCGTTCTCTCATCAAAGCAAAGAGTAGGAATGAAAATGTCATTTTCTCTCGCTACTTCCAAGATCGTCTGTCCAGGAAGGCCGAATACTTCTTTGCCGTCTATATTCATTCTGAATTTATTCATTGTATTTCCTCCTCCCTACTTGATCTCAATAGCACCAAATTTGCAGTTCTCTGCACACTTGCCGCACTTGATACATTTGTCCTGATCGATAACGTGCTTGCCCTTGACTTCGCCAGTAATGGCTTCAACTGGACATCTCTTCGCACAGAGTGTACATCCCTTACATGCGTCAGTGATCTCGTAAGTGATCAGCGCCTTACATGATTTTGCTGTACATTTGTGGTGATAGATATGATCTTCATATTCGTTTCTGAAGTATTTGATTGTTGTCAACACAGGGTTTGGAGCTGTCTGACCGAGACCGCACATAGCGCCGTCTTTAATCTTTGCAGCTAATTCCTGCAGCAGTTCGATATCACCGTCTCTGCCTTCACCGCGAGTGATTCTCTCTAAGATTTCCAGCATTCTCTTGGTACCGATTCTGCAGTAGTTACATTTTCCACAGGACTCTTTCTTCGTAAAGTCGAGGAAATATCTCGCCATATCTACCATACAGGTATTTTCGTCCATGACAATCATACCGCCGGAGCCGACGATAGCGCCTGTCTTGTTGATATCTTCATATGTTACCGGAGTGTCAATCAGGGAAGCAGGAATACATCCGCCGGACGGTCCGCCCATCTGTACTGCTTTGAATTCTTTATCCTGTTTGATACCGCCGCCGATGCCGAAGATGACGTCTTTTAGAGGCAGTCCCATCGGTACTTCTACCAGACCGCCCTTTTTGATCTTTCCTGCCAAAGCAAATACTTTCGTGCCTTTGGACTGTTCAGTGCCCATAGCGCCAAAAGCTGCTCCGCCGTTATCGATAATCCAGGAAACGTTGGCGAAAGTTTCTACATTGTTGATATTTGTCGGCTGCTGCCAATATCCCTTTGCTGCTGGGAATGGAGGTTTCAGTCTCGGCATACCTCTTTCGCCTTCTAACGAAGCGATCAGCGCAGTTTCTTCACCACATACGAATGCACCGGCACCAGCTTTGATTCTCAGATCAAAGTCGTATCCGCTGCCAAAGATATTCTTGCCCAGGAAGCCTTTTTCTCTAGCCTGGTCCATGGCGATTTCCAGCCTCTTGATTGCCAGTGGATATTCAGCACGGCAGTAGATGATACCTTCTGTAGCACCCATGGCAAAGCCGCCGATAATCATACCCTCAATCAGTGAATGCGGATCTCCTTCCAGGACGGAACGATCCATGAAAGCGCCCGGATCTCCTTCGTCAGCATTACATACTATGTATTTATTTTTCCCTGGATTTCCTTTAGCGGCATTCCATTTGAACCAAGTAGGGAATCCTGCACCGCCTCTTCCTCTGAGGCCGGAAGTCTTGATTTCTTCGATAACTTCGTCCTGCGTCATAGAAGTTACAACTTTTTTAGTCGCTTCATATCCGCCTACAGCCAGATATTCTTCAATTTTCTCCGGGTTGATCAATCCGCAGTGTCTCAGTACGACTCTCTGCTGCTTTCCGATAAATTGTTTATCTTCTTCTGAAATTGCATATTCCTCAACCGGTTTTCCACCCTTCAGGTGTTCTTCTACAATTTTCTCAACCTTATCTGGCTGTACCTTGACATATCTTGTCATTTTTCCATCGTCTTCATAAACATCAACGATTGGTTCCAGATAACATGTTCCAACACAACCTGTAAAATCGATTTTTACGTCCACAGCTTGTTTTTTAATCTGCTCTTCAAATGCGGCCTGGGTCTTCTTTGCGCCAGTAGCGATACCACAGCTTCCCTGTCCTATAATTACTTTCATATTCGCACCTCCTAAGCTCTTTCTCTGATTTCAGCCAGGATCTGCACTACTTTATCTTTTGTTAGATTTCCGTAGGTCTCATCTCCATCAGCACTCTGAACCATCATGACAGGTGCAAGGGAACAGCATCCAAGACAAGCGACGTTATTCAGCGTAAATACGCCGTCTTCTGTCGTCTCGCCATCCTGAATACCGAGGTATTCACAGACTGCCTCTTCAATCATCTCTGACCCGTTTACGTGACAGGCAGTACCCTGACAAAGCATGATCAGATTCTTGCCGATCGGCTGCAATCTGAATTGTGCATAGAAAGTAGCCACTCCGTAAATCTTAGCTGGTTTAATTCCTGTAGCTTCTGAAATGTGGTTGATTGTGTCTATAGATAGGTATCCATAGATATCCTGCGCCTTCTGTAAAATCGTAATCAGACTGCCAGGAACTTTTGCGTACTTGTCCAGAACGGGCTGCAGTTCTTTGAACTGATCATTCTGGCATCCGCCACAGCAACATTTTTCACTCATTAATGTTTCCTCCTGCTTGCTATATTTTTCACTCCATAGAAACCATTCCGTCTCCGAAACTTACCTCCCATTATACTTACTTTCGTGAATAAAATCAATTGTTTTGTATAGTTATTTGTTTATCAAAGTCAGAATTTCACTACAGTTTTGATTGCAGCTATATTTCCTCTTGATCTCAAGGCGGAAACCGGCGGTTTTCTGACTAGAAGATGAAAAAAACGGCAGCTTTCTGACAAGCGTGCCGCTTTTTTATCATACTCCTATCTATCCTCTGCAGAATTCAGTCCGCAAACCTCCAGTGCAATGGCTGTAAAAATTTTGATACCGTAAGAAAAAGATTTTTCATTTATATTTAAGGTAGGACTGTGGAGTGTTCCCGTATCCACTTCTTCCTGGCTGCAGCCCAGCATGAACATAACTCCTGGCACCTCCTCTTGGTAATAGGCAAAATCCTCAGAACCCATATGGGGACGCTCAATCAGAAAGAGATCCTCTTCTCTGTTTAATACTTGGCTGGCAGCCTTCATCGTGATTTTGGTCAGTGCCGGATCATTGTTGACAGATGGGAAGCCGGGAATGAATTCGATTTCACTTTCACCTCCCAGTGCCTGCGCCGTATGTCTTGCGATGTTTTCCATCTTTTTGCGAATTTTTTCTTTGTCAGCCTTTTCGATACACCTCAGCATTCCTCTCATCTCTACGCTGTCGGGAACCACATTGATAGCATCGCCACCATTGATTTGGCAGATGGAGAGAGTTGCTACGTCAAATGGATTGATATTGTGACTCAAGATGGAGTCCATCGCTGTCACGATATGAGAAGCAATCACGATAGCATTAACGCCTGTTTCTGGTTCTGAGGAATGGGCCCCTTTTCCCTGTACGCGGATGACAAATTCGTCATCCGTGGCAGATAAATAACCGGCTTTTATGCCTATCGTTCCGACAGGAAGTTCGGGAATCATATGCAGACCAAAGATGCCTTCTACGTCAGGGTTCTTCAGCACGCCGTCATGAATGACACATTTTGCTCCACCATTCGCCTCTTCCCCTGGCTGAAAGATGAATTTGATAGTGCCGCAGAAAGCCTCCTTTAGCTGGGAAATAATCTGTGCCGTTCCCAGCAGGATAGCCATATGGCCGTCGTGACCGCAGGCATGCATGAGGCCTGCCCTTTCTGACTCAAAGGGGAGCCCCGTCTCTTCTAAAATCGGCAGAGCGTCCATATCCGCTCTGAAGGCGATGACCGGTCCCTCCTTTCCACTTTCGAAAGTCGCCACCACGCCGGTACCGCCAACATTGCGTTTTACCGTATACCCCATAGCGGTCAGTTTCTCCACTATGAAATCTGCGGTATCAAACTCTTCAAAGCTCAGTTCCGGGCGGCTGTGAAGGTGCCTTCTCCATCTGACGACCTTTTCCATATTCTCTTCTGTCAGCGCTTCTACGACGTGGAAAAGGGCAGTTTTTGATGCTGATGTTTCCACTCCATTTGTCTTTTCTCTCATATCCATCTTATAAATCGTTCCTTTTTATAATATAATCGTCCAAAGGACGTATTACCAATTGTACGAAGTGATCTCATGCGCGTTTTACCTCGGCTATATAATTTCTAATCTTGCCAGCAGACTCTCCGTGTCTTCACAATTCGCATAGATAAATTTGATGCCTTGCAGCGCTTTCTCATGGCGTTCCTGGCTCATAGCATTCATGGCATCTTCAATCATATCCACTTCATATCCCAAATCTGAAAGGTCCCGGATAGAAGTGCTGACACATTGGTCAGTATAAAAACCGACAACGATGGTCTTTCTGATGTGCAGATTTCGCAAAACCCTGTCAATCGGTGTGCCTGTACAGATACCTGAACAGGTCTTGTCCAAAACGATTTCTCCCTCTAAGGGTTTCGCCTCATCACAGAACTGGGAAGCCAGACCTCCTGGCGGATAAAACATGCCAGCCGATGCATGGAGTCTTCCAGTATCTTTGCCGTCGGGCAATAGAGACTGAATCCGCACGTGAATCGGACGAATTCCCTTTTCTCTGCACTTCGTGAGAATTTTCTCTATGTTTTTCAAAGATCTGCCCGTATTTTCTTCTAGTTGGTTCAAAACCGGCATCAACGGCTCTACATCGACACCCATGGCTTTATAGCCTTCGACAAAATACTCTTTCGTTACACATTTCTGTGCATCGATAATCACAAGAGCGGTGTCTTCCGCTCCTATTTCCACAGGCTTATTGTAGACACCTGCTGCCAGTTGCTGATAATACTGAGCGGTAAACTCATTTAAAGCTTTATTATGATCCATTTCTATCCTCCTGTATTTTCGTGTCTTTTGAAAAGAGCACGATTATTAGATATATATAATGGATAGCAAATACCGTGCCAAATAAAATACAAGTATATTTCAAGATGCTTGCAGGCATCCTTTTTCGATAACGCAAGATTTTGCTGCAAACATTTGCATTATTGCAAAATCCTGCAACCCTAAATGCCGAGCTTTTTACATCTGTAATATAGAGTGCGCAAGGGAATGCCTAAATCGCCTGCAGCCTTGTTCTTATCACCGTTATGGCGGGAAATCGCATCCTCTATGCACTGTCTTTCTGCAAGCTCTACGGCCTCTTTCAGATTCATAGGCAGCCTTGGCTTGACTTCTTTCTCTTGCCCTGCATTTTTTAACGGCCGGATAGTTTCGCCACGTAACGCAGCATCTATGTCCTCCGCTGTCATAATGACTTCATTTTCATCCATGTTGATCAAGGCGCGGGACAACACGTTTTCCAGCTCCCTTACGTTTCCATACCACGCTCTTTGCTGTAGAATATCAATCGCTGACGGTTCAATTTCTGAGATTTTTCTATTGTAAAACTCATTATATTGATTTAAAAGGTACTCGGCGATGAGTCCAATGTCTTCCTTTCGTTCCCTGAGGGGCGGAATGAAGAGCGGAAAAACGTTGAGCCTGTAATAGAGATCTTCTCGAAAGCTGCCTTCTGCAATCATTTCTTCTAAAGGTTTATTGGTAGCGCAGATGATCCTCACATCGACAGCAATGGTTTCTGTGGAACCTACAGGCATGACTTCTTTTTCCTGTAATACACGTAGCAGCTTTACCTGCATTTTGGAAGAGATATCTCCGATTTCGTCCAGAAACAAGGTCCCTCTGTCTGCCTCTTGAAACAGCCCCCTCTTTCCTCCTCTGCGCGCCCCGGTAAACGCGCCTTCTTTGTAGCCGAAGAGTTCGCTTTCCAGAAGCTCCTCCGGCAACGAAGAGCAGTTGATTTTGATAAACTTTTCAGTCCTTCTGGGGCTGTTGTTGTGTATGGCGTTGGCAAAGATTTCTTTCCCAGTACCGCTCTCTCCACGAATCATAATGGTCGCAGGAGTCATCGCTGCAATCTTTGCAGTGTTGATCACTTTCAGCAGTTCCTTGTTTTTCCCTATAATATCTTTAAAGCTGTATTTCACTTGTACCTTTCGCAGCTTTTGATTCAGGCGGTCCAATTCCCTTTTCAGACGATTTACTTCGGAAATGTCATGATATATCACGATTTTTCCTGTTTTACACGTTTCTTTATATATGTACTGTTCGTCTTCCACAAGTTCTGTATTGCTGCGTTTTATCATCTTCTCGTAATATGGATTGCTATAGACAACTTCGCCTTGCATATTTTGTATGCAGATAGCATCCGAAGCTGCATCGAAAATCGGCTTTACTTCTGTTATGATTTCTTCAATATCATTCCATGACATAAGGGGCTCCTTTGCAATTTTTTGCATTTCATCTGACGATACTTCTTAAATTGTTATAAAAAAAGAGCTATCTAGTCATAGCTCCTTTCTGAAACTTTCATTCAGGACGACTGTTGATCGACATCTTCGGCCTCTGCAATGCTTGCCGCTGCTTCTTTTTTCCTGCCCAGATTTTTGAAGTCTACTTCTGTCACAAAGAGGGCGGCAATCATAATGACTGCTCCAATATAGGACTTTATCGAGAGAACTTCACCTGCCAGGAAGAAGGCCACAACGCCTGCAAAGACAGGTTCTAAGGTAAAAATAATACCTACATGCGCCGCCGTCGTATATTGCTGTGCGATGGCCTGCACGATGAAAGCCAGTCCTGTACAGAAGATAGACAAAAACGCTACACTGATAAAAATTCGCGGCGAAGTCGGCAGATGTGGCTGTTCAAAGATAAATGCAAGCACCAGCATGTATGCACCCGTTACGCCTAACTGAAAAACGCCTAATTGAAAGGCATCGACCTTCTCATGAGAAACTGCTTTTTCTGTCAAAATCAGATCTACCGCATAAGCAATGGCTCCTACAATACAGAAAATATCTCCCTTCAAATTTCCCATGTTGAACGAAAAATCATCTTTTAAAGTCAGAAGCATAATCCCGATCAGACTCATCGTCACCGCGATGATAATTTTCCGATGGGGCTTCTTTTTAAAGAGAATCATCTCCAGCATTGGAACAAAGATTACTGTCAAAGCACACAAGAATCCTGAATTGGACAAGGTGGTATATTTTACGCCAAAAGTGGCGCCAGAATAAACGAAGATTAAAACGGTGCCAATCAGAAAGCTGTACTGCAGCGTCGTCTTATTGACCGTCTTTAATTTTCGAAAAGCGAAAATTCCCGCCACAATAAATGCTCCTAAAAAACGATGGGCGTTAAGGGTGAAGGAATCCATATCCGCCAGAGATACATCGATCAGATAGTAAGAAATTCCCCAGCAAAGGGTTACTACGATCAACATTAAGTCTGCTTTTAACTGCGTTTTCATATTGCACCTCTCTTCATATCAAATACCAGCGATAAACATTTCCAAGGCCATTTGTCCGTCTAAAAGTCCAGTTTTAATATTCCGATCCACTTCGTAGATACCTGATAAAGTGTTTTTCAGCTTTTCGACAGAATATTTGTTAGCGTAAGGAATCAGCTTCTTAATCCGGTATTCGCTGCCACCCAGTTTTTTGTGCATGGAAGAAAGGTCTAAACCATCCTCTCGCATCTGTCTGACTGAAAGCATCAGTTCAAACTGCGATACGATGGCGCCGATAATGGAAAAGGGATCACTGCCGGAATGAAGCATGTTATAGAGGATTTGGAATGCTCTATCCTTCTGATTGCTGCTGATACCGTCCAGCATGTCGAAGACAAAAGTATCCAAATCGCCGCAGACAGTCCTCTCGATATCCTCCTCCGTCACCTTGCTGCCGTCGCTGTGTGCGACAATTTTCTGAATATCATTTTCAAAATTGAAGAGTCGGTAATCACTCTCCTTGTTGAAATAACCTGTAGTGTCAATGAGCATCTGCAGGGCCCTGGCCGTGATATCCACGCCAGAAGCGCGAAATCTCTTCTTTGCAAAGGATGAGAACTCCGCCTTATCAATCTTGTCAAAATCATAACACTGCGCCTTCTTTTTCAGTGCCGCTGGCAGTATAGCAGAAGCTTTGATTTCCTCGCTGGAAAAAATCAAAATCGTTTTATCATTGCTGCTGGCGATGTATTCCGCCAGACCTTTGACTTCTTCTTTTGCATAACCTTTAGCACTATCGCTGGTCAAGGGCTTAAAATTCCTCACCCAGACGATCCGCCGCTCCGAAAACATGGAAAAAGTTTCGCAGGCTTCGATGACTTGACTGCAAGATGCATTCTCCTCGTCCAGGACTACGTAGTCCATGGAGAGGGTCGCAGGGTTGACATATTTTTTTACCAGCGTATCAACAGCCCATTTCACCAGATATTGCTCGATGCCATACATCAAAATAACCTGGCCAATATTGCCACTCTTCAGATTCTCCGAAAATACTTTAAAGCTGTGTTTTACTGGTTTTTTGTACATATTGTAATGTTTCCTTTTCTATTGATGATGCCGACTGCTCCCGATTGGTCAGTCCTAAATACCATTATACCTTTTTTTCGCAATTTTTCAATGACCACGTTGCTGGGATGACCATAATTATTTTTTCCCACACTGATCACTGCGACAGTCGGTTTTACCGCGTCTAAAAAAGTATCACTCGTGCTGTAGGGGCTGCCGTGATGAGCCACTTTTAAAATATCTGATTGGAGCACAGTCGTCCCCTTATATTTCTCCACTAGCGCCCTTTCTCCTTCCTCCGTGATATCTCCGGTGATTAAAGCAGAAACGCCGTGGCTATGAATTTTAAAAATCAAACTGTTCAAGTTCTCATCATCCACATCCGGATTCTGCTCCTCGGGCCAGAGAATATCGATCCACTGCGTTTTGTTGAGGACAATCCTCTGACCAGCTCTGCCTTTCGTCAAAAGTCGTTTCACATCGAAACATTCGGATAGCTGACGCAATCCGAGATAGTGGTCCGTATGTAGATGAGTAGCTGCAGCCAGTTCTACCGTCCCTATCCCATTTTTCAGAAGGTAGGGTTTTAAGGTTTTTTCTCCAATGTTATAGTTCCTATTTCCGCCTCCATCGAAGAGCAGATTTCTCCCGTCATCGCACTTCATATGAATACAGTCTCCCTGACCCACATCGACAAAGATAATAGCGGCCCGATCAAAAGGAGTAAACCAAGCAGAAAAGGAAAAGATAACCATGAGGATCATAAAACCAGTCTGCGGTATCAGTAATCGAAACGCTTTTCTTTTGAAATAGATGCGGAAGTGTTCTGATGATATGAGGAAAATCAATCCGTACAATAGGCAGATTCCCCAAAGCGGTGGCGATACCACATCAAAGGAGAACATGCCATCCGCAGCGAAAAAACGATTGATTTCAATGACGAAGGTTCCTAATCCATTGAGGCAGTCTGACAGCAGAGGAAAGAGTTGTTCCGTAATGGAAAACCACAAGAATCCTGCAATTCCAACAGGTACCAACAGAGAAATCATAAAAACCACAGGAATGTTACACAATATACCTATAAAAGAGATATAGTTAAAATTATATGCTATATACGGCATCAAGCCTAGCTGGACAGAAATCATAACCGACAATGTGCTGCAGAACTTTTTCTCTAACAGTGGTGAGAAAAAAATCAGAGAAAGGACAGCTAAAAATGACATCTGAAAGCTGGCACCCATGACTGCATAAGGATTATCAATCACAATCAGCAGGGCTGCCGCGGCTAAAGCAGTCGCAGTATCATACCTGCGATCCCATAAATTTCCCAGAAGGATGAGCACAATTAAGAAAATCGCCCTCGTCACAGAGATAGACCAGAGGGTGGCAGTACCATAAATAGCCAGCAGGAGGCAGAAAAGCCCCGTCATGAAAGGAGACTTTCTTCTTCCGATGGCTTTTCTGTAAAGACCATAGAGAATTCCCACATGAAGTCCGCTGACAGCGAGAATATGAGCGGTTCCATTTTTCTGAAATTCCTTGTAGATATCCTCCTCCAGACTGTCGGTATCGCCAAAAAGGACGCCTTTGATGAAACCCTTTACAGCAGAATCAACGCGCAGTTGTTCCATCAGTTTTTCTCTCTTGGTCAGAATAAAACGTTTGATTTTATCTGTAAATGAGGGATCGTTTGCTGCAACTTGGTATCCATCAATCACAGCGGTAAAAAAAGTCTTTTTCGTTTTTAGATATAGAGCATAATCAAAAGTTCTCGGATTTCCAGCAGGCTTTGGTCTTGCCACAGCTGTAGTAAAAGTGATTTCACAGCCAATTAAGTTCCAGTATTCGTTCATCGAATGATAATAAGAGCAAAGCAAACGTTCTCCGTCTACATTACAGTGTAATTTGTAGTTTTCTTCATCCAGCTGCTCTACTCCTGTCACCGTGGCAGATAACACTGAGGGTTTGCCTATTTGTTGAAAAAGCTGCCCGTGTTCCGCAGAATAGTTGGTATACGACAATAAAAGGCATCCTGTGCAGAAGGATAGCAGGAGACATCGAAAAAATTTCTGTTGTTTTGAAATATTACAGAAAAAAGAGAACAGTATCAGGCATAAGAACGGCAGTAACCACCATACCTGTAGATCGATCCATTCCGTCGTCACAATACCTGCAATCATTAGAATTGCAATTGATAGTAATTTTCTTCTCATTTTGTCCTCAATGGACACCTAACTCATATTTACATATTATACCATTTATCAAATGAATGCAACTTTTTCTCATAATTTTTCTGAAAATGGAAATATCGGTTAACTTTAGTGGTGTATTATGGTATAATGGTTCCGTTCATCTTAACAGCGTTGCTGTGAGGTGGGAACCATTGAATCATGTGCTTCGATTCTAATTAAAAGGGTTGCACGATGGTATAATGGTTCCGTTCATCTTAACAGCGTTGCTGTGAGGTGGGAACCATTGAATCATGTGCTTCGATTCTAATTAAAAGGGTTGCACGATGGTATAATGGTTCCGTTCATCTTAGCAGCGTTGCTGTGAGGTGGGAACTATTGAATTGTGTGCTTCAATACTGCGTTTAAAAAGAATGCACATGATACAATACAAACTAAGGAGTTCGCTCTTTAGGGAAAGGATCACAACAATAAATGCGTAGCGATAAAAGAAAAAATAAGAACAGATTTAGAAAGAACAAAGAGGCAGGAACTTCCGTTGCCAATGCAGACGGCACAGCCACAAAAAAAAGATACCGGCTGAACAAGAAGCAGTTCTTCAAATTCCTGCTTGCATTGATTCTCGTCATGATTATCGGCGTAGCTATTTTTGTCGGCGTGGTCATCGCACAGGCTCCAAAGATTGATACCGATGAAATCTATGACATTCTGACAGAGAGCACCATCATATACGATGATAACGGAAAAGAAATCGATACAGTCTACACAGAAGCCAACCGAAGCAACGTGGAGTACAAAGATCTCCCCGAGAATTTGGTCAACGCCTTTGTCGCACTGGAGGACAAGACGTTCTGGGATCATCACGGATTTAACTTTATCAGAATTTTCGGCGCTATTAAGGAGGCTGTTTTCTCTGGAGGGGATGTCAGTGGTACCAGTACCATTACACAGCAGCTGGCTCGTAACTTGTTCCTCCGTGAAACCATGTTCGACCATTCCATCAAAAGGAAAATCATCGAGGCCTACTATACAATCATTTTAGAGAAGAATCTGACCAAAGAGCAGATTATGGAAGCGTATCTGAATACCATCAACTTCGGTTACAACAGCAACGGTGTACAGGCGGCGGCTCAAGCATATTTTTCAAAAGACGTCAAAAATCTGACCATTGCACAGTGTGCTGCACTAGCTGCACTGCCGCAGGCTCCAACACATTATCAGCTGGTAGAAGTTGTGGGCAATGACGACGTATCCACAAAAGATCAAAACATCATCAAGAGGACTTCCAACGGGACTTACATAGCCAATGATGCCAGTAAGGAACGTAGAATTACTTGCCTCAAGCTGATGCTGGAGCAGGGATATATTACGCAGGATCAGTATGACAAAGCTTCTAAGAGATCACTAAAGAAAATGCTCAATCCGGCTTACAACGGTGCGTCCACTGAAGCGGATTATTTTGCTGACTATGTCATCAATGAAGTGATCGATGATTTGATGGAGGAAAAAGGCTATAGTTACGAAAATGCATGGGATAAGGTTTATAACGGAGGAATCAAGATTCACTCCACCATGGACTCTCAGGCACAGAGCGTCATCGAAAACGAGTTTGACAATGACGCCAATTTCCCTAATGCAATTATCAACTTAGACGGCAATGGAAATGTCGTCAACAAGTACGGCCAGGTCATATTATACGACTATAATGATTATTTCGATAAAGACGGTAATTTTACCTTCAAAACTGATGAAATTGTCAAGAGAAAAGACGGCTCTATGATTATCAGAGCCAACAAGAGACTCAATATCTACACTACAGAAGTCAACGGCGAGACCGATTATAGTATCGAGTTCAAAGATTTGTACTTACAGGAAAACGGCAATCCGTATTCTATCGCTGGCGGATACATCAACATTCCGCAGCAGTATAAGTCTAAAAACAAAAAGGGAAATGTCGTCATTTCCGCGGACTTTTTCAAGGATGAGCAATATAAAGACTTCTTTATATTTAACGACGACGGTACGGTAACCATCCCTTCCAAGTCCTATGACTTAAATCAAAAAGTCATCCAGCCACAAGCTGCCATGACCATCGTAGAAAACAGTACCGGCAATATCAAGGCCATGGTCGGCGGCAGAAAAACTTCGGGAAGAATGCTCTACAACAGGGCGACCAGCCCTCGTCAGCCAGGATCTTCGATCAAACCATTGGGCGTTTACTCAGCAGCAATTCAGCAGAGTGCAGAAGAAGCAGCCAGTGGAAAAAAACACACATTTACTGATTTTGGCATCGATGAGCAGGGAGCGGATCTCTGGGGCAACTACCTGACAGCCGGTTCGGTCGTTATAGATGAGAAGACAACAATCAACGGCAGTGTCTGGCCGCAGAACGCCGGTGGTGGATACTCCGGTCCGCAGACCATGCGCTCTGCGCTGCAGCAATCCATCAATACTTGTGCGGTCAAAATATTCCTGCAGGTCGGCGCTAGTTATTCGGCTGATTTAGTAAAAAAATTCGGCATTTCCACAATCGATACAGAAGGATCTGTCAGCGACCTGAACCCAGCTGCTCTGGCATTGGGCGGTATGACTAACGGTGTAACCACCCTGGATATGGCTAGTGCCTACTCCTCTTTCCCAAACAACGGAACACGTAAAGATACTTCCTCTTACACGGAAGTTCTCGACAGCAGCGGCAAGAAGCTTTTAACAAATAAAAACGCAAAGTCACATCGCGTTCTGGATTCAGGTGTTGCCTGGATTATGACTGATATGTTGAAGTCTGTAGTCACCAGTGGACTCGGTTCACCGGCATCTATCTCCGGCGTTCAGGCCGGCGGTAAGACTGGTACTACCGATGATCAGTTCGACATCTGGTTCGACGGCTTCACCCCTTCCTACTCCGCTTCTCTGTGGATAGGAAATGACCAGAATTTCCAGCTGACCAGCATGAGTTCTTATGCGGCCAGCTTGTGGGGAAAAATCATGAATCAGATCAGCGGTGCAAAGGTCGGCTCGTACAAGAGCGTACCTTCCAACGTCATCTATACTGGCGGAGAATATTATATCAGCGGTACTCAAGGTGGTGCTAAATCTCTCAAAAATCTGGAAAAAACCGTAACAATTTGTACTGAGTCAGGCTATCTGGCTACACCGGATTGCCCTCATACCGAGAAGAAGACCTATAAGACCTACGGCGATGACGCAGAGGATGCACCAAAATACTACTGTAATATTCACAACAGTGATACAGACAAATATCCGATCAATCCAAAGGACAAAACAAAGCCGCAGGATCCGGCAAAACCACCTGATGAGGAGGAACCTGATGATCCTAATAATCCAGATGATCCCGGCGGCGACGATAAGCCGCCAGTAGATCCGGATAATCCAGATGATCCAAACAATCCAGATACACCGGGTGGAGATACTGGTGATAAACCAGCGGCCTAAAAAGAATATGGATAATTTAAGAGGGTGCCTGACGGCACCCTCGTTTTTCTATATTTTTATTTATCTCAGCAGCGGTATTTTCACGTCAATTGACGCAGTATCTATCACTATATGCGTGACTGTATCCGGTCGCTGTGTAGCTTCAGCGTCGATTCCATATAGGATCAGTCCCAATTGATGGCCTTCCGCCAGCGTGTAGTCTGTGGGCACCATATCAAAGCTGTAGTGATACTTTCGCCCCTGCACGATCTCTTGTTTGCTCCAGAGAGACTCGCGGTTCTGTGCATTGAGCCATCCGCGCGAAATTACCTTGAAAGCTGAAGGTTCTGCTTCGTAACCGAAGGTGAATTCTCCATTTCCCGCTTCCACCTCTTCTGCAGTAAGGCGTTTTTCTTTCCCTAAATCTACCAGCATAGCACTGAGAATGGCTGTCGGCTTATCTATCACAGCATCGAAGGAAACTTTCACTGTTCCTGTAATACGCAAAGGTTCATTCGCCTCTGCGATGGGATTCCAAAGGAACTTCAACCGATTCCGGTAAGACGTTTCTTCACTGAGAATCAGCTCCTGCAGCCAATCTGCCAGGTTGTCTTCTTTCTTGTCATAAACGGTTTTCGATAAATCATCTACGATGACCTGGCTTTCATTTTTTCCTTCAATGGGGAATTGTTCATAAGCCCAGCCGGCCGGAGGCCAGGTGTCCGACTTCATCCAAAGCCCTTGATCCAAGTTGCTTTCCACTAAGACCTTTGCTTCCCTTTCAATGCCGTTCTCAATTCCATAGAGATAGTGTTCCAGCCATCTTTCCATGATTTCCAAAGTGGATGACCCCTTCAGGTGATAGATATAAACGTGTTCTCCTTGATGGAGTATCATTTTTCTCTGAATATCAAACTTCTCCAGTGCTTTAAAGAATGGAATACACTGATTTGTTTTGACATTCCAATCATTGATGCCATGTATAATCAAAACCGACGCCTTTATATTGGGAACTTGATTCAGATAGTTTCGTTCGTCCCAGAAGCGATTGTAATTGGCGGAAAGACGGTCCTCTCCTTCTTCCAATCTGTCCAGTGCCTGGCGATAGATCCCCTTTACTTTCTCATAGTCCAGTGGATCTTTGGCACGGCTGAAACAATATTTGGCTAAAATATCCAGATCATCTCCCTGCCATCCGAGAGCGGGAACATTCAGTCCGTTATATCTATAATAAGCGTACCAATTAGAAATCGCTGCCTCCGGGATGATTGTTTTCAGTCCACAGACGCCAGTAGCTGCTACGCCGATACACATGGTGCCCAGATAAGATTTTGCTGACATCGCCACATTGCCGGTACACCAGCCCGCTTTTACTTCGATATTGTCCGTCTTATTTGTAAAAGCTCTGCATTTCCCGTTCAGCCAATCGATAACCGATTTAAAAGCGAGGATTTCTTCGCGGGAGCCTGTCAAAGTCAATCCTTCCGAATCTCTCGTCCCCAAACCGGCGCAAAATACTGAAGCATATCCCCTCTGATTGAAATAGTCATAGACTTCAGATATGCATTCAAGTTCCGGCTCTTCATCGATGCAGGCGTGATCAGCAAAACCAGTAGTCTCTCTTACCTGTAAAGGTTCTGCTTCCCTTCCCCTGCTGAAATCAAATCGAAGTTCTTCTTCCTGTATATTCTGTGTTGGATAAGCTTTAACTTCCTGATTTACATCGTGGGGAATATACCAGTCCTCATTACAGCTCATCATATACGGGTTGGCCACATAGATTGCCGGCACTCTTTCGCCCCGCAGGGTCACCTGTGGCCTTCTGATATATACTGCAATGAGATCCAGCTTTCCGTCTCCGTCCGTATCCACAGGCGTTTCAACGTACACCTTCTCTAAAATACTTGTGTTTTCTTCTCTATTTCTCATAATTGTCCTTCTCTAACTGCTATTTTTTTACCTTCTTTAGATATCTCATCCAGATGCAGACAAATACAACGCCGAGGATCAGCATACCGATTAAGAAGCCAAAATACTGCCTGTATCCAGTTACACCAGGATTCTGGTCGATGAGGATACCTGCCAATACAGAGCAGAAAATTTCCGGCAGATAGCCCACTGTAGAGATGACGCCTGCTGCAGTTCCAGAGTATTTCTCCGGAATCGCGCCTTCATCCATCATTGCCCATGTCATGGCGTAATTGACATTATAGAATACATAAATGACGATAAACAAAATTGTGAAAACCGTTATGCTTCCTGCATGGGTTGGCAGCAGCAAAATACCAGTCGTACCTGCCGCCATGACGATAAATGAAATCAAGAGCATTCTGCCAGTACCGATTTTGTCTGTCACATATCCGCCTCCGACGCTGCCAAAGAGGGAAAACCACCGCTTTAAGGCTGCCAATGTCGCTGCAAAAGTGACGGTAGCCCCTAGTATTCCAGTTGCATATGGTGTAAAATAATAGAGGGATAGGGTGAAGACATAATTGCAGAATGTAACAATGCCAATGATCCAGACTGCAGGTAACTTTAGCACTTCCCCTATTCCTTTAAATGAAATCCTCTCACTTGCTTCGATTTTATCGTCCTTTACCGTCAGGAAAGCCAAAACCCCCATCAAAACAGTCAGAACGGAATAGAATATGATGACAAATCTCATTCCCTGTGCTTGATTATCCATTTGACCAGCGCCAATCCGAAAGGCTGCTACAGCTGCCATAGCCATCAATGCTGCACCAATCCCTCTGCCTCCTTCAAAGAAACCAAAGGCTTTTCCCTGGTCTCCAGAGCCTGACAAGATGCGAACTGCTTTGACGCATGCCGGCCAGAATGCAAACAAGGAGCTGATACCCCAAAATGCATATAAACCGACAAGGGCTGCGAAATTCAGCGGCAATAGATGAATGAATCCACCGATTCCCGTACCTATCAGGGAAACGGAAAGAATTGTTCTCGTAGAAAAGCGGTCTGCCACGATACCGCCGAATAGATAGGAAATCATGCCGAATACACCGAGCACACTTCCGAAGATACCCATCTGTATGTTGGTAAGATGGTAAGTCTCTAGATAAACATCGTAATAGTCAAAACGAAAATACGGCAGACCATAGATAATCGCCCCACCGAAGGCTACGATCAGGATCGCCAGAAAGTTCTTGGACATCGTTTCTCCCAGTCCAATTTTGCTAAGTATTTTACTCATTTGCTTTCTCCTTTAGATTTAATTTATATACCTCGGAATATTTCTTCCGCAAGTAGTCGATATAATATTTTGGATTGAGAGGCTCTTTCGCCGCTGCCTCCATGAGCTGATCAAAGGAATAGACTGCTCCATATTGAAAGATATGTTCGGCAAGCCAGTCGTTAATCGTGTCGAAATGGCCGTCTGCTAGAAGCTGATCAAAGCTGCCGTGTTCTCTTTCGATGCTGGCTGTAAGTTGTGTCGCTGCAATGTTGGATACAAAGTAGAGAGGAAAATAGCCGATATAACCTGCCGCCCAATGGATGTCCTGTAAAATCCCCTCTCTGTCATTAGAGGGAGTAATCCCCAGATACTTTTCATACTTTTCTTTCCAAAGAGCTGGCAGCTCACTGACTTTAATCCGTCTGTTGATCAAATCCTTTTCCAGTTCATAACGAATGATGACATGAAGTGTATAAGTCAATTCATCTGCGTCTAAGCGAATTAAAGACGGCTGTAAGAAGTTCACATCTTCGAAGATCTCCTGCGCGCTGACCGTTGCCAGTTCCGGGATCAGTTTTGTCAGTTTCGGATGAAAAAAAGTCCAAAAACCTTTATTGCGTCCGATGACATTTTCGTACAGTCTCCCGATAGCCTCTTCTAGGGCAAAGGACGCACCTTCTGCCAAAAAAGTCCCTAACAATTCCTTATTAATCGACTGCTGATAAATGCCTCTTCCCCCTTCGTGCAGGACATTAAAAATTCCCGTTTTCAAATCGTCTTCTTGATAGGAATTGACGATTCTCACGTCAGAAGGTGAATTTGCCAGTATGGTAGGATGGGCTCCGATATCCACCCTGCCTGCATGGAACTGGAAGCCCAAATCTGACAGCATGATTTCCCATAAGGCTTGCTGCCGGCTTCCCTCTACCGACGGTAATTTGATATGCTGCCGTTTCTCCCCGCTTTCCTGTATTTCCTTTGTAAAATCTATCAGAAATTTCTTGATTTCCTCTGTCAGTGCATCAACTTCACTGACAGTCAAATTTTCTTCGTAATAGCCCAGCAGTGCATCGTAAGGGTCATCTGCATAGCCCCAATATTCTGCAAAGCGGATAAAGGTTTCTACGATTGATTCCAGATAAGGTTCGAACAGGTGAAAATCAGCCTTTGCCTTGGCCTCTTCCCACACCTGTTCTGCTACAGCGATCAGCTCGATGTACTCCTGATATTCTTTTTCTGGAATGCGATTTACATAAGCTGAATTCCGTTTAATTCTTTTGATCATGGATTCTGTGACAACATCATTTTCTTTGTGTCCGTCAAAGAATTTGAGATAATCATCAAACTGATTGCTGGTCAAAAGTTTATATTGTTCATTTGCCATAAAAGACATGACCTTACTTCTATATTCGATGCCATCTTTGGGCATATATGTAATCTTGTCCCAATAAACCAAAGAGTTCATGGTGTACTTGATGTATTCAATTTTACTGATCAATTCTTTAAATTCTCGTAGCTTTGATGCATAAGTCACGTTACCGCCTCCTCTTTGGCTGTTATTTTAAATTGTATTGTGTAAAGAAAGGGTGGAGGGTATTGCCGCTGAAATCTTTTTTCACTGGCAGCTCCTCTTCTGCTGGGGTTTCCCCTTCTATTATTTTTCGCTGTTTAACGATTGATTCATCTTCGATCTGTTCTAACAGGGCCAATAGAATTTTCGCTTCTCTCTTTGATTTCTGTAAATTGAACTTGTGACTTCTCACCGTGGCGGCGCTGATTCCCATTTCTTCACAAATTAGTTTATTGTCTTTTTCTAAATACATTCCCGTAAGCACATCTTTTTGAATCTGGGATAAACCGTTGACTTGCTTGTCCAAATTCAATAAGCCGCGAAAGACACCGCCGTGCTGATCAAAGATGTGCTCCTGCACTGCTCTTTCTGCAGTAACCATCCTGCCCCGAGAACGATAGACAATTCCCTCTTCATATATTTCGCCGCAAAAAATGCAGGTACATGATGCATCCTGTGCTGATTTGGCATACCCGAGAGTTAATTCTTCTAATGTCAGTTCTTTAAATTCCATAGCATCTCCACTTTCAAACAAATTTATTATTCGTTTACTAATAAATAAACTTTAACACATTTCGTTTGTATCATCAACAGTTTTTTGAAAATTCACGTCAACGAGGTTTCCAATATATACAAATGGCAGAAATGAGGGAATAGCAAAGAACGCCTGGAATATCAATTATTCCAGGCGTTCTTTAAATTCTTTCACTCGTTTTTCTATATCCTCTGCACCGAAGACGGCAGATCCTGCTACAAAGATGTCGCAGCCGGCAGCTGCCACCTCTCTTATATTATCTAAACTGATGCCGCCGTCAATTTCGATTACATACCCATACCCGTTTTTCTTTCTCTGCTGGTCTAGCTGCTTGATTTTCTCTATGGCGGCGGGGATGAACTTTTGACCGCCGAAACCAGGGTTGACTGACATCACTAAGACTAAGTCAACATCCTCTAAAATGCAATCTAAGGTGGACACTGGCGTTGCTGGATTGATAGCGACACCGCATTTTACGCCTTTCGATTTGATGTTCTGCAGTGTACGATGCAGATGTACGCAGGCTTCTTGATGTACGACGATATATTCTGTCTTTTCTGTTACAAAATCAGCTAAGTAATCATCCGGGTGTTCAATCATCAGATGGACATCATAGGGGCTGGTGTTCCACTTGTTTAAAGATTTCATCACAGCGGCGCCAAAACTGATGTTAGGTACAAAATGACCGTCCATCACATCTACATGCACATAATCTGCGCCTGCCTGACTGATCTGGCTGGCCTGTTCTCCCAGTCTGGAAAAATCGGCAGATAGTATCGATGGGGCTAATTTTTTCATAATCTGTTCTCCATTGTTCATTAATACTTTTTACGTTTTTTTATTTCTTCTAAGTTCATGAGGTAGGATTCATATCTCACTTTATGAATCCGTCCCTCGTTCACTGCCTCCAACACCTTGCATCCCGGTTCGCTCTTGTGCCTGCAGTCATCAAACCTGCACTGTCCTTTGTAGGCGGCAATTTCTGGGTAATAATCGGCTAAATCATCCTCTTCGGCTTCCAGAATGTCAAAAGAAGTGAATCCCGGTGTATCGAAGACGAAACCACCACCCAGAACTTCGAAAATTTCTACATGTCTAGTCGTGTGTCTGCCTCTGTCCGTCTTTTGACTCACCGTCCCCGTCTCCATATTAGCCTCTGGTATGATTAAGTTGGTAATAGTTGATTTCCCAACACCAGAAGGGCCTGCAAAGGCGGCTTTTCTTCCTTCGATGCGACGCAGAAGCTGGTCAATCCCCATTCCCGTCTTTCCACTGGCTGTGATGACTGGATAAACAGACGCATAAATTGATTGTATCTCTTTTAAATCCTCTTCAGAGACCAAATCGCATTTGTTGATACAGAGTATAGGATCAATGTCGTTTTGTTCCGCCATAATTAGAAACTTGTCTATAACCGTAAAATTAGGCTTTGGCTTTGCTGCCGCAAAGACCACGATAAAGCAATCAACGTTTGCAATAGGCGGTCTGATAAAGTGATTCTTTCGTTCCTCAATAGTATTGATGACTCCGTCTCCGTCAGGCAGGACTTCGAGATCTACGTTATCCCCTACGGCAAGGGTGATACCATCTTTTTTGAATATTCCTCGTCCTTTTGCCTGATAAACGCCTTCAGCGGTTTTTACATAGTAAAAACCGCCGATTCCTTTTATGATTAATCCTTTCATACGTTGTTACCGTTAACCCTCATTTCCATTAGCGGTGTTTTCATCGTCACCGCCGTCGTCAGGCTCATCAGGTTCATCGGGCTCATCCGGCGGTGCGACAACCGGCGCCCCCTTGCTGACGGTGATTGTAACAGTGCTTCCTTCTTCTGCTTTCGTCTCGGCAGACGGATCTTGGTTAATGACGATACCTTTGGAATAAGTTGTGCTTTCCGCATATTCAGTATTGACCTTAAATCCTTCTTTTTTCAATTTTTTGGTCGCTTCTTCCACGGTAAGACCCGTCACATATGGAACTGTTTTCTCTTCTTTATACTGCGAACCATTACTGATCACAATCGTCACTTCCGTGCCGGCGTCGACTTCATCATTAGCACCTGGACTTAATGCAATAATTGTACCCTTCTCCTTATCGCTATCGTCTTCCCGCACATCACCAAACTTAAGCCCGGCAGCTTCCAAGGCCGCTTTGACTGTGGATTCATCAAACATGTCTCCAATTAAATCTGGCACAATGGTTTTCTCTTTCCCCGAACTGATCATGACGGTGATGGTATCCCCTTTTTCAACTTTCTCATTGGCGTCTGGCGTCTGATGTGCGATTTTACCTTCTTCCACCTCGTCACTCGGAACATCGTCACCCTTCTTAATCTTCAGATCCATCTTCTCTAAGATTTCTTCTGCTTCTTCATAAGTTTTACCCGTCAGATCCGGTGCTTTCAATCCGCCGCCGATGACTCCAAGGGCGTATAACACGCCGAAAACGGCGGCGATGACCACTGCCGCACCAACTACAGAAGCGATAATCATCTTTTTCTTATTGTTGTTTGCAGCTTTTTCCTTGGCCGGCTTGTTTTTTACTTTCTTGACCGGTTTTTCCTTGGATTTAGGCAGTACCTCCTCCACTTCCTTGCGGCGGTTCATCTCCTGAAACTCTTCCACGTCAGATGCCGCAAAAACGGAATTGCCTACCATTTTCGTAACAAATTCTATATTGTCAAGATCTTCCAAAAATTCATCAGCAGATTTGTAACGATTCGACTGATACTTGTCTGTAGCCTTCATTACCAGCTTTTCGAGAGCTGGCGGAATGCCCGGAACCAGTTCAGACGGCGGCGTAATCTCGTCATTGATATGCATCAAAGCGACCTGTACGGGATTCTCTCCATCAAAAGGAACCTGTCCAGTCAGCATCTCATAGAGAACGATGCCCAGAGAATAAATATCTGAGCGCTCATCTACATAGGCACCTCTCGCCTGTTCCGGCGAAAAGTAATGGACAGATCCAATCACTCTGCTGGTTTCCGTAACCAGCGTCGAATCACTGACAGCCTTTGCGATACCAAAATCCGCCAGTTTAGCCATGCCGTCTTTCGTAATCATGATGTTATGCGGTTTTACATCTCTGTGTATGATATGATTTCGATGTGCCACACTGAGGGCAGAAGCAACCTGTTTGATAATCTCAATAGAGGTCTTGTAATCCATCGGCGCCCGCTCTTCAATGATATCGCTGAGTGGACGGCCGTCGATCAGTTCCATGACGATAAAGTGAATATTGCCTTCTTTACCGACATCATAGACGCTGACGATATTGGGATGCTGAAGTCCCGCTGCTGCCTGGGATTCACGCTTAAAATTTTCTACAAACTGCGCATCTTTTGTGAATTCAGGACGCAGTATTTTGATAGCAACATATCGATTGAGCAGTCTGCATCTGGCCTTATAGACTACCGCCATACCGCCTTCGCCGATTTTTTCAATTAGTTCATATCTGCCTGCAAGTAATTTACTCATTTGATATCTTCCTCCGTAACTTTCAAGACTACCATAGTAATGTTATCACTGCCACCGTTTTCATTTGCCATCTCTACCAGTTCATTACAAATGTCTGTCATGGATTTTTCTTCTTTCAGCACTGCAATCAATTGTTCTTCGCCAACTTCTCCATAAAGTCCGTCTGTACAAATCAATACGATGTCGTCCGCCCTGATAGGCAGAGAGAAGAAATCTGCATCAACCGTATAATCTGCGCCTACAGCCCTTGTTATCATGTTCTTATTTTCATGGTTTATCGCTTCGTCTTCAGAAATCAGACCAGCTTTCAGCAGTGTATTTACATAGGTATGGTCTTCTGTTATCTGTTGTAGAACATCATCACGAAACACATACGCTCTGCTATCACCTACGTTTATTATGTAAATGGTATTTCCTTGAACATATGCGCAGACCACCGTCGTCGCCATACCTTTGTTAGCCTCTATCCGCTGGGACAGTTCCAACACTTTGAAATTTGCATTTTTTAAGCAGTCTTCAAAATAGACCTGCACCTGTTCTACTGATTGTATTTCACGCAAAGGATGGGTTTCAACGTAATTTGCGATTTCATTTACCGCAAGCCTGCTGGCTATTTCCCCCGAATTGTTTCCACCGACTCCATCTGCGACGATAAAGACTTTGTCTTTCTTCATAACAAAACAAGCGTCTTCATTGTTGCTGCGTCTCCTGCCCTTGTCAGTTTTGAAACCAACTTCCATTTAAATCTCCTTTCAACTGCCGCGCCTTCTCATCTTGCAGATGAAAAAGCCATCGGTTTCATCTACCCCAGGTAAAAGCTGTCTGCTTCTAACCAGTTCATATTCTTTATGTTTACGCAGAAATCTGCTCACCACTTCTGCATTTTCTATCTTGTTTACCGTACATGTACTGTAGAGCAAAAATCCTTCTTTTTTCACATATTGACTAGCTGTCTCCAGTATTGCCAACTGCTTATCCGCAAGTTCTCTGCCGTCATCTTCAAGTTCTTTGTATTTGATTTCCGGTTTTCTTCTGATTACTCCAAGGCCCGAGCAAGGCCCGTCGACGAGAACTCTGTCTGCCGATTGAACCAATTTTTCGCATAAAAGAGTGCCGTCGTGCTCTCCCGTTTCAATAATAGAGATACCCAAACGCTGGGTTTCCTTCTTCAAAAGTTCTAATTTGTGTTCATATATATCAAATGCCAAAACGCGGCCCGTATTGGCCATGATTTCTGAAATTGCTAAGGTCTTGCCGCCAGGAGCCGCACAGACGTCGATGATGGTTTCTCCACTCTTCGGCGCCAAAATCTCGGCTGCCAAAATCGAAGATTCGTCTTGTACTGAGAAAAGACCGCTCTCGAATTCCTCTGTGCTCAGAAGTCCACTTCCTTTCACAAAAAGTGATCTTTCACTGAGCCTTCCATGCTCTACCTCAAAGCCTTTTCCGCTCAATCTTTCAGCCAGATCTTTACGACTGATTTTCAGACGGTTTACTCTGATGGAAACTGGCGGTTTACTGTTGGATGCCGCCAGGAGCTGCTCTGCCTTTTCCAAACCGTACTGTTCGTTCCAAAGCTTTACAATCCACTCCGCAAAGGAGTATTTCAATGATAAATATCCAATTGGGTTTGTGTCATAATCTGGCATTTCAAGCTGGTCTTTTTTCTTGTTATAGCCGCGTAAAACGCCATTGACAAATCCGTCTCTGCCCGGAACCAGTCTTCTCGCCATCTTCACAATCTCATTTACTGCTGCATAGTCAGGGACGGAATCCATGAAAATAAGCTGATAAAGACCCATGCGAAGTAATGTCAGAGTCTGTTTCTTCAGACCTTTCAGGCCTTTTGGTATCAGCTGCTGTAAAATATGGTCAAGATACACTCTATTTTCGATGACGCCGTAAACAAGCTCTCTGACGAAAGCGGGAGAATCCGGCTGCAATTCACCAATCTGCTTATTCAGTTCAATATTAGAATAAGCCTGATTGGTTTCCATTTCTAAAAGTGTGTTATAAGCTGTTTTCCGGTTGATATCCATACTCAATCACTCCTACCTCTTATAGCAAGGATACGCAGCAAGTTAGCCACAGCTACAGCCAATGCCGCTATATAGGTCATGGCTGCCGCCCGCAGAACTTTCTTTGATCCAGCTATATCCTCCGGTGCAACTAACGCTAATTCTTCCATCTGAATAATGGCTCTGTGACTTGCGTTGAACTCTACTGGCAAGGTAATCAGATGGAATACGATGATGGCGGCAAACGCGATTACCCCAATGTTGAACAACGTGTTTCCCCAATAACTCATTTCGTAACTGCCTGCCGCCAAAAGAACAATGCCGATTACTAGCAAAGGCCAGGTCAGCTTCGACGCGAAATTAACGACAGGAACAATGCCATTTCTAATTTTTAAAGGAATATAACCTCTGGCGTGCTGTATAGCATGACCTGCCTCGTGACAGGCGACGCTGACGGCACTGACTGAATTTACGCCATATACATCCTGAGAAAGACTCAGAACTTTGCTTCTGGGATCATAATTGTCGGTCAAGCTTCCCCTGATCTGCCTGACTACCACATCCTGAAGGCCATTGGAATCAAGCACGCTCCTCGCTGCCTCAGCCCCTGTTATATTACGAGCGTTTTTCACCTTTCCATATCTGCTGAAAGCGCGTTTCACCATTCCCTGGGCAGCCATTGCAAAAATCATTGCCGGAATCAGTATGATGATACTTGTGTCATAGTAAAAAAACATTTTCATTACCCCCCTAATCGCGTTGTCTCAATTTTTGAGATAAATTGCAGCCAACGCTTTCTGTATATCTTTATTTTATCCTAATAACGTATTTTTTTCAATCTTATTACCCCTTAAATAAGATCTTACATCTACTCTTTTTTTACCCGGAAGCTGGATTTCTGTGATGCGCAGAATACTGCCGCCGCAGCAGATATCAATCCCCTCATCAGAAACATCTACAATCGTACCGTTTTCGGCATCGGAGTTCTGATTCAGGCATTGAGCCTGCCAGATTTTCATCTGTCCGCCTCCGTATTGGCAATAGGCGCCTGGCCAGGGATCAAAGGCTCTGATCTGTCTCTCAATTTCCACAGGTGTCTTCTCAAAATCTATTTTTCCATCCTGTTTAGCAATCATTCCTGCATAGGTAGAGAAAGCATCGTCTTGTCTTTCAGGTGTGATTGTCCCCGCTTCGATTTTAGGCAAGGTCTCAATCAAAAGGTCTGCTCCAAGCTGCGCCAATTCATCGTGGAGCTGCTGGCAGTTCTTCATTCCAACCATAGTTCCCGCCTTACTGAGCATATCACCAGTATCAAGCCCTGCTCCCATCTGCATAATCGTTACGCCAGTTCGCTCTTCTCCCTGCAAAATCGCATGCTGTATAGGAGAAGCGCCCCGCAGCTTCGGCAGCAGAGATGCATGCACATTGATGCAGCCAAACTTGGGAAGTTCCAGCACTTCTTTTTGAATAATCTGACCATAAGCTACGACTACGATAATATCAGGCTCATAATTTCTAAGAAATCCTACGGTTTCCTGGCTGTCCTTAATTTTCTCAGGCTGCAGGACCTCTATTCCATTAGCAACAGCCAATTCCTTTACCGGCGTAAACTGTACTTTCTTCCCCCTGTTTTTTGCTTTATCCGGTTGGGTAATCACACAGCCGACCTCATGACCAGCCTTGATGATTCCTTTCAAAACGGGAACAGCAAAGTCCGGGGTTCCCATAAATGCGATCTTCATTCTGCTTCAATCTCCTCTGGTTC
This sequence comes from Eubacteriaceae bacterium, assembly GCA_902362805.1. GTDB lineage: Bacteria > Bacillota > Clostridia > Peptostreptococcales > Anaerovoracaceae > Senimuribacter. The sequence continues at coordinate 474,806 of CABIXY010000002.1, read as the reverse complement.
TCTGACATTTGTCGCTTTATCAGTATATAATATCCCGTCTAAATGATCATATTCATGGCACATGACCACTGCATCCCATCCTTCAAAATCATAGACCTGTTCATTTCCATCTAAATCCAAGGCTTTGATTTTAATGCGTTCTGGTCTTTCCACAGTTCCGATGAGTCCCGGCACGCTGAGGCAGGCTTCATCTCCTACCTGAGAACCTTCCTTTTCCAAGATGACCGGGTTAATCATATAATAAACTCTATCGGGTTCAGGTTCAGCGACGAACATCCTTCTCATGACGCCAACCTGAGGACCTGCAATTCCACAACCCATTTCTGCTCTCATCGTCTCTCTCATATCTTCCAGTGTGGTTCTGATTCTATCAGTCACCTCTGTCACTTCTCTGCAATGTTTTCTCAGTATTTCATCGCCTTCTAATACAACATTTCTAATTGCCATTCTTTTCTCTCTCCTATTCTAAAAAGTACTATATGGATTCACATCTATAATCATGCTGCATTTGCTCTTTTTCACCGTCAGCATTTCGCCAAAAGCGTCGATATAATAGATATATTTGTTTCTAAAACCTCTTGGGCATTTTATCAGAATATAATATCGGAAACTATCTTTTCCCTTAAAATTGGTGGAAAGCTTCGGCGCGAAGATATTCTCGCCTTCTCCTTCGATTTTACACCTTATCAGATATTCTTTACAATTTTCTGCCGTTTCAATCGCTTCACTTTCGACCTCACTTGTGAATTCTACCAAAATCAAATCTGAAAAAGGAGGATAATCCATAAACTCTCTGATTTTTATTTCCATGTCAAAGAATTTTTTATAGTCGTGTTCTGCCGCCGTGGTCAAAGCGAAGTTGTCCGGTGTGTAAGATTGAACGATGACGAGTCCTTCTTCTCCGCCTCGCCCTGCCCGGCCGGCAACCTGTGTTACCAATTGAAAGGTACGTTCTGTCGATCGATAGTCCGGTACATTGAGGCTGACATCGGCAGAGATGACACCGACCAGCCCTACATTTTTAAAGTCCAGTCCTTTTGCTACCAACTGGGTTCCAATCAGGATATCCGTCTTTCCCTTTGAGAAGTCACCGATAATCCTGGTAATTTCCCTGCTGTTTTTCGCTGTATCCAAATCCAGCCGCTGGATATTCTTTTCGGGAAATAATTCCCTGGCAAACTCCTCTACCTTTTCTGTCCCCGTGCCAAAATATTTGATATAATGACTGCCGCAGGCAGGACAACGATCGGGCACGCGAAATTTTTTTCCGCAGTAATGACAGATTCCTGCATTTTCTCTTTTGTGGTAGGTTAGCGAAATGCCACATTCCGGACATTTCATCACTTCGCCGCATTCACGGCAGGAAATAAAGGTGGAATACCCTCTTCTGTTTAAAAAGAGAATAATCTGCTGGCCTTTTTCCAAAGTTTCAACAGATTGTCTATACAATCTGTCACTGAAAATAGTCTTATTGCCGGCTTTCAGTTCTTCGCGCATATCCACCAGTTCTACTTTTGGCAGCGGCGTATTGTTATATCGCTGTTTCAATTCTATCAGCCGGTAAATTCCTTCCCTGGCTCTTTGGTAAGAAACAACTGACGGGGTCGCACTGCCCATAATCAGAACGCCGTTAAAGTACATCAGCCTTTTCAGCGCGATATCTATCGTATCATACTTTGGCGTCATATCTGATTTGTATGTTGCCTCATGCTCCTCGTCTAAAATGATAACACCGATATTGTCCAAGGGAGCAAAGACACCCAGTCTGGCACCGATGACAATCTTTGCTTGCCCTTTTCTGATTCGCATCCACTCATCAAAGCGCTCTCGTTTCGTCAGCTTGCTATGAAGAACTGCAATGTTTTCTTTTCCAAAGCGGGCGATAAATCGGTCCGTAATCTGTTTGGTCAATGCAATCTCCGGCACCAGCATGACAGCTGTTTTGCCCCTGGCAGTTACTTCAGCAATGGTCTGCATATAGACTTCTGTTTTGCCGCTGCTGGTGACACCGTGAATTAAAAAGTTTTCCTGTCTGCCGCAGACGATTGCCTCGCGGATCTGGTCAAGCGCCGCAGCCTGCTCGTCAGTCAGCTGCTCGATAATCTGCGGCTCTCCGACTACATCCTTGTAAGGTTCCTTTTCTTTGCCTTCTCTTGCCGGCTTGCCATTGGGCGCAAAGCATCTGACCGCATCCAGATACTTGATGCCATAACGTCGTTTCATCCAGATGCAGGTGTCCATGATTTCCTCAGTGAGGGAAATATCCGGATTCACAGAGTCGATTTCCTTGATGATAGCTGGATCGCACTCTGGAATCACATCAGCTTGAAATACATAAGCAGACTTCAATTGATTTCCCCGATTAAAGGGAACTTTCACAATATCCCCTTTCTTCACATCCAGGGAGGTTCCATACGTATAGTAGGTGTCTGTATGCCTGCTGTTGTTGTCAATCACTACATTTATGTATTTCATAAGCCTCCGTCCTGCAGTTTAGAGCAGGAAAATATTGTGTTTTTTGCAATCATTTATCATCTCGTCAGACCACACTGACGCCTGCACTTCGCCGATATGTGCTTTTCGCAGGAAGAACATGCAGAGCCTGCTCTGTCCAATTCCGCCTCCGATGGAATATGGGAGCTCATCGTTGAGAATGGATTGATGGAAGGATTGTGTTCTTCTGTCATCGGCTCCTGCCAAAGTCAGCTGCCGATCCATGGCCTCTGCATCCACTCGAATACCCATAGATGAAATCTCGAAAGCTTTTTCCAGGACGTCATTCCAGAGAATGATGTCTCCATTCAACTCCCAATCATCGTAGTCCGGAGATCTGTCATCGTGTTTTTGGCCAGATTTTAAGATACCTCCGATTTTCTCGATAAAGACCGCTCCATGAGCTTTGCAGATCAAATCTTCTCTCTCTTTATCGGTTTTATTCGGGTACAAATCCTCAAGTTCCTGGGTCGTGATAAAATAGATCTCGTTAGGAATTTCCGTCTGAAGATCTCTGTACAACCTGTTGACGTAATCTCCCAAGTTTTTGATGGCGTTATATATGGTGGTCACTGTTTCGTGTAAGTATTCGGTGTTTCTCTGTTCTTTTGTGATGACCTTTTCCCAATCCCACTGATCCACATAGACAGAATGCAGGTTATCCAGTTCCTCATCCCTTCTGATCGCATTCATATCCGTATAAATGCCGTGTCCCGGTTTGATTCCATATTTTCCAAGAGCCATGCGCTTCCATTTAGCCAGTGACTGGACGATTTCCACTTCTTTTTCATCCAGACCCTTGAGGGTAAAGGTGACTCTTCTTTCCACGCCGCTCAGGTTATCGTTGAGCCCTGTCTCAGGGTCTACGAATAGCGGCGCAGATACTCTGCGCAGGTTCAGACCGTATGCCAGCTCCTGCTGGAAGTAGTCTTTGATCTTCTTGATCGCTCTCTGTGTCTCCAGGGAACTGATCACGGGCGTATACTCTTTTGGTGTAATTAATTCTGACATTTGCTATTCTCCTTTATATGCTTATCTTTTCGAGTATTCACATCCGCAATAATTCTGTCTATAAAGGCCATATTCCTTTGACAGTTGAATGCTTCTCTGAAAACCCGCTTTCTTTTTAAAATCTATATCCAGGTACTCTACCCTGTATTTTTCTGCAAATTTTTTACCTAATTGTGAAATTAACGAGTAGTTTTTGTGGGGGCTGACCGTAAGGGTCGTCGTATAAAGGCCATATCCCAGGTTTTTAGCTGTTTTGGCAGTCTCCTCGAGGCGCATGCTAAAACAAATCGTACAGCGGCTGCCCCCTTCCGGTTCATTACTGAAGCCATCCGTCAATTGATAATAGACGTCTGGCGTATACTCTCCTTCTAAGAAATGAATCTTGTGCTTTCCCCCCAGGTTGAGGTTGAAGTTCTCTATAAACTTTACCTGGCTTGCCTTTCTCTTTTCATATTCGTCTGGATCCGTAATACAAGGATTGTAAAAAAATACGGTAATATCATAATCTGGCGCTAATCGCTCTATGACTGCCGTGCTGCATGGACCGCAGCAGCTGTGCAGCAATAATGCAGGTTTCATCACTTCTTCTCCTGCCCCGGCAATCTCAGCCAGAGGTCTGCTTCTCTGTCCTATTTCACACTCACAATTCCACGAAGCCGTGGACTTCTTTGCCATATTTTCTGCCTCCTTTACCCAAAACCGATTTTTGTATTTATAACACTTTATTATACACCATATACGGCATTATGCGCAATATTCTATTTTAACGAAATACCCATTAATGCCTTTATTTTTCAACGTTTATCTGCTATAGAAAAATTTTATCCACGATTCGATAATAGAAAATAGACAGGGGTAATATCCTATGTTAAAATAAGTTATCATATCACAAAAAGAGGTTATTTATGACACAACCAATCAATACAATCAACTCTTATCTAAAAAAAGAATTCGGTCAAAAGACCGTAAAGTTATCTATTGACGGCGGATTTACCTGTCCCAACCGAGATGGCAGCAAATCTTATGGAGGATGTCTCTTCTGTTCAGAAGGCGGCGGCGGTGACTTTGCTTCTACAATTGAGAACCAAATCCAATTGTTATCAGAAAAATGGCCAAAAGCGAAGTATCTTGCCTATTTTCAAAATCACACCAACACCTATGCTCCCGTAGAAGAATTGCGCAGCAAATATCAAAAAGCTCTAAATCATCCTTTGATTTCAGGGATTGCCATTGCAACACGCCCTGACTGCATCGACGAGGAGGTTTTGGACTTACTCTCCGAAATCAACACAAATCACTTTCTATGGGTCGAATTAGGCCTTCAGACCATGCATCAAAGGACAGCTGACTTAATCAATCGCTGCTATGGGTTGTCCGTTTATGACTACGCCATTAAAGCTTTAAACTCGCGAGGCATCAAAACCGTAGTCCATCTTATTTTAGGACTGCCAGGCGAAAGCCGAGAGGATATGATCCAGTCGGTAAAGTACGCCTGTAATTCTGGTGCCTGGGGAATCAAACTGCACCTGCTCAATGTAGTGAAAGGCTCCAGAATGGAGATAGAATATCACGACTACAATTCCTTTGGTTCCATAGAAGAATATGTACATTTCGTCTGTGATCTGATTGAAATTATTCCTTCGGATATCGTGATTCACCGTCTAACCGGCGATGCACCGCGGAAGATTTTAATTACGCCGGAGTGGAGTTACCGAAAAAGGACCATTCTCAATGGAATCAGTGCCGAACTGAAGAAAAGGGGCAGTTGGCAGGGGTGCAAGGCGTAAGAGTGATATTGCCTACATAATAAAAAACGTGGAAATGACGGAATCAAGCGATCAAGTCTGAAATATAGGGAAATACGTCCTTCAGACGATATTTCCCTATGTTATAAAAAATGAGCTGGTAATTATAAATTACCAGCTCATTTTTATTATCGTTTTATAGAAACCACTACTGAGTATGGGCCATATACGGTCTTATCATAGATGCTCTCCTTATAGGCTCTGACTTTATAGTAGTACCGTTTTCCCAGCGTCCTGCCCTGATTCAAAAACCTGGTCGTCTCCGCAGGGACAGTCTTTACCAGGGTATAAGTTCCGGACTTAGAAGTCGACCGATAGACTTTATAGCCTGTAATTCCACCTACTTCAGTCCATTTTACCTCAATCGATTTCGTGTACATATTTTTCAAAGTCACCGTAGGTTTCTTTAATGTATGCACGATCATTGTCTGAGAATACTCATCACTAATGAATCGAACTCCATTTATTTTCTTATATGGAGCCAATTTGAACTCATACTCCTTGCCTGCATAGGCCATTTTCTTAACAACTTCCGTTTTGCCTTCCACATAAACAGAGTTCCACTTTTCTGAGGTAGTCTGCTTATACCGGAGACGATATCCATCAGCCCCGTCTATAGGATCCCAGTTAAATTTCATGGTCATATAGCCGCTGTACAGATCCCCTGTCAAAGTGTTAGCTTCACCAAAGGTCGCACCTTTGATTACGTCTGACTCTTTGCCGAATAATTTTTCACCTTTATATTCGTAATAGGCAGCCACTTTGTACTCGTAGATCTCGCCTCGGTACTTCATGGTCTTCGTCCAAGAGGTACCATCCTTGACTGTATTATAGGACCAGCTTGATGTGCTGGATTTTTTCCAGTAGACTCTGTATCCTGACGCTTTTGCATCTCCGTTCCAGGTCAGTGTGACCTGATCATTGCTGTCACTCTGCACTTTGACATTGGTCGGTTTCTCTGGAACATAGGCATTATCGTCCGTTTTTTCTCTAACTACAGTTACATAGTAATATCTCACTTTTCCCGAGGATGAGGTTACTTTTACTGTCACTTTGTTGGAACCAATAGACAAATTCGTGTTGCCTGTAACAGTAACCTTCGCATCACTCACATTGGTAGTCGTTTTGATTGTTACACTGCTAGAGGAAACCGAAGTCTTCAGTTTATAGGAAGAAGTGAATCGATCAAAGCTACTCGTTAGGGACTTTTGTGTATCCCCTTCATAAACCTTCAGTGAATCGAGATAGTTATTATTGTTTCCGCTTCCAGGTTCTGGGCTTACCGACGCTGGCATGTTTTCATAGACCGGAATCTCGAAAGTGAACCCTTCATTAAAAACACCTGCGTCCTGGTAGCAGGAAGACATGATCGATGACTCTGTAGCTGCAGAAAAGATACTAGTCGCATATTGATGTGTTCCTACGCTCCCTAATCCATTGAGCACATTATAACGCGATAAATATGCGGTGTATTGATTATTATCTAAGAAATTGTTGGCAATATAAATTGCACCGCCTTTTACAGCTTTTTCTAATGTATTCCACGGTCTCAGGTAGGATGTTCCACTCCCGTCAGACCCTCCTGCTGCATAGACCAGTCCCTTTGTCGCTGCACTGCCGTCTGCACTGTCAGAAGCGCCGATATTATATGTATTGTACACGCCAGAATATTTCTTGCCGCCATAAGTAAAAGAATGACCATTTATCATGAAATCCGAAGATCCCAATTCAATTCTAGTCTTTGCTGCAAGATAAGTCGGGCTGATGCTATACTTCTTTCCGTTGTACACCTGCTGTGCTGCCGACACGTAGTAGGCAGAGGCAGAAGATGGTAACGCAGTTGTCTTTAAAATAGACTTAACGACATTTTCTTTTTGATAAGATGCGTCATATGTATACGGCTCAAACATAAAAATCGACGACTCCTCCAGCCAATTTCGCGGGTCCATGTAAAAAGCGACTGCATCTTCTGAGGCGACAACCCAGTTCGCGCCATCCTTGCCTATATAAGTATGGCTTGTAAAATTATAAGTTCCACTCCTGACTTCCTTATAAGCGTCCGGCTTCGAAACAGACACAAGGTTAGCGTTGATATTGGAAAGTTGTTTTTCTAACGCCTCACTCCAACTATATCCAACATTCTTTGCTTTAAAGTTCCAAGTTGGATGTTTTTGATGCAGAGCTCGCAGTGCAGCTCTGTAGCTAGTTGGAAATTCCGCCAATTGGGACTCAAAATCTTTATTATCACTAGGCACGTCAACCGGCGGTTCAGATGAACTTCCTGTATCCAGATCAAGATAGGATGCAGAGATATAATAATAAGAGCCATTGATGTTTACTTTACACCAGTTTGAACCACCAGAAGCAACGGCTGCTAAGACGACTTTTACACTGTCGCCCTTTGCCAGCTTCTTGACGGTAGGGAATGTCGTCCCCGGTCCCGTTCTCACATTGGCCGCTTTCGTAATCTTTGCAGACGTACCAGAAGCGTAGCTAATAGTAGCCAAGTCGGAACGGATATATCCATTCCCATAGGCGCTGCTCACACGATACCAAATCGTCGTTTTGTCGCTGCCGCCAGACACCGTGTATTTCTCTGCAGTGATCGTCACTGAAGAATTATACGGCAATGTACATACTATTGAAGAAGATGTCGAATAGCTGGATCTGACATTAACTCCATCTGACTCAGTGATTTTACCTGAAGCATTTGGTGCAGCTGCACCAAAGGATATGATGGTTAAGGCAGCCAATATGATACCTGTCATCAGCAAAATCAGTAAAGTCTCTTTAAGATTTATATTGATCTTATTCTTTATCATTTTCTCACCTGCCTTTATTTATCCGGCCCCAGTCTACCGTCATTGTAATGTTTCCTGCACAGGGTAACATACATATCATTGCCGCCGATCACCACTTGCTCACCCTGTTTGACAAATTTACCATCTACTACGCGGGCTACCATAGTGGCCTTGCGGCCGCACCAGCAGATGGTTTTGATTTCTTCAATTTTATCTGCATAAATCAGCATATAGTAAGAGCCTTCAAAAAGCTCATTGCGAAAATCATTTTTTAAGCCATAAGCCAAAACTGGAACCTCAAAGCTGTCCACGATTTCCACAAGCTCCTGCACGTGATGTTTCTTTAAAAACTGACATTCGTCGATCAGGACGCAGTCGATCTTGCTCTTTTCATTTTCTCGCATGAAAAGTTCCAAAATGTTCGTGTCGTCCTGCACTAACATCGCCTCTCGCTGTAATCCGATTCTGGACGTGATAACACCTGTCCCAAATCTATCATCAACAGCTGGTACTAGTGTTAATACGTGTTTGCCGCGCTCTTCGTAATTATATGCGACTTTAATCAATTCAATCGACTTGCCAGCATTCATTGTACTGTATCTATAATATAATTGTGCCATTTATCCCTCCTTTTCGTCATATCCCCTTAATATTCTAATGGAATTCACAGAGAAAATCAACCATTAACGTGCTGATTAAAAATTGAGGTTCCAGTAATTTATGGAAAAGAAACTTGTACAACAAAAAACAACCCTTCGGACTTAGCGTCTGCGAAAGGCTACTTAAAAATAAATGGTGCCCAGACTCGGAATTGAAACAAGAATTTCATAGCATTTACAAGCATCTTTAACCCATTTTTCTCATGGCAATCTCGGCAATATTCTTTTCCTTCTCACCCATACAAAGAATCGTGAATATAATGTACTGGGTGAATGAATCGTAATCAAAACGTTTTAAATTACTCGAATGATTATAAAGGAGATTATACAATGTATATATATGGTCCTAATTACGAAAATAGTGTCAAAAGAGGTAATGAGGAAAATCAGGAATGTAAGGAATCAAAATACTGTTGCGAAGAGAAAAAATGTGTCCTGAGTCCAAACCGTACCTTTCTGAAATGCAGCGCTCCTCTCACAACGAATATTCCTATGGCCACAGATGCTGATACAACTTTCAATCTGGCAAATCTGAACATCGACACAAGCAAATTCCACGATCCGTGCATCAAATTCGAATTCGCAAGTAATATTTTAACCTCAGCCGGATCCCTTACCTTCAACTTCCAGATTTTTAAGCAGTGTAAGTATCAGGCGACCGATTTCCCAATTGGTCCGGTATGGACATTTTCCAGACTGGCTTCGTCTGTCGGCGAAAATGATGTATTTACTTTTCCGGTCTGTGATTGCGATGTCTGTGAAGATGAGTGCTGCAACTATAGTGTTATAGCAACGATTGAGAGCCTTGAAACCCAAGGGGATATTGTCATCAACAATGCCACTTTATCTGCGCTGGTTATAGATAATCCTTATTGCTGATTGTAATCGGTGCGTAATCTCTCGTAATTTTTCACGGATTTAATTGTGACCATCGGCTGAGCCGATGGTTCTACTTATACCACAAAATTACCTTGCGGCAAAATGTCGTAAAGTGATTTTTATAAATAAACTGCAGTTCCTGCATATAGCAAAAAGACAACCATCGAATCCAGTGATTACAACGATTGTCCTTTGAATAAATGGTGCCCAGACTCGGAATTGAACCAAGGACACGGGGATTTTCAGTCCCCTGCTCTACCTACTGAGCTATCTGGGCATACACGTACTATTCTTTTGTTATGTAATGGTGGGCCATCGGGGACTTGAACCCAGGACCTGCCGGTTATGAGCCGGACGCTCTGACCAACTGAGCTAATGGCCCACATCTTTTTAATGGTCGGGGTGGCAGGATTTGAACCCGCGGCCCACTGGTCCCAAACCAGTTGCGCTACCAAACTGCGCTACACCCCGATATGTATATCGTCTGCAAGAGTCTTGTTTGGCAGGGGCAGAAGGATTCGAACCCTCGACACGTGGTTTTGGAGACCACTGCTCTACCAACTGAGCTATACCCCTGCGTAATGGCGGAGAAGATGGGATTCGAACCCATGCGGCCCTAATACGAACCCTAACGGTTTAGCAAACCGTCCTCTTCAGCCTCTTGAGTACTTCTCCAGGCTAAAACGAGATCTTGCAATATATGAATCGTTTGAAATGTCTGATGGCGGAGAGGGTGGGATTCGAACCCACGGTCCCTTTCGGAATCACTGGTTTTCAAGACCAGCTCCTTAAACCACTCGGACACCTCTCCAATGTGGAGTCAACTGTTTTCTTTAAAAATGGTGACCCATCGGAGATTCGAACTCCGGACACCTTGATTAAAAGTCAAGTGCTCTGCCGACTGAGCTAATGGGTCATAATAATTGGCTGGGGTAGCAGGACTCGAACCTACGAATGACGGAGTCAAAGTCCGTTGCCTTACCACTTGGCTATACCCCAAAATCATCAAATAAATGGTGAGCCCACAGGGATTCGAACCCCGGACACACGGCTTAGAAGGCCGTTGCTCTATCCAACTGAGCTATGAGCCCACACTAAATTTGAAAAACTGGAGCGGATGATGAGAATCGAACTCACGCCATCAGCTTGGAAGGCTGAGGTTCTACCATTGAACTACATCCGCATAAAATGGAGCGGAAGACGAGATTCGAACTCGCGACCCTCGCCTTGGCAAGGCGATGCTCTACCCCTGAGCCACTTCCGCACATTCTTGAAAAAATTGGTCGAGGGAGATGGATTCGAACCATCGAAAGCTCAGCTAACGGATTTACAGTCCGCCCCCTTTGGCCACTCGGGAATCCCTCGAAATTATTTTTCAAACTTAGTCGTGTTATTTGATGAATTGGAGATATAATTCCAACCTAATTATCTGTATTTTTTGGAGCTGGCGGAGGGAATTATACATTTGCTTCGCAAATGCCGTTCTTCGGCTCTCTTTCCAGTCGCCTCGAACCTCTCGCTGTTCAAGAGTTCGCTGAACTCTTTCCCTAACGCTCGAGCCCTTTCGGGTTCGATTCCCTGCGTCAGATTTTTTGGAGCTGGCGGAGGGAATCGAACCCCCAACCTGCTGATTACAAATCAGCTGCTCTACCGTTGAGCCACGCCAGCGTGCGTGTTTATCTACCAGCGATATGCTAGTTAAAAATTGGCGACCTGGAACGGGCTCGAACCGTCGACCTCCAGCGTGACAGGCTGGCATTCTAACCAACTGAACTACCAGGCCGCATCTATGCTTGCCAATTTGCCGAAAACCGCTCGTTCCTCGCTCATCTGTGTACTCAAGTACACGAAATTTCGCTTAAACTCGCGCGCCTTGCATCTCGGACAAATTTTCTGTGCATCTGTGAATGGTCACTGTGGAAAATGGTGGGCGTTATAGGGCTCGAACCTATGACCCTCTGCTTGTAAGGCAGATGCTCTCCCAGCTGAGCTAAACGCCCGCAGTGTCCGCTTCTTGAATGCTTGGCACGTTTATAAATTATACAACATCTCATTTTCTTTGTCAAGAAGTTTTTTAATTTATTTTTCCGTGTTACTTTCCTGCTCTTCTCTGTGAAGAAGTGAGCCGAAAATTATATTATCACATCAGTGATCTTATGTCAACATTTTTTTCAAATGTTTGGTAATCATTTTCTAATCTTGTCCAACCTGACAGATTCATCCACGATTACAGCCTTACCGCCTGACAAACTGGTAACTGTCTCTTTTAGTGCTCCCGCACAAGATGGATCAGTGACGATCTCACAAGTTACCGTATCGGCATAAACTATATTAGCAAATTTTACATCATAAGTAAAGCAGAAATTTTGTATTTTATTAAAAACACCGTAATCCACCCTATACGTCATCACCGAAAGTTCTTTCACATCACAAGGTCCGGCCGCTTGAATTCCAAGCTTTGCGCTGCTCGTATAGGCACGTACCAGGCCGCCGGTTCCCAGTTTGATTCCACCAAAATATCTGGTAACCACCACCGCAAGATTAGTATAACCTTCCTGCACCAGCATCTGTACGATAGGCGCCCCAGAAGTGCCCTGGGGCTCACCATCGTCACTTCCCCACTGCACCTGAAACTGATCTCCAATGACCATAGCCGGCACATTATGGGTTGCGTCTTTATACCGTTTTTTAATTGCAGCGATAAATATGTCCGCTTCTTCTTTTGAAGAAACAGGCTTGACATGAGCGATAAACCTGGATTTTTCTATAATCTGCTCCGCCTGTCCTTCCTCGTAAACTGTACTATATCGTATCATATTCCTTCAGCCTCTGATAATCCTCTTGATTTAATTCAACGTCAAACAAAGTCCCCTCTTCCAGATATTCCATAGACTTGACCAGGGCCTTCTCGCAAAGGTAGGACGACAAGTCTCCTCTCGTAAAAGGAATCAGCAGCTTTGCGTCCACCTTGTCAGCAAATATCTTCTCTTTCACCTTATCGATGAGCTGATCAATGTGAATATTCTCTTTAGCAGATACGAACAGATTGTCCAAATTTGTTACTGGCGCCTGAAAATCCGGATTCAAATCAATCTTATTAAAGACCATGACCTTTTCCTTGGTGCCTGCACCAATTTCAGCCAAAACCTTATTGGTAACAGCGATATGGAACTCATTTTCTACGTAAGATGCATCTACCACGTGGAGCAATAAATCAGCATAGAGCACCTCTTCCAAGGTGGCTTTAAATGCCTCTACCAAGCTGTGAGGCAATTTGCTGACAAATCCCACCGTGTCGATCAGAATAAACTCATGATTAGTGTCCAGTTTGACGCTGCGCTGCTGGGTATCCAGCGTAGCAAAAAGCATATCTTTTTCTCTGACAGCTTTTTCAGATTTATCGACGACAGAAAGGAGTCGGTTCATCAAAGCTGATTTTCCTGAGTTCGTATATCCAACTAAAGCGACGACCGGAATGCCGGACTTCTCTCGTTTCGCACGCTGTACATTTCTCGTTTTGACCAACTGCGCTAATTCACTTTTGATGTCTTCCATGCGCCTCTCGATATGGCGTCTGTCCGTTTCCAGTTTCTTTTCTCCTGGTCCTCTTGTTCCGATTCCCCCGCCAAGTCGGGAAAGAGATTTTCCAAAGCCCGTCAATCGCGGCATTCTATATTTCAGCTGGGCCAATTCCACTTGCAGCTTTCCTTCTCTGGAATCTGCTCTGGCGGCAAAAATATCCAAAATCAAAATTGTGCGGTCTATCACCCTCACATCCATAGCCTCTTCCAGGTTGCGAATCTGCATTCCTGTCAATTCGTCATTGAAGACAACCATATCTGCTTCCATGTTTCTGACTAATTCTGCAACTTCTTCTACTTTGCCCTTTCCAATCAAAGTCGCCGTATTCGGTTTTTCCAGAATCTGGACGACCTTGCCCAGGACCTGCACATTTGCAGCTTCTGCCAGTCCGGCAAGCTCTTCCATAGAATAAGATATATCTTCTTTTCTCTGCAGTCCGACCAAAATCGCCCTGTATTTTTCTTCTGTTATTATCTCATTATTTTCATTAAATCTCAACATGCCATTAGTATACCACAGATGATCAATCTGTTGCATCTAAAATATCTTCTTTCGGTACATTTACATAGCTATCTGGCACTTCACCGACGATGACTACCTCTGAAATCAGCATCTTGTTCTTAATTTTGAAATTTTCGGCCGAGAAAGGCTGTAGCACTCTGACGTTACTTTCTATCGTTATGTAAATTTTATACTTGGTCTGGTTAATTCCCTGGCTTTCAAATTCTGTCTCAAAATCGCATTTCGTAACAGATAGCGGCAAAATTTTTATATTGATATTGAGGTGGTCCGCCTCTGACAGCAGTTTGCTGCCAACTAGTGAGCCATATGACAGCTTGATTGCGCGAGGTTCTATGCTGTCGTATTTTTTTTGGAGGTTCACAGCAAATTCGGCCACCATTCTATTGATCAGACTGGTATTGGACTGCACCATCTGGACTTTATCATCCTTCCCAGACTTTATGATAAAGAGGTTTTCCTCGTACTCTTTACCTGAAAAATCCTCTTTGATTGTTTGATTGATAATTTCTGTAATCATACCCTTCGCCTTCAGCTGGCTCACAGCGTCGATATTTGGCTCTATTTGGCTTTTAAATCCATTGATCAATAAAATGCATGCTAAACTAAAAAGAATCAGCGAAATCGTCAATTTTTTCCAAAAAGAGAGTTTTTCATTTCTATGTCGTCTCATAAAAAAACCTCCTGCTATCATATTCTATGTTCAGCAGAAGGTTTTTGTTATCAATTAAATCTCAAAATTCTTAATCGCGTCTCTCAAGAACTCATTTGTAATCTTGATTCTCGTACCTTTCATACCCAGAGATCTGGATTCAATGACGCCGGCGCTCTCCAGTTTACGAAGTGCATTTACGATGACTGAACGAGTGATACCGGATTTGTCGGCAATTTTGCTGGCAACCAAAAGGCCTTCGTCGCCCTTCAGTTCAGCAAAAATTTTCGTAACTGCATCCATTTCTGAATAGGACAGAGTGGAAAGAGCCATATCCACAGCTTCTTTCATTCTGATGTCTTCTTCTTCATCCATCGCAATTCCTCTGGCAACTTCAATTCCAACTACCGTCGCACCATATTCGCAGATTGCGATATCTTCATCGTCATAAGCTTTGTCCGCTCTTGCCAACAGGAGCGTAGCAATTCTGTTGCCTCCGAAGATGATCGGAACGATGGTATGGTATTTGCTTGCCAGCGTATACTCCTCGCCATAGTAAGCCTTTATGCTGTCGTAAGTCAAATTCTCCTTGGTGTCGGTAACCTGAAGGAATTTGTCATTGTACTGTGTAGGCAGAACCACCTTATTCGTCTCCGGATCCACTACTAAAGGTGCTTCTTCGCCTGCTTCATATTTTGCGGCGAGTACCTTTCCTCTTCTATTCATGATGTAAATGTTGGAATCCAGCATTTCACTCATAATATTACACAGCTCATCAAAAGAGATGTAACCAGCTGTGCTTTCAGAAAGCACCCAATTCAGCTTTCTAATTCTTGTTAATAATTTTTCACTCATATTTTACCTCAACTTTTTAAATACTAACTAATTCTCATTGTATAGGGGATTTATCCCCCTATAAGATATATCTGTCCACATCATCCTTGTGGATAGTATCCATAAATTTACTTTGAACAAAGGCCCTATCAATGGTAATCTGTTCTTCTTCCATCTCGGGGATGTTGAAAGAAATATCTTCCAGCAGCTTTTCTAATATTGTATACAGTCTTCTTGCTCCAATATTTTCAGTCTGCTCATTCATAAGATACGCCATTGTAGCGATTTCGTCAATAGAATCTTCTGTAAATTCTACTTTAATTCCTTCTGTTTCCAGTAATGCAATATGCTGTTTGATGATGGCATTCTCTGGAACGGTTAGAATTTGAACAAAAGACTCCTTAGTCAAATTCTGCAGTTCTACTCTGATCGGAAAACGTCCCTGCAGTTCAGGAATCAAATCCGTCGGTTTTGACGTATGGAAAGCACCTGCACCGATGAACAAGATATGGTCAGTCTTTACAGGTCCATATTTTGTGTTGATAACGCTTCCTTCTACGATAGGCAGAATATCTCTCTGGACACCTTCTCTGGACACATCTGCACCGGTATGATAGCTTGAACTGGAGGCAATCTTGTCGATTTCATCGATAAAGATAATACCGTTCTGCTCCGCGTTTTCCAGGGCTTCGTCAGTAACTTGATCCATATCCAGCAGATTCTGAGCCTCTTGTTCTCTGAGAATCTTTCTTGCTTCTTTGACCCTGACCCTCTTGGTCTTGGTCTTCTGCGGCATCATGTCGCCAAAGATATTGCCGATGGCGATGCTCATGCCTTCATTGCTCATATCTAATTGATTGCCTTTTGGCGTATCGTTGACCTCGATTTCAACAAATTGTTCCTCCAGCAGCCCCTGTTTCAGCTGCTGTCTGACCTGTTCTCTAGCCATTTCAATATCTGTCGGGTCTACTTTCTTATCTTCCTCTTTGGCCTTGCTCTCCTCATAAAGCTTTTTCTGGCTCGGATAGCCGCCGCTGTTCAGAATAAAGTCAAACGGATTGTTTGGTTTGTTTTCATTTTTCTTTTTCTTACCGCCTGGAATAATCGCTTCGATGATCTTTTCGTCTGCGATTTCTTCTGCAATATCATATTTCTCTTGCAGCCTCGACTGTTTAGTGATACGAATGGCTGCTTCTACCAAGTCTCTGACCATGGAATCCACATCACGTCCAACATAGCCGACTTCCGTAAACTTTGTCGCTTCTACCTTTACGAAAGGGGCTTTCATCAATTTGGCCAGACGTCTGGCAATTTCTGTTTTACCACAACCTGTTGGTCCCATCATCAGAATGTTTTTTGGTGTGATTTCCTCTCTCATCTCGTCAGAGAGAAGACTTCTCCTGTATCTGTTTCGCAGGGCGATCGCAACTGATTTCTTCGCCTCGTCCTGTCCGATAATATACTTGTCCAGTTCTGCCACAATTTCTTTTGGCGTCATACTCTGTATTTTACCTGCCATGATTCTTCCCCCTTATAACTTTTCTACCGTGATGTTATCATTGGTATATACGCAGATTGAAGATGCAATTTTCAATGATTCCTTTACGATTTCTTCTGCGCTCATCTCTGTATGATTAAATAAAGCGTTGGCCGCTGAATATGCGAAGTTTCCGCCAGAACCGATTGCTACAAAGTCCTGATCGGGAACAATGACTTCGCCATTTCCTGATACGACCAGCAAATCATCCTTGTCCACTACGATCATCAAAGCCTCCAGACTTCTCATGCCCTTATCAGAACGCCAAAGCTGCGCGAGATCTACGGCTGCCCTTTTCAGATTGCCGCCGTGCTCTTCTAATTTTTTTTCAAATTTCTCAGTCAGCGAAAAAGCATCAGCTACAGAACCTGCAAATCCAGTCAACACCTGATTTTTAAAAATCTTTTTTACTTTTTTTGCTCCATTTTTCATAATGGCTGTCTCACCCATTGTGACCTGTCCGTCTCCGCCGATGGCGATATCGTCAGGGCCTCTTCTGACAGCGCATATTGTGGTTGCATGAAATTCTACCATTTTCTCTACCTCCATTATTCCTTTCAGGCTACTCTTTGTAGTCACATTCAGCATTAGAGCAAGCCAAATTGCCTGCCTTTGTTTTCTTTTCAATTAAAAGTGCACCGCACTTTGGACATTTTTTGTTGACTGGTTTGTACCAGAAAGACTGATCGCAATCCGGATAGCCGCTGCAGCCATAGAAGAGTTTTCCTTTTTTACTCTTTCGTGCTACGATGTCCTTGCCGCATTTCGGACATTTTACGTCGATAGTCTTTACAATAGGTTTGGTGTTCTTGCATTCTGGATAGCCAGAGCAAGCGATAAATTCACCAAAACGACCCATTTTCAATACCATGGGCTTTCCACACAGCTCACAGGTTTCTCCCGTCGGTTGGTCTTCCACTGTCACCTTTTCTATTGCATTGTCTGCAACTTCCAACTCTTTTTCAAAAGGACCGTAAAAATCACGGATTACTCTTTTCCATTCTAGATCTTTGATTTCGACATCATCCAGCTTGTCTTCCATTGCAGCCGTAAAATTAGCATCGACAATTTCTTTGAAGTATTCTTCCATCAGACCTGTAACCAGAAAACCCAATTCAGTAGGAACTAGTGACTTTTTCTCTCTCGTCACATACTTCCTCTCCGATAGAGTGCCCACAATGGGCGCATAGGTACTCGGTCTGCCGATATTTTTCTCTTCCAGCTCTTTGACCAAGCTGGCTTCGGTATATCTTGCCGGCGGCTGAGTGAAGTTCTGTTCTCCGCCGAGACTCACCACCTCCAGCAGTTCTCCCTTTTCTAAGGCAGGCAGAATCTTATCTTTATCTTCATCTGTACTATTCTTGTACACCCTTTGATAACCGTCAAACAGTAATTTTGATCCTGTCGTTTTGAAAGTATAATCTCCGTTTTCTATTTCTACCTGCAGATTGTCAAATTTAGCAGCTGTCATCTGGCTGGCCATAAACCGGCACCAAATCAACCTGTACAGCTTAAACTGTTCGTTAGAAAGGGATTCTTTGATTGATTCAGGGTCCAGGGAAATGTTACTCGGCCTGATGGCTTCATGTGCATCCTGGATGTCCTTCTTCTTATTGGAATAAACGTTATTTCCTAAATATTCTTTCCCGTATTTATCTGTAATAAAAGACGCTGCAGCCGCCTTGGCTTCATCTGAAATTCTCACAGAGTCAGTTCTCAGATACGTGATCAGTCCGACCGTACCTTGTCCTTTAATCTCAACGCCTTCGTAAAGCTGCTGTGCAACCATCATGGTCTTTTTGGTATTGAAATTCAACTTCGTAGAAGCCTCCTGCTGCATGCTGCTAGTCGTAAATGGGGCGAAAGGTTTCTTTATTCGTTCTTTCTGATTCAGCGCTGCAACAGTGTATCTTCCAGCATTTAATTCCGCTAAGATATTATCATTTTGTTCTTTATTTTCAACAACCAGCTTTTTCTTTTTGAATTCCATCAGCTTGGCTGTAAACTTCTTCCCTTTTTTAAATTCGGCCGTGATCGTCCAGTATTCCTCCGGGTCAAAATCTCGTATTTCTTTCTCACGGTCACAGATAATTTTTAGCGCTGCCGACTGTACCCTTCCAGCGGATAGGCCTTTTCTGACCTTTCTCCACAAAAGAGGACTGATCTGATATCCTACCAGCCTGTCTAATACACGGCGCGCCTGCTGCGCATCGACCAAATTCAGGTCAATTTTTCTCGGATGTTTGATTGCTTCTTTAATGGAGCTTTTGATAATTTCGTTAAATACAATTCTGCAGGGCGTGTCTAAATCAATCCCAAGCAGATTCGCAAGATGCCACGAAATTGCTTCTCCTTCACGGTCCGGGTCAGTTGCCAAATATACTTTAGAAGCTTTCTTTGCTTCTTTTCTGAGTTCCTTGATAATATCCCCCTTGCCTCTGATGGGAATGTACTGTGGTTCAAAATCGTTTTCGATGTCGATTCCCAATTTGCTTTTGGGCAAATCCCTTACATGCCCGACAGAAGCGATGACTTTATAGTTTGCACCAAGATATTTGCCAATGGTTTTGGCCTTTGATGGTGATTCCACTATGACTAATGTTTTTTTCGCAGTTGCCATTTTTCCTCCCGCACTCTTTCGTTATATTAATGTTACAATCCTATATTGTATTAGCATTATCAGAATTTTGCAACAAAAACTTTCCCTAAAGACGAAAAAATTATTCCTTTCATTTCTAGAATTGTGATTATACCATTAATTTCCGATGGTTTTATGTTCGTTTTGTGATATATTTCATCTATTGTGACTTCTCCGCAATTTTTAATCACTTCAAAAACCTTTCTTTCGTCCTCTCCCAAGTCTAATAGATTATCTTCCTTTATATAGGGAGAAATATTCAAATCTAGGAAAATATCGTCTATCAGGATGAGAGGCGTCGTGTTCTCTCGAATCAGTTGATTTGTTCCAAAACTATAATAACTGGTAATATTTCCCGGAACGGCATAGAGGTTCTTACCTTGTTCTTCTGCACATTCTGCTGTGATCAAAGCGCCGCTTCGATTTGGCGCTTCCACGACGACCACACTTTCTGCCAAAGCGCTGATCAGCCGGTTTCTTTTGGGGAAGTCGTAAGATCTGGCGATGTAACCTGGTTCATGTTCAGATAAAAGCAGACCTTCTCTGGCGATTCGTTGCTGCAGCTTCCGGTTTTCCGGCGGATAAAAATGATCGGTACCACCACCTAAGACGGCGATTGTTTTGCCGCCCGCCTCCAGTGCTCCCAGATGTCCTGCCGTATCGATTCCCTTCGCCAAACCACTGACCACCGTCACGCCGTTTTCCGCTGCCCGCCTGCCAATCGTCTTCGCTACGGTCTTGCCATATTGGGTGCATTTTCTGCTGCCCACGATGGCGATACACCTATTTTGCAGCAGTCCAGGGTCACCCTCAAAATATAATACACCCAGATCAGGCACGAAGTCCCTCAAAATCTGGGGAAATTTGTCGTCATCTATCAAAAGTTTTCCTTGCATAGTAATTTCTCCCTGTATTGCAGTGCTTCTGCCAAATGTTTGTTCTGAATGTCATCGTCTCCATCCAAATCAGCTACAGTTCTTGCCATCTTCCGGATTTTCAGCACAGTTCTCGGATTTAGTTGAAATCTACTGTACGCCTGTTCCAACATCTGGCTTTGTTCTTTGCTGAGAAAGGCAAATTCCTCTATCAGATGGTCGTCCAGCTGATGGTTCAAGGTAATGCTTCTGCCTTGATAGCGTCTGTGTTGAATTTCCCTTGCAAATTCAATTTTCTGCTTCATCTCTTCGGAAGATTCGGCAGTCTGGCAATTGAGGTCGTTGTAATCTACTGGTAAAAGTCTGATGTGCATATCAATTCGATCCATAATAGGACCAGTCAGGTGAGATTGATAGCTGCTAATTTCCGCTGGACGGCACACACACTCATGAACAGCATCACCATAATAACCGCATTTGCAAGGGTTTGTTGCAGCGACAAGCATGAAATCTGCTGGATATACGTAGGATTCTCCTTTTCTGATGAGAGAAATTTTTTTCTTCTCCAATGGGATGCGTAAGGTGTCGATGATATTTTTGTCAAATTCTCCGATTTCATCCAAAAATAGTACCCCCTTATCTGCCAGTGTGATTTCCCCCGGTCTCGGAAAGGCGCCTCCGCCCAGAAGTCCTGCCGCCGTAATCTTATGATGAGGCTGCCTGAAAGGGCGTCTGCAGATATAGGGCTGTCCTTCATTGAGCAAACCAGCCACAGAGTAGATCATCGTCGTTTCGATGATTTCATCGCGATTCATCTTTGGCATGATGGACGGAATTCTCTCTGAAATCATAGTTTTCCCCGTAGATGGACTGCCTACCATCAATATGCCGTGACCGCCTGCTACAGCTACTGTGATTGCCCGTTTAACATTTTCCTGCCCTTTGACGTCAGCAAAATTTAATATTTCTTTTTCATCCGGCATCGTGTCTGAATCCAAAGGATCATGACAATAGGGTGCTATTGCACACTTTAAATTGAAATGATCGAGGACCTCAGCGATAGATTCTACTGGCAGAAGATTGATTCCATTCACTAGCGCCGCTTCCTCTCTGTTCGCCTTAGGGATCATTACATTTTTTAACCCCTGTTTTCTCAGCGCCGTGACCATTGGCAGAATGCCATCACATTGTTTTACGCAGCCGTCTAAGGACAACTCGCCGATAAAGCCATAATCCTCCAAACTGCGGTCAAAAACCTGTTTTGAAGATGCTAAGATGCCCATCATCATAGCCAGATCAAAATGACTTCCCCGTTTACGCATTCCCGCGGGCGACATGTTAATTGTAATTCTGCCCATCGGATACTGCAGGCCGGAATTACAGATAGCTGCACGAATTCTTTCTCTTGCTTCTTTTACGGTCCTATCACCTAACCCGACGATGTTCATTACGGGCATTCCTTTACAAATGTCTGTTTCAACGGTAATAGGTACTGCATCGATACCATGTACCGCTGCAGAAATAGTCTTTGATAACATCTTCTGCTCCTCTCAAAATGCGTTTTCAATCTGGTTAAACAGAATTTCTATCACTTGAAAGCTGACAAAGCCGCCGTTTCTCCCATGTGATTTAAGATAGTAAGAGGCAGTGTTTCTGATGTGTCTCTGTTTTTCCAGCGTCACCGATTCTGCTGGTGTCCCAAAGTTTACAGACTTCCTGGTCTTTACTTCGACAAAGATCAGTTCATCACTCTTCTCTGCAATGATATCGATTTCTCCTGCTTTAGATCGATATTTCCGTTCCAATATCTGATAACCTTGCATGGTCAAAATTTTGGCAGCAAAGTCTTCTCCTGCATCTCCAATTAACTTTCTATCATACATCTTCTTGTGCGTCTCCATTTGTAAAATTTTACTATTTATATATTTAATTTACTACATTTTACAATATATGTCAATATATTGATCGCAAAAAAACAGGAACCACCAAAAGTGACTCCTGTCTGAAAGCGATAGCACAGTCTATAGAACAAAATGCTCGATCGCTTTTGCTACGCCGTCATTGTCGTTGGTATCTGTGATATAATCTGCTAAGGATTTCATCTCCTCCGACGCGTTGCCGACAACCACACCGATTTCTGCCAGTTTGATCATTTCCATATCATTAGGGCTGTCTCCGCAGGCCATCAACTCATCAGAACTCACACCCAATCTCCTCATGAGAAAGCGCAAAGCTTCTGCCTTGCTGGTATTGGCTCCGCCAATCTCAAAATTGTGTTGAAAGGACGAAGTCAAAGTGATCCCCTCAATTTGTTCTAGAATCCGCTGCCATTTCTCTTTTTCTTCTATGTGCTCAAAATTGATGCTGATATTCTCAATTTGATGCTTGTTTTCAATCATGTAATCACAGATATGCGGGATCGGGTTGCGCGTGCTTTTGATGTATTCCGCATCGCGGTAAGTGGAACCATTGGCAACGACGTCCTCGTATTCCGCTTTGTCGATAAAGGCTTTGCCTCCGACAAAAGTTTCGATAGAAAAGCCGGTGCCTCGCAGCACTCTTACGACTTCCTCAACAGCATGAGAGGTCAGGTAGTTTTCATAAATAGTCTTCATCGTGGCCAATTCTGTTACATGGGCGCCATTGGATGTCACAATATATTCCAATCCCTCGATGCTAAAAAGCTGTTTTGGCAGTGATTGAAAGGTCCGACCTGTAGAAACGACGATATGCACGCCGCTTTCCATCGCTTTTCTGAATGCAGTCATGGTCCGCGCCGATATTTCCTTTTGATTATTGAGCGTGGTTCCATCAAGGTCCAGAGCCACCATTCTTATTTTCTTATCTTTCATTTCCATCCCTCAATGCTAAAAATTCTGTATTATAAATTCTAACTTTCTTCATGGTACAGCCATCGTCATGGCCAGGATAAATCATGATGTCATTTTCCCATAGATCGACCACCTCGCATATGGAACGTTTCATATCGGCTTCTGAACCACCCGCCAGATCTGTCCTGCCCAAATCCGTGTCAAAGATCGTGTCTCCTGTAAAGCACACTCTGCTTTTTGCTCCCATAATGCAGATACTGCCTCTCGTATGTCCCGGCGTATGCAAAACTTCTAGGACTTCATCATCTAGTTCAAAGGTGTCCCCCGCTTTTATACGCTGATCCACCACGCCTTTATATACAAAAGCGTCCTCCTCGTGCATGAAAATCGAACACTCCAAAGCATCTCTCACGGCTTCTGCAGCGCCAACATGATCGTGGTGAAGATGGGTCAAGATAATTCCTCTTGGTGTCAGTTGATTCTCTTTCACAAAGTTGATAAATTTTTTAGGTTGATACCCTGGATCTATGATATAACAGGTCCCGCCTGTCTGTCCGTAAAGCACATAACCATTACTCAGCAGACTTCCGCCTATAAATCTCTTAATTTTCAATAGAATTCCCTCCCTTGTGGCAGCACATGCTGCGCAATACTCCTACGCGCGCCCAGCTCGCTTCGCTGTCCGTTTTGCCTTGCCGGCTAAAGTCGGGACAAAAGGCAACGCTGTTTGATTCTGGAACCATTATACCATGTGCATTCCTTTGAGAATATAGCCGTAGCACATGATTCAATGAACGCTCCCTTGCAGCAACGCTGTAAGATCGTTTGCGTTCATTATACCAAATTCCAAAACCGCTTGCAAATTCAAATGTTTTGAATTAGAATAGTGTAAGTGCTTACACGAAAATTTTGAAATTATAAAGAGGATATAAAGATGAACGTTGCTATTGTTGGCGCCGGCAAATTGGGCTTTAAAGTCGCAGAAGCCCTGCTGGGCGGAGATTATGCGATTACAATGATTGACAAAAATGAGGACGTCCTACATAAACTGTCACAGCATCTTGATGTCATGACAATCAATGCAGATGCAAAAGATATTGCAGTTCTTAAGAACACCAATATCAATACCTTTCACTATCTGCTGGCAGTAACGGATAACGACGAAACCAACATCGTAATTTCTGCTTTTGCCAAAAAACTGGGATGCAGGCATGTCATCGCCAGAGTCAGAGAACCGGAATATATGAATCAGTTTGATTTTATAAAAGAAACCATGCACATTGATTCAATTATCAATCCAGATTTGGCGATTACAGTTGAAATTTACAAATATTTAGCGGAAAAATATACTTTGAGCAATGGAATCTTCACCAGTGGAAAAATTTCCCTCATTGAGTTCCCCTCAAAACGATTTCCCAAGCTGGTGGGCCGCAGTATTCCCGAAGTCGGAGAATATCTGCCCAATATGTTGATCGCGGCTATCTCAAGAAACGGCAAAGTCATCATTCCTCATGGCAATGACCATATACAGAATGGGGACTTTCTCTACGTTGTGGGCGAAAAAGACCAGATCATCAGCCTAAATAAAAAAGTCCACGAGAAAGGACGTTATACGAACCTTCAGAAGGTTATGATCATAGGCGGCGGAAAGACCGGGTTTTATCTGGCAGAAAAGCTTTCAGAATTTGGAGCTGCCGTAAAATTAGTAGAAAAGAGCAAAGAGCGTTGCCGTTATCTATCCACGCATTTGAATAATGTCATGGTCCTCCACAGCGATGGAACAGATATTTCCCTGTTGGAAGAAGAAAATATGAACGAAATGGATGCCTTCGTAACCGCCACTGGTTATGACGAAGAAAATCTGCTTCTGGCATTGACTGCCAAGCAGCATGGAATTGCCGACGTCATTTCCAAAGTCAGTCACGAAAGTTATAAAGGTCTCATCGAGCGCATGGGAGTGGATGTCGTGCTGAATCCCCTTGACATTACAGCAAGCAATATTTTGCGATTTATTCAAGGATCGAAAAAAATCATTTCGTCCCTATTGATTCAGGGACAAGCTGAAATCATGGAAATCATCGCGCACTCTCATATGACCATGATCGGTGTTCCTCTCGCAGAGCTGGAGCTGCCTGACGGCGTACTGATTGCTGCTATTCACAGAGGGAAAGACGTTATTATTCCGACTGGAACCACAAAGATAGAACTGCACGACAAAGTCATCATACTCAGCTTGCTGAGCGAAATTGGCGACTTGGAAAAACTATTAAAGAACAAAAACTAGGAGTTTAAAATGACAGTAAACTTTAATGGTGTCATAAGGATGATGGGAATTTTGCTTTTGGTACTGGGGCTCTGCCTGATACCTTCTCTTATCGTAGCCTTGGTCTATCACGAAATGCTGGCTTTTCGGTGTTTCGTTTTTACAATCATCCCCTGCTTTGTCATAGGATTTATATTAATTAAGTTATTTCGCCCTTCTCTGATCAAATTAAAGGCCAGAGATGGGTTTCTTATTGTGTCACTGTGCTGGCTGGTGGCCTCTTTAATCGGTGCATTTCCACTTTGGTTCTCCGGAGCGATTCCAAGTTATATCGATGCTTTTTTCGAAACCTGTTCCGGATTTTCAACTACAGGGTCTTCTATCCTTGCCGATATTGAGGCACTTCCTAAATCTATGCTGTTCTGGCGTTCCTTCACACATTGGCTGGGCGGCATGGGTATCATCGTTTTCGCCATGGCTCTGCTGCCGTCTATCGGCGTCGGCGGTCAACTTATCGCCAGCGCAGAAACACCCGGTCCTACACTGGACAAAATTGCTCCCCGTTTTTCTGATACTGCCCGGCGGCTGTATTTAGTATATCTGTTTTTTACCATACTTGAGACTCTGCTTCTGCTCTTGGGTGGCATGAATTTCTACGATTCACTTGTCCACACCTTTGGTACAGTTGGAACCGGTGGTTTTTCATCTTATGGAAACAGCGTCGCCCACTTCGAAAGCCCCTATCTGCAATGGGTAATCACGATTTTCATGATTCTCTGCGGTATCAATTTCAATCTCTATTTTGTGCTGGCAAGAAGAGGGTTCAAATCCATGATGAAGGATTCTGAATTAAAGCTGTATCTTTTAATCATACTTTCTGTATCCGCTCTGATTGCCGTCGATCTCTTTGTCACAGGAGTCTATGATGATGTGGAAGAAGGAATTCGCACCTCCACTTTTCAGGTGGCTTCTATCATCACGACTACAGGCTATGCCACCGCTGATTACGACATCTGGCCTACCTTCAGCAAGATGCTGATCTTCCTGTTGATGCTTGTCGGTGCGTGCTCTTCATCCACAGGCGGAGGCGTAAAAGTAATCAGAATTCTAGTATCTTTGAAGCTGATTCGAAGAGGTGTCTCCCTGAAGCTGCACCCAAGACGGGTGGTCACTGTGACACTGGGAGGAAAAGAAGTTCCTCAAGAAGTTTCAACGAATATCGCAAACTTTGTGTTTTTCTATATATTTGTAGTGTTTGCAGGTTCTTTTATTATTTCATTTAACGGATTTGATCTAATGACGACCATTTCGTCTGTTATCACTTGCCTGGGAAATATCGGACCTGGATTCTCACTCATTGGTCCTGTCATGAATTTCAGCGAATTTTCCGGGTTTTCAAAACTGATTTTATCGCTGTTAATGATTGCAGGCAGGCTGGAACTATTCACATTTTTCATGTTGTTCTCGCCCCATTACTGGAACTCCAATAAATCATAAGGAATAGAAAAATGACATATAATCATCGAGTTATTTTAAGAACCATATCCGTCATCATGTTATTTGAGGGGTGCGCCATGCTGGTGCCCCTGGTTTGTGCTGTCTATTATAAGGAATTGGGGGCGGCGTCAGCCTTTTTCTTTACTGCCATATGCTGTATCTGTTTTGGCATGACCGTATTTAAGCACCTGCGATACTATACATTGAAAATCAAAACCCGTGAAGGTTATTTTGTCGCCTTTATCTGTTGGTTCCTGGTCTGCCTGGTAGGCACCATGCCTTACGCTTTATCAGAATGCGGTTATTCTTATGTAGACTGTATTTTTGAGTCTGTATCCGGCTGGACCACTACTGGAGCCTGGGTAATCAATATCGATGCCATGCCGCGTTCTCTGGTTCTTTGGAAAGCCATCACCAACTGGCTGGGCGGTATGGGGCTGCTCCTACTGACCATTTCCTTCTTCCCAATACTGGGAGTGCAGGGACAGAAAATGGCGGCGGCGGAAGTTCCCGGTCCTGATCTTGAGAAAATGTCTGCACGAATCAGCGATACGGCTAAGCTATCCTACAGAATCTACATCGCAATGACGATATTGGAATTATGTCTATTGCTGCCCAGCGGCCTGACACCATTTGAAGCCGTCATCAATACGATGTCTACTATCAGTACCGCCGGACTGTATAACCTGAACAATGACGTCGTAATCAACTTTACCCCTTATGTAAAGTCCGTGTTCACCTTCTTTTCCATCGCAGGGTCCGTTAATTTCATGATGTATTTCTTTATCTCCGTTGGTAAATGGAAACGCGTCGTCAAAAATGTGGAGCTTCGGACTTATCTGAGTCTCTTAACGGGCGGCTCAGTCATCATGGCTATCGTCCTGACTGCAACTGGCACATACCATTCCTTTTTCAAGGCTCTTGGAGACTCCTTTGTTCAGGCAGTAGCCTTTGGCTCCACTTCAGGTTTTGAAATAGCAGATATCAATATATGGCCGACAGCCTGCAAAATCGTATTGCTAGTCCTGCTTCTGATCGGCGGCTGCGGGAATTCTACCAGCGGTTCCATCAAAGTCATACGATTTGTCGTATACTTCAAACTGATTATGAGAGGAATCTACAAAAGGATTCACCCCCATGCAATCAAGCCTGTTATGATTCAGAAGAAACCGGTCAGCGCAGAAAGCGCTTCTTCTATCACCGTATTTCTGATGTTGTT
The DNA here is from genome assembly GCA_902362805.1 of Eubacteriaceae bacterium. GTDB lineage: Bacteria > Bacillota > Clostridia > Peptostreptococcales > Anaerovoracaceae > Senimuribacter. The sequence goes on along the minus strand of CABIXY010000002.1, from coordinate 446,711 downwards.
TTTCTCCATATATATCGTTTCCTCCCTGGTGCTGTCCTTGGAAAATCAAGATATGGAGACGACACTGGCGGCCTCGCTAGCGGCTATTACGAACAATGGTACTGGCTTTGGCAATATTGCAGGCGGTAATTTCGGCATCTTCTCCTGGTTTGGCAAGCTCTTTTCCTCTGCTTTAATGCTGGCGGGAAGATTAGAGCTTTATGCAATCATTCTGCTCTTCTCCAGATCTTTCTGGAATTCTGACAGAGCAAGATCATAACATTTTAAAACAAATCAGCGCATAATTAAAATCCTCCTGTAAAGCATAAAAGCAGGAGGATTATTTTTATGACCGTAAAAGAACTTATGACGACCAGCGTATGCTTTTTAAAACCCGATGCTTCTATTTCAGATGCTGCCGCATTGATGAAAAAAAATAACATCGGAATCGTGCCAATCTGCGATAACAGAGGCTGTTTACTTGGACTGGTGACCGATCGGGACATTTTAATGCGCGTATCGACTGCAGATGCTGCCAGCGTCGAACTTACGAAAATCTCAGATATCATGACAACAAATCTTGTGACCATCTCGCCAGAAATGAACGTCCACGATGCCGCCTGTCTCTTCTCAAAAAAGAAGGTCCATCGCCTTCCCGTGTTGGAAAACGGCAGACTGGTCGGTATGCTCTCATTGACTGATCTGGCCAAAAAGAAAATATTCTTGGCTGAGGTCGGCGATATCATGGGCGCCATCGCAGCCAAGAAATAAATGTCCCAAAAAGAGCGAAGAGCCGGAAAATGTTTCCGGCTAATCTCTCATCTCCATACCCCTATTGATTTTAGTTTCCCCTGTTAATCATGACGATTGCCCCGATTATGGCAATAATCAAAAGAAAGAATGCAATTAAAGACACTGTAATAGTTCTTGTAATCATCTCTACCCCTTTTCTAGTTCGTATACTATAGCTTCCCCTTTTGTATTTACATGATATTACTAATACTAGACAGGGTCAATACCCTTGGGGCAAAATTAAGAATTCTTAAGAATTGTATTCCGGTCTATTTCACTGACAATGGAAAAAAATTCACAAATCCATCACGTAATATAGTTAAATACTTATTGCTTTGTTGTTTGAGATGTTTTAATATATCTGTAGAAAGGAATGATGCAATATGACACAAAGAAGTAAAAACAAAAGTAATTTTAAGAAAGGGTCAGTAGAAATGCTGTTGCTTCATCTGCTGAAAACAGAAGGGGACTGTTACGGCTATCAGCTTTCACAGCTGATCAATCAGCGATCAAACGGCGTTTTGGTGATTCCAGAAGGATCCATGTACCCGACTTTGTACAAGCTAATCGACAACAACTTTATCACCGATTACAAAAAAACTGTAGGGAAGAGAATGACACGCGTATACTATCATCTCGAGGAAGCCGGTGAGAAGCGTTTAGAGGAGTTAGTAGAAGATTATCTTGAAGTTACAGAAGCGATCCATAAAATCATGGATTTTTCACCAGAGAAAGAAAATTAGTTTACATGATAAAGGACTGCCATATGGCAGTCCTTTGTAGTATCCTATTCTTTTATCATGGCAAAGTCAATCTGTCTCTCTTGCGGACTGGCTCCCAGCACTACGATCTTTACTCTGTCTCCCAAAGCATAGATTTTGCGTGTCTGCCTGCCAATGACTCGATACTTTCCTTCTTCGTAATCATAGAAATCGTCTTTCAGGCTGTCCAATCTGACCATGCCTTCTATGGTGTTCGGTAATTGCACATAAATGCCGAAGTTTGTCACTCCGCTGATAATGCCCTCGAAAATTTCTCCCACTTTGCTCTGCATAAACTGCGCTTTCTTCATTTTCTCCACTTCTCGTTCCATCTCCTGGGCTGTCCTCTCTGTCAGCGACGCGGTATCTGCTGCAATTTCTGCATCCTTTCTGAACTTCTTCAAAAGCTTTTCCGTAGCCTCACCATTGATAGATGCCTTGATAATCCGATGAATCATCAGATCCGGATAACGCCTGATTGGGGAAGTGAAATGACAGTAATAGGTAAATGCCAGACCAAAATGTCCTGCACATTCAGTGCTGTAAAAGGCCTTTTTCATCGATCTGAGCATCACTGTGCTGACAATATTCTCATAAGGTTTTCCCTCTACCCGCTGCAAGATTTCGTTGAGCAGCCGAGGATGAATGTTATCGGGATTTCCGGTCAGGTTAATTCCAAATCCGGCCAAAAAAGCTTTCAGTTCTACGATTTTCTCTGTGTCTGGTTTCTCGTGGACGCGGTAGACAAAAGGATACTCCATCCAGTAGAAATGTTCTGCTACAGTCTGATTGGCAGCCAGCATGAATTCTTCTATGAGTCTATTCGCTGTACGCCGTTCTTCAATGCCGATTTCTATCGGAATTTCATCACTGTCTAAGAGAATCTCTGCCTCATCAAAGTCAAAATCGAGGCTCCCCTTCTCTTTCCTCTTCTCCCTGAGAATCTCTGCTAATTTCTCCATCAATAGCAGATCCTCGTAGATGGAAGCGTATTTTTCAATCAGTGCTCGATCTTCTTTTTCTAAAATATCGGAAACGTCATCATAAACCATTCTCGCTTTGGAATTTATAATGCTCTCATAAATCTCATGATTGACAACGATTCCATCCCTATCAATCTCCATTTCACAAGTCAAAGTCAGCCGGTCAACCTGCGGATTTAAACTGCAGATTCCATTAGACAATACCTTGGGCAGCATAGGGACTACTCTGGAGATCAGATAAACGCTGTTACCGCGTTTAAGTGCCTCTCTGTCTAAATATCCGTCCGCTTTGACATAATGGCTGACATCCGCTATATGCACGCCTAACAGAAAGTTACCATTCTGCAGTTTTTCTACTGATACGCCGTCATCTAAATCCTTCGCTGAAGCACCGTCTATGGTGATGATCGTCTTATCTCGCAGATCCCTGCGTTTTTCAATTTCTTCCTCTGTGATGGCCTCCTTTGACCTCGCCTTCGCTTCTGCATTCACTCTGCTGGGAAAGGTCTCAAGGAGTCCGTGGGCGCGAATCAAAGATTTGATTTCTCCTCCACTTTCTCCAAGCCGTGAAATCACTTCGGTAATTTTGCCTTCCGCACTGATATTTTTCTCTGGATACTTGGTAATCTTTGCGACAACCTTATCTCCATTTTGGGCATTTCTAAAATCTGATTTTTTCACAAATACATCATCTGTATTTCTCTTGTCGTCAGGAATCACAAATCCAAATCTTTTGTTTCGCTGAAATGTTCCCACGACTTCCGTATTTGCTCTTTCTATTACCTTGTCGATGATGCCTTCCTTATTTCTCACCCACAGGTATTTTGGCAGCAGATCAACTTCTACAGTATCGCCATGCATAGCGCCTGCCAAGTTGCTCTTCGCAATAAATATGTCTCCCCCTTCTTCCTGCCTTACAAAGCCAAACCCCGCTTTGTTCTTGTCTAATACGCCTATTGCTTTCTCATTTTTTATCTTTGTTTTTTTCTTTCTCATATCTCTATTGTAAACTAAAATGGCCAGATTTACCACAAGAATTAATAGATGAAAAAACGCAGACAAAATCTGCCTGCGTTTTGCGCCGTCTTCGCACTTGAGACAGCTTCCATGAAATTATTACTATAAGGTTGACTTGGTTCCATTATCTGCTGTATTCTTGCTGACGTCACCATTGTTATTGACATTATTTTTGACGTTATTGTTATTTTTGTTGTTATCAACGCCATCTTTGATGTCATCGGCTGCATCACGGGCACCATTCTCGATGTCGTCACCGAGATTCTCAACACCGTCTTTCACATCATCTGCGCCATCTTTAATATCCTGGCCGACACTATTTTGTTTGTCGTCCGGAATACCGTCAGTATTGGCATCTTTGCTTCCGCAGCTTGTGAATACTAAAACTGTCACTAGTAATAAAGCCATTAGAAAAAATCTGGTCTTTTTCATTTTTAAGCTCCTTTCTTTTTTCTAATGTTATTATCTAATTTTGCACGAAAAATATGAAAGGTATTAATAGGAATTTTTAATTTAATAATGTTTTTTTACAATAATTAATTCTATTTGGATTGATGATTAAAACATCGTCGTCCATCAAGTTTAGCAGTTCCTCTGCATTATGTTCCATTTTATATGCCATTTCTTCATCATAGAGGGGAATGACTTGATAAAAATTCACTTCACTGTCATCAGGCATAGTGCAGATATTGGCAGATTCTTCAAAGTTAACCGGATTAATCAACATGCATCCACAGAGTTTCGTGCTTTCATCAAAGGGAGCCCCATTATCGACAGTGTGCCCCCATCCAAGCCAGGTATCTTCAGATATTGGCAGCCGCGCCAAAACTTTCAGCATTCTAATCGGCCAATACCATCTTTCTTCGTCACTTTGTAAGTTCCAGTCCGCAGGCAGACAGATTGCCAGTTCTGCCCGCTCTAACTTGTATTCGGCCAATTCCTCTGGCACATTCATAAAATGTGCACCCATTCCCATGGTTACCAAAACATGATAATTCCGTTCTTTTGACGGCGGTATCATGCAGACATCCACATGGATGTCGGGAGAAATGATTTCGTGAAATACACTATCATAGTCCCCAAAATTTTTCGTAATATGTTCTTCTATAGCATCCATCTCTTCTTCTGTATACATCTCTGGTTCATACTCGTCCTGATTGATTCCCTGTTCACGGAGCATTTCTTCCTTTGATATGTTCAAAAAATACTGTGCATCTTCATCACCTGGCGCAAGTTCCAGGCTGTGCTGGAAAGCATCGGCAGCTTCATCAAATCGATTAGCAAAATAGCAGGCATAACCCATTCGGAAATGCCAAAGAGGGTCCTCCTGTCCCATATCACTCACCATCTGTAAAAGTTCAATGGCTCTATCATAATCACCTATTTCGCCACGGTTATTATATGCTCTTGCCAGATGGCAGATAGAATCATAGTCGTGCTCTTCCATAGTTTCAATGGTGTCGATAATTTTCTGGTAATCATCCTTCTCATGCCATAGGTTCAATTGTTCTAATAGTTTCTGCTCCATTACTATTCCTCCGGGTACTGTATTTTTAGATTTTTCCATTTTGTACGTTCAGTCCCACCAAAAATACCAAATTGTGGATTTTGCCAGACAGTCTGCCAGTTCACCAATGGTGCAGTTTTCTCCGCACTGATCTACCCTGTCTGGGCAAAACGCATACTGTTCCAGGGCAAGTTTTTCAGCCTCTTCCCTATCCACAGCTTCTTCAATGTAAAATTCCAGCTGATCATGACTCAGCGCCGCCGGTATCGCACCATAGGCTTCATACCAATGCTTTGCCACAGCCATCAGTTCTAATGTATCCGGGCATTCATTCCACCCTCCAAAAGGCAGGTAGGCAAATATCTCCCAGGGATGATTCACAGGGATACAAGCCAGAATAACAGGTTCCGTCAGTCTTGTCTCGTAGTTCCAATAGGAGAGGAATTGATTCAGAGGTTCACCGCCGGCAGACTCTCCCATGACCTCTTCTTCCCAATCAAAGCCATCTTCCTCAGCCTCTTCTTTCCTTTCGTTAATCATTCCGTCGACACATTGCCTGCCATCAGGTAATGTGAAATCCAGTGCCTTTTTTCGGTAAGTGTTGACAGTGTCATGATGAACCGTCTCATCCGCCCCTAACTGATTCTCTGTGTCGCTGTTCATCAGCAGGCACTCCCAAAGGGTATCATCAGGCGTTATCAGAATTGGAAAAAAGCCATCTTTTCGCCCCTCTTCTAACTTCTGCAGATAACGCTCTTTTATTTCATCATCATCTGGCATCGGTGCAAGCACCTCACAATAACAGTCGAGATAGTCCATAAATTGTTGTATTAATTGATTTTCCATGATATTCCTCCTCTCCCTAGTCCAATAGAGCAGGACTTAAATAAACGCCGTTTCAATCTTTGCGTGCATTATACCACAATTATACCATTAAAAATACAATCGAAAATTGTGATTCAATGAACGCTTCCTCTCGGCAACGCCGTTTCAACCTTTGCGTTCATTATACCATGTGCATTCCTTCAAAAATACAATCGAAGCACATGATTCAATGGTTTCTTCCTTGCGGCGAAGTCGTAAGATTGTGAAACCATTATACTAGATTCAGCCTCAACTTACAATCGGTTGTTACTTCCATCTTTGGAAATTGAAAAGCCGCCCTTTGCCTTAGGACGGCTCTCTGTAACGATTACTTAATATTTACGGGTACTGGTTTCTCTGCCGCCTCATGTTTTGATAGAAAATTTACAAAGGGCAGCATGCCGATGATACATCCTGCAATGGCTGGTAAAATCCAACCGATGCCCAGATCAAAAAATGGCAGCCTGGCTGCTAAGGCTCCCAGTGCACCCGTATCGATACCTGCTGTCTTCAGGCCATCAAAGATTCCGATGATAAATGCGAAGAGCATTGCAAGTGCATATGCTTCATGCTTTTTACCGATGATTTTTTTCGCAAAAGAAAGAAGCACCAAGGTAATGGCCGGCGGATATACCATGACCAAGGCTGGCAGCGTAAAGGTAATCATCGTAGTCAGTCCTACATTGGATATTGCAAAGCTGAAAACACAGACACCTGTCAAAATAGCTTTATAGGAAATCCGGGGAAATATCTCGTGAAAGTAATCTGAAAACGAGGTGGCCAGGCCGATGGAAGTGGTCAGGCATGCCAACATGACAGCCAATCCCAAAACCGCATTGCCGCCAACACCTAAAAGTCGATAGACCACAGAGGCCAAAACTTGTCCCCCATTGCCATAGGTTGTATCCTCCATAGAGGTCTGCGCTCCTACGAAACCTAACGCCAGATAGACGACGCCCAAGCCGATTCCTGCCAAAACACCAGCCATCAAAGTGTACCGCACGATGCTCTTTGACTTAGTAACCCCCATATCCCGGATCGCGTTGATGACCACGATAGCGAAAGCCAGGGCGGCTAACCCGTCCAATGCGAGATATCCTTCCACCATACCTTTAAAAAACGGCATTTCAGCGTATTCTCCCTTTGGTGAACCGATTTCTCCTACTGGACTGATAACGCTTACTACAAAGATCACTGCAATAGAAATGAGCAAAACCGGTGTCAGCACTTTGCCCACGATATCTACAATCCGACTCGGATTCAGACATAAAATATAGGTGATGCCGAAAAACAGCGCCGTAAAGATAACTGATGGAACAATGCCGGTATTTTCTCCCAAAAACGGAATTGCTGCAATTTCGTATGATACGGTTCCCGTCCGCGGCAAAGCAAACAGTGGTCCGATCAGAAGATAGATGGTCATCCCTACAAATATAGAAAATTTAGGTCCTACCAATCCTGCTAAATCATCAAGCTTCGTTCCCACCAATACAATAGCCGCAATGCCCAATATAGACAACCCCGCGTCTGTAACGACAAACCCCAGCGTACCCTGAAAGAAGTTTTCACCGCCCAGATATCCAAGCATCGGTGGAAAAATCATATTTCCCGCACCAAAAAACATGGCAAACAACATTAAAGATATCGAAATAATCTTTCCTGCGCCTAACTTCTCATGATTCAATTTTTCCCTCTCCTTTTCACTGTGCCCCAACAAGACAGGGCACATAAAAATACGCAGATGTCTTAACATTCTGCGTATTTATCCTTCTAATTATTCAGCATCTTCTGCAGGTTCTTCAGAAACAGTTTCATCTGCTGCGTCTAAAGTTTCTTTGATGCTCAGGCTGATTCTCTTTCTCTCTCTATCGATTTCTAAAATCTTAGCCGCCACTTCCTGGCCGATGGAAAGTTCGTCAGCGATGTTGGTCACTCTCTTGTGAGCAACTTCTGAAATGTGGACAAGTCCGTCTAAGCCTGGCTCAAGTTCAACGAATGCACCGTATTCCTTGATCTGAACAACTTTTCCACTTACAACCTGTCCGACTTCGTACTTTTCGTCGATAACGGACCATGGTTCTGGAATTGTCTGTTTCAGACCCAGTGAAATCTTGCCTTTTTCTTCATTCATAGAAAGAATCTTGACCTTTACAGTATCTCCAATCTGAAGAACTTCCTGAGGATGCTTCAGCTTACCCCATGAAATTTCTGAGATATGTAACAGTCCGTCGATTCCGCCCAGATCAACAAAAGCACCGTAATCTGTGAATCTCATTACTGTACCTTCTACGATGTCATCTACGTGAAGGCCTTCCCAGATTGCAGCAATCTTCTTCTGCTTCTCTTCGTTAAGAACGATTTTGTGTGAGAATACAGCTCTTCCTCTCTTCTGGTCAACTCTGGTAACTTTGACGTCCAAAGTCTGTCCCATAAATTCGTCAGCGTTTTCTACAAACTTATCTGACAGCTGTGACAGAGGAATAAAGCCAGTGACTTCCTTATAAGCTGCAATAACGCCGCCATTTACCTGCTTGACAACTTTTACAGTTATAATCGTTTTATTTTCAAGAGCTTCATTAATTTCATTCCAATGCTCATTAATTTCTAGCTTTTTCTTTGAAAGTAAGATTCCACCATCTCCGTCATCAGTTTTGATAACCTTTGCCTGGATCTCATCGCCCTCTTTAAATAAATCAGTCAGTCTCTGTCCTTCCTCTAAAGTAATTTCTTCCACAGGAAGAATTCCGTCCTTTTTGCAACCCATATTCACGATGACTTCTCTGTCAGTTACTTGATGTACTTTACCGTCAACGATTTCGCCAGTGCGAGGTAGTCTTAAAGACGCGTCGATTTCATCCATGAAATCTTCCATTGAATTTTTTTCGTTAGTGATCATTTCACTCATGTTAGCAATAACCTCCTTAATTACGCATTCAGGTGTTGAGGCACCTGCTGCAACTCCTATTTTATTACATTTTCGCAATTGTTTCAATGGTAAATCTTTAATATTTTCAATAAAAAAGGAATTATTGCAGTTTTTTTTGGAAATTTCGTACAATTTTCTCGTGTTGGAACTATTTTTCCCTCCGACGATGACCATCGCATCCACTTTTTTTGACAACGCTTCGCAGGACTGCTGGCGTTCTTTTGTCGCATTGCAGATGGTATTGTTGATTTCCATTGTAAAATTTTTCGATTCGATAACTGAAATAATATCATCGAGCAGTTCTCTTTTTATGGTAGTCTGGCAGACGAGAAAAAGATTTTCCTCCCGGATCGTCTCTGCCTCCTCTTTTGAATTGACAATCAGAGCAGTATTCTCACACCAACCGTTGATGCCCGTCACTTCCGGGTGATTTTCGTCTCCAATGATTACAATTTGTTTCCCCTGCTGATATGCTTCGTGTACCAGCTGGTGAATTCGGTTGACAAAGGGACAGGTTGCGTCGATTACACAAAGCCCCCTTTCCGTCGCACGATCAAAAAATGCCTTTGTCTCTCCGTGAGATCTGACGATGACGATATCTCCTTCTTCTGCCTCTTCTGGCTGATAGATGATGCCAACCCCCTGATCCGCCAAATTATCTATGACGAACTGGTTGTGAATCAATGGTCCGCATGTGTAGATTTTTTTCCCTTTATTATTTCGAATCTGCAGTTCTGTTTTTTCGATCGCCTGTTTCACGCCGAAACAGAATCCCGAGTTCTCTGCTCTAATGATTTCCGCCATACTTTTCCTCTAAACTTTCTAAGAATTTTTTAAACGAACCTTCTGATCCATTGGAAGTCGGTTCATAGTATTTTACCTTTTCACGGTACAGGTTGTCCGGCAGATACTGCTGCTGCACGTATCCCCCATAGGCGTGGGGATATTTGTAATCGCTGCCCAATCCCATCTCCTTCGCCCCTTTGTAATGTGCATCCTTGAGATGGTCTGGCACATCGTCAATTTTTCTTGTCCTAAGATCCTCAGATGCCTTTTGATAAGCCATGAAGGCAGCATTTGACTTCGGCGCTGAAGCCAGGAGGATCACTGCCTGTGCCAAATTTATAGACGCTTCTGGATACCCCACCATTAACGCAGCTTGTACACAGGACGTAACAATGGAGATTGCTGACGGATAAGCCATGCCGATATCTTCACTGGCCATGACCAAGAGTCTTCTTCCCAGCATCTGTATATCTGCACCGCCGTCGACGAGCCTGGCAAAATAGTGAATTGCTGCATCAGGATCGCTGCCGCGGACTGACTTCTGCAAAGCGGACAGCAGATTGTATCTGTCATCTCCCTTATCATAAAACCCGATCTTTCGCTGCATTGCCTCTGCAACCATTTCTTTGGTCATGGTCTCTGATAAATCCAAGTTATCAATAATAAAACCAAGGGTATCCAGGGATACTCTGCCGTCGCCATTAGCCAGATTAGCCAAAATATCCAACGCCTCTTCCTCATACTTGATATGTAAATTGCCGAAACCTTTTTCTGTATCGGTCAGTGCGCGGAGAAGCATTTTTTTAATATTGTCGCTGTCCAGCCGCTTAAATTCATAGATATTCCTTACCCTGCTGAGTACAGCATTATTGATAGCAAAATATGGATTTTCTGTAGTGCTGCCGATAAATTTAATTACTCCTTCTTCCAGTGCTTTCAGGAGAGAATCCTGCTGCAGTTTGTTCCACCGGTGAAACTCATCGATATACACATAGGTCGTCCTGTTTTCTAAACCATAAAATCGCAGTTTAGCACCCTCGATCAGCTCCTTTAATTCCTTTGTCCCCGTCGTTGATGCGTTAATTTCCGTAAAACTGCTGTCCATCTCTTGGGCGATGATTCGCGCAAGAGTGGTCTTTCCCGTTCCTGATGGTCCGAAAAAAATAGCTGAATCAAAAGTTTTATTCTTTATGGCATTATAGAGCAAAGATCCTTTATACATAAAATGTTCTTGTCCGACAAAATCTTCCAGGTTATCCGGTCTCATCCGCGTTGATAGTGGTATCATGTATGGTCCTCTTTCTTGTTACATTTTTTATTTGATCACGGTTATGAATACATCTGACACCTCTTTAGAATCTGTGTTCTTCAGTTTCTCTACTGCCTCGTCTTTGGTGCTTACGATGGGACTGATGACCTTGTATTTCCCGTCGATTTCCTTAATCTTCGAGTCAATACCTTCATCCTCTAGCTTGGAAACAAGTTCTTCCGCCTTCGCCTCTGTGCTGAAAAGGCCGAACTGAAGAGCATAACCCTTGTCCTCGCCTTCAGAACGATCGCTGTCCTCATCTTTACCATCGCCCTCATCGTCGTCTTTTTGTGCCTGAGATGTATTCTTAGACTCGTCCGCCACATTGGTGTCCTCATCGTCGGTCCCATCGTTATCTCTATCCAGTGCTGCTGTCAATTTTGATGGGAGATCCAGCTTAAGAACTTCCGTATCATAACCCAGGAGCGGGGCAATAACGAAACGAGCTGTCAGGTATCCGCAAATTACCGCTATCATCATTATACCAATAATGCCTAAGAATTTCATCCCAGAATTTTTTCTCTGGTTTCTGTACTTTCTAATTCTTCTTCTATTCACTTTGATGCCTCCAAAATTCTTTTATTTAAGCATATGCGCCAAAGAAAAAAGTAGACATCTTCTCGAAAAAAAGTTATAATAAAGCCATATTAATTTAATCAGTCGAGTTTCCTGTTATGAATATCGATTTTCATTACATTAATATAAATATTCATAGGAGGATGCACGATGGAAGACAAGACTTTAATCTGTCAGGATTGTGGATGTGAATTCACTTTCACTGTAGGCGAGCAAGAGTTCTACAAAGAAAAAGGCTTCGACAACGAGCCAAAGAGATGCAAAGTTTGCAGAGATAAGAAAAAAGCTGAAAAAAGAAATTTTAGATAAGCTGATTGAAGAGCCTGTTTCGTCTTGTAACAGGCTCTTTTAAAATAATTAAAAGTACATAAGATAAATCATTTCACGCCGCAGAGGTATGCCTCCTTGCGCAGTGTCTGCAAATGGTGGATGACTGCTTTGCTGCCGAATGTATTCTGCCTGACAAATGCAATCGCATCCTCAATGTACTCTCTGCCCTCTTCAGTTCCCTTTTCTTTCAAATACTCCAAGAGAGCCGCAATCTTATCGTTTAATAAACGCTCCTCTTTTTCTGGTATAAAGATCATCTTTATCTGACGTAGATCTCTCTGTACGTAAATACTTTCGTCATTCATCACATATTCATCAGGGAAAATATAGTGACGCTGTGCATCATCGATGCCCTCCAGCAAAGATATTATAATACTCAATAGATCTTCTGTCTCAAATTCTTTTAAAGCTGATAATTTACAAAATCCCTCTGTCCGATAGCTGGCGATAACATCTTCTTCCGTCTGAATGAAAACTGCAGGAAGAAAGAGTTTACAGGTTTCCAGAGTCAGCATATCCATAATGTAATTCTCCAGTTTATGTTTCTCGTACTTTAACTCGATGTTTCCCGTCATTTCAGGCACCTCCACACTTGGAACAAGGGCTATACCCTTTCTTCTCTGCGTCCTCTTTCTCAATTTCTACATAATATTTATCAATCATTCTGCAGCCGGCAAGATGATAGACTTCCCCGCTTACACGAAAACAGAACACAGGGCTTCCCACCTGTGCAGTCTTTGCCTGGCACAATCTGCAGGCAGAATACTTCCGTTTCGTATCCTGTGAGAGATATACCATCTGACAATTAGATCTGACATAGGTACAGCCTTTATTGTGATATCGCTTTCCCCATTCGGGGAAGATATAGACAATATGGGATTCTTTTTCCTCTTCAAAATCACCCTTTTCAGAAGGTGCTTGTTTCTGCAATTTTCCGCTGAAAGCCCTGGCTGTAATTCTCCCATGGTAATTGACAGAACTGAACAAACCCAGAGGGTTTTTCTCTTGAAACTGCACTTGAAAACTGAAAGAAATCAAGTCGTCAATGCCTTCTGACCTGTAGAGATATCGATAAAAATCAGTCCGATAGGTATTGACCTTCTCGTTCTCCTGATAGATTCTATGCCGTAACGCTGCTGGTAATGCAGCGGGATTCTTTCGAAAGGCGCTTTTTGTGCATTCCAGATGGATCTCATCTGCTGCCGCAAAATTCACATTCTCGCAGGTGGCAATAATGGGCACGATGGACATCAGCATGACTACAGCCATGATAAAGATCGGCACGACAATGACAGATTCCACGATGTAACTGCCCTGTTTAGTATTCTTTGACCACAACATGTTCTACTCCATTTACCATCATTTGAAAGCGCAGACCGGCACTATACTCCCTGAGCAGAAAGGTACTGTAATACAGATATTTCATGTTAATCTGTATCAGATCCATGATGCGCAAAAGGCGGACTCTCTCATCCATCACATAAATAAAGAGGCTGAGAAAGTCTTCATAGGTCTGTCCCTGATCTACTCCAGTATATACGTATTCATCACTTGTATTCGAGATTACTGAATCCAAATCAATGGCCCAGGTGGCTTCGTTTTTCATGACAGGCACTTTGTGATTGTTCACTAGCAGTTTGTAGTCATTGACACTCTCTGCCAGAGCCCAGGCCGCCAGCAGCGCTTTCTGTGTAGCGATAGCCGCAGGACCAGGGGTTAAGAGCTGTGCGGCTGCCAAAGCTGCCGCACTTTTCTGCGGATCTTTATTCAGATAGACAAAATTAAGTCCCTCCCGTACTGTAATTATTTTATTTCTGATTGAGTTGGCGTTTGCCGTATCAGAGGACTTTCCGCAAATGATATACTCAATTTCATTTTGAAAAAAAGTTTTCCCCAAATCCCTTGTATTGGACCGATCCTTGAAATAGGCAAAAATATATTGATTCTCGAAGAGTTCGTCACCGGCTTTCGTCATCACATCTCCGAAGGAGTCTGCGTCTTTCAGCATATCTGAAATTTTGCTTGTCGTAATCCCCTTTGTCGATCCTGCTGACGGCAGATTTGACAAAACTAGTTTACTCCGAATAGCTGCTGATGCTGACTCTGAAGCTGCCTCAATCTCTTTTGACGGCTTGATAAACTTTTCTGTCGCCGCCAGTTTTCCTGCTTTTACAATTTGCTTTTTCATCACGTCTGCGTTGGCGAGGGAATACGCATACAGACTAGAGGATGCGCCTTCATAGTCTATGTATTTTTTCTCTTCAAAAGATTCCTTGGCATAGAAATTCAGTTTTTCGTTGACATCAGATGGAAAGCCATAAAAACCAAAGATATTATAACGTTTCTGTAAATTCAAATCATATTCTGCCAGTATAGAATTCCCCCAGATGCTGGCCAAAGCCTCTGTAGAACCATTGACTGCTATTTTCTTAGAAACGTCTATAAAAATGAAAATCATGGAAACCAGCGTCACGAAAAAAATCATCACAAAGACAGTCACAGATCCTCTTTTCCTCTTGGGCAGTATTCCCTCACTCATTGCATCATGTCTCCTGCCCGAATGATATCTGCTTCGTTGATCATGTAGATTGTACCATCTATTTGCTTGTTCATGATCATACTGATGACGCCGCCTATCTCTGAAGAGGTTTCTTCTTTTTTATTTTTAATTTCAAAGATAGACTTGCTATGCATCGCTTCTTGTACCATCTGCCTGTGCAAGTCCACTTGGACATTGAGGCAGGCAAAGTAGTAAACAATTAATAGAATCAAGCTCAAAATCGTCAGAATCAAAATCGGCAGTACCATTGCGGCTTCAACAATTTCATCACCTCGTTTATTCATCTCTCATCCATTGAGACCTTTGAAGGTGTTGTTGACAAATTCTGTAATCTCTGTTTTAAAAATCAAGCCTAAGGCGACTGCAAGTGCAATTAATATTGCAACCTGAACCAGTTCCATCCCTTTTTTACTTTTCAACATTTCTGTTCCTCCCATCTACATTTCCATGATAGCCGGCGCAGCCGTAATCATAATCAATACCAAAAGTAAAAGTGCTAGGGGAAAAGTTAATTTTGTTTCTGCAATACGACCTTTTTCTTCAGCAATTTTCTTTCTCTCTGTCCAAAGAATTTCACTTTCGGCCTCCAGCTTTTCCGACAGGTTTACACCCTTGTACTGATTATCGGTTATGATATTTGTAATTCTGGTAAATTCTTTGATTGAGAGTTTTTTGCCATAATCATCCAGTACCGTGACCAAACTGTTGCCTGCCAAGGCCGCTTTTTTCTTAATCTCTGTAATCGTCTCTGTAAAATAAGTCTTTTCTTCTTTTCTTCTTTCATATCCTTCCGCAATTCGTATGAAAGCATCGTGAAAAATCAATCCGCTGTTCAAAAGAAGCAGCAGCTGATTATTGAATCCCGGCAGGGATTTCCGCACGATCTCCCTTTTCCTTTTTTCTAAGTCGCGTTTTTTCTGTATGCTGTCCCTATAGAGAAGTACCATCATCAGCGGGAAAAGCAAAAATGTGACAAAAGAAGGTCTGGTTTTTTCTCTATACCAGAGGATGCGTGTTCCATCTGCTAAACGGTCGGGAAGGCGGACATTTTCTGCTCCGCTTAATTCAACTTCATTGGTCAGGGATATAATTTGTGAAAGCAATTCTTCTTCCTCATCAATCTGTTTTTCTTTCTGCTTCCCAGATTCTGTTTTGCCGGGAAGCGACAGTATCAAACTTTGCTCTGCCTGCAAATTTCCTCTGATAGCCTTTACTTTTATCGGTACTGATAACCCTTTATCGATATTCTCTCTGGCAATGGCCACTACCCGCCCCTTTTCATCGGTGATATAACTTCCTAATCTGCTGAAAAAACTGATAGTCTGCATGCCTGTAAGGAACAATACGGCCGCCAAAACCAGTAGTGTCACTTTTTTCTTTTCTTTACAGAAGTTCAGAAATTCTTTTCCCTGTATTTCTAATTCAGACTTCAATGTCGGTTATCCTTTCAATCATCCAATAGGCAAAAACGATCGCTCCGAGGGCCAGACTCATGAGAATCCTGCCCGCAGCTGTAGTGTACATGACTTCTAAATAATCAGGTGACATCATCTGTAGGAAGAGAATAATAACCACTGGCATCATCGTGATAATTCGCCCTTCGTACTTTTTTTGCGTGACCATCGTTTTTATCTCTCTTTCGATATTTATTTTCTCACCTATGATAGCTGCCGCTTTGTTCACTGCCACAACTAAATTCCCTCCCGTCTCTCTACATGCTCTGAAAACTTCCGTGAAGTCCTCAATATCTTCTAAGGCTGCTCTCCTGGCGAAATCCTCTATGACTGTCAAATCACTATCCCCAGTCTCTTTAATCTTTCGAAGCATATCTCTGATCTCACCTAGAAGATCACTCTCACTGCCGTAGATATCCAGTAAATTTTCCTCTGACTCTCGGAGTGCCTCTTCCATATGTCTGCCCGTAGCCAACGAAGCTGATAAGCTGTACAGTAAATCTCTGAATTGAAGCAGCAGTGCATTTTTTCGCCTGTCGGCCAAATAATTGCAATAGGCTTTTTCTGCTCGCATGTACGCCAGGGGATATAACAGCAGCGGAATAAAAGAAGCGTAAAATACATAGCTGGCTCCCAGCGCGCCGCAAAATAGCAGGATGGAAAATTGCATTCTCTCTTTTTTTGAGAGCTGATAGACACTATAATCTGTAATCATCTTCCATTCCTTTCAGGAGGAGTTTTCCTCTGCTGCAGATTCGTTTTCCCGTACTAACTAGTTCCATATCGCTATCCAGAGAATATAGCGGATTGAGTACATACTTTCCGTTTTCAAAATCTAACAGTTCCTGTACCTCAACCACCCTTCTTTTACCGTTTTCCAGTCGTCCCAGATGGACCATGATGTCGATGCCTTCCACAATCTGCGCTCTGATGGCATCCATAGGAATCTGTGCTGACATTAGATACATCGCTTCCAGACGTCTGAGCATGCCGGTCACAGAATTTCCGTGACCTGTCGACATGCTGCCGTCATGTCCAGTATTCATAGCCTGCAGCATATCAGCTACTTCTTTGCCTCTCACTTCTCCGACGATGATGCGGTCAGGACGCATCCGCAAGCTGGTCTTAATCAGCATATCCATAGAAATCTGCCCCTGCCCCATGGTATTGGCATTGTGACATTCCATCTGTACAAGATTTTCAATTTTGTCCAGCTGCAGTTCTGTCGAATCTTCTATAACGATAACTCGTTCCTCTCCCGGTATGTAGTCAGATAATGCGTTGAGAAAGGTCGTTTTGCCAGAAGAAGTTCCTCCGCTGACAAAGATATTATAACCGCACTCCACTAGGAGTTTGAGAAAATCGGCACATTCTCTCGTCAAGGTTCCGCCGCTGATCATCTCTTCTATGGTAATTCTCTCCTTGGCAAATTTCCGTATAGTCAAAACCGGTCCGCCGACAGCGACATTCTTGTAAACCGCATTGACACGGGAACCATCTGGCAGCCTGGCATCAAGAATCGGATTCATCTCATTGATTTCCCGATGTACGCCAGCAGCGATATTTCTGATGATTTCTTCCAGTTCCTCTGTGGAGTCAAAGCAATCGAAGACAAAACCGATTCCTTCGCTGTCCTCAAAGAAAAAGTGATCTTTCCCGTTAACCATGATTTCATTGATTGATTCATCTTTGATGTAGGCTTCCAGCATTCCCATTTTGCTTCTAGTCTTAGCGTACACTTTTTTGATCAGCTCTTCGTACTCCTCAAGTTCTAAATCATACTCTCCTTCTAGGACGGTATCTTCAATCAGTTCCATTGCTTCCAGGGTCTGTAAATTGTCGTTCAATGCCAGAATTTTATCTTTTACACATTGAATCTGTTCCTCTAATATATTCTTATTTGTCTGCCGCACTTCAGAGTTCCTCCACGATTTTCTTTGCGATAGCCGCAATTTCAATTCCATAATTTCTGGCTAAATTTATTCTCAGCCTCTGTCCATCTTCATCCAGACGAACCGCTTCCCGATCCTCAGATATCCAGATTTCTTCGCAGTTTTCCTGATGCCAGTCGTCTCCAGCAAAATTTCTGATAAACAGGGACTTCGCTCCGCCTGCTTTCTTTTTGATTTCCTGGGAAATATGCTGGTAATATACAGCAGGTTCTCCGTTCTGCCAGCGATGCACAAATACGACAAGGTCGGAATTTTCCAAGACTCTTTTATTCTCCCTGCTGAGACAGCTGCCAATATCAAGGAAAAAATAGTCGTATTTGCCCAACTCATCCACCTTTTTTACCAATCTGGTCATGAGTGCAGGTTTGATATCGTTAAAACAGGCATTCACGATGTTGGTGCTTATGTAGTCCAGCTCATCCTCTCTGGTGATAAAGCTCTCTAAAGGAAAATCTCTCCCAGTATCCAGATAGTACAACAGTTTTAGCAGACCGATCTTGTCTCCAGTGGCAAAATATTTTTTCGAATCATCTATAGGGCAGAGATTCAGATAGAGAAGTCTGCTGCCATAGATGCTATTGAGCATCTTTGCTGTTGAAATACAGGTTAATGTCGTACCGCTGCCTCCTGCATCAGAGGCAAATGTGACGAGACGGCATTGACAGGTTCCTCTGTATTCCAACACTCTGTCCGTCATTTTAAAATAAATAAAAAGCAGGTCATCTATCAAAGCGCGGCTCTCCTCATATTGGTAAAGCCGGTAAGGCGCTGCCTCTACCTGTTTCTGCTGCTGGCTTTTCACCAGCTGTACAACATTGGGGCGCACGTCTTCCCTCGATGACAGAATCATATCCAGTGCTTCTGTCGTATCCATATCGTCCATCAGGACAAACTGAATCGACCTGCTCTCTCTGGCAAGTCCAACGGCCAACGCCTTGGCAAAGAGACTGTCATCGTGATAAATGCCTACTTTTACTATTTCCATATTCTTCCTCCTTTCTCTGAGGATAGAATATCATTTTTGTAAAAATATGTCAACCATATTTTTCTATTTTATTAATTATCTGCTAGTTCTTTCAATTTTGCCAGCGCATCATTGAGTCCGCCAATTTCATTAATCAGTCCCATCTTTACTGCATCAGGCCCGAAGAGAACGGTTCCTACATCGTTGGACATATTACCGGTCTGGTTCATTTTTGCTTCTACCTCTGCCTTTGCAGCCTGGGAATGTTCCACAATAAAATTCACTACACGGTCCTGGGTCTTTCTCATATACTCAAAGGTTGCATCTGCTGTAATCAGCGTACCGCTGGTTCTGATTGGATGCATGGTCATGGTTGCTGTTTTTGCGACAAAAGAGTAATTTGCCGAAACCGCAAGCGGGATGCCAATGCTGTGGCCTCCTCCAATCACCAGTGTTACGGTCGGTTTTGAAAGCGAGGCAATCAGTTCTGCCAGCGCCAATCCTGCTTCTACATCACCGCCGACGGTGTTTAAAATCAGCAGCAGTCCTTTAATTTCAGGGTTTTCCTCTACCGCCACTAATTGGGGAATCAGATGTTCATATTTTGTTGTCTTATTGTCCGTCGGAAGGGCTGTATGCCCCTCGATGCTGCCGATGATGTTGATATACTGGAAATCACTCTTAAAGGTGCTCCCTGTGGATAATAACCCCAGCTCTTTGATTAAATCTACAGAATCTGTATCTTTTTCTTCGCCAGTATTCTTTTTTTCTTTTTCTTCACTCATATCTTTCGCCCTTTCATCGTAAAATTTAAGTATAACATTCTGTCCAGCGAGTATTTGCGAGCTGCAAGACAGAATTTATGCTGGAAATCCCCAAATCTGTGATTTGGCTGGATTTCATCGTATATTATTTGCAAAGGATGTGTGATTTATGCTATTAAGCGAAATTGGCGATAAAGAAGTCATCGATTTGACGAAAGGAAGCCGCCACGGATCATTTTGGGACGCAGAAATACTATTTAACGAAAGTGACGGGAAAATCAAAGCGCTGCTGGTGCCTAATTTACAAGGGAAGAGCAGATTTACAAGCGCTCACGATACCATGCAGCTGCCCTGGGAATCCATCGTAAAAATCGGGGAGGATATCATTATTTTCAGATCTTGATAAAAAAAGATTGACAAATTCTTAAACAAGGTTTACAATTCGAGTTAGTTGAAAAGTACATAAAATGATCTTCAGGGCAGGGTGAAATTCCCGATCGGCGGTATAGTCCGCGAGCGCTTTTGCGCAAGATTTGGTGAGATTCCAAAACCGACAGTATAGTCTGGATGGAAGAAGATAGATACAAAAGTGATATGTTTTTGTTTACTTAATTTATTTGCTCTGGAATTTTTATATTTTCCAGAGCTTATTTTTTATCCAAAGGCAGACGTTTTTGTGCTACCTGCCCTGAGACTGATTTATCGGTTTCAGGGCTATTTTTTTAATATAAGGAGGCTCCCTATGAGCGACAGAAAATATATGCAACTAGCTATCGAGCTGGCAGAAAAAGCGAGAGGATTTACCAGTCCCAATCCCCTGGTCGGCGCAGTCATCGTAAAGGAGGACCGCATTATCGGACGTGGTTATCACGAAAAATGCGGACAGCTTCACGCAGAAAGAAATGCCCTGACCTCCTGCACAGAAAATCCGCAGGGCGCCGTCATGTACGTCACCCTGGAACCATGCTGCCACTATGGCAGGACGCCGCCATGTACAGAGGCGATCATCAAAAGCGGGATTTCAAAGGTCTTCATCGGCTCTCGCGATCCCAATCCCCTGGTCAGCGGCAAAGGCGTCGACGTGCTCAGGGATGCCGGAATCGAAGTGACGACCGATTTTATGAAAGAAGAATGCGATTCCATAAATCCAGTATTCTTTCATTACATCACACAAAAGACTCCCTATGTAGTCATGAAATATGCCATGACCATAGACGGCAAAATCGCCACTGCTACAGGAGCGTCAAAATGGATTACTGGTGAAAAATCTAGAGAGAACGTGCACAGGGACCGCCATCACTACACAGCAATCATGGTCGGCACTGGTACGGTCATCAAAGACGATCCCCTGCTGACCTGCAGAATTCCAGGCGGCACCAATCCAATTCGAATCATCTGCGATACAAAGCTGTCAATCCCAGTCACGGCAAAGGTGATCACCACCACTAAGGAGGCCGCTACCATCATCGCCACGGCCTGCACCGATCAGCAAAGGCAGCGGCCTTACCTCGATCAGGGCTGCCGCATCATAGAAGTCCCTAAAGACGCAGACGGTCATCTGTCACTGCCCCGTCTGATGAAGGCTTTGGCGGAAAACGGTATCGACAGCATCCTCTTGGAAGGAGGAGGCACTCTGAACTGGTCTGCTTTAAAAGCTGGAATCGTAAACAGAGTGCAGACCTACATCGCACCGAAAATCTTTGGCGGAGCAGATGCAAAGACGCCGGTAGGCGGCCCGGGCGTTACCCTGCCCTCTCAGGCTTATAAGCTGCGCAGTCAGAAAATGATTTCCATCGGTGATGATATTCTCATAGAAAGCGAGGTGGTTCCGTGTTCACAGGAATTATAGAAGAAATCGGCGCTGTTAACAGCATTCAGAAAACCGCATCTGCAGCGAAGCTGAACATCAAATGTAAAAAAATTCTGCAGGACGTTCATCTGGGTGACAGTATCGCCGTCAACGGCGTCTGCCTCACCGTCACCGCCTTTGACGATGGCGGATTTACAGCAGATGTCATGCATGAAACATTGAATCGTTCTTCCCTTGGCGCCTTGAAATCCGGCGGCCATGTGAATCTGGAACGGGCTATGGCAGCCGGCGGCAGATTCGGCGGACACATCGTCAGCGGTCATATCGACGGAACCGGCAAAATCACCAAACTGGAACAAGACGCCAATGCCATCTGGTATACCATCCAGTGTGAACAGCGCCTGCTGCGTTATATCATCGAAAAGGGCTCCATTGCCATTGATGGAATCAGTCTTACTGTAGCCAAGGTCACAGAGGACGCCTTCAGCGTTTCTATCATTCCTCACACCTTGGATGAGACTATTTTGTCAGAGAAAAAGCCTGGGCACACAGTCAATTTAGAGAATGACTGCATCGGAAAATACGTGGAGCGATTGATGCAGTTTGAAGAGATCTCAGAAAAAGAAAGCAAGATTACGGAAAAGTTTTTAATAGAAAACGGATTTTAACAGGAGGTTATTATGAAGGATTTTAAATTCAATACGATTGAAGAGGCTCTAGAAGATTTGCGTCAGGGGAAAATCATCCTCTGTACAGACGATCCCGACAGAGAAAACGAAGGTGATTTCATCTGCAGTGCCCAGGCCGCTACTACAGAAAACGTGAACTTTATGGCCATGTATGGCAAGGGGCTGATCTGTATGCCGATGAGTCAGAAAATCTGCCGCAGGCTGCAGCTGCCTCAGATGGTAGAAGAAAACACAGATAATCACAGCACAGCTTTTACAGTATCCATCGATCACATCGATACGACCACAGGCATTTCGGCTGAAGAGAGAGGCCTTACCGCCAGAAAATGTGTCGATCAAGAGGCAAAGCCGGAGGACTTCAGACGACCAGGTCATATGTTTCCTCTCCTTTCTAAAAAAAATGGCGTTCTGGAGCGGAACGGGCATACCGAAGCGACGGTAGACCTGATGCGTCTGGCTGGTCTTGAAGAATGCGGCCTCTGTTGTGAAATCATGAGAAACGACGGCACCATGATGCGCACGCCGGAACTGAAAGAATTGGCCGCTGAACATGGAATCAAATTTATCACCATTAAAGACCTGCAGGAGTACAGGAAAAAACACGATCAGTTGGTAGAATGTGTCGCCATCACCAAGCTGCCGACAAAATTCGGGAATTTTATGGCTCATGGTTATGTGAATAAACTCAACGGAGAACATCATATCGCCCTGGTCAAAGGTGATATCACAGATGGGCAGGATTTGCTCTGCCGGGTACATTCAGAGTGCCTGACTGGAGATGCCTTTGGTTCCACCAAGTGCGACTGTGGACAGCAGCTGGCGGCGGCTCTGACGCAGATTGAAAAAGAAGGCAGAGGGATTCTGCTCTACATGCGCCAGGAAGGCAGAGGCATCGGCCTGATCAACAAATTAAAAGCTTATGAGCTGCAGGATCAGGGCATGGACACCTTGGAAGCTAATCTGGCATTGGGTTTTGCCGGCGATCTGAGAGAATACTACATCGGCGCTCAAATACTAAAAGACCTGGGTGCAAAGACGCTGCGCCTGCTGACCAATAATCCGCAAAAGGTCTACGAGCTGAAAGAATTCGGCATGAAAATCACGAAACGGGTGCCAATTGAAATGCCCGCTACCACCCACGACCTTTTCTACCTGAAGACAAAGCAGGAAAAAATGGGTCATATCTTAAACTATTAAAGGTCTGCCTCACCAAATCAAAGATTTGGGGCAGGACCATCAGGAGGTAAAAAATGAAAGTATATGAAGGAAAGTTAGTTTCTAAAGAAATCAAGGTCGGCATCGTCTGTGCCAGATTCAACGAATTTATCGTGTCCAAACTCCTTGGCGGCGCTTTGGACGGACTGAAACGCCACGATGTCAAAGAGGATCAGATCGAAGTGGCATGGTGCCCCGGCGCCTTTGAAATCCCTCTCATCGCGCAGAAGATGGTTAACAGCAGAAAATATGATGCCGTCATCTGCCTGGGCGCCGTCATACGAGGAAATACATCCCATTATGACTTCGTATGCGCTGAGGTATCCAAGGGAATCGCATCCGTCTCCCTGAACGCGGATATGCCCGTCATGTTCGGCATTCTGACCACAGACAACATCGAGCAAGCCATCGAAAGAGCCGGCACCAAGGCTGGCAACAAAGGCTACGACTGTGCAGTCGGTGCCATCGAAATGGTGAACCTGATCAGAGAAATCGAAATGTAATCACGATCCTAGAGGATGTGACAAGGCAGAAGATAATCCTTCTTATCCAGCTGTTTGGTTTTTCTACAAGTACATATAATACCGCCGCTGCCCCTGACGATTGATTTGCTTTCCAGGAAATGAAACTTTTTGGTTTCCGATTCTGCAGGGGCTGCGGTCTTTTTAATTTCAAAGGGATACAGCACGTTACCTTCCACGATTACCGCGTCAACCTCCACACTGCTGCTATTTCGAAAGAAGCGAAGCTTGACATCATCAGTTCTGTTGGCCAGCTGCTTCACCAATTCCATAATTACGAAGTTTTCAAAATAGTCGGCGCCCTCTTTGCCGCTCATCAACGCCTTCGGTGTTTTCCAGTTAGAAATGTAAGAACAAAGACCTGTATCTGTAAAATACAGCTTGGGTTTTCTGATCAGATGCGGCAATTCGTCATCTTCGTAGGGCTCCAGCAGATAAATGATGCCCAGATCGATCAGAAGGTTCAGCCAGCAGGTCGCCGTGGGACAAGAGATACCAGCGGCCAAAGCCAGCCTTCTCACTGACAAAACTTTGCAGATGTTTACGGCGCATGCGGCCAGAAAATCACTGAATTCTGTCAAACGTGCGACTTTTTTACTCTGTTGGACCTGATGCATCAAACTCTCATAAAAATAATGCCAAAAATATTTTGCCTTATCTTCCTGCCTGACGTCGATCATCTTCGGTACGTCGCCCTGCCAGATAGAGCAAAAAATATCCAGCGCACTTTTTGCCGGTATGCACTGTTCCCTGTTGTTCATCGCCTCATAGGAGAAATCGAGAGGAGATGACATCAGAAGCTGTTCTTTCTCTCTCAGTGAAAGCCCATACATCTTCAAAACGACTGCATTCTCCCCTATGACGCTCTTAACCTCGTCTATGAAGGAGGCTTTCGGCGGGCTGGCCAGCCAGAAGAGCCCAGTTTCATCGCTGTCCTCACAGATTTCCCTTATTTTATGTAAGATGGAAGGAGAAAAATGTGCCTCGTCGATGATGATAGGCGGTTTAAAAATTTCAAAAAATAAATCAGGCTCAGTGTCTGCCAAGGTGCGCGGATGCAAGTCATCCAGCGATACATAGATTCGCTTTTTCCCCTGAGATAGGTGTTTCATCATGGTGGTCTTTCCTATCTGATCTGCTCCGACGACTAAAACGACCTTATGTGTTCGGTTAGCATTCAAAAAATCCTCTTCTATACTTCTACTAATATATTCCATGCCTCCTCCTCTCTAGAATGTTTCTTCTATAGATGCTCTTCCCTTACCGACCGTATATCAGACTATCTTCCTCAAACTCATCAAGCAGTTTACAAAAGACCTTGTATCAGATATCAATTTGATACAAGGTCTTTTCCTCTGCTGAGATATTGGAAGGTGCTAAAGTGCTGACATCTGTCATAACGCTCGTCTATAGATTTCCAGAATCTGGCTTCCGGTCAATGGAACATAAGTGTCAGTAAACAGTCCGTCCAGCTTCTCGGCCATCTTAGCCAGGTTTTTATCATCAATGCCGACATCTGCCAACGTTTTCGGAAGACCTAACTGGTCAAAGAATGTTCTCGTACGATCTATGGCCATCTTTGCAATCTCCATCGGCTCTTTTTCACTATCGATGTCCCATACATTAACGCCGAATTCGACAAATTTGTCCAAGGTATCTTCTGAGAGGACGTATTCCATCCAGACAGGTGTCAGAATCGCCAAACCATCACCGTGGGTGATGTCGTAAAAGGCGCTGAGTTCGTGTTCCATAGGATGCACGCACCAAGGCACATCGCTGCCATAGGACAGCAGACCGTTGATGGCCAGACTGGAGGCCCACATCAAGTTGGCTCTCGCTTCGTAATCATCCGGCTGCTCCATGGCCACAGGACCATATTTGATGCAGGTCTTGAGCACAGCTTCACACATCCTCGCCTGCAGGTAAGCATCTTTTTCTCTGGTGAAATATACTTCAAAAACGTGACTCATAATATCCGCCGTACCGGCAGCAGTCTGCTTCTTTGAGACACTGTAAGTGAACTTCGGATCCAAAATTGAAAACGCCGGTTTGATCAGTTCGCTGGCTGTATCCAGCTTATCGTTTTTATCCATGTCGGAAATCACAGCAAATCCATCCATTTCTGATCCGGTTGCTGCCAGAGTGAGGACGCAGACAATCGGCAGCGCTTCTTTTATTTTTCCGCCGTCCAAGACTAAATCCCAAGGTTCTCCCTCATATTTTGCTGCCGCGGCAATCATCTTTGCACAATCGATGGTGCTGCCGCCGCCAATAGCAATCACAGCATCTATTTCTTTTTCTCTGCATAATGCTGCGCCCAAGGCGACCGTTTCAATTCTCGGATTTGGATCGACCCCAGAAAGCTCAAAAAAGCTGATTCCACTCTCTCGCAGCACTGCCGCAGCTTTATCGTAAATACCGTTGCCTTTGATGCTGCCGCCGCCATAGACCAAAAGCGCCTTGTTGCCATATCGGGAAACTTTGGCCAGCTTTTTGATCTGTCCTTTGCCAAAATAAATCTTTGTTGGGATTGAATAATTAAAATTCTGCATATTTCCTCCTAACGGCCGCGCCCCGATTTTAAATAAAATCGCAGATGAGACCTTCTCAATAAACAAATTAAATCAGCTGCAGCTCTGTAAGTTCTTTTAAAATCTGCTCCATCTCGTCCTTTCGCTTCGTCTTCGCCGTCGTTGTCTTGATGGTCGGTTTATCGGACAAGAAATATTTTTTCACCATCTTATAGGCCGGCATGCCTGCATTGATTTCTGTCATGTCTTTTTCGAACTGTTCCTGCAGCAGTTCAAAGGTCATATCGTTCTCAGTCAGATAGTTCTTGTCGTAGACGACCTTTGCCCATAAGACAAAATCGTTGGCCTTTTCTCTCGTAAATACCATGCTCTCTTCCACGTAAGGCAGCACGTTAATCAGATTTTCTATCTCTTCCGGGAAGACATTCTTTCCGTTTTTCATGACGATGACATTTTTCTTACGGCCACAGATGAACAGATAACCTTCCTCGTCAAAATAAGCTAAATCTCCCGTATGGAACCAGCCGTCTTTAATGACCTCATCCGTCGCTTCCTGATTATCATAGTAACCCAGCATGACGTTATCGCCGCGGACAATCAGTTCGCCTACACCTTCTTCATTAGGTTCGAGAATCTGTCCCTCTACATTCGGCATCAATTTGCCGGTGGAACCCGGCTTGAGATAGCGATAGGTCTCACTGGAAATGGTCGGTGAGGTTTCCGTCAGCCCGTATCCCTGTACGGTCAAAATGCCGAAATCATTGAGTCCCTTCGATACGACGGGATCCAGCGCCGCCGCCCCGTTGATGATAAAACGCATCCTGCCTCCCAATTGATCGATAATCGGTTTAAACAGTCGTCTTCTGAGATTGAGACCTACCTTTTCACTGGCAGCACAGACCTTCATCGCAAACTGGATTTTACTTTCCATGCCCTGGGCTTCGATGGCTTTGTTGATTTTCTTGTACATGCTTTCCAGAAGAAGCGGCACGCTCATAATCACTGACACGCCGTATTCTTTCATGTTCATGGTAATATACTTCAGCCCTTCGCAGAAACAATTTTTCATGCCTTGAGACAGGAAGGTCAGAAGGCCTGACATACCATAGCAGTGATGGAGAGGCAGAATCATCATGTTGACATCGTCCGGGAAGAACAGTTCTTCGCAGTTCATGCCATAGTTACAGCTCATGAAATTTCTGTGTGAGAGCATGACAGCCTTGGACTGCTGTGTCGTCCCCGAGGTGAACAGCAGAAAGCCCAAGGCATCCGGATCGATTTCCGCATCCAGATAACGCATGTCGCCGCTTTCAACCAATTTCTGTCCCATATCGATCAAGTCAATCAACTCTACGCCAATCTCGGATTGGAAATCCATAGCAATCAATAGGGAAAGATTGGTCGTCTTATCTGTGTAAATCTGTTCGATTACTTTCGATTGCTTCTTATCGTAGAAGATAACTTCTGCATTGCTCCTGTTGAGGCAGCTTTCCAATTCTTCTTTCTGAAGCCCTTTGTCCAGGGGCACAACGATGCCTGCACCACAACCGGCAGTAAAGTAAGAAAGGCACCAGTGATAGCTGTTCTCACCGATGACAGCGATACGTTTATCTTTGTAGCCTTTTTCTATCAGTGCCGTGCCGAGATAGCCCATGGTTTCGAACATGTTTGCGTAAGTGGTATTGATATAGTTTACCTCTTTTGTCGCCTTGTCTTTAATCTTTGTGACAAAAGCCACCTTGTCCCCGTACTTCTCTGCGGAGGTTCTGAGCAGTTCACGCAGATCACGGAACTCATAAAATTTCTTTTCTAACTTGTAATCTTTCATTGATTCAACCTCTGTGATATAAATTTACCTTTCCTTCAGCTACAAAAAACAGACAGCTGAAGGTCTTCTTTCCATAGTAATAGAGTACCATTTCAAAGGACTGCTGTCAATTTTTTAGGTCAATCTTTGATCACGACACCGAGAAGTTTTGCAAGATCTGCCGCCTGGTAGACGTTGACAATCGCTCCTTTCAACTCATTACCTTCCGTCGAGATGCTGATTCCCTCCAAAATACAGGTGGAAAAATCCAGGCCCTTGAGCGGCGTTTTAAAAAATTCTGTATTGATAAACTGGGATTTCTCCAAAATCACTTGCTTTAGAGAACAAGATGCAAAGAATGCCTCTGATAAATCGCTTTCTCTAATTTCGCACTTGCTCAACTTTGAAGAAGTAAAATTGACGTATTTCAGACTGCATTCGGCAAATTCAGTATTGGAAATACTGCTCTCGCTAAAGTCGGCTCCTTTCATCTGACAGTTGCTGAATTTGCACTGATCCAGCCAGCTATGTGAAAAATTGCAGCTGGGAAAAGCACATCCTTCAAAGTATACGTTTTTAAATGTACAGTTATAAAGTGAAACTCCAGTAAAGGTGCAATGGTTAAAGAAGACATTTTCAAAGGTCAGCTGCCCTAAATCCCCCGCTTCCATCTCTTGACCATCTACTTTCAAGTCTGTTAGATCTGTTTCTTCTTCCCTGCTGTATCTCACATAGTTTTTAAAGTCAACAACGGTTTCCAGTTCTGTTGGTAAGTTCATGCGTTTTATTCTAATCGTGGTCATTTTCTTCTCCTAATTCTGTCAAGGGTAACAAAACACCAGCTCTATCAACAGACCTGGTGTCTTATTTCTTTTCTATTTTTTCATATAAGCTGTGATATCATAGCAGGATATCAGATATGCATCCTGTTCTTCCCATTGAAATGATTCAACATGCACTTTTGTCCATACATCGTACTTCGGATTATAGACTTCCTCTATTTCCTCGTGACTGATTGGACAGTTGACACAGGGCGTCGTTCGCCCGAAAAAGGCTTCATAACAGAACATGCCCGGTTTTGCACTTTCATCCAGAAGCTTCGTTTTTTCGTTCAGATAGAACATTCTGAAGGTACTTTGATCGATTACATAGATGTACGCGTCCTGCATATCCAGTATATTTCGCAGCTGATTGACCGTCCGTTGATCTCTTTCCAGCGCACGTTTTTTCTGCAGAAAAGTAGAAAGCATCTGTGAAATTCTCGATAACGTCCCTACTTCTTCTTTTGTCCAAAGCCTATTTCCTGTACATTCATCAAAACCGATAAAGCCGACAAAATGGTTCTTCTCCATCATCGCGCACTGCAGAGTAGAACGGATATTCTGCTGTTCAAATAAAGCAATCTGAGCCTCCGAAGAAAGCTTGTAGATATCACGGCAGTAAAAAATCGGATCTTCTCTGAATAAGTCTGCATAAGAGTCCAGGGCGTCATAAGACATGTTCTGAAGCATCTCTTTCTCCGGCACAATTCCTTCGTTGCACCATTCGTAAGTATTGTCACAGAATTTGCCGTCTTCTGTATTTTCAAAGATGTAAGCACGGCTTACGTCGAAACGTTTGCCGACAATCTCCAACAGCAACTGGATTGCTTCGTCTGTATCGTTGGTATCGTATAAAATTTGAAACACATAGTTCACTAGATCCTCCGGTACCGTCTCTGGCGCTCTCAAGTCAGAATCAATTGCTGCGCCCAGGCTGGAATGATTGATGCCTGAAAACTTGCTTCTCGCCGTATCGTCATACATCACAAAACAGTTCTTACTACGGTTTTTCGCCTCATACAGGGCTTGATCCGCACAACTGTACAGAGATTGAAAATCAATGCCGTCTCTGGGATACATGGAAATGCCAATGCTGCAGGTAATCTCAAATCCTCGTTTATCATTTTCAAAGAGGTGATGAAAGATGTCCAGCAACTGCTGTGCTTTGATTTCAGCTGCCGCAGCAGAAGTAATATTCTTAACAAAGATGGTAAATTCGTCACCGCCGATTCTGCCCACAATGTCACTCTTGCGGACTATTTTTTTCATGCCAGCGGCAATCTCCGATAATACAGCGTCTCCAAAGAGATGGCCTCCGCTGTCATTGACCAATTTAAAATTATCTGTATCTATCATAAACAGAGCGCTGTATTCATCAGGTGTCTGTTCCAGATATGTCTTGATCTGCTTCTGTGTCTCAGCTCGATTATATAGACCAGTGAGAGCGTCTCTTTCAGCACACTTGCGTAGGTTTTCAATCATTCTCTTTTCTTCATCGATGTCCTGAATGATGCCGATAATCTTGATCAGCGCTCCTTTTTCATCGAACTGGTTGGACATGCGAACGCGACACCACAGATAGTTCTCATCTTTGTCCCGGATGCGGAGTTCCGCTGTCAGATACGGTTTTCCCTCCTGAATCTCTCTTGATAGTTTCTGTGCTTTTAAAAGATCATCCGGATGAATATGTGCCAATTTGTTACAGCTGTCGCCATTTTCGATAGATGGCTCATAACCAAATTTCTCCTCCCAATGGGAAGAACAAAGTATTCTTTCTGTTTTGACATCCCATTCAAACAAAATATCAGAAGTCTGCTCCATGATAACACGATGCCGGTCCAGGGAAAGTTCCAGTTCCTCACGAGTGTCTTCAATCTCTGTCGTTTCTACCATGATGCCTAAAATCGTCCCATATTCGCCAGCATTGCCGATTGCCTTACAGCTATCTAAGATCCATTTGTAACAGCCGTCCTTGCACAGGATACGGTAATTGCAGGTACACTTAGCATGGTCTGACAGACTCTTTCCCATCTTCGTAACCACATTCTCTCTTTCAAAAGGATGTATCATATCGATTAACCGATTATTAAAATGAGCGGCTATTTCTTCACGCGAAAATCCTACCAAGTCAAAAAATTCCTGATTGGCGTTGATAATCGTAAAATATTTGTCATTCAGGCAGCGATATACGCTGCCTGGAATGTGTTTAAAAAGGTCGTCATCATCTTCCAGTGATATCACTTCATGCCTCATTACATCCTCCCGCATAAACAATTCCTCCCTGCCATGATATGCTCATTCTAATCCTTTGAGGAGAAAATAGCAAGGGAGATTTTACAGATTTTCATCTTTTCATCATAGCTAAAATAACTTCTATTTACAGTTTATTATAATATTTTTTGCTTAAATATACAATAATGTAAATAGTATACCTTTGGTTTACAAAGGTAATGGGGTTACAGTGAAAGGAATTCGCATCATGGATGATAGAGATAATGCATTTGAATTGAATTATGAAGCAATAGGACATAGAATTAGAATTGCACGTAAGGAAGAGAAACTGACACAAGAAACTTTGGCGGAGAAAATGGATATCTCTGTCGCACATGTCAGTGGAATGGAAAACGGAAACACAGGCATAGGAATTCAAACCCTCGTCAAAGCATCTAATGTTCTGCATGTTTCTGTTGATTGGCTGCTCCATGACAATCTTGAGGGCTACACAATTAATTTCGAGACAGAAATCAGAAACATTCTCAACGGATGCAGTGATGATCAAAAAAAAATCCTACTCGTTCTTTTAAAAAACAATCGAAAAGCGTTGGACGAATTAGCAGAAGAAGAATAGGATCTGTTGCAAAATGAAGGCAATCTCCAGATGGCGGAGGTTGCTTTTTGGTTTTTTGCTATTGGACAAATGTCCGCCTATGCTATATAATTTTTAAATATAACAGTCGATTTTTTGATAATTTTAGGAGGAACAAATGAAAAAAATAACAGCGGTTTTTCTAATCACAGTTTTAGCTTTCGCTTTCACGGCATGTGGTTCTGGCGGAAAAGACAGCGAAGCAGAAGGAACGGCAAAATCCTTTCCAATGACAGTGACGGACTACTTAGGAACTGAAATGGAGTTTACTGAAGCACCACAGAAAATCGCGTCCCTATCACCGAGCTGCACAGAAATTCTCTTTGCTCTGGGCCTGGGCGATCAGGTAGTCGGCGTGTCTAACTGGTGCACATATCCGAAGGAAGCGCAGAGCATAGAAAAGATCGGAGATACGAACAGCGGAAATGTAGAAAAAATTATAGAACTTGACGCTGACGTGGTCTTCGTATCAGGTCAGACTGCATCAGACTCGGTATCTGCTCTAAGCGAAGCAGGGATTAACGTCTATTCTATCGGTGCAAAGGATCTGGACGGCATTTACAAGGGTATCACAGACGTCGGACAGATTACAGGTACCAGCCAGAAGGCTTCCGAAATTGTCAGCGATATGAAAAAAGAGGCAAAGAATATAAAAGCAGAATTTGCTCAGTATGATAAGAAAAGTGTCTTCATCGATCTGGGTGACTTATACTCCAGCAGTAAAGAAGATTATCTGGGCAACAGCCTGGATTTAATCAATGCAGAGAACATCGCTCTCAATTTCGACTACAGCTCGCCGCAGCTTTCTGCCGAAAAGATCATCGAAGAAAATCCACAGGTTTATCTTTGTTTCTCATCAGAAAAGGAATTTGTAAAACCGGACGGATTTGATCAAATCGATGCATTTAAAAATAAAGAAGTGTATTTTATCCCTTACGAAAATCCGACTATGGACAAAATCACTAGGAACGGTCCAAGATTTTTGGAGGGTTTAGAAACGTTGGGCAAACTGATTCATACGGGAAAGTTGGACGATTAATATGAAAAAGAGGTGGATTGCCGCGAGTATTCTTTCCTTGCTGTGTGTAGCAGCAGTCATTTTAATATGTACTTTTTTTGGCGCAGCAGATATCACAATCAAAGATACTCTCATTGTATTGACAAATAAAATAACTGGGCTGCTGGGAGCTGAAGCTGATACCTTGGGCGCAAAGAATACGATTATTTGGGACCTTCGCTTCCCAAGAAGTCTGCTGGCCTTTCTCGTGGGAGGCGCTCTCGCTCTGTGCGGCGGCGTATACCAGGCAATTTTTAAGAATCCTATGGCGGACCCTTTCGTGCTGGGAATTTCCTCTGGCGCCGCCTTTGGTGCAACCATCGGTATCATTCTGGCCATACCAGCCAGCTTCATGGGGCTGAACACCATTTCCTTTTTTGCTTTTGGCGGCGCAATCTTGGCGATATTTTTCGTATACAATATTGCCAGGGTCGGAAAGCAGGCCAACACCACATCCCTGCTGCTCTGCGGCATTGCGGTGAATCAGCTGTTGACGGCAGTCATTTCCTTTGCTATGCTGCTTTCCGCCAACCAAATGAAAAAAATATATTTTTGGACCTTAGGGAGCTTTTCCTCTAAGGGCTGGGATCACGTTTTCAATGTACTCCCCTATATCATAATCGGGCTGATTGTCATTTTCCTCTTTGCTAAGGAACTGGATATTATCGTGCTGGGTGATGAGACCGCGATACGCTTTGGCATCGACGTTGAAAAAAATAAGAGAATTCTCTTTGTCGTAACATCCCTGGTCATGGCGTCCTGCGTTTCTGTAAGCGGTATCATCGGTTTTGTGGGTTTAGTCTCTCCCCATATCGTGCGCTTGATCTTTGGACCCGCTCATAAAAAACTGCTGCCCTTGTCTTTTCTTCTGGGTGGAATTGTCCTCTGTATCTGTGATACCATTTCCAGAAGTATCATCGCCTCTGAAATACCAGTAGGCATCGTCACGGCCATCATCGGTGCGCCGTTCTTCATCTATCTGCTAAGAGCAAAAAATACAGAGGTACTTTAATTATGGAAGAAATATTGAGATTTGAAAATGTTACTATCGGTTATGGTGAAAAAGATGTCGTCAAAGACTTTTCATGCACCGTTAAGCGTGGGGAGTTTGTTTCTCTCATCGGTCCCAACGGCTCGGGTAAATCTACCTTGATTCACGCCATCACTGGAATTGTCGGGATAAAGAGCGGCAAAGTCTACATAGATGGAAAAGATAATGCGAATCTATCAGCAAAGGAACGGGCGCAGATTACCGCCGTTGTCCCTCAGACTTTTCAGGCAGGCTTTGCATTCAAAGCCAAAGAGATTGTGGCCATGGGCAGACATCCCTTTCTCAAAAGGATGCAGTCTGAAACTGAAGAAGATTACAAGCTGATCGACCAAGCACTGGAACAGACAGGAACCCTTCCTCTGAGAGAGCGAAAAATCACGCAGCTCTCTGGTGGCGAGCGTCAGAGAATTATCATCTCCGCCGCTTTAGCGCAGCAGCCTCAGCTTCTGATTTTGGACGAACCCACTAATCATTTAGATATTCAATATACCTTAGAAGTCATGCAGCTGATGCAAAAACTCAATCGTGAACAGGGGCTTACCATCTTTGCGGTCCTCCACGACATCAATATGGCTGCCCGGTTTTCTGACAGGATTCTTGTTTTAAACGAGGGACGAAAAGTCAGGGACGGTCAAGTCAGCGAAATCATCAGAGAAGAAGTGCTGAAACCCGTATATAAGATTGACCTGGTCGTGCGGGAAAATCCACTGACCAACGCCGCTGAAATCGTGCCCTTGCGCAGCAACAAAATGGCGCAGAGAACGAGTAACGGAAAGCGGGTTCACATCATCTGCGGAGGCGGCAGCGGCAGTTACATCATTGAAGCTTTCCACAACAAAGGCTTTGAGGTCAGCTGCGGCGTACTCAATGTAGGCGATAGCGATTACGAATTGTGCCAATCCTTGGGAATTAAAACCGTCGCGGAAAAACCATATTGCGAAATCAGCAGCCAATCTTTTGATGAAAACCGGCAGACTATAGAGTCTGCCGACCTGGTAGTTTTGACTGATGTAGATATCGGCAGAAGCAATTTGAAAAATATAGAAGTCCTGGAGCATCTCTCATCACAAAAGCTGTATGTCGTGAGAGAAAACGCTTCTGATTATACGGGCGGTATCGGAGATAGAATCATCCGTTCACTCCTCTCTGAAAAAAAAGCGCTTTCACTGGGCAAAGATGAATTAATGAGTATTTTAAACGAATAAGGCAGCGACAAAGTGGTATCACTTTCCGCTGTCCGATGGTAAAGTCTGCATGAGGGCAAAGAAATGTTCAGGCTCTCCGGTACTAAAATATTCATACCACGATTCCAGTGTGTCTGACCCGAATACACCTAAATGCTCAATAATTTGCTTTGCCCATAACAGAGCTCCCGTGGAGCTTGCAGTAATCAGATTACAGTCTGCTACAGATGGCTTGTCTATATAGAAACTTTGTCCTTTGTAACTTGGCGAAACCATTTCAAGAAATCCCAGCCCGTTGCTGGTATGCGAACGCTGATCCAATAGCCCAAATTCTGCAAGTGCCGCAGTAGCTCCACAGATTGCGCACACTGCAGCTCCTAAAGAGAGAAATTCCCTTGCTTTTTCGATGATTGCACCATGTTTTTGATCGTTCCATGTATCTGCACCCGGTAACAGCAACAGGCTTGTTTCACAGACAGCAATGTCATCGATCAGGCAGTCGGGCACAATTGTCAAGCCGCCCATTGTCTGGATTGGCTCTTTTGAACTGCTGACCGTCTTGAGGGATACGCGCGGTGCGCCCTCTTTGAAAAATCGACCAGAATTCAACTCCGCAGTAACATACCCAAGCTCCCAATCGGCCAAGGTATCAAGAACATAAACATAGATTGTAAACATAACCTTCCTCCATTTTCATTGTTTCATTGATTTGTTCGTATATTTATAGTACCATGTAATCGTTGACAACAGTATGGCAACAATATTTTAAAAAAATGAATGGCGGTGAAGCGATGAAAATAGACAGGCTTGTCAGTATTATTATGATACTCCTCGATAAAGAGCGGATTAGCGCACAGGCGTTAGCGGACATGTTTGAAGTATCGCTTCGCACAATTTATCGCGACATAGATGCTATCAACATGGCAGGAATCCCTATTCGCTCTACATCGGGAGTAGGCGGCGGCTTTGAAATCATGCAGCAATACAAGATTGATAAAAAAGTTTTTTCTACTGCCGACCTCTCCGCTCTCTTGATGGGGCTTTCCAGTCTTTCGGGCATGATACGAGGCGATGAACTAGCACACGCCCTCGCCAAAGTCAAGAGCTTTGTTCCTGTAGACAGCGCGAAAGACGTTGAATTAAAAGTAAATCAAATCCGTATAGATTTAAGTCCGTGGAGAGGTAACAGCAACATACAACCCTATTTAGAAATGATCCAAGCAGCTTTGCAAGAAAACAAGCTGCTGACTTTTAAATATATCGCCCACCATGGAAATAGAACCGTGCGGACAGTCGAACCATATCAGCTTGTATTGAAAAACAGCCATTGGTATTTACAAGGCTATTGCCATCAAAGAAATGATTTCCGCTTATTCAGACTTTCTCGCATGTCAAAACTGCAAATAGAAGAGGAAATTTTCACACCCCGCGATTTTCAAAAACCACAGTTGGATTTTGATGATATTTGGGAAACCATGCATACGAAAATCAAAATCCGTATTCATAAGTCTGTGATGGACAGGGTGCTTGATTTTTCCTCTTATGAAGATTTTTCGCCAGACGGGGAGGAGCATTACATCGTCGATTTCCCCTTCCTAGAGAACGAATATCACTACGATATTCTTTTAAGCTTTGGAAATAAATGCGAGTGTTTAGAACCGTTACATATCCGCGCCGAAATGAAACGCAGAATCCATGATATCGCTGTCCTATATGAAAACAAATGAGTGCCATTTCTTTTCAGTCAATCTAAGTAAGGCATATCTCGTCTGCTGTGATAGGCGTCATTTGCTTTCATGATCTTGTGCCAGCCCAAAATGTTTCCAATGGGGTTCGTCATATTAAGCAGCAGCGCCATAGGCTTCGAGATGGCGTAAGGTTTGGCAAAATCTCTGACGTAAGTTTCATCAAAATGACCGTGTTCCTCATACCATGCGCCCAGTTCAGCAAATTTCTTTTCTAATTTGCCGAATCTTTCCGGCATGATGGCAAGTCCCGCACATTCTCCCTTTACAACAGTTCCTAAATACCCATACTGCAATCGGTCTGCCAGTCGCTTAAAGAACCGGCTGCTGATCTCACTCTCCTTGCTTTCCGGATACCCGGACTGAATGATAAAACCGAGAGACTGTCCCTCGGAGCCTTTCGGCAAGTCATATAGGAAAGCTAAGGTCCTGGCGGGAATCGAATGAATGTAGTTGGGCGTGATGAAGATGACTTGTTCAAACTGGCTGATATATTGAAGCAGCTTCTGCCGGTCCTCTCCATAAATTGAGCGGATTTCACAAGGTGCTTTCATACCGCTGACAAAAGCTTTGGCTAAAATGTAACTGCCAGAACTCTGCACGTTTCCCTTGGGTGAACCATTTAGCAAAATTGTCTTCATAATGAGGCCTCCTGAAACTGGGAGACATGTCTGATACAGATCTCCTTAGAATAAAATTGTTCAAATACTTTTTGAATGTAATCGTGTAAAAGCTGTGCATCCGCTTCTTCTTCAAATTCATAATTAAAATAGAACTCGATCGCCGGATATTTTGGATAGCGAGGCACATGCCAGGTACCTCCTCTTTCAAAAATTGTATAGGGCAGAAAAAGCGGAATCATGCGGTCCAGCAGTGTTTTTAGCTTACTGCTGACAAATCCATATTTCAGTTGGGCAAAGATGATGACTCTGTCAGCGTTGACATAGCTTCGATAAAAGTCTTCTAAATCTTTATGGACACAGATTCCTGGGGTTTTCCACCAGCAAGTCCAACAGCCGATGCAATCTGCAATATCCATTTTCGGAAGGTCAAAACACTTAGAACCCGATATCGTGTAGTCTCCAAATTCTCTTATAATCAGCGTATTCATCTGTTTCTCCAATTCTTATGATCATTATGCAATCATTGATAATTCTTTCGGAAGGACTCGAAGGCTGTAATCAGCAGTTTCTTCTCTTCTTCCTCTGATAGGTAAAGTGAACCCTTGCAAATTAAGCAGGCAATGCCGTGGGTGTAGAGCCAGACATGGTAAAACAGTTCCTGTGCCTGTTCGACACTCAAACTGCTCAAAGACGCCACGCTGTCTTCAATAAAACCGAATTGGCTGGATACTTCTTTCCCGATGGCATCCGGTGTAAAGAAGCCCCACTCCATCAGTGCCTCGAATAGCTTAGGGTATTCCTTGGCGTATTGAATGTAGGCAATGCCGTAGGTAAAGAACTTGCTGCGTTCAAAAGGATAGTCCTTTAAGTACACAATATACTGGGCATAAATCTGTGTTACCGTTTCATTTCTTAATTCCTCAACGGTGGCAAAAACTCTGAAAATCGGAGCGACAGAGGTTCCCAGGTGATGAGAAACACTTTTGGCTGATATGGCGGAAACCCCCTCCTTCTTTGCCACTTCCAGAGCAGCCTTCACTATATCATCTTTACTAGTTTTCACTTTTGGCGGCATATCCCTTCCTCCTTCAATATAAAATAACAGACGTTATATAACATCTATTATTTTATATTGAATATTCTGTTCTGTCAAGTTCTCTATTTTACAGACTCATTTCTCTTTTTAAGCCGCGCAGCGCGAAATAGAAACTGCCTGCGCACAGAAGGAATAATAAGATTACGATTCGCGCAAGCCCGTCCATATCGATTTCGCCTTGTAAGATTAACCCTCGCAAGATGTTTATCACATGGGTAAAAGGATTGAGATTGACAGCTATTTTCAGCGGTCCAGTCAGGGTGTCCGCTGGAAACAAGGCTGTGCTGAGGAAAAATGCCGGCAGTACGATAGCGTTCATCACCGTTTCATAGATGACTTCATTTGGCAGGCGCAGACTGATTGTATAGGTCAGCCCCGCCAGGAAACATGCTGTTAAAAATACGATCAGTACGATCAAAAGCATGCCGGCAAATCCCGAAGCAATTCTCACAGAGAAGAAAAGACCTGCCCCGAACAGGATTCCTACCTCAAGAAAGGTACAGAAGACAGCCTCCAGAATTTGCGCCGTGATGATGGCTGCTCTCGATACTGGCGCAATCAAGATACGATAAAAACTGCCCTCCGCTTTCATCAGGTAATTCATAATTCCTCCGCTGCTGCAGGCGCTGAAGGAGACCAAAACAACTAGACCGGGCAATATAAATGCGGTATAATTAGAAATTCCAGCGCCTTTCATGGTCTGCCCTGCCACTGCACTATACAATACCAGCCAGAGCATGGGCTGCAAAATCGTCATGACAATGGTAAAGGCGTTATGATAACGCCATTTCATATTACGCCAAAGCAATGGTACGACACTCATGTCACTTCTCCCCTCTCGCAAGTTAAATGAATAAACACCTCTTCTATAGATGGTTCTACGATTTCCAGACCTTTAAACTGCAGTTTTCTGTTCAGCAAAGCCTCCGCTGTCTGCGTTAATGCCTTTTGTCTGTCTTCTATGGGAAATTGGGCGGCATTTTCCTTCCATCGCACCGTATCAACAGAAAAAATCTCAGGCAGATGGGTCATTGCCGCTTTGGCAGAAATCCCATCCTCAAAAGACACTTTCAAGAAATTTTGTCTTAAATACCCGCGCAGATCCTTTGGCCTTCCCTGGGCGGCTTCCTTGCCGTCTCGGATAATGCAGATCCTGTCGCTGAGACTGTCAGCCTCCTCCAGATAATGGGTTGTCAAAAATATGGTGGTGCCGAAATCTCTGCGTATTTTACGCATCATTTCCTGCATAGCCTGTCGTGATTGAATATCCATGCCTACTGTCGGTTCATCCAAGAATAAAATCTTTGGATCAGACATCATATTGAGGGCGATATCCAGACGTCGTCTGATACCTCCAGAGTATGAATTTACAGGATAATCTAAATATCGTTCCAGGTCAAAGGCCTCGATCAAAGCTTTCATTCGCTGCTCCGCTTCCGGCTTTGGAACTTTGTGCAGACGGCTTTGAAACATCATATTCTCACCCAGGGACAAATAAGGATCAATGGAGGTCTTCTGTGCGACACAGGCAATCTTCGAGCGGATAGAAGACCCCTCTCTGCTGACCTCCTTGCCAAACAACGCTGCTCTGCCGGATGTGGGCAGAAGGTAAGTGGTCAAAATGTTGATCAAGGTTGACTTGCCGGAGCCATTCTGTCCCAGAAGAGAAAAGATTTCCCCTTCCTCTACTGTCAGGGAGAGACCGTTCAGAGCCTGTACGCCATTGTGATACTGCTTGGTCAAGTTTTCTACAACAATCGCCTCCATCTCACTCCTCCTCAATCGGAAAGAGAATTTCCGTTATGTATTTAGCCGGATTTCCTTTGATCATCATGCCTGGTCCTTTTACGAACACCTCGCGGAAAGGCATTTGCAGTTGTAAATTGTGCTCAGCCGCATAGCGATCGATTTCTGCATAAGTATGTTGTATGGTCTCATAGGAACCGATATGGGTCGCACAGAGCGCTTTGATACGAGGCATTTCCTTCACTGCGATTCCATTACCTTTAGGCATTTCAGCCGTGGGTACACATAATTCCAAGACTCCCTGCTTGGTATCAGGATTTATTTCATAGTAACAGAAGAAAGGTGCCCCGCTTACTTTTCCGCGAATGGATTTAAAGACCTCGGGGAAAACCACGTTTGCAGCAGATGCTAGTCCTTGATAACGCATATAGGCTACGCGCACAGGTTCAATTTCTCTGATTTCTATTTGATTATTCATTTCTTTACTCTCCTTCTTTTTTAATCGCTATCCAGACCTCCGTATGGCCTTTTCGGTCCTCATTGATGGGATACACCTCTATATTTGGAAGTTCCGTGTAAGTGTAACCGGAGAAGGGCAGCCATTCTGTCAAAAAGCGCCTGAAAACGCTCTGCACCGTTTCTTTGAAATGGCCCTCGTTTTCAAACACGGCCCAGGTTGCCGCAGGAATTTCAAGTGCATGCATGCCAGGCGGAACTGGCAGATCTGTAGCTGCCGCGATATAGTAATACATTTTGCCAGAGTTCTGATATTCTGTAATCCCCAAAACCCCTTCTGGCGGTCGATTAGACAAATGACAGATTTCTTGAAAACTGCTGCCTTGCAAGCTCTCTTCCCAAAATCCCGGCACTTTTTTTTGATTTTCCTCCATGTCATCTGTAAGCGGAATCCGAATGCCGACCACTCTCATAGTTTCTTTTTCTTCAATTTTATATGGCATTGCGCTACCTCCTGTAATAGCCACTGAAAATTTAATGGGCGGATAGGCGTTGATCAGCTTTCCCTGGCTTTTGGCTGCCGTTGGAGAAATTCCGTGTACAGCCTGAAACGCCCGGTTAAAAGCAGTTGGGGAGGTATAGCCGTATTTCAGAGCGATATCGATCACTTTGACACCTCTGTGCTGCAGGTCGAAAGCTGCCTGGGTCATACGGCGGCGGCGAATGTAGTCTGACAAAGATATTCCAGCCACATAGGAAAACATGCGCTGAAAATAGTTAGTAGAACAGCAGGCGATTTCTGCCGCTCTATCATAAGAAATTTCGTCATCCAGATGTTGCTCGATATAAGCGATTGCATCGCTCAGATTTTTTAACCATTCCATACTTCCTACCTCCTGAAACCATCATACTGCATGTGGCTTGTGATTTCCTCGCTTTTGGTGCGTTCTTTTGTAAACATTATTCTACCACAGTATGTGAAAGGGAACTTTTCTTTTTGTGTAAGTTGTGGTATAATAGTTTCACGGTCTTGCGGTATTGTCGCAATGCTCTTTGTATCGGTTATATTCAAGAACGACACAATCCAATATGCGCCTATAGCTCAGGGGATAGAGTGGCACACTCCGAATGTGAAGGTCGCAGGTTCGAATCCTGTTAGGCGCACCAAAAAAATAGGCTTCTGCCTATTTTTTTTTTGCGCTGGAGTTCGTTTTTAAAAATTGACCATAAGGTCTATTTTATTAAGGAGTATTACTTTATGAAAAGAGAAGAGAAAAACCAGCAGACTCGCCGGCGAATCATGGACAGCGCATTGAATGAATTTTCAAGAAAAGGGTATGGAGCCAGCTCTATTAACAATATCTGCGCTGCACAGGGAATATCAAAAGGAATTATTTATCATTATTTTGAGACAAAGGATGCTCTGTTTTTAGCTTGTATCGAGGAGTGCTTTCGTTTGCTCACCGATGAAATCAACGTGAAAATGCAGAAAACACAGGAAAACCTCGAGCAAGGCCTAGAGGAATATTTTGCTGTCCGCATGTCTTTTTTCCGTGAGCATCCAGTTTACCAGCGTATCTTCTGCGAGGGAATTATCACACCACCTGCCCATTTACGGGCAGAAATACAGACGATAAAGCAGGAGTTTGACAATTTAAATATAACTATTATAAAACGACTGCTAAAGCCCGTTCCTCTAAGGTCTGCAATTACACAGGACGAAGTGATTGAGATGTTTCGCGAATTCCAGGATTTTATCAATGCCCGTTACCAAATGAACGACATCGATAGGTTAGAATTTGAAATGCGAGAAAGATACTGCCAAAAAGCGTTAAACATCCTGCTTTATGGCGTTATTGAAAGGAGCGATCACTAATATGTCTGAAAAAGCACTCCAAACACAATTTGTTTTAGAAGATCTGTCTCCTTCAAAATCAATTATAAAATTAGCGATTCCTGCTACCTTGGCACTATTAGCGAAGGCAGTCTATAACTTGACTGCCTATATTGGAATGCTGCATTCCGACATCGCGTTGACCGCCGTCGGTGTCACGGTTCCGATATTACTTATCATGGTGTCGATTGAGAATATTTTTGCTGCCGGTGCTGCCGTTTTAGCGGGGCGGCAGTTGGGTGCTAAGGATAGTGATGGCGCTAGCCACACAGTTACAACGATTGTTGGCATCTCGGTGGTGATTGGTGCGCTGCTGTGTGCAGGGGGCATCATTTTTATCGAACCTTTAATGTGCGCCTTTGGAGCCTCGCAGGCGTCGCTGCCATTGGCCAAAGACTACGCTTTTTGGATGTTCATAGCTGCCTTGGCTAATTTACCTGCTCAAAGCATGAATTGTGCTGCACGAGCCGAATCTTCCGTCAAGGTTTCCTCTATTGCCGTCATTTCTGGCACGTTGATCAATGTCATTTTAGATCCGATTTTCATGTTTGACTGGGGATTGGATATGGGAGTGGAGGGAGCCTCTTTAGCCACTACAGTATCTCAATTTGTCACCTTCTTTATTTTAGTTTGGTTTTACGCCAGCGGGCGATCCATCATAAAAATCAAGGTTAAAGCGTTTCAACTCACTTGGGAATTAATGAAGAGTGTTACAGTCATCGGCATCCCTACAGCAATCATCCAAATTTGTCTTTCCGCTGCCGCCTCACTTACAAATATAGCCGCTGCTTCACTACCTCAATCGGATGAGATTATTGCTGCATTCGGGATTGTCCAACGATTGATACTGATTGGCTGCTATGTCGTTATGGGGTTCATGCAGGGATATCAGCCTGTAGCCTCTTACGCATTCGGCGCAAAGAACGAAGACAGATTTCATCAGTCGGTTCGTTTTGCGCTAAAGGGTTCACTGATACTGACCGTTCTAGTAGCAACAGTCTATATCGTGCTGGCGAGACC
Organism: Eubacteriaceae bacterium; assembly: GCA_902362805.1. Lineage (GTDB taxonomy): Bacteria > Bacillota > Clostridia > Peptostreptococcales > Anaerovoracaceae > Senimuribacter. The sequence goes on along the minus strand of CABIXY010000002.1, from coordinate 403,055 downwards.
ATTCATCTTACTGTTCAATCAAAATCCGATTATTGTAAACTACGGAAGATGGCTGCTTATTTCTCAAGTAGCTTTATACCCGGCCTTTGGACTGTGTTATATGATGACAATCACCTATCAGACTATCGGCGCATCACTGTATGGTTTGTTCCTCTCCTTGATTCGTCAAGGGCTGTTCTATATGCCGTTTATTCTGTTTCTTCCAAAGATATTCGGCGTAGTCGGTATTTACTTTTCACAGCCGGCAGCTGACCTTTTGACGATATTTGTTTGTCTCATTTCAATAAAATCCATGAAACATATCGCATCAGTCAGCATGGGAAACCTTCAAAACACAGGTCATATGATGAAAGGGAAATAGGAAATTGACTATGCAGGGGTTTCACAAGACCAAAAGAAAACTCCCATACCATGAAGGTACGGGAGCAATCTTATATCTTTTATCTAAATTATCTAGTCATTACATATTTTATCAGTCTAATCATTTGCCAGGTCATTGATCAGGTATTTTTCCCATGGCATCGTAACATCTTCAGGTCTTCTCTGATAGTTTTCTAAGATGGAGCTATTCTGTTCTGCATGGTTCTCCTGGAGTTCTTTTATAATTCTATTGATTGCCTTCATATCTGACACCTCCTATTCATTTCTCTATTTGTCTTTTCTTCTTGTTCATAGTATAATACATTTATCAATACATGTAAAACGAGAATTTCAGATATCAATTTGAAGAAAAACTTTTATCCAATAGGAGGCGTCATGAATAATCCAAAATACAACGCATTTCTGAAGGTCGCAGAGATGGGCAGCATCAAACACGCCGCCGATTTTCTGGGCTATACCCAGACAGGCATGAGTTACCTGATCAATACCTTAGAAGAAGAACTGCACATCAAACTTTTTATAAGAAATTACGGTGGTACAACTCTGACCGCAGAAGGCAAAGAACTGCTTCCTTTTATCAAAGGCATCTGCAACATGGAAAATCGGCTGTACAACAAAGTCAACGAGCTAAAAAACCTGGACTCCGGCCGCCTCATCGTAGGAGCACCTGCCAGCGTTCATATCAACTGGCTGCCTGGCATGATTAAAATGTATTCTGCCCTGCATCCGGGCATCGATATAGAAATCAAGTGCTGTGACGACGCCAACCTCTTGGAGGAGATGATTTACGACGGCGACATCGACTGTGGTTTTATCATCATGCCGCCAAAGAAAAAAATCGAAACTGTAGAACTGATTGACGATCCCATGGTCGCAATTCTGCCGATGAACCATCCTCTTGCCAAGGCTCCATTTTTCCCCATCGACGATCTGGACAAATATCCCTATATCGACACGACAGTCAGCACTGATTTTGAAATTCACGCGGTCTTTGCCAGCCACGGCAAAAAAGCCAACATTGCCTACCGTCTGGACAACGAATTCAGTATTCTGTCTATGGTGAGCCAGGGTTTCGGCTTCAGTCTCTATCCCGAACTGCTGCTGAAAAATATTTCATTTCCGTTCATTAAAAAAAGGCTGGAAATTCCAGCCTTCAGAACCATCGCCTTTGCCGTCAGATCAAAAGCGACCTCTTCTACTGCAGCGCTTAATTTCTTAGACACTGCTCAAATATGGTTGCGACTCAACGAAGGCCGCAGATGAATACATTGTATGTTACAGGCCCAGACCAAAGTTTTCTTTCACTCTCTTCATGGTCTGCACAGAGATGGCGTTTGCTCTTTCGGCGCCGTCTTTGAGAATAGCAAGCAACTCGTCAGAATGCCTGATTTCTTCATATCTGGCTTTAATTGGAGCCAAGGCTTCAACGGTGACCTCCACCAAATCTTTCTTGAAGTCGCCGTATCCTCTGCCCTCATACTCTTTTTCCAATTCAGCCAGGGATTTGCCGGACAAGACGCTGTAGATGTTCATCAGGTTGCTGATTCCCGGCTTGTTTTCTACATCAAATTTGACAACGCCTTCTGAATCTGTCGTCGCTTTCATGATGGATTTCTTAATCTTAGCCGGATCATCCAGCAGCGAGATTCTGCTGTGGATGTTCTCGGCAGATTTACTCATCTTCTGGGTAGGATCATCGAGAGCCATGATTCTTGCTCCTTCTTTCAGATACCTGCCTTCTGGAATGACAAAAGTCTTTTTCCTGGTGTTATTGATTCTCGTTGCAACGTCTCGACAGAGTTCGATATGCTGCTTCTGGTCATTGCCTACAGGCACTACATCTGTATCATAAAGCAGGATGTCTGCAGCCATGAGAATCGGGTAGGTGAACAGCCCTGCCGGTGCTGACTCCTGGTTTTTGCTCTTCGCTTTGAATTGGGTCATTCTGGACAACTCTCCTGTGTAAGAATTGCAGGTCAGAATCCATGACAGCTCCGCATGTCCCGGTACATCGGACTGAACGAATACGATAGATTTCTTCGGGTCAACGCCTACTGCCAAATAAAGCGATGCAACATCGAGAATGTGCTCTTTCAGTTCCTTAGGGTCCTGGGGCAAGGTGATGGCATGCATGTCTACGATACAATAGATGCACTCGTGATCCTCCTGCAGCTCCACAAACTGCTTCAATGCGCCTAAATAATTACCTAAATGGATATTTCCTGTCGGCTGTACGCCGGAAAACACTCTTTTCATCTTTCTTCCTCCCTCAATTGGAATATACATATTCTACTATATTTCAATGTAATTGTTAATATCTATTGTCAAATATTCTCGTCGTTTTCTTTTCACTTCTAGGAAGTTCACCCATGACGACTCCCATCGGCTTGATCTGCAGTCCTACCTTTGTCTTAAAAGCAGCTGCGACTTCCTTTTCGACGGTCTTTTTGTCCGCCCCCTCCACGGTTTCAAAGAACAGGGTCATGATGTCTTTACCGTTCATATGGTCGATCATCACCTGATATTCGCTGCTGACCCCTTTGACATCGCGGAGAACGTCCTCCACCTGTCCCGGATAGATGTTGACGCCCTTTACTTTGATCATGTCGTCACTTCGGCCGATGATGCGGTCGATTCTCGGGAATTTGGAACCGCAGCCGCACTTTTCAGGAATAATGCGTGAGAGGTCGTGGGTTCTGTATCTGATCAAAGGCGCGCCCTCTTTGCGTAAGGTCGTGATGACGACCTCGCCGATTTCTCCATCAGGCAGCACTTCGCCAGTCTTCGGGTCGATAATCTCGATGTAGACAAAATCGTCCCAGTAATGCATCGGTTCGTCTTTGTGGCAGCTGATGCCGATTCCCGGTCCGTAGACTTCGGTCAACCCATAGATGTCGTAAAGTTCCACACCCAGTTCCTCTGCAATACGATTTCTCATCTTGTCGCCCCAGCGCTCAGAACCGATGATGCCTTTTCTCAAATGAATTTTTTCTCCAATTCCTCTTTTTTCGATTTCTTCAGCCAGAAGGAGTGCGTAGGAAGAAGTGGCGCAGAGTACGGTACTCTTGAGGTCTACCATCATCTTTAGCTGCTTTGCCGTGTTGCCCGGACCCATCGGAATGGTCATGGCACCCAGTTTTTCTGCGCCCAGCTGGAAGCCGATCCCTGCCGTCCACAGCCCGTATCCCGGCGTAATCTGAATTCTGTCCGTGTTGGTGATGCCCGCTGTCTCATAGCATCTCTCAAACATCAAAGCCCAGTCTTCAACGTCTCTTTTTGTATAAGGAATGATGATCGGTGTTCCTGTCGTACCGGAAGAAGAATGGATTCTGACGATTTCTGCATCTGGCACAGCCTGAATGCCAAGGGGATAGACCTCCCGCAGCTCATCCTTTTCCGTAAAAGGAATCGCTTCGAAATCAGCCTGTGTTGCCAAGTCCTCTGTATTTAAGCCGGCGAACTTCTTCTGATATAAATTGCCGTCATACTGTTTTACCTTGTTGATCTGTCTCTTAATTAAATCGTATTGTTTGTCATTTAACTGCATTGTGTTTACCTCTTTTCTGATATTCTGAGTGGGTATGAGGCAATAAAAAAGCCTTTGCCCCATAACGATAAGGGACAAAAGCTATACTTCTGCGATACCACCCTAATTCGCCTGCCTTCACAGACAGACGCACTCTGGACATACTAGCATATGTCATTCGATGTCACGGTCGAATCCCGTCTCCCCTACTCAGCTCTCTGCCTTTCGGTTTGCCCTCCCGAGCCCATTGGCTGCCATGTCCACTGCTGTAATCTCACCATCTACAGCTCTCTCAAAGCGACCTTTGCCAGTTACTACTCTCGGTCATCGGTTTTGATGTTTTCTATTCATTTCTATATTTAGGGATTTTATCACAGGTTTTTTCTAAAGTCAAGAGCAAAAACTGTATTTTTGCTCAAGTCCATGGCCCTTATACCCTCCCCTGGTATATCGACATGTAAAACGCAAAAAAGTGCCAGAATTGTTTAATTTTCGTCCAAATCAGGCACTTTTGCTTATTCCCGACAGATTATTTCAGTTTCGAGCTGGCTGCGGAACTGCAAAAGAACAGAAAAACAGCACAAACAGATCAAAGCAATCTATAGATCACTTTCTAAATCATTTTTTTACTTGTTTTCATTCTCTTTGATACGGCATACCCCTGTCCGATTTGTAAAAAGTGCCAGAATCGATCTGTTTTTGGCCCTTTTATGGCACTTTTCCATCCTATGAAGAGATTCTGCCACACTCTTTATTATGCATGTTCAATATCGGTAAACTCTGAAATCTCCTTGCTAGTGGTACAGAGATCCTCAAGACCCAGCTCGTGGATATCCTCATGGCCTGTGATTCTAGCAAAGGTGCGCAGTTCATCAGCGCTGACAGTTAAGAAATTGGCCACCCTCTGCGCTGCAGCATCTCCTTTGAGACGCTTGCGCAATTCTGGATCCTGGGTTGCTACGCCGACAGGACAGTTTCCGCTGCCACAGATGCGATACTGCTGGCAGGCTGCCGAAATCAATGCTGCAGACGCGATAGCTACTGCGTCTGCTCCCATGGCGATGGCTTTGGCGAAATCAGCAGAAACGCGAAGACCGCCAGTGATAACCAATTCGATGTCACTGTGAACAGAATCCAGATATTTTCTCGCCCGATGCAGTGCGTAGACAGTCGGCACGCTGGTCGCTTCTCTCAGGAAAAGCGGGCTGGAGCCAGTAGCGCCGCCGCGGCCGTCGATGGTGATGAAATCTGGTTCTGCAAATACACAGAATTCCAGATCCTTCTCAATCTTGCCGGCGGCGATTTTGATGCCGATCGGTCTGCCTTCTGAACGCTGACGAAGCTGGCTGACCAGAGCCTTCAGGTCCTCCTTCGAGTTGATGTTCGGGAATTTAGACGGACTCTGTACATCCTTGCCCTGCTCCTTGCCACGAATCGCTGCAATTTCGGCTGTCACCTTGTCTCCAGGCAGATGTCCGCCCATACCTGGCTTGGTGCCCTGTCCAATTTTGATTTCGATGGCATCCGCCTCGCGGAGATTTTGGTCGCTCGCACTGTACAGGTTCGGTACGTATTCAAAGATGTATTTATAGGCTGCAGCCTTCTCCTCTGGCAGGATGCCGCCCTCGCCGCTGCACATGGCAGTCTTTGCCATGGCGCTGCCCTTTGCCAGGGCTGTCTTAGTCTCCGCAGACAAAGCGCCGAAGGACATGTGGGATATGTAGATGGGGCTTTCCAATACCATAGGCTTGGCCGCCTTCTTGCCAATGACCGTCTGTATATTGACTGGTGCATCGTCGTCCAGCGGAGGCGGATTCAGCTGCGCGCCGAGAAGCAGGATATCGTCCCAGTCCGGCATAGGCATCTGGGTGCTCATGGCTGCATGAAGAGATTCTCCCGATACTGCCATCTCGTGTATCTGATCCATGTAGCGGCAACTCTCGTCATGTCTTACAAAAGCTGCGTCGTAATCCAAATCATTCTCCTCTTTTTTGTCAGAAGTTGGTGCAGGCGCTGTTTTCTCACCATTGACCGGATTTCCTTCGTCGTCCTCGATCAGCTCAAAATTATCGATAGATGAGCCGCACATGAAACATGCGTCCAGATCAGTGATCTTCATCCCTTCCTTTTCTTCATCAAAAATATACTTACATACTCTGCATTGATATTTTGCCATTTGTATCCTCCTCTTCATTTTGTGTAACCTATGTTATATGATACCACAAAATCCGCTTGAAAACCATCATACATCTTTGTCGATACTGGTGAACCCTTTGCCGCTGCCCCATACCGTATCCACATGAAGGACAGTGACAAAGGCGGCCGGGTCCGTCTGCGCGAGAAATTTTTTCAGCAGCATGCTCTCTCTCGGCGAGCAGAGCACCACCAGTTCTTTCTTTTCTACGCCAGTAAACTCCCCTACCATTTTTCGGCTGGAAACGCCGCGGTCCAGCGTCTGCATGACAAATTCGATGGTTTCTTCTGCTTTTGAAGTGATGATGTCCACCTGGACAATCTTCGTCTCAAAACCGTACATGATGAAATCCACCATCTTTGAGGCGATAAACTGAGTCACCAAGGCATAGAGCGCGATATTGCGTCCATAGATAAAAGCCGAGATGATGATGATGCAGGCATCCAAGGCGAGGAGAATCTTGCTGATATCCACCTGGGGCATAAACTTCTTCTTTATGATCTTGGCGATGGACTCTGTTCCGCAAAAGGCATAACCTCTCCAAAAGACGATTCCGTTGCACACCCCCGAAAACACGCCGCAGAAAATGGCAGCCAGAATCACATCCTTTTCTTCCAGCAGTTTAAAATCAAAGAGTTCTAATACGAACAGAATAGCTGGATACATGATTGTCACTACCAAAACTTTCTTCGCTTCCTTGAGGCCGATGGTGGCAATGACGATAATCAAAATCACAAATGCGCCGGCATAATACATCAACGAAAAATCAAGGTTGACATAATACTGCATGATTCTTACGATACCAGTCAGGCCGCCAATCGTCAAGCCGTTGGGTATCATCACTGCCGTAGTGGCAAAAGCGCCGATGGCGCAGGCTAAAATCAGAAAAAAGTAATCAACGATTCTCTGTCTCATTGTTTCCTTCATATTCTATCCTTTCAAACACGACATTTCCAAAGATATCTACAATTTTTACGCAAATAGGGCTTTTCCCTGCAATAATTTTTTCATAAGAGGTCGTAAGTTCTCCCTTTGTTCTCACGAAGATGACCTCGGGGCGATGGACGCCGTCTGTATGATGAAAATCGATACTCCAACCTTCAACCATCTGCAGTGAGTCATCTTTTAGAACCTGCTTCACCCTGTCCTTCGACTTCTTCTCTACAGTCCTAGCTAGTTCCCGCTCCTTCAAGGACACCAGGCTTAACTTCAAAAGGCGTTTGTCAGAGGAAGGAATCTCCTCTTCTCTGACTTCCACGACTGCATCTATTTTTGCCTTCCCATTCGGTTTTAAATCAAAAACCTGGAAAGATTCTTCCTGTCTGGCCAGTCTTTTTATGGTACTTTCAATGGCCAGACTGCCTGAATCGCAGGCGATAAATCTCCTGTCCATCTGTCCAGCTGTTGCAGGCAGAGTTCCGCTGCCACAGAAAAAATCTGCACAGATATCTCCCTCCCGGGTACAGCTCTCGATCATCCGTGAAAGAAGCTGCTCTGGTTTCTGCGTTGCATAACCGGTTCTCTCCGCGGAAGTCCGTCCTACCATATCTATGTTCCACACGTCCTTCATATTCACCATGGTGTACCAGCCCATTTCGTCCTTATATTCTTTCACGCCTTTGAAACGATAAGGCTTGAACTGCCTGTTGTAGGATTTCTCCCGCAGAGGGTAAAACTGATACTTTGGTCCTTTGGCATATACCAAAATCGTATCATGCTTTCTGGCGAAATGTTTCTTGCTGGTCCCCCCGGATTTGTAAGTCCAGATGATTTCATTGACAAAGTTTTTCTCTCCGAAGATTTCATCCATCAGAACCTTTGCATAGTGCACCACATGCCAGTCCAAATGCAGCCAAATCAGACCGTCATCGGCCAGCAGATCTTTCATCAGATAGAGGCGCACCGCCAGCATCTTCAGATATTCAGAAAGACCTTTCTCCCATTTGTCGCCATATGCCAGATGTTTGATGTTGGTGCCTGCAGCCTTGACCACAGCATCATAGTTAGATTTTGAAAAAAAGGGCGGATCGATATAAATCATCTGTATTTTTCCCGCCATATGCCGCTCATCGAGCAAAGTCTTCATGAAAACTTTGTTATCACCATGGCAGAGCAGGTTCTCCCCGTCTGACGCCTCAGCTCCGACTTCTTCTGTGAGAAGCAGCGGTTTCGCGCTTACGTTTTTGTACTGTCTTTGACTTTCCCCTATCATCTTTGCGAATTCTTTTATCAGACTCATTTGCCTTTCCTCTGTTTCCGCCTAGCAGACAGCCTATCAGGTCTTCTCTGCCAGCTTTTTTCAGGGCTTTGATTACAGTGTTCTTATTTTCAGGCTTATTATAGTGAATCAATGCCCTCTGCATCTTCTTCTCTTCTATGTCCTTAGCGACGTACACCGGCTTCATAGTAAAAGGATCTCGTTCCGTGTAATACATACAGGTTGCCAGGGTTGCCGGCGTAGGATAAAAGTCCTGCACTTGATCAGGTACAAAGCCGTATTCTTTCAAAAATAAAGCCAGCTCTATGGCGTCAGAAAGCGTGCTGCCTGGGTGGGAGCTGATCAAGTAGGGAATCAGGTATTGCTTCATGCCCAGTTCTTCGTTGATTTTCTTGTATTCTCTGGCAAAGTCGATGAATACCTGTTTCTCCGGTTTGCGCATATAGTACAGCACTCTGTCAGAGATGTGTTCCGGTGCCACTTTCAGAGTTCCGCTGACATGGTGCTCACACAATTCTCTCAAAAAAGTCTTATCCTTGTCAGCCATGACATAATCGTAGCGGATACCCGACCTGATAAATACTTTTTTTATTCTGTCTATCGATCTGACAGCCCTCAGTACATCCAGATAATCACTGTGATCCACCTCCATGTTTCTGCACGGATGAGGATAGAGACAGTCCTTATTCTTGCAGACGCCGCTTGCAAGCTGTTTCCTGCAGGCAGGTTGTCTGAAATTAGCCGTTGGACCTCCGATATCGTGAATATAGCCCTTGAAATCCTCTTTTGCTGTCAGTTTTTCTGCTTCTCGGACGATGGATTCCTTGCTTCGGCTCCTCACCTGTCTGCCCTGGTGATAGGTCAGAGCGCAGAAACTGCAGCCGCCGAAGCAGCCGCGGCTTGACACGATGCTGAACTTGATTTCTCGAAACGCCGGTATGCCGCCTTCTCTTTCGTACATGGGATGATATTCATTCTCAAAGGGAAGTTCATAGATATCGTCCAGCTCTTCCCTGTCCAGCGGCGGCTGTGGCTGATTCTGTATCACGTATACTGTGTCCGCATACTTTTCGGCAAGACGCTTTCCGTTGATGTAATCATTGCTTCGATATTGCAGGGCGAAACTGCGGCAATAGGTTTCCTTGCAGTCTGCAATCTGCTCAAAATCCGGCAGGCGCACCGTATCCTCATCCATTTCAAGGCACTTTGCCTTATAACAAGTCCCTCTGATCCAACAGATGTCACCCACCTCTATGCCGGATTCCAAAGCCTCCGCAATCTCGATGATGGCGCGCTCACCCATGCCGTAAATCAATAGATCTGCTTTTGCATCCAGCAGGATAGATCGTCTTACCTTATCGCTCCAGTAGTCGTAATGTCCCAGACGCCGAAGGCTTGCTTCGGTGCCGCCGATGATAATTGGCACATCCTTGTATGCCTCTCTGGCTCTGTTACTATATACGATCACTGCCCGGTCCGGCCTGCGTCCTGCTTTTCCTCCCGGTGTATATTCATCGGCCTTCCGCCTGCGTTTAAAGACGGAATAATTGTTGACCATAGAGTCAACGGTTCCACTGTTAATCAAAAATCCCAGGCGTGGCTTTCCAAAACGCTGAAAGTCTGCTGCCGATTGATAGTCAGGCTGCGCCAGAACGGCCACCCTGTATCCTCTGCTTTCCAACAGGCGCCCGATAATGGCTGTGCCAAAAGAATGATGGTCAACATATCCGTCCCCTGTAACGAGAACAAAATCCACCTGTTCCCATCCTCTTTTTTCCATATCTTCTCTCGTAACTGGTAAAAACATCTCGATCCTTTCCAAACAAACAAAGGGGCAGGCTCGGCCTGTCCCCTGATTTAAGGTTAATCCACTGTGACATTCACAAAATTCAGTTGTTTCTTTTGCGTCAAAAGGCTCACCTTCTGCGCGTCTTCGCTAGTGGCAATATTTAGCTTCCCATTCTTCAGGCTCTGATAGAGGGCATCATAACTTTCCTGACCAAAGACTTCAAATCTGGAAGTTTTCACGTCAAGGCCGACTGCATCCTCAGACGCCCCCAGTACAAGATTGCTCCCGCCGGCAAGCTCTCCGTTATAAAAGGCTGCAAGTTCTGTCTGCACAGCAATTCCACATTCTTTTACTGCTGAGGTTATGACATTTTTGGATTTTGCATTCATATCAGATCCACAAGCGATGACCTTTGTATTTGCGATATCAGCTTCTGTCTTTACAGAATCAAAGATATCATTTCCGCAGGCAAAAATCACCTCGGTCCCATCTTCGTACCAGGTTTCTGCTTTCTTTTGAATATCTGCTGCCGTTTCTCCTTCTTTTTTGTAGCTGTAGTTGATCTCGGCAGCGACACCGATATCCTCCGCAGCATCATTACAGCCCTGAATAAATCCATAGCCGTAATTCTTCATGGATGGAGTGCTGTTTTCACCCATAAAACCTAACGTCCGATATCCATCTTCTACTGCTGCATAGCCAGCCAGGTAACCGAGTTCATTTTCGGCAAACTTGACACCGACAGCGTTGGTTCCTGTCTCTTGGCCGCCTTTTTTGTCTGTCGGATATCCGTCAATCAAGAAAAAGGTCTTGTCCCCATATTTCTCTTGCGCAGTGTGAATCACTGTTTCAAATTCTTCTCCACAACAGGCGATTACAGAAGCACCGCTTTGGACTGCCTGATCGATCTGTTCTAATCTGGCATCTGTTGAGTCTTCACTGGGCTCATAATATTTATAGGTGAGGTTATTCTCCTCTGCGTATTCCCTCAGCCCCTCCCAGGTGCTCTTGTTATATGCCCCATCGTCGATAGATCGTGACTGGGACGTTGTAATCATTGCGATTTCATAAGTATTGGCATTTTCCGCCTCCTCCTTACCACAAGAAAAGAAGGTAAAAATCATCACTACACACATCATAAACACTAGTATTTTCTTCATTTGCATTCCCTCCAAATTTAGCGTAATTCTTCCCATTAACATTATAGTCTAATCCGCATTCATTGAAAAGGATTTTTTCCCTGTAGGACTTCTATGAGATTTTCTGTAATTCTGGCAGTCAGCCCCCAGATAATTCTGCCGTCTATATCATAGATGGGAATCTGCCAGTCACCGACTCTCCACTGATAATCTTTTCCGATTCCCACTTTGTCATAGGGAAAATTCTCATCGATATCAGTAAAGATGTTTTCGCTGTGAACCTCTGGCGGATTCTCTATGAACTTCGAAAGCGGCACAAGAAAAATCTCGTCTACTTCTTCACTTGCCAGTTTTGCCTCTTGATAAGCCTCATAAGGGATGATTCCCATATATGTGAACAACGTATAGTTTGCATAGCCGTAAAGGGTATCCCCCTGGCTGATCAGTTCAATTTTGTCTGGCGGTATACCGATTTCTTCAAAAGTTTCTCGCACTGCCGTATCTCTCGGGTTTTCACCCTTTTCCACATGTCCGCCTGGAAAACACACCTCTCCCGGCTGTGACTCCATGTTCTTCGCCCTCACTTCAAAGAGCAGGTGCACGCTGCCGTCCTTTTCAACAAAAGGCACCAGAACCGAGAAAAACTTGTGCTTGCCGATCGGTTTTGCGGCCCAATTTTCATAAATGTTTCTGATATCATCTAACGTCAAATTCAAATCCCCTTTCACAAAAAAATAAGGGGCGGTCATCCGCCCCTACCCATGTCGTGATAAATTAGTTGAGTATTTCGTATTCAGAGAAATCTACGCCGATCATTTCTTCTTTTTCGGCACTTAAGCTGACAACAAAGTCCATTCCATAATTCTTTGAGATGACTTTCAGTCTGCCAAGGAACTCTGGAAGATCTCCTAATGAAAAATCTGCATGCTTGAGAATACTGTCGATGTAAATCGTTTCGATATCGTGATCGGAACTGATAATTCCATAAATAAAGCCTATGTATTCATCACTGTTGGTGATGTGCTCGTATTCTTCCATGCAGACTACTCTGATCTTATATTTCAAATCGTACATTAACCTTGAGTTCTTATTAATGAAAATGAGACTTCCATTACTCTGCTCAACCTGCTCATTTGCAAGATCGATCATCTGTTTTGTTTTTCCTGTTCCTTTATGTCCAACCAATAATTTAACCATGATTATTGTCCTCCCGTTCTTTTGTATTATTGTTATTATACACTAACCCCGAATTACATTCAATGTTTTTTTAGATAAAATAGAGATGGAAAAAAATATGCAGAGAGGGAAACCCTAAGCTTGCCCTCTCTGCAAAAAATTCTATAGGAACGGGATTAAACGATGCCTACGTATGGCGCTACAGAAATAATCACTGCCGCAACCACTAAAATCGGTACAAGAATCTTCGCCCACTGTTTCAGGAAGACGTTATACGGTACGCCCGACATTTCGCAGATACCCATGTTGGTGGATTCCGGATAATGTCCGCAGACGAAGTTGATGCCGCAGGTAAATACGGACAACAGAACCGTCTGACCTCCCAGAGAACCTGCACTGGAAGATGCAAACAAGGTGAATGCTAATACGCCGAAAATCGGCATGGTGATGCCGGCAACTCCACTTGTGGACTGCAGGAAGATACCGATGAGCAGATATACACAGATACCAGCCACAACAAAAGCCCAAAGCGGTACACTGCTGAGAATGTTCTGAATCCAATAGATAAACGTAATACTCATGCCTTCTTCACTAGAACCCATGAAGATCGAGATTCCTCTGGATGCGGCCAGTACCAATACTACGCCCACCAGGTCTCTTGCACCTTCTGCAAATACGGAAACGAACTGCTTTTCTCCCATTCTGTTGATGACAGCTACGACGATGGCACCGATCAGCCATACTGTTGAAAATTCGTTAAAGTACCAATCTCCAAACGGCATAAATTTGTCAGTTCCTACGAAGTTTCCAAGGAAGCTGCCGCTGATGGCGTTCTGCAGGCCGTTGACATAGTCATAAGCCGTACCGTCGCCTATAGGGATAGAACCCCAAGGAATATACCCGATGATGCAGATCAAAATCATAATGATAAATACAGCTAAGGAAGCCTTGCGGCGTCCCGTCAATTCTGTATTCCCAGATTCAGTTTCTGTCAAAGCCGTATGGGTGTCCAAACCAGCCACACAGGACAGATCCGGATTTTTCTTCACTTTGTTTGCGTACTTGATGACAGAGAAGATTCCCATTGCCAGCATGACGACAAAGAGCAGCAGTCTCAAGGTGATACCAGATCCCAGCGACAACTCATCGTTACCGATGGCCGCAACGGCTGCACCGATAGAATAAGGGTTTACAACACTGGCCATGTTACCTACGGTGGCGCCGATCAGAATAACCATCATACCAGTGACGACGTCATAACCGGCTGATACAAATAATGGAATAATAACGATTGCATAGGCAGGAAGTTCCTCCCATGCGCCATAAACGGTACCCATCAAGGCGAATACAAACATCAGAATTGTGATGAGGGTGTTTCCTTTAAAGCGCTTTACCAATCCGCCAATGCCAGCATCGAGTGCGCCAGTGCTGTTGAGTACAGCCAAGAATCCACCAGAGATCAAAATTGTAATAGCGATATCCGCAGCAGAGATGAATCCTTCAATCGGGGCTAAGAAAAAGTCCCACAGTCCTACAGGATTGGTTCCCGCATTTTCAATAATATTACCATCGCCATCAAAGGCTGCATTGAAATGGATGATGTTTTCTCCAGCATCATTGGTGGTAACCACAGACGTCGGCACAAACCAAGTCAAAACAGCTACAACCGCAAGGAAAATCATTACGATTGTCAACGCTGAAGGCATTTTAAATGTCTTTTTCATGATAATTTCTCCTAATAAATATATTTTTTCTTTTGTATCTTTTCTTATTTAGCCAGCTGATAAATGGCCTCCAGGCAGATCTTCAGCCAGATTTCCAGCTTGTCCAGTTCTAAGCATTCGTTCGCCTGATGCATGGTGTCTTCCTGATCTGGCAGAAGACAGCCGAAAGCTACACAGTTGTCCATCGTTCTGGAGTAAGTCGCACCGCCTGATGACATCGGCTGACTTTCTGTATCTCCAGTAACCTTTCTGTAAGCTTCCATCAGCGTCGTCACCAACTCAGAGTCCTTCGGTACGTAAAGGGAATTTTCCTTAGAAGCGACCTCGTAATGATAGCCACTGTCCTTCAGAACATCCTGTACCTTTTCCTCAATTTCTTCTATCGGTAAGCTGACAGGAACTCTACTGTCACAATAGAGGTTCAGTTTCCCGTCTTTGACAAAGATTTTACCAATATTCAGCGTCAGCTTGCCGGAAGCCTCATCTTCTGCAGCGATGCCCATCTTCTCGCCATACAGACAGGTTCCGAAATGGTCGTTATAAAATGTAACGATTTCTTTCAGTTCTCCCTCTACAGGCAGTTCAGTCAGCAGCTGCATCATGTAGCTGACAGCGTTCTTTCCCTCTTGAAGATGTGCCGCATGAGCGCCTACACCCTTTGTTGACAGAATCAGTCTGCCATCAGATACCTCGTAAGTGTAGATAGATGGATCTTCACTTGCATTGATGGCTTTTTTCAGTTCTTCTTCAAGTGCGCTCGGCAGAAACACTTTAGCTGAAGAAGGAACGGAATTAAACGCGCCGCCGCCTTCAATCTCTATATCCTCGGTTATCGGTCTTGTCAATATGTACTGCAGCATTCCCATTTCTGCATAAGTTACTGGGAACTCAGCATCTGGTGAGAAAGCCAAAGTTGGAAGTTCTGGTTTTACCTCTTTTAGGTAATACTCCATACATTTCCAATCGGTTTCTTCGTTGGTTCCGAGGATGATACGAACTCTCTTTTTCAGAGGAACGTTCAAGTCCTTGAGAATCTTCATCGCATAGAGGCAAGTCAGAACAGGACCTTTATCATCCAGAGTCCCCCTGCCCCAGATTTTTCCATCCTTGATGACGCCTCCCCATGGGTCGCTTTCCCAGCCGTCTCCAGCAGGAACTACATCCACATGGCCTAAGATGCCAAGGAGTTCTTCTCCTTCGCCATATTCAATGTGACCGACATAATTGTCAAAATTCTCGGTCTTAAAGCCCATCGCTTCACCCATTTTCAGAGCTTCCGCAAGGGCCATTGCCGGACCTTCACCAAAAGGCATTCCCGGCTTTGGTTCTCCTTCAACACTGTTAATTCTGCAGAGGGCAGAAATATCACGCGCCAAAGGTTCCATGGAATCTTTAATTGCTTTTGTAAAATCCATAAAAATCCTTCCTTTAATTTGTGTGTTTTAAAATTCAGACATAAGATATTTTATTTTTATTTCGCTGATATTGCAAGTGAATTCGTATAGAAACCCTTTGGAAATACATTTTTTTAGCTCTCTTTACAAAAAAATGTATTGAAATTTGTGCAATGATATAAGTGCCTGAATTTTGGCTAAACTGCCTTTGGCCAGGCATCTATAGGCTTTGATTCTATCAAGGCAAAGATGCTGATCCTCACTCGTCACATGAAAAGTCAGAGACGACAAAAGAACGGCGCTGTTTTCGCCGTTCTTTTGTTGTTTTTCTAAACTACCCGTTAAAATCCATGGCGGCCTTTGCATAGAACTCCGCCTCCTTCTACATGAAGAAGGCAAAATAACTGCAACGTCAGAGATTCTTAAACATAAATTTGAAAATACCGCCAAGGACAGTTAACCCGATGGCAATCGCAAGATGAATGAACTTCCTTTTAGCAAAGAATAAGACGAACAAAATAAGTGCAGCGCCCCAAAAAACAGTAGATAATAACAACATTGTGTGTTTACTCATGTCTGACCTCTCTTTCTTTCTACGAATATCTACATATAGTATTATTCTTGTCGTTTTCTCAGTCGAAGTTGTCCACAGGCAGCGTCGATATCGGTACCCAGCTCCCTCCGCACCGTAGCAGGAATTCCCCGCTTCTCCAAAATCTGCTGAAATTCCGCAGCCCGCTCACGGCTGACCGTATCAAAGCCTGATTCTTCCACTTTGTTCAATGGAATCAGATTGACATGACAAAGCATGCCGCGGAGCAGCGTGCAGAGCCGGTCTGCGTCGCCGTCGGTATCATTGACACCGTTTACCAATGTGTATTCAAAGGTGATGCGGCGTCCAGTCTTCTCGGTATAAGCCCTGCAGGTTTTCAGCAAAATGCCCAGCGGATACTTCTGATTCACCGGCATCATCGCCCCTCTGATTGCGTCAGTCGTTCCATGGAGTGAGATTGCCAGATTTACCTGTGGAAAATCTTCTGCAAAACGTTCAATCACCGGCACCAGTCCGCAGGTGGAAACGGTGATGTTTCGCATGCCGATATGCAAACCGTCTTTATGATTGACGATTCTGAGAAAGGCTGCCAGGTTCTCATAGTTGTCAAAGGGCTCTCCTGTACCCATAACGACGATATGGCCGATTTTTTCGCCGGTATCGGCTTCTGCTGCCAGCAGCTGTGAAAGAATCTCTCCCGGGCTTAAATGGCGCATGAGGCCATTCCTCGTCGATGCGCAGAACCGGCACCCCATTCGGCATCCCGCCTGCGAAGATACACAGATAGAATTGCCGTATTTATATTTCATGAATACACTCTCAATCGTGCAGCCATCGGCAAGTTCGAAGAGATATTTCCGCGTGCCGTCGGACTTGGATTTCTGTATTTCCAAGATATTCAGTCTGCCGATCTGACTGAGCTCTGCCAGCTGCTCTCGCAGGGCTTTTGGTACATTAGCCATCTGCGCAAAGTCCGTCACACCTTTATAGATCCACTGAAACACTTGTTTCGCTCTAAAAACAGGCTGTCCCAGGGATTTGATCAAAACCTCCAGTTCAGAAAGCTGCAGGTCACGTAAGTTTATTTTTTCGTTCATCATCTTTCCTTGTCATTCTATCTCGTTATAGATATAAGTGTTGTGTACATTCTGCGGGTATTCACCATCGGAATGCCCTCCTCCCGGCTTTTTTCCTGCATTACTTTCAAGTATAGCAGAAAAAAACAGGTTCTGCATCAAGAAAGTGAAATCTGTCTTCTGCACTTTTGGCATCCTCCCCGTACAGAGGCAGTTTGGATATCATGCCCGCAGTTTTGTGTCAATAACATACAAATAGCTTTGCACCGGCGAATCAGCGCAAAGCTATTTATTTCACTTCTATTCTTTTCAATCAATTTTTTCCACGTGGATGGCGCCATTACGGCTTTTAGCCATCTGCAGCACCTGTTCCACTTCCTCACAGCTGAACAAGAGACGAAGGTCGTTGTATTTGACGCCGCAGACGATGTCCGTATCGTTTAAGTAACTTTGCTCCGCCTTGGTCAGGGGAAAGCTGTATTTGATGAAATCAATCCAGTCCAGATTGTATCTGATCAAAACGTCCAGCGCCCCGGCAAAGGCCGTCACTAAAACACTGCCTGCAATCAGAAAGGCTAGTCCTCTTTTCATAATCCACCTGCTTCCTGGGAAATTCTTATCCACAGTATAGCAGAAAAGAAAGTGGCCTGCATCAAAAAATCGTCATTTATCTCTCTAAGTCTCGGGATTGGATATGATTTAATTACATATATTAAGCAAAATTTTCTATTACGAAAGCTTTCATTCCTTCCATGCCCAATTCTATATTTTTCATTGAAGTGGCAAATGACAGCCTTATATAACCTTCGCCCTTTTCTCCAAAAGCAGTCCCCGGGACTACCACAATTTGTTTATCCTTTAGAAGCTCAATAGCAAATTCTTCACTGCTCATTCCCGTATTGTGTATATCAATAAAGGCATAAAATGTTCCTTTAGGCAAAGAACACGAGATGAAAGGGATTTCTTCTGTTTTTTTCATTATATAATCTCGTCTCAGCTTATATGTCTGCACCATTCTATTTAAATGTCTTCCATCGTTATCTAATGCCGCCACCGCTGCATACTGGCTTGGCATTGAAACACAAGCTGAAATATTTTCCTGTAATTTTGTAATATTTGATATTACTTCTTCCGGTCCTGCTACATATCCTATGCGAAAGCCTGTCATCGCATAACTTTTGGAAAAGCTGTCAATCACTACAGTTCTTTCTTTCATTCCAGGGATTGTAGCCATACTATTAAATTTACTTTCATCAAAACAGATATGCTTGTATACCTCATCAGAAATCACAAGAATATTTTTTTCTCTCACGATTGCAGCTAATTCTTTTAAGTCCCTCCTACTTATTATATTGCCTGTTGGATTGCAGGGAGAATTCAAAATAATTGCCTTTGTTTTTTTGTTAATGGCCTCTGAAATTGCACGCACATCTATTGAAAAACCATTCTCCGCTTTTGTACCCACACTAATAGGGGCCCCACCGCACATTGTTATCTGTTGTATGTAGTTAGTCCAACAAGGTTCATTTACAATAACCTCGTCGCCTGGATTTAGAATTGTTTTAAGGGTCTGAAATAGTCCGCCCATAGCTCCAGGTGTCACTGTGATTTCTTTTTCAGAATCATAGTTCAAGTTCAATTCTTTTTCCAGGTATCGGCTAATTTTCTCTCGTAGCAACAAAATGCCCGCGTTCTCAGAGTATTTCGTTTTTCCTTCTATGATTGCTTTACACGCCGCCTTTGCAACATCATCCGATGCGCTAAAATCAGGTTCACCTATTGTCAAATTCACAGGATTTTCATACTGTAATGCTAAATGAAACATATCCCTAATCTTGGAATTCTGAATACTCTTTGTGTTTTCTGAAATCATTTCTGATGTTCCTCCAATCATGCTTCAATTCTTATAACAATCTTTATTTTTATCGCTGAACACGGCCAGAAGCGTCTCCATTGACTAAATGCATCACTTCATCTATTGATACCAGATTAAAATCTCCTTCTATTGTCTGTTTTAAGCATGATGATGCAACAGCAAATTCCAACGCGTTTCTTTCACTCATGCCAGAATAAAGCCCATAAATTAATCCGCCGCCAAAGCTGTCGCCGCCGCCTACTCGATCAACAATATGTATCAGGTATTCCTTCGAAAAAAAGCAATCTTTGTTTGCGGTATATAGCATTGCACTCCACTTATTATCACTAGCAGAAATGCTTTTTCTTAAAGTGATTGCAACGTATTTACATCCAAATTTCTCACTAAGCGCTTTGGCAACATATTCATATTCTTCGCTTTTTATCCTCCCATCATTGACGTTAGATGTCTGTGCTTTAATTCCAAATACTTTTTCTGCATCTTCTTCATTTGCTATACATAGATCGACATATTTAAGCAGCTCACCCATAACGGTCGATGCCTGTTCGCTAGACCAAAGATTTTTTCGATAATTCAAGTCGCAGCTTACTGTTATATTCCTTTTCTTTGCTTCCATAACTGCTATTTTACATATTTCAGCACATTGAAAGCTTAGAGCTGGAGTAATTCCAGTGAAGTGAAACCATTTTGCGCCCTTAAAAACTTTGTTCCAATCAAAATCAGTTTCTAAGGAAGTGGCAAAGGACGAGTATCGCCTATCATAAATCACTTTTGACGGCCTTTGTGACGCTCCCTTTTCCAGATAGTATATTCCAATTCTTTCGCCGCCCCTGCTGACATATTGTGTATCAACATTGTATTTTCTTAGATTTCTCAAAACAGCATCTCCTATGTCATTCGAAGGCAGTTTTGTAACAAATGCTGCATCCACTCCATAATTTGCCAAAGAGACCGCTACATTAGCTTCCCCTCCGCCTATTGTTGCCTGAAATTCTGGCTCCTGCAAAAATCTAAGATATCCTTTGGGCGCTAATCTTAACATAATTTCCCCAAATGTAATTACTTTTGCCATATTTCCTCCCAATATTATCTAAATTTTTTTATAATTTCGACGGATTTTTCACTTAACTGACTAATCCTATCCCACTGAGATGTCTGAATCAGTTCTTCCCTTACCATAAATGTACCCCCGACGGCTAATACCGACTGCTCGCTCATATATTCTTTTAAATTATCTAATGTGATGCCTCCCGTAGGAACAAAGCTTACATTGGGAAATGGCGCGGCTAAAGCTTTGATGCTTTTCAATCCCCCAAACTGCTCCGCAGGAAAAAATTTAACAATATCCAACCCGTATTTAATAGCCTTTTGAATTTCTGTCGGAGTAATACAGCCTGGAATCACTAACACACCCTTTTCCAATGAATACTGTACTATTTCTTCGTCAAAACCTGGACTGACAATAAATCGGGCTCCCGCTTCGATTGCCTTTTTCGCGCCTGAAACGCTAAGAACTGTTCCTGCGCCAACGATCATCTTAGGAAACCTATTCAAAATTTTACTTATCGCGATCTCTGCTCTCTCAGCTCTGAAAGTAATTTCTGCACAGTTTATCCCACCTTTCTGTAAGCTTTCCGCCAGCCTCTCCGCTTTCTCAATCTCGCTAATTTTTACAACAGGAATCACGCCGCTTTCTCTTAATTCATTTTTCATCTTACACCCCGCTAATCTGCTTCCTCATTTATAACACTTTTAAGATTGATTGACACATAAATTCAATTTCCCCTACGGTAAGGCATTGTGGGTTAATAACCAATTCATTTCCGTTCAGATGTGAGTATATTGGAGTTGGTAACTCAATTAACTCATTAAACACTTTTTCCGCTGTTTTGCGTAATGGTTTAATATAAGTTCTCAAAATGTTCACAGGTTGTATTCCTGGTTCAGTAGGGTAGCCGGTTCTTATCTCGGCAAGGCCTTTGTTTTTGAGCAGCGATGCAATTTTTCCAGACATTTCTTCCCATTGATGTAACTGCCGCTCATAGTCTTTCGAAACAAAAAGTTCTATTGCCTTAACTAAGCCGATAATCGTTTCTTTATCAATTTTCATTGGACGGCCAATACTATATTGTGGACAACAGTTTGCATTACAAGCCTCTATCCATCTTTTTTTACCTAAGATTAATCCTGATGCCTGCGGCCCCCTAATTTCTTTTCCGCCACTGAAAATTACCATATCTGCGCCTAATTTCAAATACTTTTTTATATTACTTGTCGCAGGTATCTCTGCAGCTGCATCCACGACTACTGGCAGATTATATTTGTTCAATACATTTATTATTTTTTTGATATCAACGCTGCCCCTCATAGGTTCTGCTTCCGCCACAAAAAAGAACATCGCAGTTTTGTCAGAAATAGCCTGCTCGATCTGTTCAATGTCTGCAAAAGAGGTTGTCCCGACTTCTCTCACTTTAATGCCAGTCATAGGAAGCGCCTGATCATATAATGTCCTGTGGCACTTCAAAATCAATGCCTCATCAGCCATTCCTGTTGTATCCGGAAGCTGTAAAACTCTTGCTTTATTTCCATTTGTCATAGCGGCAGCTGCGGTTATTGCAATACCGGCCGCTGCGCCTGACGTTATACAGGCAGCTTCTACGTCAAGCAGCTCCGCTATCCTTTTTCCTGCCTTTGCATGTACTTCTTCTACCAAAACATAATGCTTCGAAGCTTCTTTCATCGCGTCTAAAACCCGCTCATCCATCAAAGTGCCGCTAACTTTTGTAATAGTTCCCCAACCGTTAATTATTTTTTTAACGCCTAATTCATGATAAATATCCATCTTTAACCTCTCTTTAAAAATGCCGTCATACAGTGTAACATTCCTCTGCCTTTTTTTATTTCACTAATATCAACGGTTATTATTTTGACACCCTTCTTTTCCAGCAACTCTTGAGTACGGGGATTTCCTGTAGGCATTACGATTTTCCCTGGTTCTAACGCAACAAAATTGATTCCTCCGGTTTCTCTGACCTCAGTTCTTGATGGAGCCTCAATAATTTCAATGCCTTTCTTTTTTAGGGTCATTACAATGTCATAGGGAACCTGACCCGCATGAATGAGAACCTGGTCATTGCTGATCGCATTCATAAGACCGTCAATATGGATATTACTAAACGGCTGTGGCAAGTGAAGTATTTCTGTTACGCCCATCCTTTTTAATTCATATTCTACTTGTTCATATCCGCTGCGATTGCATCTGCTCCCCGTCGATAAAATCACTGTTTTTCTATCAATCCACATAGCATTTGCGCCTTCGAACATCCCGTCGCCAGCTATTGTTCTTAAAATCGGCACGCCTATTTTAGATAAAGCCTGTGCAACATAGCGCTCTTCTCCACGTCTTGCCGCCATTCCCGGTCTTGTTATAATCGCGCCTTCAGGCGTCATAAACATCAAATCCCTGCAATAGATTGCATTAGGCCGATCGGTTCTTTGTTCTTCAACGTAATACACTTTTACACCATGTTCTCTATAAATATCTGAAACGGCATCATGCTGAGCTCTCATTAATTCAACATCAATTGGCTCATCTGTAAACCTAACCTCATTGGCATCGAATGTTTCGATTTCTTTTCCCGGTCTTCGCATTAAAACTGCTCTTAGCGTATCCACCTCTGAAGAAACACCCCAATCGCCCCAATATTCATTTATGTCCTCTTCAAATGTCGTCTCTTTTGGAAACCACCTTTCTCCCGGGATTGCTTCCACATCAATATATCTTTTTTCCATTTCGATCTCCTTCCGCTTGATAAACTTTACTAATAATTCAAGCAAAAGTTGTGCCATATAAAACCGTGATTTTTTCCTCAAAATAGCTTAAAAAACCCCTGTTTTTTTGTTGAAGCTAAATTAAAAAGGGAAAGGGTAAAAATTATTTTTTTACCCTTTCCCTTTTCTTTTACTGCCTTTATTCTTTAGTAATATGATATTTGTTTAATTTATAATTCAGAGCCTGCTTCGTAACTTTTAATTTTTGTGCAGCTAGAACATAACTTCCAGTTTTGTCAATGGCCTTCTCAATAATTTTTTTCTCATAATCCTCAACTGCTGTTTTTAACGAAAACAGGGGAGCCTCAAAGTCTACATCCGTTTCGCCATTGCTGTAGTTTCTTTCTTTCTGGATAACCTGCGGTAAGTATTCTGGCAAATCTTTCAGTTGAATGAATTTGGCGCTTGCAATGTTAAACGCCCCTTCAATTACATTTTTGACTTCCCTGACATTTCCTGGCCAGTTATACTTTTTGAATAGGTTTTCTACACTCTCATCAATGCCAATAATGTTTCTATTCATCATTTTGTTATATTCATCAATAAAATGATGCACCAAATAAAACAAATCATTTTGACGTTCTCTTAATGGCGGGATATTGATTTGCACTACACTTAAACGATAGAACAAATCCTCCCTCATCGTTTTATTTTTTACACATTCAATAGGGTCCTCATTCGTTGCAGATATGATTTTTATATCGATTGAAATGGGTTCTATCCCGCCAATTCTCTTTATTTGCTTTTCTTCTATTGCTTTTAAGATCTTCGCCTGGACATTCATATCCATAGAATTAATTTCATCTAAAAAGATAGTGCCCCCGTTTGCCACTTCAAAAACCCCAGCCTTATCTTCAGCTCCCGTGAAACTTCCTTTTGTGGTTCCAAACAGAATGCTTTCCAGCAAAGTTGCCGGAATTGCAGCACAGTTTTGCGATACAAACTTTTTATTCTTTCTGTTGCTGCACGTATGCAGAGATTGTGCAACCAATTCCTTACCTGTACCCGTCTCGCCACATATCAATACCGATGAATCTGTATTTGCTATTTTACGAATTTTTTCTTTCACCATATCCATTTGAGGAGAATTGGATATGATATCTTCTACGGAATACAAATTGCTTTTTTTGGTTTCCTTTGGGGATAAAACGATTCCTTCCCTCGCATAAGGTGTATCGATATATCTGGAAATATCTACTGCGCCAATGATTTTCTCTCCATCTGTCAGCGGCAATGTTGAATTTAAAGATCGAATGATTTTCCCCGTATATGTTGGGATTTCCTGAAATTGGTTAAATATCGGCTTGCCGGTTTCCAAAACTTTGAAAATTGTGCTATTTGCTCGTTCTAATGTCGGATATATATCAAACAAATTTCTTCCGATTACCTTTTCCCCTTTCAGATCGTTAAGATCCGGCCGGAAAGTCTGGTAAAACTCTATGCGGCCTTTAGCGTCTGTAACCATTATGCCGTCAATAAAATTATATAAGTTTAAAATTTGTTCAACACATCTTCTAATCATATTCGCCCCTCCATGCTATTTTATATAAATGATAACACATAAATTGGCATTTGTTAATTGCCTAAAACTCAAGATCTTCCCACCAAAAAATGGCTATAAACCCTTTCATTAAAATATTTTCAAGTTTCCATAGCCATTTTATGATTTTAACATTTAAGAACATCCATATTTATTTTTCATTAACCATATAGCATGCAACAAAATGCCCGGGCAACGTTTCTACATATTCAGGGGCTTCTTCCATACACTGAGGCATACAGTGTTCGCATCTGCTTGCAAACCGGCATCCTGGTTTTGGATCTATAGGACTTGAAACTTCTCCTTTTATCAATTTAAAGGGTTGGTCTCGTTTATCTAGGGAAGGCTCGGGTATTGCATCCAAAAGGACCTGCGTATAAGGATGAAGCGGGTTCTCAAATAAGTCATCAGAGGTTGCAAATTCAACACATACCCCTAGATACATTACCATAATATTGTCAGATATGTGTTTTACTACTGACAAATCATGTGTAACAAACATATAGGACAAATTCAGTTCGTCCTGTATGTCCATTAGCAGGTTCAAAATTTGTGCCTGTATTGAAACATCCAGCGCCGATACAGGTTCATCGCAGACAATAAACTTGGGATTCAAAGATAATGCTCTTGCGATCCCTATGCGTTGGCGGCGACCACCATCTAATTCGTGCGGATAAGCATCCGCGTATCTTCTTGCTAGTCCAACAAGATCCATTAGTTCCGCAGCATGATTATATGCTTCTTTACGGCTTTTTAAGGTTTTTTGAATCAGCATATATTCTGAAATGATATCGATAACTGACTTTCTAGGATCCAAACTAGAATAAGGGTCTTGAAAGATAATCTGCATTTCTTTCCTCAAAGGGCGCATTTTCCTAGTATTATAGTTGCTAATATCTTGTCCGTTAAAAAGCACCTCTCCCTCTGTAGGATCGATCAGTTTTAAAATTGTTCTTCCTAGTGTCGATTTCCCACAGCCGGATTCACCTACTATGCCTATGGTTTCGCCTTGAAATAGTTTTATATTAATGGAGTCAACAGCATGAAGCATTCCTGAACCAGTTTTGAAATACTTTTTGAGATTTTTTGTTTCTATTAACGGAATTCTTTTGTCATTGCCCATCTGTCTCACTCCTCCCTGTCATAAGCAGCATTCCTACTTTTTTTATAAAGATGACAATAAATTTTATGAGTTCCATTTACATAGATCTCAGGTTTCACGGTTTGGCAAATTTCTTCACACCTTTCACATCTGGGTGCAAATTCGCAGCCTTTGGGTAAATCCGTCGGATCCGGCATCAACCCTGCTATTGGTTTTAATCGCTTGGATTTTGTCTTTAAGTTTGGGATAGAACCAAACAGTCCCTTTGTATACGGATGATGTTTGCCCTCACGAAATATGTCTTCTACAGTTCCTGCCTCTACTATTTTTCCCGCATACATAATGCAAACATTATCACATATTTTAGCAACAATTCCCAGGTCATGTGTTATCATAAGCATTGATGTGCCAAGACGTTCTCTCAACTCCGCGATCATCGCTAAAACTTGAGCCTGAATCGTAACGTCCAATGCAGTTGTCGGTTCATCAGCAATAAGTAAACTTGGTTCACAGCATAAAGCAATTGCAATGACCACTCTTTGTTTCATTCCGCCAGAAAATTGGTGTGGATATTCAACTTTTCTTGATGGAACGATTCCGACTAGATTTAGCATTTCATCTACATGTTTTTCCACTTCCTCTTTAGAAAGATCAGAATTGTGAAGTTTAATTGCTTCGCCAATCTGCTCTCCAACCGTATAGACGGGATTTAATGCGGACATCGGATCTTGAAAAACCATAGAAATATAATTTCCGCGAATATTTCTCATCTCATCTTCGGTTAATTTCAAAAGATTATTCCCATTAAATTTAATTTCTCCACTGAGAACTCGTCCCGTGTTCTCTGGCAGCAGCCGTAAAATACTTAAAGCAGTCGTTGTCTTACCCGCTCCGGTTTCCCCAACAAGTCCACAAGTCTTACCCTTTTCAATTTTTAAACTAATATCGTTTACGGCCTCTACCGTTTCCAAATCTGTTTTGTAAACAACTGATAAATCATTAATTTCCAGTATTGAATCATTTCTTTTTAAGTCTTCCATTTTTATTCCTCTTCTCTCTAATTTAGGATTTAAGGTGTGGATCCAAAGAATCACGCAGACCATCTCCAACTAGATTTATCGAACATGCCGTGATTACAATTGCCAAAGCAGGAAATATCATTAAATGCGGTGCGTTTCTCATAAACTCACGAGATTCTGAGAGCATCTGTCCCCATTCAGGCTGAGGAGAAGGCATGCCTAATCCCAAAAAACTCAGTGTTGACTCATAAAGAATAATTTTTGCTACATTCATAGTTGTATTCACGATAATAACACCAATTGAATTTGGTATAATGTGGGACAAAATAATTCTCATGCTGGTAGCTCCTCCTGCTGTTGAGGCTTCCACATAATCCTGCTCTGATAGTGTTAAAACTTCAGATCGAACAAGCCGGACATAATTTGTAAAATATGCTAAGGTTAACGCTACGATTAAATTAAAGAATGATGCACCCAACGCATATACTACCGCCATCGTAAATAGAATATCTGGTACTGACATGAAAATATCCAAAGAACGCATAATTACATTATCAACAGTTCTGCCAAAATATCCAGCCATTGCTCCTAGAATCGTCCCGACGATGCAGGAAGCTGCCGTTGCTAAAAGCGCAATTCCGATGGATGTTCTTCCGCCATAGATGATTCTGGCAAAAATATCTCTGCCATATCCGTCATTTCCGAAAATATGTTCTTTGCTGGGTTTGGCTAATACCAATGAAAAATCTTGGCCTACAGCAGAGCTATAGGAAACAAATAGAGGTGCCGCTATCAAAACAGCCGCCATAATTACCAACATCACCAGTCCTACCATCGCTCCCTTATTTTTTCTCAAACGTCTCCAGACTTCTTTTACATTACTCTGTTTTTGATAGCTATTGCTATTTCGTTCTAAACGATTTTTTTTCATCATGTTCTTACCCTCTCTTTTTGGTATATTTCGCTCTGATCCTAGGGTCAATAAACGCATAGATAATGTCAACCAATAACATGACAATGGTAAAACAAATTGATATTAAAATTGTACCGGCAATAATAACAGGTTCATCCTTCAGTGTAATTCTCGCAACAATAAGACTTCCTATGCCTTGGATAGAGAACAGTTGCTCTGCGACTACGGCTCCGCAAAGAAGCAGTCCTAAATTTAAGCCGATTTGGGTGATTACTGGAAGTAATGCATTCTTTAAAACATGCTTCCAAATAACGACTTTCTCGGTTGCCCCTTTGGCTCTTGCTGTACGAACATAATCCTGATGGATTGCATCTAGCATTGATGATTTTGTAAAGCGAAAATTCTGTGCGGCAATCGGAATCGATATTGCTAATGTTGGCATAATGTATCCTGTCCAATCCGGAATTCCATATGAGGGCAGCCAATTCAACTTAAGTGCAAAGAAATATAACAGAACTAGCCCTAATACAAACGTAGGTACTGCAGCGAGCAAAAAAGAAGTAAGGGATGCCACCGTATCTGATGCTGAGTATTGTTTAACAGCTGCATATATTCCCAAAGGAATTCCAATTACAGTTGAAACAAGCATACCCATAAATGCCAACTGTATTGTAGTAATATATCGCGGCCAGATTTCATAAAAGACTGGCTGTTTCGTTACATAGGAAATACCAAAGTCGCCATGGAAAAACATATTCCCCAAATAATGAAAAAACTTTTGTAAAAAAGGAAGATCGTAACCGATTGCATGATTATATGCATCTACGTCCGCCTGAGAAACACCCGACCCCAAAATGGCTCTTCCCGGATCTCCCGGCGTCAAATTCATAACAAAATAAATAATGAGTGTTACTCCAATAATTGTCGGAATTAAGAATAGTATTCTCTTTATAACATACTTATACATATTTGCCTCCCTGCCAGAATGCATTTATATTGCAAATTATATATTGTTTTCTCACCCGTCCCAAATATATATCTCGCACTTTTAAGAACAAGGATATAGCTGGCATTGTCCAACTATATCCCTGCTAAAAACCGATTACTTTGCCCAACTAAAGTCAGTCAGATGGTAATAAGTTGGGTTAATTTTATCAACCTTAATCCTATCCGACCATGCTATACCAACAGCACTGTGATATAGTGGCAAAATAGTCTTTGTATCCATAGTATAACTCCAAAGCTTAGTATAGATTTCATATCTCTCTTCAGGATCGTCTGTCGCAACGCCTTTATCTATGAGATCCTCCATGTACTTCCAATCAAAGGTTCCTTTATCGTCTTTATAACTTACTACAGCCATTCCAGCAGATTCAGAATGTAACTGCTGCCTAATGTTGTTATAATCATAGTTTCCATTATCAGAGAAGATGCACATATCATAATTTTGACCGTAAAGGTCGTTACTACATGCAGCTGCTTCCCTTATTTCAACTTCCGCAATCATGCCATTCTGCTTTAAGCAATCCTGAATAACTACTGCAGCTTTTCCTTTTGGTGAATTATCTGAAGGATAGGTTAAGATTGTACCAATTGGAATACCTGCTTTAATTTCTGCCTCTGTAAATCCCGCGTCAAGTAGACACTGGTGACTTTTTTTCGTATCATAATCAAAAGTTTTAAATCCACCGTCTGATGCCTTTGGCGACGTCGGCACATATTCAGGCACCATATATTCATAAGCGACATTTCCTAATCCATTGGTCGAGGATTGAACAATACTTTCTTTATTTATTGCATAAAATATGGCCTCCCTAACCTTCTCATTTGCAAGGATGCTATCGTTTGATTTTGATTTGTAGTTGATAGCAAAGAAAGAAATGTCATTTGCCTTTACTAAATCGCAGTCATCATTAGCCGACTTTTTAATATTATCCCATTCAGAAAGCGGTGCATCCGTTAAATAATCAATCTCGCCGTTTTCAAAAGCAATTACAGCTGCTGAATCATCAGTAATCACACGATATTCTACATCTTTAATAGTTGGTGCGCCTTGCCAGTAATCATCATATGCTTCAAGCTTCACACCTGCAGATACGTCATATTCCTTTACGTAATATGGACCCGTTCCTGCTTTATGAGGGCCGGTACCAAAAGTCTGACCAGCATCGGTAATTTCCTCATATTCTTTCTGATTTATCACTTTGATCGTAAAGAATGTGTGCGCAATGGCAGAATATGGGTACTTTAATGTGATTACTACCGTTTTTTCGTCTTTTGACTCAACTTTATCTATCATCGAAGTTACATATCCAAATTTTGAGTTTCTCATTGCTAAGTTATAGCTGAATACCACATCTTTGGCTGTTAACGGTTCACCGTTCTGGAATGTCGCATCAACTAACTGTATCGTATATACACGACCTTTATCGCTCACATCAATTTTTTCTGCCAAAAGATTGTAATATCCGCCAGAGGCCTCATCCATTCCATAGAGTCCTTCAAAAAGCTGAATGTTTGTTATTTTATTACCGTCTAAGTTACTGGTTTGCTGCCAGTCCGTACTTTGAAGTGGCGAAGTTAATCTAAGGTACAAAGTTTGATCGTCTTTCGCCTCTCCTGAACCTCCTCCACAACCAGTGTACATAGTAACGGCCAATACCGTCATGAGTAGAATTGAGAACAATTTCTTAAGTTTCATCATTTCCTCCTTGAATTGTTAACCTTTCGCAATAGTTTATTCTATAGTTTGCCGCGCCATTATCCTCTCTTTAAGAAGGCCGTGCAGCAGTGCATTGCTCCATAACCTTTAAGAACTTCAGAAAAATCAATAGGAATAACTTTAATTCCAGCTTTCTCCAATACTTCTCTTGATCTAGGATTTCCTTCGCATTGGACGATTAAACCTGGTTTCAGTGCGACAAAATTAATTGCTGCAGTGAACTTTGCCTCAGTTCTAGATGGACACTCTAATAATTTAATACCTTTTTTCTTAAGTGCATCACATACGTCATATGGAACCTGTGCCGAAAAAATCATAGCAGTATCTTCACTTGCAAAATTTAAAAGACCATCAATATGAGCATGTCCATACGGAATCTGCATCCAAATAATATTGTCTACACCCATCTTTCGAAGTTCATGTTCAACCTGCTCTGCTCCCTGACGATTTGTTCTGCCGCCCGTTGAAATAATACACGTATGCCTATCCACCCACATTGCATTAGCGCCTTCAAATCTCGCATCACCGTTAATTGTACGAATGATAGGAACGCCTAGTTTTGCCAGCTGCTGTGCAACATATCTCTCTTCTCCTCGTCTCGCCGCAAGTCCAGGACGTGTTACAATAGCACCTTCAGGTGTCATAAAGCAAAGATCTCTGCAAAATATTGCATTAGGTCTGTCTTCTCTCTGCTCCTCTACATAATGGACTCTTACGCCATGATCCCTATAAATTTGTGCTAGCTTATCATGCTGATTTCGAAATTTTTCCGAATCTATTGGGGAAAAAAATCTGACTGCCTGCCAATCAAAATTTTCAATTTCTTTTCCAGGCCTTCTCATCAGGCAGTCTTTCAAGTCTAAGCATTCTGAATAGACCCCCCAATCTCCCCAATAAAGTGGTAAGTCATTTTCGAAATTGCTTTCCTTCGGAAACCAACGTTCCCCTTCAAGAGCATCAATATCCTGAAGTAACTGCTGTTTGTAGTCTAAACTCATTTTCGAAATCCTCCTCTAACGTTTTATTTATCAAATTTAGATTTTTTTACCTCTCGTATATGATATTGCATATGATTTCTATACGATTACAGTTGTTAAACCTCCTTTCTGTAGAATTAAATCTTGAATGAACGCAACAATTTTTTAATCCATGCATTTTATTCTTTTGATTCTATATATTGCAAATTACATGCCATAAATATAATTCTATTATCTTGGTGTTTTGTCTAAATTTTTCTAATATAATTAATAAAAAATGGCTAGTTTCCTCAATGGTAAAAAATATTTTTTTACGCCATAGTATATTTTTACTATTCATTTTTGAGAATTTAATATTCAACTGAAACATGACTAACCGCTGTTCCCGACTTAATTAAAAAAGCCCGGGAAATGCCTGCTTTGCAGTCTCCCGAGCTTCTATTGGCTTTTATTTATCTGATTTTTGCTAAATTCTCTCTACACCGATTCCAGTCTTATGACCGTTGAGGTCAAACTCACTGAGACCGTCTTTCCTCTCGATGGCAACAGCAAGGGTTTCCTTTTTGATATAGTCCTCAAAGGTATCTACAGCTTTCTGCACCTCTTCATCTGCGGCGACAAAGATTTTGATGTTGTCCATCATCTCAAAGTCTTCCTGCTTACGCATCTGCTGAACCTTGGAAACCAGTTCTCTTGCCAGTCCCTCTGTAGCCAGTTCAGGAGTTACTGTCGTATCTAAAATGGTGAACACGTTGTTCTCCATGGCTACGGCAAAGCCCTCCTTGGCGCTGATACGCACATCGACAAAGTCTTTCTCAATGTCGAAATCTTCGCCGTCCAGGTTCAGAACCACCTTGCCGTCTGTCTCCATCTTAGCGACAAACGCAGCTGCATTCTCTTTTGCAAGAGCGCCGCCAAAGGCTTTGATCTTTTTGCCTAGAACAGGACCTGCCACCTTGAAGTTCGGCTTCAGGCTGAAGTTCATAAAGGTATCCAGATCTTCTGCAAAGACTACGTTTTTCACGTTCAGTTCTTCCATGATCAGTGGAGTCAAATCTTCGATAGTAGCTTTATACTTTCCGTCCACCATGATTTCGGAAAGCGGCTGTCTGACCTTGATTCTCTCCTTTTCTCTGGTGCCTCTTCCCAGAGTGACCAGGGTTCTTACCAGATCCATTCTCTCTTCGACCTTTTTGTCGATGAGTTTTTCATTTGCCTCTGGGAAATAGGCTACGTGAACGCTCTCTTCCCCAGTCAGGTTCGTATAGATTTCGTCAGCCAGGAACGGTGCAATCGGAGCGATCAGTTTTGCCGTACCGACTAAAACTTCATAAGTGGTTGCATAAACGCTCTTCTTATCCTCGGTCATCTCCTCTGCATAGAATCTTCTTCTCGCTCTTCTGATATACCAGTTGGACAGATCTTCGGCCACAAAGTCGGTGATGGCTCTTACGGTCTTCATATGATCGTAGCTGTCCATATATTCCGTTACGTCTTTAATCAGCTGGTTGTATTTTGATAAGATCCATCGATCCAATTCCGGTCTTTTGTCATAATCAACGGCCAGTTGGTCGGCTTTGATATCGTCCTGATTGGAATAGAGAACGAAGAAGTTGTATACATTCTTCAGTGTTCCAAAGAACTTGCTGACAACGTCAATTAATCCATCCTCGTCAAACTTGGTCGGTGACCAGGCTGGCGATACGCTGAGCAGATACCATCTGGTAGCGTCTGCACCGTATTTGTCGAAGAGTTCAAATGGTGAAACTGTATTTCCCTTGGACTTTGACATCTTCTTTCCTTCTTTGTCCAGGATCAGGTCGTTTACCAATACATTTCTGTAAGGAGCCTGGCCTTTGATAAAGGTGGAAATCGCCATCAGTGAATAGAACCAGCCTCTGGTCTGATCGATACCCTCGCAGATGAAGTCAGCCGGAAACAGCTTCTCATCAAAGATGTCTTTATTTTCAAACGGGTAGTGCCACTGAGCAAATGGCATCGCGCCAGAGTCGAACCAACAATCCATGACTTCTGGAATTCTGGTCATCGGTTTGCCGCAGTGAGGGCATGTGATATGAACATCGTCCACATACGGTCTGTGCAGCTCGATGGTATTGTCGATGTCTTCGATGGCTTTTTCCGCCAGTTCATCTCTGCTGCCGATGCATTCCAGATGGCCGCATTCGCATCTCCACACCGGAATCGGCGTACCCCAGTATCTGGTTCTGGAAATCGCCCAGTCCTTCACTTCTGACAGCCAGTTTCCAAATCTCTTCTCGCCGACAAAATCAGGATACCAGTTGACAGTGTTGTTATTTTCAACAAGCTTGTCTTTCAGCTTGCTCATCTCGATATACCAGCTCGGTTTCGCATAGTACACAAGCGGCGTGTTGCATCTCCAGCAGTGCGGATAGTTATGCTCCAGCTTCGCTTTGCTGAAGATCTTATCTTCGCTGGCCAGCCATTTGATGATGTCCACATCCAGACCCTCTTCCATGACAAAACGTCCGGCCCACGGAGTCTCAGTATAACATCCTCTTTCGTCTACAGGCTGCAACATCGGAAGATTATATTTTCTGCCGCACTGATAGTCGTCTTCACCGAATGCCGGTGCAGTATGGACGATACCAGTACCGTCTTCAACGGATACATAGTCCATGCAAGTTACGAAGAAAGCTTTCTTATCTGCTTTTACAAAAGGCATCAGCTGTTCGTACTCGATGTATTCCAAGTCGCTTCCCTTCATTTCAGCAGCCACTTCGTATTTGCCTTCGCCCAGGACTCTATCAGCCAGCGCTTTGGCGACATAGAAGATGTTTCCTTCCTCTTCGCCCTCTGTCATCTTTGCTTTGATATAGTCAATGTCAGGACCTACGGTGAGCACGGTGTTGGAAGCCAGAGTCCAAGGCGTTGTCGTCCACGCTAAGAAATACTCGTTTTCAGCATCCTTTCTCTTGAATTTCGCGACCAAAGTGTTGACCTTTACTTCCTTGTAGCCCTGTGCTACTTCGTGGGAAGCCAGTCCCGTTCCGCATCTTGGACAGTAAGGGAGAATCTTGTGTCCTTCGTAAATCAGCCCTTCTTTGAAGAATTCTTTGAGAATCCACCAGCAGGACTCGATATAATCGTTGTCCAATGTGATATATGGGTCGTCCAAGTCCACCAGATAACCCATTCTCTCTGTCATCTCTCTCCACATGCCGGTATAGGTAAATACAGACTCCTTGCACTTCTCGTTAAATTCCTTGATTCCGTATTTTTCGATATCTTGTTTGCCGCTCATGTTCAGCTGCTTTTCCACTTCGATTTCTACAGGCAGTCCGTGAGTGTCCCAGCCCGCTTTTCTGTTGACCTGAAATCCCTTCATGGTCTTGTAACGGCAGATGGAATCCTTCAGGGTTCTCGCCATGACGTGGTGAATGCCCGGTTTCCCGTTTGCCGTCGGCGGTCCTTCATAAAAGACGAATTTAGGCTGACCTTCTCTGGCTGTCACGCATTTATGCAGCAGGTCTTCCTCTTTCCACTGTTTCACCTGTTCGTTCTGCACTTCTGCTACAGGTTTTTCTGATAGTTTCTTAAACATTTGTATTCTTACTTCCTTTCCATTTCTTTGGTTAGGTTAGGGCAGCGCCGTAAAAATCACAAAATTAAAGTTTTGGCTTTTCTGGCGTTTGACCTACCAACGATTTCTTTCAGAAATCAGGTTAGGGTATAAAGAAAATCCCTAACCGAATATGATTTCGATTAGGGACGATTAGTAACTTAACCGCGGTACCACCCTAGTTGCTTACCTCCAGTACAGCTTACACTGCACTTAAGGTGCCTCTCTTTAAAGTGTCAGACTCCAGAGTGATATTCACATCCTGTTTCACCGACTGTCTCTCACCAAATGACAGTCTCTCTGTAAGGATCTTACACAGTGCTACTGGTTCCTTCAACGTCTGCATATTGAATTGTCAATACTTACGTACCCAGATATTTTAGCACTTCTCACTTGTTTATGCAAGTAAAAATTTATATTTATGAATTTCTCAGCTTATTAACGGCCTGTACACGATTTTCAACCTCAAGTTTTTTATACAGTCTATGATTATGTACTTTGACGGCGCTTTCTGACATGGCAAGCGCATCTGCAATCTGCACGTTGCTCTTCCCTTCCAGCAAAAGCGCGGCCACAGCCCGTTCGCCGTCGCTAAAGCCATAGCGTTTTGCAGCCAGGTTCAAGCCTTCTTCAAAGGTACTGTCCCTTCGGCAGGATTTCCAGACTAAATAGAGATTGGTGCTGCTGAGAATCAGCCATATCAGAATCGATACCAGGTCTTCCCCTATTACAATTTGCATGTTAACTTAAGTTACAGCGTAAAATTTTGTCTTTTTGACCAGAAATAAAAGGCAATTCCCAGGAGGCTCCAGATGATGAGACAGATTCTCGATTCTGGCGCTAAGTAAGATGGCATGCCCGGAACCAACAGCAGCAGGACGAAGATCAGAGAGAAAAATGCGCCCACGATGGCAAAGAGTTTCAGCATTGGTTTGTGGTCCTGCGGGTTTGTTTTCAGGGTTTTCAGGGTTGCCAAACATGTATAACCATAGCCGATGGCCGCCCCGATAGACGACATATCCACAATCCAGCCCAGCACTTCCCGGCCAAACCACGGTGCGGTCAGAGAGATGGCCATGATGAACAAAATTGCGTTCTTTGGGGTTTTGCTCTTTGGATCGATTTTACCAAACCAGGAAGGAAGGGCTTTTTCTCTGGACATGGAATAGAGCAGCCTGCTGGTGGCCATATAAAAACCGATGATGCCAGAGAGCACCGCGCATATCAATGCGACACCCAAAAAGATGAGTCCTGCTTTTCCCATGATGAACTCCACGGCTTCACCAGTAGGCCAGTCATAACCTTTTGCCATAAAGGTTTCCCATGGCATTACCGCAGCTGTAATCGTATTGATGGCGATGTAAACAAATCCGCCAAATAGAATCGCAAAAATCATGATGCCATTTGCTTTTTTCGGAGAAAAGTCAAATTCCTCTGCGGCCTGGGGGATGGAATCAAAGCCGACAAAAGCCCATGGCGCTATGGCAACCACAGCGACGATAGATGCCCAGGAGGATTTATCGTCAGGATACGCAGGCTGTAAATTGGATAATTCAACCTGCGGATTGAGAATGGCGCCTATCAGCAAAATGAAGACTGATGCGACTAAGGACAGCGCCATGACAGTCTGCATCCACCCTGCAACACTGATGCCTTTGATGGAGAGGGCTGCAAATAAAATCAGCGCCAGAGATGCCAAAACGATCTCCCCTGCATAAATGTCCCAGCCAGCCACTGAATACAGATATCCCACCTCCAGCACGCCTCCCAGAAGCTTTCTGCTGACCAGACCCAGTGCCGTAGCATTGAGAGGTACGATGGACAGATACGACAGACCTAAAAACCAACCGCAGATATAAGCGTTTCTCCGTCCAAAGGTGTTCTTTGTAAAAGTGTATTCGCCGCCTGCCACGGGATATTTCTGCACCATATAACCGTAGTTCATCGCTATAGTAATCATAATCAAAGCGCCGATGGCTAGTCCGATTGCGCTGCCCAAGGGACCGGATTTGGGCAGAAAGGTGGTGCCTGGCATGACAAAAGCTCCCCAGCCGATGATACTGCCCAGCGCCAATGACCAGACGTTGATGGGTTTTAACTTCCGTTCTAAATTTAAGTCTGCATGATTTTTCATATATTTATCTCCTGTAGATGTTGCGTCGTAATGTCTAAAACACTATCGATTATAGCATATCAAGAAAAATTTATCAAAAATAGTTTGTATCATATTCCTTTTGTGGTAAAATCTAGGTAACAGGAGGTGAAGGTTATGCAATTAGTTTTATTAGGCCTCGTATTTGTAATCGGCCTTTTTGCTTATTATCTATTCAGCACCAGAGGCGGTTCGAGTGACGACAGTAAAAAAACAAAGAAAGATGACGATTTGAAGAGAGAGGAAAACGTAATCTTCCTGCCTGATGATCTGGAAAAAATAAAGAGTAAGCATAAAAAAAAGTAGAAACAAAGAAACGCCGCTGCGCATATGATAAGGCAGAGGTGTTTTTATGTCATATGGAATCAGACGAATCAAAAAATCATTTGCAAAGGCTCTGCATATTTCAATTGAGGATCATCCAAAAATTGTCATCATGAGCGATTGCCACCGGGGCAGTGGTACCTGGGCAGACAACTTTCTTAACAACAGACCCATCTATACGGCTGCACTGAAACACTATTACAGCCGTAATTTTACATATATCGAATTGGGAGACGGCGATGAGCTCTGGGAGAATCGCCGTTTTTCTGATGTCTATAATACGCATAGAGAAATCTACAATATTTTAGAGGAATTTCACAATGAAAACAGGCTTTACATGGTTTTTGGCAATCATGACCGCGTCAAAGAAAACTCCGCTTACGTTTGGAAAGGCCTGACAGAAACAATTCCCTTTTACGAATCTATCATCGTCGATGGTCTTGACATTCCCCCTATCTGCATGTTTCACGGATACCAAGGCGACCTGATCAACGACCAGTTCTGGAAAATCTCTCGCTGGCTTGTCCGCTATCTTTGGCGTCCCTTGGAAATTCGTGGAGTGAAGGATCCGACCAGTGCAGCCAAGAACTATACAAAAGTCCGTCACATAGAGGAGAACTTTATCAACTACAGCTGTCAAGAGCGGTGTATCGTTGTCGCCGGTCACACCCACAAGCCCACACTGATGAAAACGGACTGTGGCATGTATTTTAACAGTGGCAGCTGCGTGCATCCAGAAGCGATCACCGCCATCGAAATCCAAAACGGTTTTGCTCAATTAGTCAAATGGTCGATCTGTTCTGGTGCAGATATGGGTTTATACGTATGCAAAGAAGTGATTGCCACGCAGGAACTGTGAAAAATCATTGCCAGCCGATTCGGAGAGCCGACATGGAGAGCATTTTTACTATATAGAAAATTTTTATGTTAATGAGTATAAAAATATGTAAATCGAATTTGTATAATCGTTAAAATGAACTAACAAGAGCATAAAAATAAAGATTTTATCCTCTTGCCTTCAATTATTTACCAGTTTTTTACTTTTTCTTATACTCAAAAAATCATTTTTTGCTCATATAGTAAAATTTCCAAAGGGATTCCATATCCATATCATTTTAAAATTGCTTTAACAATTTTAATTTACATATTATTACAATTATGTTAGAATATATTTACAGTTTGGAGGTGCACCATGATTAATTATCTAAAATTAACAGAACAGGATATAAAAGCACAGGAAACCGTATACAGAATTGCCACGGAAGTAATCCAGCAGCTGCCGGAGGGGCGTTTGAATTGCAAAATAATGAACAACCGTTGCTATTATTATTGGGTTGATGCGGTAAACAAACAGCACTATATACGAAAAAAAGATCGGGATTTAGTTCATCTGTTAAAGTACAAGAAACTACTTCAGCTGACGATTGATGTAATCCGAAAAAATCTAAAAATCCAAAACCGCATCCTGAAGACTTACAAAGAGTATACTCCGGCATCCCTCTACGAACTGTTGCCTAATACATACCGAGACATGCCGGTTTCATTTTATACAAGTGAGTTCCTTCCTTTAGATACAGAAGCAGAGGACGACGACGAAAAGTTCAATGCAGAAGGTCTGAAGCAAAAGACGAGTTTTGGTCTATCGGTGCGGTCAAAATCCGAAGCCTTAATTGCTGAACTGCTCCACGCGGCATCTATTCCCTTTGAATATGAAAAGAAACTCGTTATTAGAGATGCAAATAACAAGAAAGTCAAATATCGCCCTGACTTCACCTTTACGCTGCCCTCCGGTTTAAAAATCTATTGGGAACACGTGGGACTTCTGCATGACGAGGATTATCGAAAACGCACGATGAAGAAATTTATGGATTACTATCTCAATGAGATCATCATGCCTGACAGCCTCATCCTCACCATGGAAACTGCTGACGGCGCCATCGACATTGCCGCCATCGACAGGGTTATCAAAGGGCAATTACTGCCCTTCTTCCAATAGTCTTATCAAATAATCCTATCCTAAAGCCACATCCAAGGTCATCATGATGACAAAACCGACAGCAAAGCCGATCGTGCCGATATTGCTGTGGTTTCCTTCGCTGGCCTCAGGAATCAGCTCTTCCACCACCACGTAAATCATCGCACCCGCCGCAAAAGCGAGGATGTATGGCAATATCGGTGATATGAAATGGGTTAGAAAAATCGTCAGAACTGCTGCGATAGGTTCTACCACTCCAGAAGCGGTTCCATACAGGAAGGCTCTGCCTCTGTGCATCCCATTCTCACTCTTCAGCGGCATGGAAACAATCGCGCCCTCCGGGAAATTCTGAATGGCGATTCCCACCGCCAAAGTCATGGCACTTGCCATGGTAATATCGCTGTTGCCTGTCAGCATGCCGGCAAAGACCACACCCACTGCCATGCCTTCTGGAATATTGTGCAGGGTCACTGCCAGGACTAACATCGTATTCTTTCTCAGCTTGCTATCCCTGCCCTCCGGAGTGCTGCTTCCTAAATGCAAATGCGGAATGGTCTTGTCGAGAGCCAATAAAAACAAAATTCCGATCATGAGCCCCGCCGCTGCTGGAACAAAGGCCAGTTTACCCATTGATTCAGACATATCCATGGCCGGTATCAAAAGGGACCATACGGAAGCCGCAATCATGACGCCAGATGCAAAGCCAAGCAATGCTTTCTGTATCAACGGTTTGATTTCGTTTTTTAATAAAAAGACACAGGCCGCGCCTAAGGTCGTGCCTAGAAATGGTATTAATAGCCCAAAAAAAGTCTGCATAGAGAATCTCCTTTCACTCCTTATTCTATACCACACACCCGATATTCTATTCACGAAAAAAGAAGCTGCCACAAATCTGTGACAACTTCTCTGGTTTATTTCAGTAATTCTTTTCTAGAAAGATTGATTCTGTTCTGATTGTCGATTTCAGTTACCTTGACGGTGACCTTATCTCCGATATTCATCACGTCTTCCACCTTTTCAACTCTTTCCTTCGCCATCTTGGAGATGTGCAGGAGACCTTCTTTGCCCGGCAGGATTTCGATGAAAGCCCCGAAGTTCATGATTCTCATAACCGTTCCTTCATAAGTTTCACCTACTTCTACGTCCTTGGTCAGAAGTTCAATCTGCTTTCTTGCAG
This sequence comes from Eubacteriaceae bacterium, assembly GCA_902362805.1. Classification (GTDB taxonomy): domain Bacteria; phylum Bacillota; class Clostridia; order Peptostreptococcales; family Anaerovoracaceae; genus Senimuribacter. The sequence continues at coordinate 362,676 of CABIXY010000002.1, read as the reverse complement.
CATTGGCGCCCTCCATGTCAGCACTGTAGATGCTTACAAGACCTGGATCATCTTCTGAAATATCGATCTTTACGCCGGTCTCTTCCACGATTTTGTTGATGGTCTTTCCGCCCGGCCCGATGACAATTCTAATCTTGTCAGGGTCAATACGCATTGTAATGCTTCTAGGTGCATATTTTGACATCTCTGCTCTCGGCTCAGGAATTTCTTCTAACATCTGTTCCATGATATACATTCTGCCGATCTTTGCCTGCTCCAATGCCTTCTCCAGAATCTCTCTGGACAGTCCATGGACTTTGATGTCCATCTGGATGGCGGTGACACCGACTTCCGTACCTGTTACTTTGAAGTCCATGTCGCCCAGGAAGTCTTCCATGCCCTGGATATCGCTCAAGATTGCCATTTTGCTGCTGCCGTCTTCTTCGACTCTTTCAATGAGCCCCATGGCGATGCCCGCTACCGGTCTCTTGATCGGAACACCAGCATCCATCAGCGCCAGACAGGAGCCACAGGTAGATCCCATGGAAGTTGATCCATTGGATGACAATACATCTGAAACCACACGAATCGCATATGGGAATTCTTCAACAGTAGGCAGTACCGGAATCAATGCTCTTTCTGCCAGAGCGCCGTGTCCGATTTCTCTTCTGCCAGGGCTTCTTGACGGTCTCGCTTCACCGACAGAATAAGCAGGGAAATTATAGTGATGCATATATCTCTTTTCCGTCTGCTCACTGATGCCGTCGATGGTCTGTGATTCACTAGCCGGTGCAAGGGTGCAGGCACTCATAACCTGTGTCTGTCCTCTCTTGAACAGGCCGCTGCCGTGAACTCTTGGAAGCAGTGATGTTTCACACCAGATTGGTCTGATTTCGTCCAATTTTCTGTTGTCCGGCCTGATACCTTCGTCAAGAATCATAGCGCGTACACATTCTTTTGTAATATTGTAGAGTACACTGGCAATATCTTTTTCATTTTCCGGATAGATGTCAGCAAAGTGTTCTTTCGTCTCCACTTCCACTGCATCCATATTGTCCAGTCTTTCCTGCTTGTCCGCTGTCTTAATCGCCGTCTTCATCTTGTCTACTGCATAAGCTCTGACTGCTTCGTCGATTTCTTCAGGAACCTTGTAAAGCTCGATTTCCTGCTTTGGCTTGCCAACCTCTGCAATGATTTCATCGATAAATTCAACAATTTTTTTGATTTCTTCGTGAGCAAAGAGAATCGCGTCCAGCATGATGCTTTCCGGCACTTCTTCTGCCCCTGCTTCAACCATCATGATGGCTTCTTTCGTTCCTGCCACTGTCAGATTCATCAGAGACTTTTCTCTCTGTTCCAAAGTCGGATTGACGATAAACTGACCGTCAACCATGCCTACACGAACAGATCCTGTAGGACCTTCCCATGGAATATCAGAGGTTGCCAAAGCAACAGAGGAACCGATCATCGCCATGATATCAGTTTCACAGTCCGGATCAACGGACATAACAGTAGCGACGACAACGACGTCATTGTAGTAGCCTTTCGGAAACAGTGGTCTGAGTGGTCTATCCATCAGTCTGGAGCAGAGGGTAGCTTTTTCACTCGGTCTGCCTTCTCTTTTTATAAAACCGCCAGGAATCTTTCCTGCTGCGTACATTCTTTCTTCATAATCACAACTCAGTGGAAAAAAGTCAATGTCAGGTCTCGGCTCTTTCGATGCGCAGGCCGTCACGTTAACTACGGACTCCCCGTATCTGAGCATTACCTGGCCATTTGCCTGTTCGCAAACTTTTCCGATTTCCAGTTGAAGAAGTCTCCCTCCAACTGCTGTTTTAAATGTTCTGTAATCTGTAAATCTCGCCATTATTAATAAACAACTCCTTCCTGTTTATTGTATTTTTCAGTTTGGCTTTAACTATTTGTCAAAAAAGGCGACTGCGCCGCTCCGCTAGGGAACCCTAGGTTCCCTTCGGCGCCTGCTTCGCAGGTGGAGCACCCTCCTCAGGACGGCGAGGGGAATCCCCTCTGCACACCCCCTTTTTTGAATGATAGGAAATCAATATTTCCTATCATATCAAAAAAATAGCGGGGTTTTTGCCCCGCCAAAATTTTCAGTATTAATACTACTTTCTCAATCCTAAACGTGCAATCAATGTTCTGTATCTCTCAACATCAACTTCCTTTAGGTACTTGAGAAGATTTCTTCTCTGACCAACCATTTTCAGAAGTCCTCTTCTTGAGTGGTGGTCTTTCTTGTGGATCTTTAAGTGTTCATTCAGATCGTTGATTCTTGCAGTCAGAATGGCAACCTGAACTTCTGGAGAACCAGTATCTCCTTCTTTTGTAGCATACTCTTTGATGATGCCTGCTTTCATTTCTTTTGTAATCATATTTGTCTCCTTTTCTCAATTCGCTTTCACTGGGTTTTCGCCGGAGTGTCGATAAACTAAGTGAAAGTAATGTTTCAACCAGATAACTATATCATATTCGATATGTGATTGCAAGCTTTATTTTTCAATATTTCCGCCGATTTTATCGTGAAAGGCCTTGGCCTCGCGGCAGTCTCTGACGATTTGTTCCGATAAATCCTGAACGCTGTCGAATTTGACCTCATCGCGCGTCTTTTCCAAAAATTCCACTTCAATATGTTTGCCATAGAGTTCCTTATCAAAGTTAAAGATATGGGTCTCCACATTTTTGTTATAATGTCCTACGGTCGGTTTGATTCCCACGTTGGTAACGCTGGGATATCTGACGCCGTTATAAGTACAATATGTCACATAGACGCCGTTAGGCGGTGTGACCATGGAGAGATCGATGACCAGATTGGATGTCGGAAATCCCAATTTTCTCCCCAATCGGTTGCCTACGACCACTTCGCCGCCGATAGAATAGTGTCTGCCCATGTAGGTCATACATTTTTCCACCTGGCCGGACGCAATCAATGTCCTGATCAAAGAGGAGCTTACCACGTTTCCCTTAATTTTATAGGCCGACATCTCGGTTACATCAAAGCCTTTCTCCAGCCCGACATTTCTGAGAACATCGGGATTTCCCTGTGCCTTGTAACCAAAGTGGTAATTAAAACCGCAGAATGCCGCCTTCATATTGAATTTATCAAGCAGCAGTTTCTTGATGAAGTCTACAGGTTCCATGGTCATAATCGCCTTGGTAAATTCGATGTTAAAGAGATAATCGACGTCCAGAGACTCGATAATCTGCGCTTTCTCTTTTTTACTCAATATGTTTTTTACTTTTTTCTCTTTCGGCAATAGGTCTTTTGGATGATTGGAAAAAGTGAATACTGCAGCCTTGAGATTCTTTTCCCTGGCAGTCTTCACCATCTGCCTGATCAATTCCTGGTGCCCCAGATGAACCCCGTCAAAATTGCCCAAAGCAACAGCTGCAGGTTCGATATCTCTTATTTCTTCCAAAGTCTCAAATATTCTCATTTCTACACTACCTCACATAAAACACTTTGTCTGCCACCAATTTTTTGTACTTCTCATCGAAAAACGCAACTCCTAAAAAAACTTCTCTGTCCTCAATCCGACCGAAAACATTGTAAGCACTTTTGTATTCTTCCCGCATGGGCAGATAAAAGGAGCCGTCTTCATATGTTGGTCTTTGCACGATCTCACATTTGTCCAAAGGCAGATGCCAGCCGCTGGCAAATTGCACAGCAGTCACCTGATCCGTGACCACCTTGCCAAAGTGGACCAGCGGCTCGAAGGTCTGTTGTAACTTCGATTCTATCTTTTCTTGCGGCCATTCTTGAAATGCGTTCAAGTCAATCGCCGATTGGATATCAAAAATACCGCTTCTGGTCCTCTCAAGACTTGCGAGGGTGCCCCCGCATCCCAGAAACTCACCTACATCCTGGCAAATCGTTCTTATGTATGTTCCCTTTGAGCATTCTACAGTAAAGGTCACCGTCTTTTCTTCTGCAGACAGATGAATCTCTTCAATCTCCAGGGACTTGATGAATATTTTTCTGGTTTTAACCTCTACCTCAATTCCGGCCCGGGCATATTCATATAACTTCTTGCCATTCACCTTCAGCGCAGAATACATAGGCGGCTTTTGATCGATGACTCCATAAAAGCCTTCGAACGCGGCTCTGATTTTATCTTCATCGATACCAGAAGTATCAAAACGTTCCAGTGTCTCTCCCCAGATATCCTGGGTATCTGTCACCAAGCCCAGCACCATGGTACATCTGTATTTTTTCATATCCAAATCCAGATATTCCATAATGCGCGTGCTCTTTCCAATACAAATAGGAAGAACACCTGTAGCCATCGGATCCAGCGTACCAGTATGGCCGATTCTTTTGATGCCCAGAGTTCTTCTCATTACACTCACAACATCGTGTGAAGTCATATTCTGCGGTTTGTTGATATTAAGTATACCTTCTGTTATCATAATTTCCCCAAGCTGTCTGTCATTTTTTCTGTAATCATGTCAAAGGCTTCTGTCAAACTACAGTGAAGGGTAAATCCTGCGGCTCTCTCGTGTCCTCCTCCACCTAAGGAGGCGGCAATTTCTGCCACATTGACCCTCTTCTTTGAACGCATGCTGACTTTGACCCTGTCGGCGTCTGCTTCTTTTAAGAATGCTGCCACCTCTACGCTGCTGATACTGCGGAGTTCTTCGACGACTCCTTCCGTTTCCTCCATCAAGGCGCCGGTTTCTGTCAGCATTTCCTGCGTCACATAGGCAATGGCGCCCTGCCCGTCGCAAACTGTGGACAACGTATTCAGTGCGCGGTTTTTAATCAGAATCTTTTCCATTCGGTTATTTTCATAAAGTTCTACGCTGATTTTGTTGGGATCAAAACCTGTATCGTAGAGCGCCGCTGTAATTTCATGGGTTTCTTTTGAGGTGTTGGAATACTGAAAATTCCCAGTATCTGTAGTGATTGCGGCAAAAATGGCTTCTCCCATCTCTCGATCGATCTGCAGATTCATTACCTTTAAAAGCTTAAAAATCAATTCACCTGTAGCTGCCGCCTTACTATCGACATAATTGTAATCACAATATAATTTTGTCGTCCCATGGTGATCGATGCAGATCGTTACCGGACTCTGCTGAAATTTTTCTTTCCGCTTGAAAAATCTCCCCGCATCGCCGCAGTCGATACAAATTGACAGATCTGGCTTCGTCACGATGTTTTGATCAAAAGTACAGTAACCTCTGTCGAGAAAAGCCAGGTTGGCAGGGATATGATCTTCGATCAAGATATAGCACTCCTTGCCTAGATTTCGCAGGGCTCTGCACAATGCCGCGCTAGAGCCCAGGGTGTCTCCGTCCATATTGATATGGGGAAACAGCAAAATCTTCTCCGCTTTTCCGATTAAATTGCCAATCTCTTCAAAGCTGTTATTCTTCATGGTCTATACCTAATTTGTTTATCACTTCTGAAATATGTCTGCCATACTCCATCGAAGTATCGATTTTAAATATTAATTCCGGAATGTGTCTCAGCTTGATTTGTCTGCCAATTTCCTTTTTGATCAGACCCTTTGCGCTTTTGAGACCTTCCAAAACCTGCTCTTCCTCTTCCCGTTTTGCTTCCTCGTCTTTGCCTGTGGTAAGCACGGTGACGTAGCAGGTTGCGTAACTTCCGTCAGAAGTCACTTCCACATCAGAAACACTGATCATTCCTGATGAAAGTCTGGGGTCTTTCAGTTCCCGCAAAAGCATCTCACTGACGACTTTGCGGATTTCTTCACCCAGACGACCTTGTCTATATCCTTTTCCCATCTTCTTGTCCTTTCGTTATTTCAAAAGGGGGTTGACATAGCGTCCTCTGTCTTTCGTTTTTTTGCCGTATTGTATTGCACAGACCGGACACCTATGAAGGCAGCCCAAACAGTGAACGCACTGCTCTTTGACCCACACCGGCCTGCCCTCCTCCATCTGTATAGCTTTTACAGGGCAGATGGTCTGGCAGAGTCCACAGCCGATGCAGGAATCTTCTGCCAAAAATTTCTTTGTCCCACATTTGCCTTTATAGAAGGAATAGGCGACTTTACTGACTGCAGCCAGCCCAATACTCGAATGATAACTCGTTCGAAAATTGAATCGAATCGCGTCAATACAGAGATCTATTTCTTTGTCGGCTCGCCGCAGAATCATCGTCTGCTCTTCTGGAAGAGGCATCTTATACATCAGGACGTAATTGCCAACCATTTTGATCTTATAAAATGCTCTAAAGTGAACTTTCTTGCCCTTCAGTGCTGCTTTAAACATGCGGTCAACGGCGCCACAGTTGCCTCCGTAGGTTCCAATTCCGCAGACATCAGGTGTTCCGCCTGTGAAGTGCACTTTTTTAATAAATGCACTGACCAGGTTCGGAAGTCCATAGAAGTATACGGGGAAGATGAAGAAGACTTTTTCGTCATCTTCCACCTGGTACTTATATTCATTATTCCTCGTTGAGTCAGAAATATTTATAATCCGCCCGCCAAATTCGCGGCCGACCCTTTCTGCAACGTATTTCGAATTACCTGTAGCCGAAAAGTAAAATACCATCTTTTCCTACTCCTTATCAGTCACGCTCGATCTCCACCATGTGGAAGCATTCGATGATATCGCCTTCTTTGATATCATTATAAGCTTCAATGCCGATACCGCATTCGTATCCTGTGGCAACTTCTTTTGCATCGTCCTTGAATCTCTTCAAAGAAGAAATCTTCCCTTCGTGGATTACGATGCCGTCTCTTACCAGTCTTACTTCAGCGTTTCTGACAACCTTACCCTCCTGTACGTATGCGCCGCCTACGATGCCGACGCCAGGTACTTTGAAGGTGTTTCTGATTTCAACTTTTCCGAGGATTTCTTCTTTGAATTCCGGATCCAGCATACCTTTCATGGCGTTTTCTACATCGTCAATGACGTCGTAGATGACGCGGTAGGTTCTGATCTGGATGTTATCTCTATCAGCCATGGTCTGCACAGCTGTGCTCGGCCTGACGTTGAAGCCGATGATGATTGCGCCAGATGTTCCTGCCAGCATGACATCAGACTCTGTCACAGTACCAACACCCGTATGGATGATATTTACTTTTACGTTTTCGTTGTTCAGTTTTTCTAAGGACGCTACCAGAGCACCGACAGAACCCTGCACGTCGCCTTTGATAACCAGGTTCAGCTCTTTTACTTCGCCTGCCTGTATCTGACTGAACAACTGCTCTAACGTAGAGCTTGCATTTCTTGCCAAAACTTCTTCTCTCAGCTTTTCTTTTCTATGCTCAGCGATTTCTCTCGCCATCTTATCTTCTTTTACGGCGTTGAATTCGTCGCCTGCCTGTGGTACGTCGGTTAAGCCGAGAATTTCAACAGCCGTAGCTGGACCTGCTTTTTTGATGGTCCGGCCCTTAAAGTCTGTCATCAGTCTGATACGGCCAGAGCAAGTACCCGCTACGATACTCTGTCCACTGTACAAGGTTCCGTTTGTTACTAGTAATGAAGCAACCGGACCTTTTGATTTGTCAAGACGCGCTTCGATGACAGAACCCATTGCCAATCTGTTCGGATTTGCTTTCAACTCCATTACTTCTGCCTGCAGCAGAATCATCTCGAGAAGGTTTACGATGCCCTCTCCGCTCTTGGCAGACACCGGTACGCTGATGACGTCTCCGCCCCAGTCCTCTACCAGGATTCCGTGTTCCGTCAGGTCCTGCTTTACCTTATCTGGATTTGCACCCGGTTTATCCATTTTGTTGATCGCTACGATAATCGGTACGCCAGCAGCTTTTGCATGACTGATGGATTCTACAGTCTGCGGCTTTACACTGTCATCAGCAGCGACGACCAGAACTGCCATATCCGTTACGTGTGCACCTCTGGCTCTCATCGCAGTAAACGCTTCATGGCCCGGCGTATCTAAGAATACGATTTTCTGTCCATTGATTTTAACTTCCGAAGCACCGATGTGCTGTGTGATGCCGCCTGACTCGGAAGCGGTCACATTGGTCTTTCTGATTGCATCCAGAAGAGAAGTTTTACCGTGGTCAACGTGACCCATGACGGTGATGATCGGAGGTCTTGCTTTCAGATCTCCTTCTTCGTCTTCAAACAGCTCCAGGCCCTCCTCTTCCTGTTTTTCTTCAACTTTGCCAACAGCTACGCTGAGGCCAAGGTCTTCAGCAAGGACCATGACGGTATCCTCGTCGATATTTTGATTGATATTGGCCATAATGCCCAGTTTCATCAAAGTCATGATAACTTTTGAGGTTGAAACTTCTGTCTGTTCGCAAAAGCCTGCAACAGTAATTGGCACATTCAATACGATTGTACCTTCTGGTAATACTTCTTCCTCGATAATCGGTTCTACTACAACCGGTTTTTGTTTTACGTGTTTCTTCCTAGTCTGTTTTTCCAATGATCTTCTTTCCAGCTTTGCAAATTTATTTCTCTCTTTATCCGGCTTTTTCTTGCTGTCATCTCTTTTGGCAATTGATGGCTTCACTTCCATCTTTTCACCCTGCGGTCTCTCTTTGCGTGGTCCGCTCGGACGATTATTGCTGCGATCATAATTTCCGCCGCGATTGTTGTTGCGGTCTCCGCTCCCACTCGGGCGGTTGTTATTGTAGCCTCCGCCTGAACGGTTGTTGTTATTGCGGTCATTGCTGCCGCCGCGGTTATTATTACGGTCGTTGCTGCCGCCGCGGTTGTTGTTACGGTCATTGCTGCCGCTGCGATTGTTGTTGCGGTCATTGCTGCCGCCGCGGTTGTTGTTGCGGTCGTTGCTACCGCCGCGATTGTTGTTGCGGTCGTTGCTGCCGCCGCGGTTATTGCTGCGGTCGTTGCTGCCGCTGCGATTATTGTTGCGGTCGTTGCTGCCGCCACGGTTATTGCTGCGGTCGTTGCTGCCGCTGCGGTCATTGCTGCCGCCGCGGTTGTTATTGTGGTCGCTGCTGCCGCTGCGGTTATTGTTGTGGTCGCTGTGATTGCGATTATCGTTATGCGCAGACCCGTGTTCTGGTCTTTTCGCCGCTTCCTCCTGTGCTCTAGAATCAACGTTTTTCTTCTCTGCCGCAGGTTTCTCCGCCGTCGGCGCCGCAGTTTCTTTTTTCGGCTGAATTTCAGCTGTCGCCAGCGTTTCAGCTACAGCCGGCTCTTTCGTTTCTGCCGTCTTTTTGCTTCTGTTCTCCAGTTCTTCTTTGTTAACAACTGGTTTACCCACCGGCGGTTTATGCTTATTGGCAAGATATTCTGTATCCACCACTGGTTTGCCAATTGGCGGTTTTGGTCTGTTAGGCAGACCCGGTCTCACTGCCGCTTTGACAGTAACCCTCGGCTCTTCCTGATCTGCGTGATCTTTTTTCTTTGGCTCAGCTTTGACAATCTTTGTCTCCGTCTTTGCACCTTTAATTTTTTCTATATCTGCATCAGATAGTACGCTCATATGACTTGATACACTGATTCCAAGCTGTCCGGCCTTTTCCTGCAGCTCCTTGCTCGACACATTTAATTCTTTTGCTAGTTCATGTACTTTTTTCGTCATTAGAACCCCTCCTTTTCTGATTGAATGCGGTCAATCTCCTTACAAATGATTTCCGCGAAATGCTGATCGGTAATTCCAAAAATACCTTTTCCAGACTTTCCCGTTATTTGGGAGAGCTGATCAACGCTCCCGAAAATCCTATATTCCACGTTGTTCTTGTCACATTGCTGCAACATCTTTTTTACTGTATTTTCAGCCAAATCTTTGGTAAGAATCAGAAGTTTTATCTTCCTTTTTTCCATCATCATGATGCACGTATTATAACCTGTAACCAAGTTCCGCGCTCGAGCCGCAAAACCGAGATAACTGTATACCTTATCCCTCATTTGTAAGCTCCTCAAACACGCGTTCAATTTCGTCCTGCGAAATATCCGACTCAAAATTTCTCTGAATCACTCTGCGTTTCTTTGCTTTCTCAAAGCATTCGCTATGATTGCAAAGATACATGCCTCTGCCTTTGGCTCTGCCAGTTCTATCGACGGTCAGCTTACCTTCATAACATGCGATTCTGATTAATTCCGATTTAGGTTTGGATTCCATGCAGGCCGCGCATCTTCTCATAGGAATTTTATTCTTCTTCAATTTCTATGACCTCTTCTCCTTCATCATCACCAAAGTATTGTGTGTGGCTCTTAATATCTATCTTCCATCCGCTTACTTTTGCAGCCAGTCTTACGTTCTGTCCTTCCTTGCCAATGGCCAATGACAGCTGATAATCAGGAACGATGACGGTCGCGGTATTTTCCTCATCTTCCACAATGACCTTCTCAACCTTTGCCGGGCTCAATACATTGCTGATCAGTTCTTCCGGATCTTCACTCCAGAAGATGATATCAATCTTTTCACCATTGAGTTCATCAACAATCGCCTGCACTCTGCTGCCTCTCGTACCGACACATGCGCCCACAGGATCGACATTTTCGTCTTCTGTATAAACAGCGATTTTGGTTCTTGAGCCAGCTTCTCTGGCAATGCCTTTGATTTCGACAATGCCATCCTGTATTTCAGGAACTTCCAGTTCAAAGAGCCGTTTGACCAATCCCGGATGGGATCTGGAAAGGAACACCTGCGGGCCCTTTGTTGTCTTTTTGACGTCCATGATATAGACTTTCAGTCTTTCGTTGACCTCAAAACTTTCTCCCGGTACCTGTTCGTTGGCGGAGAGAATACCTTCCGCTTTGCCCATGTTCACGAAGAGTGTATCGCCGCTCTTCCTCTGAACGATACCAGTAACGATTTCACCTTGTTTCGTGATGAAATCATCAAAGATCATGCCTCTCTCGGCCTCTCTGATTCTCTGTACGACAACTTGTTTTGCAGTCTGTGCTGCAATTCTTCCGAAGTCTCTAGGTGTAACCTGGAATTCGATGGCATCTCCGATTTCGTAACGCGGGTCTATTTCCTGCGCCTCTTCCAGAGACATCTCGATCATATCGTCGTAGACTTCTTCCACGATGTCCTTCTTCATCAGGACAGCAATGTCGCCAGTCTCATTGTCGATATCAACTCTCACGTTCTGCGACGTGCCATAGTTTTTCTTGTATGCCGACACCAAAGCTGATTCAATCGCCTCGATCAAAATGTCTTTTGATATGTGCTTCTCTTTTTCCAGTTCATCTATAGCTTCGATAAATTCTCTGTTCATTTGTCCTTTGCCCTCCTTAGAAAACCACTGCCAGGTTGGTCTTGGCAACCTGATCCAGCGGGAACATCAATTCTTTATCATTTTCAACTTTTATCACAACGTTTCCGTCTGCCAATCCTACCAGGGTTCCTTCATAGAATTTCTTGCCATCTACGCCTTTGTAGAGCTTCACCTCTACCAATCTGCCTGCAAATTTTTCGAAGTGTTCGGGCGTAAGCAGCTCCCTATCCATACCAGGTGAGGAAACTTCTAAATAGTAGTTTTGCTCGATGGGATCCAGTTCATCCAGTTTTTCACTGAGAAATCTGCTGACCTTTTCGCAGTCATCCGTATCCACATAATCTTCTTCTGCTGCCTCTTGTTTGTCGATATAAACTCTGAGGAACCAATCTCTTCCTTCTTTTAAGAACTCTACATTATACAGTTCCAGTCCGTTATCCGCCATAAACTCGGACGCAATTTCTTCTATGACTTCTTTTATTTTCTTTTTTGCCATTTATAAACCTTTCTTGCTGTAAACCTTCAGACAGAAGGGCATCGTTTCCCTTGTGTCTGAAGGCGATTTAGCCCTAACAAAACTGAAAGAGTGGGTTTTGCCCACTCTTCTGCTTGCTTCAGTCTAAAATTCGTACATACATATACTACCACAATTTGACTTATGTGTCAAATGTAAAATAATCTTTCAACCTATCTGATGAAATTTGTTTTAACCGTCTGATTCTCCGGCGCGGATACGCCCTTCTCACGACCAGCCTCGATGCAGCGCAGCAGCCAGGTCATGTTAGATGCGATGTTTCTCATGGTCTGTAACCCTTCCAAATCCTGTTTCACTTCTTCTGGTTTGTTTCCGTGAACCATATTCCAATAAGTAGACGCGACCACTGGCATCTGATTGATGGTGAAGTATTTATTCAGAACATCCACTGATGCTGTGGTTCCCCCTCTTCTGGCCGAAACGATGGACGCCGCCGGTTTAAAAGCGAATGCCTTAGATCCTGCATAGAAGATACGATCTAAAGCAGATAAAATTCTTCCGCTTGGATGCGCATAATAGACTGGACTTCCAAAGATGAAACCATCCGCGTCTTCTGCCTTGGCGATGATTTCGTTTACCACATCGTTATCGAATACACATCTTGCACCAAGCTCAGAACATTTGCCGCAAGCGATACAGTCTCTGATGGGATCGGTGCCGAGCTGCACGATCTCACTTTCGATTCCTTCCTTTGCCAGTGTATCTGCAATCTCACTCAGTGCAGTAAACGTACATCCCTTTGCGTGAGGGCTTCCATTGATCATTAAAACTTTCATAAATTCTGACCTCCATTTCTACCTATCATTATATGTTTATTTTTCCAGTTTATCAATTGGATTATCGGGAGACATGAAAAGAATTCCGACCATTGATAGACTCATTCATGAACACGTGCTCCATAGGCGGCAATGATATATCGATGGTCTCCCGCATAACATCTTCTATCGAATCCACGAATACCACTGTCATCTCGTTCCTTACTTCTGGCGGCAGATCCTTCAGATCCCCGGCATTCTCTCTCGGAATGAGCACTTTCGTGATTCCTGCTCTCTGGGCGCCCAGCAGTTTCTCCTTCAGCCCTCCAATCGGAAGCACCGCGCCTCTCAGCGTAATCTCTCCTGTCATCGCCAGTCGCGAATTTACCTTTCTGCCCGTAAAAAGCGATGCAAGGGCTGTAAAGAGAGCAATTCCTGCCGACGGTCCGTCTTTTGGTACGGCGCCGGAAGGTACGTGGATGTGGATGTCCCGCTCCTTGAAGTTAATTGAATTGAGCGGCAGCCTGGACTTTAGAAGGCTGAGAGAAATCATCGCCGATTCCTTCATCACATCACCCAGCTTTCCGGTCAAAGTGACTTGACCACTGCCCGGCATATCGGTGGCCTCTATGAAAAGGATCTCACCTCCCGCCGGCGTCCAAGCAAGACCGGTCACCACTCCCGGAGGATTATCCAGCTGCACTTTATCATGGCGGCGGGATTGGCGTCCAAGCATTTCCTCTAAATCTTCCCCTTGCACTTTATAAGGAAGTTCCGTTTCCTTGAGGACGATTTTTTCGGAAACCGCTCTGGCAATGGCCTCCAGCTGTTTTTTCAGTCCGCGGACCCCTGCCTCGCGTGTATAGTCTTCGATTATATTTCTTACCACTTCATCTCCAATGATAAGCTGCTCCGTTCTCAAACCGTGCTCTTCAAGCACTGAGGGAATCAAGTGTTCCTTGGCAATATGGAATTTTTCTTCCGCCGTATAGCTGGAAATTTCAATGGTCTCCATCCTGTCAAGCAGTGGTTCCGGAATGGTCTCCATGGTGTTTGCCGTTGCGATGAAAAATACATCAGAAAGATCGTAAGGCAAGTCCAAATAGTGATCTGTGAATGTATTGTTTTGTTCTGGGTCGAGGACCTCCAGCAGCGCACTGGCAGGGTCGCCGCTGAAACCGCCAGTCATCAGTTTATCCACTTCATCCAGAACCATGACAGGATTCGTGGCACCCGCTTTTTTCATGCTTTTAAGAATATTGCCTGCCATAGCGCCTACATAAGTGCGGCGATGACCGCGAATCTCGGCCTCATCGCGGATGCCTCCCAGACTCAAACGTACATAAGGTCGTTCTAAAGCCTCAGCAATGCTTTTTCCCAAGCTGGTTTTTCCGGTTCCCGGAGGACCGACCAACAGCAGAATGGAACCTTTCTTGTCCTTCTTCAGCTGCATCACTGCCAGATGCTGAAGGATACGCTCCTTTACCTTTTCCAGTCCGTAGTGCTGCCGGTTGAGCGTATCTCTTGCTTTTAGCAGGTCGATTGCTGTCGTTTCTTCTTTTTTCCGTGGCATCTGAATGATAAAATCAAGATAATTGCGAATCACACTCTCCTCGGCGCTGCCTTGACCGAGATTTTCCAACCTGTCCAGCTGATCAAGCGCCGCAAGGCGAACCTCCTCTGGCAGCGGCACAGCTTCAATTTTGCTGCGGTAATCATCACTCTTTTGTTCGTTTTCTGATTTTCCTTCATTTAGTTCTTCTTGAATGGCTTTCAGCTGCTCGCGCAGCACCTGCTCACGATAGACGCGATTAGCCTTTTGAGAAAACTTCTCGTTGATTGCAAGGCTCAGTTCAATGGATTCTTTCTGTTTCAGCAGAAAATCCATAAACCGCAGGCAGCGTTCTTTTACAGACTCCATCTTGAGAAGTTCATAGCGCTCTTCTGCCGACATCGGCATGAACTGACTCAGATAGGTAATCATGGTGTTGACATCCTTGATGCCGTCCACTACTTTGCGATAGTCGTCCCCGTTCTGAAGGTTTTCACAGATTTCCGAAACAATCTGGCGAAAATAGCCTAACATTTCTTCTCTGCTCTTTTCGTCGAGATCATCTGCTTCAGGGTCTTCTATGTAGTCCGCAGAAAAATGATCCTCCCCCTTGAAAACACCAGTTACGCTGACTCGCTGTAAAATTTTCACTTCAAGGAAATCGCCCCGCGCTCCGCTTTCTATCCGCTTTGTCAAAAAAGACACGCCAATGCTGCAGAAATCGTCACTTTCTAACGCTCTGTCGCCGGAAGGCTGCTTGAAAGGCAGTGCAATAGCCACTTCTTCACTTTGTAAATCTTTGAGCAGCAGATTGTCATGCGCCCCCAGATGTATTACCGTAGTCACTGCCGGCAATAAAACGGTATTCGATACGGGAACTACAATTCCGCGTTTCATTTCTTTTCTATCTTCCATTTCGAAAATCCCCCTTTTAAATGAATGTTCATTTAACAATATTCTTTAAAACAGCGGGATACGGTGTGTATGCATTCGTGTCCCGCTTTAATAATGATAGGTTTAACAGGCGGCTAGGTCAAAATTGCATCCTGCACGATCTGTATCATTTCTTCTAACAGCGCCTCTTGTTCCTCTTTGCTTTTGTGGCGATCGGTCGCGATGGTTTTCACCGGAGAAAAAATCAGTGCCGATAAAATCTCATCGCTGTATGGCTTGACCACGTGTGCCTCTTTCAGGCTGGAAAGCAACTCAAAAATATGGCAGATGCCTTTCTTACCGGTGCACTGATTAGACAACGCCGGGCATCCAGAGAATTGTTCTACAAAACTGAAGGCCTCCTGATGATTGAGCATATAGGCGTAAAATTCACGAATCAGCGTTTCAATTAACTGGAACCCGTCCATGTCAGGCCGTACCCTTGCCAGCAGATAGTCATATACCTCTTCAGAGTATTCCAGATAGATGTTTTGCAGCATGTCTTCCTTGCTTTCATAATAGATATACACCGTTGCCGGCGACACTTCTGCTTTTCTGGCGATCTTTGAAATCGACGTGCCATGAAACCCTTCTTCTAACATCAGCTCTATCACAGCGTCCTTAATGCGTTTTTCTTTTTCATCGTCTCTCCGTCTCATATATACACCTCTTAAAGCTATAATAAACGTTCATTCATTTATTGTCAATCATGATTTTTCTAATCTGCTCCAAACTTTCTGATAATCCGCCCCCTTGATATCAAGGTTTTTGTCAAAATTCCCATAATAAATGGTATCGAAATTCTCCCCTTGCCCAAGGACAAAGGTATGCTCCTTTTCATCTTTTTTCGCAAAAAAAGGGGCGACATATTTTGACCAAGGAGTGTGGTAACAGTAAAAATAGCCCTGTTTTTCAAGGCTTTCGCCTGTTTCTGCATCAAAAGCGGCTGCCTTACTTTTTGTTCTGCCCGTCCCGAATTCCCGTACCCCTGCAAAAGTCTCACCATAATAGTGTATGACCACACTGCCGTTAGGTTTTGATGTCACAGAAAACAGGTTCTGATCATAAGGGATGTAAATTTCATAACTGTTCATCCATTGGAACAGGGCAAAACAAGCTGCAAAAGTAAGCGCGATAGACAACGCGGCAATGCCAGCCTTCTGACTGCGCCACTTCTTGCGAAAACCTTTGATTACCGCTGCATCCTCAAGGGATACTTGTGAATCAGCTGGCAGAGTCAACTCTTTTCCCAATAATTCACACTCTTTGCGGCAGTCTGGGCATTCCTGCAAGTGTTCTTCAATAATCAATCTCGTATCATCACAAACCGCGCCGTCTACATAGAGAGGCAGCAGGTCCCTGATTACATTGCAATTTATTTTTTTCATCGCTCCATCTCCTCCATATAAGCCATAATCTGTTTCTTTGCCCGATAATAAGTCACTCTCGCCCAGTCATCGCTTTTTCCGAATAAAAGACCAATCTTTTTGAAAGGAAGTTCGCCAAAAACCCGCAGGTAAAATACTTCTTTATAAGGCTCGTCCATATTGTGAAGGTATTGATGGATGAAAAAAGCGGTCTCTTTGTCGACGAGTCTTTCCGATAGTGAGACATCTGTAACGACGGTATCTTCCATAACGGATTCTTTTTTCTTTCTGCAGTGAGAATAGTATGTGTTTTTCGCTATAGAAAAAAGCCACGCTCTGACGTCTGTTCTGCCGTCAAAACGGTCGACTGCTTTCAGCGCCTTTGCAAAACTCTCTTGTGTCACCTCTTCTGCAATAACAGCGTCTGCTGACAGACCGCAGACATATCGGTATACATCCTTGAAATATGCTCTGTATATCTCTTCAAAATCCACGTTTCTTCCACCTCCTTCACTTTATTAACGCATGAGAATGGAATTCGTTACAAAGAAATAGAACCTACATCTCAAACTGCCATTTCTTTAAGAATGAAACGAACTTCTTTACTGCCGGAGAAGTATTTGCTGACTTTCCGTAGAGCAAGCCGATCATCCTATAGCAAGGCAAATCCAATTCTGCAATTTTAATATCCTCGTGGCAGTTTTGCAGAACCAGATTAGGCAGCAGGCTGATGCCAAAACCTCTTGAAACCATGGAGATGACACTGTTGTCATCGACATAAGTGTTTTGTTTTTTTGGATGTATATCATAATCAGAGAGCAGGCGCTCCACATCATAGTCGTTTCCACAAGTAGAACAGATGAACGGTTCTTCTTCAATTTGCCGCAGGGGGAACTTCTCTCCTGCCTCCAAGGGATATTCTTTCGGCAGACAGGCAAAAAACTCATCTCGCACCAAAGGTATGAAGTCGTCTCTTAAAATCATATTGCTGGTGATGCAGACATCAATGGTGCCCTGGTCCAGCCATTGATACATTTTGCCGTCGCTTTCCTGTATTTCGAAGGAGATCTCCGGGTATTTTTTTTGAAAGGATACCATGGCATCTGGCAGCCAGGTTCTGATGACGCTGGCAATGGCCGCCACTCTGATGACGGAAGCTTTTTGTTCTAAAATCAGTTCCACCTCTGTTTCCAGCTTTTTATCAATTGCTGCCAGTTCTCTGAACAGCGGCAGAAGCCTTTTGCCTTCATCAGTTAATTTGACGCCGAACTTGCCCCGCTGCAAAAGCGTAACGCCTAACTCGCTTTCTAAGGATCTCATCATATGTGACAACCCAGCCTGCGTATAGCCCAGTTTCGTTGCAGTTGCAAGAAGACTGCCGTTTTCGACTGCCTGTATCAGCACTTTCACCTTATTAATGTCCATTATATCCATCCCATCTATTAAAATTTGTTATACATGTATAATAATAAAGTCTCTTTCATAAGTCAACAGATTGTAGTAAAATTAAAGTATATTCTGAACATTATCAGTAACACATAATGAAAAGTTTTAGGAGGAATTTATTATGTATAATCAAACTATGTACGAACTGGGCAGTCAGCCATCTATCATCCGTGAACTCTTTGCTTATGGACTTCAGCAGGCAAAAGTTGTCGGGCCAGAAAACGTTTTCGACTACACACTGGGAAATCCAAGCATTCCAGCACCTGCCAAAGTACAGCAGGCGATCAAGGACATTATTGATGACACAGACTCCATCAAGATTCACGGTTATTCCATGGCCGGCGGCTTTGATGAAACTCGCGAAGCCATCGCAGCAAATCTGAACAAACGCTTCGGAACTGACATCAAAGCGTCCAACCTATTCGTAACCTGCGGTGCAGCTCCTGCTTTGATATCCGTAATCAAGACGCTGGCTGTAGATGACCAGGCAGAGATTATGGCAGTTGCTCCTTTCTTCCCTGAGTATCGTCCATTTGTGAACAAAAACGGTGCCAACCTGATAGTAGTTCCTGCTGACAGAGAGCACTTCCAGATTGATCTGGCAAAGGTTGAGGAACTGATCAGTGAACACACCCAGGCAATCATCATCAATTCACCGAACAATCCGTCCGGTGTCGTTTACACGAAGGAAACCCTGGAAGCCCTGGCTGCTATCCTGACAAAGAAAGGCGAAGAATACGGCCATCCAATCTACATCGTTGCTGATGAACCATATAGAGAACTGGTTTACGGCGACGCAAAGGTTACTTTTATTCCAACAGTATATAAGAACACAATCGTCTGCTATTCCTGGTCCAAGAGCCTGTCTCTGCCAGGTGAACGTATCGGTTACGTATGTGTACCTGACCAGTGTGATGATGCAGCAAACCTGTACAACGGTATCGCAGGTGCTGCTCGTGCCATGGGACACGTCTGTGCGCCAACTCTGCCGCAGATGGTTATCGCTCGCTGCGTAGATGAAATGCCTGACCTGAAAGCCTACGACGAAAACCGCACCCTGCTTTACGATGAGCTGACTAAGATGGGCTACAAGTGTGCAAAACCAGACGGCGCATTTTACCTCTTCGTAGAAGTACCAAACGGCGACGGCATGGCATTCTGTCAGAAAGCAAAGGAAGATCACAATCTTCTGGTAGTACCTGGCGAAGGCTTTGACTGTCCGGGATATATGAGACTTTCTTACTGCGTATCCAATGCGATGATCAGAAGAAGTCTGCCGGCATTCCAGAAAATGATTGACGCTTACAAATAAAAGAAATACATATCAGAACCCCCAGCTGGATGTCCGGCTGGGGGTTTTTGACATTATTTCATTTTCTGTTTGAAGGCAGCAAGCGAACTGCCACTTCGGCAGATATCCTCCTGCAGGTATCTGTAACAGGCATTACAGATTTCACAGTCAGCTTCGGCGCGATGAGCGCCGGCAATGGAAATACCGTAGTGACTCGCTACGGTTGTCTGCTTGTGATTCGGAAGATGCCGCAGCACCCGCCTTGCAATGCGAAGCACATCAACAAATGAATTCGTCAGAGGT
Organism: Eubacteriaceae bacterium; assembly: GCA_902362805.1. Taxonomy (GTDB): domain Bacteria; phylum Bacillota; class Clostridia; order Peptostreptococcales; family Anaerovoracaceae; genus Senimuribacter. The sequence goes on along the minus strand of CABIXY010000002.1, from coordinate 343,353 downwards.
ATGCCGTAACATCCCATGAGATTGTCATAAAGAAAATTGACATCAAAATTCACATTGTATCCCACAAGAATATCGCTTCCTGCATAAGAATAAAACGCCCAGATTGCATCTTCTATCTGCGGGGCATCGGCTACCATGGAATCTGTGGTCCCTGTCAGATTTGTAATAAAAAAATCAATTTTCCGGGACGGCTTTATCAGCGTTGAAAAAGAATCCACTTTGATTCCGTCTGTATATCGTATGGCAGCGATCTCGATAATCTCACAACTGTCTGCAGACAGTCCATTTGTTTCAATATCGACCACAACATACGTGTTGGGGAAATCGATGATGCTCTCTCCTTTGTATTGACGCCGGGAGGTTTGAAGTTGTTTTTTCATTCTGTTTTCGTTTCTGCGCAAAGGGCGCTTATTTCGTAGTGCAAGCTATTGGGAATTCCTCGAGGTCCTCGAACAGCATGGATTCCGTAATCATTGAGTTTTTTGAAATCAAGCTGCTCCTCGTCAAATGTATGTAAAAGCTTGATTTTCATAGCGCGGCTTATATGCAGATTTTGATCATCGTACTGATACGGAATTTCTACCTCTACCGCCTGACATTGATAAAGAATTGCGGAGATCGGCGCAGCGACATAAAGGTATAGGATATCACCGACGATCACATTGCTGCTTTGTTTCCAGAGAATGATATCACTCTCGGAAAATGCTTTTTTGAGATCAAAATATTTTGGATTTGCCGGAATGATTCACTCTTTGGTTTCGGTACGAAATGGTTTTTGGGAAGATTTGCGATTTTTCGTAATATCAAAGCTCATTTTCAAAAGGGAAAAGAGAAGGTCTTTCTCTACTGTACCATCTAAAAGAACCGTGATCCAGTTCCTTTTGTTCATATGATAGGCCGGTAAAATACCTTTTTCCGATAAAAGGGACCAGGCTGTGGCCGGATCGCACTTGATATCCATAATATCCACATATCCATCGCCCGAAAGTCCCAGTTTTTTTCTTTGAACATCCATGATGATGGCATACCATTTTCTATTCTCTGCATGACGAAGCACCGCATAATCCGGAAACTTCATCCAAAGGTATTCTGGTTCTGTTCCATATTGCTCTGCGGCGAATTCAAAGATATCTTCCCGATAAGATTTATGATTGTCCTGTTTCATGCTTCAATCCCCCAAATCATAATCTGATTGAACACAGCCATCGTGTCTCGTCCCTTAACATACTCGATTTTGTACTTGGACATAATATAATAATAAGTATACAATACAAAGTCAGAAAAGAAAAGAGAATCTGTTCCCAGGCGGCACGGTGAGCTTATCTGATTACAGGATTCGCCTTCCTGCCCTGCTGATTGAAAGGGACAAAATCCCCAGCCAGTTGCCCGGCTGGGGATTTGTCGTCTATTTCGCTTTTGGAACCTCGATTTCAAGGTCGCTCAGTGCAAAGGACGCACATGGATGGATATACCCGTATTTCAGGTCTGCCATCCGGCGGCCGTCGATTTCCTTCGGCACATATACCTCCCCGCTGATCAATCTTGAATGACACCAGCCGCACTCTCCGCTGCGGCATCTGCTGGCGGCAGAGATGCCGTTTTTCTCGAGAATCTGCAGTATCGTGTCCTGGGCAGATCCTGTAACGGTTTTTACTTCGTCACGGATTTTCACCGTAATCTGCACGGTCTGCGGCGCCTCCTTCGGATAGCCTGCACGCCCCTCCGGGTTATGAATTTCCCCAAACAGCTCGTGACGGATAAACTTCCTTTCCAGATTCAGTTTTTCCAGCTCCTGATCGACAAAGGCATACATCTGCTGTGGTCCGCAGAGGAATACGGAATATGCGCCCTCCGGTGCATATTTTCTGATCAAATCTGCAGTGACGAAACCGTGCTCAAAGCCATCTTTCCTCTCGTCAGAGAGAACATGAATCACTTCCACTTTGTCAGTCACTTTCATCAGCTCATCAAATTCCTCCTTGAAGAGTATGTGGTCACTGTCACGGCTTCCATAGAGCAGTTTCAGCTCAAAGTCCTCATCTCCGCAGGCGATCGCCTTTGCCATAGACAGAAACGGTGTGATTCCGCTTCCTCCTGCGATTCCAATCACCGTCCGCGCATCGCGCAGGCTGTTGTATTCAAAAAATCCTTCCGGTGCAGACACCGTAACGGCATCTCCTTCCTTCCAGTTATCCAGGATATACCTGGACGCCAGACCGTCTTCTACATATTTGATTGTCAGCATATATCTCCCTTCCAACGCTTCTTTCGGCGATGAAGAAATCGAATATGCACGGGTCAGATGCATACTGCCGATGTCCAGAAATATGGTCAGATACTGGCCTGCACTGAAGTATGCCAGTTCCTCGGTGCCTCTTTCCCGATCTGCCGTCAGCACAAAGCTTTTACAGTCCGTGCTGCGTTCAATCACCTCGCTGACCTTGAGAAACTGCTTCGCAGGATGGAGTCTTTGCGCCAGGTTGTTCACGGCATATTCCTTCGGCAGCGGCACGGCCGGTGCTGCGGCTGCTTTCTGCCGGCGCTCTTCCAAACGAGCCATAAACCGCATCGGATCCAACGTGTCAATATTATATATCTTTGTCATATCAGTTTCCCTCCTTTGCATCCTGTACCGTTCTCAGCCCGGTATTCATACCCGAAATATATGCTGAGCTGTATCCGTCGCCGCGTTCTCCACAGGCGCCGCAGAAACGCAGTCCTTTGATCGGCTCCTCCGCCGCCACGTTCATAGTGCGCATCATCATAGAATCCCACATATCGAATTGATATCCGTAAGGAGTTCCCCTCGGCGTCTTCAGGTACCTGGCAAAAGTCGGCGGTGCCGCAATGACGACTTCTTCTATGTATGGTTTCAAGTCGATTCCAAGTGCTTTCTCACAGTTTCCGATGACTTCACCTGCAATTTTTATCTTCAGCTTCTTATATTCCTCCGGCTTTACATCCTTCCATACATCGCCGTAATACATGGTCGTAAAGAACAGGGTACAGGTTCCCTCTGGAGAGGAGTCCGGAATCACCGTGTTCAGACAGTTCATGATGGCATACTTGCTGTCTTCTATCGAACAGCATCTCTCATATTGCTCTCTGGAGTCGGCGCAGGGGATTATAAAATTGGAATAATCCCGTATGCCCAGCTCTTCGCAGGAACGGTTCATGCCAAGATACACTGTGACAAAGGACAGTGCAAGATCCCTGGCGTTAGCAAGTTTCAGCATACCCTCCGGAATCTCTTTGCTGTCTATCATGGACGACAGCGCATTGCTCATGTGAGAGTTGCAGATGATATGGTCAGCATGGATTTCTCTGCCGTCCACCACTACACCGTAGGCTTTTCCGTCCCTGACCAGGATTTTTTCCACCTCACTGTTATACCATACTTCTCCGCCGTGTTCCAAAATCGCCTTTTCAAGGGCGAGGGACATCTCATGAGAGCGCATTGACGGCATGGCGGGTCTCAGCTCCACATAGAGAATCAGCATCAGCACATAATAGAGAAAATCCAGCTGGTCTGCCGGTGCACCCAGATAGCACCAATAAGTGACTAGAATATCCTGCGCCTTCTTTGGCATTTCCAGCGCATCCAGGACTTCTTTCGTGCTGTAGGCCGCCATTCTCATGAAGTCTGCGTACTTTGATGCGAGCACTTCCATGTCAGGGTTTCCCTGCCCCAGATATTCCAGTGCCTCCATAGCATGCTGTCCCAGCTGGAATACAGCTCTTACACTTTCCTCACAGCCCGGAACCTGTCTCTCCATTTCTCTGATAAACGCCTCCTGTCCGGTAGGCAGTACTGCGTCAAACCCGTCTTCGCCGGGCAGTACCACGCGAAAAGCATTTTCCTCAAAGCACCAGTCAATGTCACTGGCGCCCAGCTCATCAAAGAGCTGTCTGACCGTTCCCTCAAAGGGATTCGGTCCTATCTCAGCCAGTTCGTGGAGTGATGTTTCAAATTCAAATCTTCCTCTGCGAAAACTGGTCGCAGAGCCGCCGGGAATATTGTGACGTTCCAGCACCAGGGTCGATAATCCATTCTTCGCAGTAATCCCTCCGGCAGCCAGCCCTCCATTGCCAGCTCCGACTACTACGACATCGTATTGTTTTTTCATCAGTTCGTCTCCTTTCGTAAACATCTATCGTTAACCCAATTCTTCCATAACCGGGTAAACTTCCAGTTCCACATCCCCTGTGGCATAAGTGGCGCAGGGATGAATCCATCCAAACTTCAAATCAGCCATTCTCCTGCCGTCAGCATCCTGCGGAATATAGACACTGCCTGACAGCAGCTTGGAATGGCACCATCCGCATTCCCCGCTTCGGCAGTGTGACGGGGCTTTGATGTGTGCCCTCTCCATGGCCTGCAGCAAGGTCTGTCCAGAGGCTGCCTGGATTTCTCTGACTTCCCCACTTATATGCACCCTGATCTGAAATGTTTTTCCGGCGGCTTCTTTTGGATAGTCCGGATTCTTCTCAGGATTGGAGCAGTCGCCGGGGAGTTCCTTTCTGACAAATCTGCGTCTCAGCTTCAGCTTTTCAGCTTCCTTTGTCCCGAACTCATACATCGCCTTCGGCCCGCACATGAACAGCGAATACGTCCTATCAGAAGGCGCATATTTTTTTATCAGCTCTGCCGTCAGAAAACCATGTTCAAAGCCATCTTTCTCCTCGTCGCTCAGGACGTGGACAACCCTTACCTTGCCTGCAGACTGTTTTTCAATCTGCTCCAGTTCCTCTTTCAGCAAAATCCCCTCGCTGGTCCGGCTTCCGTAAAGAATCGTCAGGTTAAAATCTTCAATATCCGCGGCAATTGCGGCAGCCATGGAATAGAAAGGCGTGATTCCGCTTCCTCCCGCCAGTGCCACGACATCCCTGGCATCGCGGAACTTCTGGTAATAGAATTCTCCCAGGGGGCCGGAAATGTCCAAAGGGTCGCCCTCTTTCAGGTGATCCAGCATGTAGCTGGAACCAAATCCCGGGTTGTTTCGCTTGACTGTAAGAATATACTGATTATCCTCCCCGCCAAGGGCATCAGCCGGATTGGACCTGATCGCATAAGGCTTATTCATGCAGCCTCCTTCAAAATCCAGAAAAACACTGACATACTGGCCTGCGCGAAAATAGGCAAGGCTGTCCGTTCCCTTCGTCTGATCAGGTCTGAGAACAAAGCTCTTTGCATCGCCATGGTCGAAGATTTTTTTGATCTTTACGTGCTGAACCTGCGGGTGAAGACTTTTTGCAAGATGATTGGCGTTAAATTCCGACTGTGGCATGACTGCCTGCGCTTTTTCTATGACCTGGTTCCTGTCGCTTACCATGGACAAAAAAGGTTTGATGGAAAGCGATTTCAGCGGTTCCTTATTATAATTGTATTTCATCTTAACGTCCCTCCTCCATATCCTTCAGGGTATATCTTGCAACTTCTCTGCCACTGAGATAAGCCTGGCTGTACCCGTCCATCTGGGTGCCGTGCCCGCCGCAGAAGCGCAGGCCTTTGACGGTGTAGTCCTCTTTTTCGCCGGACATGGTTCTCGGGAGCATGCCGTCCCACATGTCTACGGCATAGCCATAACAGTTCCCCTGCGGTGTTCCGATGTATCTGGCCAAAGTGACCGGCGACGCCGTTACCAGCTCTTCGATGTGGTCGCGAATTTTTACCTTTGCAGCCTCTTCAAAGTAGTCGATGGTCTCTTCTACTATCTGATCCTTGATCTTGAAATAATTCTCTTCTGTCACGTCATCGAAAGCGTCGGCCGTATAGAGAAGTAAGAACATGATCATACACGTGCCCGGTTCGGATGCGTCGGGAATCGCCCTGTTCAGGCAGGAATAATTGAAGATTCTGCGGTGGCTCTTTCTGGTCTTGCATTTTTCAAACAAAACCTCCGTATCCGCTGTCTCTCTGACAAAGGTATCGTAGCCTTTGATGCCCAGTTGGTCGGCAGAAGCATCCAGCCCCAGATAAATCACGAAACCGTTAGGCCCCAGTGTCCTTGCCTCGCACAGCTTCTTATCTCTTGCGGGCACTTCTTTCGGATCCACCATTTTATCAAATACCACGGTAGGCATGATATTTGATATGATTCTTTTGCACGGGATATAGGTGCCGTCCGCAAGTTCAACGCCTCTTGCTTTGTTATCTCTGATGTCGATTCTCTTTACCGGCGTATTGTAGCGGATTTCACCGCCAAAGTCACGAATGCGCTGCTCCAGCGCCAGAACGATTTCAAAGCTGCGCTTTTTTGCGATATACGGCTTCAAAGTCAGATAGGTGTAGACCATAAAACTGTATACGACAAAGCTTACCCTGGTGCAGTCCACACTGAGATAGTCCCAATAGGACTCATAAATCTCCCTGGCCTTATCGGGCACGCCCAGCCTGCGGAGCATTTCGTCAGCAGGAACAGATGCCATCTTCATAAAGTCCTTCCATTTAAGCAGCATGGCAGCCTTTGGCGGATTATTCTGATAGGATGCCAGCCAGGAGATCGCATCAAAAATCATTCGATTGACCTCCATCAGATTCTCCATTGACGCTCTGCTTCCCGGCACCTCTCGTTCCATGGCGTCAACAAAAGCATCGACGCCGATAGGCATCTCTACATCAAATCCTGTCTCAGGGTGGGTATTGATGGTGTGGAAAGCCTCGTTCATGGCAACCCATTCCACATCGGTGCCAATATCATCGAGCAGCTTTCGCACCTCGCCCGTTCCTTCAGGTCCCATCTGACAGAGCTCGTGCAATGTCAGCTCAAATTCAAAGCGTCCTCTGACTATGCTGCCGGCACAGCCTCCCGGCAAATTGTGTTTTTCTAAAAGCAGTACCTTTTTTCCTTCTTTCGCCATCCAGGCGGCGCTTGCCAGACCTCCGTTCCCTGCTCCGATGACTAAGACATCGTATTGCTTATTCATGCTGCATTCTCCTTTCTTATCTATGGTATACCACAGACCATTGTGACTATATTCTACTCTTTAATCGCAATTAAGTCAATATTTTTAACATCTTTTAATTTGTTTTCACAAGATATTTGTGGTATATCAGATATAACTATTCATTTAATCATAAATAATACCAGAATTCTGTTGAGCCTGGTATCTGAATATGTTACAATACATGCATAGAAACGATAGCATCAGAAAGGGGATATTCATGAAATTTAAAGAATTGGTCACTCCGTCTTTGACGGATTTGTTTATAAAGGAATTACAGAGAATGATTCTCTCTGGCGAACTGAAAATCGGAGACAAGCTTCCCACAGAACGGGAACTCAGCGAGAATATGAAAGTCAGCAGAGCCGTCGTGAACGGCGGTCTCAACCAGCTTGCTGAAATGGGGTTTATCCGTATCGCGCCGCGAAAAGGTGCATATGTCAATGATTATATCGAAAGCGGCAATATGGAAGTCCTGGTCGGCATCATGGAATATAACGGGTGGCGATTTACACCAGAATACCTGGAGCCTCTGCTTCAGTTCCGCAGCAGCAATGAACCGTATTTTATGGAGCTTGCCGCCGGTCATGCGGATTCTCCCTATCTTATGGAGGTTCCGGACATTCTCGCCCGCCTGAGAGAAAACCCAACCCATCAGAATGCAGGGCAGCTTGTCTTTCTTTTCTATCACAAAACAGCGCTTGCCAGCGGAAACATCATATTCCCTCTGATTCTGCGCACCTTTGACCAGGTTTACCAATCGATGGTAAGCGTCATAGCGCAGCTGGGGTTTCTCGCAGATCTGACTGCAGATTTGGAAGCCATCTATGAGGCCATCCGCAAAGGGCGGCAGCAGGATGCAAAAGAAGCAGATCTGCTCTGTATCGCACATACCCGTTCATGGATCAACTCCCATTATAAACCAGGGGATATTTTTTAGTATTCTTTACATTCAGAACGATAAATCGAGAACTGACCAGATACAAAAAAGAAACGGCATCAATTTTGATGCCGTTAATAGGTTATCAATCTTTACTTTTTTCGAAAACACGCCGGCCGCTTTTCTAAAAAAGCCTGCATGCCTTCTTTCTGATCTTCCGTATCGAACAGTTCTGCCCACTCCTGCCACTCATAGTCGATTGCAGCATGACGATCCGTTTCTTTCAGCCCATGTTCAATGACACGCTTTACCGCTGCCAGTGCAAGAGGCGCGTTCTTTGCCGTTTTCTCGGCAAAGTCCTGTGCAAAATCAAGTACCGATCCCTCCTCGATGACACGGTTGATCAGCCCGATTCTGCAAGCTTCTTCGGCTCCGATCTTCATACCTGAAAAAATCAGTTCTTTCGCCTTGGCTTCGCCCACAAGCTTTGGCAGTCTGACACTGCCGCCCGCCCCAGGGAATACACCCAGGCTCACCTCTGGAAATCCAACCTTTGCCCTTTTGTCCGCAAATCGTATATCTGTCGCCAATGCCAGTTCGAGACCGCCACCCAGGGCATAACCCTCGATGGCGCTGATTGTGGGAATCGGCAGAGATTCTATCTTGTTATAGGTCGGTGAATAAGGAAAAGCTCTGACATCCTGTCCATTGCAGTTCACCATCTCGCTGATATCTGCTCCGGCGGCAAAATTTTTCGCACTATAGAAGATGACGGCTCGAATCTGCTCATCCTGCCTGACGTTCTCAACAAGAGTGTCTATTTCTCTGATCGTATCACAGTTCAACGCATTGAGTACCTTGTCCCTGTGAATACTGATGATCGCAATATGGTTCTTTACCTTCATCTCTGCTAACATGATCCGTCCTCCTTTTAGCTCATATTCTGCAAAAACGCCTGATATCCTCTGACTGCTTCATAGATGTCTGCTTTGCTGGACACTTCCATCGGCGCGTGCATGCACAGGATTGCCAGGCCGCTGTCGATGACCTCCATGCCATAATTCGCCATGATCCAGGCGATGGTTCCGCCTCCGCCGGCATCGACTTTTCCCAGTTCCGCCGTCTGGAACATGACGCCTGCATCATCCATGACCTTTCGAATCTCGGCCATATATTCCGCATTGGCGTCGCTGGAGCTTCCCTTTCCGCCTGAACCTGTGTACTTGTTGAACACCAAGCCCTTGCCGAAGAAAGCAGAGTTCTTCTTCTCGAAAACGTCTGCATAGAGCGGGTCGTAGGCCGCGCTGACATCAGAAGACAACATCTTGGAGTTCTGCAGACAACGGCGCAGAGAAATGTCTGTAGTGCAGCCACAGAGCTGCAGCACTTCCGCGGTGGCATTCTCAAAGAAACGAGACTGCATACCGCTGGCGCCGTAGCTGCCGATTTCTTCTTTATCTACCAAGATGCAGCAGGACGTTCTTTTCGGTGTTTCCTCCATTTCTAAAATAGCCATCAGGGAAGTGAAGGCACAAATCCGATCATCCTGTCCATAGGCCAGAATCATACTGCGGTCAAAACCCAGATCCCTAGCTCTCCCTACAGGTACGATTTCCAATTCGGCTGACAAGAAATCGTCCTCTTTGATCTGATACTTTTCTTCAAGCAGTTTCAACATGTTGGCTTTCACTGCATCTTTTTCCTCATCTGGGAGAGGAACACTGCCGATGAGCAGGTCCAGGTTTTCTCCTTCGATGACTACTCCCGCTTTCTTTTCCATCTGTTTTTTTGACAGATGAACCAAAATATCCGTAATGGTAAATACCGGATCATTGTCGTCCTCTCCGATATTGACCTCTGCCTTGGTTCCATCTTTTCTGACAATCACACCGTGAATGGCCAAAGGAATCGTCACCCACTGATATTTCTTGATGCCACCGTAATAATGGGTATCCAGGTAAGCGAGACCGTCCTTTTCGTAGAGAGGATTCTGCTTGATGTCGATACGCGGTGAATCAATATGCGCTCCCAGAATGTTCATCCCCTTTTCGAGAGGTTCCTCTCCGATATGGTAAAGAGCCAGCGTCTTTTCGTTATACACGGCGTAAATTTTATCGCCAGAATGCAGCATTTTGCCTTCAGCTGCAAAATCTTTCAGATGCCGATATCCGGCTTCTTCTGCCATCTTAATAGATAAACGCACACATTCACGTTCTGTTTTTCCGATGTCGATACAGCCTTTGTAGCGATTCGTTACCGCCTCCATTTCCGCAAGTTGTTTTTCTCCGTAAATTTCCCATAAGCTTTTTTCGTTCATACTAATATTAAGTTCCTTTCCAAGTCTGATACCTATATTGTACCACTTTTTTGGTAAATAAAAGCGATTAGTTTATATTTCTTTCCGTATCAGCTTTTGGTAGTGTTCGAACTCACGGGTAATTTCCGCATCCGGACCACCAGTCATTTTGCTCACGGCAAACAAAACAATGGTGCTGGCAATCCAGCCTGGAAATACTTCAAACAGATAGTTAGACAGGCCTGAATAAAACCAGATGATGACTACGATCATGCCGACGAAAATACTAGCTACAGCGCCTTTATAGTTGATTTTGTTCCCGTAAAGGCTGGCAATCACGGTCGGACCGAAGGAGGCACCCAGACCGGAAGCCGCAAACATGGCGATGGTGTGCACGCTGCCGCCGTTAAAGGCCAGATAGTAAGCCAGCAGGGCAATGACAATCATAGCGATTTTTTCTATCTTGACTACTTTGCGGTCGTCATCTATATGCATGTACCTCTTCACCACGCTGCCGCCCAGAGATGCCGTCGCTACGATCAGATAGGCGCAGACGGATGATAGAATCGCTGCCATTACTGCCGCCGCCATCAGAGCAAAGATCGCGTTGTCAAAATATTTTTCGGAGAGAACCAGGAAAACCTGTTCCGGGTCCTCTATATCGGGAACGATGGCTCTTCCTGCAAGACCAATCATAGAGGCGCCGCCCAGAGCTGCACAGCCCCAGACTGTAGCAATCAATGCAGAGTCTTTGATTTCCTCCGGGTCTCTGATTGCCATCAGACCAGTCAGCGCATGCACCATGCCCGGATACATGAACCCGATGCCTACGCCTCCAGAAATCAGAACGACGATTTCTACGATATCTGTCTTGCCTGATAAAAACTGGAACAGGTTTGGGGCCTGCAACACTATATTCTGTGCGATTTCGTCAAAACCTCCATAACTGAAGATTGCATACAGCGGCATCAGCAGCAAGGCGATGAACATCAGAGAACCCTGGATCAGATTGCTCCAGCTCACTGCCATATATCCGCCAAGAAAAGTATAGAAAGCGACGATGATAACACCTACGGTCACTGCCACAGTAAAGTCGACACCGAATGCCGCCTGTATCAGTTTGCCGCAGCCGATCAGTTCCCCAGAGGAATTGATAATCATCAATACGACGATGGACAGTCCCGAAATCAGCCCGACGATGCCCTTCTTATCTCCCGTTCTTTTTTCAAAATACTCCACCACGGATACTGTGTCATAACTTTCCGTGGCGATACGCAGCCTCTTTGCTAAAATGATCCAATTAAACAAAGAGCCTCCCATCCATCCAATCAAGGTCCAGACAACGCCAAAGCCGTACGTAAAAGCCAGTCCCGGCATAGCTAAAAGCATCCAGCCGCTGGTCGATGAGGACTGGGTGGATATTCCGGCAATCCACTTGTTGTTGCTTCTGGCAGCCAAGTTGTATTCGGCATAGGACTTGGCTTTCTTAGAGGTATAAACGCCGATGCTAAGCAAGACGGCAAAATATAAGATCAACACGATAATTCTTGTAATCATAACGCCCTCCTATCTCTTCAAAAAATTCATCAGCGCGATTAGAAACCCGCCCCACAACGGAGCAGTAAAAATAACGATAGTAAAACCTCCTGGCATATTGCTCCCTCCAATCTTATCTGAATTCATCTCTTACGATCGGGATTAACGTTTTCAGCAGTTCCTTCCAGATTCGCTCTCCTTTTTCCTTTGTCGCCAAGGTGGCTTTCCAGAGGCTGCCGCTCTTCGTAGTAAATCTCGCTTCTATTGGCAGTGCATCGTAGAAAGTGCATTGTTCCGGTCCATCGTCCACGGCTCGCTCCATCATCACCAGTTCCGGTGCGATGTGCAGCAAAATAGCCGTCTCAAACATAGCCGCATGCTCCACGCCCCATCCTGGGAATCCTTCAGGATATAAAAAGCGCATGGTTTCCTCGTCAAAGCTGTCAAATGGCGTCTCCATAATCAAAACCTTGACGTCTGTGCGCGTGCCACGTTCTGTCGCCCTGAAAGCTGCTTCATAGAGAAAGTTGGAATTCTCCATATGCCAGTTGAACAAGACGATTTTCTTGAAACCGTGGCGGATAAATTCTCTGATCAAATCTTCTACTTGATGGATAAAAGTAATCCCTCCAATAGAGGTCGTACCGACGAAGCCCTGTCCTCCCCCGCTCTGCGGCCTGGAATTGGTTCCATAAGCGACCGGCGGCGCCACCAGCATGTCAGTTTTTTCAGCGATGTCCAGGCATAACTCTGTCGGGATCAGGAAATCGGTAGCCAGCGGCAGATGATATCCATGCTGCTCCATGGCTCCCACAGGAATCATGACACCAAAACCGCCCTCCACGGCTTTCTGCACCTCCGGCCAGGTCAACTCCCACATTTTTTTCGTTCTCATTATCGTACATAGCTCCTTTCTATTTTTCTATTGGAATCATTCTAACACCGACAGATTTCTAAAATATTTTAAATTCTGCATGTAAAATTCGAAAAATTTGAATCAAAAAAAGAGCTGTCACACTAAGATAGATGCACCGCTCCTTCTTCTTACCAGTATGGCCTGGGGAGGCTGCGCGGTCTGCAGATTGATGAATGAACATTGGGTCTGCCCCCACCCCAGGCTTTTTTCTAATTATCTATGCGGTCTACAGTTTTTGTAAAATTTCATCGTGCAATATCCAATTGCTGTATACTGCAGCCCTCGCATCTGCATAAAACTCGTTGGCATTTTTGTATTTCAGGAGGTCATGAATTTTGTTCATTCGATACCGCACCGTAGTCTCATGGATGAATAGCTTTTGACATACAGAGGTGTAATCACCGCCAGATACGATGAACAATTCCAAAACTCTGACTAGATCCAGCTTATTCTCACCATCATACTGCAAAATCGGTTCATAAAATTTACGCCAATATAATTCCAGCAAGGAATCGTTTTTCATCGCCAAAAGCAATGCAAAAGCACCCAGATCGTCATAACCGCACAGGTTTTTTTCAGAAAATCTGCCGAAAGCTTCAGCGTATATGCTCTCCAAGATGGCCGTTTTGACGCACTCCAGGTTGGTGTGAAAACGGCTGACACCTACATGATAAGAGGCAAAGGAATGTTTCGCCTTGCTGATGAACATTTTCTTCTTTTTATCAATGGAAGCTTTGTCGTCGGATGAGGCGACATAGAGAAGTCCGTTAAAGAGCGGTAATAAGAGGTCGCTTTGATCGACCTTGAAGATATTTCGCGATATCACTTCATCCGTGGAAAGGTAAACTGCCTGCATATTTTCCGCCAGATCAGGGATGATATCCAGAATATGCTTACGGATGATTTCTTCATTTAAATTGCTGCTGAGAATCCGCTGAAGATTCGCTACGTGAACCTGGGCGATTTCGTCTTTCAAAATAAGATCGATAATGCTGTAATTCAGTGCAGTAAAACCATAGTCATCATCAATTGCGATGATCGGTATGTTGTAGAGGTCAGCTCTGCGCAAAACTTCTTCATCAAGAAAAGGCAATACCTCTTTATGGGTAATCAGCCCGCTTCCTTTCGTCCGGCGCATAAATTCAATTTCTTCATACAGTTTTTCCTTCTGATCGCGGAAAACATAGAGTTTAGACACATAAAGATCCCCCGGTCTTACAACTTCATAACAATAATCCCGGTGATCGACAAAAGGTTTCTCAATCGTTGCAATTCTTCGTACAGTTTTATTCAGCCCCTTCTTTCCTGCCGCTACCACTGCATCCGTCATTTCATCTAAGTGTAGAATATCGTTCACTGTAACCGCCATCATACCCTCCATTACTATCATTTTCGCTCAGAAGTTTTCCTGTCAACAATTCTACACTATATTCAGAATATTTCAAACCATTTTCTGCTGATTATGCAGATAATCTCGCAAAGCACACTTTTGTTGTATTGACCAATATCGGAATGAAGCTGATACCAGAATTTGGAGTAGTGATACATGGAGATACTGTTGGTATAATGGTAATGTCCTCCTAGTTAAATTGAAACGAGGACATGTGTGTGTTTAGACACCCGACGCGTTGTATGTTCGGGTGTCCTTTCATATTTATGCCTATAAACAGGTATCCCTCTGTTCTCAGTTTTCCAACCACTTCGAAAACTCCAGACCATCACAGAATCCGCTTTTATACACATCATCTATGATTCTTCTCAAAATATCCTGTGCCTGCAGATCATCCAGGTACTCTTTTAACTCATCGACTCCCTCTTGAACGATATTTCTATATGGATTAAAGTAATAGGTCTGCGTCGGCTTGCTCATTTTCTTCATTTCAAACCCTCCCTTGTTCTTATGTGGATTCGCTCTCATTCATAGTTGCGGCTACTCGATATAGTATCATGTGTAAGTACCCAGAGCCAGCTTTTGACGGTACTATAATCATATTATCTGCAATTAGGAACCTTTAAAATATAGTTCGCTGAGGACTATTCAGATATGAACCTATTCTAAAAGCACGATGAAGCGTTCTTAACGTTTAACACAAAGAAAAGGACGCAATCTCAACGACTGCGCCTTTTCCTGCGATATTTAATTAAGAAAGAACGTTCAAAAGAAATTATTTTCTGTAACCCTATCTCCTTTTGACACTTTTAGTATAGCAAGCTTTTGTGACGTTTCTGTTAAGAAATCTTATCGCTTTGGTGTCAATTTTTATCATCATATCAACAAAGTCTAATCGCTTCGAAGACGTTCCACAATGGTCTCCTTGCTCATTCGCAGGTAGTTATATACTGGCACTGCAATGGCAATCAAAACCATCAGTGGCAGGCTGACGAAACTGGCAGCGAGGCTTGGGTGATAGCTGAAGTAAAATGCTCTGCCAATGGTGCTGAAAATCATCGGTCTCGCCATGGCCATACCGACTGTATCCGCCAGCAACACCGCCGCCAAAAGATAAATCAGTCCTTCTATAATCAGCATCTTCCTGATCTGCCTCTGGGTCTGTCCCACTGCTTCAAGCAATGCCAACTCTCTGCGTCTGGCCATGATGGTGACAGAGGATGTGTTGAAAAAGTTCAGCAGTCCAATAGCAAAGAGCACAGCTGACAGCAAGGCCAAAATCAGGTAATACTTCTCAGAAAAGCCTTTGCACTGTTCCAATACGGCTAATCTCGACTCCACGTATAGAGTCGGTTTTGCCTCCTCAACCCAGCCTGATAGCCATTGGTCAAAAGCTTCCTCTCTTCCTTCTTTCACATCAATACCTGCCATCATGGCATTTTCGTTGCCGCCCAAGGCGCTATATTCTGACACTGGCAGATAAAATGAACAGTCAAAGATAGTCTCTTTTGCCCCAAATCGGTAGGACAGATCATAGGGCATCCAGCCAATCGCAAGCACAGTATATTCTTTACCGTTTTTTGGCTCCAATGTAACCTTATCTCCCGGATCGTAGAAAGTTCCAAAGCCCTGAACCAGGTCGCTGACGATGACATAGCCGCCGCCTGCAAACTCGTCGTAGGACGGTTTCTCTCCCGTGAACATCATTTTCTCATAGGCATCTCTGTTGATTCCCATGACGTGGGCAAAGGCTTCCCCGTTGGCAAGATATTTCCTCTCTTTTTTCAGCTGATACCCTTTAATGTATTTTTCCTTTTCGGCCTGATCTATAATCTTTGCAAGACTCTCATATCCCTTATCATCCAGCGGATAACTGATGTCCTCGTTATAGATCAATGCGACCTTCTCTGTATCTTCCTGCGTCGAAACCTCCTCAATAAATTCCGGTGTCACCGCATTCATATTGGAGGAATATGCACTGTGGGTGATTCCTGAAACGTCAAAGTCATAAGAGCAGTAAATGTTCAAGAATTGATCGTAATCGAAACTCTTACTGATGGAATAAGAAGCATTGAGAAGTGTCATGGGCAGAGCCAAGGATATCACTACCAGCACGGCTTTTTTCCACGAACGTCTCATGTTGGTAAACGCCATAAACAGCGGTGTCGTTTTGCCAGTCTTTTTTCTTGATTTTCTGTTTTCTTCTTCCAGATTCATCCGCACTGCATCCACAGGTGAAATCTTCGCGACAATGCGAGCCGGCATCTGACAGCCAATATAGATTGTCAGAGCGGCAAACAAACCTGCGATGATAAAAATCAGTGGATTGACGGAAGGCTGCACAGGGATGACGCCCATTACAGAGTTATCCGAAAGGAGATAAGGGGTCATCCCGAGACCGATAAAATATCCGATCAGCAATCCCAACGGAATGCCAATGACAGAAAGGGTCATTGCCTGCCTGCGGACAATCGATTTCAGCTGTCTGCCCGTGGTTCCGATATTCTTCAAAAGTCCATAAGTTCTAATATCGCTATTGACAGAAATACGGAATACGTTATAGATAATCAGATAACCAGAGGCAAATATGATCAGTATCATAGCGATCACGGTATCCAGGGGGAAAGCATCCTCCGCGAAGAAGTCGTAAGCAGAATTAGAATAAATTCTGCTGTATACATCGCTGAAGTGGTATTGACGTTCCATTTCATTCACGATGTTCTCCAGGTGAAAGATACTCTCACACCATATATATAGACTGTAAGTGCCCTCTGTCTTTCCCTTTTCGATGGAGGTGAGATCAGCCTTTGTGACTTTATCTTCACAAAATGCCTTCGACACCCATACGTTTTGTACCGAGGAAAGAGGGTCGCCTTTCCAGTATCCGCTGAGGACAAACTCCTGCGTCTCTTGTTTTCCGCCAACGCCATACTGTAATTTCACTTTCGTCCCCACTTCTCGAGGCAGCCCCAAAAGGTCCAAGGTGATGGTACTCAACGCAACTTCATTGTACTTTGTTGGCATCTTTCCTTGAACAGGACTGCAGAGCACTGCTTCAGCTCCCTTTTTATCTGTGTACTTCATATCTGTAGCTGAATTGACAAATTCCTGATTCGTAACTGCGCCGAGCATAATGCTGTAGCCAGACTCTTTTATCTTTCCAAATTTAGAAGCTTCAGCGAATTTTTCATATGTCATATTGTCAATTGTAATATGACTCGTATTGGCGTTCATGCGCACTTCCTGCTGCTGGGTGGATTTCATCATAGAAAGCAGGGCTGAAAAGAGCGAAGTGAACATGACGGTCGTCATGATGATCGCTATAATAGCGATGATGTTTCTCCCCCTGTTCGCCTGCATGAAGCGCTTTGCAACACTGCGAATCGTCTTTTTGCTGTCAACTTTAATCACGGCCCTCACCCCCGCTTACGATTCTGCCATCTTCAATGCGCACGATGCGGTCTGCCATCTGGGCAATCTCTTCATTATGGGTGATGATGACCATGGTCTGGTGAAACCGCTGGCTTGTCACTTTGAGAAGGCCCAACACGTCCTGACTGGTTTTACTGTCCAGATTTCCTGTCGGCTCATCTGCCAGGATGATCGTCGGCTTGCTGGCCAGAGCCCTTGCAATGGCCACTCTCTGCTGCTGTCCGCCCGAAAGCTTGTTTGGAAGCCTTTGCAGTTTATCGGATAATCCCAGAATGCCGATGATTTCATCAATATATGCAGTATCAGCCTCTTTGCCGTCCAGTCCTACGGGCAGCAAAATGTTTTCTTCAACGTTCATCATGGGAACCAGGTTATAGCTTTGAAAGACAAAACCGATGTTTCGGCGACGAAAAATAGTCAATTCGTCATTTGTCATCTTGGACAATTCATTGCCATCTACTGTAACGGACCCCGACGTTGGTTTGTCCAAGCCCCCCAGCATGTGGAGCAGCGTTGATTTCCCACTGCCGCTGGTTCCCACCACAGCAAGGAATTCTCCCTTCTCTACTGATAAACTGACACCGTCCAGGGCACGCACTTCGGTATCCCCGCTGCCGTAAACTTTTCTTAAATCTTTTGCCTGCAAAATAATCATCTGAAACCTCCCTTACATAAACGCCGGTATCACTGCCAACTTTGTCACCAGTGCCAAGACCAGCAAATGACATGGGTAAAATATATAGAAAAAATACTTCAGCTTCATTCCCCGCCTGCCATTATAAAAATAGATTGCGATGAGAGGCAGTGCAGCCAGGACTTGATTGAGGTCGAAGCTCTCGCTGAACACCATCATGATGGCGATCTGCAGTGCAAAGACAGCTGCGCATTTTCCCAACCGTTTGCCTCGCAAAAGGTAAAACAACACCATCATGAGCACACCGTAATAGCTTCCGTCAAATTTTAAATAATAGGTGGCTGCCGCAATAATAATGGGCGCAGCAATCATAATCAGTTCTTGCTCTCGATAACGTTTCATCACCATCAAAACCAAAAGCCCCGCTGCTAAAGTGAAAAAGACATTTTGCTGTGCCAGATCAAAAGCTGCGGTTCCGGATGCCAGATCATAAGGCACCTCCGAAATTATCGCAAATAAAAAGAGTCTTGTCAAATAACGCTTCACATCTCTAGTATAGACAAAACCTTCCACGATCAGAAAGCAGAAAATCGGCATGGAAATACGCCCGATTGCGTGAAAAATTTCGTAACAATTAATGATGATTTGAAACTGCGCATCGGTAAAAGCAGAATAGGGGGCGTTCATAATGACCCCTTCCAGTACAATATCCCCGAAGTGGTTGATAAACATCGCCGTAATGGCGATCCATTTTAATGTGCTTCCTGTAAGAAAGCCCTGATTCTTTTCTTGCAGCATGTTCTTCTGTCCTCCCCGTCATATAACAAAAATAATCTGTATTGCTTTTCTACAATACAGACTATATCGAACAAAAGTATCAGGCTAGTTTCTCAATTATTACACTTTTGATATATTTGCTTTCAGTTCTGGCACAAAGACGGAAAAGCAAGAACCCAAGCCCGGCTTGGAAGTTACTTTGATGTACCCGCCTTCAGATTCAATGATCTGGCGAGTCAGATATAATCCCAGCCCCACGCCATCTTTTTCTGCCGCCTGGCTGCCGCGATAAAAGCGGCCAAATATTTTCGGAATCTCCTCTTCCTCCATACCAATGCCGTTGTCTTTGATATCAATTCTGGCAAATAGCTGGTATGCGGTGATAGAAACTTCTATCCTGCCGCCTTCTGCCGTATATTTGATCGCGTTATCCAAAATATTGAAACAGGCTTCCCTGGTCCACTTGGGATCACAGAAGGCAACCTGCTGTGGCTCTCCCCGCACAAAGATCAGATCAATGCCTTGATCCTCGGCCTTCTGCCTGCCCTGCTCACAGACAGATTCCATCAATCCGCACAAATCGCATTCTGCAGGCTGGGTTTTGATGATGCCTGTCTCCAATCTTGATGTTTTGACCAGAGACTGAAGGAGAAAATCCAGCTTCTCAGCCTGTTTGCGGATGGCCCTTACTTTTTCTTCCTGTGGGCTTCCCGCCATCTCTTCTTCCAACAATTGGCTGTAGATCATGATGTTCGAAAGGGGTGTGACAGTCTGATGGGAGATGTCAGATATCAAAGTCTGAATCCTCCCATTCTGCTCCTGCAGGTTTTCTTCACTGAGGATGCTGTCAGTGAGGAATCGTTTCATTGAATTCTCTATAGAAGAAAGCATACTCTCGTCAATCAGTTCCGGCTGAAAATGTCCGTTTCCCGCATCCTCCAGCATCTTCCCCATTCGCCGCAGAAGCAGTTTCTGGCTGTGCCTTTGATATAAAACACAAGCCAAAAGCGCTGCGATCATTATCCCACCGAGAATATAGAACAGGCTCATTTCAGCATCCTCTTCAATACCCTGGCAATCAGCAGTAAGATGAGGCAGGGTACTAAAAATACGATACTGTAGAATATCACATGGTAATAAAATGGCAGGGCAAACATCTGATAAGTCTTATATTTTACCCATAAAGTCATGGCAAACCCCGCAATCAAGAGGGCACATATTATATATAAAATCTTAGAGTAAATCTCTTTTTTCATGATACACTTTCCTCCACTCTTCATTGAAAGCTGTAACCGATGCCGTAGACGGTTTTGATGTGCTGTGGGTCTGCCGCATCTTCTCCCAATTTGTCCCGAAGCCTTTTGATGGTGACAGTCAGGGCATGTCCGTCCACATATTCACTATCGCCGTCCCACACGCAGTCGATCAACAGTTCACGCGTCACGGTTTTCCCCTTGTTCTCCACCAAAATGCGCAAAAGCTTCTGCTCTGTCTTGCTCAGTTCTACAGGCTCGCCGCAGACCTGGAAAATCATCCTATCAAAGTCAAAGAAAAAATTGCCTTCTGCAATCGCTTGTTTTTCTTCTTTCCGCAATTGAACGCCGACTCTGGCCCTGAGCACCATAAGGCTGAAAGGCTTCGTGATATAATCGTCAGCACCTGATTCCAAGCCTGTGACGATATCCGATTCCATGTTATTGGCTGTCAGCAAGATAATTTTGACTCGTCGTCCGGCGGTTTTTGCTTCCCGAAGGAGAGAAAGACCGCTGCCGTCAGGAAAGTTGATGTCCAGGATTACCAGATCAGGGTTCTCATTTTCCATGGCATCCCTCGCTTCTGCCAGGGTATAACTCTGCAGAAAGTCCCTCCCTTCTTCACGCAAGCTCAGCTTGATGCCCTCATTCAATTGTCTGTCGTCTTCTGCAATCAAAATTTTCGCCATATTATCGTTCTCCTCTGTTATTTATATTGTACACTTTTGTAATGTGCCAGTAAAGAAATTTCTGCTGGTATGCCTAGAGGAGGGCTGCCAAATATAGTATTTTTCAAGCTCAATTTTTTTACAGAAACGCGCCGTTGCAGACCTGCAGCACCTGTCCTTTCACATGGCGTCCCATTTTGCTGGCCAGATACAGACAAGCATATGCCTGATCGAGAGGATCGCATTCCGGCCCAGGAAAGTAAACGAAGTGACCGCTGTGCGCAAGCATCTTCGCGCCTCCAGGCTGTTCGCCTTTTCGATTAGCCAGATGAGCAGGTGTCACCGTAGCGCCGGGAGCCACGGCATTACAGCGAATGTTGGTTTCGATCAACCGCATCGCCACATTTTTTGTCAGAGTGTTCAGTGCCCCTTTTGTCGAAGTATAGGTCGCACCGCAGAACGGGCGCGTTCCATTGACGGAAGAAATATTGATGATGACACCGTCATTCTTTGGCATAAAAATCTTCAGAGCCTCTCTGATATAACGCATCGGACCGCCTAAGTTGGTGTTCATCACCTGCATCATCCAGTCGTCATCTGTTTCGTCAATCATCTTCTGTTCCCCGATTCCGGCGTTGTTGATGAGAATATCCACATCACCAAATTTGTCCAGCGCCTTTGCAAAGACCTTTTCCGTATCTTCTGATGAGCACACATCTGCAGTGACGCCGACGGCTTTCCCGCCTCTATCTCGAATGCCATTTACCACATTATCCAGTTGCTCACTCCCGCGGGCAGTCAGAACCACTGATGCACCTTCCTCGGCAAATAACTCCGCCATAGTCCGCCCCATTCCATAGCTGGCACCTGTGATGATTGCAACTTTTCCCTTTAACATTTCCTTTTCCATTTTTTCATTTCCTTTCTTACTCGACAAAATCACTTCATTTGATCTATCTCCTAATGGCATTATAGGTTGGTTTTTATCAAATGTAAAATACCTATATGAAATATGTAAGTATACGTTTTAAGCATGGATAAAGTTGCTGATTTAATAAATGTGCGTGCACGTTATCCCCTATTCAATCAAAAAATGCCAATAACGCCTAAAATTTTCCCGGCTGCAAAGGGAGTATCTCTGCTTCGATGGCTGTAGCCGTTGAAACTTCGTTACGGATTTTCCTGACTTTGCGGCTGCATGCAAATTTTTTAGGTGTTTTTGAGTATTTTTAGCAAAATGGCGGGTAAAACCGTTGTCTTTCACAATACATCACAGAAATTGATTCTCGGCGTGGCATCGCCCTTTCCTGCGTAAAAAAAAACTCCGCATTTCTGCAGAGTTTTTGTCGTCTTTCTGTGTCAGCTGCTTCTATTTGATCATTCCCAATTCTCCAATCAGGATAAAGATGCCCGCTAGGATACAGGCGATACCGGCCAGCATTTCTCGTCTGCCGATCCGGTTGGCATAAGCCTCTTCGTCCATCTCTTTTCGCTTTCTATCCACAAGATTTTGAACCATATCATAGCGTTTTTTCACCTTGATCATATATCCAGTCACTGTAAAAATAATCCCCAGCGCTAAGAACAATATTCCGATAATCACTGTACATTCCTCCAAATCTATATCAACTAAAACAACGATAACTGGTCAG
The DNA here is from genome assembly GCA_902362805.1 of Eubacteriaceae bacterium. Taxonomy (GTDB): domain Bacteria; phylum Bacillota; class Clostridia; order Peptostreptococcales; family Anaerovoracaceae; genus Senimuribacter. The sequence continues at coordinate 320,974 of CABIXY010000002.1, read as the reverse complement.
TTTCCGGCAATCCTTCAAAGACGCCATGTGCCCGCAGTGCTTCTACGGCGGTTTTGTTCAATTTAGCACGCCCTATCGCTTCTTCAATGGTGCCAAAAGGCTTTTCATCATAAGCATCAGCAAAAGCTTTTGCCGCCGTATCACCTACGCCGTCCAAAGCGACAAACGGCAGCAGAACTTTCCCCTCATCAGACCAGAACTTGACAGCCTGGGATTTACCCAGACGCGCTGGCGCAAACTCATACCCTCTGGAATACATCTCGTAAGCAACTTCCAGGATCAATATATCACCCTGCTCTTTAGCCGTAGCATTGTTTCCCATGGCGCCTATCATTTCTATCCGGTCCAAGCAGGCCTGTGGCCCTTTGAGTATGGTTTCTGCATCAAAGTTCGCTACCGTACTGCTGAAATACGTAGCGTAAAATTCCACCGGGTAATATACCTTGTACCAAGCCATACGGAAGGACATCATCACATAAGCCACTGCATGGGCACGGGGGAACATGTACTGAATTTTGATGCAGGAGTCGATGTACCAGTCTGGAACTCCGTGTTCCTTCATGACGGCCAGCTGCTCTTCCTTCAGCGGTCTGTTCTTACGCACGTCCTCCATGATCTGAAAAGAGGTCTTATTCTCTATTCCCTTTAAGATCAAATAGTTCATGATGTCATCTCGCGTGGAGATGACTTCTCTCATGGTGGCGACTCCCGAGCGGATATAGTCCTGGGCGTTGTTCAGCCACACGTCTGTACCGTGGGAGAATCCGGAAATACGAACCAGATCAGCAAATTTATCTGGTTTGGTATCGTCCAGCATCTGTCTTACAAAGCCCGTGCCGAATTCTGGGATGGCATAAGAGCCATGGGTGAATTTGTAATCCGGATCTTTGATATCCAGAGCCTCAATACCATTAAAAATACTCAATACATTCCTGTCAGTCAGGTCAGCTTTCATCGGGTCGATGCCCGTCATATCCTGCAGCTGCCTGATCATGGACGGAATATTGTGCCCCAGAATATCAAGCTTGAGCAGGTTTTCATCAATCTTGTGGTAGTCGAAGTGGGTGGTGATGATATCGCTTTTCACATCGTTGGCCGGGTGCTGTACTGGACAAAACTCATAAATTTCATGGTCGTCCGGCACGATGATGATGCCCCCCGGATGCTGTCCCGTCGTCCTTTTTACACCCGTACAGCCCTGGGTCAGTCTGTCCGCCTCAAACTTATTAATCGGCCTGTTAAATTCATCGGCAAACTTCATGACATAACCGTATGCGGTCTTATCCGCTACCGTGCCTACCGTGCCAGCCTTGAATACATTTTTCTCACCAAAAATCTCGCCTACATATTTGTGTGCCGTGGCCTGGTATTCGCCTGCAAAGTTCAGGTCGATGTCGGGTTCTTTGTCGCCGTTAAAGCCTAAGAACGTAGCGAAAGGAATGGTATAGCCGTCCCGATGCATCATTGTTCCGCAATCGGGGCATTCCTTTTCGGGCATGTCTATTCCACAGTCGTAAAGCTGCATATCGCCCCATTCCAGGTGTTTGCACTTCGGACAGATATAATGGGGTTCCAGCGGGTTTACCTCGGTAATGCCTGCCATGGTCGCTGCAAAAGAGGATCCTACGGAACCACGGGAACCTACCAGATAACCGTCTTCCATGGATTTATGCACCAGCATCTGTGCAGAAACATACATGACCGCATAGCCGTTATCGATAATTGAACTGAGTTCCTTTTCCAATCTGGCGCCGATTTCAGGCGGCAGAGGGTCGCCATAAATGCTGTGCGCCTTTTCCATGCATGTCGTCCGCAGGGTCTCTTCCGCACCTTGTATCTTAGGCGGAAACTTACCCTTTGGCACTGGCAGAATTCCTTCATCAATCATATCAGCGATCATATTGGTATTTTCAATGACGACTTTACGCGCCGTCTCTTCTCCAAGATAACTGAATTCCTCCATCATCTCGTCAGTGGTCCGCATATATAACCCCTGTCCGTTTTCTGCATCTTTAAAACCCATACCTGCCATCAGAATATTCCGGTAAATGGCTGATTCCGGCTCGTCGTAATGGGCGTCGGTGGTTGCTACAACAGGTTTTCCCAGCTTCTCTGCCAGAGCTACGATCTGCTTATTGTGTTCTTTTAACTCCTCTTTGCCCGAAACCATGCCGTTCTCAATCATAAATTGATTGTTGATCAAAGGCTGAATTTCCAGATAGTCGTAGAAAGAAGCAATTTCTTCAATTTCTTCCGTGCTCTTTCCGCCTGCAATGGCCCGATACACTTCGCCCGCTTCACAGGCGGAGCCGATAATCAGTCCTTCTCTATGTTCCGCGATCAGTGATTTTGGCAGCCGCGGTCTCTTATAAAAATAGTTGAGGTGGGAATAGGATACCAGCTTGTAGATGTTCTTCAGCCCCTCCTGCGTCCGTGCCAACAAGATGATGTGGTTCGTTGGCTTTTTCTTAAACTCAATTGTCCCGTCGGCGCTGCGGCAGTCACTATCGTCAAAGACATATCCTTCCATGCCGTAGATGATTTTGATGTTGATCGGGTTATCCTTGTTGCCCGCCAGCTTTTTCGCCGTCTTTGCAGCATCTGGAAAGCTCTGTACCACGCCGTGGTCTGTAATTGCCACCGCTGGCTGTCCCCAAAAGGCTGCTGTCTTTACCAGATTCTCCACCTCGTTGAGTCCGTCCATGGCGCTCATCTTGGTATGGGCGTGCAGTTCTACCCTTTTGCCACCCTCGTAGGTATCTTCTCTCTTCTTAATCTTGCTCTTGTTGATGTCCTTCAGCATGACCACCAGGCAGTTGTCATATCTGTCCCATTCCGTCTCACCGCGAACTTTTATGTAATCTCCATTTTTCAATAGAGAGTCAATTTCATCCCATTTGTTATTGGAGCAAAAGGCTTTCAGACACACGGATGTCTTCTTGTCGGTAATCAAAAGGGTCACCAGCTTCTTTTCGTTTTTGATCGGTCTGGAGTCTTTTTTGAACAAGATGCCTTCGACGATGACAACCCCAGAATCAGCCGACAGGCTGGAAAGGGATACGGACTGCCCCATGATGTCTTTCCCCATGATGCGGTTGCCTTCTGCCGGAGTCTCTTTTTCTCTCCGCTTCCAGCCGCCCTTCTGCTGACCGCCGCCAAATCCGCCACCCTGGCCGCCGCCATCAAAGGCAGGCTTCGCTGGCTTGTCCGGCTGCATCTTGCGTACTTCTGCTGCCGCTTTTGTCGCTTGTGCCAGAGATTCTTTGATATCAGACGCCTCAGAAGCTTTCCAGCTCTCCGCTGCCCTGGAATAAACCTCTTCATCGTTGTGAAAGGAGACCTGGACGCCGATATTAAAATTATCTTTTAAGAGGCGCTGAAAAAGGTGCGCGACTTTCTCATTCAGCTGTTCTGTGGAAAGCTTACCCAGAGCGTAAATATTCAAATGATCTCCGTCAAAAGTGAATTTGCTTGTCTGTATGGTCTTCGTAATAGCCGCATATTTGCCATTGATAATTTCAATCATATGAGGAATGAAAAGCCTGACGATTTCCTCCTCATTTAAGACCATTTCGTCGTATATGTACTCGAATTTTACATCTTTGAGATGTTCTATGGAGTGAAGGATGATGCCCCGCAGCTTTTCCATGTCGATGAAAGGCATGATAAAATTGAGCCGCAAGCGTATAGTCAACACGCCCGTCTCTTTTGAAATCACGGCTTCAGTGATATCATACCGGTATTCACTCACTTCGTGATTGCCGATTGTCTGCCAATTTATATGTTTGTCGATTAACTCTTTCATTTTCCCTCTATCGCATTCATCAATTCGTCTACAATGTCTTTTTCTTCTACAGTCTTTAGGATTTTCCCTTTAGCGAAGATGACGCCTTTACCGTCTCCCCCCGCTACGCCAAAATCCGCTTCTTTGGCTTCTCCCGGTCCGTTGACGACGCAGCCCATGACTGCCACTCTGAGACCGCGCGCAATATCTGTTTCTGATAAGCGGCGCTCTACTTCTTCGGCAAGCCCCTGCAGGTCTACCTTGGTCCTTCCGCAGGTAGGACAGGAAACCAGATTTACCTGCGGCTCCCGCAGACCAACCGCCTCTAAAAGCTCCTTAGCATAAGAAACCTCTTCCACCGGGTCTGCTGTCAAAGACACTCGCATGGTATCGCCGATTCCTTCTAAAAGCAATGCGCCGATACCGACTGCAGACTTCACTTTTCCCCGCTTTAAAGTTCCTGCCTCTGTGATTCCGATGTGTATCGGATGATCTGTTTTTTCGGCTACCAGTTTATGGGCCCTGTAATTCATCAAAACATCTGATGATTTCAAAGAAACCACCAGATGGTCATATCCCATATCTTCAATGATCTGGACGCTGCGCAATGCGCTCTCTGCCAGTCCTTCGGCAGTGACGCCTCCGTATTTGTCGAGAATATCTTTTTCCAAAGAGCCGGAATTCACGCCGATTCTAATCGGTATATTTCGCTCTCTGGCAGCGTCGACAACGGCTTTGACTCTCTCCCTGCTGCCGATATTGCCGGGGTTGATTCTGATCTTGTCTGCTCCTGCTTCAATGGCAGCAATCGCCAGGCGATAATCAAAATGGATGTCTGCCACAAGGGGAATTTCTACCTTTGGGCGAATTTTCTGCAGAGTCCGGGCACTTTCCATATCTGGAATGGCAATTCTGACGATGTCGCAGCCCGCTTTTGCCAGCTGATCAATTTGAGTGAGTAGTGCCGCCTCGTCCTTGGAATCCACATTGGTCATGGACTGAATAGAAATAGGCGCACCGCCTCCAATCAAAACATTGCCGCATTTCACTTGCTTTCTCATGTAAATAACCTCGTTATATCATTCCACGTTGCGAAGACCATCAGCCCCAATAGCAGAACCATACCTGCGGCGTGAATTTTGCCTTCTAAGTCATCGCTGATCATTTTCCCTGTAATCATTCTGATGAAAACAAAGAGAATCCGCCCGCCGTCCAGCGCTGGTATCGGCAAAAGATTGAGGATAGCCAAATTCAAACTCATCAGTGCAATCAGATAGCCAAAATATGTGATACCATAGTTGGTGGTCTCATTGACCATGGTCACCATGCCGATCGGACCTGCGATTTCGCTGCTCGGAACGTCTCCAGTTATCAGCTGTTTCAGCATATCAAACATCATGACTGTCATGTTCCAGGTCGCCTTTGACCCGTTCTGCACAGCCGTGAAGACATTATGGCTGATTTCTGGTGTGATACCTACCACGTATCTGCCGTCCTCACCTTTTTGTGGCTTCGCGGTGAAGGTCAGCTCTTCTCCATTTCTCTCCACTTTGATTGCCAGTGGTTTCTCTGATTTTCCGATTGCTGTCGTCAGATCCTGCCAGGAGGTGATTGATCTGTCGCCAACTGCGAGAATCTTATCTCCTGTTTGCAGACCTGCTTCGTAAGCCGGGCTGGCCTCCTGTACTTTCTCAATGGACGTGGTCGCACTGCCGACGTAACCCATGATGATGGACAGCACTAAAATTGCGATGAGAACATTCATCGCTGCCCCAGCAAGAAGGACAGAGATCTTCGCCCACCAGGGTTTGTTAGAAAACGCCCGGTCATCGTCTGAAGCTTCGTTCTCTGCTTCCATCGCACAATAACCTCCGATTGGAACCAGTCTGACAGCATACAAGGTTTCCCCTCTCTGCCGCTTGAAAATTGCCGGTCCCATACCGAAAGCAAACTCATTTACTCTGACACCCACTGCTTTGGCCACGATAAAATGTCCCAGTTCGTGTGGAAATATTAACAATACAAATAAAATAACTGCATAAACAATTGTCATCCCATAACCTCTTTACGTATTTTCTGATCGATTTCGATAATATCATTTAACCCTAGATTATATGAAGGTGTGTGAAGTTCTAGTATTTTTTCTATGTTTTTTTCGATGTCGACAAAACGAATCTTCCCCTGTAAAAATTGTTCTACCAAAACCTCGTTGGCCGCATTCATGACTACTGGATAACTGCCCCCCGCTTCCGATGCCTCATAAGCCAATTTGATGCAGCCAAAAACCTCCGTGTCAGGTTTCTCAAAGGTCAAGTTCGCTCCTTCTTTAAAGAAATCCAGACCTTTGCCTCCATAGGGGATTCTTTCCGGATAGCCTAAAGCGACGCTGATTGGAATCCTCATATCAGGCAGACCCATCTGCGCAATCACAGAAGTGTCCTCAAACTCCACCGCCGAATGGACGATAGACTGGGGATGTACCAGAATCTGAATATCCGAAAGCGCGACATCAAAAAGCCATCTAGCTTCAATCACTTCGAGGCCTTTGTTCATCATGGTGGCTGAATCTATTGTAATCTTTTTACCCATACTCCACTTCGGGTGTTTGAGGGCCTGTTCTAAGGTCACTTCTTCCAACTGCCTTTTGTTGTATCCTCTAAAAGGACCGCCGGAGGCTGTGAGCAGAATTCGTTTGATTTTCTTACCCTGATTCCCCTGTAGGCACTGGAATATCGCACTGTGTTCACTGTCTACAGGAAGCAGTTTTACACCCGCCCTGCGGACAGCGTCCATAATCAGTTCTCCGCCTGCAACCAGGGTTTCTTTGTTAGCCAAAGCGATATCTTTACCGCTGCGGATTGCTCTATAGGTCGGCACCAGTCCCCGCATGCCCATCAAAGAATTGAGAAGAATCTCGCTCTCATCTTCTGCCGCTGCCGCCAGGCCTTCCTCGCCATACATGATTTCTACGTCTGAATGCTTCTCAGCCAACTTTGATGCGTCTTCCGCCTCTGCCGTCACTACCAGTTTCGGTGAAAATTCCTCAATCTGTTCTGATAGACGATCGATATTTTTCCCGCAAGTCAGCGACGTCACCTCAAATTGTTCCCGGTTGGCTCTGATCACATCAAGAGCCTGGGTACCGATGGAGCCGGTGCTGCCGAGAATCGCTATTTTTTTCATAAATCTATGATCTCCTAATTTCTATAGCAGTATAATCGTGATATAACAGTTCCTTCCGATCTTACGACGTTGTCGCAAAGTCGGAACTGTTGAATCGTCATCTAAATGATATTACCAAAGGATGATGACGATATAGTAATATACCACTGGGGCGGTAAAGAGAACGCTGTCGAAGCGATCCATGATGCCGCCGTGTCCTGGTATCAGATTGCCGTAATCTTTGATGCCCATCTTCCTCTTATATGCCGAGGCAGTCAAATCTCCGCACTGGGAGAGTATCGCGCCGATCAAACCGATGATGACGCAGTGCACCCAGATTCTCGGAATGACAAAATATCCGAACAGTCCACAGCAGATGAGACTGCCCAAGGTGCCGCCCACTGCCCCTTCAATGGTTTTCTTCGGGCTCAGGTTTGGACAAAGCTTGTGTTTTCCCAAGAAAAAGCCAGTGAAATATGCAAAAATATCTGTACAGAAGGCCGACAAGAGTACCAGCCAAATCAGAATGGAGTATTCCTGGGTTTGGTCGACCAGAACTACGTGGTATGAGAAAAATACTACATAGATGATGCCCAGCATGGTCGCCATGCCGTCTTCTAGTTTCCTCTCATTGATTTTAAAGATATAGATGGAACTGGCCATGATGCTGGCAGCCAGCCACGCCAAAATGAACTCGTGTTGCTGCGGCCAAAATCCATTGATCAAATAGAGGACAACCATGCTCCCATATGCGATAGGTTCTGAAGGATGGATATTCATAGCCCTGAATCCATTAAAAAATTCTCTGATACCGACCATTCCGACAAAGATGCACATCGCTGTCAGCCAATAACCGCCCAGATAAACTAGTGCTAGAAGTGGGACCATGCACAATCCTGAAATAATCCTCGTTTTCATATTCTCTACTTCCTTCCTCCAAATCTGCGATCTCTATTTTGATATTGTTCTATCAGTTTTTCATATTCCTGTGGCGTAAAATCCGGCCAGAGAACATCTGTAAATTCGAATTCGCTGTAAGCGCTCTGCCATAACATAAAATTAGAAAGGCGCTCTTCCCCGCTGGTCCTGATTATTAAATCCGGATCAGGGATGTTGCCGTTTTCATCGCCTGTATACAAGTATCTGCCGATAATTTCCTCTGTGATTTCAATATCGGTGGTAAGGCTGCCATTTTCAACATCTTTTTTGATGTTGTTGACAGCTCTGACAATTTCCGCTCTGCTTCCGTAGTTGAGCGCTATATTAAACTGGAGACCTGTATTGTTTTGCGTAGTCTCCAGTGATTTTTCAAGTCTATCTACCGCAACCTTGGGAACCACCTTGTAGTCTCCAAGTATTTTTACTTTTACGTTGTTCTGATGGAGTTCAGCTAGTTCACTGTCAACATATTTGACGACAAGTTTAAATATGCCTCCCACTTCCTCCTGGGATCTCTTCCAGTTTTCTGTGGAAAAAGCATATACGGTCAAATATTTCACTCCAAGTATATCGGATGCTTTGACGATTTCTTTCATTGCCAGCATGCCTGCGTTGTGTCCAGCCATCTTTGGCAGGCCTCTCTTCGCCGCCCATCTGCCGTTGCCATCCATGATAATGGCTACGTGGGTTGGAATTCTGTTCTTATCTATCATATATCCCTCATAACTTGGGGGCTATCCCAAATACTGAGACAGCCCCTTGATTGTAGTTTGTTCAATTGCTTTATCATGATACAAGGAGAAATTATACCTCTAGGATTTCTTTCTCTTTTGCTGTGACGATATCATCGATATCCTTAACTGCTTTCTCGACAGTCTTCTGCACTTTGTCTAATTCTTTCTTCAGATCGTCTTCTGTCAGTTCGCCGTCTTTTTCCTGTTTCTTCAGGGCATCGTTTGCATCTCTTCTGAGATTTCTAACAGCAACCTTTGCTTCTTCGCCCATCTTTTTTGTGGTTTTCGTCAGTTCTTTTCTTCTCTCTTCCGTCAGCTGCGGAATGCCTAATCTGATGCACTTTCCATCGTTAGACGGTGTAATTCCGATATCAGCAACATTGATTGCTTTTTCGATATCGCCAATCGATTTTGGATCGAACGGTGCAATCATCAATGTTCTAGGATCAGGTACGGAAATATTAGAAAGGTTCTTAAGCGGTGTCGGGCTTCCATAATAGTCTACCATGACCTTGTCTAATAATGCCGGATTTGCTCTTCCTGCTCTGACTGTGTTCAAGTCCTCTTTTAGTACGGAAAGACTCTTCGCAATTCTCTCCTCTAAGCTTTTGTGTGAATGACTCATGTTTTTTCCTCCTACTTAATTATCGTACCAATTTTCTCACCATATACAGCTTTTAGCACATTTCCTTCCTCGGAAATGCCAAAAACATGAATGGCTATGTGATTGTCTTTGCATAATGTGGCTGCGGTTAAATCCATCACCTTCAAATCCTTCTCCAATACTTCCATATGGGTCAGTTCGTCAAACTTGACCGCATCAGGGTTTGTTTCTGGATCATCAGAATAGACAGCATCGACCTTCTTCGCCAGCAGAATGACATCTGCATCTATCTCCACAGCTCTCAGAGCTGCAGCTGTATCGGTTGAAAAGAACGGGTTACCAGTTCCCGCGCCAAAGATGACCACATCTTTATGCTCAAGCTGGCTAATCGCCTTTCTTCTTGCATAAGGTTCTGCAATTTCTCTCATTTCGATGGCGGTCTGCACTTTTGCTTTGATGCCCTCCGCCAAAAGCGCATCCTGCAGAGCCAGCGAGTTCATCACTGTTGCCAGCATGCCCATGTAATCTGCTGTCGCCCTGTCCATGTCTTTGCTTGTCCTGCCTCGCCAAAAGTTTCCGCCGCCGACTACGATGGCAACTTCTACTCCCAGATCGTGGATTTCTTTCACTTGCCTGGCGACAGTCTTTGTCATCTCTTCATTGATGCCAAATTTACCCTCACCTGCCAAAGCTTCCCCGCTTATTTTTAGAAGAACGCGTTTATACTTGGGTTCCATTCTATTCTCCTTTATTTATATATTGGTTCTTACCTCTCGGCAACGTATTGCTGCACAATACTCCTACGCTCGCACAACTCACTCCACTGTCCGTTCTGCGCGAGCCAAGCAAGCTTGGGGCAGAAAGACAACGTCGTAAGATTCTGGAACCATTATACCGTGACGATACCTTTGAATATAGAATTGAACGTCACGATTCAATGAACGCTTCCTTGCAGCGAAGCTGTAAGATCGTCTGCGTTCATTATACCATAAAACCCATATCGGGTGAAAGGTTTTTTCCGATCAGAAAGTTTTGTTTTCTTCCCATCTATGGTCACCTGCCTTAAGAACCTGTTTTTTACTCTCTTTCAAACAGATTCCTCTATCAAAACAGGCTGAATTGCCTGTCTCCAGCGCAATAGGCACTCTCTCTCATATCCTTTATTTTCTATCTATTTTATCTCTGTCAGAACTATCCGGCCCCTTGCAAGAACCCAGGCAAATTAAAAACATATGTTTAACATACCCACTTTACAGGAGAAAATCTGCCATAAATATGCCTAAAATCAAGCATTTCAGGCATATCCACCATTCAAACCCTCGTCAGACGGATCATTATGGCAAATCCCCCTATTTTTTGTAGGTCAATTTGACATAATAAAGATAAAAGGAGTGATTTTGTGGAAGACAACAGATTGAAAGAGCTTCGTAACAAAAAGGGCCTCACTCAGCTGAGAGTTGAAACGAAAACAGGTATCGACCAGTCTGATTATTCGAAGATGGAAAACGGCATCCGCTACCCGACTATGGAACAGGCCATTGCCCTTTCCAAACTATACGAAACCAGCATCGACTATATCTATCGCCTCACCGATGATCCGAGGCCTTATCCAAGAGTAATTGAAGAAGACGACGAAGAATGAACAGGAGTTGTTACAAAGAATGTAATAGCTCCTGTTTGTTTATTTCTACCGCTATGCTATACTTACAAGAAAGGCAGGTGATTTCATGGGAAATAGAAATATAGATACGAAAATGATTTTAGACGTATTTAATGACATGTGCTGTTTTGTCATCACAGATGCCAAAGGCCGATATCTATATGCCAACAAGGCCTGGACGCAGACCATGGGCGTAGATTTTGAGCACGATAATATTTATGGTCGATTTGTTCACGATTTAATCAAAGACACGAAGATCAATCAAGCGCTGCGAGAGAATCGAACGATTTCCGGTTATTCTACCATCACCACTTGCGATGGCAAAGAAAAACGTGCTTTCTCTATCTACAATCCTATACACGACCAACAGGGAAAAATCATTGCAGGCGCTATTATCGCCATCATCACCGGCGACAACGAAGGCGACGTGGACAGGCTGATCAGGGAGCTGAACTTTTACAAACAGGAGGTCACCAAACTGCGCGGTGCAAAATACAACATCGAAAACATCGTCGGTGTTTCCCCTGCAATCATGCGCATGCGCAAGGAAATCAATCGTGCATCAAAGTCCAACTCTACCGTTCTCATCACCGGCGAAACGGGCAGTGGAAAAGAATTGGTGGCCCATTCCATTCATGCTCTCAGTTCACGGAAAGGCAAAAGTTTTATCAAAGTGAATTGTGCCAATATCCCGAAGGATTTAATGGAGTCCGAGTTCTTCGGTTATGAAGGCGGGGCTTTCACCGGAGCTAGTCAAAAAGGTAAAATCGGCAAGTTCGAGCAAGCCGACAAAGGCAGTATCTTTCTCGATGAAATCAATCAACTGTCATATGATCTGCAGCCCAAGCTGCTCAGAGTCATGCAGGAGCGTGAATTCGAGAGAATCGGAGGCAGCAAAAGCATCGACGTCGATGTCAGATTTATCGCAGCGACAAATATCCCTCTTGACGAACTTGTCAAAAACCATCTGTTTCGACCTGACCTTTATTATCGTTTAAACGTAGTGCCCATTCACGTTCCGCCCTTGAGGGAACGGCGAGAAGACATCCCTCTGCTCATCGATGACATTACAAAAAAATTAGACGGTGAAATCGGCATTCCAGTCCGCGACATTCCAGTGAAAATCAAAAACAGACTGATGAATTTAGAGTATAGCTGGCCGGGGAATGTGCGAGAACTGCAGAACGTCATAGAATGGGCAATTAATATGTCCTACGGAGAACCGATGAAATGGAGTCACTTCAGTCAATATTTTACTCTGAAAAACAACGGCAGCGAAGAAAAAAACATGAAATTGGGCAGCCTGGCGCTGATAGAAAAGGAGTTGGTCCAGCAAGCTCTCTTGGAGCACGATACCAAAACCGCTGCAGCTGCAGCCTTAGGCATCTCTCGCACCATGCTCTATAAAAAAATCAAGAAATATGATTTATAGAAATGTGCAAACTTTGATTTACAGAAGTGCAAACTTTCGTTTGCACTTTTTTATTGTAACGTTCGATTTCCAAAGCATCTGCGTTGAAATTCTAACCTTTCTTTTTTTGGCATCATCCTTGCGATATTGTCATTGACAAGCTTCATCATTCGGAACGGAGGTAAGAATATGGAAAGGAATCAACAAGAAATCCAAAAAAAACTGCAGACTTTGATGGATCAGGAAGGCTTTGACGCTTTGCTGCTCACAAGGCCTGAATCCATTCGATACGCCACGGGCGTGACTAGTGCTTTTATGTATTTGAACATCCCCGTCGGCAACGTCATCGGCATCGTGCCAAAGACGGGCAAGGCAGCCATCATCATGTCGGAGTTCGAGGGCAATGCCGCCAAAATTGACAGCCCGGATATTGACATTCTGGGGTATCCTATCTTTGTCTATATCGCTGACTTCGACGCTGGCGGACGTACAAAGGACGCACAGCCTAATACAGACAAAGCTTTCAACATGGCCGCCGCATATATCAGAGAAACGGTGGGAACAGCAAAGAAAATCGGCGTTGAAAGGCCTATGTTCCCTTACGACAGGATGCTGTTTTTACAGAAGCAGTTTGGCAGCGACGTTCCCCAGGACTGCACCCAGCTGCTGAAAGAAGCGGCAAAACACAAAACAGCCTGGGAAATCGAGGTGCTGCGTAAAAACGCCCAGGCCTCTCAGCGGGTCATGAGTTATGTAGCCAAACATACGGAAATTGGCATGGACGAACAGGACATTTTGCTGCTGATGAATCAAGGACTTGTTAATGAAGGCAAAGGCTTTTGTTCAACGAGACAGTGTAATGTAGTCGGCGAACAGTTCTCGCCTATTTATCTGCCTCATACCTGTTACAAACTAAAAGAAGGAGACACGGTGCGACTGGACGGCGGTATCAACGCCAACGCCTACTCTTCTGACATCTCCCGCACTTATTTTGTCGGTCAGAAAGTCAGCGATGAACGACTGAAAATCTGGCACATCCTCCACGATACTTTTGAAAAAGTCTTTGCTATGATTGGTCCGGGCATACGTATCTGCGACATCTTTAAAGCGGCGGAAGACAGTGTCAGAACGGTCATTCCAGAGTATCACCGCGGACATTTCGGCCACTCTGTAGGCTGCTACGTGTGGTGGGAGGAGTATCCTACCATCAGCCGAAGCGACACCAGCTGTCTTACGCCCGGAATGGTCATGAATCTGGAAATTCCATACTACAGCAGTTTCAATAACTCTTATAATTTCGAAGATACCTTTCTCGTAACCGATGACGGAATTGATCGTTTTACAAAACACAGCGACGATATCTATTGGAGAGATTAGTGCGGTCTGTCAAGAGAATCTGACACTGCCAGAAAGGAGATAAATCAATGAATAAAGGCATCTTAATCATCGTGGTGGCCTACATCGTGGTGCTCGCCTGTATCGGCGTATATTTTAATAAAAGAAACAAAAACAATCACGATTTCTATGTAACCAGAGATCGAATCCCAGGCTGGGCGATTGCAATTTCGGAGCGGGCAACCACCAGCTCTTCCTGGATGATGCTGGGCGGCACCGGCGCCGTCTACACCATGGGGATTTCGGGACTGTGGCTGTTTTTCGGCCTGTATCTGTCCCTGATCATCTACTGGTTTTGGTTCGCCAAAGCGTTTAAAAAAGAAAATGACAAGAATCCGCAGCTGACACTGACGTCTTTCATCGCTGCCAGATGGGGTTCTCATGAAAAAATCATCCGCCTGCTCTGCGCTTTGATCATCGCTGTATTTTACATCATCTACGCAGCTTCAAATCTGGTGGGTGCGGGCAAAACGGTGAACAGTCTCTTCGGCTATGACGTCGTCCCAACCATGGTCGTAGTCGCCGTCATCATCACAGCCTATGCCGCGCTGGGCGGCCTAGGCTCCATCATCTACAACGATCTGATTCAGGCTGTCATCATGTGTTTTGCCCTGATCGTTCTGCCCATCATCGCCTGGATACAGGTATTTCAAAATGGCGGCCTGTCAGCAGGGCTCTCTGCATCGGGACCTGATTACATGGCCCTCTTCGGCGGCCTCACTACAGGCAGCGCCTTTTTGCTGGTCTTCAATCAGTCCTCTTATATCTGGGGCAATTTCGGCATGGATACCGTGACCAGAAAGGTTATGGCCATCAAGAAGAACGAGGACATGAAGTCCGGACGAGTGGCTGGTCTAGTAACGGGTTTCCTTTGGTACGGCGGCGTATTTTCCATCGGCATCACAGGGCTTTGTCTCTATGGGGCAGGCACCTTTGAAGACCCTGAAACCTTATTTCCAACCATGGTAAACGATCTGCTCCCAGGCGGACTCTCGGTTTTGGTCCTCTGCGGGGTCATCGCTGCCATCATGTCCACCTGCGCCGACCAACTATTGGCAGTAACCGGAGCTATTTCCGTGGACATCGTCCAAAGAGTCTTTAAAGTGCGAATGGGTGAAAGAACAGCCCTCTTCTTCTCCAAAGCACTACTGGCACTAGTAGGCGTCGCCACCTTCCTGTTCGCCCTGAATTCTGGAGACCTGGTCATGAACATGGTCAGTTTTGCCTGGTCGGGCATGGGCTCCTCCCTGGGGCCAGTCGTCCTGATGACCATGCTGGATAAAAAGGCTTCCGGTGTCGGCATGATCGCTGCACTCATCGCAGGCGCAGGCCTGACGCTAGTGTGGAGCAAGCTGGCTTTCTTTGCCGCTGTCGATGTGAAGTTCGGCGCATTTTTTATCGCTCTTATTGTCGGTATGATTGTGAGCAGGCTGGTTCCTAATAAGAGGGGGACGCAGGTAGAAGTTAACAAAGGATAGTCAGAAAAAAGAGGGGCTGTCGCATTAGCTGATAACTAAGGCGATTGCCCCTTCTATGTATCATGATGGCTTTAGAACAGGTGCTTTAGTGAGATTTCAAGAAAAGCTGAGCGCTGCCAATACTAAAACGCCTCCAAATGTCACTTTTCTAATCAAAAACTATGTGAAGCATTTATTCTATTGCAGTGAAACAAAGAAAATACCCACTTCGAGTTGATCTACATAAGTTCCCCTTACATTATCTTGAAATTTATAAAAATACGAGATATTTAAGGACTTATGCCCCGCCTCTACCAGCCCAAACACAGTTTTGTCCTACATTTTGGCCTATGGCTGTACTTTTGATTTTCTGTTTCTTGGTCAACTCCATAGTTCCTTTAAATATACCTCTTGTACGTTAATATTCTATTCTGACTTTACTTTATTTGGATCCATCCATATTCCTCCATAGCATCTTTTGTGGTGAGCTTTTTTTCTTTAGCTTTTTTCAGCGCATCATTGACAGAAGTCATTTTATAGGTAGTAGATATGACCGTAGCATTATAATTCGTCTCCTTATTAAAATACCAATGCCCATCAACATAGCAAACACTACTTTCAACATGATCATTCTCACCCTTTTTTAGCTTTTCATAACTCGATTCACTTACATAATAAGGAACTACTGTCCCACTACCCTCAGAATAGTATGGTACAACCTTATATTTTTTGTTCTTATACTCCTCAAGAGATTTTTTCAAACTCTCTACATCTCCACCTTTATTAGAATTCATTTCTTTAATCTTCTTAGCTAAAGAATTTAAATCTACATTGTTAAATAAGTCTATCATACTTACGTCTTCAGCATACTTCCAGTACTCAGGATTCTCAAAAAAAGATTTCACTATTTTATAATTCTTATCCAACTTCTTTTTATCCATCAGATTTTCCACTGCCTCTATCAGGTTTGTAACAACTGACCTCGACCCTTCATCTCCGCCGCTGCCATCACCATTATGATAACTGCATTCAATCTGGAATCCATTTTCAAGACTTCCCACAACAGAATAACTCCCTCCAGATGGACAGACTGCCTCGTCCACTTTGATGTATTCCTCCAAAACGCCTGAAGTGAGCACGTCAATCTCTCCCGACATATAATCTGACGCAATATGATGTTTCAGCGAATTCCTGTTGGCCTCGCATACTGTTGCCCGGGTCTCTTTCAGCCTGCCTGTAAAAATTACGATAGATACTGCAACTAAAATAGCGATAATTGCAACTACAACGAGTAATTCTGCCAACGTAAATCCTGCGTTATTCTTTTTTGCAACTCTTTTCATGTTATCCCCGCTCACAAATATATTTTCGTTTATTATAGCAAAGTTCAGTCGGAGCGTCAAATGCACGGAAAAATAAACAGAGACGGATGATTACCTCTCCGCCTCTATTTTCAAAATGTAATTATTTTGCTCTTACGCTTATCTTTTTCCAATCAGTATAAATCCTTTTGCCGTCTACCTCCCGGAATCCTCTAATTTTGTACCAGTAGGTTTTACCCTTCTTCAGTCCATAATTATTCGTATATGACTGCCCCTTCCTCACTGCCATTTTTTTGTATCCGCCGTTCTTCTTAGTCGATTTGCTGATTTCGTAGCCATCCAGTTTGTAACCGGCAGTCTTTTTCCAAGTCAGCTTCACTTTCCCCTTTGACGCTGTCTTTACTACGGAGACAATTCGAGTATTTTTTACACCCTTTGCAATCTTCTGATTAGAAGCATCGACAGCTTTGTCCGCAGTTACTTCGTCAACAAGGGCATAATAGGAAAAGTGGGTCATGTCCATCTGGAATTTACCGTTAACCACTCTGCCTGGAATCTTTTCCGCCATGCCATTGTCTTTGACAAAAACTGCTTTGATGTTCTGCGCGTTAAGCGCTTTTGGAATATCTACTGTGAAAATCGCCTTACCACCATTAAAACTGCTGATATTCTTATCTCCAGCCTGTAGTTTGAAATTGAATATCGTCGCGTTATCTCCGACCTGCTTTGCTACCGCCTCCGGCACCTTCTTTTGCTGCATGATCTCTATCGTCAGTTTTACACTTGGAACTGTACTTTCCTTGGTTGCGTTCTCCAGCGTTTTCTGATTCAGGTTCAATTCTCCCAGCGGCGTTTTGATAGTCACTGTAGCCTGGGTCTGACTGACGATTTTTTCTAGCATATTTGCAGGCATAACCACGTCTATGTTTTCCAATGTCAGCGTACCAGTAATGTTCAAAGTAATGGATGAATCTATTTTTGACGCGCCAGCATCTGAAGCTTTTTTCTCAATTTCTTTAATTTTATCAATTATCTTGTTCACTACACTCTCTTTGATGGTAGCAGTCTGTGAGTCGCCGGATATTACAGGCTTTTCAGTTACGTTGACCTCCGTCTTTGCACTAATATCGCCAGTCTTGTCTGTGACTTCTGTTTTTGCCTCAATTCCGGCCTCATCGTCTTTTTCAGTGGTCACTGTGGTGGAGGAACCGTCGAGGTTGGTCACTGTTTCGGTCTTTGTCGTTTCCTCTTGAACTGGAGGTGGCGTGACAATAGCGCCGCCGCCTGAACCGCCCGTACTACCGGTTTTTTTAAACTCTACGACTACGCGATTGGTCTCGTCGATTGATATTTTACCATAGATATTTATAAAGTAGCACTCTCGTTTCAATTCATAGGATTTTGCTCCGATGATTTTCATGAAATTGCCTAAATTGTAATAATTATATTCTTCGTCTTGATTCTCGAAAGGTATACTATTCGCATCTGGATTGCCAGTAAACCGTGGATCTTCTTTCGAAATCCCAATCACTCCGTCGCACGAAGTATACTCAGAGCTGTTTTTTATCACATTTCCATTCATATCTTTAAAGACATATTCAGCTTCTTTTACAATGCTAAGATTCTTTACTTTTATGCCATTTAAATACACTTCACTAATCTCATAATCTTTTTGTGCTATCGCATAAAAAGAAGTACTGTCGTCATCTTCTACTATAAAAATCTGATCAATTGAAGCAGGATTTTCCACATAAGGATTACCTGTAATATATCCGCCCGTTCCTGCCTCTAAATGCAACGTATTGTACCGAGCTTTCTCTAAACTGCAATGGGAAATCTGATTCGGTTCAACTTGATAGTTAAGGTAAAAGTAGTACTTCGAATCTTTTTTTAATTTCAAGATACCTCCATTTTTTGAATCATAATGATAAACATAGTTATATTTATCTTGGTCAGTAAGTGAGTTTATTGTTACTGATGGTTCTTTTAATTCTTTGCCCTCAAAATATAGGATAGTAGGGAAAAATGGAATTTCTTCAGAGTATGTCGTTTTAGTTTTAAAAGTATATACCCCGTCTTCTGCTGGCGTATATGAAAGAAGAAACTCCTTGCCATCTTGCAAGCACGCATGAATATCTGTTCCTACACCCTCGGTTAACTCTTTTTCCTTTGCCAAAGTGACCGATGGCATAGCCTCATCTACCCTAAAAACAAAATAATATTCAACATTTTGCTCTAAGGCAAATACAGCATTCGAAACGTCGTGGCCAGACACTTCAACCTCCTCTAGCTGCGATGCCTTTTTCTGATATACGGTCGGAAATGGCGTATACCCTGTTTGATCCTTTGGAAAAACAAATGCATACGCACATGTTTCTTGTGGCGTATATTTGAACACGTAGTGAGTTGGATCATCCGTAGTCGATGAGCCTGTCTTAGCTACTCCTACTTCCAATTGAACTGCACTATCAATCTGAGCATCAGTCAGAGGAATCTCCTCATCATCTGCAAAGCTCATCGCCGGCGTAAACAACAGCGTGACCATGACGACAAGCAGTCCCGCCATCATCCTTCTCAGTTTCATTAACATAACATACCGTCCTTCCTTATAATCTTTTATTTACATCCTACTAAATTAGTGGGATTACATTTTGATTTTTTTAATATTCGTCCTAGAGCCGTATACTTTTACACCCTCATCATTCATCTGATATGGTTTTAGATAATAGTAATAGGTTTTCTTCCTCTTCAAGTTCTTATTGATATAGCTGGTATTCTTTGTATTACAAACCCGCAGATATTTACCGCTGTTCGTTTTTCGATAAACCTCGTAGCCATCTGCACTTTTGGTAGATTTCCACGACAATTTCACCTTTGAACGGTTCACTTTGCTAAGTTTTAATGTCGGGGTAGAAACCCTTCTGACTGTCAAAACCTCCGAATCCTGACTATATATGGTATTTCCATCTACAGTTTTGTAAGCCTGTACTTTTACATAAATTGTACTTCCTTTTTTCAGCCCAGAGATATCTGCATTTCCGGCGGACATCAAAGTCTTGAAGCATGTCCTCCATGTCGTTCCATCGTAGCTATACAGCAAATTGTATCCTTCAGCGTCCTTTACCTCGTCCCAATTGTACGAAATACTTTTGTTGTTTTTGTTCAACATGATCTCGAAGTTTGAAACCATATCAATTGTCTCCGCCTTTTTTTGCACATTGACAACAACTATAATCTCGCTAGCATCGTAGTTATTTGTCTGCGAAGCTTTGACGGTTATCTTTGCAGTTCCACTAGCTTTTATGGATACCATGCCTGAAGAAGAAACGCTTGCTACCGACTGATTGTCCGATACATAACTCAGTATTCCATCACCGCTGCTTTTGATATTGAGTTTAAAGTCAGAGTCACCGACTTTTTTATCATATCGAGTCGTTCCCGTGAGAATCTGTGCTTTTCGATCTGTTACATTTATGGTTATCTGTTTTGTTGCTTCCATATATTGCTCTGTTTTCGCTGCCGTAACGGTTATGGGAGCAGTACCTTTTCCAACTATAGTTACACGCCCAGATGAATTGACCGTAGCCACAGAAGCGTTATCTGATAAGTAGGTTAATTCCCCATTTCCAGTAGTTTTCGCATCTAAGGTAAACGGGCTGTCTCCCACTGATTTACTGTAGGTACTGGTTCCTGTAATCTGCTGCATCTTTAATTCGATGTTAGGGTTTTCCTCTTCACCTATTTTCTTGAACCTGGCTTCTATAAAATCAATATCCCCAATTTCGTCAGGATTGCAACTCAAAGAATATAATTCATCAGGTGCATATGTCTGGTCATCTCGCTTATATGAGCTTATTTCTACACCTGTTTCGGAATTAAAAAAGCCAACAAATCTGGAACCGCCCATAGCCTTTACAACGATACTTTCAGCCCACCCTACAACAGGTAGCGAAAAAGCTTTTTGAAATTCTGTCCGGCTTCTTTCAATATCTATAGGGCAATCATAATCTGAATCCAAAGATAAATCCCTTGCGATATATCCATCGCCTGTTACAATCACAGGGATGCTATATCTGCCATACAAGCGCCTAATCTGAAAACCTGTAAGCTGATTATCACCTTCAGAGGTTACTACCAATTTATACGGTACTCCTGCCTTATACATAAAGAAATTACAATCTGCTGTTTTGTATACTTTCATCCAATCGTATTCGCCTCCTGCATTCTGTCCAGAAGCCTTAATTTGAGTGTAAGTGCCGTTTTTGAATTCATACATTTTGTATGTCAAAGAATTAAGCAGCCTGCCCTCCTGGTATATACCGTAAATCCCGTCCTCTTCAGGCGTGAATTTATAGGTATATGTTCCTGCTTCGTTTGGAATCTTGTAAACATTTGCATCGATAGGGCATTCCCCTTCATATGTTACACTGGCGAAAGCAGTGTATGGAATACAACTTATCGATATTAAAATAGATAGTATTACCGTAATTACTCGTTTCATTTTTCGTCATCCTTTCTCATCAATACACACCTGAAGGGTTATATGCATATATCTGTCGTGCTATCTTGGAGTTTTTAACAGCAACATCGGCAAAGGCCACACATTTCTCTTTGGAATACAGCTCTACTCCAACAAGCCATATGGCCGCACCGTCCCAATAGTATTCGCCAGTTTTCTTAATCTTTACCTTTACGTTATTCGGCACGCCCAGGTCCTTCTTGACCTTCGCCGCATTGAATTTATATACCTGGACAGAGATGCTATACGTCTTATCTTTATAGGTAGCAAAGATCTTCGCTTTCCCAGCCTTCTTTCCAGTTATTTTCCCTTTTGAACTTACTTTTACGACTGACGTCTTACTGCTTTTCCATGTAAGTGACGATGATTTGATGATTCTGCCATCTGGTTTAATCAGTTTTGGTTTGTAACTTCCACCTACCGCAAGATCCACATGCGAATAATCAAAATGAGTCTTGGCATCAGCATAAACAGGCTGAGATATTAAATTAAAGCAAACTAGCATACTTACTAAAACAAGTAGTAAAATTGTCCATCGATTTTTTTCTTTATTTTTCATAGTAGTTTCTCCCTTCGGAATGAATTTTTATATCATTGCCTATAATACGGTCCTCTACATTCTTCATCTATGCAAATCAATATATCATCATTCTCATCATACTTGAACTTAGTCCAACAAGTATCTTCGTCCTCATTATATAAGTTAATAAATATTTTTACATTTTTTGTATTGCTTTCTCCGTGATAGGAGCTTTCATACTCAACTGTATAATTTCCAACCAACGGTGGGTTTCCTGATGGATATTGATCCCTATGCCCCCAGGAATATGTGCCATCTTGATAAAAGATAAATGTACCGTATAAACTTGGCGTCATCTCATCTGCTCGCCAAGCTCCTAATATTTCTGCTTTCACTCGTTTAGTTTTCTCTTCCATAAGAGCTATATTTTTCTTTTTTTCCCTTTCTCTCTGTTCCTTTCGAATAATCTCTTTCTTCTCTTTAATAATTTTCTCTGCGGTCTTATTTGATGCACAAGCGTATATTTCTTTATCTAACATCAAAACCTTACCGTCGTTCTCATCATCTACAATAGCAAAAGTTATAACGATATCTTCTGCTTTCAATACTATTTCATCGCCTTTAATGCTATATTGAAATTCAGTTTGTTTATATACATCCGAATTATGGTATATCGCTACCCCGTCATTTAATTCCAAAGTAGCGCCAAAATTATCCTCTTGTACTAAGTACCAAATTTCTTCTATCTTTTCCCGGCATCCGAAAATACAAAAAACAATACATAGCATGAAAAAAGTAACGGCTAATTTCTTTCTCATCATTTCAATGTTACCTTCCGCCTTTCACTTCCCTATATTGCAAATTTTCAGCGCAATGTTTTAGCTATACAAGTCCTGGAAAAGTTACTATACTTTATTTTTCCATCAACAAAAGCAAACGCCTTGACCTTGTAATAATACTTTTTCCCCGGTTTTAAATTTTTGTTACTCCATCCCTGGGTGTCGCTATGGTAAAATGTCTTAACGACTTTATATTTGCCATTCTTTGACGCCGCTCTATATATTTTATAGCCGTCAGCGTTTTTTACCTTTGACCAATTTAATGTAACAGATTTCTTCTTCGTCTTTGATACTCTGAATGATTGCGGAACATCAATTTTTACTTGCGCCCGGAGTTTCTCAAGGTTAAAATAATAGTCCTGATGATTCTTCCATCTGTCGGTTACACCTGCACCATATTCGTCATATAAATTGTCGCCTAGAATTCTAACATAATACGTACCTGGAGCAAATGTGTATGTTTTCCATTGCTGATTCCATCTATCTCCATTCATATCCTCAATTATCGAAGATTCGAATTTTTTATACTCACTGCTGACAATCACATCTCCATTTTCGTTGACAATGTCGAGATAGTTATCTGCATATTCGGCGCATTTTAAATTGATTTTAATTTTTTGATTATCCCAGACTTCAAATCTAAAATAATCATAATCCTTGTAATTGCTATTGCCGCTATACCATTCATCCAAATTGATTGGATTTGCCGTAGCTCTGGAATTATTGAACTCTTTTTCTACGTTTGTATCTCCAGATTCATCGGTGAAGCCTATCTTAAACCAATAGGCTACACTATGTCCATTGAGCTTTACGTTATTCTCTAATACCAAGTAACATTTTTCTGTAGAAACCCTCGTTCTTTCCAAAGAATACATATAATGAATTGTGCCGTCCTCAGTCTCTATCTCATCATACTGATATTCTCCCGTCAATTCATTGCCGTTTTCATCCTCCAAATATACTCCTGACAGATATCTATCTGTGCCTTCCTCTGGCAGAATTTCCACTTCTACATTCACCACGCCATTTGCAGGTGCATGAAATGCATACCTGGCATTGGATCCTGGAGAATCCCCTATAATTAGATCTCTTCCATCAGCAACGAGTTTCCCATAGTAGCATTCGTTTACATTGACGTTTTCCCGAATTCTGAAATCTCCATCTGCTTCCCCGTCTGCATATGCGAAATATGTACCGTTACAAAACACCATCCCACAAATCAATACAAACGTCAATACTCTTTTAAACTCTTTCATATCAATCCCTCTTATGCTAACTAATTTAACAAGTAAACTGAATTATAAAACCATTACAATTTTAGCGGATTTTCCGCTAAAAGTCAATACAATTTATAACGCTTACGGTTTTATTCCATCTCACTTTAGCGGATAACACACTAAAATCATGTGTCCAATATTTGCCTATGTTAAAATAATAGTTCAATATATCAGGAATCGGGCAATAATACAGAGTGAGGTGAAACGGAGAATATGTACCGCAGAATCAGAGATCTACGAGAAGACAAGGATCTCACACAACGCGAGATGGGTAAGATTTTAAATTGCTCTCAACGCGTCTACAGTAACTATGAACGGGGCGATTTAGACATCCCTACTGATATTCTTATTAAGCTGGCCCGATTTTATAATACGACAACAGACTATATTCTTGGTCTAACTGATAAAAAAGAACGACAATAAATCCGTTTTAAAAGACATCCAATTTAGGATGTCTTTTTTAATATTTCAAATATGTATACTACCCTGCCATAACTATTACAGCGTCTTCATCAGCTCGGTCAAAACCTCTGTACCAAAAGTAGTTGCCCCTATCGGGATCCTTTCATCAGCTGCATGAGCCAATGCCGTAAAGTTATAATCCTCCGGCAGCTTCATAGGCGTGAAGCCATAAGTCTGAATTCCAAGTTTTGCGAGAAATCTGCCGTCAGTCACCCCGCTGAGTACAAATGGAACAGGTTTTGCCTCCGGCTTTCTCTCGACTAAAGTCCGAGAAATCACCTCATATAGACTCATGTCAATGTTGCTGGAACCTGGGTTATACTCTACCACTTCGATTTCGTAGTCGGTCCCGATCAAGCTCTGCACGTCAGCAATTCCTTCTTCCATAGTACAGCCAGGAACCAAACGTAAATCGCATTCAAAGGAAACGACTGCTGGAATGACATTGATAGCACTGCCGCCACTGACAATGGTCACATTGGCGTTATTATGTAAGAGAGGATCAAAGAGCTCCCCCGCCGCTCCCAGAAGCCTCAGCGTTTTGTCCGTCTTTGACGGTTTCAACAGCCGTCTGAGAATTTTACCTTGAATGCCACCCATAATATCGGCAAAACCTTCAATCATCAAAGTCGCCGCCGGCGTAATCCGCACTGGCAGTTTCTCTGTAGACAGTTTAAGGATGGCACGGGCAGCCTTTTCCATAGCTGTATCGTGATGGGATAGAGATCCATGACCGCCTTCTCCCTTTGCCGTGACTTTGATATGAGAAAACTGCTTTTCCGCCACCATCACCGGATAGATCTGCTTTCCTGCCACATGAAAAGTAAAACCTCCGATTTCACCGAAGGCCCACTTCACCCCCTCAAATAGTTCAGGATGTTGATCTGTTAAATAGGAGGCGCCGAATTTTCCCGTCCCCTCTTCATCACTAACAAAAAGAAATTTGACGTCAAAGGGCAGCTGCAAGCCTGATTCTTTAATTGCAAGCGCCAGACCAATGAACATAGCGACCTCACCTTTCATGTCGATGGCTCCTCTGCCCCAGATATAGCCATCCCTGACTTCAGCGCCAAAGGGATCGCAGGACCAGTCCTGATCCGTCACAGGCACCACGTCCACATGGCCGTAGAACAGGATAGGCGGCTTTTTCGCTACAACGCCCTTCCCTGTCGGGATGCAGGCATAGAGATTGGGCCTATCGTCGTCTAATGAGATGACACGATTCTCAATGCCTGCTTCGTCAAACAAGTTCTGAATGTACGCGATGCACGGTCGCTCAGAATTGACTCCGCTGACGGTATCCATTTTGATCAGATCACAGAGAATCTGATCTGTCCTCGAAAGTTCCATTTTCGTCTCCATCTATGCTCATGCAAGGTTGTTGATATATTCCACAGCAGCCAGTGCTGCCACCGCGCCGTCTGCAGCCGCGGTTGCCAGCTGTCTCACTTTCTTTGTTCTGCAGTCTCCCGCAGTGAAAATCCCCGGTGTTGCAGTCAGACAGTCTTCCCCCGCTGCAACATAACCCTTATCGTTCAGCCCCGCCACGTCGGCAAAATCCTTGTTGTCCGGCATCTGGCCGATGGCGACAAAGACACCCTGGACGAGAAGGGTGATGACTTCTTCTGTCTTCACATTCTTGACCTTCAGGCCGCTGATCATCGTATCTCCAACCAGTTCCACCGGCACACTGTTTAATACAAATTCTACATTGTCCTTTTCGCGAAGTCTTTTGACGTTGGCTTCCTCGCCCCTGAACTGATCTCTCCTGTGAATCAGATAGACTTTGTCAGCAATGCCTGACAAAACCTCTGCATCTTCTAAGGCTGTGTTACCGCCTCCGATGACCGCCACGTCGCGGCCTCTGAAGAAAGCGCCGTCACAGGTTGCACAGTAAGACACGCCGGCACCAGTGTATTTTTCTTCATTTTCAAGACCCATCGGTCTGTTTTTGGCACCAGTAGCGATGATGACAGACTTTGTCTCATACACAGCGCTTTCCGTCTTCACTTTTTTCGATGCGCCGGTATCTTCAATGCCGACTGCTTTCTCGTATACGATCTCCGCACCCAGCTCTGTAGCCTGTTCGTAGAGATTGGTCGCAAGCTCCAAGCCAGAAACCTTTTTGATTCCCGGATAATTTTCGACCTCTGGCGTATTGATAATCTGGCCGCCGAAACCTTTTGCATCAATCAAAAGCGTCTTTTTTCCGGCACGCTGACCGTAAATTGCTGCGGAAAGTCCCGCTGGACCCGCTCCGATGATTGCTATATCGTACATCATTTTATCACTCCTCTTTTAAAAACACTCATCATTTCCCTGGTGAGGCTGAATCCATCATCATCTACAGGCATCTCTTCCCGCTCAAACCATTCTGCTGTAGACAGTTCTTTCTCATCCATAGTGATCGTATCATCTCCATCTAAGTCACAGAAAAAACCTAACAATAGGTTGCTGTCTGTTCCCCAGGGTTGACTTTTGTAATATCTGATATTCTTTACTTTCAGGCCTACCTCTTCCATCACTTCTCTGGCGACAGTTTCCTCAGCTGTTTCTCCGATTTCAGTAAAGCCTGCAATTAATGCATATTTTTTATATACCCTGCCATTGTATTTTGTAAGCAGAATTTTGTTCCCATTGATTACACCTACGATGACTGCTGGTGCGATTTTCGGAAAGATCATATTGCCGCAAGCTTTGCATCTCATCATTCTCTCTGCGTGGTCGTGTTCCAGCTTCTTCCCGCACCTGCCGCAGAACTGATTATCACGATACCACTGATAGAGATGATATGCGGTTGCAGCCGCAAAAGCCAATTCCTTCCACTGAAACTTGCGCAGATTTCTCGTGGACTCCCATTCATAGCCTGCCTGCGGTTCTGCCTTTTCCAATGTCAAAAAATAGCGCTCCTCGTTGATGCGAAAGAGGTATTGCATCTTGTGGCCTGCAAAATCGACGGCTTTCGGCACAACCAAAGTTCCGTCTGCGGACTTTGATACCAGAATTTTATCTCCATCAAAGCAAAAGATGTTGTCACATTCTTCTGCTTCTATTTCTTCGAATTCGTTGTACAATTTTTTATCTCCTAAGTCTTGAATCATATTACACCTCTGACCAATATATTATTTACACTACCAATTATTTTATCACAAAAATATGAATTCGTATAGATACCGTGCTACACCAAACTCACTCTAATGCCATTTCTTTAAAGACTAACAAAATAGCGCCCCGAAATGGGGCGCGTCGCTTGATGAAACGGACAGCGTAGGGAGTCCCGCTCCCGCAGGAGCGAAGCATTGCATTTCGATACTACTCAGGAATTCATCATCTTAAAGAGGACATCCAAGCGGTATTCTCTTCCATCAGCACGAAAAGAAAACAGTTCTGGAATGACATCTTGTTACAATAGCTTTACGCTTTTTGCTCACATCTGCACACTCTCGCGTAACCGGATTGCTGTCAGAAGGCTTCAACAAAGGGGTATATCTGCTCTCGGTTACTTTTTCTATCAATTTCTCCGCCGCAAAGGCCGTTCACAGTCCACAAAAGTAACCGAAAGCAGCATATTCATGGATTCTGCAGGGACTCATGTCTTATCTCAAGGCGTAAAGCAGGATATGCTATCTGACACCGCTGCAGCGTTACGCGAGGCCTCTAGAAAAGCATCAAAAAGCTTAACTTTATTGTAAAAAGCATCTGGCGCATACCCCTCTCCCGTATATGTCACAATCAGCAATTGCAGAATAATAGATGATGAACATTTTCAAGTAGTTATTTGGCAGTTCTAATCGCCTTGCTCGACCACTTGGTGTAGACTTTTACGCCGTCGATGGTCCTGAGACCTCTCACCTTGTAGTAGTATCTCGTGCCCTTCTTCAGAGCCTTCGTATTCTTGTAGCTCTTCTGGGTTCCACTCTTGGTGGTATAGAAAGCCTTGGTTCCATATCCGCTGTTCTTCTTTGTTGAGCGGAATACCTGGAAATAGTCCACCTTGAAGCCATTGCTCTTCTTCCACTTGATGGTGATGGAGCCCTTCTTCGCAGTTGAGGACGCCTTGATGGTCGTAGCCTTCACGCCTGCCTTAATCTGGTCATTCTTTGCCTTCTCCTGCTCTGCAATCACCTTGTCGGCCTCTTCCGCAGTCATGACTGCATAGGTTGAGAAGTGTCCCGTTGTGAAGGTGTAGGTTCCGTCGGCGTTCTTCTTTCCTTCCATCTTGGCATAGTTGCCGTCCTCCTCGATGTAGACGCATACGACATCCTTATCCCTCAGGGCTGTCGGAAGCGCTACTGTGACTTTCGCATTGCCGCCCTTGAAGTCGGTGACGTTTCCATTCTCAGTGATGATCTTCAGCTCCACCTGTACCTGGCTGTCGTCTTCTTTTACCTTCTCAACGACGATGGATACAGTGCCCGTCGTGGCTTTTTCTGCTACTGCTTCTGCTGCCTTCTGGTCTAATACAACCTCTGCAGCATCGGTCTTGACGACTACGTCTGCGGCAGTTTTTTCAACAATCGCCTTGACTGTCTCTGCAGGAAGCTTGACTTCTGCAGTCTTGGCATCAGCCTTTGTCGTGGTTGCATCGATGACGATTTCCTTGGACTCGTTTGCAACTGCCTTATCCACGATCTTATCCGCCGTAGTCTTGTCTACTGTGGCAGTCGCCTTGCCGTCTGCGCCTGTTGAGGTTTCAACATCAGCAGTTGTGGTCTTGTCTACAGGATGATTGATTACATTGTCTGGTACAGGTGTCGGTATATATTCTCGGTCAACTTTGCCGTTGTTGTCTTGACGATATCCACTTTGCAAATATTCTTTTACATCATATTTCTCTTCGCCAGTAGTAAACGTACCGCCAGAAATTTTAACAGCAGGTTCAATAACCTTTGCGTCAAGGCTTTGGAAAATACAGGTTTCCTCGCCTCTAAAAGCACCCCCTGTAATACCAATGTCATACTTTGTACAATTATTACCATTACCTGTTGTTTTTAGGTACAATCCTGACCGACTTCCTTTATAAGATCCTCCGGAAATGTTTAAACAGATTTCAGTACTATCAGCGGCTTCTGCACCAAGCTTAAGCCCATCTTTTCCAGAAAAGCTTCCTCCGGAAATATCAATCTCACCATTTTTCTGATAAAGCGCCGTAGCAGCTGTATTCTCTGCTGTAGCCTTAAAGTCACCAGCCTTTATGATAAGATTACCATGTGATGCCCAATAAATCGAGCCTCCATCCCATGAGGTTCCTTTTGACTCAAAAATTCCTCCATCGATTTCTACCTTCATTTCTGGGCTTCCTGCTGTTGAGGTTCCGATACAGTTTCCTACCGATGAAATTACATTTGTATTCTTTATCTTTACGTCACACTTTCCTTGACAGCTTATACCGCTATTTTTTGTGTTAACTTTTGAATCTAATATTGTCACTGTTCCGTAAGCGTATATGCCGCATCCCTTTTTGCTGTTTTCGAAAGAAATCTTCTCTATCTCAGCCGCAGCGCCATCTCGAACCACAAGAGCCGAAGCCCAGTCATCGTCAATTGTGCTCTTGATCGTTCCATTGATTATTTTCACATCACAACCTGCTTCAATGCTGATAGGAGCAGTGATGATTTTACTCGGAGAGGTAATAACTGGGACAGCACCTGTAACCATCTTATGGTTCAAGTCCAGCGTAATGTTTTTTGAAATGCAAATTTGTTCATTAACTGTCACATCCCTTAACAAGGTTATCGTCTCTCCTGGATTTGCTAAACCAATAGCTTCAGATAAAGTAGCCGCAGACACCCCGTTAACTATCGCTTCTCCATCCAATTGTTCACTGGTAGTGAAGCGGACTATACCTTTTGCAATTTCACTTACATTCAGAAGACATCCATCTGCAGCTCTAATATCGCCCAAATCCTTTCCATTACATTCTATATTAACTGTTTTGTTGGCGGGGATTACAGCTGTGGTTTTATTGTCAGCCAGCAATGTAACTGTTGCATTATTATCAACATTTTTGACGGCTGTATCTAGGGTAGAGTAGTGTCTTTCGCTGCCGTCATTTAGTTTTGATTTAGCATCATATGTGATAAGATTAGCACCACTTTCGCCTTTCACATTATCGACAGTTAGGTTTATTACAGAAACTGTATCATTCATCGCGTAGCCGCCAACAATGCCATTCCGATCTTGTCTTCCGATGAAAGCAATATCTTTTAGTTTTACATTTGCTATTGTTCCTGGAGTTCCTTCCCACGAGGAAAACCAACCGAATAATCCCCCTGAAGCATAGGCGTTGATTTTCACACCTTCAACACTGCACCCATTTACTGTAGATCTTGCAGGTCCTGCTCCTGCAAGACCACCACACAACCATTCTCCTTCAATATTAATATTCTCAACAGTGCAATTTGTGTATTTATTAACATCATCTGGATGTCCCAAGAGGCCGCCGCAGTATCTGCCTTTTCCTTTTACATAACTACTGCTGTCACCTTTTACCTTGCAGTTAATAAAATCTCCGTAACACCAGCCGCCTGCAATCACGCCAGCCCTAGAGTGTTTTTCTGCCGTCAGCGCCTCCACCTTTATGTTTCCTGAAACGCTGACCTTTTCTATTGTACCTTGCTTTCCCCCTACTACGACAGCAACACTTTCAAGCCCTGTTACATCTGCATTCACAAAGTTGAGATTTTTGATCGTCGCCGTATAGTCAGTTGCCCCAAAAAATCCAACGTTGATCCTTTCTGGACAATTTATATAGAGGTTTTTAATTATTTTGTCTCCTCCATCAAAAGTTCCTGCGAACATATTGCTTTTAGGGTTACTCCCATTTTCAATAGGATTCCATGGTTCGTTGTTTAAATCTAAATCCTTCGTTAATTTGACAAACTTTCCGTTAAAAGAATCTCCGTCTTTTACCTTTTCAGCGAAATTCTTTAAATCATTTACCGATGTAATCAGATATGGACTTTCTCTAGTGCCCTCACCCTCTAAATTTGTCGATATATCTGCCCATATCAAAGTAGGCATACATGTCACTATCAATAAGATACTCAACAGCAATACCGAAATTTTTTTCATTTTTCCTCCTAAATTAAATAAAAGCAAACGCCTTCTACAGGGTCTGCTTTTACGATGTCCTTATATATCAAGTGCAGCTGGCTGCCATCACATTGGAACAGGCCCTGTAGCTTTGTGTCACTGCCTTTCGACAGTTTTACCAAATATTTTATTTTCTTTTAAATTATATCCCTCTCCCCGGTATTTTGTCAACTTCTAACATTTATTTATATTACTTCTTGGATTATTTAACATAAAAGGATGTCATACAGCAAGACCTATTTAATCTGCTATATGACACCCTTGATTTTGTGCGTAGTATTTTATGTAGTTATTTAGCGGTTCTGATCGCTTTGGTTGACCACTCGGTGTAAACTTTTACGCCGTCAATGGTCCTGACGCCACGAACCTTGTAGTAATATCTTGTCCCCTTCTTCAGAGCCTTTGTATTCTTATAGCTCTTCTGGGTTCCTGTCTTAGTGGTGTAGAATGCCTTGGTTCCATATCCGCTGTTCTTCTTTGTGGATCTGAACACCTGGAAGTAGTCCACCTTGTAGCCGTAGCTCTTCTTCCACTTGATGGTGATGGAGCCCTTCTTTGCAGTTGAAGATGCCTTGAGTGTCGTAGCTTTTACGCCTGCCTTAATCTTCTCATTCTTTGCCTTCTCCTGCTCTGCGATCACCTTGTCAGCCTCTTCTGCCGTCATGACTGCATAGGTTGAGAAATGTCCCGTTGTGAAGGTGTAGGTGCCGTCGGCGTTCTTCCTGCCTTCCATCTTGACATAGTTGCCCTTTTCGTCGATGTAGACGCATACGACCTCCTTGTCCTTCAGGGCTGCAGGGAGCGCTACTGTGACTTTCGCATTGCCGCCCTTGAAATCGGTGACGTTTCCATTCTCTGTGACGATCTTCAGCTCTACCTGTACCTGGCTGTCGTCTTCTTTTACCTTCTCAACGACGATGGATACTGTGCCCGTGGTGGCTTTTTCTGCCACGGCTTCTGCCGCCTTCTGATCCAGTACCACTTCCGCAGCGTCGGTCTTGATGACCACGTCTGCATCGGTCTTCTCTACCAGGGCCTTGACCGTCTCTGCCGGAAGCTTTACTTCTGCAGTCTTGGCGTCGCCCTTTGTCGTCGCATCGATGATGACTTCTTCAGACTTGTTCTCAACGGCTTTGTCAACAATCTTGTCAGCCGTTGTCTTGTCCACCGTGGCAGTCGCCTTGCCGTCTGCGCCTGTTGAGGTTTCAACATCGGCAGTCGTTGTCTTGTCCCCAGGGTTGCTGGTTACGTTGTCAGATGGAACGGATGGTACAGATGGGGTGGATGGTGGTACTGGCAAAGAGACTGTTTTATGGACTTTCACGCCATCTTTTGGATTGATACTGCTAAGCCACAAATATCTCTCTCCAGTTGCCTTTCCCGCGGTACAAGTTAATTTGGTCTTTTCAGATTGACCAACTGCTGTTCCTTGATAGAATACTTTCAGCTGAGAATAAACCTCACCAAATGCATCCCTTGTCATTTCAATCCTAAAGGTGTATACGCCACTCTTATCAAGGACAATATTGCTTCCAAGTATTACAACGCCCTTCTCTGTTTTCTGTGCTACGTAAGACATTTCTGCCGTATAGTTGCCATTTGCGTTATTTAAGGCGCTGGACAATGCAAACTTAACACCATTGTCAACATAGCTCTTTTCATCATTTTGGTTAATCTCTATGTTGATTTCCTGCGCATAGTCTCCGTTAGTAAAGTTTCTCAAATATGCTTTTGAAAATGAACCTACTGCATAACCACCGTCATTTCCCGAATCAGTATAACTCCCTGTGATTGTATATGCATCTGAGCTGCCAGTTACTTCACCGTATCCCTCAGGTGTTGTCCAGTCTTCCATAGCATATAACGGCGGCTCCTGCATCTCCCAGGCATCCGCTACTTCAAATGTCACGTCCTTCGTCGCAACTACGTTATTCTCGGTATTTACCTCAACCAATTTAATTGTGGCGGTATAGGTTCCTGCTTTTGTTGCAACAGGATAAACTTCGGTTGTAACACCCTCTTCATAATTTGCTCCTGATGTCACTTCGTTTCCTGCAATGGCAAATCCCTCTGCTGGTCCCCAGCCAGTTTTTACAATGTCATAGGTTCCAGTGGTATCCGTTGCAAATAGCTGGATGCTATCCCCTGCACCTTCTACAATAACGCGATACTTTCCTGTCAAAGACGTATCCGTATTCGTCAAAGTTACGCTGGCTTTTTCAAGATATTTTGCATCAAAGTTTTCAACTTTACCATTATCGTTTGTTGTAATCTTTTCTTTTGCTACAAGAATTTTCCCCGGTGCCTTGACATCAATCTCAGTCACTCCAGCTTCCTCACCAGCAAATGCCATCATCGGCATGTAACACATGACCATGATCAGCGACATCAACATCACCGCTGCTTTTTTCATTTTTGTTTTCATCCCCTCATTCCTTTCCTTCTTAAAATTCAGGTTAATATATATCCGCCGCACTACGCTTGCGGAGAATATCAATTATATGTTAATCGGTGCACAGCCTTTTTCCTCAAGAAAAAGATTGACCTTCAGTACATCGCTGATTTTGTTGTTGATGCAGATTACAATCCATACGTCCCTGGGATCATGCGGGTTGATAGTCTGCTTTCCGCCGAGCATCAATGCCTCATTAAGTTCAGCAAAATCCATTTCTGCAGCAATACATAGAGCAATAATTTTATCTCTTCCTGGCATCTTCTTGATGCCGCTGGTGATGTTATAAACGTAATTCCGGTTTATCCTGCTGTTAGCGACAATCTTTGCTAAAGGTACGCCTTTTTCTTCAGATTTATATTTCAAGAATTGAAAGAAATATTGAAACTGCTCTTCTTTATGATTTTCCTGTATAAACCGTCTGCCTTCTTCCTCATTTCTAAGGCGGCTGAGTTCATTTGCCAACAATTGAAAATCGTTCACATTTTCCACATCCTAATTTAATTTTGTTCTTGTCCTTTTTATATTTTAGCTTACCTAAAATTGGATTTGGCGTGCCGCCGGCACAAATGGGGTAGAAAATTATATTAAAAATGGGCATAGAAAAACCACGGCCAAATGATTTCATTAATCATTCAACCGTGGTTCTTATTTTTCTAATATAATACTACTGCTATACTAAATCCTTATTAATTTTTTTTCTAAAATTAGATTGTCAAAGTGTCCTTGAATATCCTCAATTGTGTTAAATCCTGATGGAATCCAGTCGGGTTCCACCTTCGTTCCATTATTATTAGTCTTAGTACAAAAATACCATATTCCCTTATAGCACAAAACATATGCCTGTCCGTGACAATTTGCTGTCGTACCAAATTTTCCGTTATAGTCCGATTTCAGCATATAATATGTAACTACATCTTCTGCTTTCGGCACAAAATACGGTACCAGAACCATATCAACAGTCTTAATCTTTACCAGTGATTCTTTATACTTCTCTTTATCAAACTGCAAATTTTCTTCCTTTTTAATTTTCTCCATTTCTTCCACAATCCGATCGATGACGGAGTCTGTCAACAGTCCACTGAGATTACCGGAAACAATATATTTCAAGTTTTCCTCGTTGGTAAGGAATTTTTGAATAGTAGGAGTATTGCTGTCTACCTTGTTAGGATAATTATCTTGTACAAATTTATTCACCGCATCTGCCAAATCTTTTGCCGCCTGGTTGTTGGCGTTTTCCTCTCCCGGCTCCATCCCGTCGTCATGGTAGGTGCATTTAAAAGTGACTAAATCCTCTCGTACATCAGCAGCATAAATGGTGCCGCCTGCCGGGCACTTGAAATCATCTATATAGCCTTCCGTGAGCAGATAGGAAATAATCTCTTCTGACACTTTGCTGTTTACTCCGCCAGTTGCGTACTCGTCCAGCCAATTCATCCGCTCTGTCATAGAAATAACTACAGTACCATGCTGCATAGAATCTCTATTGGTTTTGCAGACATTTTCTTTCGCTTCTGCGGTACGCCCAGAAAAAATGACAACCGAAACAGAAACCAGAATGCCGACCAGGGCAACTGCTACCAACAATTCCACTAATGTAAATCCTCTATTGTTCCTCATATTACCTGCTTTCATCCATGCATTCTCCATATCCGGTTTTGTGACTTCCGCCTTTACATTTTATCACACTATTGCACAGACAGTCAAACTGCAATACCGTATATTCATTCCACGATGTTCTGCCAGCTGATAGCAGAAACCTTGTACCGATATAAATTACTGATTGATGAGCAAAAAATACAAGGCGTGCCTTTTTCAGCACGCCTTTTGTGTATACTTCAAAACCAGTCAATAGGCAAAATCCGTCAGATCCACTTCCAATTGGTTTAGCCTGGCCAAGGTGCTCACGACAGTAAAAATAATTACGGCACCCAAATTTGCTGTAGTATTGTCCTGATCAAAACGAGGAGAGATTTCACAGATATCAAACCCCTTCACCTTTCGTGTTCTCAAGATATGCTTAATCAGCGGCAGAACCACCTCCGGATCTACTCCCAGGGACTGGGTCGCACTGACGCCGGGGGCAAAGGCAGAAGAAAAAACATCGGTGCAGATTGTGATATAAAAAGAGTCACAGGCATACATAAAAGCATCTACCTTTTCCAAGATTGAAGAATAATTGGTATGATGTATTTCTCTTGCCAGAATATACTCTACTCCCAGTTCCTTTGCAATCTTGAACAGCTGAACCGTGTTGCTGTGCTGCTGAATGCCCAGAGGCAGATAGTGATATTTCATGCCTCTTTCGTAGCATATATCAGCAATCTGGCTGAACATAGAGCCAGAAGATCTTCCCTTGTCATAAGGCCTGAGGTCAAAGTGGGCGTCAAAATTGATAATTCCAATGTCCGGCATCTCTTCTCTGAGACTTTGATCAGCCAATTGTCCCTGAAAATGACCAAAAGTCGTCTCGTGACCGCCGCCCAGAACCAGCGGGAACAGATTCAAGGCCAAAATACGTTCGACAGCAGTGCCAAGAAGCCGCTGGCCCTCTTCCATAGAGATCTCTTCGCATTGAATATCCCCGGCATCGTAGAGGACAACTTCCTGTGTGAAGGTACACGGCAGATTGGACATCTGTCCCCTGATAAAGCCAGGCGCCAGAGCCGTGCCAGTTCTGCCCTTGTTGCGCTTTACTCCCTGGTCGCTGCAGAAACCGATGAAGGCGAAACCCAGCTTTCCTTCAAAAGCAGGTCTCTCTTCATTGAGATTTAAAGGCTGAACCCATTGATGCCAACGGAAAGCTTCGTAGTCTGTGGTACTGTCAATCCTGCCATTCCAATACTCCATTGCACTCGTATAATTTGTCAAAAACATAATCTCACTCCTTCGTCCAATCTATTCCTTGCTGTAAACTTAATGATTATAGATAAATTTCGTCTTATCCAGGTAGATTGCGCCTTCAATCTGATATTTCTCGAAGGCATCCACATAACCATGTGATTCATTATCGTATACCTTTCCATGACTGTCTTCATATTCAAAGGTTATGTTATTGATATCTCTCTGCAAGGCGCCAAGATCTGCGTCATCTTTCAGTTGAACGAATACTACGTAACCTGCATCTTCATCATATCTGCCATAAAGGCGATAAAACGCTGAGAAATCTTCCTTTGTAAAACGCCTTAAGTCTTCCGTCGTGTAGATATGAACCAGCATAAAATATTGATTTTCCAACATCCCTTTGAAGGTGTTTATTTCGTCAGGCAGGTAGTATATTTCATAAGCGGAGTCTGTCAAAGTTACATCTAAAATCGAAGAACTTGGGATATGAAAGAACGTCTTAACAGACTCAACAATGTTTTCATAGTTTTTATCGCTGTATATTTCACCTGTTTCCGAGGAATACACGCCGCGGAAGGTTTCCTTCCCCACTGTAATATCCCCTGACAGGTCTCCAGTTATCTTTTTTTCACTGGGAATACCGAAAAGAGGGT
Organism: Eubacteriaceae bacterium; assembly: GCA_902362805.1. Taxonomy (GTDB): domain Bacteria; phylum Bacillota; class Clostridia; order Peptostreptococcales; family Anaerovoracaceae; genus Senimuribacter. Next base: position 283,845 of record CABIXY010000002.1, on the reverse strand, counting down.
GATAAATCGTTCGTGTTTCTGCCCTGACGTTTTTGACCCTCGCATCTTGTCCATATTGGAGAATCGCTTGATCCGCAAAATAATCCTTCTGTTTAGAAACCAGATCACAGCCCTTTTGTTTCTCTGTATTACTCATGCCACAACCCGTTGTCAGCACAAAAATAGCGATAAAAGAAAATGTGATGATTAATGCCAGATTTTTTTTCTTTGTCATAGATTTTTTCCTTCCCATCTGCAGATCGTCTCCTTTTCAACAGGGTTGCTTTCTAAAGTATAACACAAAATTTCACCCTTACCAACCGATAATGGAAATCATGACATTCGTATTAACAATATAACCCTCAGGTTCACGAATAAGCGAAGTGAACGTGAGGGTTATATGATTTATAGCAAAGTCCTATGCATGGACGTAGTTACACTAGTTCTCCTGCATCGGCTTTTGCCTGTTCTTCCGGCGTCATCTTGGTTATAGTGACCCCGATAAACGCCATCAGCAGTGTTACGATTGGCATCGCATAGTTGAATACCGCCCACGGCAGATAAGTACCGGCAGTAACGCCCAAGGTTGCCGCAATATACATACCGCAAGTATTCCACGGCACCAGACAGGATGTGACTGTACCAGCTGACTCCAAAGCGTTAGATAATGATTTCGGATGAAACCCTGCTTTTCGGTAGGCATCTGCATACATTCTTCCCGGAACTAAAATAGAAATGTACTGTTCTGGCATGACAACGTTAGAAGCAATGCAGGTAGCCTCTGTTGCTGCGATCAGTCCCGGACCACTCTTCACATACTTGGTTATCTTGTTGATAATCACTTCCAGCTGTCTGGTTCCTTCCATGATGCCGCCGAACATCATAGCGATAATCGTCATCAGGATGGAGGATGCCATGCTCATCAGACCGCCTGTCGTGAGCAAATCGTCCAACGCTTTCAGTCCGCTGTTACAAGTAAAACCATTTCTGGCAACATCGAGAATGTCTCCAAAGCTGGCACCGTGATGCAGCAGTTCCAAGGTATTGTGATCAAAAATTGCCACGTCGCTCTGAAAGATTGGAGCCAGTATTGCCCCTACAATGACGCCGAGAGTGATTCCTGGAATGGCTGGTACCTTCAATGCGATGGCTAATATAACCACTAACGGCGGCAGCAGTAAAATTGGAGTAATATTGTAAGTTGCCTGCAGTCCATTTATCAGTGCGGTAACCTGTGAGGTGTCTACATTATTAGCTGCAGCATGCCTGAATCCATAGACGGCGAAAAAAATCAATGCAATCACATAAGCGACGAGGGTTGCTTTGATCATGTATTTTACATGGGTGAATACATCTGTTCCTGCCATGGCAGGCGCCAAGTTTGTCGTATCTGATAACGGTGACAATTTGTCTCCAAAATAGGAGCCCGACAGAATTGCCCCAGCGGTCGGACCAATGGGCATGCCAAGACCTGCAGCAATTCCCATCAGAGCTAATCCCATAGTTCCCATGGTTCCCCATGAAGTACCAGTTGCCAAGGAGGTAATTGAACAAATCAAGACGCTGGCAACTAAGAAAACCGATGGCGATAATAATTTCAGTCCGTAATAAATCATTGTAGGAATCGTGCCCGATAGCAGCCATACACCGACCATCATACCGACAATAGTCAAAATCAAGATTGCCTGCATAGCCCGGGAAATGCCCGTAACCATCATTTCCTCTATCGCTTCCCATTTGTAACCTAACCTTAGTGAAATCAGTGCGGCGATGATTACGCCAATAAACATTGGAATATGCGGATCTACACCAAAAACAATAATGCCGATGGACATGACAGCAATCAGTCCGAGGAAGGACACAATCGCCTCCCAGAAATGAGGCGCTCGAGGCTGACTCATATTCATTTCTTTTTCCATAATTTCTCCTCTCAAATACAGCATGATATTTGATTTAATATATTAAGCTGCATTGCGTTTCCCAACTGAATTTGTGGGATTCATACTTTAGTCTGAATCGCAGAGAGGTAATTCGTTCCTGATATTTAGAGAACATCGTCTGTCTATCAGGGATATTATGAAATAAAAGTGGTTGCATGTGCTTGATGTATAAAAGAAAAAACCCTTGAATTTCAAAATTCGAGGGTTTCTTCTTTCTAACTCAGTTCTTCTAATTGTCTGCACAGTTTTTCCACTGCTGCAAGATCATTCTTTTTAAAAGCTGACGTAATGTTTTTCTCTATTTCCTGTTTTTTCTTATCGATTTCCAAATACTTCTGGTCAAAGTATTTATCATACACCATTTTACGAAATGTCCGCGTGCGCATTCTCCTGACAGTATGATCTTCTACATAAAGCACGTAATCTGCACAATTCGCTGCTAAATAGAAATCATGGCTAACCATCAGTACAGCCCCCTTATATGCAGCAACTGCTTTCTCCAAAGCAATTTGTGCGTAGATGTCTAAGTGACTGGTCGGTTCGTCTAGTATCAGAAGCTGGGCATCTGAATTTGCAAGTCGGGCAATTTGAAGCAAATTCTGTTCTCCGCCGGACAACTGGCCTGCTTTCTGGTTTAATAGGTCCCCTTCCAGACAGTATTTTGAAAGATACCTACGTACACTTTCCTCACAACCAAATCCGTCCTCTAGCATAATCTGGTATACGGTTTTGCTTTCATCTATATTTTCACCTTGAAGCTGAGAAAGGCACGCATAGCTTGTATTCTCATCAATACGGATAGAAGGATGTCGATTCTCTAAGATATCGCGAATCAAAGTAGTTTTTCCCGTGCCGTTTGCGCCGACAATGGCCGCTTTTTCTCCTGCAAGCAATTGAAAGCTCACATTTTCCAATAAACTTTTCCCAACTATCACCTGATAATCTGTAATGCTTAAAACAGTTTGCTCAGCTTCAGGTTCTACCAAAGGCAATACAATCTCCGGCTCGCGCACTTCGATAAAAGGCGCTTTTATTTGTCTTGCGCGCAGACGATCAAGCTGCGATTGCTTTGCATTGACAGACCTTCCAATCACTGGATTGACCATGACCGTCGCCCTGTGTCTCAGAGTATCAACCAGTTCCGCCGTATGCTCGATTGCTTCCTGCTCTGCAAGATTCTGCAGTTTCAACTCTAACTTTTCTTTCAAAATCGTGCAGCGATATTCTGTATAGTTGCCATCATATTCCTGTACATCACCATTCTCCAAGTGTAAAATCTTGTTAAAACAGTGATTGAGCAGATATCTGTTATGGGTAATCACCAGCAATGTCCCTTGATACCCGTTGACCAGCTGACAAAGGCTATTTAAATTTGCAAAATCGAGAAATACATCTGGCTCATCTAAAATAAGAAGATTGGGCGATAACAACATTTCTCTCATAATCTGCAGGATTTTATATTCCCCACCGCTGATCTGTGATAGCTTTGTTTCTTTTATCTCACGCATCCCAGCCACATACAGTTGCTTTTGAATATTGCTCTCATAATGATCTCCATCCATGGCATCATGCAGATCTAAAAGAGCCTGATATTTCTCGAAAGCGGCTTCCATATTCTCTGCCGCCGCCATTTCTTCGCAAACCGATGCGATGTTCCGCTCATTTTCCAAAAATTTCTCACTTAGGAACTCAAAAACTGTGTGCTCCTGCGCTTTATCCCTGACACTGAACTGACTAGCGTATCCAATTCGGCATCCTTCTTCTTTGATGATCTTTCCATCGTACAGATAATCATCTGGATGAATGAGCATATCAACAAGGGTCGATTTTCCGCTGCCATTGCTGCCGATCAAGGCACAGTGCTGTCCCGTCTCCAGTTTAAAAGAAATATCTTTATACAAATCTTTTGCAGGAAAACCATAAGAAAGTTTTTCTACTTGTATCATTTCTGTTATCCTCTCTATATAATTTCTTTATTAAAATGTCCTCTTGTGTCAGTTTCCTGATTGAAAAGAGAGTTATTTAACGAACCTTCTAATTTTTTCAAGGCATCGCTGGCGACTTTCATAACCTCATCGCGAGATTCCGTGGTGAAATAAAGCCTGAAGCTTTCTACCCCCTTTATGGATGGCATTTCATCTAAAAGATTCAATATTTTGCCGTTGAGGATCGTGGTCGTGCAGTCGTCATGAGAAAGAATCGGAAATGATCCATACTCATCTTCTATCACATAAGATTTTGATTTGCAGAGACCGCACTGATTCATTTTTTTCAGCGGACAATATTTCGTGAACATCAAAGGTGCACGGCCATACACGATCATCTCCAATGCAGGGTAGCCACCATTTGCTTCATAATAAGAATCGAGGAGTTCTTTTATTTGCTTCTTATTTAATTCATAGGACAGTGTCACCCTTTTAGCACCTAGTCTGTGCAGTTCATAGCAGCTGGTCGCATTGACGACATTCAAGGAATAATCAGTGATAAAGGGATTGGTTTCCCTGTAATGATAAATTCCACCATATCCTCCAATCAAAACTGCCCCTTCTCTCTCCTCATAGGTATTTTGATTTCTTCTAATAATGTTGTCAAAATAGACTTCTGTAATTCCTGCGCTCACACAGGCGTCATACTGTTCCCTCGTCGTCACAGCAGCTGTGATATATGGTTCTTGCAGCGTAAAGGAAATCTTCTCTTTTGCCGCTTCCTTTTTCATCCTCTTTTTCTTACTGTTCAGTTTTAGTTCATATAGGCCTTGTACAATTTCTCTTCTCGCGCTATTTAGTAATTTGGCCGGAATAAATGCATTATATTCCTCAAACTCCACATCATTTAAAGTAAATACAGTATCGCTCAATCTGGAGAATTGTTTTACTACCTGCTCCTTGGTTGCAGGGTTATTCATTGCCTCTCCTAAAGTCTCTGCGCTCTCATATAAGTATTGAACTCCCAAACCTTCTGCGTCGATGACCAGCTTTGAACCAGGATAAGCATACACCTTGATATCCAAGTTAAAACGTCTGAATTCCTGATCCAAGGTATTCTCTAACTCTTTGTAATATAAATAGTCCTTGGTCTTATATACGATATCGCCAATAGATAACTTTTCTTTAATTTTGATGTAGCATACATGATCCGCTTTGTTGATCAGGTTGCCATCTCTATCATACAGTTTTACAACCGATAGATTGACGTCTTCATTGTCATGGTCAATTCTGATGATATCATTCTGATTTAAAATCTTGTTCAGGGTGATTTCGTACATGCCCTTAAAAGATTTTGTGATTTTACCGATTTCATAGCCAAAATTATTAGGCTTTTGAATATTCGTGATATCCTTGACATCTTCATGAAACAAATAGCCTTTTGTATACGTTCTGTTAAAAGTTTTGTTCAGATTTTCTTTATCCTCATCACTTGCTTTGCCATCTAATGCTAATCTATATTTAGATACAACATTGGCAACATAAGCAGGCTCTTTCATGCGGCCTTCTATCTTTAAAGAATCGATGTCCTTCAGATCGTCTATGTGGTCGATTGTATTGAGATCTTTTGTCGATAAAATATAACTTTTACCTAAAGAAGTATTGGTTGTTGTATCAATCAATTCATACTGTTTACGGCAGGATCCCACACATCTGCCCCGGTTGCCGCTCCGATATCCGATCAGGCCCGACATGAGGCAGTTTCCGGAGTAGGACACGCACAGTGCACCGTGGACGAAGATTTCCAAAGGAATCTTGGCAGTTCTTTTTATTTCTTTTACCTTCTCAATGGAAGTTTCACGTGCCAGGACAACTCTTTTCGCCCCCAGTTCCTTAAATAATAAAGTTCCATCCAGATCGTCTAAGCCCATCTGGGTGGAGCAATGAGCTTCCATATCGATGAAATTTCTGACGACGTAATCAAATACAGCTAAATCTTGAACGATCACCCCATCCACGCCGATTTCATTCAATTGGTGAAGCTGCTTTTTCATGTCACTGATTTCGTCTTCAAATACAATGGTGTTCATAGTCACATAGATTTTAACGTCTCGCAGGTGCGCATATTTCACTGCTTCCTCTAATGATTCTAAATCGAAATTAGAAGAATATGCCCGAGCGCCGAACTTTTGCATACCTAAATAGATTGCATCTGCACCGTTTGCAATTGCAGCCTTCAAGCTTTCCATATTACCGGCTGGAGCTAATAGTTCCGTCATTTTTTCCTCCCGTTTTCAGTCAAAAGCCTCTGAAGTGCTGAAATTCAGCGTTTCAGAGGTTTTAACTTACAAGTGATTCGTTTTTTGCTATTTGTTTTTCCGTCTTCATGAGTTTGTCATATGAATGGTCGATGATCTTGGTTTTTCTTTCCAGAATCATTGTTTTATAAAATTCTTTCTGCAAATTTGATAAATCTCAACAATATCTATCTTTGGCTTAATTCGTTTCAACGCTCTATTGCACTCTTCATTTTCAAGAGAAGACAGAAACACAAAGTACTTTACTTTTTTTCCGTTTTTCAAGATAGAAGATATCGGAATTTCATAAATTCTATAATCCTGTGCCATAATTGTTTCATCCGCCTGTGCGTAAAGGCAGCTTGCATTGTTGCGATGGATTCATTCAAAAAAGCAGGCAGTCCTCTTTCATCTAATCCAGTCGGTATCTTATTTTACATCCAATTTCCTCTTTTCTTTATTACAATTATATGAAAAAACACGTTAACTTTCAATAGGAATTCAAAAAGCGAATGCATGGCGGAATCAAAAAACCCTTGAATCGCTGAAATTCAGTGTATTCAAGGGTTTTACAGCTTAACTGTTCAGATTAGTTCTTTGCAGCTGCTGCAGCCTGCTGAGCCGCTACTTCTGCAGCGAAGTCTTCTTCTTTCTTTTCAATTCCTTCGCCTACTTCGTATCTGATCATCTCGACAACCTTCATTGCTTTGCCGATTTTCTTCGCTTCTTCTTCAACATACTGTGCGACAGTCAAATCACCGTTCTTAACGAACTTCTGGTCAACCAGGCATACTTCCTTAAGGATAGCCTTGATTTTTCCAGGAATGATTCTGTCAAGAAGTTCTTCTTTCTTGCCTTCGTTCAGAAGTAACTGTCTTGCGATTTCTGTCTCGGAAGCCAGCCAATCCTGGTCAACCTGCGTCTCATCGACAAACTTAGGGTTCATGGATGCAACCTGCATTGCTACGTCCTTACCTACAGTCTCGATTTCAGCAGCAGTCGCTTCTGTTTCGATACCAACGATTACGCCGATTTTGCCGCCACCGTGGATATAGCCAGTGTAAACGACACCTTCTGTGTTCATCTTTTCAAATCTTCTGATGTTCATGTTCTCACCGATCTTGGAGATCTTGTTAGTCAGAGCATCTTTTACAGTTCCTTCGTCACCATAAGGCATTTCCATGAAGCAATCCATACATGGATTTTCCTTCTCTATGACTTTCTTAGCCAATGTATCTACGAATTCGATGAATTCAGGATTCTTAGCTACGAAGTCAGTCTCAGAGTTTACTTCGATAGCAGAAGCGGTCTTGTGGTCGTCAGAAAAAGCAATCTGTACCAGGCCTTCTGCTGCGATTCTGCCAGCTTTTTTAGCAGCCTTGGATAATCCTTTTTCTCTTAGCACTTCAACGGCTTTATCGATGTCACCATCTGTTTCAACTAATGCCTTTTTGCAGTCCATCATGCCTGCGCCAGTCATTTCTCTTAATTCTTTTACTAATTGTGCAGTTACTGCCATAATTCTATTCCTCCACTTATTCTACATCTGCAGCGGCTTCTTCTGTTGCCGCTTCCTCTACTACTGCTTCTCCTTCAGCCGGACCCTCGTCAAAGCTCTCGCCCTGGTTTGCTTCGATAACAGCGTCAGCCATTCTGCCTGCAATCAATTTGACAGCTCTGATTGCATCGTCATTTGCCGGGATGATGTAATCCACATCATCAGGATCACAGTTAGTATCTACGATTCCAACGATAGGAATACCAAGAATTCTAGCTTCTTTTACTGCAATTCTTTCTTTCTTAGGGTCAACGATGAATAATGCGCCAGGCATTCCCTTCATGTCTTTGATTCCGCCTAAGAACTTCTCTAATTTATCGTGTTCAGCTCTCAGCTTGATGACTTCCTTCTTAGAAAGTTTTTCAAAAGTTCCGTCTTCTTCCATCTTTTCGATGTCATTGAGTCTTTTGATTCTTCCGCTGATTGTCTTGTAGTTTGTCAGCATTCCGCCCAGCCATCTTTCGCTTACAAAGTACTGTCCGCATCTCTTTGCTTCGTCAACGATTGCATTCTGTGCCTGCTTCTTTGTACCTACGAAGAGGATTGGTTTGCCGCTTGCTCCAACTTCTTTCATGAAGTCATAAGCTTCTTCGATTTTCTTTACAGTTTTCTGTAAATCGATGATGTAGATTCCGTTTCTCTCTGTAAAGATGTAAGGAGCCATTTTAGGGTTCCATCTTCTTGTCTGATGTCCAAAGTGTACACCAGCTTCTAGTAATTGTTTCATTGAAATTACTGCCATTTTTCTTTCCTCCTGGTTAACCTTCCACTCGGTCTCGCGTGCATAAAACCACATCTTTTGTGTGGCACCACTTGCCAAACAACCGGGTGTGCAAATTTGAATTAAAAAACATCGGCTCGAGGACGAGCCGACAATAATTATATGCTATTTTGCTTGCAATTGCAAGCTTTTTTCTCATTTATCTCTGTTTTTTTCAAATAAAGTTTGTACCTCTGTCTAGCCCTGATAAAATTCTGTCTGCCAAGACCGAATTTGAAACCGTTATCAAAGTAAATCATCTGATCTGTCATCGATACCACTTTTTCCATATTGATATAGCACCCTTTGAGACAACAGAAAAAACGACTGTCGAGAAATGGCTCTACCCGTTCCATACGCTCATAGTAATCATATTCTTTCTTATCGGTAACAATGCGCAGCTTCCGCTTATCCTTCATGACCATGACAACATCACTTACTTTCACTTTTGCTGCTTCTTTTCCACATATAACTGGGATATACTTTTCGTCTTTCATACTTCGTTACCTCCTACTCTCTGGTAATCCATTATCTTACTTAATTGTAAAATAGTAGTAAGCGAAAGTCTAAGGGGAAGAACCACTTTTTTCCGACGTCATTTGACAAAGAAAGACAAATTATGCTCATTCCCCGTAAAAGCTGGCAGCAAAAAAGCGGCAGTTGTAAACTCTATCACAACTTACCGCTAACTTTGTATGATTACGAACTTAGAAATTAACCTTCCATCTCTTCGATATTCTCGCGCTTATATGTGATGAGATCTTCTGCAATCTCATGAGCAGCGATGGATACTGGTTTGTTAATTTCACAATCGGTTAAAACAGGTTTGCCATCGATGATATCTCTGGCTCTCTTCGCAGCCATGACAACGATGGTATATCTGCTGTCCGCCTTCTTTCGGATTTCATTAATTGATGGATATAGCATTACACTTCCTCCTTGTACTTTTCAATCAGTTTGTAAATACTTTGAGACACTCTTGAATGTTCTGCCATGACGATTGCCTTCACCCTTGCTACTGCCTCTTCTAAATCTCCATTGACAACACAATAATCGTATTTATCTATGTAGGATACTTCCTTTAACGTCTGGGATAACCGCAGATTGATGGATTCTTCCGTCTCTGAACCTCGTCCTGTAATTCGCTTGCGAAGCTCTGCCATCGACGGAGGCAGGATAAAGATAAAAATTCCATTAGGATACGCTTCTTTTACTTTCAGCGCGCCTTGAATATCTATCTCCAAAACCACGTCCACACCGGTGCTCAGCTTTTCAATCACCTTTTCTTTTGGTGTTCCGTAAAAGTTGCCATACACCTCTGCATACTCAAGAAAACCGTCTTTATCTATCTCGGCCAGAAAGTTCTCTTTATCAGTAAAGTAATAACTCTTTCCGTTAATCTCACCAGGTCTTGGATTTCTGGTCGTCATAGAGACTGAGATTTCTACTTTGCTCTCTTCTACAAGTCTCTGACAAATGGTACCTTTGCCAGCGCCCGACGGCCCCGATATAATAAATAGTTTTCCTGAATGTTCTGCTCTATCCATTGTTTTCTCCTCAAAGCTGTTGTTATATATGAGTTAATATTATAGCATTTTTCTGCAATTGATTCAAGAATAATCCACAGGAATTATTCGATATTTTGTACTTGCTCTCTGATTTTCTCTATTTCAGCTTTGACTTGCAGCATCAAATTGGTAATTTCTATGTCGTTGGCCTTTGACCCGATCGTGTTCGCCTCCCTGTTCATCTCCTGCACGAGGAAATCCAGCTTTTTGCCATCAGGCTGACTGCTTTTGGATATGATCGACTTCATCTGATCCATATGACTGTTGAGACGAGTCAATTCTTCCGTGATATTACACTTATCTGCAAAGATGGCTGCTTCCACCAGAATTCTATCTTCTGGGATGGTCACACTGCCTCCGATCAGTTCTTTGATTCTCTCCGTAAGTTTCTCCGTATAGGCCTTCGGCACCAGATCTGCCCTCTCTTCGATTCTGTCTACTAAGCCTTTGATCATATCTCCGCGCATTATCAAGTCGGTGGCTAATTTCTCACCTTCTATTCCTCGCATTTTTTCTAGATTTATACAGGCTTCCTTTACTGGAGCCAGAATGCACTTCGTCATTTCTTCTTCGTCATCTACATCTGGAATAGATTTCAGAACATCCGGCATACCCGCCAGCATCTGCAGAGAAATATCGCCAGAAACGTCAAAGCCCTCTTGCAGCGCCCTCAAGTTGTCATAATACTGTTGCGCGACCATAGTGTTCAACTTGATGTTCACATCGTTTTCGGTCAGATTCTCCACCATGATGGATACATCCACCTTGCCGCGTTTGATCTTGTCTTTTACAGTCGTCTTTATCTTGTCTTCGACAAAGGAATATCGTCTCGGCATTTTTACCGTTATATCAGAATATCTGTGATTCACGGATTTAATCTCAACGATTATGTTCCTCTTTCCGTCATTATATTCGCTTCTCCCGAAGCCAGTCATGCTTTTTATCATCTAAGTTTCTCCCATCTTATATACGTTAATGATAATGCATCTATTTTATCACAAATCGGTTTAGTTGACAAATCAATCTCTCATGCCGATTACACCCTCACGATCTTGACCAAAACAGATAAATGCGCATGAACCAAGTAATCTGCCATAAATGCTTGTTTTTTAATCAGTTCTGGCACTTTTTCGAGAAATATAATCCTGTTTTTGGGCGATTAACCATAAAATGTAAAAAAGTGCGAATGGACTAGAAACATATATAGTAGAAAACTTCTGTATTAAAACATGTTTTTTAGCTTAATTCAGTCAAATTTGAGCTATTTTGTTCCCAGAAGAGACTGCTGAAAGCTGAAATCTGCCATAAATGCACCTAAAATTGCTCGTTTCAGGCACTTTTGCCGGATTTAAAGCGAAGGGGTATATTTTAGGGCTCCATGCTTTTGCCGTGTCCTGCCAGCCTGCTGCCGTTGACAAATCAATGCCAATAAGGGTACAATAGAAAAGATTTAATGAAAGGAGCACCAAGTATGGCTTTTGATGGAATTATTACCTGCGCTATGGTAAAAGAACTGCAGGACAAGATTTATTTAGGAAAAATAGAAAAAGTTTATCAGCCGGAAAATGATGAACTTGTTTTTCATATACACACCAGGACCGGTAACGTAAAGCTGTTTGCCTCTGTGGGAAGCGCTCACGCCCGGCTACATTTTATCGAGGAGAATCCGCAGAATCCTCCCGTCCCGTTGGCATTCTGCATGCTGCTGCGCAAACATCTGCAGGGAGGCAGAATCGTGGAAATTTCTCAAAAAGATTCTGAGCGGATCATAGAAATCTCTCTCGAAACCCTCAACGAACTTGGATTTACTGTATCAAAGAAATTGATTTTCGAGATTATGGGAAAACACAGCAATATCATTTTGGTCGATATGACAACAGGAAAGATTATCGACAGCATCAAGCGGGTATCCATCGACGTCAACAGAGTACGTCAGGTGCTGCCAGGCAAGGAGTACGAGTATCCACCCGCCCAGGACAAATTGCCTTTCAAGGCGATCACCTGCGGTCAGCTAGATGCCATCGATGGCGGCAGCAAAGCGATTCTATCGCAGGTTGGCGGTATCTCTCCTGCCATTGCTTCCGAGCTGGCAGCTAAAGAAGACCGCTATGGATTTCTGCAGCAGATGCTCGATTCTATCGCCAGCGTCACCTTCGTGCCGCGCGTCTATCTCGACCAAAAAGACGTGCCTCAGGAATTCCATATCACAGACCTTACTGAATACGAAGGCGCAGCCAGGCGCATGGACTTTCAGACCTTGAGCCAATGTCTGAATTACTACTTTGAAAACAAGGCATCATCCAACAGAGCCAGGCAGAAGTCTCACGATCTGGTCAAATCAGTCACCACCACTTTGGACAAATTGTACCTGAAAAAGCAGCGGCTTTCGGAGGACCTCCTAAAAGCCGAGAATTCGGAGGATTTGCGGCTCTACGGAGAGCTTTTGACTGCCAATATGCACTTGATCAAGACCGGCGATAAATCAGTAGAAGTCGTCAACTATTATGACAATTCTACCGTAAAAATCCCTCTGGATGAACGTCATACGCCGGCAAAAAATGCGCAGCAGTATTTTAAGCGCTACGGCAAAGCGAAGACCGCAGTCAAAGAAAAGCAGATTCAGCTGGAAGAAGTAGATGACGATATCAAATACTTGGAATCCGTCCTCACCTATCTGAACAATACAGACAGCGTGGAAGAAATCGAAGCTCTGCGCACAGAGCTGATAGAAACCGGCTACATCCGGCGCCGTAAGACCACCTTTAAGGAAAAGAAATATAAGCCGATGCCGCACAAATATGAAACGTCAGATGGGTTCCCCGTTCTAGTGGGAAGGAATAACAAAGAAAACGACTACCTGACCCTGAAGACCGCATCAAAGTCAGACATCTGGTTTCATACCAAAGACATCCCTGGTTCCCACGTCATCGTACAGACTGGCGGCAGGGAACTGTCAGAAGCAGGTATCTTTGAAGCCGCCGCCATTGCAGCCTACCACAGCAAGGGGCGCACTTCTGAAAACGTGCCCGTAGATTACGTACAGGTAAAATACGTAAAAAAACCTGCCGGCGCTAAACCTGGCATGGTCATTTTCACCAATAACAAAACGGTCTGGGTCAACCCGGAATTGCCGAAATAACATGTAGGAAACAACTTTGAAGAATAATTAAAGTTGTTTCCTTTTTTTACCTTTCCTTTACTCCGACGCAGCCTTTCCGATGACTTTCGTTTCCAGAAACAGACGAGCAGCCTCTCCGCCGACTAAATCGTAATAATCTTCAAATACTGCCACGTCTACTTTGATATCGCCTTTTGCTCCCTGGTCCACTGCGCGCTGATAAGCTCTTTCTTCGGCAATCCGCTTTGCCTCTTCCAGCGCTTGGTCGTAATACTCAAAGGTGACGACTTCTGCGCCTCCCGTCACCATGAAATTTCCAAAGCCGCCTTTATACGCACACGGTTCAATTTTTACCACGTACTCGGATACGATGCTGCCCACTGCTGCGCCGATGGCGTTGGCTACTTTGGCATATTCTGGTATATCAGCTTCCGTGCCAAGGAGGTGCGCTACATCACGCAGAAAGATTCTCGTCGGCGCTCCAATCCCGGTCAAACCAATCTTCGCAGCAAAGGTTGGCTGCAAAAATTGAAAGCCATTTTCTCTTTTGGCGGAATCAAAAATATACCCGGTCAGTTTCTCCATTGCCAGAGCATTATCAGAGGAAAGAAGTTTACCCGTCTCATACTGCATAAAAATTCTCACCAAATTATTATATAACCTGCTTTTGGCAAGATTATAGATCTTTTGACAAATTTCCTCCATTGGTTTTCGCAGAACAATATGCAGATAATCGATTCCCAGCTTGGATGCCTCCACACTGTAATCGGTATAATCTCCGTAAATGTGCATCACGTCTGTCGGCGTCACACCGCAGCGGATGATGACACCTTCGTCTTCCAGTCTTTTCGTCTTGAAAATATATGGACTGATCCCCACCGCTTCTGCCGCTTCGTCAAAAATCAGGGGACCTTCTGCCAGTGAGGCGATCAGTTTTCGTTCATTTGGAGTATATTTTTCTATATTCTCCGGCTCATTGAGCAGCATAAAAAACTGATTCGCAGGATAGCTGTAGGCCGCATAGGCGGACACCAGGTTTTGAAGCTTTGTTACCATGTCCGGATACTTTGCTGCCGCCATACAAAGAGGAACCACCCTTCTCCTGTCCAGATAAAGCTGATTATCTTCGTATTCCACAGCACTGTCTCCTCCCAGGGCAAACGTGTCAATCGTCACGCCTTTGACCATGGTCTGCCATTCGCCGATAGAAATTCCCGAAGCGCTGGTCACAGGCGCACCATTTTTGACTAAAGCCACGTCGCTGGTAGTTCCGCCCATGTCCACAATCAGCGCATCTTTTTGACTGGAAAGCTCCATAGCGCCGATGATGCTGGCTGCTGGACCACAGAGCAGGGTTTCTACAGGTCTGCTCATGGCGTACTCTCTGCTCATGATGCTGCCGTCACTTTTAACCACCAAAATCGGCAGCTCCAGTTCCAGTTCTTCCAGAGAGCTGTCGATAGATGCGAAAAAATCGTTCATAACCGGAAGCAGCCTGGCGTTGAGCAAAGCCGTGGCACCCCTCTTCTGCACATTGATTTCCTGATATAGGTCATATCCTCTGACACAGGGTACGCCAAGTTCTTCCTTGATGATTGCCTCAGCCTCCAGCTCAAATTTACCGTCATTATATTTTGGATTCATCTGCACTACGGCGACACTGTCAAATTCACGAAACTGCTCCTTGACGACTGTCCGAAAATGATCCCAATCGGGTTTGTTTTCCTCATGGGCGTCTTGTCCGGCATCGCCAGGAAGGAAATAAATCTCTGAAACAGGCGGTAAGCCGTAGGTCCCTCGCATTTTCTCCACAAATGCAGGCTTCACGCCGATAAAGACCAGTTTCGCGCGTCCGCCTTTGCCTTCTACACAGGCGTTCGTCGCTAACGTCGTCGAGAGAGAAATGTGCTCTGCCTTTTTCAGCAGCTCCTGGTCCAGACAACGAAGCGCTTCCAAAATCCCGATCTTCAAATCCTTTTTCGTAGTCAAAGTCTTTCCGTAAGACAAGACCTCGTGGCTTGCTACGTCGTAGATGACAGCGTCTGTACAGGTACCGCCGGTGTCAATACCGATTGCAATCATAATGCTCCTCCTTTGAATCAAAAAGCGTTCTAAAGAAAATCTTCTGAAGAACGCTTATCCATTACTATTATTTGTCGTATCTGCCGTAGGTGTCAGCCTCTTCAACGATGAGCTTTGCCATATCAAAGTTCAATGCTGACGGATATTCACAGCCAGTAGCAAGAATGAATCCGCCGTCCTTCGCCAACGCGTCCATCTGCGTCCTGCATTCTGCTCTGACCTCGTCCTCTGTAGCTGCCAGGAGCCATCCCGGTTCAATCATACCGATGAAAGTGGTCTGGCCGCCGTATTTTTCCTTCATCTCCTCCATGGTCTTGCAGTCAGGCGGAAAATGTGCCAGTGAAAAAGCCTCCGGATGCATTCTCTCAATCTGCTGCTTCATATAGAGCCCTTCGCCGCAGTTATGTACCATGACCATGGCGCCGTGATCTCTTACCGCCTGCGCCAACTCTTCTACCAGAGGACCTTCCACCTTATCCCACATCTTCGGGCTGAGGATGGTCTTTGAGGAGTACAGCGTGTCGAACATGATGGCATGACAGCCTGCTTCGATCAAAGCGATGGCAAATTCTTTGAGGGTCTCTGTAATGTTGTGCAGAGCCTGATTCATCTTGTCTGGACATTTGATCATATCATAAAACATCTGCTCCTGACCTCTCATCATGCTCAAAACCCCCAGCGGTCCAAACACGAAACCGATAATCGGCTTTTCCTGCCCCCTGGCTTCATAGAGTTTCTTCGCCAATTCAATATGTTCGCTCATTCTCGGCGTTTCTCTAGGGTTGATAATTTCCACTTTATCATAGTCATCTTCGCTCTTCAGCAATCTGTCGTCCATATCTGGATGAGCCGCATTCTTGGGACTATATACTACTTTCTGACCCCAGTCAGCTGCTTCTACAGAAAGGTCAATCAAAGTGCAAATTGCGTCGACGCCAATTTCGTCTGTCGCTCTGATGATGGACTCAGCACATTTGTCCACATCTTTTGACCATTCTTCATAGTCGATGCCCAAGGTCTGCATGGACACACTGTTGATCAGCGGATATACGGGCACTCTGTCGGGTTCTTGATGGTTTAGCGCCATCGTAACTCTCTCTATAGAATTCATAATTACTTCCAAAAAAACAATTTTATTTTTATTCGATAATTACAGTATATCTGCCCTAATTAGAAAAGAATATGATAAATTTCCTGAAAATTGTAAATATATTTAGGCAATTTCTTAGATATTAGACTTAATCTAGTATACTTTCTTCTTAAGCCCCGTCTTTTCGTGAATTTTTGGTCTTATTTTTGTAAACTCCTAATTTTTTCTCTGATTTTTAACATCTTCATATCCGTCTCAGCGATGGTGTCTGCGCAGTCTTTTAACTCTCTCATGATTTCCTCTGCGTTGTCAATATCCTGCTTGTATTTCATCTGATGTTCCAGGCTAGCCCAGAAATCCATAGCCACCGTCCGAATCTGCACCTCGACTCGCATCGGCCGTTTCTCGTTGGAAAAAAACACCGGCACTTCTACGATCATGTGATAACTTCTATATCCGTTAGGTTTTGGGTTCTGGATATAATCTTTCACTCTGATTAATTTGATATCGTCCTGCTGCACCAACATTCTGGCCACCTTGTAAATATCATCTACAAAAGAACAGATCACCCTGATTCCCGCCACATCATTGAGGTTCTCCTGGATCGATTTTAGAGAAATAGTATCCCCCTGGCGTTTCAGCTTTTCTAAAATGCTGAACGGTTTTTTGCGTCTCGACGATACCGATGAAATAGGGCTCTGCTCCGAAAGCAGCGACAACTCGTCATTGAGAATTTCCAGCTTTGTCCTCACTTCTCTGATCGCTGAATCATACCGCATCATTAAAATATCGAATTCCTCCAATATCTTTAATGTTTCTTGCGGATCATCAGGAAGCAGCTCCTGCATCAGTTCCTTTGTCTTTTCCTCATTCATTGCTCTCATTCCCTGCTATTCCTATTCTAAAATAAATTCGATTATCTTTGCTATAACTTCATCTCCAGTTGCATCCGGTCCACCGTTATGTATTTCGTGATAGTAACCCGGCCACTCGATATAAGTAAAACCTTCTGTTCCCAAAAGACGCCCTGCGACAGCTCTGCTCCCTTCGATATCACAGATCTTGTCTCCGTCTCCATGCATCAACAGAAAAGGCTTTCCTTTCGCACCGCGGTTGTCCTCATTATCTCCTGCAGCAATGGCATTGCCGAAGTCGTAACAGTCCACAGCACATCTGAGAGAGATTTTGTCATGAACAAGAGGATCGTCTTTATAAGGTCTGACATATTCCAGATTACCCAAATCTTCTTCTGGAAAGGAAGAGGAAATGGTCATCTTAGGCACAATTTTTGACGCTGCTTTCACACAAGTATACAGAGGCTTTGGAATCTGCATTACCAGTTTAATCCAAGGCGCTGAAACGATATATTTTTGCGGTACGTCGTTTTTCCTGCCTGCCGCGCGGTAATTCAGACAGATATTGCCTCCCATGCTATGGCCGTACAAAACGACAGGACAGTGCGGATAAAGCTCCTGGGCATATTCGATCAATGCGTCTACATCTGACAAAACTTCTCTGCGCGTCGCAGTATCGCCCCGCACGCCGCTGGAAATACCGTGTCCTCTCAAGTCCATAGACAATACAGCGATTTTTTTCTCAGCAAGTTTTTCGGCCATCCGTTGGTATCTTCCAGCATGTTCACCGATTCCGTGAATCAGGCACATCACATGAGACGCATGTTCACAGGGAAAGTGATAGCCTGTGACGGCGCGTCCTCTCTTTTCAAAAGCAAAATTATCATACATGATTACAAGCTCCTTTACAAAAAAATACTAAAAACTTACAAAAAAAGTCCAAAAACGAACATTTGGGGCAAATTCCCTTGCATTCCCCATACAACCGCGTTACAGTAACGATACAACCTACAGCTGCGCGCTTTATAAGGAGGTTCCTGCGTAATGAAGAAAAATTGTTCACTTTGTGGAAACATCTATCACAACACAGTGTTTAAAGGCGGATATGTATGCGAGGACTGTATCAAGTTCATCAAAAATATCCAAGACTAGAATAAGCTATCACTACAGATAATTTGCCGACACCTACTCATAGCATGTTTATCTATTGTAGAATATCAAATAAGAAGCGCGCGGTTTACATTATCGGAGGCTGTAATATCAGCCTCTTTTTCTCCTTTGGCTGGTTTTTCTGGCAGCCTTTTCTCGATTGATACGCTTCCTGGTCTTCGGCTTCATGATGGAATAACCAAACTTTCCGAGAGGCTGCCTTTTCAGTCCGAAGTATTCACCGTGACTGTAACTGAGCATACCTGCTTCGTCCAGGCATATGCGCCCCTTCTCATCAAAGAGCCTTTCATCAGCGTGAACTTTCACAATCTCAGCGATGAACATATCATGAGATGGATATTCCTTCACCTCTAACACCTTGCATTCCAGATTGACTGGAGACTCGCTGATCATCGGGCAGAATACGATCTCTGCCGCTTGCGGGTGCAGACCCGTCTCTTTAAATTTATCTATATCACGGCCAGACTTTACACCGCAGAAATCTGTCACTTTGGCCAAATCCTCCGTGGTCAGATTGATCACAAACTCACCGCTTTCACTGATCATCTGATGAGAATATCTGTTCTTTCTCACAGAAACATAGGTGATAGGAGGCTCTGAATTGATGATTCCCGTCCAAGCGATCGTAATGATATTTTTTTCTTTGTCACTGCCGCAGGAAACCATGACCACGGGCAGTGGGTTGAGCATCGTACCTGGTTTCAGCACTCTCTTTGTCATAAGCTATTCCTTTCTAAGTTCCGTCAATATGGTGTCAAAATACGCTGGCAGGGGACTGTCAAATTCCATGTAAACACCTGTCTTCGGATGTACAAAACCCAGAGTCTTTGCATGGAGCATCTGTCCTTCCACCGAAATCGTCTGTTTCTTAGGCCCGTACAACAAATCTCCGACAAGCGGATGTTTGATATACGCCATGTGAACTCGAATTTGATGGGTCCGCCCTGTTTCTAACTTTGCTTCAATCAGCGTATATCTGCCAAAGCGTTCTAGAACCCGATAATGGGTGACCGCACGCTTAGAGTGCACATCAGTAACAGCGCGTTTCAATCTGTTCTTCGGGTCCCTGCCCAAAGGGGCATTTACAGTACCTTCCTCTTCTCTGATATTGTGATAGACCAGCGCCTGATACCGCCTGGTAATGGAGTGTTCGGCCAGCTGTCTCGAGAGGGATTCATGAGCCCTGTCGTTTTTTGCAATCATCAGCAGCCCGCTGGTGTCCTTGTCAATTCTGTGAACGATGCCGGGACGGATGACGCCGTTAATAGAGGATAGGCGCTCTCCGCAGTGATACATGATTGCATTGACTAAGGTTCCCGTATAATTGCCTACTGCCGGATGAACCACCATGCCGCGGGGCTTGTTGACCACTAAAACGTCCTCATCTTCGTATACGATATCGATGGGAATGTTCTCCGCCTCAATCTTCAAATCGGTAGGCGCTGGGATGGTAATTTCGACCATATCACCGATGGCTGCCTTGTATTTCTTTGAAGTACAGGGCTTACCATTCACCAAAATATTTCCCTTCTCAAAGAGTTTTTGAATGAAGCTCCTGGAAGTATCCGGCAAAGACAAAGAGAGCACGAGATCAATTCTGGTGCCCTTCTGTTCTTCTTCTATATAAATTTGATATTTTTCTTCTTTCTCACTCATGTTTCTTTAGCCTGTCACCTGCCAAAATATAAACGATAAACAGAGCACAGCCAAAAGTCACGGCAATGTCAGCAACATTAAACACTGGCGGAAAAATGCTGAAGTCAAACATATCGGTCACTTCGCCAAAAGCGATGCGATCAATCAGGTTTCCAATTCCGCCGGAAATAATCAGAGTCCAGGATCCATAGAGAGTCCAATGCTCTCCTCTGTGATGATGAAGATACCACAGCGCAGCAATCATACCTGCAATCGGTATGACGACCAGCAGAATTCTCTGCCCACTCATCATACTAAAAGCCGCGCCGCTGTTCCTGATATAAGTCAGTCTGAAGAAATCACCTAATATGCTGATAGAATCACCCACATACATTGTCATTCTAGTTACTGCCTTGGAAATCTGATCTACTGCGATGACCAGGACTGCAGTCAAATAATATTTCATATAATAAATCACGGGGCATCTAGTGCCCCGCCTCCTGTTATATAATTCTCGTCTTCGTCATATCTTCTTTGACGATGGTCTTCTTAGGTTCCTGCTTTTTGCCGAAATCCTCCATCAGCATCTCTTCAAAAGACTGTTCATCGATGACCATGGTCTCGCTCATAGATGACGGTATTCTAACCTCCGGCACTGGCGGAACAGGTTCCTTCATGGCAGGGGTCGGCACTGCTTTCTTTACTGGTTCTTCCATAGAGGCAGGAAGAAAATCCCGCTCTAAGTCAGCCAGGAGTTCCTCACTGGAGCCGTCAAGCTCATTGAGTTCATCTTCCAGCATTTGTTTATATCTCCCCCTGAATCTGGTAATCTTGTCTTTCAGCTTCGCCCCTTCTTCTGTCAGCTTTGATATGGATTCTTTGGCATCTCTCTGCATGACGTCAGCATCTAGCTGCGCATTTTTAATGATAATCTCTGCGCGCTTTTCGGCGCTCTCAGAAATGTCTCTCATCAATTTCTTTGCGGATTCCAGAGTGTTCAAAACGGAAGCTTCTGATTTCTTATACTGATTCAGATCACTTTCCAAACTTTCGACTTTTGCTTTTAAACGTTCATTCTCTGCGAGAAGTTTCTGCAGATCAAGGATGATCTCGTCTAAGAACTGATCTACCTCATCGGCATTATAACCTCTCATTGCTTTGGCAAATTGTTTGTTTTCTATCTCAAGTGGCGTAATCATAGTGTATCCTTTCGTTTAAAACGCAAACATGATTATTATTCGGATTAAGATTTTTTCTACGATTTGTATAGCGATCATTGCCAGCATCGGTGAGAAGTCTACCATACCGGTATTAAACCGGGACATCAGCCGGCGGAACGGCATTACAATCGGATCCGTGATTTTGACCAGAACCTGGTAAATCTTACCCGCTGACGAGTACGGGTTATAAGCGACTACAAAGCTAAGTGCACACATGGCAAGCAAAGCAAATGAGAGCAACCCTGCGAACAAGCTAATCGCACGAATTAAAACGTATATCACTTGTCAATTACCTCCAAGGACTTTTTTCATCTGATGAGAAATCGAAGGCGGTTCTCTCGTCCTGAGAAGTTGAGATTCCGACGTTCTCCGGCGCGAAGATGAAAATATTGTTGGCTACCTTCTGCACGTTCCCGTTAAGTGCATAAGTCGCCCCGCTCATAAAGTCGAAGATTTTTCTAGCGACTTCTGTTTCCAATTTCTCTAAATTGATTATAACCGGTCTTCTGCCTTTTAAACTGTCTACCAATTTAGGGCATTCTTCAAAGGCTTTCGGCTCAATTAAAACCAACTTGAAAGCGCTGGTGTTTGTCACAGAAAAACGCTTTTCTGAAGTCTTTGACGAACTGCTGCTCATCGGCACTTTCGCTTTCTTTTCTGTAGTCACCGTATCGCTGGCATAAGAACGTCTCGGTTCTTTCGCTATTTTTTCTTTCGCGGCGTTGACCTCTTCTTCTGTGATCATTTCGTCATCATCTAACTCTTCTATACCGATTACTTTTTTGATTGATTCTGCAAAACCCATAATTTTTTCCTCCCCTAGGTATTACTTTTCTTCTTTGCGGTAATCTCTATACCCGAAAATGGCTGTTCCGACTCTGATCAAATTGGAGCCTTCTTCTATGGCTACCTCAAAGTCATTGGTCATTCCCATTGACAGATACTCAAAGTCTACCCTGTCACTTTTCTCATTAACGTATTTGTCATATATTTTCTTAACTTCTGCAAAATATTCTCTCGCATCGTTTGGATCCTGCTCAAAAGGTGCAATACACATCAAACCTTTGATTCTGATATTCGGACACTGCTCTGCAATATCGCTGATCAGCTGGTCTGTCTCTTCTGTGGTGATACCGAACTTAGAGTCCTCCTCCGCAGAGTTAACCTGAACCAAAATATCCATGGTCAAATCGTGCTGCTGCGCTCTCTTGTTGATTTCCTTTGCCAGATGGAGCGAATCGACAGAATGAATCATGCTCACTTTATCGATGATATATTTGACTTTGTTCGTCTGTAAGTGGCCGATTAAATGCCATCTCACTGGTTTCACATGGTCATATTTGTCCATGATTTCCTGCACTTTATTTTCTCCAATATCGGTAATGCCTGCCTCTATGGCTTCATTCATCTCCTCTGGAGTATGAAGCTTGGTTACGGCTACCAACAGCACATCGTCTCCAGTTCTTCCTGATTTTTCAGCCGCTGCAGCTTTCAGTTCATTGATGTACTCGATATTTGATTTAATTGACATTTCTACACCCGCTTTCACAAATTTATTTTGGGTCCTTGAGAACCACATCATAGATCTCTATGGTATCATATGTCTTGCCTTTTTTTGTATCGTAGAAAAAAGTATCTTTCACCAAAGACTTTTCACCATCACTGACAATCACTTGGATTGGCACGAAATTGTAGTCGTTGGTCTTGTTTTTGACATAGACGCCCTCCATGCCTTTTTCCTCGGTTATACTGCTATTTTCGATAATCAAACCTTTGCCACTGTCTGTGACCAGGGAAATATCGGCAACTCTCGTCTTCGCAAATTTCTCATAATAATAGTCTGTAACCAGGATAACTCTGCCTTTGCCGTCCTGCTCGTCAGCTTTGTAGACTTTGGCTCTGACAAAATCATCTTCGAATTCCACGGTCACTTCCTGGCCCTCTGTATAGCGGTCCAAGTTCTTTTTATCAATGAAACAGACGATGTACCACTTGGTGCGGTCCGCAACCTTGAATACCGGTTCTCCTTTGGCAACTGCATTTCTGGCAAGATTCACCACGTTGTTCTGGCTCAGTTTGCTGAAATACTCATAGGTGCCCTTTTCCATATTGTCCGGTCTGATCTTCCCCTCATAACCGTCTGCATAATAGCTGATGACGCCGCCTTCGGCTACAGAAAAGTCACTGGTCGATATGGCATCATCCCCTAATCTGGTCAGTATGTCGGTATACTTAGTGGCAACTTCACCTTCCGAATTGCCAGTCACCTCCATAATGGTTGTCCCAGCTCTTACCAGTGTTCCGCCTTTGATATATCGATTTGCTTTACCGCTTGTCGCAGAGATATAGACTTTTTCGTCTCTCACCAAAAATCCTTGCGTCTCGTCTGCTACTTTTAGTTCGCCGTACTCTACGGTATAAGCGGACACCAATGCGCCAGTTACTTTTGGTATTATATATATAATTATGTATAGCGCTATCAAGGCTATTACAAAGATTAATATCGGTTTTTTCTTCATTTTGCTCATAAAATTATTTTACATCATTTTAATACTTTTTCCAATACCTTATGTTCATCTTTTGTCAATTCTTTACTGTTCTTCACAAAGTCTTCAAATAAGTCAGGCCGCAATTCTTTGGTCAGACGCAAAGACTGCTCAAATTTCCAAAGATAAATCAGCTTATGATTGCCGCTGACCAAAACTTCTGGTACATCCATCCCCTCATAACTTCTCGGTTTCGTATATTGAGGATATTCCAAAAGACCTGAATAGATAGACTCTTCTGTTGCCGAATCTTCGCTGGCAAGAACGCCTGGAATCAAACGGGCAACTGTATCGATGAGAACCATGGCAGGCAGTTCGCCGCCAGTGAGAATATAGTCGCCGATGGATACTTCTTCCATATCAAAATAATCCAGAGCCCTCTGATCCACACCTTCATAGTGTCCGCAGAGAATGGTTAACTCCTCTTCTTCTGCCAGTTCCTGAATTTTCTCTTTGTCCAGAGTCTTCCCTCTAGGAGACATATAGAGAATTTTCTTCCCTTGTGCCCCGATGGAATGCAGTGCACCAAAGATTGGATCAGCCATCATGACCATGCCGGGGCCTCCGCCAAAGGGATAATCGTCGACCTTCTTATGCTTATCGTTGCTGAAGTCCCTGATGTTGATAAATTGGAATTGGAGGATGCCTTTTTCGCAGGCTCGGCCCAAAATGCTGCCAGTTACTGCTGTGAACATCTCTGGGAAAAGAGTCAGTACGTTAATTTTCATCTTCAATCATTCCTTCTATCAGACGCACCTTTACGTATCCCTCTTCGATGCTCACCTCTTTTACAAACTCCGAAACAACCGGAATCATTGCATCTCTGCCACTGGCAAGCTTTACGACGTAAATGTCCTGAGATGACGGCTGCAAAACGTCTTTGATCTTGCCGATCGGTTTGTCTTCCTCGATGTCTATAACGGATAAACCGATCAGGTCTCTTATATAAAAGGTATCCTCTGGCAGCTCAAGAAGATCATCTTCTGTGATAAAGATGTCCTTATTCTTCATGGCCTCTGCCGCATTTCTGTCATCAATGCCGGTAAGCTTCAAAATGACCATGTGCTGCTGATACCTGACTTTTTCAATTTCATATTCTTTGTCTTCAACGAAAATCTGCTTCAGTTCTTCGTATCGTTCTCTGTAACCGGAGTAATTATAAACCTTCACTTCGCCTCGCAGTGCAACGGCGTTTACAATTCTCCCAATCTTAATTTTTTCCATTTTTCTCCTAATTATATTTGAGGCACATGAAAATACCTGCGTAAATCCATGTGCCCTTGCTCGTAATACTATTCGTCTTCAGAAACGATTTCTACTACTACTTTTTTGTTTTCTTTTGTTGCGGCTGCTTTGACAACAGTGCGGAGCGCTTTCGCAATCCTGCCCTGTTTACCGATAACTTTTCCCATATCGTCAGCTGCAACTTTTAGCTGCAAAACGCTGCCATGTCTGTCATGCTCTTCTGTCACAACCACATGTTCCGGATGATCGACCAGTGATTTTGCAATTGATTCAACTAATTTAGTCACGTCGTCTCACCGCTTTCTTACTCAATGATGCCAGACTTTTTGAAAAGAGCTTTTACGGTCTCTGTCGGCTGTGCGCCGTTGTCTAACCATTTTTTGGCCTTTTCGTCGTCAATTTTGATTGTAGGCGGCTCTACCAGTGGATTGTAGTAACCGATCTCTTCGATGAATTTTCCATCTCTTGGAGTACGAGAGTCAGCAACAACTACTCTATAGAAAGGCTTCTTGTGAGCACCCATTCTCTTTAATCTGATCTTAACCATTATATTGTTCCTCCTTTATCATTTTTCTTATCTTAAACTCAGTCATTTACTGAATTATCAGCTTAAAACAGACCTCTGAACATTTTGTTTCTCTTCATCGCTTTTGGATTTGAGAACTGTTTAACCATTTTCTTTGTCTCTTCATATCTCTTTATGAGATTGTTGATCTTGCTGACTGGCTGTCCACAGCCCGCCGCAATCCTTTTTCGCCGACTGGCGTTGAGCAGGCTCGGTTCCTGTCGCTCTTCTCTGGTCATGGATTGAATGATGGCCTCCATCTGGCGAAATTCCTTTTCGCTTTCTGCGATATCCACGCCTTTCATCTGTGAAGGACTCATTCCAGGCATCATCTCCAAAATCTTGCCGACGCCGCCCATACTTTTGACCTGCCCCATCTGATCCAGGAAATCTTCCAAGGTAAACTGATTTTTTTTCAGTTTCTTTTCTAATTTCTCTGCTTTCTCTTGGTCAAAGGATGCCTCTGCCTTCTCTATGAGGGAAAGCATATCGCCCATGCCTAGAATTCTGCTGGCCATCCGCTCTGGATGAAAAGGTTCCAATGCGTCGAACTTTTCGCCCATACCCATGAATTTAATCGGCTTGCCGGTTACCTTCTTAGCGGACAGAGCCGCACCGCCTCTGGAGTCGCCGTCCATCTTTGTCATGACGATGCCGTCGACACCCAGCTTTTCATTGAAGCCCTTTGCCACGTTGACCGCGTCCTGACCAGTCAGTGCGTCTACAACCAACAAAATTTCGTGAGGTTTGACGGTTCCCTTGATGTCTACCAGTTCGTCCATCAGCGCTTCATCTATCTGCAATCGTCCTGCCGTATCGACGATGAGCACGTCAAAGCCTTTTTTCTCGGCTTCTCGCTTTGCTTCTAAGGCGATCTTAGCTGGTTCCTTACTATCTCTTTTGGTATATACCGGCGTATTGACCGACTTGCCGACAACTTCCAGCTGGTCGATGGCCGCTGGTCTATAAATATCACAGGCACAGAGCATCGGCTTTTTGCCGCTCTGCTTCAGAAAATTGGCCAGCTTGCCGCAGGTGGTCGTCTTACCAGTACCCTGCAGACCTACCATCATAATGGTAGTAAACCCTGACGGAGAATAGGTCAGCTTGCTATTGGTGCCACCCATCAGATCGACTAATTCCTGATTTACGATTTTGATAATCTGCTGTGCAGGCGTCAGGCTTTCCAAAACTTCTGAACCCAGACACTTCTCTTTGACGTCGCTGACAAATTCTTTTACCACCTTGAAGTTGACATCTGCCTCCAGGAGCGCCAGCTTGACTTCCCGCATCGCATCGTTGATGTCTGCCTCTGTCAGTACGCCTTTGCCCTTCAGCTTTTTAAATGCACTCTGCAATTTATCGGATAAATTCTCAAATGCCATGCTACAGCCTTTCCAGTCCGTCGATAACGGACTTAATCTCTTCTAATCCATCTACTAATTCTTGATTTTCTCTATATTTTTGGGACAGTTCGCAAAGCATCGCATCAATCTTGGCTATGGCCTCGTTGGAGTGCATCAGCTTTGACACCAGTCCCAGTTTGGCTTCGTATTCCTTGAGAGATTTCTCTGCGGATTTCAGCGAATCGTGGACTGCCGCCCTGGAAATGCCGAATTCTTCGGCAATCTCTGCCAGAGAGAGGTTCTCCTCGTGATAGAGTTCCATCACCTCTTGCTTTCGCTTGGTGAGAAGCTGCCCGTAAAAATCATATAAGAGACTTGCTTCTGTAATACTGTCCATCATCTTTTTCCCTCTTCTGTTAAGCAAAATTCCTTAACACCATGATACTTTATCATATATTTCTCCGGCTGTCAAGGATTTTTGCTTTACATTTTTATTGCTTTTCTCCTCAAAACATTGTATAATAGCTATGTTCGTCTATAAGACAGGAACAATACACAGGAGGCAATTTATGAGTTTATTACGAAAGTTTAAAATAATGCATATGCGTATCAACGGCTTCTACGGCGGTAAAGCCAGATGGTGGCTCAATGCAAAACAATATGACGAGAAATACAATAAGGACTACACTGACAGAGAAAAGAAATGGGCATACAAACACGGATTTCTGCCTTCCGTTGTTGAAAGATACGGCATCAATGACGAGAACTGTAAGGACTTCATTTCGCTGTATGATTATTGTCACATTTTCCCTGTCAACGATATCTTTAGAAAGTGGATTAACGACAGAGTGACCACGCGGGATGTGCTGAAACCTTTTGCGGAGTATCTCCCTAAACAGTATTTTCAGCTCTATAAGCGCGACTCTGACGTACAGATTATTAAATTGCTGGATTGCCCTGACGAATATGAGGATACCTATGAAAGCATTCTGCAGCTCATTCAGGATAAGGGAAAATTATCTGTCGCAAAGACACTGGGTACCAACTTTATTACAATCGCCTATGAAAATGGTCAATACACCATCGACGACGAGAATGTCACCGACGAAGAGCTGATCAACAAGATTATCGACAGTCTTGGCATTCTGGTGATTATGGAACACGTCGAATGCGGCCAGGCGCTCAAAGCAATTGAACCGGGCAATGCAAACTATCTGAAACTGATCGTATATAATAAGTATGGAGATAATCCAAAAGTAGGACAGGCTTATCTCAGCATCAACGCCTCTAAACAATACAGCAATCACGAGTTTTTTAATACCGAGGGCACTACGTCCATGGGCAACGAAGAAGATTTGGATTCAAAATCTGACATGCAGACAAAGGACACGGAGATTGAACAGGATGATGATACCATCGGAAGAAACTTTATGGAAAGCGAAGTCGTTCTGCCTTTGCAGGGACAGCCGCAAAAAGTGACAAGAAGAGTTTTCATCCCTATTTCTCTGGAGGACGGAACTTTCAACGGTGGCAAGCAGCTGCAGGGCAACACGATTACAGACTTAACTGTACACCCGACGACAAATGTTCCGCTGAAAGGTCAAATCGACCATTGGAAAGAGATTTTAGATCTCGTGGAAAGAATCGGAAAGTTCATACCACAGATTGAATATATGGGTATCGATGCGATTCTCACCGACGATGGAATCAAAATGATCGACTTTGCTGCACATCCAAGTTACCCGCAGGTGGTCGGTTTCAACCAAGAAATGACCGATTATCTAAAGCTGAAGGTAGACCTCAAGAAAAAAGAAGCTGCGAAGTGGGAAAATAAGAAAAAGAATTTCAAGAAAAAATCAAATACATTTATGTGGATTCGCTTAACCAGATTCTTATGCCCTCCGAAGATGCGCCCTCTCATATACAAATGGTGGCACATTACCATGCGTGACGATTTATTCTCCAGAAACGGTGTTTCCCTCAAAGAGAAACGCTGGGCATATCGCCATGGCTTCTTGTCCTACCGCTTAGAGCAATATGGAATCAACGAGGAGAATTACAAGGATTTCATTTCTGACTACGACTATCGATATCTGCGGCATATCAATAACAAATACAGAGTATGGCTGGAAGATAAAATTACCGTTAAATATATCTGCAGTGAGTATAATCAATTCTTCCCGCAATATTATTATCACATCTCAGTCAGAAACGGACAGAAGCGTATCATTCCGCTGATGGACTGTCCTGAAGGATTCGGAACAGATTTTGAATCCATATTCAGATTGGTGGAACAAGTAGGCGTCTTAGCCTGTAAGCCGCAAAGAGGTTCACAAGGCGAGGGATTTTATAAGTTTTCGTATCATAACGGAAAATATTATTTAAATCACAAAGAGAGTTCGAAAGAAGAAGTATACGAAATACTCAACAACGAGGAAAGTCAGTATTTGATTACAGAGTACATTCAGATGCATTCTTCACTTAAGAAAATTTATGACGGCGCAGTGAACACGCTGAGAATCATCGTCTTCAAAAAAGATGGCAAAACACCTGTAATCGGCAACGCATACATGCGCTTCGGCTCCTCCAAAACAGGCGCTGTCGATAACATGGGCGCAGGCGGTATGTTCGTTCAAGTGGACATTGACACAGGAAGATTCCACAATGGTAAGATCATTACCGAAAATAACATTCTGCCGTGTTCTCATCACCCCGATACGGGAGAGTTGATTGAAGGAATCCTGCCAAATTGGGATATCGTAAAACAAGGCGTCATCGATCTCAGTTACGCAATGCCACAATTAGAATATCTGGGTTTCGATGTGGCAATTTCAGAAGATGGCATGAAGCTGCCAGAAATCAACCGTGCGCCGGGTTATCCAAAGATTGAAAAATTCACCCCGCTGACAAACGATTATCTGCTGTATAAGTTAGAACAAAAGAGAAAGAAATACAACGTTACACACTATACAAAAAAATAGTTCTGTAAAAAGGCATTGAAATAGTTTGTTTAAGAAAACACTTCACCTGGAAATTCAGTGTGAGGTGTTTTTTTATTCAAAATTTTTTTCCTGTTGTATTTATAACAGTTTTTGTTTAAAATAATAAATGAGTGAAATTTTTTTAGGAAAGGGAAGGAAATGAATTTAAAACGAAACAGAATATCATCTGCAGCAATCATATTGGTACTAGCACTATTTATAACCTGTATCCCGTTTGATGCTGCCTTTGCTGCAATTCAAGAAGTTGATCCACCTGCAAAGACCAACACGTTCAGTTCCAGTGATACTTCTACCAGTGAGTACTGTAGAGGCACTGTGGATGGCAGCAAGCTGCATATCAAACTGCGGACAGTAGTGCCTTCCGTACAGTTTCGAGTTGCACTCTACGGCGTCAATCCAAAGACGGAAGTCGTCGATCTCGGCATATACGTTACAGCACAATATATGGGCAGTTCTTCTATGGGAAAATCCATTTACGGATTTGAGTATACGATAGACTTTGCCGATACGCCGGTTCCCGACGGGGAATATTTTTTGTATATATCACAGCTAAAAAACAGTTCTGATACCTATGAGACCTTACCGAGCAAAGGCGCTCTGTACAAGAATCTCCCAATCATCATGGAAGATGGTATTCCGTCAATTCCAAGATATGACGACATCATCAAAGAAAACGACTACGTGCAGAAAAACAGTGGACTTGCTCCCAGTGAATATTTGGACAAGACACTGGAAGATGTCCGTTTCCTATTCGTCAACCCTAAGACGAATGTCAGGGAGGAGATGAATGATGAGAAAGTCAGCTATATGAAGCGATTATCTGACAAAATCACCGCCGGCGCCTACAACGATTACGATAAACTGATCAAAATTTATGAATACGCGGCCGGAAACTTCTATTATGACACGGTTGCTTTTTCCACGCATTCCTATCAATACGCAAATCCTTATCAGAACATGTATCATCGCGAAAATAAAATCGCTAGTGATAACAGCGATAATCAGGGGCGCGTCGCAACCACTTGTCAAGGGTTTTCCGGAATCTATCTTGCCTTAGCAAGGGCGCAAGGTATCCCTACCCGGTTAGTCTACGGTCATCGAGCCGCTTCTCCAACGTATAATTGGAACACAGAAGGCGATCCTACGACGAGAGACCACTGGTGGGCAGAATCCTATGTCAACGGTAGATGGATTTTTGTCGATCCGACTACTGGTACGAACAACAGATGGAACAGAACCACCAATGCATGGCAATATTATGGTGTTACCAATTACACTTATTTCGATCCTTCGAAAGAACAATTTGCCGTATCCCATATTTCTTTCGATGTATACAGAAATAATTTCGTAGGTTATTTAGTATCCGACAGCAATGAAATCAGCAAACTGACTTCCTTCCTGGAGACGAGAGCAGGCGGTACGACCAATGGAAAACTTTTGAACAAAGACTACGTCAAATCCGATAAAAAAACTTGGGGCGACGGTGTCATCAACAATTTTTATGGTGATGGCAAAGGGAAAATTGCGCGCATCAGATGGAACGGGTTCGGTCTGAATGGCGCCGCAGATTTTTCTGGCTTTAGTAAAATGAAGTACCTCTATCTCAACGATAATAACCTCACATCTCTAAATTTAAAGAACAACACGGAGATGAGGAAAGTTGAGATTCAAAACAATCAGGTGACAACGATAGACCTGAGGAATTGCAAAAAACTAACCTCCGTACTCACTGAAGGAAATCAGCTGCAGGAGGTTAAAATCTATGCCAATAAACGCAACACGACCATTTCTGCTGGAGAAAACGGATATATTTATATCACTTATACGAAAGCCAACAAATATAAGCTGAGAACTTTCTTCCGGCCAGATATCGGTTACAAGGTCGGCGGATTCTACAATACAAAGGGTAAGAAATTGACGACTCTGAAATCCTATTCCATGAATCCTGTGACCAGCACTTACAATGTGGTCTTCGAGTTAGATCCTAATAGCTTCAAATATCAGCTCACCATGGGAAATAACGCCGATCCGTATCGTGATTACAATCAGGCGGCGCAAAAGCGACTGCGCGAGATGGGTTACTATAATGGTACAGAAGATGGAATCTTTGACAGCGAAATGAAAGCTGCCGTAGAATTGTTCCAGACAGAATACAATATTGATCCATCAGGTGTCATCGACGAAACCACCTGGTCCCTGCTGTTCAATCCAGATCCACAACCTATCGTCGATGAAGACGAACCAGATCAGGACGACAATACCGACACCGACGACGGGACTACAGATGACAAGAAAGAGAAAGATGTCGACAATCAGCAGCCTGCTAAGGATGCAGATGTAAAAACGAAAGAAGACACAGAGACAGACGATAATGTCAATACAAAAGACAAGACAGACACGGAAGAGTTAGTATAACCAATTAAAAAATGCACTGAAGCCAGACTGGTTTCAGTGCATTTTATTAATCATCAACTTCTTCGTATTCTAAGCTGTCCGGTGTATTGGGTCCTTCTTTGATGAAAGTCCCCGCAAGCTTACATTCTGGACATTGGCCAAATCGTTCCCCTGCAACATCCAGCAGGTCAATGGCATATTTGAATTTCTTCCCGCACTGCGGGCACTGATAATACATATAAAATGCACCCCAGGTCATCTCAATCCCTCCTATTTCTGTATCGGTGACAGGTATGTCACCGTAAACTGATTGTTCTCTTCCATCAGCTTCATCAGCTGATCATATTCGGATTTAGCGCTGCTCTCGCCGGTGGAAGTCTTACTTTCCAACCAAGATAAAAATGAAGTCTTCGGTTTATATTCCATGGTCTGCAGGTCACAGTCATCCAGTTCATAGGTAGCACGCATATCCCTGACAGCCTCCTCAAAAGTGCCTACTTGATCAATCAGACCGTTTTCTTCTGCCTGTTTTGCTGTATAGATGCGGCCATCCGCCAGTTTTTTGATTTCTGAGATCTTCATCTTGCGCCCTTCAGCTACAACACTGACAAATTGTTCATAGGACTCATCCACGATGCTCTGATAGATCTCTTTCTGTTCCTTGGTCAATGGATTTACAGAACTGCCCATGGCTTTGTTATTGCCCGAGGTGATTGTCACCGTCTTCACACCCATCTTTTCTAGAAAGCCTGAAATATCGTATACCGTTCCAATCGTCACGCCGATGGATCCTGTAAGGGTATTTCTATTAGCAAAAATCTTGTCACTGGCGGCAGCAATATAGTACCCGCCGGAAGCCGCAGTGGATTTCATGTATGTATATACCGGTCTTCCAGTTTCTTCTGCGTATTCTTTGATCTGCAGATATAACTCATCTGTAG
Source organism: Eubacteriaceae bacterium (assembly GCA_902362805.1). Classification (GTDB taxonomy): domain Bacteria; phylum Bacillota; class Clostridia; order Peptostreptococcales; family Anaerovoracaceae; genus Senimuribacter. The sequence continues at coordinate 250,610 of CABIXY010000002.1, read as the reverse complement.
CATAAACACTGCCTCCCGGCGTATCAATACTGAGAATCAGTCCCTGATTGTACGAATCTGCTTTCATCTGTTTGACACGAGACAAAAGCCATTGCTGATTATATGTATCTGTCGAACTGCCCTCCTCTGTAATCGTTCCGTTTATGGATAAAACGCCTATATAGTCACTGTTATAGTCATAGTCATCTTCTGTCGTTCCCAGCATTCCGCTGACACCCATGTTGCAGCTGACACCGAGAATCACAATCACGACCGCAATAATTAAAAATATGATCAAGCCTTTTTTCCAACTGCTAAAACCAGTTTTTCCCGATTTGTTCTTATATAGCTGGTCAGGATCGTAGGTATTCACCTGCTGATTTTCCTGTCCCTGATTTTTGTCATCATACATCTCTTCAATACTCCTTCAATTAATTGAAATTCTAACGATAATCATTGTATCATTTTTGTTGAAATTTGTAAACGGCTGTCGAAAGAATGACAATATATACCGAAGTAATGAAGATTACTGTTGACAGTGTACTAGTTAATATAGTACACTTATGACAGCGAGAGGAGGCGAAAATATGTTTCAGCTTGATATGACTAGTCATAAGTCCATCTATGAGCAAGTCATAGACAACATCAAAGAACTGATCATGACCGGCGTTCTTGCACAGGGGAGCAAGCTGCCGTCTGTCAGAGAGTTATCGAAGGACCTGACGATAAATCCTAACACGGTTCAAAAAGCTTATCGTGAACTGGAACGAGAAGGGTTTGTCTATACGGCGGCCGGTCGGGGCACCTTTGCCTGTGATAAATCCAAGATCAGACCTGATCCGCGCCGCATCGAAGAGATTGAAAAAGAAATTCTCTCGGCATTTAAATCCTTGCAATATTTAGGACTCAGCTATGAAGAAGCAAGAAATATCGTCATCGAGGTAATTGAGGAGGAGAAGAAATGATTCATGTACAAAATTTGAGCAAAGCCTTTGACGGCCTCCCTGCTCTGATCGATTTAGACCTTTGCGTGCAGAAGGGGTCAATTTATGGTCTGATCGGTACCAACGGCGCAGGGAAAACCACGATTTTACGACTGTTGACAGGTGTGCTAATTCCAGATAAAGGTGAAGTTCTAATAGACGGCACCCCTGTCTTTGACAACGAGGAGATTAAACAGAAAATCAGTTTGATTCCTGACGATCTGTATTTTCCTGCCGGCGCTTCCCTCTTTGACATGGGGAATTTTTATAAAAATGTTTATGACGGATGGGACCAAGAGAAATTTATGGATTTGATCGCCCTCTTCGGCCTCGATGGAAAAAAAAGCATTCGCAGCTTTTCTAAAGGAATTAAAAAGCAGGCAGCTTTTGTCCTGTCCCTATCCACATCGCCAGACTATTTGTTCTTAGATGAACCCATAGACGGATTAGATCCGGTAGCTAGGAGATTGGTCTGGAAGCTGATTGTGGATGAGGTAGCGGAAAAACAGATGACAGTTTTGGTCTCTTCTCACAACCTCTGCGAGATGGAAGGCATCTGCGATTCCATCGGCATCATCAGCAAAGGACGCATGCGGCTGGAGAAAGAACTGGATGCTATGAAGAGCAAGATGCACAAAGCACAGGTTTCTTTCGGTCCAGACGGTTGTCCTGACAGCATACTGAAAAACTTGCATGTCTTACACCAGGAGAGCAAGGGTTCAGTGGAATTCCTAATCATCAACGAAAGTGCTGCCAGAATCAGGGAGGTTATTGAGGCACAGCAGCCTCTGCTTTTCGATTTGCTGCCACTGACATTAGAAGAAATATTTATTTACGAATTGGGAGGAGAAGACGATGAAATCAAAGAAATCCTTTTGTAACATTTCGGCGGTATTAGTGAAGCGAAATCTAAAGCGATTCTGGCTGATACCGTTTGCAGCTTTTCTCGCCTATTTTATCAAGGGTGTGCTGCCTCTTATAGTAAAATCGAGCAAATATGAGAACCTGCGTTATCTCACCGACGACGCCCTTTCCAATCACGACTACGTCTACCTGGGCGTACTGATGGTTCTGCCAATCTGTGCCTCAATCGCAGTTTTCTCTTACTTACACGGCAATGCACCTGCTACGGCTATGCATGCCATGCCTTTTTCAAGAAAAAAACTGTACCGCTCCAGTGTACTTTCGGGTCTTATTATGATACTTCTGCCCGTATTGTTCATAGGGGCATGCTACGCGGTTCTGCTGCGCGGTGACGCTTACGAATTGGGGCCAGAGGCTCTGCCTTCCTGGATTATCCGGACGCTGATTTCTGCATTTTTTGTCTATGCAGTTTCAACCCTGGCAGCAGTGGTGGCGGGCAGCATCGTGACTCACATCCTGCTGGCCATGTTTTTTAACGGCTTGCTGCCGATTACAATTTACATCATCAATAGATTTACGTACGCGTTTCTCTTCGGGTATGCCAATTCACCATTGGCCAGCAGCATTCTCTCACCAGTCAGCTTTGAACGCAGCAGCTACGGTTCTTTTTTCAATGGAGATACCTTGCTCATATATCTCGCCTATCTGCTTTTCGCCTTCATATTGATATGGTGTTCTGCCGCGGCCTATCGACGGCTCCCATTGGAGAAAGAAGGAAATGCCACAGTCATCACTTGGTTAGGGGAAATCGTCTGCATTCTCTTCGCCTTTGTCGGTACCATAATCTTTGGTTTCTTCATCGCGTATTGGGGAGGTGAGATGATCAATCTGCTGCCACTACTGATTGGTTCCCTGGTCAGCTCTTTCCTCTTTTATATCATCGCCAGGATGATTTTGGAAAAAAGCCTTGCAGTATTCCGACCGACTGTATTCAAAAAATATACAGCAGTCCTTGTAGCTGTCGCCCTCTTTTTCGGTCTGACAGTCTTTGATCTGACCGGTTATACGACCAAGGTTCCCGAAGCTGGCGCGGTAAAGTCCGTTACCTTGGATGACGACTTTCTTCAAACGGGGATATTTCAGGATTCTTTCAGTTCCGAAATTATTTTAACAGAAAAGGAGAATATCCAAAATCTTATCGAATTTCATCGCCTGTTAGTAGAGAACAAGGGGGATCTGACAGAGAGGTCAGACGCACCGTATTATTTCAATATCAACTATCATCTAAACGACGGCAAAGAAATCAAGAGAACCTACCGGATCTCGATGGATGGCCAAAAGACCCTGCTCGATGCCTACGGCAAAATCTTTGAAAGCCGTGAATACAAGCATCTGACCCTTGACAATATCAAAAGAGCCCAGACATCGGACTTCCGTCTGATGGATAAAGGCGGTGCCATACTCCTCAAGAAACTGCCTGATTCTTTTATGCACAAGCTCAAAGACGCATTGTTGGAAGATTACGATGCCATGACCTTTACGCAGGCAGTCGCAATCCGTTCCAAAGATCCGGACTATGTTTTGAACTATACCACAAACTACGCTGATGTGCCTGACGCAGTCAGAGAGGATGTTCTCAACATTTACAAAAAGACCTGCCCGCGTGTGTACAGTCTTTTGGCAGAGACGCTGCAATAGCCGCGATTGACATTGGACCGAAAATGGATTAAGCTTAAAGTTATCACGACGAGAGAAAGGACATCCACCTATGACATACGATTGTATCATTATCGGTGCCGGCGCTGCAGGCCTCTTCTGCAGCGCATCATTTAAAAAACCCGTGCGCGGTCTCCTCTTAGAAAAGACAAAACGACCAGGGACCAAGCTTTTGATGAGCGGCGGTGGTCAGTGCAATATCACCCATGACGGCTCCATCAAAGACTTTGTAAAATGCTATGGTAAAAACGGCGGAAAAATCAGAAGCTGTCTCTACAGATACAGCAACGAACATCTTTTGCACTTCCTCCATGAAGGCGGTGTAAGAACCATTACAAGGGAAGACGGCAAGATCTTCCCCGCCTCCATGGATGCCCATGAAATCAGAGACCTGCTTCTCACAAAAAGCCGTGAAAACGGGTTTACCATTCAATATGAGAGCCCCGTATGCCGCATTCAAAAAAAAGACGACGGTCTATGGCAGGTTTTCACATCAGAAAAGTCTTATCTTTGCAAGAATCTGGTGATCGCCTCTGGCGGCTGTTCTTATCCCTCCACTGGCTCGGACGGTTCTTTATTTCCTGTACTGCGAAACCTGGGCATAGAAATTACACCGCTGCGGCCAGGTCTCTCTCCCGTCAATGTGAAAAACTATCCATATGGGGAGATTTCCGGAATCTCTTTTGATGAGGTACATTTATCTGTGTGGCGCAGCGAAAAAAAGACGGCAGAAGCCGTCGGCGGTCTGCTCTTCACCCATAGCAATCTGTCCGGTCCTTTGATTTTAAATAGTTCCAAAGAGATTAGACCAGGCGACACGATCAAATTAAATTATTTATATCCTGAGACAAAAAGTGCTGTCGCAGAAAAAATCAGCGGCAGTTTAAAGAACAGTAAAACAAGTCTGCAGAACCTTCTACCTAAAGAATTGGGGCTGCCGAAAAGTTTTCTGCAGGTCATCTTAAAGGAAACTGGAGACAGGCAGAAAGAAATCGCTGCCAGGCTGACGGCTGATTCCTTTTTAGTCGACAGTGTATCCGGATACAATAAAGCGATGGTAACCACTGGCGGCATCACTCTATCCGAAATCAATCCCAAAAGCATGGAGTTAAAGAGATTTGCGGGGCTCTATGCAATTGGAGAAGTCTTAGATGTCGATGGATTCACTGGCGGCTATAATCTGCAATTTGCATATTCTTCTGCAAATGCAGCCAGCAGCAACATGACAGATGCACAGAAGCCTTTGAGCAGAGATTAAATATTCTCTGTAATCGTGATAAATGCGTTCTCATCTAATCCATGGATAATCGCATTCATCCTGCCTATTTGAAAACGATTGACTACCAGATAGATCATGGTCTTCTCTTCGTTGGAATAATATCCTTTTGCATTGATTAATGTGATACCTGTACCGAATTCTTCTGACAGCGCACAGCAGATCGCCTCTTCCTCACTTGTGACGATAATCGCTGTTTTGTCACGATCTAAGCCCTCTACTATGAAGTCGATGGTCTTCAGCGCTGCCATATAGGTCACAATGGAATAAAGCGGTAAAATCCAATTGCTTTTGATGATGCCGATAATGACATACAGCACCACGTTATAGCACATACAGAAGCTTCCTACAGACATACCGAGGCGCTTTGCAAAGATGACAGCCATAACTTCAATTCCATCAATTGCACCGCCAAAGCGAATCGTTAATCCGCTGCCCACACCAGAAATCAAACCTCCAAACAGAGCGCATAAAAACAAGTCCTGTTCGGCTAATGGAGAGGCTATGCTGACGTTAACGGGCAAGATATTGATGATAAGAAACGACACGATAGAATAGACTGCTACTGCATATAGAGAATAGATTGTAAAAACAGAGCCCTGCTTCTTCATCCCTAAGGCGAACAAGGGGAAATTCAACAAGACTAAAAAGAGCGACAGGGTCATAAACGCAGGTGTCATCTGCGCGAAGAGCATGGATGTACCTGATATCCCGCTGTCGTATAGATTAACTGGTGCTAAGAACATCGTGACGCCTACTGCGTTAACAATGCCAGCGATAGTGATAACTAAAAAATTAATAATAGATAACTGATTCAATATTTTTTTCATATTTCACCCCCTCTTTTTCATCTATCTATAGTATAACATATTTATGTGAATAACGAATGATGGATTTGTATACAATTTTCGTCATATATCTCGATGTCTGCGCAGAAGAAAAAGAAGCCGACAGCACTTGCGTTTAAACCGCAAGGCCGATCGGCTTCTCTATTTTTTGTTATTTATTCGTCTATGGGTTCACATTCATCTAAATCCACTGGAACAATGATGTTCTTTGCATCTTCCAGGCTTTCTTCTGGTACATAGAGTTCAATAGGAGCTGTCGTATTCTGTCCCATAAAGATTTCGATGTAATTGCTTGCACCTTCGTACTTCTTTACACAAGGAATACCCTCGCCTTTTAATTTCGACTCTAGTAAATCCGCCTGAAAACTATCGTTTACCGTGCAGAGGTAAACGCCGTCACGCCAAGGCGCCTGTTCCTTCTTTTTACCAAACATGTTACACCGCTTTCGACTTTACTTCTTCGACTAATTTCTCAACAAATTCGTCTACTGACATCGCTCCCAGCTCACCTACTTTTGTGGAACGGACAGAAACAGAATTGGCTTCTGCTTCTCTCTCACCGATGACACAGATATAAGAAACCCTTTCGTTTCTCGCTTCTCTCAGTTTATAACCGATTTTTTCATTTCTGATGTCCAGTTCTACGCGCAGTCCTGCTTCTTCACACTTAGCAGCCACTTCTTTTGCATAATCGGCAAAAGTTTCTGCCACGGTCAGGAGCTTCACCTGAACCGGTGCCAGCCACAGTGGGAATTTGCCGGCAAAGTGTTCAGTCAGAATACCGATAAATCTTTCGATAGAACCGAAGATGACACGGTGAATCATGATTGGTCTGTGCTTTTCGTTATCTGAGCCCACATAAGTAAGGTCAAACCTCTGTGGCATCTGCATGTCAAGCTGAATGGTGCCACACTGCCAGGTTCTTCCAAGAGAATCTTCCAGGTGGAAGTCCAGTTTTGGTCCATAGAATGCGCCATCTCCTTCGTTAACAACATAAGGGACGCCTACTTCCGTCATGGCCTCGCGCAGAGCGTCTTCCGCCATTGCCCACTCTTCGTCAGTTCCCATGGAATCTTCCGGTCTTGTGGAAAGCTCAATATGATATTTGAAACCGAACATGCTGTAGACATCGTCGATAAATTTAGCTACGCCGACAATTTCGTCTTTGATCTGTTCTGGCAGCATGAAGATATGAGCATCGTCCTGGGTAAAGGTTCTCACTCTCATGAGGCCATGCAGCGCGCCTGACAGCTCATGTCTGTGCACCTGTCCCAGTTCACCGATTCTCAGCGGTAAATCTCTGTATGACCACATTTTGCGCTTATAAGCCAGCATGGAACCCGGACAGTTCATCGGCTTGATCGCATAATCTGCATCGTCGATTTTTGTAAAGTACATATTGTCCTTGTAATGATCCCAGTGTCCTGAGGTTCTCCAGAGTTCTTCGTTGAGAATCAATGGCGTCTTAATCTCCTGGTAGCCTCTCTTTCTATGCTCCTGGCGCCAGAAGTTCTCCAATTCATTTCTGATAATCATACCCTTTGGCATGAAGAATGGGAAGCCAGGTCCTTCCTCAGTCAACATGAACAGATCCATCTCCTTGCCGATTTTGCGGTGATCTCTCTTTTTTGCTTCTTCCAAACGGTTGATGTATTCGTCCAGCTCTTCCTGTGATGGGAAACAGGTTCCGTAGATTCTCTGCAGCATCTTATTGTGCTCGTCACCGCGCCAATATGCTCCGGCCACGCTCATCAGCTTGACAGCTTTAATCTGACCAGTGGATTCCATGTGCGGTCCCGCACAGAGATCGACAAAATCACCCTGCTTATAGAAGGAAATCACGGCATCTTCCGGAAGATCTTCAATCAACTCTACCTTGTAATCTTCGTTGCGGTCAGCCATATATTGAATGGCTTCTGCTCTTGGCAGTTCAAAGCGTTCCAGCTTATGGTTTGCCTGAATGACCTTCTTCATTTCTTTCTGAATCTTTAACAGATCCTGGTCAGACAACTTGTGTTCCATATCGATATCGTAATAGAACCCGTTGTCAATTGCCGGACCGATTGCCAGCTTTGCATCAGGCCACAAGTTTTTAACAGCTTGAGCCATGATGTGGGAAGTCGTATGTCTGTACTTTAATTTGATATCTTCATCTGCAAAATTAATCTTTTCCTTTGCCATTTTTCTTCTCTCCTATTCTCTATCTCTCTCACTTATTCGCTCTGTGTTGTCGTACCGCCGTTATCTGGCCCTGGATCTGGGGTCGGCGTTGGATCCGGGGTCGGTTCTGGGTCCGGGGTTGGTTCTGGATCTGGTTTTGGATCCGGTTTCGGTTTATCGGAACCGCCGCCTGAACCGCTTCCGCCGTTGCCACTGCCGCCAGAGGAACCACCGTTATTTCCGCTGCTGCCAGAAGAACCGCCAGTGCCATTAGGACCTGTGTTCTGATCAGAATTCCCATCATCACCGGTATTGGTATCACCACTGGTATCAATCGGCTGTTGATCAGATACATTGCCGTTGAGATCACTGATGATTGTGTCACTGATCGCCTGTACTGTTTCTGATGGCTTGTAGTCCTTCTGTCCAAAGACCTCCTGATGCAGTTTGGTCGTATTGCTGACCAGGTCATCAGGAAATACGTAAGATGTCTCCCCGATATAGCCGCCTGTCACATCATACGGCCATCCTGTGCTTTCACCAATTTTGAAGTTTGTCAGCCTTGCCGCCAGCCCTAAAAGATCACTATTGCCTAAGTTTGTCTGCACCTGCGGCAGCATCATATTTAAGAGATTATCCAGTTCTCCAAAGCTCATCTTCTTCAACTTTTCGAAGACCTTGGTCAGAACAACTCTCATACGTTCTGTTCGTTTGTAATCGTCTCCCACGCCCTTACGAATTCTTCCATAAGAAACTGCCTGCACACCCTCTAAGGTCTGCTCACCAGCCTTTTCTACCAGCTTATACTCCTTTTTGCCGATGTTGTCCGCAGTTTGAATGGTATACTTGTTCAGCTGAGGGATTTCAAAATCCTGCACGTCAACAGTGATGCCGCCTACCTGGTCCACCAAATCCGCTACAGCTTTAAAGTTGACTACCACAAATTTGCTGATATTCATATCCATCGCTTGATTTAACGACTGGATTTCCATCTTTGGCCCACCAATGCGGTTCGCGTTGGTGATTTTGTCGTAGGAATCGCTATCTCCCATTTTCAAATAAGTATCTCTGTACACAGAAATCAATTTGACCTCACCAGTTTCTTCTTTGATACTGAGAATCATAATTGCATCGGCACCAGAACCTTGAATATTATCCATATCTCTGCTGTCAACACCTAGAAGCAGGATATTGATGTATCCATCTACATCCACACAAGATAATTCTTTTTCATTGAGTTTCACTCGGTCAAGCAGCCCCAACTTTGCAAATACATAGCTGGCAACACCGATTGCAACAATAAGGATGACTGTCAAGCCAATCAAAATGCCCTTCTGCCAGCCTTTCAGCTTGCCAAACCACCGTCCGAATCGTTTAAAAATGTTGCCTTCGTACTTATTGTTGTGTGCGAAGATTTCTTTTCGACGTCTTGCCATAATATTCTCCTATCCTAAAATTTTCTTGCTGCCTTGTTTCTTTTTTGCCGCCATTTCTTTATCAGTCATGTCTTCATAGAATGCAATTGCATCTTCAATATCGCCGTCATATATCAGCTTTCCCGCTTTCATGACAATTCCTCTTTTGCAAAAATCCTTGGCAACGTTGGTTGAATGGGTTACGAATAAGAATGTCACATCACCGTCGTCTACGATTTCATTGATTTTCTGCCTGCATTTGCGACGGAATTCCTTATCACCGACACTGAGCGCTTCGTCTACAATCAGAATCTCCGGCTTGATGTTGGCATTGATTGCAAATCCAAGTCTTGCCTTCATCCCGCTGGAATAGGTTCTGACCGGTTGATCCATATAATCACCCAGGTCAGCAAATTCTATAATGTCTTCCTCTAACTCTTTGATTTCATCATTAGAAATACCTAAAAGCTGTCCACGAAAGAAGATGTTCTCTCTGCCTGTAAAATCGGGGTCAAAGCCCGCTGTCAGTTCCAGCAGTGCGCTGACTCTGCCCTCCACAAAGATGTCTCCTGTGGTGGGATACGTGACCCCTGTAATCATTTTCAGTATGGTCGACTTTCCTGCGCCATTTCTTCCGAACAGAGCTACAGATTCTCCTCTTTCAACGGTAAAGGAAACCTCGTTGATTGCCTTTTTAATCTTCGGCTTCACTCTCTTAGAAAAAATAGCTCTGAACCTCTGTTTGTCATTCTTAAATAATTTATATACTTTCGTCACATTTTTAAACTGTATCGCTATATTATTCATAAAAAAATCCTTTTCCCTTTATAATACATCAGGAACATCTTTCTTCAGTTTCTTGTATGCCCAAACCGCCAAAATTATCATCACCGTAAGTACGAGGACATAATTTCTAAGCTCTATAGGGTTTTCCCAAAACCATCTTTTGTAGACAAAGCAGTCTCGATAACCACTTGTAACCAGCGTGATTGGATTAAACATCAGTATCTTGCGCAAAATAAGCGGTTTAATCTCGTGAGCATTGTATAAAATGCCTGAAAGCCAAAACAGTGCCGTTGTCAGTGATTTTACCAGGTTGAGAAAGTCTCTGCTCATAGCTGAAAGCACGGATGCAAATAGCCCCCAGGTCGTAAAGAACAAGAACATCAGCAACATGTAAAACGGAAGCTGTAGATAGTAGATATCCGGCATATAGCCAAAACCGATATAAATCAAAATGACAATCGTCAAAAGTCCTATATGAACTAAGAACAGTGACATACTGACAAATGTCGGTATGGTACAGATGGGATATTTGATCTTTGTCACCAGGTAAGTATATCTGCGCAGCGATGCCGCGCCGCCTGTAATCATATCCCTCATGTAAAACCAGGGAATCATGCCTGCGATAAGCCATAAGAAAAACGGATATCCCTCTACTGGCTTTCCGTGCCGCAAACCGATGGTAAAAGCAAACCAAAACACAAAAATAGTGATTGCCGGTCTGATCAGTGCCCACGCCCAGCCCAGGGCAGCCCCTTTATAGGTTTTAATAATATCTGACTTTGCAAGTTTAAAAAGCTGTTTTCTATAATCAATATGCGCTTTTATGATCTCTTTTAATGTCTCCACTTATCTTCCTTTCCTCTCACTCTTTTCCAAATCCTCTGGCGAATTAAAATCTCTCGTTCCGTCCTCCATATAGACGTATTTTCCAGCGATTTTCTTTTCCTCAAAAGACATGCCCATAAACGACTGATAGACCTGCCATCCTATGCATTTCTTGATTTCTCCCTGTAAAAACAGTTCTCTCACATGGTTCACATGATACCGGAAAATTTCCGCATCTTTCACTTTGATTGCGACGATGGACTTTTCGTTTCCAAAGAACATCAAATCATCCGTTTTTGTACTGACGATAGACTTCATCGCCGAATAGGAATAATAGGTATCTCCATAGAGAAAACAGACGTCATCCTCAATCAGCTCCGCAGTAAAACGGTCTATTTCCAACACATTGTTGATAGGTTCATAGCGTTTTGCACCTTCTACTTCATATCTGGGATCGTGAGAGGTGATGATGATTTCACACTGGGCGTCATACATCCGCAAAAGCCTGACGGTCCTGGCGAGAAGGGTCTCTCCTTCCACTTCGATAAAGTGCTTTGGTATATCGTGGTAATTGTTCCACCTGGTGCCTTTTCCATCAGCCATGATAATGTATTTCATTGGTAGTCTCCTAACTCGTCATTTATTTCTTGATTACCTTATGGTAGCGGTAAAAGTCTCCTAACTCGTCATTTCTCTGTCCGCCCCAAAGCTGAATGATATTCACGCCGGAAGAGGTATTGGCCTCTATGATGCAAATGCTTCCGTCTTCTAACACCAGTATATCCCAAGCGATGAAGTGCATATACGGCATGTGGTTAGCTAACTCCAGGATTTCCACCTTGATGGCATCCCAGTTTGGAATGACCGCTCCTTCGATCGGTGCGCCAGAATCGGGATGAACCTTGTACACATTTCGATTGTGCAGGCATCTGGCCTCGCTGAGAATACCAGTTTCTAAATCGATTTTTGCAACCAGTCCGCCTCTGCTGCCATTATCTACTGGAATGGTCGCCGCGGTACCGATTCTCTGCACAGCAAAGAATACCTTGAATTCATGGGTGTGTATATCTCTCAGGGTAATCAGCCTGATGGTGTTTACGGTCTTGTCATAGATATCGTCAGAATATTGATGCTGCTTCATGGACTCGCAGATAAACCAGTCATCCCTGCCCTGCAGGAACTTGACGAAATCATCTTCTGCGTATTCTTCCTTGTCCACAAAAATCTTTCCGTCTTCGTAAATTAAGATATTGACGCCGTTGCCTTTGCCTGCTCCGTAAGGTTTGATAAAGAGTTTGCCCTTTTCTTTGAGCAGTGTGATAGCATCCCCATACTCCATATGCCTGCTGTCAAAGCTGGTGACAAAGCCATGGTTTTTAATCATGTAGCTTGCCGGAACTCTGATATATTGCTGCAGGATTTCTGCCGCCGCAATCTTGTTGTTGAGCAGAAAGTCGAAAGGTTCGTTGATATATCTTGAACGGTACCAATCAAATTCCGACAGGTATTCGCTCTTGTCATTGTGATCAAAATCGTAAAGCATCCACTGATCCGCCAAAAATCCGCCGCAGACATTGGCTCTGATCTTTTTCCAGAAAGGACATTTAAAATTGTTCTTTGCGAAGACGATTCTTCTCCAATATAAGATAAATAATTTCAGTTTCTTGATGCATTTTTTTGCGAATTTAAACATGCTCTCTTCTCTTCCTTATGCTAAATTTCTGATGACAGCTTCTGCCAGTTTTGCAGTAGACGTACCCAGTTCCTCTGGCAGATATTTTTTTCGATATTCGTCCAGAGCCTGCTGGTTGTAATTGCCTGATTCCAGATTCCGGATCAGTTCCCCTGCATCGCGGAAAGCGCAGCCTGGCATAGACTCAAAGGGATTGACGTTGATGCCGTTTTTCTCCGTATATTCCTCATAGTCATAGAGGTAATAGTAGGTTTTCTTCCCCAAAACAGCACCCTCTACCGCAATCGCTGAATAATCCGTGATCAAGTAATCGCAGACAGCCAAAAGGTCTACGGCCTTGAAATCCGGGCAGAGAAGCACACCGTCTCGACTGCACTCTATCTTCTGATTAGGATGCCCCTTTACAATCAGTATATATTGTTCAAAGTCAATTTCTTTTAATAAATTTTGCCAGTTCAGCTCAATATTTCTTCTAAAGGTCGGCGCATAGAGAATCACCTGCTTTTGGGAAAGCTGTGGGTAAGCCGCGAGGGCGGCTTCTCGATTGCTCTGCGCACTCTCCAGCAAATGGTCAATCCGCGGCAGACCGATGTTGAGCAGCTTGTTCTCCGTCGTGTGAAAAGACGCACAATAATAGGGATTCCACGCCTTGCCGCCTGCAATGATGATATCGTAATTCTCATGCATATGCAGAAGGCGGGCGGTTTTTTCTCCCCTGCCCGATTCTTTACCCAAAGTCTGATAACCCGACTTTTTGATTTTGCCGATGGCGTGCCACATCTGGATTACGGTCAGCTTCTCCTTATGATGAAGGAGAGATACCGCCGGCCAATAAGCGTCCAACACGCAGACCCTGCTGGTGGCCAGGTGATACATGCTCTTCAGGGTATCTGCAGCAAAGCCGGCAAGGCCGCTTTTGCTGTCGTCCAGCCGATTGCAGATTGCTATGATTTGGATATCTGGATTCTGCCGCAAAAGCTCGTCTTTTAACATAGAAAAATCCAGGCTCAGTTCGTCTGACTGCCTGCTCAGAAACAATACCTTATTCTCTTTGCTCGGGAATAACTTTAGAATCCCGTATAATATCATCAAGCAAAATTTGCCTATATTAATTACAAAACTCATATTTCAATCACCTTAACATAGTATAACAGTTTACCATAATTATGGGATTTTGTAAAGGAATCACAAAGCTTTCGGCTATATTTTACCATAGTCTTCTGATGATTGAAAGCAATACTTACGCACAAAACGCCGCCCATGGTTTCTCCCCGGGCGGCGTTTTGCCTCTCATGCGATAGCTTTTATTTTCTTCCCCTTTAGATGTGCAAGGGCTGCAAGTGCTTTTCTGTCAGCAGGTCATTGAGCTTTCCTACGTCAAAGGCTCCCGTGTTGATTGCTACCGCAATTCTCACATCTCTCTCACTTTTCGGATTCAGTCTGCAGTGACCCCCGATTTCCAAGGCTTTGTTGGTTTCTTCATAGTTCATACATGCGCCAAAACATAATGCTATGATTTTATCTCTTCCCGGATTTCGTTTCACTCCGCCTGTTATATTATAAACGTAGTTCCGATTGACTCTGCTTCTTGCAACCACTTGACTCATAGGTATCTTTTTTGCTTCTGCGATTTGATGAAGATACTGATAAAAATAGGTGATTTCTTTCTCTTCCCCGTGGCAGACCAGGTAACCCTCAACCTGCTCCTCGGTTTTCAAGGCTTTGACGACCTCTTCCAGCTCTCTGGTATCCCTATCCATTTTTCCTGGCAGCGATGATGGTGCCGACGATAAAGAAGATGCCGAAAGCAAGTGAGACAGTTGCCCAGATTTTTAAATCCGCATAGCTGCCGGCATTGACATAACCGATAACTGCCCCTGCCAGATAAAATCCTCCTGCCGTAAAGGCGCCGCCTTTCCCTCCTTTTCTAGTCACCAGACCGATGATGGCTGCGATGACCATACAGATCCCCAGCATGATGCCTGCCGTGCCTCCAAGCTCTCCATTTTCCTGTAATGTATTACTAACCCCTGCTGCACAGGACTGGAGTGCGATAATTACAAATAGTATCATGGAGATGATGCTCAATATCAATTTAGTCGTTTTCATATTTTGTTCCTTCCTTTCTTTGATTTACAAGTACATCATAGCCGATGACCAAAGCAAAATGTCGTGCTGCCAGCAAGAAAAATCTCTCCAGCTTAGGCGCATTCCATTACGCATCTTATAGATCCGACTACTTTTAAATCCGGCAAAAGTGCCATAAATAAGGAGATTCAGGTGTTTTATGGTATTTTTCCGTTTTCATCCGCCCTTCCGGACAGCAAAAATGCAATTATTCGTAATGTATGCGCTCCAAAATCGCGTCTTTTACGAAGTTTTATTATTATATAGTTATCTATTCCCTTTGCATTTTTTCCTTTTTTTTGTTGATCAATCAAAAATAAGCTTAATTTCTCAAAAAAGTGCCATAAATGAGCGGGTTTAGGTACTTTCATGGCATTTTTGTCCGTTTTACCTGCAGCCGCAGATTATCGATATTTCCTAATTAAACAAAAAAACACCCACATCAGGGTGCATTCGATTCTTCATCCGAAGAAAAGGGTTTAAACATTAATCGGTTCAAGCCCGTACTCGTCCAGTATCAGATTGATCTTTGTCACATCGTCGGTGCCATTGTTAATAGCCACCGCAATGCGCACATCTCGTTCATCCTTTGGGTAAAGAGGCGCGACATTTCCAATTTCCAAAGCCCTCTGGGTTTCACTATAAGACATCTGCGCCCCGATGCAGAGAGCTAGAATCTTGTCTCTGCCAGGCTTTCTCTTGTCGCCGTTGAGGATGTTATAGACATAATTCTTGTTGATCCCGCTGCGCGTGATAACTTCGGCTGTTGTCAAGTTCTTCTGTGCGATGATCCAATTGAGATACTCATAAAAATAGACAAAATCCGACTGGCCATGCTTTTGGATAAACTGATCTGCCTCTTCACTCTTCTGTATTTTTTCCAGCGCCTTTGACAAAGTTCTCGTCGTATCTTTCTCCATAATCACCCTCACAACATATGTTCAACTTCCTGTCCATATGTTACAATACCTTTAAACAGAAATCAAGAAAAAAGGAGAAAGCGATGTCTTTAGAAAGTGAATTCACCCTTTCTTTTTATAAGGAAGTGGCCATGATCAATGAAAAACACCAGGTTTCTTTGGTGCAGCACGTAGAGTCTCGCAAACTCTATGTCAAAAAAAACGTATCGTCCCACAACCTGGAAATATATCAGATATTGAAAAGAGAACGATTCGCCAGCATTCCAGCAATCAAGGAGTTGATTGAAGAGGATGACCGTCTAATCGTCATAGAAGAGTATATCAGCGGTCAAAACTTAGAGGAAATTCTGGCACAGCGCCTGTTTTCTGAAGAGGAAACAAGACGGATTCTCATGGATCTCTGCCAGATTCTAAAGCCTCTTCACGACTATGATTCACCCATCATCCATCGGGACATCAAGCCGTCTAATCTTATTTTGGATGGTCAGAACCACCTGTATCTCATCGATTTTGACGCGTCAAAGAACTATGACCCAGAGAAAACGAGAGATACTGTTTTGATGGGAACAGAAGATTATGCTGCCCCTGAACAGTACGGCTTTCAGCAATCCAGCGAAAAGACAGATATTTTCTCTATCGGCGTGTTGGCAAACAAAATGCTGACAGGCAGACTGCCTTCTGAAACGCGGACCGCAGGCGCCTTTCACAGCATCATCGAAAAGTGTCTGTCCATAGATCCGCAGGACCGTTTTTCCTCCGTGTCTGCTTTATCCGCCGCAATCGCAAAAACCGGCCAGAGTTCCTTCGCTCTGCCCGGTTTTCGAAAAAAATCTTTTAGAAATATGACGATTTCTGCGGTTTGGTATCTATTGATCGGTTATTTTGCGTTTACAATCCAAGTAGATGATATAAACGGAACTGCCCTTGTGGGGTTTTCCCTCTATCTCAATCGTGTCGGCATTGCATCCTTCCTTTTGCTTTGGACTTTGTACTTTTCCAATTATCGCAAATTCAGGGATCGGTTCCCTTTTCGGAAGAAACAAAATCCTCTTCTGAATCTTTTCAGAATGGTTGTGGGTGCATTTCTCCTGATCGCCATACCAGCCTGCATCGTCGCTGTCATAGAGAGCCTTTTCTAATGAAACTTCCTATTTCAGCGGGGACTTTGGTGTGAAAATCAGCGATACGATATAGCCAAAAGCGATGGCTACAGCAATACCAGCTGCGGAATCTTTGACGGCTCCCGTGATAGCTCCCAGAAAACCTTCTTTTGCCCCTTCCATAGCTCCTTTTGCCAAGGTATAACCGAAGCCGGGCAGCGGTACAGACGCGCCCTGGTGGGCAAAATTGATCAAAGGCTCATAAAGCCCTATGGCCTGCAGAACGACACCTGCTACCACAAAGATGACCAGAATTCTGGGCGTGGTCAGTTTGGTCGTGTCCATTAGAATCTGACCGATGACGCAGATTGCGCCGCCGATTAAAAACGTGTATATATAATCCATTCATTTACCTCCCTATCTAACAGGTCTCTAAAACGACGCCGTGGGCGATGCCAGGAATACTTTCGCCCTGGAACGGGCTGATTGTAGAGAGCATTGCTCCTGTAGAGATCAGAAGCACCCTGTTCAGTTCACCTTTTCTCATACGACTGACAATATTGCCGGAGAACACAGATGCTGAACAGCCGCAGCCGCTGCCGCCGCCGTGAACGTCCTGCTCCTCTCTATAATAGAGCATGGTACCGCAATCGTCGTATCTCTCCTTTACATCATTGGCGTTGAGCCCTGCATCTATGAGTAGATCCGTAGCGATATCTTTTCCGATATAGCCCAAATCTCCAGTCAATACAAGGTCATAATAATCGATTGTTCTGCCTGTGTCCTCTAAATGGTTCAGAATCGTGTCTACTGCAGCCGGCGCCATGGCACTTCCCATCTGGTTGGCATCCTTTACGCCAGCATCGATGACTTTACCTATGGTGCCGCAGTCCACCTGGATGTTGCGCGGGTTGACAATTTTCTGCTTGTCATCGACGGTGCCTACTTTCGATAAATCCACTTTCTTTTCTGAAACCAGCATAGAGCCCGCCGCCGTTGCCGTCCACTGTGCCGAAGGCGGTCTTTGGTTTCCGTGTTCCACAGGCATTCTGAACTGTCTTTCCGCAGTACAGAAATGACTGGATGCACCGACGATGATATTGTGGGCAAAACCGCCGTCAGTCAGCATAGACCCCAGCAAAAGAGATTCTGTCATCGTGGAGCAAGCGCCGTACAGCCCGAGAAAGGGCAGATGTAGGTCGCGCGCCATAAAAGAAGATGACATAATCTGGTTGAGCAGGTCGCCGCTCAATACCAAGTCGATGTCTTTTTTATCTTTGCCGGATTTCTGCAAAGCCAGCATCATGGCTTCCTTGAGGATTTTGCTCTCCGCTTTCTCCCAAGTCTTTTCACCAAAGGTATCGTCATCTAATATAACGTCGAACCACGACTTGAGCGGTCCCTCGCCTTCTTTTTGTCCGCCTACAGCTGCTGCACCGATTACATAAGGTCCCTGCGCAAATTTCACGGTCTGTTTTCCTAATTTCTTTTCTGCCATAGTTTATGCCTCCTTAAAATAATCCGATGATCCAGTAAATTACGCCCACAATGGTGGCGGACGTGATGCCGCAGACTAAAACAGGTCCTGCAATGCTGAAGAGTTTTGCTCCTACGCCTAAAACAGGCCCCTCTTTTTTGAATTCGATGGCCGGTGCGACCATAGAGTTGGCAAACCCGCTGATCGGAACGATAACCCCTGCCCCTGCAAATCTTGCGATGCTGTCAAAGACACCAAAGCCTGTCAAAAGTTGCGCGAGAGCTACGATACCGATTGTCACATAAATAATAGCGTCTTTTTCTTTTACGCCCTTTCCCACTAGGAAATTGCTCACAAAATAGGCGGCCGTGCATACCAGTCCGCCCACGATAAATGCTTTAAGGCAGTTTGAAAAATAAGTAGGTTTTGGTGTAAACTGCTTCGAATATTTCTCATATGCTTTCGCCACATCTTTTTTCTTCACTTCTTGTTTATCCACTTTATCACCTCCGAGATTTGTAACCTTATTATTCGGCAAAATGTAAATTTTATGCCTGCAATCATCAAAATGTAGCATTTATCGAGCAACGTGTATATCTAATGCCCAAACCAAACTAGTCCGAATTCGGACTAGTTTGGTTTGACTCAAATAGCTACACACCTTCCATTGAAATCAAAAATGCTGTAAAAGTCGGTGAAAAAGTTCCGAATCTATGCTATTATGATTTTTATAACACAAAACAGATGGAGGTATACAGAATGCAAAAGAAAATAATTTTAGCATCTTCTTCGCCAAGACGAATTGATATGATGAAAAAACACGGTTTCGATCCAATCATCAAACCGGCAGATATCGATGAAACCCTTCCTGCAGACATCGGCATGCGGGATGCCGTCATGTTTTTGGCTTTGAAAAAAGCTTTGTCAGTAGAGCCAATCGCAGAAAACGGTTCTATTATTATTGCCGCTGACACCGTAGTTTATAAGGACGGTATCATGGGGAAACCGAAAAACAGGCAGGACGCTTTTGCTATGCTTTCAAAAATAAGAAATACCAGCCACTTTGTGACGACTGGTGTCGCTTTGATTGCGGCTGGCAAAAATGATAAAAAAGTATTCTGTGATGTGACGGAAGTATTTTGTAAAAATTACTCCGATGACGAAATCCAAGCATATCTGGACACCGACGAACCTTACGACAAGGCCGGTGCCTACGCCATTCAGGGGATCTTCGGCAAACACATCGACCACTACGAAGGTTCTTTTGACAACGTGGTCGGATTTCCGTGGGCATTGATTGAAAAAGAACTGCAAAACTTTTATTGATTTTCTACATCGGTGACGATGTTGATCCATTTGCGGCTCTTAAATCGCGGCATGCAGACAAAGGTGCGCACCAAATCTCCCACTTCAATCAGCAGCATGGTCAGAGGCAGGCTCAGATGGAACACCAACACAGCGATGTACGCAAGTGGTACCATTATGAACATGTTGCAGAAAATTTCCAGCTTCATGCAGAAAAGCGTATCTCCGCCAGATCGCAGAATTCCCACGACATAGATATAACCGATCATCTTTGGCGTAATGGTAATGGCCATGGTAATCAAGGAGATAATCAAAAGGTGATCGGTCTCGCCGCTGAAGTTATATATGGATGCTACCGGTTTACTGAGTGCAATCATCAGAAGGGTCATGATGACGTTTAGAATCCAGACCAGCTTGACAGCCCTCTTCCCATTGTTGAACGCGGTATCCTTGTTTCCCCGTCCCAAGGTTTCCCCAATCAGCATGGCTGTCGCATTGCCCACGCCAAAATACACGGACTGCAGCATCTCACAGATGACATTGGCCACCTGGGCAACCGCCAGGGCAGAGGTTCCAAGTCTTCCATAGGCAGCGAAGATCAAAGCTACCGATGCCGCCCAGCAGCCTTCGGTGAACACAACCGGCACAGCTGTCCGCATCACTTTCCCGAAAAGCTCCCTGCCAAATCCGAAGATCTTAGCCGGGGATGCCTTGAACGGATGCTCTTTACGTGTATATACATAAGTAAGAAGGGCCGCCAGTTCAAAGATTCTGGCAATCAAAGTCGCCGTTGCTGCGCCTTCCACGCCCATCTGCGGCAGTCCCCCTTTTCCGAAAATCAAAAGGTAGTTGAGTACGGCGTTGACGCACAAAGCCGCCGCATTGATGATGGTCGGCACCGTTAGATTCTGAATCGCTCTGCTGTTATAGGATATAGCACCTGAAAACCCCGAGAATACATAGGAAAAACAGGCTATTTTGATATAGTCTTCACCAAAGCTGATAACCTCCGGATCCTGTGAAAAGAGTCCGATGATCTGCGGCGCAAAGACATAGGCAGCCACAGAGACGACCAGTGCAAATACGAATCCGACGATGTAGTCAATCCCCAGAAGCTTGCGCACGCCGTCGATATCCTGTGCACCCCAATACTGAGCAGTATAGACTGCCGCTCCGCTGTAAAGTCCGAACAGTGATACCGTAAAAATGAAGTAGACCTGGTTCGCCGCTCCCACAGCTGCCAGTTCCTGTTCTCCCAGCATTCCAATCATCAGCGTATCTATCAAATTGAGACCGATACTGATCAAGTTCTGAAACACTACCGGCACGCCAATAAAAATCATCTTCTTGTAAAAGATCTTTTCGTCTGTTATTCTTTCCATACATTCTCCCTCATACTAAAGTCTTAAGAGATATTCTATCATAGAAAACTCCGCTTTCCAAGATGGGGAAATTCTAAAATTTTTTGGGATTTTTGAAATATATACAGTTGAAATTTTATATTTTTATTTTCGATATTTTATTTACATTTATTTCCTTTTATCGTATAATGGATTCATCCATATTTTTACAGTTATATTTTTCTAATTATTACAGAAAGGAAATGCTATGTCTACGAAGAAACACACCGAAAATATCCAGTTCACCATTAAGGAAGATTTGATGTTCGGTCTCGTCATGCAGGATCAGGAATTATGTCGTTGCCTCCTGGAAAGGATATTCCCCCATAAGAAGATACGCGACCTGCGTCTTTGCGAAGGCTCCAATACCAACATGCAGAAGACGATTATCACCGGCATCATCTCCAGAAATGTCCGCCTCGATGTCCTGTTCGAAGGAGATGACAGCTGGTTCGATGTGGAAATGCAAAATGGAAGCGACGCAGATCTGCCCTTGCGCGGAAGATATTATTCCAGCGCCATGGATATCAACCAGATTAAACAGGGCACAAAATACAGTGAGTTAAAACACAGCTACGTCATCTTCATCTGCACTTATGATTACTATGGCAAGGAGCAGGCGGTCTACACTTTCCAAAATTACGACTGCAAAAACAACTTGCCATACGGCGATGACTCCTATAAAATAGTAGTGAATACAACGAGTCCGAAGGAAAATACCCCACCTGAACTGATGTCCTTTTTCGACTATGTTAACAAAATGGAGGTACCGGAGGATGATACCTTTATTCAATCACTTCATCACCGGGTGAAGGATTTTAACACTTCAGAATGGAGGCGGAGACTGATGACATTGGAAGAACAGATGCGGTTGGAGCAGGAAAAAGCATTTGCCGAGGGTAAAAATCAGGGCAAAAGCGAAGAGCGTACAGAAAATGCCAGAAAGATGAAGCGCGAAGGCATCGAGATCTCCATGATTGCCAAGATTACAGGTTTGGCTGTGGAAGAGATTGAAAAGTTATAAACACGATTAGCTAAAAAAGTACTGCGTGACCATCTAACGGCCAGCAGTACTTTTAAGTTATTCTTGGTTTAATTTAGCATCAATCTTAGGCTGCAGGTTCTCTTCCAAAGACCTCTTGAATATGGACTGTGCCTTTGCTTTAGAGGCTTTAGGTTCCGGGTTTGCAATTAAGGTCGGATACTTACCGTTAACCACTTCCCAAATAGACTCGTCAAAATTTTTAAACGTTGCCAAGACCTTATAATTATTTGAATCAGAGATATAAGTCACGCCTCGTTCGCTACTATTTCCATTGCGGTACATGTAACAATTTGCATCTCCTTTCAACGAATTTTCATCGATGAAGGAAAGCGTATTATTTGCGTTCATTGAGTTATAGTAATCCGTTATTACAGCATGACAATTCTTTACAATACCAGAATCGTTAGTGGTCATCCCGTTTTTTCCTACAAAGGCACCATAAGGCAACGTTGGCCACCAATTGAGTATGGCATATGAATCTGTAATCTTTGCATCTCCAGAAATAATTCCCGCAAAGCCACCAAAGTATGCCTTTTCTACTACACTGCTCACAGAATATGAGACTTTTGACCAACAATTGTCAATCTTTCCCAAGTTTATGTTCTTGCCTACAAATCCGCCGATGCCAATTTCCTGGTTTCCTGAATTAGTTTCTGCAGGTGTAATTTTAACTTCTGCTGATGAATTAACAATCTCACCAGAGTTGTAGCCGACTAATCCACCGATATTAATCTTTTTCGGAACACTGTTATGGGTGTTGAAAGGTTCGGCAATTGAACTTGTGTCGACTGTCATATAATGGCAATCCTCTGCTTTAGCTCCTCCTGATATATTACCGAACATACCTCCAATATTGCCGCTGTAATCGTTATCATTGTGGACCTCTAAAGATACATCTGAATAACAACCTTTCGCTGTGCCACGCAACACGCCTGTCAGACTTCCAATAGATTCAAGGTAAGACTCTTTTGCTGTAATTTTTCCATGCAAAGTGATATAAAACACTTTTCCGGTACTGCCGATTTCAGTAATCAGTCCGGCTTTTACATTTTTGCCACTAATATTCTGCCTAAAGTTATTTATCTCGTAGCCCTGCTCATCTCTATACAATGCATTATATTTTCCAGCAAATCCCTTATCCCCGCCAAAAGGTTTGAAGTTTTCATTTGTCAAGTTAATATCTAAAGATTGAATGAATTCCTTATCGTTGTAAGAATCAGCGAATTTACTTGTGGCAATGTTTCTCAGCTGCTTATCACTTCGAATTTCATACGGATGGGCACTTGTACCCAGTTTATTCTTATTTGCTTTTGCCTCAATTGCACAGCCAAAATCCGGGTTGAAGGTGAACTGTATCGTTTCTCCATCTCCTTTATTCGTCAGCTTCCATTGCAGTGTTGTTACAAAGCCAGACTCATCTCGTTCTGCATCAGATTTTACCTGATAATACTTATATTTTTTACCATCAATTGTAACAAGTTCAGGATTTTTAGTATCACCAACGAATTTAACTATTTCTCCTTTAAACTGACTTTCGAATTGTTCATCGTTTTCTTCATCAATCAGAAATCCATAACTATAACTTTCTGTATACGATTCTTTATTCTTAATCAGGTACTGATCTTTTTTTTCGGTTATTACACCATCCTTACCTACTGATACATCAACCAGATACCAGGAATCCTGTGTCTTCCTATCCACAGTTACTTTCTCTCTATATGCGAATAATTTCCCTCCGTATACTTCTTTTTCTTCTTCCAGAGGCCAGTCTCCATAATGGACGCCCTTGGTGTTGATTTTATCCTTTGCACCTACTGCGTTCACAGTTCGGAACGGATAAGTCTGGCTATCCAATGCCTTGTCTTTTGGGTACGACTCAATATCTGTATGAATACTTTTCATCTCATCGTAGCTCTTTGACTGAATAGAACTTCCTTTCTGACCTTCTCCTACAACCTTTACAGAACCGTCATTGATTCCTGTAAGATAGCAGCATCCATCAACATAACTATCAAAACCATTGCTTTGACCTACAAAGGTTCCAACAATCTGTTCTGAACCTCCCTTTATAAGACCTGTCGCATAGCAATTGCTATACATAATCGCAGTTTTACCCTTGCCGACCAATCCTCCGGCCGCTCCTTTACCGGGCATTTCGGGAGTAACACCGATATACACAGAACAAGTGCTGTATGAATTTTTAATTTGCATATTATTGCATTTGATCTTTCCTACCAGACCACCAGCGCCGTCTCTTCCATAGACGTTATATACATCTGCATCTCCAGTCTCATATTTCCCATCAACCGTCTGTCCGCCTGTATAACAATTCTCAATCACGCTATCGCTGCATTTATTAATTTCGCCAATCAGTCCGCCTGCATCACCTGCGTACACATTTGATAGTCTGCCTCCAGATCCAACGGATTTGATTACGACCGCACTATTGGTTACGGTAACCTTGCTCCCCGTATATCCGATGAGCCCGCCTGCATTTCCTCTTCCTTTATTTGATTTCACAGTGCCGCCGTCAACTAGGATATTCGTCAACGTTACACTCTTTCCTTCTGCAACATCTGCAATGAGCATGCTGGCATTCCTGTCAGCACTTACAGTAAAGTCCTTTAAGGTAAGATTTGTCACAGTAAACGTATCCGAATCAACAAATCGCAGAAGACCAGCATTAAAAGCAGTGGTATTATCCAACGTTAAATCTTCATCTACCGATTTATTTATAATCTGCACGTTGGATATCGTTTTACCATTACCTTTGATCTCTACCAGATTTTTATTATAAATTCCATAAAAGCTTTCTTCTGCTAACCATCCGGTATCTTTTGGCGCATCTTCCTTCAGTCCAGGCTTATATACAGATTTTACATCACCTTTTTTTCCAAAGAACTCTTCCCAATTCATATCGGAAATCAAAGAAGCTTTGGTAACCAGATATTCTATCTTATACAATTCTTTGCCAGTCTTATCTCTGACTGTCCCCCTGTCTACAGGCACACCTGAAACTTTAGGATCCAGATTCTGCAAATGACGGATAGAACTGATGGATGCGGTAGACACCTTAAAGCCATCACTCTCAGTCCCATCTTTTCGTGCGGCAAACAGGCTGTTGCACATGTCTTCAGCTTCTCTCACTGTAGCCAATGCGGTTGAACTTGCGCTCACCACCTTTACGATGATGTCTTCTCCCGGCATCAAAGTCGGGAAAAGATCGGCAAAATGACCGCCCGGCCGCGTGAGATCGTCTAAAGTAATCGTATACTTTAATCCTTTACCCTCTTTCCCGCTGATAAGTTCTTTCAATTCAACAGTCTCAACATCCCACCAGAGATCTTTATTTTTGTCTTTCTTCTCAGGATTGGCACCGTCAGCCAAGTCCAGCGTAAATTTCACTTCGTTGCCGCTGTCTTTTCCTTTTACATATAATGTCAGATGGGTCTGAAGCGTGCTTGTTCCATCTGTCGCCTTATTGAAATAATTAGGGTCGATGACCGTGACTTTCAGAGTATCTTTATTTTCAATGTCCATTTGCAAATCAGAGGTCGGACCGGATAGCAGGTTCCCCGCCATCGCCCCGCCGTAATAGCCGATGATGCCTGCATCGTAGTCTCGTCTCGTATGTCTGCCGTCTGCAGTATCCGCTCTTCCACCGTTCTTATCTAATGTGAGGATATCTAAATAGCTAAAATCCACATCCTCCTCAGCATAAAAGACCCCGTACACGGTGGCCGTCTCCACGTTGTACTCGATGATATATCTGCCATCGGCTCTGATGGTTTCGTCAATGGCACCAAAAGGAAACATATACTGCAATATGCTTCCTTCTAAATTCCCTGTAGTCCCACTAGGTATATTGTATTCTATATAATAGTATTCTTTATTATCTGCCGGCCAATTGATCCCGTCAGGCACGTCCTTAGGCTTCTCCTTTATCAAAGTCCCCAGGGCTTCTTTTTTTACAGAAGTATCTGTGTCATCCAGCGCCTTCTCTCTGTACCGCTTCAGCTCCCCCGATGCGTCCGCCGCGGTCAGATGATTTTGAGCCGCAATAAAGATTTCCTTCGCCGTATTGTCCATTTCCGTCAGCTTCATGTTCTTGTAGTAGTGCAGGATGCCGACCATGGTAATGGCGAGAAGAATGATTGAAATGGCCAAGGCCACTAAGGTCTCAGCAAGGGTGAATCCGCTCTTGTTATTTAGTTTTCGCTGTAGTCTTCCCCTCATCTTTGTTCTCTTCCAATCCGTCTGTGGTATTTGCATTATACATGGTCTCAAAGAAAGTCACAGTCATGCTGACGCTGACTTCGCCAGAACTGATGCCTTCACCAGAACTGGTGTTGATGCTGATGTTCCTGATGAGACATCTGTATTTGCAGCCGTGCAGCTTTGCTATAATAGACTCTGTCGTATTATAGCTGCCCGCTGTAAAGCTGACGCTGATGTCTCTGCGCACAGCGTCCCCATCTTTGATGGCCTGGCTGAAGTCAAAGTTATAGGTAGAAGCTGCACTGAAAATATCGTTCAGCGCGCTGATTTCATTTTTTATATTGTTGTAGCTAGCCACCACGCTGCCCGTCTGGTCCTTGGCGTTTTTCATCTCGGCTTCCATATCCATGATGCTCTGCGCCCTGGTCTGCTCAATCAAAAGCTCCGTTTCCAAATCTTCGGTGTCGTACTTTTTGATGGTTTCGTCCACGTCTTTGATAATGAATTCATAGTAGGCGATGCCCAGAAGCAGCACACAGAGAACCAAAAGAAGAATCTTTTCACGGCTGGTAAACTCACGGCTCATCATTGCTGCTCACCTCCGTTCGGAATAAAATTGATAATCACGGTTGCAGTCACCATCGCATTAGAATCCGTGTTGGTTCCTGCCGTAGAAACAGTTACAAAGGATACACGATCATCTTTTTCCAAAGAAGCGACAATGTCTGAAACCGTCCTCAGTCTGATGTTATCTATGGTCAACGTCGCAACATTACCCGAAATCTCCACAGACTGGATTTCAGATTTCGTTATCACATTGCTTTTAATCACTCTCATCATAGCCATGCGATCCTGCTCCGCTTTTTCTTCGTCATTGAGGTAGCCGTTGCCGTAATGGCTATATTCTTCCCTGACCTGGTCATATTTTTCGTTGGATGCTCTCAGCTGGTCAATCTGTGTCTGCATCTGCGTATAAGCCTTCTCCGCTTCATAAGCTTCCGCCAGTTTGTCGATAACCATGAATTTGACAAAAAGGGCGAGAATCAATGCGAATAACACAAAGAGAATTATCTGGAACTTCGGATCCCTTACGCTTTTATCCTGCATCAAAAGGTTGATGGAAGTCTTATCTGGATATCTTACTTTGCCGATGGGCTGATTCAGTCTGCTCACAAATAACACCTCCTATTCCCATGTAATGCCTAAGGCCTGCGGCCCCTGCAAAATCTTTGTCGTATCTTCGTATTTGTCAGTCAGCAGATTGTCTAAGCTGACTACTTTCACTTCCGTGGCTCCTGCAATGGCATCGATCAAAGGCGTGATCAGAGAACCCCCGCCGCAGTAATAAAGAGCGTCTAATCCGTTGTCTGGATGGTTGAAGTTGTAGAAGTTCAGAACTCGCATGACTTCTATGGCCATCTGGCTGTAAATCTCCTCACAGCCCGGTTCATGAAGGATATCGTCCTTGTTTGTCTCCTTGTAGATGCGTGCGATGTGTTCCTCCACATTGAGATTTTCGGCAATATGCCTGTCGATTTCTTCACAGCCTGCTTCCATTACGCGGGTAATCTCATATTCTCCTTTTGTGAAAAAGTAGAGTTTTACGGTCTTGTGGCCGATATCCAACACGGCATAATCCCCCGGCTCCTTCAGATCGTTAACTTCTTCGTAGTCTTTGATGATATTGCGGATGGCGCAATAATCCGGTGCAACTAAATTGAGACGCAGTCCAGCACGGCGGAACATGGTCTTGTATTGATTAACCGTCTCTTTGAGGATCGCTACTGCCATTAATTCCATCTCCGTGAGATTTCCATCGTCATCAAAAGTCTTGTTCATCACCGCATAGTCATAGAAATACTTATCCTTTTCTTCTGTTATGTAATCGTGAAACTCATAAGGCAGGTTCACTTTTAGCTGGTCCACAGTCATAGCCGGCATGACTACATGTTTGGTGTAAACTAGCTTTTCTGGTATCACCACCGCTGTACTTTTCACAGAAATTTTATTCTCTTTGATTACTTCTTTAATGAATTCTGCCATGGCATCCCAGGATACAATTTCATCCTCCTGTACCAGATTGTCAGGCAGGTCCGCTGTAATCAACCGCTCCAGATTGTAATCGGAACAGACTGCGATCTTCAGGCGGCAATTGCCGATCTCGATGCCCAATATTTTTTTCTTTGCCATATTTTTTCCTCATTTATTTATAGAATGAATTCCGAACTAAACAAACAGCCCCAGGTACCAATTTACCACATCATTTCCCACCAAAGCGCTGATTAAAACCGCCAGGGAAATGGCCGGTCCAAAGGGAATTCGCTTTTGTCCCATGCACAGAACAAAACCGATTCCGATGATACAAGACAGAATCAAGTTAAAAAGTCCCACCCATGGTCCCAAGTACAGACCTGTCATAAAGAACAGTTTAATATCGCCTCCACCCAGGCTTTCTTTGCCTGTCACTTTGTCGAATAGAATGGACAGGAGCAGCATGCCCACGCCGATAGAAAGACCTCCCGCCAAGCCGGAAAGAAGTTCAGCTTTCCAGTCATCTGTAAAGAGCAGTACGCCAAAGTACCATAGAATTCCGGCAATGATGAAGCGGTCAGGAATCGTATAGGTCTCCAAGTCCACCAGGGACAATGCCATCAGCATGCATGCCAAGCCGCAGATCCACAAGGTCTGCAGCGACAAACCGAATCTCCACGCTGTCAGAATAAAAACAATTGCCATTACCAGCTCCACTGCCACGTAACGAGGTGAAATCTTTTTTTTGCAGTATCTGCATCTGCCTCTGAGAAACAGGTAGCTGAACACCGGCACTAAGTCTGCCGCTCCCAGCGGGTGGCCGCAGAGGGCACAGTGACTTCTGCCCTTCAGAACGCTCTCATCATGAGCGATTCTCCACGCCATGCAGTTGATAAAACTGCCGAAGACAGCTCCAAAGATGGCCGCTACCACAAATATGTAAACTGTTAAAAAGGTGTTTTCTTCTATGTTCACGCTTGATTGTCTCCTCCTGGATTGGTCTGCTAAATGTTCGCTGCGGTTTCCACGATGTTTTTATGTTTTTGGGGATGTTTTTGCTTATTTGACATAAATTCATCGAGCGCCCGCGCAAATTCCTTTCGAAATTTGCCATCCTGGTTATTTTTTGCTACTGTTACCGCATGATTTGCTGTGTGTCATCTGATTAAAATAACCAAATTCTATTTTTTAGTATTTTCTTTGCTAATTTTGTCTCTTCATTCACAGAAATCCTGCTTTCTACCTCAGAAAGTTATGTCAAATCTGCAAAAAACTTCAAAAAGCACAAAATCATCGTGAACAGTTTTGTTTATTTGTGCTTGGATCTTTCCTGTTCTTTTGACGGCACCCAGCTAAGAACGATTTTGTCTTCTTTCCCTCGCACTTTGATAACCATGGTATTCCGCTCGCCTCTGTACACTTCACTACCGATTTTCATCTCTGTGTATTCGTTGTAACCAGATGAGTTGTCAGCAAAGATCTTTTTCTTTACGGCATCATAATAGCCTGTGGTATAACCGTCTTTGTCCATGTGCTCGCAAGGCTCATCAAAACTGCCCTCACAACCGTTGATGACACAACCCGCGGTAGTCAGATTCATGGCTGCAACAGACTCCGCCGAATTGACCTTGAGACTGTCATTGCCCTTCGCCATGCTGTTGTGATAATAGAGGATGCCTTTGTAGGCGAGGAACACTAATGCCAGGGTGATCCCCACGATACAGAAAAGTTCCAGACGCGAAAGGCCACGCTTGTCGTTCAGTAAATTCATTTTGTCTCCTCGTTATCCCAATTCTCTTTTTAAATCATGCCACTGTACTGTAACTCTGAGGTTGTCATCACTATCGGTTGAAGATGAAATTAATACAATAATAACGCTTGTATTTCTATCCTTACTTTCAGACCTCTTCACTTGGTTATATCCTTCCAGTTTATCCGCATCTGTAAGTTCAACCATCGTCCCGTTTTCTGCATCATAAAACTTTTCATATGAATCCGGTTCCCCTTCTAACATATAGTCAGCTACGGCCGCCGCCTTCGCCGCTCTTTCGTTGGCAAGGTCAGTGTTTTTCCTTGCCTCTTCTAATTTTCCTGTGAAAATGGGGATGGATACTGCAACTAATATAGCAATAATAGCTACCACCACTAAGAGTTCTGCTAAGGTAAACCCTCTTTTACTCTTATTCCCCTGATTTATTCTTCTTAATAGCATATCACTTTTCCTCTCTTCTTGATGCTTTCCCAAAAAACAGTCATATTGGCTTTTGGGAAAAAATCAATGAATAGAGAGAAGCCGCAACCCCACGACTTCTCTGTATGATTTTCAAGTATGTCTTATTTTGTTTTTACACCTTCCCATTCAATCTTTACATTATTTGCTTTATCAGATGGTGAATTTGTAATTGTTACTTTGATAACAGCTTCAGTGTAATCTTTAGCATCATCATAATTCGTATATGTCTGCCCTGCTTTTTTACTAGTTCCTTTGCCGTACACTTTTGTCGGCTTTGCTTGTTGTAATACTCCATCTTCAGCATTATAGTATGCAACACCGTTCAACCAAACATCTGTATCGAGTTTGTCATCTAAAGCTGCAGCTACTGCCACAGCTTTAGCTGCTCTCATATTGGCGATATCAGTTTCTTCTCTCGTCTTTTCTAGTTTACCTGTAAAGATAGGTATGGACACCGCCACTAGAACAGCAATAATAGCAACAACTACCAACAATTCCGCAAGGGTAAACCCCTTCTTGTTCAACTTCGTGTTTAATACATTTCTCATTTCTAACATATCATCTTTCCTCCTTGATATATGCATATTTAAATGGGGATTTAGCATGCATTTATGATATCAAATCAGAAAGATGATATGGCTTACTTAAGAAACTTCAGTATGAAACAATCAGCTGAATTCCATATATCAGCTTCCAGCCTTGGCAGCACCTGATACCCATGCAGCTGTAACATTTCCTTCTGTATCTTTACCATTCGTGTCAACCGAATCAACATAAGTTACCTGAACAACGGCAGCACCTTCTTCCAACGGCTTCCCATTCTTATCTTTTTGCTTTGCCTTGTTGTATCCCTCCGGCTGCGTCGAAGTCATCGTGCCTTCTTTGATGTCATAATATTGAGTTTTTGCTGCCGATTTTCCCTCATTCGACAAAAAATAAGTAATCGCTGCTGCCTTCGCAGCTCTCACATTAGCTTTGTCCGTATTCTCTCTCGCTTCATTGAGCTTCCCAGTAAAAATAGGGATGGACACGGCCACTAGTATTGCGATGATCGCAACGACTACAAGGAGTTCAGCTAGCGTGAACCCCCCCGTTTAGAAATTTTCGTTTTTAAAACATCTCTCATTTTTAACATAATAGTCCTCCTCGTATGTACATGCATTTTCTATCTCAAGGGCACCCGGGTTAAAAGCGCCCTTTGATACTATAATAAGTTTTCAATGGTCTTGCAAGACCAAAATCTTTCCAATTTCCAGATTCCTCTAAATCAATTCGTACATGGTGAACATCGGCAGGTAAATCGAAATGACGATAAATCCTGCGAAGATGGCCATGACGATTAAAATGCCCGGCTCCAGCTTGGAAATCGCTTTTTCCGTAGCGTGTTCGGCTTCATTATCAAAATACGAACCGACCGTCACAAGTGTCTCATCCAGTTCACCGGTGCTTTCACCGATGGCACACATCTCAATCAGCGTTTTCGGAAAATATTTGCTCTGGCGCATACACTCTCCCAGCTGCTTTCCTTCCTCAATCCTGCCGCTCATCATAGAAGTCTCCAGGCTCAAAACATAATTGTCCATGACCTTTGCAGTGATATCCAGCGATTGATGAACAGATAAGCCGGCGCTCATCAAAGCTGCCATGGTGTTGGCATATTGACTGGCTCCGTTGAGCAAGGCGATCTTTCCGATCACGGGAATTTTCAGCTTCATCTTATGCCAGAAGACCCTGCCCTTCTCCGTATTGAAGACAAGCTTTAAGACCACCGCCAGTGCAATCAGCACCCCGATGATGATCAGCCAGTATTTACTGAAAAAATTTGACATGGCGATCATCGCTTTGGTAATGGCAGGCATTTCTCCATCCAAGTCCAGGAAGGTTTCCGCCAGGGAAGGCACCACCTTTGCCATGACGATGATCAAAACCACAATAGCGACACAGATAACGAAGATCGGATAACTCATCGCCCGCTTTACCTTCTGACTGGTCTTGTATGACTTCTCATAATACTTCTCCAAGGTATCAAAGGAATGCTCCAAAGTTCCCGAATGCTCTCCCGCTCTGACCGTTTCGATAAAGGTAATCGGCAGTTCTTTGCAGTTCTTTTCAAAACTGTTGGCGATACCGTTACCTTCCGCCACATCGTCAGCCGCACTGAAGAGCATCTTCCTCAGCCTCTTGTCTGTGGTCTGTTCGGCAATCATCTCCATGCATCTGGAAATCGGTACTCCCGATTTGAGAATGATAGCGAACTGAGAACACATGACCGAAAGGGCTTTGGTATTGATCTTGGTGTTTCCTACCTCCATCTGCAATATATTGTTAATCCCGCCTTCTTTTACGGGTGTAATCTTCGTCACAATGGGGCAGGTCGCTTTAATTTTTTCCACTGCGGCGTATTCGTCCACAGCCTGGACGACACCTCTGGTTTTGACGCCGTCTTCCGTAATGGCCCTGTACTGATAAGTTACCAATCCCGCCTCACATCCTTTCTTCTAGATTTCATCTATCTGATACTCACGTATTTTTTCAAATAATCCTTGTCATTACAAGCTTCATAAGCCGTCTTTGAGGAAATCGTCCCCTCTTTGACCATTTTGATCAGGCAGTTATCCATGGTCAGACTTCCTTCCGAAGCCCCTGACAGCATCGACGACATCATCTGCGGTGTCTTACCTTCTCTGATCAGGTTTCTGATCGCCGGTGTCACCACCATGACTTCGCACGCTGCAACTCTGCCCTGGCCGCCTTTACGGACCAAAAGCTGCTGAGAGAGCACCGCCTTCAGCGTGGTTGATAACTGCAGCCTAATCTGCTGCTGGCGTTCTGCCGGGAAGACACCTACCATACGATCGATAGAATCCGGCGCCGAATTGGTATGCAAAGTTGCAAAGACCAGGTGGCCAGTCTCTGCCGCTGTTAAAGCTGTTTCGATGGTATTGAGGTCTCGCATTTCGCCGATCAAAATGACGTCTGGGTCTTCTCTGAGAATCGCCCGCAGTCCATTGTCGTAACTCTCTGTGTCTTTGCCTATTTCTCTCTGATTGATAATCGCCTTATCAGGCTCATAAAGGTACTCGATCGGATCCTCCAACGTGATAATGTGATCACATCTCGTGTGATTGATCTGATTCAAAATCGCCGCCAATGTGGTGGACTTACCACTTCCCGTCTCACCAGTTACCAGGACGATACCTTTCTGGTAAGATGGAAAGTCACTGACTACCGGGGGAAGACCCAGCTGATCCAGCTTTGGTATCTGATTGCTCAGTATACGCAAGGCGGCAGAGATGCTGCCCTGCTGCCGGAAGAGATTAATTCTGATACGCTCTCCCGCGATGGTCTTTGCCAAGTCCAACTCGCCGATTTCTTCGATTCTGCTGTATAACTTACCCGCCAACTCACTGGCGATTTTTTCACATGTATCGTGAGTTAGGATTTCTGGAAAGAGGTCTATCAGCTGCCCGTCTTTCCTGCATTTTGGCGGCAGACCTGCCACTACATGTACATCAGAAGCACCTAATTCACTAGCGTGTTTGATATATTCTTCAACTATCATGAAAATCCTCCAAGATTAATCTGTCAGGCTTACAGTTCTGCAAACTTCTTCTACAGTGGTAACGCCTTTTTCTACCAACCGGTCCGCATTGTGCACCATGGATACAAAGTCCGTTTTTGCCACAATTTGACGCAGTTCCTGTTTGTCACAGTCCCTGGTGATACCTGATCTCAACTCATCGTTAAAAGTGAGGATTTCAAATACGCCGATTCTTCCTCTGTAGCCACTGTGGAAACACATCGGACAGCCTTTTCCGTGATAAAACTGTCTGTCTTCGTTGCTCACGTCTATTCCCGCCATGTCGCACAATTCTGGGTCAGGCGTATAGGCTTCTCTGCAGTTATTGCAGACCCGCTTAACGAGCCGCTGTGAGATGATGCCTCGAATTCCGCCGGCAATGAGGTAAGGTTCTACCCCCATATCCTTCAGTCTGTCAATGGCAGATACGGCGTCTTCTGTATGTATCGTAGAAATGACCAGATGTCCCGTCATGGCTGCTCTCATAGCAATTTCCGCCGTTTCACCATCACGGATTTCCCCAACAGCGATGATATCCGGGTCCTGTCGCAAAATGGCTCGCAGTCC
Source organism: Eubacteriaceae bacterium (assembly GCA_902362805.1). Lineage (GTDB taxonomy): Bacteria > Bacillota > Clostridia > Peptostreptococcales > Anaerovoracaceae > Senimuribacter. Next base: position 216,062 of record CABIXY010000002.1, on the reverse strand, counting down.
TCCTGCGAAGGTCAGTCCGGTCTTTTCATTTATCTGTACCTGTGTCGCACCATCGATATTATATTCCACCGGATCTTCCAAAGTAATCAAATTGGTCGATTCGCTGATCAGCTCTTTGATAATAGTATACATAGTAGATGATTTTCCGCTCCCCGTAGGGCCTACGATCAAAATCACACCGCTGCTGTGTTTCATGAGACGATCCAGTTTCTTGGAATCGTCATCCATGAGGCCGATACCTTCTCGATCCAGCATCTGCTCATCTCGTGCCAGAAGCCTAATGACGATTTTTTCGCCAAAGATTGTCGGCAGCGTAGACATACGGAGGTCGATGTTTTTGCTCTTCAGCCTCAGTTCACTGCGGCCGTCCTGCGGAATGCGGCGTTCAGAAATATCCATTCTGCCCATGACCTTCAGACGGGAAATGACAGAATCCTGTAAATCTCTCGGAATCTGCAGTATATTATGCAGACTTCCGTCAATACGCATACGCACGTTCATGTTGCCGTTGCCCGGCTCAAAGTGGATGTCACTGGCGTCTTCCGTTACAGCCCTCTCGATGATGGAATTGACCAGCCTAATAGTAGGCGCGCTGTTCTCTTCCGCATCGGCAAAATCCATGGTAGCTTCATCAGGACGAAATCCAGATTCTGCCCGCATCTGCGCCATAGCCTTTGCTGCCCCCTCGTTGCCGTAGAGTGCACTGATGGCGTGTTCCACCGCATTCTCAGAGGCGATCATCGGAATAATTTTCTTCTTTGAAGTCGAGCGGACTTCTTCTACTGCCATAAAATTCAAAGGATCCTTCATGGCAAGATAAAGGGTATCTTTTACAACCTTTACAGGTACGACGCCGTGTTTCTTAGCGATGCTCTTCGGAATCTGGTCGACCATTTCCGGGGAAATGGTCACTTTGGTCAAGTCGATAAAGTCGATACCCAGCTGCATTCTCAGCGCTTCTATCAGCTGTGCCTCTGTGATAAATCCGTTATCTATCAAAACTTTTCCCAAACGGTCTTTGGACTGCTTTTGGAGTGTCAGGGCTTCGCCCAGCTGTTCGTCCGAAATCAGTCCCACTGATGTCAATACGTCTCCAAGTCGTTTATGTTTCATCTATGATTCCTTCCTGTTGTTGATTGGTTTTACTTTGATTTCCTGTTCCAAAAATTTATCGTTGTCTCTGGTGGCGATGGTAATCGTCGCCGTAAACAGACGATTGTCTTTATCATACTGATATTCTATGGATGGAGTCAGCCTGCTAGTCATGGTCTTATCGGTTAAAAGCTGAGCAGACACACCTGCGTTGTTGCAAATCAATATGCCCTTCATTCCGCTGCTTCCATCGTCATTTTTGAACCAAATCTCGTACCCCAGATTACCGCTGACGAACTTTGCTGCTTTAGGATTATCGTCTGCGTTGACGTACTTTGCAAAACGGAATTCGTCGCTCACTTTGGTAATGGTAGTCGAAAGCAGCGTCTGCGCCTCCGCTTTGAGTGTAATCTTTTCATATGAATTCTTTACTACCATGACGCCGCTGCCCAGCATGACAATAATCAGGCTGAGAATCATCACGACCATGAGCATCTCAGAAATAGAAAAGCCTTTTTTATTCTTTATCCGCGACCTCATCACTTGCCGCCCTCGTGTTTCTCATATGACATCAAACCGGATTTTTCGTCCACATAAATGTCGATGTTAACTGTTTGCGTCTGCCTTGTTTTCTGGCTAGTGATGCCTAACTGGCCAGTCGTCCCACCATCTTTCTTCTCCTCCATAACGTTAACACCGTTGTAAATCGTTGCAATCTTTGCGTCGCCTTTTTCTATCATGTGGGTTGCTGCATAAATCAAAGAAGACAACATCAGCATCCCTACAGCCGAAATCAAAATTGCTACCAAAACTTCCGCCAGGGATTCTCCGTTGTTTTCTTTTAACTTCTTATACACGCACTGCATAACATCACTTCCTTATCAGCCCTTATCAATAGTGCACTCATTCCAGTAGACCTGCAAGTCTTGTCGCTCAATCTCTACAAGCTTCCCCTCTTTTTCCTCTTCATATCTAGTTGTCGTTCTATTTACGATAGCCTTTGCAGTAAGCTTGCAAATGTACTTTTCTGAATCACTCACGCTGAACGTTATCTCTATCTTGTAATCGTCCGTCATGACGAAATTCGCTGTAACTGTACCCATTACAGAGTCGTAAGCGCTAGGAGGTTTGATCTGAAGGGCGTCCTTTGCCTCTTTGCCGCCATTTTTGTAAATTGCATCAAATGCATCGTTAAGAATCTTTCCCATACCAGCATTTTCTGGTGGCTGCTTTTCAAATGTATACTCATTAGTTGGTACTCCATCAATCGTCTCTGTATATGCCTGAAATTCCTGACCTTCTATTTCGTCTCTTATCACCTGGGCAGCAGAAGTGACGGAATAAAAGGACTGTTCCGTCTCTTTCAATCCGCTGATTCTGCCTGCAGCAGCGCTTCCGGCAGACAGTATAATGGAGCCTGCCATGGCGCAGAGCAAGAAAAACAGCAATGCCAGCAGTATCGTCGCACCCGAATTCGAACGTATTCTGTTTCTGAGCATTGCCTATTCACCTCTTCTATATTGCATAAATAAACTTTATTTGTCTAGATTTGTCCAGTCTTTACTGTATCATATTATACCAAACAAAGGTTTGATATTCAATAACGAATGCTATGGTCTTAGAAAATAGTCACACCGTCTTTTCCCCTTTTCTTTGTCTCATAGAGTGCTTTATCTGCATTTTTATACAAAATTTCAAAGGTACTTCCGTCCCTAGGAACTAACGCAACACCAATGCTGGCAGTGATATGGCAGACCTGATTGTCTTTAGCAAAGCCGTGCCTTAACACTTCTAGCAGGAACTGTGCTTTTCTTTCAACCCACTCTCTGCTGACAACCGGAATAAATACGACAAACTCATCTCCACCAATTCGACCGACGATATCGCCATCGTGGAACTGATTTTTCAGAATCTCGGCGAATTCTGTGATGACTTCATCGCCTGCGGCATGGCCCAAATTATCGTTGACATTTTTGAAGTTGTCAATATCGAGAATAAAGAAAGCAAATTCCCGATTTGCCATCTCTTGTAGTTGTCTGTTAATATAATTCTGTGTCGCAGCTTTGTTAAATAATCCAGTGAGGGAATCCCTCTCCATTTTTTCGATCATCTCTCGTTCATGGCGTTTTTCTTCGTCAATATTCTGCCTGTAGATGAACATATGAATAGATTGATCTTCTTCCCAGGCAAAAACTCTAGCAGTAATACGCATCCAATAATAAGTGCGGCCTCCGTCATGAGAAATCATAAAATCGTAGCACAAGTTTTCCCGTCCCTCTTCAAATGCTTTCAGCACATTTCCCGGGCAAAATGTCGCCATATATCCCGTTCGATATTCTTCTTTGATTTGTTTTTCAGCTATAATTGGAAGAGCCTGATCATATGGCGTATCCTTAGGCACACCCAGTTCTTCAAAATAGTCTTCAGTGGCTTCACTGGCTGCACAATTATGGGTGATATCAATTTCGTAGATGCTCTCATAAATTTTTTCTGTTTCTGCCTGAAAGGCAGAGCGGTGTTTTTTCTCATATTCTACTGTCAGTTTGACAATCTGTTCATTATATTTTCTGACGATACTAGTAATGAAGACCAGGACGAGAAGAATAATTAATACGACGACAAAGGCGCCCACATAAAATTGTCTGTTCAATTTGCTTTCCATGACGGTGGTGTCGTTATCAATAATCAGATGCCACGTCAATCCCGGTATGTACTTTGTTAAAACAAAACCTTTCCGGCCTTTGTCCGCATACCAAAAAGACTGCGTATCACTACTCCTGTCTGCAAGCATCCGTTCTTTGTATTCACCGAATCCACAGTCTTCAAACAGGCTAGTTTTTTCATACCCCGTTCTATCCGTAGAAATCTCAATATTGCCCTTGTCATCAACTAAATAAGCTTTGATGTCAAAGTTCTTTTCATATGCTTCAAACATCTTTTGCAATGATGCGACTTTTAAACCTACTCCGACAACGCCTGCAACTTTTCCTTCTTTATCTTTAATCTTGCAGTTTACAAAAACTGCTATTTCATTATTGGCAGTAGAAACTTCGTCATTGTCGATGTTCAAATCATATTCTTTCGGCGAATCTAAAAATGTATAATACCACACATTTTCCGGATTCCCTTTATTCAAAACTCGGTCGACACCACTGTCGAAATGATAGTATCTATTGGTCTTTGTAGATACTAAAAAAACAGAATCATAATCGTATTTTTCCTTATAAGACAGCAAATAATTTTTCATCGTCTGTATAAAAGCACCGTCTTCTTTTCGTTCTACTTCCTCATCCAAAAAAGATTTCAGTAAACTGTCATTGGCCATGGTCAGGGAAATATTGATTGGCTTCGCAAACAAGGAATCAATCTGATGATAAATTCCCTCTGAAGTCAATTGTGATATGTCCTCTACATCTTTGCGAAGTACGCCTTTGTTGGAATGATAACTGACCATAGAGGTAATTATAAATCCCATTATGATAATTATGCAGATAAACACGTTTGTCCGCAATAATACATTTCCTTTCATTAATCCAAACCCTTTCACTATCGCCTTTATGACACTTGAGGCACACTATGTGCTTTCCGTTCTGCCTTTCTATCTATTATAAACGAAAATGCAATGCATTGACAAGGGTTTCCCCTCTGTACACCCCACTTTTTTAACTCATAGGAAATCGAAAAACGCAATTTCCTATGAATCAAAAAAGGAGCTGTCGCTCCAGTTGATTGCATTCTTCAATCAGCCTTGCACAGCTCCTCTGTGAATCCTTTATTTCGCTTTGATGCTGACTTTTGCCCATTGGCCATAAGTCGTCTTACCGTTCACTTTGCTGATCGGCCTTACTCTGTAGTAGTAGGTCGTTCCTTTTTTCAAGTTCTTGGTATTAGTGATCGTCGTCTTTGTCGTATTACTATTCACATTTGTGAAGTTTTTAGTGGAATACTTTGATTTCTGAACCTGATAGCCGGTAATCTGACCTTTCGGCTTGTTCCAAGTCAGTTTGACCTTGCCCTTTGAGGCGCTTGCTTTGACGGTCAATTTGATCGTGTTGACGGCTTTTTCGTTTTCGAACATCTTGAGGATGCCCTTCATCACGCCGTTGACCATGACATCCTGACCTTCTGGCGCTTTGTCAACCATCTGTGCGGTTGCAGAAGTCTTGAACAGCAGACCCTCGCTCGCCTTCCACAGACGATATTCTTTGGTTACAGCATCTTTGATCTGTAATTTTGCCGGATCCACGCCAGCCGCTTCTAAAATCTTGACGGCTTCTTCGTGGGTATAGTAAACTTCTTTCACCTCTGGCAGTTTGTTGTTCCACTTGCAGCCCTTGTCTGATGATAAATCGTGATTCGGATCGTATGCGGAATCTTCGCTGCTTCCGCCACTGTACACTTCGATGGTGTACGGATGGATGCCGAACTTGGCGTAAGCATAGTCAATCAACTCAGAATAAGTCGGATAATCGTGATAGGACTGCTTGTAATAGAAGTTCCTCTGGGTTCCTTCTGCGATGACTTTCGTCATTTCTTTTGCAGTCTGATCCATATATTTGATGTCGTTCATATCGTCTAAATCCTTATGGGCTTTGCGATATCCCCAAGGATATAATACGCACTGGATTCCCGTATGTAGGGTTGCCAGACAGGTCATATTCGGATGTGCCTTGATGAAATTCTGTACGGCCTGAATTTCCGGTTCTGATGCTGGCGATTCACCTTCTGAATCCATAGTGCCGTCTTCGCCCCAGAGATAATCAAAGGTGCGGTTCATGTCGATATCGCTGCCTTTCGGATCGTTGGCGAGAATACCGTCTTTGTTGGCATCGTCACTCTCGCGGCCGGCGGAACCTGTTACGGTCTTCGCAGCATCTACTGCAGAAATATCCGCGATGTATCCGTCACCGTCGATGTCCTTATAATTATCATTAAACGGAACGCCATCACCATCGTGATCTGTCGGCTTCATGTTCTGGCGAGTGTTCCAGAGAAAGGACTGTTCATATCCATCTGGATTGATGACTGGAATGACATAAACGATATAATTCTTTAAAAGATTCTTTACTTTCGTCGTCCCTGAGTTTTCAAGGAGATACCAGGCACTATACATGGCACTAGAAGCGCTTTCTCTCTCACCGCCATGAATATTGCCAAATACAGTTACTTCTGTCTTCTTAGATTTTGCCACTGACTCGTCTGTTATTGTCATGCAATAAAGAGACCTGTCCTCATGGGTTTTGCCGATCGTCTCCAGTTTGCTGAGCTTGCTATATGCCTTATTCAGGTCCTTGAGCTGTTTCCCAAGTTCTTCGTAAGTATAGCGATGATTCCAGTCTACTTGTACCTTAGCCTTAGCGCCGTCAAGAGACGTAACTTCAGCTTTTGTCGCTGCGCTTGCAAAGGTCGTACCTAATACCATGGCAAACACTGTGCAGATGACTACGATTCTTCTAAATCTCTTCTTCATCATCTCATCCTTCCTTTCTTTCGCATGCGGGCTTCACTTTATCATATTAACGCGTTATTGCGTTAATATTTCAACGTTTTCACCCATTTTACAACTTCTATGATAGCACTTTGCCATGGCACAGTCAATAAGTTATCTGATAATTCTTTTTATTCTGTATGTTGATTGTGCTGCAGTTATGAAGGTATTCATTCTACCCGAATGGCAGCTATATAGGTGATAGGGTATATGTAATCGATCACGCAATCAAAAAGTGCCAGACAAGCTGGCACTTTTTGATTTGAATTTCTTAGTCAGAACAGATCGGAGTGTGTCCCTGTCCTGGATAAGAATAATATCAGTTCAGAGTTTTCTACACGGTAAACAAGTAACCAGTCAGGCTGGATGTGGCATTCGCGAAAACCCGCATAGCTTCCAGATAATTCATGATCTCGGAATTTTGGAGCCAACTCTTCCTGTCTTGCAAGCCGTTCAACAACCTCATCAAGTAGTTCCAGGCGATAGCCCCGTTTAGCAGCAAGTTTCAAATCTCTTTTGAATCGATTAGAAAGTATTATGTCAAGCATTTGCAAGTACCTCATCCATAGCTTCTTTGAATGAAGAATACCGCTTGTATTTCTCAGGATGTTCCTTTATCTCATAAAATTCATCCATGGCAGCAATGGTTTCCATATTCGGAACATTCCTCTTGATTGCAAAAGGAATCGCCTGTTCGCGAACAGATTGTTTTAGAAAAAGAGTAACCGCAGTAGTAAGATCCAAACCAAAATCAGAAAAGAGTTCCTGTGCAGCCTTTTTGAGTTCAGGATCGAGATTGATATTTGTGCTGACTTTTGCCATAAAAACACCTCCATTCATGACTCTATTATAATTCATAATATGCGTATCGTCAACGTATTATGCACCTGATACGCATATAACGAGACAAATCCCACGCAATCAAAAAGTGCCAGGCAAGCTGGCACTTTTTTCATTTCAGTTCTTATTTTGTTGAAGCGTCGTACATTTCTTCTGCCTTATCCCATTCATCGATAATAGCAGGGATTACTTTGTACAGGTCGCCAACGATTGCGTAGTCAGCAATTTCCATGATAGGAGCATCAGCATCTTTGTTGATTGCAACGATGATGTCTGAAGTCTGCATACCAGCTAAGTGCTGGATTGCGCCGGAAATTCCGCAAGCAAAGTAGATTTTAGGCTTAACTGTAGTACCTGTCTGACCAACCTGGTGGGAGTGATCAATCCAACCAGCATCAACAGCTGCACGGGATGAACCCACAACGCCGCCAACTTTGTCAGCAAACTTCTGAATCAGCTCGAAACCAGAAGCATCGCCAAGTCCTCTTCCGCCGGAGCAGATGATTTCAGCATCAGTCAAGGAAACTAATTCCTTAGCAGATTTTACGATTTCAACGATTTCAGTTCTGATGTCAGCAGCAGTGATTTCAGGTTTAACGTTAACAACTTCACCAGTTGCTCCCTCAACCTTGTCTCTCTTCTGCATTACGCCTGGACGTACAGTTGACATCTGCGGTCTAGTCTTAGGGCAGATGATTGTAGCCATCAGGTTACCACCGAATGCAGGACGAGTCTGCTTGATTCCAGTTGATGGATCATCTGGATCCAATGTGGAAGTATCTAATGTAGTGTTCTTCTTAGCGAAGTCTATGTAGCTGGATACTTTTACGTCCAGTCTTGTGCAGTCAGCAGTCAGACCAGTGTTGCATCTAGCAGCAATTCTTGGAGCCAGGTCACGACCTACGTGAGTAGCACCGTAAAGAACGATTTCCGGTTTATATTCGTCAATTGCCTGCTTGATAACCTTTGTGTAACCATCAGTTGTGAAGTTCTTCAGTAATGGATCCTGAACCATGTAAACTGCTTCAGCACCATATGCGAAGCACTCTTCAGCCAGGTGGTCAATTCCGTCACCAACTAATAATGCGCAGACTTTTGTGTCTTCGCTGATTTCTTTTGCCAGTCTGTATCCTTCACCGATCAGTTCAAGAGCAACGTTCATTAACTTTCCGTCTCTCTGTTCAGCAAATACCCATACATTCTTGTATGCGCTCAGGTCAACTGCAGCTTCCTGTGCTTTTTCTTTGATAGCGCCAAACTTACAAGCAGTTAAGCACTGGTTACAGAATGAGCACTTTGCATTGACTTTTGCAATTTTGCCGGCTTTGTTGCCATCATATGGTTCGAATTCAAAGGCATCGTAAGGACATGATTTGAAGCATAGTCCGCAGCCTATACATTTCTCTTTTAATATTTCAATAGCCATTGTTATTCCTCCTCCTAAATTAGATTATGTGCTTTCCTTTTAAGTTGATTAAAAGATTGTCAGCGATTTCTTTTTCAGTATCTCCTTCGATTGTAACGCCCTTGCCCTTTGGAGCAGGTGTGAATGATCTGAATACGTTTGTAGGAGAAGCTTCCAGACCTACTTTTGTAAGGTCAACTTCGATGTCTTTCGCGTTCCAAGTCTTCATTTCTTTATCAGCGAAGATCCCTGACATGCTCATATATCTAGGAGTGTTCAGTTCTTTGATGGCTGTCAGCATGCAAGGAGTCTGGATCTTGATTAATTCATATCCATCTTCTAACTGTCTCTTAACAGTGATGTCCTTTAAGTTGTCAGCGATTTCGAACTCTTCTACATATGTAACCTGAGGTAAGTCTAATTTTTCAGCAATCTGCGGTCCTACCTGAGCAGTGTCTCCATCGATTGCCTGTCTGCCAGCAAAGATCAGATCGAAGTCGCCGATCTTTCTGATTGCTGCTTCCAGAGTGTTTGATGTAGCCCATGTATCGGATCCACCAACTGCTCTGTCAGATACTAGTACACCTTCATCAGCTCCCATTGCTATACATTCGAATAGCAGATCGTTAGCCTGAGGAGGTCCCATAGTAACAACTGTAATATGTGTATCAGGATATTTATCCTTAATCTTTAATGCTTCTTCTAAAGCGTTCGCATCGTCGTGGTTCAAAATGCTTGGAACGCCATCTCTGATCAAAGTACCAGTCTTAGGGTTAATTTTGATAACGTTCGTATCTGGTACCTGCTTTGCGCATACGATAATCTTAAATGCCATTTCTATTTCCTCCTACTATCTTATTTTTTGAAAGTCGCACCAGCGATTACCATTCTCTGAACTTCAGAAGTTCCTTCGTAGATCTCAGTAATCTTAGCGTCTCTCATCATTCTTTCAACTGGGTAATCCTTCGTGTATCCATATCCGCCGTGGAACTGAACGCACTTCGTGGTTACTTCCATTGCAGTTTCAGCGGCAAACAGCTTCGCCATTGCAGCAGCTTCGCCATATGGCAGGTGTTTGTCTTTCAGGTCAGCAGCCTTGTAGATCAGCAGTCTTGAAGCTTCAATCTTAGTCTTCAGGTTAGCCATTTCGAACTGCAGAGCCTGCATCTGTGATAATTTCTTGCCAAACTGTTTTCTTGCCTGCATGTATTCTACTGTAACGTCGAATGCACCCTGTGCAATACCCAGAGCCTGGGAAGCGATACCGATACGGCCGCCGTCCAGAGTTGACATCGCAACTTTGAATCCGTCACCGATCTGACCTAACAGTCTGTCCTGAGGAATTTCACAGTTCTGGAAAATAAGCTCAGTAGTAGAAGATGCGCAAATACCCATCTTGTCTTCTGTTTTACCAATTGAGAAGCCCGGATCGTTCTTTTCTACGATGAAAGCACTGATTCCGTGGTTTCCTTTTTTCTTATCTGTCATAGCCATTACAACGAAAACGTCAGCATATCCGCCGTTTGTGATAAATACTTTTGCTCCGTTTAAGACCCATTTATCTCCAACTAATTCTGCTCTTGTCTGCTGTCCGCTTGCGTCTGTACCAGCGTTTGGCTCAGTCAGACCGAAAGCGCCTAATTTCTTACCGGCTAACAGTTCTGGCAGGTATTTCTGCTTCTGTTCTTCGTTACCCCAGTTAAAAATCGGCCAGCAGCAAAGAGAAGTATGTGCCGAACAGATTACGCCTGTGGATGCGCAAACTCTTGATAATTCTTCTACAGTGATTGCGTAGGAGATGTGATCTCCGCCTGCTCCACCGTACTCAGTCGGGAATGGAACACCCAGCATGCCATACTTGGCCATCTTTTCCACAGTTTCTTCTGGAAATCTGTGTTCCTGGTCAATGTCTGCAGCTAATGGTTCAACTTCGTTAGTGGCAAATTCTCTTACCATTTTTCTTACGAATTCTTGTTCCTTCGTTAGTTGAAAGTTCATGTAAATGCCTCCTTAAATTATAATAACGGTCCCCTCTTAGAGAGGATGTTTTTTTAACCGCGTTATATCTTGCTGTTTTCGTTTGTTACAAAAATAACAGCATACATATATAGTAAACCACTTTTGAATCCATTTTGCAAGTCATTTTTGCATTTCTTGCAAGAAAATGTCGAATTCAGTTACTGAGTTACTTTTGGGTCACTACTCGACCATTTTTTGCCTGATGTTTTCCAGAGCTTTCTTTTCAATCCTCGACACCTGAACCTGGGAAATTCCCATCAGCTTGGCAATTTCCTGCTGGGTCATATCTTTATAATAGCGCAAAATAATAACCTGACGTTCTCGTGCTTTCAGGTTTGCAATTTCCTTTTTAATCATGATACTGTCCAGGTTATTTTCTGGAGAAGCTTCGCTGTAATAAGCATCGTATTCTTCTTCCACTAGCTGGTTATCTAAACTCGCGACGTTGGACAGCGCTGATGAAGCTTCCATAATCTCTACTACATGCTCCGGCGGTAGATTCATGGCCTCTGCTACTTCGCTGATTCTGGGCTGGCATCCGTTCTTCTTGCAAAGCTCATCCTGCACTTTCTTCAGCGCATAGATTTCCGACTTCAGGCTTCTGCTGGTTTTGATCTTGCCGTTGTCCCTGAAAAAACGCTTGATTTCCCCGATAATCATGGGAACAGCATAGGTAGAAAACATTACGTCATATTCAGGTTCAAATTTATAAACTGCTTTCAGCAGTCCCATATATCCGATTTGTATCAAGTCGTCTGTCTCGTATTCAGAGGATGAGAACTTCAGTGCGATTTTCTTCACCAGGCCTGTGTTCTGTTCAATGACCAAAGACTTTGCATCTTCATCACCCTCTTGTGCTTTTCGAATTAGTTCATATGTATCTTCTTTTGGGACCGGCACATATTTATACGCCATAATAAGTATCCAGATATTTGATCAAAGTCACCGCTGTCCCCTTATCCGGCTCCGACTCCACAAACACTTTGTCAACAAAACTCTCCATGACAGTGAATCCCATGCCGGACATCTCTCGACTCTCTTCCGTCGAGAACATCGGTTCCATGGCTTTTTTGATATCGCAGATGCCCTTGCCGTAGTCCGTAATTTTGATGTAGACCTTATCCTTATCTATGGTTTTCAATTCCATTTCGATTTTTCCAGTTCCTTTTCTCTCATACCCATGTATAATCGCATTGCTGACCGCCTCGGACACAGCCGTTTTGATCTCCGTCAGCTCCTCCAGGGTAGGATCGAGACTGACACAATAAGCGCTGACGACTGATCTGGCAAAACCTTGGTTTTCTGGCAGCGCTTCAAATTCCAGTTTTACTATATTTCCTTCCATCTCTTCCTCCTAACGTTTTGTCGTAAAATCACTTGTCTCTTCGTATTTCATCAGGGAGAAAATACCCGACATATCTAAAATCTGCTTGACCAACCTGTCCGCGTTACGAATCGTCACAGTCCCTCCCAGTTCACCTACTTTTTTATATCTTCCCAGGACAACGCCAACACCGGAACTGTCCATAAAAGTTACTTTTGAAAAATCCATGATGAGATTTTTCGTTTCATAAAGCTTGATCTCATCATCGATGTCATTTCTAATTTTTTCCGCCACATGATGATCAATCTCTCCTGATAAATCAACCACCAGCGTGTCACCTTTTATATAAAATATTGTTTCCATAGAAAAACCCCCTTTTCTCTATTATAATCCCGGCCAGAAGCCTTGTCTTTAAGAGAAAATGGGGGTTTTGTACTAATTTTGTCGAATATTTACGATCTCTTCGCTGTCCACTGCGGCGGCAACCAGGGCTTCAACATCCAATTTGCTTTCAGATTCGATGATTCGTGCAAGTTTTGGTTTCGTCGACGGGTGCTTTGGCAGGAACACCGTGCAGCAGTCCTCATAAGGCTGAATGGAAGTCTCGAAGGTGCCGATTTCCTCGGCCTTATCCATGATGTCCACCTTGTCCATGGCGATCAGCGGCCGCATGACAGGCATTTTGACACAGGCGTCAGTCACCACCAGAGCTTCTGCCGTCTGGCTGGCAACCTGCCCCAGATTTTCGCCTGTAATCAACATCATGCCGCCATTCTTTTCGGCTATTTTCTCTGCGATCCGCATCATGAAACGTCTGACCAAAATCGTGGTTTCCTCCTCCGGACAGTTCTGCACAATCTGCTCCTGAATCGGCAGCAGATTGATGACGTGCATTTTGAAATTACCGCAATAAGAGGCGACGATTCTCGCCAAGTCCTCCACCTTTTCCTGCGCCCTCTGGCTGGTGTACGGGTAGGAGTGGAAGTGTACAGCTTCGATGAGCATACCCCGTTTCGCCATCATCCAGGCTGCCACAGGGCTATCTATTCCGCCAGACAAAAGTACCATGCCTTTTCCGTTGGTACCAAGCGGAAGCCCTCCAAATCCAGCGATTTTCTGTTGGTAGATGTAAGATTTGTCGTGTCTCACGTCTACAAAGAGATGCACATCGGGATTATGCACGTCTACTTTGAGCACCTTGCAGCCGATCAAAACCTTGGCGCCGATAATACGTCCGATATCCGGCGACTTAACGGGAAAATTCTTGTCTGCTCTCTTCGCCTCGACTTTGAAGGTCTTGATTCCCTTCGTTTCAATCAGATCCATCATATATTTGACGGCTTCTTCGCCGATGGCGTCCAGGTTGCTTGGAGCTTCCACCGCCGGGCTGATGGACGCTACGCCAAAGACCTTGCCAATCTCTTTGAGGAGCTGCTCCCTGTCTATGGACTTGTCCGCTCTGACATAAATCAGTCCCTCATGGCGGCGCACATCTACACCGTCAAATTGTTTTACATTTTTCTTGATTCTCTCTACCAACATGCGCTCAAAATACGGCTTGTTCATGCCTTTGAGCGCCACTTCACCGCACCTGACGATGAAAATATTTTGTTCGTTCATTGTACAATCTCCTTAAACTTTGACTTTCTTCACAAACTGTCGATGTTCGGCCGATAATAGACAAATTTGGTCCTGTCGTAACGGAAATTTTACTATCTAGGGCTTTTTTATAAAAATGAGTATAAAAATTTCCAGTAAAACTCCATATTTTTTATATAAAGGGGTATTGCTGGTCAAATGCCAGTATCAAGTCGCCCAAAATCGATATTTCTTTTCATATTATACCAAATTATTATACTCAAATTAAAAAAATCTCTCCATATAGTAAAAAAGTATCTGCAGTATAAATTCAACACCATTACCGAAATGAGCCCAGTCTGCGGAAACGCTCCACTGCCCCTTTGACTTTTTCTATGACGTAATCCATCTCTTCTATCGTGTTGAACTCGCTAAAACTGAACCGGATGGCGCCTTCGATTTCCTTGTCCGTAAGTCCCATGGCGGCAAGAACATGACTGCCGCCCTTTTTATTGGAAGAACAGGCGGAACCTGTTGAAACAAAAATCTGATCCTGCTCCAGAGTGTGGAGCAAAACTTCACCCCTGGTTCCCAGAAATGAAATGTTCAAAACTGAAGCTGCGCCGTCCTCGGGACTGTTGACTTTGACATCTTTGATCTGGTCGCAGACCCCATCTCGTAAATAGTTTCTGACCGTCGCCATCTTCTCCATGCGGCCGTCAAAATCACTCATAGCGATCTGACAAGCTGCACCAAAGCCGATGATGCCCGGAACATTTTCTGTCCCTGACCGCATATGACGCTCCTGGCCGCCGCCGACGATGAAAGCTGGCAGGTTGACGCCTTTTTTAACATAGAGTGCGCCTACGCCCTTCGGTCCGTGAATTTTGTGAGCGCTGACCGAAATCAAGTCTGCTCCTGAATTTTTCAGGTCCACCTTGCCAAAGCCTTGAACAGCATCGGTGTGAAAGATTGACCGCCCCTTCAAGCGGCCGATTTCATCTGTCGGCATGATGGTTCCCGTCTCGTTGTTGACCGCCATAATAGAAATCAGCGTCGTCTTCTCATCTATGGCCGCACGCAGCTGCGCTGTATCAAGGCGGCATTTATCGTCGACTCCGATATAGACAACATCAAAGCCCTCTTTTTCTAATACTTTGCATGCCTCTAGGATGGCCGGATGTTCCACTTTTGATGTGATAATCTTATTGCCCTCCCGCTTTCTCGCATGGGCGATTCCATACAGTGCCATATTGTCGCTTTCCGTGCCGCCGGAAGTAAAGATGATTTCATCTTCTCTGGCACCAAAAGCGCCGGCAAGGTTTTGCCTTGCCGTCCTGATTCTTTTCTCTGATGCCAATCCCAGGGAGTGAAGGGCCGATGGATTGCCATAGAAATCATCCATCGCTTCTTTCATCTGTCTCGTGACCTCATCATATTGTCTCGTTGTCGCGCTATTATCCAAATATACAAACATCATTTTCACCTATATTATTACATTAATCCATTTTTTACTTAGATATCGTCTATATTCTATGATTGCTTTGATCAAATTTCCGGCTGCGGCAACTGCGATGCATAGATGCAGCGGCAGATGGAATACCAGCACACTGACATAAGCTAGAATCACTTCGATTCCCAGGTTGCAGGAAAGTTCTACTACCATACAGAACAACGTATCTCCTCCCGCTCTCAGTATACCGCACTGCACAGCGTAAGCGATCATTCGCGGTATCATGGTAAAAGCAAAGACCCCCAGGGCCAGCATCAGCATCGTCGTAGTTTCTTCATCGAAATGATAAATCAACGCAATCGGTCCGCGCAGCGCCAAAATCATCACCGTCATGATACCCGTCAGAATCCACTGCACTTTCATGTATTTCTTTGTATTCTCATAGGCCAGCGCTGTCTGTTTCTGCCCCAGCATCTCCCCAGTCAAAGCAGCTGACGCATTTCCTAAACCAAAGGATGCGCATTGACAGAAGACGCAGAGGACGTTGCTGACCTGCATGACTGCCAGAGCTTCCGCACTGATTTTCCCGTAAGCAGCAAAGGTCAAGGTGACACCTAAGGACCATCCGCCTTCACTGATGACGACAGGCATAGCTGTCCTCATCACGCGGCGGAAAAGATCACGGCTGAAGCCTTTAAATTCCGAGAGCTTACCGTGGAAAGGATGCTCTTTATCGACACAGAGATAGATAACCAGCGCCGCCAGTTCAATGATCCTGGCAATCAGTGTCGCAATCGCTGCTCCTCTCACGCCCAGAGCCGGCATGCCAAAATTCCCATAGATAAGGATATAGTTCAGCAACGTGTTTGTCAAGATGCTGCAAACATTTATGATTGTCGGTACTTTTACAATCTGGACCGACCTGGAATTATAGGAGATGACAAAACTTACCGCAACGGTAAGATACGTAAAAGAGGCAATTCTGATATACTGGGTTCCCAGACGGACAACTTCCTGTTCCTCGGCAAAGAGACTGATAATCTGCGGTGCAAAGAGCTGAGCCATGACGAGAGTCAGAATCGCCAGGGAAAGTCCCATGGTGATATCCATACCGACGATGCGTTTTATATTCTTATAGTCCCGCGCCCCATAATATTGCGCCAAAGGTACTGCCGCTCCGCTAAACAAACCAAAGAGCACCATTTCATAGATCGAATAGACCTGGTTGGCAGAACCTACTGCAGCCAGAGGCAGCGCGCCGAGACGGCCGACCATGATGTTGTCCACCAGATTCAGACCTACTGTAATGAGGTGCTGTACGATGATGGGCGTCGCCAGCAGTAACAGTCTTTTATAATACGATGTAGTTTCTTCAATCCTATTTTCCATATACTCCTCAAATTGAATAAATAACTCCCCATGTAACATGGGGAGTTAGATTTCATAGATCTCATTACTTCGCGTAATCGATTGCCCTGGTTTCTCTCACTACATTGACCTTGATCTGTCCCGGATATTCCAGTTCGGATTCAATTTTCTTTGAAATATCTCTAGCCAGTAAAACGATGCCTTCATCGTTCATTTCTTCTGGTTTTGCAATGATTCTGATTTCTCTGCCTGCCTGGATTGCGAAGGACTTGTCTACACCTTTGGTAGTATTAGCGATCTCTTCTAACTTCTCCAGTCTCTTGATATATGCGTCCAGCGTTTCTCTTCTAGCTCCAGGTCTCGCTGCTGAGAGTGCATCCGCCGCCGCGATGAGCACAGCTTCCATGCTCTTCGGTTCATAGTCGCCATGGTGTGCGGCCATGCCGTTAATGACAGCTTCTGACTCTTTGTATTTTTTCAATACCTGGATACCGATATCCACATGAGTTCCTTCGTATTCGTGATCGAGAGCTTTACCGATATCGTGCAGAAGTCCGGCTCTCTTAGCCAATTTGACATCCAGCCCCAGTTCGCCAGCCATCAGACCAGCCAAATGTGCCACCTCGACAGAATGCTTCAATACGTTCTGTCCGTAAGAGGTTCTGTATTTGAGTCTTCCCAATAGCTTCACAAGCTCTGGGTGAAGATTGTGGATGCCGACTTCGAAAGTAGCTTGTTCACCTTCTTCTTTGATGATCGCGTTGACTTCTTTTTCTGCCTTCTCTACCATCTCTTCAATTCTTGCCGGATGGATTCTTCCATCGACAATCAATTTTTCTAAAGCAATGCGTGCAATTTCTCTTCTCACCGGATCAAAGCCAGATACAATCACTGCCTCCGGCGTGTCGTCGATAATCAAATCTACGCCTGTCAAGGTTTCGATTGCTCTGATATTTCTTCCCTCGCGGCCGATGATTCTGCCTTTCATCTCATCATTAGGGAGGGCAACCACAGAAACAGTGCTCTCTGCAACGTGATCTGCCGCACACCTCTGAATGGCTCCAGTGATGATTTCTTTTGCTTTCTTGTCCGCGTCTTCTTTTGCTTTTGACTCAATGTCTTTAATCATCAAGGATGCGTCATGTCTGACATCCTTTTCAATTTCATCAAGTAAAAGCGCTTTTGCTTCGTCAGCAGTTAAACCGGAAATTTTTTCTAACTCCTCGATCTGTCTTGCGACAAAGCCTTCCAATTCTCTTTTTTTCTCTAAAATTTCGTTTTCGTGTCTTGTAATGCTCTCTTCTCTTTTTTCAATGTTTTCCAGTTTTCTGTCAACTGATTCTTCTTTCTGAATTAACCGTCTTTCAGAGCGCTGAATCTCAGCTCTCCTTTCTCTTACTTCTCGCTCAACGTCGGTTCTCATACGGTGAGCTTCTTCTTTTGCTTCTAATGTAATCTCTTTCTTGATAGTCTCGGATCTATTCTCAGCGTCTAGTATCAGATTCTTAGCTTTTTGTTCCGCGCTCCCAATAGCCTTCTCGCCAATGTTTTTTCTTAATATATATCCGATCAATAAGCATATGGCTGCTACAACTACAATAATTATAATCCATATTATTGGAGACATTAAAGCACCTCCTTTTCTATTCAGTTTTTCTATTTTCAAGGTATTTTTCAAAAAAATTTCGCATTACATAATTAAATCTTGATATATTCGCACAATATATATTATAATGTTGCAATAGACATAATGTCAAGAACAAGAGGGGAAAACTATGAACAATTTTTCAAATTTAATTAAAAACGTTGATAAAGCCATTATCGTCGTCATCGGTCTGCTGTCGGTGATCAGTATCTTGATGATCGGAAGCACGCAAATCAGTACAGGCTTCTTCAGTCGTGATGTCATTGTTCAAATTGCAGCATACATACTGGGAACAATCGCCATCTTCGTCATACTATCGTTTAACTACAGCATGTTTTCCGGGTTAGAGAAATATTTGTACATCTTATCCCTTGTGCTGCTGTTGATGGTCTATATACCTGGTCTGGGAGTCGAACTTTTTGGCGCCAGATCCTGGATCAATCTGGGATTCATCACCGTGCAGCCATCCGAGATTGTCAAGATCCTATTCATCCTGATCATGGCTGGTTATCTCAACGAACATAAGGACGATCTATATAACTTCAAAGGACTGATCAAAGCCGGTATCGTTGCCGCCCCGATTATCGTCATCGTTCTCAAGGAGGACCTGGGAAGCGCTCTGGTATTCGCCGCAATCTGGGTCGTGATGATCTTCTTTGCCGGTATCAATCTGAAGGTATTCGCTAAGTTCTTCGCCCTGGTCGTCGCTGCCGTGCCGGTGGCCTACGTCTTTATGGCGGAATACCAGCGGGAGCGTATTGAAGCCTTTCTCCACCCTGACAATCTGGCATTATCGGGCAACTACCAGGTCTGGCAATCGAAAATCGCCATCGGTTCCGGCGGCGTCTTCGGCAAAGGTTTGTTTAACGGTACGCAAAAAGAATTGGATTTTATTCCTGTCCAAACATCGGACTTCATTTTTTCTGTCATCGGAGAAGAATTGGGCATGATCGGCGGACTAGCTGTCATCGGCTTGTTTACAATCCTACTGGTCCGCATGGCCAATATCGTCAGAAATTCTTTGGATTTCTACGGCGCTCTGGTGGTAGCCGGAATCATCGGCATGTTCGCCTTTCAGATCTTTGAAAATATCGCCATGACCATCGGACTGATGCCGGTAACGGGTATCACCCTTCCTTTCCTCAGCTACGGTGGTTCTTCCATCATCTCCAATATGCTGGCCCTGGGGCTTGTACTGGATGTAGGAATGCGAAGCAAAGGCATCAACTTCTAATCATATGCAATCAAAAAGCTGCCGTCATGGCAGCTTTTTTTATTCCATTATGCATTTAAAATCCGATCAGTGATCTTATCGAAGTTCTCTTGTATATAGGTTCCGTCCTTTAATACGATAGGCACGCCTAGGTTTGTTGAAATCTGAATGTTCTCGTCAAATTGAATGGCTCCTGCAAGCGGCGGACGCAAAATCGTAGTAATCTCTCTCAGCCGCGGCGCATAACCAGAAGACATCATCTCCGCAATCACCTTGTTGAGAACGACATAACGGTTTTTGATACCCAGCTTCAGCAGTTCACGGTCCAGGGTATCCGCATCGCGAAGCGCTGAATATTCAGGCATGGTCACAATAATCGCCTCATCTGTTCCAGCCGCAGAAAGCACCAAACCGTCGTCGATGCCCGACGGGGCATCGATAATCACATAATCATAAGTGTTTTTCAGTTTTTCACAGAGAACCTGCATGTGCAGTGGCGTCAAAGTCCCATCATCCCGGGACGGTGATGCCGCCATGACATACAATTCATCAAAACGCTTGTCTTTGATCAAAGCCTGTTTGATGCGGCAGACACCTGTTAAGACATCGTACACGTCGTACACTACATTGTTTTCGAGTCCAAAATATAAGTCAAGATTTCGCAGGCCCAGGTCCAGATCCAGTATTACCACGCTGTTTCCTCTTTTTGCAAGAGTCGCACCAAAGTTTGCTGCAAACATAGTCTTTCCTGTCCCGCCTTTCCCAGACGCAATTAAAAATACTTTGCCCATTTCTTCCTCCAATCAATTATAGCTATCGTCTTTTTTATTGTACTTTGTTCGTTCCATCGATGTCTGTCTTCGTTGTCTTTACTTTTTTATCGTCATAGACGTTCAAATAATCAGCGATAATGTCTTTTGCCACAGGAGCCGCATTGGACGAATATCCTCCCTGAATCAGCAGTACGGCTACTGCAATTTTCGGATTGTCCGCCGGTGCCATAGCGATGGTCCAGGCGTTGTAGTCATAGCCGCCTTTTCCATTATCGATCATGCCCTGGGTAATTCTGTAGTTGCTGGCTTTGATGACTGCGTCGTCTATGGTCTCGTCCTCCGTCTCATATCTCTCCGGCTCGTCCTCCATCATCTTTTCCATGGTCTTTTTCACCTTTGCCCAGGTGACCGAAGTTCCTGCCGCGGCATTCAGCGTGCCGAGACGGTCTTTGACGTATTTCACTTCACTGGCAGGCTGTTTGATTGCCTGATATTCCGCCGTACCCGTCTTGCCGGCTACCTCTATAGGGAAGTTGCCGAATACGCCAGACAAAGTACCGCTGGAGCATACCCATTTCATACCCTTGATGACCTCGTTCAAGGTACCATCCTTAAGATTCAAAGTCTTCCCCTTATCCTTCTTCGTGGAGCCCTCACCTTCAACGCCAGCTACGACGCTGACCTGGTTTCTGACCCCGTTGTTGCCCAAGGTTGCAACATAACGTGCCATCTGCAACGGCGTATAAGCGTTTTCACCCTGTCCGATGGACAGGTTGAACTGGTCGCCGGTAGTCCATTCCGCCTGAATGAAGTAGTCAAACTTAATTCTGGCAGCAACACTCTCAATCTGATCCTTCTTTACGTCAGTCTGTTTCTTCAGCCGTTCGATTACTTCTTCATATTCTGGATTTTCCCCTGTCCAACTGGAAATGGTCTCCATGTTTTTCTTCAGCTTTTCGTAGTCATCTACGACCGCAGTCGGAAAAATCTTATGTGCATTGATATAGAGATAGTTCTCTACGCTGTCTTCATAGCCTTCCAATTTGGTCTTCGCAGAGGCCAAAGGTCTGGTCGCTTCGCCGATTTCTATACCGGTTTCGTCTGCCAGCCCGAACTGCCTGGCTGTGTCCAGAATCTTCTCTGCTGAAATATCCGTCTGATAACCCAGAGAAGCTCCGGTGCCCCAGTCCTTGCCTGTGGCAATGCAGAAAAAATAATAGTTACAGGAGTTACCGATGCCCAGTTCCAGGGTTTCTGCACCGTGGGTGCCGCCGTAGTCATTCCATGCTGAACAGGCGTATTCACGATCTCCGTATTTGATAAAGCCTCTGTCCGTGATATAACGGTTGGGGTCCAGACCGCATTCCAGGGCGGCCACTGCTGTAATCGGTTTGAACGTGGATCCCGGGGCAATGGAAGTACCTGTCGCATTGTTCATAAGAGGGCGCGGCGCCAGATAATCTCTTTGGTTTTCCGGCTGTACCGACTCCCAAGCCTTGTTGGAAATGCCATTAGCGAAGATATTCGGATTATAGTCCGGATAGCTTGCCATGGCAAGGACGTCGCCGGTCTCTACATCCAGCGCCACCACTGCGCCGCTCTGGCTGTTAGACGCCCTGGCAATAGCATTCTTCAGTGATTGTTCCGCCGTCTTCTGCAGATCCAAGTCAATGGTCAGGTAGACGTCGGAGCCTTTTTCTGCTTCCGTCTCTTCCAATGTCTCTACGTATTCACCGCTGCTGTTGACCTTGATCTTGCGCATGCCAGGCGTACCGTGGAGTTTCTCTTCTAAAGCAGCTTCGATGCCGTCCTTACCAATCAAATCGCTGGCGCTGTAGCCTTTATCGACATAGTCCTTTGATTCACTCTCAGAAATAGCACCCATGTAGCCGATGATGTGTGACGCTGTATTTTTATTGGGGTAATACCTCTTCGTTTCCGAAGAGATTTCCAAGCCTGGAATGCCTGATTCTTCAATATAGGCGATGGTCTTCTTGCTGATATCTGACGCCACCTTGATTGGAATGTATCTGGTAAATCCATTGGTGGCAATTTCATTTCTGACAATGAAAATCTTCCGCGCCTCCCTGTCGCTGAGGGACTTGTCGATTTCATAGTCCTTTCTCAGTGTTTTGAAACACGCCTTAGCGGACACACCTTTTTTGATTTCCTCCTTTTCAAAGCCAAACTTCGTGAGAAAGGCCTCCAATTCATTATCATAAGTGTATGTCATACTTTTGACGGAGATGGGCGGATCCAGATTATATTTGGTCTGCAAGGTCTCCATGGCGTCGTAACGCTGCTCAGGATTGGCATCGCTGTAGTCCACGTTGTATTTGAGGCAGAGCTGGGTAAACGCCTCTTTTGCCGTCAGGTCTTCCTCGAACCCCTGCTTCTTCAGCCATTTTTTAATTTCCTGCTTATACGTATAATAATAAGTGCCGGAATCGGTGATTTTAATTGGAAAATTGTCAGTGTACTTGTCCCCATTTTTAATCAATATGTTGATCAGTTTCAGAGACGAAGAATTGATTTCTTCCGTCGAAAGCGCACTGGCATTGAAATTCACAGTAAAAACCTGCTTATTTAAGGCAAGCGCGTTCCCGTTCCGGTCATATATGTTTCCCCTCGGAGCAGAAGTTTGAATGGTCTTCGTATTCTGGTCTGATGCCTCCGCAGACCACCTGTCGTGCTGCAGGACAGTTACGACAAAAAGCCTTATGGCCAAAACGGCCATAAGGACAAAGATGATTCCCACAATCTGCTGATATCTCGAATTGAATAATTTTATATTCTTGTTCATCTAAAATACCTATCTCTTCTGTGCTTAATAACCCTTTTAATTAGTACGAAATAAAGTATCGCTGCAACAACTGCGTTGAACAGAAGCTGCCAAGGCAGAGACTTCATCGCGTATAGATAACTGTATGGACTGCCGATAAAATAGTAGACCAGCCAGTAAACAGATGCATACATCCATGTTGACAAAAGCATCATAATCAATGCATTAAAAAAATTTTCTTTATTTGCAAACCGCTTTAAGAGGAGCACCGCTACCCCTACCGCTACGAAAGCAAATCCCCCTGGACCTGCGTACATGCCATAGAACAAATCGCCGGCCAGACCGAAAACCAGGCCAAAGAAAATCCCGATTACGGTCTCATCATACAAGAATGTCAAAATGACAGTGAGACATAGAATCAAATTCACATTTCCTCCCAATCCAGGAATCAGATTATGGAGAAACGGCTGCAGGATGAATGCGGCTAAATATAATATCAACCCCTGCCAGTACCTCATAGAATCACCGAAACTTTCTGCAATGATTTGAAATCTACAGACGGTTTGATGGTTACCTTCTGAAGCTGTGCATTGCTGTCATATTTCACTTTTGTCACTTTCCCGATTTCTATTCCGGCAGGATACATACCCATGCCGGAGGTGATGATTTTATCTCCCTCAGAAACCTTCGCTTTGTTATCCAGCATAAATCCGGACAATTTGCCGTCTGAAGATCCTTCGACAACACCGATCAACTGCAGATTTCCTGAGACCTTGAAACTGATCTTGCTGGACTCATCAATCAGCGATATTACTTTCGCCCAGCCTTTTCCGACAGAACTGACTCTGCCCACCAATCCGTCTCCGCAGATGACGATACTGCCTTGTTTCACACCACTTTCGCTGCCGCAGTCAATGGTGAAAATATTCATCCAGTTGGTTCCATCCATAGAAACAACATCTGCCGAAACCAGGTCCCCTGCTCCATCGATGCCTTTGTAATTGAGCACCTTAGACAGAGACTTTAATTCCTTCAGTTCGTTGGCTGAAAGTGTCAGGCTGGTTACCTGTTGTTTTAACTCTTCGTTTTCTTTTTTCAGTTTTTCATTTTCGTTCTGAATCTGCTTATATGAAAAAATACCCGATACGTTATCTGAGATGCCCCCTGCTACCTTAGATACCGGTTTTTCAACGACAGAATAGACGCTGCCGAGGATATTTGTAAAGAAATTCCCCTTTCCGCCAGAAGCAACAGAACCGACCAGCACGATAAGGCTGATCAGGATGATTGCCAAAAGAAAACTGATTAACTTGTGATTTTTAATCCACTTCATACCCTATTTTTCCTATCTTCTATTGATGCTCGTTGCATAAATCTTTAGTTTTTCGATGTCATTGAGGCTCATACCAGTTCCCTGTGCTACAGCTTCAAAAGCATTCTCTGCAATTCTGGCTTTCATGCCGGTTCTCTTTTCGATAACCATGTCCAAATTGTGAATCATGCCACCTCCGCCGGAAAGAATCATTCCGTTAGATGCGATATCCGCTGCGATTTCTGGTGGTGCTTTTTCGATGGTTGACTTGACGCCGTCGATGATAATGTCGATAGATTCCTGTAAGGCGATCATGATATCGCGGTTTGATACTTCCAAAGTCTTCGGCAGTCCAGAAATAATGTCTCTGCCACTAGCTTCGACAGATTCTATGATTTCATCCCCATTTTCGTCGATATCAAGACAAGCAGAGCCTACTGCAATTTTCAGGTACTCAGCTGTCTTCTCTCCAATCAGCAGGGCATGTCTCTTTCTCATGTATTGAATAATCGCATCATTGAATTTATCGCCGGCATGTCTGATGGAGGAACTGGCTACAATACCGCCTAAAGCGATAATGGCAATATCTGTGGTACCGCCGCCGATGTCAGCGATCATGCAGGCTGTGGAACTGTCCACGTTGAGCCCTGCACCGATAGCAGCCGCCATAGGTTCTTCTAGTATGTAGACTTCAGAAGCGCCCATCTGTCTGACCACTTCTTCTACAGCACGTTTTTCAACTTCTGTTACACCGCTGGGCACGCCGACTACGACTCGGAAGTTTTTTACCTTGTTGGCAGAAACCGCTTTTTCGATAAAAGCTTTCAGCATGTCGGCTGTTCTGTCAAAGTCGGAGATGACTCCGTCCTGCAGCGGTCTCACGACGTCGATGTTGCTCGGCGCTTTACCGATCATATCCTTCGCTTCAAAACCGACAGCCAGAGTAACACCTCTCCTGTGATCCATGGCGATGACAGACGGCTCATTGAGGACAATACCGCTGTCCTTTATGTAAATTAAAGTATTTGCAGTACCTAAATCAATTCCCATATCCTTTGCCGAAAATAAATTAAACATTCTATATTACCTCCAAAATTTCAATAATGCTTAGTCGATGAAACCCATTTCTCTCATACTTGAAAACTTTCCATCACCGATGATGATATGATCCAAAACGCGTATCCCCAGCAATTCTCCGCTGTCGCTCAGTCGTTTTGTGGTCTGCATATCCTCTTGGCTGGGACTAGGGTCTCCGCTTGGATGATTGTGAACAAAGATGACAGCAGCAGCGCTCTTCCTGATTGCCTGACTAAAAACTTCTCTCGGGTGAACCACGGTACTGGATAATTCTCCTACAGAGACTTCGTCTACCGTGATGATTTCGCCCTTTGCGTTGACGAGGACACATCTGAAGTGCTCCTTTTTGAGATAGCGCAGTTCTTCCATGAACATTCTGGCTACATCGTCAGAACTCTCGATGGAAACCTTGTCAGACACAGGACAGGCCGAAATTCTCTTGCCCAATTCAATGGCTGCCAAAATAGTGCACGCTTTCATTGTTCCAATCCCGTCTACTTCCATCAAGTCTTCCAAGGAGCTTTCGCCAAGCCTGCCCAGACCTTGCGGGCATAATGCAAGCACGTCTTCTGCCAGCCTTATGGCTGATTTGTTCTTGGTTCCTGTATGAATAATCAAAGCCAGCAATTCGGAGTTAGTCAATTTCTCTATTCCTAGTATGCACGCTTTTTCAACAGGTCTTTCATTTTCTGGCAATAATTTTATCTGCATTTTTTCCTCCATGCCAATAAAATTTGCCGTACCCTTTCAAAATCACAGTTTTAAATTAATCGCAAAATATCACGTTAAATTATATCATTATTTGTCTTTTCTTACAAGCAAAAGACTTTAATATTTTTCGCTTTGCCGGGCAAAATAATACAGTAAAAACAATTTAGGAGGTAATTAATATGAGTTGTAATGCAAATTCACACATCAAATGCACAGTTACCCAGTGCAGACATCATTCAGATTCTACAGATTGTTGTTCACTTTCCAGCATCACTGTAGGAACTCACGAAGCAAACCCTACAATGTACGAGTGCACAGACTGCATGTCATTTGAACTGAAATAGGTCCATGCCGTTTTTTAGGTAGTCATGCACTTTACCCCCTCTTCTCGCATATAGTTTAATTCGAAGAGGGGGTTACATATATGAGCAGTTCCTTTCCACTGCCACTATCCGAAAACGAAGAAAAAGTATACGTAGAGTTGATGGAAGCTGGCGACCCCAATGCGAAAGACGTTTTAATCGAGAGAAATTTACGTCTCGTCGCCCATATTGCCAGAAAATATACCGGCCCGAATACGTCCCAGGAGGATTTAATTTCCATCGGAACCATCGGGTTGATAAAAGCAATCAATACATACACGAGTAAAAGAGCAGCAAGACTTGCAACATATGCTGCCAGATGCATAGAAAACGAAATTCTGATGAGCATCAGGACCTCTAAGAAGAACAAACAAGAAGTGTCCATCAGTCTGCCCATCGGTACCGACAAAGATGGGAACGAAATCAGTTTCAATGACATTCTCGGTACGGATCCGGATGAAATCGTCGATAACCTGAATCTCAAATTTCAAGTCCGTGAATTATATGGAGTCATTGACAAAGTTCTCTCACCTCGGGAGAGGGAAATTATCAATCTGAGATACGGATTGGACGGCCAAGGTCCCAGAACACAGCGGGAAATCGCTGCCTCTATGGATATCAGCCGTTCTTACGTATCGCGAATAGAAAAAAAAGCTCTGTCAAAGCTCCGGTCAGAACTGGAAAAAAACGAATAAATGATGCAGTTAACGCCCCGAAGTCTGGACAGATACAGAATCCGGGGCGTTGTTGTATTTTTAATCATCTAGCCAATCGGTATAAAGGCCCATTGAGTCTGTTTATCGAACCAGTTATCAGGCAATATGGCCTCAGTCGGACGCGGATTTGCAGAACCGTTCATGTTAGTCACTCTCGCAATAAGCCAACCGTCGGAAGGAATATTCTCCCAACGAAAATATGACCCTGCACCCGAAGGGAACGCACGCTTATTTGGCTGTAGCGGCTGATACGTCAGCAGGACATCCTCTCCTGTCCTCTTCAGGGAAGTCCATTGATTCGGCACTTTCAGGTATTGCTTATATGCATGATAAAGCTGTACCATAAACGCATCACTGGACTCGGTACAGGTCGTTCCATACCATATGGCTGCCGTAATGAATCGGGTACTTCCAGCTTTCAGATTCCGTTTTTCTGCCAGCGCTTCCAGATTTTCCACTGATGGTTCAGCCATATCCGGAATGTTTTCAACAGCCACAAGAGAAGGATAACTAATGGTTATTTCGGCCTTCACGATTTCTGTTCCTGAGGTGTTAATTTTGCCGCCTGATGAAGATGGACGGCCAGAAACAGGATCGTCAGGTATCGGCATTCTCAGTGACCTGGCTCCTGCCTCCCTCCACTCTTTGTTCCCTCCATAATTGGGTCCATACACCGTATGTAAAACGCCGCAATCAGGTCTGGAACTCCTCGATACCGTATAATCGCGTAAGATTGCAGATTTGTGATAACTTCTTGCAAAAGTTAAATCCCTTTGTTTTTCTCCCATTTTACACATCTCCTTTACTTTCTCAGTTATAATTTCCATTGAGGCAGGGATTCCTCTGCCTGGTTTTAAGGTGAAATAAACCATGCGGTCCTCATTAACCCTGCCTCCGATACCGTTATATCGAACAGATTCGCTTCTGTCATCAACGTTTAAGTCACGAGCCATACTGGAAACCACCTCTATGTCAAACGAGTCTTTTGCCTTTACGGGTTCGCTGCTCGTGCAAAGACGTTTATTGCGAAGCAGTGAGCTGGGCACGGCGTAGTTAATGATAAACGGGTTGACACTATCGTCGTCAAGGGCTCTGCGAATCCAGATATCCTTACTGAAGAACTCTTCAGAAATCTCCTCGGGCAGCTCCTGTAACGCTTTGCCATAATATCCGATCAGGGTGTAGCCTGTCCATTCATATAATCCAGATAAGATAAACGGATGAGCATTTGTCAGAAATGTGTGATCCTCCTTTTCTCTAACTGGCTGATTTTTAACGGCACAATCGGTATAAAGGGCAATCCAATTTTCTTTCGGCAGATAGATATTTTCTGTTTTTGCAGCATACATCTGCACGATAAAATCGCTCGATGGCGTTTCTGCAAAGCAGCGCAGATAAGCAAAATTGTTCTTTGTACGCAGTACAGTATTCCTGCCGCTCTTTTGGGGGTCGATAAAGTCTGCATCCCAAGCAGATTTAGAGTTCGCATTGACCATAGGCTGCGTTCCGGAAAGCCATAAGTCCGCCTGCATTTCTTCCTTACGACAAAGAGGATGCTTCACAGAGTTCACGATCTGCACCTGCTATGGCGTTATCATCACGGTTAAGAATCAGCACAGGCGTTAACGCCGCAATGATGACGCCAAATGCACCGCAAGCTGCAACAAGCGGCCAGTTTTCTCCCGGACGATTGCGATAAAAGCCTTCACACGTCACATCCTGCGCTAGAGATAAAATTCCGCCAGGCGTTGCAAACAGCCAAAAGGCGTCCTTCGTTTTTGCGATATCTATAATAAGAGAAATAACGGAAAAACCCAGTCCTCCAACATAAATCAGTCTTCTTAAACTATAGTAAGCGTGTTCCGTATTAAACCCTCGTTTCGAATATACTGCGTCAACGGCAAACAGGACTGCATCGAGAGCAAATAGAAAGCCAAAAACCCATTTATCAACCTTTGGAGAAAGACATACAGTCGAGGCTGCAGCAAAGCCTGCCACACCGATTAATCCCAGAATGGATGAAAACAGAATCAAGGGTTTGGTCTTTAAGCACATAAAGCCTGCAGTCAGTGTCTTTGCCGTAAGGACGAGACTGATACAAAACGTTCCGAGGATGCGCAACACGTTGTAAGCATCGTCTCCACAGAGCGCTGCCTGTTTTTGAACAGGTGCCTTGTGGTAGATCAATTTATAAGCCACCGTAAGAGGCAGGGCAATTGCAAAGCTTGCAGCATTTAAAAGCGTAAGGTCCATGCCGATTACCGCTTTGATCAATGCAGACACAAGAGGAATATGTATTTTTGCCGTAAGTAGTCCGCGCATAAAATGAATAATCACTTTTACAGCGTTGACCAGAGTATGCATCACTTCCTTTGTCAGTTCCAGTGCTGCGTGGAGGAAGGTCTCCACCATATTGATCAGGCAGTCTCCGATAGTTTTTATGCTTACCTTGTTCTGCTGCAGGCTGTCAAACAGTTCAGAAGGATCAAATACACAGACATCGCTGACCCGTTCCGAAATGGTGATCATATCGGTAAAGGCCTGCTCCTCTTCCGTCGAAAACCCGAGAAAGTTTGTCTGTAGCGCAACATCACTGTCTCCCAAGTGTTTTTTCACAATGTTGTGCGCATCTGCCTGATTGATTGGATCGTCTGTCGGCGGTGTATTGCTGCCATCTTTAATATCATGGTCCGGTAAATCGGTTTTAAAACGTTTGAAATACTCGTGTATTTTTTCCTCAGCCCCTTCAATGCCCGATTCTGCACATTGAAGGGCGTCATCCAGCATCCGTTCTATTTGGTCAAATCCCTCCTCGAATTTTTTTTCTACATATTTTGCAGTATTCTGAATGTCTCCCCAGTCAAGCATGAAACCAATCCACTGAATCACGTTTTTTATGGCCACAGCAATCTGCTTCAGTACACTTTCTACCAGGTGAACTGCTTCTTTCACCGCTGTTACAACAAAATTAACCACTTGATGAATCGCATTATCGATAAAATGAATGGTCGCCGTAACTGCTGTTTCCACTGCGTGAACCACCACCTCGACTACCTTTACAATCCCATTTTTTATCGATCGGAAAAGAGATGCGATTGCACTAAAAAAGCCATTGGAAGCACCAGGCATCGTTAGGGCTGAAGCATCTTGTCCCTGTAACATAAAGTTTTCATTGCCATAGACAGAGCAATAGGTGCCGCGAATATGCTGCTGTGCCTCTTGCGGCGTTACACTCCGGTAAGACAGCTTCCCGTCGGAAACACTGATAATACAGCTTTTCAGGCTATTTGTACTAGGCAGCTTGCCGACGAACGGTGTCGGATCTTCTCGATAGCTGGTAACCTTCAGACTATTGCTTTGATCTGGATACCAGTCGTCTTCCTTAATGTGCATCAAATCAGGATTGTCACTGACGGCCGTTCCGCTGAGTATGCTGCTGAAAGCATCTGCCGCACTGGAAAGCACCTCCTCTCGGTGTCCGTTAAAGTCATCTTCTACAAGCCTGTCCCCTGTACCAGTTACGGCCTCATCCAGATCACCGCCGGAAATATTTTGGAACTTATCCTTGTACTTTTCGCCGGGCGTAACCATGAAATAGGAGCCGGTCGTGTCCCCATTGTCATCCACGTGTTGCAGAATAATCGGCGGCATATCAAGCGAATCACTCTCTTTGACAACTTCTATGGTGCCATAAGGGCTGCTCTTGACGATGTAAGGGATGTTCGGACCTGTCCGCAGCACCCTGCCGTCTATGTAAAGGGCCGTATCTTCATTGCTCCAAAGCTTTATTTCCTGATTCGCCAGAGGACTGCCGTCACTGTCGCAGAGAGTCAGTTCTATGATATGGCCCTGTATACTTTGCACATCCGTTTGACTTTCGAAATAAATGTGATTATCTGTCCATTCGTTACCATCAGCTGAGAGCGCATAGTGAACCAGCTTTGGATGTTTTTTCTCACCGCAGACAAGGCTCAGATGTATATAATTACCACCATTATCGACACTGTACTGCAGGACGTTCTCTGCCAGGGGAATGCAGACATTTTCGGCATTACATACGCGGCTTACAAGCGGGCAGTGGTAGAGGCGGCCATTTTCCTTTGAAAACGCCAGTAGCTGGATGGTACCATACGCACGAAAAACGCTTACAGCAGATATCGTCCCATCGCCAGTTTGTACTGTCATCTGCGGGCAGCCGCTCTCCTCCAGGTTTTGCAAATCGCAGGCGCTAATCATCCCATCCTCATCTATGACGAAGTATTGATCTTCAAAAGCGCCGATAATCCTTGATTTTTTTGCATCGTCACGCAGCCGCGGGCTGCAGATCTTGTGAAGTCTATTGTAGGATGGCAGAGGAAAATCTATGTAGCTTTCTCCGTCAAATTCATATAGAACGCAATCTTCTCCGTCCTGTTTTACCCAGCTTATCTGTGGAGAGGTAACAGTAATTCCCGTGTCTGCAGCAGCAGTAATATGTCCGTTTCTCAGTTCAAAATAACCCAGTGACATGGTTTCGCCATCGCTGTTTTTGTACAGAGTAAGGACTTTATAACCCTCTGTGGTCTCAAGGGGAAAATATTTTTGCAGCGAAGTGGCATCCCTTGGCGCTTTCACGTCAGCGGTATACGGCTGTTTTATACTTTCTCCATCTTGCTCTATCAACTGAACCGTCGTTCCGACTGCACCCAATATGACCATCTTGTCACTTGCTTCGTCTCTGCCATCCTGCACGCTGCAATTAAGAGCACAGCATATAGAAGAGAGAATATCAGTCTTTACCGCTTCGCTGCCCGTCGTGGTATCATCCTTTTGCAGGAAAGTGTAAATACAGCCTTTTGCACTTGTGACGACATGCGTACCGGAAGACGTATGAAGGATACTCGTATCATATACCTCTCCCAAATCACTTCCCTGAATATAGTGTACACCTAAATCTGAAAAAACATTGACGTGATGCAATTTTCTCATAACATTTCTCCTTCCGCGGCTGTCAAAACCGCTATATGTGCTGGCCTCAGGATATCCGTGCGCATATTCTCACATCATGTATATTTTACATTATAGCACAATATCGCTAATTTCAAAAGCATACAAGTCAGAATATTCTAAATAAACACATTTAATAAAGATAATTGACAATTTCCTCAAAGACTGGAAGGGCAGAGCTGCTGCCTGTTTTTCCGTTCTCAGCAATGACAGTTACGGTGTATTCCGGATCTTCTGCCGGAAAGTAGCCTGTAAACCAGCCATGAACGGTTTCTTGATCTCCGCCGCCCGCCTCTGCAGAGCCGGTTTTTCCTGCTGCTGTCACATGGGTCTGACTTCCTGCTGCGGTACCTTCAACCATGACGAGCTCCATCATCTGGCCAACCTCTGCGGCAGTCGTTTCCGTCATCACCCTTTGTCCTGTCTCTTCTTCATTTTGCTGACTCATAATGACAGACAAGTTGTGATCGATGCCCTTATTTGCGATGATATTGGTCATCTTTGCAATTTGTATCGGCGTCACCAGCAGGCTGCCTTGGCCGATGGACAGGTTAGACAAACCGCTGTATTCTCTTTCACTTTCATCTGGAAAACTACCTGCTTCTTCATCGGGAAATCCCGCAATGGTCGTCTTGCCCAGACCCATACGCCGTGCCATCTCAATGATATTTTCAGATCCGGTTTTTTTCCCGAGCTGTGCAAAATAGCAGTTACAAGACTTGGCAAAAGCCTGTCTCAAATCCAAAGTACCATGCCCATCCGGCTTTTCTTCACAGATTAAATTTACCCCATTGACGGTCACTTTCCCCTTACAGTCGAAGGTATCGTCCATTGTAATACTACCACTTTCAAGGGCCGCGGCAGCGACGACGATTTTAAAAACAGAGCCGGGCGGATATAGTCCCTGCACTGCTTTGTTAATCAGTTCTCCATTCTCACTGGTCAAGTAGCTGTCTAAGTGGTTAGGGTCAAAGACTGGTGAGCTGGCCATGGCCGCCACCTGTCCAGTTTTGGCCTGAAGCACGACGACAGCACCAAAAATCCCATTGTCGCTGAGGATTTCTTCCACTTTTTTCTGTAAATTGGCGTCTACTGTTGTCACCAATGCAGAAGGACTCACTTTATCCCCTGTTCCTATTTCCGTTACGCCGATACCTTTGATCGGCTCGCCGATGCCGTTTCCCATCATGGACAGCACCGCCGGCGATGACGCCAGCCTGTCTTGAAACATCTTTTCAAGGCCAGAGACGCCGGTACCGTCTGAGTCGTTCAAATACCCGATCAGATGCGCCGCAATTTGTTTTTCTTCATATCTGCTGCTGCCACAGAAAACATAGGCGCCGAATTCATTGACCAATTTTTCGTTAACATAACGATCGTACTTCTGCGCTTTATAAACGACATAATCGTCGCCCTTGGTGCCTGCCATCTGGCCGCCGATCTGACTGATCAGATGTTCCATCTTCACGGTGCAGTTTTTTCGGTTTAATAAGTAATAGTAACTGGAGCAGGAATCAGTCAGCCTGACCATGTTTCTGTCATAAATCGTTCCTCTGGCATCGTCGCTTTGGATTTGAATGGCGTATTGCCCCTGGGCACCATTTTCAAGTTCTTCATGGCACATAACCTGAATATAATACAGCCTGCCGCAAAGACATGCCAGAACAACAATACTAAGGATGAACACGATTCTGACCCTCTTCTCCATAAAATCCTCCCCATTCTCCATAAAAACACATTTTCCCATAAATAAAAAAAGCTCTGAAGATATTTTTACCTTCAAAGCCTTTTATTATACGTCTCGCCATTTAAAGCCTATGCATAAATAAGCCGCTGCCGATCTTCGGTTCAAACCAGGTAGATTTCGGCGGCATGATTTCTCCATGGTCCGCGATATTCATCAACTCTTCCATAGACACTGGATATACTGCAAATGCCACCTTCATATCCAGGGTCGCTCTGCGTTCCAGCTCTTTCAGACCTCTAATTCCTCCTACAAAATCAATCCTCTGATCGATGCGCGGGTCTTCAATTTTAAGTATCGGTCCCAATAGACGCTGCTGCAAAATAGAAACGTCCAGTGCATCGATGATATCGTCAGGAATAATACGTTCTTCACAGACCAGTTTATACCAATGTCCCTCCAGGTACATAGAAAACTCATGCAGCGTATCTGGCCGATACGGCATGCTGCCTTCGTCAGTAACAGCAAAACCGGCTTCTGCGATTTTTTTCAGGAACTCTTCTTTTGTATAGCCTGCCAGATCTTTGACTACCCTGTTATAGTCGTAGATACGCAGATCTTTGTCTGGAAAAATTGCTGCCATGAAAAAGTTAAACTCTTCCTCACCAGTATAGTCCGGATGTTGATTTCTTCGCAGTTCTCCCACCTTGCAGGCCGAGGCACTGCGATGGTGCCCGTCGGCAATATAGAGATCCGGAATCTGATCAAAGAGTCCGCAGAGGGCTGCAATCAAATCATCGTCCTCAATGACCCACAGCGTGTGTCCGATACCGTCCTTTGTGACAAAGTCATATTCCGGCTCGTATCCGTGCACGTAACCCTCAATAATAGTTCTGATCTGCAGATTATCCCTATATGTTAAAAAGACCGGTTCTGTATTAGTATTGCATACATCAAAGTGATTGATCCTGTCTATTTCTTTTTCAACTCTAGTAAACTCGTGTTTTTTAATGACGTTATTCTTGTAATCATCGATGCTGACGCAGCCAACGATTCCTGTCTGATATCGTCCATTCATCTGCTGCCTGTAAATGTACAGTGCAGGCGCCTCTTCTTCTATAAAAATTCCCTTGTGCAGGTGTTCTTCGATATTCTCTTTCGCTTTTTTGTAGACGGACTTGTCATAGGGATCTTTTACCTCTGGTAAATCAATCTCAGCTCTGCTGATATGCAGAAAACTGCAAGGATTCCCCTTTGCCATCTGCGCAGCTTCTTTTCTGTTCATCACGTCATAGGGCAGAGCGGCTACACTTTCTGCTTTGTCTCTAGACGGCCGTACCGCTTTAAATGGTCTGACTACTGCCATGATTGCTTCATCTCCTTACAAATATAGTCTATGACTTCTTCTATCGACATGTTCGTCGTATCCACTTCTATCGCATCCTCTGCCTTTCTGAGAGGCGTCACATCCCTGGTCGAATCGTTGTAGTCTCTGGCTGTAATATCCGCCAAAACCTGCTCATAGTCCACCTTCTGCCCTTTGTCCAGAAGTTCTTTATATCTGCGCTTTGCCCGCTCTTCCGGCGACGCAGTAATAAAGAACTTGTACTCTGCATCAGGAAAGACGACAGTACCGATATCACGGCCATCCATGACCACGCTCTTTGCCTGTCCCATTTTTTGCTGCAGATCTACCAATTTCTTACGGACGATGGCTACGGCTGAACAGCGGGATGCCTGTTTTGATATTTCCGGTGTACGAATGAGGTCGTTTACCACCTGCCCGTCTAAGATGGTATCGCCTTTAGAAAAATCAATCTCAGTCGTATCAAGCAGGTTCTGAATACCTGCCAAATCATCGACGCTGATGCCTTCCTTGAGCATTTTATATCCAATGGCCCGATACATGGCTCCCGTATCGATATAGTCAATGGAAAGCTTCTGTGCAACAGCCTTCGCAATGGTGCTCTTGCCCGCTCCACTAGGTCCGTCTACTGCGATTCTAATCATATCTGTCATCTTCATCTCCTATTTGTTTCCGATTAATTTCTCGATTTCTTTGATAAAAGTATTCACATCTGTAAACTGTCTATACACAGAAGCGAATCTCACGTAAGCTACTTCGTCCACCTTTTTCAGCTGATCCATGATCAATTCTCCGATAAAATTGCTCTCTACTTCTTTTTCCATCAAATTGTTGAGCCCTCGTTCAATCTCGTCGACGATGCGCTCAATTTCAGCCATGGGTACCGGTCTTTTTTCACAGGCTTTGACGATGCCGCTCATGACCTTGCTGCGGTCAAAGGCTTCTCTTCTCCCGTCTTTTTTTATGATCATGATGATAGATTCTTCTACTTTTTCATATATGGTAAAACGCTTGCCGCAGTTTTCACATCCCCTTCTTCTTCTGATTGCATGTCCCTCTTCTGTTGGTCTTGAATCAATTACTTTTGTGTCTGGATTTTCACAATATGGACATCTCATTTGGCCCCTCCTGTTATTCATCTACAAGAAAAAATGTAATAATCTTTATTGTACTACATATTGTGTTTATTTTCCATAGAATTTATCAGAATGTATCCAAATCTACTAAGACTACATCGTCGCCGATGGTTCTGATCCTGTCCCATTTTATGACGAAATCATCCTCTCTGCTGCCAAAAAAACGAAAAATTCCTTTTTCTGCCGGTATCACAATCCCATCGATGGTGCCTTCTTCCAGGTTCACCTCTATATCGTAAATAAATCCCAAGCTTCTCCCATCACTAATGTTGATCACTTCTTTGTTTTTCAGTTTGTCCGTACTCAGCATTTTTTGTCCCTCCATCCTATCGTTCGTATACAGGATATATATATTCGCAGGTCAAAAGGATTATGCATCAATGCAATGAAAACAGCCGTACTTCTTTTGTCGAAGTACGGCCATCGAGTGTTACGCGCTGATTTTCATATGTGCTTCTTTTTCAAAATATTCCTTGGTTTCTCTTGCGACGACACCGCTGAGTGCAACAAGAGCAATCAGGTTCGGAATTGCCATCAATCCGTTGAAAATGTCGGCGATTGTCCAAACAGCTTCAACCGTTAGGAATGGTCCGATCAATACCGCCAGTATGTAAATCCACTTATAGGTCAGAAGTACATTCTTTTTCTTTCCTACCAGATACTCCAGACATCTCTCAGAATAGTAGTCCCATCCTAAGATTGTAGTGAATGCGAAAAATGCCAGGCATAGCATCAGTACGAAAGCGCCTGTGCTCTGGCTCCAAGGCAGACCCTGTCCAAAAGCGTAAGCAGTGCATTCGGCACCTTCCAGTCCCTGATCCATAGCACCAGTCATAATCAGAGTCGTACCGGTCATAGTACAGATGACGATGGTGTCGATAAAGGTACCTGTCATAGAAATCAGACCCTGTCTCACGGTAGTCTTTGTCTTCGCTGCAGCTGCCGCAATCGGCGCGCTGCCCAGGCCTGCTTCATTGGAGAAGATCCCTCTGGCAACTCCCTTCTGCATGGCAACCATCATAGCGCCTAAAGCACCGCCTGCCATGGCACGAAGACCGAAAGCTGACTTGACGATTTCTGCAATCGCTGCCGGAAATTCTTTGATATGAAAGATAATGATAGCCAGACATATTACCACATACATCACTGCCATAAACGGAACGATGATCGTAGTGACGCTGGAAATACGCTTGATTCCGCCGATAACAACCAAAGCTGTTGCCGCAGCTACGATGATGGCTGCTGCGACTGTCGCAACGGAATATTCTCCGCCGAACAGGGAAATCATGTGCTCACTGTCAGGGTCAGCAAAGTTCTTTACTGCAGAAGCGATTCCGTTGACCTGTGTAATCGTACCGATTCCTAAAAGTCCGGCACCTACACCGAAAATGGCAAAGAGCTTGGCCAGCCATTTCCAACTTGCTCCCATCCCTTTTTCAATGTAATAAAAAGGTCCGCCCAAAGCGTGGCCTTCTTCGTCTATCGTCCTATACTTCACGGCTAAGAGACCTTCTGAATACTTGGTAGCCATTCCAAAGAAGGCTGCCAGGATCATCCAGAAAAGCGCACCCGGACCACCTGCCGCTACAGCCGTAGCCACGCCTACGATGTTACCTGTACCGATGGTAGCTGCCATTGCTGTACAGAAAGCGCCAAAGCTGGTAACCTCCCCCTCTGCGCCCTCTTCATTGGTCAGCATGAACTTCAATGCTTTACCCAGTTTTCTCACTTGAACCACTTTGACTCTGCACGTCAAAAGGATACCCGTACCCATGATCAATACGATGAGGGGTATGCCCCAGACGAAATCATCGATACTCTTTAAAATTTCTGTAAAATTCATTCTTCATCTCCTCTTTCTTTTGTCAAATATTAATAATCAGCTGACCCGTCATCGGCGGCAAAGCCGAATTCGGGCAAAAGTAAAAGCCGAATTATAGAATCCGGCTCTAGAGAGATGACATAAGCTATTTAGATGAACTATTGGCTCTGTCCTCTTTGCCTGAGATATCACGTATAGGTTGCTTATGCCCATGCGCTTAAACCTTCGGCGACCTTGCGGTACTCTCCAGAGAGATAGTCTGTGTTTCAAACTCTTTCATCATCAAAAAGACCAAATTGTCTGAAATACAAACTAACGTTAAGAGTGTATCATACAATTTGGTCTATTGCAACAAATTTCGTTATCTTTTTTTGTAATTACTTGCTTACTTCTTTTCCGTAGTCCATGACTTTATCCATGACTTTGTTCAAAAGAAGGGAAGTTCGATATCCTTCCTGATCACAGTATTCTTCGATGGTCATCTTGAACTGTTCTTTGAAGGTTTTTTCAGTGTAACCGGAGGTTTCCATGAGGTTCTTCATATAATCCTCATATTCATCATCAGTCACTTCCAGGCCTTCTTTTTCAGCGACATAGTAGCAGACCATATCCTGTTTTACCTTTTCTTTGGCATATTTTTTGACGGTCTTCTTGAATTCTTTATCCGTATAACCGACAGCCTTGAGGTAATCCTCCCATTCATAGCCGTAATTTTCTGCCGTCTGCTTAAATGATTTGGTCAGATTCTCTTCGGTCGTTTTCAGCTCTTCCTCTGGATATTTTTTAACCTCAGATTTATCGACAATTGTTTCCCAAAGCTTCTGTTTTGTTTCAGTTTCGGCCTTGGCCTTCTTTTCTTTCAGAAGATCTTCCTTTACTGACTTTTCGTAATCTTTGAGATTATCATACTTGCTGTTTTTCTTGACAAAAGCCACATCATACTCAGGCACTTCCTCCACCTGTTTGCTGTTGATTGTCACTTCAAAAACAACATCTTTGCCCTGCAGGTCTTCCTTTGAATAATCTTTCGGGAAGGTCAGGTTCAGTTTGACCTTTGAGCCGATTTCTTTCCCGATCAGCCCATCGGTAAAGCCGTCAATAAACTGCGACTGTCCGATTGTAATGGTTTGGTTATCAGCACTGCCTCCGTCGAAGGTCTTTCCGTCAACTTTTCCCTCGTAGGAAATGTCGATGGTATCGCCGTCCTTGACAGTTCCGGATTTGATCGCCTTGGTCTCTGCTTTTTCTTCCAGGTTCGTCTTAATCTTATCCTGTACCTCATCCTCGCTGACTGACACGGAAACCTTCTTGTATTCTAATCCCTTGTAGTCACCTAGCTTTACATATTCTGAAAGGTCATAATCGTACAACTTGCTGCCGCATCCTGATAATAAAAACAGGGAAGTCAGGCAAAGTACGGAAATCAGGCCTATTGAAAAAAATCTTTTCTTCATACGTTATCCATCCTCTAATCTTTAATACTTTTATCCGTTTCCAGACTATCTCATTCTAACATGGGTTTTGTCCATTTTCAAATATTATGTCAATATTTCACATAAAATACACAAATATTTAAAAACATTCTGACCCGCAGCGCTTTCAGACCCTGCAAGCCAGAATGTCATCGATTAATGATCTACCGGTACTGCATCAGAGAGGTCTTCTTGTTTCGCCTCTCTGCGCGCTCTCTTTTTCTTTCTTGAGATGCCTGTTACGGTGATGTATACCAGCATCAGAACAGTCGCAAGGTACGGAACCGCCGCTGTCAAATCCGATGGGACGCCTACAGACTGGAGCCTTAGGCCCAGCGCCTGAAGGAATCCAAAGAGGATCGCCGCGCCGAAAACCTTTGGCGGATTAGCCATGCCGAAGATGACGCAGGCAAAGGCAATAAATCCACGGCTGGCGCTCATGCCCTCGCTGAAGCTGTTCAAATATCCCAGGGACAGATGGGCTCCTGCAAGTCCGCAGAAGATGCCACAGAGAATACTGGCCAGGAACTTCATCTTGACCGGGCTGACACCTGCCGTCTCCAGCGCCTCTGGATGCTCTCCAGAAGCTCTCATCCAGAAACCGTAAGGTGTCCTATACAGAAAGACCCACACGGCGAAGACCAGCAGCCAGGACAGATATACAAACAGCGAATGACCGCTGAGAACCGGTCCGATGAACGGAATCTCCTTGAGTAGCGGAATCTGCACGACCGGCAGTCCTTTGATGGACTCTGATACCCATGTCCCCACCTGTCCGTATACGTTACGCAGGATGAATACGGTCAGTCCTGCCGCGAAGGTGTTCAAAGTCATACCGATGATGAACTCATCGCTCTTCAGTTTGACTACGAATAGTGCGAAGAACAGGCCAATCAGAATGCCGACCAGCACCGCTGCGAGGACACCCATGGGCGCGCTGACAAACATAAAGCTGAAGGCTACGGCCACGAAAGCGCCTGTCAGTAGCATACCCTCCATTCCGATATTCATGATGCCCGCATGTTCGGTGAACAATCCTCCAAGCGCTGCGAGAATAACGGGGGTGGCATTACGGATGGTGTTTTGAAACAGTCCGACGCTAAATATTGTTGCTATCTGATCCCACATTTGCGCTGACCTCCTTTCTCGCTTTTGCTCTTGCTATCTGCTGCGTCCTCTTGTGTTCAACCCAAACAAGAATCCCTTTTTGGGCTGCCATCAGGAAGATGATGATGGAAAAGATTATGTCGTACAGCTGAGAAGAAATTCCTACGGTCATATCCATCATGGTGGCTCCAGTGCTCAATGCCGCAAAGAAGAAACTCATGACGATGATGCCAATTGGGTTGTAGTTCATGATCATGGCGACCAACATGCCGTCAAAGTAAAACTCGTTGCTGATTGTGTCTGTCATACGCCCCTGATAGCCGTAAACTAGCAGCATGCCTACAAATCCGCAGATGGCGCCAGAGGCAACCATGGAGCCGACCATGATTTTGCTTCCAGGAAGTCCGGAAAACTTGGAAAAACGTGCATTCTCTCCAGTTACCTTCATCTCAAGACCTATACTTGTTTTCTTCATCACGTACCAGATAAAAAATGTAATGATTATTCCCGCGAAAAGACCACTGCTCAAATTAGATCCCGCAATCAGCTTTGTAAAAGCCAAGGCTTCATCAATATAGTCCGTTCCCTTTGTAATCGATTTGAGCGGTGAATTCCATGGGAAGTTGACCAGATAAGTACATACCTTGATGGCAACCGTAT
Source organism: Eubacteriaceae bacterium (assembly GCA_902362805.1). Taxonomy (GTDB): domain Bacteria; phylum Bacillota; class Clostridia; order Peptostreptococcales; family Anaerovoracaceae; genus Senimuribacter. The sequence continues at coordinate 174,671 of CABIXY010000002.1, read as the reverse complement.
TGAGCATGATCGTTGTGATAACTTCACTGACACCCAGCTTTACCTTCAGCATGGCCGGTATCCAGGCATAAAAACCGCCTACGATGACTGCGCTCAGAAAAGCCAGAATAATAACGATTGGTGCAGGCAGGTTGGAAAGCCAAAGACCCGTCATGGTCGCGGCTAATGCTCCAAAGAACAACTGTCCTTCTCCGCCGACGTTGAAAAGACCGCCCTTTGCACCAATAGCTGTCGCAAGACCCAGGAGACACAGTGTCATAGCGTTCTCCAGAGTATTTCCGATAAATCTGGGTCTTCCAATGGCACCATCTATCATTGCGGCGTAACCTTCAAGGGGATTGAATCCGGTCGCCAACATTAAGATTCCGCCGATGATCAACGCAACAACAATGCTGGCAATCAAAGAGAAGATATATTTGGTGTCTATATTGCTTAGATACTTCTTCATACCTGTCTACCTCCTGTCTCTTCACTTGAACGATCTCCAGTCATATAGTAACTGATTCCCATCTTGTCAATCTCACCATCTGCAAATTCTCCTGTAATCTTTCCTTCATACATGGTGATGATACGATCGCTAAGACGGAAAATCTCATCTAGATCCGCACTGGCAAGAAGTATCGCACAGCCTTCATTTCTCCTGTCGATGATGCTCTGGTGGATGAACTCGATAGCGCCTACATCCACACCTCTGGTCGGCTGGGCGATGATTAGAACTGGCGTATCAAAGGAGAACTCCCTGGCTACGACCACCTTCTGCATGTTGCCGCCAGAAAGAGATCCGACTTCTGTATCTATACCCGCACCTCTGATGTCGAATTTCTCAGAAATCTCCTTGGCATACCGTGCGATGGAAGACTTCTTAAGGTGAATCTTGTATTTGGAGAAATCAGGCCGCCGTTCCTTTCCAATAATCAGATTTTCTGTAATGGTGGACGGTGCTGACACACCCGTGGAAATTCTGTCCTCAGGAATATGGGCAAGTCCCAAGCTTCTAATCTGTCCCGGGTCCATGCCGTTGATCTTGGTTCCCTTCACAAAGGCTTCTCCCGACAAAATGCCTCTCATTCCCGTGATGGCCTCCAGCAGTTCACTCTGTCCGTTACCCTCTATTGCTGCGATACCTAATATTTCTCCTGCACTGACTTTCAGATTCACACCTCTTACGGCAAGTAGCCCTCGATTATCGGCGACCTGCAGATCTTTAACCTGAACCTTGATTTCACCTGGCTCTATATCTGCTTTTTTCATCTTACCCATGAGAACTTCTCTGCCTACCATCATGGAAGCCAGGATTTTCTCGTTAACGTCTTTGGTATTCTCTACGCCCACCAGTTTGCCTTGTCGCATGACACCGACCCTGTCGGAAATCGCCATGACCTCATAGAGCTTGTGGGTAATGATAATAACAGTCATGTCTTTCTCTTTGACAATTCTTCTGATCACATCAAATAATTCCTCTGTCTCCTGCGGTGTCAGAACTGCTGTTGGCTCGTCCAAAATCAAAATATCCGCACCGCGATACAGTGTCTTAAGGATTTCTACCCTCTGCTGCAGGCCAACGCTGATTTCTTGTACTACAGCCTTGGGATCTACTACCAGACCGTAATCATCGACAAGATCCTGGGTAGCCTTCTCCGCAGCTTTTAGGTCATAAAAAAATTTGTGTTTTCTTGGTTCTTTACTGAGGGCAATATTCTGCGCCACAGTAAAGGACGGCACCAACATGAAGTGCTGATGCACCATACCTACCCCATTTTCTATGGCCTCGCTAGGTGTATGTTTTTCCATTTTATTACCCTTGATGTAGACATTCCCGTTGGTAGGCGTATTTATCCCGTAGAGAATGTTCATCAAGGTGCTCTTTCCTGCACCATTTTCCCCTACTAGCGCAAAGACCTCGCCTTTCTTAATATCGAAAGAAACGTTGTCATTAGCTAATACGCCGGGAAACTGCATGGATATGTTTTCAAATTTAATAATTGATTCTTGCAAAGTGTCTACCCCGCATTTCTTATAATATAGTCTTCTTAGTCTATTTACCAAATAAAGCGTGGCGTTTTACACGCCACGCCATTCTCTTCAAATCATTATCTGATTATGATGCAATTACATTTTCGTCTCGACTTTAATATCGCCATTTGCGATTTTCTCAATCAGTCCATCGAGCTCAGCTTTGATATCATCAGAAACGAGAACTTTCTGATCGTCAGCGCCATAAGCGACTCCGATGTATCCACCGTCCATACCGAGAGCAATACTATCTCCGCCCTTGAAGGACTTTTCATCTTTTTCGTATGCCTTTACGGTATCCACTATGGATTTGCCGACTTCTTTAACCATAGAGCAAAGAATAAAGTCAGCATATTCTTTTAGGGATTGCCTCTGGTCTGCGTCAACGCCTATGCACTTGATGCCAAGCTCTTCAGCCTTACCAATAGCACCTGTACCTGAACCACCAGCTGCACAGAAGATGATGTCTGCACCCTGCTGTGCCAGAACCTGTGCAGATTCAGCGCCTGCGTTGGTATCGCCCCAATTGCCCGTGTAATTCTTAACAACCTTGACTTTGTCGTTAGCATCCTTCGCACCTTGTGCATAACCAACACGGAAGTCGTTGATTACAGGAATGTCCATACCGCCGATAAATCCAACAACGTTGCTCTTGGTCATCTTGCCGGCAATCCAGCCAACCAGGTAGGAACCTTCGTTCTGCTTATAGGTTACGCTCATTACGTTAGGATACTTCTCTGGATTATCAAGCTTGTTGTCGCACCAGATGAACTTGACCTTAGGGAAGTCTTTTGAAACCTCGCCTACCATGTCCAGCTCAGAGCCGACTGCAATAACCATGTCAGCATCTTCTGCAGCTGTTATCAGATTCTGTTCCCATTTCTTAGGATCGTTGTTACACTCAAGCAGAGTAGCATCGTATCCTTCTTCTTTCAATTGATCAATGCCTTTCTTTGCAGAATCGTTAAAAGACTGATCTCCTAACTGAGTTGATACGACACATCTTACTCTCAGTGTCTTTTCAGCGTCTCCGCCAGCTTCTTTGTCGTCTCCCCCGCAGCTTGCCATAAACAGTGACATTGAAAGCACCATTACAGCAACCAGGGTCAATGAAATAAATTTCTTCATTTTCATCCTCCGTAAAATCATAATAGCTATAAAATATCTTTAAATTGATTTTATCACATTGTCATTTTATTATCAACAAAATTCAGTCAATTATTCTAATGTTCTAATTACTCCACCGAACCCAAAATCCAGACAATCCAAGTCGTGACAATCGCTGGAGAGGATGATTGGGCACTGCAGCCGATCAATTTCTTCCAACAGAAAATTCGCCGGGTACGGTTTTGTCCGATACCCTCTTGCCATCGCCCCGGTGTTGATTTCGAAAATCGGCTTGCTGCGAGCCGCCTTTGTCAGAGCCTCCAGCGCCGCTGTTCTGTACCACGGGGCATTTTCGTCAAAATACTTATATCCTTCGTTGAACTTGGTAATCAGGTCAAAGTGTCCGACGATATCAGCTCTGGTCTTTTCAACCACATCGGCCAAAGTCCCGTAATAGCTTTCCACATAGCTGCGAAAATCACCGCCGAAATACTGCTCCACAATGGTAACAGTGATTTCTTCCGTGTAGTCCACGGGCAGGTACTTATCCCCTGCTTTTACATAGTGAAGCGACCCGATAACATAATCATAAGGGTAGCCATCTCCATCACCAAAATAATCCCGTTCGATACCCAGGTAGATATCAATCTGTCCCTTATATTTCTCTTTCAGCGCCAGAACCTCCCTGCGGTACTTCTCTGTGTCAGCAGGGCTCATACAGAAGTCCGTATCAAAAGAGGAGTATCCGTGCCCGGAAAATCCCAAAGCACGAAAGCCCAGGGCTATGGCACGCTGCACCAAAGCCTCCGGGCTGTCTTTGCCGTCGCAATAATAGGTATGGGTATGCAGATTTACATCTCCCTTTGGATTTAATAGTTTCATTTTGTCATTTTCTCCTGTTTCACTTTGTGGTCGATGATGTGACGGCTTTCCAGTTCGCCCATCACATCGTCTACGCTGATGCCCATTTCCACCATCAGCACCATTACATGATACATCAGGTCGGCAATTTCGTAAACAGTTTCTTCCTGGTCGCCTGCTTTGGCAGCGATGATGACCTCTGTGGATTCTTCACCGATTTTTTTGAGGATTTTATCCAGGCCCTTCTCAAAGAGATAGGTCGTGTAGGAACCCTCCGGCATTTCCGCCTTTCTTCCTTCCAACATCTCATAGAGTGTCCTCGTCGAAAAATCTGACGGCAGTTCTCCCATCACCGGGTAATTAAAACAAGAATCGGTACCCAGATGGCAGGCTGGACCTTCTTTGTTGACCGTGACAACCAGCGCGTCTCGGTCGCAGTCAGCTGTGATGCTCACGATGTGCTGGAAATTACCGCTGGTCTCTCCCTTGCGCCAAAGCTCCTTCCGGGATCTGGACCAGAAACAGGTCTTTTTTTCCCGAAGGCTGATTTCAAGGCTCTCCCTGTTCATATAAGCCAAAGTCAGAACTTTCTTTGATTCTGCGTCCACTACGATGGCTGGGATCAGCCCCTTCTCGTCAAATTTTAACTCTTCAATGTTTACCATGATTATATTCCGCCTTTCTGCGAAAGGCACCAATGCGTCATGAAACATATTGGCTAACTTTCGCTTTAAAATCCATTTTCCTTCTACCTATTTGTTTCAAGCTTTGCTCCTACTTCCCATACCCTATATGGGTATACGCTCTTTATGTTTTAGATAAAACGCCAGAAACGGCGAATTTTTTTGCGCTTCTGGCGGATTTGACCAGCTATACGCAGTAATTCTGTCACTTGTGCGTCATATTAGGCCGTCTGAAATCCATAAAATAACAAAAAAGATAAATGTAGGTTTGCTTTTCCATCAAATCTTCTCCATGCCCCCTCTATTTGCTCATCACGGCACAGCATACCCCCACTGGATCAATAAAAATCCGCCAGAAAAGGTCGTTTTTTTTGATTTTATGGCAGATTGGAGCTGAAGCGACTGGCATGGAAGTTTGGGGCAGCTCCCTTATCTCCGCACATGAATGCCTGCCGCAGCAAGTTCGTCCTTGAGTTCTCTGATGGAAACTTCTCCAAAGTGGAAAATAGATGCGGCAAGGCCCGCGTCGATATCTGGGATTTCCCCGAACAAGTCGATGAAGTCCTGAATGCACCCTGCCCCGCCAGAGGCGATGACTGGCACCGATACCACTTCTTCCACAGCTTTCAGCATTTCTATGTCAAACCCCTCTTTGACACCGTCTGTGTCGATACTGTTGACGACGATTTCCCCTGCGCCAGCAGCCTCTCCTCTTTTAATCCATTCTATGGCATCAAGCCCCGTATCTTCCCTGCCGCCTTTGGCAAAGACATGATAAGCTCCGTCTACTCTTTTGATGTCTGCAGAGAGCACGACGCATTGGTCGCCGTATTTCTTCGCCGCCTCACTGATCAACGCTGGATTCCTGATGGCTCCAGAATTAACGGAAACTTTATCGGCGCCGCACTTAAGCACCCTGTCAAAATCTTCAATGGTGTTGATCCCGCCCCCTACAGTCAGCGGGATAAAAATCGTAGACGCGACCTCTCTGAGAATATCCGTAAAGAGCTGCCGCTCCTCTACCGAAGCTGTGATATCGTAAAACACCAGCTCATCTGCACCGTTATCGCTATAATATTTTCCCAGTTCCACTGGTGAAGAAACATCAGAAAGCCCCTCAAAATTGATGCCTTTCACCACTCTGCCGTTTTTCACATCCAGGCATGGGATGATTCTTTTGGTTATCATTTGTCCGCCTCCTCCGATTGTTCAACCGCCTCCGCTAAATCGATGTCCCCTGTGTAAAGCGCTTTACCGATGATGGCACCGTAAACACCCATGGATTTCAGCGCCAAGATGTCATCCATGGAAGATACGCCGCCTGACGCCACGATCTCTACAGGGTATTTCTCTGACAGTTCCTGATAAAGATGCCGGTTAGTTCCCTCCATGGCTCCATCTTTTGCAATGTCTGTGCAGATAATGCAGCTGACTCCATCTCTGCATAATTTAGCAAAAATCTCGTCTACAGAAATCTCAGAGACTTCCGTCCATCCATGAATTGCCACATTTCTGCCGGAAATATCCACCCCCACAGCGATCTTCTCGCCGTAGCATCCAATCATACGGGAGGTAAAGTCTGGATCCTTGACTGCGATGGTTCCGAGAATGACTCGGTAAACGCCCGCATCAATATATTTCCGTATGGTTTCCTCATCCCGGATGCCGCCGCCGATTTCCACCTTGAGGCCGCTCTCCGAAGCCAGACTCTTCACGATTTCAAAGTTCGGCGTTTCACCATCTTTCGCACCGTCAAGATCCACAACATGCAGGAACTCCACCCCTGCCGCTGCAAACTTCTTTGCCGCCGCCAAAGGGTCGTCCCCGTAGACCGTCATTTTATCGTAATCTCCTTTTAGCAATCTCACGACCTTGCCGTCCCGCAGGTCAATTGCCGGAAAAATCTTCATAATTCAATAAATCCTTTCAATATTTTCATGCCCACCGTACCGCTCTTCTCCGGATGAAATTGTACGCCGTACACATTGTCTTTCGCTACTGCCGCCGTCAGATGCGCGCCGTACTCTGTCGTTGCAATGACGGAATCCTCACAGTCCGCGCCAAAATAAGTATGGACGAAGTAGACGAAATCGCCCTCTTCAATATACCTGAACAACGGACTCTTCGCTTTTTCCTTTGGAAACAGCAGAGAATTCCAACCGATGTGGGGTACTTTGTAACCTACGGGCACAACGCCTTCCATGGTGACGACCTTGCCTTTGATCAGCCCCAGTCCGTCATGTTCTCCGTACTCCCAGCTTTTCTCAAACAAAAGCTGCATGCCCAGACAGATGCCAAGAAGCGGTTTGCCCATTTGCGCCTGCTCCAAGACCACGTCTGCGAGACCACTGGCCTTCAGCTTCTCTGCCGCATCACCAAAAGCGCCTACGCCGGGCAGAATGATTTTATCAGCGGATCTGATTTCGTCCGCATCACTTGTGAGTACCGCCTTAGTCCCTATATTGCCAAATGAGCTGTAAAGAGAAAAAATATTACCTACGCCGTAATCTACAATCGCAATCATTATAATACACCTTTCGTCGAGGGAATTTCTCCCTCGTATTCTTCATTGATTTTAACCGCTTTTGCCATGGTTCGTCCAAAGGCTTTAAACATCGCTTCGATGATGTGGTGGGTGTTTTCTCCCGCCAGTTCTTTGAAGTGGAGGGTCACTCCCGCTTTTCTGACAAAGCCCAGAAAAAACTCCTTGACCAATTCTGTGTCAAAATCCCCAACCTTCGCAGAAGGCATGTTAACATCAAAACCGAGATAATCTCTGCCTGAAATATCCACTGCACACAGCATCAGGGTTTCGTCCATGGGAAGGACCATATGGGCATAACGCTCGATGCCTCTCATATCCCCTAAGCTCTCTGCAAAAGCATTCCCGAGAACGATGCCCAGATCCTCCACGCTGTGATGATAGTCCACCTCCCTGTCTCCGATGCAGGCGACTGAAAGATCAAAGCGCCCGTGTCTGGCAAAGAGGGTCAGCATGTGATTCATAAATCCGCAGCCTGTTACAATCTCGCTCTGTCCGCTGCCGTCCAGGTTTAACTTGAGACTGATGTCCGTCTCCGCTGTCTTTCTCTTGATTACACTCGTTCTCATCCGATCACCTCTTCTATGGCATCAAGAAGCTGGTCCATCTCCTCCCTGGTTCCGATGGTAATTCGGTTATACTGGCTGATTTTTTCTGAATCAAAGTGACGGATCAAAATCCCCTTTTCACGGAGTTTTTGATACAGCTCGCCGCCGTCCATCTTCTCACATTTTGTAAAGAGGAAGTTTGCCTTAGACGGAATCACCTTGAAACCCAGCTCCATCAATTTCTCCGCAGTATAGCCCCGCGTTTCTATAATTTTCTTGCAGTTTGCCTTGTAATAATCGTTCTCTTCAATGGCCGCAATCCCTGCCGCACAGGTCAGACGATTGACATTGTACGGATTCGTAGAAAATTTAATTTTCTCTAAATCCCCAATCAAGGCTTCGGAAGCGATGGCAAAGCCGAGGCGCGCACCCGCCATACTCCTGGACTTGGAAAAAGTCTGCACTACCAGCAGATTGTCGTATTTGTGTACTAGTTCGACCGCGCTTTCTGCGCCAAAATCTACATAGGCTTCGTCGATGACGACCACGTTCTCCGGGTTGGTTCTGACAATTTCCTCAATCTCATACAGAGACAAGGCTTTGCCCGTCGGCGCATTGGGATTGGCGATCACGATCATCTTGTTCTGGCAGACATAGTCCTTTGGATTGATAGAAAAATCCGCTTTGAGCGGTACCTTTGTATATTTCAAATTGTAAAGGTCTGCGAAGACCTGATAAAACCCGTAGGATATTTCCGGAAATAAAACCTCTGTCCTGCCGCCTGCAAAGGCCATGAATGCGAAATTCAAGATGTCGTCTGAACCATTTGCCACGTAGATATTGTTCTTCTTCATGCCATACTGCTTTGCCAGGGTTTCTTTGAGGCCTGCGCATTCCGGGTCAGAATATAGTCTGAGATTTTCCGCTTCTCTGCTGTTGATGGCCTCTATAACTTTCGGTCCGGGCGGATATGGGGATTCATTGGTGTTCAATTTGGTGAACACCATATTTTTTGGCTGTTCACCAGGCATATAACTTTCTAATTTTCTATATCGTTCATTTAAATATTTGCTCATTGTTACCTCCTAATGATTCTGCCCCAAATCTCTGATTTGGTTTGGCAGACCTTATGCTTTGGGAGACCTAACCCGATTTGGCGAAGCGAAATCCCTGGTAGGTCCCCTGTCAAAAGTGCAGCGCTTTAGCGCCTGGCACTTGACGGCTGCGCCCCGCAAGCGTCAGCAGGCGGTTAGGCGCTAGTCGTATGATGGTTCTATTGGTTTACCTGCACCCGCAGACTGTCTCTAATTCCTTCGATGGCCTTGGTCTTAAACTTGAAGCTGGCCTTGTTGGCAATCAGTCTGGCGCTGATGGGTACGATGGTATCGATTACTTCTAAATCATTCTCTTTCAGGGTTTTTCCTGTCTCCACGATGTCCACGATAACGTCGGACAATCCCAGAATAGGAGCAATTTCTATGGAACCATTGAGTTTGATGATGTCGATATCACGACTCTCTTTCTCATAAAAATTCCTCGTAATCCCTGGAAACTTGGTAGCAACCCGCAAGGTGCGGCCTGTATTATCCCGGAAGTCTCCTTTTGCAGCCACAGCCATGCGGCATTTTCCCAAATTCAGATCCAGCAGTTCGTAAACATCTGGTTCGTATTCCAGAAGGATATCTTTGCCGGCAATGCCGATATCTGCAGCTCCACGTTCCACATAGATTGTCACGTCCGAAGGCTTCACCCAGAAGTACCTGACTCCAGCATCCTCATTTTCAAAGATCAGCTTTCTGTTGTCCTCTTTGATGGAAGGACATTCATAGCCTGCTCTCTCAAACATATCGTAAACTTTCTTTCCCAGCCTGCCTTTCGGCAGAGCCACATTAATCATTTCGTTCAAGGGTTCGTACCTCCCCGTTTTCTATCTTCACAAGTCTCTTATAAGTCAGTTTTGCAGGAATCGTCTTTTCTACCAAGACGGTACTGCCGCCGTCCCTGATTGTCTTTGCTTCTTTGAGCACCTGACTGATGTCAGAATCCTCATCATAAAGAAAGACCACATCGAAGTCATACATTTTCTCGTATGGTTCGAGACGGTCCAAAGAATCGAGGTATACGGCAAAGCCCAAGGCTCCAGCCTTCTTTCCCATGCGTTCCATCAGTTTGTCGTATTGACCGCCTGAAAGAATGCTGGTTGGAATTCCGTTGACAAAGCCTTTGTACAGCACACCGCTGTAATAGGTCATGTCGTTGACGATGGAAAAGTCGATGTTGATGTTCCTCGCCAGCTTATTGGCGGCCAGAACACCACAGATCGTATCAAGCTCATCTAGAGCCTCTTTCGCACCGTTTGTCAAGTTCAGCTTCTTCAGTTCACTGATGACTTTACGGTAATTTCCATATGTAGATACCAAGACTTCTAAGGATCGTTCTATATGATGATCGATTGCATGGACACGGCAGATTTCATGGATTTCATGAAGGTTCTTTTCACCGATGCACTTTACAATCTTTTCTTTGATTTCGTCTTCAAGTGGATGGAGCAGTGCTTTAATCAGTCCCATATGGGAGATTTCAAGTACATAATCACTGCTGATGACGGCAAGACTTTTGGCTGCCAGCAGCGTCACTTCGCAAATGTTGTAGATATCGATATCGCCCATGCACTCAAGTCCTGTCTGCAGGATCTCTTTGTACGAATGGACACTCTTTGATGCACGATAAATATTCTCACTGTAGTAAATTTTCTCAACATATCCTGGGACATGATGATAATTCTTTACGATAGAGAGCGTCAAATCCGGCTTCAGTGCCATCAGTTTCCCACCAGCGTCGTTAAATGTGATGATGCTGTCAGATGCGATAAAATCCTTGTTTCTGACATACAGTTCATATTCCTCGAACTTGCCCATCTTGAACTGCGTATAGCCGTATTGCTGATACAGCGCCCGCAGTTCAAAGGTGGCTCTTTCATCACTCTTCATTAGTTTTCTGTTGATTTTCATAGTCTGCCTCGAACTCCTTTCGTACTTTACCATAGTAACATATTAAAGCATTAAGTCAAGAGGATAACTGCAGTTTTCGTGTACTTTTTTTAATGCAAATCGGCCAAAAATAACGCTGTCCATCGGCGGCACAACGGCCTGGCGGCAATTGACAGTCCGCAGACCGCTTGGTTTCCAAGAAATGTTTCGAACATTTTTTTCGCGCAGAGACATTGCGGACTACAATTGCCTGTTTCTGTTCTCTGACAGTCCGCAGACCTCTTGGTTTCCAAGAAATGTCTTGAACATTTTTTCTGGGTTATAACAATTGCGGACTCTATACGACGTAAAAACGACTATTTAGTCCGCAATCTATACGGTTTTCAAAAATGTTCTTAACATTTTTTTCGAGCAGAGACATTGCGGACTGCAAGTGCCTTTACTTTTGTTGAAACATGCGGAAATCCGTCTTTCAGACGATATTTCCTATGAATTAAAAAGAGCGTCCGTCTGGACGCTCCAAAGCCGCTGGGCAGGTGGCAAATCTGCAGGCTTGCCAAGCAGGCAGCCCTTGACAGACTCATTCTATCTTTTCAACATATTTAACAGGCTGGCCAATTCCTCTCCGTGATGCTTTGAAACAGCACCGGGATTTCTGCGCAAAATCTTGGCCAGATGATTATATTCGCGATCTGTTCTGCCGAGAATCTTCCGCTTTTCTGCTTCTACTCTGTCCAGATATTCTGTCAAATCAGCAGAGTTTGCCTCGGTATTCGTGAAGTATTCAAAAATTTGCTGAGACAAATTTTCTAAATGTGCAAGACTGCGCTCTCTCGCCTCCTGCAAGTTTTCCGCAAAGCGCTCTTTGCGTGTTTTTTTCTTTTCGGCCCGTTCCTCTTTGAATCTGCGAATATCGTCTTCTGCAATAGCAGCCACCACATCGATGCGGTTTTGCAGCTTTCTGATTTCCTCGTTGCTTTCTGCCAGCTTAACCAAGGTAGCCTTCAGATCCATCGCTTCATTGAAGGATACGGTCATATCTACGGCCACATAAATTGTCAGAGCAAAGGATGTGATATCCACTGCCGTCAGCGGAATTGACATGACCAAGTCCTCAATAGGCGGATGGAGAACTTTGACCAGCAAAATAGAAAAAGCGCCCCAAGCTAAAGAAACCATCAGGCAGATATGTCCCTTCAGGTTGCATTTGTGCTGACTGTAGTCCCAATACCTGACGTGAAAGAGCCTTTCCATGGCATCACCTGTGAAGTATTCCAATATCGTAGAACTGATCATACCGAAGAGATAGATCAAAAAGATATTCTCACGCACACCTATCGTGCTGAGGAGAATCACGATAGCGCCACTGCCATAAATGGGCAGGAAAGGGCCGTGCATAAACCCCCGGTTGACCCATTCCCTGGTTCTAAGTGATACATAGACTGATTCCCAGATCCAGCCAAAGAAACAGTAGATATAAAAGAAAAGAAACCACTGCGTCGTGCTATACATCCTTTTTACCTTCTTTATGGCACATAGAAACGTTGGGACAGCCTGAACAGGTGAAGTCACATCGTTCATCGTTGATGTCTCTCTTCGCCTCGTTCTTTTCAGCCAGGAATACGGCCGCAAAAGCTAACAGTGCGATGACCACTGCAGCCACGATGATATATCCAATATGAGTCAAAAAATAATGCATCTCAATTACCTCCATTTTGATAATATATACCAAAACTCCCTCCGATGCAAACACTTATCACAGCAAAAAAGAGAAGCTGCTTTGACCATAGAGAATTCGGCGTGTAAATTGTACATATTTTAGGGCAGGACGTTGACCCCCTTTGCTTAATAAAGTAAAATATAACCAAAAGATACTTTACTTAATTAAGGAGAAGCCATTATGGATACAACCGACCTGAAAATAATCGATCATTTAAAAAATCACGGACGTGCAACCATCAAGGAAATCGGGTCTGTGGTCAACCTCTCATCTCCTGCTGTCACAGAGCGAGTAAAGCGGCTGGAAGAAAACGGTCTCATCAAAGGCTACCAGGCAGAAATAGACTATGCCAAGCTTGGCAAAGCCATGCAGGCCTTTGTGGCAGTAGATGTAGAGCCCAAAAAATACGAAAACTTTTGCGCCTTCTGTCAAGAAACCCCCGCGATACTGTCTCACTTCCATATCATCGGACCTCACAATGCAATGCTGCATGTAGCGGTCACTGGTTCAGAAGAATTGAGCCAGCTGCTTTCAAAAATTCAATTCTATGGAGTCTCCCAGACCTCTGTCATCTTAAATCGAATTTTTTAATCAATCGAATAGAATCCGACCGCGTCTTTCTTTGTCAGAAGACCATACGCAACCAAAGATAACATTGCTGGTGATTTTTGGTTGGTAGTCAAGTCCCCAAAACCGTGCTATCGTATAGCAAAGAAAGGAGTGTGAAAAATATGATTTCTACGAATCTGGTCCATCTGCGCAAATACTACAAGTATTCCCAGGAATACCTCGCAGAAAAAATTGGCGTGTCCAGGCAGGCTGTAGCCAAGTGGGAAAGCGGCGAAACGCTACCCGATTTGGAAAATTGTATAGCCCTCGCAAATCTATATAACGTTACCTTGGATAACCTGGTCAATTACGATCCTGAGACAGCAGACCTTCCCATTGCACCCAAAGGCAAACATGCTTTTGGCACAGTTACGGTAGGCGATCGCGGTCAAATCGTCATTCCCAAGAAGGCGAGAGATCTCTTCGACATCAAAACCGGAGACAGTCTCCTGGTTCTCGGCGATGAAGAGCAGGGAATCGCCATGGTGAAAGCAGATATTTTTTTAAGCATCATACGCGATATGATGTCAAAAGGGGAAAAATGAAATGAAACCAGCAATTATAGCAACAAATCTAACCAAAAAATATGGGGATAAAACTGCGGTTGAAGATCTTAACCTGGCAGTGAATCAGGGAGAGCTGTATTCTCTTTTGGGCGTAAACGGCGCCGGAAAGACCACCACCATCAAGATGCTCTCCTGCCTCATTAAACCTACTTCGGGTGATGCCAGCCTCTGTGGATACAGCGTCCAAAAAGAGGCATTGAAAGTAAAGGAAAAAATCAACGTATCACCGCAGGAAACAGCCATCGCTATGCAGTTATCCGTCCGTGAAAATCTGGAATTTATCTCCGGCATTTACGGTCATGAAAAGACGACGGCAAAGGACAAAGCGACCGAGGTCATAGAATCCCTGGGGCTTACAGCGATAGAGCATTCCAAAGCCCGCATCCTCTCAGGCGGCTGGCAGCGCAGGCTGTCCATCGCTATGGCTTTGATTTCTGATCCGGAAATCCTCTTTCTCGACGAGCCGACCCTTGGATTAGATGTCATCGCCAGGAGAGAGCTTTGGCAGACAATTGAATCACTAAAAGGCAGAAAGACCGTCATTTTGACCACCCATTATCTAGAAGAAGCAGAAAGCCTCTCTGATCAAATTGGTATCATGACCTGCGGCCGGCTTGTCGCCTCCGGTACTCCGGCAGAACTGAAAGAACAAGCCGAAGAAGAGAACTTTGAAGAAGCTTTCGTAAAACTCTGCAGTGGAGGTACAGTTCAATGAAGACACTTGCTTTTGCATCGCGCAACACAAAGGAAATAGTCAGAGATAAGATCAATCTGCTCTTTGGCCTCGGTTTTCCACTCATACTGTTATTCCTGCTCTCTTTGATGCGGGCCAACATGCCAAGCGGTCTTTTTGCAGTCGAATACCTGACACCTGGCATCACCGTCTTCGGCTTCTCCTTTATCTCCCTGTTTGCGGGGATGATTGTGGCTAAAGACAGAACCAGTTCCTTCATGCTGAGGCTCTTTACTTCACCGATGACCTCTGGAAATTTCATCTGCGGATATTTGCTGCCCCTGCTGCCGATGGTCATCTGCCAAACCGCCATCTGTTTTTTGGCAGCGCTGGCTCTAGGGCTGGACTTTACAGTAAATATCTTCGCTGCCATGGCTGTATTGCTGCCCTGCTCAATCATATTCATCGGAATGGGATTGCTCTGCGGCTGCATCTTTACTGAAAAACAGGTCGGCGGTGTCTGCGGCGCCTTACTTACAAATCTAACTGCCTGGCTTTCGGGCACCTGGTTCGACACTAGCATAGCAGGGAACGTCTTTGATACGATTGCTCACCTTCTGCCCTTCTGTCACGCCGTCGATGCCGGCAGAGCCGCTCTCTCCGGAGACTACAGTGCCATCATGTCTGATCTCCTCTGGGTATTCGGTTACGCCATCGTCGTTACAATTCTCGCGATTGTGGTATTTCAGCGGAAGATTGCGGCGGATAAATGATACGCCGGGTCATATACAGTGCTGCAAGCAGCGTAATCGTCTCCGTGACTGGGATTGCCGTCCAAACGCCAGTCATGCCGAAAACTTTTGATAATAACAGCGCTGACGGTGCAATAACCACCAGCCCTCTAAGCAGAGAGATGATAAATCCTTTCTCTGCTTTTTCCATTGCACTGAGATAACCTGCCAGTACGATATTCAAACTTCCCGGGAAGAATCCCAGAAAATAGATGGTGATACCCTCTTTGGCGATGGACTGCAGCTGTGTGTCTCTGCTTTTGTTGAAAATCGAAACAATGCCATCGCTCCAGACATTGGAGACTGCCACAATGACTGCTGTCAAGACCAAAGCAACGAGGGCAGCATCCTTCAGCACTGTTTTCAACTGATTCGTCAGTCCTCTGCCATAATAATCACTGACCAAAGGCTGTATGCCCTGTGCGATACCCGTAAAGATAGACACCGCAAAGAGGGCCACATTAGCGACGATGCCATAGGCGGCAACAGCAGTATTCCCGCCCAAACCGAGAAACAAGAAGTTAAATATCATGATGACCGCTCCGGTAGACAGTTCGTTGACAAAAGATGAAATTCCCAACTTGCAGAAGTCGGCCACCGTCTGTAACAGGACCTTCGTCCTGATCAATTTGAACTGATTTTGCTTTTTAATAAAATGGACTGATAAGCAACAGATGCTGATGACTGGTCCAATTCCTGTAGCAAAGGATGCACCAAACATTCCCCATTTGAAGAGATAGATAAACACGTAATCTAAAACGATGTTCGAAAAATTTCCAGCCAGCATGGCGATGGTAGCCAGCTTCGGATTACCATCATTTCTCACAAAGGCTACAATCGTGTGATTCACAATGTAAAAAGGGGCAAAGAACATGATGACCCTCAGATAAGTGCTGGTCATTCCTTTCGTTATTTCGTCAGCACCGATTGCTTCTGCTATCGGTCCAGCAAAAAGAAGCCCTGCTGCTCCAATCAGGCAGCCTGCCCCAATACCTGCCACGATGGCGTTGGTAAAGACTTGGCTGCCCGTCTCCCGTTCACCCCGCGACTTGCTGACAGCGTATCTGGTGCCGCTGCCGATTCCCACCATGAGTCCTATTGCCTGTATAAAACTGAATATGGATATGGCAAGATTCAGTGCAGTTAAACCATCGGCACCGATACCATTGGCGATAAAAAAGGTATCCGCAACGATGTAACAGGAGCTTCCAAGCATGGCCAAAATATTCAGCGATACATATTTGGCAAACTTCTTTCTGCTTTTGTCATCAATTCTCTCCATGTCGTCCTCCTAATAGTTAAATATAGTCATATAACAAAAAATGCCCCACAGGTTCCTGCTTACGACCTACCGGAACCGTTGAGACACGCATCCTCATCTACCCGGTGGCAGATGAGAGGGTTTATTATTCATATATCTATTCTCTAACATACACCATTCATTATTGAAAGTCAAAACTTTTTTTCTAAAAAGTGAAACTATTTAGAGAAGATTTCACTCTATATATAATGTGGGGGAAATTTTAATTTAATTAGGAGGAAGACGCAGTGAAAATAGAAGTACAAATGCAGGTCGCAGAAAATATCAAATATCTAAGAAACGTATTCGGGTACACACAAACGCAAGTAGCAGACGGTCTTCACTTGTGTCGCAGTACATATGCTCTATATGAAACAGGGAAGAAAGTACCAGGTGCGGATACCATCATAGATTTAGCTGATTTTTATCACGTCAGAGTTGACACAATATTGCAATCGGAAAATGACCGTTTCGTCAATGACATCATTTTTTCCGACAGATGTAAGGAGCAATTATTGTCTCTGGTCGATATCTTTTATCAACTTTCGCCTCATGGACAAGGATGTCTTTTGGAAAGGGCCAGGGTTCTTCTCGAAGAGGAATTATCGGGGGAGATCCCAAATTTTCATCCCATAACCGTAGCCTAGCACGCTGATCAACATAGAATCCCACACAGAAAGAAGCTGCCGCACTGACTTTTCAGTATCAGTACGGCAGCTTCTTTAAATTACTGTTTTCTTCCATGATCACGCTTCATCGCGTCTACGATTTCCAGACTTTCTTCGACTCCTTGCAGAATGATTTCATCACTTATCCCCGGTGCAAAAGTAATCCTCAATACGAGTTCATCGTCTTTTATGATCTCAATGTCTGTATCTCTGCTGCTCTCTCTGATTTTAAGAATATAATCTTTATATAACAGTTCTCTCATGACTTTCGCTTCCTTCTTTATGTTTCCTATTTTATCATGTCCTTTCCCCATGGATTCATACACAGCAATTGACAAGGCGGTAATATTCGCTATAATATAATAAATACAAAATACAGAGGTAACAAAATGGCTGTAGTAAGGATTACAAAAAAGTTAAAAAGACTGCGTAGCAGCAACGCTTTTCCTGATGGACCTCATCCATACAGAGGACCAGACGAAGATATCGTGAGAAAAATCGCTGAGCAGAATACGGCGAACGTATTAAACAAACTGTTCAGAGATGCCAAAACCATGGAGCGATTCAGACATGTGAACAAAAAACATGGCTGAAAGGTGTTAATGAAAGTGGGTGCCGTAATAAAACGGCACCCAGTTAGCGACCTATGAGTGTTTCTTTATGTAGTGGTTAGAATATACTTCTTTTCATACTTATTATCGAAGTCGAGATTATAAATGACATATCCGGTATAATAATTTACTACCGCATAGATATGTTCAACCCCAAAATGCGCGTACTCAATACCTTTGATTTCAACTAGGTATGAGATACCGTCTTGCTCTACTGTTATCTTATCTAATATTTCATCCATTTCTGCGTCCTTTCCCATAACTCAACTGGGCGCCTACTGTTATTCTACAATAGAAACGGACGAAATCAAAGCGGTAAGTTTTGGAATTGAAAACTTTTCTTTTGTGACAAGAAAAAACGGCTTCCAGAAACACCCTTGCCTAAATGAAGTAAATCTGAAAACCGTTTTATATGTATTTTTTCTATTTATGCGCTTCCTGCACTGCTACCGCGACGGCGACACTTGCGCCTACCATCGGGTTATTGCCCATACCGAGGAAGCCCATCATTTCCACATGTGCCGGAACTGAGGAAGACCCTGCGAACTGGGCGTCAGAGTGCATTCTGCCCATGGTGTCTGTCATACCGTAGGATGACGGTCCTGCCGCCATATTGTCAGGATGCAGTGTTCTCCCTGTACCACCGCCAGATGCTACGGAAAAATACCTATCCCCTGCAAGAACTCTTTCTTTTTTGTAGGTTCCTGCTACAGGGTGCTGGAATCTAGTTGGATTGGTAGAATTTCCTGTAATGGAGACATCCACGTTCTCGTGGTGCATGATAGCCACGCCCTCTCTCACGTCGTTTGCTCCATAGCATTTCACCTTTGCCCGATCCCCTTTGGAATAAGGTGTCTCACTGACAATCTTCAGTTCTCCACTATAAAAATCGAATTCCGTCTTTACGTAAGTAAAACCGTTGATTCTGGAAATAATCAAAGCCGCGTCCTTTCCCAGTCCATTGAGGATGACGCGAAGCGGTTTTGTTCTCACTTTGTTAGCGGAATTGGCAATGCCGATGGCACCTTCTGCCGCAGCAAAGGACTCGTGACCAGCCAAAAACGCAAAGCACTCCGTCTCCTCACTGAGCAGCATGGAGGCTAAATTCCCGTGGCCGATGCCTACCTTTCGATCATCAGCAACCGAGCCGGCGATGCAAAAAGCCTGCAGTCCTTCTCCGATGGCTTTCGCTGCTTCTACGGCAGTTACTGCTCCCTTTTTCATGGCGATAGCCGCACCCAAAACGTAAGCCCAGCAAGCATCTTCAAAGCAGATAGGCTGAATGCCTTTTACGATTTCATAGGGATCAAAGCCCTTGTCAGTGCACATCTTCCTCGCTTCTTCCAGATCCTTGATGCCATATTCTTTCATAGCCGCTTCGATGCCGGCAATTCGTCTATCATAGTTTTCAAATAATTCCATCTCGCCTGCCTCCTATTCTTTCCGCGGATCGATTTTCTTAACAGCTTCATCAAATCTGCCGTACTTTCCGCTGGCTTTTTCTATCGCTTCCATAGGATCTACGCCGTCTTTGATGAAATCCATCATCTTGCCCAAATTTACATATTTGTAGCCGATGATACTGTCGTTCTCGTCAAGGCCCTCTTCTAATATGTAACCTTCTGCCAGTTCCAGATATCTAGGCCCCTTTGCCTCTGTGGAATAAATGGTCCCCACCTGACTTCTGGTTCCTTTGCCCAGATCCTCAAGGCCTGCGCCGACGGCAAGACCGCCTTCAGAAAATGCAGATTGGCTTCTTCCGTAGACAATCTGCAGGAATAACTCCCTCATCGCTGTATTTATCGCATCACAGACTAAATCTGTGTTCAGTGCTTCCATAATGGTTTTTCCTACGAGAATTTCTCCAGCCATCGCCGCAGAATGTGTCATGCCGGAACATCCCAGCGTCTCGATCAAAGCTTCCTGGATGATTCCATCCTTCACGTTCAGCGTCAGCTTACAGGCACCCTGTTGCGGTGCACACCAGCCAACACCGTGAGTCAGACCAGAAATATCCTTGACCTCTTTCGCTTGTACCCATTTCCCCTCTTCAGGAATCGGAGCAGGTCCATGATTTGCATCTCTGCCTACGATGCACATGTTCTCGACTTCTTTTGTGTATATCATCTTCTACCTCCATTCAGTGTCGTTGTTTTTAAGTATATCATCGGCTAACCATTTATTCAAGACACAAAATAGGGCAGCCAGCAGGATCGATGAAAGCGTCCGCGCTGACCACCCTATGATGATCAATACCCATTTTAAATTGTCTTTTTACAAGATTTCCAGAGCTTGTCAGCCTCAGGGCCCCAGCTTTCGGCATATTTATGGCACTTCGCGCAGAGACTTTCTACCCTCTCCGGCGACTGCAAATCCGTGGATTTTGCCCCCGTTTTTCGTACCAGCTGCGGCAAAATATCTGGATTTTCCAACATCGGACAAGGACGCAGCGGATTATTGTTAAAAGGCTGATTATCATGATAAGCCATAAAAATCGGCGAATGCAAAACCTCCAGCAGAGACTTTTCTTTAATGTTGGCGTTGGAATAGTGAATAAACACACATGGCTCCGCATCACCGCCCGCATTTACGTGGAAGTAATTCCTCCCTCCGGCAATGCAGCCGCCCACATATTCTCCGTCGTTTTGGAAGTCAAAGCAGAACAAACCCTTGCCGTCAGTCATATCTCGAATCTTCCTGATTCTGTGGTACATATAAGTTCTCTGTTCCTTTGTGGGCAGCAGCTCAGGCGATGCGTCGTTTCCCACAGGCATATAGTGGAAGTACATGGAGAACTTGACACCCTTGTCGATCTCCATCTGGATAAAATCATCGGAAGTGACCTTTTCGTAATTACTGCTGGTATAACAGATTGAGGTGCCGAAGAGACAGCCGTTCTCTTTCAGCAGATCCATAGCACCCATGACTTTCTTGTAAACGCCCTCGCCCCTTCTCTGGTCGTTGACGTCCTCTGTTCCCTCTAAACTGATGGCCAGGTAGAGGTTGCCCACCCGCTTCAAATCGTCGCAGAAAGCTTGGTCTACCAGGGTTCCGTTGGTAAAGGCGATAAAGGCACAGTCTCTATGTTTTTCACAGATTCTAATCAAATCCTCTTTTCGAACAAGTGGTTCTCCGCCTGTATACATATAAAAGTAGATTCCCAGTTCTTTCCCCTGGGTAATCAGATCGTCCATATCCTCAAAGGACAGATTCAATTTATTGCCGTACTCTGCAGCCCAGCAGCCAGTGCAGTGTAGGTTACAGGCACTGGTTGGGTCCATCAAAATCAACCACGGTACGTTGCATTCATACTTCTTCCTCGCGTCTTCCATGACTTTTGTGCCGCAGAACATGGCCTCAAAACCGAAGTTCAATGCCGCCGTCTTCAGTACATTCTTGTCTAATTCATCGACAAATCTGTCTATGTATTTGATGAGAGCCCCATTCTCGTTAAAAATCATTTTTTCCGCCTTGTCATAGTCGATGACGACATCGGTCTGGTCAATGTAGGGTTTTGCCATGTCGAACATCTTCTTAAGTTCATGCTGCCGATCCTTCCCCATCTTGCCGTAGGCGACATCAAAAGCCTTGGAAAAAGCCGTACGTTCTATTTTATGTTTCAAAGTGTTCATTTTCTATTATCTCCAATCACAAAATCTATCAATATCTTTAAAACTCACCGTTATTATAGACCCGTGATTTTACGAAATCAAACGTCAAAACTGCCGTTTTGTATAGAAATCTGTCACTTTTCGCTGACTGTAAGAGACGGATAAAACTGTGCTAAACACAGAATACAGGAGCGGCATTTTATCATGCCATTAAAAAAACCGACTGTGAATTTCCCAGCCGGTTTAATCAATAGACTCTGCTTTTCCGCATTCCTATGCAATTGTATTGAACTTTTCTTTTAATAGCCTTACTTCATCTTCCAGCAGACTAACTCGAACAAGAAGCAGTTCTTTTTGGTTATCTACCTTGATGGCTTCATCCAGCTTTCTAGACAGATCCAGGTGTCCTTCTGCAATCGTTTTGATACTGCGGTTCGTTACATTTTCAAGTGTCACTTTGATTGATGTCACCTCGTTTTTCAGTGAAGCCATCTCACTTTGCAGTTCTGTTTTGGTGCTCGACATCTCATTTTTCAGTGAGGTCATCTCACTTTGCAGTTCTGTTTTGGTGCTCGACATCTCATTTTTCAGTGAAGCCATCTCACTTTGCAGTTCTGTTTTGGTGCTCGTCACCTCATTTTTCAGTGAGGTCATCTCACTTTGCAGTTCTGTTTTGGTACTCGTCACCTCATTTTTCAATGAACCTATCTCTTTCTGCAGCTCTGTCTTAATGTTTGACATCTCTTTCTGCAGCTCTGTCTTGGTGTTTGACATCTCTTTCTGTAGCTCTGTCTTGGTGTTTGACATTTCTTTCTGCAGCTCTGTCTTGGTGTTTGACATTTCTTTCTGCAGCTCTGTCTTGGTTGATGTCACCTCACTCTGCAAATTCTTTATCGCTTCTAAAATCATTTCTGTTTCTTTTGACACAAGACGCACCTCGCTTTCCATCGGCTTTGATTATTATTTTATCATGTAATCAATCCCCTCGCAACAGAAAGCCGCCTCTTCGATGGAAAAAACATTCGCTATTTCTTCACCACTGTCGCAGATCCTATTCGATGGTTTTCCACACTGTGCACCTCGATTGCCAGACTTTCCGTCTCTATGGCAAAACCCTTTCCGTCCTCAGGAATTTCTGCTATCAGTCCGCAGATGAACCCGCCGAAGGTGTCATAAATCTCCACAGGCAAATCGACTGCCAGTTCCTCGCTGACATCGTCAATGTCAGCACATCCGTAAATCAGCCATTGGTTGTCGTCAATCTGTTTTATTTCTTCCGGTTTCTCTTCTTCCTCTTCATCGTGGAGATCGCCTACCAAAGCCTCCATCAAGTCGTGCAACGTAATGATGCCGGACAGCCCACCGTACTCATCTATAACTACTGCAAAATACACGCCTTTCTGTCGCATGTTTTTAAAGAGAACGTTGGCTTTCATGGATTCCGGTATGAAATAGGCCTTTTTGACGGCCTTTGTTATGAGATCCTCCAAATTTTTCTTTCCGCATCTGAAATAGTCCTTTATATCGAGTACCCCAAGGATTTCGTCGATGCTGTCTCCACACACCGGATAATAGGTATGTCTGCCATCGTAGATGATTTTTTCCCACTCCTGCAAGGTGTCCTCTGTACTCAATGCCAACACGTCAACTCTGTGGGTGCAGATTTGTTCTACCGTGATATCGTCAAATTCAAAGACATTTTGAATAATCTCACTCTCCACAGAATCAATGACGCCCTGCTGATTTCCCTCCATCAAAAGCATTCTAATTTCTTCTTCAGAAACCTTCTCATCATCCTCGTCCGGGTTGATGCCGATCAGTCTGAGAATCAGATTTGTGGAAACAGTCAGAAGAAATACCAAAGGAGCAAATATCTTTGATACACCATGAAGCAGACCTGACATGCCCAGAGCCAGGGATTCCGCTTTTTTCATAGCAATTCGTTTTGGTACCAACTCACCGAAAACTAAATTAAAGTAGGCCAGAATCAAAGTAATCAAAATCACGGAAACTGATTTTAACACGTTCTCCGGAATAGTGATACCCCATCTCATCATCGTATTTACCAGTGGCCCTGCAAAACTGTCTGCAGCAAAAGCGCTGCCTAGGAGTCCTGCCAATGTGATGGCAACCTGTATGGTAGCAAGGAATCTGGCTGGCTGCATGGTCAGAGCAGAAAGCTTGATCGCTCTTTTATCTCCGTCTGCCGCTAGCTTTTTCAACTTATTATCATTCATAGAAATAACTGCAATCTCTGCACTGGCAAAGGTTGCATTTAAAAAAATCAATACAATCTGTAAAATAATCGGTCCAATCATGTTTAAATCCTCCATATATATTATCATGCTGCATTCTAGTTAAAAAAACACAAAAAGGTATAGTCTGTAATAAAATTTGTACAGACTATACCTCTATATAACCATAACACTACATGGAGTACTTCTCATTTTACTTGTATCACTGTCGCCATCGTCCATGTACTAAATCCCACCTTTCTTGTTCAATATATTGATAGATAGAATAACGGAAAAGACTCATTTTGTCAATCATACTTTTTGTTTATTTTGCTTTTTTTGGCATTCGCGGCAGAATCCATAGATAACAGAATTCCTGCACTGCAGAGCAAAACCATGGTCTTCTGCTATGTGGCGAGAAATTTCATCCATAAAGCAACAGTCAAGGTGAATGACTGCACCGCACTGCACACATTTGAGATGAAGGTGCTCGTCACATTTGTGCTCCCGCTCCACATATTGATAGGTACTCTTATCACCTTTCTCAGCAGCATATTTGATGATGTTGCCATCCTTCTCTAATTTGTCTAAATACCTGTAGATTGTTGTCACATTGACAGAACAATGCTGCTCTTTCATGTGACAGTCGATATCGCTGACGCTGATTGCCCGCTCTTTATTTTCCATTAAGAATTCCATAATCTTAATTCTGCTATTTGTTTTATATTCATTTCCCGCCATAATCGTTACCATTTAAAATGTTATTCCCAGAACTTCGATCAGTACGCCCCATGCGACACTGACTACGTATAAAATCAACGCAATCGAGAGACTCTCCCGTGGATGTGTGTTTTCTTTGAACAACACCAGCAGTCCGACTCCAGCGCTGACCAAAAGTCCGCTCATCATAGGCCCCGCACTGATGATTCCATCGAGATAAAGCTGTGTGATGACTACTGAGGCAGCACAGTTGGGAATCAGTCCCACCAACCCTGCAACTGCTTCACCCAAGACAGGCACATTGGAAAAAAGAAGATAGATATTTTCTTCTCCTACAAAATGAATCAACAGACCGATGACTAGTGACACGATCAAGATGAAAACAAATACCTTCAGAGCATGCACCACTGCGTTGACAAAAACACCGGCACCGCAGCTGCAGTGGTCGTTATGAGCTTCCCCGTCGAAGTCTCTCGGCCGCTTTTTTCTTCTGCCCATCCAGCCGAAGAAAATCTCGACCAAAAAACCGCTGATCATGCCAATCACGACCTTCGTGCCCATGATTTTCAGAATTGTCAATCCTGCCACCTTTTCCGAAATCAAAATAGGAAGCATCTCGTCAGAGGTGGACATATAGATAGAAATCAATGTACCTAATGTGATCACTCTGCCGATATAAAAATAGGACGCAGCGGCAGAAAATCCGCACTGCGGAAAGGCGCCGATCAGTCCGCCCCAAATCGGCCCCACTCTTCCCGCTTCCTGTATTAACTTTCTTGGACGGTCACTGGCCGCATGCTCCAACACACCCATAACTAAATAAGTGAGGAACAAAAACGGAAGCAGCTTGAAGCTGTCAACCAGCGCCTCTAAAATCACTTCCAGCATGGACTCTCCTTTGCTCGTCATCTATCAAAACGCAACTCATTAGAATTTGCAAATCATTTGCATTTTGATTATAGCACGTTGGGCAGGATTGTCAAGAGAACAGTTATCGGACTTCACTGATATGCTTAACACCTTCATCGATCAGATTGATCAAATCCGCGATTGCTTTCCAACTTGTTTCATCCTCGCTGATATAATAGAAGTTTTTGGTTCCTTCTTTTCTCATATTGATCATACCGGCTGCCTTTAATATCTGCAAGTGATGTGATACGGAAGGCCTGGTCAAATGCGTTTTCTTTGCAATTTCTCCAACGCGGATGCCCGACAGGTCACTCTCTAAAAGTACCAGCAGAATCAATTGTCTCGTCTCATCACCGATTGCGGTAAAGGCACTTTGACATTCCTGAAAACCCTTCATGATCTTCTCTAATCGTACTTCACATTCTTTATCCATCAATATTCACCTCTAAAGATATTTCACGTTTATTTTTTCCCGCGGCACTGCTCTCTGATACTTAATCTTTGGATAGCCTAAGACCAATACGGCTGCAGCTTTTTTGCCTCTTGGCATGCCCAACACCTTTTTTATCTTATTTGAAACATTGACCGCGGATGCAAAGAAACCGCTGAACAGCACTCCCAATCCGTTGGCTTCAGCCACAAACTCCATGTTCTGTGCAGCCAGCACACCATTAATACGATCTTTCGCTGTTACGACGATTACCAGCGGTGCATGGAAAAAGAAAAAGTGGTCGTCCACCTGGTTTCTTCTCACCATGGAGCTGAACAACCCAGCAAAAGGCTTGATTCTGCGAAACAATCTCACAGCCATCTTTTCGAATTTATCTTTTTCTTTGTCCAATACGACAAAGGAAACGTCCCGCAGATTCTTTGCCGTGTGAGTCATCTGCCCTGCCTCAAGAATCTGCTCCAGCACTTCCGCTGGAATCTCCTTATCCTGAAACTGTCTTACGGTTCTTCGAAAACGAATCACGTCAAGGACCTGCGTCGAATCTAGTCGGGTCTCTTTGGTCTGCACGGGCAGCTCCTCCTCATACCCTCCGATGGAAATTGCTGCCTTCGGACAGACAGCGACGCAATGACCACACTGAATACAATCGTCCGTAATGACATATGGCGCCCCGGCCCTCATCTCGATATTGTGCGCAGCGCAGTCATTTTTACACATTCCGCAGCCGATACACTTCTCTCGATCGATCTTTATCACATGTTCTGCCATCATCTTTCCTCTCTTTCGTTTACATTGTTTAACCATTATAACAGATAGAATTTGTCATGCCACATCGGTAAAGAAACTCATTACCATGAAAACGTGGAAATGACGGAGTAATAAAAATAGAACATACATGACGCATGCTCTATCTGCCCTTATCTATTCATGATTTCGTCGATGATGGCCTTTGCCACCTGGTCTTTGCCCATCAGCGTAAGTTCCTTGACGTCGTCCCTGGTAATCATGGTAACCAGGTTGGTGTCCGTGCCAAAGCCAGCCCCTGCATCCTTCAGGTTGTTGGCGACAATCATATCAGCCTTTTTCTTCTGCAGCTTTGCTTTGGAGTTTTCCAGCATGTTCTCCGTTTCCATGGAGAATCCGCACAGGAACTGCCCTTCCCTCTTGTGTTCTCCCAGATGCATCAGAATATCCTTCGTCCGTTTCATGGCAATGGACAAATCTCCATCTTTCTTCTTGACCTTCTGGTCGCTGACTTCTGCCGGCGTGTAATCGCTGACTGCGGCGGCTTTGATGATGATGTCCTGCTCATCGGCTCTTCCCGTCACAGCTTCAAACATATCTGCCGCGCTGGATACCTCCACTACATTTACAAACATCGGAGGTTCCGCTGTAGTCTGCGCTTTGACCAGGGTCACTTCTGCGCCGCGCAGCATGCATTCTCTGGCAAGGGCAAAACCCATTTTTCCCGTGGAATGGTTGGTGATGAAGCGGACCGGATCCATGGATTCACGAGTAGCGCCTGCCGTGATCAAAACCTTCTTTCCCACCATGTCCTTCTCACAGGCAATTTCTCTTTCTATATAGCGGAACAGAACCTCTGGTTCCGGCATCTTCCCTGCCCCAGTATCTCCGCAGGCAAGGTAACCAGATGCGGGTCTGACGATCTGCATCCCATAGCGTTCTAAGATGGCCAAGTTGTCCTGTGTAATGGGGTTTTCGTACATGTTGGTGTTCATCGCCGGTGCCACGATCTTGGGGCATCTGCAGGCGAGAAAAGTGGTGGTCAGCATGTCATCTGCCAAGCCGTGAGCCAGTTTCGCAATGACGTTGGCCGTAGCTGGCGCCACCATGAACACGTCCGCTTTTTTTGCTAGAGCCACATGCTCTACGTTGTGCTGAAAGTTGCGGTCAAAAGTATCCGTGATACATTTGTTGCCCGTCAAAGTCTCAAAGGTAATGGGGTTGATGAAGTTGCAGGCATGCATCGTCATAATGACATGAACCTCTGCCCCTTCTTTTACCAGTCTGCTGGCCAGATATGCGCTTTTATAAGCTGCGATGCCTCCACTGATACCCAGGAGGACGGTTTTATTATTAAGCATGTTTGTGATCTCCTTGTTTTGGTGCAAGTATTCATTTCTAATGGAGACAGTATACCACTGCATACTGGATTTTTCAAGAGATTGTAATCTCCACTTATAAAGTGAAGAAATTCGTCCAAAAATAACTAGAATTGCAAAGCAGAATAACTGTCAATAAGTACAAAACGAGCGTAACATCATACCTATTCGGTGCCAAACAAAAAGGACTGCCACGCTTGCATGGGCAGTCCTTTTAAAAGAAGGATATTACAATTATATCGTACTACACATATTTACGCATATATTTCAATGCATTCTTTTCCAGTCTGGATACCTGCGCCTGACTAATAGAGATCTCTTCTGCTACTTCCATCTGGGTTTTACCCTCAAAGAAGCGCATCGTCAGGATATGCTTTTCCCTTGGCGAAAGCTTATTCATCGCCTCAGACAGGGAAATATTTTCTATCCATTTCTCGTCTGTATTTTTGGTATCCTGTACTTGGTCCATGACGAAGACGGCATCCCCATCATCATGGAAAACCGGCTCGAAAAGGGAAACTGGCTCCTGAATAGAATCCATCGCCAGTACCACATCCTCACGAGGTACGTCGATTTCTTTGGCGATCTCCGAAATTGACGGTTCTCTGGACAGTTCACTGGCGAGCTGCTCCTTTGCCTGCAGCGCCTTGTATGCGATATCACGCAGAGATCTGGATACTCTGATGCTGTTATTATCACGCAGATAACGGCGCACCTCTCCGATGATCATCGGTACCGCATAGGTCGAAAACTTTACACCATGGCTTAAATCAAAATTATCCAGAGCTTTAATCAGCCCTATACAGCCTACCTGAAACAGGTCATCGGGGTTTTCTCCCCTGTTGTTAAATCTTTGAATGACACTGAGTACCAATCTCAGATTTCCTGTTATGAATTTTTCTCTGATGCTCGTGTCGCCTGCCTTAATCGCCTGCAACATTTCCTGCATTTCCCAGTCTTTGTACACGGGAAGCTTTGCGGTATTGACACCGCAGATTTCAACTTTATTTGCCATATTTCACCAGCCTGCTTTCATAAATTTTGATATGTATATGTTGTGCATGCAGACCGTAAATAGTCGAAGAAATTTATCCCAGTTTTTGCACTTCCCGTTGAAGCCGTTCGATAATTTTTTTCTCCAGCCTCGATATGTAACTCTGCGAAATTCCCATGGCGTCAGCCACTTCTTTTTGTGTCATCTCTCTGCCGTTTTTTAGACCAAAGCGCATATCCATGATCTGTTTTTCGCGATCAGAAAGCTTGGTCAATGCGTGATATAAGAGCTTGCGGTTGACTTCTTCCTCCAGCCTCGTGCTGACAACGTCATTCTCTGTTCCCAGAATATCGGACAAAAGTAACTCATTGCCGTCCCAGTCCACATTCAAAGGCTCATCCAGTGAAACCTCACTCTTGCGCTTCACGTCCCGGCGCAGATACATCAAAATTTCATTTTCAATGCATCTGGATGCATAAGTGGCGAGTTTAATATTCTTATCTATCTTAAAAGTATTGACAGCTTTGATCAATCCTATAGTCCCGATTGAAATTAAATCTTCCACATTGACGCCCGCGTTCTCAAATTTCTTTGCGATATACACCACCAGTCTCAGATTATGTTCGATCAAGACTGCCCTCGCATCCATACTCCCTTTGGCGTATTCTTCGAGCATCCTCATCTCTTCATCTCTTGCAAGCGGTGGCGGCAATACGTCATTTCCACCTATGTAAAATACACTTTTCCCCGAAAACCCCAATAATTTCAGAAGAAAATTCCTGGCCTTAGTCAAACTTAGCATATATACCCCTTTCTAGCATACTTCCAGGCAGAAGTATCTGTCGCTCATTTCCCCCTGTGGGCCAGAGGTCTTCACTCACGGCCAGAACAGGCTTTCGTATCATCTTCCCCGGTATTTTTACGTAATCGGCTTTGTAGCCGTCCATAATTCCCGTTTTCACGCCCACGGCGTTGTATGGGATAACAGTATATCTGATCTGTACATCCTCTATGTCTGCCAGCATCTGCTCCATCAAAGTTTTGCTCACCACCGCCACAGGTCTGCCTGTAAGCGGTTCTTTGAGAAAGTTGCCCGAATCTATAAACCCTTCCAGGTTCCATTGCTTATCCCCCATACAAACAATCGCTTCTACGCTGCTTCTCTCTTCCTGACGCTTTGCCTTGATCAGATTTACTGTGAGCAAAACGATGAGCATGGCTGCAATCGCAGCTGATGTCACAGTCAGATATGTAACTTGCGGCATATACATTCCTTCAGCCGCTGTTATCCCTTCCCAGCTGAAAGCAGTCAATAGCGCTATGGTTATGCCGCCATAAAGGAAAGTGACAATTAGAAAGAGAATAGCATTGAAAACCATTCTCTTTAACAATCTTTTCCCAAATGCAAGCCAGGTAATCAGCCCTGCAAAAATTATTTTCCCTGCCAGTGACAAAACCCCTGCAATGCTGGTAAAAATGGAAAAGGCGTAGATACCGCAGCAAACGCCGCATAACACGATTCTCCACCGTTTTAACTCTTCTCCAGCAATCCTGCCAGTAAAATATGTGATGATAATTCCTGTTATGAAGTTCTCTAAAAAAAGATACTCTCCATAGATAACCAAAAGAAAAACTCTCCTTTCGCTGGTACTTAATCAGTATAGCGAAAGGAGAGTCAGAAATTTGTCAAATCGTGACGCTCTGCAAGAATTTATTTTGGTACATCATTTCCAAAGGATGTCAGCTTTTTTTCTCGGTGCCGTTTTCAAATAGGTCACGTCAGGATAACCTGCCAGCATGCACGCTGATATCGGCCGCCCCTCTGTTTGCAGCCATTCTGCGGCTCCTGGCACCATGTTGGCAGCCCTGACCATATAACCGTTATACATCACGGAAAGCCCTTGGGCTACAGCCGCCAGTTCCATGTTTTGAGCCGCCAGACCAGCATCTACCAGTCGGTCGGTGACAATAAAGATAATCGCCGGCGCATTGCGAAACAGATAGTCGTCGGCCGGATCTTTAGCCTTCTTTTTCAGATGTCCGGCATATCTCTCAATGTCAGGATTTTTTTCTGGAAACTCTGCCATTACGGCTAATCCGTTCCAAATCAATTCTTTGAATTCTGTCAGCCGTTCCTGCACTACGATGAAGCGAAGATCCTGATAGTTGACTGCCGTAGCGGTATACCGTCCCGCCTCAAAGAGCAGCGCCAGTTTATCTTTTTCGATAGATTTGTTCTGATATTG
This sequence comes from Eubacteriaceae bacterium, assembly GCA_902362805.1. GTDB lineage: Bacteria > Bacillota > Clostridia > Peptostreptococcales > Anaerovoracaceae > Senimuribacter. The sequence continues at coordinate 143,701 of CABIXY010000002.1, read as the reverse complement.
CCGAACACTTCTGCGGCCTTTAATGGTATGCAGCAGTGCCTTCACATCGACAAATTCCGCCGGATTTATTTCTTCTACATCCTCCATGTCAACACCTGGAATTTCCGGTGCGCCTACAGGACAGATCGCATAACAGTGTCCGCATTCGATGCAGGGACGTTCCACTTGTGCCCTGCCGTCTTTCATGGAAATTGCCTCCGATATGCAGTCATCTATGCAAAGTCCGCAGCCTGTACAGTTGTCGTTTATCTTAATCATCTGATAGTTCCTTCTTTCTCTGAATTTCAGCATAATGTTAATGTTGTCTGTCTCTATGTTTCCAGTATACACTGAAATACTGAAATTCACAAACAAAAAAATATTGAATCTGCCTTGACCAGGAGGTGGATTTGCTCCTTTTAACAATGGGGAAAAATAAAGGATTCTGACCATTTTTAGAAGTATTGACTTCCCCATACACTGGTGATAAAGTCTCGGAAAAAGGAGAAGTGGAATGAAATCTTTGTTTGAAAACAAACGCCGCAGCTGTTTCAGTATCGCCGATGACTGGGTCTTTCATTATATCTTCAGCAGAGATACCGTAGAGAGCAAGAAAGCACTGATTGCAATCCTCAATGTCATCCTGCAGAGGACGGATGATCCTATCGTTGATCTGCAGATTATGAATCCCAACTTTTATGGGGATACGGAAGCCGATAAGGCCTCAATTCTGGATATTCGTGCCTCTACCAACGCCAGAGATCTGATCGATATTGAAATTCAAAACGGCAACACGCCATTTTATGCAGATCGCTCCATTTATTACGGTGGCAGACTGGTAAATTCAGCATTGGCATCCGGCGAAGAATATGATAAGATGAAGAAAAGCATCGTCATTTCCATCATCAACGGCAAGCTGTTTCCCTACAGCGAAAAACTCCACACTGTCTTTCAGCTGCGCGAGCTAGAACAAGGATTCCTCTTGTCAGACAGACTGGAACTTCATTTTATTGAACTAGGCAAGGTTGATGGACGGAAAAAGGTAGACGAAATGGACTCTGTGGAAAAACTAGCTGCCTATATGCGGTATGCTGGAGAAGCGAATCAGGAACCATATCTCTGCCAGTTGATCAAAACAGGAGGTGAAGCAATCGAGATGACGGAAAAACTATTTAAAGAACTCACCGAAGACCAGATTGCATTCGAACTTAGAGAATCGCAAATTCGATATGAACACGATCAGGCAAGTTGGAAAGCTTATTTCAAAAACGAGGGATTAAAAGAAGGACGTCAAGAAGGACGCAAAGAAGGATGTCAAGAAGGACTTGAGCAGGGAAAAACAATTGCTCTGATTGACATGGTCTGTAAAAAACTTGCAAAAGGCAAATCCCCGCAAACAATCGCCGTCGAGCTAGACCAGGATCCGACTTATATCCGCCGTATCTGCGATACTGCACTGCACTTTGCACCTGATTATGACAGTCAGAAAATTTATGAAGAACTGAAGCAATCTGAATAATGCAGAGAAGGACAGCCTTTTAGGCTGTCCTTCTCTGCATCTCACGGCAGAAATCACTTAATCCCTGCTATTATTTTTGCAAATTCTTTCTTTTGTTCTATATTTCCCTGTCTGCCAATCATGATTCTCTGAGCCTGAGGTGAACCTGCGCCATGCATGGACTCTGTTCTATAACCTACAGCAGCACTGCCCAGGCAGACGTTTTCCAAGAATCGCAGCACGCGCATCCGATTCTCTGTACTCACGTCAGGACGACCTGCAAAGTATTTATTGCAGATGTCTCCTACAGTCTCACCGTTCTTACCGACTACAGTGTCTGATTCAAAATCCTTCTGGCTCGGCATCGTCACCATCAATCCACCTGCGATGTCTTCTGCAAAACGAACAATCTCATATGGAAATCTGGTGATATTCTGTTTGCAGACATTAGCCAACAGCAGATCAATCTGATAGTTACCCGCTTTCGTCTTACAGCCTTCGCAAGAGCAGGCGATACCGCAGGAATAAAGAGTCTCGTTAAGATGGGTCATTTCAATTAGCTTCTCTTTCACGGCAGAGGCTTTCTCACAGCCGTTGTATTCCGCCGCAAGGGCAGCCGCACCGATGACCACGTCACCTACACCCACTTTGCAGCCGCCGTAACTCTGTCTGTGATATCCGGCAAAGCGTTCTACCATCATGCCAGCAAAATCATATTCTCCGGCCATGAAAATATATTCGTTTGGAATAAACACATCGTCAAAGACAACTAGAGCCTCCTGTCCGCCAAACTTGCGGTTACCAACATCAATGTCAGCGTTTTCCTCCATCTTTCTGGTATCGCAGGACTGTCTGCCATAGATCATGTAGAGTCCTTCTGCATCGCTTGGACAGGCAAAAGACACTGCGTAATCTGCATCCGCTTCTCTCATGGCGATAGTCGGCATGATGATGTGCCAATGAGAATTAATAGAGCCAGTCTGGTGCGCCTTTGCGCCTCTGACCACGATACCATCCTCTCGCCTCTCTACGATATGAAGGAACAGATCTGGGTCTTCCTGCTGGTGAGGCGCTTTTCCTCGATCTCCTTTCGGATCTGTCATAGCTCCATCCACGGTCAGATCTTCTTCCTGCACCATCTCCAAAAACTTGACGAATCGCTGGTGATAATCAGTATCATACTTTTCATCAATTTCAAAAGTGGTTGAATAGACTGCGTTAAAAGCGTCCATGCCTACACATCTTTGAAAGCAGCTGGCTGTCTTCTGTCCCAGCAGTCTCTGCATCTTAACTTTTTTAATCAGATCGTCACTGCTCTGGTGGAGATGAGTGAAACGATTAATCGTTTTTCCTGTAATATTGGATTTCACCGTCATAATATCAGCATATTCCGGGTTCTGTGCCAGGGCGTAGGTCATAGCCACACAGTTGATAGAAGGTCTGATAATAGGATGATCTACCCAGTTGTCGATTTTTTCTCCGAATAGATAAACTCTCGTATTCAGTTTGCGCAGACTTTCAATATACTCTGCTGCTGTCATTAAAGCCATAATAATTCCTCCCTTATATGCGTCCCAGTGCCCTGGCTACTTTAATCAAGCCTTCAATCAGGTTCTTCTGTGAAGCTTCCATCTCTTCCTGGCTCCATTTCATAAAACCCTCACCAGTTTTAAAGCCCAGCTTGCCTTCGTCCAGTTTTTCTTTCAGAAGGTCCGATGGCTTTGTGGAATTCTCAATGTGTGGAAAGAGGTAATCATGAATGCTGTAAGTCAGGTCAATTCCGCCAGAATCGATGACTTCCATTGGCGCCATGACCCCGAGTCTCATGCCAAAGCCATTTTTGATAGCTTTATCCACGTCTTCCGGCGTGGCAATACCGTTTTCCACGATGGAAATTGCTTCTCTAAAGAGGGCATGCTGCATTCTGTTTGCCAAAAATCCCGGAACATCCTTCTGCACGATAACAGGGCATTTGCCTGCGTCTTCCAAAAGACCATAAGTCTGCTCCACGATTTTCTCTGATACATACTTCGTCTTAATCACTTCAACCAACGGCATCAGATAAGCAGGCTTCCAGAAGTGCGTACCGATGATTCGCTCCTTGTGCACGGATTTTTCAGCAATTTCCGTCACGCTGATTGCAGACGTATTAGTGGCAAGAATCGTGCTTTCTGGACAAAGCAGGTCTAGTTTGGCAAAGTAATCCTGCTTCACCGCCAGATTTTCCACAATGCATTCGAAGATGATATCTGCAAACTCCGCCGCCTCCTCTAAATTCTCTGTACAAGATACCTTAGAGAGGATTTCTGGAATCGTATTTTCATCAATTACAGCATTATCTGCCAGAACCTGCAGACCCTCCTTCATGGTTTCCAAGGGTCTTGCTCTATCTTTGTCGTCATAGACATAGATGATTTTGACCTCGTGCCCTTTCATGGCAAAGGTCTGGGCGATACCCGTTCCCATGACGCCGGCACCGAGAATCGCAACTTTTTTCTTCTCCATTTACGTAACCTTTCTGTTCATATTGATATGGGAAATCCCGAAAATCAGAATTTCCCATCTTTCTTATTTATGTAGGCAATATCAAAGAACGTGCCTTGCGAAGCGTCGCCCCTTGTGGGCGACATGCGTGCATAGGAGCGACGCTCCGTTATGCACACGTTTTTTAATATACGCCGTACTTATAAACTCTGTCTGGTACGTCTTTGTTAATCTTGTCTTCGTCGATGAAAGCAACAGCGCGGACGATCGTGCCGTCTCCCATGTACCATCTCAGTGGGAACGCACAGAACATGAATCTCTGGCCCTTGACCTTTTCGATATCTCCGCCCAGATTTTCGATACCCATGACGTTATTGCCCAGAAGCATGGTATGTACTGGTTCCCACTCAGGGAAATCTTCACTTGGATCGTGGCCGAATTCTTTTCTATATTCTTCAATGATCCTTGGAACATATGGTCCAGGACCGTGATCTGCCGCATAAGTGTATAAGATATGGTCCAGAGCCTGCATATCGAAACCAACGCCTTTCACTTTGTGATCGATGAACCACTGTGCGCCTTCGATAGAAAGACCTGGGCTGTATGCGAAGTAATCGTCGTTTTCACCCCAGCGTTTGTGCATGCCAGTGCAGAGCAGAACCCAGTCGCCTTCTTTGATGCCGCCTTCTACCTTTTCGGCTGCCGCTTCAATTTCCTCCGGCGTGATCAGCTGCCAGTGGGACTTTGGAATATCCAGGCACACGGCTTCGCCATAGTAGTTTTCCAGAGGAAGTTCATGGGTGTAAGGGGATTCCGGAATGACATGAGACGGTGAGTCCGCATGTGTCGAGTTGTGCATATGGAAGTCATTGAAGGTCTGCAATAATCTATAGTGCATCGGCATATGCTGTACTCTGTCGATATGAAAATCTCCGTTAGACGGCCAAAGCGGATTGCCTCTGCCAAATGGATGTGATAAATCTACTAATACTTGTTTTCCCATTTTTCTGTTCTCCTTTTTCTCTCATCAAAGTTTTCTTTGTTGCTATATGATAAAGCAAAGGTCATGCCAAATCGATGTCATAGCGGACAAAAGTCCGCAGATATTGAAACTGCAAGCTTTTCCAACAAATACGGCATGTCATCCCGGAATTTCATACTGTCCCTGCTGTTGCAAAAGAGGTGGATTGTTGCGAAAAGGCAACGCTCGCTTCTCCTATTCGTCGTTCTTCATTTCAAAAAAAACGCCACGCTCTGCGGCTGACGAAAAAATCAGCTGCAAAGGCGGCGCCTTTTATTCAAACCTTATCTATTCAATTCTTCTACCGCATGTACCAGCATCTCGATGGCAGCGGGAATCGCTTCTTCATCCAGGTCAAATTCTGCATTATGCAGCGGCTGTGTGGTATCGGTTCCAATGCCCACATAGGTGGCGTTACCGCCATTTGCCTGTACCTTGTTCATCATGACAGAGGCATCATCAGTTCCGCCGACGCTTCCTTCAAAATAAATCTTTTGGAACCAGTCCACCTGTCCGGCCGCCCTCTCGATGACCTCCATCATTGCATCGTCGCTTTGGGCCGCTGGAATTTCACCAAAATCGATATAAGTGTAATCCATGTCATAAGCTTTGACCGAACCGTCTAAGATGTCGAATACCCTGCCCCTGGCATATTGTGAGATTTCCTGGGTCTGTCCGCGGTATTCGATGCTCATAAATGCCGTAGGCGCGATGGTGTTCACTACGACACCTGCGTTGAGTTTCCCCACATTCACTCTGCAAAGGCCTGCTTCATGCGGCGCGATGGCGTGCAGATTCATGGCTGCAGAACAAGCCGCAAGCAGTGCATTTTTACCTTCCTGCGCTGCACCACAAGGATGGGCGGCTCTGCCGTGAAAAGTTACATCCAGCTGACAATCACTCAAAAAGTCCTTGCAGCCGCAGCATATGGTGTTAGATGGCAGTGGGCGCCCCTCTCCGGTTAACGCCATATGGATTGAGATAAAATTTTCGGCATCGTCCAAATGACCTTTGTCAACAATTGCCTGCGCCCCATTATAACGCTCCTCCGCAGGTTGGAAGATGAGTTTAATTTGTCCTTTCAGTTCATCCCTTCGTTTCATGAGCGCGTCTGCAAGGCCGAGGCCAATTGCCGTATGTGCATCATGTCCACAGGCGTGTACGCAGTCTGCATTGCAGGAGATATAACCTTCGTCAAAGGGTCTGAAACCTGTTTTTGCAGGTTCCTGATATGGCAGGCAGTCGATGTCAAATCGAAAAGCCGTCACGGGACCCTTTTTCCCTGTATTCAAGATGGCAATAACGCCAGGATAACCGCACGTCCGTTCAACATAGGCTGGAGCAGCACCCTGGGAAACCGCCCTTTTTTTCTCCGCTTCTTTTTCTTCCTCACTGAGCATTTCGAAAGAAATGGTTTCTTCCCTCACCACATCTTTTCCCATGAGGCAGGAGTAACCCATAGCCTCTAGGATTTCAGCAACTCGTGCACTGGTCCTCAGCTCTCTCCAGCCGATCTCCGGATAGTGATGAAATTCTCTTCGGTATTCAATAAACTGATTCATGATTTCGTTCCTCTCTATTTTCTGAACCTTCAGTTGACCGAGACATCTGCTGAAAAGCATATCTTCCTTTGTCAATTGATGGTAATCTCTCTGCATTCATCCAAGGCTTGACCCAGCAGCCGTATACCACGGCAGATCTGATCGTCTGTCACGTTTGAAAAGCACAGTCTGATATGGCCTCTTTTTTTCTTATTACTTTCATAAAACACCCAGCCGGGTACCAGGAGGACGCCTTTTTCTGCCGCTCGTTTGCACAGTGCCCGTTCATTGATATCATCCGTCAGCGTACACCAGAGGAGAAGGCCTCCTTTTGGCTTTTTGTAGGAAATCCCTTTGTCCGCTATTTTATCAAGTTCCTGACAGAGGAGATCCAATTTTGCTTTATACACTTTCTGCACAACTTTGACGTGATTTTCATATTGTCCTGAATGAATGTATTCGTTGAGAAAATATTGCCCGATTCCACTTACGGCGGTCTCGTCGATGCTCAAGGCGTATCCCATCATATCGATCAAATCAGCAGGACCTACCGCATACCCCATTTTCATCATATATGGAAAAATCAGGGTAAAAGAATAGACATAGATGACTAATTTGTTTGTGTCCAAGGTATAGAGGCTAGGCAGTCTTTTCTCGTAAGCAAAATCCCATTGATAATCCTCTTCAATGATAGGAACGTTATAGTCATTAGCCAATTTCAGCAAAGTCTGCCTTTTTTTCAGAGACATCGTAATGCCCGTTGGATTGTGGTAATTGGGTAACGTGTAGATGAACTTCGGCTTATACTGTCTGATCGCCTCTTCTAACATGTCCATTCTCATGCCGTCATCTTCCATGGGTATGCCGACAACATGAATCCCTCTGTTGTAAAAGATACTGAAATTATCTGGTACCATTGGCGATTCAGCCACGATACAGTCTCCTTCCCTCAGATATAACATCATCAGATAACTGATAATCTGATTGCTCTCTGCCAGTATCTGTATATTTTTAGGCGTTACATAGATATTTTGTTCCGTCAGAAGGCGGCAGATGTTTTCTCTGAGTCGTTCTGTCTCATCGTAGAAACCTTCCATGCTGCCTTTTTCACTGTAGTCAAAAATTTTTGCTACTACGTGCTCCATGCCTTCTACCGGATTTAACTGACGATCCATAACCATGCCGCCAAAAGAGATGCCCTCTTCTTTTTCTGATTTCCAATAGACGTCGTTAAAGGTTTTCTCTGCCTTGCGAAACTCATAGCGGAAGGCCTTTTCCAACGGAAAAAATCTTTTGCCGAATTTCTGCGTATCCTGGGCCGCCTTCACAAAATACCCTTTTGGCTTTTCTCGCGATACTACCACCAAACCCTCGGTAATCAGCATATCATAAGCTTTAATGACTGTGTTCCTGTGAACACCGATTTCATCCGCCAATCGGCGCTCGGGCGGCAATTTGAAGCCATCTGCAAGCTCTCCAGATACAATTTTTTCTTCAAGCTTTCTGGCAATCTGCTGATAAACAGGGACACAACTGTTGCGGTCTATTTTCAAATCCATTCACTCACATCCTTCTTTGTCGGATCTTCAGCCGCAGGCTGCTATATCAAGCACTCGGAAATAAGTCTTTCCAACGATATTTCTTATGATTCAGCAAAGAGCTGCTCACAGCCGATGTTCTATCAGCCGAAAGCAGCTCCTTACCACAATTATTTTATGCTGCCGCATTCTCTTCTGCTGCCTGCCTTGCTTTTACTTTTTTAACATATCTGTCCCAAACAGTCAGCATGACAAGACCGACGACCATAATAATCACAATGGCGATAAACATGTAACGATATCCGCCGTCTCCAAAGGTATCCAGAATCTTACCTGAACAGAACGGCACGATGACTTCCGGCAGATATCCCACAGTACAGACCAATCCAATCGCAGTGCCTGCCACTCTGATTGGAACGCCGCCTTCTTCCATCATGGAGAAAACCAAACTGTAGCCGCCGTACATACCTGCATAAATCATAATACAGAGAGCGATAAACAGAGTCGTACTCATATTGCCCATAATGACCATCAGGAAAGTGCCGATTGCCATCATAGAGAAGGTTACATACATGACCTTTGATCTGCCTAGCTTGTCCGCTATAATGCCACCGCCGAAGGAGGCTGCCGGTCTCACATACTGGGCAGCAATGGTGACGATGGCGCCAGCCGTGGCAGCCATGCCAAAACGGGAAGTCGCATACGGTGTGAAATAATAGAATGCGATATTCATGACATAAGTACAGCAGAGAATGGAAGACAAAATCCATACGGCTGGCATCTTGACAACTTCCAATACTTGTGACAGACTGATTTTTTCCTGTTTCTCAGCAGTATCCAATGTCTCTGCCGCCGCTTGCGGCTTATGATCTTTCATCAGGAAGAACAGCAGGACACCAAGTACGATTGCAACGATGGAATAATAGGTGATGACGCCGTTAAGGCCTGCTAAATCGCTGGACACTTTGCTGAAATATCCGAAGATGGACACGATAGCAACACCGTCTATCGCGTACACGATACCTCTGCCGCCGTCCATAAAACCATAAGCCTTGCTCTGTTCCTTTTCACTGGCGATTTCGCGCAGGCTCTTCAGCAGGGAAGGCCAGAAAGCAAACAGTGATGTAAATCCCCACAATGCATAGATGCCCAGGAGCATGATGTAATTCGGATGAAGCAGATGCAGTAAGCCGCCTAATCCTGTCAGTATCAAAGATACGGACATCAGCTTTCTGGTGGATACCATATCGGCAACAACGCCGCCGAAGAGGTAAGAAATCATGCCGAAGATGCCGAACATGGATCCGAAAGTACCCATCTGCGTATTGTTCAGATGATAGGTTTCCAGATATGCATCATAAAAATAAGATCTGAAGTACGGCAAACCGTAAATCATGGCACCTGCAATGGTTATGACGACCAAATGAAACATGTGCTTTTTCAGTTTTGAAGTGTTATCTGCACTCATTGTTTTTCTCCTTTTGTTCATTTCTTAAGGTAATATAATTGCGTTAATTTTCTTAATTATACGAGAAAGCGGCGGCAAGTAAAGTACCAAAAGTGAACAAAAAAAGACTATTATGTAGTCCAAAACCAAATATCACCTCGTCCAAAGTTCAAAAGAGCAAAAAAAGTGGCTTCGCCACTCCGCTAGGGAACCCTAGGTTCCCTTCGGCGCTTGCTACGCAAGCTGAGCACCCTCCTGAGGGCGGCGAGGGGATTCCCCTCTGCACACCCCTTTTTTGTTTAATAGGAAATCGATATTTCCTATTAAACAAAAAAGACTGCTCATAAGGAACAGTCTTTTGCAGCATTTTATTTTAATCCGAGAATCTCCCTGGCTTCATCCGGGGTAGCGATGGTCTTTCCCACTTCTGCCGCCAGGTGTTTTACCCGCTCCACAAACTGCTCGTTGGAATCGGCCAGCTGTCCTGCATTGTAGTAGACGTTGTCTTCAAGACCTACCCTCACATTGCCGCCTAAAGCCAAGGCCGCCATCATGACCTCGTTTGCGCCTCTCCCGATACCAAAGGCACTCCAGGTGCATTTTTCCGGCAGGTGGTTGACCAGATAGACCAGATTTTCCGTCGTCGCTTCCATGCCGCCAGGCGCACCCAGACAGAGTTGGAAGTGGGCGGGTTCTTCGATGATGCCCTGCTTGATGTAATACTTTGCCGTATTAAGCATGCCGATATCAAAGACTTCAATTTCCGGCTTGACGCCAGCAGCAATCATCTCTCTGCCACAGAGTTCGAGAAACTTCGGTTCATTCATGAACACTACGCTGTTGAGCCAGTTCATGGTTCCGGCATCGAAGGAGGCAAGCTCCGGTTTCAGTTCTTTGAACGGTCTGATTCGTTCTTCCCAAGAGAAGCCCTGTCCTCCTGACGAGGTCAGGTTCAGAATCACCGGGCACCTCATATCTCTGATCAGGCCCACAGCCTCTTCAAATTTGTCAAACCGCATGCTGGCGCTGTCGTCGTCATCTCTCACATGAATATGTACAGCCGAAGCACCTGCTTCATAACAGGCCACTGCTGATTTTGCAATCTCCGCAGGCTGGGTCGGCAAGTTTGCATTGTCTGCCTTTGTCGTCACCGCGCCTGTCAACGCGGCAGTGACAATTACTTTTTTCTTATCGTTTAACCTTCTTGTCTCAAACATCTTCTCTCTCCTCACATAAAATCAATTCCAGGGGAGGCAGGCCTGTGTCTCTTTTTCCGCAGCCATATCCCCGCTTCAGTACATTGCCTCGTACATCATCCCATCCAAAACTATCTGTAATCCCTGCCAAAATAGATGCTCCTGTCGGTGTTAAGACCTCCTGGGAAACATCCGATCTGTAGTGTGGAATTTCAGCATCTTTTAAAATCTGTTTTACTGCTGGTGCCGGTACTGGCAAAGTCCCGCAGGCACATTTCACTTTTCCATATCCGGTAGGAACGTGCTTAGCCGCTACTTCATCGGCATCCAGATAATCACAGCAGATTGCGGTTCCGACGATATCTACGATGGAGTCCACCGCTCCAGCTTCGTGAAACTGAACCTTGTCAACAGGTACCTGGTGTACCTTTGCTTCTGCCTTTGCTTTAATATCAAAAATCCTCCGACTGAGGACTTTGACGTTGTTGCTCAGCGCACTTGTATTTATCATATCGACAATCTGCCTGTAGTTGCGATAAGCTCCGCTGTAGGACGCTGTGTGCAGATTCGTCTCGTCCTTCAGTATCACATCCACATCAGTAACCGATTGCTTTCCAATCATTTTTTCTTTGATGGAAAGCTCAAATTCGTCAAGGCGCAGCCTGGACAGCTTCTCTTTGAGATGGTCTGCAGGTACGCCCATGTTGATAAAAGCACCCAGCATCATATCTCCGCTGAGGCCGCAGCCGCAGTTGATGTATAACTTTTTCATAATGCCTCCCCTTTCCACGATAAGCTTACACATATTATCTAACGCAAAATCTATGCCACATCAAAATCGCTGAAAATCGGCGGTTCATCATCTCCCTCCGTTGCAGAGAAAAAATGGCGTTGCAAAATTACAACAAATTCTTTCAAATACCCTCTGCATTTGATATACTGGTAGTAATAGCGAGGAGGAGGAACAGTTATGGATCAGGTTTTAGCAATACAGAAAGTAAAGGAAAAGATACGCAAAGCCCTGGACGGCGGCGAATACCAGGACGGTGAGTGGATGGCTGATTTTTTACAGGAAATCGACCACGATTTAGAAGTCTTCCTGACCAAAGGCATCGATTTCAAAATCGTGGTAGACGCACTGGACGACAGTATTTTCATCACAGATAAGGAAGGGACCTGTCTCTATGTCAACCCCGCTCATCAGCGCAACACAGAGATTTTGCCAGAAGAAGTCCTTGGGCGAAAAGTTTCTGATATCACAGCCGAAGGGAAACTCTTTACCGGCGGCGCCACCATGGATGTCATTGAAACCAAAAAGAAAATCTTTCGTCTTTCAACTGTCAATAAGACCACCCCGCCCAGCGTTGGATATGCTGTAGGTGTGCCGATTTTTAACCAGTACGGCGCACTCCACCAGGTGGTCGTCAGCAGCCGGCCGATTCTCACACTGCAGGCTCTGCAGGAAGACTTCGGCAAGTTCCTCCAAGAAGCCAACGCCCTGAACAAAAGCAGAGAAAACGTTCGCATTCTGGAGAACGCCGCGACTTCAGGCTTCAAATCAAACAAGCTGGTCGGTTCTTCCTACAGCCTGCAGAAAGTATGGAACACCATTAAAATGGCCGCACCCACAGATGCTACTGTTCTGATCACCGGAGAATCCGGCGTGGGCAAAGAAGTGGTCGCTGACGAAATCTACAGGCTCAGCGCCAGAAGCCACAAAACCTTCACCAAAGTCAACTGTGCTTCCATTCCAGCAAACCTGCTGGAATCAGAACTGTTCGGTTATGAAAAGGGAGCCTTTTCCGGTGCCAATACCGGCGGCAAGCAGGGGCTCTTTGAAATGGCTGACGGCGGTACCCTTTTGCTCGACGAAATCGGCGATATGTCCATGGATTTGCAGGTAAAACTGCTTCGTGCCATTCAGACCAAAGAGATTACCAGAGTGGGCGGTACCAAGCCTATTCACTTGGATATTCGCTTTATTGCCGCTACCAACAGCGACCTGAAGAAAAAAATTGCAGATGGCACTTTCAGGCAGGATCTGTATTACAGACTCAATGTGATTCCCATCTGTATTCCGCCTCTTCGGGAAAGGCTCAATGATTTGGACGAGTTATGTGCCCATTTTGTCGATGTTTACACGGAAAAACACGGCAGGGATTTCGTTCTGACCCAAGATCAAGTGGCTATCATGAAACAATATACCTGGCCTGGCAACATCAGGGAACTTGAAAACGTCATCGAATATCTGACCATCTGCGCCTCAGGAACAAAGGAAGTTGCCGACGAGATGCTGAAAGGTCTGTTAGATATCTCTCAAGGAGACGAAGGAGCGGTTGCAAACGGCACTCTCTCCCAATCCCTTGAGAATTACGAAAAGGCTTTGATTGAATCGGTTCTGCGAGATTCTACCAGCCTGCGGGACGCCGGGGCAAAACTGGGCGTCAACGCTTCGACCATATCGAGAAAAATCAAACAATATGGAATCGACTATCCTGCCGCTGTGAAATGATACTTATGTATCTCGCTCGCCTGGTTTATAGACATTTTTAAAGATCCCTTTCTGACTGATCAAAGAGAATTACGTGGATTTCCGCTTTCCACGGACTGAACATGACGAGCTGAAACCGCTGCTCATCTTCCGAAAGCAGCACATATTCCTTCTTAGGGTCAATGACAGGTACGTGTTCCAGCAGTGACGGTTTCATCTCCATCATAATCCGCTTGCTCTCCCAATACATGGCATCCTCTATTACTGCCACAATCAATTTGCGTCCGCTATCACCCTCGATTACAAAGTCAACTACCGCCTCTCCCTCTGCATCACAGCAAAGTGAAAAGGATGTGCATTCATCTTTTACGGACAGGCGATAGTGATTTCTATTTTCCTCAAATGATGCTGCTATCAGCTCTGATAAGATTCGCTTCGAAAGGTTCTCCTCACTGCATCTCCAGGCTTTCCCTCTATAAATGGATCGGAACTTTGATGGCAGACAGCCTAAGTAGTCTGAGAAAACTTTGTTATAATACCGGACAGAAGAAAAACCGCTGTTTTCTGCAATGTTTGTCAGCGTATCTTCTGTATCCAGCAGTTGAATCACTGCATTGATTGTCCGATAATAGTTAATGATAGCGTGATAACTCTTCTCCAGCTTGCTGGAAAATTCCTTTGACAGATAGGGAATACTCAGATATTCATTCTGAGCGATTTCGTTCAACGACATCTTTTCCGACACATGGGCAATCATGTACTCACTAATCCGTTGAAATCGTTCTTTGCTGATCTCCAGTTTTGTACTCTCGGAAAACACATGACCCACGTCGTCAAACTTTTCCCGGATATAAGACAAAAACGCGTCCAACTTCTCTCTGATTGACCACGCAGCCACGCCGCAAGTCATATCCTCCAGCAAATGGAACAGGAGCGAGTTCAGCTTTTCAATGTGGTATGATTCTGCAGCAGCGCCAAAGAAATTGCAGATATTACAATTATAGGTGATGTGATCAAAGTTGTCGCCGACAGATTCTATATATGCCTTATCAAAGCTGAAATAGATTACCCTGCAAAATTCTGCAACAGCTTCCAGCATGACAGGTTCTTTTACGTTGAGAATTTCTGTCTGCCCGCAGGATAAAACCTGGGAACCAGCTACCGTAGTCATCTTCAAATCATTCTTTAAAAGATAGATGACCGTAAGTTCTTTGCATACGTGAAAAGGAATTTCATCGATGACTGCCACGCCCGCTTTGCATAAGCCCCTATAACTCTGCATCATAACACCTCCACTAAAACTGCTGCTAAAAAGCACAGTTTGCAGGACCGCTCGCTGTCGGCCCTGCATTGATTATCCTCTCTCAGACATAAATCTATATACGCATGCTGAACTATTTTATCTCTTCCTGCGGATATTTCTTTACAATCCATACTTTCATTAAAATTGCGTAGAGAATTCCCGCCATAAACAGGCCCGCAAAAAATTGAGCGTCGCCCATATTCCAAGTCACGATGATAGAAGCTGCTAATGAAATCACTGCTGCCGGATTGACGTTTTTCCAATACTTATATTGCCCATTGATATTATATAAATCTTCTACTTTGATTTTTCTCTTTCTTAAAAAGTAGTAATCACTGATCATAATACCCGCTACAGGAGCCAGAAAATTCCCGATAATCACCATCACTGTATTGATGGATTCAGCTGCAGTCCAAGGCCGCATTGCCAAACCAATTAGTCCTGCAATCACCACTCCCATGGCAAAGCTGATTTTTTTTGGAACGGTGTTAGAAATGGTATAAGCCGCAGGAAACAGATTTGCCGTATCATTGGTACACCAGGTCGCAACCAGAATGAACAAGAGGCAGATAATCAGAGCAAAGTCACTTCTGCCTTCATTCAACGCTACTAAAATCTTAGCCGGATCACTGTAACCTGTTGTGATAACGCCCAACAATCCGATAAAGGTGTAAAACAACACTGCTGGGATAATGCCAATCAGCTGCGACGGCAGATACTTTTTTGTCACTTTTCCCAGCGTCGATACCTCTTCCTTAGAAATCGTACAGTCTCTAGTGATATCCATGATAGAAATGCTCATTGTCGCCCAGCCGCCTGTAAAACTCAGCGCTGCGAACATAAAGGAACACTGTGGTTCGCTGGCGCCTGACATAGACCAGATTTTGCTGAAGGATAAGTCAAAGTCAGTAAAAGCGATATATGCAATGTAAATACCGACCAAAAGCAGCATGGGCACAGCGACTTGGCTCAAACGAGTCACAGCTTTGATGCCCAGAGTCGTATGTACGATTTGAATCAGTCCGACAATGATAATCCACAAGGTCAGATTATCGTAGTGGAAAGTAACATGAATGATTTCGTTCATCGCTGACGAAGCGACCCAGGTCTGAAATCCAAACCAGAACATGGCTGGCAATGCTCTGAAATATGGTACGATGATGGCACCCACATATCCAAAAGAAGGTCTCAGTGATACAGCGAAAGGAATTCCATACTTAATTCCCATATCCTGGGTAAAAAACAAAATGATGAATAGCAGCAAGTGACCGACAAGACATGCTAACATGACCTCCCAAGCTGGAATCATCTGATAGAGCTGTGCTGCACTCATAAAAATCGTTACTTCAATAGCCATAGCAAACCAAATTGCAATCAGTTTACTTGGCGTTACTGTCCGGTTTTCATATGGACAGGGAAGAATATCCTTCCCCGTCAGACTCTGACTTTTCTCTTCGATGTTTTTGATAACAAGGTCATCATATTTAGGATCGTAATTCATCTTTTTCTCCTTTCTACCTTTGCCATGCAACAGCCTCTATGTATGCTTTCATCAATGTATACCCCTGTCCAACATCGTCCATATCAGTGTACTCCAGAGGGGAATGACTGATACCGCCCTGACTGGGCACGAAAATCATATTCGTCTTGATTTTCGGGGCGATGATTTGTGAATCATGTCCTGCACCACTGCTCATTTTCAGGTAGGACAGATTCCTTTCCTCCGCCAGCGTCTCTAATAAAGAGATTCCCTCTTCATCCATGGCAGCTGGCGGATCTTGGCAGGCCACACGAATTTCTGCTTTGATAGTTTTGTCCTTCTCAAGGATTTCCCTGATTTTTGCTTCTGCCTCTTGTAATAGTTCCCCTTTTCCAGAGCGAATATCAAAAGTCAAAGTGACTCTATCTGCTATGATGTTGCTCTTCCCAGGTTCGACGACTACATTTCCAAAGGTGCAGGTAATCTGATCTTTCTTCTCTCTTGCCCAGCAGTCAAGCTGTTGTATCAACGTAGCCGCTACCGGCACAGGATCACAACGCAGACGCATCGGCGTCGTGCCGGCGTGATTTTGTCTCCCGTAAAATACGATTTCGCCAGCTAAAATTCCAACAACGGATGTGACGATGCCAACTTCCCGCCCTTCCTTTTCCAAGAGACCGCCCTGCTCGATATGCAGCTCTAAAAATCCAACGATATCGTCTCTCTTTTGAGGCAGGACTCCTCGATAATAACCACTCTCAGCCAAAGCTTCCATCAAGCTCACGCCGTTGTCGTCAAGTTCCTCCAGGTTCTTTTGTGAGAGTTCTCCCACAATGGCCCTGCTCCCCACGTATCCCGTCAGAAAGCGACTCGCCTCTTCTTCGCACATTGCCACGATTTCAACCGTTCTCTGCGGCCTCCCCTTTTCTTGCAACAGACTATAAACGGCTTCCATCCCTGTTAGGATGCCCAGAGCACCATCATATTTTCCGCCATTTCTCACAGTATCACGATGCGAGCCAATCAAAAAGGTTTCCTTCGACGAGCCTTCAAGACGGCCGTATAGATTCCCTGCAGCATCATAACGAGTCTGAAAGCTTTTTTCCTGCAGCCATTTTTCCAAAAGCGCCGCACCAGCCGCATCCTCTCTCGTATAACTGGCCCGCCAATACTCTCCGTCCCTCTCAGCAGTCAATGCTAAGTCGTTGATTGCTTTTTTTATCCAGTCCAGTTCTCTCATCATCGCCTCTTCCCCTTCTGTGATTCACCAGCATTTCCGTCACTCTAACGGACTCTTCAATACCGTCGATGACGTGAAATGCCATCATCTGAGATAATAACCTGCCTCTACCTGCAAAGGCTGCGCAGCCAAGAATCACGGCATCTGCCCCGTCTTCTCGTCTGCATTTTTCAATAATCCGACAAATTTTCTCGTTCTTTACGTCCACGGCTCTTTCCACTGTCGAATCAATATACCGCACCGATGCCAGATTTTCCATTTCTCCAAGCGCTCTGGCGCTGCCGATCCATGGAGAAATATCCAAATGACTTCCTGAGGCAATAATCGAATATCTGCGTCCTCTCATCCTTGCAAAGATGGCGCTGCTTTCATAAAGTCCTGTTACAGGAATTGAAATTTGCTCCCGTGCCGCTGCAAGCCCAGGATCAGCAAAACAGCCGATGATGGCACCATCATATTCTCTCGCCTTTACTCGTAGCAGTTCCACTACTTGAAGACCCGCTGCCATCTCATCAAAAGAAGTGACAATGGCCCGTGGTGCAGCCGGACAGTCTATCACGTCAACCTGCAATAGCTCTGTGCCGCACCTTCCCGCTTCCTGCCGCAAAGCCTCTGTCACCGTCTGGGATGAGTTCGGATTGATGAGCAGAAGTTTCATTTGATTTCCTCCTCTACTGGTGTGAGATATCTACCAGTGCCTCTAGCTGTCACGATATTTTCTCCGTCATAGACTTCTACGCCGCCTACGATGGTTTTCATCACCTTGCCCGTAACCTTTCTGCCATTATAAGGACTCCATTTGATCATCTGCTTTAGTTTTTGATCGTCGATGACCCATTGTATTTTGGGATCGAGAATCGTGACATCTGCATCGGCACCTTCGGCAATTCTGCCCTTATGTGGATAGAGACGATATCGTTTTGCCGCATTGGTACTGGACAAGGCAGTAAAGTCTTCTATAGAAAGTCCCCTTTTGACGACTCCTTCACTAAAAAAAAGCGGAAAACAGGTCTCTACGCTGGTGACACCTGCCGGTGCTTTAAAAGCATTATCTTTTCCTGCCATTTTTTCTTCTACAGTATAAGTTGCATGATCGCTGCAGATCCAATCAATTTTCCCATCAAAGATACAATTCCATAGTTTTTCCACTTCTTCTTCAGTCCGAAGGGGCGGATTGCAGATAGAGAATACTCCCAGTTCCTTCATCATATCTTGATGAAGAATTAAGTAGTGAGGACAAGTCTCCACAGAAATGTCAGCACCCAACTGCTTGTAATGATGGACAACTTGAACGGCTTCTTCCAAAGTACAATGTGCTACGTTCATCTTGCATCCAGTTTTATGGGCAAAGAGACACATTCTTGACACAGCCTCAAGTTCAGAAATTTCCGGTCTGCCTTGAGGATAGTCTTCCGGCTGCACATGACCAGCATCCTGCATCTTTTTCGAGTAAAATTCCACAATATCGTTGTTCTCACAATGGATGGCCAAGACGATATCATGTTTTGATAGAAAAGCCATGCGATCGACTATTTGTCCGTCATTGAGCATGGGGATTTCCGGCGAATAGGTTAAAAATGTCTTGAAGGCGATTGCACCGGTTTCTATCATTTTCTCCATCTCTTTCTCATTCTCCGCTGAGCAGGCACCAAACAATCCGAAATGAATGACAGCTTTGCTTTCACCAATTTCTTTCTTATTGTTGAAAGCTTTCAGGTTGTCCGGCAGAGGGAAGGTCAGTGGGTGCTCTAGCACCGTAGTTACACCTCCGGCGGCTGCCGCACAGGTTCCTGTATAGAAATCCTCGCTGTTGGTCATCCCCGGATCATTGAGATGCACGTGGGGATCGATGAAGCCGGGCAGCACGTATTGTCCAGTGGCATCAATCATCTTTTTCGCCTGTTTGCCATCAATCGCACTGCAGATACTGACGATTTTCCCATTTTTAACTCCTAAATCCGCATGGACTGCGCCTTTCTCTGTGACAACCCGTCCATGCTTTATCAATAAATCATACTTCATATGTTGTCTACCTCCTTGCTTTTATTATAGTTATCTGAAAATTCAGCGCAATGTAAGTTTTTAATCTCATTATGTCGAATTTTATGGTGTTGTCAGAAGAGACCACAGCGAAATTAAAGCAAAAAAAAAATCAGAGTCAAAATCCACAAGATGGGATTTCAGCCCTGATTCTTTATATTATGTAATTACGCCATCTCTATGACAACAGCTGTACCCATACCGCCTCCGGCGCACAATGTCGCCAGGCCGTACTTCTGACCTCTCCGCGCGAGTTCGTACATCATAGTAATGACCAGTCTTGCCCCTGTCGCACCTACTGGATGACCTAGAGAAATTCCGCTGCCATTAACATTGAGTTTCTCCTCCGGAATGTTCAATTCTCTCTGACAGGCGATACACTGGGCAGCAAAGGCTTCGTTGATTTCGAAGAGATCCATCTCTTCTATCGTTAACCCTGCCTTTGCAAGCGCCTTCTGCGAGGCGCTGATCGGTCCAATTCCCATATAATCTGGTGATACACCGGTAGTGGCAACGCCTTTGATGCGGGCGATGATAGGAACACCCAGTTCCCTCGCCTTCTCTTCGTCCATCAGAATTACGCCAGAAGCAGCATCGTTCATGCCAGATGCGTTGCCAGCAGTCACACTGCCGTCCTCTTTAAATGTAGGTTTCAGCTTTGCCAAAGCTTCGTAGCTGGCATCGCGACGCGGATACTCGTCAGTGTCAAAAACTACCTCGCTCTTGCGGCTTTTTACTGTAATAGGAACGATTTCTTCCTTAAATTTTCCTGTCTCAATTGCTGCCACAGCTTTTTGCTGGGAACGCAGTGCATAGCGGTCCATTTCTTCCCGCGTCACATGGTATTTTTCAGCGACGTTCTCCGCTGTAATACCCATCGCAGGGCCTACTCCCAAATTAGTCAGAGAATCCCACATGGAATCTCTCAGTTCCATATGTCCAAATTTCTGTCCATAACGGGCATTAAATACCATATGCGGCGCTGTACTCATGCTGTCCGCACCGCCTGCCATGAGACAGTCCGCTTCGCCTGCTTTGATCTGATAATAAGCGAACTGAATGGAAGACATGGAAGAAGTGCAATTGCGGTGGATGGTAATACCTGGAACGCTTTCCGGCAGACCGGCTTTCACAGCCGCCACCCTGGCAATATTGTTTTCTTTATAAGTTCTCTGATAGTTGCATCCCCAGATGACATCCTCAATCAAAGCTGGGTCGATTGCCGCCCTCTTTACTAGATTCTGCATGACTGGGATAGATAAATCCAAGGATGTGATGGTTTTAAACTGTCCGCCGATGGTGCCGATTGGTGTACGACATCCGGCGACAATCACTACATTTCTCATTTTTCTACCTCTCTGCGTGATTTTTTAGGCTCCTTGCTCCAGAACCTCTTCTTCTTTCTGATAATCCAGATTGTATTTTCTTGTGTTCAATACGGAGATCAGCACAAAGTTGATTACAAGCAATGCGATAAATACTACGTATGCGCCTCTCAGGCTGCCAGTCCACTCGAGAGCCTTTGAATTGACGATGTAGTTGAGCATCAATACAATCTCCATGATTGGGAAGTAGATGGAGTAAACCAAATCAAAGTTGTGTCTGCCAAATACAGATGCAGGCAGAGAAGTCATGAAATTTGCGGCAGCGCCGATAGCGATGCCTACCATTGCTACGCAGATGTAGCCGCCCATGGCGTTATTCATAACGACGTTGATTCCCAGTGCTGCAGCGTACCAGACCAAATAGCCTTTGATCGCCGTCTTTACACCCAGCTTCTGATCGATGAAACCGAAACCGAAGGATCCGGCCAGACCGACTAATGCGCAGACGGTCATCAGGGAAACAGCTTTTGCCTGGGAGAAACCGAATTCCATGTTTCTTGGAACCATCTGGCTCATAACGCCAGTGGTTACCAGCTGGTTGATGCCCACGATGAGGGCGACCAGCCACATCTCCTTCGTCTTCAGAAGAGATGCCACAGTCCAGCGGCTCTTCGCTTCTGATAGATCCACATATTCTTTTTCATAGACATCCTTCGATACGTTGTCAGGATAGATGTTCAGCTCCTGAGGCGTATTTCTGATGATGAAATACGCGCCGATACCGATGACGATGGCTGCAATGCCTGTCATGGTCATGCCCTTAGCCATGCCCATAGCACCGATCAAAGCTGCAATCAGTGGTACATACAGTGCGCTGCCCAGGTTGTGGCCCATAGTCGTATAACCGTTTGCCAGTCCTTTTTTCTTCGGGAACCACTGGGTAACCAGGTTGCCGCCACCGATATACGCCGCGCCGTTGATGAACACGGTGACCAATGTCAAACCGATGAAATAAGACGCAATGCTGTCCGCATTTCCATAGAATATATAAGAGGCTCCTGCCAGCACCAGACAGATGGAAGAAAGCATTCTCCCGCCGATCTTCGTACAAATCCTGCCGATGACAAAATAAGCGATAACGCCGATGAAACCTGCCCACATTGCCAGTTCGAGGAGTTTGGCGTGCAGTGCATTTTGGTCTGCAAAGCCTAATCTCTCCCAGTTCGCACCTGCGAAGACGTCGATGACGATATTCTGTCCGTCGATTGAAAAACCGATCAGGAACCAGAACATAATCATGCTGTAGAATATGATCATCCAACCTTTCCCAAAGTTGGACTTGGTATTTTCAGATTGAAGTTTTGTTGTTTTATCTGCCATTTTTATTTCTCCAATTTTCATTTAACGATAAGTTACGATTGATTGAATCTCTCATCTGCCGCTTTCATGACCATTTCGTCCCAGGTCTGAAACTGCGTACTTTCGATGACAAAATTATTGAATACCGTTTCAGGATAAACCATGTAGTCGCCTCCCCAGTTAACCATGACGGCACTGGAGTAGCGGAAATATTCGAAGTTTTCAAAGTTGGTGTGTTTCTGCATGAACTCGTCGGTGAAGACGATGTCTAATAAATCCCAGAATTCTTTACCTGCTTTGAGACTGATATATCCATCCATCTTATTTTGCCTCCGGATTTTCCTTCTTGTACTCCTCAAACTTTTCAAACACGTAATCGCGCCAAACCTGTGCATCTCTCGCCATACACGGACGAATAATCTCATCTTCCTGTTCGCCAGTGCCATCGATGGTCTCATGTCTCTGAATCGTCAGATAGAGAGCTGGTTCATTCGGAGGACACCCCAGGATGTGATAAGCATTTGGATGTTCTTTCAGATATTTTTTCGTACAGTTACCGTGAAGCACGATTTTTTCGTCTGGAATTTCCGCTGGAATTTCGTTAAGACCTCCTATGACTACAGTCATGCCGGCGTTTTCATCATAAGCGTCAACGGCCTTCAGCTCTTCCATGTTAATAGCCAGCAGAGCCTGACAGCTGGAGCAGCCGCCCTTGCACCTAACGTCATATTCAGGCCATCTCGTACTCATGTCGCCGATATACGGAATCCACATCTTCATAAAACAGTCTTCGATAGAATCGCCGACTACATCAATCTGTTCCATATCATAATTTCCAAGTCCTGTCTCTTCGGCAACCTTGAAGTAGTCTACGCCAGCAGTATCAATGCCCGTTACTTCGCAAGCTACCCGGTCAATGGCGACAGGGTCCTTTGAGCCAAGGATCATATGGGTGTCGATAGGAACTGGCATGTGAGGACTGTATCCTGATGCTGCTCGATGTGCGTCCATGATGTTGATATCCGCACGACATACAGACCAGACGTCCATCATAGCCATGGTCAAGTTCTGTTTATGCATATCCATATGTACTTTATCCTGTACTACGCCTTTGATATTCTTCAGTGCACCGGAGAAAACCATAGAAGCGTGTGCTTTTAAAATCGGCAGGTTGATCAGATGATCTGCTTCAAGCAGGAACCTTGGAAGCTTGACACAATTGATATTTGATCGATAGCCGCGAACTGCAACTTTCACCAAATCCTTGTCGCGCTTAATGTCCCGCATCTCTACATTTTCTTCTTCACAGACTGCCTGAATGCCGCTTACCTTCAGACACTCAAGGGTGTCGCAGCCGATTGCTGCAGCTTCAGCTACAATTATCTGCTTCGGTTCTGCTTTTTTTACTTCGCGAATAACCGCTCTTACGACTTCCGGATTGGTACATACCGAAGTTTCCGGCGGCTCCGCATGACCTGCGTTAGGCTTTAATACTACGGTCGTTCCCTTACGGATAACATTTGTGACACCACCCATCAGATCAAATACTCTCGTAACATTTGCTTGGATGTCGTCGCTCTTGGCTAGAGCGACCAATGATTTTGCTTTACTCATATTTCTCCTCCTAATGGACTTGCTTCCAATTTACAGATTAAC
Organism: Eubacteriaceae bacterium; assembly: GCA_902362805.1. GTDB lineage: Bacteria > Bacillota > Clostridia > Peptostreptococcales > Anaerovoracaceae > Senimuribacter. Next base: position 120,103 of record CABIXY010000002.1, on the reverse strand, counting down.
TGATAGGAAGTCCTTATGCTTTGGGAGACCTAACCCGATTTAGCGAAACGAAATCGTTGGTAGATCCCCGGTCAAGAGTGCAGGAGCTTTGCTCCGTGGCACTCAGGCGGCCAGGCCCCGCGAACACAGTAAGTGGCCAGGCGTTAGTCGTATAGTGATCACTTAATTTATAATGACACTTCTAACTAAAGCAAGAAGCATGCCAAAAAATATTCACTCAAATAGCAGAGGTTTTGACAGAAAAATAACAATTTTGTTGCAATGAGCAAAACTTTTGTTGCACTTATGCAACAAAAGTTCTCAGTATGGCCTCCACATCTTTTTCTGTCAGTCTTGCAAACGCGCCTCCCGGTCTGCCGATAGCCTCTGCCAGTTCTTCTATGGTATACAGATCTTTAGGAACCGTCAGGGGAAGACCGATTTTTCTAATAAAGCTTTCCATCTCACCGATACCATTGTCGATAATCTCATCCCAGCTGCTGCCTGTAACACCCCATACCCTCTCGAAAAAGCGGCAGAACCGTTCAGGGCTTGCGCAGCTCATCCGGCGGCACCAGGCTGGCAGAATCATGGCCAAAGCGCTGCCATGAGCTATACCGTATTTTTCGGTTAAAACGTGTGAGATTTCGTGGCAGGCAAAATCCCCGCCAGGACCCAGCATATCGTTATGAGCCACAGTAGCTGCCAACATCAACTCGCCGCGCAGCTGCAGATTTTCAGGGTTTTCCAAAACCGCAGGCAGTAAATCGACAACGGTCTGCATCAGGCTTTCTGTCAATCCATCCAGAAGCCGGCTGTTTCTGGTCAAATCAAAGTACCGTTCAAAGGCGTGAGAGAAAATATCAAAGCCGCCGCTGGCAGTCTGAAACTTGCTGATGGTCAAGGTCAGTGCCGGATTCAAAAGGGCAAATTTCGGTCTTGTCTCTTTAAAGGGCTTGGCTATTTTCCTGCCAGTCATCGAATCGCTGACGACTGACATCTCATTGGATTCGCTGGCAGATGCCGGCATCGTGACAACCGCGCCAATGGGAAGGCATTTCTCAGGTGCAGCTTTTGGATTCTCGTAAAGCTGCCGAACCGCACCTTCATACCCGCTGCCTGCTGAAACTGCCTTTGCTGTATCAATCACACTGCCGCCGCCTACAGCAAGAATCCCTTCAATTCCTTCTTTTCGAACGATTTCGATAGTCTGCTCAACGAAATCGATTTCTGCATTCGGTCTCACCCCGCTGCGACAGACCACTGTGCAGCCGGCTTTCTGTAAACTGTCAACCAGACGTCCACCCAATCCCTCATCAAAAATACGACTGCTTCCATAAATCATGAGAATTTTGCTGCCGTACTGTCTCATCAGATCACCGGCTTTTAACTCGACATCCTCTCCGAAATAAAGTTCTGTAGGAATACTCATATTGAAATTATACATTTTTTATTACCTCCTGTGGTAATAAAAGCAAAATTTGTGCCATGCACCGATATCGGTTTACCAGTCAATTGCTGTATAAAAGCGGTCGCCAATATGTTATACTTAAAAAAAGGGAGGGAACCATGTTCAAAATAGGAGAATTTTCAAAACTAACCCAGGTATCCGTCAGAATGCTGCGCTACTACGAACAGGCCGGTCTGCTAAAGCCTGCTGAAATTGACCACTACACAGGATACCGTTATTACGATTCCCTGCAGATTCCTCTTTTAAATCAGATCATCTACTTGAGAGACTGTGGATTTACTGTGGCGGAAATTGCAGCGACGCTGGATCATCGGCAGGAGGGCATCATTCTGCAGAAGCTTGCAGAAAAGAGAAAGGAAATCAAAGCGAATATTGAAGCTGAAGAAAAGAAACTGCTGAAAATTCAAATGGCGGAGGACGGTTTGCTTGAGCAAAAGGAACCGCTGCACTATCAAATCGGTATCAAATCCATTCCCAGCTACCCAGTTCTTTCTCTGCGCAGGATCATTCCTGACTATTACGCAGAAGGAAATCTGTGGATGGAACTTTCTGCTTTTGCCCGCGAAAACAACGTGGAAATTTCTTCGGAAACGTTTTCAATTTACCACGACCTCGAATATAAAGAAAGCGATGTCGATGTAGAATTGTGCGTCCAGGTGAAAACATTTGGAAAAAACGCTGATCCATTCATATATCGCAAGACAGAAGCCGTTCCCCACATGGCCTATACCATGGTTTACGGGGAATTCACCAACATAGCCGGCGCATTTCTTTCTTTTGCAGACTGGCTGCAGAAAAAGGAACAATATCAAATGCTCGGTACCAGCAGGCAGATTGTGCACCGTGGACCATGGAATGAAGAAAAGCCAGATCAATACCTGGTAGAAATTCAGATTCCTGTTTCTGAAAACTAGTGGTTGACTCTGACATGGTGTCAGGGTCTATATTGGATTTACAGACAAATGAAATGGAGGTATAACCTTATGAAAAATTTACAAGTAAATCCGATTGGGAAAATTATGAACGGAGAAGGTGGTACATATATCGAGGTACTTCCTCAGTATATCCCAGCCCTTCAAGCTCTGGAGGGATTCAGTCATCTGCAGATGATCTGGTGGTTCAGCGATTTCGATACTCCAGAGGTCCGGCAGGTGATAGAAGCTCCTCAGCCTTACAAAAATGCACCCGAAGTCATGGGCATCTTTGCCACAAGGTCTCCTGTCCGTCCAAATCCACTTGCTCTGAGCACTGTGGAGGTAATCCATATTGATTACGAAAAAGGGCTCATCGAACTGACCTATACGGATGCCAATGATCAGACTCCGGTACTGGACCTCAAACCATACACACCGAGTATAGACAGAGTTGAAAATCCAAGAGTACCTGCATGGTGCAGCCACTGGCCGAAGAATGTAGAAACTTCAGGGGATTTTCCATGGGAAGAAGAGTTCAATTTCTAATCAAGATATGACAAAACAGCGCCTCGGGTTTAGAATCAAGCTGGAGACGCTGTTTTTTCAAGTGATGACATTATGTTCGTAGAGTCAGTAGAATCATAGAATTGGATATCTCTCAGCACTTCTCTTCTGTCACACTGCGGATCTTCTCTACAGCGTCCTGGATCAACTCGCCGATGGACTGAGCGCTGACCCCTGCCACCAGATGATCGCAGCGGTTCATCGGTATCAGGACTCTGGCCGCGTCGCTTCTGGCAACCGCTGCCGCCATATCTGCTGTCACTTCTCCGAGAAGGGCATCCGCAATGACGATGCCGATGGGACCCACAATGACATCCGCCTTGCGGCAGGCTACGATGACCGGATTTTCTCCTGTCGCGCCTTCATCGGCGCCAGCCTTCAACATCGTCGCCGTCGCCGTATTGTTGGTTCCCACCGCAGTAATCTCCGCGGCAGGAAAAGCCTTCCGAATGGACTCGATCAGCTGCTTTCCCAGCCTGCCGCCTTGTCCGTCTATTATCAAAATTCTCATACTATCACTCCCTACTCATCATATCAATACCAGCTCTATAGCCGTTTCTCAAAATTTCCGCTGACATGGGTACCCTCGAAGAAGATGAGAAACGCGTGCGCATCCCTGCTTTTGACGATGGCTTTCAGGTGATTTACCTCATACTTGTTGACCACTACCGTCATGATCTGCGTATGCTCCGAAGTGTAGGCACCCATCCCATTCCAAACTGTCACGCCGCGTCCCAGCTCCTCCATAATAGCTCCCTCGATATCCTTTGCCTTGGAAAACACCATGCAGGTCACATTGATATTCTGGTAATGCGCCCTGTCTGTGACCAACGTCAGACAGGCCAGAAAGATAATCGAATAAATAGCGATTTCCAGATCAAAAAGTACAGCACAGAGCAGATAGAGAACCGCATTGATCAGCAGTGAAAGTTTTCCCACAGAAAAGTTTTCGAACTTCTTTGTGAAGTAAACACCCAAAATATCCATACCACCGCCGCAGCCGGAGCACTGCAGCGTCAAGCCCATGCCGATGCCGCCCATGACACCGCCGATAATACAGTTAGCCAGTGTATCTTCCAAAATCGGCTCTGCCGAAATCGGTAAAAAGGTCATGAAGACCGTCTGTACGATTACCGATAGCAGCGTCTTGACAAAGAAATTCTTTGACATGGTCTTAAAAGCGATAAAAAACAACGGCAGGTTGAAAAGAAAATTTAAAACCCCTGCGATATCCACCTGAAAAGTCAGCCCCGCACTCTGCTGCAAAAGAGTTCTGATAATCTGCGCAATACCTAAGACACCGCTGCTGTACAAATTTAAGGGAACAATAAAACAATTCATTCCCACTGAAAATAAAAATGCCCCGAAGATGACGATGACATATCTCTTGGCTTCTTTCTTAACAATCGCTTTGCTCATGATATTTTCCTTCCGCTAGCAAGATTTACTCCATCTGTTATACTACATTTTGTCGCGGTTTTCAATATATATTTGGAATAAATGATCGAGGAGACTACTTCAATGCGTCAAAATGCCTGCTGATGTTACCTGAAACTTCCTTCAGCAGTTCCAGGAAGATATTCCGTTCAATCTCCGTCATCCCTTCCGTCATAATCTCTACCCAGTCCTCGCCTGCCCGAACCAGATAAGGATAGACTTCTTCTGCACGATCTGTAGGGTATACGTCGATGGAGCGTCCATCCTCTACATTGCCGCATCTCGTCACATATCCGTGCTCCTCCAATTTGTTCATGGTCTTTGCCACCGTCCCTTTGCTCATGTCCATCAGTTCACAGAACTTGTTCTGCACCATTTTTCCATTTTCGTAAGTAATCATGACAAAAGGGGCCAGGGCGCCGCTCAATTCCATGTCTTTCATTCTTTCGTTCATATAAATCTGTGTCCTGCGATAGATCTGCGAGATCATTTTGAGAGTCTCCGCCTGTAGTGAATCCATAATCATTTACCTCGTCCAATTTAGTTTCTTTCACAACTTTTATAGTAATCAGAAAATCATTTTTTGTCAATGATAACTTGCCTTATTCTGTTGACTTTCTGAGATTTTACATCTATAATATAAAGAGTAATCCGATGAAAAGGATTTATTTTTTTGCAAATATGGTTTCATAAGAAACTAAATAATCAGACAATCAGGAGGTATCTACATATATGAATCAACAAACAGAAACACAAAAAGAAAACAAGATGGGTGTCATGCCCGTAGGGCGTCTATTACTGACCATGTCCATACCAATGGTTATTTCCATGCTGGTACAGGCCCTTTACAACGTAGTGGACAGCATGTTTGTCGCGCAGATCAGCGAAAACGCACTGACTGCCGTTTCCCTTGCCTTTCCTGCGCAGAACCTGATGATCGCAGTGGCTACAGGTACCGGTGTCGGTATCAATGCTCTGCTTTCCAGAAGCTTGGGCGAAAAGAATTTCAGGCGGGCCAACAGCACTGCTAATAATGCTGTCTTTCTGGCATTGTGCAGCTTTCTCGCTTTCGCCGTCATCGGCGGAATTTTCTCCCGCATCTTTTTCAGCCTGCAGACAGACGTTACGGAAATCGTCGACTATGGCACATCCTATCTGCGCATCTGCACCATCGGTTCAATAGGCTTGTTCTTCCAAGTTACTTTCGAGAAATTATTACAAGCCACGGGCAAAACCTTCTACACCATGCTTACCCAGGGACTTGGAGCTATCATCAACATCATATTAGATCCTATTCTGATCTTCGGTCTTCTGGGAATGCCAAAGATGGGTGTTTCAGGCGCTGCCGTCGCTACCATTGCCGGACAAATGATAGCATCCGTTTTAGCCGTAGTGTTGAACATGAGGAAAAACCACGAAATCCAACTGAAACTAAAGGGGTTCCGCCCCAGCAAGCTGATCATCGCACGGATCTATGCTGTAGGTGTCCCTTCTATCATGATGGCCGCCATCGGCTCTGTCATGACCTTTGGTATGAACAAGATTCTGATTTCTTTCACCACCACTGCAACTGCAGTCTTCGGCGTATATTTCAAGCTGCAGAGTTTCGTGTTCATGCCTATCTTCGGGCTGAATAACGGCATGGTTCCCATCATCGCCTATAATTACGGCGCTAAAAAGCCGAAAAGATTGACAAAGACCATCAAACTGAGTATCGCTGCTGCCGTCTGCATCATGCTGATTGGTTTCGTCCTGTTTCAAACCGTGACAGAGCAGCTTCTGATGATCTTCAACGCGTCAGACAACATGCTGCAGATTGGCGTCCCCGCCCTTCGTATCATCAGCATCTGCTTCCTGTTAGCGGGATTCAGCATCATCAGTTCTTCCCTATTCCAAGCTTTGTCCCACGGTCTGCTGAGTCTGTTCGTCTCTCTGCTGAGACAGATCATCATCGTACTGCCGGCAGCCTATCTCCTATCCCTCAGCGGAAAACTGAACTTGATCTGGTGGGCATTCCCACTGGCAGAACTATTTGCAGCCTCCTTATGTGCTGTTTTCCTGCGCTACATCTACAAAAAAGAAATTAAACCACTTTATCAGGAATAGCCATCTTTACAATACGGTCACTGACATGCTCCACCATCGGCCGATCGTGAGCAATGAGAATCATGGTCAGATCGCGCTCGTCACATAGTTTTTTTAATAAATGGATAATCTGCGACTGGATTGAAACATCGAGAGAAGAAATCGGTTCGTCTGCAATGATCAAGTCCGGATCTGTGATCAGCGCTCTGGCAATGGCAGCCCTCTGTCGCTGGCCTCCCGACACATCGTAAGGATGGCGCCCTGCCAGATCCCGCCCAAGGCCTGCCTGATCCATCATTTCATAAACCTTGTCTTGCAGTTCTTGCTTATCCATATGGCGGTTTTTAATAACCAGAGGCTCTGCGATAATCTGTTCGAGAGTCATTCTGGGGTTAAAGGCTGATGCCGAATCCTGGAAAATCATCTGTACCTGACATCCTTCAGACAAGATGATACGTCCATCAGAAGGTGCATGGATACCCATGATGCACCGTGCCAAGGTAGATTTTCCACAGCCGGAGTCTCCCACGATACCCACAATTTCACCTTTATAGACCGTCATGTTAAAATCTTTCAATACCGTATGAACCGCCTTCCGGCCTAAGGCAAAATACTTCGACAGACCTTCAATCTGCACCATCGGTTTCCTGTCAGCCTGCACATTCGTCTTTTCCTTCACTTTACCATGATAGTGGCTGCTGCCCTTCCCATATCTGGCAAAACCCAGCAGCTTCTGCGTATATGAATGTTGTGGATTCTGAAAAATCTCTTTCGTTTTCCCACTTTCCACGATAAGACCGTCCTTCATCACTGCGATACGGTCTGCGATATCCTCCGCCAATCCCAGGTCATGAGTTACAAAAAGTAACCCCTTGTCCTTACCTCTGCAAAGCTTTGCAAGCAGTTCCATGATGCGGTCCTGCGTCGCAGTATCAAGAGATGTAGTCGGCTCGTCAGCAATGATCAAGCTGGGATTACACGCAAGAGCGATGGCAATGGCCACCCTCTGACGCATGCCACCAGAAAAGTGGTGAGGATATTGGCGAAAACGAACCTGTGGGTTATCAATACCCACAAGTTCCAAGAGGTCCAGAGCCTTCTCTTTCGCCTGTGCCCGGCTAATTTTTTCATGGATCCGCATAGGTTCCATAATCTGGCTGCCGATAGAAAAGGTCGGATTGAGAGAGGACATAGGATCCTGAAAAACCATGGCAGCATCCCTGCCTCTGACCGCCTCCAGTTCTTTTTCAGATCGTGCGGTCACATCCTCCCCTGCAAGAAGGATTTTCCCTTCTTCGATGTCAGCGTGCCGGCTGTGGAGCATCAAAATGCAACGGCAAAGTGCAGTCTTTCCGCAACCTGATTCCCCCACTAAAGCCAAAGTTTCCCCGGCACTCACCGAAAGATTGACGCCTCTGACGGCAGGAACCCTGCCGTCAGAACCATGAAAGGCTAATTTTAGATCTTCAATCTTTAATAAAGTCTTCATATTATTTTTCAATTTTCCAATCTGCAATATTCCAGAACACACCTACACCATGGTGTCCCAATACCGTATCTGCTGTAATGCCTGTGATATTCTTTTTAATAGCATAGTCCGCATCGACATAGGCGATGAAGGTATACGGCATGGCCTTTGTCAGTTCTTCCTGGAATTCCGCATACAGTGAAGCTCTCTCATCGTCATTCTCAGTGTGTCTTGCATCTGCAAGCAGCTTGTCTATCTTCTGATTAGAATAGCTGGTGTAGTTATCGCCCGCATCAGAAGAGAATATCTTATACGTGTGGTCATCAGCATCGAATGGGCTTCCCCAACCAATAATACAGCAATCCTGATTTGCCCAATCCAAGGAAGGCTTCGATTCTGCCGTAGCATTGACACCAATCTTCTGTAATTGATTTGCGCACATCTTCGCCATATCTACTCTGACTTGATCATCAGCCATGGCGGAGATGACAAACTTTAATTCTGTTCCGTCTTTTTCATAAAAACCCTCTGCATCTTTTTTCCAACCGTCTTCCTCAAGAATCTGTTGACACTTTGCGGCATCATAGTCAAATTTCTCTATAGAGGCATTGTTGTATTCGGTCTTTTGAATTGGCGAGTAGGCAGCCTGACCTTCTCCCAACAAGACGCTTTTAATAATAGCATCTCTGTCAATGGCATAGCTGAGAGCATTTGTTAATTCTGGATACTTTTTAAATAGAGGACTATTGAAGTTATAAGCGATTGCTCTATAATCAGCAGTGTCCATTTTATAAATATGATAATCGCCGCTTTCTTCAATATCCTTGGCTGTTTTAGCTGTAATTTGTGCCATATCAATGTCTCCCGACTTCAACTGCATCGCTTTAGCGTCTGTATCCGGCACAATTTTGAAAACGACTGTCTGGATATTCGGCTCACCACCATAATAGCCGTCAAATTTCTCCATGGTGATGCTCTGTGCCGTATCCCACTTCTTCATCATATACGGGCCTGCACCCACTGGGTTCTGATTGAAATCACAAGTTGCCAGATCCTTGCCTTCCAGAATATGCTTAGGCAGAATACCGATGGACATATAATCAGGAAATGCCACGTTAACTTGCTTCAGTTTGATCTTCACGGTCAACTCGTCAGGACAGTTGATCTTGTCGATGTCAGTATAATTTGAGATGATTTCCGACTGATTGTCCTCATCCAGAATGGCTTCCAGAGTAAATTTTACGTCGGCAGAAGTCAACGGCTCTCCGTCGTGGAAAGTCAGCCCTTCCCGCAACTTGAAGGTATAGGTCAAAGTCTCTTGATCAAAATCCCAGGATTCCGCCAAGGCGGCTACCACCTTGTTGTCTTCGTCGTGTGCTGTCAGACCGGCAAAGAGCAAGGCGTTAATTTCTCCATGCTCATACAGGGCTGGATTGATGGCCGTATAATCCTGGCTTCCATAAACCAGAGTGTTATCGTCCTTTGCCTCTCCATCATTACTGCCACCACAGCCTGTCAACAATAGACCACTGACCATGGCACAAATACATAAAATACTGATTACTAATTTCTTTCTCATTTTTTCCTCCTTAAGATTATTCTATATTATAAATTGCTATATAATCTATTATTTTTCTTTCTAATATATTCACCAATATTCGTCACGCAGACTAGGGTCGTAATTAAAACAAATCCTGGAATGACGATCATCCACCAGCTATTAGAAAGCAGCATCTCCTGTGACATAGACAACAGGCTTCCCCAGGATACTGTAGTAAGTGGCAGGCCCAGCCCCAGGAAGCTTAGGGTAGATTCTGTAATCATAGCCTGACCGATGTTTGTCACCACCATGAACATGATAGAAGAAACGAAGTTGGGAAGCAGATGGCGACGAAGAATATACCAAAATCCGCCTTCCATGGTTTTTGCCGCCAGTACGTAATCGCTGTTCCTAATCTGCCTGACCTCGCTTCTAACAATTTTAGAGATGTTCATCCAACTAGTCAAACCGATAATGACAGAAAGTGACGTGTAGGAAGCTTGTCCCCACATTGCTTGAAGAAAGATGACTAATAAAATCGAAGGTATGCTCATAATCAGTTCTGAAAAGCGCATAAGCACATCGTCCGTTCTTTCTCCTGCTAACCCGCTGAGAGTTCCATAGACTACCGCAACAGCGGTGGATATACAGGCGCTCAAGATGCCGATATATATGGATGCCCTTCCTCCATAGAGAACCAAGGTAAACAAATCTCTCCCCATGTTATCCGTGCCAAATATATGAGTTATGCCGGGAGCCAGATTTATGGCAGTTGAATCCATATCGTCAGCACCATAAGGCGCAATTACACCAGCAAGAACACTTAGCAGAATAATCAGACTCAAGATACACAGTGAAACTTTGGGAATCTTCTTTTCTCTCTTCATCTAAGCCACCTCCTGCAGATTTTTTTCGTATTTCATCCGCGGATCAATAAACTCATTAATAATTTGTGCCAGCAGATTGAAGACTAAGACCACAAAACCGGTTAATAAACACAGCGCCATCAGCATGTTGTAATCCTGGTACATAGCAGCCTCAAAACTGAGAGTTCCTAGTCCTGGGTAAGAAAATACGGTTTCTACCACGTATGTGCCGCCCAAGATATGAGGGACGGAAATTGCCATAATAACCAACATAGAAGGCATGATGTTTCGCAGACAGTGGCGATAAAGAATCTTTCTTCTTGGAATTCCTTCTGACTTGCACAGCAGAACGTAATCCTCTCGCGTTTCTTCTACCAGCTTGTTCCTCACCATATAAGCATAATACCAGAGATGTTCCAGTACCATAACAGTCACAGGCAAAATCAAATGGTATAATCTGTCAAAGAAGTCGCCACCGTTTCCGTAGGAATAGGCTCCGCTGGTTGGCAACAGCTTCAAATTCACTGCAAAGATCAAAATCAGCAGCAGCGCCAAAAAAAAGGCTGGGATGCTGCCAGAGATTACGCCGATTTTGCAAATAATTCTGTCGATTAGCGTATCTTCTCTCAATGAGCAGAACATGCCGAGAAGCGCAGACAGAACAAACGTCAAAATATAAGAGAAGCCGCCCAGAATCAAGGTATTGACCCACACTCCACCGATGACGTCTGATACAGGCTGCTTATATTTATATGACAATCCTAAGTCTCCTTCAAAGAGACACTCTACCCAGCTTCCGTACTGTTTCATCATAGAATCATTGAGTCCCAGCCTCTCTCTGGCAAATTCTTTTTGCATTTCGCTCATGTGCTCCACGCCATCACCATAATAGGCTTTGAGAGGATCACCCGGACATAGTCTGGCGATGACGAACACAATGACAGACAAGAGAATCAGAACAATGAGCATTTGCAGCATTTTTTTAATCACGTATATGGATTTCTCTTTCCAGCTATTACTCATGAATCTCCTTCTTTACTGTCGAAATAGAAATTTGATTTCTCGTAGCCATAACTGCTAAGTCATCAAACTCAGCCTTGACCTTTTTTACGCCATAACCTTCACAGACCTTGACATTGACATCGCCCCAAGGCGTTTTCCGCTGTTCAAAGTGGCGGTTCAAAGTATATCTTTCGCACTGATATTCCCTGATGCCAATGGTAGTCGTATGCTGAAACATCAAAGCAGCCATCTGGTCCTTGTTCTCAGTTCTACACATACAGACCAGCTTCACAGCCGGCCGTGACTTCTTCATGACGATGTTCTCAGCGTATACGTCTAAGGCTCCCTTTTCCATGAGAACTTCGATGGCATAGCCGATTTCTTCTGCCGTCATATCGTCGATATTTGCTGCCAGTTCACAGACCTGATCCCTGTCCTTTTTATCTGTTTCCCCTGCCATGACTCTCACATAGTTTGCCCGCTCAAATTCCTTTGTACCCACGCCATAGCCCGTCTTTGTCACACTCATCAAAGGCATGGGTCCAAAATCGTTCACAAAGTATTTCAGAAGTGCCGCTCCCGTCGGTGTGCAGAGTTCCCCTTTGATCTCCCCACCATAAACGGGTATGCCCTGCAGAATCAAAGCTGTCGCCGGTGCCGGCACAGGAAGAATTCCGTGTGCACATTTGACGGTTCCAGATCCCACGTGAACAGGAGAGGCACCGATATAGTCTGCACCGATCATGTGTAACAGCAGACAGTTGCCCACCACATCCGCTACAGCGTCCAAGGTTCCAACCTCGTGGAAATGAATCTGTTCCATCGTCTGTCCATGAACCTGGCTTTCAGCTTCGGCGATCAGTCCGTAAACCGCCAGAGCATCCTCTTTGACCTGCTGCGGAAGTGTCAGGCTCTGAATCAGACTTCTGATATCGGCAAGTCCGCTGTGATGATGGTGATGATGGTGTTCATGACCGTGATGATGGCCACCTTCTTCTTCCCCGTCGATGATGACGTGAACATGACTGCCACTGATACCACAGGTATTCTTTTTCTCTACATTGACGCGAACTCCCGGAATGCCGAGAGCATTCATCTTTGACAAGAACTGCTCCTGGTCTGGAATCAGTTCCAGCAATGCGGCCATGAGCATGTCGCCAGCCGCCCCCATACTGCAATCAATATATAAACTTTTCATTTACTTTTCTGCCTCCATATTGTTGATCAAATTTGCCAGATAACCCGCTCCGAAGCCGTTGTCTATGTTGACGACACTGACACCGCTGGCGCAGGAATTCAGCATGGAAAGAAGGGCCGTCACACCGCCGAAGGCAGTGCCGTAACCTACGCTGGTAGGCACCGCGATGACCGGACAGTCAGCCAGACCGCCGATGACGGAGGCCAGCGCTCCTTCCATTCCCGCAATGGCGATGATGACTCTGGCGTTCATAATCTTTTCGGCATGAGCCAGCAGTCTATGAATGCCTGCAACACCCACGTCATAAATTCGTTCGACATGGTTGCCCAAAATCTGAGCAGTTAAGGCGGCTTCCTCAGCAACGGATATGTCGCTGGTTCCGCCTGTAGCCACTAGAATATAACCCTTTCTCTGTGGCTCCATCATCTCGCCCACAAGGCCTACTTTTGCTTCCCTGTAATAGTGAAAGGGGATATCTCTCTCAAAGGTATCTGCCGCCTCCTGGCTCATCCTGGTGATCAAAATGGTTTTCTGTCCACTTCTCCAAAGGGTATGCGCGATCTTGTCAATCTGTGCCGGCGTTTTGCCCGCACCGTAGATGACCTCTGATGCCCCTTGTCTCAGACCGCGGTGGTGATCCAAAGTGGCGATATCGATTTCTTCGAAAGGAGCCATCTTCATTTTGAGCAAAGCTTCGTCCACGCTTGCTTTCCCCTCTGCTACCTGTTGCAGCAGTTCTTTCATTTCTCGTGCTTCCATTTATCTGTCCTCCAAATCCAGCAAAACGGTGTCAAAATACGGTTTTAATTGTGCTTTGATCTCACTTCTCTTCTCTATGGCTGTTCTCATCTGGGCAGCCTTGAGCTGAAGTCTGCCACTGTCGCCAAGGAGTCTGACCCTGAAATCAGAAAACCCCAAAGCGGAAAGCTGGCTTTCGGCTCCTTCCACCCGCTGCAGATCTTCTGCTGTAATGTGCTGTCCAGTCGGTATTCTCGTCGCAAGACAGGCATAAGCAGGTTTGTCCCAGGTGAAAAGCCCCGCTTCTTTCGATCGTTCTCTTACCTGAGCCTTCGTGATGCCGCACATGCGAAGTGGGGACAGAACCTCCATTTCGGCCAGAGCTCGCATGCCAGGCCTGTCTGCAGCTTCATCGGAAGCATTGGTGCCGTCAATGATTGTCTCATATCCATCCTCCTTTGCCGCCTCTGCCAGAAGCCCAAAGATGCGGTTTTTACAGTAATAACAGCGATCTTTTGGATTCTCACAGACCGCTGCCTCTTTCAGAATGTCGCAGTCTATCTTGCGAAGCTTCGCTCCCAGCTGTTCTGCCAGCTGCATTGCATCTGCCAGCTCAAAGTCCGGCTGGAATTGACTCTTGATAAAATATGCCGAAACATCGGCTCCATACGTTCTGGCGGCGTACAGCAGGTAGGCTGAATCCACCCCGCCGGAAAAACCCAGGGCGACTTTCGGATGCCGGCTAAAAAATTCACTTAATTCCATACACATCTCCTCTTATACAAAAAGGGGGCTGAGCACCCTCCTGAAGGCGGCGAGGAGAATCCCCTCTGCACACCTCTTCTTCGTTTGACAGGAGAGCCATATTTCCTGTCAAACAAAAAAATACCACAAAAGCGCAGGATTTCCTTCTGGAATCCAGTCTGCCTTCGTGGCATAAAATCTCAATATCAAGTCTATCTACTCATAAAATTGTTTTCTTCTTGAAAACAGCGATTACTTCTTCTTGAAGCACACTAACATGTATAGCATAAACCATGCCAACAGAAAAATCAAGTATTTTCCAGGGGTTCAGCCTTGATCCTTACCTGGTTTGTTGCAGCCTTGCATCTGTTGTTGCTTTATTGTAACACTTGAAGTGAACTCTAAGTCAAGAAGTTTTTTGAAGTTTCTAGGAAGGTATTATTCTATCGGAAGATCCTTCATTAAAGAAATCGCGGCCAATACAACAAATACAGCGGCGGCCGCGAGAATCAACCCCAAAAGGTGGGATTGACTGATCGCGATCACCGCCACGCACACGATATAACAAGCGAGAATGACGGCAAAGAGGGTCTCGCATTTGTTTCCTCTGATCGCGCAGGTAATCCTTGCCCCATAGTATACGGCAAGAAAAGTACCCGTCGCACGCAAAAACTGCTGTACGCCTGTATAATCATAGGCCCAGCCGTCGATATAATGATACGCACTATCGTAACTGCCCTGTTGAATACGTCTGGTGATAATGTTTTCTGCACCATCTTTCATTTCCAGCAGGCATAGAATATAAAACCCTAGTGATATACTAGCAAATAATACAGGTAATTTCGCTTTCATTTCTGTCTCCCCTTTGATTGATACATTATCCCTCTACCTATATACACTCTATTTTTTGAGGAATATTGCTAAAATTTGGTCTTTAACATTCTGTCCAGCGAAATTCATTGAGCTGTTGACAGAATTTATGCTGAGAATCACCGAATCTGTGATTTGTCAGATTTTATCGTATAAATATATAACCTGAAATTTGTCAAAAAAGGGACAAAGATTCACAAAAAAACAAAAAACTGATGCGAAAAGTGTCCTCTCCGCATCAGCTTTATATTGGTTCCTATCTTTCAATACGAAACAGGGTTTTATTTGATACGATGTATATCAATTTCCTGATAGCAATACACCAGGTCATCGCTCTTTATACCGTGGTCTTCATATTCTGCCTCGCCCGACTGGTTGTCGTAGGGGTCATTTCGCCAAAAATTCTTTGGCGGATCAAAGTCCCTTTGGAATGCATCGTTAATCGGTATGCGGTAAAGATCTGCATTACCGAAGAAATAGTTCCAGCGCTCATAAGCGCCTCGGATATAAGACGAACCTCCATAAGAGAGATCTGCGTACACCCATCCGCTGCCAGATACATAAAACATGGCCCAAAAGACGGTCGATACAGGCGTAGTCCCTCACAAAGGCGTAACTCACTTTGGTCGTAATAAAGTCGTAAATGCGGCGGGCAATCAAAAGAGGATGTCTCTCTCCTTTTGCGATTTCTGCCGCCAGGGACCGCAGATAGGGCGTAAACTGGATATGCGGCAGTTCCTCACACAGATAGACTTTCATCTCCTCTGGAAGCGGCTCCGTCGCGGCTTTCTGCCGCTCTGGTTTTGATAAATCAATATAGGTGGTTCTATGGTCAAATGCGTATTCCACAGAAAATATCTGTCCGTAAGCAGCTGGTGTTTCAAAATAGAGAGTCGGCTGAGAAGCGTGCTCTTCTGCCATACGGACAGGGGCAGGCGTCACTTCTAACAGCTGCAGATTCTGAACCTGCTCCCGCTCAAGGGGCACGGGAATGTGTACCCGCAAGATTTTCCCCTCTTCCACTGCCTGCTCTTTCAAGGAGGCTTCCTGTCTGATGTGGATGTGGCAGCAGGTTTCCTGCTCGTCTTTTAAATCGGCGATGAGATCATCCAAAATCTGATAATCGCTCTGATCACCCTGGCGAGAACGCTGCCACAGCAATGGGTTCACCTTAAACAGCGTTGCACAGAAACTGTCCAGGTACATCACCTTGCCGTCAAGATAAATCCAATCCAGCTTACCTTCCAGCTGTAATTGGTCAAATTCTTCATCACTCATCTCCGGGATCCGTTGTCGAACCTGTCGCAATGCCTCTTCCCTGGTCACGGTGTAACGGCACTCCAGGTTCTCCAGATTTTTCAGTTCCAATTCCAGTCTGCACCGCAGAGCCTGTGGAATATTCTCTGACTTCCTCTGCGCAGAATTTAAAAAGAGCTTCCCCTAGGAGCTTTTGCTCTTAAAGGAAACTCTCGTGGTTTCGCTGATTAATATTCTTTTCCGCAAGCGGCTTTTGCAGTTTCGCAAAGCTGTGAGAAGCTTGCTGCATCGTGAATTGCCATCTCAGAAAGCATCTTTCTGTTGATTTCAATACCACTCTTCTTCAGTCCATCCATCAGTCTGCTGTAAGACATGCCGTTGATTCTTGCAGCAGCGTTGATTCTTGCAATCCACATCTGTCTGTACTGTCTCTTCTTCAGCTTTCTTCCAACATAAGCAGATCTGAGAGCTCTCATAACTGCTGGATTTGCAGCTCTGAACACTTTGCTCTTCTGTCCGTAGTAACCCTTTGCCTGCTTTAAGATTTTTTTATGTCTCTTGTGCGCGTTAACGCCTTTTTTAACTCTTGCCATAATTCCTTACCTCCTATATTATTTCGCCATTGATCTTAACATTCTCTTAGTGTCAGCGCTTGTTAATGTAGTAGCTTTACGCAAGCCTCTTTTTCTCTTAGGGGCTTTCTTTGTAAGAATATGGCTTTTGAATGCCTTATTTCTCTTTACTTTTCCACTTCCAGTTAATTTCATTCTTTTGCATGCGCCTCTGTGGGACTTCATCTTATTCTTTGCCATGATGCTATTCTCCTCCTATGTTAATTCTAAACATTTACTTTTCAGCTTTCGGTGCCAGGAACATGATCAAGCTTCTACCCTCAAAGGTAGGTCTTTTCTCAACTACGCTCACTTCACTGCAGATTTCAGCAAACTTGTTCATTACCTCACGGCCTCTTGCAGTATTGGCATTTTCTCTGCCTCTGAATCTAAGGCTGACCTTTACTTTATCCCCATCCTTGAGGAACTTGCAAGCAGTCTTTGCTTTCACCTGAACGTCATGCTCTTCAATAAAAGAGCTCAGTCTGATTTCTTTTACCTGAATGGTCTTCTGCTTTTTCTTTGCTTCTTTTTCTCTCTTCTGGATTTCGTATCTGTACTTTCCATAGTCGAGAATTTTGCAAACTGGCGGATTTGCATTGGGTGAGATGTTTACCAGATCCAGCTTTTTCTCTTCAGCCAAAGCCAGCGCTGCATCTCTGCTCATAACGCCAAGCATCTTACCTTCATCATCAATAACTCGCAGTTCTCTATCACGAATTTCTTCGTTGATCTTGTTTTCCTTGCTAATTGTTCGCACCTCCTGTGATACCTTCGCATTAAAATAAGCGGACACACAAGTATCCGCTTCAAAACACACTATGATAGTGCTGATTTCTAATCATATAGACCTGACAAACGCCATTGCCCGCAGGTGAGAAGCGGATAACTTCTTCTTCATTACTGAATTACTATATCATGTTTACGCGTTTCTGTCAACCCAAAAATATCAGCATCACCGGTATAGTAAAAAGCGATACGATTGTAGTTAAGACCACGCCAGCTGAGCCCAGTTTTTCGTTGTTCTGATGTTCAATACACCCCATAGAAACCAGCGATGCTACCGGCATTCCCATCGCTACCGTTGCAGTGCCACGCAGGATTCCTGTAAATCCCAGTGCTGACAGGATGAAATAAGTCGCAGCAGGCATCAGTACGAGCCTGATGACAGAGACAAAATACAGCCTTTTATCGTCGCCAAAGATACTTTTTAAGGAATAGGTCCCTATGGTAGAACCGATGATTACCATGGACAAGGGAGAAGATACATTGCCCAGGAAACTGCAGACCTCAGTAGCTGCTTGCGGCAGCTTCAATCCAGAAAAGAACAAAACGATTGCAATGATAGCAGCAATGGTTCCCGGTCCCAAAACTTTTTTATAGTCAAATTTTTCTTTTTCTTTATCTTTTCCGCTTCGAAAGAGCTTTATGCCATATGTATAGTAGAGCAGGTTGAAGCCCAGATTGAACATGCTCAACTGAAAGATACATCCGCTTCCATAAAGAGATGCGGCAACCGGATATCCCATGAACATGTTATTAGAAAAGAGATAAAACGCCTCATAAGCAGGCCGCTCCTCTTTAGGAACTTTTGTCAGAAGATTGATGCCCTTTGCTAAAAAAGGAATCACCAGATAGAAGCAGGCTCCTGCAAGAATGTAGCGCAAGAGTTCTCCTTTGTCGGATATTTCTGTGTCGTTGAGTGCTGTTACGATCATCAGGGGCATAGCGATATTGACGACGAAATAAGAAAGCTTCTGACTGACCTCTTCCGTAAAAATTCTCTTTTTGTTGAGATAATAGCCGACGCCCATGGCCAGCAGCAGTTTACAAATTGTCGATATAATCATGTAAATCCTCCATTTGCACAGCGGCAAATTTTTTAGTATAATAAAATAACAGAATATTATAAATAGGTGGTGATAGTATGACTAGTGATAATAATGTACAGTCCATCGACAGGGCTCTTGATATCATCGAGGTCCTCTCTCAGGAAAATGATGGTCTCGGCGTAACCGAAATAGCCAGCAGAATCGGACTTCCCAAGAGCACCGCGCACAGAATCATAGCGACCATGGCCGAACGGGGGTATCTCAGCAGGACAGACAAGGGTGTTTACAAAATCGGACTGAAGCTGATTGAAGCTGTCAGCTGCTATATCAACAGTCTTGAACTGCAGACAGAAGCCAGGCCTTATGTTGCCCAAATCACTGCCGAACTGGGTCTCACTTCCCATCTAGGCGTTCTCGATGGCGACCAGGTCGTTTACATAGAGAAAATGGACGTCTTCTCAAACGTCAGAATGTACTCACAAATCGGTGTCCGTGTCCACTCCTACTCCTGTTCCCTTGGCAAATGTCTTCTTTCTAATTTTTCAGCAAATCAAATTCGAAAAATCATGGCAAATTGTAGTTTTATGAGATTTACGAAGAAAACTCTGGGTTCTGTGGACGAACTCCTCGCAGACCTTGACAAAGTCAGAAGCCGCGGCTGGGCTATTGATGACGAAGAGGCTGAAATCGGCCACAGATGCATCGGCGCTCCTATCTATGATTATCGCGGCGATATTATCGCTGCCATTTCTGCCAGCGGCCCCACTTCTATTTTGACAGAAGACCGCATAGAATCCGTTGCGCAGTATGTCAGGAAGCAAGCCCTGGAAATTTCCAAATCCATGGGTTACATAGACTGAAGCGCTTTCTTGAATTGCGATCGAAATAGGATCATCGTAAAAGTCACGGCGATGAAATCTGCAACTGGTTCAGCCAGATAAACTGCCATCGTTTGATTTCCAATGAAGTTCGGCAGCAGATAAATCAAAGGCAGCAGCAAAACGAACTTCCTCATAATTGCGACGATGATGGAGTCTTTTGCATTTCCAATAGAAATGAAGGTCATCTGGCAGGCGATTTGAATCCCCATCATGAACAGACAGGCTGTATAAATTCTCAGCGCCCACCCTGTAAAAGCAATCAGCTGTGCATCGCCAGAAAAGATTCCGGCAAACACTTTTGGCAGCAGCATGACCAGCGCCCAAAGCAGGACAGAATAGGTCAGACATACTTTCAGCAGAGTCCAGAAGGTTTTCTTGACTCTGTCCTTATTTTTTGCCCCAAAATTATAGCTGGTGATGGGCTGCGCTCCCTGGGCGATTCCGTTGAGAGGCAGCATTGCAAACTGCATGACACTGGTCAAAATCGTCATAGCACCTACAGCGATATCTCCTCCGTATTTTAAAAGAGAGGAATTAAAACATACAGAAATGACACTTTCGCTAGCCTGCATGATAAAAGGTGCAAGACCCAGAGCCAGGCAAGGCAATATAATGCCGCGGCTTAACTTTAGATTTGCCTTCCTCAATTTGAGCAGGCTCTTTTTGCCTCTGAGAAATTTCAAAACCCAGAATGCAGAAACTGCCTGGGAAAGGATGGTGGCCAAAGCAGCCCCTTTCACACCCATATGTAATACAAAGATAAAGATCGGATCCAAAACAATATTCAATACCGCCCCGATGATCACAGTGTACATGCCCATCTTGGCGAAACCCTGGGCCGTAATAAAGGCGTTCATCCCAAGGGTCAGCTGAACGAAAATCGTACCCACAGCATAAATCCCCATATACCCAGTCGCATATTCTATGGTATTCTCACTGGCTCCAAACTGCATCAAAAGATCTTCGTTCCAAACCAGCAAAATAAATGTCAGCACAAGAGATATGATGATTTGGACCACAAAGCAGTTGCCTAATATTTCTTCCGCCTTGTCATTTCTTCCCTGCCCCATGAAGATAGATGCCTTGGGCGCGCCTCCCATACTGATCAAAGCGGCAAAAGCAGTGACCACCATAATGATCGGCAGGCAGACGCCTACCCCCGTCAGCGCCAATGCGCCAGTTCCCGGTATATGCCCAATATAGACTCTGTCTACAATGTTATACAACATGTTGATCAACTGTGCAGTGACCGACGGCAGCGCCAGCTTAAATAAAAGTTTTCCAATGGATTCTGTTCCAAGAAAGTCGTTGTTTTCGTTTTCCATATCTAAAGCACCTCTCGTAAAACACGAAAAATAAACAGCCTGGCGGCTGCTTATTTGTATAATATACAATATGAAATATTTTACCACTGCGCTGAGAAAAAATCAAGAGGCCATGATCAGGTCGCTCCAACTTTCTTTAAAATACAAAATTCCTGTTCTTCGGTTATAGGAGGCCATAATCGTATGGTTGCTGCACACTCTTGCATATTCAAAGACGCAGGAGGTCAGCATCTTGCCCGTCTCGTCCATGACACCATAGGGTTCTCCGTCCAATGTAATCACTGCCACGCCGTCACAAAACCTGGAAACATCATTCTCTATACCAGCATTATACATGAACACCCTTCAAATGACAATGTCTGCTGGCAGCCCACCACAAAAGGGACCGCTCATCTGCGGTCCCTTCTTTGCCCTATTCCACTATTTATAATATATTTTTCAGCACGATGGTCTTGGATAAGGTCATCTCGTCAAAGGTGGAGAATATGCCCTCAGTACCAATGCCGCTGTGTTTCCAGCCGCCAAATGGCATTTCAAAAGCTCTGAAGAAACTTGCGCCATTGATGACGGCTCCGCCGGCTTCCATCTTCGAAGCAACCTTGAAGGCTCTCTTCTGGTCTCTGGAGAACACACAGCTGGACAGCCCGAATACAGATTTGTTGGCAATTTCAATCGCCTCTTCATCGGTGTCAAATCCAATGATTGGAACGACTGGTCCGAAGATTTCCATATCGACAGCCACATCGGCAGTCTTCGGTACATCTACAATCACTGTCGGTTCATAGAACGCGCCGTTTCTCTTGCCGCCCAGCACGATCTTGCCGCCCTGTTCTACGGTTTTTCCAACTTCTTTTTCAACCTTGATTGCCGCTTTTTCACTGATCAGACAGCCTACCTGGCTGCTTTCATCAGACGGCATTCCCACTTTCAGCTGCTTGATTCGTTCTACGGCCTTCTCAGCGAATTCCTCTTTCAAAGAGTTGTGTATCAGGAATCTCTTGCTTGCGCAGCACACCTGTCCGGTGTTGTACATACGTCCCCAAATCATTTCTTCTACTGCCAGATCCACATCACCATCTTCCAGTACGATGAACGCGTCGTTGCCGCCCAGTTCCAGAGCCGTATGGGTCAAGTTTTCTGCTGCCAATTTGGCAGTGTCGATGCCTACTTCCGTGCTGCCGGTCAAAGTGACCAGATGTACCCTCGGATCGGTTACCGCTGTAGACTTTACACTTCCCGGAGCGGTCAAACATTGAATTACCCCATTTGGCACTCCAGCCTCTACCAGCATTTCTGTCAGCTTCATCAGGGTCAATGGATTGTCAGAAGATGGAAGGACGATTGCAGCATTGCCCATCATCAAAGCTGGTGCAACCTTTTGATCGTAGAGGTCACATGGAAAGTTAAATGGTATGATGCAGGCAACTACACCGATCGGTTCTCTCGTCACCAGTTGCAGATTTGCGTCCTGCCCCTGTTCCTGTCCTTGGGGAATGATACTGCCATAGTAGTGTTTTGCGTGTTCAATGAATCCTGAAAATCCGATTTTGATGTTGCCGATTTCTGCTCTCGCTTCCACAATCGGCTTGCCGTTCTCTGCACACAAGGTCTGCGCCAGTTCTTCTTTGTTAGCGTCCACGATGTCCAAGAACTTATATAATACCTCTGCTCTCTTCCATACTGGAACTTCCGCCCAAACCTTCTGGCCGTCTGCTGCCGCGTCAATAGCAGCTTTCACATCCTTTTCCGTAGCTTTTGGCACGGATTCTATCACTTCTCCTGTCGCCGGATTGAGCACATCAAAAGTCAGTCCGCTCACGCTGTCTACTTTTTTTCCGTTAATGATCATTTTCATATGTAAGGTCCCCTTTCATCTATTTATTTACCAAATGCTGTGAAGGATAGCATTAAACCTCCACAGGTGTTCTTGCTGTCGTCTTCATATCCGTACTCGCCGAAGGTGAATTCTGTCATGAACGGTACGTCGCCTGCCGCCTCTTTCAAAGCCTTCGCAACTTCGTCAATTCGATCGCCGATGCCAGCTCTTCTACCGCCGCAGTGTACCAGATGGAATGCTGCCGGGGCCTTCCCCAGCTTTGCTTTGACCGCCTCAACCGTTGTCCCTGTTGATTCAATCAGTTCATCTACGGAACCTTCCATCAAAATCACGGCAGTATTTTCTGCTAAGTTGTTGCCGATGGCCATGGAGCCGTCGTCATTGCCGTTCATCGGGTGCCTGATCGCGATAACGTCGCCCAGTGGGTCTTTGACGCCGAGAGGGGCAGTGATGGCGTATGCCAACAAGTTGCCGCCTGCCACGTCTTCATCAGATGCGCCAGTCCACTCCTGATATTTCTTCAACGCGGGTACACCGTCAATTTCAGCTAAAGTTCTATGATCGATCACTTTTGTGATAATGCCTACTTTGTCAGTCTCTTTATATGCACCTGTGTATTCATTGGCGAAGCATTTTCCTGTGTAGAAGAAAGCAACCGCCACACCATCTGCAGTAATCATCTCGTCTGTATAGAGCATCCATTCTCCTGCGATGGCGTTATCTGCTGCACTGCCGCCAAAGAACGGCACTCTGCCGATGACTTCAGTGATACCTTTGAGATAAAATTCTTCTTCACCCGGAGGCGCTGTCATGTAGAAGTAATCTGGCGCAGTGGTTTTTCCGGCTCTCTTCAAAGCTTCTTCTGCAACTTTCTTGCCGGTGTCTCTGGCACTTCCCTCTTTAGCCATGCCATAAACGCCAACGGTCATATCTTCATCCCCCATAGCCATGACGCCGACAAAGCCCTCGTCACCGGAAACAAAACCCTCCTGTGTGATTACACCTGTAAAGGATGTGTTCCCCACCAGCGGTACTCCTGGTAGTTCCTCTGCAATTGCATTCAGCAAAGCCTTTTGGTCATATTGTACGCCGCTGTATACGAAAGCCATCTTCGCATTATCTACTTCTTTTACCTTCTCTACAGCCTCTTTTGCCGCTAATGCCGCATTTCTGTTCGTGCTTGTTCCTGTCTGTGCTTTTAACATCTCACCTTACCTCCTTAATGGTTCTGCCCCAAATCTTGAAGCCCTAGCCCGGTTTGCACAGCAAACCGGTGTCAGGTCTCATGCAAGAAACACCCAAATCTTTGATTTGGTGAGTTTTACTGCCGATTTGGCTAGGCAGACCTCATGCTTTAAATCCCCAAGAGAGCAAGCCATGGGCGAAACTCGATTGGTTGAATCCAGTCGCATAGATTTTGCTCCGTTATCTTATGGTTGTATCATAATTCAGAATTTTCTGCTCGTCAATAAGGTTCGTTCTACAATGAGAACCTACGGTTTCATAATGCGGAACAATCGAAATTCGCTATGTTTTTTCAAGGGTTTTCGAGGCTGAGAAGTTCCGCGGAATTTTAAAAGCCTCCTTGCAGATTGATGTTCAATGCGTCTCGAAGTCCACAATAGAGATGTCCAGAAAAAAAGTGCGGAACATTTCTTTACAGTCTCGCCATCTGCGGACTACAAAGGGGTGTTTTGGGGCTTAAAGAGTCCGCAATTGGTGTGCTCAGAAAAAAAGCGGCAGACATTTAGAACAGGCGGTAGCAGTTGCGGACTACTAAGGGCTGTTTTGAGGCTTAAAGAGTCCGCAATTAGTGTGCACAGAAAAAAATGTGGCAGACATTTAGAACAGGCGATAGCAGTTGCGGACTACTAAGGGCTGTTTTGGGGCTTAACGAGTCCGTAATTGGTGTGTTCAGAAAAAAAGTGGCGGACATTCAGAACAGGCGATAGCAGTTGCGGACTACGAACAACTTAGAACCAAAAATTAAAACACCCCAGGCTGCATCGAATCGAACAGATGCGCCTGGGGCTTTGAAAGAGGGCTGTCAATAGCACTTGTCATTCTATAATCAGCAATACCAAGAAGGCGATAACGCAGAATACAATAAAGGTTTGCATGAACTCGCCCACCGGGCGTTGTTCCTCAAAATGCTCTTCCACATTCGCCTCATCCAGTTCCAACCCGCTGAACACTTTGCTCGGATTGCGCAGGATGGTTTTGATGATTCGTTCAAAACTGTAGTAAGTATGCTCAAATCTGGCGAAAATGCGATAGACCCATTTAGATAGTCCAGACAGTAAATCTACCAGCGTGACCCGATAGATCCAGTCAAAATCCAAAGTAATCACATCGTGAGGTTCCATCTTCTTGATATAACGGGCAAAAGGAACCGTCGCACCGATGAAAAGCGCGACATATTCTACGATGTGCTCCGCACTGAAAGGATGAGCCATGGTTGCATTTGGCATCAACTCGTAACAATAGGACGGAAATAAACCAGTCACAATACAGAGCAGAGTTCCCATGACCATAGCCGCCTTCATATATGCAGGTACTGGCCGCACGGCCATCTCTGCTTTCGGTTTTCTGAGAAATACAAAGTAGTTGATTTTCAAGGTGATCGAAAGCCATGTTCCGACACCAGCAAGCATCACCAGCCAATAAGAAATGGTGAAATGTCCGGCGTGAAGCGCTTCTGTAATCAGGGCTTTACTGGCAAAACCACTGAAGAATGGAACTCCTGCGATAGAAAGCGAAGCGATGAAAAAGCAGGCCGCCACAAGGGGCATTTTTTTATAAAGGCCTCCCAGTTCGCTGATTTTCCGCGTTCCAGTCGCGTTAACAATCGCGCCTGCCCCCATGAGCAGTACCCCTTTGTATAAAATATTAAAAATAGCGTGTAACGTCGCTCCGTCGACACCTGCTGCGCTGCCAGTACCCAGTGCCGCTACCATCATGCCCAACTGGCTGACAATGTGATAAGATAGAAGCCTTTTGATGTCATTCTCCATCAAAGCCATGCAGGCAGCGAAGACTGCCATGACTGCTCCCACAAAGACCAGCCACTCTGTTCCTGCAAAAAGCCTGATCATGGCGTAGATGGCCACCTTCGTAGTAAAAGATCCCATGTATACCGTACCTGCCGAAGTCGCTTCCGGGTAGGCATCTGGCGCCCATGTATGGAGAGGCGGTATTGCCCCGTTGACAGCTAAACCGATAAAAACAAACCAAAAGGCCCAGCCATCACTGCCTGTCAGCATCTCTATCTGCAGTCCGTTCTGCACACAGACTGCAATTGCACCGCCGAGGAGCATATTGCCGCCAAAAAAATGCATGGCCAGATAGCGATAAGACGCCCTTCTTGCCTTGTGTGTTCTGCCAGCCCAAACCAAATAAGCAGAGGAAACAGCCATGACTTCCCAGAAACAAATCAAAGAAATCCAATCGCCTGCAAAAACCACGGCGATACCGCTGCCTGCGTAAACGAGAGAAGCACACTTCTCCCTTCCGTCCTTAGCATCAAAGGAGTAGATGCCGATAATACACGCGATAACACAGAAAATCATCCCAAAAGCCCAAGCCAGGGTATCTACATGCAGTAAATCCATGGTGATGGATCCTGTAAAACGATAAGTCAGAGAGGCATCTGTGTCCAGGCCGAACATAGCAGCAAGCGCCACAAGAGGTCCTGCCGCCGCAATCCATTTTCTAATCTTCTCAGGTAAGAGCAGCGCCAGGAAACCCGTCACAATTAAAATCAGTCCCGGATGAAAATCAGCCATTCTCTTCACCCCCTTGATCAAACTGATCATATTGGTCATCATAATAATCAGGTTTTCTCTGCAAAATAGCCGCTAAAATAACCTTTGACAGGACAATCAGTATAAAACCTGCTCCAAAGCCGATGGCGGCGTATTTGATAAACATCAGCATCATTACATTCCACCCCCTTGAAAGATCGACTGGGCGGCGTTCTCTGCCAGCTGCAGAAGATGCGGACCAGCATTTGGCATGATTCCTAATAGGATAGAAATACATGCTGTCAGGAGCAGCGGAATCAGCATCGCTTTGTTCGCTTCTCCTTGCAGCACTGGTCCTGCCGGGTAATCCAGAAAATCGGCATTGATATTTCGTTTCGAAAATGCGATATAACACACAGGAATCAAATAAGTGAGGCTGAGCAAAGCGCTGGCTATCAATGTTACGATAAAAAATGGCTGTCCGATCTGTGCCGCTCCCTCTATGATGCTCATCTTGCTGACAAAGCCGACCATAAAAGGCATCCCTGCAATTCCAATGGACGCTACGGTAAAAGCAGCCATCGTCAATGGCATGCGCCTGCCGATTCCCCTCATATCGCTGATTTCAGCCTTGTGCGTCGTCACAAAGATTGCACCCGCACACATGAACAAGGTGATTTTCATAAATGCATGAGCAACGATATGATACATGGCACCCGCCATACTGGCCGGCGTCAAAATGCACACACCTAGTACGATATAAGAAAGCTGTCCGACCGTGGAATAGGCCAGCCTGGCCTTTAGGTTATCCTTCTGTATAGCAATCAGCGAGGAAAGCAATATCGTACATACTGCAATCCATGCAAGGACATCCGTTGCTCCGCTCCAGCTGCAAATCTCAGGGCCAAAGGTATAACCAACGATTCTGATTACGCAGAACGCGCCAGCTTTGACGACTGCCACTGCGTGAAGCAGCGCACTGACCGGCGTCGGTGCTACCATGGCTGCAGGCAGCCAGCTATGTAACGGCATCACCCCCGCTTTGACGACTCCGCCGACAATTACCAGGAAAAAAGCCAGCGCCGTCATTCCTTTGGAGAGAGAATGCCCTACAAAACCTCCCGGCTGAAAATCCAAGGTGCCGCACGATACGTATAAAAACACGATTCCGGCCAGGAACAGCTGTCCGCTGCTGAGGGTATAAATCAAATATTTCCTTCCCGACAGCTTTCCTTTCTTGTCTCTGTAATGAACGACCAGAGGATAAGTCGCCACAGTAAGAATTTCGTAAAATATGAAGAAGGTCAGCAGGTTGGCAGCAAAACAGATGCCGATTGCGCCGCTGAGGCACATGGCAAAAGCCGCAAAATAACCCGTCTGATTTTTTTCTTTATGCCCTCTCATATAGCCGATGGAATAAACAGATGTGAGGATCCAAAGGCCCGAAGCGACACAGCCGAAAACCAGCCCCGCGCTGTCCACTTTGAACTCCAGACTGATTCCGCCGGCGATTTCTAAGAGAACAATGTCAAAATCCTGGCCGCCTAATACTTGCGGTACCATGGAAAAAACACAGAGCGCCTTGATGACAGCTGCGCCAAAAGTAATGGCCTCCCGTCTGTTTGCTTTGATTTTATTCCCCCTGATCAAGATCAAGCCTGCCGCTGCCATGGAGATAAAGACTGCAATAACAGGTCGATAGTCTAAAACAGTTTGTATCATTGCGTCACCCCCATAATCACTGATGAAAGCACATTAACGAACCAGACATTGCAGACGCCCAGTACGACGACGCCGACACCGCAGATAATAATGGGAAGCATCATGCGCCAAGGCAGTTCTCCCTTTAATTCAGGGTGTATTTCTTCCCGAGCCGGTTCAGCGTCCATGAAGATATGCTCAAACATTCTGAAAAAGTAGATGGCATTGAGCAAGCTGCTGACAACGAGTACAGCGATATAGATGTACTCTCCCGCTGTGGCAGCTCCGATGGCCAGATCCCATTTACTGAAAAAACCTGCTAGAGGCGGTATGCCCACCATAGACAGGGAGCAGAGAACCATGACAGCCACTGTCTTTGGCATCTGCTTGTGCAGCTGTCCCAATTGACCCAGGCGAGTGGCTCCATATTTATACTGAATCGCGCCAACACAAAAGAAAAGGCCGCCCTTCATGAAAGAATGGACGATGATATGTAATACAGCACCAATCAAACCATAGAGGTCTCCCATAGCGATACCGATGCCGATGTAACCCATCTGGGCAATGCTGGAATAGGCCAGCATGCTTCGCATATCCTTTTGCTGCAGCGCTTTGATGGATCCGTAAATCATCCCTGCAGCTGCCATAGTACCGATCACCAGCATAAAGTCGCCCACCAGTTCTTTGTTGGCGTTGAAGACGAAATAGAAGAATCGCAGCATGGCGTAGGCAGGAACTTTTCCCATAATGCCTGCAATGACAGGGGCTGCACCAGGATGGGCATTGGTATAAGCTGCAGGCTGCCATCCGTGAAGGGGGAAAAGCGCCATTTTGATGCCGAATCCGACTACAAAGAACACCATCGCTACCATGGTAGTGCCCGATCCCAGGACGGGTCCGACAAGACCTGCCATATCGGCCATGTTCAGCGTACCAGTTTCGCCATAAATAAAGGCTACCCCCAATAGGTAGAAAGACGCGCCAATGGTTCCAATCAGCAAGTAACGAAAGGCTGACAAGGCGCCTTTGTCTCCGCCCATGGCGATCAGAGTATAACCAGATAAAGATGTGATTTCCAAAAAAACATATAGGTTAAAAACATCACCTGTAGAAGACATGCCAAGAAGACCTGTAACCAGCAGAGACAGGATAGAATAATAGCCAGCGGTCTTAAAGCGGCTGAAGCCGTCAAAGAAAGGCATGCTGTAAATGGTGCTGATCAGACCCATGATGCAGATCAGCACGACGATGACCCCATTGAGGGAATCCAGCGCAAATTCAATACCATAAGGCGGTTTCCAGTTTCCAAACCAATAATGGATTTCGCCATATTTCATAATCCGTGCCAGCTGCATCACAGACATGATCAGTGATGCCGTCATGGCAGCAGATGTCAGCCATTTTCCAACGTTTCGGTTGAAATAGCAGATAATCGGACACAGCATCGCCCCCATCAGCGGACATATTACGATCAAAACAGGGAGATTCTCCATCATTTTTCTTTATCCCCCTTTTTGATAACCACCTCTTCTTCAATACTACCATACTTGTCTTTGACCCGCATCAGCAGTGCAAGTCCCAATCCAGTAGTGCCCAGGCTGACCACGATGGCCGTCAGCATCAATGCATGAGGCAGCGGGTTGATATAATCGTCAGAATTTAAGAGGCCCGCTATGGTAACGGGAATCGTTCCGCCGCTCTTTTGCCCGAGGCATAAAAAGAAAAATATGACTGCGATCTGCATGATATTCATACACATCAGTTTTTTCATGTAATTCCCACAAGTCGCCATACCGAACATTCCTAGAAAGAAAAGGATGACGGTCAGCATGTATATCCCTTTTTCGGCAAGAAAATCATTTATTTCTGTCATCATATAAGCTGTTCCTTTCTAATACGGCTTCCAGGATTGTAATAATCGTCGCCATCACGCAGATGGTAACGCCTGTCTCGATAAAGATAATTCCGATGGAGTGCAGCTGCGCTGTCTCCTCTACGTAAAACGGTAATTTAGAGTATTCCAGGAATTTTCCACCGTAGAACAGCGGTAAGAGTCCGGTCATACCATAGATCATAACACCGACACCGCCCACACAGACAGCAAAGTGCTGCGTCAGCATCACGGTATTCAGTTCCAGGTTTCCTATCAGCGTGTATAGAATAAAGGCTAAGGCAATGAGCGCGCCCGCCTGAAATCCACCTCCCAAGCTGACTTCTCCGTGGAAAAGCACGTAGGCAGCATAGAGCAGCAGAAAAAGAATGATAAAAGGCATCGTCACCTTGACGTCGATACCGCCAAAGGACTCTGTAGCGCGAAAAATATCCGCGTTCCAGTGCTTTCGCAGCCAGTTAGAAAGCACCATGGCGACAGCAAAGCCTGCCAGGTACATCACTGTCGTCTCCAAGAATGTATCGAAGCCTCGATAATCCGCCAGTACGCCAGTAACTAAATTTGCCGCGTCAGTCTGCTCCGGACCTTCTTCGATAAAGACTTTGGAAATATGCGTATTTGGTGCTGAATGCGGATCGCCGATGGTCGGCAGAAGGTCAATCAGCCCCCAGCAGATGATGACGATAAAGACCAGCATCATCATGCCTGCAACTTTTTTCTTGTTGCCCTTCATCATTTACACCACCTGTCCGTCGTCCGAATTGCTATCACAAAATAAATTGTCGAAATGACGCCGATGACAGCTTCCGTAAAGGCTACGTCCGGTGCTCCCATCATGATGTAAAGGAGCATGGTGCAAAAGCTGAACACGCAGTAAATGATGACAGACGCCAGTAGGTCTTTGTTCAAAATGATGACGATGGTAATCGCGATCAGAAATAACAGCAGAATTGCTTCAATCAGAAATGCTTGCATCTTTGTGTTCCTCCTCCCAGGGTTTGTATCCCGACTCCATGGCGGCTTTTCCGATCAGGTGGGTCCCCACCGGATTTACCAGGAAAATGGATACCATAATCAGCAGAATCTTCGCCGACAATATATTGAATCCCTCATAAATAATCAAGCCCAGGCCGATCAGTACGATGCCCAAGGTTTCTCCAATTCCAGAAGAGTGGAGTCTCGTATAGAAATCGGGCAGGCGCATGACGCCAAGAGCAGAAAAGACTAAAAAAATAAAACCGAGAATCAGCAGAATGGCCGTAATAACTTCTCTAATCATCATGACTACCCTTCCCCCCTATGAACTTGGCCACAATAACGGATGTGATGAATCCCAATACTCCATAGGAGATTGCGATGTCGATATACATGTCCTGCCGGCCATCTGTATAGCCTACCAAAAGGAGGACGACGATGACATCTAAACCGATGACAAACATACCGTTGAGTCGGTCAAATACTGACGGTCCGCGAAACACGCGAAAAAGCATGACTCCGATGATAAAAATAGTACCGTACATCAAGATTTTAAAAACTAGATTCATAAAATTCACTCCATATCTACTTATGAGTTAAACTCGTCGAATACCTTTGCAATCCGCCGCTGCATCTCTCCTCCGAGAAGGTCTTCCGCAGCTTCCACCGTAAGTGCATGGACTGTAAATACGTTATTAGGATCTACATTGACTGTGACAGTGCTAGGCGTCAGTATGATAGAATTGACAAAGAGGGTCGTTGCAATGGGGTTCTTGAAATGACATTGAAATTGAATGACTTGCGGATCGATTTCGATTTTTTTCTTGATAATCAGTCGGCAGACAGAGAGGCTGGATTTTACGATTTCGCCCAGGAGCCAAATCCAATAACCGATAAACTTGACATAATGCAAATCCAAAATAAAATGTTTTCGGTTCTCAAGTCTGTTCTCGATGTACAGCATGGGCTGGCACAACGAAGCGATGACCATAGAAGAAATCAATCCTAACATGAGGAATTTTGATTCTGTCCGCCCAGATAAAATGAACCACAGCACATATAGTAAAATTGTCGTCTTCAGCCAATTTTTGAACATATTCGAAAACTCCCCCAATTATAATTTCTATCTATAATTATACATTATCAAGGAAAGCTCTGTCAATTTTTTATCAACCAATTATGTCAATTTTTAGAATTCAAAGGGAGAGCATGTATATTTCATGAACAAACGTTTACTTTTTGTTCGCCTTATGATATACTACGAACAGAGACCGATTACAATATTGAGGTAAATTAGGAGGAGCGACAGGATATGGCTAACTTAAAAGAACGCGAACAGAAAATATTGACATTTATGAAGAACGAGATCAAAACCAAGGGTTATCCTCCAACCGTCAGAGAAATCTGCACAGCAATCGGCATCAAATCCACATCCACCGCGCACAAGGACATCGAGAGCCTGGTCAAACAGGGTTATCTCAAGAAGGACCCTTCCAAACCGAGAGCATTGATGGTGGTGGATATGGAGGAAGAGTCCATATCCGCAGAGACAGCTTCTGCAGATGCGGCAGAGAGAGAAGACATCATCGACATCCCTATTGTCGGCCGTGTCGCTGCCGGAACGCCGATCCTAGCGGAGCAGAACGTAGAAGATACGTTCCCGGTGCCGGCCCGTTATGCCGCCGGAAACAATTTTATGCTGCGCGTTCGCGGAGAGAGTATGATCAATGTCGGCATTATGGACGGCGACCTCATTCTGGTGGAACAACAGAACACAGCCCGCAATGGAGAAATTGTCGTAGCCATGATCGACGGCTTTGAGAGCGAAGCCACAGTCAAGACCTTTTACAACGAAGGCGGTCACATCAGACTGCAGCCGGAGAACGATACCATGAGTCCGATCATTGTCAAGGACGTCAAAGTCCTGGGCAAGGTCAAAGGCGTGTTTCGCTATTTCAGCTAAATATACAATAAATAACAGCTGCCCAGCTGCGGATTTTTCCGTCAGCGAGGCAGCTGTTTCAGTTTGTTCTTATCGTACCAAAAGCTTCTGAATTCCTTTGTCCAAACCGTCTAAGGTCAGCTCGAACATCGGAAAGATCTCTCTGATCATATTGATGGTCCGACTGCCGTAGGTCCAGTCCCAGCGCCCTTCTTTGATCGGGTTGAGCCAGATGCATTTCTTATATCTCTGTCTAAATTTGTGAAGCCAGGCAACGCCTGGTTCTTCGTTATAAGCATACCAGTCCTGATTGCCGCCGACAGCTAACAGCTCATAGGGCGACATGGCTCCATCCCCCACGAAGATCACCCTGTATTCGCTGTCCAGATTGCCAAAGACCCAATCGGTCGGGGTCCAGTCCCCTCTTCTGCACGCAGGTCCTGTGAACAGATAATCATAGATACAGTTATGGAAGTAATAAGTCTTCAGATCCTTCAAATGAGTGGACTGATGCACTGCCTGAAAAAGCTGGTTGCAGAGGCTGCTGTAAGGTGCCATTGATCCGTCAGAATCGATTAGCAAAAGCAGCTTCACAGTATTCTTGCGGGGCTTCTCATAGACCAGCTTCAGCATGCCGGCATTGTTGCAGGTGGCATCGATGGTTCCCTCGATATCCAGCTCCGTCTTCTCAGTCTCTACCCGTGTCGAAAACTGCCGCAGCTTGCGGAATGCCATCTGAAACTGGCGGGTATCCAGGGCCGTATCCTGGCGAAAATCCTTAAAGTTTCGCTCGCCAGCCACCTTGATTGCTGACTGGTGCCGTCCATTACCGCCCACTCTGATGCCGGCCGGATTGTATCCGCCGTGACCCATGGCAGAAGTTCCTCCCGTACCGATCCAATAATTTCCGCCATCGTGCTTCTCCGTCTGCTCCGCCAGACGTTCCCTGAACATCTGCATCAGTTCCGCCAAATCGTACTCTTTGGCCCAGGCCGGCCTATCGTCAATATCCCGTTCCAGCTCATCGGCATTGAGCCAGTTCCAAAGTTCTTCGGGTATGTCATCTGCCGACTGGATTCCCTGGAAGTATTCAGCAAAGGCCATGTCAAACTTGTCGTAATCACTTTCCGTCTTGACCAGGACATTTCTGCAGAGGTAATAAAATTCCATCAGAGAATTCATGGCCAGACCCTTGTCCAGTGCCTCTATCAGGCAGAGCCATTCATCCAATGAAATAGAAAGTCCTTTGCTCCTCAGCAGGTAAAAGAAATCAATAAACATATTACATTCCTCGACGATATTCTCTGACCGTATCGATGTCCTGGTTTTTCTTGAGCAGAACACCGATATAGGGAATCTGTTCCTCAATCTTCTTCACATCGACACCGCTGATACGCAGCGCCTGAATCCAGTCGAGAAGTTCTGACGTGCTAGGTTTTTTTTGAATCTGGCGCATCCCTCTGATCGCATAAAAAGCGTTCATGGCAACAGCTGCCAATTTTTTCTCAATCTCTCCGTAGTGGACTTTGATGATGTCTTCCATCTTCTCCCGGTCAGGGAACTCGATATAATGGAAGATACAGCGGCGCAAAAATGCATCCGGCAGTTCCTTTTCCGCATTGGAGGTGATGATGACAATCGGACGATGTTTCGTTTTGACGGTTTCCTTCGTTTCATTGATATAGAATTCCATTTTGTCCAATTCCCAGAGCAAATCGTTGGGAAACTCCAAATCCGCCTTATCAATCTCGTCGATGAGCAGGACCACCTGTTCCTGCGAGGTAAATGCTTCGCCTAGCTTGCCCAATTTGATATATCGTTTAATATCAGAAACGTCACCCTCTGCGAACTGGCTGTCGTAAAGTCTCTGCACTGTATCATAAACGTACAGGCCTTCCTGTGCCTTTGTTGTTGATTTGATACCCCAGATAATCAAATTCATCTGCAGTGCATCAGCGATGGCCTCCGCCAGCATCGTCTTGCCGGTGCCTGGCTCCCCTTTGATCAGCAAAGGTTTCTCTAAGGCGATTGCTACATTGACCGCATTCATTAACTCTTTTGATGCGACATAATCGCCGCTGCCTGTAAATCTTTTCATATGTGTTACGCTCCTATTACTAGTGGTACTAAAAGAGGTACCAGCAGACTCTGTGACATCCCGATAGCGAAAGAATAGACGATAATGTCGGGCCGTGTGGCCTTCTCCACCAAAGTCAATCCGGTATCCATGGCTGCAACGCCTGGCAGACTAGTCACCTCGATATAACCGATTTTTTTGGCAAGAAGCGGAATCAATACGATGCCGCCCATCTCGCGAAATACGTTGTGCATAAAAGAAACTGCGCTGGCGATGACATGGCCCGCGTTGGAAATTGCCACAGGCGCGAAAGTATACCAGCCGAAACCGAAGCTGACGGCCAGACTCTCTCGCAGTGTCAGCGGCAGAAGCAGACTGATCAGCACTCCCATCACGGCGGTGCCGATCAGCACAGAAACAGGGAAGATCAGCACTCGGAAGCCAATCAGCTTCAGCTGCTCGACAACTGTACCCGCAAGTCCCATCTGAAAGCCGATCACGCCCAGCAGCAGGGTCAGCCCCGCTGTCATGATATTGCCGGCTTTTTCGTTGAATCCGTCTACATCTGGGATGTACACCCGCACAAGAAAGTACCCTGCAAAAATACCCAGGACGACGAAAATCAGAATTAACCAGGTCATCAGATTGGATGATTTCGTTTCCTCTTCTTCCTGTTTCACGTACTGTTCCAGTTCTTCCGGTTCTTTACATG
The DNA here is from genome assembly GCA_902362805.1 of Eubacteriaceae bacterium. Classification (GTDB taxonomy): domain Bacteria; phylum Bacillota; class Clostridia; order Peptostreptococcales; family Anaerovoracaceae; genus Senimuribacter. The sequence continues at coordinate 84,443 of CABIXY010000002.1, read as the reverse complement.
CGACATGGCCTTCCAACCTGCCCCACTTATCGATGTGCAGCAGCTTGCGCGTCACAGTCACAGACAGCACTGCCCCTGCCATCAAAAGCACGGTTGCCAAAAGTGCCTGCAGGCCGATGGTGCCCAGATTGCGGATGACTTCTTCGTTGGAGCCCATACGAATTCCCATCAGAAACACCAGCAAAGAAACAGACGCCATCATGATTACATCGGTGAGTTTTAGAAATCTCTCTCCCTGGTCACGTTTCTTACTGCCGATATAATATCCAATTACCATGGCGCTCCAATACAAAGCGATGTAAGCCAAATTCTCACTTCCCTTCAATTAAAAAAGTAAGCGGACACATCTGTATCCGCTCAGGTTTCATGTCCAATATTTTTATTTTACACTGATTCGTTAATCATTTCCACTAATTGGTGAATATAATTTTCATAATCTACCAAAGCTAGGGACCAATTGGCCAGGCAGCCTTTCCCTTGCGGGGTGATGCTGAATACTCTTTTCGGTTTTCCAGCGTCGTCTTCCTCGTCCAGTTCCCATTTGGAAGTCAGCAATCCTGATCCTTCCATCTTTTTCAGATATCTGTATACACCGGTGGCATCTGGCACCTTATCTTCAAATCGCGGAACTTTGGCGATTTCTTTGATGATTGCAAAGCCGTGCAAGTCTCCGCCTCTGGCCAAGATGCACAAAATCAAGGGCTGCAGCAGTTTATCTAAATTTTTACCCTGGCAGGGGCAGTCCATATCAATATACATATTTCTCTCCTCACATCACTGTTTGTGAATCAAATCGCTGCCATAATGGGAATCAAAAAACGTCTTTGAGTATTTTTCTAACTTCCACTCTGGTACGCGACACTGCTTGCAGGGCTTCACAGCCCACTTGTTCCGAAGCCACCTGGCAGCTCTGGAATTTCTCGAATTATAGATTCGCAGAGTTTTCCCGCAGTGGGTGGTAATGACTGCATACTTTCCATGTTCTTCAATGGTTTTGATGCCATGAAGAAGTCCGCTTCTGGCAGGCCATAATTTCATCTTATCCAGCAGAACAAATAGTTCTACGTTTTTTCTATAATACCGCTTCTTATCATCAGCCATCTTAAATATAGAACCTTCCTTCCAGAATTTTCTCTGCGTTTGCTGTAATCAGACTGAGCATTTTGATTCCGACAGAAGAAATGACTACGATTTCTGTGTTCTCCTCCGTCTCCCAAGGCGTTATAATCAAGTTGTTCACCACACCGCTGACTTCAACAGTACCTTCCTCTATAGTCTTAGCAAAGCCTTTGATTCTGTAGCTGCTATCGGCGATGGATTCGATGAAAGCAATCAGCTTTTCTTTTTCCACCGGTTCGTCACCTCTGACGATAAAGGTCGTCGGCCTGCTCTCGTAGGTGTTGGTCGTTTCCTCACTGCCAGCGACAGCCGGGGCAAAATGATCCACGATGTTCTTGATATCTACGTTGCAGTGGGTCGCAGCATAGATTTTTACGGCCGGATTGATTTCGGCCACCTTCTGAGATATTTCCTTAAAAGTCTCATCGTCAATCAGATCCATCTTGTTGACGATGACCGCATTGGCGTGTTTCACCTGCCGTTCCAAGGCTGGGAGCACGTCCGCCAGCTCCAAGAAGCTGACGCCATCTGCAACGCAGATGGAACCTTTGATCAGTAAATTATCGCCGGTATCTTTTTTGATGCCAGAGACAATATCCCCCATGTTTGAAGGATCCGCCAGTCCTGATGCCTCAATAAAGAGATATTCGATATCTGTCTTGGCCATGGCAATCAGTCCGTCTACAAACTTGTCTTTGATGCAGGCACAAAAAATAGAGCCGTTGGACAACTCTGCGATGTCGATGCCGTCGCGGCTGACCAGCTTTGCATCTATATTGATTTCTCCAAATTCATTGATGATGACGCCAATCTTGTGGTCCTTATAGGTGTCCAGCAAGCGCTGCATCAAAGTCGTCTTGCCGGCGCCTAAAAATCCGCTGAGCAATACAATCTGAATCATAAGATTACCTCCTGTAAAAAACGTGGAAATGACGGAATCCAAGATTCCTATTTCCACATGTCGCCCACAAGGGGCGACTCTTCGCAAGGTACGTTCTTTGAAACATACGGAAATACGTCCTTTGGACGATATTTCCTATGTTATAAAAAGAAAAAATGGCAACGTCCGGCAAGCCGGACTCCTCCAGTCGCAAACCTACATCCGGTTTGCTCCTTTCGCTGTCCATTCCACCTAGCCAAACAAGTTTGGGGTGGAATGGCGAGGTGCCCGGGAGTCTCACCCGGCTGCATAGATTTAGAGTCTATGTGATCCATACGATCCGCACCCCATGATATTCTGTCCAAAGAGCCTTTGGTCTTTTGCTTGACAGAATTTATGCCGGAGTTCCCTGGCTTCAGCCAGATTGGAACTCGTCGTATATTTAAATCTGAAGGGCTTCTCCCAGCATAATGGCCGTACCTATTTCCAGGTTATCGTGAACCGCTCTGTCCTCAAAGCGGCTTTCCGCCACTTCGTCCATAGAATATGGAACGCCGGGGCTGGCATAGAGAATCGCATCCGCCAGATACGCATCTTTCAGCCATCCGCCTTCATTGGTAAAATCTAATATATATCTATAATCCTTAATTTCTTCTTTCCCTGTTAATTTTTTATGAGAAAGTCCGGCTAGAGCCTGTGGATCTTTGTCATAGATATCAAAATCCACCCCTCGCTGCTTAAGGATTTGAACAGCTTCTCTGCCGACAATTCCGTGACCAATCTGGAGAATTTTCTCTTTGGCAATATCCTTGCCGTGTCTCTCCATCAAAGCCGTCAGCACTTCAATAAAACCCAGTGCTGTGGCATAATTGTTGTCAGAAGCTTTATTTGTTTTCGTATTCAATGCCAGATATCTGATGTCGTCTGCAAAGAAGAAGAGATTGCACCCTCTCTGATATCCGTCGTAGATGCCGTCTACATCGGTATGAGGCATGACATCCACACGAAATCCCATGGATTCAACGATAGCAGCGACAGATTCACTGAAACTGCCTATGATTCCCTCGCCCTGCGTAATGGGAACGACTGCAACTCTGTTGCAATTTCTAGCTCGGTCAAAGTCTGCCCCGCTCATATGAAAGGTTCGCATCGCCAGTCCCGCCAGATCGACGCCGATTTTCTGTTTCAGCACCTGATTGTAGGAGGTCATGCCATCAATCATATATTCTACCCATTCCGTCTTCAGTCGTGTCATGATAACCCCTCTTTTCTTTCCAAGGTTAAATATTCAGTGGCTGCCCATCGATAAAGGTGATACTCTTACCGTAGCGTTTGATGGTCTTGCTCTTGCTGAGAGCCATGGTCAGACGCTCGATGCCAAAGCCGATACCGACCCAGGTATCAAAGACCCCCCACTGGGCATCCAGGAAATGCGGTCCGTAAGAGCCGGATGCCACTTCCATGCCATTGATTTCTATATCCACTGTGCTGCCGTAGACGGTAGAATCCTCTACAACCAGCTCGTATTCTTCTTCCGGTACTCCAAGAGCCTGCATCGCAGCATGAGCGAGACGCTTCAGTTCTTCCACCTGGTCGCCATCCTTAACGGCGGCAAGTTCCACGCAGTTGAGCATAGTAAACTCGTTCATGTGTTGTGCACCTTGAGATTCTTTTCTAAAACAGGAACCGATTTCAAAGATTTTTACTGGTTCGTTGGTAATTCTCTTCAGTTCCCTCATTACGACGTAAAGATTTGGCGCCAACATCGGGCGCAGACATCTTTTCTTGTCCAGCCAGAAAACCTGTTCTGAAAGGTGATGAAACTCGTCGATGGTCATTTTCGCCAGCATATCACGGGTGATGATGGTCGGCGTCACCACTTTGGTATAGCCTTCGCCCATGAGCCACTGCTCCAGAGTTCGACCTACTTCCACGCTTCGAGTGATATGTCTGCTATCCAGAAGCTCTTTGATTCTTTTGCGGCTCTCCCGGACCATCTCTTTTTCCATCTTTCTGAAAGTCTGATCCCGCTCTTCTGTGGTCTCAAACTCCATATTGATGTCTTCTGCAGTGCCATTCAGCTCGCCGATTCGCTCAGCCTGTGTAACAGTAAACTTTTCCATCTCCGTCTCACCTCCTATGTAAGTATTGTATCATGACTACTATTGGCAGTCTAATAATATTTCTAACTTTTATGGTAACAATTTTAGGTCTGTTTTGACCCCTCTCAATTGTTCACAGGTAGTGCTGCGGAAGACAGCTTGCAGTTTTACACGCCTAGCTGCGCCCTGACCCTGCCTCTCATCTCTCCCAGTTCTTCCAGGCTGTCCGCCCAGTTGACGAAGATGCCTCTGAAATCCTCTCTCTCCTGCTTGTAGTCTGAAATGACGACTTTGCTGCCGAAGAGACCTGCTGACACGGATAATGGTCTCGCAGAAACCATCATGTGTTCCCCTTCCTGCACGACTCGTCCGTCCTCGCGCCGATAATGCTCGTAAACCGAGAACTTTTCCTCATCGCGCTGAACCGATTGAAATCTCCCATAGACAGTCACATCGGCTAATTCAGATAAGAGATTCATGCCTGAAGAATAGAGCACTGCAATGGGTGTCTGACTGGGAATTCTCGCGTCAATTTCCAGCACCTTGAGGGCTTCTCCATCGTCGATGACTTCCACATCCATGATACCGTGAAGATTGACCAGTTCTGCCAAACCCTTGCCGATCTTGGCAAATTCCGATTTTTGTTCTTCTGTGATGGCACAAGGCGCCGTCACTTTGCAGCAGTCGTAAACATCGTCCATGTGAATCTGAGTGATGGCATAGGTTCTATAGCCTGCTTCCGGCGTTCCTATCACCTCAATCGAATAGGAGGGACCTGCCAGATATTCCTGCACAATCCAGTTTTCCGGATCTGCGCAGTCTGTCAAGAAACCACGTACGTCCTCCGTGGTCTTTGCGTATCTGACTCCAGCTGAACCGCTTTCACCTGACGGCTTGATGACGTATGGCGCCCTGCCGTCCGGGTAATACCTCGGTGCAGGAATGCCCGCCTCATGCATCAGCGCATCTGATTTGATCTTTGATTGAGAAATGCGGTAAGCGTCCATATCAAAGGCCAGCTTTAATCCTTCTTCTCGGCAAATGGCACAGACCGCATCGAGCACCTGGTCATTTTCGTTAGCTGGCAGCACAAAATCCGCCTCTCTCATAGCGTCTATCACCTGCGCATCTCTTCTGACCACGTCTCCCGCGACAAACCGATCCGCCAAAGTGCTGGCTGGCACGTTTGGGTTAGCATCAATCAAAATGCTCTCAAAACCACAGGCAGAGGCTAGATAAACTGCCTCTGTCCCCTGTAATTTACCTCCAATGATTGCAATTTTCATTTGCGTACCTCTTTGATAAACTCCTTGTATTCTTCCCTGGTGGCGATTACAAGCCCCATCTGGTCTAAAATGCTGCGCGCTTCTTCCACTGTCCTGCCGCCTTCATCTACGTCCATAGTATTGTGAGCGACGCCCATAAATCCGGATTTTGGCGGGATGATGGATGTAATCAGATTCGCGCCTGCATTGATTCTGTCCTTCAGACCTTTGATGCCATCAACATCTAACGATGCCGGAATCAAAGCGTGGGGATAAAGAATTCGCATCAGGGCGATAATCTTCAGTTCCTCCATCCGATCTGGTGAAGTGCAGTTCTCCATAGGACTTCCTTCTTGAGGAATGAAGCTCATGACTCTGACCTGCCTGGCTCCTATTTCGCCCATTGTCAGCAGCGAATCCGCAATATCTTCTTCATTCTCCCCTACACCGGCAAGAAGACCTTCTTCAATCAGCATGCCCTTCTCCTTTGCATAGAGCTTCGCGTTCATCCGCTCGTCATAATCCTGTCCCACTCTCAGCTTTGCGAAGAGCTCTCGATTATGGGTTTCCTGGTACAGCGCATAAAAATCCGCGCCGGCCTCAGCCAGATTGTCGATAATCTCATTGCTGACAACGCCAGGAGAAATCATGACCGGTGTATCGTATTCTTGCTTAATCTTTTTAATGATGTCCGCTACCGTTTGAAACTTTTCCTGATGATACTGAGGATCTTCACCCATGGTCAGATCAATCAAATTCACGCCAGAATCAATCAAGGCTTTGGAAGTAGCCAGGACCTCTTCTTCGTTCTTCCGATATCGCTCGATATCGTTGGAGTTTCTATAGTAGCAGAAGTTGCAATTGTTCCTGCAATAAGTCGTAAAGTAGACAAAACCGTAAGCAAAGATCTTGTTCCCCTGTACTTCTTTGCGGATTTTTCTCGCTGTGCTGAATAAATCCTGCAGCAACTCTGGATCGTCAGAGCGCAATACCTTGATCAATTCTTCTTTGGTGAATTCTTCTCTGTTTAATTCTAACATGCTGTCCTCCGTTATTTATCGTAGTGGTCTCTTCAAAAGATGCGATCAGAACATCATTGCCATCATATATTGATCCTGAAAATCGCTTCTTGCCGCCAGTTCGATGTGTTCAATCTCCCTTGCCACCTTCCGGGCTTCCTCTTTGCTGTCAGAAGAAAGCAAAATCATTGAGGCGCCGATGCCAGCCGAATTTCCTAAGGAGACGATTTTCTCTTCCGCAATTTTTGGCAGCAGTCCGATGTTCATCGCGCTGATATTTCTGATATAGTTTCCGAATGCGCCGGCGATGCTGATCTTGGCGATTTGCGCTTCTTCTACTCCGATCTCTTTCATCATGATCGTAATGCCGGCAGAAATGGCTGCTTTGGCTAGCTGCACTTCTCTGACGTCTTTTTGCGTAATCACTACATCACTTTTTCCATCCTCACTAAAGTATAACACAAAATCGTTCGCCTTTTCACCCTCTTTTATGTGGTTAAGGATATTTTCGCTGAGTCCCTTTTTTGCCAGCTTCTCTCTGCTCAGGAGACGCCCCGATTTATCTACGATGCCTACGCGAATCATCTCTCCTACTGCATCGATGATACCGCTGCCACAGATGCCGATAGGATTCACATCCCCGATGGTTTCAATTTCTACGCCGCTTTCAAAAATATCTACTCTCTCGATGGCTCCTCTTGCAGCCCTCATACCCTGTTTGATGGAACTGCCTTCAAAGGCCGGTCCTGCCGCCGTGGAACAGGCTACAGCCCTGCCATTGCCCGTAAGCACGATTTCTCCATTGGTACCGATATCGATGAATAGGTGGCCTTTATCACACTGCATCAGATCTGTGGTGATGATGCCGGCCGTGATGTCAGAACCTACGTGTCCGGCAATGTTGGCAGCCACATGTACTTCTGCATCGGGACAGATTGTCAGGTGCAGTTCTTTTGCTGCCATATCTACTGGCGCTGTGAAAACGGGGGTAAATGGTGCTAAGGCCAGCTGTGCAGGATTGACGCCCAGGAAAATATGGCTCATGGTAGTATTGCCTACTACAGCCATCTGGTAGATATGCTCATGGCTGATGCCTTCGTTTTCTTCAAAGCCCTTGACAGCCTTGTTAATGCAGTCGATGATTGTCTGATGAATCGTCTCCAGATTTCCTTCCTTTTCCATGACATAAGTGATTCTGGAAATGACATCGGCTCCATAGGCACCTTGTGGATTGGTGGCGGCAAAGATATCCATCATCTCGCCGTTGGCCGCATTCCACAGCATGATGACTACTGTGGTGGTGCCGATATCTACTGCCACGCCATAGTTATCCTTTTCGGTATTGCCACACTCTGCATCTATGACCTGACCATCTCTGATGGTGACAGTGATTTCCTCTGCATTCTTGGCGATTTCCGGCAGTTTCAGCAGTGTTTCCAGAGAAAATTGCAGTTCCTCCATGCCGAGAGCAGCTTTGATTCTCGCCTCATCACTGTTCTGATTCTGAATGGAAGCTGCAGGCACATTGATGCACCTCTTCGTAACAGCCGCCTTTGGAACAAAACCCTCTGGCAAATGTATCAGCTTCTTTTTTCTCGATGCTGTCGTCTCCGACTCCGGCATTTCGATGACCATGCCCTCTGTCACTTGATGACAGCAAGCCAGCCGATAGCCTGCCTCTATTTCAGCCTCCGTCAACTTGTGGTGGTGGTCGTCACACTGGCTTAAATCACCTTCGATAATCTTGACTTTGCACTTTCCACAAGTGCCGCTGCCAGCACAATTTCCATCTATATTGACACCGGCTTTCACTGCTGCCTGCAGAATGGTTTCACCGGTAATTGCTTCCCAAGTAATGTTCTGTGGTAAAAAAGTTATTTTCATTGCTTCACCTCGTTTAATTTTGCTCTCACTGCGCAGAATTGACAGCCGGACGCGTTACCGTGGCAGCGCATACATTCCGGTTCTGCTTTGATGTCAGATCTGTTCAACACGACATACAGCCCGGCGCAGGTCTTTTGCGGAATCATCAATCCGCTGTCCTTGACTCTGACGTTGATCAGGCCGCCGTCCATAATCTTGAAAAATTTCTTCGTCTCGATGACTGGCATGCCGAAATATCCCGGACCAAATTCCTCTGACAAGTATAATTGTTTTCCCCCAAATCGTTCCGCCATATCGTTTTTGATGTATTCTTCAGTCAATAGTTCTATCCCAGCATCCACATAATTGGTGCCCCAGATATCCGCATATAGGAAGTCCATGATGTTTTCCTCGCTGGAAAAGTAACATTCTCCAGCTGTCAGCATGTAGAAGTAAACACCTTCCACAGACTCCGCCGGAATCTGTTCAAAGTAATTACAGGTCAACTCCACGTCTCCCACGGTAATCGTTCCGGCTTTGCAGACCTCCGGACCATAAAAGGATACCAGCGCCTGAATATTGATTCCCTCTACTCCGTCATCTCTGACTTTCTTGCCCATTTTCATCATTCTCTGATGTTTCTCAGTTTCCATGTTAAAGCCACAGGTTTGGATGAACCTTTTCTCCGCTAGTGGATATGCTTTGCTCTCTTCAATGCTTACTTTTTTATTAATCATAGTCCGCCCTCTCGATAACAAAGTAAGGTGATCGACCAATCCCGGCCTACCACCTTACCAATTTCATTGCATTATGTCTATTTATTTTTTTGCTTCTTTTACGGCCTCAATCAATTCCTCTCTGGAAGGAATGATAGAGATGTATTTCTGCTGCCCGTTGATGCACATGGTTGGAAGGTTCGCAATTCCCATTTTTCTTGTTCTCGCGATGTCTTCCTTGATGAAGTATTTGTACACCTTGTAATCTGCCATGTCTTTCAGGTCATCCCAGTTATCCTCAACGGAAGCCAGCATATATGTGCAAGCTGCGCACTGTTCAGGATCTAAGAGGAATAACTCGATGAGCACTTTATCCAGATTTGCATAATCTGGTATTTCAACGTCAGAATCGTCGATGACAACTTCGTAATTCTCGATCAGCTTTCTGGTGCTGTCAGGATGCTTTACTGCCTGCGCACAAGCGATGGTATTTTCAATCGGTGTGTCGTACGGCATGTCGCAGCCTGGGCTGACGATCAGGTTGTGATGGTCTACAGAGTCGATCAGATCGATGACGCCCTTCATGTTATCTTCCTGTGTTCCGTGGAGCATAGTCGTCGTAAGCGGAATGTTGCCGCCAATGGTTACATTGTATTTGTCTGTAACTTCTTTTGCTGTGGCAAGATTTACGTTTTCATCTACAGATACGCTGTCCGGACCAGTCTTGCACATGACCTCGATCTGTTTTGTCGCGTTGCCGCATACGAAGAAGGAGGAGAAAATACCTTTGGATCTTACATAATCAAATACTGCTGAAAATCCTTCTGACAACATTTTTTCGATATGTTTTGGTGAAACCTGTGAAACAAGCGGGTCAACGACTGCGATGACGTCCATGCCTGCATCTATGTACATCTGTGACACTGCGATAGAAACCTGTGCACAGTAGTTTACTAATTCTTTTACGTATGTCGGATCGGATACCATATCCATGAAGATGTCCGTTCCTCTCAGATGGGAAGCCAGTGTGAACGGTCCACAGATCAGTCCATACAATGCTGTGTCTTCGCCGATGGCTTCTTTTACTCTTCTCATGGCGGATAAAATCATCGGAAGTCTTCCTGATTCAGGAGTCGGAATCTTGCAGTTGCAAGGGATTGATTTTTCGCCTGAAAGGGGATGGCTCTTGACTGAAGGCGGATTGTTCTCTGCCCACATCAGGTCGCATCCGAGAATTTCTGCTTCAACCTGCAAGTCGAAGATTACTGGAAGTCCGTCAGGTGTATACAGCTTATTCGCTTCGATTAAGCATTCTACAAGCTTATCCTCATCTCTGAGCACCTGCTCTGCTGTATAGCCCTTCAATTTACCAACATGAACGCCAGCAAATGGCACCCAAGGAATTTCGTCTGTTTTTTCATGTCTTAATGTCTGAAATATAAGTTCTTTACCCATGTTGTTCCTCCATATAAATCACTTTTTATTTTTCTGTTCCATAAGCTCCAAAGCCACTTTGACTGCCTCCAAGGCATCTTCGCTGTAGCCGCCTGCACCGATTTTCTTTGCCCATCTCGGTGTGCACGGAGCCCCGCCTACCATGGTGATAAAGCTGTCTTTTTCACCACTCTCAGTTAATAGTTTTTCTAACTTTTTCTGTTCAAGCATTGTAGAAGTCAAAAGTGCACTGGTCCCGATGATATCGGCATTGTGTTTCTTGGCTTCTTCCAGGATTACGTCAACGGGTACTTCACAGCCCAGGTCAATCACATCAAAACCTGCGGTCTTAAGGGTTGACGCCACGATGCCTTTACCAATGTCATGAACATCCCCCGCTACAGTAGCGAGAAGAATTGTCCCTTTTTTGGTCGGTGGATTCTCTCCCTCTGCTTTCAGTAATTCCAGTATGGTGTTTGTCACACTCTTCATCACTTCAGCAGCATATATCAGTTCAGGCAGAGACAGGATTCCTTTGTCAAATCTCTCCCCTATTTCCTGATTACCGGCTCCAAATCCAGATAGCAGTAATTCAAGAAGGTCAAAATCCTCATTTTTTGCCTCAGTGATAAGGCCGAGTGCTTTTGATTCATCGGCATCGACAATTGCTTCTTTTGCTCTGCTAAATAGTTCCTGCTTATCCAAATTAGTGCCTCCTTAAATGTCTATACGGTAAAATATCACGTTATTAATCAAGAATATCTTATCATATTATTTAAGAATTAGCTATCAAATTTATCTTGCTAAAAATAACTAATTGTGTCATTGTCTCCTTCAGCTTTTACGCATTTCTCTTTACAAGTCATAATATTCTGTCAAAATTTTGATGTAAAATTTTGCCCGGCTCTATTCCTCAATATGTAGAATAGGTTTACTCCTTGCAAACCTATTCTACAATTATGTTTATTTATTTGAGCCCGGCTCTTTCTTTAAATCTCTCAACAGAGTTTACTTTGATGTCGAGAACTTCCTGAATTCTGAATTTCGCTTCCATTCCCGCGTTTGCTTCTGCGTTTGGTTCTACGTGCGCTAATCCAAGTCCCAGTTCTTCTCTCTTATCGTTCATTGTAACGATATCGCATAATTCTTCCACTGATACATTCAGCTTCTCTGCTACGTATGCTTTCGCTTCGTTGATTTTCATCTTCTTAGCTAGCTGTAAACGCATTACCAGATCTCCGGCAGTGCGGATACCGCCCATACCTGCAGCTAGAGCGTGTGTAGCTTCAGCACCAAGTGGGTCTCCTACGCCTATCTACAATCCGTCGACCTTGCCGATCTCGATCAAGCACTTGTCAGCTCTTGATACTACGTCGGAAGGAAGATTTTCTACCATAGGGATACCGCATACGCCCATGCCCGCATTGGCATGTACCGGAATTTCAGCTACGTCTGTACAAGCTTTGATGAAAGTGCAGACTCTGGCGATGTTCCAAGGGAATGATTTGTTGCAGTTGGTGTTGACTACTGCACCAAAGATGCTTGCGCCGGCTTCTTCTACAACTTTTACCTGTTTGTGCGGATATAATCCAGCCAGTCTTGTTCCATTGTATTTCAGCTTGCCGTGCATTCCCAGGACAAATTCACCAGCCATACCGATTTCAACCGGCATATCAGGGAATTTTTCTCTGATGATTTCACAGGCTTTCAAAGATGCCAGCAAATCCGCATCTCCAGCAGCGCCGGAAGTATCCAGCATGAAGGCATCTGCTCCAACATCATTCATCTGCTCTGCAACATAAACGATGTCTCTCACAGCGTGATCTACTGCTTCTTCTTGTGCAGCCATAGCTTCTTTGATCTTGCCCTCTGGCAAAAGCACTGCCCAGTTATCTACAGGACCGTCCGGTTTTGTGTAGAATCCCAGGTTTGGCATTGCGCCGTAGAACAGCGGCATAGTAGCCTTTGTCAAAGCCTGCTTCAGTACGGTAGCTTCTCTCTTTGCTACGCCTTTTACAGTCTTATAGTTATAGTCACTGTATCCGATATCAACGGAATCCGCGCCTAATACTCTTTCGTGAATCAGTGCATTGGTATCTCTTGAAGTGGAGATGCCGCACTTTGTGCTGATTTTGTCTGATCCTGAGTCATTGGAAGTTACGATTTCCATACCTGGCTGTACACCGACGATGTTGCCTGGCATTGTTACGATTTCGTAGATTTTCTCTGCGTCTTCCTCTGACAGCGGATCGATCTTTCCTCTTAGAACTGCATCATCGATACCAGCTTTGATGTCAGCTCTAATCTCTTCTTCAGTCATATATATTGGTGAACCATCACCCATACGAGTGAAGAACTTCTTCTGATCGCCCATATTTGTCATCCTTTCATGATAGTTGCTATATTATTTCTTTTTGGCTTCAAATTTAGCTAATTCTTCCGCTTCCTCTTCACCTTCCACGACGATGTCATGAATCCTCTTCTTAACGTCGTCTGGCAGTGGAGTCACTTCGTAATTTTCTAAAATGTCAATGGCTTTGGCTTTTGTAGCCTCTGTCATCGTCATTCCGCCCTTTTTCATCCATGTTTCTCTCTGTGTACGGTCGATGAACTGTGTCGTTGAAAGTTCCTGTCTCATGTACTTTCTCGTATGCTTCTGAGCTAAGTAATTGTTAGCAGGTCCTACTGCTTTAATTACGTCCAGAGCCATTGTGTCCTTATTGACAGGGATACCCTGAAGAATCCTCCTCGTCATCCTCACGATTTCCGCGTCAGTAAGCAGCTGCTCGTAACTCATGGTCATACCCATTTCCATCATACCCATACCATAGATGACGTTGCTTCCTGTCAGTGCAGGCAGCATGTTGGTCATCGTCTTTTCATGACCTAACTGTACGTCAAAGCACTTACCGTCCGCCTACGTGCCGCCTACGTTAGTAGGAATTCCATAGTAGTGGCCCAGCTGTCCGACTGCTGCAGAGCACATCGCATGCTCAGGAGCGCCGACTGGTGACTGTGCTGTCTTCATGTCCATAATCGTAGTAGATGATCCATAGAGAATCTTGTTTCCAGGATTTACAACCTGTGCCAAGACGATGCCGCCCAGAATTTCTGCGTTGGTGCAGACCAGGGTTCCGGCAAGGGTAGCAGGCGTGGTAGCCCCGCAGAGTCCCATGGACAAAATGTCGATAGGAAGTCCATGTCTTGCGGACAGGATGATGATGCTGGTCTCGTTCTCATTGATTTCCAGTGGCGAGTTCGGACAAGCACCCATCGCTACGATTGGTCTCTCTCTCAGTTTGTCATATCCACCCTGAATTGCTGCCGCCATGTCGATGAATCTCTGTGTATTTTTAACACCCTCCAGGTCATGAGCGAAGTTCTTTGTCAGGTTGTTGAACACGACTTCCGCTTCGTGCAGGGAACGAACTTTCTGGTTTACATCTCCTGCAGTAACGGCGATGGAGAATACGTCGATTTCTGGAATAGCGTCGATAAATCTTGCAACGTTTCCTAAATCTTCTTTTGTCGATTCTCTCAATTCTCCAGTATAAGGGTCAAAGATGAATACCCCCGTACCGAAGTTCTTATATGCAACCTTCTTTCCGCCGACGACAGTATCCTTTGCAGGATCTCTGCCGCAGAGAGTGAACTCTGCCGGACATTTTTCAATTGCATCGTTTACTAAGTTTCTAGGGAATTTCACTCTATCGTTTTCGTAATCCACTTCGCAGCCAGCACCGGCTAAAATGTCCAGCGCTTCTTTCCCGTGCATCTGGAGACCGTAATCCTCCAGTAACTGCAGGGTGGCTTCATGAAGTGCATCCAGGTCTTCATTGGATAGAATGTTATATCCTGTAATGTCAGTTTCATGTGTAAATTTACCCATAACTTACATCTCCTCCATTTTCATTTTCTTTCTATGTATTTCCTTCACCAGAAAACTGATGGAGAGTTGTTTACAGTTCTTCGATCCACTTCAGAATGAAGTTCACTGTGTCGGAAGCGTCTTCGCAGTATGCGTCAGCACCGATTTTTTCTGCCCAACGGTTAGTTACAGGCGCTCCGCCTACCATTGTCTTCACTTTGTCTCTGATGCCAGCTTCTTTCAGTGCTTCTTCGATGTCTTTCTGGACAGTCATTGTCGTCGTCAGAAGTGCTGAACTTCCTACGAATTCTGCATTGTGTTCGATAGCTGCATCGACGAAATCCTTTGCAGGTACTTCTCTTCCAAGGTCAAATACTTCAACGCCGTTGGTCTTAACCAGGGAGGCAACGATTCCTTTACCGATATCGTGTACGTCACCTTCTACAGTTCCGATAACCAGTGTTCCTGCTGATTTTACTTCAGACATATCCATCTTGCCTTCGATCTCTGCAGTTGCAGCTTTCATGACTTCTGTAGCGAAAATCAGTTCTGGTAAGAAGATTTCTCCCATTCCGAACAGGTCGCCCAGCTCTTTCATGCCTGCGCTGTATCCGTTGCTCAGCAGTTCAAGAAGATCCACGCCTTCTGCTTCAGCATTTGCTAATGCTTCCATTGCCATATCTTCGTCAGCCTCAACAATTGACTGTTTTGCAGCTTCTAAAATCGCTTCTTTACTCATTATTTGTTACCTCCAATAAATTATAAACTAAGTTAATAAAGACTATGCCTTTGCTTTATACTCACATTTTACAAGTTTCCCTTTGGTAAGTTATATAGGTACTTTTAGAATTTTTAGTAAAATTTTTGTCACCCCAAAATAAATACAATTTTTTGGTTTTATTCTATGGAGCCTTCTTTTGGGAATATCTCCTACAAATTGCTGTTTTTCAATGGTTTCGACGGTTTCTTCAATATCTGTACTTTTTATGACGACGCTTTCGCAAGATTTTTTCAGCCTCTGTGCATCTTCCCCCGTGTAAACCGTCTTATTATTTTTTTGATTTTGTCTGCTTCATTATCTTCATTCTCTATATTGTATTTTTTATTTCTGCGTGATATAATTCAAGTGAAAATTTTCACAAAAAATAGTACAATTTCTATATAGCTTTTTGATGTATATTGGAGTCAATCATGAAAAACTTTGTAATTCCAACCCTAGATAACCCAAATGCAGAAACCTTGTCAGACTATCTGAACAGTTCTATCGAAGCTTTCTCAGATATTACAGGAATTCCCGTCACCTATTTCAGCGGTGACGATCAGATGGTCAAAGAGTTCAAACGAGATGACAAGATCTGCAACATCTTCGAAGTGTACGCTGACAAAGACAGTTCCTGCAGACGCAACCTCTCTTCTGCCGGTCAGTTTGCTTCCAGGCTTGGCGAACCGTACATATTTCTCTGCAAATCAGGACTGGCTAATATTGCAACCTCTTTGATCATCGACGAAGTCTTTGCCGGCTACTTCATTGCCGGACCCATCGTGATGGGTGAACTGCGCAGCAGCACCACGAGAAATTTTGCAAATTTGAACGATTTGAACGAGGCCGCGCAATCCATGGCAAAGATGTTTGCCGGGAAGATGAAGGTCTATCAGCCCAACCAGATTTCACAGATTGCACTGTTGTTCTATAACTGCATCATCACATCAGTGACTGGCAACAACGATTACAGTGCACTGCGAAACCAATATAATGAGCAGAATCAGGTCAACATCGACATACAGCATTACAAGAAAGAACACGTATCCGTGGAATATCCTTATGACCTGGAAAAAGTTCTCATCGACAACGTCAGCAACGGCCAGGTCTCCACGGCCAAGGAAAATCTGAAAAAGCTGCTCAACACCTTTTCCATTCTGGAATGTGGTGATCTGGATGGAATCAAAGCCAAGGCCCTGTGGTTCTTCGCCATCATCATCAGAATCGCCAACGAAAGTGACAGCAACCTGAATCAGATTATAGACACAGATCTGGACATCATCAATAAACTCAGTGAAGCCGAAAGTTTTACCGAACTGCTTTTCGTCTCTACGGCCATCATCGAGATCATCACCAAAAACATGCTTTCCTCCATCTATAGCGGCCGTTCACAGATTGTGGCAAAAGCGCTGCAGTTTATCAACAAGAACTATACAGAGAAGATTTCACTGAAGGACATCGAGTTGAACCTTCACGTCAATTCCTCTTACTTCTCCACATTGTTCAAGCAGGAAATGGGCGTTACTTTTACAGACTATCTCAATTCGCTGAAAGTAGAACATGCCTGTCACCTCCTGGCAAATACCAATCTGAGCATCATTGACGTTTCTCTTTCTACCGGCTTTGACGACCAGAGTTACTTCACCAAAGTGTTCAAGAAAGCGAAGGGAATGACACCAAAGGCCTACCGATCAGCAAAATCCAAGGTAGATAACGACGCATAAACCACAAAACGGTCAGCAAGCTGGCCGTTTTTTATGTGGACAATATCGATGAAATTCAGCAAGCTCCGCTCCACGGTCACGCGGCATGGACCAATCGCAGAGTTCCATTTTCTCTGCTATCAACTAATAACGAAAATGATGTTCGAACCCTGCTTTCCATTTACCCACTACAATACTATAAAATACAAAAATTTTACAATAGATATTATTAGTTTAGGGCTATAATCAGACTATATCTAATAGTAGCCATTATCGATTGGAGGGAAATAAAATGGAAAAAATGACAAAGGAAAAAGCGGGCGCAAGTTTTGCCGCCGGTATCGACTGTTCTCAGGTGGTTTTCGGACATGCCGCCGAAAAGATCGGAATTGACCCTGACGATGCGAAAAAAATCGCTTCTGCTTTTGGCGGCGGCATGTGGGCTGGTCAAACCTGTGGATGCGTCACCGGTGCTTTGATGGCGATCGGATACAATTTTGGTCACTGTAAAGACGGGGATGTAGAAACGAAGGATAATATGCTGAAAAAGAAGTATGCTTTTGAAGAAGCCTTCAAGGCGAAACACGGTTCTCTAATCTGTAAAGAGATTTTGGGCTACGACCTTTCTGTCCCAGAAGAGATGGAGAAAATCATGGAAGAAGGTTTGTTGTCCACCCTATGTCCACAAATCGCCTGTGACGCCTGCGAAATACTGGAGCAAATTTTGGAGGAGAAATAGAGATGAATCAAGAAATCATCAATCTCATCGACAGAGTAAAGGCTGACTGTCTAGCTGGCAAAGCGCAGGACCGTGATACCATCGTCTCACTTCTCGATATCACTCCCGGCAGTGAGGAGTATACTTATCTCTGTCAATCCGCCCGCCAAGCTGCCTTGGTAATTACAAAAAAAGAAGCCTATCTCTGGGGAGCAATTGGCGTGGATTTTGCGCCCTGCTCCATGAATTGCACTTTCTGTTCCCTGGGAGAAGCCTGGGGCATCGTGAATGAGGAAATCAGTTATTCAGAAGAAGAAATCATCGAGCAGATCAAGCGTTATGTAGGCTGCGGCGTAAGGTTCATCGTCCTTCGAACTACTGAATTCTACAGCATCGACACACTTTGCCAGTTCATCAGAGACATTCGCCTGCAGGTACCTGGAGAATACGAATTAGTCCTCAATATCGGTGAATTTGATATTGAGACCGCGAATAAAATTCACGAAAGCGGTGCCTCTGGCATCTACCACGCTTTGCGGCTGGGTGAAGGACGGGACACCGCCTTTAACCCTGCGCAACGGAACGACACGCTTAATTCCGTTCATCACTCACCGCTGAAGTTGATTCACTTAATTGAGCCTGTCGGTATCGAGCACACCAGTGAAGAAATTGCAGAGGTATTTCTCAATTCCCTGCAGTACGGTGTCGTCATTTCCGGTGCCATGGCCCGCATCCCTGTCAAAGGAACGCCTCTGGGCACAAAACCGCAGATTTCCGATCAGCGTTTAGCACAGATTGTCGCCGTAACCAGACTGTGCGGCGGTAAGAACGTGCCCGACATCTGCGTTCATCCGCCGTCAAAAGAGGCCGTCATGGCCGGTGCCAACGTCCTCGTGTTAGAACGAGGTGCTGTGCCGCGAGATGGCAGCCTGGCAGAAGACCTGTGGAACGGCTTCGACTGTCAGAGGGCGAAAAGCCTGCTGACAGAATGCGGGTATGATATTGTGCAAAAGAAAGATGATGGCAGATAAGGTGCAACAGCAAAACCGGCTGGGAATTCATTCCCAGCCGGTTTTGCTTACTTGTTTTTTATAACATAGGAAATATCGTCCGAAGAGCGTATTTCCTATGTTTCATTGTTCGCTTTGCTCACTCCTCCAGTTGTCGATGCTCCTTTCGCTGTCCATTCCGCCTAGCCAGCAAAAGCTGGGGCGAAGAGGCAAAGAACGTAACTTGCGGGCGACATGGGTGCATAGGAGCGACGCTCCGTCATGCACTCGTTTTTTATAAAGAAGATTGATGTATTTTGAATTAAGCTTCCAATACTCTTGCAGCTTCCTCTTCCTCTAACTTTCTCATTTCCAGCATCTTGTAGCACACATTGCCAGCATTTCCTACTTCTTAGATTAGCCAAATCCTTTATATGCATCGACTTTATATTTTATATATAAATATATATTAAAAAAATATATATTTATACACTTGACAAATCTCAATTATAGCCATATAATAATATTGTAAAAATTCTTAATTTTCTGTTCAATATTAATTGACTATCCTATTATAGAATATTCTGTTTTATAGTAAGCGTAGCCCTAAGGGGAGGTTAGACCAATGTGCAAAGTTAGATAAATTGTGAATTGTACTTAGTTAAAGGCTTAGTTATCATACTAATTTGATCGAAATTAATATGATAGCATATGAAAGGACGGTCGATTATGAAATGTAGAGTAATCACTGTATTAATTCTTTCTCTTGCTTTAAGTTTCTCATTTGCTACACAGGCATTTGCTACAGATATGCCTGTTAATGATCCTACAATTTTTGTTGATAAACCCGACAACATTGTAGAACCTAGGGTGAATAATCGTTATGTAACCCGGAGAATTTATGAGGGATTTGATTCTGGAGTAGAATACAATAATAAAGACATTACTAAAAGCACAAAAAAAGTTGAATGGGAACATGACATTTACGGCATTTATGAAGTAAACGTTGTAACTGGAGCCAAACGTTTGCAATATAGATCATATCATTGGTTATGGAGAGGCTATACTCGTGAAAAGGGAGAGTTACCATGGCATTTTGTCAAAAAGATGAATGGAGTCGATAATAAACCATATGATATTTCTCTAGCATTATTATTCTAGCACATATGAAATGCTCATATGACTTGTAAAGTTTTAAACGAAACATTAACAAGTAAACAAAACCGGCTGAGAACTCGTTCCCAGCCGGTTTTGCTTACTTGTTTTATAAAGAAGATTTAAGTATATAGATGAATTAAGCTTCCATTGCTCTCGCAGTTTCTTCTTCTTCAAGTTTTCTTAACTCCAGCATCTTATTATATTCTTCGTCACTCATTTTTTCGATGGTAAATCCAGTAAATCCATATATCATCGAAACAATAGGGCAGATATAATTGACGAAGGCGTATGGTGCATACTGTATTGTTTTAACACCTAAAAAGCCACTCATGGTCGTTCCGCATACGTTCCAAGGAATCAGCGGTGAAGTCAATGTGCCGGAGTCCTCCAAACATCTGGACAGGTTTTTAGCCTTCAAACGCCTGTCTTCAAATGCCGTCTTGTACATTCTCCCTGGCAGGATGATAGACAGATACTGATCAGCTGTCAATACATTGACGAAGAAACAAGTCAAGATTGTAGTCATAATCAGTAGTCCATTGGTCTTTGCAACCTTCATCATTTTCTCTACAAGCTGACTCAGCATACCGGTCGCTTCTAAAACTCCCGCAAAAGACATGGAGCACAATACGATGGATACGGTCCAAAGCATGCCGTCAAATCCGCCACCACCAACTACAGAACCAACCGTATAATCACCTGATAAAGGAATTTCTTTACTAATTGATTCATATCCATAGTGCATTGTATAAAAGAAATCAGCAAAATCAATTCCCTGTACAACGCCCATGCAGAACATTCCCATAAGCACACCACCAAATATAGCAGGCAGTGCAGGAACCTTTAAGAATACTGCTCCCAATAGAAATACGATCGGCAGCATGAGGAACGGGCTCACCGTGAATTCGTTCAGAATTGCTTCCTGCAGGATGTCCTTCATCTCCATCTGTATGTTCCCACTAGGAGCAGCACCTCTTCCTAAGATGAAGTATAGTACCAAAGCGATGATATAAGAAGGGGTTACCGTATAGACCATGTGCCTGATGTGATCAAAGATGTTAGATCCAGATACAGCCGGTGCCATGTTGGTCGTATCTGACATCGGGGACATCTTGTCTCCAGTATAAGCCCCCGCTACTATTGCGCCTGCTGCCAGAGCCGGATTGATGCCAAGACCGATGGCGATACCGATCATGGCTACGCCGATAGTGCCGGCAGTGGTGTAAGACGAACCGATTACCAAGGAGATGATGGAGCACAGCAGACAAGCCGTTACCAAGAAAAATCCCGGGCTGATAATGTCAAGTCCATAGTAAATGATGGACGGAATGATGCCTCCAGCTTTCCAGGTGGCTACCAGGATACCTACAGTCAGCAGGATCAGGTTCGCCTGCATGGAGCGGCTGATTCCCTGAATCATACCTTTTTCCATGACATTCCACTTCCAGCCATTGAGTGCGCCAACTGTGGCTACCACTGCTGCTGCCAAGATCATTGGCATATGTGCTTCGCCATAGCTGTAGAAGATGGAATAACAGATGATACCTAGTGCAAATACGATACAGAATAATACTTGCCACATTGGAACTCGTTTACCCATAATTGTTCCTTGTACAAATAAAAGTTAGGGGCTTTTACTCGCACATTTTCCTTTCTAGATAGTTTAGATAAAAGATAATTTCGTTTGAAATTGGGATGCACCGGGGAACTAACCCCTGGCGCGTCCTCTATAACAAGCTTTCAGACTGTTCCCTATTACTGTCTTAAGCTTCATTATACTTTTTAATCAGATCTTCCGCAGTTTCTTTTGTCAGTCCGCAATCCTGACAAACTTCCATGAATGCTTCGTTCAGCGCTTTTGTGCGCTCTTCGCCGAGAGGGCAGATATCTGCTTCTGCGATCTTCTTGACATAGTCTCTCGCTTTGTCAGATACGGACCAGTTGCCGCTCTTGTTCCAGTTAGCTCGCTCTTCGTAGTTCATGGTGATGTTGCTGTAGTTCTGTTCTTTCTTGTAGTTCTTCAGAGTGTGTTTCTGATTGAGGAAGTTTCCGCCTGAGCCCACCTTTAATAACAGATCTGCTGCCAGGGAATCTTCGTCAAAGCGAATTCCTTTTTCCAGATGCTTGATGGTTCCGATAAAGTCGTTGTCCACAACCATTTTCTCGATACTCATCTCCGCGATGACGTTGAGTCCGCCTGCACCGGATACGTTGTCAACATCGGCAAGATATGCCATGAGTCCGCTTCTGGCAGATTCACTTCCAGCCTGGTAGTCGATATATTTGGAGTCTGACATAGCCGCATATGTATGTACTGGAAGTCCGTAGTATTTACCCATGGACGCATATCCGGCAGTCACCATGCTGCATTCCATGGCCTCCATCGGTGTATACATGGTCTTCATGTTGAAGATGCAAGGTGCGCCTCCATATACTGTTGGATGTCCCGGCTTCATGACCTGAATCAATACCAATCCTGACAGAAGTTCTACGGTATGTTCTAAGATACATCCTGCTAAAGTGATTGGACCCGTTGCGCCGGCAATCTGTGCAGAAATCAATTCGATTGGAATGTCCATATCCACGCAGTCCATGATATTTCTTGCGCCGATGGTGGACCATTTGAGTGGAGAAGTCACGCAGATGTCGAAGATGGTGTAAGGTTTCGTTCTTACGTTTTCTTCAGATCCCAGAACCGCTTTCAGCAGCTTGAAAGTTCTAGGCACCCCTTCTACGTCAGTAGAACCGCCGATGATCGGTTTTGTCGAGTTCTGCATCTCAGTGTAATAGAGATATTGGGAACCCAGTTCACCCGGCGCTTCTTCGCATACGATGGAAGAAGATACGAAGTCGATATGCGGAAGACTCTGTGCCACCTTTGTCAGCAGCTTCAGGTCTTTGACATTGGACAGTCTTACAGTCTCCCCATCGCTTTCCAAAACGTTGCTGGCGCTGCTGCCTGGATTAAATCTAGTCTTGCCGTCTCCAAATGTGCAATAGAAATTGCCTTCTCTGTCGTATAAATCAAATGAACCTGGAGCCGATTCGATACATTTCTCTACCAGCTCTCTAGGGAATTTCACCTTCTGTGTTTCTCTGTCAACAGTACAGCCCGCTTCTTCCAAAACGTCCAATGCTCTGTCATATGCAAAAATAATACCTAAATTTTCTAAAACATACATTGCCTTTTCGTGCATCTCTTTGATCTGATCGTCATTCAGAACTCTGAGCTGCGGCAGTGTGTCAAATTTGAATTTGTCCATTTTCTTACCTTCGCCTCTCTGTGAATAATTTGAATTCTCAAGATGAGATTCGAACCTGCGGGCCGCGTCATTGCAGTTATGGATTCATCGATTCCTACCTGGCGGCAACGCCCCGTCTGGTTATGAATTCATTATACCTTAATTACCTTTTGGTAATTTAGCTGTAAATTTACTTATTTTTGTAAAATAATTATAAATTTCAGACAACTATCGTTTCCAAAATTTCACCATAAAAAAATACCAAACTATATAATCATTATATTAGAATCGTACTATGACCCAGTGATAAAATAAACTTATAATATATGGTAATTCTATTGGCTGAAGAGGAGAAAATTATGGTGAATCAGGTTTATCCAAGAGTAGAAATTAATTTACAGTATTTAAAAGAAAACGTGGCGGAAATCGTCAGGAGATGCGGCGAATTCGGCATCGATATTGCTGGCGTAATCAAAGGAACAACCGGTATCCCGGAATGCGCAAAGATGTTCGAAGACGGCGGCGCAAAAATCATCGCTTCCTCTCGTCTGGAGCAGATTGAAGACGCCAGAGACTATGGTATCGACTTGCCATATCTTCTGCTCAGAGTCCCAATGATGACAGAACTGCCAGAAGTCGTCAGACTTACAGACATCAGCCTCAACAGTGAAATCAAAGTGCTGAAAGCCCTCAACGAAGAAGCTGGAAAGCAAGGCAAAAAACACAAGGTCATTTTGATGGCCGACCTGGGCGACCTCCGTGAAGGTTTCTGGGACAAGGACGAAATGGTCAGCGTGGCTGTCACAGTGGAAAACGATCTGGCAAACTTAGAATTAGCAGGCGTCGGCACCAACTTGGGCTGCTACGGTTCCATTGAAGCCACCTCAGACAAACTGGACGAATTGGTTGCCATTGCAGAGAGCATCGAAGCAAAAATCGGCAGAACATTAGAATACATATCCGGCGGAGCTACGACAAGTCTCCCAAGAATTATCAATAACGACATGCCAAAGAGAATCAACCTCCTGCGAGTAGGCGAAGGCATCCTTCTGGCAAGGGATTTAGACGTCTTCTATGGCTACGACATGAGTTTTATGCATCAGAATGTCTACACTTTAAAGGCTGAGGTCATTGAAGTAAAAGACAAGCCGTCTCACCCAGTTGGAAAGATATCCATTGACGCCTTTGGTCATACACCTGAGTACGTGGACAGAGGCATCAGAAAGAGAGCCTTACTGGGAATCGGCAAAGTCGATTACGGCAGCATTGACGAAATCTTCCCCAAAGACAAAGGAATCGAAGTCATCGGCGCTTCCAGCGATCACACGATCCTGGATATCGAAGATGCCGAGAGAAACCTGGAACCGGGAGATATCGTCTCCTTCGGCATCAACTACGCATCCATCGTGTATCTGACAAACTGCAGAAACGTACAGATGGTATTTGTATAAAGGTGGAGTCATGGCTAAATTAATGGATTTTAAATGCAAATATGCGGAGTACAGCGGCATGTCGCAAGAACTTGCGGCCGCAAAGGGTCTGTCTCTTCCCGAATGCTATATGCATGCTGAGCAGATTGCCGCTTTGTCGGGTAGTGATGTGGTCCTGCCCTTTGATCCTGTCCTGGAAGCCGAAAACCTGGGCGCAAAAATTAAGTTTGACGCCTCTTCCCTAGGTCCGCGAAAGGAAGAAGATATCGTCTCAAAAATCGATCAGCTGAAAGAACTGCCTGCATTGGATGTGAACAAAGGCCGGTTGGCAGAGACATTAAAGGCCGTAAAGCTGATCAACGAAAATGGCGGAAATGCAACGGTTGAGATGCACGGTCCTATCACGATCATCAACGGTCTTGCTGATATCATGAAAATTCTCATGGGCTGGCGGAAGCACCCCGAGATTATGGATGAATTTTTTTCTCTGCTGATCGGCGGTCTGACAGATTATGCCCTTGCCGCCAGAGCAGCCGGTGCTAACATCATCTATTATACTGACTCTCCCGGCAGTCTGAACATCTTGGGACCAAAATACGCGAAACAGGTCACAGAAAATTTCACTTTGCCGCTATTACTAGCGCTAGACGAAAAGCTTGATCGGGACTGCGTCATTCACCTCTGTCCGAAGACATCTTTTCTGTTGGCAGGCTGTGAAAAGGCTGAGTGGAAAAAGCTGCAATTGGACAGCGTCATGCCTTACAGAGAAGCATGTGAGGCCGCTTGCGGCAAAGTCCGCATTCTCGGTCAGCGCTGTCGCAAAGACGATCAGATTCAAGTCAAAGTAATCAATTATCTGGAACTCATGAAATAACGAGATGGGGAGCTGCAAAGCTCCCTTGTGTTGTATATAGGAGAAAAACAATGAATCGATATTATAATTCCTATTTTAAGGTAAATATGGATCAGGTCGTCCGCAATTTTGACAAAGTGCAGGACTACATCGGCTCCAATACAGATATCATTCCTGTCATCAAAGGAAATTGTTATGGCTATGGCTTAGTTCCCATGGCGAGGCTGTTTGAAGAACGCTGTCACGTCAAACTGCTGGCAAATGCCGCTATGTACGAAGCTGTAGAGCTGAGGCGAGGAGGTGTCCAGTGTGAC
Source organism: Eubacteriaceae bacterium (assembly GCA_902362805.1). Lineage (GTDB taxonomy): Bacteria > Bacillota > Clostridia > Peptostreptococcales > Anaerovoracaceae > Senimuribacter. The sequence goes on along the minus strand of CABIXY010000002.1, from coordinate 59,010 downwards.
ATTTTGGTCATGGGAGGTATTCCGCAGCATCTGTTGCCCGGTGCTGTAGAATATGACCTGCAGATTGCTCTTTTTGACAAAACAACGGCCTGCAACGTCAATCAGCTGGCAAAAAACGCCGGCAAAAAGGTGAAAGTTCACTTGAAAATCGAAACAGGAATGAATCGGTTGGGTGTCCGGCCAGGAGAACCTCTGCACGACCTGCTAAGTTTGGTAAAATCTTTAGATTATTTGGAAATCGTAGGCGCTTATACTCACTTTGCCACCTCAACGGCTGACTATTATGATCCGTTTGCGGTAGAGCAGTTTGAGAAATTTAAGGAAAGTATATCGCAGATAGAGGCAGCAGGCATGACGCTCCAATACATTCATTGCTGCAATTCAGCCGCCACCGCCTGGTACAGAGAGGCCGTCGACTTTTGTACCCACGTCAGATCCTGTTCCTCGGTACTCGGACATATGGCTATGGAGGACGGAAGAGAACCGATCGGACTCATAGAACCCCTTGAGATTGGAACTTATATCACCAACGTCCACGACGTATACCCCGGTGAAAGTGTGGGATACAGCCGCGCTTTTAAGGTGACTGAACCTATGACCGTTGCCACACTTTCTGTCGGTTTTGCCGACGGCTTTTATCCGCGCTGGATGCGCAGCCAGGGACCCGTTTTGATCAGCGGTCAAAAGACCCGTTTTCTGGGCTGTTGTATGGATCAGTCTTTTGTGGATGTGACCGGAATCCCCTGCCAAATCGGTCAGAAAGCTGTTTTGATCGGGCGCGACGGCGATGAGCAGATTACCACCTGGGAGATGGAACAGTTCTGTGAAAATACTTTTGAATATCTGTATGGCACTATCGGACCACGAGTAGAAAGAATTTACTGCTTTGACCATTCCAGAATAAAAGAATCGGTGGATTTTATCCTATAAGTGAGTATAATATAGGTGTACAAACCGAAAGGATGCATCGACTATGATTATAAAACTCACGACTGATAAAACTGATACACTCAAGGAATACGTTGACAGCGATATCGTCAAACGGCTGGACGAAAACAGGAATTTCTTTATGGCATTGGATGAAAAGGTGTATTTCATCACATTTCATTGGCTGGACGAGAAAAAGGTGACATTATATGCAAATCGCGATCATTTCATCTGCGCTACAGACAGCGACGCGGTTATGGAATGTGTGGATAATATAGACATTCCGGACGACGGCATTTTGCAGCTTCACGAGTTTATGCTCGAGTTGACAGCCAATGACGTCTACAAGCTGGAGTCTCTTGAAAATATGATTATCTCCCTGGAGGACAATCTTCTCATGGACAAAAGCCCCAGCGGCGACGGCATCCGAGACATCATCAAAGTCCGTAAGGATCTTTTAAAGGTAAAGCGTTACTATGAGCAGATGGAGTTTCTAACTGATGAAATCGCTGCCATCGATCCGGCTTTTGGTTTCATCGACAAGAAATTTGACCGACTGCTGGAGTTCGTCCTCCATTTGCAGGAATACATCGAACAGGTGCGTGAAGCCTATCAATCCCAAATCGACATTGAACAGAACAACATCATGAAGGTCTTCACCGTAGTGACTTCCATCTTTCTGCCGCTCACTCTGATCGCCGGCTGGTATGGCATGAACTTGCAAATGCCCGAATTCAAGTGGACCTGGGGTTATCCCTTCGTCATCGGTATCAGCCTGGCAGTCATCGCTGCCCTGGTGATTATTTTCAAGAAAAAGAAGTGGTTCTGAGTGAAACCATATATACCAAAGCCAAAAACAAAGTAGTCCGAATTCGGACTACTTTGTTTTTGCTTGTGAGAGGATCTGTCAATCAGAAGGGTGCATCATCTTTGTCCCGTGCAGACCCGCTAGTTTTCAATGATCTCCCCATTGTAGAACACGTACTTCGGCAGCTTTTTCATCACGTAGATATCCTCGTCCGGCTTGCCGCAGACTACGACCAGCTCCGCATTTTTACCTTCTTTGATGGTTCCCAGCTGATCGTCCAGCTTGGCGATTTCGGCACTGTATTTTGTGGCCTGCAGCAAAATATCTTTATAGTCAAAATCATACCACTCCGTTCTGGCGATAAACTCGTAACCTGGATGCTTGACAAAAGCGCCCCAGTCGATATCGGAGCCAAAGCCAATTTTCAGTCCCGCCTGGTAGGCTTTGTTGACCGACTTACGCTCTATTTCTTCAAACTTCTTGCTCTTGTCCAAGCTGTTTTCACTGATCAAATCGTTTTCCTCATCTAGACTGTCAAGACCGATGGCACCAGTAGCCACCATGAAGCAGTTTTTGTTATCTTTCAGCATTGCAATTGCCTCGTCATCGATGAAACTACAATGCTCTACGGTATAAACCCCCGCTCTGATCGCCAGCTTGATTCCCTCTGCGCTGTGGGTGTGGGCGATAACATAGGAGTTCTTCATCTCTGCCACTTTGACCGCCTCGCGCACCTCGTCTTCCATAGCGATGACAGCCCCCGGATCGCCGCTCTCATTGAAATAAGCTCCTGTAACCATGTATTTAATAGCGTCGTTGCCCAGTTCAAACTGCTCCCTTGCGGCTCTGCGTACCTCCTCCGGCGAATCCACCACTTTGTAAAGCGACTCAAAGGTGCTGTTGCCGTTTTCTGTCGGCGTCAAAATCAATCCGGTGGAGATGAGACGCGGCACATTGACAAGACCCTTTCTTCTGGCTCGTTCTAAAGAAACCGTGGAATTATGGCTGCATCCGCAGTCTCTGATGGTCGTATAACCTGCTTTCAAATAGTCTCTGGCATAACCATAGACATCAAAGGCGGTATCTGCTGGACTGCGTCCATTGAGGGCCTGAAAATCAAAGGATGACAGATAGAGATGGGCGTGGAGATCAAAGAATCCCGGTAACAGTGTGTTTCCCTCAATGTCGATAACCCTGGTCTCGCTCTCAGACGCAATTGTCCCCGGCGCTGCAATTTTCCGTATCTTCTCATCGTCGATCAGCACATCGGCCAGTTGGCCGTCATAGCCCTCTGTCAGTTCAGGAATCAGCCTGCAGTTTTTCAGTAATATCATCGTTGTACCTCCTCATCGCCTCATCTTGGCTCTCTACAAAGAAAAAATTCTTTCCCTTGTTGCTCTCTAGTATAAAATCCCGCAGTGGTTTGCTGTCGTACATAGAATAGTCACCGTATACAGCTAATTTCATATTGTAGTTTACAAACTTCTGCAGGATTTCGCCTGCCAGTCCGCTGCTTAAACGAAAAAAATCCTCAGTGATTGCATCTTTATTGATGATGATCCCTTCGTAATCATTTTCGTATTTTGCACTCATCATCAAATCCAAGGCGGACTGCAAATCTCTGATTACTATTCTATCACTATTTATTACTTTTATCTTCATGAAATTTCGCCATCCCTTCTTTCATTTTTTTCGCCCAGTTTAACTCGCACTGATAAGTGTCGATAAGATTCTCGTAGAGCATGGTCCAAATATAGGTCTGTCTCTCCGTATCATGAGGAAATCCGATCTGCCGCTTCTGTTTTTCCTGGTGATAGGCCAGTTGTTCCTCCAGTTGGACTTGATATTGCTCCAGCAGTGTTTCTCCTTCTTCTCCAGCAAAAGCCAACTGCGCAAGGAATATTTTTTTAAATTCTGGCAGGCTGGGCGGGTTCTCTCTAACCCATGTATGCAGTGTACTTTTGCCTAGTTGCGTTATACTATATATTTTTTTTGATGGCGCCCCATCCTTGTGCTCTGTCCTATTTACTACCAGCTCCTCGTCCAGCAATTGCACCAGTGCCTTATAAATCTGATTGTTGTTGCCTGACCACGGAAGAAAATCCAGTTCCTGCATGACCTTTTTCAAATCGTATCCACTCATATCTTTACCCTCTAAAAGGCCAAGAATCGTATAATTAATAGACATTATTTTCTTTCCTCCTCTCTAACATATGTTAATAATAACACATGTTAGAAGATAAATCAACTACAATTTTTTAAATGTCCATCTGACCAGCTCATTTGCGGACTGTGCACACCTCGAATCCAGGTCATCCACATCTATGTACTTATACGACCACTGCCTGCACACAAAAAGAAGCGGACTGCACTGCGCTTAGCAGATTCCGCTTCTTCACTGAACACGATGACAACATACTTATGCCCCTTGCGAGGCTTCGTTCAAATCATTTTTTCTATATCCCTTATGTACTCTGTATAATCTTTCCCCGCCTTTCGACGTTCCAAAGCCCGCAGCAACGAGTCAAAAGTCTTTTTGTTGATAGGAAAGGCTTTGAGCGCTGCAAATCCGATGGCAAAGCAGACACTTGGCATCAAGATATAAGCGACATTGAGGAAGTGCACCACGCTGTCCGGCTGCATTGTCAATTGTGCGTCAAAACCGGAGGCATCCAGGAAAACGCCGAAGAACTGCACAATCACGGCGGTGACCAGTGTGCCGAGTACAGAAACTAAGGACATGATATCTCCTTCACGACGTTTGTTATTGGCAAATTGATCCACTTCCACCACGTCATAGAAAATGGAACTGGAAAGCTGCCAGAAGCTGGTCTGCATGACAGAAAATCCTCCGACATACAAAGCCGCACCGATTACCGAACGAGGCGCCAGAAGAAATACCCCGAAGCCGATCACTGCCGAGATGGCCATGGTGATCATCTGCTGGTTGGCTTTGCCGAGGCTGAGAGCCATTTTGTTTGCGATGGGCGTCATGATGATAAAAATAATGATGGACAACACATACATATACGACGAATACCGATTTCCAAGCCCCAGGCTGTATCTCAAATAGTAAATGGTTCCGATATTAAACAACGCAAAAGCACAGGCAAAAGCAGCTTTATATACGATCAAAAGCCGCATAGAACGCAGTTTAGAAAGCTGCCAGTAATTTACAAAAATATCCCGCGCCACATTCCTGCGTCCAGCTCCCTTTGTCCCTATCACAGCCCGTTTCTTTGTCAATTTAAAGGAACTGAACCAGCTGCCAAAGGCGACGATTGCGATGATCACCCCGATGGTCTGCCACCCCGCTTCCTGGTCTTTTGGGAACAGCTCCAAGATCCACAGGGGCATCACATAACCCAACGTGTTTCCGATGATGGAGAAAACTCTGGACATGGTACGCAGGCGCGTCCGTTCGTCATAGCCGACTGCGATCTCTGCTCCAAAAGCATTGTTGGGAATCTCAAAAGTAGAAAAAGAGAGACGAAAAGCGATGGACAGCACCAGATAATAAGCAAAACGCACCGCTGTGGATCCGTGTATGGTTCTCATAATCAACACCATAATGATCGGCATAGTGACAGAGGCCGCAAGCACGAATGGCCTCCTTTTCCCCATGGCCAGGGTACAGTTATCCGAAAGATTGCCTACCACCATGCCCGTTACCACTTCAACCAACAAGGCGATAGAGGTAATGGAGCCGGCCATGGCAGAACTCAAGCCGACGCAGTTTGTCAGAAATACGACAAAATAGGCCGCCATGAAATTATAAGTATTTCCTTGTCCGATATAACCGATTCCATAACCTAACATTTTTAATTTACACCATCTTCTCCGGATTGACAAATTGGTCGAAATCCTCTTCACTGACCAATCCCAATTTTGATGCAGCCTGTTTTAAAGTGATATTTTCCTGATGCGCCAGCTTGGCAATTTTAGCTGCATTTTCATAACCGATGTGCGGATTCAATGCCGTCACCAGCATCAAAGACTTCTCCATGTTCTCTCGAATTTTTCCTCTGTTTGGCGTGATCCCACAGACGCAGTTCTTGTTGAAAGATTGCATCCCATCTGCCAGCAGATTGACTGATTCCAGGAAATTATCAGCTATGACCGGCATGAACACGTTGAGTTGGAAATTACCTTGTGACGCTGCCATGCCTATCGTCGCGTCGTTTCCCATGACCTGTACACAGACCATCGTCAAGGCTTCACACTGGGTCGGATTCACTTTGCCCGGCATGATAGAACTGCCTGGTTCGTTTTCCGGAATGTTGATTTCTCCGATACCGCATCTCGGCCCTGATGCCAGCCATCTGACGTCGTTGGCAATTTTCATCAAATCCGCGGCCAAAGCTTTCAGCCCGCCATGGGCAAAGACCAGAGCATCCTTTGATGTCAGGCTGTGAAACTTATTGCCCGCGGTGACAAAATCTTTGCCGGTAATCTTGCTGATTTCTTCGGCAGAGACAGGGCCAAAATCCTTGTGCGCATTGAGACCGGTACCGACCGCCGTACCTCCCAGAGCCAGTTCCCGCAGGCCGTTCAAAGAATTGTCTATCATGACCATGCAGTGATCCAGCATGGACCGCCAGCCGCTGATTTCCTGTCCCAGGGTCAGAGGCGTCGCATCCTGCAGATGGGTCCTGCCCGTTTTGACCATGTCCATATACGCGTTTTCCAAGCCCAAAAGCGTGTCGCGCAGCTCTGCCAAAGCCGGCAGCAATTTGTCTTCCACACTGACCAGTGCCGCAATGTGCATGGCAGTTGGAAAGGTGTCGTTGGAACTCTGCGATTTATTCACGTGGTCGTTGGGATGGAGCAGATTTTTCCCGGCAATTTCATTGCCCCGGTTGGCAACCACCTCGTTGACGTTCATGTTGGACTGCGTACCACTCCCCGTCTGATATACCACCAAAGGAAAATGTTTATCCAGTTCACCGCTGATGACCTCGCCACAGACCCTGGCGATCAAATCCGCTCGCTCCTCGTCGATCATGCCCAGCCTTTTATTGGCTAAGGCCGCCGCTTTCTTTAAAACCCCAAAAGCGTGGATGATTTCAAGAGGCATTTTGGAGGAGCCGATCTTGAAATTTTCATAACTTCTCTCTGTCTGGGCGCCCCAGTACCGATCGGCCGGGACCTTCACTTCGCCCATGGTGTCGTGTTCTATCCGATAATCCACTATTTTGCCTCCTTCTCCTTGGCAGCTTCCGCCATGACTGCAGCAGCAATTTTCTCCACGATCAGAGGATTAAAAGGATCAGGCAGTACATAATCCGCCGTCAGTTCTTCTTCCGGAATGACACTGGCGATAGCTCTGGCTGCAGCTTCCTTCATCTCTTCCGTAATTTTTCTCGCTCTGCCGTCCAAAGCGCCTCGGAAAATGCCTGGGAATGCGATGACGTTGTTGACCTGATTCGGAAAATCCGATCTTCCAGTTCCCACAACGGCGGCACCTGCTTCCTTTGCCAGATCCGGCATGATCTCAGGCACTGGATTGCTCATGACAAAGACGATTGGATCACTTGCCATGGAACGAATCATATCCTGTGTCACGATGCCAGGTTTTGATACGCCGATCAAAATGTCGGCTCCTTTCATAGCATCTGCCAGGCTGCCAACTAGCTTGTCTCTGTTGGTAACCAACGCAATCTTCTGCTGCTCAGGATTGTTGTAAGGCGCACCATCATAGATGGTGCCTTTGCTGCCGCAGAGAATGACTTCCCCAAAGCCGAGACGCATGACCATCTTTGCGATGGAAATACCTGCCGACCCGGCCCCGCTGATAACGATTTTCAAGCTGCCCATTTTTTTTCCTGTCACCTTGCAAGCGTTGAGCAGACCTGCGCTTGTGATGATGGCTGTTCCGTGCTGGTCGTCATGGAACACGGGAATATCGCACTTTTCTATCAGCGCTCTTTCAATTTCAAAACATCTGGGCGCACTGATATCCTCCAAGTTGATGCCGCCAAAACTCTTGGAAATATGATATACCGTATCAATAATTACCTGGGGATCCTTGGAGTCTATACAGATCGGAACCGCATCGATGTCTGCAAAGGCTTTGAATAATGCGCACTTTCCCTCCATGACAGGCATTCCTGCTGACGGACCGATGTCACCAAGTCCCAGAACTGCAGTGCCGTCGGTGATGACAGCAACCGTATTTCCCTTTCCTGTATAGGTATAGGCCAATTCAGCATCCTTCTCAATTTCCAGGCAAGGCTCCGCTACACCAGGCGTATATGCGATGGCCAGTTCTTCTTTATTTGTAATCGGCGCCTTTGTCTTAATGGAAAGTTTCCCTTTCCATTCTGCATGTTTTGCAAGGGCTAATTCTTTTTTATCCATATAGTTCCATCCTTTCGTGGTTGTATTTAAAAAGGGGATTGCCAGCATAAATTTCTGTCATGCAGCTCGGCTGCATCTCGCTGGACAGAATATTATACCATTCTGTAAATAGAACTGCAAGGCGGCAAAGGTGACTGCTGTCCTTCCCGTTTATGAAAATCTGCCAGAAATGCCCTCAAATTATGGTTTTTCTGGCAGATTTATCAGTTTCGGCATTTATTTAATACCCGCAAGCCACTCTGCACCGACTTTGATCTGTCTTCTGACTTCACTCGGCGCCGTACCGCCGAAAGAGACTCTGGCATCCACGCAGGCTTTGATGCTGATATCACCCAAAGATTCTTTTGTGACGCGACTATCGATAGCCTGCAGTTCTTCCTCTGTCAAATCCCCAAAATCGCAGTCCTTCTGCTCGCAGGCTTTTACCATCTGTCCTACGATGGAATGGGCCTCTCTGAACGGGATGCCCTGTTTGGCAAAGTGCTCTGCGATGTCGGTTGCATTGAGGAAGCCTTTGGCAAACTGTTTCTCGATCTGATCCATTCTGAACTCAGTCTTATCCAGCATGTTAGCAAAGATCTGAATGCTGGCTTTCCACGTATCGATGGCATCAAAGAGGCTCTCTTTATCTTCTTGGAAATCCTTATTATAAGCAAGCGGCGTACCCTTCATCACAGTCAGCAGCTGCATCAGATCACCGTAGACTCTGCCCACTTTTCCGCGGAGCAGTTCTGCCATATCCGGGTTCTTCTTCTGCGGCATGATGCTGCTGCCAGTGCAGTAGCTGTCGTCGATGGCGATATAAGAGAATTCCTGGGAATTCCACCATACGAATTCTTCTGCCCATCTGGAAAGATGCATCATGGATATGGATGCGTCCGCCAGGAATTCCAGACTGTAGTCACGATCGCTGACGCTGTCCATGGCATTTTCTGTCGGTGCGTCAAAGCCCAGCAGCTCCGCTGTTCTCTGCCTGTTGGTCGGCAAAGTGGTTCCTGCAAGGGCACAGGCTCCCAGCGGGCAAAGATTCATTCTCTCGTAGGTATCCATCAATCTGTCGATATCTCTTTTAAACATCTGGAAGTATGCCATAAATACGAAGCCGATGGTGATCGGCTGTGCGTGCTGCATGTGCGTAAATCCGACTGTAATGGAATCGGCGTATTTCTCAGCCTTCTCCAAAATGACCGATTCTAAATAGCAGAGCCTGTGTACAATCTCTCTGATTTCTTTTTTCAGATACATTCGTCCATCCACCTGGCATTGGTCATTTCTGCTTCTTGCCGTGTGCAGCTTCTTGCCCACGTCGCCGATTTCTGCGATGAGCCTGCTTTCAATGCCCATGTGAATATCTTCGTCGTCTACGGTAAAGACAATTTCACCGCTGGCGATTTTTTCTCTGATCTTCTCAAGGCCGGCCACAATCTGTTCCTTTTCTTCCATAGTCACAATGCCCTGTTCACCAAGCATTGTCACATGTGCGATGCTGCCGTCTATATCTTCGTTATACATTCTCTTGTCAAAACCGATGGACGCGTTGAACTGCTTTACAATATCGTCCATATCTTTTTCAAACCTGCCACCCCATAAGCTAGCCATATAAAACACCTCCAATTATACTGACTGAGAAGCTTCTTCAACTTCCAGTTCTTCTATATCTTTAATATTTAGATTCTTGACAGAAACGCCCTTGAGCTTACCTGCCAGATTATATACGATAACTAATAACACTGCACATACTGCTGTGACGATGACGCTGTCTGTGATGCCAGCTGCGATGAACCCCACAATGGATACGCCGGCACAGATCATGGCGTATGGGAGCTGGGTCCACATGTGTTCCATCAATCCGCAGGAAGAACCTGTAGCCGCCAGAATGGTGGTGTCGGATACCGGTGAGCAGTGGTCCCCAAAGAGTCCGCCGGAAAGCACCGCCGCGATGGTAACATATAGCGGCGCGCCGAGAGCCACTGCCATTGGAATTGCAATAGGCATGACGATGGCAAAGGTTCCCCAGGATGTCCCTGTGGAGAATGACATCAAAGCGCCGATGATGAAGATGATTGCCGGGATACTCCATGCCGGAATATTGCCCTCTGCCATCTGTACGATGTACTCCGAAGTTCCCAGGGCTTTACCTACAGAACTGAGCCCCCACGCCAGAACCAGCATCAGAATACATTCGAAAAGCTTTCCTAATCCTTTGATGTAGATGGAAATGCCTTCTTTCAGCGGCTTGACCTTATAGATAGCCATTAGCACAATCATGGTGATGGCAGCAAAGAGATAGCCTGTGATCAGTGCGATCCTGAAATCTCCGCCAGGCACCTGCTTGATCGGAAAGCCCTGCGGCCACAAAATGCCGAAAAGGGTAGCGAAAAGCACTAACAATGGCGCTATTACGACAGTCAGCGGAGTATGGTTGTCCATAACCATGGACTTCTTTTCCAGTTCCTCAGCATTTCCAATCGTAGAGAAGATGCCCTTCTGCGCATTGAGTTCTGCTCTTGCCATGGCGCCAAACTCTTTTCTCGAAAAAGCTACCATAGGTACCATGATCAGGCAGAGAATCGGATAAATCTGAAAGGGAATTGCGTGGATAAATGCAGTCCAGTCAGTAATATCTGTGATATTCAGCGCTTTCAACTCGGTTTTGATCAGACCCATGGAGTATACACCCCAGCCGATAAAAGGAATCAACACGCAGACCGGCGATGCGGTGGTATCGATGATCCATGCCAGCTTTTCCTTAGAAATGCGCATCTTTTCAAAGATCGGCGTAAAAATCGGGCCGACGATCAGCGGTGTCCCCAGCTCAGAGAAAAACACGGCGATGCCGGCAATCCAAGCGGCAATCTGTGTTTTGCATCTGGTGTTGACAAAATGAGCGACACATCTGGCAAAAGCCTCTGCTCCGCCGGATTTTTCGATCAGCGTTACAAATCCGCCGATGAAGACCAGCAGTACGATGATGCCGGCGTTATAGCTGTCAAGCAGCTGCGCCATGACGTAATCTCCCACCATGGATTTTACTGCAGTAATCGGATGACCTGCTGACAAAATCAGCACGCCGGAAAACACACCGGCAAATAATGACACTAAGACGTTTCTCGTCTTAATCGCAAGACCAATGGTCAAAACGATAGGGATTAATGATAAAATACTTGTTTCCATAACGAACCTCCTAATGGTTCTCGCCCCAATTTGCATCGCAAATTGCTGGGGAGACCTTATGCTTTGGGAGACCTAACCCGATTCAGCAATGCGGAATCGCTGGTAGGTTCCCGGTCAAGAGTGCAACGCTTTAGCGCGTGGCACTCGACGGCCAAGCCCCGCAAGCAATGCGAGCGGCTTGGCGCTAGTCGTATAATGATAAAATGGTAAAAGATCTTTGCCATAATATATAGCAAATACCGTGCCAACAAAAATCCCCAATTTTTCAACGTTTTCTTCTGCGCCGAAGGGTTTATTGGGTTTTTCATTCTCCCATTAATTCCATTATTTCTTTTAGAAGTTCGTCTCCTTTCGGCAGAATGACGCTGCCGCCTCTGCCATGCTGTGATCTGACAAATCCCAGTCCCGCCAGCTTGCTCAGACAGGTTCTGATTTCCGTTTCCGTATAGAGGAAACCCTTTTCCTGCAAAATCGTCTCCAGCTGACGTCTGCCAATTTTTTTCTGAGCCGCTGCCGCCTCCTGCAATGCCAGCAAAATATTGGCAATCAGAACCCTGTCATTCCACCAACCGAAGATAACATCACGGAATTCTCCTTTTAAACCATCGTAAGTCTTCAATTTTACTGCGGCAGCAGATACTTTTTGCTCCGGAACCATAAAGACCGAAACCGGTAAGTCACCTGTTTCAATATGTCGCTTGCCGAGACTTTCCAAATACTCTATGACATTTTTCAGTTCCCTGATGTTTCCGTTCCAGCGGTGAGAGCGCAGACGTTTTGACGCTTCGTCGGAGAAAGTCAACTCCTTCCCCATGGTTTCCATAAAGACATCTATCAAAAACGGAATATCCTCTTTTCGCTCTCTCAGAGGCGGGATGTTCAGCGGCAGAACATTGATTCGATAGTACAAGTCCTCCCTGAATTCTTTTCGTTCCACCAATTCCAGAAGATTTTTATTGGTGGCGGCAATAATGCGCACGTCAATATCGATCAGCTTTGATGAACCGATTCTCGTCACCGTCTTTTCTTCCAGGACCCGGAGCAGTTTGCTCTGCAGCGCCAACGGCATCTCCCCGATTTCATCGAGAAAAATCGTCCCCTGGTGAGCCAGTTCAAAATAACCGATTTTACCGCCTTTTCTCGCCCCTGTAAAAGCCCCCTCCTCATAGCCGAACAGTTCGCTTTCTAAAAGATGCTCAGGAATGGCGGCGCAATTGAGGGCAACAAAATTCCGTTTGCTCCTGCCTGACCCATTGTGGATGCTCTGGGCAAAGACTTCTTTGCCAGTGCCCGATTCGCCTATGATCAAAACCGAAGAGTCCGATTTTGCCATGCGCTCTGCCACCTTTACACTCTCTCGAATCTGACTGCTGACGCCGACAATATCATCAAAAGTATATCTGGCACCGTGGCCAATCCTGGCAATCTGCGCACGAATGCCGTGCTGCTTTTCCTCTGTTTCCTCGAAGTTCTTCAAGGTGATAATGTTCCCCGTATATCTGTCATCAGAGATGATCGGACTCACATTGACGACGATGTCTTTGCCATCGACGACAATGACTTTATCCGAAGTCACCTCCGCTTCCATTCTAATGGGAAAATCAGGCAGCAGCTCATCGGTGTTAAAACCGTCGATTTCCGTCTTCAGAATACTGCGCGCTTTTTTGTTGCTGAGCAGTACGACACCCGACGCGTCAGTCAAAATGATACCATCCTCAATCAGTTCCACGAGGGTCTTAATCTGTTCATTCTTATCCTTTGTATCACTGAGAACGCGGTCAATACCGAAAGAGGCCGTCACAAAACGCTTTCGCGCCTCCTTCGCTTGTCGCGAGCCGAAGATGTCCTCGATGCCCATTTTGTTCGCCAGTTCTACAATGCAGTTGATGTCAACAGGCCGTCCTCCGATGTCAATAATCCGCTCCATATCCGCCGGTATCATTGTCATCTCATCAGGCGTGACCGCTGTTTTGATGCTCCGGTCTCTGTTTTCTTCATCACCGTAATAGGGCACAAAATCGAAGTCCCGATAGCCCAGCTCATAGATCTGTGCGATGACCTGCATACACATCTTGTAGTCCACATTGACCATCAGGACTTTCTGGTGCCGCGGCACTTGTGAAAGCCTGGCCAAATTATCGCGGCTGACGGCAAAGCTGATGACCTGTGTCAAAGCGTGTTCCTTCATCTTCGGCTGTACCTTTCGAAATACGGTCAGCGCCGACATGACCACAAACTCCTCTGGAATCTCCTCCATGTGTTCGATTTCTTCCTCTGCATATGCGTGAATTTCGGCGTATGCAGAAAAATACTGTTCTAAGTCCGCCTTGATAAAGGCGGCAAAATCTTTATGTACAGCTACTACAGCAATGGTTTTCATCATCGTTACCTCTCCTTCGATCTTTGTACTCATTGTACCAAAGAACCTTTTAGAAAGGCAACGCCTTTTCACTTTCTTTCGAGACATCGGCAATATTCTGCCATTTCACTGCCTGTAGCAAACCACACGCCGCCCAGGCTTTCCATGTAGTCCAGCAGATCTTCCAATAGGCTGATTCTTCCCGGTGCGCCAATGGCAGCAGGGTCCAGCTGCAGCACATAGCACAGTCCGTATTCGTGACAGCCGTAAAACTCATCACACCAGTTGTTCAATACTCCCGTATAATTTGCAATTCTTCCCTGTCCTGCCGGAAATGCCGGGTGATAGTTGAAAGCAAAATAAGGCAAATCATAATTGACCCAATGTACGGGGATTTCGAGAAGTGTCTCTCCATTCCCCAAGTCTTTGTTATACGGTCTGTCGTCGTCACAGAGATTGCTGGAATATTCCATGCCGCAGCTTTTAGCAATTCTCAAAGTCTCCAAGGTCAGTTCTCCTTCCGGACTGCGAAATCCCCTGGGCGTAATACCACAGATTTTCTCTATGGATTCAATCCCCCTTTTTATGGCATCTGTCTGTTCTTCAAGGCTGAGCAGCGCCATGTTCTCGTGTCTGTACCCCATGGCAGCAATTTCATGGCCTTTATCCCGGATGGTCAAAAGCTTCTCGCTATATTTTTCCGCAACCCAGCCCGGGGTGAAAAAGGTCGCTTTGATGCCCCGCTCCTCCAATACATCGAGAATCCGCTTTACGCCTCTAGTCATCCCGTACTGGCCAAGGGATAACGTCTTAGGCATATTAGTGCAAGAAGAATCCAGCTGCAGCCAGAAGAGTTCTGCATTGAGGTTTATGGTGATCATGGCCGCACAGCAGCTGCCTGCAGGCCATTTTGGTCGTTCTAATCTCATCTTATTCCACCTCTCTTTTCCAATGATGTTCTCTGTACCAATCAGCGATTTCACTGCCTGTAGCCGCCCACACGTCATCTCGTCCTGTAATTTCAGCCAGAAGATGATCCAGGATCTGAATCCTCCCCGGAGAGCCGATAATCTGAGGATGACTCATATAGGAAATACACAGACCCTCTCTGTGGTGTCCGCGAAATTCTCTCATAAAGTTATCTTCCACATTCCGATAGCAGGAAATTCTGTCCAGGCCTGCCGGCTCAGCCGGATACATGTGATAGGCCATTGCCACATAATCATCTGCTTCCCACTTGGTCGGTATTTCGATAAAATCTGTTTCCTCGCCGTCGATGACAGTCCGGTAGGGCCTGTCGTCACCCCGCATGGAACTTGAATAGCGAAACCCTCTTTCGTATAAAAGTTTTGGTGTCTCCTCCGCCCAATCTCCTGAGGGCGTGCGAAATCCCTTTACCTCATATCCGATCAATTCCTTGAAAATCTTCTGCGATTTTTCAATAATCTCAATCTGCTGCTCTGGAGTCTGTCCTGCAAACCGTTCATGGGCATAACCGTGATGTCCGATTTCATGTCCTGCCTCTGCGATTCGCAGAACTACTTCTGGATATCTCTCTGCAGTAAGTCCTGGCACGAAAAATGTCGCCTTTACGCCATACTGCTCCAGCTTGTCGAGAATTCTGTCTACGCAGCGTTTAGGACCATATTGTCCTACCGATAAGGATTTGATATATTTGTCTCCATTGGGAAGGCCTCGGTTTCCATTCTCCCAAGTGGTATCACCGTCCACATCAAAAGTGAACATGACCGCGCTTCTTTTGCCCTCCGGCCACTTTATTCTTTCCATTTTTCACTCCTTTTTTGATCTTTCATCTGTATCCGTCAGATATAAACGCAAACAGCGTGCCAAGTGATGGAAATAGTGGATTTATTGGAATTTCAATGATTATTTCGATTCCTTTAAAAAAGAGTACAGAAGAGACAGGAAAATAGGTTAATGATTCGCCTGATTAACGCGGCAACCAGCGTTTTTCAGTAAAACCATGATTATGATTCAAGCGAAGTTACCAGGAAAATATATGATTTCATATTGACTTTTCATCTGCTCAGTGGTATTATTGTATTAATCAATTAATACAATAATACCACTAGAAGGAGCTATGTCATGAAAGCATTTATCAAACGACATCCGCTTTCTGTCGGCGTCACACTTTTCATTCTGATTTCTCTGCTCTTTGCCTTTGCCGCATATAAAACCGTAACTCTGAGCTACAGCCAAAAAGAGATTCTTAAGAGTATCCCCTGGTCTATGGAACCCACAGACCAGTATGACTGGATTACCGCAGGAGAAAATCCGGGCCAGTTCGAGGCCTATGACGGGGAGAAATGGTTTCTCATTGATGCCACAGGACGCGTTCTGAAAGAGATTCCCGATGACGGAAACCTGGGCGAGGGACTTTTCCTATTTGAGAAAGAAGACCTTTGCGGTGTCAAAGATGCCAGCGGCAAGGTTGTCATCGAAGCGAAATACCGTTCCATAGAAGAGTTCCATCACGGATACGCCATCGCTTGGGACGGCTCCCGCCACAAGCTGCTGAACCGGGACGGCAGCCAGCTCCTTGCAGACGAAGTGATCTCGGCTGTTTCTTATATCAAAGGCGGCAAGTATTTTGTCAATGGCAGTACCCACTATATCCTGGACGTCTCTACCGGAGACAAAACGCCGCTGCCATCAAAGGTCCTCGGTATCACGACGGACGACAATGGCAGTTACATGGCCAGGCTCCCTGATGATACCTACTGTTATCTGACAGATGCCTTTGCCATTCCCCAAGGGGCGGTTTTGTACAAAACGCTTCCAGAATTTTCAGAGGGTCTCGCCTACGTCGAGCGTTATGACGATTTGATCGTGGACGAAAAACATAATGTTCCTCTTACTCGTGGTCACGCACGGATCTGCGGATACATGAATGAATCTCACGAAATCGTTCTGCCCCTTGCGTACAAAGACATCAAAGGAGCCTGTCCCTTTGCAGAGGGTAAGGCTTTGATCTATGCTGATAAAAAAATCATCTGCATTGACACCAAAGGCAAAACCCTGTTTGTCCTTGAAGGCTGCAGCAACAGCGATCCATTAGATACTCGTTTCACAGGCGGCTACGCATCATTGTCACTAGACGGCAAAAAAGAAGGCATCATTGATGAAGAAGGGAAATTCATCTTTGAACCAATCTTCGATTCTGTAGGTAGAATCAACGCAGGTTACGCTGCGGTCAGGTACAAAGAACAATATGGAATCATAAACCTGAAAGAAGGGATTTAAATGCTCAGTAAAGCAATCTCGCTCAATTTAAAAATCGGAAAAGATGACTTCTCAAAAGCTATAGGCATTTCCGCAGCAGGTTACGCTCTCGCAAGTCTCGCCGGAGGAATTCCCCTTGCAATCAGCCTCATCATAGTTACGGTCTTCTGCATCAAAGGACTGAATTGCATCTTCAGCACATCTTTGTTTGATAATCAGGGGACTTTCTATATGGCCCTGCCGTTGTCCGAAAAGGAAATCGTCCTCAGCAAAGTCGCGGCTGGGAGCATCTACATGCTTCTCTTGGATCTAGTATCTGTGTCGGCGATTTTTGCCATCACTATCCTTTCATATCTCATCGGTCTGGACGTTACAGAGATCCTGATGAGTCCTCTGCAGCAATATATGGACCTCCATATGACTGCAGGACAGATTGCCGTTCTCATGGGTCTGTCCCCTCTGAAGATGCTCCTGCAGCAGGTGTTCTTCTGTTCCTTCGCCATGGCGGCCCTGTTGTCTTTCAACTTGATCAAGCCCGGCAAGCTGTCCGTTGTCGCGTGGCTGGTCATCTTCGGAATCAACGCTGCTGTCAGCTCTGGTATAACGGCTGTAACCGGCAAACTCGTAGGAGCGGGGTTCAATATCTTTCTTCTGGAGGGGATTACCGATATTTTGTATGTCGTGGTCATTGCGGTCCTGCTATCTTACAGTAGTAAAGCTTTATGCAGTAAGTACAATATTTGATTGGGGGTGTCAAAATGAAGATATTTATAAAAAATCATTTACTCATCATCATCCTGATTTTCTTTGTCGGCATATCAGGTTTGTCGGCATGGGCCGGCTGCAAAACGTCTACCGCCTATTACGAGGAGCGTTCTTCTGTCATGGCTTTATCTTGGAGTCTCAAGCCGACAAAGAGCTACTCTGATCTCTATTTCGGCACGGCCGCCGGCTCCTTCCTGACATCAAAGGGCGACGATCTGCTCCTTATCGATGCCGCCGGAAAACCGATCAAGCGGATAAAGAATGCGGAATACAGCCTGGGTGACGGATTGTACGAGTATACAGAAAATGACCAATGCGGAATCAAGGACGAGGACGGCAACATCGTCGTCAAAGCGATATACACCAGCGTAGAATCTTTTCTGAGCGGATACACCATTGCTACGGACAGTATCGGAAGCCCTCGTCTGATGGACAAAAAAGGCCGCACTGTCTTTTACGACAAATCCGCAAACGAAATAATCCATTTCGACGGCACCACGTACCTGATCAAAACGAGCGGCAAAACCACCGACATGTATCTCTTTGATGCGGTCACAGGAGAAAAGAAAAAAGTACCATCAACGATCTCAGATCTGGAAAGTGACGATAACGGCGGCTATATAGCCTATCTTTATGAAGGAGGACATTGTTTTCTCAAGGATGACTTTACTCCGGCAGAAGACACAAAGCTATACAAGACTGTCGGTGAATTATCAGAGGGTCTGCGGTATGCAGAAATCTTTGAGGGACAAGACGCGGATAAGATCAGTAAGGACTTTGACGAAAATACGACAAAGACCACTTGCGGCTATATCGACGAAAAAGGCAGGCTCATAATCAAATTGCCTTATTATACCACCGACAGAGCAAACCCATTCTCGGAGGGCAAATCCCTGGTCTACGCTAATAGCGAAATACGATGCATCGACAAAACAGGAAACATTCTCTTCAACTTGAAAACACATTATAAAAATGATGATTGGTTTCTATATGAGACAGTATTCGCAGGAGGCCTCGCCCCGGTTACCCTGGACGGCGTTCACTATGGATTTATCAACGAGAGAGGAAAATTCGTCATCGAGCCGTATTTTACCGATGCCACAGAAATAGAAGACGGACGTTCCATCGTAAAGTACAGAGACGCTTACGGAATCCTGAACCTAAAGGAGGCGATGTAAATGCTCAGTAAAGGAATCAACCTGAACCTGAAAATCGGCAGAAGCGATTTTTCTAAAGCAATCGGATTTTCCATCGCCGGCTGGACTTTATCTATTCTCCTGGCCAAAGCGATGACGGCGCTGATCGGTCCTCTGGTGCTTTTGGTATGCTCCATTGCAACAATCGTCTTCAGCATCAAAGGGTTGAACAAAATTTTCAGCACCTCTCTTTTTAACGCGGAAGGCTCTTTCTATATGGCCCTGCCTCTTTCAGAGAGAGAGATTGTTATGAGCAAAGTTCTGGCAGGAAGCATCTACATGCTGCTGATCAGTTTGGTGGCTTTGGCTGCCTCCCTGGTCATGGTGCTGTTCTTTGATGTGGATGTCACCGACATCGGCGTCGAGGTACTGAAGGAATATCTGAATGCTGATGTACCGCCGATGCAAATCGGCATCCTTATGGGGCTGCTCCCGCTTAAAATGCTGCTGCAGCAAGTATTCTTCTGCACCTTTGCATTTACCGTCTTGCTGTCCTTTCATTTAATCAAGCCGGACAAATTGGCAGTACCCGCATGGCTGGTCATCTATGGAATCAATTTTGCCATCACCACCGGCGCAGAGTTTCTTTGTAAAACGCTGTTGAAAAATGGTTTCAACAGTCTGCTTCTGGAAGGGCTGACCGATGGTTTCTATATCGTGGTCATCGCAGGACTTTTCACTTATTGCGTTAAAGCCCTAAACAGCAAATTTAACATGTAACAATCTATTGCATTATTTAAAAAGCAGATACGGTTTTGATGGCCGCATCTGCTTTTTATCTGAGGATTCCTCTCTCTCGAAAAGTTTCTATAACTTCCAGCAGCCTGATTCCTTCGTGATTGATCACACTGCCGCCTCGCCCCTTCGGCGACCTGATAAAACCATAAGAAGACAGTTTTGTCAAGGCCTTGCGAACTTCGCCTTCTGTATAAACACCGCCACTGCTGTTGACCTTATCCAATAGCTTCTGCCTGCCATAACGTTCACTCTGTTCCAAAGACTGCCGAAGCTGACGCAGTACCGCGTAATAAAGTTCGATTTCCCGCCCTTCGTTGAGGATAAACTTGTCGATTATGGTGGAGGCTTCTCCAACTGCGTTTCCACCTCTGTTCTCCTTCTGCCCGTACTTCAGCGGCGGAAGATCTTCCGCTTCGATATATTTTTTGCCTTTACTCCCTAAGAACTCCGCCACATTTCTCAGCTCCCGGACATTTCCTCTCCAGGCATAGTGAATCAGAATATCCCCGCTTTCCGGACTCAGCTGCATGTCAGAATTCATGCGTTCAGCGAGGGAATAGAAGATTGGAAGCACGTCCTCCCTTCTCGCTCGCAGCGGAGGAATTGACAATGGCAGCACGTTGAGTCTGTAGTAGAGGTCTTCTCTGAATTCTCCCCGTTCTACCAATTGAAACAAATTTTTATTAGTTGCTGAGATGATCCGCACATCCACATCGATGTTCCTGCTGCCGCCTACGCGCATGACCTTTCGTTCCTCCAGGACTCTGAGCAGTTTAGATTGCAGCTGCAGGGGCATCTCTCCAATTTCATCGAGAAAGATAGTCCCTCGATGCGCCAATTCAAAGAATCCCATTTTGCCGCCCTTTTTCGCGCCAGTAAAGGAGCCCTCCTCGTAGCCGAACATCTCGCTTTCCAACAGGTTCTCCGGTATGGCCGCACAATTCACAGCGACAAAATTATATTTTCTTCTGGCAGAGGCGTTATGGATGCTCTGCGCAAACATCTCCTTCCCCGTACCGCTTTCACCGATGATCATCACCGCTGCTTCTGCTGCCGCAATCTGCCTTGCGTCGGCGATCGCTCTTCTGATTGCATCACTTTCCCCTAAAATATCTTCAAAATGATATCTGGCAACATGACTGGCTTCATTGAGTTTGGCTCTCATGCCATGCTGCTTTTCCTCTGCCTCTTCAAAGTCTGTTACGGTGATGATATGTCCCGCCATTTCATCGCCCGAGCGGATTTCTACTGCCGATACGATCAAATTCGCCCCAGGCGTTTTGGCCAGCCGTTCTTTGGTGGAGTTTACATCCAGTTCCGGCAGCACTTCTTCAATATGAAACCCCTGCAAGACCTTCGATCGTTCCGCCAGAAGCTTCTGCGCTTTTTCATTGGACAGGTAAATTCTGCCCGTCGAGTCTGTGATGATGATGCCTTCGTTCATCAGCTTAATCAGTGTGTTCAGCTTATCGGTCATACTCGCTTTGTCGCCCATCAGCTTATCCATACTGGAATTGATGTAATAATATTCTTTTCTCGCCTCATTGGCTTCTCTGGCAGCAAATTCTTCGTAGACTCCCAGTTTGTCCGCTATGTTATAGAGGCTGTTCATATCTACAGAACTCTCCCCAACGTTGTAGACCTTTGTGATTCCTGCTGGGACCAGATGCGCCTCGTTGGGCGTGATTGCCACATCGATGTCGCGGTCGTAATCCCCTTCTCCATAGTAAGGAACCAGTTCCAAGTCACGGATTCCTGCATCATACATACAGGTAATCGTATGCATGCAGCTTCTGTTGTCAAAATTGACCAGCAGAGCCTTGGTTCCGCTCGGGATTTCCTTTAGGGGTTCCATCTGTCTTTTACTCAGGGACAAGGAGAGAACGATGATTTCTGACGCTTCACTGATTTTCTGCCTGACTTGCTGAAAGATGTTAAAGGCCGAAAGCAGGACAAAGTCCTCTTCTATCAGTCCCGCCTTTTCAATTTCAGCGATGGAATAAGAAACGAATTGAGCATACCGGTTCATATATTTGGCTACGTGATTCATCAGAAAATCTGCATATTCCTTTTCCGTCGCTACGACTGCAATTCGTTTCATAATCGCAAATCCTTTCTTTATTTCAGCTTAAATCCCTGCTTTTCCAAAACATCTTTTAAAAATGGCCTCTGGGGTTTTTCCACAAAGTCCGACATCTGCATGGACCAGGTTTCATCTCGTTTCCCGCCAGTTCTATCGATATAATACTGTCTGATTACTTCATCGTAGGCTCTGATCTGTTCTTCCTCTCCGTCAATATGATACTTTTCTTCTTTGAATATGACGTCAAGGGGCAGCCTCGGCTTTGCCGCCTCGTCTGTCTGCTCTTCCGGATACCCTAAAACCATGCCGAACAGCGGATATACTCCCTGCGGAATAGCAAGCAGTTCCATGACCTTCGGCAGGTTATTTCTGATTCCGCCGATATAAGTGCAGCCCAACCCTTCTGATTCTGCTGCCAGCACTGCGTTCTGTGCTGCGATGGCGGTGTCCACCGATGCCATGAGAAAAGTCTCTGTGTATTCCATGTAGGCTTCTGGCGCTTCACGCTGATTCATTTCACTGGCCCGCAGCAGGCGGCTGACATCGGCACAGAATACTAAAAACACGGGTGCATTTAAGATCGGCTTCTGGCTTGTCACTTCATTATAAAGGGTTTCTTTCGTCTTTTGATCTGTGACCTTTATGATGGTATATGCCTGGATGAATTCCGATGTAGCAGCATGCTGTGCGCATCTGATCATTCTCTCCAAAAGCGCGTCTGACACCGGTTGATTCTTAAATTTCCTGACTGATTTATGATTTACCATCAAGTTCTCCACTGCATTCATTTCTTTCTCCTCCATTTCACATTGCAAATTTCTTTTTCTTATAGGTATACTGTCATTATAAAGCAAACTTCATGCCACCATATTAATCTGCCTTTTTCCAAAGAAATGATCCTGGAGCAACGGAGGCAAATTGAGCTTTTAGGTTAATTCTTTTCCTAATTTTCTTTTTCTGTTCGATTCTCTTTTGCTTTATTTCTCAAGAAGACCCTTACAAAGGTCAACTTTCAGAGATTTTTGACTTCTAAGATATTTTGGCACAGAAATTGCTTTTCTTAAGTCATGTAAAAACGAGTGCGTGATGGAGCATCGCTCCCATGCATAAAAAGTGACACGTGCATCACTGGAATATAACTTAGGAATATTTTACAACATTATAAGAAAGAAAGGAATATGCAAAATGAGTACATCAAGCAAAAAAGTCACAAAGCCGCAGGCTTTCTTCATGCTGATCTTAGGAATTGTCCTCGTAGTTGTCGGCTTTTTAGTCACAGAAGACGCTGATGCTGTCATCCTATTGTCCGTTGGAGCCTTACTGTCCGTCATCGCTGTCATCTTCGGAACGAAGTACAGTGATATTCAGTCCACCATTATCACACTGGTCAAAAATATGATCATGCCGATTCTGATCATATTTTCAGTAGGCATGATGATCGGCACCTGGGTCCTATCCGGAACAGTACCTATCATGGTATATTACGGAATACAAGTTATCAGCCCATCCCTGTTCTATTTCCTGACCTGTCTGATCTGCACCATCATGGCTCTGATCATGGGATCCTCCTGGGGCACCATCAGTACCGTAGGTATTGCATTTTTAGGCATGGCCTCTGGTCTGGGCATGTCACCGGTCATTACAGCCGGCGCCATTGCCAGCGGGGCTCTCTGCGGAGACAAGCTGTCTCCAATGTCAGATTCCCCTAACGTATCCACTGCAGTATCCAAGGTAAACCTCTTTGAAGGCTGCATCCACGCGGCAAAGACTTCTCTGCCTGCACTGGTTATCTGCCTGGTTTACTTCCTGATACTTGGATTTAACAACGATGCTGCCGGTGCGGGAACTGGAACAGAAGCATATGATACGATTGTGAATGGCCTCTCCTCTATTTACAGCCTGAATCCATTGCTGCTGCTTCCTCCTATCGTCGTCATCGTACTGATCATCATGAAAAAGCCGATTCTTCCTACCTTTGCCGTAGGTATCGTCCTCGGAGCCATACTGTCCATGGTATTTCAGAGTGCATCCATCGGTGACGTTGCCAGTGTCATGATGAACGGGTATGGCGAAGCGTCCGGTATTGAAATCATCGACTCCATCATCCTCAGAGGCGGACTGGCAAGTTTCCTGGAAATCGCAGCGATTTTAATCGCAGCCTGCGTATTCGGCGCGCCGCTGCGGGCAGCTGGTGTTATCGATGCTCTGCTGGACTTAATCACTACCACATCTAAGAGTTCAAAATCCATGGTCGTCAAAGTGTATGGCATGTGTCTGACCTTCTTCGTCATCACTGGCGGATACGATCTGACCTATGCCGCCCTGGGTCCTATGCTGCCAGACTTGTTCGATAAATACCACCTGCACAGAAAAAATTTATCTCGTATCTTGCAGGACTGCACCATCAGCTTATCGCCGCTGATTCCTTGGGGCGGTATGGGCGCATTCTACGCGGCGACTCTCGGAGTTGCAAACTCAGACTTTTTCATCTATGCGCCGCTGACATGGCTCAGCACCCTGATTGGATTTATCTATGTCCTCACAGGATTCACTATGACCAAAGTCACAGATGAGGAGATTGCCGCACAAGATGCCGCATTAGAGGCCTGAGCCCATCCTAATTGAAAGTAAAAGAAGCTGCTGGCACGAGAATTTCTGTCGGCAGCTTCTTCTTTTATGTCTCAGGCGTAGACTGTGACTGCCTGGGATATTTTCTTTTACGTTTACTTGAGACATTATCACAGATCAATCAGAACGTCTTGACAAAATTCTATCACAATAGTATATTGCATCTTACAAAGGAGATGAGACATTGAACTTTTTAACACAGTACAAGGGCTTGCCAAAGCAGATATACATTCTTTCTATTTCCAGGGCGGTTATTTCTATGGGAATGATGTTTGTATATCCTTTTTTATCTCTGCTGTTGACCAGCAGACTGGGTTACACAGAAATTGAAGCCAGCTACATCGTTGTCGTAGCTTCCATCGCCAGCACCCTGGGAACTCTGGCCGGCGGAAAACTGTCTGATGAAATCGGGCGCAAGAAAGTCTATATCGCCGCTACCTTCGTCGTTATCATCACGATGGCAGTGGCTGGTTTTTTTGCATCCACGCACCTGGTGATTCTCTTCATCATCATCACCTATTTTGTTGCCAGCGCCATCTTGCCTACGGTATCGGCCATGATCCTCGACTGGGCGGATGAAAGCAACAAGACAGAATGTTTCTCTTTGATGTATTTATCAGGAAATATCGGAAGCGCTCTGGGACCTGTCATTGCCGGCATGTTATTCTACAGCCATATGCCGTGGATATTTTTCAGTATGTCCTTGATTTTCCTGATTACCTTTATTCTCGTTTTGTGCAGTGTACAGGATGTCTATATTCCCCACAAAAAAACGAAGCATTTGGAAAAGGTGAAGCAGGACAGTCAGCTTTCGATTGTTCTGCAGAATCCTGTTCTGCTTGTATTCACCATCTGTCTTGCCGTACTGACACTCTGCTATATCAATTTGGACTTTATGCTGCCTCTGCAGCTTAGGGATCTGTTCGGTCTCAATGCAGGGTCAAAATACAGTTCACTGGTCTGGACCGTCAATGGAGGCGTGGTCGTAGTCTGTACGCCGATCATCGTTTCTTTTACCAAGAAAAAGCATCCCCTGTTCAACATCGGTTTTGCCTGCCTCCTCTACGCCGCAGGTTTCTCACTCTATGGATTCTCCAGCAGCGTCCTGATCTATATGATGGCAGTGGTCATCTGGACCAGCGGAGAAATCTTGATTTCCACCTGTGCAGGCATCTACATAGCCGATCAGTCACCGGAAACCCACAAAGGCCGCAGTATGTCTCTCTACGAGTTCTCTAGAGGTCTGGGCAGACTGACCGGCCCCGTATTCACCGGATGGCTGCTGCAATCCCATACCTATACACAGACCTGGTTCATGATTGCCGCCATCTGTCTGGCTGTGGATGCAGTCATCTGGTTCCTCTATCGAAAAAGGAACAGTTAAAACCGTGGAAATGACGGATAAGAAGCTCTCAAATCTCATCCGGAGAGCTTCTCACCTATGGAAGATGAGGACAGCCTTGACGTAGACAATTTCTTAACTTATAGGTCCGACAAATTTTTAAATCCGGCAAAAGTGCCATAAATGAGCGGATTTAGGTGCTTTTATGGCAGATTTCCGTTTTCATCCGCCCTTTCGGACAGCAAAAATGCATTTGTTCATAACGTTTACGCTTCAAAATCGTATTTTTTATAAAGTTTTATTATTATATAGTTTTCTATTCCCTTTGCACTTTTTCCATTTTTTTGGATAAACAGTCAAAAAATCAGCTTCATTTCTCAAAAATTGCCATAAATGAGTGGATTTAGATGCTTTTATGGCACTTTTACCCGTTTTATTTCTTGCTTAAATAAAAAACTGCAAAGTCAGTCCAACTTTGCCCCAGTATCTTGAAATACCTCCGATAAAACAGTATAATGAAAATATAGAATATTCGGTATCATTTTAAAACATATGGAGGAATGATAGCATGATTCTCACAAAAGGACAACAGGCACTGCTTGACGGCGCGCAAGGCGAAACCATGGCAAAGATTGTCAAAACCCTTGTCATGTACGGCGAAGCCTTCGGCGCTGAGAAAATGGTTCCAATTACAAACGAATACGGTCATACCGTCATCAGCTTCGGCATCGGCGTCATGACGCCGGTCTACGAACTGTACGATCGGCTTCTGTCCGCTCAAGCTGTCAGCAAACAGAAATTCTCAGCAGATCCAAGACCCCTGGACAAAAACGTCCCCTCGTCTTTTCTGCAGAACATCGTCTTCAAGTTCATGTACAGCCAGCAGGAGCATTACGAAGAACAGCTGCGCAAACTGGGGCTCTTAAGTGAGGACGCCTATACTTGCGCCTGCTACCTGCCAGAAGTCGGTAATGTGCCAAAAAGGGGCGAGATCCTCTCCTGGGCTGAATCTTCCGCAGTGGTCTATGCAAATAGCGTTCTCGGTGCTAGATGTAACCGGAACTCCGGCATCATCGAACTGATGGGTTCTATCGTCGGATTTGTTCCTGAATTCGGACTTCTGACCGACGATGGACGCAAAGCCGACTGGATCGTGGAAATCCGCACGGAAAAGATGCCGGAAGCGCAGATTCTCGGCTCCGCCATCGGCATGAAGGTCCTGGATCAAGTGCCGTACATCAGAGGATTGGACAAATGGATCGGTTCTACATTAGACGATGCCGCCTGCGCCTACCTCAAGGACTTTGGCGCTGCCACTGCGTCCAACGGCTCCGTCGGGCTTTATCATGTCGAGAACTTAACCCCGGAAGCCGTAGACTACGGCGAAGAACTGATTCGCGAAAATGCCCCGGTTTACATCATCGACGATGCGGAACTAACGCGGGTAAAGGACAGCTACCCCTGCATCTGGAAAGACCCGGATGCCAAACCAAAGCTCTGTTTCATGGGCTGTCCTCACATGACCCTGGCACAGCTGAAAGACTGGACAGAACGTGTCGAAGAGGCGCTCAAGGCTTGCGGGAACAAAAAAGTGCAGATTCCAACGGTCTTCACTTCTGCGCCCGGTGTTATCAGTGAATTCAAGGAAACAGAATACTATAAGAGACTGGAGCAGACAGGCATCATCCTCAGCTACATCTGCCCACTCATGTATATGAATAACCCACTCTCAAAGAAAATGCCCGTCATCACTTCGTCCAACAAGCTGCGCACCTATACCAGCGCCAGATTTTACACCGACGAAGAGATTTTGACGATGATTACCAAGGGGGTGCAATAATATGGCAAGAGAATTCAAAGGCCGCGTCGTCGCTCCCGGCAGTGTCACCGCCGAAGCCCTGGTTTCACGCGGCGGTTTCAACACCCTGGCCAGCTACCAGATGGCTTTGATGTTCGGTGACAAGAAGGTCAAATGCGGCGATCAGAATAACAGTGACCTCTACAAGAAATCCATGATCGGCAAGGCCCTCTGCCTTCCAGAAACCATCGGTTCGACCACCGGCGGCATGGTGCTCTATACAGCCTGTGCCATGGGGAAACAACCTGCGTGCATGCTTTTTTCTAAACCTATCGACTCCCTGGCGGCTTCCGGTGCAATCCTGGCAGCCAACTGGACTGATGCAGAGATGCCAGTCATTGACAATCTGGGAGAAGCGTTTTTAGACTACATCAAAGATGGCATGACGGTCACCGTTGCCACAGACGGCAGCGTAACCGTTGAGTAAAAAACGAGTGCATAACGGAGCGTCACTCCTATGCACTCATGTCGCCCGCAAGGGGCGACGCTTCGTAAGGTACGTTCTTTGCCTTTTCGCCCCAGCTTTAGCTGGCTAGGCGAAACGGACAGCGAAAAGAGCGTCAGCGACTGGAGGAGTGAGCAAAGCGAACGTTGAAACATACGGAAATACGTCCTTTGGACGATATTTCCTATGTTATAACAAAGTGATAGCCATTATACGACTAACGCCGTTCCACTCACTTCGTTTGCGGGGCGTGGTCGTCAAGTGCCACGCGCTAAAGCGCTGCACTTTTGACCGGGGACCTACCGGCGATTCCGCTTCACGAAATCGGGTTAGGTCTCCCAAAGCATAAGGTCTGTCTAGCTTCTCACAGCTCACAGGACAGACCATTATACCATTAAGGAGGACGGAATGAAACAAGAATATGAACCTTTATTTACGCCATGGAAAATAGGCAATGTAGAGATCAAGAACCGCATCGTCATGTGTTCTATGGGGGGTACTTCCATTTTCGGATGGATGGAACCCAACCACTTTGACAAAGAAGCCGCTAATTTTCTGCTGGAGCGGGCAAAGAACAACGTAGGGCTGATACTGCCCGGCATCGCGCCAATCAGAGATACCATGGGCGGCAAATGGCTCTACCAGAACAAGGGGAAATTCAAACAGCTGAAAGAATTCATGGATGAATTCCACAAGACCGGTGCCAAGCTCTTTATCCAGCTGACTGCCGGCATGGGACGTTCTATGGCAGTCAACGACCTGATGGTCAAGATGATGAAGAACAAAGTCTTCGGATTCCTCGGTAAACCAATTTTCAATATGGACTACATCTGCGCCAGCGCTTCGGCAACAGAAAATCGTTGGGCTGACGGCGTCTATTCCAGACCTTTTACCATAGAGGAGATTCACCAGATTGTGGACGCCTTTGCCAAGACTGCCAAGCTGTGCATGGATGCCGGCGTAGACGGAATCGAAGTCCATGCTGTCCACGAAGGTTATATGTTGGATCAATTTACCATGAAATACACCAATCAGAGGACTGACGAATACGGCGGTTCCTTTGAAAACAGATACCGCTTTCCTGTAGAAATCGTGCAGGCGATCAAGAAATCCTGCGGCGACGACTTCCCTGTCTCTCTGCGTTATTCTGTCATTTCCAAGACCAAAGGGTTCCGCATGGGCGCGGTTCCAGGTGAGGAGTACATAGAAGTGGGACGTGACATGTCCGAATCGGAGCAGGCAGCCAAATTCCTACAGGATGCCGGCTATGATATGCTCAACTGTGATAACGGCACCTACGATGCCTGGTACTGGGCACATCCACCTGCCTATATGCCGGAAAACTGCAACCTGGCCGATGTCACCCACATCAAAGAATTCGTAGATATCCCGGTAGTCTGCGCAGGCAAGATGTCCCCTGCCGTCGGTGCAGAGGCGATTAAAGATGGAAAACTAGACGGTCTGGGCGTTGCCAGACAGTTCCTCACTGACCCTGCCTGGGTCACAAAACTGATAGAAGAGCGGGAAGAGGACATCAAGCCTTGCATCCACTGTCACAATGCCTGCTTTACCATGGCCAAGTATGAGGGTACACCGAACATCCAGGATTTGACCGACGCCATCCATATGGCTCGCTGCGCTTTGAACCCTCGCACCATGCAGTCAACAAAATACAAGATTGAAAAGACTTCTTCTCCGAAGCATATCGCCATCATCGGCGGCGGTATCGGCGGCATGGAATCGGCACTGGTTCTGACGGAGAGAGGCCACAAGGTGACGATTTACGAAAAGTCAGATCGTCTCGGAGGCGTATTCATTCAGGCTGCAGCACCGGTATACAAGGAACGCGACCGCGCGCTGATCGAATGGTACAGACGAGAGATTGCAAAGCATTCCATAGAAGTCAAGTTCAATACAGAAGTAAAAGATCCTCAGGAACTGAAGGCGGATGAAGTCATCATCGCCACCGGTTCCGTGCCAAATCGTCCACCAATCAAAGGCCTCGAACATTCCATTGAGGCCACAGACTACCTCTCTGGCAAAGAAGTAGGAGATAATGTCATCATCATTGGCGGCGGACTGACTGGCTGCGAAATCGCCTATGACCTGATTCTCAAGGGCAAAAAGCCGCAGATCGTAGAAATGAAGAACGACCTGATCGCCGTCAAAGGCGTCTGCCTGGCAAACTCTTCCTTCTTGCGTGAAATGCTGGCCTTCAAGAAGGCGCCGATCTATCTCAATACGACCCTTCTGGAAATCAAGGAAGGCGGCGTAACGGTCAAGGATCAGGGCGGAAAGGTCTTCGATCTCACCGGTGACGATGTTATCGTTTCTGTCGGTTATAAACCTGCACCGCTGACCGGATCCGGAAAGCATGTCCACCTCGTGGGAGATGCCAACGGCGTAGGTAACCTGCGCAGCGTCATCTGGCGCGCATGGGACGTCTGCATGAAGCTGTAAAGCTTCTCTTTATAGACAGAACGAGCGAATCGGAAAATCCGATTCGCTCGATTAGTTTATGGAATTATTTGATTACCTTTTTATATTTCCTGCCGCATTTGTTTACCCCTGCACCATTGCCAATATCCAGTCGTACAACGGGCAGAATGCGATGGGCAGAAAGACTGCCGGCATGTAGTTCATGATTTTCAGTTTCGTATCCGCCACCAGGTTCAGTCCCATGGCGATAATAATCAGAGAACCGACGCAGGTCATTATGTTAATGACATCGCTGGTCAGGGCCGGTGCCACGACGCCAGCCAGCAATACGATGGCGCCTTCAAAGAGAAATACTGTGATAGAAGAAAAGATAACGCCCATGCCCAGGGAGGCCGCAAACATCATGGCGCCTACTCCGTCCATGGCCGTCTTGGTGAACAGCAAGGTGTTGTCCCCTTTCAGTCCAGCGTTCAAGGAGCCTACAATGGACATCGCACCTACACACATCATCAAACTGGAGGTGATAAACCCTTGTGCAAAATTGGACTTGCCGCCCCGGCTATCAAACTTCTTTTCTAATCTTTCGGCAAAACCATTGAAGCGCTGTTCGATTCGAAAACCCTCCCCCATCATAGCCCCGAAAACCATGGCCATGATTAAAATGAGCGTATTATTGCCTTCGAGCGTTCCTGCAATGCCAATATAGATCGAACAAAGCCCCAATCCCTTCAGAATAATATCATTCCAGCTTTCCGGGATAATTTTCTTTGCCAGAAAGCCGATGGTTCCTCCAAGCAAAATCGCTGCTGTATCGCTGATAACTCCTATCATCTTCCGTCTCCTTCTGTTACTGTTGATAGAAATATCCTACATCATTATTTTGCTTTTATCAACTGTAATCAAAGAAATTCGTAAGATCCGTGGCTGCTCCTGACGTAAAAAATCTCCACGCCTCTTTTTCTAAGCCGGTACTCCATATTGCAGACCAAGTATTCCCGTGTAGCTGACTCCATCTTGCCCATTTCCGGACTTTTTAGCTCTATGGCGTTTCCGCCCTGACGTCTGCCTTCAAAAATATAAGGACCCTGCGTAATCTTAAAACCTTTTTCCCCTATTTTCTCTACTTCCGCTCCTTTATAAGTGGCCAGTTTATATCTCTGCCCCTCATAATTGATACAGGCAAAAGTTCCCATGATAGGAATGGGCCCCAGGGGAATTGTCGCTGCCGCAACGGCAATCTGGCAGTCTGTACTGCCAAACCAGTTGCATTGGCTCCACATATATCTCCTTGGGAAAGACTTCCCAAAATCAGTTTCCAGATAACCTTTGCCACCGTTAAAATCATAGACTTTGCCGTCTATTTCGAGAGTTCCTGACAGCCGCTGTTCCATAGAGAGGATTCCGTGTTTACAAGGCAGTGGAAATACAGCGAGAGGCCCCATGACATTAAATTTTCTGCCTTTCTCTCTGTCAAAGTAGATATCACCTTTGATCATCAAATCCTCTTCTTCTATATCGATATGGATACAAGCATCCGTAAAAACATTTTTCTCCATGACGATGAACATGGTGCGATTCAGGTTCATGTTGATGGGATTTTGATAAGTGTAATAGTAAGAGCGGTCCGGCAGAACAATCTGCAAGCTGCCCGACAGCTTTCCATCTTCATCATAAGAAACCTCCGGAATAAAAGCGATTGTCAGTTCCTCACACTGTTCCTTAAAATACCATCCCTCAAAAAAGTTTGTTTTTTTCATATCAGCCTCCTACTTGTTGTTAGGCATAGTATTGTCATTTTTTCCGGAGAAAATTTATAGTATGACATTCTTTCCAGCGAAACGCGAGTCGAGCCGCATCAGGTCTCATGCAAAAAATTCGCAAATCTTTGATTTGCTGAATTCGATTGCCACCTTGCAGCTCTTTGGGTAGAATGCTATACTTAGTGTATGAAAATCAGGAGGTGCACAGATGACTTTAGGACATGAAAAATTATCTTTTTTAAACACGCCTACGCGGCTGGACCGCATGAACCGAATCTCTGACAAACTCGGGATCAATCTCTATCTGAAAAGAGACGACCTGACCAATTTCGGGACAGGAGGCAATAAGCTTCGTAAGCTAGAATACCTGGCAAAGGATGCGATGGACAAAGGTGCCACCATGCTGCTGACGGTAGGCGGACCGCAGACAAACCACGGCAGGCTGACCGGTGCAGTCGCAGCCAAATACGGTCTCAAAGCTGCCATTGTTGCAGTAGGTGATTATCCGGGCGAGATGTCAGCCAACCTTTTGTTAGACGGCATCATGGGATGCTCTGTCTATCTGGTTAAAGACGACGGTCAGCATACAGAGGGTCAATTGCTCCATGAGGCTGTAGCAAAGGTGACCGAGGAATGGGAGGCAAAAGGCGAAAAGGTCTATTACATCCCTCTGGGCGGTTCCAATGAACTGGGCGTGCTCGGCTACTATGACTGTGCCGTAGAACTTGCGGAACAGACTGCTCAGATGGGACTTGAACAAGTCCGAGTCGTTACAACGGTAGGCAGCATGGGAACTTATATGGGATTACAGGTGGCAGCAATGAACGAAAAATTGCCGCTCCACATTACTGGTGTCGGCATTGAGCCTTTTGAAGAAGGCATCGTGAATGTAGCAGAGTCCTATTATAAGCGCGTCAAAAAATTCTACAACCTAGCCTTAGACATCAGAGCAGAAGATTTTGATTTGGTCAGCGACTATCACTTTGGCGCCTACAACAATCCGGTCAAAGAAGTCCGCGAGGCGATTTACTACATGGGCAGAAAAGAAGCCGTCATTCTGGATCCCTGCTATACAGGAAAGACTTTTGCCGGCATCGTAGACATGGCGAAAACCGGCAGAATCAAACCCGGTGAAAACGTGGTCATGATTCATACCGGCGGAATCCCTGGTATCTACACCAAACATCATCGGATAGAAATGGAGAAAGAACTGGAAGGTTACATCCATATTATTTGAAGCAAAAATCAAAAACAGGACGTTCCGAAAACGTCCTGTTTTGATTTTCATTTTACCAACAAGGTGAGATGCAGCTAGTGCAGAGATAGAACGTGCAGCAGTCAGAACAACAGTCATTATTGCGGTTCTGATCGTACCCTTGCGCATTGGATCTGCCCCGGTACATAGCACCCGCTCCTCTCATCTGCTGGAAAACCTGCTGATATTCAAAATTGTTCGGATCCATATCGATGGCCTGTCTCACATTGCTCATCGCGTCATCAATCCATCCTTTTTTATATGAGAGGACTCCGCTGAGGAAGAACCATTCTGCATCGCGATTCGGGGAATTGACCAACATCTGTTCCGCACCAGAAAGATCATTTCGGTCCAACGCCTGTCTTACAGCGTAATAATTGCTGGCATTACTTGCGGTCTGTCCGCTGCGGCCCTGCGTACCGCTGCTATAAGTGCCTCTTGTCGGACGATTCTTCATCAATGCATCATAGGCCTCGTTCACCTCTTGCAGTTTTTCCTCTGCCAAATCTGCCAGCGGATTATTTTGATATTTATCTGGATGATATTTCTTAACTAATTCTTTGTATGCTGCTTTAATTTCTGCTTCTGAAGCTCCCTGCTTTACGCCTAATACTTCATACGGATTGTTCATTCAATTCTGTCCTTTCCCTCAGGATTACATCTGTTCGTACACGTAATCCCATAAATATGATATTATCTATGATTCCTTTGTTCTTTTTGATTTGCAGAAGGTCGTAGGCATTACTAGCCTCGGCAAGATAATTATATAGCAAATCTCCTATCCCCTCAAGCTTATTTTCTCTAAAAATCAAAGGATTATAATGTCCTGCCTCTATATCTTTCTCGTAATCGTCTAAAGCATCGATGGTATAGATCCATTTGCCCAGATGACGACCCAGCTGACCCAGCACTTGTGCGGAACCTGCAGCAGGATCGTAACCGATGAAAAGCGTCTCCATGATATCGGCAAACGTATCTGCCACCAAATCCAGTTTTCCGGAATTTTCTCTTTCCAGTTCAGAGAGGTCCGTAAGAGAATGCTCTACTTTATGACAAATCTCAGGATGCATTTTCTGCAGTTTTCCATAAGCGCCTGATAAAGCGCTTTTTCCGAGCAGCCCTACCTTGCTTTGCTCGTCTTTCCAATCGTCGAGGAACTTGTGGTAAGCCAAAATAACCATCACGTCTGCTGCATAATCCAGGGCTTCATTTCCAAAAACTACCGGTTTTTTCTTTATATGGTGGGTGATACAATGTTCCTGCAGGACGATGTCTGTTTCTTCTGAAAGTCCTGCTAAAACCAGTGCGAGGAATACGGAGTCGTAACTCAGGGTCATTCTGGGAAGCTGTCCGAACCGTCTGCCGATGGACTTACAGATTCCGCAATAGTATGCCTGATACATATCAAATTCACGCACTTTCAACTCATTTTTTTCGATTGTCACATATCCTAACATAATTTATTTCAATCCATATTCTGAGCTTATGTATTGCTCAAAATGACACGGCAGCTTTTCTGCCTTTTAAAGAATAATATTATTTAGATAATAAACTACTTTTATGAAGGTTTCAAGAAGTCTATGTGAAATTTATCGTCGTAAGGTTGACAAATTCTTCACCTAATTGTTAACATAGGATATGTAAGAGGAAAAAGTGCAATTACTAGTTGGGAGAGAAATCATGAAAAAGACAAGAATCATATTAACAATCGTTACAACTCTAGCAGCCCTTTTCATCACCTGCAGCATTGCCTTCGGCAGCAACGCCGTGGTAGACTCGAATACCTATACCCACGCAAGTAAATTCAGCAATTGCATGGTTATTGACGGAATCGACGTCTCCTATGTCCAGGAAAACATTAACTGGGCTAATGTCAAACGGCAAGGTATCGATTTTGCCTTAATCAGACTCGGACATACATGGCAAGCAGACCCGTTCCGTCCTAACATGGATGATTGGTTTGCTACCAATATGAAAAATGCAAAAGCGGCCGGTGTCATGGTCGGTGTATATTATTACTCTCAAGCCACCACTATGAAAGAGGCGCAATCGGAAGCAAAGTTTGTCGTCAATGCTCTGGATGGATATGACCTCGATATGCCTGTAGTCTATGACTGTGAGATGGACGGGCGTCTGAGTACCGCATACAAAAACTGGCCGTCCAGTACTAGAAAAGCTACGCTTACATCCAATTCCCTGGCATTTCTAAAAGTAATTAAAGACGCAGGATATGAGCCAATGTTTTACTCATATCTGAACATGATGA
Source organism: Eubacteriaceae bacterium (assembly GCA_902362805.1). Classification (GTDB taxonomy): domain Bacteria; phylum Bacillota; class Clostridia; order Peptostreptococcales; family Anaerovoracaceae; genus Senimuribacter. The sequence continues at coordinate 23,364 of CABIXY010000002.1, read as the reverse complement.
ACTCTAATTTGAATATGTCTCTTATCGAAGACAAATACAAGGTCTGGTTTGCGCAGTATAATACCTACCCTTCATATAACAGAGACTATGAGTTCTGGCAGTACACTAGCAGCGGCAGCGTCAATGGAATCAGCGGCCGAGTCGACTGTAACTTCTGGTATTACGATAATGCCGCAGAAAAGACGAAAGCAGGAACAACCTCCATTAAAAAGGCTGATATCAAATTAGGCGCTACTTCTTTTAAGTACAATAAGAACAAGAAGTATCCGAAAGTTACCGTCAAGTACAATGGGACAACCTTGACCCAGGGTACAGACTACAAAGTGAATTACATAAAGAATGTACTGGCGGGAACAGCCTATGCGATGGTGACAGGAAAAGGCAAATACTCTAATACGCAATTAGTACCGTTTACCATCAGCAAAGCTAATCTTGCCGATGTCGCAACTGTTGCCGATGTTGCCGATGTCACCTACAGCGGTAAGTTGAAGATACCGTCAGTCAAGGTACTGCATGCGGGAACGACCCTGAAGAAGAATACAGATTATACTGTAAGCTACTCAAACAACAGGAATGCCGGAACGGCCTCAATCAAGATAACAGGCAAGAGGAACTACAGTGGTACGATTACCAAGACCTTTAAGATTAACAAAGCGACGCCTAAATTCACTGGCTATATTGGTTACACGAGAACGCCAAGCCGGCCAGACTTCAAGCTGAACACCAAGTGTGACAGTGATGCTTCCCTGACCTACAAGTCCAGCGATCCATCTATCGCAACGGTAAGCTCGAACGGCACGGTTTCACTGAAGGGTGGAACAGGGATTGTTTACATCACAGTGACAAGTCCTGAAACCCAGAACTATAAGGCAGCTACAAGAGAAATTCGGATTACTGTAAATCCAGAAGAAGCAGCGACTGCAACTATCACTACAGGGGCAAGCTCCTACGACAAGAATGTCAACGACAGTCCATTCAGTCTCAATGCTTCAACTAACAGCGACGGTACTATGACTTATAGTTCAAGTAACACAGAAGTCGCTACAGTCGATACTAAAGGTAACGTTACACTGAAGGGAATCGAAGGAACCGCAACAATTACGATCAAAGTAGCAGCAACCGGAAAATATACTGCCGCTACGAAGACTGTCAAAGTAACAGTGACGAAAGATGATATGCATCCTAGCAGTGGTATCATCAACGGCGTACAGAATACCACGCTAAAAGCTCGTTCTGAAGCAGGAAAAGGATACATCAGAGTATACTGGACCAAATCCTACGGGTACAAGGTCGACTACTTCGAAGTCTTCCGCTCTGTAAAAAAAGACAGTGGTTACGGTACCGAAGGCTTCTACAGATCTAAGACAGGAGAGGCAAGATCCTATAAGAACAATAAAGCATTAGTAAAGGGGACTCGTTACTACTACAAAGTCAGAGGTGTCAGAGACATCGACGGAGAAACCTATTACACGAAATGGTCTTTAAAAGCAATTAGAACTGCACAGTAAATGTAAATACAAAAAACGGCTTAGTCCTATTTCGGACTAAGTCGTTTTTCATTATATAATATAGTTCTCACTCCAGGCAATCAATTCTTCTAACGGCATCGCTTTTCCATAGAAATAACCCTGATAAATTCTGCAGCCCAGGCTGCGGAGCAAGTCCCGCTGTTCCTCTGTCTCCACATATTCAGCGATGACCTCGAAATTCAGTTTCTCAGACAGCTGACAGATCGTCTTGACGATTTCCTTTGAGCGAGGGTTTACAGAAATCTCTCTGACCAGGCTGCCATCCAGCTTTACATAGTCAAAATTACTGTTCTGCAGATAGCTCATAGAACTGTACCCCATGCCGAAATCATCCATGATGATGCCGATGCCATTGGCCTCAAGGCGCTGCAGGCCTTGTCTCACTCTCTGCGTGCCAGAGAGGGCTACCCGCTCTGTAATTTCAAAAGCCAGTTTGCATTGACCCAGATCATATCGCTTGAGGTTCTTTTCCACATCATCATAGAATTTCTGACTGTCAAGCTGCATGGCCGAAATATTGATAGAGACTTTGAGACCATCTAATCCCTGCGCCTTCAGATAGCCGATATCCTTACAGGCGCAGTTGAGCACAATCAGCTCCAGTTCATGAAGATAATCGTCCTCCACTGCCAGATAAAGCAGGAGCGGCGGATAGATATAACCGCAGGCCGGATGTTTCCAGCGAAGCAGCCCTTCGACACCGATGAGACGGCCTTTGTCATCTACCTGCGGTTGATAGAACAGTCTCAGCTGTCCGTCTTCAATGGCAGTATGCATATCAGAGAGGAGGCGCCTGGCAGCTTTGTTTTTTGCTTCTGTGCCCTTTGTCAGAGACGGGACGACACCGATGCTCTCCATCTCCTTCACGTAATCGACCAGGGTGTCGATATTTTCTTTCACAACGCCAGTATATGGTTTTTCAAGAACTCTTACAAATGGCATATATATCAGAACACCGATACAGATATTGAATATCTGCAGCAGGCTGCCGGCGATGGAACCGGTGGTCAGATAACCGCTGAGAATCACCGGCGTCGTCCAGTTGACTGATGCGTTTACCACAGGCACAAAATCCAAAGATACGGCGGCAGTCGAAGTAATCAGCGTGATGACTGGCGTCAAAACAAATGGCACTAGAAGGACTGGGTTGAAAATGACCGGCAGACCGAAAATCAGGGTCTCATTGACGTTAAAAAGAACCGGCAGAAAGCTCAGTTTAGCCAGACGCCGTTTCCCTTTATTTTTCATAAAAAGCAGAATGGCAATCAGCAGACTGATCGCTGTGCCGCTGCCGCCCATGAGCACGAAGGTATCAAAAAATGTCTTCGAAAACACTTCTCCCCATCGATCGGCGAACAAGGTCGTAGCCACGTCGTCCAGCACATTGCTGCCGTGGATGCCGAACATCCACATGAAATGCACGAGGAAGATGAAGAGAACGGAACTGCCAAAATTGCGTCCCAGATTTTCAAAGAGTTCCATCGCAAGCGCAGATAATACATTTTGAGAAACTGCCGCGCCAAAGATGACCTCCAAGACTACACTTGCCAAGCCAAACAACCCTATGGTTACAACAGAAGGAATAATCAGATATACAAATTTGGTGGATCCTTTGCTGCTTCGATAGATATTCTTGCCGTGCCGCTTATAAACTTTTTCTAAAAGCTGATGATAAATTGCTGAAGAAAGCAGTGCGATCATAACTGCCGTAAGGGTCCACATCTGACTGAAAATGGTAATGTTGAGTTCTGCCGGCTCCATTCCCATGCCCACAAATACCACGTATGAAATCACCGAAATGATCGGATACGAGGAAGGCTCTCGTGCATCATAATATTTCGCATAGTAGTAACTGATGGTAATCAGTAAAATCAGAGATAAGGCGCAGATCGTGTAATCATATATGGAATCAAAGAAAGCGTAAACTCTTCCGTTCCAAATCTCCGTGATAAAATTTTGATAAGGCGTAATTGGCAGTGAGGTAATCATCAAACTGAAAGCGCCCATCAGAAGGAATGGAATCGCGGCAACGAAACCATTCCTGATGACATTGATTAAAGTGTTGTTCTCTATTCTCTCAAAGATTTTGTCTAGTTTTCCCATATACGTTCACCCGCAAGGTCTATGCGCCCTTTTCCTTCATCTCTTCTTCCAGCTCTCTGTAAGCTACCTTGCCGACGAGAGTCTTCGGCAGCATGGTTCTGAATTCCAGCTTCTTCGGAATGGCGTATTTAGCAATATGCTTCTCACAATATTTTAAGATGGCTTCGCGGGTTTCATCGTCCGGTTCCACACCCGGTTTCAGCACCACAAAGGCCACTACTTTCTGCATCTTAAGTGGATCTGGTACGCCGATTACACAACTCATGTGAACAAAGTCGTGAGCGTCCAATATGTTTTCTATCTGAGACGGATATACATTGTAACCGCTGGTGACAATCATCCTTTTGATTCTCTGGCGGAAATAAACGAAGCCATCCTCGTCCATCATGCCCAAATCACCAGTATGGAGCCAGGTCAACCCGTCTCCGTGGTCTTTTAAGGCGGATGCCGTCTCTTCTGGATGATTGAGATATCCCATCATCACCGTCGGACCGGCGATACAGATTTCTCCCTCCTTCCCATAAGAGACTTCGTCACAGGTACCGACCTTGACAATCTTGTAATAGGTGTCTGGGAAAGGCAGGCCGATGCTTCCTTCTTTTTCCATGTGGACCGGAGTCAGACAACTGGCCGTGACACATTCTGTCGTTCCATATCCTTCTCTGACAACCACATGGGCCCCGTGGGCTCTCAGGAACTTGTCAAAGCGTTTTTTCAGTTCAATGGACAAAGAGTCCCCTCCGCTGAAAACCCCCTTCAAACAGGCTAAATTGACCTTATTCAAGGAAGGCAGCCGCAGAAGTGCTTCGTACAGGGTCGGAACACCGGCGATGAAGTTAGGCTGGTGCTTTTTCAAAAGCTTGGCATAACTCTCCGCATTAAAGCGAGGAATCAAGATACAGCGCCCTCCGCTGGCAGCCATGGAATGAATGCTGACTCCCAGGCCGAAGCCGTGGAACATGGGCATCACCGCCAACATCTTGTCTCCCGGTTTAAACATCTTGTTCGTAGCGATGATCTGTGCTGCCAAAGCGTTGAAATTCAGGTTGGAAAGGAGAATTCCCTTCATGGTACCCGTGGTTCCGCCGCTGTAAAGGATTGCTGCAGGATCCGCATCTTTTCTTCTTACCGCATACTCCGCTTTATATCCTTTGCCGTTTTTGATAAAAGAATTCCACCAGATGATGACCGCGTCCTTTGGCACCTTCTTTATTTTGCGGCCCTCTACCAGATAATAGCCCTTCTTTTTGATGGGGCTGAGTACATCCTTGACACTGGTCAGAATCAGGCTCCGCAGCGGTACGTTATGTCTGATGTTCTCAAATTTACCATACATCTGGTCTAACGTCAAGCATACGGCGCTGCCCGATTCCCTCAGGCAGAATTCAATTTCCTTTTCACTGGAAAGCGGATGCACCATATTGGAAACAGCCCCGATCAGATTCACCGCATAGAACATGATCAGTGTCTGGGGTGCATTGGGCATGCAGATGGTTACCGCCTCCCCTTCCTGCACACCAATCGCCTTTAAGGCTCTGGCACAGTCATTGATTTCTTTGATAAATGTTTTGTATGTGGTCTTACTGCCCATGAAGTCGTAGGCTATATAATCGGGATACTTGCCGGCAATCGACTCTACTGCCTCATACATACTTCCCTTTTGATATTCTAAATGAGAGGGCACCCCTCCCAGATTCTTAAGCCACGGCATTTTAATCTCTCTCATAATCCACTTCCTCCCTGGCCGGAGTCTCCAGCAGCTCCGGGTTGTGCAGCAAATATTTTAATAATTTCACAGTCTTGGAATAGTAATATCCGTCGGCAATTCGTTCGTCGAGGGTCAAGCCGATGTCGATTACCTCTCGTCCATCAACCACCTTTTTTTCTCCCAAAACGACAAAAATCGAGTTCGTTCCCCAATTAGAAAGATGATGATAGCCTGATTTCAAGCCGATAGATCCCAGGTTTGTCACAAAGACTGTGGAATAGTTGGGATCTTCTTTGATCAAAAAGTCCGGCACTCGCCCGTAGAAGTCCAGCTTGTGCAATATCCACATCACAAACCGCAGCACAAAACGAGGAAGCTTGGTCAATCTATCCATCCCCTGGGTGGAGTTGTCCATGCCATTTCCCCTGCATTTATGAATGATGTTATATATCTTTTCCCTGACGATTTCAATATTGGAGTCTTCTTCAAATGTGACAAAGGCTAAAGCCTCGCCGCCCTCGTCTGCAAATTCCTTCTTCACGACGAAGGCTGCTGACAAAACGTCTCGCTGATAGATTCTGCACCCTTTGATAAACCGATTCATCTTTGGCCGTAAGGTGATCGTCTTCACCAGGGCCGCGATGATTATCTGAAACAGCTTATACTGCATTTCCGGATTCTCAGCGTTCTTTTTTGCCATATATGCGTTGATATTTGTCAAATCGATGCGCTCACAGATGTAGGCCTCATTATCCGCCCTGTTGGGGTACAGATAGGGGACGAATGCGTGCAGCGCGTCCATGTCCCTCAGCCATCTGGCATCCTTTCGATCGCCAAATCTCTTTTTTTCTTTCTGTCTCATCCCTTGCCCTTTCAACTTGTATCGTATGTTCATCACTAACTAATAATTGTACTTTTTTTACGGTCAAATGTCAAATCGAACCAGGTGAAAAAGGCGCGAAACCCATCTGGGTTTTGCGCCTTTCAGATACTATTTCAAATTCTTAAGAAGTTCTACGACAAACTTGTACATCTTCTGCGTGGATTTGATGCTCATTCGCTCCCCTGGTGAATGGAAATATTCGCAGTTTGGCCCGATAGCAATCGCGTCCATCTGCGGATCTTTTTCGATGAACATGGCACATTCAATCCCTGCATGGGCTACCAGAGAATACATCTCTTCGCCGAACATCTGACGGTAAACTTCCTGTGCCTTCAATCTCAGCGCCGAATCAGGATTGAATTCCCAAGGGACATAACCGCCAAAATAGGTCACCTCTGCGCCAAAGATTTCTGCCAGGCTGTCGACTTTATCCAATATGTCCTTTACGGTCGTCATATAGGCAGCTCTGGTTTCCGCCGTGAGGAAGAGTCTTCCTTCCCCCACCTCTATGGTGCCGACGTTGTTGGAGCTTTCCACCACGCCCGGAATTGCACCGTTCATCTTGGCAATCCCATTAGGGAACAGATCTATAATCTGCACGATCTTTTTCTTGTCGGCGGCAATGAGAGTTTCTTCCGCCTCTGTTTTTTCCATGCGCACGGAAAGCGCAGGCGCTGCAGCAAAGTATTCTTTCTTGAAAATCGCCGCCATCTCCGCAACGTGCTCCCTGAGATAGTCTTCCTTACCGCGGTCTACCATGACGGTGCACTGGCCGTCTCTTGGAATTGCCAGCCTGTAAGAGCCCGCCTTCATGGAGCAGAGTGAAATTTCTTCATCGCGAATGAGCCTGATCAGCAATTCGATCGCATTGCCGCGGCCTCTGTGAATGTCCTCGCCAGAATGGCCGCCTTCCATACCTTCTACATACAGCTTATAAAACACGCCCTCTTCTGGCGCCGACGTCCATTGGAGCGGCAGTTCAAAGTTGATGCCGCTGCCGCCGCAGCTTCCCGCCAGAACCTGATTTTCTTCTGCGTTGTCCAAGTTGATGATCCGTTTTCCGCAGAACAAGTCGGTAGATATATTTGCCGCGCCGTCAAAAGTGGATTCTTCACAGACGGTAAAGATGACTTCCAGAGGCGGATGCGCCAAGCTATCGTCTTCCAAGATCGCCATGGCATAGGCCACGCCGATACCGTTGTCAGCGCCCAGAGAAGTTCCGCAGTCAGAGGAAACCCAGTCTCCATCTACCCGCAGGGTAATAGGGTCTTTTGTAAAATCGTGGCTGCTCTCCGGTGTTTTCTCGCAGACCATGTCCAGATGGGCCTGCAGAATGACCGGTGCAGCTTCTTCATAGCCGGCAGACGGTCCTTTTTTGATGACCAGATTGCAGTATTCGTCCTGCACTGCATCAAAACCTTGTTCCTTTGCCCAAGCTAGAATGAAGTCACTGACTCTCTTCTCATCGCCAGAGTTTCTTGGAATCTTGTCAATCTCTTCAAAGAAATAGAATACCCGTTTCGGCTCTAAATTTAACATGTCATTCACCTTCGTTTCATTAGTATCCGATGGATACTGCAATCACCAGCAATACACACGCTGCCACTGCCCACATGCCCCAAAGCGGCGCTAAGAACTTGAACCACTTCTTATATGGTACGTGACAGATCGCCAGGGCCGCCATCAGCTCGCCACTGGTCGGCGTAACCACGTTAGTAAAGGCATCACCCATCTGGAATGCCAGTACCGCTGTTTGTCTGGAAACGCCCAGAATGTCTGAAAGCGGTGCCATAAACGGCATGGTGATCGCTGCCTGTCCAGAACCTGACGGAATCAAAATGTTCAGCAGATCCTGCAGGATGAACATGCCGCAGGCGCTGATTTTTGCACTGAGGCCTTCTAACAGTGTTCCAGCGTAATAGATCAGCGTGTCCATGATGCCAGCATCGCTGAGAATGTTGGTTACCGCTTTACACATACCGATGATCAGACCTGCCCAGAGCATGTTTCTGCAGCCTTCCACGAAATTGTCTGCGGCTTCGTTGACACTCATTCCACTGACGATGACCACCAGAATTCCGACGATGAGGAAAATGGCTGACATCTCATCGATATAGAAACCCAGTTTGATAACACAGAATGCAACGACGACAAAACCCAGTCCGAAGATGAGCAGCGACAGCTTCTGTCTGCCAGTCATCGGTTCTACTTCTTCAACATCCAATTTCTCAGCATACATCAGGTCTGTTTCTCTCATGGTATTGAGCTCAGGATGTTTTTTAATCTTGTGCGCATGCTTCATCAGATAAAGAGAAGTTATGACTGCCATGACCCCAAAGACCACAAACCTGTATCCCATACCGGAGAACAGCGGCAATTCGGATATCTCCTGGGCGATACCTACCGTAAACGCATTGGTCATACCGCCGGCATAACCGATGGCACTGGAAACCATCAAAAGGGCTACCGCCGTGAGAGAGTCAAATCCAGCCGCAATACAGACTATGTACATCAGAGGGATGAACGCCAGATATTCCTCAGAACAAGCGGCAAAAGCGGACACTAGTCCAAAGATAAATACGCAAGCTGGAATCATAATCAGCTCTTTGCCCTTGAGCACTCTCACCAGGTTGGAAAGCCCTGCGTGAAGAGCACCCGTCTTCTCTACGATCTGGAAGGTACCTCCGATGATCAGCAGGAAGAAGATAACAGAACCTGCGCTTTGCAGTCCCAGTGTAAATGATTGAAAAATGTCGAAAATTCCGATTGGTGCGCCCTCTTTGAACTTGAAGGAGTTGACATCAATTTTTGCATAGTCGCTTCCTTCTATCGCTTGTCTGTGGAACTCACCAGCTGGGATGAGATAGGTACAAACAGACGCTACGAGAAGAATGACTGCCAGGATGATCAGCGGGTTGACCGCCTGTCTGGCTTCCCCTTCTTTTAATTTTTTTTTCTTTTTCATACTTATTTCGTCCTTTCATAAGATAAAGTTATAAACTATTCTATCATTAAAGGAAAGTCGATTCAAGGATTTTTTTGTCTACTGGTATACATTCTGCCAAGCGCCCTTGATAGATTCGCCGTCAGGCACTATAATAGAATCATGTTAAAAAGACGGAGGATAAATATGGCCAAAATTTTAATCGTAGAAGACGATGAGACGATTGCGCAGGAACTGTCGCTCCTTTTGAGCAATGCCAATCACATTACCGAGAGAATCTCTGATTTTTCCGATGTGACAAAGCAGATTCTCTCTTCAGCACCCGACCTGGTCCTGCTGGACGTCAGTCTTCCCGCTGAAAGCGGTCTGACAGTCTGCAGCCGCCTTCGGCGCAGTTCAAATGTTCCAGTCATCTTTGTTACAGCAGCCGCAACCTCTATGGATGAACTCAACTGCATCCTGCAGGGCGGTGACGACTATATCACTAAGCCTTATGAACCGCCTGTACTGCTTGCCAGAATCGGCGCAGTCCTCAAACGAACGATGCAGGCGGATACTGACTCAAAGCGCCTTACCGCACACGGACTCACCTTGGATTTAGCTTCTGCCGTCATCTCCTACGAGGGCAGACAAGCCGAATTGACCAAAAATGAATGGAAGATTCTCAGCTGTCTCATCAGGCATCAAGGCGAAATCGTCTCCAGGGCACAGCTGATCGACTACCTGTGGGATAATCAGGTGTTTATCGACGATAACGCCTTGAGTGTCAATATGACGCGCCTGCGCGGACGACTGTCCGAACTGGGTATGGAAAATTTTATCATCACAAAGAGAGGCATGGGCTATCTGATTCCCTGAAACTATGGAGGTAAAAGATGAAACTGACCCACTATTTAGAAGATAAAGCTTTCGCCCTGCTGTTGAATGGCATCGGGCTGTTTTTGCTGTGCCTCTTTCTGCATCTCTCTGGCAGCCGCAGTACAGATATTCTGATCATCGCGGCTCTGTGGCTCTTGGTCCTGCTCATATGGCTTCTGATTGATTTTTCCCGCCGCAAGAAATACTTTGCCCGTCTTTTCACGCAGCTGGCAGAGCTGGATCAGCCCTATCTCATTTCTGAAGTCATGGAATCCTCACCCCACCTGGCGGATAGGCTGTATCGCGAAATTTTGCGCAGCTCCAACCGCTCTGTCATCGAAAAAATCCATCGCCTGGAAGACGCTCAGCGAGACTATAAGGAATACATCGAGCAGTGGATCCATCAGGTAAAACTTCCACTGACGGCAGCCACGCTGATCTGTGAAAATCATTTCGGTGAGGAGAGTCGTAGACTCCAGATGGAACTGAGAAAAATCGATCAGCTGGTTGAACAGGTGCTTTTCTACGCGCGCACCGAACACCCATATCAGGACTATCTGATCCACCCAGTAAATCTGCGAGAGGTTGTGCTCTCCGCCATCGCCGAAAATAAGCCCTATTTTATTCAGAAAAATATGCAGATCCGCTTAGAACTGCCGGAAGATGCCGCCTCTATCGTTTCCACCGACGAAAAATGGGTGATTTTCCTGCTCAATCAAATCTTTTCCAACTGTATCAAGTACAGCCGGGGGCAAGAAGCCTACGTCCGCATTTTTGTTCGAAGAGGTCATCAAAACCTGACTCTTATTATAGAAGACAACGGCCTGGGCATTCCGAAAGAAGACCAGACACGCATCTTTGACAAAGGTTTTACAGGAAAAAACGGCCGAACCGGTGTCAAATCCACGGGTATCGGTCTCTATCTGTGCAAGAAACTCTGCGATAAACTGGACATCGGGATCACCTGTGAGTCCAAAGAAGGCTTCTTCACCCGTATCCTGCTCACCTTTCCCGATTCTGACTACCAAAAACTCTCGTAATCTTTCAAAAATGTAAGACTTCTGTAACCAAGACCCATACCAGCAGGACCTTTTGTTCTGTACAATGATCTTAACAGAACAGAAAGGAAGAGAAAAAAATGAATGAAATGATACGTATTTGTGACGTAGAAAAATATTATGGCAACGGAAGCAACGTGGTCAAAGCTGTGGATCGCGTCAGCTTCCAGGTTGAAGAAGGAGAATTCGTAGGCATCATGGGGGCGTCCGGCTCTGGCAAATCCACACTGCTGCATCTGATGGCTGCCATAGACCACGTAACCAGCGGCCACATCTACTTCGGAGAACTTGATATCACCCAGCTTTCGGAAGAAGCCCTCGCCGATTTTCGAAAGGAAAGCCTGGGCTTCGTGTTCCAAAATTATAATCTGCTGGATACCCTGACCATTGAAGAAAATATCCAGTTGGCGCAGACCTTGCAAAATAAAAAAAAGGGTGAAATTCAGTCACAGACCACAGCGATCATGGAACGTCTCGAAATTACAGACATCCGCAGCAAATTTCCTGATCAGGTTTCTGGCGGTCAAAAACAGCGCTGTGCTTGTGCGAGAGCCCTGGTCAATGATCCCAAATTGATTTTGGCAGACGAGCCCACAGGCGCCTTAGACTCCCACTCCGCCGGCATGCTGCTGGAAACCTTTTGTAAGATGAACCAAGAACTCAAAGCCACGATTCTGATGGTAACCCATGACGCCTTTTCTGCAAGTTACTGCAGCCGAATCTTGTTTCTGAAAGACGGTCGGATCTTCCATGAACTGATTCGCGCAGAGAAGAGCCGCAGAGAATTTCTCGGTCAGATTCTGGATGTTCTTGCTCTGACTGGAGGTGACAGCAGCCATGCTCTTTAAGCTTTCCCTGCGCAATGCGAGGCGCTCAATGAGGGATTATCTGATTTACATGCTTACCATGACCGGTATCGTCGCTTTTATGTTCGCATTTGACTCTTTAATCTTTACCGATATCGTCCAGAACATGTGGGAAACAGCCATGATGATGGCCGTCATGATCGGCTTCGTCACTTTTTTCATCATTCTCATCGTGGCCTGGCTGATCAATTACATGGTTCATTTCATGCTGGAAAAACGCAGTCTGGAATTTGGAACCTATCTTCTTCTAGGTATGAACAAAAAGAAGGTCTCCCGGCTCTACATGCGGGAAAACATGATCCTGGGAACTGTCTCACTAGTTTTTGGCATTCTGGCAGGCATTTTGCTGCAGCAGGTTATCATGAGCGTATTTTATCACTTATTCAGCCAAGACTATCAGATACAAATGGGCGATTTTCACTGGTGTCTCCTTTTGACGGCCGGCTGTTTCGGACTTTGTTTTTTGCTGGCACTGCGGCATAATCGAAAAATTTTTAAGAAGACGACCATCTCCGACTTGATAGAAATGGAGAAGAAAAGTGAAGCAGTAGAAACAGGCAGAGAAAGGTGGAAGCAATGGCTTTTTCCCGCTTCCATATGCTATTTCCTTTTGTTCTTTATTCTGATGTACCGAGGCAATTACAGCATCTTTGGCGTCATCCTTTTAAGTGCGCTTTTCCTCGCTGCCATCTATCTCTTTTACCACGGGCTGGCTGCCTGGCTGGTCCGTTATATTCACCGCGGCGGTAAATTAGTGTACCGTTCAGATGGTCTGTTCCTATTGCGGCAGCTCTCTGCAAAAATGCGCACCATGCGGTTTACCATGGGCACTCTGACCGTTTTGTTTACAATCGCCCTTCTCGGCGGCAGCGTCGCCATGATGTTTGCCAGCTATCAGAAAGAGGCAATCAATCAGGCCGTCCCTTTCGGTCTGATGTTGTGCAGCGAAAACCCGGACGATGGTTTTTCAGAGGAATTTGATTTTCTCAAGGAAGAAGGCGTAGAGATATCGGAGCGGCAGATTTATCAGGTCTACCGCAACGATCAGCACCAGATGAACGACTATCTGTATACCCACGTTGCAGGCTATGGAGGACGGTATACCAATAAAGACGGGAAGCCGGATAGAAAGGCAATTGCCGCTGATACCTATAATTATTATGATTACGACACCTACATGTCTCTCAGTGACTATAACGCTCTGCGGCATCTGCTGGGATACGCCGATGTATCCCTAAAGGACAGCGAATATCTGCTCCATGTCAAAAACCGGGTGTTAAAAGATATTGACGATGCGTTCCTCCACAGGCCGCTTTCCGTAGGTGGCAGAAGTCTTTCCTTTGCAGGCGCACACACCGAAGCCTTTGCCCTGAATGGTGTCAACGGCGCAGACTATATCATCGTCGTCCCGGATGGGACTGCAAAACAGATGACAGCCTATTATGCTGCCGCTGCCGCCTCCTTCGCAAAACAACCGCAGGCAGGTCTGCAGGAAAAGCTGGAAGCTGTTTACTATCATCACAGGGGAATGTTGACAGAAAAGGAGGCAGATGACCTGGAAATGACCCTGGAAGACCACAAGGCAACCGAAAAAGAAAAGCTGGCCTTGAAAAAGACACGCGCTATGGAGAATATGCCAAACGGCTCTGACCAGATCATGACCATCGGCAGGTATGACGTGGCTTTGAAATCAGAAATCACAGTAGAAATGCTCTCTCTGATTTCTACGCTCACCTTCCCCCTGGCCTATATCGCGCTTATCTTTCTGTGCGTAGCGCTGACGATACTGGCTGTACAGCAGCTTTCAGATTCCAGCCGCTATCGTTACCGCTACGATGTGCTGCGAAAGCTAGGTGTGAGCAGCAGAGGGATTAACAAAATTGTGAGAAAACAGCTGTCCATGTATTACCTGGTACCCATCGCAGTTTCCCTCTTTCTCAGTGCCTTCATCGGCATCTTTGCAGGAAATCGTTTTGTCTTCTATACGGGAACAACCAGCAGCAGTCTGTCCTACTTTGTCATATCTGTCGCAGTCTTTATGGCTGTCTATCTTCTCTATTTCGCGGCAACCTATCTGGGGTTCAAACGCAACGTGGAAGAAGTGTTCGTCCGCTTAGAATGATAAATACAAAAAGGACTGCTCAATCAGGCAGTCCTTTTTTAATCAGCTCTTAAATTTTTTCCAATACTTGGTGTACAGATCGTCTGCTGCCGGTCCCAGATTTTTCAGCGCTTCGCACTTCGTCAGCACTGCATCCTCAGGGAAGAGAACGTTCATCTTCGCTGCATCGTCTTTCACACTGTCGATGACGCTGATATTCGGGATCGAATAGGTCAGATAGTCGAAATTCGTCATCGCCACGTCTTTATCTAACATGAAATTGATCCACTTCTCTCCGTTTTCTTTGTTCTTGGCGGTCTTTGGTATGGCCCAGGAGTCCGTAAAATCTTCACTGCCCTCCTTTGGTACCACGTAAGCCAGATCCGGGTTTTCTTCCTGACAGTAGAGGACCTCTCCGTTCCAGATAACTGCAATGTCAGCAGAGCCGCCCAGAATGATGTCCCTGGCCGAATCGTTGGCGTACTTGTACACCAGCGGTTTTTGTTCTATCAGGTAATCAGAGGCCTCTTTGATTTCTCCTTCAGCGGTCGTATTAAGGGAGTACCCTTTTGCTTTCAAAGCGATCGCCAGGGTATCTCTCATGCTGTCAGGCATGACGATTTTGCCCTTATATTTGCTGTCCCAAAGGTCGTTCCACGATGTGATAGACCCTTCCGGAATCTTATTGATATCGTAAAGAATCCCCAGGGTTCCCCAAGTATGTGGTACGGAATACTTGTTTCCCGGGTCAAAGTTCTCAGCTACTTTCAGATATTTCTCATCCAGATTAGCCACATTGGGTATAATTGAATAATCAATCTCTGCCAGTAAGTCCTCTCCGATCATTTTGTCGATCATGTAATCAGACCCACAGATGACATCATAGTTCACTGATCCATTCTTGATGACAGGATACATCTCTTCATTGGTGTCAAAGGTATCCATGACTACTTTGATGCCCGTCTCTTTCTCAAATTCTTTGATCAAAGCCGGGTCGATGTAATCGCCGAAGCAGTAGACATGAACCTCTTTGCCGCCGCTGCCGCCGGAAACACCGCTGAGAAACAGCGTACCGCCTAATAAGCATACCACCAGAGTGGTGAGTACCGCCATAATCCGTTTCTTTCCCTTGCCGTCTTCTTTGTTTGATGCCACATTGGAAGTCACCAGAATGACCAATACCGTGACGAAGATCAAAGTAGACAGGGCAAAGAGGGTCGGCCGGATGCCGACCTTCACCTGACTGTAGATCAGTGTGGAAATGGTGTTGATGCCCGCGCCTCTGGTAAAGTGGGTGATGACAAAGTCGTCTACGGACATAGTAAAAGCCAGCAAGAAGCCTGAGACGATGCCGGGCCGGATGTCCGGCAGGACCACTTTGTAAAAAGCGTAAAGCGGTGTGGCGCCAAGATCAAGGGCAGCCTCGTACGTATTGCCCGCCAGTTGCTTGAATTTCGGCATGACGGACAGAATTACGTAGGGAATACAGAAAGTAATGTGCGACAGCAGCACCGTCCCCCAGTTGAGAGAGATGCCAAATACCAGGAAGGTCATCATCAGAGAAATACCAGTTACAATGTCCGCATTGAGAAGCGGAATATTGTTCAGTCCCATGATGACCGTTTCCGAACGCTTTTTCATCGCCATAATGCCGATACAAGCCAGGGTGCCGATGATTGTCGCAATAGCCGCCGCCGCTAAGGCGATGGTAAACGTATTCCATATCGCTTCCATAATCATGCTGTTGCCCAGCATTTCCTTGTACCACTTCAGGGAAAAACCCGTCCAGATGGACATGGATTTGCTCTCGTTGAAGGAGAACACCATCAGCGTCAAAATAGGCAGGTACAAAAACAATATGATGAGGATGAGGTAGATGCGTTTTCCAAGATTCTTCATATCAGCGTCCCCTCCCCTTCTTTATCCAGCTTGCCCAAAGCGGCCATGCTGATGACGATGAAAATCATCATGATCAGAGAAAGGCCTGAGCCGAGGTTCCAGTTGGAGCTGGTGGTAAACTCCTGTTCGATGATATTGCCGATCAAGTTAATTTTGCCGCCGCCCAGCATATTGGAGATGACAAAGGTGGTCAGGGATGGTACGAATACCATGGTAACACCGCTGGCAATGCCTGGCACGCTCAGAGGAAGCAGGATGTCAAAGAGCACCCGCTTTTTCGTAGCGCCCAAGTCGTAGGCGGCTTCAATGATGTTGTCGTCAATTTTCATCAGCGTATTGAAAATCGGCAGCACCATAAAAGGCAGAAAGTCGTAGACCATGCCCAGGACGATGGCCGCCGGTGTATTGATAATCTCCAGCGCCGGCAGATGCAGGGCGGTTAATAAGTTGTTGAGAATCCCCTCTTTCTCCAATATGACTTGCCATGCCATGGTTCGCAGCAGAAAATTCATCCACATCGGCAGGACAAAGAGAAAAATCATAAATCCTTTCTGGCCGATGCGGCTGCTCTTTAAAATCATCGCCAAGGGAAAAGCCAGCAGGAAACAGATCACCGTACTGATCAGAGCCAGCAGCAGGGCCAGCCCCAGGGCCTGCGCATGCTCAGCGCCAAAAATAGCCGTAATATTATTCCATGTGAAAGTACCGCTGCGATCTGTAAATCCGTAGTAAGCGATAACCGCCAGTGGAATCAAAGTACCACAGGCAATCCAAATCAGAAAAGGGCTTGCAAGTAATTTTCTAGACATCGATTTCTATCGCCTCCTCTTCTTTTGACTGCGGTTTGTGCATAATCTGTATATTTTCCGGTACCACGTCGAGACTGACCTTGGTTCCGACTGGATAGCTTTTGGTATTTTGCGCCAGCCAGAGGAATCCGCCCGCCTCGATTTCCATCTCATAGTGAACGCCGATGAATACGTTGTGGGTTATCTCTCCGTCCAGCCTGCCTTCACCTGGTTTTCCGATGATCAGATCCTCCGGTCTGATAACAACGTCAACTGGCTTGTTTCTGCCAAAGTCTTCGTCAATGCAAGGAAAAATGGTGTCACAAATTCTGACCACCCGGTCTTCGATCATGATGCCGTCTATGATATTACTGTCGCCGATAAAGTCTGCCACAAAAGCGTTCTCCGGCTCATTGTAGATTTCTTCCGGCGTCCCCATCTGCTGGATATAACCGCCGTTCATGACGACGACCTTATCGCTCATGGTTAGCGCTTCCTCTTGATCGTGGGTAACATAAATAAAGGTGATGCCCAATTCGTTTTTCAACCTGATCAGTTCATACTGCATGTCCTGTCTCAGCTTCAGGTCCAAAGCGCCAAGCGGTTCGTCAAGGAGCAGGACTTTCGGCTCGTTGACGATGGCTCTAGCCATGGCGATTCTCTGCTGCTGGCCGCCAGATAAGGCGTCTATTTTTCTCTTCTCATAGCCGTCCAGATTGACCAGTTTCAAGGCGTATTTGACCTTGTCCCTGATATATTCATCGCTTTTCCCACTGATCTTGAGACCAAATGCGATGTTCTGTCCTACGTTCATGTGGGGGAAAAGGGCATACTTCTGAAATACCGTGTTGAGATGTCTTTGGTTGGGCGGTACATTGGTGATATCCTTTCCCTCAAAAAACACCTGTCCCTGATCGGGTGTTTCAAAACCTCCTACGATTCGGAGCGTCGTCGTCTTCCCACAGCCGGAAGGTCCCAGCAGAGTGATAAATTCATTCTCATTGACAGTGAGATTAAAATCGTCTAATACTAAGGTGTCTTCAAATGACTTAGAAATATGTCTTAGTTCGATAAGTGATGATGCCATTGTTCTTCCTTTCTCTAGAAACTAGGAGGTGAGCTGACCCAGATGAGTTTCGCTCCCTTTTTTGATGATATATGATGCTGTTTCTCCGGCGTATAGTAGAAAGACTCTCCCGCCTTGGCGTTATGGGTCTTATTTCCAATGTGAATGGTAATTTCGCCTTTCAATACGTAGCCGAATTCCTCTCCTTCGTGAGGTGTATCGGGATAAGTCTGTCCGCCGGCCTCAAGGGTCAGACGGATCGGCTCCATGATGTTCTTCTGGGCATTGGGAATAATCCACTCAATCGTGTTCTTTAAATCGCCGTCTATTTTTTCAAAATAATCTTCGTCCTTAAACACCACCTGGTCGTCGCTGTCGTCCGCAAAGAACTCTGCTACGGATACGCCCAGACACTGTAAAATATCAGCTAAGGTCGCGATAGACGGCGACGTCAGGTCTCTCTCCAGCTGGGAAATAAACCCCTTGGACAGTTCCGCCCGATCCGCCAGTTCCTCCTGCGTCAGTCCCTTTACGACTCTCAGTTCCTTGATCTTGGTTCCTATATCCATTTCCATATTCTCTCCTCTACCTCATGGTAATGACAAAGATTCTAAACTGTTTGTTTAGTATTTGTAAACTGCAATGCAAGGATTATTATACAGCTTTTCTTGTACATGTCAAGTAGAAAAAGGCTTTTGCTGCATCAAAAAGTGGCTTCACCACTCCGCTAGGGAACCCTAGGTTCCCTTCGGCGCCTGCTACGCAGGCTGAGCACCCTCCTGAAGGCGGCGAGGGGAATCCCCTCTGCACACCCCTTTTTTGTTTAATAGGAAATCGATATTTCCTATTAAACAAAAAAATAGACAATCAAATCATACCCGATTTGCTGTCTATCGCTCTGCCTCTCGCCTATTATTCTTCGTCTAATCGTTCCTGTATAAAGTCCTCCACATCGTCTCTCGAAATGCGAAGTGCTGCTGCAAATTCTCCAAATAAAAGGTCTTCCGCTTTTTTCATAAATTTCTTATCGATCTGTCCCAAATGTCTGTTCTGCTTCATGGCATCCACCTTTTTTGCATGGATGGATTTTGTCAATTGCAGAAGTTCTAAACACTTGTGAGAATCAATAACCGACTGGTAATACTTCGTTAACTGCTGCATACTGCTGCTTTTGTAAATCTCAGTATGAATCTGCGGAATGTTATCGATCAGGTTTTTGGCTTCGTCCTCTGATATAACAGGACGCATGAAAACTTTCTCGTTGTCTACAGGCGCATATATCACACCGCTTTGGTATAAGGGCTCAAGCACGTAATACAGCCTGTCCTCATCAGAACCAGAAAACACGTTATTAGATATATCAGACACCTTGCAGACTCCAGTACCGCCGTACATGATCAAATCATTAATATCATACATAATTAGCTCACATCTCCTTTCAACGTTTCACTCATTATAATTATTATAACACTTTTTTCCATAATAATGTAAGAAATTTTTCAATTTCATATATTTAACAAGAAAACTAACGAAAAACAACCTTCCAGCCTCCATTTCAGACGGTTTCGGTTACCAGTTTTTCTAAAATTCATTGAAAAGCTGACCTAAACCCGCCTCAATTACACCATAGTCTGCTTCAGAAATGATGATTTGCCGAGTAAAAGTAAAATACAGTCTCACAAAATGGAAAACTGGGCGATTTGCAAGGGCAGCTCAAAAGATGAGGCTTTTATTTCGACAAGCTGAAACCTGCAAGTTAAACAATATTTTCACCTAATATAATCTTAGGCATAGTGGTCAAACATCTGTTCCAGCGTTTGTAGAATTTCTCCACACCAAGTTTTGAGACTCTTGCATGGGCTTCCTCATTCTCCAGTACCCAGTATAAAACATATGTCACCTTACCCACATTTCGTGTAAGACGGATAGGCAGTTCACCATTTTTAACTGCATTAAAATCTTTTTGTCGATGCGTGCGTTTGATATAATGCACATCGATGACGCCTTCTTGTTTCAAATAAAATTCAGCTACTTCCTTCATCAGCTCTTCGATTTCGTCTAGCTTTGTTAATTTCGCCTCATAGATACATATTTCGTTAAACATAAAACACATCCTTAAATTCAAATTTTCGCTCTGTCAAACTGGCAGTTTTTACATGTAGTTTCCGGCAGACGGTTTCCTTTGTCGCCCAACCCTCCTGGAGGATGGACTGCTTCTGCTCCCCACGATACTTTTGGACTTTTTGAGCATTTCTTCTCTGTCCTGCACAAAATATTTCACCAGGACCGCAAACCAGTTCTGAAAATGTTTACGAGCAAGATCAATATCATACCGGATCATTTGCATAAAATGTGGTTCGGTTTAGTCCGGCACGCTTGCAAATATCCGATACGCTGATTTCATCTAATTCTTTTGTTTGGAGCAATTCAATAAAGGTTTTCTCAATGCGCTCCATAGACTCTCTTCTTCGCTTGTTGTTTGGGGTATTCATAAAAACCCCTTAATCCCAACAGTTGTTGCCTTGGAGCAATCAAAAAAGGCATCCTTTCAATAGCAAAATTTCCGCTATCTTTAGGGCATGCCCTTTTTATGTTAAAATTGCGCCACTTCCGGATCGGCCTCTTCAGCCTCAGTCACCTCACTGCAGTACAGCACAGGGCCTTCTTCTCCGTAGACATCGTCAAATTCAACCTTCACTTTGGCAGTAATACTAACCCAGCCGCCGTGCTCAAGGATGTCGGCTGCGTTGTCCCAACGGCAGACAAGCCCGGCAAACTGAATATCCTCTACACAGCAGGTCATGACATGGCGGCCAAAGACAAAGTGGTCGTCAGGTATGCCGCCGCCCAGAACGCTGCGGCCTTTGACCTTCAGAACTTTGCCATCGTACTTATCCTGCTCCTCATTGATATCGCGATACCACTCGGCGTAGGCATCGTCACCGATTTCCACCACCGGTGCTTCAAGGTCAAAAGGCAGGGGATCTTCAATCTGGTCCAGTTCCACGTCGTCTTTGCCATATTCGTACAATATCTGGCTTCTTCTGTTAGCAGCCCTGACAATCTTGTGGAACTCCATTTTATCAAAGCCGCGCTCACAGCGATTAAAAACCACCAGTTCCGCACTTTTGAGTTTGTCGAAGACCAGCTGTCTCATATTTTGATTATACTGGAGAAACGTCCTCCCATCGGCAAACATCATCTCCTGATACGTCACCCATTCCTGCGGCATATTCTGATAGAAAGTGTCCAGGTTCCACATGCCGTTGTACTCCACGACCACCCGCTCGACCTTGTGTTTTAACTGTAAATCACGCAGATGTGCAGTCGTCAGTTCTTCCTCATCTTCTATGGTTTCAAAAAAGACTTTGGTACCGAAAAACCTGCTGGGATGATATTCAGCTTCTCCCTCTTCGCACAAGAGAAACAATGTTCTCTCTCCCGCGTTAAAATCGTCGCCTTCCAATGCTTCCTGAATGAAGGTCGTTTTACCGCTTTCCAAAAAACCGGTGAACAAATATACTGGTATTTCCATATGCGCCACCTCTTATAGCCCGAACAGCTCTTTGATGCTGTCCTCTTCGATCCCTGCGCCGATAACGCAGAACATACCTGTAACTGCCGCACTACCGTGTCTCACGTCAGGCTCACCAGGTACATAATCGAAGTGAATCCACTGGCCGTCTTCCCCTTCTACGATACCCTTGGCTCTGAGGACCTGGCCATATTCAGCAAAATTGGAAAGGGCTGAAAGCGCTTCTTCGATTTGCTTTTCTGTGAACTTGTGCGCAGTCTCGACGCCAAAGCTGGTAAAAACTTCGTCAGCGTGATGGTGCCCATCATGATCATGATGGTGATGATGCTCATGTCCGCATCCACAGTGCTCGTCATGGTCATGCTCGTGGTCATGATTATGATGCTCATGATGGTCGTCTCCGCATCCGCAGTGCTCGTCATGGTCATGATGATGCTCGTGGGCTTCATGGTCATGTCCGCATCCACAGTGCTCGTCGTGGTCATGGTCGTGATGGTGATGCTCGTGGGCTTCTTCCTCCAAATGCGCCAGTTCAGCAGCAATTGTGTTTTTCTGTTCCATGGTAGCAAGAATCTGCCGACCGGTAATCTCCTCCCACGGTGTCGTTACAATCGTCGCCTCTGTATTATGTTCACGCATCAAAGCCACGCAGGCGTCCAGCTTGTCCTGGGATAATCCTGCAGTATGGCTCAAAATAATAGAACTGGCATGTTCAATCTGATTGTTGAAGAACTCGCCAAAGTTCTTCATGTACATCTTGGCTTTCTTGGCATCTACTACTGTGGTAAATCCATTGAGCTGAATTTTGTCGTTGTGCAGACGTTCCACTGCCAGGATGACGTCACTGAGTTTGCCAACGCCTGAGGGTTCGATCAAGATTCTGTCCGGCGCGTATTCGTTGATAACCTGATCCAGTGCTTTGCCAAAGTCTCCTACCAGACTGCAGCAGATACAGCCGGAATTCATCTCGTTGATCTGCACGCCTGCGTCTTTCAGGAATCCGCCGTCAATGCCGATTTCGCCAAATTCATTTTCTATCAAAACAATCTGTTCACCTTTGTAGGCCTCTTCAATCAATTTTTTAATTAACGTTGTTTTTCCGGCGCCCAGGAAACCGGAAAAGATGTCTACCTTTGTCATAATCAATCATCTCTTTCTCTAAAAAATTTCTAACTTATAGTATACCACATTTTGGGCAGTTTCTCACAAGGGGATTCAAATTTTTTTAACATGGAGGCAGATGTTGGAATCAAATCCGTACCAAAACCAGTATAGATAGGTGCAGAAACCGGCTCCGGCAGTCCATAATCTGCCCGGTTTCAAAGAATGTCTGAAACATTTTTTTCAGATTTCTCATTTGCGGACTGTTTGGGTGCAGAAACCGGCTCTGACAGTCCACAATCTTCCTGTTTTCAAAAAATGTCTGAAACATTTTTTTCGGTTTGCTCATTTGCGGACTGTTTGGGTGCGGAAACCATCTCCGGAAGTCCGTAATCTGCCCGGTTTCAAAGAATGTCTGAAACATTTTTTTCAGATTTCTCATTTGCGGACTGTTTGGGTGCAGAAACCATCTCCGGCAGTCCGCAATCTGCCCGGTTTCAAAAAATGTCTGGTACATTTTTTTCGGTTTGCTCATTTGCAGACTGTTTAGGTGCGGAAACCATCTCCGGCAGTCCGCAATCTGCCCGGTTTCAAAAAATGTCTGGTACATTTTTTTCGGTTTGCTCATTTGCGGACTGTTTGGGTGCAGAAACCGACTCTGGCAGTCCGCAATCTGCCCGGTTTCAAAAAATGTCTAAAACATTCTTTTCAGATTCCTCATTTGTGGACTGTTTGGGTGCAGAAACCGATAGAGTCTGTATAATGGTGTAAATTAAAAAAATAGAGCACATATCTATTAAATCGGTTAAAATGTTAATAACGACAAAAACAAAACCGGAGGTAATAGATATGGCTCAAATTAATTTTACACTAGAATACGATTTTTTGGTAGGGCTTTTTAAAGATTCGAAGGAAGACGCCTTTG
>CABIXY010000001.1:767027-820843 GCA_902362805.1 Eubacteriaceae bacterium | reverse complement strand
GCGTCGTATGACATTCTGCCCAAAGAGCCACTGGCGATTTGCCTGGCAGAATTTATGCTGGCGTTCCCCGGCCTATGGCTGGTTTGGAACGCGTTACAAGATTCTCTGCTTGTTTTTTCTGCCGATAAAGTAAAATCCATTGGACTTATTTCCGTTCATGGTTGTAAAAGTCAAATGTTGATACTCCATTTCTCTAAAATCTGCCAGTAATTCTTTGATCCACCGCTCATCGTGGTGTCTGCAGACAGCCCCTTCTGGAAGTTCAAATACTCCATACACGCCGTACTTGTCTTTGTACTTTTCGTAACGAGGCACATTATGCTCGTCTGTATTCAGAAGAAAATCGTTGACATACAAGACGCCGCCTGGCTTTAACACACGCTGAATCTCTTTAATCAGACGTCGCTGTTCCTCATCGTCTCTTATACAGGTCAAAACGGCGAAGAGTATGACTGCGTCTACACTTTGGTCGGGCAGATCGATGGCATCTCCTTCCTTTACCCGTAGGTCGAGAGTGGGAAACTGTTGCTTTCCTCGTTCAATCATGCCCGCTGCAAAATCAAAGCCGAGGAGATTTTGAAACCCCTCCTGCTGTAGTTGGTGCAGCGTGCGGCCATAGCCACAGCCGATATCCGCAATCACGTCTTTCTTTCTCACGTACTTTCCAAAAGCCTCTGTCTGAAAAGGCGTCGTAAATTCTTTTACCTCTGAAACACTGTCCCAGTATTCTATCTGTTCCATAGTCAGCCTCCTTTTGTTGCATTGTACCATAAATTAGAGTAAAATGAATATGAGATTTCTCACATCATTAACGGAGGACCTAACTTTATGAAACCATTTCCCTTGACGGAATTATTCAGCTTTGATATTGAGCCTTTTTGTTCCATTGTAAAGTTCGAAAGCGGCGAATCGATATTAGAAGAAGGCACTGATTCTTCCCCTCTATATTACTTGATGGAAGGCAGAGCCAAGTTGTTTTTGACCCATGAAAACGGACGAACTTCTCTGGTCAGCTTCCTTGACGCTCCCTGCTTTATCGGAGAAATGGAATTCTTAGGCGCACAGCAATGTGCCAACGGCATAACTGCAATCACACCCTGCCAATGCTACAGAATTGACACCGCTGCCTGCCGTGAGCAGATTATGACCGATGTGAAGTTTCTCCGCCAGCTCTGCCTGTTTCTGAGCAAAAAAGCACTGCGCAATACTGCTGCGTATTCAAAAAGTCAGACCTACCCTTTGGAAAATCGTTTAGCCGCCTTCATTCTCACGACTGCCACCGGCGGCGTTTATCGAGAGAAACACACGGAAACAGCAGAATTTCTCGGTGTCTCCTACCGCCATCTGCTCTACGTAATAGCGGCTTTTGCTAAGAAAGGCATTTTAACGAAAAATAGCAGCGGATACCTGATAACAGACCCCCAAGCTTTGCAGGATTTGGCAGATAAAGTTAGTACCAATGGATCATCTGGATTATAGAGAGGTGAGTGCAATGAAGAAAGAAAACATTAATATCGTTACCATCCTAATTTGCATCGTACTGACTGCCTGCCTGGCATTCAGCGTCCGTCATATCTATCAGCTTCGGCATTATATCGACCGTTCTGTATACCAGAGCCTCGACGGTATGAACAACCAGCTTGCCTCTATTGATGAAGACCTGGAGGAAATAGGTTCTTCTACTGCCACCGTTGTACAGACAAAAGAATTGATAGATGATTTCTACTACGGATGTTATAGCAACGCGATGGCAATCAAAGATTTCAAGCAAGCTGACAAATTGTACGCGAAGTACGATGTTTTTGATGTCGGTCTCTACTCTCAATGGCTGAAATATGAGTATGCAGATCACGAAGACACGCTGACACCAGCGGTAAGGGAAAAAATTCTCGCTTCACTTAGCGAAATCTGCAATGCCTGGAACTGCTGCCTGGCTCACAGCAGTCCCAACTACGACTTTCAAAGCGACCCGAGAAAAATCGCTGACAAAATAGAAAAGATCAACAAAATCGCAGATGAATATTTGGATAAGTTGTAAAGACCTCTGGTCACCTTCTGTAATATGGCAGCAGATGCTCGCGAATCATCTTGTCGATATAAGGGCTGCTGCAATTGCCCTTTGCATCATCCTGGGTGATGATCAGATTTCTGCCGATGTGAAAGCCCAGCTTTTGATACCAATATAGTTTGTCTGCGTTATGCTTGCAATATTTCTCCTTTTTCAGCATCCCCAGATGCTCCCATAGCTTGACTTCCCCATTGGGCAAGTCAAAGGTGTAATCTGGCTGCATAGGCCATGGATCGTCTTCGTAACGAGGGAAATCTTTTTCGTAGGAAAAGGGAATGCCATAGCTGGTTAAAGCATTGGTAATAATGACCTCGGATTTTGATCGCACCATCAGTCCGCAGTTAGTCTCATGGATGTGCTTTTCTGGATCAAAGTGGTATTGAATGGGTCTGCCCTCTTCATCTAGAGTTTGCGCGCTGCCCAAGGCAGCGACGGCATCGAGATAACTCTTGGACAACTGCCCTATGATATCTGTAAAAGTGTTGGGCTGATATTG
The DNA here is from genome assembly GCA_902362805.1 of Eubacteriaceae bacterium. Lineage (GTDB taxonomy): Bacteria > Bacillota > Clostridia > Peptostreptococcales > Anaerovoracaceae > Senimuribacter. The sequence goes on along the minus strand of CABIXY010000001.1, from coordinate 818,279 downwards.
TTCTTTTAATTTCTGCAGTGCCCTTATGTTCTTTTCAGCGGCGTTCAGCGTTACCTTACTGACTTTTTTGTCAAGGAGAGCCTCGATCAAATCTTTCTGATCTGTGATATTGACTTCCTGTTGCGGCCCGCCTTCTCTCTTTATCCGATAGATTGCCGTCCCCTCTTTTCGCGATCTGCATCTGAGTGTCCCCTCTGTGCCTTTTTTCAAAACCTGTTTGCTTTTCTTCAATAATATTTTTTGATGATGCAGTTCTTCTTCCACCATTTCTAAAAAATCATCCATCTCGCGTCTCCTTTGTTTAAATAATACCATAAATGTTATTTTTTTACAATAATTTTTCACTCATATATTACGACAAATTAATAAATCCGGCAAAAGCGCCTGAAATCGGTAACTTTAAGGGCTTTTATGGCAGATTTCAGTTTTTGTCACTCTCCCCAGGCAGAAAAAAAGCAATAGTTGGATGGAATTTTGGTCTAAAACCTTGTTTGTTACAAAATATAATTATTATATAGTTTTCTGCTCCATTGCATTTATTTACTTTTTTTGGTAATTTAGTCTAAAAATCGGCTCGATTTTTAAAAAAAGTGCCTAAAATGATTAAAAACCAAGCTTTTATGGCAGATTTGCCGTTTTTCGCCTGCAATCATTTCAAAAAAACAGAACCGCCTTGGCGGTTCTGCACATTTACATCTATTTATTTGGTTTCCAGGAACTCTTTAGGTCGACGATCCGATTAAAGACCTTCTCGTCTGCCGTGGTCAATTTGCTGTCGGCAACATAGTAGCCATGTCTGAAGAATTGGAATCTTTCTCCTGGTGCGGCTTCAGCTATGGAAGGCTCTGCGTAGCCCCAGGTTTCTTCTACCGAATCTGGATTGAGAACGTATTCTCCATTTTCATCCTCTATCATCAGGTAATTATAGTTTCTGATTTTGATCTTGACGGCGGTCTTGGCATCGACGAAGTGGATGGTACCCTTCACCTTGCGGCCTTCAAATCCGCTGCCGCTTCTCGTCTCAGGATCGTAGGTACAGAGCAGTTCTTTGATGGAACCATCTTCATTTTTCACTACGTCGTTGCAAGTGATGAAATAGGCACCTTTGAATCTGACTTCATTACCAGGGAACAGGCGAAAATATTTCTTTGCTGGTACTTCCATGAAGTCAGCCCCGTCCACATAAAGTTCACGAGAGAACGGAATTTGACGCGTACCCATTTCCGGCACTTCCTTGTTGTTTTCCAACTCCACCATTTCGCTCTGATTTTCTGGATAATTAGTGATGACCACTTTGATCGGGTTTTCAATGACGTTGCGGCTTGGAACCTTGCCTTTGAGATCCTCCCGAACGCAGTGCTCAAGCAGCGACACCTCAACAGTGCTGTTGGATTTGGCTACGCCAATTCTCTCACAGAAATCCCGGATTGCTTCCGGCGTATAACCACGACGGCGAAGACCAGCGATGGTCGGCATTCTCGGATCGTCCCAGCCCTCGACGGCACCGTCATCCACAAGCGCCTTCAGATGGCGTTTGCTCATCACCGTATTGGTGATGTTCAGGCGGGCAAATTCAATCTGCTGCGGCGGTGTCTCCCACCAGCCGACTTCTTTCAAAACCCAGTCATACAGAGGCCTATGATCCTCAAATTCCAGGGTGCAGATGGAATGGGTGATTCCTTCGATAGCATCCTCGATGGGATGAGCAAAATCGTACATCGGATAGATGCACCATTTGTTTCCTGTATTGTGATGCTCTGTATGGGCAATTCGGTAAATGATAGGATCTCTCATATTGATGTTCGGAGAGCACATGTCAATTTTTGCTCTGAGAACTCTCTCGCCGTCGGCGTATTTTCCGGCCTTCATTTCCTCAAACAGACGCAGATTTTCTTCTACGCTCTGTGCCCTGCAGGGGCTTTCTTTTCCGGCACAGGTCAAAGTTCCTCTGTACTCCTTCATCTCCTCAGGATTGAGACTGCAGACATAAGCCTTTCCTTTTTTAATCAATTCCACCGCTGCCTCATACATCTGGTCAAAGTAGTCCGAAGCCCACAGGCGCTTATCCCACTGCCAGCCCAGCCACTTTACATCTTCTTCGATGGAATCTACGTATTCTACATCTTCTTTGACCGGATTGGTGTCGTCGTATCGCAGATTACACTTGCCGCCATATTTTGCAGCTGTTGAAAAGTTCAGGCAGATGGATTTGGCATGTCCGATGTGCAGATAACCGTTTGGTTCCGGCGGGAATCTGGTGTAGACTTTGTCTCCGTATTTTTTATTTTCTAAATCTTTATCAATGATTGCATGAATAAAATTAGTTGAAACAGGTTCGCTCATTTAAAATTCCTCCAAATGCTTCGTATTAGTACATATAATATGTTAGTATACCATAAATTGCCCAATTACAAAACAAAATTTACTAGGTTTTTCAAAAGCACAGTGCGAAACTGCTTTACAGTCCATGCCGCTATCTGATAAAATTTAATTAACATTAGGTATTGCCCGAAAAAGAAAGGATAGGTTTATGAATTATAAAATTGTCGGAGAACCATTACCTGCAGTCATCTGTGACTTGGATTCAGGTGAGGCATTAATTACAGAGAGTGGCGCTATGAGCTGGATGACGCCAAACATGAAGATGGAGACCACCAGCAATGGCGGCATCGGCAAAGCGCTGGGCAGAATGTTCTCAGGAGATACACTCTTTCAGAACAAATATACCGCCCAGGGTGGTGCAGGCCAAATCGCTTTTGCTTCTTGCTTTCCCGGTTCCATCAAAGTCTTCGATATCGCACCAGGAAAAGAAATGATTGTACAGAAAAGCGCATTCTTGGCCAGCGAAGCGAGCGTTGAGCTGTCCATCTTCTTCCAGAAGAAAGCCGGCGCAGGCTTCTTTGGCGGTGAAGGATTCATCATGCAGAAACTATCAGGACACGGCACTGTCTTTGTCGAAATTGACGGTTACGCCGTAGAGTACAACTTGGCAGCTGGCCAGTCCATGGTCGTCGACACTGGCTACCTGGCAGCGATGGAATCCACCTGTTCTATGGAAATTGTCTCCGTGCCAGGTGTGAAGAACATGCTCTTCGGCGGTGAAGGCGTATTTAACACCGTGGTCAAGGGACCAGGCAAAATCATTCTGCAAACCATGCCAATCAACGTGGTTGCTGGTGCTGTAAGGCCATTTATTCCAACTTCAAATTAAAAGCGTACATATCCTGCGTCGAAACAATGCTGCAGTGATTCTGCTTCAGAGGAGATTAAGATCAAAAGCCCATGTCCCTTATAAAGGATGTGGGTTTTTAAATATTTAAACCGGCGTATAATCTTGTTTTTCTTCTATATATTTAAGCGCTGAGTAATAGAGGAAAATCAACGCTGACGATAATATTATCCCCGCTATGATGTCACTAAACCAATGGACCCCTGATAGAAGCCTTCCGATAACGGTGACCGCTATAATCAGTACCGAAACGATGTCACTTACCATAAGCCATCCCCTCTTCTCCCTCAGGTAATGATGCAGCTGCATCATCGCCGTAACCATGACGCAGATGATAAGCATGGTGTGGGACGACGGATAAGACACCTCCAGTTCCTTCGTCAAAATTACCGGCCTGTAATTGATGACGAGAAATTCAAAAATCGCATACACAATCAGAACGACGAAATAAAACCCGCCCAGCAGCAAAATTCTCTCGTCCACCTTTTGGAGGCTTCGTCTTCTGATGAACTGCACCAGTCCCAGAATGGCAAAGGCAAAGATGACTGCCACAGCCACAAATCCCAGCCAACTGGTGACAGCATACCAGAAGCGGCTCGTTCCCAGATGTTGAAAGAAAAATCGGTTGATTGCCGCAAATCCAACTTCGGAACCTCGCGGGCCAATCGGTTTTACGTCGACGGTCTTCACTAATATCGTAAAAACGACAAAAGTCAAGAATAATATCCCGGTCGTGATGAAATATAGTCTTGATTTTCTTTGCATAGTAATTTTCCCCTTCTTTCTACTGCACTCATTATTTGCAAACAAAGCCAAGATTATCAATGCAATATAGAAAAGGGCATGAAATCAGGACGCTTCGCAATACACGTTATATATCATCTGTCTATGCTAATTCTCCTTGTCTTTCTGCAATAGATACGTCAACATGGTTGTTATCTGCCTGCGCAGCACCTCTAAATCAATGTTTCTGTGGTAATGAAAAGCGTGTTCCTGCCCTAAAACATCTGCCAAGGTATATAAGAGATATATCTTTTCTGACAAATTTTTCTTAGTAACACTGGGATGATTGACAGCTTTTACAAGCGCCGACAAAATCATGTCCTCGTAAGCCGCAAAGCGCTGCATGATTTCCGGCTCTGATTGCTGCATACGTCCCAGTTCGTTTACGGTTTGCTTAGAATTGACATAAAGATCGATAAACAAATCAATACATTTATCAACAAACACTTGCATATCAACGGGTTTCGGCAGGCGCTCTAATTCATTTAACAATGGTCTGAGATAACTATCAAGGAAATATTCAAAAGAAGCGATATAAATATCTTTCTTATCCTTGAAATAGCTGTAGACTGTTCCCGTGGAAACACCTGCGGTCTTTGCAATTTGAACAGTGTTTGTATTGTAATAACCCTTTTTAGAAAATAAATCTAACCCTGCTGTTATAATTCTGGTTTTCTTTTCGATAGAGCGTTTCTGTATTGGCTCACGAACGGCTGTATCATTCAATTCAAGCCCCCCTTTCACAAGAACAAGTATACCTCATAGTATTTATCCGGTCAAGAAATATGAAATATTATTCATATTGACATCAAGGGCTGCGGCGGCTATAATAAGAACATGAAATATTATTCATATTTAGAAAGGAGACGTCCCTTGGAAAAACTGTTACTTCGTCAACTTCAGAATGAAGATGTTGCTCTATTTGAAAACTGGCTGTATTCGCCCCATGTAGCCAAATGGTATCACGACCCGTTGGATTGGATTGACGAGGTCAGAAAAAGGAATGATGAATTTTCTTTTTTACGTCACTTCATACTGGAAACAGAAAACAGACCTATCGGCTTCTGTCAGTATTATGAGTATCGCCACAGTGGAGAAGATTGGCATGGCAGCACGGATATAAATGGCACTTACAGTATTGATTATCTGATTGGGGATGCTGCATATCTTGGCAAAGGATTTGGTAAAAAAATGATCCAATTACTGATTGAAAAAATCGAATTACAAAATGGTGCGAAACGTATTATCGCACAGCCGGAGCAAGAAAACAAAGCTTCTTGCAACATATTATTGTCCTGCGGATTCACTTTTGATGGAAATAATGAAATCTATGTCATGGAAGTTTGAACTGTATTTTTTCTATGAGCAGCTATCTGCTTACTTCTTTTTCAAAGCCAACTGCAAAAGCTGCTCTTTGTCGTTCTCCACTTTGCCTTCCATCACGGTCTGCAGAAGATACTCTAAGCTCTCACCGATTGTCTTGCCCGGTTCTATCCCCGCAGCAATCAAGTCCCTGCCATTTACCGCCAGCTGCCCGACACTGTAACACTGCCCTGACTGCAAAATTTCATCAAGTTCTGGAAACCTGCCCAAGGTTTCAAAATACATCCTGGCAATCTCTTCGCCATGGCGATATAAAAGTTTTTTGGCTGCCAAGCCCCCCTCTGGCGGTGCCTCTCGCAATAAACCTGCCAACGCCACCGCTGTTTTGACGTTATGATTATCATACTTCAGCTGGCGCAGCGCAGCCTCTGTCTTTTCTGGAAACAACATCGCTAGGCGTACTGGTAATTTCTCTGATGCATGGCTCACTGGCACCGCCCTAAGTCCCGGCGCTGCGATTTCAATGATGTCCCCAAATTCCTGTAAGACCTTATCGGCAGAACTTCCCATAATCAGCTTCGATAGTTCCACATTGATCCGTTCCGCAGACACTTTTTTGGTCAGTTCTGCGCACTGCCTCATAGCCTCTGCACTCTCCTTTTCAAGCTGAAAGCCGAGAACAGATGCGAATCGAAGCCCCCGCAGAATGCGCAAAGCGTCTTCTTCAAACCGCTTCGCAGGTTCCCCTACGCATCGGATCAGCCTGTTTGCAATGGCTTTCTGCCCATCAAAAGGATCCCGCAAGCCGTCTTTCGGGTGATAAGCGATGGCGTTCATGGTGAAATCTCTGCGCGCCAGATCTTCTGTCAGGTCGTCGGTAAACATCACTTTCTCAGGATGACGATTGTCCAAATACGCTCCGTCGATGCGGTAAGTAGTGATTTCTACTGAACCGCCGCTGGTCAAAATTGCCACCGTGCCATGTTTCATTCCGATGTCGATGGTCTTATAGCTGCTGAAAGTCTCTTTGATCTGCTCCGGTCTGGCTGAAGTGCAGACGTCCCAATCCGCCGGTTTTTTTCCCATCAAAGCGTCTCTGACGCAGCCGCCGACGACAAAACTCTGGTGGCCTGCATTCTCCAAAGCCAGCAAAGCACTGTTTACGTAATCCGGTATATTAATGTTCACTCTATGACAGCCTCCAAATCCAGCATCTCCCTGACGATTTCAATGGTTAGATCCAGTTCCGCAGCTATTTCTTCTGGCGTTTTTCCCTCGGCTGAAAGCCTGAGCGCTCGTTTCACTTGTTGAACGCCTGCGACAATATCCTCCGCTCGTCCTTCAGCAAGGCCTTCTCTGCGGGCATGGACCTTCATGGTCGCTATATCATGTGCAGCCTTTTCCTCCCGCTCCAGCATCTCCCTTGCAAGATCGCTTTCCGTCACCTTCTTATATACATGTTCTGACATCTGAACCGCCTCCTCCCCGCTGTCTAGCAGCTGATTCACATAGTCCTCCTTCTGCGGGTCGCTGCAGTATTTCATGTAGGCCGCGAACCTCTCCAGGGGGTCCAGGTCCTCCACCGCCCTGTCTGCCGACACCTTGCCCAGCTCTATGAAATGCAGGATAAGCCTGTCGGTCAGCGGATGACCTGTTTGTTCCTCTTTGACCAGGAACCTCGTATGGATGCCCGGTATGTCCGGAAAGAGCACCTTGTCCACGAAGGAGATGACTATACTTTTCTTCATTTTATCATAGTCTTCCCCTTCTTCCAATGCCGAATTCACCATTTTTCCGCCATAAAGAACGTGGAAATGACGGAATCAAAGATTCCTATTTCCACATGTAGCCCACAAGGGGCGACTCTTCGCAAGGTACGTTCTTTGAAACATACGGAAATATGTCCTTTGGACGATATTTCCTATGTTATAAAACAGCGACCGCTCCGGATAGAACGGAAGCCGGCCGTTTTGCCTTTTCGCCCCAGGCTATGCCTGGCTAGGCGAAACGGACAGCGGGAGGAGCGATAGCGACTGGAGGAGTGAGCGAAGCGAACGTTGCATCTCCACGTCGATCAGTTCGCCCGATGACGTCTCGCACTTGACGTCCATGACGGTGGGTTTGTCGCCGATGACAAAGCCCTTATGGACCGGGTTCAGGAGCCTGACCTCGACAATGGGGTCGTCCTTTCTGTCCAGAACCACATTGAGCAGTGCGATGAGCGCCCGTTTCGACTCTTCCGTATCCATGCCATAGCCCCAGTAGAAAACCTGGTCATTGGTCAGTTTGAGCCTGCTGCGATAATTATTTTCAAAAAGCTTCATTTTTTCCATCCCTTCCATTTTTAATAAAGGTACCACCAGGATATGGGAAATACAAGGGGGATTTAAGTTTATGTCACTTTTTGGACTTTTTTTGTACGTTTTTGATATATTTTTGTAAAAGCGTATTGGCCGCTGCGAATATCTGTATCAAAAACCCAGCCATGGCTCTTTGTGAGTTATGACTGGTTTTTCTCCACTTATTTTGCGATTCTGATCGCTTTGTTGGACCACTTTGTGTAGACTTTAACACCGTCGATAGTTCTGACACCTCTGACTTTATAATAGTAGCGAGTGCCTTTTCTAAGTTTTTTGGTATTCTTATAGCTCTTCTGCGTTCCTGTCTTGGTGGTGTAGAAAGTCTTGTTACCATACCCTCTGTTCTTCTTTGTCGAACGGAACACTTGGAAATAGTCCACCTTGAAGCCTGTGGATTTTTTCCATTTGACCGTAATAGAGCCTTTCTTTGCGGAGGAAGACGCTTTGATGGTCGTTGCCTTGACGCCATTGATAATTCTATCTTGATCGTCTGCAATCGGCTCGAAAGTGACCGCTATGGTGTGCGCCTTTGTTATATTTTCAAAGGTGTAAGAAAAAACCGCACCAATGCTGCCACCGTCCACAACGACATCAGCAACTTTGTAACCTTCGTCTGGTGTGAAGCTAAAAGTTTTGGTGCTGCCATAGTATGCATAAGCAGTACCAGATGGCGTGATTACGCCGTGGTCGCCGGCAAAAGCGGATATATTGTAGACGTAAGAACTGCCTCCAGGGCTGCTGCCGCCTGAAGACTCCTCCTCTGCATAAGCGATTGCATATGTGGAGAATTTGTCGCTGGCTACCGTGATAGTGGAAGGGTCGTTGTCTTCGTCAAGTAACTTCTCTGCGGTAACCTTGCCCTCCGCATCTTCGTGAGCTCGTATAATAAAGAATTTGCGATTGGCAGATTGCAGTGCTTTCGGGACATGAAAGACCAGTTTCAGCGGCTTCTTCACAGTTTTTAGAACTTCCGTCTCCTTTTTATCTCCTATCCCAACGGTTTTGATTACAGCTACATCAAAGTGATCTTCAACTTTTGCGCTATTTCCGGCAATTTGCTTTATTGCTTCATTTATCTCATCAGCGGGTGTCGCTTTTTCTGAAATAACTTTGATCATACATTTCGCATTTTCTTGCGTTTTAATTGCATCCGCATCTTTTGGTGTCATATTTTTTAGAAGGTCTTGTTCATTTCCCAGTTGTAATCCTTCCGCTGAGGTCTCTATTTGAGGCAATGCATTGATCGCCTCGTATATTTTCTCCTGTTTTTCTTCTGAAATTTGTTCTTTTACGCTTTCATCTGATGACTCATAGGCAAAATAAGCGTCTAAAATTTTGTCCTTCTCAGCTTTAGTTACAGGCTCTTCTTCTGAAATTAGCGGAATGTTATCAATCTTGTCTTCTAAAGATTCTTTGTCTACATCTTTTGTAGTGACATACAGCTCAACCTGCCCTTTTGCACTCTTGAAGTTGCTAGTTGTATTATCCACTCCATTAGGCTCTGGAGTAAATGTCCACGTATAAATGCCGAACCCTTCTTTCAACTGCTGCCCTGCATCCCACGCAATCGTTCCAGGAGTGTCGCCAGCGGAAAGTCGAATCTCAGGCAGCGCGGTCTGTCCATCAGAGATTTTGTAAACACCTGATGTTACATTTGGGTTAACCGTTGATTCTGCTTGGCGAAGAAATACTGGGAAGTCGTGTGCTTCTGTATAAAAAACTGTTGCTTTTGTGCCATTCACTTTACACGCTTGGACTTTGACACTACAAGCAATAGTAACCCCAGGTTCTCTGACATCTTGCACCTCATAAATATTTTTATCATACCCTTTCAAAACAGGATTAGATGCTGTGATTGTTTCCCAGTTCCATGTGTAATAAAAAACTACATCGCCATCTTTCGCTTCACCTATAGGTTTTGCCAAAGGATGAGTTGCTGTTACTGTTAACATCTCCTCTTTTCCATCATATACCTTATCTATGCCTTCACTGTATGTGATAACTGGATTTTCCAATTTATTAATGGCATAAAGAGTATCCCCTTTTACATTTTCGGTTTCTTTAACCGGCTTTATTGAAGTCCTTTCAGTGGCCCATACCTTACTTTCATTACTAATTACAGATGGGAATTTATAGTTGTTGTTCGGCGTCCATACTCCAGTGCTGTCCTTCTCAAAATTGTATTGACGATTGTAAAGACACTCCTTACTTTTATACACTCCACTATTACCGTCATCAAAAGTTACTGTAATAGGATAACAAACCTGCGCAGTATTGTAATTAGTTGATGTAATGATTTTTGAAACAATTTGATAATCCTCACCGTCGGCACATACTATCGCATTGAGTTTTGGACAACTTCCAAAAGCTTGGCTTGCAATAAAGCTATTAGTATCAGTTCTAGTAATTTTAGGCAAATATATGGTTTCAATATTGGTTCCTTGAAATGCTTTTGATCCAATAGACTGTACGCTATCAGGCAAATATACCGCACCTGTAATTCCCGTATTAACAAATGCTGAGCCTCCAATTTTACTTACTTTGTCACTGAAAAAAATAAGTTTTGTTATTCCTTTTAATTCAGCAAATGTACTTGATCCGATCTCCTCTACTGCCATAGGTATTGTAAGGGTTCCCGTATAACCTGAATATGTCTTGGAATGGCCAAATCCATGATCCCCTATTTTTTCAATGCCGGGTGGCAGTAGCAGTTCTCCCTTTAATGTGCAATTCCAAAAAGCATATTTTGATATTTCTTTTAAATTTTTCGACAACTGCAGATTCCCGTTAAATGCAGTGCATTCTCTAAATGCGTTTTCACCTATTTTTACTACCTTATCTGGTATTTGTAAACTGCCAGCTAATTTCTTGCAATTATAAAACGCATCTTTCCCTATACTCTGTAGTGACATCGCATCAGATAAATCCAATGCTACAAAATCATACCCATCATACTTTGAATTATACCACTTAGAAAACGCACTATCTCCTATCGCAGTAACTTTGACACCATCAATCTCCTCTGGTATCACCAGTCTGATGTTTTGCTTCTGCGCATCTGTCAACCCATTCAGATAATCAGCCTTCAGCCCGGTGATAGTCCCTGTGCTTTTGACAAACGAATAATTCTCTGGTTCCGGCGGCACCGCACTCGTACTTCCATTGTCGGCCAGCACCCCTGTTGCCGACGCGTTCAGCACTAATAAAAGCGCCAGCACCACTGTTAATAACTTATAAACGCACTTCTTAATTTTAACCATCTCCCAACTTCATAAAACCTTAAACTTCCTATCGCAGTTTTCCTCAAAAACAAAGCTGTTTGAATCAAAGATTCTGCTCCCCCTTCGCCTTCTGAGAACAAGATATTCTATCTATATTCCCTATAACAAAAAGAAGAGCCTTTTTCACAAAACTCTTCTTCAGCATACAAATATAGTTCTAATTATCATAACTAGAACCACCTAATTTGTGCAACTGGCTGCCATCCGTAAAGGGAAGGCCCTATAGCTTTGTGTCGCTGCCTTTCGACAGGTTTACCAAATATTCAATTCTTTCTCCTACAGTATACCCCCCCCCCAGGTATTTTGTCAATATCAGTTTCCACCCCATTACGCACTTCTATTCAACCGCTGCTCATATCTTGATGCGAAACAGTGTCACGCAAAATCCCGGGCGGGAAGCCAGGTAATCAGAGGGATCAGGTAAGCTGCCCGCGATACGGTTTTACCCGTCATTTTATAAAAAAAGGCCAAAAGCACCTAAATATCCTGGCCGTTGAGAGGCTGTAATGGTGGTCTGAGCGAAGGATGCCACGAAGTTTCAACGGTTACAGCCATCGCCGCAAAGAGACTCCTTTTGCAGAAGACAGATTTTTTAGGTGCTTTCGCATTTTTTTGCAGCAATAGGGGTTAAAAGCACAGTCTGCAGAGTGCTTCATTCCTCCACCAACGAAGATTTTTCCTCTATCCCTCTCAGTTCCCGTTTATACTGAAACAGCGTCACGCAAATGACAAGCATTACGATTACGCTGAACAGTCCAATGCCAAAGGCGACGACACCACTTTCTGCCAAAGTAATCGCAGCTCTCTTGCTGACGGGAATCAACGCTATCACCGTCATAAATACCGTCTGTACACTGCGCAGCTTTTTCAGTCTCCCTGTGTACTGAGATCCCTGACCTTCTGCGATATTCGCAAGGTTCGTCAGAAGCTGGAAGTGAAAATAGAGGATGATCACGTTGGCGAACACGTCAATCCAATACAAATCTGGTGTCATAGAAAATATGTTCAGCACCCATTCTGCCAGATCTTCCGCCATCAAAAGCAGGGCAAAGGGTTTCAGCAGTTTTGCCGATGGTTGCATCTCTGCCACTGCGTCCAATGACAGATAGATCAGCAGAAAACCTGCCCAGGCGGGAAAGATGTTTACCGTTCCAAGGTTCAAGCTGATGTAGATGAAAATATATCCCCAGCTGATTTTCTCAATGGCATCCTGGTAATTCATAGCTTCGCTCCTCTCTTGATCCTCAAAGTATCCAATAGCTCCCCGTCTTGGTAAATTCTAGCTTCAAAGCCTTCAAAGTTGGCAAGCTCACTATCCGGTGAATCCCATAAGATGAAGTTCAACCCGTCAAAAGTTCCGTCCCAAGGCTGCGTTACAAATCGGAAATCATATGCGGTGCCATCATTACTGCTCCCGCTGACCTCTTGTCTGAGGTACTCTTTCTTGATGGGATCCTCTGAAATCTTGTCGGACATGTGCTCAAGAACCGCTGCCATCATTCCAATTACTTTAACACCTTGGCGCTCAGTTTCACTTCTGCAGTCCCGATACTCGCCCCAGATGAACATCTTCTCCTCAGAAAACTCGGCAGACCGCTTGGCACGCGGATCAAAAGAAAATCCATCCCCCATCATATCTGCAAAGACATCCCCCTGATTTTGTATCTGATTATCGACTATGCGGATGGTCTGCTCTTTGATACGGATGATGCCTGTCTTTCCTTTGCCCTCTGACGTCATGGCTCCCGGAAGTTCTTCAAACCCCCAATAAATGCCGATTCCTGAGGGAGATTTGTATTTTCCGATTTTTCCGCTCTCTGTCACCGTCCAGCCGTGTTCCTTCTCTAAAGTCAAAGGGATTGTCAGCACAGGCAGCATTTCTCCCTCATCGTCCGTCTGCCCTTCGTACCCTGGTTCTCCCACGAGCACAGCTAAAGCCGTATAACAGCGCTCATTTTCTTTTCGAAGATTGTAAACCGCATAGTTAGAAAAGGGTGCACCATGCAACCCCTGAGAAACGTCAAAAGAAAAATTCCTCCCTTTCTCCACCTGTCTTTGCAGCTTTCCCTGGTTTTCATAAGGGGTTACCGCAGCCAGGTATACTGGCAGATTGAACACCTTTCCCTTGACCCAGGTATCAATCGCACCTGCCAGCGTCGTACATCCGTTCATCCTCGCCTCTGCCATCATCACCTTTGAACGATAATCGGTCAGGTCAGGATAATCTGTCTCGTAGCCGCTCGCTTCACTTCCGGCAAAGATCGGTGCAGCCAGCACGATCAAAGCACAGACCGAAACCAGCGCCATCCCACGGGGATATTTCTTGAAGCGGGCAATGGCTTCAATGCGCCTTTTGATGTTTTTTCCGCCATTGGAAATAGAGGTCGTACCCGGAGCCCTGGCATATTTCTCGTCCGTCATAGAAAGCAGAATTTTGCCATACGCTCGGCGCTCTTCCCCTTCCAGTTCCTCCAAAACCCTCTGATCGCACAAACTCTCCATGTCGTTGCCGATGCGATGAAAGACATATTGCAGAAACGGATTGCACCAGTGCAGTGCCCGCAGGATACACCAAAATGCATTCTGCAAAGCATCCGCATAAGTCCTGTGCAGAAGCTCATGGAGCAAAATCTTTTCATCAATATCTGCCCCCTCTGGAACTACCAAAAGCGGTCTGAAAAAGCCACAGACAAATGCAGAAGGAATTCCTTCTGCTGTGACGACTTCACAGCCACTGAGGGCATATCGCGCGCAAGTCTCTTCCACCTTTTTCAGAAGTACCGCCTCTGCCCTCTTGCTGCGCCGCAGAATCCTGCGCAGCCGCACATAGGACAGACCATAGTACAATAATGAAATCAACACCCCCATCACATATAGGGCAAAGAGCCAGTCCGTGACAGACTCCGGTGCCTTATTAACAAAAGGCAGAACAGATGTATTTTGACCGATAGGGATCCACTGCTGGCTGTAAGCCGAGGAGAGAGTCGATTCTGCCGTCATTTTGATTGCTTCTATCCCTGCCGCCAGCGTCACGCTCAAATACCGCCCCATCAACCGGGCTGGCAGAAGAATTTTGCACGCTAACAAAATCCAGACCGCATATTGCCACCTAGGCGATAGCTTGTCGGCAAAAAGCCTCTTCACAATCAAAATAATTGCAGCTGTTATAGATACTTCCGCTGTCTGCAGCAAAAACTCCCATATATTTGTCATCTCAGACCTCCATCTCATCAAGCAGCTTCTTCAGCGCATCCCGCTCCTCTTCTGTTATCTTCGATTCCTTCAAAAAGGCGGCCACAAGATCGCCCGCAGCACCCCCATATACCTTCTCAAGCAAATTGCGGCGCTCATTTCTGGCACACGCCTCCCGGCTGACACCAGCCCTGTAATGATGTGGATCACCGCTCCGGTCTATGACAACCAAGCCTTTTCCTTCCATTCTAGTCAAATACGTATGCACCGTATTGCGGCTCCATCCAGTAATTGGCTTCAACTGGTCTACCACCTGACCCAGGTTAAAGCCATCTCCCTCCCAGAGTACCGTCAAAACAGCCAGTTCCGCTTCGGATAATCTACGCATAAAAATACCTCCTACAATTGTAGTATCTAATTGTATACTACAATTGTAGGAGGCTCGTGTCAAGTGAATTATTTATTTTGCGACTCTGATCGCTTTGTTGGACCACTTGGTATAGATCTTCTGTCCGTCCAGTGTCCTGACGCCCCTTATCTTGTAATAATAGCGCTTGCCCTTCTTTAACTGTTTCGTATTTTTATAGGATTTTTGCGTACCCGTTTTTGTGGTATAGAAAGCCTTTATTCCATACCCGCTGTTCTTCTTCGTGGAGCGGAAAACCTGGTAATGGTCAACTTTAAAACCGTCGGATTTCTTCCACTTGATAGTGATGGCGCCTTTTTTCGCGGTCGAAGATGCTTTGATTGTGGTGTCTTTTACACCTTTCTTGATTCTGGCAGAATACTGATCCACTGTCTCTGTATCCACAAGGGCATAGCTGGAAAAATGTCCGGTCTCAAACACATAATATGACTTCCCCTCCTTTGCTACTTCCTTACCTGACAATGTCACATAGGTACCGTCGTCCGCTAAATACACCGCTTTTATTTCTTTACCCAGGAGCTGCTGTGGAATCGGAATCGCAATAGTGGCCTTTCCTTCGCCAAAGTCCGTAATCAATCCATTTGCATGCACCACTTTCAAATCCAGCAAAACGCTGTCTTCTCCAATGATTTTCTTCTGCGTCTCAGTCGGCTCTTCCACAACCTCGGCGATAACAGTGACTTTGTCCCCTTCCGCGTCCTTAGAAATGGCAGCTAGCGCTTCGTTATCAAAGGAAACTTCTGCACTGGCAGTTTTGATTGTCAGCGATGCATCTGTCTTCTCTGCGATTTCTTTAATCGTCTCCGCTGGAAGCTCCGCCTTTATTACCGATCCGCTGCCGTTTGGAACTTCAATAGCCACCTCGTCAGCTTTCTTCTCGATTGCCTGCTCAACTAGCTTCTTTGCTGTCTGATCAGTAATTACTGCAGTCGTCTCGTTGCCGCTAGTCGTAGTCTGTGCCTCTGTCTTAGTGGTTGTCGTTTCTCCGGTGTCGTCCGTCGTCACGTCGGGCTTAGCAGGCGGTACGATTACCGGTCTGTAAATCTCCTTGACCACATATTTGCCAGTTCCATCCCTGACACACTCATAGCCTTCGGCAACGTACTGGCTGACATCTTGTGGGAAGGTGCCAGAAACGACACCTGTGGAAGTTGGTGTCTGCAAACTCCCTGCAATCGCCTTATCCAAGGTTACAGTTTCTTTCAGTTGCCAATAATTGTGCTCCAGGTCGATCTTGGCACCGGTTTCAATCGATACATCCTTAATCAGTTCTCCATCTGCATCGCCCGAGTTCAAAATGATGTTGTTGTTGATTTTGATGTCCGCAGAAGCCAGAACCTGCCCCAGTCGAAAGGCTCTATCTGACGCATTTTCTATTATGTTGGATTCTACAGTAATTTTGCCTCTTATCCTGCTATCATGAATTACTTGTTGTGTGTTTTGAACTAAGTCGACTGTACTTTGCATTGCAACAGCATTATGAACTGTATTTTTGAATACATTTCCGGTAACGGAAACGTCTGTATGATCCCCACATCCCGCTAGATAAATCGCCTGAAACGCTCGATCAACGATGTTATCTTGAATTCTGATCCTGCCAAAGGTATGATAACCCTGATCGACAATTTTAATGGCTGCCGCATTGCTCCCCGAATTAGACAAATCGAAATGACAATTTTTAATTTCCAGATTGTCCACAGTCCCATAGCTTGCACCACCTGGGTCATTCCCCCAATAAGCTAAGTCTATACCCGGTTTATTCTCACTGTTGACAAAATATAGGCCATCAAAAATAATATCTGATAAATCAATTCGGCCTATATAGCCGTTGGCTTCATCTACCACGATATCCTCGCCTGTTACATAATTGACCATCTTCTTATCTGTAGCATTATGTCCCGGCTCTACTGTAATATTTTTCACTTTGGCATCTGGTTGTCCTACAAAGGAAATATGCTTCAGTGACCTCCTATATCTACCCTTTTCATTGTCATCAATGACCTTATCGATAGTCCTATTCCTGATTTCCAGCTTTTCATAGTTACCCGGTTCAAAGTTGAACGTCGTATAATCCACCGCATAGTTCAGCGCTTTCTGCGCATTGATTGGTTTTACGTTGACCATGATGCTGCCGGAACTGCTAGAATTTTTCACAGTCAGTCTTCCCTGTCCGCTCATATAAAACGGCTGTACTAAGTCCCCTCCCGCTGTAATGGTTTTGCCGTTTAAGTTCAGAGTAACGTCAGTTTCAACGTTTATACGCCGAGTAATCGTCATATTTTCCAATATTCGAATATTATCTCCGCTACGTGCCTCCGTCATAGCCTGCTCGAGGGATGGGTAAAACTTGTTTGTGTTAACATTATTTACGACAGATGCAGTCGATTTAGTAAAGACTGTATCCGCAGCAATTTCCTCCTTTTGCTTCTCCCCAGCCCTTCTATAGCTATACTTTTTTATCAAATGTAATCTGCTGTCTTTTACTTCTAATTTTGCAGTATCGCTAAATCCAGAGATAGATAAAGTCTCTGACTTAATTGCTGCATTTACATCTTGCAATAAATCTACGGATAGATTCTTTATTAATGGGTCACTACTGTCATCAACTTCATCAACAACTCTGCCTTTTACCTTTCCGTCAGCACCTCTGAAGACACTAATTGCGTGGTTGTCGTCCGATGTATAATAGCCTATGTATTTTCCCAGGTCAAATATATTATGTGGATTAGAGGTGCCAGAAAAAATATCAGTAAGATGTCCTCTATAAGAATAGTTTATCTCTCCAGATTTCACTTCTATATTTATATAGTCATATTCATCGTGAGCCTGTATACACAACTGGCTTAACGGAATTTTAGCAATATGCCCATCTATCTCTGTGGGTTCTATTGCAAAAACATGATTACCAATCTGATAGGAAATCGTCATCTCTTTTTCTGTCGCATCTTTATATGCCTCTATTCTTTCTACCTGCAGATATAGATACTCGTTATCCTCTCCCAGCGAAATTTTAGGGTCCGCAGAAAGTCTATATGTCTGCCTTCCATCTAGGGGTGCGTCTCCTTCTGCAGCTAACGGAGTTAATTTATCAGGGGTCATTCCCATGCTTACTTTTAAAACATTTGGCTTTGGAGGTTCCAACGAACCTGCAAACACCATTGTCGGCATGCAGCTCATGACCACTGCAATGCAGAGAAATGCTAGTAATAATTTCTTCATAACGTTTCCTTTCTTAAAAAACAAAAGAGCATGGCCGCAGCACATGCTCTTTTTGCGCAATAAAACAGACTTCATTCTTCTATGAACGAACTCAAATAATCTGTGCAACTGGCTGCCATCCGTAAAGGGGAAGGCCCTATAGCTTTGTGTCACTGCCTTTCGACAGGTTTACCCAATCTTCAATTCTGGTTTCATTATACGATGTTTTTACTAGCGATTCAAGAACATTTGTTATCTTGTCATAACTTTCCAGTCTGCTCTGTCAGCCACTTTCACGGTGTATTCAAATATTGCCTTATCATACATTTATAACGACAAAAGACCGGCGCATCCGCGCCGGCCCGTGTTAGCAGTATATACTATTTTCTGGCAGCTTTTCCGATTGCGAGACCTTTTGCATAAGCCTCTTCGTTCAGTGGAAGCAACTGCGGTTTTTTCTTACCGATTTTGTTTCTGATGCCCTCTAAGATGACGTCTTCAGAAACGACTTCAGTATATCCGATGTATGCACCGAGCATGATGATGTTCAGTACCTTTGGATTACCCATCTCCAGAGCCATCTCTGTTACAGGAACTTCTACAACGGTGATATCGTCTCTTTCAATCTTGGATTTTACGATGGAACTGTTGATGAACAATGTTCCGCCCGCTTTCAGTTTTGGAAGGAATTTGTGCAGGGAAGGATCGTTCATGACGATCATGTCTTCCATCGCTTCCATAACTGGCGCACCGATTTCGTCGTCAGAAATGACGACATAGCAGTTTGCTGTTCCTCCACGCATCTCAGCGCCGTAGGATGGGAAATAGGTAACGTGTTTATCTGTTGATTCGCAGGTTGCTGTTGCCAAAAGAGTTCCCAGCATCATGACACCCTGTCCGCCGAATCCGGCAACAAGTAAATTTCTTTCCATGATTATTCCTCCTTTGCCTTATCTCTGAATACTCCCAGAGGGAATTCCTTTAGCATATCCGTTTCTAAGAAGTCAAGCGCCTTTGCTTCGTTCAGTCCCCAGTTGGTCGGACAGGAAGTAACGATTTCTACCATGGAGAAACCTTTCCCTTCCATCTGATACTGGAACGCCTTTTTGATAGCCGCTTTGGTCTTGCGAACGTTGCCCGGCGTATTGCAGGAAGTTCTTTCAAGATAATATGGCGCTGTCAGCTGATTCAGCACTTCGCACATATGAATAGGATAGCCATGTTCTTTCGGATCTCTGCCCTTAGGTGCGGTAGTCGCTTTCATGCCGATCAAAGTGGTCGGTGCCATCTGTCCGCCTGTCATGCCGTAAATGCCGTTATTGACAAAGATAACAGTGAAATTTTCACCTCTGTTTGCCGCAGAAACGGTTTCACCTAATCCGATGGAGGCTAAGTCGCCATCTCCCTGATATGTATAAACCAGTGATTCCGGACTGGTTCTCTTCAGACCTGTCGCTACTGCACAAGCTCTTCCGTGTGCAGAGATGTTCAAGTCGTGGCTTACATACAACTGTCCCAGTCCACAGCAGCCTACGCCTTCACAGCGAACTAATTTGTCCAACATGCCCAGTTCTTCAGAAACCTCACCGATCAATTTATGTATGGTTCCGTGCATGCAGCCAGGGCAGAAACCAGATACTGCATCTGGCTTGATACCAATGGTTCTCTTATATACCTTTTCCATTATAATACCTCCTTTGCCAGTTCACGAGCTGCTCTCATGACTCTTTCCTTTGTCATAAGTTCTCCGCCTGAACGCAGACATTCTTTGATTGGGCATCTTCCATGAACGGCATGGTCGATATCCCATACCATCTGTGCCGGGATGGACATTTCTACATCCAGGATGCCTTTTACTCTGTCAAAATCAAGGTTCTCAAAGGATTTGTAAGGGAACGGATGAATTGCGATCGGCCTGATCATTCCAGCTTTGATGCCTTCTGCTCTCAGCTCTTTTACTGCAACCTTTGCAATACGGCCGGAGATTCCATATGCAGTTAGAACGATTTCTGCATCGTCCATCATGATTTCTTCCACTCTGACATCTTTGTCTACCCAGGACTTGTATAATTCAGCTGCTGCCATATTGACGGGCTCAAAGCTGCCGCCAACACCGCCTGGAAGAATTCTGACTTGTTCTTCCGGCTTATGTCCTACTGCAGATACACTGCGGCGTGCTTCCTTCATTGCAGCAACTTCTTCTGCAGTCTTCATAGGAGGAAGTTCAACTGGCTCCATCATGGTGCCCATGACGCCATCAGTCAAAACTAATACCGGGTTGTTATCTCTTTCAGCAAGATCAAATGCTTCGTAAGTCATATCGACAGCTTCCTGGACCGTAGATGGTGACAAAACGATCATCTCAAAACCGCCATTTCCGGAGGCCTTTGTCGCCTGCAGGTAATCCTGCTGTGCCGGCTGGATTGCGCCGATACCAGGACCGCCTCTGCCTACGTTTACATAGACGATCGGTAAACGTGCAGCAGCACAATAGGATACGCCTTCACTGTAAAGGCTGATACCTGTACTTGAAGAAGAACTCATGGATCTGGTTCCTGTCTGAACTGCACCATAAAGCATATTTACAGATGCGACTTCACTTTCTCCCTGTACGAAAACGCCCTCTACTTCCGGCATTCTTCTTGAGAAATATTCCGGAATTTCATTCTGTGGTGTAATCGGGTAGCCGGCGAAGAACCTACAACCTGCTCTAACAGCTGCTTCTGCAATCGCTTCGCAGCCTTTCATAAATACTCTTGCCATTTTCTAAACCTCCCTATAAACCTCGATTGCTGCGTCTGGACATACAACACCGCATGACGCGCAGCCGATGCAATCATCCGGATTTGCTGCGACAACATACTGATAGCCTTTTGAATTAACTTTGTCGCCAATTGCGAGTACGTTTTTAGGGCAGAATTTGACGCAATAGCCACAGCTCTTGCAGCTCTCTGCTCTAATTTCTACTTTTCCTTTTGCCATTTTTGATTACCTCCTAATGGTTCTCGCCCCAATTTCTTTAGAAATTGTGAGGGAGACCTTATGCTGTAAATCCCCAAGAGTGCGAGTGGTACGCACGAAGCACGATTGGATGGATTTAGTCGTATAATGGTTCTCGCCTCAATTTCTCAATCGCCGTATAAGAAATTGAGTTTCTATTCAATAACCCTCTATTGTAATTGTGGGTTTGTTGATAAATTTATTCGCTCCACTCATATGTAAGATATAACTTTATGGGGAGCAGCGGAATCTGCACTTTGTCTTTTATCTGCGGGCAGATCTCCTCTCTTGCGCACATGTAGTCTACTGAGAAGTATTCGTCGATCAGACTGCTGACTTTCTCGTTGCCGCTCACAGCCTCTTCGGCAGTGGTTGTAAAACCTACATTGGGGTTGCTCATGATGGAGACGTTGGATAGTTCGATGTGGGCCATACCCAAAACCCGAGCCATGGTGCCGTCGATTGCCACCAAATCTTTCGACCAAGGTCTGTAGGAATTGATGACAAAGAAGTTCTGTGTAAATTCTCTGTTCAGAATGGGTGCGAAGCCGCCGATCAGTCTGGCTCCCAAGTGGTCGCCGCCTACGTCGATGACTACGATGACATTCTCATCCATCAAATGTTCTCTAACACCGCCTACGATGGTTGGCGCATCAAAGAATTGTTCTTCGTAGTGAAACTGCACATTCTCTGCCTGCAGCTTTTCCTTCACGTCTCTGGATCTGAACAATGGCTTGGTCTGGTCTACGTCGAAGAAATGCACAGGCTTATCGCTGAGTTTCGCCAAATTGACAGCAAAATTGATAGCAATTTCACTCTTGCCGCTGCCCGCCTCTCCGACAAAGACAAAATTTTTCTTTATTTTCAGAAGTTCTGTTAATATCTGTTTCATCAAAATCCCTCACTCTGTGTTGCCTCTTTACACTTTTCATTGTAACCAATTCGACGAGCAATGTCAAATTATTTTTCAGATTTTATTACTTTTTGTTTGGTAGTTAGAATTTTCTGGAAAACTCTTGACTTTTGTCAATTCAAAATGTAAAATATTTACATAATTAGAACTTAAAGGAGATTATTATGGATCATGTAACAGCATCATTAGATATGGAAATCATGCGAGAAAAGAAGCTTTCTGCCATTTGTGAAGAGTACTTAGCTTGCGCTCCAAAAGGTTTTTTGATGGTGAGAAAAAGAGCCCGCAGTTTTACATATTACTGGGTCTTTGAGGAGAAGCAAGGTAAAATAGCAAAACAGAAGCAGATCAATATTACAAATAAGCCAGAACTCATTCTCAAACTGACAGAGAAAAAAATTAAGAGCCGCACCCTAAAAACCATTGGCAAGAACCTGCCCAGCTTAGAGCAGGCTCGCACAGCCTACACGTCTGTCAATCCTGATAAAATCGTCAAGGAGTGTGCGCCTAAATATCAGCATGCGCTTTCTTTACGAAAACAGCATCAACTAGAAGAACGTCTCACCACACCTTATAAAAAGTGCCCCTATGACCCAGAATCTCATGTACACGAGACAGATTACGGGGAATTGGTTCGTTCCAAGTCAGAGCAGTTGTTAGCCAACACGTTATTTTCGTTCGGCATCCCCTTTCATTATGAGGAAGCATTCACATGTGCCGGCAACATTATTCTATATCCAGATTTTCGTATTCTTCTTCCTAACGGAGAGTGGAAGATTTGGGAACATTGGGGACTCCTGTCGAAGAAGAGTTACTGCGACGATTGTGCGAGAAAGTTGAATTTATTTCAGCAAAACGGGCTTACCATTGGCAGCAACCTAATCTTGACCATGGATGACAACAGGGGTGATTTCAGCAGCCGCATCATCAACCAGACCATTGTCGATCAAATACTGCCTCTGCTCCAGGAAGTCAAAGTTGATCGGAATAAAATAATTGCCGGTGTCAGACAGCCCTATCTCAAGTAAAGGTTATCTGCCCTCCGGATTGCTTGGTTTGTCTCCGGGCTACCCGGCAGCTTGAGGATACGCCCGACAGCTTCCGCGCCATGATAGGCTCAATTTCGCACAACCACTTGCGCGCCTGACAGGTCACGCGCCATGTTCTTTCAGAAATCAGGTTATCACTTGCGCAGAACATCGTGTTTCTCTTTTAAAACGCCATGTTTTCCTGCTTTGCCAAGATCTACATTGCGCACCGTTTTCCACTAACTGTAAAATGACTGATTTTTGACCTATTTTGCAAAGGGAGTCCCGCAAGTCACTCAGTGAATTTTAATAAAACATGGCAGGAAGCACTTCAAAGTAGCTAACCTGCGCAAGTCGACTCTGTATATCGAGGCAGACATGGCAGGCTGCCCCGATATAGTCAGATATAGTCGGCTACAGTCGGACATACCCTTCTACAGCCTGCTATTCTAGAAGTAATATCGCGTTTTTTGTTGTATGACAACAAATATAAGTTGACAACAGAGATGACAATAGCTATAATAAGGGTAGAAAAAGTGACTGGAAGAACGTGTAAAATAATATGAAACGAGGAGATGAAATGAGCAAAAAAATTGTTTTCTGCGGCGGCGGCAACATGGCAGAAGGAATTATGCGAGGGCTGCTTCAGAATGGAGTAAATCATCCTGAAGACATTACTGTTAATGAATTGGTTCCAAACCGCTGTCAATACTTGACGAAGACCTATGGTGTGACGGCGACGAAGGATGCAGAAGCTTCAATTAAGGAAGCCCATATGGTAATCATTGCGGTCAACCCGCCCCAAGTGCCGACAGTAGCAAAGATGCTAGAACCATTAGTCAGTAAAAAAACGATCATCATGTCCATTGCAGCCGGTGTAACGATTGCAGCTGTGGAAAATATCGCAGGCTGTGATAAAAAGGTGGTTCGCGTCATGCCCAACACCCTCAATCAGTCGGGTGACGGCTATAGCGCTGCCTCATTCAACGAAAATTGTACAGAACAAGATCAAGCATTGGTGGACGAGGCCCTCAATGCCCTGGGACAGGTGATGCACATCAGAGAGGAAATGTTCAATACCTTTACTGCATTCAGCAATGTAGGACCGATGTGGTTATATAAGATGGCAGAGGCACTGATTGACGCTGGTGTCTACATAGGCTTCAGCCGCACCGATGCCCGCAATATTGCGATTAAAAACATGGCAGGTGTGGCAGGCGTCTTGGAAATAACTGGAGAACATCCAGCCGTCAAGGTTGATCAGATGACTTCACCTGGCGGAACAACCATCGAAGGACTGAAAGTGCTGCAGGAAGAAGGATTTTCTACAGCAGTCATGAAATCAGTCATCGCTTCATTCGAAAAAGTAAATGCATTTGAATAAACAGATACCATCCTTAAGGCTGCCATTCGGCGGCCTTTTATCTAGTGCGGCAGACCTGATCGGCGTAATCTCACCGAATCTTCTACCGCATGCTCGAAAAATATGAACTCTAAGCCAGATACTCTCTGATATTTTTAACAGCTTTTTCTGCCAGTCGCTGGCGGGCATTATAGGTAAACCCCGCCACTTGGCCGGATAGAGATATCCGTTCCTCCCCTTCGTACCACTGACGGCAGTTCTTATGGATCGATCCTGCATCGAGAATACTATAGTTCCCCTCATCGATCCATTCTTCAAAAGCCTTCTGATCAAAAGAAGGACCCACCCCTACGTTGATAAAAATCTTATGATTTCCCAGCTGATGGAAGTCTTCTTTTTCCATGACAATCTGATTTCTAGGAATGCTGACCAGAATGACATCACTGCGTTGAAGCAGCTCCCTCTTTTCCAAGTACGGATACGGGCAATCTGCTTTTGGGCTGCGGTTGTGATAAGCGACCTCCATGCCAAAAAACGCTGCCGCCTCCGCAACCATGGTTCCCACGGTTCCCAGACCGATGATGCCCAGTTTCATGTGGCGCAGTTCTCTCTGTTCCTCATAGAAGGAAATGGAACCCAGCCCCTTCACCATCTGAATCAACTCGCTGATGACGTATTCCACCACGCCGTAATCGCCGTAGTGGCTGACTCCCGTCACCGTGATTCCTCTTTCTCTGCAGCAAGCAATATCCACGTTACAAGCTTTTTCGTCAAAATAAGTACAGCAAAGTCCGATGTAACGCAGCTTATGGCACTGGGAGAGAACCTCCTTCGTCAATCTGGTGTTCCAGGATACGAGAACAGCATCCGCTTCTCTGATTCTCCCCAAAATCTCCTCCTGATCAGAGGGAAAATCATCGTGACAAACCACCCGTTCTGCCAACGACTGTAACGCCGGCAATGCAAACTCTGCAATGCCGGTATTGTCCACCATCACTAGTAAATCAAATTTTTTCATCCTTCATCCTCCTTATTCTTACGATGCCACAATGGCGCATTTCTTTACGGCTGCCTCCATAGAAGCTATGGTAGGTCTCATATAGCTGCCATTCTCCTGTAAGGCTCGGAGGGCTTCAATGGTCACGCCGCCAGGCGAGGTCAGTTCTTCAATCTTGGCAGTAGGCGATGCCCCCGTCTCCTGAAGAATCTTTACTGTACCCAGCATGTTTTCAAGAATCAGTTCTCGAGCCTCCGCCCGGGTAAAGCCAACATAAATCCCCGCGTCAATCATCGCCTCTACGAACTTATATATCCAAAGCGGACCTGTGCAGCCATAGCCCTGGAAGCTGTCGAACTTGCTTTCCTCCATATAGAGCACTTTTCCAAGACCGTGGAGCAGCTGGTCGACGAAAGCTTTGTCATCTTCGTCCAGGTTTTCATTGCTGTGCGCCAAGGAATATCCATACCCGGATTGGCTGAGAGTGTTAGGTACGATTCTTACAATCTTTTTATCACTGCCCAGCTGATTTTCAAAGACTTTGATGGCCACGCCGCAAGCAAAGGACATCACTATGGTATCCTCGTTGAGAACGGGTTTCAGTGCGCCAGTCACACTGGGAATCTGTGGCGGATTAACCCCGATCAAAACCATGTCGGCTTCTTTTATTGCCTCCGATGCATCGGTAACTGCTGTTACACCATATGTATCCGCCAAATAGCTGCAGCGCGCTTGCATCATCTCACCCACCGTAATATTATCGGGATTCATCGTCTCATTCTTAATCAGTCCCCTGATGATGTTTTCAGCCATTTTGCCCCCGCCGTAAAACACAATTTTCTTGTTCACATTTTTCATGTCTGTCCTCCATAGATTTTGCTTCTGCATATCTCTTGTAATTCGTCTTAGATTTTCAAATTATAGAAGTCGATTGACTGCTTGATATGAAGCCTCATGGCCAGTTTGGCTCCTTCTGCATCCCTGCACTTCATCATTTCTGTTATCATGCCATGGCTCATGACAAGCACCTCGTTATTTTTTTGAATGATGCTCTCCTCATTGAACGCCTTCACCGTAGCCGTGCTGATGTTCTCGTACAGCCTGATGATGAACTCATTGTGGGTTGCCATAGCAATGGCGTTGTGAAACTTCTTATTCATATCTGCTGTGAAATCACCCTCTTCAAGTGTCGCTTCAATCATTTTCGTATATTTGATGATTTTTTCCAGATCTTCCTCTGTGGCTTTTCTGGTTGCAATCGCTGTCATTTCAGGCTCTACAATCAGCCGCACTTCATACAGGTCTTTCAGTTTCACCTGCAGAAAATTTAATTCGTTAAAACCATAATCATCGCGCAGCGCCTCATTATCGATTACAAAGGTACCCTTTCCTCGTTTTCTCTCAAGAACATTGATTGATGTCAGATAGGTAATTGCATCTCTCAGGGTGGTTCTGCTCACCCCCAGTTCTTCCGACAGTACCAGTTCATTGGGTAATTTATCACCCGGCTTGTACGTTTTTTTCACAGTAATCATCTCTGTAAGTTCCTTTATCGTTCTATCCGTTAGGCTGCGGTTATCCATCATAATATTTCCCTCCAATTGTATTACTACTGAAATTATTGCATATCTAGTGGTTTTTTACAAGTGGATTTTACGGACCTTTATGAGAATAACCGCCTCTGACTATTTAAGCAAAAACTCTTTTAATCTCCGCCGGCAGGCTTTCTGCTTCTTTTACACAATGCACACCCATTGCTTCCAGTTCCTCAGTCACGTCCACTGGAATGTTGCCGCCTTCGTCGTTTTCGTTAAGCAGACCGCCCATAAAGATTTCGGCCTCTACCCCCAGGTCTTCCATTTGACGGAGCAGAGCTTTAGCAAAGGTTCTGGCGATTCCATTATAGGAACTGACCAAAATCACGTGGCTGTCTGTCTCCAAAGCCATTTCAGCGGCTTCGCCAGGGCTGGCATCTCTCCCAATGTCAAAGATTCTGGCATTGGCTCTGCGCAGAACATTGCCCACCACCACCTTGCCGAACTCGTGAATGTCTGTGGCGCAGAGAATCACCTTCAGCCCGGCCAGATCAGATTTATCTGGATTGAAGTTCCGGAAACACTGATTTTGAATTTTTTCCAGACTACGTACCATATCTGTCGGCCAGATCGGTTTTCTGCCATTGGCGTATTCCTCAGAGGGTTCTCCCAGACCAAAGGATCGTTCCAAGTATTCCGGTCCCAGTTCCTTACAGGTAATCATGATTTCCGCCGGGTTCTTCATGTCGATACCCATGTCTGCAAGGCCTTTCATGATATTGCCGTAAACCACGTCGGCTCCCTGCAGCAGCCGCTGTTTGTCCTCTTCAACCTTAGCCCAGTTGACATAGGGTTCAAAGGCCCTGGCATAGCGCTCAATCTCGTTGCTCATGACTTGGGCGTCCAAAATCTCTTCTTTGGTGGGAATCCTGGCTGCCTCCGATACTGGCACCGAACTCATGGCATGGCCAGTAGGCCTGTGAATCTGACCGATCATGTCTCCAAGGATATAACCATTTACTACCGCGTTGTTTCTGACGAAATCCCTGGTGTAATCCGTCGTATTTCCGTAAATCATGGTGCCGCAGGAATCCCCGCCGTTGATTTCATCCAGAGCCAGGGAAAAGGTCATTCGTAAGATCGGACTGCTGAACAGATTTCCAAAGCAGTGGCCCAGTTTGGCCTTCATCAAGTCCTCGGCCAGATATTTCTCAACCCTTGCCCATGCCAGAACCGTCACCAAATCGTTAAAGGCAGCGGCAAAGCCGTCGTCCAGGTTGGAGTGCATGACCATGCCTCTTTCTTTGTTAAGTCCCATAATACAAATCGCCAGACAGGCATCCAGGGTTCTCTTGTTCATATCATATTGAAATGGATAGCTGTAACTGAAATACTGGGAGAAATTCCCCACCGATGTCGTTCCCGCTTTAAAGGCCAGTTGGAGATTTTCAAGACTTCTCAGGGAGCCGATCATATTGTCTCCGAAGTGAATCATAAACGGCGCTGCCTGTCCCAAGGCCACCCACTCCTCTTCGCTGTGCAGTACCAATCCAGAGCCGACCATGGCATGGTCTTTATATTCATCTGAAATGCCCATGGAAACGTCCAGCAACACACCTACTCGATCCAAGGTGCAGTCTTTCTTTTCCAGTTCCTCATAAAGCCACTTCATTGCGCTGCAGGTCTCTTCTACTGAGTTATAGCCGATGGCGGCATGTCTGGAAATTCTGTTCTCAGTCTTGCACTGTTCTTTGAACGCCCTCTCCGAGTCTACGCCCCTTTCCCGGCAGAAGGCTGTTTGTCCGTATTCCCAGTCTTTGCTGATCTCCTTTGCCAGCTCGATCATCTTCTGTACCGACGGAAATTCAGTAGTAATAAAATCCTGTTTTGAATATGCTTTCATTCTCTTTTCCTCAATCTACTTCCACTATATTTTCTTTTGCAATATGCAGTGCACCGGCAGGATTGATGCCGGCACAGAGGCCTATAGCATATAAAATATATCGTTTATCAAGATAAAACTTGCTTTCTTCAGGCAGCAGCAATTCTTTTTCCCACGGTCTGCGCAGTGCTTGGCTCAGGAGACCAGCCGGATTGCCGCTGTGAATGATGGGTCCGCCAGTGCCGACCATGCTGCCAATTTTTCGCAGATCTTTTCCTTCTAAGGTTTCACTGACATTCCTGGCATAGGCGTTGGTCACTTTCCCGCAGTGTCTGCGGGCGCTGATTTCCACGGCTCCTTCTGCTAAGACAACGTCCACTTCCTTCTGGAATTCATTATCCGGCACGTAAGTGTCTATTGCTGCCCGTCTCCTGCAATCGGATAAAAACTGCTCGGCTGACCTGCCAGCCCGCTTTGCACCTGCCGTCAGATTCATGGCTTCTGCCAGGGATAGACAGGAAGATCGTACGCCCAGATCTCCTTCCACCGTCCTCTTGGCAAAGGGTTCCGGTGAGCCGACATGTTTTGCACCAGAACCATTCTCTTCCATAAAAGAATATACGTCCGTCGTGGCGCCTCCCACATCAAAGACCATCAGACTGCCCAGGCCTGACTCTTTATCAGTTCCCTGGGCCAGTAGCTGTCCGCCAGCCAGCACCGCCGCCGGTGTAGGCATCTGTACGCTTCCGATGAAGGGGAAAGCTGACGCCAGACCTTTGGCGCCTGCAATCCGTTCCATAAACAGCTGTCTGATGATGTTTCCCGCTGGCGCTGCGTTGAGCTGACCATAGGCAGGAAACACATTTTCAGCCATATAACAAGAGATGGCTCCTGTGGCCAATTCCTGCCTGATGTATGGAGCAACCTCCTGATTGCCCGCATAGACCACATAAGAGGAGATATCAGCCTCTTTCAGCATTTTGGCATTATAGAGGATTCGGTCCACATTGCCCCCCTCGATGCCGCCGCAGAGCAGAAGAATTTCCGGGTTCATTTTCTCAATTTCACACACATTCTCTTCCGTCAGATAATTTGCGTAGGTCTTGATAATCCTTGCACCTGCGCCCAATGCCACATTTTTTCCGGCTAGGAGACTAAAGCGCTGGGTCAGTCCTACAACTACCATGCGAAGACCCCCGGCGGCGCTGCTGCTGGTAACAATCCGTCCTTTCTTTACGCCTTTCTCTCCCACATATCTTTTCGCCTGCGCAAGACCTGCCAGAAGAGCGATACTGGCATCCGTTCCCACCGTGGTGGGATGTTTCGTGGTCATGACCAGTTCGCCCCTCTCCAGGTCAAAAACACAGAGTTTTGTAAAAGTGCTGCCAAAGTCAACACAAAATGTATATGTCATACAGTTCACCTATTTCTTATCCCTGCCCATGATGCGAATATGGAGATTCTCCTCCTGAAACCAGGCTGCAATCTGATCCAGATGCTGATCGGACGGCGTCTCAAACTCTGCCATCGGTTCACCGATGTTTCTCCCTTTGGCTACTCCCAGGCTGTGATAAGGCAGGCCGTCAACTTTTTTCAAATCAAGGCGATGCAGCAGATTGCAAATCGCCTTCATGTCAGCCTCTCCATCATTGAACCTGTGAATCAGGGGCAGCCTGATGACGATTTTGTCGTGAATATCCGGCTGACAGCAGAGCTTTTCCAGGTTTTCTAAAATCAAGTTATTGTTTACTCCTGTCAATGCTCTATGCCGTTCCTCATCCATGCACTTCAGATCAAAGAGCACGGTCTTTGCTCCCCGACACAGCTTTTGCAGCTGCTCATAATCGCAGCAGCCACAGGTATCGATGGCCACATCCAAATCGGCTGCCCGGCACTTTTCTAAAAGCCGCAGTGCATAAGCAGCCTGGCTGGTCACCTCGCCGCCGCTGAAGGTGATGCCCCCTCCCGTCTCTGCATAAAAGCCTCGATCTTTCGTCAGCAGGGTCAGCAGTTCCTCGTCGGTTTTATGCATGCCTACAAGCCGCATAGCTCCTGTACAGCAATTATCCGCACATTTTCCGCATCTCCTGCACCGTTTTCTATCAATCTGCACCCCTTCAATTCCCATGTGAATGGCATTTTCCGGGCAGATGGCGGTACACTCGCCACAGGCAATACATTGATTGCCTGTATGTATGAGTGTAAAGTCAAAATCGATCAGTTCGGGATTATGACACCATTTACAGCGCAGCGGGCACCCTTTAAAGAACAGCGTGGTACGGATTCCCGGACCATCTTCTGTGGAAAACCTCTGGATACCGCCGATCAATTCTTTACCGTTCTTATTCATCATATTGCTCCGTCTTAACAATCACAGCTGTGCAGCGTACGTGCGATGATATTGTCCTGCACGTTCTTGTCCAGTTCTGTGAAGTAGGCTAAATACCCGGCAACTCTAACTAAGAGGTTCTTATAGTCTTCCGGATGTTTCTGCGCCTCTCGCAAGGTTTCATCGCTGACCACGTTGATCTGAATGTGCTCGCCGTAGTTGTCAAAGTAAGTCTTCACGACACCGCCAAGGACTTCCCTGCCCTTCTCTCCTGCGATGGATCTCGGGTCGAAACGGATGTTAAACAGGGTTCCGTCTGTGGTGTAGAACTGATCTATCTTTGCAACGGATAGTACCGTTGCCGTCGGACCGCTGATGTCTCTGCCCATGACCGGCGACACGTTGTCACCTAAAGGGGCGAAGGCTTTACGTCCGTCCGGTGTAGCGCCAACGCATTTTCCCTGCACGATATTATAGGATTGAGACTCGATATCAAAGCAGAATCTGGCGCCGCGGCTATCCCTGTAAGTGGAAATCATCTCGTTGATGTGCTTGATAATCAGATGACCGATCAGATCCACCTCATCAATGTCGTTGCCATATTTCGGTCCCTTGTTGAGCAGCTTCTGTCTCAGAACTTCGTCTGCGAAATCGTCGTCACAGGCGGAGAGCAGCTCCTGTGCAGTAAGAATCTTGTCCTCAAATACAAACTTTCTCACTGCGGCCAGGGAGTCGATGGCATTGGCCAGCCCGTCTGCCAAGGCACCTGAATAGCTGTACTTGGCGCCGCCCTGCTGCAGAGTGGTGCCTTTGGCGATGCAGTCGTCCACACACATGGAAGCAAAAGGCATATTCTGACGGGTTGCGTGGATAGCCGTTACGGAATTATAGGCATTGATCATCAAGTCGAAGGAATGATCCACCTGAGTCAGGAAAGCCTGGAAGAAGTCTTCATAAGAGGCGAATTCTTCAAACTTTCCAGTGTGCGGACCGGTCTGTTTGCCGGTCTGCGGGTCAAAACCGTCGTGCATGGCAAATTCGATGCATTTCAGCAGATTGACCGTGCCCACCTGGGCTCTTCCGTCGGATTTTCCGGCAGCCATAGGCTGCACGCATCCCATGACGCCCCAGTTTCTGGCATCTTCGATGTTGATGCCGTCGCTCTTTGCCAGAACGAGAGGAATGCAGAGATGGTCGTTGAAGAAAGCAGGTGTGGCAAGTCCCTTCTGTATCATGGAAATGGCCTTGTCAAATACTGCCTTAGACATATGTCTATGATAGCGCAGGGACATGGTAGGCTGGGAACTCTGCACTTCCTCATTTGCTTTCAGAAGGAGCATGGTGGCCTCATTGCAGGCGTCCTTGCCGTCTGCCCCTATGCCGCCGATAATCATATTCTGCCAAACGGGATAGCCAGCCCAGCTCTCGCTGAAAAAGGCATTTCTCAGTTTGAGGATGTCTGTATTCTTAATGAAAAAGCATTCCAGAATGTCTAAGGCTTCTCTTTCTGTCACATTGCCCTCCTGCAGATCCTTTACATAGAGCGGATTGATCAAGCGGTCAAATACAGGGAAGGAATTGGCGTGTCCGTTGCTTTCAATCCAGAGGGTGATATGGATAAACCAGACGAACTGGATGGCCTGCCAGAAGGTCTGCGGACTATTTTCCGGCACAGTGGCGCAGTTTTCGCTGATAACCAGAAGTTCCTGTTTTCTCCCCTCATCTGTTTCCGCTGCGGCCATCTCTTTTGCCAGCACAGAAAATCTGTGGGCAAATTTGATGCAGGCACTACAGGAAATGATGACAGCATTCCAGAAATCCACTTTTTCCTGATCCTCTTTCTTTGCCACCTTCATCTCTTTGATGTTCTTTTCGCACGCTTGGATGGCACTGGCAAGACCGCCGTCAAACAAGCGGAAATAGTTAGGCAGGATGTGACCTGTACTGGTTTCCAGGCCACCGATGGAAAGGATGCCGGAGTTCATCGCTTCAATGGCCTCCGGTCTGCACACTCCGGCAGTAACCTCATCAAAGGACTTGCCTTCCCATCGCTTTAGAATTTCAATGACCTCTTCTTTTATGCCGTCTTCCGCAGTCATCTGGTCCAGAGTTCTGGTGGTAAAAGTATCAATTTCGTCCAAAATCCACTGGGATGCGAATTCTGGGAAAATCGGTGCGCACCGGGGGCGGTCTGTATAGTTGCCGGCGATCAAATCATCATCGTCGATATAAACGGTCATATTGGTGACAATATAGTCCAGCATCTTGGCTTTTAGAAGTACGTTGGGTTCGCCGCCGAATTTCTCATAGGCCTCTGTAGCCAGTCTCGCCCTTTCTGCACTGAACGTAGGGACCGTGTTTCTCTGTTTTTCTTTCATTCTGTTAATTCTTTCAGATACCATAATTTCCTCCTTTACGCTGCCTTTTTACGGCTCTTTGATTTTGCGATTGCACCGATTGTCATGTATACGGCGATGATCAAACCCAGCAGACCGGATGCCGGCGAAATCCAGTTGACCAGGGTACTGAACGGAATAAAGGCGCCGCCCAGGATGCCGATGATCATCAGGCCGCCAACGATCAGCCTCTGTTTGGTCGTCTTGTCTTCTGCAAATCTTCTTCCGATGGTCCAGGAATAACCCGTAATTGTCGTGAAGATGCCTGCCACGACGACTAATGCAAATACTGGCTGTAGAACTGGCAGGGTATTGTCGATGACGGCAAGAAGCGGAATCTGTGCTTTGACTTCTACAATGTGGTCGATGTTGGCCAACACGGCGCCAGTAATCATGTATAGTCCCAATGTAAACAGGATGGCGGAAAAGAGCGAAGCCATGTTACTTTCTTTGTAGCTGCGGAATCGCTTGCCCTGGGCTACGATGAAGGCGTATCCTGTCACGATGAAGGTGCCAAAATACCATGCGCCTGACAGGAGCGGATTTTTAATGCCAAACACACTGGCAATATAGATATCGCTGTTGTCCACATACTGGCTGATTTTCTCTGCGCCGTCTGTAATTGCGCCAGGGCCCTGGGCTGCGAAGCAGTAGACGCCGATCAATACGACAAAACCGATGATGATCAGTCCCACGCAGCTCAGTACGTTTGTGACGCTTTCAAGACCAAACCAGATTACGGCGTAGGCGATGATTCCAAGGCCGATGGCGCCGATCCACTGGGGGATTCCCAAATATTGCTCTAAGGTTGCGCCGCAGCCGGCAAACATGGATAAGCTGAAGAGACCGGTGATGATGATTGTCAAAACGTCCGCCACTCTGGCTGCACCTTTAAATCCGCAGAAGTAATCGTAGGCATCAGCCGGTGCGTCTATTTCTGGAATATCCCATGAGTTATATCCGATCTTGGACCAGAAAAACCATAGACAGGCGAATACAATCAGGGGAATCACGATTGGCCAGAAACCGCCATATGCGGCAAAATACTGCAGTGCTTCCTGGCCTGAAGCAAAACCTGAACCGATGAAGTAGGCGCAGAATGCAGCGGCTACACTGATTGTTGTTGAAAACCTGAAATTCTTCATATTAGAAATCGCATATTGTTATGTAATTGAGACGTTAAAAGCAGATGCGGCAGGCTTTTGCTGTCAAAATTAAGTTGTAATATGCTTTCCTCCTTTCTCTACATGAACTATTTGTATTATCTTCACAACGTTGTCTTACATCATATTATAAATAATTTGTATGATTTGTCAAGGGTGCACGATCATTTTTTTAACTTTGCAAGTTTTCTGAATAATTTACATCTGCATTCCCAAAAACACCTTGTGGAACAAAAAGAGAAAAGCCCCTCCGTATTACCGAAGAGACTTTTCTCTTTTCATTTATTTCTTCTTTAGGCAGCAGTTCTCATCTTGTGATCAGCAGGAAATTCAAAGGGAGGGAAGCAAGGATGCTATCCAAACCATCACAGGGGCGGCGATGATTGCTGGGATATAGTTTGCGATTTTGATATCGGTTGCCCCCATCATATTGGTTCCAAGAGGAATGGTTAGGAGCGCTCCCACACAAGAGAACGCACCAATCATCTCATCGGATAACAGCGGAGACAACATGCCGGAGAACAAAGCGAGAGCGCCTTGATATGCAAATACAACGACTGTCGAAAACATGACACCGATTCCAAGGGTCGAGGCGAGCATCATAGATACAGATAAGTCTATAACCGCCTTTGTGTACAACATGGCGCTGTCTCCAAGTCCGGCATTGAGAGAAGCCATAATCGTATAGGCTCCCGTGCAGGACAGGATGGTATATGTGACAAATCCCTTGGCAAAGGTATTGCCTTCTTCTTTGACGAGCCTTTTCTCCAGCATAAGGCCAAGGGCGTTGATTCTCGCATCAATATCAATAGCCGTTCCAATCAGCGTGCCAACAATGATGGAGAATAACAGCAAGATGGTGCCTACCTCTCCTGTCAAACCGCTGATTCCCATATAAACCACACAAAGCCCGATGCCAATCATCATCGCATCGGAAATTTTTTTGCTTATGCCCTTTTTCAGCAATAAGCCAATTGAACTCCCTGCAATAATTGAGGCAGCGTCTACTAATAATCCAGTCAAAATGTTCTCCTTATGTTTTAAGCGTCGTTGACTTCTCTTAGAAGTTCGTGTACCATATGCACTAAGCTCTGTCTTCGCTTGCGCTTGCCAATCGCCAAGTGCACCGGGTACCTGTCATACCTCGGCTCTGTCTGCGGCTTCGCCTTGCCAATCGCCGGGTAAGGATATTGTACCATCGAAATATCAATATGTAAAATTAATAGATTTTATTTACCGATAAAAAATTTTAAACCGAGAAAGAAGGGCCGCTATGGAAATTCGAAATATCGTTACTTTTCTAAAGGTCGCCGAGCTGCAAAGCTTTACCAACGCCGCCAGGCAACTGGGGTACTCTCAGGCAGCTGTAACCATTCAGATTCAGCAGTTAGAACAGGAATTGGGCACACAATTGTTCAATCGAATCGGGAAGCATGTTGATCTTACAGAAAGCGGCGAACAGTTCATCCCCTATGCAACAAAGGTCATCAAGGCAGCTGACGACGCCAAGGCATTCATGCATCACAGTATTGAACCAGAGGGAGAACTGCGCCTTCTTTCCATCTCTTCCCTTTCTACAGGCGTCCTCACGCCAATTTTGATGGAATTTAAAGAACTCTGTCCCAGGGTAAGGACAAGCCTGCAGATATCAGATTATATGAGCGACCTCTTGAATATGGTGAGAAAAAATGATGTCGATTTACTATACTTTATCGACAAAAGAATCGATGTTCCCGAATGGGTAAAAGTGGCAGAACGGCCTGAGCCGATTGTTTTCGTCGCCAGTGTGGAAAATCCCCTTGTCTCTGCCGGCAAAGTGACGATTGAAAGAATCATTAAAGAACCCTTTATCCAGACCACGCAAAGTTCCAGCTATACCTATGACTTAGAACAGTTATTGAAAAAAAATGATGCCGGCCAACATACATATTTAAAGGACAGCTATGAACTGGAACCGCTTCTCGCAGAGCAATACACAAATCTGCGCCCATTTTTACAGACTGGTTCAACAGAGGTCATCATAAAATTACTGCGGGGTAATGCCGGCGTATCCTTCTTACCCCAATATGTAATTCAGGAATATATCGATGCCGGCGAACTAGCCATCATCGACACGGACTATCCTGCACCCTATATTTGGTCTCAGCTTGTCCACCATAAAAATAAATGGATCACCCCTCAAATGAAAATCTTCATAAATCTGATGCAGAAGCATCTGGAATGACCCTTTACATTTCCAGAAAACACTGGAGGATCTTCTTTGCATCGGCAGCGTGGGCCGGATTCCTGAGCAAAATCTCCGGATGCCACTGCAGGCCGACGATAGGCAGGCTCTCGTGGACGGCGGCCTCGATAATGCAGTCCGAAGGCGTCTCTGTAATTGCACCTTCCTGGCAGCGAAGAAGAAACTGATCCTGCTCACTCTGCGTAACCTGTGGGCTGAACCAAACCTGTGCAATCTTCAAGCAAGAAGGCACTGCTCTGACGGCTTGATAATGAATGGAATTTGTACAGAGGTGCTCTCCGTATAAGCCGTGAAGCAGGGTGCCCGGAACACAGGCTGTATTGTGATATTTCTCCTCAATATGCTCGCCCTTGTGGTGATCCTTATGATGTAGTTCCTGATACAGGCTGCCCCCAAAGAAGACATTGATCATCTGAAAGCCGCGGCATATGCCTAAGACTGGCTTTCCCTCGCTGACAGCCTTTTGGAGGATTTCCCCCTGGCAGGTGTCCAGATGGTCGTCCAGTATATCGCAGCCCACGTTTTCTTCTCCCCAGAGCCTGGCGTTGATGCCTGTCCAGCTGCCCGGCAGCAGAACTGCGTCACATTTGTCAAAATCCGCAGGATCATAAGAGATAAATGCTTTTGCGCCTAATTCTGTAATCGCTTCTGCGCAGCCTTGCGAGAAATGATATTGATCCAATTCTCCCGCAATCATAATCGTTCTTTCCATTGACTGTTTCTCCTTCCTTTACAGTTTGTATTCTATTATATCTTCCCCTGTTTTTCAATAGCCAATGTGATGCCAATTTACAGTATCTAAAACAGCAAAAAAAGCAGAAATGGCTGCCCATTGCCATGGGAGCAGCCCTATCTTATTATATATGACCTTGATTTTATAGCCCAGTCTGTATCGTTCTTTCGATAATGTTTTCTTGAATGTTTTTTTCCAAATCGACAAAGAAGGCAGAATAGCCTGCAACGCGAACGAGCATGTTGCGATAGTTTTCAGGATGTACCTGTGCGTCTCTCAAGGTCTCGTTATCTACGACGTTGATCTGCATGTGGCTGCCCTTCATTTTAAAGTGCGCTTTTAAAACAGTTTCTACGATGTCAATACCCTTTTCACCTTTTACAATCTGCGGATCAAAACGCTGGTTCAGCAGCATTCCGGCTTGTGATGCCTCCTGATTGATAGAATCCAGGGATTTTACCACAGCTGTCGGTCCACAAGTATCACAGCCGATCATCGGAGAAGCATTATCCGAAAGCGGTGTAAAACCATGTCTTCCGTCTGGAGTCGCTGTAATATTTTTTCCAAGCTGCACATTGTAGGACTGGGTTGCGCACACAGAGATGAACTTACCGCCTCTTCCGTCCTTATATTTCTTTATCTCTGCATCCGCATTTTCAATTACAAACTGCGCATACTTATCAGCCTGTTCAATATCGTTGCCATACTTAGGCGCTCTATGAATCAGTACCTGGCGTATATCTTCCTTATCCTTGAAGTCGCCTTCTAAGGCGTCCATTAACTCTGACATTGTCAGATATTTTTTGTTGAATACACATTCTTCAATTGCCGTAAAGGAGTCTGCGATATTCCCAAGACCAGTGGTCGCCATAGCATCCCATCTATAATCTGCGCCTTTATCTTGCAGGAGTTTCCCTTTTTCGATGCAGCCTTGGGTAAATGCTGAGGCAAGTAACGTCGGCATCGTATATGCGTGTGCAGATACCAGTCTGTTAAACTTACGGACAAAGCGTTCGATGAAGTATGCCTGCTGTGTTAAGTAAGCTTCTTTCAGCTGTTCTATGGACGTAAAGTCTCTCGCATTTCCCGTTTCCGGTCCGATCTGTTTTCCAGTAACAGGATCTTTTCCTCCATAAAGGGTGATTTCAAATACCTTTATGGTGTTAAAGAATCCAAGCATGGACTGATAATCTGAAAGACCTGGTACAACCGGCTCCGTGCAGCCTAACAGACACCAATTTCTCGCCTGCTCCAAAGTGAAACCGATATCCAAAAGCGCCGGAATACTGTTGTTATCATTGAAGAATGCCGGATGACTTCCGCCGGTCAATGCAACATGAATTGCCAGCCTGAAAGTTTCCTCATCGACATTGTCATGATATCTAAAGGAAACAGGCGGTTCCTTGGTCTGCAGATCTTCCATTCCATGAAGAATCAGTCTGGTCAGATCGTTGCATGCATCTGTGCCGTCTGCCTTTTGACCGCCTAAGGTCATCTGAATGTACAAAGCGCATCCGGGGTATGCGCCAGATTCGAACTCGTCTCTGAGATACCACATTTCCTCAATTCTCAGTTTGAATTCATGGATAAGATCCCCGATTTCCTGCTCAGACACTCCATTTTCCAAATCCTTTTTGTAGAATTCGTACATATATTGATCAAAACGACCCAGGGCATGGATATATCCCATATTTTCAATCATGATTGCATCATGGGTGAACAGGACAAGCTGGGCTGCCTGCAAGAAAGTCTCTGGCGGATTTTCCGGTACCATTCTGCAATTTTCGGCAATGGTTTCATACATCCTCTTTTGCTCTGTATTTCTGCATGCCTTTGCCAGTTCCTCCGCCAGATCAGCATATCTGTGAGCCATGACAATGACCGCTTCCATGGAAGTGATCATCGCTTCCCACTTCATTCTCTGCTCTGTATTTTCAATGGTCATATCATCATCTAATTTTGCGATCTGTTCCTTGCACTGATTGATATAATAACGATATCCCCGTTTCACCAGATTCTCATAGTCAGGTGCATGGCACATGGTCGAACATTGCTGTATTCCCCTGGTAAAGATTCCGATATCTACCAGCTCGTGTTCTTCTTCAGTCATAAGCCCATCGGTATAATCGCCAAAGGTGTGCCCTTTCCATGTCTTTGCAATTTCTCTCAGTTCGTCCTTTTCTCCCGGCATATATTGGAACGGGTCAAACTGGCGAGTATCAAAGGTTTCAAGCGCCTCGGGCAGCCAATTCATCATCTCAGGGAACACCGGCACAGCATGGGTTCTGGACGCAATGCTGCCTGCTAACAGCGAGTCCTCTTCAATATAGATTTCCCTTGTCTTCATTACTTTCATGAACAATTCGGCTCTCCTGCGAATATATGGCTCCACTGACGGCGTTTTATAAAACTCCGTCGCGATTCTGGCTCTGTCAAGACAAATCGTAGGTGTCGTGGTTCTGATTCTGTCACGTATTCTTTTAATTCTTGCTGATAACATATTTGCCTCCTTAACATCCTGTTTGTATGGTTCTATCAATGATATTGTTTTGAATTTCTTCGCTTAAGTCTACGAAGTATGCTGAGTATCCAGCTACTCTGACGAGGATATTTCGATACTTATCCGGTTCCTCCTGGGCTGCCCGCAGCACCTTGTCGTCCAATACGTTAATCTGAATGTGGAAACCGCCTTTTAAGAAGTGCGCTTTGAACACGGTCTCTATAATATCCAGACCTTTTTCACCTGCACACACAGTAGGGTCGAATCTTTGATTCAGCAGCATGCCGCTTGCCGGAACTAGCGGGTCACAACATGCCAGAGAATTTACGACTGCAGTAGGACCATTTGTATCCATTCCTGCCATTGGAGATGCATTGTCTGCAAGGGGTGTCGTTGCCAGTCGTCCGTCTGGCGTAGCACCGATCAGTTTACCTAATTCCACATTGTAAGCCTGTGTTGCAATTACCAGTGTGAACGCACCGCCCATGGCGTCACGATACTTCTTTGCTTCTGTATCCAGTACATCCACAAGCCAGTATGAATACTGATCAACTTCTTCAATATCGTTTCCGAACTTCGGTGCCTTGTTCAGAAGCATCTGGCGTTTCTCTTCATGTCCCGCAAAATTGTGATCAAGCATATCGATTAGTTGGTCCATGGTAACGTACTTTTTCTTAAATACGCATTCATCTATGGCCTCTAAAGAGTCAACGACATTTGCAATTCCTGTAACCCCTATGGCCGTGAAATGATGATCTGAACCCTTTTGCTGTAACAGTTTACCCTTTTCCATGCAGCCAACGGCCAGGGTTGAGCCAGTGATAGTAGGCAGGGTGTAAGCGTGGCCGGCCAAGGTTCTTGCGTACATGTCTACAAACTTGCTTAAGAAGAATTGAAGCTGTTTTTTAAATGCCTCTTTTACGTCTTCAATATCCTTAAAGTTTCTGGGATCACCCGTCTCAAGTCCCATCATTGTGTCTGTAACATGGTCATATCCGTCATGAAGCATGATATCAAATATTTTGATAGGATTAAAATATCCCGGATTACTCTGGAAATCTGATTTTCCTAGAACATGTGGTTCTATGCAGCCGCAGATTCCCCAGTTCCGTGCTTCTTTCAGAGTAAAGCCAAGCTGAAGCAGGTAGTTGATCGCCGTATCGTCATTGTAGAAAGCCGGGTGTCCTCCCGTATCTCTTGCCGCTTTGATGGCCAGTCTGAAAGTCTCTTCATCAATATTTCGATGATAGCGGAATGAAATGCAAGGTTCATCCGTCTGTAAATCCAATAAGCAGCGCAGGAATACTCTTGTCAGTTCATTACAGGCGTCTTTACCGTTTTCCTTTACTCCACCCAGGATCACGTGCATCCAAAGGGGACAGCCCGGGTCTGCCACAGATTCTGCATAGCATCTGATATTCCACATCTCCATAATTTTCAGCTTAAACTCATGAATGATATCTGCAAAGAAGTCTTCATTCTTTCCCGCAGCCACTTCTTTTTCAAAGAATGGGAGCATGTACTGGTCATATCTGCCCAAATTATGGTCTCCGCCTGATACCTCCAAGGTAATGGCAAGGTGATGGAACCATACAAGCTGTGTAGCCTGCAGAAAGGTCTGTGGTGGATTTTCTGGAACCGTACGGCAATTTTCAGCCATCGTAAGAAGCTCTTCTTTTCTCTTTGCATCTTTGCACTTGGCGGCCTTTTGCTCTGCAAGGTCAGCATAGCGATGTGCCAAATTGATGATGGACTCCATAACAATAATCATGGCCTGCCATGCGATTTCCTGCTCCATATCGTATACATCCTTGATTTTATGTACTGCAAGCTTTTCCCTGCATTCATCGATGTAATAACGATACCCTCTTTTGATGAAGTTATCATAATCTGGCGAGTGATTCATGGTCGACTGATTGGATATGCCATGTGTTAACACGCCTGCCTCTATCATTTTCTTTGTATCATCATCAATCAGACTGCTGGCAAAATCTCCGAAGGTGTTACCTCTCCACTTGTTTACGATCTCCCATAAGTCCTTCTTATCCTCTTCGCAACGGAAAGCCAGGTTGTCAGACGGCCTTTTGTCTAACGTATCAAAATCGTCGTAAAGCCACTTTGTGGTATCCGGATGTAATATGACGGATTGCACCCGGCTGCCTTGATGACCGGCTAGCTGCTCATCATCGTCGATGAAGATAGCCATATTGTCTAAATAGTGTTTAAAAGCCTTTGCCCTTCTTAGAATATAGTTATCCATGGAAGGCTGGGTGTAAAATTCCGTGATTAATCTTGCTCTGTCCAAATCAATGGTCGGCTGTGTATCACGAACTCTTTTGCTGAGTTTTTCGATTCTTTGAGAAAGCATGATATATCTCCTTTCCTATTATCATCTATTCTTTCACTATTATTTTTTCGTTGTCTTTTGTATAGAAACAGGCTTTATCCGTTCCATCCAGTACGTCATTTGCAGCCCTTGCCAATTCCCTAACTTGGGATTCCTCCGGTGGGTTCACATCACTTAACTCATACTCTCTGCCAAGTGCAGAATATTTGTTCACGCCAAATTGGTGATACAAGAGAAGCTCATAGGATTTTATCTGCGGAATCTCTTTTATAAATTCTGCCGTGGCAATGATATTATCCTTTGAATCATTAAGTCCTGGAATGACCGGCGTTCGAACTGTAATGTTCACCCCGAAAGCTGCGATTTTCTTGATATTTTCCAGTATCATTTCGTTTCCCGCACCGGTGAGCTCCCGATGTCTGTCTGAGTCCATATGCTTTATGTCTAAGAACATACTGTTTACATAAGGAAGCGCTTCCTTGAACTCATCGTAATTTCCGACGCCACAGCTTTCAATTGCAACGTCGATCCCTTTTTGCCTGCATTTCCTGGCAATTTCTGCAAGATATCTTGGCTGGGTCAAAGGTTCCCCTCCAGAGAAGGTGACACCCCCTCCCATGATGGAATAAAAGATTTTGTCTTTCTCGATCTGCTTACAAAGCTCCTCTATTTCATATTCTTCGCCCACCAAATACTTGGCACCTGCGTAGCAGCGTTCTGCGCATTGAAAGCATTTTGTGCATTTTTCCCTATCTATTCTAAGTCCGTCTTCAGCAGAGAAAATCGCATCTGCCGGACATACTTTGAGGCAAGCCCCGCACCCGATGCATTTACCCTGGGACTCCATGATTTCCTGACCATAATCCTGGGATTCGGGATTTGCACACCACTTACATTTAAGAGGGCATCCTTTAAAAAATACCAGGGTTCTCAGTCCATGACCATCGTGAATAGAGCATTTTTGGATATTAAAGATCATTCATGATTCCTCCACATTATCTTTGGTTCGCTTTTCATTGATACACTTACATATTGCAAAGGTTGTGCCAACTTCATCTGCTATTTTTAAGGATTTTTCCGGAAATTTGAGCCGGTTTTCCTGGCAAAACCTGTTG
Organism: Eubacteriaceae bacterium; assembly: GCA_902362805.1. GTDB lineage: Bacteria > Bacillota > Clostridia > Peptostreptococcales > Anaerovoracaceae > Senimuribacter. The sequence goes on along the minus strand of CABIXY010000001.1, from coordinate 774,940 downwards.
AAAATCAGCAAAAGACTTCTCTTCTGTACCATTTTTGCTACGCCTGTTTTTTTGCATTTCGAATTTTTCCTGGCAAAATAGCGGAAAACAAGCATTTTGCATTTCCTTTCATGGGTCTTTGATTTAACGTGCCAAAAAAGATACGTCTTACGTCTACATTACGTACCTTTTTTGATACATTTCTGTAGGATGATGAGCAAACAGAGCCTAAATGCAGCTTTTTTTACTTGGTTCAATTCTTGCATATATCTAAGCTTAGGAAAAACTACAAGATGGAGGGAAAAAATGAAAGCAAGAAAAATGTTTAGAACCGTTGAGACCCATACGTTAGGTCATCCTACTCGCAATGTGGTCAGCGGATTCCGTCATATACCGGGCAAAACCATGAGCGAGAAATTCACGTATATGAAGGATCATGAAGACTGGTTCCGTAAAGTCCTGGCTTACGAACCTCGTGGGAGCGAAATCATGTCATGCACCATCATCACGGAACCCTGTACCCCTGGTACTGATGCTGGCGTCCTGTTTTTTGAAGCAAGCTGCTGGCTTCCAATGTGTGGTCATGATACGATGGGCGTAACGGTCGCGCTGATCGAGTCAGGCTTAGTTGAAGTAACCGAGCCAATCACAAAAATCAGTCTCGATACGCCTGCCGGGATTGTCGAGGTCGAAGCAAAAGTAGAAGATGGCGTTGTAATCGAGGTTTCATTCATTAACGCACCGGCTCTTGTGTTAAACCGAAATGTCACGGTGCAAACGAAGGATTACGGCCAGCTGACTGTTGATATCTCCTGGGGAGGAAATGTATATGCGATTCTTCCCGCTGCCGCAGTGGGAATTGAAATTGATCCCGGCAATGCGGGCAAATTAGTCGAGTCCGCAAACTCCATTGCCGGCGATATTAACGCACAGGTTACAATCAAGCATCCAGAGCTCGACTTTGTCGACCGTGTTACCCATGTAGAATTCTCTGGTCCCCCAAAGGGAGCAGGCGCTGACATCCAAAACTGCGTAGTCGCACTGCCCAAGGTGGTTGACCGTTCGCCATGCGGTACAGGAACTTCGGCAAAGGCTGCCCTTCTATTTGAAGAGGGCAAACTAAAAGTAGGCGACAGCTTTTCTCACGAAAGCATTATCGGCTCACAGTTTCAATGCGAGATTATAGAAGAGACAACCGTCGGCGGAATCAAAGCAGTTATTCCTAAGGTCAGCGGCAATGCCTGCGTTATGGGCTTTGCAACCTGGGTGCTGGACCCGAAAGACCCATTTCCGGAAGGGTTTCTTCTAGGTTAAAATTGAATGCAGATTCAGCCGCCTGGCTGCTAAAAGAAAGAGCGAAGCAGTGAAAACCGCCTCGCTCTTTTTATAATTATTTATCTTCCTTTTTCTTTGATCCCTTCATTGCTACAGCCATGTAAAAGATTGCAGATCCAAAGGTAATCGCTAGACAGAAGATTAAACTGGCAATCCACATAAATTTACCTCCTCTATACTTCATCCATGATTCTCTCAGGGATCTCAGGGAATTCTTCCTTACTAGGGTCATAGTAGACGCCGATGGTGTCCTTATTAAACTTCTTCGCAAAGAAGTACGCTGCTATAAATCCAACTGCCCACTGGAAAAGAAGGGTTCCGACGCTCTCCGTTCTGAACGGGTTCCACCATTGTTCATCCCAGCCGATGGCATCTTTCAGCCAAACAAGCAATACGATACCTGATACGATCGGGGCAATATAGCCGGCTTTGATGTCAAAGGCTCTCGTAAGTTTTCTGTCGCTGACTGGGTTGATGAACTTTTCGCGCATCCTCCTTGCACCAAACTTCATAGCGAGAATACCTGAGAACATACCGCCAATGAAGATGCCGAAGCCCCATGTCGTGTCTTGATTTGTCAGAATGTCCTGATTCATGAAACTAGGGAATCCAAGCAACACCTGGAAGAAAATGGCTCCCGCGATGCACTTTTTACGATTCCATCCCATGTCGATAAAGGGACCTGCGAATACTGTCGTTACAGCGATAATCGATGTGAAGGCGGCAAAGGCCAGTGACAGGAAGAATAAGGTTCCGATCACTCTACCCATCGGAAGGGTTTCAAATAAATTTGTAAGTCCGACAAAAGTAAGTCCGTTGTTTCCTGACTGTGCCAGCGCTAACGCTTCCTCTGTACTTCCTGCAAATGTGAAGATACATGGAAGAACGACCAGCGTTCCCAGCATAGCGAAAGAGATATCGCCAAATCCTTGTACATTGGTATTTACAACGATATCCTCCTTCTTGGCAGAATACTTGGATAACGTCACACAAAGCATCGTACCGGAACCAAGTGACCAGAAATCCTGCGTAATCGCCTGAATCCAGATATTTGCATTCAGCAATTCTGAGAATTCAAATCCAAAGGAATATTTAAGACCTTCAACGGCTCCTGGCTGCGTCATAGAATAACAGGCAAGCCCTACCAAAATAACAAGCATAATCGGAACGATGAGTTTCGCTGTTTTTTCCAGGAATCCCTGCCTGTTTGTACAGAAAAATACCAAGGCCATCGGAACCAGCCAGCATACCGCTGTTCCCCAATCCGCCGAAGCTACATTCGTAAAAAGTTCCAGTTTGTCTTCGACACCAAAATAGCTGCCAGTGATTGACATAAACAGATAGCGAACAACCCATGCAAGGATGACCGTATAATTGCAGTGCATCATAAAATAACAAAGTGTTGCAAAGGTTCCCATAATCGTCCATTTCGAACCAAGGAGGTCACGAAATGCTCCAGGTGCAGAGTGACGTGATGCACGTCCTGCAAAGTTCTCAACCATGACTAGTGGAATAGCGATGATAAGCAGCGATACGACTGCCGCTATCACAAAAGCGCCGCCGTAAGTGCAGACGAGGCGAGGAAAGCGCCAGAGATTACCGGTTCCCACACTACCTCCTACCATGACCATCAGCAGGCCAAACCGGGACGAATATCCGTCCTTCTTTTTGTTAAGTGTTTCCATTTTTTCTCCTTTCAAAATTAATCGCAAAGATAAAGAACGTGGAAATGTGTGCTCAAATCGAGAGAAGCTCTCGTATTCTCTCTGATCTTAAGCCAACATTAACAATTGCAAAAAATATGCCAACTTTTAGCTTTTTTTTGGGCGGAAAAGACCGATAATTTCTGAAAAAATGGCAGATAAGTATGTAATCCATTACTATTGCGTGCCAGTTTTAATACACGATGCACTTCATAACGTACTGCTTTCTCGGGGGAAAGTGCCTGGAAAATACAGATACGCACCATTTATGGCACATCTTTTTCATTTTTTGTATCAAAATAATTACACTCTGCTATTATCTTTCATCAATATATGGTACAATGCAGTCAAAGCAATTTCTCCATGTCAAGCTTTATGACTATTATTTTGGGGAGGGAATTCCATGGAGTCCACAACAGATAAGAATGCTACAATCCTTAATGAACGTTATTTCTTAAAATGCCTTGACTTTGCACAGAACCCCATCGTGATTTGGGGAGAAAAAACAGAGCTGCTATTTGCCAATACTGCGTTTTGCAATTTATTTCACATACCCTCACGGGAAAAAGCGATCGGTACCACCCTTGCCGATATCATGAGAAAGGGGAAAATCAAGGCTTTCCCGGTAGGCTCGAAACGTCCCCAGCTCAAGGTCCCTGAAGTGCTGCGCAGCGGTATTGAAGTGCTGGATTGGAACGTATACCTTGAATACGAACCACTGCCAAACGAAAGACAAATTTTATCGACCGATATGTATCCAATCAAAGATGCCGCAGACAATGTAACCGGAGTCATTGAAATTTATCGTTCACATGAGCAGGAAATCAAAAGTGCCCGTAAGATCATGGGGCTTTCTGCAGGATATGACTTTAATTCCATCATCGGATACAGTCAGGTAATCAGGGATAAAATCAATATAGCCAAACAATTTGCAAAAAGCTCTGCAAACGTTTTGGTTACAGGAGAGAGCGGTGTCGGAAAGGAACTCTTTGCACAGGCGATTCATAATCACAGCGCAAGAAGCAAGGGACCTTTTGTTGCCCTAAACTGTGCAAGCTTTCCATCAGAACTGATTGAAAGCGAACTCTTTGGTTATGTAGAGGGTGCTTTTACAGGAGCCTCCAAACGAGGGCAGACAGGGAAAATAGAACTTGCCGACGGCGGTACCCTATTCTTAGATGAAATAGGCGAGCTCCCTTACTACTTCCAGCCCAAGCTTTTGAGAGTCCTTGAGACGTGGACAATCACCAAGATCGGTGACAGCAAGCCAATTCCAGTAGATGTACGCCTTGTCGCTGCAACAAACAGAAATTTGGAAAAGATGGTGGAAGAGGGTCTCTTCAGAAGCGATTTATATTACAGGCTCCAGGTGCTAAATGTAGAAATCCCTCCGCTCCGAGATCGAAGGGAGGACATCGTTCCATTGGCTGAATATTTTCTAGAACAATTTGCCCCTGATGGTAAAAATCAGGCTAAAACTCTCACTAATGAAGCAAAAAGACTTCTCGCAAGCCAGCTGTGGCCCGGTAATGTGCGGGAACTAAAAAACGTAATCAGCCGTATTGCCATTCTGTCTCCTGATCCCGTTATAGATGCCGGCTTTCTTGAAAGCATACTTCCCGCTAAAAAAAATTCTTTCGTAAGAAACTCACCTGACCCAGGCGCAGGCGACACGGATAAAAACAGAATTCAGCAGGCAAAAGAGGCGATTGACAGTGCACAGGCAGATTTAGTGCACCTGGCTCTGGAGATTACCGGGGGTAAGCGGAAAGAGGCTGCTGATTTAATCGGGGTGTCCCGCAATACCTTTTATCGGATGATGAAAAAACACGAACTTTTTTAATTCAGAAAAAAGTATGGCCATTTTAGACGTATCCAGTTAAGCTTTTTACAGGATGTTGGCGCAAAGTTAAAATAAAGCAAGAAAAATGCCGGCAGGGTTGGTAAAGCCCCATCGGCATTTTTAGGTGTATTCGCCATTATCCCGCAACAATGGCAATGATTCTCAGGCAATTTAATTGCCTAAAAAAATTATAGTATCTTATGCTCCAGAAGTAAAGTAAATAATTATTATAACATGCATAGCTTTTTGTCATACCCTGCTATTATAGAGTTCATTCGCTAATCGGAGGGAATACCAGGTATTTTTCCATCATCCGATAGAAGGTGGCTCGTGACATCCCTAGCAGCGCTGCCGCCTCTTGTTTATTTCCATTGGTCATTTCCAGCGCCTCCTTCAGCAGATTGGCGTTGGCCTTCTCAATTTCTCTGCGGCATTTTTCCAGCCTGTCCTCTGTCGTTTCCGCTGCATCAGCCTTAAAGCTATATGGCTTTGATGAAATAGAGGCATCAATATCTTTGTCGTTAATCACGTTGCGTTTGGAAAGCAGAGCGACGCGCTGTATCACATTTCTGAGTTCACGCACATTTCCAGGCCAGTTATATTCGATCAAAGTCTTTTTCGCACTATAATCAAGCATCTTTGCCAGTCTCCCGTTGGACTGCGCCACCTGTTTCAGAAAAACTTCCGCCAGAGGAATGATGTCGTCTTCCCGTTCTCGCAATGGCGGAATGACCAGGTTAAGAACCTGTAGTCTATAGTAGAGATCTTTTCGAAATAATCCCTCTTCGACCATTCGCTCAAGATCCCGATTGGTAGCCGCGATGACACGCACATCTATGGCGATTTCTCTGGTATCGCCGATTCTGGTAATTTTTCCAGTTTCAAGAACACGGAGCAATTTTGACTGGAAATAGAAAGGCATCTCTCCGATTTCGTCCAGAAACAGCGTCCCGCCATCTGCTAACTCGAACTTACCCAGCTGTCCGTTCTTTGACGCCCCCGTAAAGGCTCCGCCCACGTAACCGAATAATTCACTTTCAAAAAGATTCTCCGGAAAGTTCGCACAGTTGAGAGCAATGAAGGCTTCCTGGCTCCGGCTACTGTAATTATGAATCGCCTGTGCAAACAATTCCTTACCAACGCCGCTCTCACCCACGATCAGAACACTATTCCTTCCCGCTGTTGCAAATTCACTTGCGATGTCGATGCTCTGCCTTATCCCCTCGCTCTCGCCAATAATAGAATCGAAGGTGTACTCCGCCGCATGACCGATAATTTTGTTCACCTTATTCAGATTCAGTTTATTCAAGTACAAAAATTCCAGCACGCCGTCTATTTCGTCATCATCCGTAAGAATAGGATACATATTATTAGAAACGGACAAAGTGTCCGCAGAATTTGACCTGGATTCCACTGTCACCTCCCAGTCCAGAACCTTCCTGCCATTCTCCAGCACGTCGAACATCTTGTACTTATTGGACGAACTTTTCAGCGCATGAATCGATGTGCCGCTGTTTTTCATGAGGTCGTTGACGTGAACCCCGACGGCAGTTTTTCGGTCACTGATGTTCATTACATTGCAGTACGCCGTATTCCCATAGCGAAATATCGCGTCTCGGTCGTAAATGCACAGAGGGTTATCCATGAAATCGAGTGCCCTGAGCAAAAAATTTTTTTCAGCATTTTCTGTTTCATAGATCTCCATCAGCCGGATCATGTCATCGCTGAAAGCATCCAGATATCCAGTATCATCGTCCGCAGAGGTTCCTGTAAAGAGCAGATACCCCGTAACACGATCAGACCAGTTCAGTGATTCCTTGAGCATAGACAAATTCTCTGCGGCCAGCTTTATCCCATCCGACAACTCTACCCCCGGTGTACATGACCAGATAACCCCACCATTTTCCGAACAAAAAAGCACGAATTCCTCTCGATTCTCATAACGGCTAATCAAAAAATTAAAAATTCTTCCTACCAGTATGTCTTGCGTTGATTTCATGTACGAATCGTGCCGTCCTTTGCTCGTGATGCGATCCAGTTTATCTATTACCGAGTCCAATTTCGTACTCATAATGTTTTCACCCGCCTTTTATATTAAGCCAACTTTACGGAATTCAAAGAAAAAGGACTCTCTCCTCATAACCATTGGAGTCGCCCCTTTTCTATGAATGTTTAATAATGGCCGCTCTTTATTTTCCTAATATCATGAAAGGAATTTGTGAGAGAACCGGCACGTATGTAATCAGCAGCAGTGCGCCTAAGGTAGCCAATAAAAACGGCATTGCCGCTCGAACCGTTTCGCCAAAGCTGACCTTTGAAATATTGGTCGCGGCATATAGGCATACGCCCACAGGCGGTGTGGACAATCCTAAAACAAGATTGATACAGATGATTAAGCCAGTCTGTATAGGATCGATTCCAAGGCTCTGCATCGCAGGGGCCAGAATTGGCGCTACTAGGAGTATCGCTGGAGAGCTGTCCATAAACATACCCACAATCAGAAGTGCTGCATTGATAATCAACAACTTCAAAACTAAGGAGCAATCCATGCCGACAAGGGCTTCTGTCAGAATCACTGTAATCCGCTCATTGGAAATGACCCATCCAAACAGATAGCATCCGCCTACGATGAGCATAATTGCTCCACTGTCAACGGCACTCTGCACAACACATTTCCACAGGCTCTTCCATGTAATCGTCTTGTAAATCATAGAGAGTACCAGCGCATAGACGACTGCAAGTGCTGCTGCCTCTGTTGGTGTAACAATACCTGAGACAATCCCTCCGATAATCATTACCGGTATTCCCAGACAAGGCAGTGCCTCAAGTGTCGCTTTGCCGCGCTGCTTCCACGTTGTCTTTTCCATTCTAGGAAAATTGTCTTTACGCGAATAAATATAGATTACCATCATTAAAAGACAACCCATTAGAATACCCGGCATGACTCCTGCCACAAACATATCACTTACAGATACCTTCGCACAAGAGGCGTAAATTACAAAGGCCAATGACGGAGGGATAACCGGACAGCAAGTGGATGCTACTGAGGTCAA
>CABIXY010000001.1:488357-766736 GCA_902362805.1 Eubacteriaceae bacterium | reverse complement strand
AAATCATTACAAAAATGTTGATTCCATATATCATTCTCTGTGAAATAAGCGCCCAGGATATATCCCCAATGATGAAAGCATATCCTACTGTAGAAATGACCAGTACGAAAGCAATAGGAATGCCTAAAGCTAACAGTAAGAAAAATATCACGAACAAAATCCACGTCGTCATAGAACAACCTCCTCTCCGATTACCTCTGTGTCAGGAGATAGTTCCAGTTTCACCATATCTCCTAAAACTGCAAGTTCAAGCAGCTGAATGACCGTATAGTAGAACATGATTGCGCCACAAATAGGCAAGGAACAATAGAACCAGGATAGGGATATTGCCGGCATCGTGGTAGCCATATGATTGACATTTGATAACGTGTATTCAAAACTTGAAAATATAAAAATAATTAATCCAATTAGTAAAATGAAATGAGAAATAAATAAAACGGTTTTTTTAACCTTTCCTTTCAAACGGTCCTTTAATACGTCCACGCCGATATGCAGCAAATACCTGCTCGAAATTCCAGACCCTAATAATGTCATCCAAATGAAAAGCAAGCAGCTCAATTCCGTAGCCCAGCTTATTGACACATCGATCTGTCTTAGGAAAATCTGCACGGTTACTAACGCAAGTAACATCACCGCCTGAATCCCTAATATTAGTTGGCAGCCTTTATCTATCCACGCTCCTACAAGGACAAGTCTTTCTATCAGTGCCTTCATAGTCATCCTCCTAAACTCTGTTATTCACTGTCGCCGTCAAGCAAAGCGCCTGGCGGCGACAGATTTCAGTTATTTGGTATCCGTTATTTTCTTAAGCCATCCACGATATCAAGCAGTTCCTGCCACTCTGGATTTGTTTTCAGATATTTTTTATATACAGGCTGTACAGCTTTTACCCATGCATCCTTGTCTTCGATCTGAGTCACCGTCCATCCGTCTTTTTTACTGTATTTGTCAACCAGCTTCTGATTTTCTTCAAGCAAATAAGCCCTCTGCACTTTTCCTGCTTCTTTCGCAGCGTCTTTAATCAGTTTCTGATCTTCTTCAGGCAAACCTTTGAGCCAGTCATCTGCAACGACGACGACACCACCAGCGTAAAAATGATTTGACACGCATACGTTTTTCAATACTTCGGTAAATCCGTCTGATTCAGTAGGGACAAAACCGTTATCCTGTGCCTCTACCATGCCTGTTTGAAGACTTGTGTACAATTCACTGTAACTGATTGATACAGGTACTGCGCCTAAGTCTTTATACATATCGACAAGCATTTCGCTCATCATGCTTCTCATTTTCAGCCCTTTCATATCGGCCAGTTTGCTTACTTTCCTGTCTGTTGTAAAGACATATCTCCATCCATCTTCATGGAAAGCAATTGCTTCCAAATTGTCCACTGCAGAAATTTCAGAAAGAATCTTCTCACCAAATTCGCTATCCAAGCACTTTTCCAAATGCTCTGGGTCGTCAAAGAGGAACGGCAGCTGCATGATGTCTGTAATCGGAGTAAAACCATTCAAGCTTCCCAGGGATGTCCACATCATCTCCAAATTCCCCGTCTGCACCATTTCAATTCCTTCAATTTCATCAGTCGTCATATCGCCATGGTAGCAGTTCACTTTAACTCTTCCGTCTGTCGCCTTTTCAACTGTTTCTTTAAATTGCGCAGTGCCATAATCGTATGCGCTGCCAGGAGCACATACGTCCGCAATACGTATTGTATAGCTAGGCAAATCCGAATCAGAACTTCCCTCACCGCCATCCTTGCCACAAGCAGTCATCACGAAAATCAAACAAAAGGCAAGCATGATTATCAAAAACGATTTCTTCATTAATAGTTCCTCCTTTTTCTAGTTCCTAACATAATAATATCATAGATTCCACTTATTACCACAGTCCAATATTTTCCAATCTGAACTTTGGTACACGTCCATTTTTCACTAACCCCATGCTCCGATTTATATTATTATCACCACCTCTTTTCTTCTTCCAATGCCACAATATACATAAGGAAATGTGGTTATTTATTACTAACGCAAATATCATGCCATGCTTACACCATGTGGAATTGACTGAAAAATGCGACACAACGTGAAGCCTTATTAAGAATCAAGTGCTTTTGTGTATCATATTTGAGATTTCATTCGTAAATCCGTCTCATATTTTAGACATGCATACCGAATCCTCTCTTCAAAGTAATCTTCTTACATATAATTTCCTTATATTATTCTACATCATGTCTTTTTTTGCTTTGCAAGTTCAGTCAGTGTCTTTTATCTGAGACACTTTATTCAGCAATTGTTTCGTTTCTAATACACATTCTGTCAATTCTTCGAAAAGATTGAGTAAAATCAGGCATTCTCACCATGGCATGGTTCTTGCTGTATTTATCTGTGACCCAAATGATGAGGAACGAAAGGAGAACGATTTTGATATTCAACATACAGAAATGTTCCATCCATGACGGCGACGGGCTGCGCACGCTGGTCTTTGTCAAGGGCTGCCCCCTGCACTGCCTCTGGTGCGCCAATCCGGAATCCCAGTCTTATGAGGAAGAGATCATGGAAATCCCCAGAAAGTGCATCCACTGCGGCGCATGCCAAAGAGTCTGCCCAGAGGCAGCGATTTCTCTGGTTGACGGTGATTTTGTCATCGACCGCAGGCAATGCAAAAACTGTCTCAGATGTGTGGATGTCTGCTATGCCGAATCCAAAGAGCTAGTGGGCAGGGAGATGGATGTGGATGCCGTTTTCGAAGAGATCTACAAGGATCGCCTTTACTACGAATTATATGGCGGCGGCGTGACCTTTTCCGGCGGCGAACCTCTGACCCAACCGGAATTTCTGACCGCGATTGCAGAGAAATGCAGACGGTTCAGGATCAACACTGCGATAGAGACCTGTGGCTTTGGCGATTATGAGGCCTTCAAAACGGCTCTTCCTTATATAGATCACATATTCTTTGATCTTAAACACATTGATTCGGCAGTTCATCAGCAGCTAACTGGTTTCGGAAACGAGATCATCATCAGCAACCTGGAGGCGATTTCAGAGCATGGAATCCCCATTACTGTGCGAACACCGATCGTACCGGGATACAATGACGCTGTGGAGAATATCGCAGGCATCGCTTCTCTGATCAAGGACTTTGCCGCCGTCAAAGAGTACGAGCTGCTTCCCTATCACAATCTGGGCAGCGGAAAGTATGCGTCTTTGGGCAGACCTTATGTGTTGAATGACGTAACGCCCCCTGCCGAGGAACAGATCGTTCAGTTGGTGAAGCTGTCAGGCCGAATTCTACAACCATTTGGCAAGCAGTGTTTTTATACTAAAAAAAATAAAAAGGAGATTTTGATATGATGTCAGAGAGAATCGCGGAAATGAGCGGCAGAGTGCGCAACACCCAGCCGACCATCTGCCTGGACCGCGCCAGGCTGATGACCGAATTTTACAGCCAGCCCTCGATGGAAAACTATATCCTGCGCAGAGCGCAGGCGTTTGAGTATTTTCTGGAGAAGAAAGAGATCTTCATCGATCCCGATGGTGAGCAGCTGGCAGGCCATCTAGGTTCCCGTTGGCAGGCCGTCCCTCTCTACCCCGATGTGACTGCCTGGTTATATGACGACTTGGAAACCCTGGATACTCGTCCTTCAGACCGCCTGGATTTCCTTCCCGGCGAAAAAGATGAACTGCGGGAAATCGCTAAAATCTGGAAAGGTCATGCTTTTGGGGATTTCGCCAGGGCACAGACAGAAGATCTGACGAGAAAAATGATCGACGTCGGAATCTGCACCCACGGCATTTCCAATCAGTCCACTATGAACCATTCACCGAATTACGAGGATCTGGTGAAGCACGGTTATCGCTACTACATCGACCAGTGCAAGGAAAAGCTGGCGGCACACAGTGTAGACGATGTCTACGATATGGAACAGAGAATCGCATGGCAGGCTATGATTATCACTATGGAAGCTATCATCAGCTTTGCCCATCGCTACGCAGATATGGCAGAGAAAATGGCGGCACAGTGCACTGATGAGACTAGAAAAACGGAACTGCTGACCATGGCGGAAAACTGCAGAGTCGTTCCGGAATTCGCGCCAAAGACTTTCCTACAGGCAAATCAGCTGGTATGGTTCAACCACTTATCCCAGGTTCTGGAAGTAGCTGGCGGCGACCACACTCTGGGGCGATACGACCAGTATATGTATTCTTTCTTTGAAAAGGAATCCGCCGATGGCGCCAGTGAAGAATACTTCAAAGATATCATTCTCGAATTCAAACTCAAGATCTGTGAGCTTTGGAACATCAGAACGGAGAAGGAATCTATTGCCGATCCTGGCTGCCCGCTGTGGATGCATATCATGTTGGGCGGCGTACTGCCAAATGGCAAAGACGGCTGCAATGAACTGACGCGCGTATTCCTGCGCAGCATGAAAGACTTGCAGACCGATGAGCCCTGCATTTCTTTCCGCTGGCACCCGAATATTGATGAGGAGACCTTCCGCCTGGCCATCGACGTGGCGAGAGAAGGTGGCAGCCACCCGGCGTTCTATAACGACACCACAGCAATCACCTACCTTCTCGGTCTGGGATTCACATTAAAGGAAGCGCGAAACTGGGGAATCTGCGGCTGTATCGAACCTCACGTTTTAGGAAAGACGGACTTCCAGAGCAATCCGGGATATTTTAACCCGATCAAGATATTTGAAATCGCACTGCACAATGGCTATGACCCTGTGACTAAGACACAACTGGGGCCTGTAACTGGTGATCCGAGAGATTTTACTTGCATAGAAGATGTCATGAACGCCTATGCAGGGCAGCATAACTACTTCCTAAAGGAATTTGTCACCTTGTGCAACCGGACTCTGGCTGCACACGCCTACGCACTGCCGACTTTAATCGGTTCCTGTTTCTCGGTGGGCTGCATTGAGAAAGGCAAGCTGTTACAGCAAAAGGGATCCAATCATCATTATTCAGCTATCGCCATCTCCGGTATTGCTAATATTGTCGACTCCTTAGCCGCCATAGACGAATGCGTATTTAAAAAACATTACTTGACCATGGGCGAACTCATCGACTTGCTGGATACAAACTTTGCAGGCCGAGAAGATCTGCGTCAGCTTTTGATCAACAAAGCGCCGAAGTTCGGCAATGACATCGAGGAAGTTGACAAATATGCGGGATGGCTGATCGGATTCATTGACGAGTCATTCCAACAGTATCACGATGCCCACGGCGGTCCATATACTACCCTGGTCGCTACCCAGGCATACAACATCGAACTGGGCAAGCTGATTGGGGCCACTCCTGATGGAAGATTGGCAGGCACAGCTCTGGCAGACAATGCGTCACCTTCCCTGGGTTGTGATATTAACGGTCCAACAGCCGTGGTCAACTCCTTAGGCGCCTGCGACGAACTGGTGCCGCAAAGCGGACTGTTATTGAATCAGCGTTTCGACCCTGCTATCGTCGCCGGTGAAAAGGGCATCGACATCATCGAAACCGTATTCCGCGCTCACTTTGCGCAGAACGGTTATCACATCCAGATTAATGTCGTCGATGATGAGACCTTGCGCGCAGCACAAAAGGATCCGGATAACTACAGACACATCCTGGTTCGTGTAGCGGGATATTCTGCATACTTCGTTGATCTCAGCACAGAAATACAGGACAATATTATTGAAAGAACCATTCAGAAAAGCGTATAAGATCAGTTTTTAGTTAAAGATGCGAAAAACCGCCCCTGAGACTTCAGCCAGTCCCCAGGCGCGGTTTTTCATTTGTTTATTTGACTTTGTCTGCAGAAGTAGACGTTTTTTGCATAGTCTGTAAACTTCTATTTTCCACTCATTTTCAATTGGAATTTCATGGAGTCCAGCAGATGATTGTATGCCAGGCTCTTTGCTTTTTCGGCTTCGTGATTCTTCAGCGCATCGAACAGTTCTCTATGCTGTACCAGAGAATTTCTCTTAAAGTCCACCGTATCTGTACTGACAGCATAGATATCCTCAATGATCTGATGATTGAAAATATCATAGTATGCGGTCAGAGCACTGGTAATCAGGTTGTTCTTTGCCAATTCTCTGATGCAGGCGTGGAACTGATAATTCATCTCCACCAGATCCTTTGAGTTATCCATTGCCTTTTCACAGGCAATCATGACCTCTTCCAATTTTGCCAGACCCTCTTCGTCCACCTTCTGGGCAGCGAGAAAGACTGCTTCGGGTTCCAAAGCACAGACGAACTCCACCATTTCATGGTTGTCTGCCAATTCCAAACTGGCTACAAAGTCTCCCTGCTTGGCAATGTCATCCCTGCACTTTACATAAGTACCGTGCTTTGTCCTGTGTATAAAGCCTTGGGTATCCAGAATCTTATACGCCTCTCGCAGCGTACTGCGGCTTACATTCAGTTTTTTACAGAATTCATTTTCATTGGGAAAAACAAACCCGTCATGAAACTCCCGTGATACAATCATATTCTTTATTTTATCAGCCAGGTAGTCAGATTGTGTTTTAATCTCATTGATTACCAGTTTATCTAATAGCTTGTCGTTCTCCATGTGCTTCTCCATCTTTCAATAAAATTCTATGATTCAATAGTTCCTGCCTCTCGGCAACATATTGCTTCGCAATATTCCTACGCTCGCATAACTCACTCCGCTGTCCGTTCTGCCTAGCCAAGCAAGCTTGGGGCAGAAAGGCAACGCCCTTTGATTCTGGAACTATTATACCATGACGATTCCTCTGAATATAGAATCGAACGTCATGATTCAATGAACGTTTCCTTGCAACGAAGTTGAGAGGATTGTACGTTCATTATACCATACAGCAAGTTATAAAAAAAGTGGAAATGACGGAACCTGCGATTCCTATTTCCACATGTCGCCCGCAAGGGGCGACTCTTTGCAGGGTACTTTCTTTGATATTCCGTCAATATCGATTTCATCGATATTTCCTGCATAATAAATAAAGTGGAACCACGCATTGTCCCACGGCAAACGCATGGAAGCTGTTGCGTTTCCCTGTAACCCGCGCCTCTAAATAATCATGCCTCCGTTGATGGAGACCACAGCAGAAGTCATAAAACCCGCTGCATCGTCAGCGGCAAAGAGAATTGCCTCTGCTACTTCTTCTGGCTTGCCTAAACGTCCAATCGGCTGGCGGGCAAAGAAGTTAGCTTTCATAGCTTCAGGATTTTCCGCGTGATCGATGCGATACTGCAGGGACGGTGTTAAAATAGTTCCTGGACATACCACATTGCATCGAATCCCTTGATCCACATATTCCGCCGCAAGGGAATGGCTCATAGAAAGAACTGCGCCTTTCGATGCGGAGTAAGCAAAACGGTCCTTCAGTCCTTTTTGCGCCGCAATTGATGCGATATTGACGATGGAACCATGATGTTTTTCCAGCATACATGGCAAAACATCGCGAATCATCATAAATGTGCCTTTCGCATTGACGTTCATCATTTTATCCCAGTCCTCTTCTCTGGTGTTGTCCGCGCGTCCTGCAATGACGATCCCTGCAACATTTACCAAAACATCAACTGTGCCAAAGCGGTCAATGGTGGCTGCGACAATTTTCTTCACATCTTCCGGTTTCGAAACGTCTCCCTGCACGTAAATGCCTTCTCCTCCCAGTTTTTCAATGAGAGCCAGGGTTTCTTCTCCACTTTGTTCCTTGACAGAATTCACCACGACTTTGGCACCTTCCCTAGCAAAGGCGACTGCCGCCGCCTGGCCAATACCAGCACCCGAGCCTGTAATAATGACAACTTTTTCTGCAAATCTCATAACATTCTCCTCTCTCTTTAATCAGAAGGAGCTGATATACAGCAATCCTCGTATATCAACTCCAGTAAGCTTTTTAGAACAATGATATTACCGCTGTAATAGTGAAGTATACTAGGCAGATAACCGCGACGTATTTATACATGTAGTCGATTGGTCTGCCCCATTTGACAGCCGATGTCGGAAGATACCATTCTTCCCTGACGGTTTTCGCCCCGACCTTCCAAGCTAATACGATGGCCAATGCTGCTGCGTCAAAGGTATACATGATATTACCGATGACATTATCGAATACGGCGAAGAAAGCGTCATTCCAAACACATGGAATTGCAATCAGTACCGCGATGATAACGCAGGTCAATACCGCTTTCTTTCTGCTCATGCCAAAGCCTTCCTCGTCCATCAGCGCCTGAACAGGAATCTCTACTTGATTCAGCGATGATGAAATTCCGGCAAACATCAAAGCGACAAAGAACAGGATCAAGAAGATGCTGCCGCCTGGAATTGTTGCAAATACGGTCGGTAACGAAACAAACAGCAATCCTTTTCCGATAAATGGATCTAGCCCAAAAGCTACTACTGCAGGTATGACGACAAAACCAGAAATCAGACAGATGGTCAGCTGAACGACATTTACCGTTATGAAATCCGTAGCAATATCCATATCATCATCAACATATCTGCCATATGCCAACAGGCATGCAGGGCCAAGCCCTACTGCAAAGAGAGCCATTCCGGCAGCTGCCGCCCACATCTGCGGGTTCGCCAATTGCGCCCAGTCAGGTTTGATGTAGAATTCAATGCCTTCTGCAATCCCCGGAATCAGACAGATACGAATCGTAATCGCAATCAAAATGAGGAACAGCAGAGGAAGGAGAATCTTACAGATCTTCTCAATTCCCTTCTGAATACCTCGTAAACTGACGAATGCCACCAGAAGAATCACTGCCACAACCAGGATATAGATAATCGGCCGATTGTCGTTAGTGGCGTCATAGACTGCCTGTGCATTCTGTGCATAGTCGATTCCGCCAAAGGATTTAAAAATATAACATAGAATAATTGCCATTATTGCGGGATAATATGCAAATAAACCTAATGAGGTGCCGCCCATGATGTAGCCAAGGCCTTTACCAGTTTTGCCAGCGACTGCGTTGAGCGCGCCGACCGGTCCCTTCTTAAACTTTCTGCCGAAAGAGATTTCAGCCCATCCGGCGGGGATTACGATGACAACACAGATTACCACGAAGGCCAGTACAAAAGCGCCTCCTCCCCACTGCGCACACATCATCGGGAATCTCCACATCGCTCCAACACCGACAGCTAAACCGACAGTCGAAAGAATAAAGCCCAGTCTGGATCCAAACCCATCCTGATTCTTTGCCTGATTCACCTTCTTACCGTTGGAGGGTGTCTTCTTCTTTCTCATTGACTGTAGAATAAGAAGAACACTTCCCCCGCCAAACACTACCGCATAAATCAGCAGCAGTGCGATTGTAATTCCTGACATAATTCACTCCTCTCTGCCTCTTACCATCGAGGCATTAAAATATAGTTGATACGTCTAAACCCGTCCCCTATTATAATTAATCAGTTAAAGACCTAAAACTCTAACTAAATAATCAACAATTTTATCGATGTCGTTATCGACATTAATTCCCATAGCTGCCAATCGGTCTGTAACATCAACAGGAAGATCACTGCCTTCCATCGGTTCATTTAATCTGCCGCCCATGACGATAGGTATGTCGATGCCGAGCTCCTTGAACTTCTTGACCAGTTCTTCCCCAAAGCTATAGGCAATTCCGTTATACGTGCTAATCAATACTGCGCGGCTTTCTGTCTCAATGACCGTGTCGCCCAGTTCTGCAATTGCCACGTTAGTGCCGAGATCAAAGACCTCTGCGCCGGCTTTCTGCAATACGGTCTTACTGATTTCTTTGCCAAATTCGTGAACATCTGTCGCTGCGACGATAACATTGATGCCTTTTAACAGCTGTTTATCCAAACCATCGATTCCGTTAATGATACTGGTCTGCTGCCGGTCAATTTCCTTTACAATAGATGTCGGTCTGACAGGAATTCTGCCTCTCATAGCTTCTGCATCTTTCCTGCCTACGCCAAAGCAGGTTTCCAGCTGTGTAACGCCGATGGCCTTGAGGGCTGCCAGCACCTCACCCGGATGGGTAATATCGACGTTCTGCTCGTCCAATCCATTGAGGACTCTCTCAAAGAAGATGTTGCCGCAAGCGACAAGAATATCTGCCTCCGCTTCCACTTTCTGCACGTCGACGTAATCCTTATAGTATTTTGCTGATTCAATGGCCATATCTGCAGTATTGTGGGCGTCGATAATTTCGTCTATCGCTGGCACTCTGATGGCTTCTGTCACAGGAATCGGCGTAATGGCATGGCCGCTTGGACAGATCATCTGGCCGATTGCATCCGCCATAGCGTAGGAAGTTACCGCACCATAATTCTTCGGCATATTGTAAGAGAAATCGATGGTATTCCCATAGATCATCGAACCAGGAGTATGGTAAGTATTGATCTTGCCCATCGCACTGTTAAAGATGATTCTGATCATGGGGTCGTTAAACAGATTGCCGAAGCAATGTCCGACCCTTGCGCCTAAGAGATCTTCACAGATGTATCTTTCCAACTTTGCATATCCCACCAGATTGGCCAAGTCGTGAAACTGTGCGCCAAAACCGTCATCAAGGTTGGAGTGAATGATTGTTCCCTGTCCGCTTAATCTTGCCATCAGACCGATTGCCTTCACCATATCTATGGTTCGATACTCCTCCATATCTAAACCGGGATACTCGTATGTATAGTAATGTGAAATATTTCCAATGGTCGTAACCCCGGCCCTCAGCCCCAGCATCGTATTTTGCAGTGAGTTCAGTGAGCCGATGATGTGGTCGCCCAAATGAGGCTGAACAGGTACCACCTGACCGAGACGAGCCCATTCATCTTCGTTTTTCAGAATCAGTCCTGATCCCGGCTGTATCTTGCTGCGGTGTTCTTCAGGCACGCCCATGACCCAGTCCAGGCAGGCACCATAACGATCGATATAAGAACCTGATTCCGTCAGTTCGTCATAAATTTTTTTCAGCCCTTCTTCCTGCGCCTGCCACGAATTCAGGCCGACGGCCGAGTGCTTCATGACCTTCTTCTCTTTCATCATTCTTTCTTTGTATTCCCGTTCGGAAGAGACACCGAACTTTTCCATGAACAGAGTCCTGCCGATAGTCACATTCTTTGCAATCCCATCGATCTCATGATTTAACGTACCCATGTCAGGCAAGTCTTTAATATTAAACTTCCACTTAAACTTCAATTCCATGTTAACCTCCTGCATTGACTAACATCGTCTTATGCTTTTCATCATTATTTCAATTGCTGCATTTTCATCTATTTCTTTCAGCAGACCTGCTGCAAATAGAACATATTCTGTGTCCAAATATGGTTCAATCGTCTCAGGCAGCAAAACGCCCCTGTCTGCACAATCTCTCTCTACTGCCTTCAGCAATTCTGAAGGATTATGATGATGTACCAAAATTCCACCTGTACCGATGACCTTTGATACCTCTGTGAGATTCTTTCCTACCTGAATATTCTGACACGACTTGTTGTAGGAAGGCATCACTTTTCCTGTATGCCGCCTGCTTGCTGCATATATCGCTGCTTTTGCAATCATATCGTCTATGCGTTTTTCTAACTCATTGTCCGGCAGATACTCTATATTCAGCGTTCGATTGTTAACGGATTCCCAAAGCTGATCTTCTGTAATTGCCAGCGCACTGATTACAGCATCTATATCATTCTCTTTCATCACGCCGCAACAAGTTTCCCTCATGCCCAAATCACCCTCCACCGTCCGTTTTCCAAAAGGTTCTTCAAGACCTGCCAGCTTTGCGCCTTCGTGACTTTTGTTTTCGTTGAAAGAATAAACATCTGTAGTCGCACCGCCTACATCTACAATCATCAACGGTCCCAAACCCTGGCAGCTGTCCGTCCCTTTGTTTAACAATTCTCCTGCCGTCAAAACCGCCACAGGCGTGGGAATAAATTGATTGTCAAACTCTCTTTTTACGTCCCGAAATCCTTTCATGTCAGTGATGCGTTCTAAGAACAAATTTCTGATGACATCCTGGGTCGGTTCTACGTTGAGCATCCCAACCCCAGGAATGATATTTTCTACAGTGAAACATTGTTTTCCATGTGCTGTCAAAGTCTTTCGGACATCTTTGCAGAGAGCAGAATTGCCAGAATAGATGATCGGCACCTGTATTCTTGAATGTGCCAGCATCTGTGTATTTTTCCATACCATTGAGGTGTTGCCTCGTTCATAACCACCGCATAGGAGGACAATCTCTGTTTTACTCGCTTCGAGGTCTTTCACCTTCTCTTCCGTCATAAGGCCGCTGTAATTCGCAATGATTTTTCCACCAGCGCCAAGGGCTGCTGATTTTCCGGCCAGGGTACTCAGCGAATCAGTCAGACCGATCACAGACATCCGCAGACCGCCAGCTGCACTGGACGAAGCTAATTTTACTGCTTTTTCAAATGCTTCATGACCGATTACGGACTCTGCCAACTGGAAACAACGATTTAAGCCAATCGCCGCATCCGTTCCTACACTGGAAGGAACCTTGTCGCTCAGTAATATTTCTCTCTCTTCTAAATCTATCACAACAATTTTAGTAAAGGTGCTGCCAAAATCTACCGTAATCGCATGTTTCATCTGCTTACCTCTTGTCTGATATCTCTGCTCTCTGTTTTCGTTCAATTCAATAGTTATTTTTTTATCATTATGCCACCGTTTGTTCTTGTTGTCAAGTCATATTTGTTGTACGACAACATAATTTTTAATTCTCTGATAACTAAAAAAGCCCTGTAGCATTTGCTATAACAGCTACAAGGCTTTCACTAATTTATTTATTAAATTTTGTAGAACTGAATCTGCGGCGTTAAAATTTTGCCAGCTTCTGGCAGGCCGCATTCTGCTAAAAAGTCTCTTACTAAATCCAATATATGACAATAGCTATGGGACAAGATGTCCGCAAAGGAATCTGCCTCTCCTTTGATCAGATAGTCGACTGCTTTCTCGCTTAATTCTGCAAGAAGCGCTTCACTTTCCGGCCCTTTACTGAAAAAGGAAAAGTAATATCCCCAGTTCAAGAACTTTGCCGTCTCTTCTAAAATCGTCTTGAGCGGCGACAACGTTGATGCATCGACGTATGGATAAGAAAAAAAGAAAATAATTTCTGTCGAGCAATTTCCTATGAATTTAAAAAACGAGTGCAGGAGACGATCGCTCCTATGCACTCGTTTTAAAATTGGTCTTATTTTTCAACAACCATAGCAGTTCCCATACCGCCACCGATACATAATGTAGCCAGGCCGTATTTTGCATCTGCTCTCTTCTGCATCTCATAAATCAGAGTGATGAGAATTCTAGCTCCGGAAGCTCCGATAGGGTGTCCAAGAGCGATTGCTCCGCCGTTTACGTTGAGCTTTTCTGGATCGATGCCAAGATCCTTACCTACTGCTACAGACTGTGCTGCGAAAGCTTCATTCGCTTCGATTAAGTCCATATCTTCAATCTTCAGTCCTGCTTTTTCTAATGCTTTCTTTGAAGAAGGTACTGGTCCGATACCCATGATCTTAGGGTCAACACCTGCTGATGCATATCCCTTGATTGAGCAAAGAGGCTTCAATCCTAATTCGTCAGCCTTTTCTTTGGACATTACGACAAGAGCCGCACCGGAATCGTTGATACCAGAAGCGTTAGCAGCAGTAACAATTCCGCCGTCTCTCTTGAAAGCAGGTTTCAGTTTCGCAAGCTTTTCGATTGTTGAACCAAACTTAGGGTGTTCGTCTGTATCAAATACGATTGGATCGCCTTTTCTCTGTGGAATTTCAACTGGAACGATTTCATCTTTGAATTTGCCAGCTTTGATTGCCGCTTCAGCCTTCTGCTGTGAAGCAAGAGCAAACTCGTCTAATTCTTCTCTGGTCAGTCCCCACTGTTCAACGATGTTTTCAGCAGTCATACCCATGTGGTAGTTGTTGAATGCTTCCCAAAGTCCATCGTTAACCATCATGTCAACCATCTGCGTGTTGTTCATTCTTGCACCCCATCTAGCGGAAGGAACAGCATATCCAGCCATCGACATGTTCTCTGCACCACCAGCAACGACAACATCTGCATCGCCAGCTTTGATGATCTGTGCAGCCAGTTCAACGGCTCTCAGACCGGAACCACAAACCTTATTGATTGTCATTGTTGGAACTTCGATAGGAATACCAGCATCAAGAGACATCTGTCTTGAAACGTTCTGGCCTAATCCACCCTGCAGGACGCAGCCCATGATTACTTCGTCAACCATCTCTGGTTTGATTCCAGCTCTTTCTACTGCAGCTTTAATAGCGACTGCTCCTAAAGTTCTTGCTGGAACGTTTTTCAGTGATCCACCAAAGCTTCCGATTGGTGTTCTGGCTGCGCCTACGATTACTACCTCTTTCATTTATATGTACCTCCTTTATTAAACAAGCCATTTTTGGCTAATTGATAATATTGATATATTTGTTAAATTCTTCACATACTTATTCTACTATATCCCCTTACAAAAAGCAACCCGAATATTTTTCTTCCATGTGATCTGGCTTGAGCGCTTCTTTGGCATGCCTCAAATTTTCCAGTCCCATGTCCTCTTCTCGGTTCAAATAGACGATTTCTTCTGGCAGATTTTTGCAGAATTCGCTGCAAATAGCCTGATATAGTCCTCTAAAATCATCATTTGCCTTTTCAAAGTGTTCTACCGCCGTATCCTGGCTCAATCTTTCTCCGATGCCAAAGGCCTGTAGTTTCCCATCAATCAAAATCGCAGTCGAATATACATCGCTTCTGTCCACGAATTTCATGATTTCACGAATAGCTTCCTCTTCCATGCGAAGACTCTCCATCTCGTCCTCATCATAATCCCTGCCGTCTCGCATCTGCACGACAAAGTCTATGACTTCTTCCGTCATCTCTCGGGTAAGTGGTTTCGTCTCGTACTGGTAGGTTTTCAAGAAATAGTTCAAATGGTTTTTCTTCTTATGCAACGCTCTGCCGCCAAGGGTAATCATCTTATCCTTGAGATAAACGTACTCGTCAGAATCCCGATCATGTTCGAATTTCATCTCGCCGGGAAAAGCGCTTTCCAAGAATTGTACCATATGTCCTGGTATTAATTCAATAAGAAATTTGATTTTTCTGTCATCAAATCTGCGTTTTGCTTCCAAAATGGTTTCCCGCAGTTTTTCTGGCTCATAAACGCCATTTTTCGTCAGCGGCATAGAGATGATGGCATTGGGATCGCCAATCATGCAATCTGCTCCCGCCATACAAAGATAGTCGCCGATGATTTCCCAGCACAAGCAGTGGGTATTCCGCCAAATATAATTGGCCAGGAAGGTATAACCCGCTCCGCGATAATCAAAGCCGTGAAAATATTCTTTCAGCACTTCTGCGTCTTTTTCTGTCAACTCTTCAAAACAATGTTTGAAAATATTCATATATTAAAGCCCCATTTCTTTACTGTTTCTAAATTTTCATAATCCGTGAAATCAAATTGCAGCGGCGTAATCGTCGCATAGTCGTTAGCCACTGCCGTGACGTCAAACTCCTCCGCCTCATCTTTGAAGTCAGCAGGCTGCCCAGATAATTTATATTTATTATCTTCAACCAGGTGAAATTTATCATCGTAATATCGCTGTCCCAAACGTACAAATTTGACGCCTTTGATTTCTTCTCGCGGAAGATTTGGCACATTGATACTGATCACAGTATGAGGATCGACTTTTCCATAGACCTTCTCTATGACGTCTACTGCCAGTTGACCCGCTACATCAAAGTGGGTCGCCTGATGGTCATCCGCAGAAACCGCTACTGCGTGATATCCGCTGAGGGCCGCTTCTGCAGCTGCTCCCACCGTTCCGGAATACAACGTATCCCGTCCCAAGTTGCTTCCCATATTAATTCCCGAATAAACCATATCGATTTTGATACCAGCTTCTTCGAAAAACTGCAGTCCTATTTTGGTGCAGTCTGCGGGAGATCCACTAGTCTGATAGGCCTCTTTTGCATAGGGAAAATCCACTGCCTCTATTGTCACCGGCTGCTCCAGTGTGACGGAGTGACTTTTGGCGCTCCGCTGCCCGTCAGGTGCACAGACATAAACATCCGCCGCCTTTGACAAAGCACGGACCAGCGCCTGAATTCCCGGCGCTTTAATGCCATCATCATTTACTACTAAAATATTCATTCTAATCTCATAACCTTTCCGATGGAATCATAGATGACCAAGCTGGCTCTGCTATCATAAGGCGTCTGTGTCTTATTGATGAGTACCAAATTTTTGCCCTGGAAGTAATTAATCAGACCTGCCGCGGGATACACTACCAGGGAAGTCCCGCCGATAATCATAGTGTCCGCTTTTGATATGGCATCTACCGCTCCTTGAATGCAATCCTCGTTAAGCATTTCTTCATAGAGGACGACATCCGGCTTAATGATACCGCCGCATTCGCAGTGGGGAATGCCATCTTTGCAATGGGATTCGTCCATGATGTACTCTGCTTCGTAATACTTGCCGCATCTCTCACAGTAGTTGCGAAGTACACTGCCGTGCAGCTCGTACACCTTTTTGCTGCCAGCTTTTTGATGTAGACCATCGATATTCTGTGTGATAACTGCCTTCAGCTTTCCCATTTCCTCCAGCTTGGCCAGGGCTTTATGTGCGTCATTTGGCTCTGCCTCTGGATAAATGAGATTCTCTTTATAATATTTGAAAAACAGCTCCGTGTTATTCTTATAAAATGTGTGTGACAGCATCGTTTCTGGTGAGTGTCCATATTTCTGCTGTGCGTGGTATAACCCGCTTTCAGAGCGAAAATCGGGTATATTGCTTTCTGTAGATACACCTGCGCCGCCAAAGAAAACGATGTTTTCGCTTTCATCAATTACTTTTTTTAATCTTTCATCCATCTTGTCATTTACCTCCCTTTCAGGGTATAATGGTTTCAAAATCTTTCGACTTTATCGCAAGGTAGAAACCATTGAATTACGACATTCGATTTTATGTTCAATGGAATTGTCGTAGTATAATGAACGCATCAATCTAACGACGTTGTCGCTAGGTAGCGTTCATTGAATCATGTGCTTCAATTGAATTTTTAAAGGAATGCACATGGTATAATATCATAGTATACCATAAATTAAGGGGGATTGTGTATATGAATAAAAGAAAAGTTGCATTAGTTTTAAGCGGGGGAGGTTCTCGCGGGGCATACCAGTGTGGAGTATGGCAGGCCTTGGAAGAACTGGGCATAAGGATAGATATTGTAGTCGGCGTTTCAGTCGGCGCCATCAATGGCGCCATGGTCGTCCAGGGCGATGTGGTGAAAACAGCAAATCTTTGGCGGGAAATGGCAACAGACATGATCTTTGATGTAGATGCTGACGCTCAAATCCAGGACTTTGCCAAAGAATTTGTTGTCAACCGCGGCGCTGGTTCGACGGGCATGCAGAAGATGATGAGAGAGTATATTGACGAAGAAGTGATTCGCAAATCTCCAATTGAATACGGACTTCTGACAGTCGAATTTCCTGCCATGAAGCCTTACTATGTCTGGAAGGAGGATATTCCAAAGGGTAAGCTCTACGACTATATTACCGCCAGCGCATCCGCCTTTCCAGCAGTCCACACCCACCAAATCGATGGAAAAGATTTTATCGACGGTGGTTATGAGGATAATCTGCCTGTTCCCATGGCTTTAGAAAAAGGCGCTACAGAAGTCATCGCTGTCTACTTAGATGCCATCGGACGTTTCAAGCCAGAGGAACTGGAAGAAGTTCCAAACCTGACCTTCATCAAAAGCAAGTGGGATCTGGGAGACTTTCTCGTCTTTGATCACGCAAACACAAAGAGAATTCTTCGCATCGGCTATCTGGATACCATGAAAACTTTTGATGTCTTTGATGGCGGCTATTACACTTTCGCAAAGAACGAATTCGATAAGCGCACCTTAAAACAGGCTGATGAAGCGGCAAAGATTTTTGAATTAGATCCATTGATTTTATATCGTAAGGATCGCTTCCTCGAGGCGCTGAACCAGGCAGTCAATGAGGCCAATGATGATATGGATCTAGATATCGACTTGTCCCTGGCCTCTTTAAAATCTCTTGCCTCCTTAGGTAAAATCAAGGAAATCCTCAAAATTGCCAATCGCAAAACGGTAACCCTGTTCATTGCAGATAGTCTGCGCGCCAAAAGCAGTGACAGCATCTTTTTATCAAAATATGCGCGCCGTATCCTAAAAGACGAGGTTAACGCTGCCAGGTTTTTGGTAAATAACGGGCTGGTGTAAACCGTTTCAGGACAGTTCGGCGGCAATCTGTACCTGCTTGCCGCAAAAGGCTGCGCCGTACCTGATAATTTGATCTACTCCCTGCCGCTGCAGTTCTGTCTCATAACTGCAGCTTTTAATTTGGCCGATGGCCTCTGCTGCCAGCCTTTGGAGCTGTGCTTCACTGCTTCCCTTAGGTGCCGTTTTTAGTTCTATGAGGATTCCCGGCATCCCTTCTTTCCGCGGCATCAACTGGATATCATAGCGGCCTGTCCCTGATTCCCGGTTAGAACTGATCGCATAATATCCTGCCAGCACTGCAAACAGACCCAAGAGGAGACCGTGATAGAAACTCTCGGTTGCCGTATCGTAAAAGCTCACAGTCCGCATCAAAAACTGTGACAGTTCTTCCTGCAGTCGGCTGCCGTCTCCCATATAAAGCGCTTCCTGTATGGCAGAGACTGTACCGTATGACACAATCTCCTCCATTTCCGCGAGAATTTCTTTGCTGTATGCGAGCTTGATCTCTTTGTTAGGAAGGGCAACATGGTACAGATAGGAACCATTGTACTGCTGCTCTTTTGTTACGATTTTCAGATATCCGGTCATCAATAAAAAGCTATAGACAGAAGCCGGATTCTTCTTGATTTGCGGATAGATGATGCCGATGTCCACAGGGGTCAAAATCGTTCTGTCCAGCATCAAATCAGCCAGCTTGGCGCGAATCTCCGGCGTAGCAGCCTGCAGCACTTCTCCAATGATGTCGTTGCTGCTGGTGGAAAGCCAGAATGCCTGCGGCTCACATTTTCGATTGAAGTAGTTAATCACGGACCATGGGTTAAAGATGTCGCTGTTTCCAAAGCGATAGCCATCGTACCAGTCACAGACTTCCTCGTATTTCTCCGGCACGCCGTAATATCTGCACATTTCCCTGACTTCTTCCGGCGTAAAACCGAAGTATGCTCCATATCGTTCCTCTAGGATGGAGTTCACGTTAAGATTATTAAGACCGCTGAAAATACTCTCCTTTGCCACGCGCAATATACCGGTCAGGAAGGCGTAGGAAATATGCGTATTATCCTTGAGGCCATCTGAGAAGAAGTTTCGCATAAAGGTCACCACCTGATCGTAATATCCCCTCACATGACCCTGCTGTATCGGCGTATCGTATTCGTCTATAATCAGGATCGGCGCGACACCGTAATGGGCATCCAGCATCTTGGACAGCTTGGACAGCGCCTTGGTTAGTTCTGCACTACTTGCTTTGAGAGACAAAACCCTCTGAAAATACGCTTTTTCAAAGTCGCTGCAGCGGCTGCTCTCGAGAAGCTCCATATGCCTGCCAAACTCCTCTTGAAAAAGCAGTCCGATAATCTCAAGGGATTCCTCCCAGGTGGCAAACTTGATGTCCTTGAATGTGAAAAAAATCACCGGATATTTGCCCTGATGGCGTCGATATTTCTCTCCACACTGCCAGATTGTCTTGTCCCTGAA
Source organism: Eubacteriaceae bacterium (assembly GCA_902362805.1). Lineage (GTDB taxonomy): Bacteria > Bacillota > Clostridia > Peptostreptococcales > Anaerovoracaceae > Senimuribacter. Next base: position 747,050 of record CABIXY010000001.1, on the reverse strand, counting down.
ATAGAAAGAAGTGTCTTCCCCTGTATCTTCAAAAAACACGCGCAGCATATCCATGTTCAATGTCTTGCCAAAGCGGCGCGGCCGAGTAAACAGGGATATCTTTGGAATCTCGTCGAGCAGATCTTTAATCATCAAGGTCTTATCGATGTAATAGTAATTCATCGTGGCCTCGCGGTAACTGGACACGCCGATAGGCAGCGGCCGTTTGGCCCTGTAAGCCAGTGTAGGTTCCTTCACATAGAGGGCATTCTTGATGCGCTGATCCGATGGCTTTGGGGTGTTCTCCGGCAGCAGCCATCTTCTGCCTTCTTTATATGCGTCTGGAATACGTCCCTCTGCGCAAAGCTTGGATACCCTGCGGTCAGAAATCCCCCAGCGCCATGCTGCCTCTTGGCAGCTCATCATCTTCTTCATGATCCGCCTCCTTTTTTCTTTAGTATACCCTTTATTCGGAATAAATGCAATATTATGCTCGGAATAAAACCAAGCATTATTCCGAGCATAATGATTATTGCCGCTGCCCCATGCCTGCAACGATGTTCTCTTGTTCTAGATCAATTCCTTCATAATGCGGCAGAATTTATTCTTTGATAATCTTGTTGATGATACCGCTGCTGAAGTCCCTTTATTATCATCCATTGTCAGAATCAGCGTCACTCCCAACACCAACTCATTCAGTCGGAAAATATTCAGCTTTTTTGCACTCCGCAAACAATAGTCGTTATCGGAGAGAATCCCGAAATGTTCCTAAAAAATCATTCTCCCATCAGGAAGAAAAATAGTGAAATCGGGATAGATATGGCCTCCATCTCCGGGTGACATATAAGAATTCCTCTTCATAATGAAAAGGGGCACCGTATGCATAAAGTGAACTGGACAGTATATGTTCGGATTTAGAGTGTACCAGTTCACCATAATCTGTTTCGTGGGTATGATACCTGGGATCAATGGATCTGCAAATATTTCCCTACGTTGGCATTATCCAAATCAAGCTTAGGTCGGGGCAGTATCAACCCCCTCTCAGCCCATTGCTATGAGCTCCCTTTTTTAATTATATAAAGATGATAACACTTCTATAGTGCGATTCGAGGATTATTCTGCCATCTCGTTTTCCGGATATCTCTTCCGATCCACTTTGTTCATGACATACAGGAAAGCGACCATGCAGACAATGCTTACCGCCAGGGATATAAAGCCGTTCATGGTGATTGCTGCTGTGACAAAACCGGCGATGGAAGCTAAAGCTGCTAACACCGCATAAGGCAGTTGCGTTTTCACATGGGCGAGGTGATCACAGGATGCTCCCAGGGATGCCAGAATCGTCGAATCGCTGATAGGTGAGCAATGGTCGCCGAACAGACTTCCTGCAAGACTTGCTCCAATTGCCGGATAGATGGAAACATCATTCGCCAGTGCCAACGGAATAGCAATCGGCAGGAAGATGGCGAAAGAACCCCAGCTGGAACCTGTTGCAAAAGAAGTGATACATGCCGTCACAAACAAGGAGATAAACATGATGCCTGGTGTCATAAACCCTCGCGTTGCCTCTACTATGTAATCTGCTGCTCCAACGTCAGAAGTCACACCCCCGATGCACCATGCAAAGATCAAAATCAAGATTGCTTCGATCATTTGTTGGAACCCATCAATAAAGACTTGATAACTCTCTTTGAAGGTGAGGACTTTGTTTTTCATGGCAATCAATACGCCAACCAATGCTGCAGAAAAAAAGGCTACTGTCAAACTGAGCATGGTATCGCTGTTAGTGATCGTGTTCATGAAGCCCTCGCCTTTCGGTCCAGTGTAGTACATGGTGGCGAAGAGGCTTCCAATCAGGACGATCAGAGGGGCAATCAAGCCCCAGGCTGTAGGATGCGCCCCTTCTTTCAACTGAAATGTTTCTGATTTCTTAATGTGAGCGTCATCTGCAACTAGTTTCCCCAGCTTCCGCGCTCTGATTTCTGCCTTTCTCATCGGTCCAAAATCCCAACCCGTCACTGCAATGACGAGAACCATCAAAATAATGGTTATGGTATACAGATTAAAAGGAACGGATTTAACAAACACATCCACCAGGTTCGTACCCGCAGGCAGGCTTTCTTTATAAATCCCCATAACCAATGCGCCCCAGCCAGTGATCGGCAGAAGCAAAGGCACCGAAGATGCCGTCGAGTCACAGATATAGGCCAGCTTCTCTCTGGAAATCTTCAGCCTATCCGTAACGGCCCGCAAAATCGGTCCTACGATAACGGAGTTGGATGAGTCGCTGAAGAAAATCATCAATCCTCCAATCCAGCCTGCGATCTGCCCCTGTTTTCTCGTCGTAATCTTATCTTTGACCGCCTGTCCAAAAGCCCAGGCTCCGCCGCCTCGTTCCAACATGACTGAAAAGCAGCCGACAAACAAAGTCATAGCGATGACGCCTGCATTCCACGGGTCTGCAATTTTCGGTATCATATAATTGCCGAAGATATCTACAAATCCAACAATGGGATTACCTGCAATCATGGTCGCGCCAACAAATACCGCCGCTATCAGCGATAATAAAACGTTCTTTGTTATAAATGCAAGTAAGATTGCAAGCAATGGCGGCAGTATTGATAATATACCAAAATCCATAGTTTCCACCTTATCCTCTCTTCAGGAATGCGGTGCAGCAGTGAATAGCACCGAATCCTTTCATCACTTCATCGAATTCTACTGGTATAACCTCGACTCCATTTTGTTCCAGCAGCGCCTGACTACGCGGATTGCCAGCCGGCATGACGATCTGACCCGGCGCGAGAGCTACGAAGTTGATAGCAAAGGACTGCTTCGCCTCCGTCTGCGATGGGCATTCCAGCAGCTTGATCCCCTTTTTCTTCAAGGCATCACACACGTCGTAAGGTACCTGAGATGCGTGTATCATCGCTACATCGTGGCTGGCAAAGTTGAGGTTGCCGTCGATATGGGCGTGGCCGTAAGGTACCTGCATGTGCAGAATCTCGGTCACCCCCATGCGGCGAAGCTCGTACTCGACCATCTCGTATCCACTGCGGTTAGTTCTGACCCCGGAGGCCAGAATTGCAGTTCTGCGGTCGACCCACATGACCATGGCACCCTCAAAAGTTGCATCGCCGCAGATGGTGCGGATGATGGGAACACCCAAGTCTGCCAGAGCCTTTGCCGCATAGCGCTCCTCTCCGCGGCGCGCCTCCATGGCCGGTCTGGTCACAATGGCTCCCTCTGGCGTCATCAAAACTAAGTCTCTGCAGAACAGGGCGTTGGGCTTGTCCTCCCGCTGTTCCTCGATGTAGTGAACCCTGACACCGTGGGCTCGATAAATATCCGCCAGAGCATCGTGCTGTGCCCGAAAGCGCGCAGGATCGATGTCCGCCTTGAACCTGGCTGCCTGCCAGTCAAAATTCTCAATTTCTTTTCCCGGCCTGCGCATCAATACCGCCTTCAGCGGGTCCACTTCGGAGCATACGCCAAAGTCTCCCCACAGATCCTTCATATCGTCGATGATGGATGATTCCTTAGGGAACCATTTTTCACCTGGAATTGCGTCAATATCTCTTCTTTTTTCCATCCTTTTAACCTCTCTTCAAAAATGCAGTGATGCAGTGCAGCGCCCCTCTGCCTTTCATGATTTCCGAAACATCTACCGTCAGCACTTTGATGCCATTTTCTTCGAGAAGAGCCTGGCAGCGCGGATTTCCCTCCGGCATTAAAACAAGTCCTGATTCCAAAGCCACAAAATTGCAGCCAAAGGTCTCTCTCACCTCCGTCGTAGATGGCGCTTCAAGAACCTTATAGCCTTTCCGCTTCAGCACATCTAACACGTCGTAAGGCACCTGGGATGCGTGAACCATGACCACATCATTGCTGGCCGCATTCATCAGACCGTCGATGTGGATGTTGCTGTATGGCTGCTGCATGTGAATCACTTCTGTAACGCCCATGCGGCGCAGCTCGGTCTCCACCTGTTCGTAACCGCTGCGATTACAGCGGCTTCCCGTTGAGAGCACCACCGTTTTGCGGTCTACCCACATGGCGTTGGCACCTTCAAACATACCATCCCCATTAATCGTTCTCACGATGGGTACCCCCAGGTCAGCCAGCGCCTTGGCGATATACCGTTCCTCGCCTCTCCTTGCAGCCATGCCCGGCCTGGTGATGATGGCGCCTTCCGGTGTCATAAACATCAAATCTCGACAGAATACGGCGTTGGGCCTGTCCTCCCGCTGTTCCTCCACGTAGTATACCTTTACCCCGTGCTCCCTGTAGATCTGTGCCACTGCGTCGTGCTGCTCTCGCATCAGTTCCACATCTACAGGTACGTCGGCAAAACGGTATTCCGCAGCGTCAAAGTGTTCTACTTCCTTGCCGGGCCGTCTCAACAAAACCGCTTTCAGCGTATCCACCTCAGAGGAAACACCCCAGTCTCCCCAATATTGATTCATGTCCTCTTCAAAAGTGGTTTCCTTGGGAAACCATCGTTCTCCCGGAATCGCGTCAATATCCAGCTTCTTTTTTTCTTCATTCATATTTATCGCCTCCAAACTTTTTCTCTGCTATTATAAAGAGCAAAAGCCGTGCCAAAAAGAAAAACCGCTTTTTCAGCGGTTTTGGACTTTCTCTATGAAATATGTCAAAAAAATCATATCACTTTGTCATAAAATTTTGACATTTCTAATCTAAATTGTATTTATTCATCTTGTAGCTCAAGGTCTGCTTTGAAATTTTCAGCTTCCTGGCGGCGGCCGACAAATTCCTGCTCTCACTCAGGGCACGACCAATCAAATCTTTTTCAAAAGCTTCCATGGTTTTGTTCAGTGAAAAGGCCGGATGGTCCAGGTCAATGCGGTTTCCAGTCACCGTACTGCATTGGCTCCGCTCAATGGCGTTGAGCAGATATTCCGGCAAATCCTTTTTCTGAATAAATCCAGAAGAGGTCACGTTAAAGGCTCCCTCTATGACATTCTTCAATTCCCGGACATTTCCCGGCCAGTCGTAGCCGCGAAAAATTTCTTCTACGTTCTCATCGATACCGATGATATTGCGGTGCATTTTCTCGTTATATTCTGCGATAAAGTGATTGACTAAGAAAAACAGATCGTTGATACGCTCTTTCAGCAATGGCAGGGTCAGCTGCACCACACTGAGGCGGTAGAATAAGTCTTCTCTCAGCTTGCCAGCCTCCATGCAGTCGATGGGATTTTCGTTAATGGCAGAAACAATTTTTACGTCGATGGGAATAGGTTCTACGCCGCCAATTCGGGTAATCTTTTTTTCCTCAATCGCTTTGAGAATCTTTGCCTGCACGCTGATTTCCATGGAATTGATTTCGTCCAGGAAAATCGTACCGCCGTTGGCGATTTCAAAGATCCCAGGCCTGTTCTCTGCTCCGGTATAGCTGCCTTTGACCGTGCCGAAGAGGATGCTTTCCAACAGGTTGGCGGGGATGGCGGCACAGTTCTGAGAAACAAAACGTTTCTTCCTCCGACAGCTTCCAGTATGTATGGACTGGGCGACTAGTTCTTTGCCCGTTCCCGTAGCGCCTACGATCAGGACAGAGGAATCGGTATCGGCAATCATGGTTATGCGCTCTTTGATCAGCTCCATCTGCTGGGATGAAGTGATGATGTCATCTACTGTGTAAAGAGCCTTCTCTTCAAACTTGTCCTTCAGCTCCAACGTAATATCCTGCCGTTCGTAGGCGGAATCCATATAACGGGAAACGTCCACTGCACCGATGATTCGATCGCCATCCTTGATGGGCATAGTGGTGTTGATAGCGTTAATGCTCTGGCCGTTGTAAGCGGAAAGAGCCTGATACTCGTTGGAAATAGGTTTGCCCGTTTTCAGCACGCGGAGCAGGCTGCTGCTCTCTTCTGTAAGGTTAGGATAGATTTCCAGCACATGTCTGCCGATCAAATCCTTCTCCTTCAGATTATTGACGTCCGGTCTGTAGGTGACAAAGTATTCTATGATTCCCTTTGCATCTACCACCAAAATTCCATCGATATAATTATATAAATTTAAAATCTGTTCTACATATCTTCTCAGCATAGCAACTCCTATCTACTGCCTATTATAGCTTTCGATTTTCACAAGGTCAAACAAATTCGTTGCCTTTTGTCATTCTGAAAGGGCACTCTGTTACGCAAATGCCGTTCGGATCGGCTCGCCTGCGTAACCGATTTGCTGAATTCAGCCGATTCTGCTTAACTGCACGGCTGGCGCGCTTTGGTTATACAAAAATGCACCGGCTTCTGCCGGTGCAAGTCCTATTCTATTTCGTTTAGCCACACTTAGAAAATCCACAATTGCGGCAGATGACACAGCCGCCTTCATGCTCTACCACACTTCCGCATTCCGGGCAGGCATGAATTTCATTTGCCGTGGCCGGTATGATTGGATGTTTCTGTGGGACAGGATTGTCTGTCGGCATCTCGTAGCTGGCTTTTTCCTTCGGCTGTTCTTCAATCAGCTTAGAGACCTTCATTACAACTTTTGCAATCGCATCCGGGCAGGAAGTACAACTCATGCCCTGCTGCCTGATTGTAGACGGACACCTGATTCCCTTCAGCTGGTCGTAGACTTCGTTGATGGAAATTCCGCTGCGCAGAGCGACTGACACCAATCTGGCTGTTGCCTCGCTCTGGCTAGGGCAACCGCCGGCTTTGCCAGTGCTGGTGAAGACTTCACAGATACCGTTTTCGTCGTAGTTGGTCGTAACATAAAGACTTCCGCAGCCGATTTTCATCTTCTCCGTAAATCCGCGGGTGATGTCAGGACGAGGGCGCGGTTCGATGTGACCAAAGTCAATTTCGTCACAGGCAGGACAATTTGACGGACTCTGATGTACGCTCTGCATCTGTGCACTTTCCCGGTTGACCTTGCCGATGTTGAGCACCTGTTCTTCACGGCTGCCGTCACGGTAGATGGTCACGCCCTTGCAGCCTTCTTTATACGCCAGCAGATAGACATCTCTGACTTCATTTCTCGTAGCCTCTTTCGGGAAGTTGACAGTCTTTGATACGGCGTTATCTGTATATTTTTGGAATGCAGACTGCATCTTGATATGATCAATCGGTTTGATATCGTGAGAGCAGACGAAGACGCGGCGCACCTCTTCTGGAATCTCGCTGCAGTGAGCAATGGTTCCTTCCGAAGCGATCTTCTTCAGCAGCTCATTATTGTAAAGTCCCAGTTCTTTCAGTTTTGCTGTCAGCACCGGGTTCACTTCAATCATCTCCGTGCCGTCCATGATATTGCGAATGAAAGCATAGGCGAATACCGGTTCTACACCGGAAGAACACCCACCGATAATAGAGAGGGTCCCTGTCGGCGCAATGGTCGTTACCGTGGCATTTCTCATAGCCGGTCCCTCTTTCAGGGTGCTGACTGAAAACAATGGAAAGTTTCCCCTCTTTTCCGCCAATCTTGCACTCGCTGCATGACCGGTATTATTGATATAGCGCATCACTCTCTCCGCCAATTCCACTGCCTCATCAGAATTATACGGAATGCCCAGCATCAGCAGGGCATCCGCCCATCCCATGACGCCCAGTCCTATTTTTCTCGAAGCCCTGGTGGTTTCAGAAATCTTCTCTAAAGGATAGTTATTGGCATCTATGACATTATCGAGGAAATGCACAGCCTTTTCTACCGTCTCGCCCAGCAGACGGAAATCCAGTTCGCAGCCGGTCAAAGTCTTGCGAAGCATTTTGACCAAATTGATAGAACCCAGGTTGCAGCTCTCGTAAGGCAGCAATGGCTGCTCCCCACACGGATTGGTGCTCTCAATTTCCCCCTGGCTTGGCGTTACGTTATCGCGGTTGAGCCTGTCTAGGAAGATGATGCCTGGCTCTCCATTTCTCCAGGCGTGGTCGACAATCATGTCAAAGACCTTCTCCGCGCTGAGGTGTCCTACCGCCTGTTTGGTTTTCGGATCAATCAGGTCATAGTCACTCTGATTTTCCACAGCTTCCATAAAAGCCTCTGTAATGCCGACGCTGATATTAAAGTTGGTGATCTCGCTGTTATCAGCTTTACAGTTGATAAAATCCAGAATATCAGGATGATCGATGCGCAGTACGCCCATGTTGGCTCCTCTGCGAGTGCCGCCCTGCTTGACTGCTTCTGTAGCGGCGTTAAATACCTTCATAAAGCTGACAGGGCCGCTGGCAACACCACCTGTGGATCTCACCGCAGATCCGCTCTGGCGAAGCCTCGAAAAAGAGAATCCTGTACCGCCGCCTGATTTGTGAATCAGCGCCGCGTTCTTGACAGAATCGAAGATGCCTTCCATGCTGTCTTCTACAGGCAGCACAAAACAAGCTGACAGTTGTCCCAAAGTCCTGCCTGCATTCATCAACGTCGGTGAATTGGGCAGGAATTTGAGATCGGTCATCAGCTCGTAAAAATCGTCACTCAGCGCCCTCGTATTTGTACTCGTATCGTAATTGGCGTCTACTGCCGCGATTGTATCTGAAACTCTGCGAAACATGTCCTCAACAGTCTCGAGAACATTGCCATTTTCGTCCTTACCCAGGTATCTTTTTTCCAATACCGTAAGGGCATTTTTGCTTATTTCTTCAATTGCCATTTTTTCCTCCTACACATTATATATTGTCACTTGGACAATTATATCACTATATGTAGTATACGGCAATGGGTTACAGCAAATTTTCTAAAGTTTCATAGAGCAGATTGACGTCCACCGGTTTCGCAAGATAGCTGGTAATCCCCGCAGCCTTTGCCTTCTCTATATCTTCCTCAAAGGCATCGGCAGTCATGGCAATAATTGGAATTGCAGTTGCATCTGTTCGGTCCATGGCGCGAATTTTACTGGTCGCGGTCAAGCCGTCCATCTCCGGCATACGAATATCCATCAAAATGCCGTCAAAGAAGCCCTCCTGGCTGTCTGCAAATTGCTCCACTGCTTCCCTTCCGTTCAAAGCACAGAAGACCTGAAGTTCTTTCTTCAGAAGCAGTTTCTTGGCGATTTCCCGGTTCATATCGTTGTCCTCAACTAAAAGAACCCTTTTTCCCTTCAGCGTTTTCTGCGTATTCTCTATCACCGTCTGTTCCGCAGCATGATCCTTTGGTGCTACCTCCAGCATCAGTCCAATGGTAATCGTCGTACCGACATCCTTCTTGCTTACGATATCAAAAGTACCGCCCATCATGTCTACAATACTTTTCGCAATGGCCAGACCCAGTCCGGTTCCGCCGCCTGATCCGTCGTTGCGTTCCTGGGCAAACGGTTCAAAGACATTCTGCAAGAATTCTTCGCTCATGCCGATCCCGGAATCTTTGATGACGAAAGTCGAATCTAAAAATCCGCTTCCATTGTCAGCCGCCTGAATAGAAAACTCTACCCGACCGCCGGCTGGCGTAAACTTGACCGCATTGGTCAGCAAATTGATAAAGACCTGATCAAATCTGATCTTGTCGACCAGAATATCCTCTCCGCCGATTTCGTAACGACAGACAAAATCGATATTTTTCTGCGTACAGAGCGGTTCCACCATGACCCTGACCGTCCGTTCAAAGTCCTGATATCTATACTTAGACGGGTTGAGCGTGAATTCTCCGCTTTCGATCTTCGCCATGTCCAACACGTCGTTAATCAATCTGAGAAGGTAATCGCTGGAGTCGTTGATCGCTTTCAGGTACTCTTTCATTTCCTGCGGATCGTCCACCTCGTCTCCTGCCAGCGCAGTCACACCGATGATCGCATTGAGCGGCGTCCTCATCTCGTGACTCATCTTTGATAAAAACTCACTCTTCGCATTGTTGGCCTTCAGCAGTTCCAAATTTTCCTCTTTTTTGCGTCGATTGAGGACAACCGTTGCTACAAGGCAGATGACAAGCACTACAAAGGCTGAGATGATACCGACTGCTCTGACTGGATTTTTACGAATCCAGGAAGAGAGAAGGTCCTGGTTGTCAATTTGCGATGATTCCAGCAGATAAGAATTCATCGTGGCCGAATCCACGTTTTCGATAACCTCGTTTACGACTGCTATCAGTTCGCGAGAGGCATCCTTACTGAAAGAACAGACATAGTTGCTCTTCTCTTCAGAAACCGGAAGGGTGGCAATTTCCTGGTATGCGTTGTTTGAGATATTGTAATTGACTACCAGAGATGAACCGTAGCCGTAATCGGCTTCTCCTTTTTCCACTCGTTTCATCTGCTCTTGCAGACTGCCCTCCCTGCTCTGCTTGAGTGCACAAAGGTCGGAGATATCTGCCGACTTGTTATAATACAGTACCTTATCGCTGGTCAGAAGCGGCACCGAGAAAATCAGTCCGTTCTCATCTGCCCACACATAGTCTTCTGGCACAGCCAGAGTCATATCGTACCGTCCAGAAGCCATGGCTTCCTTGAGGGACATTCCCTGAGGCAGATTGCACAATTCGACCTTCAGTCCCGTCGCCTCCGTCAAACGCTTCATAAAGGAAACAAAAATACCTTTATAGACGCCACTGCTTTCCTGTGACTGCAGTGGTTTAATCTCATCTGGCACTAGAACCTTCAGCTTCTTTTTTTTCTCAATGTAAGCCTGGGAGGCGGTGCTAAACGCGCATTCTCCCTCTTTATCAGAAAAATATTTGTCATGCAGATCTTTTCGATAATCCGGCTCAACATACTCGATGGATTCGATGGCCTTATCTATCTCATCACAAAGCTGAGCATTCGCTTTTGAGCAGGCAAAATAAAAGGGCCTGTCTGCAAAGCTGGCTACAACTTTGGTTCCCGCCAGAGGTAACAGGCTCAGGGATACCATGACATCTGCCTTGCCGCTTTTAATGGCCTCCTGCTGTTTTTTATCTGTCTGACATTTGACCTCTGTATACTCGATATTGTTGGATTTGCAGAATGCCTTCAACTCATCATTTCTCATATCGGCCATGTCGATCACGGCGACCCGCAGATTTTTGCGCAAAGCTAGATTATCTTCGTTTATCGAGGTATTGGTCTTACTGGCGAGTAAGGTCGTAAAAGCATATCCATAACCTTTCTCCGGATAGGCATATGTCTCCGCCAGACCCTCGTTGTAGACCATGCCGCTGATGATATCCACTTGGCCTTTTTCTACTTTCTCCATCATGTCTACAATAGCACCGTCTAGATCGTCTGTTTCGGAGAATACGAATTCCACGTCCCAGTTGGCATACTGCGCCATCTTCATGATGTAATCATATGAATATCCGCTCAAATTGCCGTCTTCGTCTTTTTCCATCAACCCTTCTTGCTCTACAAAGGCAACTTTCACTTTTTTATGGGCTTGAACACTGTTGCCGCCAAAGACGGGCACGGTGAGACTTAGTAAGATGGCAACGGCTAAGAATACTGCAAAAACTCTATTCCTCTTCATTTTAACCCACTCTCCTGCAATTCTATTCCTATATGATACCATGAAACACATAAAAAAACGAGAGAATTCTCATTCTCTCGTAAACATTCCAGTTATTTTATGGCGAAGAATTTCTTGGCCGGCGTCTTGCACAATGCCGATGCGATGACACTTGCAATCACCATACCGACTGCGAACTGTCCGATGTTCCACGGAATGCTTGGAATCGGTACCAGCAGGTTGCCGTACATGACTGCAGAAGCGATATAATAACCGACTACCATTTCGAGGCCAGCCAGAACCATACCGACGATTTCCATAGCAGAAATACCAAAGCTGCCTGTATTGTTCCTGCCCTTCTTCTCCATGTGTTCCACAAAGGCTCCCATAATGAACGCCATGAGGAATTTGATAACCAATGTCCATGGTGCCCAGAAGGCATAACCGCCGATGATGTCTCCCATGGCAGAACCGACTCCCGCTGCAATGCTGCCGTTCTTCTTCCCCAGCACCAGGATGGAGAGGAAGATCATAGAGTCTCCCAAATGTACATAACCTTGCGTAAAAGGAATGGGCAGTTTGATGAACATGGTCGCTACCATGACCAAACACATCATCAGTCCAGTCATCACGATGGCTGTTATTTTATTATCGTTTTCATTTCTGATCATTATTCTCACCCGTTTCCTATTCAATCTGTTGACATTTTCTATCGCAGTATTATAATAGCATTAAAGTGTAAATAATTAAATATGCAAATTTAATTATTTTCTTATGAACAGTTTGGAGGTTTTTAACAGAATGAAGCCAATTACACTACAGTTTAACGACAATACTTCGGCGCCACTCTATATACAGTTATATCGTTATCTGAAAGGAGAAATCACCTGCGGCAATATGAATGCGGGAGAAAAGCTGCCCTCCCTGCGCCGCCTGTCTAAGGACCTGTCCATCAGCGTTACTACGACGGAATTGGCCTACAATCAGTTGCTGGTGGAGGGATACGTGATCAGCAAGCCTCAATCAGGATATTATGTGGCAAGTATCGCAGGGCATTTTGCCAAGGACCAGGAGCATGCCAATATCAGCCATGACTTTACCACTTACACCTTTGAGGATTCCGCCTATAAGTACGACCTGTCCTGTTTTGATTTTAACAAGTGGAAGAAATGTATGGCGAGAGTGCTAAACGAATACTCCCATCTGCTGCTCTTTGAAAGCGACCCCAAAGGAGAAGCAGCACTGCGCTTTGAAATTTCCAAATATGTCTACACCTCCCGCGGCGTCACCTGCAATCCAGACCAAATCGTCATCGGTGCCGGCACCCAGCAGCTGACCACTCATCTGTGCCGTATTATGCGCAAGATGGACATCGGTCACGTCGCTACGGAGGATCCCGGCTATCTGCCAGTGCAGAATATCTTCCGCGACCACGGCATGAGTATTACGAAGATTCCTGTCGGCACCGACGGAATCATGATTGAAAAACTGCCCACCAACATTCCAGCCGCGGTCTACGTCAGTCCGTCCAACCAATTTCCCACAGGCTCTGTCATGCCCATCGGCAAGCGATACCGTCTCCTGGAGTGGGCAAGCGAAAACGACAGTTTCATCCTGGAAGACGACTACGACAGTGAACTGCGTTACTTCGGCAAACCAGTTCCCGCCCTGCAGGGACTGGACAAGAACGCTCGTGTCGTCTATCTGGGTTCTTTCTCTTCCACCCTCTTTCCTGCCATCAAAATCAGCTACATGGTTTTGCCCAAGGAAATGGTGGATATCTTTGACGCCATCAAAAGCGACTATACGCAGACCTGTTCGAAGACAGAGCAGCTGACCCTGGCACTTTTCATGGAAGAGGGGCTGTATTATACCAACATCAAGAAACTGCGCAATCTCTATTCACAGAAGCTGCAGACAGCCCTGGCCGCTTTTTCGAAGTTCGGAAATGGTTTTACGACACCTACCAACACCAACTCCGGCATCAATATCATGTTGAAGGTGCGTACAAAAAAAAATCCCGACAAGTTATCGCAGATGGCAAAAACCATCGGGCTCAATGTTCTGCCGGCAGCCAGCCTGACCGACCAGGATACTGCCGCTTTGATTTTTTACTATAATCAGATTCCTCTGGACGAGCTGGAAAGTTCCATCAGGGAAATGATCCATTTATGGTCGGCATAAAAAACGAGTGCATAACGGAGCGTCGCTCCTATGCACTCATGTCGCCCGTAAGGGGCGACGCTTCGTAAGGTACGTTCTTTGCCTTTTCGCCCCAGCTTTAGCTGGCTAGGCGAAACGGACAGCGAAAGGAGCGTTTGCAACTGGAGGAGTGAGCAAAGCGAACGATGAAACATACGGAAATACGTCCTTCGGACGATATTTCCTATGTTAGAAAAGGACCGAGCAGATTTCGGTCCTTTTCTAAATCAATTTTATAGTGCAGGCTCAATATATTTTTGAATCAACGCAATGCTGTCTTTTGCCTGCGGGTGAAAAAATGCGGCGATAGAAACCACCAGCTTCTCGGATTTGTTGACATAAATCACGTTGCCGCCGTCACCCATGGCCGAGTAACCCTGATCCTCCAGCCACCACAGATAACCATAAGGCAGATCGAACTCCTGCCAGCGGCTGTGCTCTCGGGTGCTCTGGTCTATCCACTCTTTCGAGACAATTTGCTTTCCTTCCCAGAGGCCGCCGTCAAGGTACAATTGACCGATCTTTGCCATATCCCTGGCAGAGAGGGTCAGACCCCAGCCGGCCGTATTGTTTCCTGCTTCATCACAGACCCATCCGCTGATGTCTGACCGCGTATTGAAAGCCATCTGCTCTTCTTCGCTGCTGAAAGTGATAGGATCATCCACCGTCATTCCAAGTGGTGAAAACAGATTTTCCTTCGCAAAATCAAGGACAGACTGACCCGTTCTTCTGACTAGAATCCCCGATAAAATATCTGGTCCGATGAGGCCGGCATACCGGAAATCACCGATTTTGTCACTGCCGCCCAATAAGTCCAGGGCGAATTCCACGTAATCGCTGCTGGTAAAGTATTCGATATATGGCGCCTCCTGATATTTATATGGCGCGGTCATCGTCAGCAGATGTTCCAAGGTCACATTCTCAATTGTATTCTCCCCATTTTTCACCGTGTAATCTGGAAAAAACTCCAACACCCGCTGATGAACGCTTTTGATATATCCCTTATCTACAGCGATGCCCAGCAGTATAGATACGATGCTTTTGGTCACGGAATAGACGTGAATGCGACTGTCCGCTGTGCAGCCATTGAAGTATTGTTCATATAGCAGGCTGCCACCCTTCTGCACAGTCAGGCCCGCGATATTGCTATACTCACTCTCTATCATCTGTTCCAGTTCTCTCTGTTTTTCTCGCTTCATAAGATCCTCCCTTTCTCTTTCTGATCGGAAAATAGATTTCCGTAATCAGTTCACTATCTTCTAATACCTGAGAAGGATCCGTCACATAGACTTCGTAGAGGGCGTCACTGCCTTCATATCCCTGATTTTCCGCCCACTGACGTTGTCTTGCGTATACAGAAGGCAGCTTGCCATAGGAACCATACAAAACGGTTTTCAAACACAATCCCGGCCGGAAATCCCTCGTCCCTTTTACATATTCTTCTACGGGTACTGCAAATTCCGTGTCCATACCCTCTGGCGTAAACTCACTGCTGTGAAACAATACCATGGGTGGTGCCGTTACTGTCAATTGGTCATCAGCAATTTTTCGAAACAGCCTGCCAAAACAATGGCTGTAGGAATCCGTAAATTCATGTTCGCTAATCATTCTTCGCATAGACAGCAGATTCATCATCGGCATATCAGCCAGTGTCACGTCGATGTCTTCCATATAGGTCATCACAGACCTGCCTTCTTGCAATTTGCTGATATCATCCCTCAGTTGATCCAAAGTGTTTTGGTATTGCTGCATTTGTTTTTCCATCTCACTTTTCTTTTTGCTGAGAAGCCGGCAGAGGTTTTCCGCCTCCGCCTCATCTGATTCCAATATCCCCTTGATTTCCTCCAAAGAGAAGTGATATGTCTTCAATCGGTTGATAAACAGCATCTGCTCCAATTGGTCGATTGCGTAATAGCGATAGCCATTTTCCTGATTGATTTCTTCTGGCTGCAGCAGCCCTATCTCGTCATAATAGCGCAGCGTCTTGCTGGACACCTGACAAATCTTTGAAAACTCACCGATAGATAGCATGACCATCTCCTTTCCTTCTCCTCTACAGAATACACCTTGCCCTTAGGGGAAGGTCAAGCCCCTTGTTCTTTGGTCAGAATGTCATACTTTTAATTCCGTCCTGCGTATGATCAAATAGGACCCGAGGCTGAAAATGCCAGCGACGAGAAGCAGGAACATGATAGGGTACAGGAAGTTAATCGTGTTCCCACCCGCAAAACCGATTGCTTTGATGGCAAACTCAACGACTGCCTCTGTAAAAGCTTTTGGCAGAACAAACTTGAACACGACAGGTATGATCAGAACGAAAGTCAGCCCAAGGCCGATCCCCAGATAAATGGACGCTGCTTTTCCAATTCTATTGATGAGCAAAATCGCCAGATACAGCAGGCAGCAGACCAGCATATAGGCGAGGAAGAGCCAGAGCCAGTTGATGAAAACGGAGTGTTCATATCCGTATAAGCCGCCAAAGATGGAAAAGTACCCCTTGGCCACGGCGTGAAGCCCGTTCCCTACGATGGTATCGACAGCGGCCATAATGGCCGAGGTAAAAGCGAACAGTGAAAGTGCTGCCAGATAAATATATTTGCGAGTGAAGCCATTTTGAATCAGCATTTTAAAGTCCTCTTTGAAGCCAAAGACGCCTAGAATGCCCACATAAATCATCGAATTGATTTCCAATCCGTTGGTGCCGATTTTATCCCGGTCGCCAGTGCTGATGAAGACGATGACAGAAATCACCGAAATTGCCGCAAATACGCAGGCATAAAAGACCCAGATATATTTGAAGGACGTCGTGCATTCATACCGTATCACCGTGCCTAATTTCTTCATTGCTCATTCCCGCCTTTCTCTGTCAATTTAACAAATAGCTTCTGCAGATTCATATTGGAAATCTGCAGATTGCCGCCCTGCGGCAGGTCTTCTCTTTCTCCCAGCACATAGGCCAGCTTCAGGCTCCCCAGCTCGTCGCAGCCGATGACGTTTTTCCCTTCGCAGTACCTGTCCACCTGCTCCGCAATGCCGGAAACGCAGTATCCCTTTTCCATCAAAGCTTCCACCGTCTCCTGCAGCAAAATCTTTCCGCTATCTATGAGCACCACTTCCTCGATAAGGTTCGCCACTTCTTCGATGAGGTGGGTCGCAATGATGATCGTCCTCTGATTGCTCTGGTAATCCTGTAGCAGCAAGTCGTAGAACAGCTCCCTGTGGTTGGCATCCAGGCCCAGCACAGGCTCATCAAAGACCACATAAGGAACGTTCAGGGAGAGGGCGATGGCCAACTTGAAGATGGACTGATAGCCCTTGGATAACGCTTTGAATTTCTTGTTTGTATTCAAGTCGAATTTTTCTGCAATCCCATATGCCCTCTCTAAATCAAAACAGTCGTAAAAGCGCGCCGTCCATTTGAAGAGGTCCTTGACTTTGAGGGCGCCATCGTAGAGATCCGCCTCGCTCATGCAGTAAAGCTTCTCGTGGACCTCCATATTCTCATAGGCCGCAAGACCGTCGATGAAAATTTCTCCCTGGTCGGCAAAAATCCGATTTGCCATGATATTGATCAGGGTAGATTTGCCTGCTCCGTTCCTTCCCAGAAATCCGTAAATCTTACCGTGTTCAAAGGAGAGCGAAACGTCCGTCAGGGCTGCGACGTCCTTGTATTCTTTGCTCACATTTTTAATTTCAATCGCGTTCATGTTCATAACCCCTTTCTATCAACGTGATGATATCCTCTTTTGACATCTGTAGCTTGCGCGCCTCTTCAATCAGCGCCGCAATGTATTGGTTGTAAAATTGTCCCTGCCTCTTCTGCCGTATTTTCTCTACTGCGCCGATCTTTACATACATCCCCAGTCCTCTTTTCTTATAAATCATTTCTTCGTCAACAAGCATGTTCATTCCCTTGAGCACCGTATGGGGATTGATATTCAACAGCGCTGATATTTCGTTGGTGGAAGGAATTTTGCCCTCTTCCGGAAATACGCCGGTAAATATGGAATCCTCTAACTGTTCCGCAATCTGTATGAAGATCGGTTTGTCTATATTTGGATTGATGTTCAATGCTATCACCTCTTTGCCAGTTAGTTAGTCAAGTAACAAACCAAACTACTTCTTAAATATAGCGCATTATAAAACTGTTGTCAAGGGATTTGTGAAAAAAGCAAAATCCTCTGCTTCATAAATGATAAGGTCTTAAGTAAGCGAAGGGAAAATGCCCCAGGAGAACCTCCTGTTACGATAAGGTTATGCTTTTTGATCATATCTGCACAATCTCGCGTAACCGGATTACTGTCAGAAGGCTTTAACAGAGGGGTATATCCGATTCCGGTTACTTTTTCTATCAATTTCTCCTCCGCAATGGCTGTTCACAATCCACAAAAGTAACCAGAAGCAGCATATTCATGAATTCTGCAGGGAATCATGTCTAAATGCAAGGCGTATGGCGGCATATGGTCTCTGACACCGCCGCAGCGTTACGCGAAACCTCTTGGGCAGCATCAAAAAGCCTAACCTTATGGTAAAGAACGCTCGGTGTATACCCCCTGCCCGTATATATCACGCCAAGCAATTCCACCCTAGGTGGGAGATTATGGACATTTTCAAAAGTGCATCACTGATCTAAAATGCGCTCATGGCTGCATGCAAAAAGCACCGGCCAAAGCCGGTGCTGCAATCAGACTGATTTATGATATTCAAAACTTTATTCTTCCCTAAAGGAATCCATTCCACTGGTCTTCGTAATCTTGCCGTCCTGGTCCACGAACACGGCTTCCACGCCGTCTACCTTTTCGATGAACTTGACGCCCTCTTTGACGCCCAGGATCAAGCAGATGGTGGACATGGCATCGCAGTCGCCGGAGCGACCCAGGTCAGAAACCAAAGATACGCTGACCACATCGGTGTCCACGGGATAGCCGGTATTCACATCCAAAATGTGGTGATAAGTCTTGCCGTCTATCTCGAAGGATCGTTCGTAAGTTCCCGAAGTGACCACAGTGGCGTTTTTAACTGTCATCGCCCCGATCAGTTCGTCTCGTTCTGAAAATGGCTTGGTGATACCGATCTTAAAATCGTCGCCATTGTGATCTCCGATGGCGATAATATTGCCGCCCAAATTGATGACTGCACTGGTAACACCTTTCTCCTGCAGCAGTTCTGCAACTTTATCTCCTACGTAGCCTTTGCCTACGCCCCCTAAATTGATTTCACCTGCAACATTTGCCATGGTCACCGTATTCCCGTCGATTTTAATCTGATGATAGTCTACTGCCTCCAGCGCAGTTTTAATCTTCGATGCAGACGGCAGCTGCGGCTCTTCCGCATGGAAGTCCCAAAGATCTGTCACCTGTCCGATGGTGATATCGAACTTGCCGTCAGACAGCTCACCATATTCGATGCCTTTTTTGATAACCTCTATCGTGCGCGGATCGCAGGTCACAGCTGCTCCTTTGGCGTGGTTGATTTTATAGATATCCGAGCCCTCGCGAGTGACACTGATCAGAGACTCGTACTCTGCGCACAAGGCAAAGGCGGCATTGATAGCGGATTCTGCCTTTTCCTCGCTCATATCCTCCATATCATAAATACTGATTCGACACATGGTGTCCATATAATAGCTGTCTTTTTCAACCTTCTCTGTCTTTCCCGCACAGGCGGTCTGTGTTATAATAAGCGTTGTTACCATAGAAATGGTCAATAATCGTGTAAGAAATTTTTTCATGTGCACCTCACAGCAAAATGTTAGGAGTGTTAAATGTTTAAAATAATCAAAAAAGCGGATATCGCTTTGTTTGTGGTTTTGATTTTAATCGGCCTGGGCCTGTCCTGGTGGTCCGCCGCATCTGGAACCCAGGGACAGAAAGTCGTTGTCACTGTTGATGGCCAACTCTACGGCACCTATAGCCTGGTCGAAAATCAGACCGTAGAAATTCAACAAAATAACCACCTCAATAAGATTACCATAAAAGACGAAACAGTGCAAATGTCTTATTCTGACTGTCGCAACCAGGTCTGCGTCAAAGACGGAAAAATCAGCAGGACCAATCAGAGCATCGTCTGTCTGCCAAACAAAGTGATGGTGGAAATCACCGGTGGAGAGGAGGAATATGATGCAATCTCAAATTAGTAAGAATGCGCTGAGGACAAAGCGCCTCGCAATTTCGTCCATGTTCGCATGTCTGGCGCTGATCTTCTCCTATGTAGAAGCAATCATCCCTTTCAATGCAGGGATTCCCGGTGTCAAACTGGGCATAGCCAACCTGGTTGTCATCATCGCTCTCTATGAGATGAGCTTCAAATATGCTTTTGCCATCAATGCTCTGCGCATCCTGATTGCCGGACTGCTTTTCAGCGGCGTTTTCGGAGCGCTCTACTCTCTCGCCGGAGGGCTTCTCAGTCTGACCGTCATGTGGCTGCTCAAAAAAAGCAAGCTCTTTAGCATGGTCGGTGTCAGCATGGCCGGCGGAGTCGCTCACAACATGGGGCAGTTGCTCGTAGCCGCTCTCGTCGTTTCTAACCTGAAAATGTTTCTCTATTTTCCGATATTGATGTTTTCGGGGATTGCCAGCGGTATCATGATCGGCATCGTCGCCTATGTGATCGACAAAAAAGTACCAAAGAGTTTGTTTAAATAGAAAGTGAGGAAAATTTATGAGACAGCAGCTTATCGATCTACGCAGAAAAATGCAGGAATACCAGATTGACGCCTATCTGATTCCAACTACGGACTATCACGGATCAGAATACGTCAACGACTATTTCAAGTGCCGAAAATACATTTCCGGTTTCTCTGGTTCCGCCGGAACCTTGGTCATCACCAGGGAGGAAGCTTGGCTCTGGACCGACGGCCGCTATTTCCTGCAGGCTGCATCGCAGCTTGCTGATACGGGCATCGGCCTGATGAAGATGGGCCAGACTGGCGTTCCGTCCATCCCTGAATACCTGAAAACGGTATTGACAGGTGAGGGCTGCCTGGGCTTTGACGGCAGAGTGGTGGACTGCAATATGGGCCGCCAGCTGGCAGAAAATTTCAAGGTGCGCTGGAATATGGACCTCGTCGGCGAAATCTGGACTGACCGCCCCGCCCTTGACGGAACTAAGATTTATTCTATCCCTGAGTCGGTCACCGGTGAATCAGCCACTTCAAAGCTTTCAAGAATCCGCCGCTACATGGCGGAAAAAGGCGCTGACTATCATCTGATTACTAAGATGGAAGAAATCGCCTGGCTCTTCAATTTGCGCGGAAAGGACGTGGCCAATACGCCCGTGTTTTTCTCCTTTGCTTTGATACAGCAGGAGAGAGCCTGCCTCTATGTGCTGGACGATTCGGCAGACCTGGCGATTGACGGCGTAGAATTTTTCCCATATCTGCAGATTTTCGAAGATTTGAGGAAATTGCCGGGCGGTAGAATCTTATTGGATGAAGAAATTGCCAGCTACGCTATGACCGCTGCTATTCCCGCTTCTGTGGAAATCATCAGCGATTCAGATCCGGCAGAATTGATGAAGGCACTGAAGAATCCTGTGGAGATTGCTGCTACGAAAAATGCCCATATCAAAGACGGCGTCGCCATGGTCAATTTTCTTTACTGGCTGAAGAAAAACATCGGCAAAATCCCCATGTCCGAAATCTCCGCTGCCGATTATCTGGAAAATTGCAGACGGTCGCAGAAAGGCTGGTTTGACCTAAGCTTTGGGACTATCTCCGGTTATGCAGACAACGGCGCCATCATTCACTACGACCCAACGCCCGAAACCAATAAAGTTCTGCAGCCAGAGGGATTGCTCCTAGTGGACTCCGGCGGGCAATATGAGGATGGCACCACTGACATCACCAGAACCATTGTCCTGGGACCGATCACCGACGTGATGAAAGAACATTACACCGCTGTGCTGCGCTGCAACATCGACCTGGCAACTGCCAGGTTTCAAGCCGGTACCACCGGCGCCCAGCTTGACGAAATCGCCAGAAAGCCGCTGAAGGCCATAGGCCTGGACTACGGTCACGGCACCGGCCACGGTGTCGGTCATATCCTCAGCTGCCACGAGGGGCCACAGATTATCAGTCCAAAAGGAACCAGATGTTCTCTCTATCCTGGCATGATTACGTCAGACGAGCCAGGCGTCTATATTGAAGGAGAATACGGCATCAGGCTGGAAAACGAACTGCTCTGCGTGGAGATGCCAGATAGTTCCTACGCTTTTGAGACCATCACCCTCTGCCCCTTTGACCGAGAAGCGATTTTATCTGAGCGGCTGAGCGCGGAAGAGTTGGATTACCTCAACGATTACCATCAAAAGGTCCGGGAGACGCTGATGCCCCTGGTAGACGAAGAAGTCGCAGAGTGGCTGATCGAACAGACTGCACCGATCACAAAATAAACTGCAATTTAATAGGGGCCGCCTCCATAGGCGGCCCCTATTAAAGAAGTATTGTACTGGAAAACACACTATTTCCACGCTCTGGAATTCTGGTAGAACGGCAAATCGAGATTTTTCTGACTGCCAGCCCTCCTAGAGGATGGACTGGGTGTGCTTTCCACGATGCTTTTGTACTTTTTGAGCATTTCTTCTCCGTTCTGCACAAAATATTTCACCGGGACCGCTCTTTGATGTTGTGAAACACGAGTATTTAGCTATACGGGTTATTTTGGGGACTGCCAGAAGGGCCTTTTGATGATGGAATACTTTCAAAAAATAACCCGTGCCCGTTTTTCGGAGGGCCACGCCTGTAACCGCGGGGGTATCTTACGCTTATACATCCTTTTCCGGACACGCTCTTGTGCAGGATGCGCACAAACATAACAAAAAGTACAAAACGACCGTGGTGCTTTTGTTCCGGGGGTCGGAATCATGACATCCCGGATTGCCCTTCCGGTAAGAACCCCTAAAAAGCCATTCATCTTTATTACGCAGGAAACGATTATGTCTCCCATCAAATACAAATCCCAGTTTGCCGAACTGCTTTAAGTGAGCCTTATTGGATATTCTGCTTTTACATTATTGGAGGATGGCGTGGCTGTGGATGTAAAATGCTTCCTGGCTGGCCTGATGTCTTTTCTCCCATTTCTCTAGCCCTGCGTCAAAACGCTGTGCTTCTTCTAGATCTATCTCGTAAGCAGAGCTTTGATGATAAATCCACTTTCGTCCGTCCAAAGCCCTAGTCTGCAGTTCTTTTACCAGCATCGCCGCCGGATAGGTCCCTTCCGCAGTACAGACGTTGTGCTTTTTGCAGCTCTGAAAGCCACAGCTTACATAGTTACCAGGGTCGCCAAAGATCACGATCACATCGTAACCGAGAGCTGCCGCCTTATCAAAGGAATGCTCGATTAATTTTTTGCCATACCCTTTTCTCTGGTATTCCGGTGAAATACAGACTGGACCAAAGGTGAGAATGTCTTTTTCTTTCCCAAGCTCATCGACGAGTTTTGCCTTCGTATACATGATGCTGCCGATGACCTGGCCGTCGATTTCAATTACAAAGTCAAGTTCTCGGACAAAATCCTCGTGGGAGCGCATGATATGGGTCAGATAATGTTCATCGCATCCGGGTACATATAAGTTCCAAAAAGCGGCTCTGGTGATTTCCTCCACTCTCTTGAAATCGCGTTCCTCTTCGTTTCTAATCTGAATCATTTTATAAACCTCCTGCCTTTCGGGCCTGTTGATTTTCTCCATAGTATTATGAGCATTTTACGGCCAACAATTTCTGAATATCTTCAAAATGCTCTCTGCATGTGACGCGATATTGAATCCAGCCCCCATCGCCGCAGGCATACTGATTATCGATATACGCTTTCGTATACGCTTGTACCTGCTCATATATCGATTGAAACTGCTTTTCTGATAGTCTCATCATCACTGTAAACGCATTTTTCTCTGCAAATACATTGCACATCAGTTTTTATTTTTTTCTGTGAGTTATCCCCCAGCCGTAATGATTGCCATAGGGAAACGTGACATTCTGCGCAGTGCCGTATGTCTGGGACAGCCATTCATTCAATAAAGTAAACAGTTCTCCATTCTCACCGCAATAGGTCGTCATTTCAGCTATGGTCGGTTCGTTTTGCTTATCAAGCATTCTTTCATACATATTGAGTTCCTTTCTCCCTGATCAGTAATTAAAGAATCATAAACAGCGGACTGATCAATAGCAGCAAAGTAAGAACCAGCGAGGACCATTTTCCAACTTTGGCAAACAAATCCTCTTTGTTCTTTATGGTCAGCAAAAATGCTGGTACAAGCAGAATTAATGCATAGAATACGGTGTAGTGAACACCCCGTGCCTCATGTCCAAAGGGCACTATGGAAAGTGTACGCTCAGGTGTCGCTGCTTCATTGGACCAGGCAGGCAGGTTCAGTGTATGCAGGATTTGATCGCCCAGACAATAGCCGGAAATATTGTAACTCCATAGAACAGCCACGGTGACAAGGAGCAGGGATATTGAACCTAAGCCTATTTTTTTCTGTTTCATAATAATACCTCTTTTTCTGATTCAATCCGCCGGCAGACGATTGACTACCCGGCAACCCATTCTTTGCTTTAGCATAACATATGTAAAGGAGGATAGCTGATCAGATATATGCTATTTTCAAGTTCCTAGCAAGCGTAACTTTCGTGGTGATACGGCGTGGACATGAGATAGGGCACTTACTGCAGAATGCAGGCAGCTTTTTAGTCACACACATTCTTAATCGTCTTTGAACTTCTTCATCTCCCTGGTCATCATGATATTTGCAGCGATATCGACGATGCCGCTGGTCAGCAATCCGATGCCGATCATGGTGAAGAGGATTTTCACTGTGGAGAATGGATTCATCATCATGACGATGCCGAAGATCATGACCAAGACAGCTGCAATGAGGCTCCCCTTGAAGCTGCCGTATCCGAAACGTTTGAGATTGATGGCACTCTGTACGCCGACACCGCCTTTGACAGTAATCATAAATCCGAGAACAAAGGGGATGATAGAAATGACGAATTCCGATTTGATGACGATGAACACCGCCAAAAGAAGCAGGACGATACCTGTCGCCAGCCCGTTAGAACTTTCATCTGACTGTGCGCTTCCCTTGCTCATGGCATAGCCAATCAGGTAAACGGCACCCATTGCCGCCGCAGCTCCCGCCAGCATCCAGCAGATGGTCTCCCCAATCAAAGTAGGATATACGATCAAAACCAAACCCAGTGCCGCATAAATCAGCGAGCTGATGAACTTGGATGTATTCTTATTTTTCAAATAAACACCTTCTTTCATAACTCTATTTTACCACATTCTTAAGCATTTAGACTACCATAATTGCCGCAGAGGTGTGTCGCGATTTTGCAGACGATCTTACAAAGCCCTCTATTCCATTTTAAGTAAAATGGGTACTTCCTCATCATCTGCCGATTTCCGCGCGGGTCTCTTTCAATGCGTTTACAATAAAATCAATATCGTCTTTCGTATGACTAGCGCATACCTGCGTACGGATTCTCGCCTTCCCTTTGGGAACTACCGGATAGGAGAAGGCCACCACATAAACGCCCTTCTTCACCATGCGCCTCGCGTACTCTACTGCCAATTCTTCGTCGTAAAGCATCACTGGCACAATGGGATGACTGCCTTCGACGATATCAAATCCAGCCCCGATCAATTGCTGCCGATAGCAGCCGGTGATTTCTTCCAGATGGTCGCGGAGCTGGGTACTTTCCCCCAGCATTTTGAACATTTCCAAGCTGGCTCCCGCGATGGCTGGTGCCAAGGTGTTAGAAAAGAGGTATGGCCTGCTTCTCTGACGCAGCAGTTCTACGATTTCTCTGCGAGCTACCGTATAACCGCCCGATGCGCCGCCCAGAGCTTTGCCCAATGTGCCGGTCAGAATATCAATCCGTCCCCTGACGCCGCAGTATTCCGGCGTTCCTCTGCCGGTTTTGCCGACAAAACCCGCTGCATGGCTGTCGTCCACCATAACCAAAGCATCATACTTGTCGGCCAGATTACAGATTCCAGCCAGATTTGCGATGATACCATCCATGGAAAAAACGCCGTCTGTAGCGATCAACTTGATCCTGGCTCCAGCCTGATCAGCCGCGAGCAGCTGCGTTTCCAGATCTGCCATATCATTGTTTTTATAACGATAGCGTTTCGCCTTGCAAAGCCGCACGCCGTCGATGATAGAGGCGTGATTCAGTTCATCGCTGATGACAGCGTCCTCCTCCGTCAAAATCGTCTCGAACAGTCCCCCGTTGGCATCGAAGCAGGAAGCGTAGAGAATGGTATCCTCCATGCCAAAAAAACGGCTGATTTCCTGCTCTAGTTCCTTGTGAATATCCTGAGTGCCGCAGATAAATCTCACAGAAGACATGCCGTAACCTTTTGCGTCATAAGTATCTTTTGCTGCCTGAATCAGCTGTGGATGATCACACAGACCGAGATAATTGTTGGCACACATATTCAGCAGCTGCCTGCCATCTGCTAAAGTCACCGATCGCCCCTGCATGGAAGTGATAGGCAGTTCTTCTTTATAAAGGCTGGCTGCCTTGATTTCAGCAATTTCTTTTGAATAATAACCCAGTATATTTTCTTTACGTGACATTTCTTCTCCCTCTTTCAACTTGATAATTCCTCTCCTCGTTTACAGATACTTTTCTATATAACACTGTTCCACTACCTGTTTCCCTAATAGGGTAATCGCCTGTGCCGGACATTGGCAGATGCAGCGATAACACATGGTGCAGCGCCCGCCTGCCGCTGCTGTGCCATCTCGCAGGAAGAGATTCTTCATAGGACACAATTTTACACACTTGCCACAGCCGATACACTTTTTGACATCAATCTTCAGCCGGTCAGTATAATCTTTCGTCTTATGATAGAAGTATAGGCGTTGTCCAAAGAGCCCGGCTAAATGATACTGGAATCCAAGACCCTCTCTCTGCGGCCTGTTTTCTTGCAGATTTTCGGCAGCTTCTTTAATTTTAACTTCCGTCCGAGCTATCAGCTTTCGATTTTCCTCTAACGATCGTTTTAGCGCCTTCTCGTCGCAGATGCTATCCGGCATCTTTAAATGCAGCCCGCCTATCACCTCGGCCCCGTACTTTTGCAGCAGTCTCGCCAAAATGCCAGCTCCATCGCCGCTGAACAAGCCCATGGTAGCAATGACAAAGACTCGTTTGCCCTGCCATAGGGTATAATGGCGGTTGATAAAGTCTTTGACGATTTTAGGCATATTACTGAACTGCACCGGGTAGCAAAATATGATTTCCTCATGGCATTCAATTTCTTGAGCAGCCGTTTCCTCCTCAATGGAGCAGGCTTTCGCCTGTCGATCATATTCTAGCAAAAATTTTTCGATACAGTACCGTGAATTCCCTGTACCACTAAAATAAATACCAATCATCATCTGTTCCAACCTTTCAAAAATGCAAGTTTACTGTAAGGTTCTGTCTAGGACAGAACCAGCCGATGGTGGTACAATGTCTATACCCGGCAGCTGGCGAGCGTAAGCGAAGGCTGGGCCGAGTGCATATGGCACGATAAAGACATCACCACAGCAAAAGGGGAAAGGAGGCGGTAAGAGCCAATTTAACCGCAAAATATCAGTTACGGTAATTGAACGAGCCGCAGGAGCCCAACCTGCGGCTTTTGTCATTTACTCAAAATAGGTCTTGGCAAGACCGCCTTCGCTAGTCTCTCTGTATTTGCTGAACAAGTCCCTGCCCGTTTCGTACATGGTCTTCACTACCACGTCAAAGGAAATTTTCCTGGTGTGCGTCAGGAAGTTCGCTAAACTCAGAGCGTTCATGGCTCGCATGGCCGCTACGGCGTTTCTCTCAATGCAGGGAATCTGCACCAGCCCGCTGATGGGGTCGCAGGTCAGTCCCAAATGATGCTCCATGGCCACTTCAGCCGCATATTCAATTTGATCGATTTCCATGCCGAACAATTCAGACAGCCCTGCCGCCGCCATTGAACAGGCGCTGCCCACTTCGGCCTGGCAGCCACATTCCGCACCGCTGATAGAAGCGTTGGTTTTGATCAAATTGCCGATGATTCCAGCCGTCGCCAAGGCATCGATAATTTTCTCATCAGGCAGCCTGCGATACTGCTGCATGTAGTAAAGGGTTGCCGGCAAAACGCCGCTGGCTCCACAGGTTGGTGCCGTGACGATGGTACCGCCGTCAGCGTTTTCTTCACTGACGGCATAAGCGAAAGCGCAGACCAGACGATTCTCCCTGGTCTGCGGACTCTCGTCGATATGATTCTGACGGTATAGATAGCGCGCCTTCCGCTGCACGGCAAGTCCGCCCTGCAAGATTCCCTCCGCTGCCAGACCTGCCTCAATGGTCCGCTTCATCTGCTGCCAGATTTCAGACAGATATTCTTTGATGGTTTCTCCTTCTGTCTCATAGACATACTGGCAGATCCGCATATTTTTCTGATTGCAGTAATCTCTGATTTCCTCAAAAGTAGACAACTGATAAACGTCCTGCGCCTTTTCAGCCGGACGGCCTTTGATGGCGATTCGTCCGCCGCCTACACTGTAAACCTCCAAGGCAGACATCCCATGGCCATCTGCAGCAAAAGCCTCAAAGATCATCGTGTTGGGATGAGGCAGTTCTTCATCAGGTCTGTCGCTGAAAATAATCTCGCATTTTGTCCGTCCCAAGACATCGAGAATCGCCGTGTCAGTCATGTGTCCTCTTCCAGTCTTCGATAGAGAGCCGCAGAGGGTCGCTCGAAAATGATCCGCTCCGGGATTTTCTGCTGCAAAAAGTTCCGCCGCCCTTGTCGGCGCTATGGTGTGTGAACTGGACGGGCCCCGCCCAATTCTATATAGTTCTTTTAATGATTCCATTTGTCGTCTCCTTCAATACATATGTCAAAAATTTCTTCACGGCCGCAGAAGCGGTTTTGCTATCCCGCATGGCCAGACCCAGTTCCCGATATGCAGGCGCCGCCAGCGGTTTTTTTACGATGCGGTAAGGCGTCCGCTGCAAAATTAAATCTGGCAGAATGCTGATTCCCAGACCGCTCTCCACCATGGACATGATGGCATAATCGTCCAAAGTAATGAACCGCACTTTAGGATGCAGACCCCGCTGCCGCAGCAGTTCCGATACCTGAGATTTTTCTCCCCGCTCTAGGAGCATAAAGGGCTCTTCTTCCAACGCCTTCAAAGGAAAAGTTTCGCAGTCCGCGAGGGGATGATCCTGAGGCAGAATCACCATCATTTCATCTCGTTTTAAAGGGGTGATCTCCAGTTCAGCAGAAGCAGGCAGCAGCAAGAAACCACAATCCACCCTGCCCGCCAGAAGCCACTCTTCAATTTCTCCGTAGTCGCCCGACAGTAATTCATACTCGATATTAGGAAAATCTCTCTGAAATTTCTTGATTACCGACGGCAGCCAATGGGTGGCAATACTGGAAATGGTGCCGATACGAATCAGCCCTGATTCCAGGCCGCACTGACGATCTATCTGCTCCTGCAGGTTTTGATACTCCCGACACACGTTCTGTACGAAAGGCAGCACCTTTATGCCCTCAGAAGTAAGGCTTACCCCGCTGCGTCCCCGCTCCAGGACAGACAGATTCCACTCCCTTTCCAGATCGCCGATCATGCGGCTGATGCCGGACTGGGAGTAATGAAGTACCTCTGCCGCTTTTGTAAAGCTCCCGTATTCCACTGTTTTTAAGAAAGCCATATATTTCTGTAAATTTGTATCCATTTTCCATCCGTTTTCGTAATAAAACCTATGAGAATAATTCGCTTTTGTAATTCTAGTGAAAATGATACACTAAAAAGATATTAGAATCAATAGAAAGGACCTGATTTGATGAAAGTAAACACCGCATTTTTAAAGTATCTCGCTGCCTTGCTGCTGTTCGGCTCCAACGGCATTGTTGCCAGCCACATCCTTCTGCCCAGCCACGAAATCGTCTTTTTTCGTACTTTGATCGGCAGCGCCTTTTTGCTGCTGCTCTTTATAATCAGCAAAGGCCGCCTGCAGATTCCTGCAAATAAGAAACACTTCGCTTATCTGCTGCTTTCTGGCGCCGCCATGGGTGCCTGCTGGCTAGTATTGTTTGAAGCCTATAGAATAGTTGGCGTCGGCATTTCAACGCTGATTTACTATTGTGGACCCATCATCGTCATGGCCTTGTCTCCCCTTCTTTTCCATGAAAAGTTATCCGCAGCCAAAGTCCTCGGTATGGCCGTCGTCCTTGCGGGCATGTTTCTGATCAATGGCGGTTCCGTTCTTACGAGCGGTCTCTCCAAGGGGCTGATTTATGCCATTTTATCGGCAGTCTTCTATGCTGTTCTGGTCATTTCCAGCAAAAAAGCCCGCAGTATCACGGGCCTTGCGAATTCCATGTATCAGCTGGCTGCCAGTTTCTTCACTGTGGCAGTATTTACTCTGGCTAAGCAGGGGCTGCATTTTGGATCCATTTCAGAAAACCTGCTGCCCATTCTGATCATCGGTCTGGTCAATACCGGCGTCGGCTGCTACTTGTATTTTTCGTCGATTCAATCTCTATCTGTTGGAACGGTCTCGGTCTGCGGATATTTGGAGCCTCTGTCCGCGGTGATCTTTTCCGTAATTCTATTAGGTGAGAGTCTAACCTTCCTGCAAGG
The DNA here is from genome assembly GCA_902362805.1 of Eubacteriaceae bacterium. Classification (GTDB taxonomy): domain Bacteria; phylum Bacillota; class Clostridia; order Peptostreptococcales; family Anaerovoracaceae; genus Senimuribacter. The sequence continues at coordinate 716,868 of CABIXY010000001.1, read as the reverse complement.
AGTGGGCGGCGCACTGATCATCGGCGGCGCAGTCTTTGCTGAAGGTGCCGGTAAACGAAAGCATCAAACTTCAGTGTCGGGCACTGGCCTGCAGCAGCAAACCAACTCTCTGATATGACAACAAAGGAACCAAACGGACGGAAATGAAAGTTTTATATTTCCGCTCCGTTTTTTTTTAGGCGGACTTTTTTGTGTTTACCGCCATCATCGAGAAGTTTTTTTCGTGTAACGGTACAATGATACCATCAGTCCGATGAAAATCAGCATCGCCGCCGGTCCATAATAGACCACGGGATAGTGTTCTGATAATTGCCACGAATCATCACTGCCGATAAAGTTATCCAGCATAGAGTTGGTCATTCGTTCACAAACGTAAAAAGCCATAATGCTGATACCTGCAAGCAGCCAGATATTGGCACAAAGCAGCTTTCGAATCAGGGCAATCAAGCCGCATCCTGCCAGCCAAATAAAACTGAGAGGCGCTCCCAGCTTTAGAACCCAGTAAATCGGCTCTGGCATATATAAATTGGCCGTCCATTCTATGAGATAGAGATATGGCACAATTAGGATACGACGCGTTCCCCAGCCTATGGCTGGCATGGAACGCATCGTATGACATTCTGCCTAAAGCGATTCTAATCAAACTGCGTCCTGCGTTTCCTGAGCGCTCTGCGCGCCTTCATTCTTGAAAAAAGCAGAGCATCACGGCACAAAATGCTGCCCGGGCATAGATTTCCGCCTTCATTTTTAATTTTTTTAAGTTTACTTGCACCACTCCCTTTGCAGGAGCTCATGCTTACATACATAAATTACCATTAAACGAAATATATGTCATGAATCTGGCTGGGTTCAACCGTACGGAAGGGCAAATGCCCTTGAGCTGACCTTGAAATTCGCCAGATTCGTCTTAATTCTTCTCTTTTGCGCAAGTAGGGAGCTGGAATTCAAAAATGAAGGCGGATTGGTTTACGATAATCAAAAAAGGTGCAAGTAACAAGCAAAAAAACGAAAATGAAGGCGGATGTGTCCCCCTCTTTGGGCAGAATGTCATACGACAAAACGTTTGGTACTGAAGAAACACGCCTCCTATTTCGAGAAGCATTATATTGATAAGTATAATTTTATATACCAACTGCGCCAATTGTTTTCTACTGATTGTTATATTAAAATATATCTATAAGTATATACCAGGCAGGAGGTAACATCATGGACGAACTGGACTTTCTCAAAGTTGGCATGGAGATGAAACGTCTGCGTACTGCACACGCTTTCACACAGGAGCAGGTAGCCGCAGATCTGGGCTGCACCGTAGCGTTTATCAGCAACATCGAAAATAACCGCACCAAACTAAATCTTCGCGTTCTCTTCTATTATTCCAAACTTTTCCATGTTTCGGTTGACTCCATTCTAAATGCCGGGCGCGACGATGTGGACGCAGATGCCGCATCAAAATCCCGTGAAGAAGAGCTTTTAAGAATCTTCCATCAGTTCAGCGAAGAAGAGCAAAAGAAAATCATCGAGATTTTGGAGTTCGTGAAAAATGGCGACGCAAAGTCACTTTAGATAAGGGCTGTCAGCACTAGCGTGTAAACCGCTAGGCTGCGGCCCTTTTTTGCTGCTATTACGGCCCAAAAACCAGTTCCCGAGTTCCCACCCGCAGCAATGCAGCGTGAACAGTTGGGCAGTCTTATTTTTCAAACTCCGCATATTTTGCCATAATTTTCAAAAGCGCCTGCGCACACTGATCCATGTGGTCGATGTTAGCAACCTCCGTCAGCGAATGATGATTGAAAGAGCCAGTTCCCAAGTTAGGGCAAGGCACACCCTTGTAAGAAAGCTCTGAACCGTCAGTACCGCCGCGTATAGCGGGCACACGTGGCGTTACACCGCATTCCGCGATGGCAGCCTTGGCAAATTCAATCAGATGCATGTGGGGACGCACCATCTCCGCCATGTTTCGATAGCCGTCTTCAATCTCAAGGAGCACTGTTCCCGCGCCGTGCTTTTCGTTGAGCAGCATAGCCGCCTTTTCCATGTAAGCCTTCTTTTCTTCATACTTAGCATCGTCATGTTCTCTGACCAGATATGCCATCTGACAGTTTTCACAGTCACCGGCAATGCGCAGCAGATGATAAAACCCATCATAGTTTTCTGTATGTTCCGGCCTCTGCCAAGGCGGCAACAGTGCGTCAAACTCCATGGCGATCAGGCAGGCATTCTTCATCTTGTCTTTGGCTTCTCCCGGATGGGTGGAAATGCCTCTGACCGTCACCTTTGCCGATGCACCGTAGAAGTTTTCGTATTCAATATCGCCAAAGTCTGCGCCGTCCACCGTATAGGCGAAGTCTGCGCCAAAGGCCTTCACGTCAAAGTGGTCTTGACTGGTGCCGATTTCCTCATCAGGAGTAAAAGAAAATGCAATTTTGCCATGTCTGAACTGAGGATGGGAAGTAATGTATTCCAGCGCGGTCATGATTTCGGCTACACCGGCCTTGTCATCGCCGCCCAGCAGAGTGGTTCCGTCGGTAACGATGATATCACAGCCGATGGCGTTCTGCAGATTGCTGTCGATAGCTGGATTCAGTACCACTCCCGGTGCCAATTCCAGGATGCGGCCATCATATTTTTCGATAATCCGCGGCGCTTTTGCAGGAGAAGGATGAGCATCAGAAGTGTCGACGTGGGCGATGAATCCGATGACCGGTACTTCTTTCTCAATGTTAGACGGGATACTGCCATAGATGTATCCCTTATCGTCCAGGCGTACATCTTCAATGCCAAATTCTCGCAGTTCAGATGCCAGGACCTCTGCAAAGGCCTTCTGTCCCGGTGTGCTTGGCACCGACTCCCTGCCTTCCAGGGACATGGTATCGTACATGACATATTTTAAAAATCTTTCGTATGCTCTCATCATTTACCTCCGGATCATATTTTCTAATTCTTATTTTAGCCGCAATGAGACAGAATGTCCAGCTGATTACCACGGAACACCAGATTCCCGTTTTTCCATAAGGTACTTTTCCTCAGTTGAACGCTTTGCACATTATTTAGGGAGAAACTGCGCGATGCAAGTCCATAATATCTTAGACGTTTGACAATCGTATCTTCCTGGGGTAAACTGAACAAAACAGGTAATCGGAGGTGTGATATGAAAACAATCGGTATGATCGGCGGCCTGTCCTGGCACTCTTCTCTTCAGATGTACGAGTACATCAATCATTATATTGCTGATGCTCTGGGAGAGTACAACTGTGCCAAGATGGTTCTGGCCAACGTCAATTTGCAGGAGGTCTTTGTGACCAGAAAAGAGGAGCAGGCGCAGGTTCTCTTAGAGGGTGCAAGACAGATCGAGGCAGCAGGCTGTGACTTCTATATCATCTGTTCCAACACCATGCACAAGCATGCGCCATTCCTCGAATCCAAAATCAAAACGCCTCTGCTGCACATTGCAGATGCTACCGCCGATGCGATTTTAGCGAAAGGTATCAAGAAAATCGGCTTACTCGGCACGCGGATTACCATGGAAGAAGATTTTTACAGAGGTCGGCTGACAGAGCGCGGCCTGGAAGTGATAATCCCAACGCTGGAAGATCGGAAGTTCATCGACCATGTCCTCTACAACGAGACCGGCTTTGGCATCGTTGGTGAGGAATCGTCAAAGCGGTTCTACCAAATCGCAGACAGCCTGACACGTCAAGGCGCAGAAGGCGTCATTCTCGGCTGCACAGAAATCGGCCTGCTGATGCAGCAGAATCATACGGATATTCCACTCTTTGATACGACCATGATTCACGGCGAAACGGCAGCGAGGATGGCGATAGAAACAGCATGAAAAGATTCCAAATAATGTCGTAAATGATATGTGCCTAGGTCAAGTTCATTGGAACAGAGGTGTAGCTTCTACTCATTGGTCTGTCGTGCATATACGGTATAGGGGTATAAGTCAGGCTTTTTTTATAATAGAGTTAGGTTTTTTGATGCCTTTCTAAAGTTTGTGCGTAACTCCACGGCAGCATCAGATGTCATTCTCTTCAAAAATAGTTCATATCGCTTACAAAATCTATAAAAGTACAGCTTGTGGTTACTTTTATGGCCTGATGACAGTCTTCGAAACAGAGTATTGGTACCAAAAAGTAACCAGTATCGGATATACCCCCCTGGTAAAGCCTTCCGGCAGCAATCCGGTTACGCAGGAATACAAAGATATGCCCAAAAAGCATAAAATTATTGTAACGAGATGTCATCCTGGGACAAGTTCACTTCATGGCAAAAGAAAACGCAAGACTCGATATCCTCAAAGCCTTGCGTTTTCGATATAGTTGGTGATCTGTGGCGGGCTCGAACCGCCGACCTTCTGGTTGTCACCCAGACGCTCTCCCAGCTGAGCTAACAAATCATTTTGCTCATATATTCTACCACAGGTAGTACCGATATGACAAGTATAATTATCATTTTTTTATAGACTGAAGGAAAATAGAACATGATAGATAAAAAAAGTTTAAAAGTCATATCTGAAAGCAGGGAGATACTCATTCAGGGTGAAGATTTTGCCTATCTATCTCCCTGTGCGCCACTTACAAATTTCATCTCTAATTTTACAATTTCCTTCCCAGACGAGTCTGCTATTTCTGACGATTATACCATCATGCCTCACGGCAGCGTCACTCTTGTGTTATTTAATGATAACACCGGTGCGCACAGCTTTCTATTTGGACCTACTACGAAGCCACAGAGAGTCGGCGATATTGCCAATCGATGCGGTGTCATATTCATCATCGAATTCCAGCCTGCAGGCTTTTTTCCATTCACTGAAATCAGTCAGAAGGAACTGACAGATAAAATACTGCCCTTCTCATTTGTAGACGATCAACTCGATAAAACATTACGAAGCATTTTCGCTGCGTCCTCCTCAGTAGATGAATTGTTGCTGGCATCAGAAGCGCTTCTGATCTCCAGAATTCGATTTCAATACCCCGTAGAGTTTGCTCTGGCTGTCAGAACCATCATCCAAATGGAAGGCGCACTGACCACAGAAGACCTATCCCATCAGATTTTCTATAGCTCTCGTCATCTGAACAGACTCTTCAACCTATATCTCGGCATGAGCATCAAATCTTTCTCTCGTCTGGTGCGAATCAATAAGTCCATTCGGCTTTTAAATGAGCGAACCAACACACTTGACTTCGTCTGTGAAAGGCTAGGATATTATGATGTCTCTCACTTCGTAAAAGATTTTAAAATCGTCTGTGGCATGACACCACAGACATATCGAAGCAATATGTCCGATTTTTACAGTGAAATAGCAAAATTTTAAGTCTATAATTTAATTCCCAGCATAGAAGCAGAAAGGAATGAATAGAAATGAAATTTGATGAAACGACAATCCGCATTTTGGTGCGAAAAGACTATGGAGAATGCTTTGATTTCTACACAGAAAAAATTGGACTGACAGCAGTCTGGGGAGATCGGAACGGACCTTACACGTCCTTTGCCGTCAGCAGTGAAGCGCCGCCCTGCTTTGCCATCTTTGCAGGATATGCCATGCCGATGTTTCGCGGCTATGAACAGCCAAACGCTGACGCACAGCCAGACACTGTCGCAGCAGTGATTCCAACCCTTGACTTGGATGGAGACTACCAACGCCTGAAAGAGGCAGGTGTGCAATTTCTCGGCGAACCGCAATATATTGAAAGCTGGGGTATGCGCTGCACCTATTTCAGAGATCCTGAGGGCAATCTCTTCGAATTGAACGACGCCAACAATGTGTAAAGACTTACCTTCCTACTGCAAAGAGCACGACACCAGCCACCAACAGTGCAAAGCCGAACCAGCCTTTCTTCTGCAGCTTTTCATGCAAGAAGATTCTCGATAGAATGATGGAAATGACCATGCCCATACGGTAGATGGTCATAATGACTGCCGCTTTGCCCAGGAACAGGGCTTTGTAGACTAAAACGTGACCGGCACCTGAGGCTGCAGCGCCCAGCAAGATAAAGAGCCAGCATTTTGGTGCGATTTCCTTAAAACTGCTCTGTTTTTTCTTCGCCAGGAATATGATCCATAGAAATGCCACGACGATGATATAACGGAAAGTAGATGTGACATTGGTATCGATAGGCGCTTTATCGGCTTTGACGATGACGTAGGAAACCGATGCCAGAACGGCAGAAATCGCTGCAAAGAGAATCCATCTTTGATCACTCTGCCAGATTTTCTTGTTTTTCAGAGCGGCCAGTTCTTCACGATCCATCATCAAAAGGGTGCCTGTGATAATCATCACAGTGCCGATCATCATGAACAGGGTGATCTTCTCTTTGATGAACACGGCGCAGAGTACCATGGAAACCACGATGGTCAGGCTTTGGATGGCCAGAAACACACTGACACTGCCGCCTTTAAGACCGAGAAAATAAAAGACCCAGGAAACTGACAGCACTGCCCCTGACACCGCAATGGAAATCCAGGTCCACATGCCCATGTCTGGTATTTGGTCAAATTTTCCTGTAAATAACGCCGTTCCGGCGAAAGCCAGCAGCAAAACGGTATTTGTCACCGCTCCCGTTACATAGGCGTCCGCATCTTTGATACCGATTTTGGATAGTATAGTAGAGACGCCGATGAACAGCGTCGAAATCACAGCAATGGTAAGCCACATGAATAAGCTCCTCGTTTCTCATAAGTTCTTACTATTATTTGCGATACTGTGAAATTTTAGTCATCGACTGACAGAAAAAACAAAAACCCGGAAGTTCACTGAAATGATGCATCCGGGTTTCTCACTGTCTGCAAAAATGTCAAATGCGTTTTTCAGCAGGGTTTTCTGGACCACCGTGCTGAGAAGCCTTTTACCTCAGTCATTCCCTTGACCCGCTCCGATTGACACCATATGCGCCTGCCATAATCAAAACTGCCGCGACAGCCTGCATCATGGTGAAGGACTCGCCCAGATAGAATACGCCGCCGATAATGGCGGTTACAGTGGCAAGCCCGGCAAAAGCGGCCCTGCGTGTCGCACCGATGATGGAAATGGAATAGTTTGCACAGAAAAAGGCGATGACACTGCAGCCCAGGCTCAAATACAGGATACAGATCAGGAAGTTGGAATCGGTAAACGGCAGGGTCAGGTAGTAGACAAGAGTTCCTTTGATTCCATGCTCCACCAGAGCACAGCCGGTAAAGACTACGGCACCGCTGGCGACCATGGCATAAGTCTTCTCCGCACTGTTGAAGCCTTTCAGCTTCTGCGAGGTGATGGCGTATGCACTCTCACTGCACATGGCACCGACAATGAACAGATAACCCAACACATTGCTGGACGCCTGAAAACCGCCTAACAGGCCGATGATTACCGCTCCCGTCACAGACATCATCATGAAAAAAACCTGCCTTTTTGTCGGTTTATCCTTGAGGAAGATGGTGCTGAAGAGCATGGTTACAATGGGCACACAGGCCAATATCGTGCCGCTCTCTGAAGCAGTGGTCAAGCGAATGCCCATGGTCTCCATCACAAAATAGGAGATAGGCTGAAAAAAGCTGAGCAATAGAAGCGGCCGCAGGTTTTTCCCTTTCAAGTCGATTTTTATGATCCCCAGAAGCGCGCAGACCGTCATAGCGGCAAACGCTGTCAGCCCGCGCCAGGACAGCAAGGTAAAAATAGAAATTGAAGATACGCACATCTTGATGAAGATAAAACTCAATCCAAATAGAATCTCACTGAAGAGTGCGATGAAGATTGCACCTAAATACTTGTTTTTTTCTTTGCCCATCGTTTTCCTCCCCGTCATTTGATTTATTTGTTAACATTCTGCCATATGCACGAAGCTCTGTCTGTGCTATCGCTTGCCAACGTGCGCTCTCATCCACGCCTACGTTCGCTTTGCCCACTTCGCTGTCCTTTTTACCTGGCCAAGCATCGCTTGGGGCAAAAAGGCAATCACTGAGTAAGGACATTGTATCACAGTATCAGGCGAAAGCCTCAGAATATCTTTATGAATCTTAGTAATTTTACAAGCGCAGGAAGAACGTCAAGGCTGTTTTGTTATCTCTCTCTGATCAGTATTTATCAGCACTATCGCCGCTATGGAAAGGACCATGCCAAGAGCCGAAATCACTGACGGCTTTTCGTTATAAAAGACAATGCCGATCAAGATGGCGACTACAGGGTCAACGGATACCATGATGGAGGCTTTTCCGTTATCCATATGTCTCATGCCCGCGGTATATGCCAGACATGGAATCGTTGTCGACAGCAAGCCAGCACCCAGTGTAGCCAGAATAACCGGGATGCAGTCGGTTTCCATCGCCTCTCTGATTTGACTGAAGTCTGTAAAAAAAGCGCCGACAATTGCCGCTATGACAAAGCTATAAAATTGTATTGTCAGAGATGGATAGCCATAGTTGATACCATATCTGGAAAAGATGGTAAAAAGGCCGTATCCCAATCCTGAACAAAGGCCGATTGCCATGCCCTGAAAACTGAGCACTGCGGATTCTTCAAAGATACCGCTAACCATCATGCATCCGGCCAATGCCATAGCCAGAGAAATCACTTTTATGCTGGTGATCTTTTCATGAAACAGTATGGCAGAAAAAAGCATAATGAAGAACGGTGAAGTATATAACAGCACGGCGGCAACAGAAAGAGAAGTTTCTCTTATCGTGACATAATAGAGCTGATTAGACAGAACGACTCCCGCTATCCCCGCGCCGCAAAAGGTCCAAATATGTTTTAATTGAAACTGGAACATCCGTTTATCCCTGATCAATATAATCAAACCGATAGCGCAAATGGCAGTAATGGTCTTCGCTTCTACGATCTGCATGGCATCCATTCCGCAGCTATTGAGCGCTTTGACAAATACTCCGATTGCACCCCAGGATACCCCTGCCAAAAGCACTAAAAACAGTCCATACTTTTTCAAATGATGTACCTCCTAATCAAGCTTTGAGAAAATTCTATATAATGATAGGCGGTATGTCAAGGACGAAAAAGCAGAGCATAGGATAACCTCCATATGCTCTGTATTTTCGTCCTACTTTCCAGCTTGACCACAGTCTTCCTTTACTTCTATGTATTTCAACCTGCTGATGGATACGGCCAGAAGTACAGCCGAGATGATCGCGCAAGTGAGGATAAAACCTTCCTCAATCTGGAAAACAAAGTGATCCAGCAGCATCACTGTTACAATCAGAATCATGCCAACCCGCTGCATGGCCAAGGCGATTTGTTTTGACATCACCATACCTCCTTACTCAATACCCATGAAGGCCAGAATAATTTTCATCATGAATAACGAAATCACTGCGTCGAAAAGGGGTACGGCCAGTAGCAGCCCGTGCCATTTCTTGTTGGCATCAGCCACCAGCACGATTCTGGCATAGTGACCAATCAGAGTTCCCATGAGAATACAGGCTGGAAAGAGCATGGTCGCCTGACCCATGGTGAGAATGCCGCTGGCATACATTGTCGCTGCCGTGCCGCAGCCTGCCGCTTTGGCAAAGAATGCAGAAATCAGCACGGCGACAGCTTCCCCTGGCAGTCCAAAGACACCCATGACTGGCGACAGCACGTTGCCCAGCAAGTCCATGACGCCGGTAGCCTGTAAGATGTAAACTAACGTATATCCCAGAATCATGGCTGGAACGATGTTCTTAATACCTACCTCAAACCCCCTGTAGCAGCCCCCTAAGAACGTACTGATGATCGACGGTTTTTTTGTTAATTGTTTATTCTCGCCCATGGCTTACGCTCCTTTCTTTTTGTTGGACAATCTGAGAATCAGACGAACCAGATTAGCTCCAATCAGCTTGCAGACAAACTCGATGACGATGATGACACCCAGCGCGATGGGGCAAAAAGCCAGAATCGGCGCGCCGCAGTTGATGGTATTGGTGATGCATGCTGAAGCCGCGTATTGATAAGAGACAAAAATCGTCCTCTGGTCGTCAGTGATATCTCCTGCCTCGTAGAGGTCGCGAGTCATGATGGCTGCCACGTCTGAACCGTTGAAGCTGCTGACAAAAGCGACGCCGCATCTCCCCGGAATGCCGAGCAGGGGCTTTAGGATGGGACGGAACACGATTTCCGAAGCGTCAAAGGCTTTCATCTGTTCGAAGACACCCAGCAGGCCGCAAAACAGCATGATGCCCGGCAGCAGGTTGAGGCCCGCCATAAAGCCGTCCTTTGCGCCGCTTCCTCCGCTTCCGATGAAATTGCTCTCCGTCTCTCCAATCAGTCCAAAGTTACCTGTTAAATTGGTTAAGTCCAGAATCTGCAGCGGCGTATCGCTGGTTCTGAATACCCCTGATAATATGACGATAAAGAAAATCAAGGCAATCCATGCGCCGATTCCGATTTTCATTTTTTCTTTTTTCTCTTCCATTGTTCTTTCCTCCTTACAGGGTATAAATAGAGCTGGCAGCCAGGAGCGTTCTGCTGAACAAGGATTCCACCACTGCAAACTCTTCCGCCGTGTGATTACCTGACCCCTTGACGCCCATAGCGCAGACCGCCGGTACGCCTTCTGTTACAGCGATTCCTGAGTCAGATACGCCGCCTACAGTAAACGCGTGGACATCGCCATACCCACACTCCTCTGCTGTTCTTTTCACATGCTCGAACAGGCTTAAAACACCCTCGGTACTTTCCATACATTCCATCATCGCTTTGATATTGACCTGTGCATTCGTCCCTTTCACATGGGTCTTGGCTGCCACAGTCTGAATATCCGCCACGATTTCATCCCGTATGTCTGCTGACGGAAAGCGGAAGGCGATAACAACTTGGCATTCTCCCGGGATGGTATTGGAGTTGGTACCGCCTGTGATTTCACCGCAATTGATGAGCTTGCCCCGCTGCAAATTATTTTTACTTTCCAGTTCCACGATTTTGTGAGACATCTCCAGAATGGCACTCCTCCCCTTCTCTGGCGCAATACCCGAGTGAACTGCTACGCCGTGAACCGTCAAAACCGCCATGCCGCCGCCTTTTCTGCCCACCACTAGTCCGTCATCCAGGTAACCAGTCTCAAAGTTAAAAGCTGCGGCAGCGCCTTTCATCTCTTCCGCCAAAATCGCTTTAGCGTTGGATTTTACGTGTATTTTTTCTTCATCGCCTGCAAAGACACATTTTATGGGGTGCTTGCCATAACCGATGGTCTGAAGGGCTTTGATTGCATAGATTGCAATGACCAGACCGGCCTTCATATCCAGCACGCCTGGTCCATAAGCGCGCCCCTCCTCGTCAATGCGGAAAGGGCTTTCCTTTGCCGTGCCATCAGGAAAAACAGTATCCATATGACCGATGAGAATAATCGGTGCAGTGTTTGCCTCTCGGTTCCATTCACCGACCAGGACCGGTCCTGTCGGTCCGCTTTCGATGACCTTCGTCTGCATATCAATGGCACTCATCTCTTTTCGCAAAACTGTGCAGACTTCCCTGACACCATCCCCATTGGCAGTGCCGCTGTCGATGTTCACTAATTTCTCCCATAGGTCAATCATTTCCTGTCGGTGCCGTTCAACATATTCATTGATTTTTATAAAAACTTCTTTCATATCGTATCAATCCTTTCATGTGCATGACTTTGGGCGCCTCGTCATTGTTTAATTGAATTTTACCAATTTTCTTTCAACTTGTATAATTCACTTTTTTACGACCTGAGTCATAACTTATTTTTATAGCAAATGGATTCTGACATAAGGGTCGAATCGTAAATCAAAAACCGGGTACAAATGGCATTTATCACCATCTGCACCCGGCAGCATCTCGTTTTTTTATTTTCTCTGCGACTTTTCTTATGTTCTAAGCTCTGCCTCTGTCCATTCCTCCAGAAGGCGTACAAAGGCTTCCCCAATGGGGCTCAAAGCGGCAGACTTCTTTTTAATCCAACCCACCACCACATCCACATCGCAGTTTCTGATCGGAATACTTCTGATGCCGAGATCCGCAAAATCTCGGTTGCTCAGGCCCGGTCCGAAACGGTAGGCGTCTGTATGGCGCATCACGTTCACCAACCCGGCATTATCGCTGACATAAATATGCTTCCAGCTGTCTCTTAGCAAGATTCCATCAATGCGCAGATAATTAGTCAGATTGGAATAGTGGTCGTCATGGAGTCTGACGATGGGGTACTGAATCAGCTCCTGCATGGTAACGAGCTCTTTATCGTACAAAGGGTTGTGTTCACCTACATTTGCATACCAGGTGTCGTGTCCGAGAATCTCTAATGACAGTCCCTTATATTTCAGCGTGTTCTTCACTTCCCGCAGTTGGGAATTGTTGATCAGCAAAAAACCGATTTCATCCCTGCCCTCATACACGTGGTCAATAACCTGCATCAGCCTGTCCTCTTTTAATCTGATCGTCACGTTCCTATCCGATTGGCGGTTATAGAAGTCAGCGATGATGCGTGACATGGAAATCAGCGGATAAGAAGCCACTGACAGAGTCTGCAGTGCATCTTTGGCCTTGATATCTCTGATTAAATCCACATGTGATAGGATGACCTTGGCGTATTCGTAGAGTTTTTTTCCATCTTCTGTCATAGAGACGCCTTTATTGGTTCTGCACAGCACCTTTGCCCCGATTTCCTGCTCCAGGTTCTGAATCGCCTTGCTCAGCGCCGGCTGTGTCACATAAAAGACCTCTGCCGCTTTGTTCAGGCTGCCCAGTTCTGCCACTTTGACGAAATATTCCAACTGCTGTAACTGCATACTTCCACCTCCTTCTGCTTCTTCTCAATATAGCATCTGGCACGCGCTGCGTCAAGATATGCACTGCCGGGAACATGGCAAGGGAATGAAGTAAAATGGCACGCCTTCATTTTTCAAAAAAGCAGGGCATGATGGCATAAAGCGTTATCTGAGCCTGCATTCCCCTGACCATATAACAAAAAACCAGAGCCGCGTCTTTAGCGTCAGCTCCGGTTCAAATATGATAAATGAAAAACAATTTATCTCTCTAATATATGCGCTTCTTCCTGACCTGTGATGACTCTGTGGATGCCCTTTGCCAGCGCCTCCATTTCGAAAGTACCTGGAATGACTTCGACAGGGGCGATAAAGCCAACCCGTTTCTTCATCTCTGAAGTCAGATAATCAGAGTATGCCATACCACCCGTCAGAATGATTTTATCCACTTTGCCATAGACGATTGGAGCCAGCGAGCCGATATCCGTCGATAACTGCATGATCATCGCGTCGATGATGATTTTCGCCTGCGGATCAGTCTCTGCCATTTTTTCTGCTTCTCTGAGATCATTAACTCCCAGATAAGCGATCAGTCCGCCCTGACCTTTCAGCTTCTTCTGTACCTCCTTCTCCGTCAAGCCGCTTCGAAAACAAAATTTGACTAGTTCTCTACACGGCACGCCGCCGGAACGCTCAGGGGAAAATCCACCTTCGTCATCGCCGACAAATTCCACGACCTTGCCGCCTTTGATGAGATTGGAAGTGACGCCGCCGCCCAAATGACAGACGATATAAGTCGTGTCCTCTAATTTGACCCCGTCTCGCCTTGCCTGTTCGATGCTGACCGCACGGCTGTTGAGTACGTGGGTCAGGAAAGGCTTCTCTATTTCCGGTACGCCGGTATAAGTGAAGATTGGGTCTGGCACACCGCATCCGCAGACCGCATCATAGACATAGCCATGAATGCCTGTTGCCGCCTGTTCTGCCAATTGGTAAGCGATAATCGGCGAAAGATTCGCTGGGTGCGGGATTGTAGAATGGCGGGAGGCCTGAGCAAAGACTTCGTCTACCAGATAGGCGCCGCTGTCAAGCTGTCCGACAATGCCGCCTCTTGCCGCAATGGCTGACAGATCAGTAAGGTCAAAGTTCTGCCCCTTCAGGTAATCCAGCACAGCGGCTCTGCGGAAATCCAGCTGATCGTTGATTTCTTTAAAGGCTTTCAGTTCCTCTGCCGAGTGATCGATGCTGCACGTATTGATTTCTTTCTCTCCATCGTAGATTGCAACCTTTGTAGAGGTTGAACCGGGATTGATCACTAAGATATATTCTGCCATGTTATCTCGCTCCTTTCGCACATGCCGCCGCCAAAAGCAGGGACTGACGTTTTTCTTTTTCTGTTGCGCCTCTGGAAGTCAATGCGATGGGCGCTTTCGCTCCTACAATCAGACCTGCCATGTCCGCTTCAGCGGAAAAGAGAAGCGCTTTGCCAAGAATATTGCCGCAAGGCATATTCGGCACGACCAAAATATCCGCATTGCCCACCAGCTCGCTGTCAAAACCTTTCTTATGGGCTGATTCTCTGCTCATCAAAATGTCGTAGGACAATGGGCCTTCTACGATACAGTCTTTGATCTGACCGCGCTTGTACATCTCTGTCAGCTCCGCTGCATCCACGGTCTCTGGCTGCTTGGGATTGACTTTCTCCACTGCTGCCAGAATTCCTACCTTCGGTTCGTCATATCCCATATTCCGCAGATTTTCCACTGCATTTTCGATGATTTCTTTTTTCTGTTCCAGTGTCGGATACAAAACCATACCGCTGTCAGTCAGCACGATAATCTTGTGATAGTTGGGAATCTTTAAAAAAGCCAGGTGACTCATCAGTTTCCCTGTGCGAAGCCCATTTTCCTCCGCAACGGCGGCTTTCAGCAGAATTCCTGTATCTATTTTTCCTTTTAAAATAAAATCCGCCTGGCCATCACGGACACAGAGACAGGCTTTTTTTGCCGCCTCTTCCAATGTTTCCGCATGGACAATGGGCACATCATCCATCTCTCCATGGAAGTGTTTGATTTCTTCTTTGATCAGCGTTTCATCGCCTACGAGAATTGCGTCGATCAAGCCGTCTTTTCGGCATGCGTTCACTGCAGTCAAAGCGGATTTGTCCTGTGCAGCTGCTACGACAACGGTCTTTTTCGAGGATGCGTGAAACGAACCCTCCAGCTCCTCAAAATTTCTAAATACCATAAGTGTGTCCTCCCGTTTTCACCTACAGTTGACAAGGAGATACAGGCTGCAAAGGTCGTGCACCTCTATCGACTGAAGGTAACCGTTTTCTAACATAAGAATAGCATTTTTGCAGCTCCTGGTCAAATTCTTTTTTAGAATCAAAAACTTTTTGTCAGAATACTTTTACACTGTTATGTGCGAAACAGCAAGTGTGCACAGAATTAAGCCATTTCGGTTCTCAAATTTTTATTTTGATATTATAACTTTTTGTTTGATAAGTAGTTGCAATGAGACTGAAAAATTGATATAATGAATATGCTAATTTGCGAAAGTGCCCTTACGGTCTAAGGGGGAAATCAGGAGACGATAAAATGATAAAAAATGAAAAGCAGCTAAAGCAGGTAGCCGATTTGATCGCCGCACAGTTTGGCCCCAACACAGAAGTTGTCGTCCACGACTTTACGGGCGATATTGACCACACCATCGTATACATCGTCAACGGTCACGTAACGGGTCGCCGCATCGGGGACGGTCCGACGCAGTCCTTCCTGCGCTACATGAAGAGAGAAACCCATGCCATGGAAAAGGTTCGTTATATCACCCATACTGCCGACGGCCGCATGGTTCGTTCCTCCACAGTGAATTTCTTCGATGACGACGGCATTCTCAACAGTTCCATGTGCATCAACCAGGACATCACAGATTTGGTCGCGCTGGAAAACGCCATCAAGGGAATGTCCGATAACAAATATTTCGAAACCAACCGTCTTGCCAGCGACGACGAGTTCGACAGGCCGGTCACTTCTATTCATGGCTTGATGGACAGCCTCATCGCAGAAGGTTTGGCACAGATCGGCATGCCGCCGGACAAGATGAACAAAGAAGCTAAAATCAAACTCTTGAAGTTCCTAGACGAACGCGGCGTGTTCATGATTCAGAAATCCGGCCAGACAGTCTGTGAACTTCTGGATATATCAAAATTTACGCTGTACAATTACCTGGAGGAAGCCCGGGGAAAAGAGAAAAAATAGAATCACATGCACAACAAAACGCGCAATCCTCTGATGGTTTGCGCGTTTTCTTTAGGGAAAACTCCTGTCCTAACTAGCAATTCTGCAAACTCTACTATACCTTCTCCATAACTACGTTCTTTAAGTAAGAGTCGAATTCCTCATAAGCCGCCTGGGTCAGCTTTGCCGGATAGGACATGACTGCCAGACCGTGTCCCTGGTTCCCTTGGCGGTAAGGAGGATGCACATGGGCGAAACTGTTGACACAAAATCCCGCCCGCTCGTAGAAACCCTGCCGTCTCTTTGCTATCTCATCCTCAGGTGGATCAATTTCCAAAATGATCGTCTTTCCCTTCTCTTTTAATAGCTTCAGGGCCCGCTGACCGTAGTTTTTATTTCTCAAATTGGGGTCAATACAAAAATGCTCAACGTAGATAAAGTGTGCTGACTGCCAATACAGAATGATACCTGCAAAGGCCCCTTCGTCGTAAATCAAGTCAAAATGGTAATCTGAGGTATTCATAATTTTTCTTTGGCAGTCGTCTTCCCTCTGTTCATGGCTCGGAAAGCTCTTGCCATAGAGTTCCATGGCCACCTCGTACAGAGGATCATCTGCGGACGTCATTCTTACAAAATTCATATTTATCACACTCTTTCATCAAAATTTTCTCTGGACAGGATCGCCAAAATCAAGCTGATTACCAAAATGGAGATATCGCTAGCAGATACGCTGTCCATAAAATAGTCTACGATGGCCATCGTCACTGCTGTGACCGCAGTGTCCAATACCAAAAATAATATTTTTGCTCCTCGAGCCGTTATTTTCTCCAAAGACAGCAGAGCCTTCGGAAAGGCTCGTGCGATGATTTCTGCCGGAAACCCTGCAATACCCGCGATTAGAAAAAATAAGACAATGCTGCCGGGCGACTCATATTCAAAGCCAAAAACTTTCATAATTGCGCCGCCAAAATAGGCTATGATGGCAACGATGGCTACAATAATGCCTGCAAGCAGACCGTAAGCGATGGCAGCTGTAAATGCTTTCTTCATTTTGTCTTTCAAATTTCTACGCTCCTTTCGTTGCCTTCATCTCAAGCAAAATTTCCGCTGCTCCTTTTTGCTGGGCTTGGACGATATAGAGATTCTGCTTGAGATTCAAAACCACCAGTTTCGGCGCCTCTGACTTGGCAATCTGTTTCAGCTGCCGGTTGATTCCTTCCTCATATTTTTTCAGCAGGACAACCCTGTTTTCCAGCAAAGCTGTCGCCTCCTGCCTGTCTATGGCTTTAACAAAGAACAAACCAATATGAAATGGCGTAATATCATATTCAAAATCCGCCAGAAAGTTTTTTATGGTTTCTAAAAACTCCGCACGCCCCTTATCTGTCATGGAATATATTGTCTTGTCCGGCATATTACCTGATTTCTCTATAGTACCTGTAATATAATCCTTTTTTTCTGCTGCCTTCAATGTGGCGTAAACGGTGGAACTTGCAATGTTGTACCAGTCCCGTACGTGCATTACTGATAACCATTTGTTCAGTTCATATGCGTTAACCGGCTGCTGCTCTATGATACCCAGCAGAATCGCCATTGTTTTTGATAACATAAAATTTCTCCTTGACAATGCTGCATCACAGTACTACTCTATATATAGAGTAGTACTGTGATGCACTATTCTGTTATAATAACATCTAAAGTCGAAAATGTAAAGTGTGGAGGTATATCATGATTGTAGATCTGATGGCAGAAAGTTGGGAGGATATCTCCCAGATGAATGCGGAAAAATTAGTTGTTTTCCTTGGAATCGCGCCAATTGAGGAACACGGCAGGCATCTGCCAATTGGTGTAGACGTATATGAGACAAATCATTGGATTCATAAGGCGGCAGAAAGACTGGACTCTGCACTGCCAGATTATTGTTTTGCTATTCTGCCGACCATTCCCCTGGGTTTTGCCGATATGGTGCAGTTTCCCGGCAATATTCACGTCAGCCGTAGGCTAATCTTCGATGTTGCCTATGAAACGACGTCTGCCATTGCAAGATGGGATGTCCACAATATCATCATTATTTCCGCCCACGCAGACCCCCCCTTCACGCCATTGCCGTGGAACAGGCCTGCGAAAAAACCAACAAAGAACATGGCGATATCTGTCTTGCGCCGATGGGTGCTATTTTTAACCTAGGACCTGAGGACACATCTGCTGCAGAACCATCCGAACTGCCTGCGATGCAGCGTAACTTTCCAGACGACTTTCATGCCGGTTGGATTGAGACCTCCTGTATGCTGTCCATTCTGCCCCAATATGTAAAGCCAGATTATATGAAGCATCCTCTGCACGACATCCTCTCGTCCGTTCCACTTTGATGCAACAGTAACCAAGAGGTTCTGGCATAAAACATGGCGTATAAAACAAAACTGGCGCGATTCATGTTATTGCAGTTGTTTTAATTCTTTCAACATCTCCCGGATGAACTCTGCGGATAACGCCGATGCTTTGCTGCAGTTTTGATCAAAGGTGTCGACGCCGCTCTGTTCTTCGGTATCAGTGATGGTGCGAACCGCGATAAAGGGAATCTGATTGACATAACAGACATGAGCGATGGCACCGGTCTCCATGTCCACAGTCAGCGGCTTGTGGATCTGGTTGATTTCTACGCGCTTCTCCTGATCGATGAAAATCTCTCCAGTCATCATTCTCCCAAAGACCACCTTTTGGGAACTTTGATCTGCCGCCTTTCTCGCCAGACTCACCAGTTTCTGATCCGATTGAAAGTAGATAGATTTCATAAACGGATGGTACTCTGTCAAGATATCTTCTGCCACATCCCAGTAGGCAGTTTCTGTAGCTACCACCGTATCGAATACGCGCAGGCCTTGATCCATGCCGCCGCAAGTTCCGCCATTAATCATCACATTGCAGCCAAACGAATCAATCAAAATCTGCGCTGCGATGGCGGCATTTACTTTGCAGACGCCGCAAAACACGGCGGCCACGTCGACGCCTTCCATCTGCCCTTCGTAATACTTGAGCATTGCCTTTTCTGTCATTTCTGTCTTTGTAAGGTGGGACAAAACCGGGTTGATTTCGTCATCCGCTGCACAGATAATTCCAATTTTATGTTTCATATTTTTCCTTTCTTTTGTTAATATATTCATCAACATCCTCGGTATCATAGTGCTTATCAGAGTAGGTTCACGCTCGGTTCTGCGCGACAAAATCGAGCCACGCTTCATCAGCTTTATCAAAATAAAGCACCTCTAATTCCTTTGCGATTATAGTTGTATTATAAACAATGCCCACCGATAAATCAATTCTTTCTAAAAGTTCAACTTGCACCAGAGTCCCTTCTCTGTTATAATTGGCTTGAATTATAACAAACGTGGAAATGACGGAACCAAAGATTCCTATTTCTTACGTTATTAAAAGATTTGAGGTGAAAAGATGCGTAATTTTTCTTGCTAAGTTTAACATGCATGATAGAAATTTATTTCAGCGGCAAAGAACCCCGCTTGTTTTATCATGCAGACTGCGAGAAAGTTTACGAATCTGACTGACTTATAGAGATCATCCATCGCGCCTCAGCGCCTTTGTTCATGATGCTTTAAGCTGCAAGAAGAACTTTCTTGCAGCTTTTTTCGTTGCATATAACAAGCTTGGAGGTGTATATATGTCTTTAATCAATGTAAACAATTTAACCTTCGCCTACGAAGGCAGCTACGACAACATCTTTGAAAACGTCAGCTTTCAAATCGACACAGATTGGAAGTTAGGTTTTACGGGAAGAAATGGTCGGGGAAAGACCACTTTTCTCAATCTGCTCCTGGGAAAGTACGAATACAGCGGACAGATTTCAGCAAAGGTGCATTTTGATTACTTTCCCTTTGAGGTGGCTGATAAATCCGTACCCGCCATCGAGGTAGTCGATCAGGTTTATCCAGCCTATGAGTATTGGCAGCTTTCCCGGGAACTAAATTATCTTGCGGTCACAGATGAGGTGCTGTATCGTCCTTTTGATACGCTTTCAAGCGGCGAGCAGACCAAAATTCTGCTGGCCGCCCTCTTTCTAAAGGAAAATAACTTTCTTTTGATCGACGAGCCGACCAACCATCTGGATATAAACGCGAGACAAATCGTCAGCGACTACCTGCGAAGAAAAAAGGGATTTATCCTCGTCTCTCATGACAGAGTCTTTCTCGATGCCTGCATCGACCATATTCTTTCCATTAACAAAACCAATATCGAGATACAGAAAGGGAATTTTTCAACCTGGTATCACAACAAAGAACTGCAGGATGACTACGAAATGGCAGAAAACGAAAAACTGTTGAAAAATATCAAGTCCATGGAAGCAGCAGCCCGCAGAACAGCCCGTTGGTCTGATACCATTGAGAAGCGCAAGAGTCACAACAGCGATCGTGATGCCGGTGTCAAACCGGACAAAGGCCACATCGGCGCCCAAGCAGCAAAGATGATGAAGCGTTCCATCGCAGCCCAGAGGCGGAAGCAGGGTGCTATCGAAGAGAAATCCAAACTGCTCAAGAATATAGAAAGAGCTGACAGTTTAAAGATTCACCCTCTCTCCTTCCACACAGATCCTCTAATTACCTTTGAAGCCGTTTCCATCAAATATGGAAAAAAACAGGTTTTCAGCAATCTGACCTTTGAGATTAAGAGAGGGGAGCGCGTCGCTCTTCAGGGCAGAAACGGCTGCGGTAAGTCCAGCATCATCAAACTGATCTGCGGTTTTGACGTGCCCTTTGACGGAGTGGTACGTATTGGCAGCGGGCTAAAAATATCCTATGTGCCACAGGATACCACCGGACTTTCGGGAACGCTTGACGATTACGCCGCAGCGCGCAATATTGACGAGACCCTTTTCAAGGCTATTCTGCGGAAGTTGGACTTCTCCAGGATACAGTTCGAGAAAAAAATGGAGGATTACAGTGGCGGTCAAAAAAAGAAAGTGCTCATCGCAGCCAGCCTCTGTGAAGAAGCGCATCTGTATGTCTGGGATGAACCACTCAACTATATCGATGTCATCTCCCGCATGCAAATTGAGGATTTACTTCTCACCTATGAACCCACCATGCTCTTTGTAGAACACGACAGCGCTTTTTGCCAAAATACGGCTACGAAGCGCCTGTCTTTCTAGTGGAATGTGAGCGAAATCTACAGAGGTTCTTCAACAAACCATTACAATAAGGTCAACATTCCATCGCAGTCCGCGTCTAAAATGTCAAGTAATCAATGACGAAAGGGGTACATGGAATGGAAACAAAAGACCACTATTATCTGTCAAGGAATCTGGCCGACTCCATGGCCCTGGGCAGACTCGATAAGTTTCTGTTTATCCTGGGCAATTTAATACCGGATATCAATCCGTTTTCATATATAACCAGTATCGGCTCAAACCGTTTCTCGGGGCACAGCTTTACATATCGGAAAACCTTTATGAAAAGCGCCCTGGAGAAGCGGCATCCCGATACGGGACTCAGGTGGTATCAAACCGGAATCCTGACCCATTATCTCGCTGATTCCTTTACCAGGCCCCACAATGAGGCTTTTCAATATTCACTGAAGGATCATGTGGAATATGAGCGCCAGCTCCATCAAACTTTGGAAGAGTTTCTTCGCAGAAATCTCACTACTGCGATTTCAAAAGAGCCTTCTACTCCTCGACTTTCAGCCAAACAATTGGATGCACGCCATGCGGCATATATGAAAGAAAGCCGTGGAACGTTTGATGACTGCCGCTATATTCTTCAGACCGTGGTCGAAGCTTGTCATTTGACATTAGAAGCAAACTGCCCTAGACTATAAGATAGAATTGATATTATCTTCAGAGGGGGTAAACCATGTTAACAGAAAAAGGCAGTCAGAAGCTGTCAGATTTTACAGAAAAAAATTCCCATGAGAATTATGTGGAAGTCACAAAGGGTATTTGGCACATTTCCGGATTGGGTCATAGCAATGCCATCTGCATTGAAGGAAATTCCAGCGTCATCCTTATCGATACATTAGATTCCTTTGAGAGGGGTAAAATCCTCTTACAGTTCATCAGGGAGCGGATAGGGAAATCTATTTCTACGGTGATCTATACCCACGGACATCCAGATCATCGCGGCGGCGCCGGCGCATTTATAGAGAGCAATCCAGAAATCATCGCCTTTGCCCCCATTACACCAACGCTGGCAAAGACAGCCATGCTGCAGGATATACAGAATCAACGAGGAAGCCGACAGTTCGGTTACACTCTCACTGATGAGGAAAACATCTCACAGGGAATCGGCCGCCGCGAAGGAATTGCCTACGGTGAGCAGCGCGCCTTTGTTCCCCCGACTACCCTATATCAGCAGGACAGCGTCGTGCGGGAAATAGACGGCGTAAATCTGGAACTGATCAGAGTCCCCGGCGAAACAGAGGATCAGATTATGATCTGGCTGCCGGATAGAAAAGTGCTCTGCTGTGGTGACAATTATTACGGCTGTTTTCCAAATCTCTACGCCATCCGCGGCGGTCAATACCGTGATCTGGCTCTTTGGCTGCAAAGTCTCGATAAGCTGGCCGCCTACCCGGCCGAATATCTGCTGCCAGGACATACCGCTGCTGTCATTGGCAGGGATCAAATTCAAGAGGTCCTGCTGGACTTCAGAAATGCTATCGATGACATTTTGACTAGAACTCTGCAGGGTATGAATCTGGGCAAGTCTGCTGACCAGTTGGCTGCCGAAATCGGACTGAAGCCGGAATATGCGGCTTTGCCTTATCTGGGAGAGTTCTACGGATGTGCAGAATGGACCGTTCGCGCTGTCTATTCGGCTTACCTTGGCTGGTTTGACGGCAACCCGACTCATCTGCATCCACTGCCGCCGAGGGAAAAGGCAGAAAAAACCATCGCACTCATGGGCGGGATTCAGTCTGTATTGGACGCGGCCAAAAAAGCCTTCTCCACGGAGGAATACCAGTGGTGCTTAGAACTCTGTGACCTGCTATTAGATGCGGGGCAGGAGATTACAGAAGCAAAGATTCTCAAGGCTTCTGCCTTAAGAGTTCTGGCAGAATATGAGACCAGCGCCAACGGACGCCATTACTACATAGCCAGTGCAAAAGAATTAACTGAATAAATCAAAAACACACAGGAGCCGGGCAGTCACGATGACGCCCGGCTCCTATCTAATGCAGATTACTTTTTTTGTTTTCTGATAAAGTGTTTTGCTAACAATACCCCTATTGTTATGATCCCTGCCCAAGACAGGATGAAGACCAGCAGAATGATAATCTGTACCGTTAGTGGTGACATTATAGTCCCTCCTTATAGGCACAACAGCGTTTGCCTGTTATAAACTCTTAAGCATTTGTCTCTTTTCTTCTGCGACAGCAGCTTCCCTTCTGCACAGCCGCTTACGCATGATCCAGTAGATGAAAAAGTAAAACGCAATCACGACTATATAGAGCGCTGCTAATATAAGCTGACTTCTGTATCTTCCACCTTCACGGCCTTTAACGTACTCCCATTTCATAGCTTTGGGAGAGCAGGATTTTCCTGTAAAAAAACCGTCTGTTTGAGAAAGGTCTTCGATGCTGGACTTGTATTTAAGCGCTTCTTTCCCACCAATCAAATTTCCCTGCTGATCGAACTCCATGGGATACCACTTCTTTTCCCCGCTGCTTCTATCCTTGACCTGGAGGTCGCTGAAGGCAACAGGACTCCCCGATTTATCATTGATCACTCCGAAATAGATTTTTACATCGTCCAGGGTTTCATCCCCATAAGAATTTTCCCAGACTGGTATTTCGGAGAACTCGTCGATAAAATCTATGGATAATGGTACTAATAATACCAGGCTTAGAACTGGAATCAGTAAGCCAATCCATTTATTTTTACGCCCCGCCAGATAAAACTCCAATATTCCAAACACTATCACATTGAAAATAAGCAATCCCCAAATGGTGATAATTTCAAACAGATCTTCCATAAGACTTCCCCCTCTCTATAACTCCTGAATATTCATTTTCTCAAGTTCTTCTCTCTGCTTTATACGACGAAGCTGATGTCGTCTCATCAGATGGAGCAGCAGCAACGGCACAGTGACGATTCCTAAATCCCACAAGAAAATATTCTTTGAAAAAGTAGTGTAGCCGAATTTCACTCCGTCTTCTATCCCATCCTTCCATGTGGTAGGCGTGTCCATTGTAATAGCATAATCCCCTTTTAACTTTTTTTGCACGTCCTTCAATCTATATTCTCCCCATGCGATTTCATCAATCAAAATACCCTTTTTATCCTTGATCGATATATCTGTCACCGAAACAATTTCGTTATTTTCTCCCCACGTAATCGTTGCTTCGGCAATCCTGTCCTTTTCCAAACTGCATGTCAATGTTTCTTCTTTCGTCGGTACATCTAAGCTATATGCCCAAACCGTCAGAGATAAGAAAACAACACATACAGCTGCGACGAGTGCCAGCCCTGGAAATACACTTTTTTTGGAAGACAACCATAGCTGTAACAAAATCAGCAATATGCCCATACCCGTCAAAGTCAAAACGTATAACATATTATCGCTCCTTTTTATATTCATTAATTAAAAGCTTGGCAGTCTCAAAGTCTAATCGATCCTCTAAAGCCAGCCGTTTGATCAGTTTCACATAGGGTTCCGCTTCCTGATCATCCGTCATCTTTATCCTGTCAATCAGCCGATCCAGACGCAGACGCACTGTGGGATACGTCACATCGTATTTAGCGGCCATTTCCTTCAACGAACCGCTTACCAGCATAAAGTTCTTGATAAACACAATGTCTTCCTCTTCTAAATTCTCCATCCAAGATGGTATTACTCTAATCGTCATTCTTTTTACCCCCATTACAAATCTTCAAGACGCGTCTTGTCTAACTGATTTCCTTTTTTTCTCTGCAGTCGATCCCCCAGAACCATAAGCCAAAGAATCAGCGGACAGATTGCATGAAATCCAAATGCAATAAAATAGTTTTTGAGGGAAAAGGTTTTAACCGGCTCTCTGATTTTATCCTGCTCATCTCTCAGTTCCTCAAATGAAACGGTGCTGCCGGTGAATCCCTTTGTCAAAGAGCGAGTAGCATTGTCAATCTGTTTCTTATACTGCAGCGCCTCTTCGCTTCCGACTAACTCACCCTCCTTGTATTCCAGTGCTATATACTCCAAATCCTTCTCTGTTTCCCCAATCACCAGATATCCTATAGCATACATATGCTTCTCGTGATCTGCAGCAGTCTGGATTTCTCCAAATTGTTCATCTTCAATCATGACAGAGACGCTTGTTATTCCACTGCTGCTGTGTGAAATCCAACTGAATTGGATTGAAGAGAAGATAGCAAGTATAGTTATCGCTGCTGGAATAACCCATTTCCATTTTTTCTGCAGTTTTATTATCTGCCATTCTGCCAGTATCGTTAGCGCTGCAACTCCAATAAAAATAAACATCAATATAAATGCCGAAAAAATAAACATTCGCCCCACCCCTTTCTTTAATTTATTTAAATATAACATTTAATTTTATTAAAGTCAATACTAAACACAATTCTCAATTTTATTTAAGAACTCTTCAAGGTTCATGGGAATAAAAAAAGTGGCTTCGCCACTCCGCTAGGGAACCCTAGGTTCCCTTCGGCGCTTGCTACGCAAGCTGAGCACCCTCCTGAGGGCGGCGAGGGGATTCCCCTCTGCACACCCCTTTTTTATTTAATAGGAAATCGATATTTCCTATTAAATAAAAAAGGCTGCCCCGGAAAGGACAGCCTTAGAATTCAAATATATAGTTTACGCTTCAGTTTTTGCTTCTTGCGCAGCTTCAGCTTTTGGAGCAGCCGGTTTTGCTGGCGCTTTTTTGACTCTCATATTGTTGATTGCACCAGTTGGACATTCTTTTGCACAGAGTCCGCAGTTCTTGCACTTCTCTGGGTCAATGCGGGCAACGTTGTTTTCCACAGTGACAGCTTCGAACTTACAAGCTTTCTCGCACTTCTTACATCCGATACATCCGTTGGAACAAGCTTTCCTAGTCTCAGCACCTTTTGCCTCAGATTTGCACTGAACCACAACCAGGTTCTTAGCACTCTGAATATTGATGACTGCGTTCGGACAAGTCTTTGCGCAGACACCGCAGCCTACACAGTTGTCTCTGTTGACTACTGCCACACCGTCGCAGATGTGGATAGCGTCAAAATCACAAGCGGCTTCACAATCGCCCAGACCGATACAGCCATAAGGGCAAGCGCTTAATCCGCCAAAGAACTGTTTTGCAGCGGAGCAAGTCTTGACGCCGTCATATTCCATGATTGTCTTGGCGGCTTCCTTTGTTCCGTTACATCTGACGACCGCAACCTGCTTGTCAGCAGAACCAGATTCTACACCTAGCACTTCTGCCAGCTTTGCAGCAACATCAGCACCGCCGACAGGACATTTTGAGCAGCTCAGTGAATGATCGTCTGCCAGTGCACTTGCGTAATCGTCACAGCCTGCATATCCGCAAGCACCACAGTTGGCACCCGGCAGTTCTGCACGGAGCAGGGCAAAGGTTTCGTCAACAGGTACATAGAATACCTTTGAAGCGATAGTCAGTATTGCAGCGCAAACGAAGCCGATTGCAACTACTAATAAAATTGGTGTTACCATTCCTATCCCTCCTTCTCTACTGGAATAATCCGCTGAAGCCCATGAAGCCCAGGGATAACATAGCAGCAGTAATTAATGTGAGAGGAACTCCTCTGAATGCAAAAGGAACGCCTTCTTCATTTTCCAGTTTGCTTCTGACACCTGCGAACAGAACCATTGCAAGCAAAAAACCGATGCCTGCACCAGCAGAGTTGCAGATAGAAAGAAGATATCCGTAACCAGCGTCGATGTTAGAGATACAAACACCAAGTACCGCACAGTTTGTTGTGATCAGCGGAAGGTATACACCCAATGCCTTGTGCAGGGATGGAATATATCTCTTCAGCATCATCTCTACAAGCTGTACCAATGCTGCGATTACGAGGATGAATACTACAGTCTGTAGATATCCGATTTCAAAATTATTGAGGACCTGCATGATTGGCCATGTCGCGATGGTTGCCAGTACCATTACAAAGATAACGGCAACGCCCATGCCTACTGCAGAGTCAAGTTTTTTCGATACACCGAGGAATGGACAGATACCCAGGAACTGAGCCAGTACATAGTTGTTAACGAGGATAACGCCCATCATTGTCGTTACGATTAGCATGCTTTTTCAGCTCCTTTCTCACATTCTTTTCTTGCGCCTCCGCACATTGCGGCCATAGCGCATCCGTCA
This sequence comes from Eubacteriaceae bacterium, assembly GCA_902362805.1. GTDB lineage: Bacteria > Bacillota > Clostridia > Peptostreptococcales > Anaerovoracaceae > Senimuribacter. The sequence goes on along the minus strand of CABIXY010000001.1, from coordinate 689,620 downwards.
CATCCAAATTCTTTCTTCTTCAAGCCTTTACCCTTTGTAAAGTAGTTTACAGCAGCGATCAGGATTGCAAATACGAAGAATCCGCCTGGAGCCAGGTTGAAGATTCCCATTCCGGGGATGTGTCCTGTCAGAATTTCGATTCCAAATGCTGTACCGGAACCGAAGAACTCTCTGATCAGACCCATTGCTCCCAGAGCGAGGGTGAAACCGATGCCCATGCCGATGCCGTCTAAGGCAGAATCGAAGGCATTGTTCTTGCTGGCAAACATTTCAGCTCTTCCCAGGATGATACAGTTTACTACGATCAGCGGGATAAATAGTCCCAGTGAAGCGTAGAGGTCAGGCACGAAAGCCTGGAGCATTAACTGAACGACGGTTACGAATCCGGCGATGACTACGATGTAGCACGGGATTCTCACGTTGTCAGGAATGATCTTTCTCAGTAGTGAAATTACGATATTTGAGCAGATCAGGACTGCCATGGCAGAAACGCCCATTCCGATACCGTTGATTGCTGAAGAAGTCGTTGCCAGTGTAGGGCAAGTACCTAACAGTAACACCAGTACAGGGTTTTCTTTGATAATGCCTTTGGTAAGGATGCTCAATTTACTTACTTTCTTTTCCATTATTGCACACCTCCCATTGCTTTGTACTGGTCTAATGCACAATAGATACCGTAGTGAACTGCGTTGGATGAAATCGTAGCTCCAGTGATATGGGTTACATTCGCATCATCCTTGGCAGAAGTCGATGTCAATTCTGTAAGACCTTGGTACTGCTTTAAGTGTTTTGGATCGTGAGCCTTGGTTCCAAGACCCGGTGTGTCAGCGTGGTCAGTGACCTTTACGCCTGTAATCGCACCATTGCTGTCGATGCCGATCATCTCAGTCAGCGCGCCGCCGAAGGATTTCGTTACGACGGTGATGACCATTCCGCTGCCGTTATCAGCGACGTAACAATCCTGAACATAAACCTTGTCTTTTTCTTCTACGGTCAATTCTCCGGTGTACTCCGTGAAGGTATCCGCAGCAGGAAGCAGTTCAGCTCTCGCTTCATTCGCTTTTTTGATTGCATTTTCGTCGATAATCGGTTTTGCTACGCCGTAAGTTGCGGCAAGAGCAGCTGTAATTACCAGGCAGATGGCGACCAAAACGACGATAGGTGCAACATATTTGCTAAATGTACTATTATTTTTCATTTTTCTTTGCACCTCCATATGATAATTTGATGCACAGCTGGTCAATCAGCGGAGTCAAAATGTTCATCAGCAGGATGGAGAAGGAAACGCCTTCCGGATATGCACCCCAGAGTCTGATGACCATGGTCAAGAGTCCGCAGCCGATACCCATGATAACCTTACCGACCGGCATGATCGGGGAAGTTACATAGTCTGTTGCCATGAAGAAGGCTCCCAGCATAACGCCTCCAGCGCAAACGTGGAAGACTGCCATATTCAGCGCGCTTACATCACCGCCTACGATTGCATAATAAACAAATGCGAATACGAATACGGTTCCGATAAAACAAGCCGGGATGATCGGTGAGATAATCTTCTTCCAGATCAAGAAGAGACCACCCAGAAGCAATGCAATTGCACTGACTTCACCCACGGATCCGCCGATGAATCCTAAGAACATTTCCATATTTGCCGGCAGATCTGCCACGTTGCCCTCCTGCAATACGCCCAGAGGTGTCGCGCTTGTTGCTGCATCAACTGTTGACATTGATGGAGTAGGCCACGTTGTCATTTCAGTTGCAAATGATATAAACAGTACAATTCTTGCAGTGATTGCAGGATTTACCACATTTCTTCCAATCCCGCCGTAAATCTGCTTTACAATAATAATTGCTACAAAACATCCGATGACAGCCATCCAATATGGGAAGCTGGACGGAACGTTGAACGCGATCAATACGCCAGTAACTGCCGCACTGAGGTCGCCTACAGTCTGTCTCTTGTGCATCAGCTTGTTGTACAGCCACTCAAAGCCTACGCTGGCGACGATACATACCAGAGTCAATGCGACAACTCTGAAGCCGAAAACATATATACTAACTAAAAAAGAAGGTACTAAAGCAATGAGTACCATTGCCATTGTCTTTGTAGTATCCAGGCCGGTGACCAGGTGTGGTGCTGAGGATACTGCTAAATTACCATAGTATTTTTTATCCATTATTTAATTCCAGCCTCCTTTACAACCGCTTTTCCAAGCTTGTTCATGAAGCCCAGAGGTCTTCTCGCCGGACATACGTATGAACAGCTTCCGCATTCCATACACTGCATTACCTGCAGATCAGCGAGCTTCTGTGCATCTCTGCGTTCATAAGCTTCTGCCAACGCGGTTGGAAGCAGGTTGAACGGACATGCATGATGACATCTGCCGCAGTTAATACATGCAGTCTCTTCAGGGATATATGATTTTTCCTTGGAGAATGCAAGAATTGCATTGTTGTTCTTTACGATCGGCATCTCGTCGGAGAAGATGGCTCTTCCCATCATCGGACCACCCATCAAAATCTTCTTCGGTTCGGATTTGTATCCGCCGCAGAACTCGATAACGTCGTGAATCTGTGTACCGATTGGGGCGATGATGTTCTTCGGCGTGGCTACTGCATCGCCGTCAACGGTCATTCTCTTCTGTACTAGAGGTACACCGTTTCTGAAATACTGTCCTACAAATGCAACAGATGTTACATTGGATAGGATGACACCCAGGTCTGCAGGAAGTACGCCTGCCGCCATTGGCTTGCCGGTGATTTCATAAACAAGAACTCTCTCTGCTCCCTTTGGATATCTGGCCTGCAGCTTGAAGGTGTGCATGTTTGTGAGACCTTGTTCGGCAAACATCTTGTCAAGCTTCTCGATTGCGTCAGGCTTGTTTTCTTCGATTCCGATATATCCTTCGTCCAGGCCGATGTAGTCCATGATCAATTTCATCCCGTCGATAATGTCCTGAGTATCCTCAAGCATTGTCCTGTGGTCAGAAGTGATAAATGGTTCGCACTCCGCACCATTGACGATTAAGGTATGTACTTCGTCGAGATTTCTTGGATTGTACTTGATGTGTGTAGGGAATGAAGCGCCGCCCAATCCTACGAGACCACTGTCTCTCACGGCTTTGACAAAGCTAGCCAGGTCATTTACCTGAGGAACTTTGATTTCCTCCCACATCTCTTGTTTTTTGTCAGTTTCAATCACAACCAACGTGTCATTTCCACCTGTGGCAGAGCGCTGTGTTTCAATGCCTGCAACGGTTCCGGATACGCTTGAGTGAATAGGTGCACTTACGAATGCATCTGTATCGCCGATAAGTTGTCCGACCTTGACCGCATCACCTTTCGCTACTAAAGGCTTACAAGGCGCACCAATATGCTGTGACATTGAGATCTTGACAACGTCAGGAATTGGCATAACTTCGGTTTCACATTTCGCCGTGTTCTTATAGTGTCCGGCGTCGATGCTATGTAAATGCTTTGCATTTGAACTCATATTTGAAACCTTCCTTTCTAAAAAATAGTTGTCTAATAATCATACGCAATACATTATACTACAAAGAGTGACAAAAATCATCACAATTTTGACATATTTTTAACCTTTCGCAGGTTCCAAAATTACCCTAGAACCATTCCATCTGATTGTTCTTGATTCAGCCTCCTCCAAAGCATATGCAGATGTATACATTAAAATGTCAAAAACCCTTGTCTTCCTCGATGCTAGGACTTATAATTCTGTATATATGAGGGAAAGGAGTGTGTTCATCATGATTAAAAAAGAAGAGCTGCCGATCTGCCCGGTAGCTACCACCGTACAGCTCATCGGCAGCAAGTGGAAGCTGCTGATTATCCGTAACCTCCTTGACCGGCCCTGGAGGTTTAAGGAATTGCAGAAGTCGCTCACAGGCATCAGTCAGAAGGTGCTCACCGACAGCCTTCGCTCCATGGAAGCAGACGGCATCATCCAGCGCACCGTCTATTCGGAAGTGCCGCCAAGGGTGGAGTACGCATTATCGCCACTAGGTGAGACCCTGCGTCCCATTCTCGATTCCATGGGACAGTTCGGCGCTTACTACCAAAATCTCGTCGATTCGCAGACACCAGATCACAATGAATAAGAAGATACAATGAAAAACCACTCTGGCTGTAAATGATATGATACCTCCATTGTCCGCTAACATTTAATAAAATCTTTTATTTTAGATGTTTCATTTTCCTTTTTAGTGGAATATTATTTATATAACGTTTAAACAAATATTTAATTGTTTAAGTGAAACGAAAGGATGTGCAAAAAATGAAAGAGATACACCTGCCACACGATCACGGTAATAGGACTTCAGCTTTTATCCAAAACATGCCCTGCCAGGATGTCTTTGATAAGACCGCTGAAACCTTCACCCTGATCAGCGACCCCACCAGGGTAAAGATTCTTTGGCTTCTGTGTCACACCGAAGACTGTGTTGCCAATATCGCCGCCGCTATCGAGATGTCTTCACCCGCCGTCTCTCATCACCTGAGAGTCTTGAAGCAGGCCGGGCTTCTCGCTTACCGAAAATGCGGCAAAGAAGTGTATTACACCTTGGCTGACACTGATGAGGCGAAGCTGGTGCATCACATCGTGGACATTATATTCGATTTAAATTGTAAAGAGAGGTACTAACTATGAAAAAGACTTACAAACTGGAAAATCTCGACTGTGCAAACTGTGCGGCAAAGATGGAAACTGCCATCAATAAAATGGACGATGTGGACTCCTGCAGCATCAGTTTCATGTCTCAGAAAATGACAATTGAAGCTGCCGAAGACAAATTCGAAGATATTCTCGACGATGCACAGAAAGCGATCAAAAAAGTAGATAGAAGTTGTAAAATCGTAAAATAGTAAAGAGGGGGGGATATCACAATGACGAAATCGCAGAAATTTGATTTGGTCAAAATTTTCGCAGCAGCTGCTCTGTTCATCGCGGGGTATACTTCCGACATCATCTGGTTCTTCATAGCCGCCTATGTCATTGCCGGTTACAGAACGATTATTGAAGCAGTCATGGGAATCGTCCGCGGCCAGCTTTTAGATGAGAATTTTTTGATGACGATCGCGTCTCTAGGCGCCGCCTACTGTCAGGACTATCCTGAGGCAGTAGCCGTCATGTTGTTCTATCAAGTGGGAGAGTTCTTTGAGCATTATGCCGTCAACAATTCTCGGAAGTCCATCGCTGATCTGATGGACATCAAGGCTGAATTCGCTAACAAGCTAGTAGACGGAAAGGAGATTACTGTCGATCCGGAAGAACTGGTTCTCGGTGATTTGATCCTAATAAAACCGGGGGAAAAGATTCCTGTGGACGGTGTTGTCGTAGAAGGTAATTCTTCTCTGGACACTGCCGCTTTGACTGGAGAATCGATGCCGAGGGATGTAGGTGCAGGTGAAGAGATTATCAGCGGTACCATCAATCTGACTGGTGTTCTCAAAGTCAAAGTTTCTAAGTTATATGAGGACTCCACCGTTGCGAAGGTTCTCGATCTAGTAGAGAATTCCAGCAGCAGAAAAGCTTCTGTCGAAAAATTCATCACCAAGTTTGCGCACTACTACACGCCCATCGTTGTCGGGCTGGCTGTTTTACTGGCTGTCGTTCCGCCGCTTGTGCTCAGCGGACAGCACTTCGACGACTGGCTCTACAGGGCTATGATTTTCCTGGTCATCTCCTGTCCTTGTGCGCTGGTCATATCCGTACCTCTCAGTTTATTTGCCGGCGTTGGCTCCGCTTCAAAGCAGGGAATTTTAGTCAAAGGCAGCAACTACTTGGAGGCGTTAGCACACGTCAAAGCCTTCGCTTTTGACAAGACGGGCACTTTGACCACTGGAAAATTTGCAGTGACAAAAATCCATACGACAGGAATCGTGACAGAAGACCAACTGTTAGAAATCGCTGCCCACGGTGAGAGCTTGTCCAATCACCCTATCGCTTTGTCTATCGTTAGGCGCTTTGGTGACACAGACAGCAGCCAGGTGACGAATTATGAAGAAATTTCCGGCAAGGGCGTATCTGGAATATATAAAGGAAAGAAAGTTTACTGCGGCAACAGCCGTCTGATGAAGGATCTGGGCGTAGAGTCTGCGATTCCATCAGAAATCGGGTCTGTAGTACACGTCGCCTACAGCGATACCTATCTGGGATATATCGTGGTAGCAGATACCATCCGAGAGAACAGCGCTGAAACCATGAAAGCGCTTAAGGCTCTCGGTGTAGCGCAGACCATCATGCTGACAGGAGACAGAAAAGAAATTGCCGAAAACGTTGCATCAGAAATCGGTATTACCAATGTACTGTCCGAGCTGCTGCCAGAAGATAAAGTATCCTCTCTGGAAAACGTTCTTAACACCGGACAGAAAGGCCGCCTGGTCTTTGTCGGTGACGGTATTAACGATGCACCGGTACTTGCCAGGGCAGATGTGGGAATCGCCATGGGTGCCTTTGGTTCAGATGCAGCAATTGAAGCTTCCGACGTGGTGATCATGGCCGACGATATCTCAAAACTCGTCACCATAACGAAAATTGCCCGCAAGACCTTGCGCATCTGCAAACAAAATGTCGTCTTTGCCCTAGCCGTCAAATTTGCCATTATGGCATTAGGCGCTTTCGGCATAGCCACTATGTGGGATGCCGTTTTCGCCGATGTGGGAGTCGCATTTATTGCCATTCTCAATGCAATGCGGGCATTAAAACTTTAAGAAAATAGACGAAGGGCTGTCGCTTCAAGGAAGAAATTCCTAGTGCACAGCCCTTTTTTCTGACTAATCGGAACCACTTCCAAGATACTTATTTCACAGGTTCCTTTGTATCTTTATCCAGCTTCAAATCAAACAGCAAATTGAAGATATAACGCACAATAGTCGCTCTGCGTGCGATGCCTACTAGTTTGCCTTCCTCATCTATAATTGGTATTTTCTTAAACTTCTTTTTCGACAGAATTCTGGCAACTTCGTCAATGGGATGGCTTTCTGTCACGCAAAACACCTTGCGAGCGGCCAGCTCCATCACATTTCGCTGCTTAAATGCTTCTACTTTCTGCTCAAAGGATTCATCGTCATAAACTACCATAACAGAATCGCCTCCGTAAATAGAACGGGTCTTCTGTTTTGATACAGCCCGCATGATATCTCCATCACTGATGAATCCTGTGACGTGCTGCTCTTCATCGACGACTGTCAACCCGCCCACTTCCTTTTCGACCAGGATTTTGATCACATCTCCCAAAGTTGCCGTCACTGGACAGGTGTACACATCTGTGTCCATAATCTTTCCGATTGGCGCTTTCATACCATTCCTCCTATTCTTCTTCTAAAGGCGCTTCTCCGCCTTTGCGCACCTTCACAATTGCCAAAACCAATGCTACAGCGGCGACACAGGCCGACGCTGCATAAGCAGCTCTTACACCGCTGGCTGTCTGCAGCAGAGGCGTCTGCGCATTGCTGGAACTGGTAACCATCGTCATAATCGTGATAATCAAAGCGGTACTGATGGAACCGCCAACCTGACGTCCTGTGTTGCTGATGGCATTTCCGTGGGCTATGTATTCGTTTCTTAAAGAGTTGATCCCCCAAGTGTTAACTGGCATGTTGGCAATGGTCTGACCGAAAGACTGCATGACGTAGATTACAATCAGAAGGACAACTGGTGTCGTTGGACCGATAAAGGCCAGCGCCGCCAAAGAACCCGTCAGCGCAGTCAATCCCAGAATGGAGATGCCTCTCGGTCCGAATTTATCAAAGAGCAAGCCGCTGACCGGGCTCATAAAAATCGAAGCGACCGCACCGGGCATCATCAGCATACCCGTGGTAAAGGCGGAAAACCCTTTGACACTCTGTAAATAAATCGGCAGCACGATGCTTCCCACGGAAAGTGCCGAATTGATGATGGTCACGATGGCTGCTGAACAGGCAAAGACTGGCGTCTTCAAAATCTTCAGCTCCAGGAGCGGCTCATCGAGATGAAACTGTCTGCTTATGAACCAAACAAAGGCTGCTGCGCCTACAATCAGCGGCAGGATGACCAGGGGGCTGCCCCAGCCTTTGGTGCTGGCGCTGGAAAAACCGTACAGCAGACCGCCAAAGGCGAAGGAGGACAGCACGATGGACAGAAAGTCCAGGTGCGGACGTTTCCGTTCTCCGACATTTTCCAGCAAGAAAATGCTTGCGATCAGGATCACCACTGCCAATGGGATAATAGAATAGAACATCATTCTCCAGCCAAAGCGGTCGATAATCCAGCCCGCGAAAACCGGTCCGATAGCTGGTGCACAGCTCATAACGATACCCGCCATACCCATGGCAGTGCCCCGCTTCTCTCGCGGAAATACCAGCATCGGCACGTAGGCGACCAATGGCAGTTGAATGCCGGCACCCATGGCCTGCATTACCCTGCCTATGATCAAAACCGGAAAGGTTTCGGCCATACCTGTAACCAATGTTCCTACAATGAAGACTGCCATAGAGACGATGAACAGCAGCTTTGTAGCGAACCTGTCGATGAGATAGGCCGTAACTGGTACCATGATGCCGTTGACCAACATGTAAATCGTCGTCACCCACTGTGCAGTTCCCGCGTTGATTTGAAAGGTCTCCATCAGCTTTGGTAAAGCCGGTGACAACACAGTCTGGTTGAGGATGGCGATAAAGGCGCCGCCTACCACGATGGCGATAATCATAATTTCTCTTTTTGTGACTCCCGATTTCGGGGTTTCTGCTAAATCTTTTTCTTTCAACTTCTTCCCTCCCAATACGCCAAAACTTTCTAAGCCTGCTTTCTCATGTTTTCAAGAACACGTTCTAACATCGTCATCAGCATCTCTTTTTCCTCTTGGCTGAATCCGTCTGTCATCAACTGTTCTACATGGTCTAATACTTGGTAGAATACGGGCACAAAAGATTCTCCTTTTTCTGTCATCACCAGATAATTGCTGCGGCAATCCTTCTGGCTGCGTACTCTCTGAATCAGTTTGTTCTCCTCCATGCGTCCTAAAAGACGGGTCACTGTGGAACCCTTCAGTAATAAGTAATCCTCAACATCCTTCTGGCTGACCTCATGATCTTTGCCGAACCGATAGCGCATATTGTTGAGAAACAGCAAAACCAATGACTGCACATAGGTAATACCGTTTTGGGCAACGCCGTGATTCAGCATAGCCTTTTGGCCATTGGCGATTTTTTTAAACAGATCACTGTAGTATGTCTTTTCGTAACTCATCTCTTTTCCTCCAAATTTAGTTAGCAGACTAACAATTAGTGCACTAAGTATAATACTGCAAAAAAGGACGACTGTCAATTTCAATTTATGAAATTCCCTTTCACATCACGGCAAACCCATTTTTTGCAAAAGGATTCCAGATAGTAAAATTGCCGTTATAGCTGTGTCGACTTTGTTTATGGTCTGATTTTCATGGGTTTACCGTGCCTTTTACAAACATTTTACTTGCGCATGGCAAACTACTATAATATAATGATTGGACTAAATCAAGAACCGGGGAGCATTGAGATGAAACTGAAAATAATTAACTTACAGAAAAATTTTGAAAGCAAAGAGGTTTTGAAGGACATCACCTTTACCTTTGAAACAGGAAAAATTTATGGACTGCTAGGAAAAAACGGCGCGGGAAAGACCACTTTGTTCAACTGCATTAATGAAGATCTGCCCATCGACGGAGGTTCTTTTGTCATCGAAGAGGATGGTGCAGAGCGCTGCGTTGTGCCTGACGATATCGGTTATGTACTCTCCACGCCTGCTGTGCCAGAGTTCCTGACCGGCAGAGAGTTTCTCAAATTCTTTCTCGATATCAATGCTGAAAAAGTCAAGGAACCTAAGGCCATCGACGAATACTTCGCTTTCATGGACATCGAAGAAGAAGACCGTGATAAACTGATGAAGGATTATTCCCATGGTATGAAAAACAAGATGCAGATGCTGGTCAATATCATCGGCAGCGCCGGCATTTTACTCTTGGACGAACCGCTGACTTCTTTCGACGTATTAGTGGCTGAACAGATGAAAGATCTTCTGCGACAGATCAAAAGCGATCACATCATCATCTTCTCCACCCATATTATGGATCTGGCCGTCAGTCTCTGCGATGAAATCGTCATTCTCAATAACGGCGTTTTGGAAGAAATCGACAAGACGAACCTGACGGAATCCGGCCTGAAGGAACGCGTCATCAGCATTTTGAAGGGAGAGGACAATGTTTAAAACATTCAAATGTGCTTTTGCGCTGAAAAATACATACAGGGCAAACGGCGTCATCTTTTCCCTGAAGCAGATTCCTCTGGTTAAGAGGCTTCTTCCCGCTGCCCTTTACAAGAGCCGCGGGCTAAAAATATTTGCAAACATCGTCAGCATCATTCTGGAGCTCGCCAACATCTTTGTTGCAAAACCACTCTATGTGGCTTTGATGATCTATCTGCCAGCTATCCTGTATCAGGCGGATACAGCGGCGGTTTTGCTGCACATTTTTTTGCTGATGACCTTGATTGGCGTCATCATGAACTCACACCTGTTCAACCCCACAAAGGACAAATACTATGCCATGTTCCTGCTGAAGATGGATCCACGCGAGTACACATTAACCAATTACGGATATTTTCTATTGAAATCTCTGCTGGGTCTGGGCGTTTCGTTTATCGTCTGTGGCCTGCTCGTCGGATTGCGTCTGCCGACCTGTATTTTGATGGCAATTTTCGTAGTCTTCAGCAAAATCTGCTTTCACAGCTTTTTGCTGTGGCGATCCCAGCGGACAGGCAGAAAAACTTATAACGAAAACAAACCTTCGCCAGCGCTTTGGATAACCATATTCGCAATTTTGCTCTGCACCTATGGGCTGCCGTTGATAAACTGGCACCTCAGCGAGACCATCTTTTATATTTTGATGGTCCCCGTGGTGATCTTTGGTCTGGTGGGAAGCGTATATCTTTGGAGATTCCAGGGATACCGCCGGGTCTATAAGGACCTGCTGCAGAATAACAACATCTTTTTCGGTTACAATGATGCAGTAAAGCAGGCGAATATCGACACTTATCAAAAGAAGCAGCTTGACAGTTCCGTCAAGGTCAGCAGCAATAAAACCGGCTACGGATATCTCCATGAACTCTTTGTAAAGCGTCACCGCAAGTTGCTGACCAGGTCCGCAAGGAATTTTTCCATCGGTATCTTTGTAATTCTCGTCAGCGTCGTAGCTATGATTTACCTCAATCCGGGAATTGCCGTCAGAGCCAACAGGATGATGCTTAACTCTCTGCCTCTGGCTCTGATGTTCATGTACTTCATCAATCGCGGGCAATCGGTAACACAGGCCATGTTCATGAACTGCGATCACAGCATGCTCACCTATCGGTTCTATCGTCGACCGGAAGCAGTCTTGCAGTTGTTCCGGCAAAGACTGCGCACTTTAGTAGCTATCAGCCTACTGCCCGCCGCTCTGATCGCCCTGGGTCTGCCCTTGGTGCTGTATCTGTCAGGCGGCACTGACAACCCGCTCAACTACCTCGTGCTGTTTCTTTCCATCATATCCATGTCGGTGTTCTTTTCTGTCCACCACCTGGTCATGTATTACCTGTTACAGCCATACAATGTAGAACTGCAGACAAAAAGCGCCACATATGGGATTGTCAATTACATCACGTATCTCATTCCCTTTGCCTTCATGTACATCAAATTGCCAACCATCGCTTTTGGCTCCTGCATGGTAGGTTTTGCTGTGCTATATGTCATCCTCTCTCTGATTTTCGCATATAAGCATGCGCCAAAGACCTTTAAGCTGAGATAATAACGTCATAAGGAACGTGGAAATGGCGGAATCAAGCGGTCATGTCTGCCAAATCAAGATTTGGGGACTTTTCGCATGAGACCTGCCAACGATTTACTTAAAGTAAATCGGGCTAGGGCTTTAAGATTCCTATTTCCACGTTTATTATATCTCAGTCATTGAGCGAAATTCAGCTGAGTCATAAATCCTTCAGCTCTTCCGGCTGTAATATCGTAGTTTTTGCATTTTTATAATCGGCTGTATTTCTAGTGACGATGCAACATGCGTCTGCCTTTGCTGCGATTTCGTCAATAAGTCCGCACGATTTTGCCAGCTAGCTTTACATCTTGGACAGTTCACTCTTCATCCACAACATCGCACCCACAGAACTGTCGATCAAAAACATAGTTCGATTGATCACGTCCATCAATTCACCGATGGTATCCATCGCATAACCAAAGGGCATGGCGTTTTGATCAAAGTCCTCGTCAGTCAGTTCTTCCATCATCAGCTTTTTCAAATCCGGGTTTTTCCTCGCTAACAACTTCAGATACTTACGGGCTTTGCTATAATCGTCCACCTTATAGTAAAGCAGAATCAGTGGAAACAGCATGCCCGCACTTTCCTCCTCGTAAGCCGCCAGAAGTCCTTCTGCTGATGATACATCCTCCATAAAAGCGTGGAGTGCCATCAAGTCATAACGAATTCCCATATTGTCGTTTTGATTCAGTCTGATGATATTGACACCCGTACGAATGGCCAGGCGAAACTTACCCAGGCCGATCAGGTCATCCATATAAGTCGTCAACGCACGGATATACGGCCTGGTCTCGTTAATCATGTAGAAGCTGCCGATGTTCTCTTCTGCAAAATAGCCTTCCTCTTCTAAGTGTTTTTCCGTCTTCTTGATCAACTTTTCGAAACGTTTCTTTGCCTCTTCCGGCGTAATGTCCATCAAGTCGATGAGAAGCAGTTCCGCATCTGTACAATAGGGATCGATAGTCAGCGCTTTCTGCGCGTTTTTCCTTGCCACTTTAACGTTCTCTGCTTCCATCGCCAGATCCAGATAGTACCATTGATCCTTTTCCACTGGCCCATCTTGCACCAGTTTATCGTTATATTGTTTCATAAATTCGTCGATCTTCTCTTTGGTCTCTTCTTCTGACAATTTCCCAAACTGGTCCAGATACTCCTGCAGTTCTCTAAATATTTTTTCTGTATCTCTATTCATTCTCTTATCCTTTCTTCAACTGCGATTATATAATCGCACTCTCGATGGCTGCCCCCGGTGCTAATGTTTTGATATAAAGTTCCATCTGATTCAGACAGCGTTCTACTTTCGCAATCGGCAGCCCCTCGGGAGCAAAGACCATATAAACCGGATGGAGTGTCTTGTCTGTCAGACAGGTCTTCTCATCTGGTCCTGAAATCATGGTCAAAACCACGCCACTGTCGTCTCTGCCAGTCAAGTCTCCTTTATAGCTGTGCTTATCACGTCCGCCCATACCGACAAAGGGAATTTCTTCTGCTGCCTCGAACAAAACCAGCGCACCTTCAATCTTGTCCGCATCGTGGGTACCAGTCAGCATACGCGTCTTCAATTCCGTCAGAAAGGCCACCTGATTGATGGGATTGTATTCCGGGAAAGGCCGTCCCTTTAGTAAAAAGCTTTCCAGCTGCGCCATGACAGGATAGGTCTTCTTGTGCTTCCTAAAATAGCGGAAATACGGCTCCTCCGAGAACGCAGCCTTGCGGTCATAGACTTCTGCCTGCTTTTTGATGGCAGCGAGTTCTGTTTCTTTCAATTTGCCAAAGGCGGTCAAGTCCCATTCCGCCTGTTCTGGATATCTGACATCCAAGATGCCAAAAGGGATGTCCCTTCCAGCTAATGATTGATCTTTATATACTTCTATCATTCAGTGTTCCTCCTGCACCAGCGCCTGAAACCCTCGTTTCTCTAGAACCTCTGCCAGCTGATCTACAAAATCACTTTCACTTCCCCAGGATATATTGAATAATCCACCGCCTCCGCCAGCACCGATCCCATCTACATAAACTGCCTCTTCGTCGCCAGTAATCGCTACGGTCAAGCTTGCATAACTGCCATTTCGCATATAATATCGTTCAAAGACGATTAAGTCAATACCAACACCATCTTGAATATGGCGCACCTCATCTTTCAGTTCCGGTGGAATGGCCCCTTTCTCCAGCAGTTCTTTTTTAATATACTCTGCAGTCTCAACTACACCGCCTGCCCCAGCCATACAAATTTTTGCCATTATACACGCTCCTTTCCCACGACAACTCGGTCCTGGTCGTCAATGCCAATTACTTTTTCTCCTTTTTCCCTCAGTTCTCTCACATAGTTCAATATCTCCTGGTCGATGATTTCCCCCGGGCAGATGATGGGGATTCCCGGCGGATAAGGAATGATGGAGGATGCGCAGACTCTGCCAGCCGCTTCCTTCAGTTTGATTCGCTCCTTCTGCCGCGGCAGCGGTTTCTGCGCCAGCTTCTTCTGTGTCAAAGGCTGTTTTGCTGGTGCAGAGTTTATCGTTATTTGGCGATTAGAGGCTATTTCGCGCAATGCAGAGAGCAATCTGTCGAAGTCGTATCGTTTATTGCCGATTCCTGTCATACACATGACGATGTTCCCGGTCACCAGTTCTACGAAGATACCTTGTTTCATCAAAAGTTCTTCTAAATGTAAGCCGTCGATACCGCAAGCGCTCATATCCAGATTGATCTTGGTATGATCCAGAAGTGGGTGATCCATGACCCGCAGGCCTTCAATCTCCGCCGCCCGCCTGTAAAAATACTGCAAATTTTCTTCCCACTGCCATATCAGATCTTTTCCTTTTCGCTCCAGCAAATCTGCATTGATATCCAGAGATGCCATTAAAAGATAGGACGGACTGGTACTCTCAATCAATTGCAGCTTATCTTCAAACTCATACTTGTCAACCTTGTCTGAACAGAGGTTGACAATAGCACTCTGGGTATAGGATGCTAACGTCTTGTGAACGCTGTCAATGACAATGTCTGCCCCCAGATTTTCGGCAGCTTTTGTGCGACCCTCTATATAGCTGTCAAAGAACTTCAGATGGGCGCCGTGGGCCTGATCCACAATGAGAATTTTGCCCGCATCGTGAACCAGCTGCGCAATGGCTTTGATGTCACTGCAAACGCCATAGTAGTTTGGACTGGGTAGAATCACCGCACTGCTGCCTGGGTGTTCTGATAGGCAGCGAGTTATTTCATCTGCGGTGATTTCTCCCGAAATCCCATAATCCGCAATCAACTGCGGATAAGCGTAAACCGGCTCGGCACCCGCCAGGGAAACTCCGTTGAAGATGGACTTATGACAGTTCCTCGCCATGATGATCTCACCGCCAGCCGGTGCACAAGTCAGGATTGCTGCAATCAGCCCCGCGCTGCTGCCGTTGATCAGCAGATAACTCTCCTTTGCCTCATACAGCTTGGCGTATCGCTCCATGGTTTCTTTGATTATGCCTTCGGTCTGAAAGAGGTTATCGGCTCCGGGAATCTCTGTGATATCACAATCCATCATCTGATCCAAAAACCTGCCGTATCCATTTCCACGATAGATGGCTTCCCCTTTATGACCTGGCATATGAAAGGATATGGGTGCGCGCGTTGCATGATCTAACAAAAACTGGCAGACGCCTCTCTTTTCCATGTTCTTCTCCCTTAAATTTATTAAATGTGGTATACTTATACTTATTCTAACATTTATTCGGGGAGGAATAAAGCATTATATGTCGTCTCATTTTCGTGAAATCACCTGCAAAGCAGCACTAAACAAACTTCACAGCCGCAGGCTGCCTTATAGCTGGGATCTGAACATCTATCGCGGCTGCCAGCACAAGTGCGAATACTGTTTCGCTCTATATACCCAGGATTACATGCCTGACAATGACTTTTTTGATACCATCTACATCAAAACAAATGTCGCGGATCAGCTTGAGAGGCAGCTTGCCAGTCCATCCTGGAAACGGGAGATTGTCAACATCGGAGGCGTCACTGACAGCTATCAGCCCATCGAAAAAGAGCGCAAAATGATGCCGGATATCTTGAAATTGATGATCAAATACAAAACGCCCTGCATCATCTCCACCAAATCTGATCTCATTCTGCGGGACTTTGATCTGATTGCAAAGCTCGCCAGCATCACCTATGTCAACGTGGCTGCAACCATCACCTGCATGGATGAAAATATCAGGCAGAAGATTGAGCCGGGCGGAGTTCCTTCCCTGCGTCGTTTTCAAATGCTCAAGGAATTTTCGAAAACGGATGCTTCGAGGGGTCTGCACATGATGCCGATTATTCCTTATCTGACCGACTCTGATGAGAACCTCGACACCCTTTACGCTCACGGCGAAGAAGCAGAAGTTTCCTATGCCCTGCCAGGGCTGATGAATCTGCGCGGACGGACGAGACGTTCTTTTTTCAATTTTATCAGGTTGGAGTATCCCAGATTAGAACCGATTTTACAAGATTTATATAAAGAGGGGCGATTAGATCAAGAATACAGGACCGCCTTTTACAAACGCCTGCGCAAAATCAAGAGCAGGCACACCCTGTCTCATAATTACATGCCTCCAAAAAAGGATGAAGGTGTGCAGCTCTCTCTGTTTTAGAAAGGACGAGAAGGAAATGGCAAAGAGAAATACTAGAAATACAAAAGGCAAAATCATCTCCGCTGCCTGGAAACTGTTCTACGATCAGGGCTATGACCATACGACGGTAGACGAAATCGTAGAAGAGTCCGGTACCTCAAAGGGCTCTTTTTACCACTACTTTGAAGGAAAAGACGCCTTGCTCTCTTCTCTTTCCTTCCTCTTTGATGAGAAATATGAGGAACTGAAAGATACACTACAAGAAGCGAACAGCGCCATTGACAAATTAGTTTACCTCAACCAAGAGTTATTTTTGATGATAGAGAATTCCATTTCTGTAGATCTGTTGGCTCGGCTCTTTTCTTCACAGCTGATCACCAGAGGTGACCGCCACCTGTTGGATCAGGACAGAACCTATTATAAACTGCTGCGCAAAATCCTGCAGGAAGGGCAGCAAAAGGGCGAACTGCGCAGCGACCTCTCTATCAACGAAATCATCAAGACCTACGCCATGCTGGAACGGGGACTGATGTACGATTGGTGCCTGTGCAACGGGGATTACGCCCTGGCTCAGTACGCAAAACGCGTCCTGCCCATGATGCTGGAGGTGTACAAAGACTGCTGATGTGCTTTCTATTTTTTCATCGTACGAAATTCGCCAATGGTGAAGATAATCAGGCCGAGCCAGATTATGCCAAAGGCACACAGCTGCACCAGGTCAAATGGTTCTTGAAACCAAAATATGCCTAAAAGCAGTGATATAGTCGGTGCAATATATGCAATCAGACCAATGTTGGACAAGGACGTCTTCGTTTCTGCCTCCGCAAACAGCCACAGAACAATGACTGTAACTAACCCAACAGTCATCAGAAGCAAATACTTTGCAGGGGATGCCATCGACAATGCGCCTCTCCCTGTGCACTCAAGGTAGATTATGATGATGAGGGCAGCAGGAACAAAGAAAATCGTCTCATAAAACAAAGACAGCATGGATGAACAAGATAACTTCTTTTTTATAGCGGCGTAAATTGCAAAGGTTGAACCCAGCCCTACAGCGATAATTGGAACTTCGCCAAAATGGACTATCATTACCAGCACGCCAGCTCCTGCCAGTCCAAAGGCAATGAACTTGTTCTTAGATGCTTTTTCCTTAAACAGAACCATCCCAAATCCTGCAATCATCAGTGGTTCCAGGTAATGACCGATGCTAGTCTGGATGACAAATCCAGCATTCACGGCCCACACGTACAGGCTCCAATTGGCTGTGATAAAAACTCCCGCCAAAAAGAAAAGCGCTTTTGCACCCCTGGGCTTCATTCCAGATTTTATCTCATCCCATCCGTCTGTTTTTATCGCCCCGATAAAACTTACAACGGCAACCAGGACAATTCTATAGAATATGATGACCCACGAATCTACTGGCTTTAATTCCTGCCAATACAGGGGCATGACTCCCCATATGATATAACTGGTCAAAGCCAGCACGATTCCTTTGCGATTTTGCAGTACAGTTCTTCCCACCATACCTGTGTTCTGGTTCATGAACTTTTCCTCCTTGTTTTACTACCAAAAAGGGAACTGCATAGCAGCCCCCTTCCATAGGATTTACAAATCTTGTACAATGTGGGCAATGACTTCATCTTGCAATTTTTTATCCAGATTATTAAAGTACTCACAATATCCGCCAACGCGAACAATCAAGTTGTTGTAATCCTGTGGATTTTTCTGCGCATCACGCAAAGTCTTTTCGTCCACAACATTCAGTTGCAGCTGCACACCCATATTCTTAAAATAAGCCTTAATTAATGCTTTCAGATTTTCAGTTCCCTGTTTGCCCTTTACCAGCGCAGGATTCAGTTTCAGGTTCACTGTAGTCGCACCATTGAGTCCCCTATAGTCAATCTGGGTCACAGAATTCAAAGAACACGTCGGCCCTTTGACATCCTTGCCATGAGATGGCGCAATGGAATTGCTGATGGTGTCGCCTGCTTTTCTTCCATTGGCAGTCGCCGGCGTCACTTCTCCAATCAGCAGTTGTGAAGTGTAGCTATAAGAAGAGGCTACGGAGAACCCCTTGATTCCCTGCTTATTTAGACGGTCTACACAGTCAAAGTACCAGCTAGAGATTGTTCTTGCGATTTCATCTGTCTCCTGATAACCGTTACCAAAGCAAGGGGTCTGATTTTGTAGTAGAAGACGTTCCGTTTCATATCCTTCAAAGTCAGCGTCCATCATTTCTTTTATCTGATGCAAAGTAAATACACCCTCATCATAGACGAACTTTTTGATTGCGGCGATGGAGTCAACTGCCGTAGCCAGACCTGTCCCAATGATTTCCTTCATGCCATAATACTTAGCGCCGCCACCATAGATATCCACGCCTTTTTCTAAACAGCCCTCTGTGAAAATAGAGGCGTATGGGTCAAACCAATACTCTTTCAATATTCTGTCGCAAATGTCTGATCTTTCTTTTGATTTTGAAAGAGAATTATACATCTGCAATTTATACGCTTCCATGAATTTATAGAAGGTATCAAGTTCTTCTAATTGACCCGTATGCAGTTCCTGCGGGATGACATACGGGAAGTTGGAAAACCCCTTTGCATTGGTAAAAATAGGTACTTCCTCTGGACAGCTTTCTGTCGTGTAATAGATTGTGTCCCCACCATTGTTCATGACTTTTAGAAAAACGCCAGCGTAATCCACGTCATCAATATTTAGCCATCCTGCGACTTTACCCATAATCATCGTTTCTACACAGCCTACGTTAACGTAATCCCTAGCGTCTTCCAATGGAAATCCCCCTCTGAACAAATTGCCAATCAAAACCTCGTCATTGAGAATCATCGGATTTCCTGCACCCAGTTTCATAGTTTCTGCAACCATATCTAGATACCACTGGGCGCTGCCGTTAAAAATTCTAGCGCCTACATTTGGGTATGGCTGCCGTAAAATACGAATTGCCTCAAGGCACAGCTTAGTCACTTCATTTGCCCCATCCATTCCATCAGGTTTTTGACCGCCGATGGTCATAGCAATTACTACACGCATTTTCGGTTCATTAATCTTAGCAAAGAGATTGCAGACATACAGGAGGGCTTCTTCTCTAGTCAAAACTCCAGTTTCTATATCTTTTTTATAAAAAGGATACATGTACTGATCAAAACGACTGAACGCACTGGTCGTACCTGCACATGCCTGCATGTTAAAACCAATATATAAGACCCAGAGAAGCTGTATCGCTTCAAAGAAAGTCTCCGGTTTCTCCCTTGATACCTTGTGCAGTGCCTCCGCAATCTTTGCGAGTTCGTCTTTCCTCTCCTGGCTTTTTGCCTCTTCTGCGGCCTTCGCAAATGCATCGCCATAGCGCTTTACGAAACGCATGATCGCGTCCATAACCATTAAAACGCTGACATAAAACTCTTTTTGAGCTGTATCATTGCAGGTTTCTAAACGTTCTGCTATTTCCAATCGGATATCTGCAAGCCCTCTTGATAGAAATTTCGGAGGGTTAATGTCATTATGGTTGGAGACCTCCCATGGAAGTTCGCCGACAAGCTGTCCATCCTCTCCAAAATCCCAGTTGAAGTATTGCTCCAATTCTCTTGAAATTTCCAATCTGGAAATGCCGAAGGCACCGCCCAACTCTGTTGTCAGTTCTTCGATAATCTGCTGCAGCTGCTGATATTCAATGTTTCCATGATAGTGGATTCTGCTGTAAACAGTAACCCTTGATTTGGATTTATCATTTTCGACTCTCCCGTCAATGTACTTGAGGATAACCTCTTTTGCCTCTTCCTTACGATCTTCATAAGATGGCGCTTTCACTTTCGGATATAGGCCCGCTATCGTTCCTCCCAATACTTCATAAGGCTGCACTATCAGATCGACTTTCTCTAGCACATTGACCGTGGCCTTTGCTCGCCGAATCTGTCTCGGCTCTCCTCGGGTCTCCCTCAGGCTCTCGCCGGCCAGTGCAAAAAATCTGCTTTGGTATACCCCGTGTTGATTGTTATATTCCACATACTCTCTGAGCTGCTTCACCTTTTTTTCTAATTGTTCTCTCATCATCAACATCTCCTCCTATCTCTCATTGATTATTCTGCCTCCAAATGCGGTGCACAGTTCAATCCAACGGTTCACCGACTCCTTTAAAGGTTTTTCGGCAGTCATATAATTAATCTGACCTTCCAGCCCAAATTTTTCAATTTTCCCGACTCCCAGATTGTGGTAAGGTAACAATTCTGCGCCTATCAGACCCTTCATCTCTGCCGTCATTTGGGCAATCTTTTTAAAGTGATCCTCTGTATCATTCAGACCAGGGATAATGGGACATCTGAGCAGAATGCTTCTACCTTCATCATGAAGTTTTCGGATATTCTCATAAATACGTACATTGGATGCTCCTGTATATTTCATATGCTTCTGCGGATCGGTAAGCTTCCAATCAACTAAAAACAAATCTACATTTTCCTTTATTTCTTTTAATAATTGGTAATCATAACATGCATTTGTCTCCATTGCCACATGGATTCCATATTGCTTCGCCATAGAAGTCAGTTCCAGGACAAAATCTGCCTGCATCATTGGTTCTCCTCCGGATAAGGTTATACCACCTTCACTTTCTGCATAATAACGCCTGTCTGCCAGAACCTCTTCCATTACCTCCTCTGCCGAAATCCCCTCCTGTCCGCACAGCGTAAGAGCCTTGCCTGCGCACAGATGAATGCATTTGCCACAGAAAGTACAATGCTGGCGGTCTATGACGTGTTTATCCCCTTCCACGCGATGGCAGTGAGCAGGACAAACTGCAAAACAAACTCCACAGCACACACATTTTGAATCGACATATGCCAGCTCACTCGGCCGCACCTGTATACTCTCGGGATTGTGGCACCAAAGACAGGACAACTGACATCCCTTCAGAAAAACTGTGGTTCTGATGCCCGGGCCGTCATGCACAGAAAAATGCTGTATCTCAAAAATATTTCCTCTCATAAGCTGTTACTTTCCTTCCAACACTGATTTTCAAGTAGTATTGTATCACTCCCCGCGCCGGACTATAATTGCTCATAGTATATAAAAACCTTATCTTTTGATATACTAAAAATACGAAAATTTGCCATATTGTTTTCAATGACCGGCTGTTATATAATGAAAGAAAAACAGGCAGGAGGATAAGTCATATGGAAGATTTTGCAATGGGCTTTAGCAGTCTCGAGAATCTCAATCAGTTAATTCTCAACATTTACGACCGTAATTTACCTGTACATACCCGCATCTCCAATTTTTTTAGGGATATCGCACCTTTTATCTACTTTGATCGGGCATCCATCATGATTTTTTACAAGGATGAGGTCGGTGACTACCGTAAACAAACTTCTTTTACAATCAATTGGAACAAGCCGTTACTAAGAAAGTATGATGCCCATTATTGCAAATTGGACGATACCCTGGCACCTCTGGACAGACCGGAACCAACCATCATCAAATCCAGTTCTTTTTTTAACGAAGCATTACGCATGCAGACAGAATACTGGCAGGGATACCTGGCGCCTAACAACGCTGATTACGAAATAACTGCAAATCTTCAGCTATCCATGGACAAAAAATATCGGGCAAATCTTTCTTTCACGAGGGGAAAGGAGGCCGGAGATTTTAACGATTATCACATGCGTCTGACACGTCTTTTTCAGCCACATCTTTCACGGATGGTCAAGGAATATATATCCACCAGCTATGACGAGGACAGCCTCTACGGTACTGGCGAATACAACTGTGTCGGGTACTGTATTTTAGATGATAACTGCCAGGTGGTGAAGAGAAACGGTATTTTTGACCGTCTGAATACCAGCATAAACAATCAGCTTTTAAATAAAATTGTCTGTCTTTGCATCAATTTGAATCAAAGCAGCGAGGCAGCAGAGACCCTGAATTACGAGTACAAGTTTGAAGATAACCCCCTCTTTCTAGAACTCTCCCGTACCCCTGCAAACCTGGATGGCAGCAAAATGCAGTATTCCTGCTTGGTCTATGATTTATCTCGTTTCTTTGACATCACCATCCGGCAGACAAAAGAAAAATATCAATTGTCTGATCGAGAGTATGAGATTTTGATCCGTATCCTCCACGGAAAGAAGCACGAAGAAATCGCCTCTGAACTATACCTGAGTGTGCCAACTGTCAAAAAATACGTCGCTACTATTTACAGCAAGCTAGATATTACCAATCAAAAACAAATATTCAACAAACTGAATCTGTTTAACGACATATAGTATTGAAAAATGAATGCCAGTCGGAAATCCGACTGGCAAGTTTGATACATTCTTTAATTGATGTCAGAGGTGCGTCCTTTGTGCTGTCTCCCATTTAAAAGTATAAGTGTTTATCTCTTCAACACTCCTTTTAGAATGAAAGATTTCACTTGAGAATATTCCTCAATGCTAGAACTGATTCCCTCTCTTCCAATCCCACTGTACTTGAAGCCTCCAAAGGCCTGATCATAATGCCTATAGTGTCCAGTACCGTTAAGAACGGTTGCTCCTGATTCGATAGAATTGGATACGCGGAATGCTCTTTCTAAATCCTTTGTCATAATACCGGAGGATAAACCGTATTTACTATTATTGATAATTGCAATAGCTTCCTCCTCGGTTTCAAAGGCGATGATTGGAATAACCGGTCCAAAGATTTCCATGTCCTGTGCAATATCCATATCCTTTGTCACATCTGTCAGAACGGTCGGGAAGATTCTTGCCCCTTCCCGCTTGCCGCCGTACACGCATTTAGCACCCTGCGCAATAGTTTGATTAATATATTCTTCCACATCCTTTGCCGCTTTTTCAGAAACCAAGGTAGTAATCAGTGCATCTGGATCCAAGGCTGAACCGGCCTTAAAGGTTTTTAGTTTTTCAATCAGTTTATCAGTCAGCGCATCTTTGATGCTTTGATGGACAATCAGCCGCTTTGTGGCACAGCATACCTGACCATTGTTATAAATTCTGCCAGCAAACATCTCTTCCGCCACTTTATCTAAATCGGCATCATCAAATACAATCATACCGTCATTTCCGCCCAGTTCAAAGAGCAAAGTCTTCAACGTATCTGCCGATTCCCTGGCTATTGCAATGCCCGTCTCTGTGCTGCCAGTCAGACAAATTGCTGCAATTTTAGGATTTCTGGTTACCTTTTCAGTATAATCTCCGATTTTGCATCCCATAAAAAAGGCTGCATCCTCTGGGAGTCCCGCTTCTTTTAAAATTTCCCCCAGTTTTACCGTAGCCAGCGGATTGGAAGATGGTGCTTTCACGATGATTGTATTCCCCATGATCAATGCTGGTGCGGCCTTGTGTACAGTCAGTTCCAGTGGAAAGTTAAAAGGGGTGATGCAGGCAATAACACCTAAAGGCTCTCTTTTTGTATAGATTAAATCGTTTTCTAGTTCCGGAGCACTCTCCGTCATCACTTCTCCATAAAGGTGCAGTGCTCTTTCTGTAGTCTGCCGAATGATATCGGCTGCTTCCTGGCATTCCTCGTAACTCTGTGTAATCGGTTTCCCGAGCTCTCTGCTGTTTAACTCTGCCAATTCTTTTTTGTACTTAGTTTCAATTAATTCAGAAAACTTGTAAAGAATCTTGGCTCTCTCGTGAATCGGTGTATCCCTCCACATCTTTCTGGCCGTATATGCTCTGTCTACGATTTGTTCCAAATCTTCTGCAGACTGCAGTTCCAAATCACCAACTACACTGTTATCTTCGGGATTCGTTACGGTTAAATAGTCTCTCATAAATTTACCTCCATCTACTGACACATACTTTTATTCCTGTGATGTTAATACTTTACCATTTTCTGAACATTCTCTTTACATTCTATAGTATAATAGTTCCAACTCCTTTTTTAGCCAAAAGAATGTATTTCGATTTTCAAATTGCACCTTATAATATTATACAACAAATTCTTTGGAGGAACTATACTATGGCATATATACTTGGAGTCGATACAGGCGGAACCTTCACCGATGCAGTCATATTCGACGATGCGCGGGAAGAGGTGGTCTGTAAGAGTAAGGCTTTTACCACCAAGTCAAATCTTGGCGTCGGAATTTCCAATGCTATTTCCCAGTTATCCTTTCATGATTATTCTGAGATATGGAGAGTGCACCTGTCTACAACACTGACTGCAAACAGCATTCAGGAAAAAGATTTTTTTGATAAATCATACCCCTTGTCAAGAGAGGATGGCGGTGAACAGAATGTGCGGCATTTAAACAGACTGCTGAGATATATTATTGAAAACTGGCTACGGGCCGTGAGGGGCGCTTTGGATACCTACCAAATCACCGCCGCTCTCTATGTCTTAGGCAGTGATGGAACTTTAATGAATGAAGATGCTGCCAAAGCTTCCCCAGTCTCCGTGCTGTTATCCGGACCTGCTGCCAGTGTTATTGGCGGCTTCTTTCTTTCAAAAGAAGAGGACTTTCTCTTAATTGATATGGGCGGGACTACTGCAGATATAACCAAGATAGAGCACGGCTCACTGCGATTTTGTCAGCAGACCCTCAAGATCAACGATTATCCTATTCGTCTGAACGCCTTGGACATTCAGACCTTCTCGGTTGGTGGGGACAGCCATATTCACTATGACCAATTTGGCAGTCTAGTCCTGGGACCGAAAAAGGTCATTCCTCTCTGCACTGCCTCCAGCTTTTTTCCATACCTCTGCGAAGAATTGAACCATTACCGAAAACCTGATGGTTATGAATTGTTTGCCGGCTACGAAACAGACTGTTATATTGCAGGAGGACGTCGGAATACTATCGCGTTGACAGATTTTGAGAGAAAAGTAGTTCACTATTTAGAAAAGGCTCCACACAGTTTATTTTTTCTGGCAGAGCATTTCGATGTGGATGCTGATGCCCTTCATTTGTCAAAACTAGTCCGACAGGGTTATGTCTACCGCATATCCTTTACACCGACAGATGTTCTTCACGCAACACACGTTTATACAGAATATGATGAAAAAATATCTGACATGGCAATAAAGATTATGGCTTCCCTTACCGATATCTCTCCAGCCCAGTTTATTTCTAAGTGCGAGGATATTGTCACCAACCAGTTGATATTTTCCTGCATGCAGAGTATTGCAAACTTTGAAAAGCAACAGTTTGATTTCAGGGACAGCAAAGCGACAATATTTTTGATGGACAAATTTCTAAACCCCAGACAAAATCTTTGCTCGTTTAATTTCACCATCAGAAAGCCCATTGTCGCTGTCGGCGCCCCTTCTGGCAGCTGGGTGAAAGCTGTCGCTGAAAAACTGGGTACACGTCTGATCCTTCCACCAAACTACGATGTTGCCAATGCCATCGGTGCTGCAGTTTCACAAAAGATAAGGAGAAATAAAAATGGCTTATGTTTTAGGAATTGATACAGGAGGTACCAATACCGACTGTGCGCTGCTGGACAGTCAAAACAGAAAAGTAGTCGCAAGCAGCAAGGCTGCCACTACAAAGAAGCAGTTAAGCAAGGGCATTGCCACAGCCATAGACAAGCTGAATATACCACCAGGAAAGGAAATAGCATTAGTATGTCTGTCCACCACTCTGGCTACTAATGCTATTGTAGAGCAAACGGGGTGCAGAACCGGAATCATTCTCATCGGAAAGACCCCTGAAAAACCCCTTCCCTCTATGGATTATAAATTGATTCGCGGAAAACTGGACATTCGTGGGCGCGAAACGGTGACCATGTCAGAGGACGAAATTCGTACAACGGTCAGAGAGATGTCCAAAAAAGTTGAAGCCATCGCGGTCTCCGGCTTTGCCAGCGTAAGAAATCCTATCCAGGAACTGCGGGTAAGGGAAATCATAGAGCAGGAATGCAGCCTGCCCGCTTTTTGTGCCCATCAGCTGACTGGCACTTTGGGATTTTGGGAGCGGACAGTGACGTGTTCTCTCAACGCCAGTTTAGTAAAAATCATCTATGACTTTATTACAGAAACGAAATCCGCACTCTTGCAAAAGCATATTAAAGCTCCACTCATGGTTGTGCGCAGCGACGGCACGCTGATGACAGAATCGGTGGCGATGAAACGTCCTATAGAAACAATCTTGTCCGGTCCGGCTGCAAGCATCCTTGGCGCCCGGTATCTGACCGGCCTCAGTGACGCGTTGATTCTGGACATGGGAGGAACGACTACTGACATTGCTCAATTGCAGAATGGTACAGTACGTCTCAATCCAGAAGGGGCAAGAGTCAATGGATGGCTGACCAGATGCAAGGCCGCCGATGTAACGACTTATGGTATCGGAGGCGATAGCTGTATTTCTTTTCATCGAGAAGGGCAGATTCAAATCGGTCCAAAGAGAGCATTACCCCGCTGTTTTGCTGACAGCGATTTTGCCAGACCGTATCTGACACCGACGGACATTTTACATATTACGGGTGATTATGTCGTGGGCAACAAGGCGGCTGCAAAGTCAGCTTTGAGAGAATTTTCCCAAAGATGTGGTCAATCTGACAATGAAACTTTGAGGGCAGTCTACGAAAAAATCACAAAAAAGCTTGCCCTTGCCTGCATTCAGGCATCAGCAGATTTTGAGGGACACCGTTTTTCTTTCCACGATGACCCTGCTGCCTCTTTTCTTTTAGACAAAGCCTTCATATGTAACAGTGAAGAGTTTTTAAGAACTGAGATCCATCTGCAGCAGCCAGTCATCGCAGTGGGTGCGCCTGTATCTGCCTGGCTTCCTGCCGTCATAGAGAAGCTCCACTGCAAATTGATCATCCCTGACCATGCAGAAGTCGCCAACGCTATCGGCGCCGCTGTAGCACAGTTCTCCGAAACAGTAGAATGCCTGATTAGGCCGAAGAAAGGGGATACCGGCTATCTGGTTTACCTGCCTGATCACAATGAAGATTTCTGCGATTACCAGACGGCAGTTGAATATGGCAAAACCGCACTGCGCGACCATTTAAAAAAGCTGATGCAGCAGTACGGAGTCACACAATGCCACATCGAGATAGATGAATGCCCTGTTTACACCACAAATTTTGCCTGTTGTAATAAAAAGGTATTTGTGGAAACCAAAATTACCGCATCTACCACATGTAAGCCCGTGTAGTGCAAAAAAGCACCTGATTGTGAACATCAGGTGCTTTTTTGTAAGAGAATCATAATTTTACCATAGGTTATAGCGAACCATCTCGTATCAGATTCAAAGTTTTACCGATGTCATTTGATGCCTCAATTCCAAGTTCCATCAGCATTTCCCCAATCTCTGTCGGCTCGGAATGCCCCGGCAATATAGCATTGAGTTTTCCTCCCATCCAGATTCCGTATGTTTTCCCTCTCTTCTCAGACAACTCCAACATCTGCTTGCCAAAGTCCAGGGCTTGTCCGTTATGGCAGCTTACACCAATATAGCTGCATCCCTCTTCATCTGCTAAATCCAACAAGTCCACCGCTTCCATGTCCACGCCTCCGTTGATTACATTTGCTCCCATTGCAGAAAGAACTCCCTCTGCAAAGATAATTCCATAAGTGTGCGCGTCTGCAGAACCGATTATTATCGTCTTGCCAGCAAGCTCGTCCTCCGTGTGACCAGCTGCCCTCAAATCTTCGATAACAGTTTCTTTTAGCTTCACAGTCTGCCTACCAAGTACCGTCGGATAAAATGGATGCAGTTCCCCTGTCTCCTGATTACAGGTTGACGGATGAAATGCCTGTTCAAACTTAATCGGATCAAAGTGTTTCAGCGTCAATAGCAACTCCAGCGGATCTTCAATATCAATGCCAGCTTCTTTCAAACCCTCCAATGCATTATTAAAAAAGATGGTTCCCTGCTCTGCCAAAACCTCCGCCATTTCCTCTAGTTTAGAAAAATCCATGAAAGGCATCCATTCGTCTGCCTTTTCTTCTACTCTTTTTCCTGCCACAAAGATATCCCAAAGTTCATCCATAGTGGGAACTGCGATTTTTTCCGTAATTGAGACCGGATTGATTCCTAAGCCCATGTGAAACTTTTTCTCTGCCAGAATTTCGAAAAGCATTTCCTGACTGCTGAAGCCGAAATTGGCGTTGATATCATGATCCCACTGCATGTTTGTCGACCCGTTAATGTACGACATAACCGGCTGTTCCTCAGTGGACAGCAGTCTGTGCAAAGCCAATGGAATAGCCAGACGTGTATCATTTTCGCTGAGCAGACCTGCAAAGCTGATTGAGTATCTGGCATTACAAAGGGTGCTGCAGATATAATGTTCTATTAAGGCGTAACCGATGAAGGATACGCAGTCCATAAAGTAACCAGGAAATCCGTCGTCAAGATAAGTTTCTACAGTAAACATCTCATTTCGCTTTGACGCCATAATGCCAAGTGCAGTTACCATATCCGAATACCGTTTTACCTCATCATCAAATCCCGTATAGTCCCAGATAAACTGTGAAAACTCGCCTACTCTTGGAGAACCAATCTTCAACGCATTAATGGTCGTCTCAATGGCATTTGGTGTCACCAGGTGATGATCCCCAAAGATAATCTCAGCCGGTGCTGCAGCCCAATGCTTTTTGTAATCCTCAAGTCCGTCCATCATATAACTGGTCGTACTAGGGGCTTTTTCCCGGTATTCCTTCGGCAGACCTACTAGCGGACTGGCAATGCATTGAAAAATAGGAAGCTCGTAACCTATTTCTGTGGCTCTGCGATGCAACTCGGTAATAGCGGCACATTCCTCCTCCAAGGATGCCAGTCCAATCAGCAAATCCCACACGATTTTACCTTCTTTGATACATTCTTTTTTATAATCCATATGGCAGGAATATTTGCCGCCGCTTTCTATTACGAATCGGCTTCTTCCTGCTTCAAAAGAATTGCCGATTGCAATACCTTCTCTCACCAGATTCATACCATCGGCATGGGGTGCAGGCTTAATGCCTTTGATATATTCCAGTGTTTTCGTATCCATAAAAGTCTCCTTTCAACTTACATCAATGTAAGACTCTGTCTTTTCAGATGATTTTGATATGTTCATTGTACAAAAAAATCACAGCCTTTGATATATTCCAAAGAATACTCAAATTCACCTTATCTATATCCCTTTGACACTCAATTGATAATTCTAACCGGAATCTCCGTTTTCATCAAACGTGCCTTCCAGAATTGCAATTGGTCGTCTTCTGGCGGACTTGTTTCGGCAAAGAGGTCTCTTCTGCCTAGAGCTTCATAACGTGCACTGCCCAGATGATGGAGGGGCAGCAAGTCGATTTCTTTTACATGTTCAAGATTCTGCACCAGCTCAAATATCCCTTCTATGTGGGTATCATTGTCATTAATGCCCGTAATGATGGGGCAGCGCAGATAGGTCTGAATCCCCTGTGTGTCTACGTACTTCAGATTGGCAAGGATTTTTTTATTATCAACACCTGTAAAGCGCTTATGCAGATTGCAATCCATCTGCTTCAAATCCCAGAGGAAGTAATCTGCATAGGGTAGTACCCGATTCAAATCGTCAATTGATACAAATCCGCTGGTATCAAATATGATGGATATGTTTTCCGCCTTTAACATCTGCAAAAGAGTCATCAATTCTTCATTGACATTCTGCAAGGGTTCACCTCCTGAAAAGGTAACGCCTCCATTGGTAGTTTCGTAAAAAAGACGATCCTTGATAATCTCTTTGTAAAGGTCTTCTGCACTAAAATCCTCACCTATGACCTGCAGTGCTTTACTGCAGCAGTTCCTGACACAAAAACCGCAGTTGTCACAACGCTTCCTGTCAAGCTGCAGCTTTCCTTTTGCCACCTTTGACAGTGCAGCTTGTGGACAGCTCTTTATACACGCGTAGCAGCCAATGCATTTTTCCGGCTTGTAGCTCAATTCATAGGGGAATCGCTGTGATTCAGGCGTTGAACACCAGACACAGCGCAAAGGGCATCCCTTTAAATGCACCATGGTACGCATACCCGGCCCGTTATGGATAGCCATTCTAGAAATTTCAAAGACTGGAATTATTTCTTTATTTTGCCGATTTGTCGTCTGCATGATTACCTCCCTGCTCTCGCCGAAATGATTTAGTCTCATTATAGACAACCGAAATTACAGTGTCAATATCCCCAGAAATAACGTTTTTCTATTTTTTCGCGGTCTTTCTTTATACGAAAGTATATTAACTTCACATCCATTCCGTGGGATTATAGTGGAAAGAGAGGAGATGACCAAAATGAAATGTAACAATGAAATCGAAGTTTGGGGAAGGCTTCACGAGAGGACCTGTTCAACACGGGTAAAGACCGCTATCGATACCGTTCTCAGTGCCAAACACGGTATCTGTCTGGAACGTGCTTATGCAGAAATGAAGGCATACGAAGAGTATGGCGATGGTCCTCGTGTCCTTTTGCGGGCACGAATGTTGGAAACATATCTGAAGGAAAAGACAATCAATATTCGCCCTTATGAATTGTTAGTAGGCGATTATACCAGCCAAATAGGCTATGCACCCTTTTTCGGAGAGTATTACTATGAATTTGCTAAAAACGAGTTGGATGATCCCATAAAGGACTTTGCCATTCGCGGCTTTGATACCTTTGACTTGGACAATGATGTCCGCACCCAGCTCCGCGAAAAAGTGCTGCCATTTTATGCGGACAAATGCTTCCAACACAGGATTTTGAATGAACTGATGGATCCGGACGTAAAAGAAAAGGCTGTGCCCATGGCCTCCTCTGTGCCGACCACTCCTGTCTGTGGTCAGCTGATGATTCAGACAGATATCGGTCATACTGTGCTGAATTATCCAAAGGTTCTGCAGAAAGGGTTTAACGGAATCAAAAAGGATATTCTTGCAGAAAAGAAAAAGGTGATGGAATCCTATTACACCGCTGACCAACAAAAAAAATGTAATTTCTACGACGCCATGTTAATCTGCCTCGACGCCGGTATCGCATACTCGCAACGTTATGCCCACCTCGCTGCAGAGATGGCTGCCAAGGAAAAGGATCCGAAGCGAAAAGATGAGCTTCTTGAAATCGCACGCGTATGTGAAAGAGTACCTGCCAACCCGGCAACAGATTTCCGCGAAGCAATGCAGGCCATGATTATGGTTCACGTTCTCGAGTTCTGCGAAGTCATCAATGTATCTCAGGGATTCGCACGTATGGATCAATATCTGTTTCCATATTACAAAAAATCCGTTTATAAGGATCAGTCTATGACACGTGAACAGGCTACAGAATTAGTGGAGCTTTGGGAAGTCAAGCTGAACGAAATCGTACAGTTATATAACTACGACAATGCACAGACACAGATGGGTTTCACTTTAAGTCTACAGGGTATTCTCGGCGGTCAGACCAAGGATGGAAAAGATGCCGTAAATGAACTAAGCTACGTCATTCTCGATGCTGAGGAGCAGGTCGGTTTAAAAGAACCTGACTTCGGATGCCGTATTTTTGACGGTACAGATCCAGCCTTCATCCGCAGGATTGCAGAAGTAATCAAGCTAGGACGCGGAAAGCCGAAATATTTCTTTGACAATGTGACAATGGAGTGCATCAAAACCGGATATCCGGATCTGCCCGTGGAAGCAGTCCGCGAGTATATCGCCACTGGATGTACCGAAATCTTTATTCCCTTTGTCACAATGTGTGATTCCTATGTTGCCATCATCAATGTCCCGAAGATTGTAGAACTGACCATCCACGATGGACGCTGCGCCCTGACCGGTGTTCAAATCGGGCCACATACTGGAAAAGCCTCTACATTTCAATCTATCGGGCAATTCAAAAAGGCTTATGAAAAACAGCTTGCTTACTGGATGGAATATGCTTGCAAATCTGTCAAAACCCAAATGGATGCCCAGGCAAAGTTTTCCTACAGTCCTTATAGCTCTGCTTTGTTGGAAGGGCCTATTGAAAAAGGCCTTGACATCTGCGAGGGCGGCTGTTGGTACACTACCTATGGCGTCTGGTTTGCCGGAATCGGACAGGCCGCTGATGCAATAACGTCTGTGGACACTCTGATTTTCAAAGAGAAAAAATGTGGCTGGGAAACCCTGCTAGATGCCTTGCAGAAGGACTGGGAAGGCTACGAAGAGTTGCGGCAGTACGACATCAACCAGGTACCAAAATACGGAAATGATGACGACTATGCAGACAGCAATGCCGCTTTCATTATGGATGCTTGGTGTGATGCCATCGAATATGTAAATACACGCAGAGATCTAATCCCAGAGCAGGGCGGAAAGTATGTCTGCTCCTCCATTGTCGCTACAAGTCCAACAGGGCTCGGACTCAATGTAGGCGCTCTGCCTGGGGGCAGAAAAAAATATATGCCTTTGTCAGATACCAGCTCACCAGAACACGGTAGGGATCGCAAAGGACCGTCAGCGGTCATCCGATCCAACGGAAAACTGCCTCAGGCAAGAAATGCTTTGGGAAATTGTCTGAATCAACGTCTTTCTCCGCAAATGCTTGTCACGGAAGAAGACCTGGATAAATTCGTAGGCTTTGTCATGGCCTCCAGCAAATCAGGATTAGCTGAAATACAGTTTAATGTCATCTCCAGCCAAATTCTGAGAAAGGCTATGAAAACACCAGAAAACTATCGTGATCTCCTTGTCAGGACAGCCAGTTATTCGGCTTACTTTGTCGATATGAACAAACGGTGTCAGCTTGATATTATCGACAGGACAGAGCAGACCAAATGGTAACATCTTAGTTAAAGAAAGGAAATAATATGAAGAGTAATCAAACCTATGCCATCACATTAGTTGAATATGCCTATGGACCAGCATTCTCCAACGCTATGGTCTACTCAGGTTATTATGAAATGACCGGAACTACTGCTGTGGAATACGTCATCGGCGTAATTGAGGGTCCTTCCGGCATTCTTTTGGTGGACTGCGGGTATGATCCGCAGCATGAAGTAGCTGGACGTGAATCCAGAGCACAGAATCACATCAAATACCAGCATCCGACAAAGGTGCTCAAAAAAGCCGGCTTTAATCCAGAAGATGTCAGTGGCATCCTACTGACTCACCTGCACTGGGATCATGCCGACTGCTTGGAGTGTTTCCCTAATGCGAAAATCTATGTGCAGAAAGATGAATTGTTTGGGTGGATTGAAACACTGTCCATGCCAAAAGAATACAATACGCTAAAAGTTTCAGTAGATATATGTGATATCAAAGAATGCATCAATGCTCTGGGCGAAGACAGACTGGTACTTCTTGACGGCAGCGTGGAGGATTTATTCCCAGGCATCGACATCACAGTAGCGCCAAACGGTCACAGCTGGGCAGGCAGCCTGATTACCGTGAACACTAAGGATGGAAAATACACCTTTACCGGAGATACCGCATATGTAAAGGATAATATTCTCGGAGGCCGCCATGACGGTGTATCCATGCCAAACGGTTATAACTGTGGCAGTGTAAAGAACGTTCTGATCACCATGCAGGATATTCTGAGATTAGCCCAAGGAGATATGAATAAGGTTCTGATCAGCCATGATATCGGAGTTTGGGACTGTTTTGAAAGCATTACTACACCAGAAGACGATTTAAGAATCGCATACGTTGCCAAATAGGAGGGAATACACCATGAAAGTCAGTTGTCTGCCCGTTTCATTGTTTAATGATATCAATACGGGAAAAATGAGTTTAGAAGAATGGTTCGCAGCCGCAAAGCTGTGCAACCTGGATGGAATTGATTTTAGTATGATGTTTTTGAAATATCATACTGCCACCTTCATCAAAAGCGTGCAGAGACTCCAAGAGAAGTATCAGGTACCAATTGTCATGGCTACCACTTACCCTGACTTCACCCACCCTGACCGTCTGCAGAGAGAACGGGAATTATTATATTTTAAGTCGGATCTGGCTCTTTGTTCACAGCTGGGCATCAAATACCTGCGCGTCACAGCTGGCCAAGCCCATCCCGAAACCAGTATAAAAGATGGCATCAACTGGGCGGTTGATGGCATGCGCCGCAGCGCCGATCTGGCGGACAAATTAGGCATTCAAATGCTCTTTGAGGATCACTCAAAGCCGGGAGCCTGGGATTACTTTGATTTTTGTTTCCCCCCGGAAATTTTTTTAGAAATCGTAGACCGCATCTGGGATACTAGTATCGGTATCAACTTTGATACGGGCAACATCGAGGCTTATGGAGAAAACCCGCTTACCATCCTCAAACAAGTCCTGCCGAAAGTGGAAACCATCCATGTGACTGATATGAAACACCATGGAAAGCTAGAGCCAGTTTTGATCGGCACTGGTGTTACAAGAAATGAAGAATGCTTCCGTTACTTAAAGGAGATGAATTGGGACAAATGGTTCTGTATTGAAGAATGCAGCAACATGGGTCTTGACGGCATCAAGCAGGCCGTCGCCAATACTCGCAGTATCTGGGAAAAAGCATAGCCCTCATAATAGTAGAAAAGGAGAATACAATGAAAGCATTAGTATTAGAAGACATCGGCAAATTTGCAATGAAAGAAGTCCCTGCCCCTCAACCTACGGCAGGAGAAGTCCAAATCAATATCAAAGCGGTCTCAATCTGTGGCAGTGATGTACACGGTTATGACGGCACCTCAGGCAGGCGTAAACCACCTGTAGTCATTGGCCATGAGGCCTCTGGCATAGTTACAAAGGTGGGGAGCGATGTAACGAAGTTCAAACCTGGAGACAGCGTCGTATTCAACTCTGTAAAATACTGCAGAGACTGTTACTATTGCAAGCGTGGTATGCTAAACGTCTGTGATAACGGTTCCTGTTATGGCGTACACACTGATACCGTACATTTAGACGGTGCTATGTGCGAATACCTATGCGTCCCTGATTACATCGTCTATAAAATGCCAGATGGAATCAGTTTTGAAACAGCTGCACTGATTGAACCGCTGAGCATTGCCTGTCACGCTGTCGGTGCGCTGAACATCGGGCTCAATGATACGGGTATCGTTTTCGGAGCGGGAATCATCGGGCTGATGATGCTAAAAGTGTTGAAAACCACTGGATGCCGCAAAGTAATCATGGTAGATCTGGATCAAAATAAACTGCAATTAGCCGAAAATAACGGCGCAGATTATATCATAGACGGAGGGGAAGATGTTCCTGCAAAAATAAAAGAGATTACAGATGGTCTAGGAGCTGATTTCGCATTGGAAGCTGTTGGCGTATCCGCCACCATCACAAATGCGCTAAATTCTCTGAAAAAAGGTGGTACGTTAGTACAAGTCGGCAATGTATCGCAAAAGGTAGAACTGCCACTGCAGACGATTGTCTCCAATGAAATTAAAATACAAGGTCGTTATGGCACTGCAACAGAATATGAAATCGGGCTGGAACTGGTGTCATCGGGCAAGGTGTCCTTAGACGATTGTCTGAGTGTGGTGGCACCTTTGGAAGAGGGACAGAAGTGGTTTGATAAACTGCACAATCCCAAAGTTGTCGCTGAAGAAGGTCTGATCAAAGTAGTTTTAAAGCCTTAAATTATAAAAAAGATAGAAAAAGAGCACCTCAAACCGTTATTTTGGTTTGAGGTGCTCTAATTTTAAGGTTGCATTATATCTGTGGAGGGTAGCAAAAAAGGAAAGCCGGATTACTCTGCTGAGCAGAGGCAGCGATTTGAGCATTGGCTTCAGAAAGTTTTTATCAGCAGCAAGATGATAAAGTGGGTATCTTCCAGATAATGCTTTTTTATCAATTTTGAGAAACGGATCTTGCTGTCGTTTATTAATTGCACGCACAAAAATGGAGGTAGAAAATGTTTTCTACCTCCACAGTTGGCTATAACCATTTTTTAGGACTCGCCACCCACACGATAGCCTAAACTACTGTTATAAGTAATTCTACTAGCTAGCTTTCTCTTTCACTTTCTCTACGGCGCACTGAAGCTTTGCTTTGGCGCTGAATCTTCCCTGATGCAGCTCATCCATAATGTTTCCGTATTCTTTATCAATTTTTCGGTTGACAACACACAGAAGTGCCATGAGTCCCCACCATAATACCGGTGTCCAAATATAGATGTTAGAAATAGCACTATTTGCTGCTTGTGTCTGTACTGCCTGTAATCCGTCATACCCTACAGCAGTCATAATGCTGCCAAATGCAGCACTTGCAACCCCCGCACCGATTTTCTGTCCTATGGTGTTTGCACTGAATAACAGACCTTCTGCACGTACTCCCGTCCTCCAGTGGCCATATTCAATAACGTCTGCCACCATAGTAAACATCAGCGCATAGAACGTTCCAGAGCCCAAACCTCTTAAAAATGCTGCTACCGTAACAATTGGGATACTAGTAGGACTCATCAAAATCAGAACCTGCGCCAGGCATGCTATCAAAGAGCCAAAAAGTACGATATCTGATTTTCCCCACTTTTTAATCAGCCATGCGCATGCTACAGCAGTAATTCCCTGTGCAATAAATTCTGCACCATTGAGTGTAGACATGATTAGACTGTCTCCCATAATATATTGACAGTAATACGTTCTATATTGACCGTTAATGGTATTATACGCTGCAAACATGAAACACATAGCGGTAACTAACAACCAGTATTTGTTGATCAACATAGACTTTAGAGCAATTTTCAGCGGAACTCTCTCACCTTTAGATTCTGCATCCTCATGAACTCTTTCTTTTGTTCCCAAGAATGTAAGCAGCATAAAAATCATTCCGACAATAGCCATGATGCTCATGGTCTTTACCCAGGCAGCATGATCTCCACCAAAGACATTTACCATCGGCAACGCTGCTGAAACAGCCGCCCAACCACCGACTGCACTAAAGGTCATACGGAATACATTGATTATTCCACGTTGCTCACGATCACGGGTCATCAATGTGCTCAACGTTCCATAAGGCAGATTGATTGCAGTATATACAAAAGTTACTGCCAAGTTATATGTGATAAACACGTAAATTGCCTTCATCGTAGTAGTCGCGTTTTCAGGTACCAAATAGCATAATACCAGGCTGACGCCAAACGGAACAATCATCCATAATACCCATGCCCTAGCTTTGCCGAATCTTGAATGGGTGCGATCGACGATTAATCCGATAATGACATCAGTGATACCGTCCAAACAACTGGAAATCAAAATAATCGATCCCACCAAAGCTGCTGAAAGGCCGACCACGTTGGTGTAATAATAAGTTGAAATAGATAATACAAGGTAATACACGATAGAACAACCGAAATCACCAAAGCCGTAAGATATATACTCCCATAAACCGATATTCTCTTTTAACGGCTGATGATTACTGTCTAATTGCTTACTCATTTTTCATCCTCTCTCTCAGTAATAATGCAACGCCTATGGTTGTTGCATCAACTCTACAGTAACTCCGTTGGGGTCTTTAAATAGTACCCAATATACCGTGCCCTTCTCTGTTTCGTATGGCAATTTTCTATAATTAAATTGCACCCCTCTTTCCGTCAATTTCTCAATCCATTCATCAATATTGTCAACCTGGTATGAAATATGATGTGTACCGATAGTATTCATTGGCATGGGTCTGTCAATTGGTGATGTCGGTGCACCAAACTCCATCAGTTCCAAGTTATATCCCTCTGCCACTTTTAATAGACAAGTTCTATGGTGCACACCTGTTTGTCCAATCATAGCCAGTCCATCGTTTTCATCTTCTTCCTCTTCCATGGGATATGGAGGATTAATGATTTCAAATCCCATAATATCCTGATAGAATGCTGCTGATTCTTCTAAATTTCTAACCGTAATTCCTACGTGGTCAAATCCATAAATTTTCATATTTTCCTCCTCAGTATAGCATGCTGTTTGATCAATGATATGGCGCCTAAGCTTTGTAGCTTATAATATAATTATAGATGAGCCCACAGCGGGGAGAAACTTGTGAAAGGATATTATATTTTTCTGAAAATTATACTTTTAGATAAGCAGGCGTACATATCAGATTGGATGAAAGCAAGCTAAGGCGAAGCCCCTGGATGGCTTCGCCCTCAAATATCCTATTCTGCTTCCTGCTATTCTGCTCCTTGCAGCATGTATTCTACATCTTTGACTGTTCCATCGATTCTCTTTGCCACTTCTTCCATGGACATGCCTTGATCCAGGAATTTCTCCACAACAGATTTCATGCTTTCGCCGACCTCTATGAGATGGTTATCCAAATCATAGAAACGAATGACCCGCTGTCCCCAGCCGTGCTCTTTCACGTCGTGAAGCAGGTGCACGTCTTTCCTATTTTTCAGTTTATCCACGAACCCGTCAAAATCTTTTAATTCAAAATAGACCTCAAAGCTGTTCTCTTTGTCCTTGATCTCTTCATCCGGAATTCCCGTAAGCCAGCTGAAGTCCTGCTGCAAGGCAAGACCGCAGTCAAAACCTATATTGATCCCAAAGTCGGCATCGACTTTGATATCAAATAATTCTTCATAAAAGGCTCTCGCCTTATTGATATCTTTTACAGATAATAAGCATCCAAATTGCATCTTATCTCCTCCTATTTGTTTTTTTAATAATAACATCTTTTCAAAATAGAGAATAGGAAAAAGGCGACATCTTTTTCGCAGTCTATTTCAAAATTGACTTCAGAGCTTCCCGTGGTGTCATGGAATGATACTTTTTAAAGACGCTAATCATATGAGATTGGTCTGTATAACCATACTTGTGCACCAGGTCCTGATAGTTCAGGCCGCCCGATCGCAGCATCTCCTGCCATAGAGACTGATAGCGTACCAAGTCCGCCATTTGTTTTGGCGAAGCGCCCGTCACTTCACGAAAAATCCTCTGGGTCTGCCGGTGGCTGTAACCCGAATACCTTGAAAGATCTTCCAGAGTGACGTTTCCCTTCTGTTTCAGCATCAGCTCTATGCCATTGAGAAAAGGCGCATTCAGTTTCCTGTCGTCAATCATCTTCTCTATGTATTGTTCAGCGAGGCGGACTCTTCCTATAAAAGCTGGTTGATCAAAAATTTGCTCGCAGAGTTGACTTATTGCAGGAAAAAATTCCTCCGCTGGCATAATTTGATTTATGGTATCTTTGAAGTGAAAATTTCCAATCAGATGCATAGCCCAAAAAGGAAAACGAATAGCAAAGAGAGACATCTTTCTTTCATCTTCTCTCCATTGATCGATACTATAAGCACTGCTCATACCCACAAAAATCATTCGATAGGAGCCTTTCTCATTGTCTTTCACGAGCATCAAATCAAAACAGGTATCCGGTACAATCAAAGTATTTCCGTAAATGGCTGAACTGCCGGGATCAAAGTCCTCCTCCGAACCCCAGAAGCAGCGGATATACGGAGCCAGCTCCAGTGAGGGCAAAACACTGCGGTATGTGGCATCTGTCATATACGGATTGGCTGTCTCTGCAGCATAAATGGTTTGAAACTGAATTCTACTCATGGGTGACTCCTCTCTGTTACTGCAATTATATATGATTATGGAAATTGCCACAACTGGTTGATTTTGCCGCAGCGGTGATTATGCTTTCCATCCGATTTTGATGGTATTTTCAAAAAACATGAAAATAATCACGCCATAAACATAACTTTTCATTTATAATAAGTTCATATCTATTGAAAAAAGGAGAATCTGTTTATGAAAATCGACCGCCTCATCGGAATCCTATCTATTTTGCTGCAGCAAGAAAAAGTGACGGCACCTTATCTAGCTGAAAAATTCGAAGTATCCCGGCGTACGATAAACCGTGACATCGAAGATTTATGCATGGCTGGCATCCCTCTGGTCACACAACAGGGAAGAGACGGCGGTATTTCTATCATAGAAGGTTATCGCATGGAGCGGACCCTCCTGACTTCAGGAGATATGAAGTCTATTTTGGCCGGCCTTCGCAGCCTGGACAGTGTCAGCGGCACAAATCGCTATCAGCAGCTGATGGAAAAGCTCTCCGCTGGCAGCTCTGAAATCCTGACGAACAACGATCACATTTTGATCGATCTGTCTTCACAGCAGAAATCCTCCCTCGCGCCAAAGATCGAATTGATCCAAAATGCCATTGAACAATCCTGTCTGATGAAATTTGATTATTACTCTCCCAAGGGAGGGAGTAAACGCCAAATTGAACCCTACTTTCTGGTGTTTCACTGGTCTTCCTGGTATGTCTGGGGATTCTGCCTGGAAAAACAAAATTTCAGGCTGTTCAAGCTGGGCCGGATGATGAACTTGACGAAAGAAGAAACTTTCTTTAATCCAAAACCGGTGCCAACGCCCGACCTTTCCAGTGAAACAGTTTTTCCTTCTTCCTTTGAAGCAAAGATTCTGTTTGAGCCGACAATGAAATGGCGCATTATTGAAGAATTCGGCATCGATGCGATGAAGGAGCAGCCTGACGGGAAACTGCTAGTCACCTATCAAGCCTTTGATAAATACAGTCTCTTCAGTTGGATTCTCAGCTTTGGCACTCAGGCAGAACTGGCAGAGCCAAAAAACCTGCGAAAAGAACTCGCAGAACTGGCAGCAGAAATAAGTTCAAAAAACAAGAATTGATGACACACTGATGTCATGTTCTAGTTGTTAAGATAAACCTATCAAAAGAAAGATAGGAGAAACAAATGAATTACGAAATTGTCAATTTAGAAGAAAAAAGAGTCGTCGGTCTCGCCGCCAGAACTAATAATCAATCTCCCGAAATGGGCGCCGTCATCGGCGGACTTTGGGAAAAGTTTTATGGGGAAGGTGTTTATGCGCAAATAGAGAACAAGACCAGTGACAAAGCCCTCGGTATCTACACAGACTATGCTGGCGGAGCAATGGATGATTATGACATTCTGTCCAGCAAGCAAAGCGAGCTGCAAGACAGAATTTATGCTGAAACTCCCCAGCCTATGGCTGGTCGGAGTTTGTCGTATACCATCATGGTTGCCTGTGAAGCCGCCGAATCTGAAACTACACCAAAAGAGACCGTAGTCAAAACCATTCCAGCCGGCAGTTACGCCAAGTTCGTCGTCAAGGGCGACATGCACACCGCCGTTGCAAACTGTTGGATGGAAATATGGTCCATGGACCTGCCCCGCGCTTTCATCAGCGACTTTGAAGAGTACCAAGATGACTGCATGGACGGTGATGCCGAAATCCATATCTACGTCGGGTTAAAAAAATAATAATTTTAGTATAAATAATAGTCTAATTAATAAGCATTGAAATTGCAATGCTTATTTTTATGTTATTCAATAATAGTTTAGACTTTATTCTGTATTTCAGTCTAATTCTATTTGTGTTACAATGGACTCTGATTGAAAGGAGATCGTTCATTATGGATACATCACAAGTTTGCATTATGATTGCAATTATCGTCTACCTGCTATTCGTTCTTGGCGTAGGCGTCTATTTTTCAAAAAAGAACAACAACGTCGGTGATTTCTATCTCGGCGGCAGAAGACTGGGTCCCTTTGTCACTGCCATGAGTGCCGAAGCCTCAGATATGAGCAGCTGGCTTTTGATGGGACTGCCCGGCGTCGCTTACCTTACGGGAATCGCTGACGCTGCCTGGACCGCCATCGGACTGGCTCTGGGAACCTATATCAACTGGCTCATCGTCGCCAAACGGATTCGTACTTATTCCCATCATATCGATGCGATTACCATTCCGGATTTTTTCTCAAAGCGTTATCACGACGAAAAAAATGTCCTCAACGCCATCGCAGCCGTCATCATCATCCTGTTCTTTATCCCTTATACAGCATCCGGCTTTGCTGCCTGTGGAAAACTCTTTGGCAGTCTCTTTGGTGTCGATTACTTCTGGGCCATGGTCATCAGCGCCATCGTCATCGTGGGTTATACGACGTTAGGCGGTTTTCTCGCAGCCAGCACCACCGATCTGATTCAGAGTATCGTCATGTCAGTTGCTCTGATCGTGGTACTGGGTTTCGGAATCAATGCCGCTGGGGGCTGGAACATGGTCGTGGATAACGCCAGCGCGCTGCCGGGATATCTCAATCTGAGTCAGACCTATGATCCGGCGTCTGGCAGCGCTTCCCCTTACGGACTTCTATCAAAATGTTCCATGCTTGCCTGGGGTCTCGGTTACTTCGGTATGCCGCATATCCTGCTCCGCTTTATGGCCATTGAGGACAAGGAAAAGCTGAAGTTGTCCAGAAGAATTGCCACCATATGGGTTCTAATTTCTCTGGCAGTGGCAATTACCATCGGTATTGTGGGTTACGGGATGACAAAAGCTGGTACTATAGAATATCTCGATGGTTCAAATTCAGAGACGATCATAGTAAGAATTGCAGGACTGATCAGTCAGCACGGTGCCTTGGCCGCCCTAGTGGCAGGTGTCATCCTGGCAGGCATTCTGGCGGCTACCATGTCAACCTCTGACTCCCAGCTTCTAGCTGCCTCGTCTAGTGTCTCGCAGAACATCTTCCGGGATTTTCTCAAGATCAACATGAGTGAAAAGAAATCCATGCTGGCGGCAAGGTGCACAGTCATCGTAATTTCTGTCATCGCCGTCCTCTTCGCATCCAATCCCGATAGTTCAGTCTTCGAAATCGTCTCTTTTGCCTGGGCAGGCTTTGGTGCTACCTTCGGACCGGTGATGCTCTGCGCCCTCTTCTGGAGACGTTCAAACAAGCAAGGAGCCATCGCCGGCATGGTAGTCGGCGCAATGATGATCTTTGTCTGGAAGTATGCAATCAAACCTCTGGGCGGTGCTTTCGGAATCTATGAGCTGCTGCCAGCATTTCTGGTCGCTCTGGCAGTCAACATCATTGTCAGCCTGGTGACGAAGGCTCCAGAAAAAAAGGTCAATCAAGAATATGAAGAGTATGCTTTGGAAATGAGGAAGTAAATCATCAGTCATACAAACAGCACGAAATAAAAATCAGAGTAGAGAATTCTATTTCTACTCTGATTTTTTCGTTAGCTATTTATATCATTCTTTCGCTGCGCCAGCGTATAAGCCTCCTTCACGACGCCTCACTGCCGGGGAGCCGAACTAGCAGTCGCTGTACTTTTCATAATACTGCCGTGCTTCGTTTTCTTGCAGCCCGAACCGCAGCACAAGTTTTTCAATAATTGCTTCCGGCGTTCTTCCCTCTTCTACATAATCCTGTACAAAGACGGCAATGCCTTTCTCGATGCCAAGCCGCTCTCCGTCTTTTTCCGCAAGCATTACCTTGGTGGCTAAATCGTGCTCTGCAATTTCCCTGCGCCATAACAAATCCTGAAGACTTTCATCTTCTGTTATCTCTCTGAATACCTGATCTGACATTAGGACGGCCTCCTCTCCTGTATCTAACAGCTTCTCTACATAGTCAGTTCTCCTGTGGTCCCCTGCAAATTTGAGATATGCGCAAAACCGCTCTAATGGCTCCATCTCATCTGGATCTTTGCTGTCGTCTATCTTGCCCAGTTCAAGGAAATGAATCTCCAGTCTATCCGTCAGTAACAGCCCTTCAAGGTTTTCTCTCAATTCAAACTTCGTGTGGAAACTAGACAGATCCTTAAACATGACACCGTCAATAAAGGAGATGACTATACTTTTTTTCATTGTATCATAATCT
The DNA here is from genome assembly GCA_902362805.1 of Eubacteriaceae bacterium. GTDB lineage: Bacteria > Bacillota > Clostridia > Peptostreptococcales > Anaerovoracaceae > Senimuribacter. Next base: position 645,678 of record CABIXY010000001.1, on the reverse strand, counting down.
TCGCCTTTTGCCAACGAGGAGTTCACCATTCTCGCCCCATAGACCAGCGTCCGCTCTCCAAAGAACATCTGTACAGAGGTCTGCATCTCTACGTTAAATTGTTCTCCGTTCTTCGACCGTGCCTTAACATCCATTACCGTCTCTTTGTCGCCTGGATGAAACCCCTTATGTACGGTATTGACTATTTTGACCTCCGCGATAGGGTCTTCTCTTTCTAAGACTACGTTAAGCAAAGAAAGCAATGCCTTATTCGATTCCTTCGAACCGGCACCATAGACGAGAAAGAAAATAATATCATTAGTCAAGGAGATACGACCACGCCTCTCTGTTTTTTTGTTAAATTGTTCATTTTTTACCATATAATTCCTTCTCCATTTTCTTTTACAGTATCATTGTTGTATGGGGAAGTCAATGAAAAAAATTCACTTTATCTCATCTGTTCAATGCACCCTTTCTGTATCAAATCAATATTTTCGGCCAGCTTTTCTGGCGGCCAGTCCCACCACTGCAATTCCAGCAGTTTTTCGATGGTTTCCTCTGAAAACCTCTTCTTTATCGGTCTGGCCGGTACCCCGCCGACAATCGTGTAAGGCGGGACATCTTTTGTCACCACTGCCCGCGTACCGACAATGGCACCGTCGCCGATGGTAACGCCAGCCATGATAACCGCCTCATAACCGATCCAAACGTCATTCCCGATGATGATATCCCCTTTGTTATCCCAAGAGTCCGCAACATCTTGTCGATCCAGCCCCCACTCTTCAAAGAAGAGTGGGAAAGGATAAGTCGATAGGGAATTCATCCTGTGATTGGCGCTGTTAAAGAGAAACTTTGCCCCACAGGCGATGGAGCAAAACTTACCGATGATCAGTTTATCGTCATTGATCGGGTAGTGGTAGAGCACGTTGTTCTGCTCAAACAGCGTCGGATCATCCCTGAAATCATTGTACATGGTATAGTCGCCCACTATAATATTGGGATTTGTGATCACATCTTTTAAATAAATAGTTTGTAAATCCCCTGTTCGCGGATATATTTTCATTTTCCCTTCTCCTCTTTGTCTAAAAACAGTTTCCAGCCTTGCACGATATCTGCGGCTAGTCGGTCTGCAGTATCCCTGTTCAGCGGCATGACTCTGCTGTGATAGGCATAGTAGACCAGGTTCGACCAAAGCACTTCGTATCCGCCTTTGTCGTATTCTGCCGCAGTAGGCAGGTAACTACTGCAGCCATTGGTATAGCCGCCAAACAACAGCAGAGGGTTCCCCGCTTGTTCCATCACGTCCAAAGCGATCCTGCACATGGCCTCATTTGCCACGCCGCATAGACATCCGTCATTTATACAGAAATATTGTACTTCAATGTCGGCAAGCTGTTCCTTTATATGCAATCTATGCAGACGCTTTACTTCCTCCAGCCAGCCGGTTCCATCTATGCCCGCCATCTGTGCAGCCTCCTGCGCAATCTCAGCTGCTCGTTTCAGTGAGGGCACATCTGCTGCAAAACTGCGGTGCATCGAAAACATAGCAAGTCTGGTAATTGGCTGTGGTATCATCTCATCGATGATACTATCCACTGCACTACATATGGCATCTGCCATTTTGCTGAGTGCCGCCTTGCTCTGGTCAAAGTATTTCTCTTTCTCATTCTCTGCATATTTCTTATGCGGTTCTTCCCATGCATGTATTTCCAAGAACTCGGCATTGTCCTGCTGATATTTTGGTCTGATATCTCCTGCTGCTCCCTGCGTCATCATGACCTCACAGCCGTATTTCTCTTTTAATAATGTTCTTGTCACACCAAAGTAATCTGCTGAGATGAAATCATTGTCACTGGAAAGTACGTTAGCATGCGCTGTAACTCGCAGCAACAACAGCTTCAATGTGCCCGAATAGCTGTCAGCCACTTTCAAAATACCAATACGGTTGTCTACTGAAGCGGTATCGCCACGGCGATTGACTCCAATTTGGCTCAGCCCGAGTCCCCATGCAGCTTCAATTGGATTCATTGCGGAAACTGCCTCAGAAACTGCGTTCAGTATCCTATCACGGGCAAACTGATAATAAATCCTGTCATCCGTACCGGCATTTGGAGCCGAGTGCGTATGGGAAAAGCAGAGCATCACTTTCTCTGGTGATGTCCGCAAAGTCTCCCCGATCTTCTGCCGCAGCAAGTCCGAAAGCTCCGTAGTGAAGCCAAGGCTGTCAATGGTTACAAGACAGCAGGTCTCCTCTGTAGATTTCAGAACCATAACCTGTGCCTCCAAAGGATGCAGTATTCCCTTCGATAAATTGTCAGGTTTGGCAAACCCGATCATCTCTGCCTGCTCTTCTGGAGTAATATCTGCACAGGCACATCCCATATATACAATCATCAAATCCCCTCCTTTCTATCTTCTATCATACATGGAGAATACCCGCCTCTCAATATACAAAATAAGGCAGACCTGTTCTGTATACTATATGGAAACCGGTTGATTTCTTCCAAAATGACGCAGCTAATCTGTTTCTGCATAACCGGCACACGCAGCTCCTGCCCCAGAAAAGCAAAAAACACCTGCACATTCCGAGCTTAAGTTCATTGTGCAGGTGTTCTCCTATTTTTGATATATGATTTTCCTGATGGCATAAACGGATAGACAGTAATGTTCAGCCAACGCCTCTATCGCAGCCCCGCTGCGATACTCCATCTGGATAGCCTCATTTCGCTGATCCAGTTCCTTACGATAGCCAGATAACTCTCCCCAAGATTTACGCTTTTCTTCTTTTGCCGGAACATAGAGATATCCTCCCTGTATGTATTTCTGCAGTTCCGCTACCAGTTCATCCGGAAGAATCAGGGTTGCATTTGTATATTTCATGTTGGCTTCCTCCTTGATTATTTCTTTCAAGCAGCAAAGCCAGCAAGCTCATTTTAGCGACTCCAATCTACTCCATGCAAGTGTCGCTCATTATACTGGCTTTGCATGGAGCCATACATCATTACGCCTTTTCTCGTTCCTACACATTTTATCACCACCTTGTTTCTCTTCCATATCACTTGGAAGCATTACAGACTTTCAATCTCATCTAACGGCAAATCGGTAAGTTCGGCGATTTCCACCAGTTCAAATCCCTTTGCTTTCATTTTTCTCGCCGTATCCAAAGCTTTCCTATATTGGCCTTCTTCTTTACCTTCTTCTCTGCCCTCTTTCCTGCCCTCTTCTTTACCTTCTGCCCTTCCTTCTGCAAGACCGTCTTCATACCCACTCTCAAACCCGTCCTGTCTGGACAATTCCCGGGCTTCCTCCTCTGTCAACACTTCGAACAACATCCCGATGACCTCCGTTCCGTATTTTTCCAGGAACTCCTTCAGTATATTTTCTGCTCTGCACTTCTGCAGGATTTCGACCATAACGCTGTCACTAAGTTTTTGCGTTTCCGCATACTCTCGTACAATACCGACAAACTGACTATACTCCTGTAAAGTCCTGCATCGTTTCATCACCTCAGGATTCCTTCCGTTATTAATATTGTACACTTTTACGGTCAGTTGTAAACCAGTTTCTTCCTCATGGTCATAAAAATTATCAGATAGTTTCATCTCTTGGTAATCAGGCATCTCCCTCACGCCGTTATATAGAACGAGGAACTCGGGGCGGGGAATTTTGACGCATTTCTCTTTCAAGAAAGCTTTCATCCCATACATCCTCTGCAGAATCGTCGAATAATAGATCAAATCTCTGGTCGTCATATTTTTATTAGGCGAAGATTGATGCTCAAGCAATACGACAAAAGTATTTTCAAGCAGAAAAGCGATATCATTCTTTTCTGTTTTGAACACAGCGTCCTCTATGGTCGTAAAGTTCACCTGGGTTTCCGCGGTGTATTCTTTACCCGCAATCGCATTGTACAGATTGATTACATTTTCCTTGTTATTAAACAACAGCCGGAAGACACTGTCTTTATACTCTCTGCGCAGAGACGCCCTCGCTTCTGGTGTTGTCGTCAGAAGTCCACTCTTGTTGCCTATAGTTTCCATATGTGTTATTCCTCCTTTTTCAATTAATGTAAAATTATTACATTTTCATTTTACATCAATTTACTTTTCAGGTCTATGAGAATAACCACACAACAAAAGATAATTTCAGTGCAATTTAAAGAGCCGGCATATCCCTTACCGGCTCTCTGCTATTCCAAGGAACTCTCTAAAATATGGATCTCGGATGCCCCTTTGAAGCCTATTTTATTTATGCCGCTTTCTTCGTCGTCTTCCCCCGCAGACTCTTCCCTTTGCTGTCAAAGACCCCGATACCTGTGACTGCACAGAGAATGGCAAAGACAGGACATAACAGTGGCAGAAATGCATATGGAAGATACTGCAGCGTCGAAACACCTAGTACGCCGGAACTGTAAATGGCCGCAGCGGACCAGGGTACCAGGAAAGAGAAGATGGTACCGCCGTCCTCTAAGGTCCTCGAGAGTACGTATGGTGCCATATCAGCCTTCTCATAGGAGGAACGGAACACCTCTCCCGGCAGCAGGATAGCCATGTACTGTGATGTGGTCAGCATGACCGTCGCAAGGCAAGAAATCAGCGTAGCGATAATCAGATTACACGGCTTCAGGATTTTGTCTTTCACCTTATCCAATATGACTGTGAGAACACCCATTTCATACATCAACTCTCCCAGTTCCAGAGCAAAGATGCAGTAGACGATAGTGGACATCATAGCCGAAATACCGCCCCTGTTCAACAGCGAGGCAAGGGCTTCCTCTTCAAACTCTCCAGTAAATCCCACAGACATGGCCGTCACCACTTCATTAAAGCTGAACTGCGGCTGTGCGATCAGCGCTGCAACGATGCCTGCCAGCGCGCCGATGATCAGGGCAATCATCGCAGGAATTTTCTTTGCCACCAGGACGATGGTAAGCACCGGCACGATCAGCAGCAGCGGCGAAATGGTGAAACTTTCGTCCAGAGCCGCCACGATGGCTTTGATGCTCTGCAGAGACTCTTCCGATGCCGCGTTAAACTTCAGACCCATAATGAAGTACAGGGCTGTCGTGATAATAAAAGAAGGAATCACGGTGTAAAACATGGATTTGATATGAGCAAAGATATCAGTACCTGAAGCCGCTGGCGCCATGTTCGTCGTATCAGAAAATGGCGACATTTTATCACCAAAGACAGCACCAGACACCGCCATGCCAGCCACCAGTCCAGGATTAATTTCCATCCCGTAGCCGATTGCCATAAAGGCTACGCCCATGGTGCCAAGGGATGCATAGGAGGAGCCTGTAAAAAATGATATGATGCAGCAGATCAAAAATCCCACCGCTAAGAAAGAGGACGGCGTAAAAATCTGCAGTCCATAATAAATAATCGAAGGGACGATGCCTGAAATAATCCAGGTTCCCACAACCATGCCTACAGAAATGAGAATCATCCCTGTCAGCGCAAATTTACGAAATCCATTCAGGATGACTTCCTGAAGTCGTTCCAATTTCATGCCCAGGCAGATAGCGACAATACACACCGCCACTAAAGCCAGGATAAAGGTTACCATTGTATTAAGCTTCAGTACCGCCAGTCCCACAGACATGATGCCCGCTACAATGACCAGGGTCAGTAATGCCATAGGCAGGCTGACTAGTTTTCTCGTATTTGTTTCCATATTTTTACCTCATTGACGGCATGCCGTCTTAAATTTCAACATCAATTCCAGCATCCGCAATCCATTTCTTATCGATAATGCCCTCATTGAATTCCCTTTTCACAACTTCATGATTTCTTTCTGACGCAGACCCATAGCCGCCGGCGCCGGCTGTCATCATCTCTACAATGTCATCTGTCTGTAGCCGTACATTTCTCGGTTTCGGGTTGTCTGATATTATTTGACCGCCTCTGTAAATGCGCAGACTGGAAGTGCCGCCTTCCTTGCCGCCGCAAAGGCCCCAAGGGGCTCTGCGAGATCTTTCTGTGGCTGCCGCCACTAACATGGTATCCTCACTATCAGCAAGAATTCGTATCGTCCTGACAATGCCCATACCTCCCCTGTATTTTCCGGCGCCGCCGCTGTTTTCGTGGAGGGCGTACTTTTCTACCATCAGAGGATATTCCATTTCCAAGGCCTCTACGGGCAGATTGGAAGTGTTGGTCATATGGACATGGACGGCATCCAGTCCGTCTTTGTTATATCTGGCTCCAGAGCCACCACCGATCGTCTCCACGTAGATATACGGCCGCCCGAGCCTGGCGTCACTTCCCGCAAAGGAGAAGAAGGACATCGCTCCATTTCCGGCTGCGGTGACCATTTTAGGGTCCATTTGAGCAAAGGCGCCAAAGATGACGTCAGCAATTCTCTGGGAAGTTGTTTCTCGATCCGCTACAGGCGCTGGTTCCTCTGCCCAGACCAGGCTGCCCGGCTCTGCAACGATGTGGATGCTGTCAAAAAAGCCGGAGTTGGCCGGAATGGTCTTATCCAGAATTGACATCAGGGAGTAATAGACCGTAGCTTTCAAGGCGCAGGGAACACAGTTATAGGGTCCGCTGACCTGAGGGCAGGTGCCCCGGAAGTCAAAGGTGATTTCTTCTCCCTCGATAATCAGTTTGGTTTTGATCAGCAGATCTCGGTTTCCTGCACCGTCGTCGTCCATATAATCTGCAAACTCGTATGTACCGTCCGGCAGAGAGGCGACAGCTGCCTTTGCTTTGCGTCTGCCATAGTCCAGCCATTTCTCACAGAACGCTTTATAAGTGTCCAAGCCGATTTTTTCAACCAGCTCCACCAACTTATCCGCCCCGTACTGATTGGTGATGACCTGCGCGTTGAGATCACCCTGGCGTTCGTACTTCATCTGGAAGTTGAGCATGATCAAATCGGAGACATCCTTCACCAATTCACCCCGGTCATAGAGCTTGACAACCGGAATCCGCATGCCTTCGTCGTAAATAGTGGTTCCCTTCCTGGACTTATCAGCGTGATGACCTGTGTTGACCATATAGGCGATCAGTTTCTTTTCATAGAACACCGGCCGCAGCAATACGATATCCGGCAAGTGAGAACCTCCTCCCGTGTAGGGATCGTTGGCGATGAAGATATCGCCCTCGTGAACATCTGCCGGGTCATATTTTTCTGTCAGCACCTCCACTGCTCCGGAAAGAGAGCTGAAGTGAAGGGGGATGTGCTGGGCCAGAGACAGCAGCTTGCCGTTAGGGCTGAAAATCGCTACGGAGAGATCCTTCCGCTCCTTAATATTGGTGCTGTACCCTGTCTTAGAGAGAATGACCCCCATCTGCTCTGCGATAGACGTCATGCTGTTGGCGATAACCTCCAGGGTAATTGAATTGATTGCTTTCATCCTCTACGCCTCCCTCTCGATGACCATGTTCAGATACTGGTCCACTGTCGCCTTCTGCCCCGCCAGAATCAAGGTCGTACTGTCCATCTGTTCCACAACTGCCGGTCCCTTGACCACGTTTCCATTGCGCAAGCGCTCCCGGTCGTAAAGGGTGTAGTCGGCAAAAACGCCGTCTCCCTGGTAAATCCAGCGGCTGCCAATGATGGCATCTGACCCATCTGGTCCGGCAAATTCCTCCTCTGTAATCACTGGAAAGACGATATCCCCCACGGCAGACAAGCCGAAGTTGACAATCTGCATCATGTCGTCAGTGCTGAAAGAATAAAGTCTCTCATACGCCTCGATAAAGGCATCTGCAATCGCCCTGCTGTCTTTGGTTTCTTTCATGTCCAAAGGCACACGAATCTCGTGGTTCTGCCCTTTATATCTCATATCGAGAAAATATTCCAGTGCGCGTTTTTTTTCTGGGATTTTTTCACTATCAAACCAGGCCGCCGCTTCTGTTTCCAAAATGCGGAATTCTCTTTTTAATACAGCAAAACTGTCTTCGTGCAAGTCTGTGACTTTGGTCTGCACAAAATCACGGCGCATGTTTTCCGTCAAAAGGCCATAGGCGGCCAAAAGTCCCGGTGTTTTCGGAATCAGGGCTTTTTGAATCATCATCTCTTCCATCAGCTCTGCTGCATGGAGCGGGCCGGAGCCGCCAAAGGCTACCAGGCAGAAATCGCTCGGATTGTAGCCCTTTGCCACGGTGACATTCTTGATTTCCTTGACGATATTGGAGTTGCTCACAGCAATTATGCCCTTTGCCGTCTCCAAAAGATCCATGTCAATCACGTCGGCTAGTCTCTGCACCGCTACCTGTGAATTTTCTTTTTTGATAGGAAGCCTGCCCGCCAGCAGGCTCTCCCCGTTCAGATGCCCCAGCAGAACCCTGGCGTCCGTAATAGTGGCTTCACTGCCGCCTAAATCGTAACAGGCAGGACCAGGATTAGCGCCCGCGCTCTGCGGACCTACCTTCAAGATCTTTCCGCTGTCAATCCATCCGATACTGCCGCCACCGGCACCGATGGTAGAAATGTCGATAGAGGGAATCCTCACCGGATAACCGCTGATGGTCTTTTCGTCTGAAGCCTCAAATCTGCCGCCGGCAACCAGGCTGATATCTGTACTCGTGCCGCCGATGTCGATGGTGATCAGATCCTTTTCACCTATAAGTTCTGTAATATACTGCGCGCCCACCACACCGGCTGCCGGTCCCGACAGTGCCGTCTTAATCGGAAACTGCATGGATTCCGCGATGGACATCAGTCCCCCGTTGGAGTGGTTGATATACGCGTTGTGAATGCCGATTCTCTCCAAAGTCGCCTTCAGGTTGTTCATGTACTTTTTTACTTCCGGTCCGACGAAAGAGTTGAGTACCGTACCGCAGAGCCGCTCGTACTCGCGGAACTGTTTTGACAGATCGCTGGAAATTGTCAGGAATACCTCTGGCAGCGCCTTTTCGATTTCCTCCCTGAGCAGCCTTTCGTTTTCCGGGTTCAGATACGCGTTGAGGAGCATCACGGCCACAGATTCTGCACCGCTGTCCTTGACCCTCTCTATCAATTTCCTGACTGCGCACAGATCAATTGGCCTGACAATCTGACCCTTGTAGTCCATTCGCTCTTCGATTTCAAAGCGAAGGCTGCGATTGATCAGCGTCTTGACTTTATCTGCCTGCAGGTCATAGAGGTCGGGTCGTTTCTGCCTGCCGATTTCCAACAGGTCTCGAAATCCTCCTGTCGTCATCAATGCGGTTTTCGCCCCTCTTCCCTCCAGGATGGCATTGGTGGCAACCGTCGTCCCGTGCATGAAGCGGCTGACTTCGCTGCCGTCAAACCCATGCTCCTCTGCAACGACTTTGATGCCTGCAACCACAGCATTTGACTGGTCATAAAGCGAGGACGGCAGTTTATACACCATCAGTTCCCCGCTTTTTTCATCAATGGCGCAGATGTCTGTATTGGTGCCGCCCACATCTACACCGATGCGAATGGATCTTTTCTTCATGGTTTCTTCCTTTCTTACGATAATAGTTTACTACACTAAAGATATCATTGTTTTTTTATTCAGTCCAAGATATAATAAATTATATATACATAAACGCAAGTCTATCATTTTGGAGGTTTTTATGGAATTGCTACAGCTGAAGTATTTTTTGATGTTAGCGCGGACAGAACATGTCTCCAAGACGGCAGCTGCCTTACATATTTCCCAGCCCTCTCTCAGTTCGACAATTAAAAAATTAGAAAATGAAGTAGGCGTACCACTGTTTACCAGGCAAGGCCGCAACATCAGGTTATCCCCTTACGGGCATGCCTATCTGACTTATGTGGAGCAGATATTTACAGCTTTAGAAAATGGGCAGCGGACGCTGGCCGTCATGAAAGGACAGGATGATCGCCATCTGGCTTTGGGAATTTTAAGCCCCTACATCTGGAAAGACCTGCTGCGTGCTTTCAGCGAATCACACCCCTCAGTCAAGATGGACCGCTACTCCATGGAGGGCAGTAATCACATCAAAGCCCTGCTGAATGGAAATGTTGACATGTATCTCGGCGCCCTCAACGGACTGAGCGACAGAAATCTGACGAGCAAAGTTCTCTACGAGGATGACATGGTACTTCTCGTCAACAAATCTCATCCCCTGGCAGACAAAAAAGAAATCGATCTTCGGGAATGCCGAAACGAGTCTTTCATCAACCTGAGCAAAAGCACGAATCTGCAGCAATTTATCTCTGAGATTTATGAGGATGCAGGTTTTGTTCCTGACAGCATCATGGAGTGTGACTATACCCTGCGCGACCAGATGGTCATAGAAAATTATGGTGTCTCCATCACCACGAAAACCTCAGCAGAAAATGTGGATTCAGATCAGGTAACCGCCCTCGCCCTTACAAGTCCGAAGAAGAAAAGAATTTTAGGACTGGTGTGGCACAAAAACCTGGTCTTTACGCCAGCCATGAAGCAATTCCATGACTTCGCCTGCCAGTATTTTGACGAATCAGGTCATTGAAGGGCAGTTAACAAAAAGAATCGAGAAAAGGCATCCTGAGAGGAGTGCCTGTCCTCGATTCTTTTTATACAATCAGCAATCAGTCCATTTCCATTACTTCTTCCGTCCCACCAGTACCTGGCCTTCCACGGTGATTTCTCGGATTCTGCTCGTGTCCACGGCAGTCTTGTCCACATCAAAGAGCAGAGGCGTCATCCGAATCAAATCTGCCAGAGCGTCACCCTCAATGAGCATCGTCTTTGATGCCAGTTCAGAACTGACCACCTCAAAATGATCGGCAAAATACTCCAGGACATCGTCGTTGGAATACTCTCGATTTCTAATCTGGTTCTTTGCAGCTTCCCGCAGCTCTTGCAGATGATGTTCTCCCGGGACCACTTTGATGACAATACCATCCTCATTGAGCACTCTGATAAATTCCCCATAGTTAGCGGGGGTGAACACATCGAGAATGCAATCGACCATACCGTCCTTTACCGGAATATTGGTGATATCCGAGGCCAGCCATTTGACAGGCGCAGGATTTCTCGCCGCCACTTTGATCGCTTCTGTGGCGATGTCGAAAGCGAGAATCTGGGCATCCGTCTGACCGCACAATCGGGCAGCATAAAATCCTTCGCCGCAGCCAGCATCCATCACCACTTCCAGAGGGCTGTGGCCCAGCGCCGCAGAAATAACAGCGTCAGAAATATGATCGTAATAGCAGCCCCGAAAAAAGCGATGACGGCTTTCAAAGAAGTCCCGATCATAGCCCTTCAGCGGTTTGCTGCTCTGTAGGAAATTGACATAGCCTTTGGCAGAGATATCAAAGCGGTGCTCCTTCTTGCAGACCAGCCCGCCCGCATGAAATCTGATTTTTTTACCGCAGATAGGACACTGCAGCAGGTTTTTCACCTCATAAAATTTATCTACTTTGTTCATAATTCCCCCAATATTATAATAACGGACTCAGAACCCGCAATACGCCGTCGAAAAGTAATCCAAAGAATCCTCGTCTGCAGTCTTCGTGATGGATTTCTTTTGATTGCGAGAAAGTATCCTCACAATCTCGTTTCAGGTCATAAAGAGCTTCACAGCCGATCATCAGAGTTCCGCATTCGAAGTGCAGAAAGAGGCTGCGATAGTCCATATTGATGGTGCCGACCACACCGATTTTGTCGTCACTGAGATAACTCTTGGCATGGATAAAACCCGGCGTATATTCATATATCCTGACACCTGCTTTAATCAGCGGTCTGTAATACGACCGGGTCAGGCGAAATACCATCTTCTTGTCAGGAATCGCCGGCGTGACGATCCGCACGTCTACACCTCTTTTTGCCGCCAAAGAGAGGGCTGTCTGCATCTCATTGTCGATAATCAGATAGGGGGTGAAAATATAGACATAATCCTCAGCCTGACTGAGAATTTCCAGATAAACATTTTCGCCCATGTTCTCATCGTCCAGCGGCGAATCGGAGTAAGGCTGAATAATTCCGTCACTGCCGAACTCTTCAGGATGGTTGACATGTGGCCTGAACTTGTCGTAGTTCTCTTCCGTCTTGCGAAAGGCATTCCACATGTTGAGAAACATGACCGTGAAATTCCAGACAGCATGTCCCTCTAATCGTATGCCTGTATCCTTCCAATGTCCAAATCGAACGACCTCGTTAATATATTCGTCGGCGATATTAAAGCCGCCGGAGTAAGCGATATAACCATCTACGACCAAAATCTTTCTATGATCCCGATTGTTATAAATCAAAGAAGCAATCGGAGTCAGCGGGTTAAAAGGCAGCACCTTGATGCCCTTTGACATCAGGCTGCTGAGAAATCGTTTCGGGGTCTTATTGATGCTGCCCACATCGTCAAAGGTGATGCGCACATCCACTCCAGCTGCCGCTTTTTCCTTTAAAACCTGAAAAATACCATCCCACATTTTCCCATCAGCGATGATGAAGTATTCCATGAAGATAAAATGCTCGGCTTTTTTAAGGTCTGTCAAAATGTCCGGATAGACGTCATCCCCTACGGCATAGTATTTGCTCTTGGTATCCGTCCAGGCGGGATAGGGTCCCTTCTGTGCTATGTAATTAACCGTGTCTAGCAGTCTGGTGTTCATGATTTCTCCCAGATCTTCTTCCTGTTTCAAATCATCCCTATGCAGGGCATCCTGGGGATCAATTCTCCACTTCAGGGACTTTGCCGGACGCTTGTTGCCGAAGAAGACGTACATTGCCGAGCCCAAAATAGGCATCAGACAGATTAGAAGAATCCAGCCCATCTTATAGGCAGGATTATCGTCTCGCCAAATGACGAACAAGGCCATCAGTGCTGCCAAAACGGTAAAAAGCACAGAAATCCAACTGGCGTAATCGGCTAATTTAAAAAGAAGAACGGCAAACCAGCCTAGCTGTACCAAAATCAAGGCTACCGTAATCGTCAGTCTGTTGAATATTTTATTGATTGCTTTTCCTAGTGCTGTAATCATAAAAGCTATCCCTTTCAGCAAAGGACTTGGATTATAATCCAAGTCCTTTGCAAACGTTCATCATAAAGTCTTGTACATTGGTCACAATACCCTTTGCCGACAGACTTCCTCTGTCACCCAATTTATTGGCGGCAAACTCCGATGTATCGACCATGTAAAAATAAATCGGTCTGATGGTACCGTCAGCCAGTACCCTGTAAGTCGGCGTCATATTGCCTGTTGCAATGGTATGAAGAACCGTCGCCATACCGATCACAGTCGTGGCCTTCCTCACATGGGAACGAATCGTATCCTGGCCATCGTAAGTATGTTCATAGACCTCTGGCAGAGGCCCGTCGTCACGGATAGAACCGTTAAGAACAAAAGGCACATCGTTCTCTACACAAGCGCGGATAATACCGTCTTTGATGTTTTCCCCTTCGATAAAGGCCGGAATCGATCCATAAGTGTTGATTCTGTTGATGGCGTCCAAATGGTTGTAGTGGCCGTTAGGGTAGGACTCCTGGGTGCGGATATCCATACCCAGAGCCGTGCCCAGATACCCGCCCTCTAAATCATGCGTAGCAAGGGCATTTCCTGCCAGCAGTGCGCTGACATAACCGTTCTCCACCAGACTGGCAAAGCATTCTCTGGCCTGGGCGTCGAAGGAACAGGCCGGCCCCAGAACCCAGAGGATATAGCCGTCGTTTTCTCTCTCGTATTTGAGCAGCTGGATTAACTGTTTATAGTCGTAGCTGAACCCGGTTTCCCGACTGCGGCTCTGCCGGAAGGCAAAGGCACCCGCCTGACCGCGGACTTCCTTTTCAAAACAGTCTGCGTGGACGTAAATCCCTTCTTCGCAGTTTTCGCTCCGCCCCAGGACGACCCGGTCGCCTTTTTTCACATTACGGAATTCCCGGACAAAGATTTTCCCCGCTTCATAGACGGGTACGCAGTCCATACGGCTGTCCTCTGCCAGCAGCCATCTGCCTCCGATTTTAAAATATTCCGGATAGATGGAGGTGGCGTGAAACCCTGCTGGCGCCGCTTTGTCCACAGGCGCCGGTGCCAGAACGACGTCTGGCGCATTAACAAATTTTTCTTCGGTAAAATCCGGTTCAATATAGTTTGGTAATTTAAACATGTCTCTTTGATTCCAAGATTACTTCGTAATCTTGTCAACTCCCATATATTTTCTTAAAGCTTCTGGTATCACTACGCTGCCGTCAGCCTGCTGATAATTCTCCAAAATGGCGGCAACTGTTCTGCCCACTGCCAGTCCGGAACCATTCAGAGTATGAACAAACTCAGGCTTTTCTTTCCCTCTTCTAAATCTGATGTTGGCTCTTCTGGCCTGGAAGTCTTCGAAATTACTGCAGGAAGAAATCTCCACATATCTGCCGTAACTCGGCATCCACACTTCGATGTCGTAGGTCATCGCCGAGGAGAACCCCAGGTCTCCGGAACTGAGCCTTACGACTCTGTACGGGATGTTCAAAATCTTCAGGACTTCTTCTGCGTCAGCAGTGAGTTTTTCCAGTTCGTCGTAAGAAGTCTCCGGCTTTACAAATTTGACCAATTCTACCTTGTTAAACTGATGCTGTCTGATCAGACCTCTCGTATCTCTGCCGGCAGATCCCGCCTCTGCCCTGAAGCAAGGGGTGTAAGCGGTATAGTAAACCGGCAGCTCTGCCTCCTCCATGATTTCGTTTCCACGGAGATTGGTCACCGGTACTTCTGCCGTCGGAATTAAGAAGAAATCCTTCTGTGGTACGTAGAACATGTCTTCTTCAAACTTCGGAAGCTGGCCTGTGCCTGTCATTGCTGCTCTGTTGACCATGAACGGAGGAAGGATTTCTGTGTAATCCTGATCGATGGTGTGCAGGTCCAGCATAAAGGAAATGACTGCTCTTTCCAGTCTTGCCCCCAGACCTTTGTATACAGTAAATCTGGTGCCGGAAATCTTCGCAGCTCTCTCAAAGTCCAAAATATCCAGGTCTTCACCGATGTCCCAGTGAGCCTTTGGTTCAAAATCAAAGGCAGTAGGCTCTTCAAATTTTCTCATTTCTACGTTAGCGCTGTCGTCCTCGCCGTACTGTACATCCTTATATGGTGTATTTGGGACGTTTAGAAGAGCAATCTTCAAATTCTCTTCTATCTCAGAAAGCCTGCCGTCCATCTCTTTGATCTTGCTGGACAGCTCCTTCATTTCAGCCATGATCGCAGTGGTGTCCTGCCCCTCTTTTTTCATCTTGGGGATTTCTCTCGATACAGTATTCTGTCTGTTCTTCATTGCTTCTACATCTGCCAGAAGCGCTCTTCTCTCTTCGTCATATTTTTTCACATGATCTATGCCGAAATCGCCTTTTCCTCTGAACTCAACGCGTTCCTTCACGCCTTCAAAGTCTTCTCTGATTCGTTTAATGTCTAACATTTTTTAACTCCTCTGTTTATAATAGATTCTTTTTATATCTGGTATATAGAGCCGCCAATTCATTGATTTTTTTCTGGATTTCCAACTGCAGATCAGATGCCTCGTCGTATTCCCCATTGTCAAGGGCATCTTTTGCCCTGGTCAGCAGGCACTTCTCTGTGATGGTATCCTTCGCGATCTGATGTCGGATCTTGTCAATCTCCAACCAGTTCTTAATATCATAGTCTGAGAAATCATTATCGCTATGTACTTTCTTGCAGCCTCTGATAAAGTCCATAGTCTGCGGGATAATGCGGTCGTGCAGTTCTGTCCTCCACTGAGATAATATCTGTTCTCTGTAGGATTCTAAAACAATATCGCGCATCACATCCCCTTCCTTAAAAATAGCCAGTTTTTCCGGATATCTGTCAAAGGCGGTCAGATTCTGCCATACGGTGCTCGGCGCCTGTCCGAAGAGTTTATTTCTCTCTTCCTCTGTAAAATCTTCAAAGACGTCATCCTCACTTCTGTACTCTCTGTCCTTCTCCAGGTAGAAGTCTTCTTCTCCGTACTTCTTAGACAATGACTGCTCCAGATCAGACGGTCTTTTGCCCGCTTCCAGTACCGCTTTGATACCGTCCAGTATCGCAAGATAAGATGCTGCGATAACCAGATAAGTGTTGCTCTTCGGATTTGGCGCACGCAGTTCAAATCTGGTAGACATCGGATTCTTTGCATCTCTGATCAAACCGACTAATACCGTCCTGTTTCTCGAAGGCTCGTCAACCGCTCTTCCCAAGGAAGTGACGATGCAGACTGGCGCCTCATAACCTGGCTTCAGTCTGTTAAATGCATCATTGGTGGAACTGACAAAAGGATTGATCACCTCGTAGTTTTTGAGAATACCCATCAATGCCCCGTATCCCAACGGATTCATGAACTCCTTATTGAAGTCTTCCGGCGCGAACAGGCTGACTACTTTTCCGGTCTTCAGCTTTGCCGCCAAGCTTAGATGTGTATGTTCCCCGCTTCCAGCAACGCCTTCAAAAGGTTTTGCCATAAAAGTGACATCGAGGCCATGTCTGGTGAAAATATCCCTCACCACGTACTTCACCTGATTCTCGTTGTCCGCCGCCTGAATGGCATCAGCATATTTCCAGTCGATTTCCAACTGCTCCATTACGTGATCATAGTGACCGCTGTTTCCCATTCTGGCTTTGACGCCGCCTACTTCTTTGTGCCCCATCTCCACCTGGAAACCATATTTGTCGAGGAACATCAGCGTCTCTTCCAGAGCAGTTCTCACTTCTCCGTAGGTTCTCTTCCAATATTGTTCTTTCAGAACCTGCGCAGTAAAGAGCTGCTCTCTATCGCCCTTATCATCCGGTGTCTTCACCCAGAATTCCAGCTCCGTGGCGCTGGTGATAATCAATTCTTCAATGTCTTCTGCACGATCGATGCCTTTGATGTACTGAAACACATAAGGATGTGCTTTCAGTTCCTTCATCAGCTCTCCTTTAAAATGGCGGAGAGCATCTCTGAGAATGACTCTGGATCCCACTTCAAAATCTTCATTGTGGACGAGGAAGGAAGGAATTCGCAGCGTCCCGATGGGAAGTCCCGTCTTGTATCCCCTGTTCCGGAAGTTATAGTCTACATACCAATGCACACCCAGGTCAGGAATGATATCAACCTTCGCATTGTTTAACTCTGCAATCAATGGCAGGGCAACGCTGGAGCCGTCTGTCTGAACACCGTTTGTCAGCACTTTGTCTATATCTTCTAAGAATAATTTCACCGGAATCTTCTCGTCGGTATCGTGACCGCCGATATCGATTCCAACCAGGGAAACGAATTGGACTTCTGGATGATCCTCTAAAATTTCTGTAATCTCCTTTGCAGAATGTTTATCTGCGGGTATTCTGAACAGCATCTTGTCTAAATCATAGTCCAGCATATTCGTCCTCCTTTTCATTTCATTATATATTGTTTTTGGGACATTCAATCTGAATGTCCCAATTTATTAAAACATATTCAATTCTAGCTTAATTTATTAAGGGCATTTTCCAGTGCTTCCATATACTCGCCATATTTTGCCCAATCTCCGCTCTTCAATGCATTCTGTGCATTTTCATAAGCTTCAGAAGCTCTCTTGATCCAATCGGATTTGCTGGTCGTGCCGCTAGATTTATCACCGCCGCCAGTGCTGGTGGTGCTGCCGCCGTTGGCATCTTCTCCGAAGAGTGATTCCAGTGCCTCACCAAGGGTCGGCTCGTAAGCGATCTTATCGTCATAGGCTACGATAACTCTCTTGACTTCCGGAATTGCGGAATTAGACGCTTCCAGATACACCGGCTCAACGTAAAGCAGTGACGATTCAATCGGGATGACAAAGAGGTTTCCTCTCTTGTAAGAAGATCCTCTGGAACTCCACAGTGTAAAGTCTCCGGAAATCTCTGTATTCTGATTGATCTGGGCTTCTATCTGCATCGGTCCGTAAACGGTTTTGCTCTTAGGGAATCGGTATACGACCAGTTGGCCGTAATTCTCCCCGTCGTTTCGCGCCACCATCAAGGCTGTCATATTCTGCTTTGATTTCGGTGTATACGGGATGGAGTTGATGAACTCAGCACTCTTTTCACCCGGCAGCTTAACGATGTAGTAGTTAGGGTCCATCTTCTTCTGCTCTGTTCCATAGATTTCGTTGGCGATATCCCAAACGTCCTCGTTCTGATAGAATACCTTTACGTCTTCCATATGGTAACGGCTGTAAACGCCGGCCTGAATCTCGAACAGCGTGTTCGGATATCTGATATGTGCTTTCAGACTTTCTGGCATCTTATCCACGGACTTGAACAGCTGCGGATAAATCTTCTGATAGGTTTTCGCCATCGGATCGTTTTCATCTACCACGTAGAAGCTTACGTCTCCGTTATATGCGTCAACCACGACTTTTACAGAGTTTCTGATATAGTTGGTGCCGCCTACCTTGCCGTCATAAGGCTCCGAGTAAGGATAGTAAGAACTGGTGGTATAAGCGTCCAGCATCCAATAGAGTTTGCCGTCTGCCACTACGGAATACGGATCATCTTCGTAGCTCAGATAAGGCATGATCTTGTTGACTCTCTGCATGATGTTTCTGTTGATGATGATCTTGGAATCACTCTTGATATTAGAGGATACCAGAATCTTCAAACTGCGTTCTCTGATGGCAAACATCACTCTGTTGAGGAAGTTCATCTTGATTCCAGCATTTCCTTCGTACTGTGTATATGCGTTGGAGTCACCGGAAGGATAGTCGAATTCGTCTTCGCTGGTGTTTACCATGATATAGTCGTTGGATAACTCACCAAAGTAAATTTCGGGTCTTTCAATCTGAATCTCATCGATCTTGGATTCAGGCGGTATATTCTTGATCAAAACGTCTGGCTGGCCACTGGCCGTCACAGCGTCAACGCGGGACAAGGTTACGCCGTAACCATGGGTGTATTTCAGATGTCTGTTGAGCCAAGTGTCATTGATCTTTTCTTCATCGATTTCTCTCATGGCCATGTATGTCTGTGTGTATTTCCCGTTGACCATGTAACGGTCTACATCGACGTCGTTGAATTTGTAATACTGTCTGATACTCTGCGTCTGATTGTAGAAAGTGTTAACCGGCTGATAATCGTTAATTCTGATGTTTCTAACGGTTTCAGAATTGGCATTGATGTCCTCGCTGGTCAGCTGGTTGTCTGCTGCAAAGGATTTGACAGAAACATCGTCCAGTTCATAAGCGTACTGAGTGTATTCAATATTTCTCTCCAGATACTTATCTTCTTTGTTGATTTCGTCCGGTGATACGATGAAGTTCTGCACCAGATAACTGGCTCCAATACCGACTACACCTACGACGATCATAATCACCGGAACGGTGAAAATTTTCTTAAACTGTTTTTTTCTGATATGATGCACTACAGTAACTGCGCCGAAAAGTGCCAAAACGACAAGTGCTCTGTAAACCCACAACGTTACGTTGACATCTGTGAAACCCGCTCCATAAACTGCGCCTGTATGTGCGTGGAGCAGGTCGAACTGCTTCAAGAAGAAATTCAGAGCGATCATCACGAAAAAGACCACGCCCAGGAAGGATAACTGTCCGGAAGCGATGTGCATCAGTTGCTTAAAGTTGCTGTCGTCAATCTGCTTCCGCGGTTTTGGTTCTCTCTGCACCTTCTTGCCAAAAGCTTCAAAGGCTTTGCCGAACGGATTGTTTCCGCCCATTCCTTCAAACGGATTGTTGCTGCCTGTATATCTCTCGTCGTCGTTGTTGAACGGTTGTGCCTCTTCTTCAAACACATTCGGTGTGTGAACCGTCATCAGAATCGCATAGTAGATAACCGTCACCAGAATAATCAGCAACACTGCGCCAATCAGCATTTCGTTCATCTGTTTAAGGAAATCCAGTTTAAAAATGTAAAAAGAAATGTCCAAGTTAAACAGCGGGTCTTTGACGTTAAAATCTGTACTGTTGGCATACTGCAGGATTTCAAACCAAAGATTTGATATCGCATAGAACGCTGCCACCAATCCGAACACCAGTGAAATGATGTTGGTCTGGAAGTTCAGCTTTTTCATGTCTGTTGCTTCGTTTGAAGCAATTTTTGCAAAATAGTTCTTTTTCAATCTCTTTAGATAAACGTTGACTACGACTGTCAGAATGACGAAAATCGGTACGCCCACCTTCAGTTCAGTAAACAACTGCTTGAAGAATACGCTTACGTACCCCATCTCCTTAAACCACAGCCAATCGGTAATAAAGTTTATCAATAATAGGAACAATGCCACTATTATGATGATAAACATGACGATTATGCTTAACTTACGTTGCCCGTTTGAGCTCTTTTTTTCCAATGATTCGTCCTCCTAAATTTTTTTAATCTCAATGATTTTCATCGTCTCTTTATCTGGTCCCAAATATACGATGTGGTGTTCAATACTATCTTTTTTTTGATCGCTCGACGCCTTTGTGACGTCTACTAATACATAAAAACCTGCGCTGCCAGAACGAATCTCGCCAATAGCAAGCTTGTTAATGCCGTACTGTACATCCTCTTTTGGTTTTATGGATTCTATCTTAGAATAGAATTCAGAAGTTTGGTCTATCGTATTCAGCACCTTGTCGTTCTTTCCATTGACCATATCTACCCAAGACGAGTAATATTGAATAAGCGTTCCGATAATCTCTTTTCCATAAGTTACTGACGTGCCGTCTTCGGCAGTGTACCAAGGGGAATCAGCAAAGGTATAGGAATTCCCAAAATCTTCAAAGCCATAGTCTATGTCATCTGAAAATATTAAATCCGCGTCTTCTACAATTTCAGCTAGGTTTTTGTTCTTGTCTTTATTGGCTTCAATCAAGGCTTCTGTATCAGAGATATCATGATCTGCATCAGTCTTATCTGTTTTTTTGTCTTTGCCATCATCGCCGCCGAATAAATCCAGCACATATTGATATCCCCGATCAATCATCTTGCCTGCGGCAGAGTCCGGTGCAAAATACTGAATACCGATCATAGCCAGTTCCGCAACGACTAAAATGCAGAGAATCATCGCGATGATTTTCAGCCCTTTCCTTTTTTTCTTTGGCTTCTCATCAGGATCCCTGTCGTCAGGGCCAAAAACGTCGTCAAAAGTAAGCTTGTGCCCTGGATCTGGCTGCACTTTTGTTTCCTCTTCACTGGGGGGACAAGCAGCGTCAGACACTGCCTTTGACATTGCTTCAGATTCTGCAGGTTTTCTCTTGTCCAGGCCTGCCAATGATGCTGCCTCCGCAGTAACGACGCATTCTGGCGACTGTGCCCACATGACTCCAATCAGATTAGATGTTGGTTCTTCCTCTTTCTGTGCAGAGTAGGCCTCGTCACTCTTTTCTAAAATCCGCTCCAAAACAGCCTCTTTTGATACGCTGTCTCTTCTGGCAAAGGCCAGTTTTTCATCTGGCAGCGGTTCCGCACCACTTTTGATGCGCTCGTATTCTTCGTCTAAAAGCGCTTGGAACGCCTCATTTTTCTCATTAAAAGTGTAAAATTTGTCGATGCGTCCTGACTTTTCTGTCTCTCCAAAGACTTTCGTTTTGTCATCGGTAGTTCGTTTATCTAAATCCCCGAATATTTCTGCTTCCAGAGATTTGGCTTCTCTCTCAGCCTCAGAAGGTGTAATCTCTTCAGAGGTTTTGTTGGCCACGGCTTGTCCGTAGGCTCTCCGCTGCTTTTCTTCCAATACAGAAGCCCAATCAAAGTCAATATCTTCCGTCTTTTTGTTTTGGCTTGTCGGATAACCGTCCAAGTCCCAGTTAAATTCCTCTATGTGAATTTTCTTCTTCGGTTTTTCTTCAGCGGCTTCTTTGTGCACTTCTGAAACTGGTTTAGACTGGGCAAATGCCGTCTCTTCTACCTTTGTTCCACAACCGCTGCAAAATTTATCTCCCTCTTCTAAAGGTTTTCCACAATTTTTACAATACATAACTGCCTCCTACCCAAATTCTATTCTTTAATCTGCTCGTTCAATTCTTCTATGGTATAGGTCTTGCCATTTTTAGAAACAGCACAGTCACGACTAAAATATTTTTTGGGAATATATGCATCTTCCTCGCAACTTGTCTCCTCTTCGGCTTCCTCAACAGGCGCCTGTCCTGTTTCTGCTTGTGTTTGTTCAACCTGCTCAGACAGATCTGTCTCCCGCTGCGGACAAACTTCCTCAGTGAAGGCTTCCGTCTTTTCGCAAGGTTTCCCTGTCTCTCTTCTGCCGTCGTCACTCAGTGGCGCTTCCTTTATAATATGCTCCTTTTGCGCTCCGGAATCGGATTGATACGGAGCCTGTCCTGGTACTCTGTTATCTATGTATATAACATCTGCTTTCTTGTCGTTCAAGTTGTTTACTGCTGTATTAATTTCTGTAACCGTTTCGTTGATCTGTGATAGGATGTCCCTTTTTTCTCTTCCATTTTTTACGGCCTTTACTGCGGCGTATATTGCTCCTGCAAGGACGATGAGAATCAGGACAACTTGTATAGGGCTCTGGTATTCCGTTATGAATCTGCCGAATTGGCCTATCGCATTCATTCTTCGCATTTCCTCCTTAAAGGTTCTGGTCCCGGTTTCCGAAAGAAATCGTTGGACAGACCTTATGCTTTAGTGCCCCGCAAACAAAGTGCGCGGCATGGCACTAGTCGTATAATTGGCTTGCAGTCACATTTCATAATATTATACAATAAATCTGCTCCCATGGCAAATCGAAAAGCCATTTTTTTAGCCTTTTATACACAAAAAGAGCGGAATGAAACCGCTCTTGACCGAGAAGACTGGTATCAGCCCGACTCTTTTTGCTTTTACCTGTAATTAATACTCGCTCTTGTTGTTATTGTTGTTTTTCTGCTGGTTGTTCTGGTTATTCTCATTATTATTGTTCTGGTTGTTCTGGTTGTTGTTTTTCTGCTGATTGTTCTTCTGGTTGTTCTTCTGATTGTTTTTAGCCATTTCTCATCCCTCCTCACACTCTTTATTGTGTTCAGGGAGGCACAAAGTATGAATGGAAATTTTTTAAATTCAGCGACAGTTACCGGCTGGTTAGCAATTTACAATTCATTGCAATTAGAGTAAAATGTACTTTGATTACTTGATATATGAAAGGATGTTCCCATGTTAGAAAATCTGATTTTCTGTCTCAACGCTACCATTCCTGTCTTTCTTTTGATGATTCTCGGAATGCTCTTTATGAAATTCAAAATCTTTGATGAAAATTTTGTTAAGAAAATGAACACTTTTGTCTTCAAAATTGCCCTGCCGGTATTGGTCTTCAAGGATCTGTATCAAGAAGACTTCTACCAAGTTTGGGACACGAAATATGTACTCTATTGTTTTCTGACTACGGCAGCCAGCATCGCTATCGTCTCCGGTATTTCTTTTTTATTAAAAGACAAATCCGTCCAGGGGGAGTTTATCCAGGTATCCTACCGCAGCAGTGCCGCAATTTTGGGAATCACCCTGGTTCAGAATATCTATGGCAATGCGGGTATGACACCACTGATGATTATCGGCTCCGTCCCGCTTTACAATATCATGGCAGTCATCGTCCTGTCCTTCTTTAAGCCAGAGCGAGAACCCCTCGATAAAAAGCTTCTTCTTAAAACAGGAAAGGGAATCGCAACAAATCCCATCATTATGGGAATCGTTTTCGGCCTGCTTTGGTCCCTGGTGCAGATTCCGGTTCCTCCCATCATCGATAAGACCGTAGAAAGTGTCGCCAGAATCGCCACGCCTCTGGGGCTGATGGCCATGGGCGCATCTTTTGATATCAAAAAAGCCCTCTCAAGTATCAGAATCGCCGGCCTCAGCACTTTTCTCAAACTGATTGGATTAGTCTGTCTCTTTGTGCCTGCAGCCGTGGCCCTGGGTTTCCGCGAAGATAAATTGGCAGCCGCTTTGATCATGTGCGGTTCCCCGACAACCGTCAGCTGTTACGTCATGGCTAAAAACATGGGGCACGACGGCACTCTTACCAGCAGCACCGTCATGCTGACCACCTTTCTCAGCGCTTTTACTCTGACCCTTTGGCTTTTCATACTAAAATCGCTGAACTTTCTGTAAATTATCCATTAAGTGGTTCTTTACTTTAATAAAACTTTGATAAAACCGCCCGTTTCCATATATCCAGTATTCCACAGATTTTCGAAATCCATCCACATGTATTCTCCATAAGTCGCCGTTTTCACCATAAAGGTGTCTTCGAACGCTTCATAACCCACAAGCAGAAACCAGTGCCAGACAAAGTCTTTCAGCTGCGGGTCCCTGTGTTTCAGCAAGAGGTAAGGAATTGGCATCTCACTGTCCAACTGTCTTTTAATCGTCGCCCTGGCCTCTTCTATGGACGCATTTCCATCAAAACCCACCAAGTTGATGTCGTATTCCTGCCTGTCTTTCAGATATTGTCCAAAACCATCTATATACAGCTCTAACCGATTGACGCCCTCTCTGCGCGGTCGCAAATAGGGTTTCATAATCTTTGAAAAACCGATATACTGTTTCTTATCCAGTAACCCTACATCAAAAGGACACAGATGTTTTTTGTTCTCGTACATGGCCAGATAGATGGACAGATCACAGGCAGTCGCTGCGGCGCACCCACCCAGCTTCATCATGGGGTCCCAAAACCAGTCCTGGTTGCCCCCAAAACAGTTTCCGATATTAAAATAGCGTAATTCTTTTTTCATGTCACTCATTCCTTCACAAGAAATTTCTTAGAAGACTTATACCCACGGGTGTTCCTTGATAAATCAGGATATGATGATTTTATGATAGCTTGATCGAAAATACCAGCCGATGCCGATCATGATCAGCCCAATTAGTCCGACGACCAGTTTTCGAGTATTATCTGGCGCGTACAATGTAGATGTCAAAATTCCAGTCCCAGCCCCGCAAAAAAAATCACTAATACTTTTTCCTTTACGAATTTTTTTCATTTGATCAATGGATACGATGATATTTTCATCAGCTTTCTTTCGATAGTCTTCATCACTGATTCGCTCTCCGCTGAGTAATTCATTGATACTGATTTGAAAGAAATTAGATAATTCTTTCATCAATACAATATCCGGCAAGTAGTTTCCGTTTTCCCAACGAGATATGGTCTTATTGGTAACACCAATGATTTTTCCCAATTCTTGCTGGGTCATCCCTGCTTCTTTCCGCAATGCTGCTATAAAATCACCAATTTTTTTCTGGTCCATGACTTATCCTCCTTCATCAACTAAAACAATTTTAGCATAAAAGGTATTCCATGTATTCCCCACAGACAGCGAATCCCTCACAAGTACACCGGCCGAATGACGGTGTCGAAGAGTAACTGGATGTAACTCTTCGGATATGGAACAAACTCATCTTTGTCAATCATTTTCATAATTTCATCAACATCGATCCACTTCACTGCAAGAACTTCGCTTTCTTGCAAGCACAATTCTGCCAAATCATAATCCCCTTTGATTACATAAATATCATCAAATCCGCCATCAAAATTAATGGTAAAGTCCGCACGTTTTTCTTCGAAACATAAATTGATTCCTAATTCTTCACGCAACTCTCTTTGGGCCGCCTGTTTGCTGCGTTCTCCTTTTATCACACAGCCGCCAACAGAAATGTCCCACTTTCCGGGCCAACCTTTTTTTGTTGTCTGCCGCCGCTGCACCAGCATCTGACTCTTGGAGTTGATGATTGCAATATGCACAATCAGATGATAATCTCCTCGCTCCATTTCTATCCCCCGAACTATCGATCTGCCAGTTTTTATTCTTTCTTCATTATAAATATCCCAAAGTTCCATCACTTTTCCTCCGTGAACTTAATATACCATGTACATTCCGCTAAAAACACAATCGCAGCACTTGATTCAATGGTTCCTACAACTCGGCAACGCCGTAGGATTGTGGAACCATTATACCATGACGATACCTTTGAAATTAGAATTGAACGTCATGATTCAATGGACGCTTCCTCTCGACAACGTCGTTAGATTGATGCGTTCATTATACCATGTGCATTCCGCCAAAAACTCATTCGCAGCACTTGATTCAATGGTTCCTACAACTCGGCAACGCCGTAGGATTGTGGAACCATTATACCATGTGCATTCCGCCAAAAACTCATTCGCAGCACTTGATTCAATGGTTCCTACAACTCGGCAACGCCGTAGGATTGTGGAACCATTATACCATATTTCGAAGTATCTGTGCGGTGTGCGTCTAGGTTTTGTTTCCACAGTCCGCACAAACTCTATTCAGGAAAAATGTGCCAGACATTTCTCGATAAGCTGATCATCTGCGGACTGCTCTGGCCTTGAAACCGGTTGTTACAGTCCGCAATCGCTCTGTCCGGAAAAAATGTGCCGGACATTTCTCGGTAAGCTGATCATCTGCGGACTATTCTGACCTTGAAACTGGCTGTTACAGTCCGCAATTGCTCTGTCCGGAAAAAATGTGCCGGACATTTCTCGGTAAGCTGGTCGTCTGCGGACTGTTCTGGCCTTGAAACCGGCTGTTACAGTCCGCAATCGCTCTGTCCGGAAAAAATGTGCCGGACATTTCTCGGTAAGCTGGTCGTCTGCGGACCATTCTGACCTTGAAACTGGCTGTTACAGTCCGCAATTGCTCTGTCCGGAAAAAATGTGCCAGACATTTCTCGATAAGCTGATCATCTGCGGACTGCTCTGGCCTTGAAACCGGTTGTTACAGTCCGCAATCGCTCTGTCCGGAAAAAATGTGCCGGACATTTCTCGGTAAGCTGATCATCTGCGGACTATTCTGACCTTGAAACTGGCTGTTACAGTCCGCAATTGCTCTGTACGGAAAAAATGTGCCGGACATTTCTCGGTAAGCTGGTCGTCTGCGGACTGCTCTGGCCTTGAAACTGGCTGTTACAGTCCGCAATCGCTCTGTCCGGAAAAAATGTGCCAGACATTTCTCGATAAGCTAATCATCTGCAGACCATTCTGACCCTAAGGCACGCTATCGCAGTCTAGCACTTATCTTGCTCAGAAAAATCCGCGGAACACGTACACATCAAAAAATCTCCAGCACCTGCAAGAGGTTCTGGAGATTTTGATTCATAGAACAAGTATTGTTTCAAAGTGTCTTTTTATTAAACACAACGCAAGCAGCAGTTACAAAAGCGACAATCAATCCGACTGTGATACCCACAGGGGTAAGAAGCTCATCAAATTGCACTCCGCTTTCAATCAGCTCCATATTTCTGGACACAAGCGCTATGGGATTGTATTTCACGGCATCCGGTATGATATTTAATAGGAACTGTACCCCAACAAAGCCTCCCGTAATCAGCAGATTTCCATAGGCGTTTTTGCACAGCACACTCCCAAAAAGCCCCGCAGCCAGAAGCAGAATTCCGTAAATCCACACCATAGCGGCAGCCGCCAAAAGGTGACGCAGTTCCTCTCCCTGCCAGAAGTAAGCGGTATATGCCCAGGATACAGCCACGCAAACAGTGTAGGCCATGGTCCACATACTCAGAGCCACCGTAAATTTAGAGAGCACTACAGACCTGCGAGCGAGACCTTTTGTCAGCACATTGATCAGAGTCCCCTTGGAATATTCCTGACTCATCATGCCACTGAACAAGATGACCAAAACCACAAGACCCAGCTGCGGCACATTTTTATAGAACTGCATCCAAGCGTCCAACGCCGTAGGTTCCTCAATGTTGATTACCATTCCCTCTGGCATAAAGTTTTCCAGAAGCTGCGGCGTGATCTTGGCCGTGAGAGGATTCATCATTCCCAGCAATAGAAATACCGCCAATATAATTAGCAGCTTATGGGAACGGTAAAACTCCACAAATTCTTTCTTCACGAATGCCCCATACCCCGTCATTTTATCACCTCCATAAACAAGTTCTCCAGTGTAGGCTCTGCAATTTCCAGTCTGACGGGCATCAAATTCTGTGCCGATAGAATTCCAAGAATTTCAGATTCTGTCTCTGGCAAATTACCTGTTTTCACTGACAGCACGCACCCATCTATTTCCGCCTGCATGTGCCCGCCAATCTCAGCCTGCAGCCTTTGCGCCTCCTGGCTTTCAGCAAATTCAACTTCCAGGCTGTCCGCCCTGTGTTTAGTTTTTATCTCCTGTAAGGAACCTGACAGTGCAATCTTCCCCTTGTGCAGCACTGCTACCGTATCACAGATTCGCTCCACGTCAGAGAGAACATGGGTGGAAAAGACTACTGTAGTTTTCCCCTTTACCTGCCTCATGATATCGAGAATTTCTTTTCTCCCCGCAGGGTCCAAAGCGCTCGTCGGTTCGTCACAGATTAAAAGCCTGGGCTCCGCCAACAAAGCCTGGGCCAACCCCAGGCGCTGCTTCATACCCCGCGAAAATCCGCCGATTTTTTTCTTAGCGCTCTCTGTTAAACCGACCATCTCCAAAAGTTCCAGGCTCTTCCGCTTGATTGCCCGTTGATCCATCCCGCAAATTTCTCCGCAAAGCCTCAAGTATTCGCCAGGACGCATGTAGCCGTAGAAGGCTGGTACGTCCGGCAGATAACCGACCATCTTATTGGTCTCAGTCTGGCCATATCGCACTTTTTCTCCAAAGACCTGCATTTCGCCTTCATCAACCTGCAGCAATCCTAAGATTGCCTTCATCGTCGTCGTTTTTCCCGCGCCATTTTGACCGATGAAGCCAAAAACTTCTCCCTCATGCACCTCCATAGTGAGATCATCCAGAACTACATGGGAACCAAAACGCTTGCGCAATCCCGCTATCTCTAATGCGTTCATTCCTCATCGCTCCTTCCGAATACAAAATATATGATAGGTCCGATAATCTGAATCAAAATAACGACGATAATCCAGATTGGCCTGTTGCCAAACTTATAATGGTCGTGTCTGAGCACGTGAACCAGCGCCGTAATCATCAGTGCCAGTTCGATGATAATCACTGGTATTAAAAACGGTAAGTATTCTGTCTGTAAGTTCATTTTTATTCCCCCTTAATTGTATATTCCTCTAATCTCTTTAACAAATTCTGAAATTCCGGCAGCTCCGCCAACGTTGCAAAGGCGGGGTTCTGCGTCAGCGCGCAGAGCATGCTTTTTCGAATCAAACTCTCCTCTCTGGGCGCGTCGCTTCCCAGCTCCAATTTATCCAGGGTGCTGTCGATATGGTCAAAGAAGTCGTCACCGCGAATTCGCATGGGAAGCTGTAAATCACAGCAAATATCTGTATATCTTGTCAGATACTCCATCGCTTTATCCGTACGTCCGAAAGCGGTATAGGTTTCGCCAGCTGTCAGGCAGAGAATCAAGACGGCGTTAAAATTCAATTTTTCTATATTGAACAAATCTGTTAGTGAAAACATCCGCTCGATAATCTCTTCTGCTTTCTGTGGTTTCTCCATATTAATGCTCAAAAGCATGGGCACCTCATTAATCATGGTCATCAGATGGCTGTAAATGTCTCCCTGCAGAACCGCTTCCGCTTTATCTGCTCTCCCTAGTGCCAGATAAGCGTTTGCCAAAAGAGCGCTGTGAGAACTTGTAAAGTAACACTCGTCGGTTTCCAGCAGATCCACTGCCTCCGCAGGTCTGTTCAGCATCAAGAGGCAGATTCCATGGAGTTGGTTGGCCTGCGTTGCCATACTGGTATCATCATTTTCCTGTTTGATGCGCAGGCAAAGCTCTATGGTTTGCTCCAGAAGCTCATCTTGTCGTGCTTTTCCCTCTGCCAGCATGTAATGATTGACCATCAAAGTACACATCTGCAGCAGAAGAGGAAAACAGGAGTAGTATTTCTTTATCAGCGCCTCATATTCCTCATAGACCTCTTCAAAAGGCTTCTCGCTGAAGTCCTTCGCCAGCCTGTGATACAGTTTTTTTATATCCGCCCCTGTCAGTTGGGGGGAATAGTTCATCAACTCGTCAATACTGATGTTAAAAAAAGCCGCTAACTGGGGTAAAAGTGTAATGTCCGGATAGCTCTGACCCGTTTCCCACTTTGATACAGAGGCCTTTGAAACGCCAATATACTCTGCCAAATCTTCCTGGGTGATTCCTTTCTCTTTTCGTTTGTCGATAATGGTTCGTGCAATATTAATTTCTTTCATTTCCTTACCTCCTGATGATTCTGCCCTGCACACGGCAGCGGCGGTAGATGCCATCCAATCAAATATTGAGGCATCCTCCCATGAGCCCTGCCGCTGTTTGTTTCACAAACAGGGCTAGGGCTTCAAGCGGTTTGACCCTTGCCGTATGATGTTATTGTAGCCTCTCGGCGGGAAAATAACAATGGGGCTATAGTTGACTTTGGTTAAATAAGTTAACCATCAGTTGATTTTTTATCTCTGTTTAGAAACACTGAACCGCGGGTTTACTTCTGCTTTCTTGTCAAAGCCTTGAAAATAGCGTATTATAGAAATAACGTTAGTGAGGTGAAATTATGCATGTGAGCAAGAAAGCTCAGAAAAAGGAAAAATCTGCCATGACGGTTTCCTTGTACGGAAATCTATTCTTCGTCATCATCGAACTTCTCATGGCAATCTATACAAGTTCTCAGGCCGTCCTTTTGGATGCGGTTTACGATGCAGTAGAATTCATCATGCTGCTCCCGTCTATATTTTTGATTCCGCTCCTCTATAAACCGTCTACAGAAAAACATCCTTTTGGCTATCTGCAGATTGAATCCATGTTCGTCGTGGTCAAGGGTGTCACCATGACTGCTGTTACGGTCGGGTTGATTATCAACAATATCGAAATCATGCTCCACGGCGGCAGATCCGTCTCTTTCAGCACTGTGGCATATTTTGAATTGCTTGCGGCAATTCTGGGCGTATTAGTTTCCGTCTATCTCAAGAACAAAAACAAGGTGGTCAACTCTCCGTTAGTGTCCATGGAAATGCGCGGCTGGCAAATTGACAGCATTGTCTCCATGGGTATGACGTCGGCCTTCTTTTTACCAGTGGTCATCACAGCGCAATGGTTCGCGCCGGTCATTCCTTATTTGGATCAAATCATTACAGTCGTCCTCTCCCTCTTCATGATTCCTGCGCCGATCAAAGCAGTCGTCACCGGGCTGCGAGACTTATTCCTGATTCCACCGGAAGAAGAAACCGTCGATGAGATAAAAGAAACTGTAGAACCAATTCTCTATAACTATGGCTACAAAAAACTATATTACGACATCGTCAGGACCGGACGCAAGCTCTGGATCAGCGTCTACATTACCTTTGAGCGGGACGAAATCTCAATTTCCCGTTTTAAAGTCGTACAGAACGATTGCATTCAGGCCCTGGCCCAGAAATACCCTGACTTCTATTTTGAACTTCTTCCAGACATCGAATTTAATAAAGAAAGGTGAGACCACATGAACACAGAATACCTCGCAGCAAGAAAAATCCTGATGCTGGGAAAAACCATCATCTCAAATAGAAACAATAATTTAAAGAGTATCAATTTGACAGCTGAGCAGGCAGATGCTCTGATTTATCTCAGTGAACATCCAGGCTCCTCTATACGCGATTTGAGCAACCATCTGGGTATCACCCATCAGACAGCCAGCGGCATCGTCAAGCGCCTGTGTGAAAAGACCACTATCACCATGGTTCCATCTTCCGAGGATGGACGCCGCACCCTGATCAATCTTACAGAACAGGGACATTCCTTGATATCTCAGATCAAAGAAAACGGCACCCATACTGGAGAAAAAATACTCTCGAGTATGAATGCCGAAGAAAGACTGCAGTTCGAGCGCCTTTTGGATAAAGCGCTGGCTAGCATTGTGAAGCAGCAAGGGTGACCTTCTGCTTTTCTTTTTTGTCGTGGATAAACAAAATCAGACAGATCGCCAAAGCCGCTGCCAATGCGCCGAAGAGAAAAATGTCCCTCTGTGCTTTGAGATATACGCCGATATGTGATAGCTCCAGAGTCCCATAGTGTGCTTGCCTCATGGTCAGCATGACGCTGCCTATGGCAATTCCCATGGTGTTGCCGATGTTGCGCATCGTTGCTAAGGTGCCTGAGGCTGCACCAGACATGCTCGTATCCACCGAGCCCAAAATCGCGCTGTTGATGGCTGAAACGCTGAGACCGTTTCCTGCACCCATGAGAATCAGAATGACGACGACGTAAAAAATGCTTTGCCCCTGGTGAAAAAAGGCCGTTCCCAGACAACTCATTATAATCAGCGCAAGCCCTAGCACAGCTGGAAATTTTGTTCCTTTTTTGTCAGATATGCCGCCGCCCACTGGTGAAAAAATCATCATGGTAACTGGCGCGGTCAGCATAATCAAACCGGAATGATAAGCTGACATCATCATCACATCAGCAAGAAAAAACGGATATAGGTATGTTGTCAGCTGCTGTGTCAGATAAGATAACAGGCAAGTACAGTTGGCCAACGTAAAGGTTCTATTTTTAAAGATATAGAGGGGCAGCAACGGATGTTCTACATGTTTTTCTCTGATGATGAAGGATAACAGCCCTGCCGCCGAAATCGCAAATAAGGTGCCGATTTTCCAGGACATTCCCCAGTCGTCGACAAAATTGATGCCCACCGACAAGGCACCGATAAAAACCATAAAAAACAGTCCGCCGACCGAATCCATCTTTGGCCTGCTCTCTTTCTCTGTAGTATCGTCCTCCATCGCCAAAAAGGTTCCAACAAGTCCCAGAGCGCTGAATACTGCACAGAAGTAGAAAATGGAGTGCCAGGTAAAGAAATTCAGCAGTACGCCGCCGATTGTCGGTCCTGCCGCAAACCCGACAGAAACAAACACTGAGTTGATTCCCAGGGCTTTGCCTCTCTCATTTTCGGGAAATGTTTTAAAAATTGTCGCCTGTGTGATGGAAATCAGAATACTGTAGCCGATTCCCTGCAATGCTCTGAAGACGACCAGCGTCGGCAGATTGAAGGACAGAAGCGGCGCCAGCATAGAAACAACTGTAAAAAAGGCAAAGCCAAAGAGATACTGCCGCCTGTATCCGCAGATGTCCGCCAGCCTTCCGAAGAGCAGCAACATGCAGCTGGGCAGCAAAGAATAAACCAGTGCCAGCCAGCTGACATCGGACTGGGTCACGCCAAATTCCTCTCGAATCAGGGGCAATGCCAGATTTAAACTATTGATGGCAAAGGAAACTCCCAAATTCGCCATACTTGTTACTATAAATATACTCCATTTTGATTTCAAAAAAGAGTTTTCCATATCAAGACCTCCTAAATATACAGCATGCTGTATATTAGTTTAGCACACTGAAATTAATAATGCAACCTGCAATCAAAAAAACTCACAATAACAAATTTATCATTCGTTACTGTGAGGGTTCGCTCTTGAGATTTAATCATTTAAATGCCGCAGCAGATACTCCGCTGCCTGGCAGCCGTCCTTGAAAGAAACTGTTTCCCCTGTAATATACCGTACCGCATCCTCCCATTCCTTCAAGTCATAATCATGAGGCGCAATATTAGCAATGACTTCATAAATATGAGGATATCTTTTTCTACTGTGTAAATCCGAGAGATACCCGCACCCGGCTCTCTCTGCGATATATTCCAGCAAGCCTGTTTTACGCATAGTTTCTTTCATCGGTTCACCTCCTGAGCAAAATGCTGAACGATAAAGCAGACTTTTTCATTCAGGTGGTTTATAATAAATTGCAGTAAGAATTATGTATTTTATGTCGATTTTTTTCTATTTTTTAGAGGAACGAAATTTCCTACTTTTTCCTGCACAGCACTATCTGCCGTGTACCCAGCGAAGGAACGTATCTTGCGATACGCCAAGTCGTCTGGCAGCTTCTCTGGATGAAACCTTCTTATTCTCCCACTCGGATTTGATGCTGTAAAACGAGCCCGGCACGTTTTTTCGCGGCCGGCCAAAGCGGACGCCGCGCATCTTTGCGGCAGCAATGCCTTCCATCTGTCTTTGTTTGATGTTCTCGCGTTCCGTTTGCGCCACATAGGACAAAATCTGCAGCACCAGGTCTGCGACAAAGGTTCCGGTCAGATTCCTGCCAGTCTGCCTAGTGTCCAGCAGTGGCATATCAAGGACGACCACGTCGGTCATTTTTTCTTTTGTGATGATCCTCCATTGATTTAATATTTCTTCGTAGTTCCGCCCCAGGCGGTCGATGGACTTTATTACCAGTATATCGCCTTTTCGCAATTTTCGTACCAATTTCTTGTACTGCGGCCTGTTAAAATCCTTTCCGCTCAGTTTATCCATAAAGATATTTTCTTTTGGAACAGGAAACTCTGCCAAAGCAATTCTCTGCCGGTCTTCATTTTGATCCTTCGTTGAGACTCTGATGTAACCATATATTTTCTTCATCTTCTCTACCTCCCTCGTTCATTCATAGCGGAGCAAAGCTCCTGGCAAGCCTCGCTTGTCAAGATAAAAGCGAATACCTGCAACAGATGCTGGGAGCATCCGTCATCTGTTATTATTGCACCTAAATGCTATTTTAATGTTTTTATCGGGGTTCGGTACATTTTTATTATTTTAAGTTGATAATAAAAAGAACCATCGCACAGACATACGCCTGCAAAATGGTTCTTTCTTATTTGCAATATAATCTCGCTCTTTGTTTTATTTCTTTATTGCCGGCACTGCAATCTTTGCCCCCGTATCAGCTTCAGCGCCAAAGTTAAAGCTCGGTGCCAGATCGTAGGCGAAGTCATAGCCGTAACGCTGCGGCTGATACTTTTCGATGGCACTATAGGTGTCCTCGATGGCCTGACAGAAATCCGCTTCGTTTTCATAAGGTTCGCTCTGGAAGTAGAGCATCGTACACTCGCAGAGTTCTGCGCTCTCGTAACCTTCCGGCAGACTGCACTGGCAATCCAGCGGAACTTCAACTCCCGCTGCAATTTTGGAAAAGCCTGACTTTACTAGAAAATCTGGCAGTTCAATCAATGCTGCTGAGTCAAACTTTTCACTGATGCTGTTGAGCAGGCCTTCCCATTCGCATCCCATCTCCTCACAGTAAGATAGATATTCTTCCGCTTTTTTGGATGGTAAATAAATTAGCTTTCTCTTCGGTCTGTCTTTTGGTGTAACCATACATACGTTTACATTCTTGTCCATTCTCATTTCCTCCTTATGATTCAGCAAAACGTGATAATGACTGACAGGATATTGGATAAACAGCGGGATAGCTCGCTCACCTCTTCTATATTCCCGCGGAGACGCACGAAACAAGTGTTTGAATGCTCTTGAGAAACCTTCGTGTGACTGAAAACAACTGTCCAAGGCGATTTCCAAGACACTGTCCGTGGTGCCTGTCAGCTTCTCCGCCCCCATTGACAAGCGGACCGCTGTGACATACTCCTGCGGCGTTTTCCCGGTCAAGTCCTTGAAGATTCGATCCGCGTGACGTCTGGAATACCCGGCGCTCGCATAGAGACCGTCAAAGTCAAAGTTCTCTGACTCCCCATATTGATTAATATAGTCCTGCATTCGCTGTACCGCCGCTGTTTTTTCCTTTTCTCTTTCCTGTTGCATCAGTTTACCTCATCTGTACAAAAATATCTTGACCGAAATGGACAAATTGTTATTCTATATTTTTATTCACAAAAACAACGTTTTTAAACTAGTGCTGTTAGAAATTCATATTCAGTTCTATATTCAAAGGTATCGTCATGGTATAATAGTTCCATAATCTTTCGACGTTGTCGAGAGGTAGGAACTATTGAATCATGTGCTGCGATTCTATATTCAGCGGAATGCACATGGTATAATGAACGCAGCAATCTTACAACGTTGTCGCAAGGAAGTGTTCATTAACCATGGCGTACGGTTGTATTTCTATAGGAATCACCATAGCAAAATGCATGCGAGGAGGTCAAAGGCATATCAATGACTGCAAAGAAAATCGTGAATCAGAGTATTGACTATATTTTTCAGCATCTAAATGAAAACTTATCAGTAAAAGAAGTGGCTAATCAATTCCATTATTCTGAGTTTTATTTTAGTCGGATTTTTAAAGAAGAAATTGGTGAAAGTGTCTATGCCTTTATCAAACGTCTGAAACTGGACCAGAGCGCCATCGATATGAAAGTAAAGTCTACCAGGAGCATCGCGGATATTGGACTGGATTACGGATATACCTCTTCCAATTACAGTTCCGCATTTAAAAAGCATACGTCTCTCTCCCCTGCGCAATTCCGGAAAACCCTTATTGCAGACAGTATTCAAAACCCTTTTTCTCCTAAAAGATTAGACGTTTTTCAAACATATAGCACCTACAATTCAAACATCAGAATAGCAGAAATCGAAGACATTCCAGTGCTCTATGAGAGAATCATTGGAAGTTACCTCGAAATTAAGACTAAATGGTCAAAGATGATGGATGACTACAAAGAGTATCTCCATACGGATACATTGATGATTGAACGTTTTTATAATGATCCTTCAATTTCTACAGGCAAAAGTTGTATCTGCGACCTATGTCTATCCGCAGATCAAAATTGTGAACTAGAAAATATGACAACAATTAGAGGCGGGAAGTTTGCCGTCTACCGTTTTGAAGGAAAAATAGCAGATATATTCTGCGCCCTTCAAGGCGTATTCAGCGTTTGGCTCCCAAAGAGCAATTATGAACTGGATGAAAGATATGGCTTAAATATCTATAGAAAAACGGATTTGGCCAACGAGTTTGTCGTCATGGATTTATATATTCCCGTTAAATAGAGCAGGAATTCAGAAGTTTTGCTCCAGGTTCTCATTTATAATGAAATACAAGAATAGCAAATCAAAAATGGAGGACAAAATGTTTGATATAAGAAAAATACAGGAAGACGCAATCTACGAAGCCATCCGGGCAGAAAGTGATCATGCCACTGCAAAAGAAGTAGTCTATGGTGATTGCGAAACGACTGATGCGCAAGATAATGCCGCCTGGGTCAACGCCACGATGAGGCGTTTGGAGAGGAAATTTGATTCTGAAACGACAAAATTGATTCGTATGAATTGTCAATGTGGATATGGAATGGATGAAAAACTAGCGCTGGTGAAAGAATTAATGGCATCGTCCACATCCATGGAGGAGTTTGCAAGTTCAGAAAAAGCAAAAGCTGCCGGTCTTTCTTACAGGGATGGTTCGCTCTATCTCCAGTTCTTTTTCTGTCCATGTCCGATGGTAGCAGAAGTAGAAAGGTTGGAGACAGATACCTGGTGTCAGTGCACAACAGGATATAGCAAAGCACTGTTCGAACAAGCCTTCGGCTGTGAAGTAGACGTAGAATTGCTAAAGAGCATCAAAACGGGGGATGACATCTGTCTGATGAAAATCGTCCCCCACGGTCAAATCTGATAAGCGCCTGTTAACGCTCCACTAAAAAACTGCCGGCACGCTGCTGGCAGTTTTTGTTTGATTTCTTACTTTCCTGGTCGACTATACAGATCAATTGTTCCAGTGTCAAACACCGTTGCTATATAATACGGTTTCAGGTCTTCTGTAGGGCGGAATCCTGCACCGGAAAGCAGCTTTCCTACCTTTGCTGTCACCGGCTCTGTGGTACAGAGGTTTGCCGAATAGCTATATGTCAGAGACGTACAAGGGTATCTGCCAGTCGCAGATTTAACACCCTCTGCTATATTGACCAGTTTCATCGGAGCTATGGCGTATTCAATCACCAGCATTGGTGAACTTGCTCCGTAGAAAGCTCTAAAGGAGCCGCTTTCATAAAAATCGACTTGAATCAGATATTTGAGCCTCACTACGGTCTTACTTGTCTTTTTGTCCTTAATCTCCATCGTCCTAGTGAAAATAGAAGGACGAATATCATTCGTTTTTGATGTTTTCGCTGCGGTAAAGTCCGCACTGACAGTATCAACAATATCCGGCTTTGCCTCGTGATGGAGTTCATATTCGACGGTATTGGCGCTGTTCTCACCCGTTCCTGCAAATATAGGTATCGCCATCGCCATCAAAACAGCTGCAAAAACAAAGAAACCCCTCTTCATTATCATCACGCCCCTTTTGCTTGTGTGAACAAATTATCAAAACGCATCGTGAAAATTTTCTGATTATTTACAGTATACCAGTTTTCAAACGTAGGGTCAATACCGATTACCTATATATATTATGTTTATTCATCCTCAAATGATATCTTATTGTTATTGTATGTAAATAGCTTCCCCCGATTATACATAAATAAAAGGGGCTGTGAAAAAACAATCCCTAAACGAAACCCCCGTTTTATGATCGCTGTATCATAAAACGGGGGTTATCATATTGTATACAAAAACCTAACAAAAAGCATTAAAGAGCCTGCATTTCCAAGGATCTGCAGGCTTTTAGTGGTAAAATGTAAGTATGAAAAACAATCTAACCACTACATCATATTGTAGACCAAAACAAGGCAGAATGCCAATGTATATTTCAGATTTTCTGGATATCTGTGATCCCGTTTTAATATTTGACGAATTCATGGAGGGAATTGATTTAAAAAGGTATTTAAAGGATCTGCCCAGGCACGATACAGGCAGGAAAAGATACAATCCCGTCAATATGTTGAAAACGGTGCTCTTCGGATTCATGACAAAAGGATATCTGTCACTAAGGGAACTTGAAGACAGCTGCAAGGCAAATATCAGGTTCATGTATCTGATGGACAATGATACGCCATCCTACAGGAGCTTCGGATATTTCATCAACGAAGTCCTTGCAGATTCAATCGAAGGCCTGTTTGACCAGATCAACCGGGCAATATTCGACAAGGAAAAGGTTGACCTGAACCATCTGTATATAGACGGCTCAAAGTTCGAGGCAAATGCCAACAAATACAGCTGGGTCTGGAAAAAGTCAACGGAAAAGTCCAGATACCGCCTGTATGGTAAAATCACCGGGCTGCTGGAGGAAATGAATGCAGTGCTGGCACCATCAGGCATGAAGATCCAGACAAATACGGAATACGCACCGCAGGGGTTAAGACAGATCCTTGACAGATACGGGCATCTGCTCCAGGTTGACAAGGGTGCCTTCGTATACGGAAGAGGACATCGCAAGACCATTTATCAGCGCCAATATGAAAAACTGGAGGGATATGCAGACAAGCTGGAAGAGTACATAGAAAAAGCACATATATGCGGGGAAGGCCGTAACAGCTATTCCAAGACGGACCATGACGCAACGTTTATGAGGATCAAGACGGACTATATGGGCAACGACCAGCTCCTGCCGGCGTATAATGTACAGATCGGGGTTGCGGACGAATATATAGCGGTAGTGGATGTAAACCAGTACCGCAGTGACATGGACTGCTTCGTGCCATTGATGGAAAAGTTCAAAAACACCTATGGGCATTATCCTGAATACCCTGTCGGTGATGCCGGCTATGGCTCCTACAACAACTACATCTTCTGTGAACAGAATGGAATGGAAAAGTATATGAAATTCCCAATGTACAGGAAAGAAACGAAAGACAGGGAATATCATGAAGACCCGTTCAGGGCGGTGAACTTCAAAATTGATGGAGACGGGAACTTACGATGCCCCAACGGAAAGGCATTCCATCTTGCCTACAGGAAGGACGTGAAAGGGAACAGATATGGAAGGCAGGAGGAAGTGTACGTCTGTGAGGACTGTACGGACTGCCCGTATGCACAGCAATGTAAGAAGACGGATAAAGACCGTTCCATAAGGATCAATGACGAGCTGACATCCATGCATGAGGAAGTCATTGGGAACCTGGAAAGCATACAGGGGGCATTGCTGAGGATGAACCGTTCCATACAGGCGGAAGGCACATTTGGAATCATGAAAAAAGACAGATGGTACAAGAGGATCGTAAGGAGAGGGTTAAAATCTGTAGAGTTAGAGATCTTCCTGGTCGCCATAGGCCATAACCTTTACAAATACTACAACAAACAAATGAAGCTTCGGCAAACCGCATAACTTAAAAGCACTAAAATTATGGGGTAAGGGGAACTATGCCCTGCTTTAAGAAAAGCAGCATGGTTTTTTACATTGCAATTAAAAAAAGGGGCCGAGAAAAAATGTCAAATCATTTTTTCACAGCCCCTTTTATTTGGTACACCCACAGGGGCTTCGCAGTCTTGCTCCCGCAAGCCTGCCGTCCTGCGCCTCCTTTTTCAGTCGGCTTGGACCGCTCCTTGCTCACCAGTCCACCGGACTGGTGAGCTTCACAGTCGCGCCCTTTCGGGTTCTCGCCCCTGTTCCTGATTGTAAGTATAGAAAAACAGATACCGTTTGGTATCTGTTTTTCTATGGTACACCCACAGGGGCTCGAACCCTGGACACCCTGATTAAGAGGTTTTGTAATCATTTCTTATTCCATTTCTTGATAATTATAAATTTCCAACTTCTTCAAATTGTTTCTTTGGATACTTTTGATTTAGGTACTCTTTGTATTCCTTTAGTAATTTTTGACCTTCCTCGCTAAGTCCGTCATTATGTTCTTTTTCGTATCTTTCCCCCGTTAATAAATAGTCTGCGCTAACTTCTAGCGTTTCACTTAGTTTCTTGATTAATTCAAAACTGCCTTGATGATTTCCGTTCTCTATCTTCGTTATCGTTAGTCGATTTATATTCATGAGTTCAGCTAGGTCTTTTTGTTGCAATCCCTTGTTTTTTCTCAGTCTTTTTACTCTTTCACCTATTGTTTCCATATTCCCTCTCGTTCTAAATTAGAACTTTTCACTTGACAAGTTCTAATTTGCATCGTATAATCAAATAAAAGTTCTAAATAGTAACATCAAAATTCTACTTTGTTAGCTATATATTTTATCATATTTGACTGACAAATACAATTAAAAGCCTGGACATGGGCTATAGTGCAGGAGGTATCGAGATGTTGTTGAAAGAATTTGTAACAAAGAATCAGAATGTTCGTCACTGGAGCATTTACAATCATAAAGGTAAACAGATAGCTATGACATATGGCGATATTCTTCTTGAACTTTGTGATTCTGAAAAATGTTTTAAAAAGGCTGTTGATGAAGTTTGTTTTAAGTCGGACGATTTTGTTCGTATTCAGCTTTTATCACGCCGTTATTAATATAAATTTGAATTTTAAGAAGCCTGACCACGGGCGATAGTGGCGGAAGGAGAAAAGAAATGAAGTACATAGGACACATGAGGGGAACATTTAACGACAGGAATACAGGCAAGGAAATCAATTTTGCCAAACTCTATGTGACATACCCGCAGGACGGCGTAGTTGGTCTGAAATGTGAAGAAATAAAGGCTGATTGTGCGCTTGTACCAGACCTGGCGAAACTTACGCCGGGGACGGAAATCGAAGTGTATTACGATAAGTACAGGCGTGCCGTGAATGTGGTTCCGGAAACAAAACCCCGGGCTTAACGCCCTTTGACAAAGCTAGTATGGATAAACGTATGACACGGCTCCAAGGCGGGTCCCAAATCGTCCATGAAATGATTTGGGAGGGCCTAGCGGAGCACAGGAGCCGTGCCGTATGATTGAACAATCAATAAAGTCCATCCATATAAGCGGTCTTTTATTATTTTTCGGAAACCGTTATTGTCCTGCATAAATGGAGGTAGTACACATGATTAGCACACAACAGGCGGTTATGCTCATAGACAAGGTCTGTGACATCGGGGAAGCCGTGGCATACTGCGCAGGGTTTACCGCCGTGCTCTGCGGTCTGTTCCTTGCATTTCTAATTTTTTACTTTTTGAAAAGATAGGGAGGTGCAGGCATATGGAACAGTTGATTTTTGAGGGGTTTTCTGCAGGGTGCATCATACTTGTTTTTGGGTATTTTGTGCACTTGGTTATGGAAATGCTGCACAGCATTTAAATAAATAAAAGGAGAGTAAAAAAATGGAAGGAGATGTATCTACTATGGCAAGTGTAACGACTGCTGTTACTGCTGCGGTGGCTGATGTCAGCGCACAGGCTGCGCCGATTATTGCTGCAGCTATTGGGCTTTCTGTCATTTTCTGGGGTGCTAAGGTGCTCTGGACGAAGTTCAAGGGTATGGCAAAATAGCAATTATCTGTTATTACAAATAAGGACAGGGGGGCGGATTCGTCCCCTTTTTCTTTTAAGGAGGCATTATGTATATATTCAATCATTTTATCAGCAACAGAATATTGCGTATTTTACTAATTGCATTATTGATATTCTGCCTTGTGTTTGGTGGTGTGTTTGTGCAGTATTCCCATGCTATTGCATGGATGATTCCAGGCTATGCGATATGCGCCACTATCCTGGTCGCCTGTGGTGTCATGTCTGCCACTGATGCAGATTTGGAACATGTTGCGACTGCTTTTTATAATTCCCTTGCAGGTCAAGCGTTGTCCGACGTTGCTGCAATTGCAATGGAGTATGGTCTCGTTGGTTCAGATAAATTTACTTTTAAAGCAACAAAGTCGATAGTCAATGCTGTTGCTGATTGGTTTGCGAGCCAGGATTATACAGGATTTGAACAGGTGGGTAATACGTTTCTTGGGGATTTTACTGTTGGCGGTCTTTGTAATGCCCAATTTCAGGGAATTGATTGTTCATCGATCTATCTTTCAAATTTGGGATATAACGCTTATGTACAAGGTTATGATAAATATGGTAGTTGGAAAGCAGCTTCAGAAGCTTTGCTTTTACCAATAACAACATCATTTCCGCTTCTTAATAAGCCTTTTTATTATTATGCTAATGGGTCTGGTAGTGGCTGGTATTTGGTTTCTTACGATAATGGTGCTTACACTTTATATGGTAGTAATTCTTTAGGGGATAAACTCTATTCTTTTGTTTCTGCAACGGTAGCAGGCATTACATATAATAATGTAAATTCTTCCTCTCATCCAAATACAGATGAGAGGTATAAATATGTTTTTATATTTGGTACATTAACTATGTATTTACCGCTTAATTACAGTGATAAAGCAGGAAATATAACTACATTTCCGGACACTAATGTAAAGACCGACACAACTTATTTCCCTAAAGAAGTAGTTGACTCAGCAGGTGCCACAACTACATTCCCAAGCAATACGGCAAGCAAGCCACTGACCACGGAAACACCGCTTACGATTCCTCAGACAGGTGTAAACAGTACGACGATACCTTCTGATGTCCGTACCGATGTAGGCACTGCAGAAGGTGAAGGCACAATTATAGGCTGGTTAGAAAAGGTATGGGACGGCGTGTGTGCAATTCCGGAAGCTATAGCAGGTGGAATTACTGCCGTTGTTGATGCTGTAGGCGATATTGCTGGCTCCATTGCTGATACCCTATCTGATTTCTTTAATCCGTCTGAGTTCAAATTGGACTTTAGCAAGTTCAAGGTGGGGTTGACGGAAGTCTTCCCGTTCTGTATTCCTTTTGATTTTGTCAAGGGTATCAAGTCCCTGGCTGCTGATTCTGCCGGGTACAGCTTTAATATAAAATTGGCTACAACCTTTTTCAAGGTGAATCATACCGTAGATTTGACGCCGTATAGGATTCCTATTTTGTTTTTCAGATTTGTTTGTGACTTCTGGTTTGGTTATATATTAATCAGCCGTACTCGTGACTGGATTAAATGGTAAGGGGGTATATGTATGTTTTTTACAGCATTGGCTAAGTTTTTGCAGTTTATTCTTGATGCGATTGCGGCAGTTTTGTCTTTCCTTGTCAGCCTTCTGCCTAAGAGCCCTTTCAAGTGGATTGCTGGCAGTGAGTTTGCAGACTTGCTTGCGAAGATAAATTACTTTGTACCGATATCCGATTTTGTTGCAATTTTAGAGCTTTGGCTTGTCTCTGTCGGCATGTACTATCTGTACAGCATATGGGCGAGATGGGTCAAGGTGATTCAGTAGGGAGGTTTTAATATGATTTGGCTATATAGCGGAACGCCTGGCAGTGGAAAAAGCTATCATGCTACTGCTGATATCTATTACAGGCTGAAACGTCGGAAAGGTAAGCGAAAAAACAAGGTCATTGCGAACTTCCCGCTTTCTTTGGATACGTCTGACTTCACGTACCTTGATAATTCGCAGTTGACAGTCAGACGGTTATATAACTATGCCAGGTTTAGGCATAAGATGGGCGTGGAGGGTCAGACCCTCGTTGTGATTGATGAAGCCCAGGTTGTGTTTAACAGCCGTAATTGGAATACTGATTCCCACAGCCGTATGGACTGGATTATTTTCTTTACGCAACATAGGAAGCTTGGGTTTGACTTTATCTTGATCGCTCAGAATGACCGTATGATTGACAGGCAGATACGTTGTTTGATTGAGTATGAGGTTGCCCATATGAAGATTGGCAATTACTTCCGCATTCTCCCGGTCACCGCCTTCCTGGCGGTGCAACGGTGGTATGGGCAGAAGATGAAGGTCAGCCATGATGTCATTGTCTACCGCAAGCGTATTGCGAAGCTGTATGACTCCTATATGATGTTTGACGGTCACGACGCTGGGCGTTACAAGTCACGTAAGCTGGCAAGGCACAAATGGAGCGGAAAGGGGGCGAGGGGGTGCCCTCCGCTCCGCTTGCGCCGGAGCCCTCTATACTTGACTACGTAACACAAAGCGGGAAACCCTGAACAAAAACTAACGTTAATCGGAGGGATAAAGTAGTGCGGGTGCAATATTATGATATCAACATTGTGAAGTATGGTCATGATTATCGTGTTACTTATTTGCGTAGGTCTGTATCGGATAGGTTGCGTTTATACGATGATGTTGATGATGGTATTGGGGTAGAGTATGACAAGATTGGGGATAGATTTGCATCGTCAGTATCGCGTGCAAAGAATGCGATTTTGGGATACGGTAAGTGTAATGAGTGGGATTATTTTGTTACATTTACACTAGATCCACGTAAGTATGACCGATATGATTTAGGCAGATGGCGTAAGGACTTTAGTCAGTACATAAGGGATAGGCGTAAGCAAAATGGGTATGATTTAAGATATTTGCTGATACCAGAGAGACATAAAGATGGTGCTTGGCATATGCATGGTCTTATGGGCGGTATCCCATGGGATGATTTGACAAAATTTGATATATTAAAGCATCCATCTAAATTGGTACAGGGTGGTTATCGGTATTGGCAAGGGATAACGGATAAATTTGGTTTTAATAGTTTTGGCAAGTTGCGTAATCGTGATGCTGCATCTGCTTATTGCCTTAAATACGCTGGTAAAGGCTTTGCTTTGCAGGATATGGACGCAGGTACACATTTGTATTATGTCTCTCAGGGGC
The DNA here is from genome assembly GCA_902362805.1 of Eubacteriaceae bacterium. GTDB lineage: Bacteria > Bacillota > Clostridia > Peptostreptococcales > Anaerovoracaceae > Senimuribacter. The sequence goes on along the minus strand of CABIXY010000001.1, from coordinate 600,701 downwards.
TTAATAAACCTGAGAGGATTTTAGACAGTCAGGTGTCTTGTTATCTTACCACGCCGGATTTTGCTAATGAGTTTTGTGCGATATCCTGGATTAATGAGACGGAGTATCAGAGGATTATTGACTATTTAAGGTGAAGCCATGGATTTTGAAAAATACGTTGCATTGTTCCTGGAATATCAAAAGGCAATGTTTCACACAGAAAAGACGATTCAGAGTTATAAGGAGGTTCTACATGGGTTTGTTGGCTTTTTGCAGTCAAACGGCATTGATGTGCTTTGTCGCAATGTTTTTATTGACTATCAGTTATTTCTTGGCAAGAAAGGATTGAGAAGCGCTTCTGTTGCGTCCTATTTGCGCCATATAAAGGCGTTTGTACATTGGATGGGGGAAAATGCATATCTTGATGATTCCGACCTTTACAAGGTCATAAAAATGCCGAAACAGGTGAAGAAGAATGTGAAGATATATACCGATGAAGAAATTGCTGAAATATACTCTGCGGTTTCTTCATCTTCTAAGTGGATTACTGTCCGTGACAAAGCGATTATCAGTCTCATGTATGATAGTGGTCTCAGACAGGCAGAAGTATGTAAAGTAAGTATGGCAGATTTTGACACCTCAAGGTGTATCCTTCATGTGCATGGCAAGGGCAATAAAGATAGGATTGTTCCCATTGGTGAGATGACAAAGCGGTATGTTATGGAGTATCTGGAACTTTGTCCGCATGATAGTTCCATGCTTCTGGTTGATCGTCATGGCTCCCCCCTTACTCCTAATGCGGTCAAATTATTCGTTGGGAAAATGAAGAAGAAACTGAATTTCGAATTTTCGTCTCACAAACTCCGTCACAACTTCGCAACGAATTATTTGATAGACCAGTATGAGGAATACGGCTATTTTGACACGTATTCATTAATGATTCTTCTCGGTCATGAGGAGATATCTACAACAGACAGATATCTGCATCTTGCCAAACAGTATATTGCCACGAATCAGAGGACATCACACCTTGACCGGGTATTTCAGAAAAAGGGTGTCTAGGATTTAGGCAAACAAAAAACCTTGAACGTTGTAAATTCAAGGTTTTTTATATGGTACACCCACAGGGGTTCGAACCCTGGACACCCTGATTAAGAGTCAGGTGCTCTACCAGCTGAGCTATGGATGCATATTTTGTTAAGATGCTCGCGAGCACAGTTAATATACTACCATTTCATATTTGTGTTGTCAACAATAATTTACTTAAAAATTCCTAAAAATATGTTTTTTATTTGCAACAAGGCTGTCTGTTGTCGCACTGCTGGTGTATCGCAGACATACCCCATCCCCGTATACAGTGCTGCCAACTCAGAAAATATGCCTTATTTTCTCGTTTTCTAACCAGAACAAGGCATATTTTTTGATTTTCAGCGGCTCACTTTGTATGTGCGCCTTTACCCTAAAGCACTTTTCGACGAAAAAACGTCAAAACTCGACCAGCGCAAGACCTTTTCCAAAATGAGCTGTCTGGCTCAACCATCATTCACTTGCTTTTCTGTCGTTTTTATCTGCACAGATGTTGATATACCCCCTCAGTCATGCAAAATCCGCCTTACTATCCTCATTTTTAAGTCTTTTTAGGCACAATCGGCGATTTCCCCTGCCACCGGAGGTCAGTTAATGTCACTGGCATCTGGCCTCTATCTGCAATAATCAATCGCAGTCAGTCCATAAACCAACGCCGCTATTTCAATGTCTTCCACTTTGATATACTCGTGGATGGAATGCGCGACGCCCAAATCCCCCGGACCCATGACGATGCACTTGCTGTCAGTTACACTGCTGATCGCACCTGCATCGCTCCAGGCAGGAAAAGCCGTGACCTCACCCTTCCATTGCGTCTGCACCATGGCCGCCTGCACAGAGGCTACCAGAGGGTCATCCTTTTCAATGCAGAATGGGACGTGGGGCAACAGGTTCTCCCCCTCAAAGACATCGCTGACCTTAGCCTGAAAGTGACAGTCCTCTTGATGAAGCGCATCACAGATTTGATTGAGTTCTTCATAAACCTGCGTGATCGTTTCCGTCGGGACACAACGTCGATCCAGCTTAATCAGGCATTCGCCTGCCACAGTGCTGGGCTGATCACCGCCCTCAATGCGGCCGATGTTGATCGTCGGCGCACCGAGCACCGGATATGCTCTCGTATTCAGCAACGGCACATATTCTTCATAAATTCGATTGATAAAGCGCCCCGCCATTTCAATGGCGTTAATTCCATGCTCTTTGTCTCCACCGTGAACTTTATGGCCTTTTACCTTCACGTCAATCCACTCCAGACCCTTGTGGCCGATGGCGATTCTCATATCTGTCGGTTCTCCCATGATGGTACCATCACAGATTGGACCGTTATTGACCAAATATTCCACACCCCTGCCCTGTTCCTCTTCATCCGCAAGGCCAGCAAAGACAATGTCACCAGGCAACGTAATCTCGGCACGCCGAAAAGCGATGAGAACGGCTATCATCGCCGCTACAGGCCCTTTCATATCGCAGGCTCCTCTTCCATAGATTTTTCCATCTGCGATACGCCCGCTGAAAGCATTCTCCATATCGTAGGCAGGCACTGTATCGATGTGGCCGGAAAGCATCAGCGATCTGCCTTCGCCACTGCCTGCAATTTTGCCGTAAACATTATATCTGCCCGGCTTGATTTCCACCAGCTGGCTTTCGATGCCTTCCTGCTGAAAAACGCTGTAAATGTATTCGGCGATTTCTTTTTCCTGATCCGCCATAAAAGAATAGCTGGGAATTTTAATCATATCCGAGGCCAGCCTCGCAGCATCTATCTGCTTCAGTGCCTTTGTAAATCGTTCCTTCATCGTAAATCCTCCCTCGCGAGTCTCGCTCACCTATATGCTCTTTATTTTAGCTAAATCCCCCCTGTTGGTCAAGCAGTATCAAGAGTAAATGTACGATCACCGATATCTTCTTTGAACTATGGAGAAATAACCTGCGGACGATATCTCTTTGCAGACAAAAATGCCTCCAGGATTTGGAGGCATAAAGCAAACATCGGAAATCTACAATAATTCCAGCATATTTATCAGCAGTTCGTCTTCTTCCGGCGGGCTTGCCACACCTTCCGAAGACGCACGGTAGGAATCCATGACATCGCCAAAGATTTCTGCCGTCGAAGGCGGCGTGTAACTGATCGTGTTGGCTCCAGCACTGATCGTTTCCAAGATGGTCTCATCGGTCGGACCCCCTGTAGCGATAATGGGTACTTTCGGATATTCCGCCCTGATATCCCGCACTAGCTGCGCCGTCTTTGACGCGGCCGAAACATTGAGGATGGATACCCCTGCTGCAAGTCTTGCATCGATGTCAACATTATCGTTAATCACCGTAGCTATAATTGGAATGTCAATCACCTTATTAATCAAAGCGATGTTCTCGTTGCTCATCGGCGCATTGACCACAACGCCAAAGGCCCCTTGAGCCTCTGCATCCTTGGCAATCAAAGCAGAACGAAAACCGTTGGTCATGCCTCCGCCGACACCGACCAAAACCGGAATAGACGAAGCGTTGATAATCGACTGCGAAATAATCTGCTGTGGTGTAAACGGATAGACCGCCAAAACTGCGTCTGCGTTGCAGTTGCGGATAATTGCGATATCCGTTGAAAAGAGGACAGATTTCATTCTTCTCCCCATGACAACGATGCCCTTGGCCTGCCAGATCACTTCTGGTATCTGCAGTGATTTGGCACGCAAGGTCCCGCTGATCCTTGGTATTTCTTTATTTCCCATTTGACCCTCCATAATCAGTATCCCAAATAACGATAAGCTATTATACACCGCAGTGACAGTGAATTCAAATGATTTTTCTTTTCATATTGTTTGTTTTTTGTGTTATACTTGTATTGTTTGAAAAAAAGAAAGGAGACATAGTGAACATGGCTTACAGATATAAGACGAAAGGTACTTGTTCCGTATTTATTGACGTGGATATGGAGGGAAATGTCCTGAAAAACGCCGTTTTCCACGGAGGCTGTAATGGAAACCTGCAGGGCATCAGCGCCTTGGTCGAAGGACGAACCTATGAGGAAATCAAAGAAAAGCTTTCCGGCATCAAATGCGGATTCAAATCTACATCATGTCCTGACCAGTTGATCAAAGCGATGGAAGAGGCCATGAGAAATGAATAATTTTCTCTGCCGGATATTTGTCAAAGACTACGAGAACACAAAGGATCCGCAGGTTCGTGAACGTTATGGAAAATTCGCCGGCATCGTAGGCATTTTGTCAAATGTCATACTTTGTGCTGCCAAAATCCTCGTGGGTGTTATCGCCGGCAGCATTGCCATCATCGCCGACGGAATCAACAATCTTGCCGATGCATCCTCTTCCATCATCACGCTGGCAGGATTCAAGCTGTCCTCTATGCCTGAAGATAAGGAACATCCCTACGGTCATGCCCGAATCGAATATATTTCCGGTATGATCGTCTCTGTGCTGATCGTGGTTGTCGGTATTGAGTTAATCAAATCCTCTGCCGACAAGATCATGCATCCATCTCCGCTGGAGTTCAGTTGGTCCATCGTCATCGTGCTTTTGCTGGCCATCGCCATCAAGATTTGGCAGGCGATGTTCAATATCAACATCGGCAAAAGAATCAACTCTCTCACCCTGACAGCTACAGGTACCGACAGTCGGAACGACGTAATAGCAACCACTGTGGTGCTGATCAGTATCATCGTCGGCAAGTTGACGGGACTGCAGATTGACGGTTACATGGGCTGCCTGGTTGCGCTGTTCATCATCTGGTCCGGCATCGGTCTGGTCAAAGAGACCATGAGTCCACTGCTGGGAGAGGCTCCCGACCCTGAATTGGTAAACGCTATCAGTGAAATGGCCCTATCCTATGGCGGGGTCCTCGGTATTCACGATCTGGTCGTACACAACTACGGGCCGGGCAGGATTTTTGCTTCCATTCATATCGAAGTTGACGCAGACGCCGATATGATGGAGAGCCACGATATGATTGACAATATCGAAAGAGAAATGGCAAAAAAACTGCACATCGAAATTACCGGTCATTTGGATCCGGTCAGAACCAACGATCCGGTAGTCAAAAAAATGGTGCAGCTGACTGGCGAAGTCGCTTCACAAATCGACGGAGTTTCTAATATTCACGATCTGCGAATCGTTGCCGGGCCAACCCATACCAACGTAATCTTTGATGCGGTAGTGGCTTCTGACTGCAAACTGTCATTCAAAGAGATACATGATACATTCCAAAAAGCCATCAAAGCCGTAGACGAAAACTATTTCGTCGTTATCAACTTTGATAAACCATATACGAGTCAGATATAAAAAACGTGGAAATGACGGAATCAAAGATTCCTATTTCCACATGTCGCCCGCAAGGGGCGACTCTTCGCAAGGGACGTTCTTTGATATTCCGTCAATATCGATTTCATCGATATCTCCTCCATATTAAAAACGTGGAAATGACGGAATCGAGCGGTCAAGTCTGCCAAATCGAGATTTGGGGACTTTTCGCATGAGACCTGCCAACGATTTACTGAAAGTAAATCGGGCTAGGGCTTCAAGGTTCCTATGCACAAAAACTGCCCTTCCCGGGGGCAGTTTTTGATTGCAAAGACTACGCTGTATTTAAGAAAGAATGTTCCCTCCGCTCTTCAATGCAGAAATATTTTTATCTTTTATCATATTAGACATGCTATATAAAATCAACACATCGGTGATATGATTTTCTTCCACATAGTCCATCAGATTCCCACTGAAGTATCGAAGATCGATCAGGAAAACTTTATCAAAATCTTCCGCGGCGAAAGGGGCGAAGGCGTTTGCGAAAGAATCTTTGATGATTAGGAGATGCTTTCCGTTCTGATTGCCCGTATCAACCTCTACGCTGCCATAATTTCCGCCGAAAAATACCGCGTACTTATCTTTTTCCCTAAGAAACTGCTCCTGATACATGCCGCCTAGGGTCTGTCCATCGGCAATTACACGGCTATGCATCTGGCGCTCCCCTATATAGGCGGTCACTTGATCCCGGGTTCCGTCATCCCACAACACCTTAGAATAAAGACTGCCTTGAAAATCATCAGACAGGAGTCTTTTATGCAGCTGTTTCAAAGAAATACCTGACTGCCCCATGAACTGCTTCCACACGTCGTAAGCCAGCATCGCGCCCTCCGTCGTCCAGTGGTGATCTGTCCTATAGTAGAGCGCTCTGTCTCTCTTTTTTCCAAACTCGTTGTACAGGTCCACATAGTTGACAGACTGCAATTGCCTTGCCGCCGCCTTGGCATAAGCGCCTTCTTCAAAAGGCGCTGCCCCCGCCGGCAGTTTTTCTTTCATAATCGCAGCTGTCGTCGGCACCAGAATCACAGACTTCGAAAGTCCCGTCGGCAGCTTCTCGCAGAAGGCCTTGACTGCCTGCAGATTGGAAGCAAACAACTCCTGATCTGCATCTTCATCCGATATTTTCTCAATCAGATAGCCGTCTTTACCCAGGTATACGCCGTTTAAATCCTTGCTCAACAAAGCCAGCTTGGTCGCAGTCTTCAGGGTTATCCAGCTGTCGCGGAAGGGAAACTGGTCGTCTTGATATTTTTGAAAAGCCTCTTCAAACTCCCCCGATAAAAGAGCCTCCGCCGTCACCGCCGGTCTCTGCTGTAAAACACGATTCTCATTGGCAGAAAAAGCTTTGTCTTTCAAAACCCATCCCCCTGCACCAAGGAGCAGCAGAAACAGCGAAAAAACAATCACTGTTGTCAGATTATCTATTTTCTTCATGTCCTTGCCTCCTAAAATCTGAAGTAGAGAAACGGATTATACGTATCGCTTACGAGAAAAGCGGTTGACAGAAAGAGAATCAATAGGAAATAGAGATTTTTTACTGTCACATAGAGGATTGGCTTCTCCTCCAACCATTTCAGGCACCATCCGGCAAACTGCCCAGGCAGCCGGGTAGAGGCCAGCGCCATAATGCAGAGTCCGGCTCCCCCGGACATTAAAAAGTAAAGTGACCTCTGATCCCCTATTCCCCCACTGCCCAGCATGGACCTGAGGTAAGCAAGAAAAGACAGCCCCGAAGTCTCCGCGAAGATCACCCAGCCGAAAACGATGAGCAGCAGGGCGTAGAGATGCTGCAGCCAGCCAGGCATTTTTTCCAGGTATTGCAGCAGCCATACTTTTTCCAAAATCAAGAGCACACCAAAATAAAGCCCCCACCAGAGAAAGTTCCAGCTGGCGCCGTGCCAGAATCCCGTCAAAGCCCATACAATCAGAATATTGATGCATTGCCTGCCTAGACCCTTTCTGTTCCCGCCTAGAGGAATATAGAGATATTCTTTAAACCAAGTGCTGAGGGAGATATGCCATCTCCGCCAGAACTCCGTGATGCTTTTAGAAACATATGGGTAATTGAAGTTTTCCAAAAAATCAAAACCCAGCAGCTTCCCCAGACCGATAGCCATATCTGAATAACCGGAAAAGTCAAAGTAAATCTGAAAGGTGAAAGCAATCGCTCCCAGCCAGGCAGTCACTGCAGGCAGGTGATCCAAGTCCATGGCGGAGATTTCCGTCCAGAGCAAGCCAGCTTGATTTGCCAGGAGCACCTTTTTGCCCAGACCGATGATAAATCTGCGTATCCCTTCCGCCCCTTGTGCAAGGCTGCAATGCCGGGATTTTAGTTGTTCTTCTATGGTAACATATCTGACAATCGGTCCTGCGATAAGCTGGGGGAAGAGGGTGATATATGTTGCGAAGTCCAATATGTTTCGCTGCGGGCGCGCTTTGTCTCGATAGACATCGATTACATAAGACATCGCTTGAAATGTATAGAAGGAAATGCCGATGGGCAATGTCAGCTGCAGCAGACCAATCGAAGTCCCCGCCAATTGATTGATATTCTCAATAAAAAAGTCCGTGTACTTAAAGTACCCTAGGAGGGAAAGATTTCCTGCCACTGATAAAGCAAGCATAAGCCGCGCTGACTTATGCTTGCTTTTTATTCCATCGACTGCCAGACCGCATCCATAGTTGAACAAAATGGATAGCGTCATGACCACAATATACCTAGGTTCCCCCCAGCCGTAGAAAACTAGGCTGGCTGTCAGGAGAAATAGATTTTTCCACCTTGCGGGGCACAGATAGTAGACCAGCAAAACAATTGGCAGAAAGCTGAATAAAAATACAGTGCTACTGAAGACCATCGATAATCTCCTGTAGTTTGTTTATAATTTTCTGACTCGCCTCATCGGCATTCTGATCGTCATAGTTCTCTACTGAAATCACATAGATGTTTTTAGAGCCGATAGGCAGCGTCGGGTTCGTATACATATCCCCGTCCCCTGTAGCGAGCGCTGATGTGATATAGTCAGCTACACTCTGGGTGTATCCAGTAGAATCCTTCAACGTAAAAGTGATCGTCTTCGTACCTTTATCTAGTTGTTGTTTTATGTATTTGGGCAGTGCATAGATATCTTTCAGTTCTTTTGCCTCGTTGGCAAGGTAACAGTATTTCGTGCCATCCGCTGCCGGAATCACCTCGTGATTCCATGGATAACTTCCGTCATCTTTCACACTGTCAGGTACATTAAAATTCGTATAAGCCGGTTTTCCGTTGGCCCCTCCGTCAAAGGTTACGTCACTGTGATACCAGTCACCATCCAGCTTTACCAGATTCCAAGCATGCTCACCATCTTCGGTAGAATGGATGATTTGACTTTCGATACCTAACAGATCCATGAACAATTTGAAAGTCGTCGCATTTCCTACACAGATAGCCTGATGATATTTGAGAACACCATAAGGCAAATGACTGTATTGATCGCCTGCTGAAATTGGCGCCAGGTTTTGATCGTTATAGGCCACATACGCTACCTGCCAGTCGTAGATTGCCTTTTCTTTTTCATAGTCCGTCATCCCGTCTTTGATATTTTCTTTGATGACCTCCTTCGCTTTCTTCAAAACGTATTTGTCCTGCTCATTGAGTCCATCTTCATCGCCGGATTGGTAGGCCTTCACCACCTCGCTGTCGTCGTAAATATCGTGAATATCTCCATTCGATGCCACATACTGTTTTACGGTGTCAGCCAGCTTTATATTCTGTATAAACAACGCGGCTACCCCCACGATTAAAACCAACTGCATGATAACGCATACAATGATCAATACCTTACTCTTCTTCTCCATACTCTTCTCCCTTTTAACTCAATACCTCTCTCATTGCGCTGACGATGTCATCAGCTTTGTTGGAAATAACTAGCATTACATATTGCTGTTGCACGACTACTCTGCCGTTTTCAATTTTACAAACTTCTTCCGGCTTATAATTCTGAAAATCCTGTAATCGCTTCTCCAGCCTGGCTTCCATATATTTCTTTACGCCGCTCACATCATTGCTGTCTGCTACGTGAACGACAGAAATCTCGTCAGCACTGCCTCCGCTAGAAGCATAGGCGATGACGCCGTCATCTGCTTGTTCTATTGGGAAATTATACAATCTCTCAAAATTTTCGCCATAAGCGTCATCATCATAGTTGACTGTCGTATCAATATCGGCGGATTCCACCTTCTCCAACGCCGCCTCTACTGCTTTCACACACTTTACAGAATCGTTCTGATTTCCGCAGCCAGTCAATGCCAACAGTAAAACAGCGGTTACTGCAAAAACAATTATCTTCTTCAATTAAGACTCCTCTCTTTCTTTCCTTGCTTCTACGTCGTCTTTCGTTTCTATCGCTATGGGAAAAGTGACCTCTACAGTAAAGAGATGTTCATCCTCCGTATAACGGAATGCCCCCTGCAAATCGCTGCAGATTCGTTCACAGGTCTTCAAACCGATGCGCGTGCTTTCGACCTTCTTCGCCTGCTCCAGAATATAGTTCTCGATGACAATTTTGATGATTGCCCCTTTGAGAGAGGCTTCCACACGAATGACTTCTCTTTTGTCGCCGTATTTCATAATGTTAGAAAACACGTTGTCAAAAAGTCTTCGCAGACCGGATATGTCTGTCATCACATTGACTTCCTCCGGTATCGTATACTGGAAATCCACTCGATACTCGTAGCTGATTGCCTCCGCGCAATGCTCCGCCAGCAGTTGCTGGAACAGAATGCCGGCATCATAGCTCTCCAGGGTTCTGTCACTGCCCTGATTGCCAAAGACCAGGAAATACTGAAACAATTTATCCGAGAGATCCTTCAGCTGGAAAGACTTGTCACGGCAGGAAGAGATGTATTTGTCCAGTTCCTCCTGTGATTTGTATTTCTTTCCTTCGATGATATCGAGATAGCCGATCATGGATGTGAGGGGTGTTCTGATATCATGGGACATCGCTGTAATCAGCTGCGTGTTAGCCTCCCAGGCTTCTTTTTCGTTCTGATGCTTTTGAATAATCGAGTTCCGCATATTATCCACGCTGGTGGACAGTGTCCCGATTTCATCATTATGGAAAGAATGAATTTCGTAATCCAGCTTTCCATCGCTGATCTGCTGTACCTCAGAAGCCAATGTAATGATACGGTTCAGCGTCCTCTTGTTATAAATCAGCAATGTCGTAAGTAACGTGAGGAAACAGAGCACTACAGTCACCAGGACCATGATTTCATGAAAATGCTGCTCCTTATACACGTCAATAAACACATAATATCTGCCGTCTGCAAACTCGATAATGCGGTTCTTGGCATCAGTGAGAAACGTATCCTCCGTTACTCTGTCGCCTTTGATGTCGGCACTGCTTAAATCATTGTTGATCGGCGCATCTTCATTTGCCAGCGGATCATTCTGATTGTCTGAATTAGAATTACCCCACCACCCCTTTTCAAAGACATTGGTATCGTCATTATAAATGAAGAAATATGTATACTTCTGTTCATTCAGCCAATTGGTCAGAGCGTCCCGATCCGTAGCTTCAACATTATATTTTTTTATGTAACTCTCCAGGCTGTCATAAACAGCCCCCACGTTTTTCTCTACTGCCTTATCACTGGTGTAATAGGTATTGGTAATATGCGTTTCAAACCATGTGCAGAAAAGATACATGCAAAATGCCAATACAATGCCTGCCAGAATCGCTACAGTCATTTTGAGATTGAGAGAAATAAATCGTTTTTTTCTATTCAACCTTATACCCCTTTCCCCATACGGTTTTGATGATCTTTGGATTGTTCACGTCTTCTTCCAACTTCTTTCTCAGATTCAGTACATGTACCATAATGGTGTTCCCCGCGGATGGCAGATACTTTTCTCCCCAAACGCCTTCGTAAAGGTCTTTGTTCTCCACAATCTCACTCTTGTGTTCCATAAAAAACTGCAAAATATCAAATTCTTTATCTGTCAAAGCGATCTTACGATCGCCCTTCAGTGCCGATCTGGTCTTCGTGTCGATAGAAATATTGCCGCCGATGGTCGGTATGGCCTTTGGCGCCGATTTCCCCTGATATTCTTTGTAACGGCGCAGCAAAGATTTGACCTTCATCAGCAGTTCAGTCTGTGAAAAAGGTTTCACTAAATAGTCGTCACCGCCTTCGGTATAGGCTTCTACCTTGTCCTGGTCCTGAGATTTTGCGGTCAGGAAAAGCACCGGAACGGGAGACTTCTTTCTGATGTATGCGCAGACCTCTACGCCAGACATCCCAGGCATCATTATATCCAATATTACTAAGTCTATATTTTTGTCTTTATCTACTTTCTTAAGGGCTTCTTCTCCATCTTCCGCCTGGTCCACAGAATAGCCTTCGCTTCCGAGCAAAACTGACAAGACCTCTCTGATATTGGGGTCATCATCAACAATTAAAATTCTGTTCTGTTCCATAAAAATGTCCTTTCTGTTCCCTCTTGCACATACATTTTATACCGTATCACTGAAAAAATATATAGATATCGTGAGAATTAAGAATTTTTAAGAATTACAAAAAGACCCCGAAGGGTCTTTGCTGCTGTAGATAAACTTAAGAGCGTTTGCCGTTGTATACTTTGACTGAAATCGCCATGGATATCAATAATGCTGCAATGGCAATCACCACAAGACCTATCATAATCAGGTTCTCATCCAACTGCCAAAGGGGGCTGTCAACTTCTACAGAGCCTACCACGGCTACAGCCACGAAGACTGTAAGCAGGATATACACCATTCGTCCTCGCTCCGCACCCATTTTCATAATGAGGGGGAGATTGATTGACATGAGTATCATAGCTACTGCAGCTATAAGAGGAACAATCATCAGATGTTCCTGCATGATGGCAGACGACTGATTTTTGACGGCGGCTGTTACAATAATCGCCAGAACTTCAATCACGCAGACCACCAACGTAAAAATGATACCGATGATGTATTTAGATAAAGCCATATCCCTTTTTTTATAAGGCATCATATTTGCATAATAATCCCATTTCGCCTGCTCATCAAAAGAGATTGCCGTGATCGGCAGCATCGACGCATACATGATCGCAAACCCCCGTGTAAACGTGTTTGGTATCACCGCCATAATCAGCATCAATACACCGAATAACTTCATTTGTTTCAGCAATACATAGGAATCTTTTAATACAAGTCCTCTCATTTTATTTATCCCCCTTCACCATATATAAAATTATGTCTTCAACACTTGCCTTTTCGATATTAAAGGAACTTGAAACCAGGTTTCTTTCCACCAGGCACTCTGCGCCGTATTCGCTAATCCGTTTACCTTTGACTGCTCCTGGCGGAATATCCGCCAACTGGCTTCTCGCGCATCTGACGACACCGTATTTCTCCAGCAGTTCGTCTTTTCCCTCACAGAACAGCAGCTTTCCTTTATGAATAAATGCTACATAATCACACAACTTCTCTAAGTCGCTGAGGATATGAGAGGAAATCAGAACGGAATGTTCCGGATCTCTCGTAAAATCGTAAAAGATTTCAAGGATTTCATCTCTCACGATGGGATCCAATCCACTGGTAGCCTCATCCAGGACCAAAAGCTTCGGGTCATGGGAAAGCGCCACTGCAATTGCAAGTTTCATCTTCATACCTCTGGAAAATTCCTTAAATTGCTTTTTGAGAGGCAGATCAAATCTATGGATATAGTCAAAAAAGACGTTTTCATCCCATCTGGTATAGGTTGCTTTCATCATTTTGTTCACGACTTCGGCGTTGATGACAATTGGGAAATATGCTTCATCCAGGACTACCCCGATGTCCTCTTTCAACTTCGCAAAATCTTCAGAACGATTATCAACTCCCATGACGGAAATCTCTCCGCTATCGCTTTTCAGTGCGTTCATGATCAGGTTAATCGTTGTGCTTTTTCCAGCTCCGTTTTCTCCTACCAGACCCAAAATACAGCCTTTCGGCAGGTCAAAACTGATATTATCCAATTTAAATCCTTTAAACTCTTTTGTCACATTTTTTAGTTCTATAGCATTTTCGTATCCCATTCCTATTCCTCCTTAGACATCAATCGAAACATCTCAATCAGTTCACTGCTGTTCAAGTTGCATGACGCTCCCAGCGCTAAAATCTCCTCCATCAAAAGCTCTATCTTTTTGAGATTCCCCTCTCTGATAAGCTCCACGTTTCTCTCTGCCACAAAGCATCCCTTTCCGGCTACTGTATATATGAACCCCTCTTGTTCAAGTTCGTCATAGGCACGCTTTGTCGTAATGACACTGATTTTTAAGTCCTTTGCCAGCGACCTGATTGACGGAAGGGCGTCCCCTTCTGCCAACTTTTCTGAAATAATTTGATTTTTAATCTGTGTGCAAATCTGCTCATAGATCGGCTGACTACTAGGATTACTGATAATGATATCCAAAGTTTGGCCTCCTTTGTTATTTCACTGTATATATACAGTATATACAGTTATAACAGTTTGTCAATAGGTTTTTTATATTTTTTGCGGCGGCAAGACTTTTTTGCCTGCAGGCGGCATAAGGAGACAGCCAAGCAGAAAAACTGCTTTATTATGAAGTCCAACTTTTGGAGCAGCCCAGGGGTCAAGACTCGACCCGGTTACGCATCAGCTGGGTTCCAGACCGAGCCTGCGTAACGGAAATGGCATTTTTTGCCGATTCTGCGTAACTGCGGGGGTCAAGGCTCGGCCCAGTTACGCATCGGCCGGAGTTTAGACCGAGCCTGCGTAACGGAAATGGCATTTTTCGCCCTATCTGCGTAACTGCGTGCGCTTCTGCTTGGGCCAGTTACGCATTGGCCAGGGTTTAGACCAGGGTTGCGTAACGGAAACGGCCTTTTTTGCCAATTCTGCGTAACTGCGGGTGCTTCTGCTTGGGTCAGTTACGCATCAGCCGGAGTTCAGACCGAGCCTGCGTAACGAAAACGGCCTTTTTTGCCAATTCTGCGTAACTGCGAGGGGTCAAGGCTCGGGCCAGTTACGCATTGGCCAGGGTTTAGACCAGGGTTGTGTAACGGAAACGGCATTTTTTGCCGATTCTGCGTAACTGCGGGTGCTTCTGCTTGGGTCAGTTACGCATCAGCCGGAGTTCAGACCGGGTTTGCGTAACGGAAACGGTCATTTTCGCCCTATCTGCGTAACTGCGGGGGCTTCTGCTTGGGCCAGTTACGCATTGGCTAGGGTTTAGACCGAGCCTGCGTAACTGCGAGGGTCAAGGCTCGGCTTCTATCCAATATAAAACCCCGCGGATCTCCAGTTTAACTGGTGTTCAGCGGGGTTTGTCATATTCTATATTCTTCTTTATCTGGTTGGAATAATTTCCATCCAATATCCATCTGGATCTTCAATAAAATAGACACCGAAATTAGAGTTATCAAAGCAGATGCAGCCCATCTCTTCGTGATACTTCTTGGCAGCATCAAAGTCGTCCACTCTAAAACCAACATGAATTTCATTGTCTCCCAGATCATAAGGCTCTGTCCGATCCGCATACCAGGTCAGTTCTAACTGACACGGATTTCCATCCGTTCCCATAAAGACAATCTTGTAATCGTCGCCTTCCATACGTCTGATTTCCGAAAGACCAAGGGCCTTTTCATAAAACGCTATAGATTTCTCTAAGTCTAAAACTGTAATACAGCTGTGATACATCGTAAATTTCATGTAAATTCCTCACTTTCCGATTTATATAATGGTATAATGAACGTATTAATTTCTATCGACGTTGTCGCAATGTGACGTTCATTGAATCATGTACCGCGATTCTATATTTAAAGGTATGCACATGGTATAATGAACGTATTAATTTCTATCGGCGTTGCCGCAATGTGACGTTCATTGAATCATGTGCCGCGATTCTATATTTAAAGGTATGCACATGGTATAATGAACACATCAAATTATACGGCGTTGCTGCAATGAGACGTTCATTTCAGCATGTTCTTCTCTATTCCAAAGGGAATGCACATGATATTTTATCACAAAAAGGGGGTTTATACTAGTGAAAATCACACCGAGGGAAAAAGAATGGAACAGGCTGCTCAAGCAAGAAAAGGCCTTTCTTGAGAAAGGGACACACAAAAAGGACAGCAGGCTAAACCAGCTTCTGGAAGACAAGATCCCCGAAAAACTGCAGGGTACACTCGATGCTGCTTTCGCTAAAGCCTTTGAGACGATCTTTGAAAAAGGTACTGGTATAATCGAAAAGACGTATAGGAAAGACGAACTGGAAAGGCAATTTAAAATCAATGCTTATGCTGTTGAATTAAAAGAAGACAAAAAATCACTGCGACAATTTTCCCAAAAAACCGATACCGCCAACACCAAAAACCTGCTGCTCTCCAGTGTAGAAGGCGTAGGCTTGGGCGCGCTGGGCATCGGTCTTCCCGATATCCCCCTCTTCGTTGGCGTTCTCCTCAAGAGCATTTATGAAGTGGCACTGAACTTCGGCTACAGCTATGACACACCCGCAGAAAAATATTTTGTATTAAAAATCGTCGAAGCCGCTTTGTCTTATGGTGAGGATTTAGTTCAGGCAGACAAAGAACTCAACGCATACATCGAACAGTCGGTCTGGCCCGTCGACTACGATCAAGTCAGGCAGATAAAAGTCACTTCCGCAACCATGTCCAAGGAACTGCTTTATCTGAAGTTCTTACAAGGAATTCCTATCGTAGGCGCAGTAGGAGGCGCTTATAACACTGTTTATTTGCAAAAAGTACTCCGATATGCCAAGCTGAAATATCACAGACGTTTTTTAACGGACAAAGAGACGGATCCTTTTCCAGACGATGCCTGTTGACAAAATTATGCCAACTCTTCTTACGCATTTTCGCCATATGTGTTATGATAAATAAAAGCTTATAGAATCCCTGAGGAGGTAAAAACGATGAATCTCACAAAAACAGCACAGTCTTTAGAAAAAAACGGCTACCAGGTCTCGGTCTTCGCAACACTGGAAGAGGCTGACCGCTATCTCAACCAGCAGATTGACAGCACCACTGTCGGCATCGGCGGATCTATGACGATAGAAGAAATGGGTTCTTTCAAAACCCTGTCGGATCACAACCAGGTCTACTGGCACTGGCATCCTGCAGACGGTTTAACAGTAGACGACACACGAAAAGAAGCGATGAACACTGCCATCTATCTTTCCTCAGTCAATGCCGTCAGCGAGGAGGGTGAGATAGTCAATATCGACGGTGCCGGCAACCGCTTGGCTTCCACCCTTTACGGACATGAGAAAGTCTATTTTATCGTCGGCTCCAACAAAATCTGCGAAAACCTCCATCAGGCCATCGACCGCGCCCGTAACACCGCTTCACCGCTGAACGCAAAACGGCTGAACTGCAAAACTCCTTGCGCAGTCAAAGGCGACCACTGCTACGATTGCAGCAGCGAAGGAAGAATCTGTAACGCCATGGTCATCCATTACAAAAAAATGATGTCCTGCGAAATGGAAGTTATTTTGGTAGAAGAAAGTGCAGGGTATTGATATGGAACTGAACATCAGAAAAGCGCATCCAGCGGATCTGGACAGAATTGCAGAAATCGAGGCAGAAAGTTTCCCGCCTGAGGAAGCGGCTTCGCGTGAAAAATATGCCTGGCGCCTTGCAAACTACCCCGATTACTTTATCGTCGGTGAGAGTGACGGAAAAATCATCGGTGTCATCTGTATGATTCCCATGGCTGCCGACGTCATCAATGATGATATTTTCGAGATGGAACGAGTACCCAGAGGAACAGTGTGTGCAGTTCTCGATGTCATGACCGCTGCTGACTGCCGGGGCTGCGGCGTTGCAGAACAAATGCTTCACGGTGCTATCGAAACGGCACGCGAACAGGGAATGACCTCTATGGCTTTGACCTGCAAAGATCACCTGATCCACTACTACGCCAAGTTCGGCTTCGAAAACCAGGGCCTGTCCGCGTCCGTTCACGGCGGTGCGGTCTGGTACGACATGGTGAAAATACTGTAACTAGAAAAACCGAAACGCAGTCCATCACGGACTGCGTTTCATTGTATTACCGATATATAAAACTCACAATCGTTCCACTGCGTCCATTGCCAAATCAGACCGCTCGCCTTCGTCGGCCTGCATGGTGATCTGGCAACAGTATTTACTTCCTTTCATATGTTCGGCAGCGTAGCTAAGGCCATTGGTGCGCTCGTCGAGAAAGGGTTTGTCAATCTGGAAGGGGTCGCCCAGCAAAACAATCTTTGTGCCTCTGCCAGCGCGGGTAATAATGCCTTTGATCTGATTTGGCGTAGTGTTCTGCGCCTCGTCGATAATCAGATAGGTCTTCACGATGGAGCGGCCGCGAATAAAGTTCAGCGCCTCAGCCTGAATGATACCCCGGTCAAAGACTTCGTCAACCTTTCCCCGGAGTTCCAACTCGTTTTTATATCGTTCCTCTTCATCAGAGTCGATCAGCTGTTCCAGATTATCCAGAATCGGCCTCAGCAGCGGTGCAATCTTATCCTGTTCATCTCCTGGTAGAAACCCGATGTCGTCGTCAAATTGTGCATTAGGACGACTGATTAAAATCCGCCTGTATTCACCATCTGTGTCGTTCAAAGTCTTTTCCAGACCTACAGCCAGAGAATAAAAAGTCTTTGCTGTTCCTGCCATGCCCTTGACGATAACTAACGGTGCTTTGTCACTTGGCATCATCAAAGCCTCCTGCAGAAAATATTGCCCTGCACTTCTCGGCTCCACGCCGTAAGGCTTTACTTTCTTGTATTTCAATGGAACAACTTTATCGCCTTCAATCCTGCCTAACTGCGTCTTTTTCTGCGATTGATCTGCTTTGATGACGACAAACTGATTTTCATAGAGCTGAGGCGAAAAGGCATTTCCTTCCTCATCCACCTGGTAAAGGCTGTCTCTGCCCATACCCTTCTTGGAGAATTCCTTGAACTGATCCTCCGGTGCATAGCAAGTAATTCTTCCCGTATACTGATGTTCCCCCTGCACTACCTGCTCACTTTCAAAATCCTCAGCGGGAATATTGATGATCGCAGCCTTAACACGCAGAACGATATCTTTGGTCACCAGAACCACGTTTTCGCCATTGTCCCGCAATGCTTTGCACACTCGCAGGATGCGATTATCCATCTTAGAATCCGGAAGTTCCTCTGGCAGCTCTACATTGACACAGTTGGATTCAATGCGCAGTCTGCCACCGTCTTTCAACTGCACGCCTGCAAGCAAATCGCCAGTCTGTCTCAGCCGTTCCAATTCCCTGATCGACGCCCTGGCATTGACGCCTTTTTCGCCCTCAGCTTTCTTTAATCCATCCAGTTCTTCCAAAACCATCAGTGGTATCACCAGGTCATTCTCTTTAAATCTATAAATTGCATCCGGTGTTTGTATCAACACATTGGTATCCAAAACATAAGTCTTAATCATCTCTAGTCCTCCTCTGATAAATGTCAGCTGTGTTTCTTTTATCATCTCATACACAACAATCCTTTTCAATTAAGTTTATGTTAAATCTTCCTCCGGCATGCACTGAAAGCAGATTAAAGATTGGCTGAAAGACGTGCGATATTCTTTTTTCTCTTTTCTATTGCACGGTGCTCTTTTTCGCTCCAAAGGTTCAGCAGCGACGAAACCACCGGCAACGCCACAAAGAAAATGATAGAGAGTGTCGGAAAGAAAAACGACAGAGCCAGAATTGCGGCAGTGCCCAGAACAATGATCATAAAAAACAGACCTGCCCACTTGATCTGTCTGCGTCGCGGTCTAACACCAAGAATTATGCCGCTCTCTTTCATAACGCAGGAATGCATCAGATGAAAGGTAAAAAAAACGGCCAGATATACCAAATCGTAGGCTATGGCAGGCGCAACCTCTTTGGGATTCTCCATAATCCATTTTGTAAACAGCGGCAGAAGCGTGAGGAAAAACAAATATAAGATATTTCTCCAGATTACCTTTTGTGAAACTTCGCTGCAGGCGTCAAAGAGCCAGTGATGCTTGGTCCACTGTGCGCCCACTACGACAAAGCTTACAAAGAAAATCATGATTGTGTACGCAAATCTCATGATGCTTTTTCCGGTGAAATCTTCAGGCAGCGGGATGTTGAGTGCCATAATCGTTATAACAATGGCCATCACTCCGTCGCTAAACGCTTCAAATCGCGATTTTGACATTTTCATACATCTCACTTACTCATCATCCTTTTTTTCATATCCTTCTCCGTCAAATCCCATTCCAAAGTCAAAGACCGACCAATCCCCATAACCAATCTCTTCATCAGCAGTAAAGGGCCTCCGTCCGTCAAAATGTCTCCGATGCTCTCTCATAAACGCCTCTTTCGCCTTTCTGCGCTGTGCTAATGTATCCGCATCGCCGGTGTGATTCTCACTTTCTTTGAGAATGCGTTTCAGATATTGATGGAACGTCTGCAGTTCCTCATCACTGAGGCAATCCAACAATCCTGTCATGTCCTCCGGTTCATCACTCAAATTATCTGCTGCTGCTGCACCCTCTGCTGTCAGCTTCACGACTGATACACGACGGTCTTTCTCTGATGGTTCGCGCACGATAAATCCACTCCTTTCAAGCTTTGCAAGAATTTCTGCTACGGATTGTTTGCTCATATCCAACAAATATGTCAGTTCCTTTTGACTGATCTCCGGTTTCATCTTTAAAATTGCCAGGATTCGTCCTTGACCCCTGCGAGGGTTTCTCGAGGTTCTGCGGCTTCCAAAGTTGTGCAGCTGTCTGCGGTGCAGAATCCACTGGAGCTGTAAAAGACACTCATATACTTCATTTTTTATATCACTCATTGATGTTACCTCCCTTTTGTACAAACAAATAGTCAACTACTTTACTAATCACTATACGACCTTTAATACGCTTTGTCAAGTACCTTACTGTTTTTATTTTCACGTATTAAAAAAGGAGTCCGCCTGACGGCTAAACTCCCTCTGATGATTTTTACGCTGTCTCGTTTTCTTTTGTTCTCGGTCCCTGATAGAGATGATGGGGATGTTCTTCCCAAATTTCATCGGCTACTGGTTTCCATTTTGCCGCCGCCTCGCTGCATTTTGCACAGAGCATGTCTACATCCTCTGGCGATTCTACGTCTGTGGAGTGAGCACCACAGCGATGAACCATTTCTGCCAGCTTCCCGTCGTTGTCCAAGAGCGGACAAGGCCGCAACATGTTGTCGCTGAACGGCTGGTTGTCGTGATATTCCATGAACAGCGGTCCTGTATAGGCCTCCAGCAAGGTCTTTTCTCTGATATTGGAGTCAGAATAATGAATAAACGCACACGGTTCAATGTCCCCGTTGGCGTTGATATGGAGATATGATCTGCCGCCAGCGATACAGCCGCCCACATATTCACCGTCATTCCAGAAGTCCATAGTGAAAATCGGCTTGCTCTCTCTGAACTTGCGAATCTGGTCATACATGAATTTGCGCTGCTCCGGTCTGGCCAGAAGCTCGCACGCCGCGCCGTTGCCTACTGGCATGTAAGTAAAAATCCAAGCAAACTTGGCACCAAGGGCAATCAGGTGATCCATGAATTCCTCGCTGCCGATGGTCTCCGCGTTTTTGCTGGTATAGCAGCAGGAGACACCAAATGGCAGCTTCTTCCTCTTGAGTATTTCCATGGCTTTGATGACAGCCCGATAGGTCCCCTCGCCTCTTCTATCGTCAGTCTCTTTTTCAAATCCCTCTACGCTGATGGCTGGTACGAAGTTTTTAACCCGCAGCATTTCATCTGCAAAGTCCTCGTCAATCAGTGTCGCATTGGTAAAAGAAAGAAAAGCACAATCGCCGTGTTTTTCACAGAGCCTGATGATGTCGTCCTTACGCACCAGGGGTTCCCCGCCTGTATAGATATACATGTAAGTTCCCATTTCTTTTCCCTGTCTGATGATACTGTCCAGTTCTTCGAAGGTCAGGTTCAATTGATTGCCATAGTCAGCCGCCCAGCATCCCGTACAATGCAGATTACAAGCGCTGGTCGGATCTAAGAGAATCGCCCACGGCACATTGCAGCCGTATTCCTGCTTCACCTTTAGCTGCTGTTTCGGTCCCAGCATACCCGCATTGATGATGAAGTTTTCAAACATCTTACGCCTGATGCCATCATCACAGTCCGTCCAGAGACTTTTGACCAGTTTGTACCAGTTGCTGTCCTGGTCTTCCATATAGTGCTTGATAACCTTTACCTGAGGAGTCAGAGAGTCGCCGCCGATGTCGTGCTTCAAAAGCCACTGGCAGATATTCATGATGTTCTTATCGGGATCTTTGTCTACATAAGAAATGACTTTTTTTAATCCCATCACGGTTAATTTATCTTTTACTCCCATATTGTCTTCCTCCCTTTTCAAAAACAATTCATTCCTATTTATAAGTATACGACAAAACCCGCTGCTGTCCAATAAACAATTCGCGGGTTTTGTATCTATTTTAAACAATTGTAATATCTTTTATAACGATGACGCCGTCTTTTTTCGTATGGCTGTACTCGATAGTATCGCCTTCGCAGATTTTCCGTTCCACCTTGCCCTCGGTATGATACTCGACCATGATATAACTGGCGCCTTTCACTTTCTTGACCTCTTCTTTGATAGAATCCGCAGCCATAGTCGTGACTGCAATCACGTTGTCTCCTTTGTCGAACTGCTTGACGACGATCTTCTGCAAATTGGGCGCCCCCTTCATGTTGACCTTGTAGCTGAACTTTTTCAGTTCTCCGTACTTGGTCTTAAATGCCTCACTAGGTTCGTATTCCATGTCCTGGTTCAATGCATCTCCAAGTTCGTCAAATTCCGCACTGCCGCCAGTCTGCCCCGGCATCAGATAGACCTTGCCGTCCGATGTCTGGTAGACCGCGTTTGCATACATGGAGTGCTTCTTTCCGCTTTCCACATACAAAGTGCCCTCCAGGCTGAACTGATCTCCTCCGCCTATTTTTAAATCCCTGATCTCTTCGTCGCTGGCTCCGCTGACCGCGCCATCATACGTCTTGAAGTACATGCCATAACCTTTCAAATCCCCAAACTGGTACGTGTCGCCCTTCTTTGTACCGTAGATCGGACCTCGCTCCCGTCCATTTTCGTCTTCGCTGTCCACATAATCCAAGGTCACGAAAAATCCGATCAAAAGGTCTTCGCTGGTCTGTCCCTTCTCTTTATCCGCCAGTCTGCAGCCGGTCAGCAGCAGAACCAGCAGAACCAGACTCAAGGCTGTCCAATATCTTTTCTTATTCATTTTCCTCTTCCCCCAATACGCCGTCAAATTTGAGAATATCTCCTACATCGCAGTGCAGGAAATAGCAGACTCTGTTTATGGTGTGAAAGCGGATGCCCTTGGCTTTGCCGCTGCGCAGGATGGACAGATTGGCCTCCGTAATGCCCACCAGCTTGCAGAGTTCCTTGGCAGTCATGTCATTCTCCTTCAGTACCTCATCTAAATAAATTTTGATTGCCATCGCTGCCTCCTAAATAATCATGTCGTGGTCTTCCTTCATCGCCTTGTCAGATGCGAAAAACTTTGCCAGAAGGAGGACAGCGATGCAAAGCACGATAGAAAGGAGCGGAATGTCTACCACATAGCTGGTCTTGTATACTTTCGTCCAAACCAAGAATTGAAACAGGTTCACGGCGATGGAGGTCAGAATCATCACCGTCACAGAGATGCGGCAGATCCGGCTCAGGTTTTCTGCTGCAGCAATGGTCGCCTGGCTGTATCGGTCTAAACGCAGCTGGTCGACCATCTTGACTCCATGGATGATGACCACGATATTTAAGACTGACGGAACTTTATCGGCAAAATACTTGATCCAGAGGAAAAGGGCGGTGTTGTAGTCACTGTTCAGCTGTTGATCAATTTCCTTCACTCCTCTTGCTGCCGGTATCACCTCCGTAAAAATGCCCAAAATCATGTTGATGCCGATGACTGCCGCGACTGCGATCAAAATCATCTTCAGATACTTTGCCAATTTCTTTTCGTCAGTGCCTGCTGATGCTTTCATGCATTTCAGCACCGCATAGCCCACCGCCATGGACCAGAAGGTCATGGCGAGAGCTGCGCCCTTACCCGGCATCGCTCCATAGAGGCCACTGTTGATATAGCCCGGATTTACCATGAAATACATCATGATGAAGAGCATCACCGACATCATGATCAGAAGAATGTCGATTGCATCTGGCTCCTTTTTCTGCCTGGCAACTCTGTAAACCAGATAAAGCACAGGGGCGATAGAGATAAACAGATAAATAGCCGTCGCTGCAATATTTCCCGCTGCACTTGCCAGCGACAATGTGCGCAAGGCTTCCCCGATCTGGCCGAAAGGAAAAGTAAAAATATCCTGATTCATGGTGACCTCCTGCTCATTAATTATTGTTTTACGATAATTCTTAATTCAAGCATACCATGTAATTATCGTTTGTCAATAATTTTTTCTGTTTCTTCATCAGGCAAGGGGTACCATGTCTGCTTTTTTGTAAAGGTGCGCCTGACTGCCTTCAAAATTCCATCTACGAGATGAAACCAGATCTGTCCGATGATAAAGACGATGGCCAGCGCTAGAAAGACAGCGGCGATTACTTGGATATCCATCGTGTTCTACTTTGTCGCATAACTGTTTTTGAAGAACTCAGCAAAGGCATTCATCTCCGCCTCCTGATCCACGTAAATGAACAGCTTGTCGTCCTCCAGCCAGTCAAAGACGGAAATAGAAAGATATTTTCTACTGTTCGGGTAGATGATAAAAGCATCTGTCGGGTACTTCATGCGATAGGCCTTCTTGATTTCCTCCCGACGGCAGATTTCCGCATCGCCGCATCCCGATAAATCCGGTACTGTCGGTACGACGACCACTGTCGGGTCCTCTTCCTTCCATCCGATGATCAAACTGGTAAAGGTGGACTTGCTGCCGTGAACCAGACCATAGTTAAAACGGCGCGTGTCTTCGGAATATGCAGCCAGCACCTGGTATTTATCTCCCTCCGGCACCACATTGTTGAACAGCGCCCTCATCTTTTTCTTGCTGTCTTCACTTCTCCCTTGATCGATCTCAGGTCCTTTGAATATTTTTCCGAAAATTCCCATATCATAGCCTCCATTTCTACTTAAAAACTTTTTAAAAATATTTTTCCTTAAGTTGATTATATAATAACCCTGCCTCTTTTGCAATAGGCAGGGTCTTTCTAAGTCTGATTCTATAATAAATCTGTGACTACCGTTTTTCGAAATGGCATTCCATGCGGGCAATTAAGCCTTCTATCTGCTCTCTGGCAGTTTCCTCCCGCACCTCCTGAAAGAACGCAGGCAGGGATTCCTCCATGGAGCGGTTGACGATGAGGATGGAAAGCGCCATATTGCCGAAGAGTTTCGCCGTCTCCGCATCCATCTGAAGGCCCCAGGCAGCCGCAAGGCTTTGATAAAATCTCACCTGTAAACGATGGAAGTTCTCAAAATTTTCCGCACTCAGATTGCGGAAAACACTGTTTTGATCCTCAATTGACATGACGATAATCCCTGTCTGCGCACCAGCAATGCACAGTTCGAGGAAGTGCCGGACTCCGTCTTTCCAGGTGGCACCCGGCTGCGCCATGCATTTCTTTGACATGTCCACAAGCAAAGGCTGTTGTGATTTCATGGTTTCTGCCACAAAATCCTCCTTGGATGGGAAAAAGCTGTAGAAAAAATTCTTTGATATTCCCACCTCTTCGTAGATCTGCGCCAAGGTCGTATGGCGATAACCCTGTCTCGCAAAACGCTGCCTGCCTGTCGTCAGCAGCTTTTCTCTGATCTCAATACGCTCTTCCTGCGAATACGCCTTCTTTGACATGTTGCATCACCCCTTAATAGTCCTCTTGTTTCTTTACCCGGTCTACCGATGCGATGATAATCAATGCGCCGATGGCCGTCGCAATAGTAGCGACCAGTGTCAGCATCTTCGCTCCGCTGAGGTCCAAAATGATTCCGCCCAACAGACTGGAAATCATCGTCGTCACTGTGACCATCATGGTGAAAAGCGCCTGGCCTTTGACCGCTTCACCTTTGCTCATCATCTCATCGATGAAGTGCACCATGGTCGGCAGAAACAAACCAAAGGAAATCAACTGGAACAGCTGCGCAATATATACCATGGTTACCGTGGTCGCGATATAACACATGGCGATTTTGACGACAAAACCCACGGCTGACACTTTCAGCATCAGCTGGCAGGTAAAGTGCTTGCGCAGGTTGTCAAAGCAGAACATGACCGGAATCTCCAAAAATGCCATCAAAGACAGGATGCGCCCCATATCCTCGCTGTCGCCGCCCACGTTGGATACGACCTGGATCATATAGTTGTTGAGTACCTGGTTGCTGAAGTAAACGCCGATAACGCCGATGTTCACCACCAAAAATACCTTGTTTCTCTTGATAAAGTCGATCAGATTGATTTCTTCTATGCCTTCGTCTTTTCGATCCAGGTCGATGAGACCTTTGTCCGTATTGACGGTCTTCACTTTGTTATATTGCGACTTGGTCAAGGCCAGGCTGATGAGCAGCATGACGAGAATCACTTCTCCAGTGATGGGCATGACCATGACGCCGTAATTTTCTACCATGGTTCCCAAAATGCCTACCAGAGCAGAATAGGCTAACGATCCCACGCCTCTGGCCACACCGAAGTTGATGTGGATGCCGCACTCCTGCAGTTTGAAGCTCAGAGAATTGACCAGAGGCTGCAGGATGGTATGCCATGCGATGAGCATCAGAAAAATCACCGACAAAGCCAGGGTCTTCTTCTGCAGAACACACAGTCCCGCCATCATCAAAATCATGATGATGGACATCAGCTGAATCATGCCAATCAGCGTAACCTTCTTTGATCTGTCAGCAAAATCAGCGACCAGGGGCTGCAGAACCACCGCCACCACATTTGCCACAGCCAGAATGATCCCGATTTCCGAATTGGAATAACCTCGCGCCAGCAAAAAGACAGACGCAAAACTACCCACGATTCCATATAACATCCAATACGTTCCCTGGGTACAGGCGTATTTAAAATTCAGTAACTTCCCCATGACCTTCCTCCGATTGCACCAAAATATTCCTACCTAATGATTATACCAGTCCGCGTTGGTTTTGCAAAGGGAATTTGCATGAGGGGGGGATGCAGCGAGAATGAGGGCCGAGATGATTCAGGATTAAAAAATGGAATAACCTCTTCTGCGATGGTTAATTTCACCATCACCAGGAGTATCAGATTGGCTAAAAGATGCGCAAAAACATAAAAACACCGTATCAACAGTCTCTTCATCAAGGTTCCCAATTCATCCAGCTCCTAAAAAGTTTATTGAGATTCGAAATCTAAATAGACTGCAATCGCAGATAAGCACGATCAATCAGGATGGTGAAAAGTGAAATGCACAGTATAGCAGGCACAATTGATCTGCCCACATAAAACCAGCCAACTGTATAAATCATAGCACATACCATGATTGCCATCACGTAAATTCCCATCCGCCATCGCTCTTTTGCATATTTTTCATCGTTGCATTCAGGACAGGTTCTGTGGAATTTTTTTGCCTGGTTTATTCGAAAAGAACTAAAAACCAAACATAGAATCATAATTCCCCAGTATATATAATTAATCATAAATTCATCTCCTTACTATTTTATTATACTAATACAATTAATAGATAAGATTATAGCATAAAAGGTCAATGATTACTAGAATCAATGCCTTATAATATGGCAAAACTCCGGTATAATTCCCCGGAACTTTGCGAGCCTATTTACCGTTTTGGTCTTTTTTGATTAAATGTTTGTGATCCCTTATGTACATATGATTTACCTTCGACCTTTGAGTACCCATCATACTGCTGTTTTGCATAATAATATTTATCGTCAAATCCAATTTTGGCTTTCAGGGTAATTTTAAAATAATCATCCCCTGCAGCAATAGCAGCACCCACCATACCGACCGCTGCCGTTGCAAGCGGATGGCCAGCAAGAGCGCAAAACGATCCAATTCCAACCATAATTTCAGCAGTTGTTGCGTTTTTTAAAGTAAATTCTTTTGATTGTGTTTTACTCCACTTTCCCCAAGTGATCCCCGTAGCCAGAGGCTGTACATTTGCAGTTGAAATAGATGGATCTATCATCTCTTCATTTATTCCAGTCCCTACAGATTCAAACACCAACTCTCCGTTTAAATAGTAGTTACCATCAATAAGTTCCGCAACAGCCGTTTCATTATCTAACATTGCGCATGCTTTTACATTACCATTAGCATAAATTGTACGTTCTATATCCAGACCTGTTTTGGGGTCAATATAGTGCTCGATTATAGGTGCCTCATTAAGCATTGTGTCTATTGTGTCCGCATATGCAAACATCGGAAATGCTGCCGTTAATAACGCGATGCATATTGCATAAACGATTAACTTTCTCTTGTTACTAATTTTCAAACTTTTTTCCTCCTTGTAACAGATAGCATCAAATTAACCATACTATTATCTGATGCTATCCTACTAATCTTGTAATAACATATATATTTTAAGCGCTTAAAATCTTTTCAGTGGCAACTATTTGCCGTTTGTTATGACACCTTGGACAAACTCCAAGATTGTCTGACTTTTATCTTTTTATCGGTCTTGTTAATTGCTACATAACCAATTGTGGTGTTCAGTTTGTATTTTGCCTTACTGACAGACCCCCCTGATCCATCCCCTGTCAATGTGTAGATACAGTTCATATTGACGTCTGATGCACCAGGTGTCCTAGCTACGCTATCAGTTATATTTGGCATCCCTGCACTTACTTTCGTTTTCGTTGGCGTTGCATAACCAGAGGCTGCACCCGGTCTTTCATCAATGCCATTTGATGAAAGTGTATAATTATTCACCAATGTCATATTAACTGTTGTCCTCCAAACATCCACTGATGCCTTTGCCGTAAACGATCTGTTACCATATGCCTTCCATTGCTCGTTACTGTCAGATGTTGCTCTTGTTGTTACTTGTGCTATTCCATTCTTCTGATCTTGTTCACAATCACTCAATTCTACTGTCATTACACATCCATCGCCCAGATCAAACGACTGTGTGCCATAAGCTGATCCGTCTGGCATCGTCTGCATACTCGCGTCAAAGTTCTGACCGTTGATGATTTCTACCGCCTTATCCAGTTTCTCTTCCATAAACTCCGAAACAACCTCATCCTTGGCATTCTCGACTAGTGCTGCCTTTTCCGACATCGATAAGTCATCCTCTAGGGCGTCCTTTAGCTGTGCAACAGTCTCAATATGCATCGTTTCGCTATCTGCGAACGTAAGCGCTGATGTGAAACTCATCACCATCGCTATACTTATAATCATAGTTAATAATTTTCTTTTCATTTGTTCCTCCAAAATACTATTTTCTTTATATCTAAATATTACAATATTTCTGACAAGGTTTTCAAGCACTGTTCAATAAGTGTCGAAAATTTGCAATAAGTGTATTTTTGATCATAGGTAAAAAAATGACGAAACCATTTAAATCAAACAGTCTCGCCATTTTTTATTCGTTTTTGCTGCCTCGCATATATATCTTTGTTATCACAAAGCCCTCTGGCTCATAGCTCCATGTCACACTGCCTCCGCTGCGCAACGCCGCCTCTTGCATATTCTTGATACCAAATCCATGATTTTCTTTGTCCTCTTTGGTCGTCTTGATAAATCCGTCTTCGATGGAAACTTTCCCATCTACTGAATTTATGATTTCAATAAAGGTAAAGTTTCCAAGAGATCTGATCTTAATCTCTATGGACTTCCCACCCTCACATTGCAGCGCTGCCTCATAAGCATTTTCTATACCATTAGAAAGCATGATGCAAAGATCTGTTTCTAGGATATCGACACCAGGCGGCATTTTTCCTATTACGGAGAACTGGATACCGCATTCTCTGCATTTGCTATAATATTGGTTAACGATAGCATCACAGATGATGTTATCAGTGCTGATGAAGTTGGCCTTTGATTGTATTTCCCCCAACTGGCCGACATACTTTGCCAATTCCTCATATTTTTCGCTGCCTGCCATATCCTGCATCACCAACAAGTGCTGGTTGTAATCATGGCGGAACTTTCGCAGTTCTTTATCCCTGGTTCCAATCATCTGATATTGCGCGGTCTGTTCTTTGATACACTTTTGATTGAGAGATAATAATCTTTTCAATTTATTATTCTTACCGATAAAAAGTACCACAAATACGCTGATTATTGTAATAGCTACACCAATTATACCATTTTGGGCCATATTCAGTCCTTGAATTACATGAGCCGTATTCTGATTGATTGCGCCAAAGTAGCTGGAGCTAAGTCGCAGAATATCCTGGACTGCTGCCAGTAGATAGAAAATAATAGGATTTATCTTTGCAACATTGTGACAAACATCCTCTCGATTACCTCTAATACGCATAATTATTGCACCAATCATCACCGCGCAAATCATTTGTGTAATCGCGGCGACTAACCTGGTATCAATCTGTTCCATATCACCATGCATAGCCGCCAAAGCAGCCCCAAACCACAAATCATAGAACAGACCAGTTGCTGCATGAACGCTGACCCCTATGCCGAGGATGGTTACAAATCGTCCCCTAAAGAAATAAATCGGCATCGTTGCAGATACCAACAGCAAAGCCTCATTCAGCTCCAACGGCATATTATCATAGTAAATCACTCTGAGCACGTAGTCCAATGCGATCACGATGATTCCAATCACAATAGGGCTGCGCTTTTTTCGAAACTCGTAGCCCAAAACATATCTGAAGAGCAAAAAGACATTTAAGATTTCAAGTGTAAAGCTGATCATAGCCTTCTCCTAGGTGTATTTTCCCATTTTTTCGCAATAGGCAAGATATTTCGCCTTGCATTCCTTCTGCCTGCGCACGCTGATTTCGGTCGTAATATCAGCCGCCTCCGCTTTTTCGGAAATTTTCACATCGCCCATGACAACCTCTTCGTCCCAAAATTCTTTGATATGGGCGCAGTTGACCAGTCTGCCGCTGCCTATGCGGATAAATCCATAGGCCGAAAGTTCTTCTTCCCAAGCTTTGATGCTCCTCTTTCCGCCGTCCTTTATCGTGCCATCCTTCAGCAGGAAATCGGAGTAGCCTTTGTTCGCTGTAAGCCACACGATATCTTTGGTGCTGGCAGACGTGCCATCGTCAAAATAAATCCGCTTATTCAGGGCAAGGTGCTCCATTGCCGTATCCAGGAAAATTGTCAATTCCTCCAGCCGCACCGGTTTGACAAGAAAGCCGATGACGTTAGTATTAAATGCCCTCGATATGGCATCCGCATAATTGGTTGCAAAGATAATCAAAGGCCCCCTGCTTTCCCTTGCAAGCTGATCTTTGAGTTCGATGCCGTTGGCCGTCGGCATCTCGATATCCAGCACCAAAACATCGGCGTCCGTTTCCCTAGCCTTGTTCGGATCTGTCGTTCCCTCAACAGTTCCTTCCATATTTTGAGACTCCAGATAAGTCTGGCATTTCCCCATGATGTCCTCTACTTCTCTCTCCTGGTCATCACATACGAGTATCTTCATCTCAATCCTCCGCTGCTACAATATTGTCTTCTTACCAATATTCTACCATAATTGTACCGCGAAAGATAGTTTCCCTCTTGTGCCTTCATTCTATCTCGACCTGCTGTCAAAATGCAAGCCTGTTTCTATAACTGTCGATTTTTTGCAATAAGTGTATCTAAAAAGCACCGCGGATTTCAAATCTCCGCGGCGCTCTCTTCACATCTATCTCACATATTCTACTTGAATCTTCTCTGTCGTCATTTCCCGTTCTTCCGGTTCCTTGGTCGGATAGCCGAGAATGATGCCGGCACAAGGCACGAAACCCTCTGGAACCTTCATGGCTTCACAGAGTTCTCTGTTGTATGTAATCGCTTTGATATTTCCTCTGATATAGCAGGAACCCAGTCCAATGTCAGTTGCAGTGATTGCCATGTTCTCTACCACACAGGATGCGTTGCACATGGAAAGCTCCACATCATCGGCTTTACCGGAAACCAAAATCAACGTCGGTGCGCCGTATAATGGATGCACGTTGGGATCACCAAAGAACTTGCTCCCCTCCGCGTCGATTTTGTCCAGCAGCTCTCTATTCTGAATGACCGTGAACTTCAACGTCTCATTTTTCCCCATTCCCACTGGTGCTGCGTTTCCGCCCTGCAGCACGATGGTCAGTTCCTTTTCCGAAATCTGATATGGCTTGTATGCTCTGCAGGAGCACCTTCTTGCAACAGCTTCTTTCGTTTTCAAAAAATCATCTCCAATCTTTCGTCATGTAGTCGTAGTCTGATATTTTCTATTATACACCTTTGAGACGCACTGCGCAGTTTTTTTGTTGCCCCTAAGCCGCTTTTTTTCCGCCGGCCTTTGACCCATCTGACAGCAGTTTCCCGACGACACTAGCAATGACCAAGGTGATGACCATATCCGGCAAAGTGTTTCCGCAAGGAATATCCACCGTCATCAGGTAACGATAGAGGACAAAACCGATCGCCCACACGATCAAGTTGGCCCAGTTAAAACTCTCTTTGATATGATTGCGGTGCAGAACAAAGAAATCTGCAATGAGAATCGCAATCATCGGCGCAAAGACAGAGCCGATCAGGTAAAGGAAGTTCGTGATATCGTCCATCGGGAACAGGATTGCACAGATGGTTCCCACAACGGTCACTGCTACAGCAATCCACTTCCCATTCCACCTGGCAAAGATGGATTCTGCAGAAATGCCAGCAGAATAGGCATCCAAGAAGGTAGTGGTCACCGTAGAAAATACGATAATCAAAAGCCCCGCAATCCCCAGGCCGGCTTTGACCATGATTTGTGCGATATCGTATTCTCCCGTAAAGATCGCCGCTCCCATGCCGATGACATACATCCAAGTGCTGACCAGTCCATAGACCACAGTGCTAGTCATCGTAGCGGCGAAAGGCTTCTCAGCCTCTCTGGTGTAGTCGCTGATCAGTGGCAGCCAGGACAGGGGCATGGCAACAGCCAGCTCCACAGCCGCTCCAAAAGACAAACTGTCATCAGGTGCCATGGCAACACCGCCCGCATCAAAAAAGATCACTTTGCACAATACCAGCGTGAGTACAAACAGTGCAGCCATCGCCACCGTATTGATTTTGCCCAGGTTGGTAATGCCGATCATGATCCAGAGAATAATCAGCACGCCGATGACCAGACACCAGATCCAGGCTCCAGTGTGAAGTACGCCGTTTGCCGCCAGGGCGCCGTCGTAAATCATGATGGCAGTCCACCCAACCAACTGCAGAACGTTCAAGATAGAAAAGAGCAGCCCGCCTTTATTGCCAAAGCTCATTTTCGCGGTTTCCATGGCGCTTTTTCTCGTCTGCGCGCCGATGTAGCCAGCCAAAAACAGCATCACACAGCCGATGATATGTCCGATGACAATGGCCATCAGACCTTTTGAGAATCCAAGTGGTGCAAAGTAGGTCCCAGTGAGAATTTCAGCAATGGAAACCCCTGCCCCAAACCAGATAAGACCATTAGCAAAGATTGAAGTTCGTTTCTCATTCATGGTCATCACCACCTTTAAGTACGTAAGCGTGATCCATCGGCCCGCAGCCCTGCCCCAAGTCCAACATGGCGGAGAGAGCGCCAGAGATATAGACCTTCGCCTCTTTTACAGCTTCCTCCAATGGCAAACCTTTTGCCAGGCCGGAAGCGATGGCACTGGAAAGGGTGCAGCCGGTTCCATGTGTATTGGCATTATCGATTCTCTTGCCGTAGAACCATTTGCTGCTCTGACCGTCAAAGAGCAGATCGTTAGCATCGCTGATCTGGTGGCCGCCCTTGCAGAGCACACTGCAGCCATATTTTTCATAAATCGCCGCCGCTGCTTTCTCCATATCCCCATCGGTTTCGATAGTCATTCCAGAGAGCACTTCCGCTTCTGGTATGTTCGGCGTAATCACTGCTGCCAGGGGTATCAAATCGTCACACAGTGTCTCCACCGCATCATCAGAAATAAGCTTTGATCCGCTGGTAGCGACCATGACCGGATCGAGAACAATGTTCTTGGCTTCATACTGCCGCAGTTTTTCCGCTATAATCTTGATCAAATCCCTCGAAGATACCATTCCGATTTTTATTGCATCCGGGTAGATATCCGTAAACACAGCATCCAGCTGTGCCGCCAAAAATTCTGGAGTCGCCTCCAATATATCGCTTACGCCGGTCGTATTCTGAGCAGTCAGCGCGGTGATTGCACTCATGGCATATACGCCATTTACAGTCATCGTCTTGATATCTGCTTGGATGCCGGCGCCTCCGCAGGAATCGCTGCCTGCGATTGTTAATGCTGTATTCTTTTTCATAATTCCTCCATTAGCATTAATTTTATTAATGGCGCTTGTCACAGTTCGTGTGGAACCTGACCACACAAACTGCTGGAAGGCCTTATGCAGCTGTTTCTCAAGAATACGAGTTCTTGCCGATGTGCGATTGGTGAAACAGACTGCACGAGCGACAGAAAGTGGTGCCCCCGATCTGCCGCTATGAAACACCCACGTCTTATATCAGGGTGAATTCTATCAAATCTTTTACATAGATGTCCGCGTATTGTTTGATTCCCTCTTGGTCAGCCTCGCTGACTTTGTCGTAAACGCCGACAATTTTAAAGCCCTCCGCCTTAGCCGTTTTGATAGAGTAAAGGCCGTCTTCAAAGAGCCAGGTATCTTCAATCGGTGTGCCCAGTGCCGCTACAGCTTCAAAGAAAATCTTCGGGTTGGATTTGCTCGCTCCCACTTCTCCGCAGGTCAGGATTACGTCAAAATAATCCTTGTATCCCAGCCGGTCAAAAGCTGCTTCAATACAGTATTTTTCCGTGGACGTAGCGATGGCCAGGGGAATTTTTGCACTTTTCATGCGGTCCAAAAGTTCCCGTGCACCCAGTTTAAAATCGGCGTCGTTAAAATAATGTCCTTCCACGATGCCGTTGATGCCCTTAGCGATTTCCCGGCAGGATTGGGGCAAACCGTAATTCGCTTTCAAGTATTCAGCCCCCATGTCCACCGTCATGGCAAAGAGCTTATCCCCCAACCTCGGTTCAGCCTCAATGCCAAGGGATGCCAGATAATTTGCCCCAGAATTGGTCCAGATCGGCATGGTGTCCAGTAACGTGCCATCTACATCAAAAATTGCTCCTTTTATCATTTCTTCTCCACCATCTCTTTTGTCACTTTCTTCAGTACCCTGGTAGCTTCTTCAATATCCTGCTGTCCAAAGATTGCGCTGATGACTGCAATTCCGCAAATCCCGCTGCCAGAAAGTCTTGGCGTGTTCTCTTCCGTGATGCCGCCGATGGCGATGACTGGAATATTCACCGACTGGCAGATTTCCTTGAGGGTTTCATGCCTGACTTCGTCCGCATCATCTTTTGACCCCGTCGGAAAAACAGCTCCTACACCTAAGTAGTCTGCCCCTTGGGCTTCCGCCAATTTCGCCTGTTCTACAGTATGTGCTGATACGCCCAGAATCTTATCTGGTCCGATCTTCGCTCTGACATCGCCGGCTGCCATATCGCTTTGCCCCACGTGAACGCCATCGGCATCCATAGATACAGCAAGATCCACGTTATCATTGATGACAAAAGGAACATCGTATTGTGCGCATAGCGCTTTGATTTCTTTTGCTTCTTCCATAAACTTTGCTTCTTCCAGCTTTTTCTCTCGCAGCTGCATAAAAGTCGCTCCGCCTTTCAGCGCCTTTTCTACCACGCTATAGAGGGTTTCGCCTTCTGCCAGCCAGTGCCGGTCTGTCACTGCATAGAGCAGCAGATCTTTCTTATCTAATCTCATATTTTGCCCCTTTTTCTAACTGCGCGCCATCCATGTTGTAGATGGCGTCGATGATTCTGTTTCGATAGGTTGCGTTGCCGTCGCCTTCGTCCATGCGTCCGTATGCGATTTCTCCTGCCAGTCCCATGGCGCAGACGGCAGCAGCCGCCGCTTCTAATGGCTCCTCCGGGTTTGCCACGAGAAAGGCGCACGTCAAAGCAGACAGCTGGCAGCCCGTTCCCGTAATCAGCCCCATTTCCGGTCTTCCATTTCTGATGACATAGCATTTGCTTTCATCTGCTACCAAATCGATTGCTCCGGTAATGGCGATGATGCTGCCTGTCTTTGCTGCGAAGGCTTTGGCAAATTCGATGGTCTGATCTAACGTCTCTTCTGTCACTGCATCTGCTACATCTGCATCCACGCCTTTGGTGGTTCCCTCTCCAGTGGCAAGGGTCTTAATCTCCGAGATGTTTCCGCGAATTGCATCAAAGCGAACCTCGTCCATCAACTTGTATGCAGTTTGCGTTCTGATGGCACTGGCGCCTGCGCCTACTGGATCAAGGAGAACCTTGTGTCCCAGCTCGTTGGCCTTTCTGCCAGCTGCAAACATGGCGGGAATGGTATTTTTATTCAGCGTTCCGATATTGATATTCAGCCCGCCGCAGATAGTCGTAATCTCCGATGCATCGTCGATATCGTCGGCCATAATGGGGCTGCCGCCACAGGCCAGCAGCACGTTGGCCACGTCGTTGACAGTCACATAGTTGGTGATGTTGTGAACCAGTGCACCGCTATCTCTCAATTGATTCAATCTTTCTTTTAACATGATTTTCATCTCCTTTTTCAAATCTTCAAGGCTCTACAGGGGAATTTAACAAGCACCTCCGTGTTTGCGCAGGAAAATTCACATGTGGCTAGGAAGCCAGTGGGCGAGACCCGGAGCGTACCTGTTGTACGTGAGGATCGAATACCACGCAGAGGCGGTAAAACTCTCCAAATCACAGATTTGGGAGTTTCTCGCATGAGACCTGCCAACGATTTGTACCACAAATCGTGCTAGGGCTTCAACAACGCCACAGGGGAATTTAACAAGCAAAGCAAAAACTGCGCACTCGCCAAACCCCTGGCAAATACGCAGTTTAAAAGTCACGTAATATTTCCCTACGTTGGCATTATCCAAATCAGGTTATGGGTAAAAGCCATACAGCTTACTCTCAGCCCGCTTCAGCGTGGGCTCCCCTTGAATATGTTTCTATTATACAACGATGTTCAAAAAATGCAACCTTTATCGAAGGATTATTGCACCGATTCTCTCCATGTCCTCCATATTCACTCTCTGAATTTCCTCTGTGTTAGAGGAACAGCACTTCTCAATGACGATGGTTTTGTAGTCCAAAGCGATGGCGTCATAGCAAGTGGTGCGGACACAGTTTGGCGTGGTGGTGCCGATAAGAACTACGGTATCAATGTGCAGACGGCGCAAAATCAGATCTAACTCAGTCTGAAAAAATCCACTCCACCGGGGCTTGATAATCACGTAATCGCCAGGTTTGCGTTGGAGGCCGTCTGCCTCCTCAGCCCCTCCGATGCCTTTGGAGCCATGGGCAAGGGGTCTGCCCCCTTCATCCCAAGTCTGATAACGAGTAAACTCCACATCACTGCCGTCAGGCCTGTAATGGCGCTTGACCCAGAAGACAGGGCTGCCTGCCTCACGCGCCGCTTCAATCGCCTTCGCACAGGCCGGCACCGTGGCTTTCGCCCCTTTGACGCAGAGCGGTGCACCTGGCTCCACAAACGCCTTTTGCATGTCGATGATGATGAGTGCTGTATGATTGTTATATAGCTGCATATCGATTCCTCCTAAATATATAAGTGCAGATTCCCTTCCTGGGGATTCATCTGCTTCTTCCTATTGTAACATAGCATCCGAAATTGCGAAATTCCATATCCGTTTCTGCTTTATGGGTTCTCTGCTCAGCAGTCCGCAATCACCTTGATTAAAACAAATGTCCGAGACTTTTTCTTGCGGTCTTGCTATTTGCGGGATTTCTGCCTGACAGCTGGCTCAATAGGCGCCCATCTCCTCCCTTACGAAAAATACTCATTGTGAAAAATCGCCAGTCCTTACCATTTGGAAACTTGAAACCTGTATGTGCTAAGAGTATGATAGAGGCAACAGTCGAACAGGAGGTCTATTTATGACAACAATGAACAAAACGTTAATCGTCCACAGTGTCAACAATGTGGATGATATACCGGCGCTGGAGCGTTGGTTTGTACGTCACCACTGCCCGGAAGTCATGGCACAAGAACCGTGGCTGACAAGATATGTGATGTACCGGGTCATGCCGCCGGCAAAGGGGATGGAAAACCTGGGGTTCCTCAACTACAGAGTACACGAAAACCTGGGTCTGGATGTTGAAGGGCGCAGAAGTCTGCGAGGATTTCTAGCCATGACGCCAGAACCGATGGAAGACGCCATGACCGTGGCCATCGCCAATATTCCGGCTGAACCGACAGAGGATTTCTTCGGCAAAGAGATGAGCCACAGCGACGAGGCATTTATTCGCTTCGTCACGATGTTTTCCTATCCGGAAGGCATCTCCAGAGAAGACGGTGAAGATTGGTTTTTGAACGTTCATGCACCAGAGGTGTGCAAGCTGCCCGGTCTGCTCAGATTCTTTTCTCACAAGGCATACGATAAATTCTATTCGCCCATACCGCTGGATGAGGACGTGCCGAATTTTGCCGACTTCGGTGAACAGGGGCTTTTCTTCCACAAATGGGACCGCGTCAGCGAAATGTGGTTCGAAAACAACTCTGCATGGACCAAAGCCTTTGTGGAAAACAAGCCGTCCTGGACTGCCCCTAAATGGGCTGCCAAAGAGGGCTATCCCTTTGTGACCCCGCTCAAGGATTTTGTCTGCACGTCTATCCTGGAACGGCCCGATCAAAATATGTTAAAGCATTACGAGGGCTGCGTTTTCTAAGAACATCTCAATTGATTTCTACACCCGCATGCTTTTTAACGAGGTCAATGAAAATTCTCATCTGTGGAGTGATCCATTTATTCTTATGATAAATCAATTGACTCCACATCTGAATAACGGGGATATCGGTGGTTATCATGGTTAAAATTCCTGCGTCAAGGTACTCCTGCACCAGATACTGCGGCAAAAAAGAAATGCCTGCCTGCTGCAACAGCAGCTTTATGATAACATCGGTATCTCCAATTTCTAAAAAAGGATGTAACTCCAGGCCCTGTGCGGCTAACAGCTGTTCCAAATCGTCACAATAGCTGACGCCCCTCGTTGTGAGAATCAGAGGCTCTTCAAGGAGCCGTTCAATCGGGACATCTTTTTTGCCCGCCAGCGGATGGGAAGGATAGGTAACAAAGACGATGGTTTCCGGGCGCTCAAACACCTTTATCCACTCCGAAGAATAAAGCTTTCTATCCAGGAAATATAGAAGATCAACGTCATTTTGCCGCATCATATCTAATAATTCTGTTACAAATCTCGAGGTCTCGATACTAGTCTCCACCTGCGGGCACAAGGTTCTGAATTCTAAAAGGACCGGAGGCAGCACTCCCATTGACAATGAAGCGATGGAACCGATGCGCAGTTTCCCGGAAGGATTCTCGTCTTTATGGACAAAGGTGCTGGCATCCTCTGCCGCCTTCAACACCTTCATCGCGTGATCCATAAACTGAATACCGTGCTCTGTCAGTTTTATATGTCTTCCGATTCGATCAAAGAGCTGTGTTCCCAGCTCTTCCTCCAGCTGCTTGATCTGCACGGTAACCACTGCCTGAGAATAGCCAAGCTGATCTGCGGCCTTTGTAAAGCTCTGCAACTCAGCCACTCGCAAAAACGTTCTGATATTTCTTATTTCCATTTCGCCCATTCATTATTTTTTTTAAATCATTCCATAAAAACCATTAATTTTACAAATCCATATCCTAATGTTATTCTATATTCACAAAGAAGTCAATGCATTGATTACAAATTAATTTTAAAAAAGGAGTCACACATGAAAAAAAATGTTTCCATATACGGCTGGATTATGCTGGTCAGCCTTGCCCTGGTCATCGCTGTCACCTTTATCATTTGTCTGGTGCAGCTCAACGTTGCCGCCCGCAGCGTCTTGTTCATTGCAGATGGAATCTTCGCTGCCATATTCACCATATGTCCGACGATGATTACAAGGGATAGCTTACAAGTCGAACACGAATTAGAAAGAAGAAATGATTTAGGCAGCAGACTATCAGGCAAAGCAATACATCAAAATAATTGAACTATTAAATTAAATCATTCAATTATACAAATGTGTTATTTGGTGTTATTCTGATATTAGAAAGAATATTACCCAGAACGAAAATTGGAGGAACATCCTATGAAAAACACTACTTATATCAAAATGATTGCAATCAGTTTTATTCTTGTCATAGCTATTACCTTTGCCATTTGCCTTGCTGAACTGACAGGCGCGGCTTTCTACGCTTTGGTTGCTGCCGATGTGATTGCCGCAGCAGTTTTCGTCGGTGCAACGGCAGTCCTGTCAAGATGAGGGACTTTCCCCATCAAAAATCGCCTGAAGACGAACAACTGCTCTCCAGGCAATTTCTTTTTAGCTATATCATCTTTATTTCCAAACGTCAGTGTCTGCCCAGCACTAATTACAAGAGATCAACTTAAGTGACATTGATAAATCCTAATAAATTGAATAGATGCATATGAAAGAGACGCTTCCGAAATTCGGAGCGTCTCTTTCAATAATAGTCCCTCTATTTCCAAACGTCAGTATTATGGAGCCCGATACTGGCAGCCTTGAATACAGGGTTCTTGCCTTCCCGTTTCTGGGACACGTAATCGTCCAGCGCTTTGATGGCGATACCGCCGAGACA
This sequence comes from Eubacteriaceae bacterium, assembly GCA_902362805.1. GTDB lineage: Bacteria > Bacillota > Clostridia > Peptostreptococcales > Anaerovoracaceae > Senimuribacter. The sequence continues at coordinate 560,536 of CABIXY010000001.1, read as the reverse complement.
GAACATGGCCAGGATGTTCACCACGGCCATACCGGCCATCAAAATATCGGCCATATTCCAAGCGATTTCCAGGTTTGCATTTGCACCGACAAATACCATCACCACGGCCAAAAGTCTAAACACGGTGAGGAACAGCTTATTTTCACTGATAAATTTAATGTTGAACTCCGCATAGAAGTAATTCCCGATGAGAGATGTAAAGGCGAACAACGCTACAGAGACAGTAATGATACCTACGCCCACCTCTCCAAACATGGACTGCACCGACTGCTGCACGAGCGGAATTCCGTTCAACTCGCCGCCGACTGTATACTGTCCTGTGCAGAGTACGATGAACACGGTCGTTGAGCAGATAACAAGGGTATCGATAAATACAGAGATGACCTGAACCAACCCCTGTTTAACAGGATGGCTTACATCAGCAGAAGCTGCAGCATTGGGCGCGGAACCCATACCGGCCTCGTTGCTGAACAGCCCTCTCTTTACGCCCCAGACCATGCAGGAGCCGGCAAACCCGCCAAAAATAGATTGAAAATCGAATGCTTGTCTGAGGATCTCGCCAAAAATTGCAGGCAGATCCGCCACATGTGCAAAAGTGATAATCAATCCGATGATGATGTAAATGCATGCCATGATCGGGACTAAAACCGATGACACGATGCTGATTTTCTGTGCCCCTCCAAAGAACAATAGCGCTGAAATCAGAGCTAATACACCGCCTGCAATCAACGCTGCCGTCTGGTAATCAGCTCCTACATAATGCTCCAAAGACGAAGCGATATTATACGACTGCAGCCCGTTAAATCCAAAGGCAAAAGTGAGAATCAGCAGAATGGCGAAAACAACGCCCAGCCATCTGGCGTTCATCGCTCTTTCGATATAATAAGCCGGCCCGCCTTTATAGATTTCCCCTTCTCTCTGCTTATAAATCTGCGCTAAAGTCGATTCGATAAATGCAGATGCCGAACCGATAATAGCCATGATCCACATCCAGAATACTGCGCCCGGACCGCCAGCCACAATGGCCGTTGCAACGCCGGAAATGTTGCCGGTTCCTACCCTGGATGCCGTAGCAATCATCAGCGCTCTGAAAGAAGAAATTCCGCCGTCGTGGCTCTTCTCCGTCAAAACCCTGATTCCTTCTGGAAATAATCTAAGCTGAACAAATTTTGTGCGAACTGTGAAAAATATACCAGTTACAATCAACAGCCAAAATAGCACGTTGCTGTAGATCCAGCCATCTACCTCTCCCGACCATGCCGTAAAGGCATCCATAAATTTCTCCATATGTTTGTCCTCTCCTCATTCAATTCTAAATACATCCTAAATATATTGTTTGTTCCTCTATAACGATTCTGTCAAAACAACCCGATAATTATACCATGTGCATTCCTCTAGTACAACAAAAATGTTTTTTTATTGTTTAATGTCTTCAAAAAAACAAAAAGCTGTCCACATCTCACTGATGCACAGCTTTCTTATCACCTCTATAACATTTCTTTTGCCTATTCCCGTCCAGCCCGTCTCCGTATTTCTGCAGCGACATCATATAGGCTGTAGCTGTCCAGAGAGTTCTCCAACGCTTTTTGGGCTTCTGTCAGAGGCGTCTCTAAAGCGTCTTGGATATTATGTCCCACCCAGCATTTCTCGGAAGGGTTTTGGTGTACGTCAAAGATGACCTCATCTTTCTCTCTCACTGCTTTATAGATGTCCAACAGAGAAATCTCTTTAGCGTCCTTTGCAAGGCTGAGGCCAGCAACACCGGGGCTCGCACAGATGAGTCCAGCCGTTTTCAGCTGGGAAGACAATCTTCTGACAACCACTGGATTTGTACCTACACTCTTTGCAATGAGTTCTGAGGTAGACGGCATCGTTTCGTCCTCATTGAGAGCAGCGACCGCTAGAATATGAATCGCCATAGGAAACTTGGTATTGATTCTCATAGCACAAAATCTTCCTCTCTAAATGTATCGCCTGCTTCACCGATCAGAAACTGGTGGTCCCATCTGCCGGAGACCAGTTTTTCCAGCAAAAGATTGCTGCCCTCTACATAACAGACCGGACACTGAATCAAGTCCGCATTGGCCTTTGCTTTTGCCACATAATCTCTGCTGTAACAATCATACACCCCCGTATCGATGATATCCACGCTCTTATAAGACGCAAACCATATGTCAAAAACCATGAAACCCTTTTTCTCACCATATCGCTCCACTAATTGCCGCCTTATATTGACAATGGATAAATCACTGTCCACGGTATCAGTCAGGTACATATGACCACCTCTCTTGAGATTGGGATACCATTTGTCATCGGTGTGCATCAACAGCGTAATGCAGTCGTCTACCTTGGGCATGACCACTCTTACTGGCAGCGGTCTCTCAGACACGGAACCTCCGCAAAGTCCCATGGACAGAAGTACCGTGTCCACCTGTCCAGGCAATTTGTCCATGGCTTCAAAGACAGCTGTCCGCATTTCTTTCGGTTCTGCATGGAGTCTGCTGTCTAGTTCATAAACTTGGTATGAGGTATTCTCCTTTTTCTGCGCAGCATCGACATGTCTCCTGAGAGAACTGCACGTCATAATAATAGCAGCCATATACACCTCCTTCTTCTGTAACTATTATAGTTACAAGTTTGAAAATTGTCAAGGAAAATCCGCAGCCGATTATTTCACAGGTATTCTGAAGGCATTTGACCATGGTATGATGTGAAGCAAGCATGTCAAGCACCTGGCGATTGTCTTAGAGGTCAACAAACTACCAGCGCGATATAGATCACATCCATCATCACATTCGTGGACAGTATAGCACATCGCGATATTTACCTGACAGTTTCTCTATCCTATAAAATCGGAACCCAATACTCAATTTGACTTTCCCCTTCTTCATCCACTTCCTCACCATATTTTGCGGATTCGTTTAATCGACAGGTCGATTGTGGAAACCATATTTTATAAATGTAATCGGCAACAGCTCTAAACTGTCTTGACTTTTAGCCCTAAAATGGACTTGTCCGTGAAGATAAGCATCCTGGCCGCTTCAGTCAATCTTCGCTGCTGTACATAATTGTGAACTGTAAACCCAACGATACTTAAGATCATTCTGTGTAAATGATATTTCGAGTAACCCGCTTGCCTGGCTATGTTGTCAAATCCAGCTTTTCTTCAAGATGCTTTTCGATGTAATCAATCACATCTTTTATGATTGTTATATTCTTCTCCACTATTTTCCCTCCATCATTATCATAACAAAAAATGACTTTGCGTTTTCACAAATCTTGCGGTCTTATGTCTCCAAGATATCATTTTATACGAATACGACACGCGTGTAAATGTTGTCGTTTTGCTCCCCGCCAGGACTACAAAAATGCTTGTTGAGTTGTTCCCAAGGCCGCTGCTTCTGGACAAAATCTCTAGAGGTGCGCGTGGTAATGCCATGGACAGGACAATCTCGTCTTATCTATATAGTGTCCACCGCAATTTCCCCATATACGCAAAAACGCCGCCCATTGTCTCCAATAGTGGCGTTTTGTTGCAGGCAGTTCAGTTGTTTTATAATGGCTCTTGTCAAGAACCGTTATACATTCAAAACGATGCTTTTATACCGCATCAGAATATTTTGCTCAACCCACTTCTAAAGCAGCCATCTCCTGGTCTCTTGCAAAATATTCCCGTTCGCCATAAAGCACTAGATACTTCTTATTCTTAAAATGCCTGTATTTCTTGCCTGACATGATTTCTCTCATCAGTATATCCTTTCATTAAAGCAGCCTTGCCACAGCCTGTTCGCGCAGCTTTTTCCTCACGATGAGGAAGGTGATGATATGTGCAGTCAATGTCAAAATCCAAGTAAACGGATAAGTGAGAAACAGCATATTCATCGTGTGGTATTTTGGTATTTGAAAAATCGTAGCAAGCCATATGATTCTGATTCCGCAGACACCTACCAGAGACACGAGCATCGGTGTGACGGAACAGCCCATCCCTCTCAGAGAGCCGACCATGACGTCCATGGCGCCACACAGAGCATATGTCATAGCGATGATTTTTAATCTCTCCATTCCAGCATCGATCACCGCATCGCTAGGGGAGTAAATCCCCAGTAAGGTTCTGCCAAAGGTCACTGTGAGCATCCCCAGTACCAACCCCACTGCAACGACACAGAGTTCGCCCCTGGTAATGACCTTGTCAATGCGCTTAATCCGTCTAGCCCCCACATTCTGACTAGTAAAAGAAATCGTCGCCTGATAAAAGGCATTCATAGCAAAATAGATGAATCCTTCTAGATTTGCCGCTGCTGAATTTCCTGCAACGATAATGGCGCCGAAAGAGTTTACAGAAGCCTGTATCAACACGTTGGTCAGGGAAAAAATCACGCCCTGCACACCTGCGGGCAGTCCGATTTGGAAGATAGCTGCCAGTTTGTCTCTGTGAATTCGTATCTCTCGCGGAACCACACGAATCCCGCTGTCCACTTTTGTCAAACAGCGAAAGATCAGAATTGCCGAGAGCCACTGGGAAATTGCCGTAGCAGCACCAACGCCAGCCACATCCATTTTCAGTACAATGACAAAAAACAGGTTCAAGACCACGTTGATGACACCAGAAAAGGCCAGATAGTACAGCGGTCTGCGCGTATCTCCCACAGCTCGCAGGATGGCGCTGCCGAAGTTGTAGACCATCATGCCCGTCATACCCAGAAAATATACCCTCAGATAAGTTGCCGCCAGCCCCATGACCTCTTCGGGTGCCTTCATCCAAACTAAGACCTGCCTAGCTCCAATAAGTCCCAAAACGGTAAGCAGAATCCCGCTTATTATGCTGAGCATCATGGCGGTATGCACAGTGTCTTTCAGTTCTCTTTCTCTCCGTGCGCCGTAGTATTTGGCGACGGTGACATTGGCGCCGATGGACAGTCCAATAAACAGATTGGTCATCAGTGTAATTAAAGAAGTGTTGGACCCCACTGCCGCCAGAGAGTTATCTCCCGCAAAGCGCCCGACTACGATAATATCTGCCGCATTGAACAGCAGCTGCAAAATGCTGGAGCACATCAAAGGCAATGAAAATATCAGCATCTTCTTCAACACAGGTCCTCTGACCATGTCAATCTCAAATGATTTCTTTTGTCGTTCTTCTTCCATAAGTTCCTCTCAAATTTCATTCAGTTTCTTAATCTAATCCTTATTTGCCTCTAGCATTATATTCCTCTGTTCACAAAGATACAAGGGCAGAAACTATATTTACTTTGTATACTTGACAAAGGGCAGTGGGTTCTCGCTTCGCCAGTCCGCAAAGCCCCGTCTGCAGTCCGCAACCGACCTCGTTCACAATAAATGTTCCGTACTTTTTTTCCAGAGTGCACATCTGCGGACTGTTTGGCAGCTAAAACCGCCTTTGACTGTCCGCAACCGACTTGCTTCGCAATAAATGTTCCGTACTTTTTTTCCAGAGTGCACATCTGCGGACTGTTTGGCAGCTAAAACCGCCTTTGACTGTCCGCAACCGACCTGCTTCGCAATAAATGTTCCGTACTTTTTTTCCAGAGTGCACATCTGCGGACTGTTTCGCAGATGAAATCGCCTTTGACAGTCCGCAACCGACTTGCATCACAATAAATGTTCCGTACTTTTTTTCCAGAGTGTCCAGCTGCGGACTGTTTGGCAGATGATACAGCCTTTGACTGTCCGCAACCGACTTACTTCATAATCAATGTCCCGTACTTTTTTTCCAGAGTGCACAGCTGCGGACTGTTTGGCAGCTGACACAGCCTTTGACTGTCCGCAACCGACTTGCTTCGCAATAAATGTCCCGTACTTTTTTTCTAAAGTGCACAGCTGCGGACTGTTTGGCAGATGATACAGCCTTTGACTGTCCGCAACCGACTTGCTTCACAATAAGTGTCCTGTACTTTTTTTCTAAAGTATCCACCTGCGGACTACAAATACACTAAATCCTTTTCTCTGAGTTTCCCGCCGAGACTATGCTAAGTACACAAATTTTATCTTGCCTAGCTCAGGCGTGGCATGTATAATGAACGCATCTTTCAACTAGCGTTGCTGCAAGGAAGCGTTCATTAAATCATGCGCTTCGATTCTGTCATCAAAGGAATGCACATGGTGTAATGAACGCAACAATCCTACGGCGTTGCCGCGGGGAAGTGTTGAATCATGACGCCCGATTGTATTTCTAAAGGTATCGTCATGGTATAATAGTTCCATAATCTTACGACGTTGTCGAGAGGTAGGAACTATTGAATCATGTGCTTCGATTCTATATTCAGCGGAATGCACATGGTATAATATAGTTAATATCTTCAACAGAGTCGCTAAAGCAAGTTCATTCCACCGAGGAGGATGGTTATATGAAAATCGACCGCCTGATTGGCATCATTACAATTTTATTACAGCAGGATAAGATCACTGCGCCAGAGCTGGCAGCGCGTTTTGAGGTGTCAAGACGAACCATCAATAGGGATATTGAAGATATCTGCAAGGCTGGGATTCCTTTGATTACCAGTCAGGGTTATGGAGGCGGCATTTCTATCGCAGATGGGTATAAAATTGACAAATCCCTGTTTACAGAAGACGAACTGCAAACCATATTAGCCGGATTGAAAGGGATCGACACCGTATCCCGCGCATCACATCAAACAAAACTTTTGGATAAGCTTTCCAGCAAAGAGCATCGAGTCTGCGCAAAAGATACGATCATTATCGATTTAGCATCACACTATCAAATCCCACTGACACAGAAAATCGAAACAATCAAACAGGCCATTGCCACGCAAAATATCATTTCATTTCAGTATTGCTATCAAAAGGGCGAGCAGAGGCGCAAAGTGGAGCCTTATCATCTGGTGTTCAAATGGTCTGCCTGGTACGTCTTTGGCTACTGCCTGGATAGAATGGAATACCGCCTCTTCAAGCTGAATCGTCTCTGGGATTTAGCTTTGTCAGACGAAACCTATTCACGCCGTTCGGTGCCCGAAGATAAGCTGAACTTTGAAAGCTACTTTGCTTCCAGCCGAATCCATCTAAAGGCTCTTTTTTCACCAACAGCAAAGTACAGACTGATCGAAGAATATGGCATTGACTCCTTTTCTACCCGGGAAAACGGCCAACTGCTCCTTGAACAAGATTTTGCCAGCTATGAAAATATGCGCGAGTGGGTATTTAGTTTTGGAGGTCTGGTTCGCATTTTGGAACCGGATGACCTTCGAGTTGATAGGTACAGGTCAGCAAAGGCTATACTGGAGATGGATGACTGACGGATATTCCTCGTTCAAAAAATGTCATCAGAAGGGAAAGCAACATGACAGGCAGTTGTCGTGTTGTTCATGGTACAATCACAGAACAAGGAGGAAATAATCATGATAGAATCGAGATGTGGATTAAAGTGCAGAGACTGCGACTATCGCGAGCAGATGAATTGCCCGGGATGTGTACATATGGACAAGCCTTTCTGGGGCGACAGCTGTCCCGTAAAGTCGTGCTGTGGAGAAAAGAAGCACGATCACTGCGGACAATGTAAGGAATTCCCTTGCGAACTGCTGAATCAATTTGCCCACGACGAAGCACAGGGTGATGATGGGAAGAGAATCGAGCAGTGCCGGATTTGGCTGAAAGGGCAGGTGTAAACCATGGCTTCAACTTTAGACTATGTGGATTACATCTGTGATCAAATAGGCGGTGCCGGAGAAATCTCTTATAAGAAGATGTTTGGAGAATACGGCGTTTACTGCGATGGAAAATTCATTGGCGTCATCTGCGACAATCAGCTGTACATCAAAAAGACCAAAGCGGGTGCGTTGCTGTATCCTGACTGCGAGGAAGCACCTCCTTATGAGGGCGCCAAACCGCATTTTCTCATCGACAAAGTAGACGACTACGATCTGATGAGCCGTTTTATTGCAGCTACTTACAATGAGCTGCCAATGCCCAAGCCAAAAAAGAAAAAGGGCGTATAAAAAACGTGGAAATGACGGAATCAAAGATTCCTATTTCCACATAGAGGAAAAGGCTTGCTTTCATACAATGCAGTATGTCTGGCAAGCCTTTTTGATTATTTTATTCTTTATTTCTGCGTCGTACGAGCCAGCGAAGTTCCCCCTCAGTCAAACGAAGCCGTTCTGCCATCTTTTCAAAAGTTATATGCCCGTCTTGCCATGATTTGAGGCAGGCATCAAAATCAGCGGGATAGGGCTTTCGTGGTCTGCCTAAATGCTTACCATTCGCCCGTGCGATAGCGATACCTTCCGCTTGCCTTTGGTGGTTGAACTCTCGTTCTGCCTGTGCCACATAGGATAAAAGCTGTAGGACAATATCAGAAATGATTGTGCCTATCAAGTCCTTGTTGGTACGGGTATCTAGGATGGGCATATCAATAATTACAATATCTGCCTTTAGCTCTTTTACAATATACCGCCACTCACTTTGTATTTCCTCATAGTTACGTCCCAAGCGGTCAATAGACTTTATCACAAGGACATCTCCTTTTTTCAGCTTCTTCCGCATATTTTGATAGCTCGGGCGGTTGAAATCTTTGCCGGATACCTTGTCCGTATAAATATGCTTTTCCATAATGCCCCAGCGTACCAACTCCTGTCTTTGACGCTCTACATTCTGCTCCACACTGGATACTCTCATGTAGCCATAAACCTGTTGTTCCATAAAATAAAACACCTCCTGTGTCTGTATCATACAAGAGGAATCTTAGGGAAATTATCTGGTTTTGTAAAGGTATGCCTTTAAGCAACTATTTTGCATGACTAACTACCACTTTATATTTTACACTGTTTGAAAGAGGAAAACAAGCAAGTTTTTATGCTTTAGAGTGAAATTGGGATGATGTTGTAAAGGCATACTTTTTTACAAAGGGAGTTGTAGGAAAAGGAAAACCAGCAGGGATACCAAGCCCTGGCAGTTGAACAAAACCCTGACATGCATGATTGATATGCACGGTGATGTATCAGTAATACAGATCAAACGAAAGGAGAACGAGAAGGAATGATAAAGAAATGGATGAAAAAGGGAGGTGCATGTCTGCTGGCAGTCATGATGATGATCTCCCTTATGCCAGCGGCGGATGTTCATGCACAAACAAATGAAATCTGGGTAAATGGTACTAATATAATAACTGCGGCCAGCAACACTGTACAGTGCGGAGTCGGTACAGCGGTTTACAATCCTACAGCACAAACGCTTACATTGACCAATGCGGTTATCAATGCCGGTGGTCCCGACACTGCACCCCTCTACGGAATAAATGTTGGAATCAGAGCTAATTGTAATTTGAACATCGTCCTTGTCGGGGAAAATGTGATTGGTGATGGCGAAAATACAGCCCTTGGCGGCGGGATTATGACAGACGGCACACTGCATATTTCCGGTTCAGGGAAATTAAGCATCAACATAAGCCGCCAAGTGGATCCAGCTACAACCCATGACGCCATAGACGCAAAAGGGGCAGTCTCAATTAAAGATGCGGCTCTAACCATCAAAGATTGGGCTGCGAACAGATTCTCTTCTAATATTTACTTCCCAAGCACGGGCATCCGCTCTGCATCAACAATTACACTTGATGCAGTTACAATTACAGGAGAAAATTTAGATTCCATTGCAGTTACGCCAGACCAAGATATAGCGATTAAAAACTCCAAAATGGAAGTAACAAATTCTTTACAAGCAATAAATACTGGCGGAATTGTTACAATTACAGATAGCAGCATCAACGGCTCTGTTACACATGAAGGTACACCGGGAATTGCTAACGATTATTATGATACCGGCATTGCCGGAAGCAGTGTAACGGTTGATCATTCAACTGTCGATCTGGATACTGTCCAAAGCAATGCAATTTTTGCAGACGATATTCTTACGATAAAAAACAACTCGTCAGTAACGGCTGAAAGTGTATGGCCGGCATTAAACAGCAGGAATGCTATAGAGATTTCAGATAGCATTGTAAAGGCGGAAAGTAAAAGTGGAGAAGAAAATGCTATTTTGGCCGCTAACACGCTGACTATCCGAAATGCAGACGTTACAGCGAAGAGTTACTATCCTGCATTGTTCAGCGGGAGCGCACTGGAAATTGCAGATAGTATCGTAAAAGCGGAATCGACAGCAGATTTAGGAATTTGGTCACGTAGTTCTTTGGCTATCAAAGGGAATTCCGATGTCACAGCAACAGGTACGCTCGGCAGTATCGGCGCCTTGACATCTGCCACGGTTACTCCTGCAGCAGGCAAAAAAGTCGAAATTTTAGTCGGAAATGATAAAGACAGCGCTACAGCTGCTGAAAATTCTCCATTTGCAGGAGAAACCGATATATCTGCATATAAAACAAAAACCTATTTCCATAGTAAAATACAGGCTGCTCCTCCAATCAGCGGTGGCGGTACAGTTATACCGAGTGACAACGTTACCAACAACACGGCGGAGAAGACCACGACAGCAGACATAACGACTATGACTGGAACGGACGGCAACGCAACCGCAACCGTTGACAAAATCACTGCTGATAAGATTGTGGACAAGGCCGTTGCGAACCAATCTAAGGAAGTTATCATCGATGCGACTATGACAAAAGCTGACGCTAAGGCTGCAGAGGTCAGACTTCTTGCAGAAACAGTCAATGCTATTGTTGAAAAAACCGATGCAGACGTTATCTTCAAAACGGATGCAGCGGAGATTGTTTTTGACCAGAATGCGGCAGAAGCAGTGGCAGAGAAAGCAGCTACAGGCACTGTCTCCATCATCGTGGAGAAGGTAAAAGAAGACGACACCCAGGTTCAGGTTAAGCTGAAGGTCGTAACGGCAAACGGCAACGTCACCGACTTCAAGGGCGGTAATGTAAAAGTAACCTTAGCGCTTCCAGCAGCCTTGAAGGACAAGGAAGTCGTATGCGTATACATCGATGATGAAAGCGTGTACCACGAAGTAGATGGCGCCAAAAATGCTGATGGTACTTATACCTTCAACACAGGACATTTCTCAGCCTATGCCATCTTATCAGCAGAAGAGGCAGACAAGGTCATCGCAGAGCAGGAGAAGGCGAAGATTGGCAGAATTAAAGCCGGCGTGAAAGCCACGACCATCAAAGCATGGTCGTCTGCCAAGAAAAAATCTATCACAGTTAAGTGGAAGAAATCTGCCGGTTACAAAGTGGACTGCTATCAGGTATTTCGTTCCACAAAGAAAAACAGCCGATATGGAACAAAGGCATTCTATACCACAAAGAATGGCACCCAGAAGAGCTACAAAAATACGAAGGCTTTGAAAAAAGGCGCCAGATACTACTACAAGGTAAGAGGTGTCAGAAAAATCGATGGTGAAAAAGTTTACACCAAGTGGTCCAACAAAGCGATCAGAATCGCTAAATAGTAAAGACCCACGCTATTAATAGACCCGCAGGCTTAGTTCTGCGGGTTTTTCCTTCGCCCTTTACGACAACAATTCTCAAAATCCCCAGATCATTATTATTGTTGGGGAATATCACATGTGAAAAATAGCAGGGTAAAGAAAAAGCAGATACTTTCATACCTGCTTTTTGACTGCTAGGAACGGAGCCTCAGCTCCGCTCCTATTAAACATTTTTTGTTTCTGCTTTGCCGGAGACAATCCACGGTGCTGGCTGCAGGTCAAAAGCGTTTTTCGGTCCCAGCTTTGATACTGCAATCTGAATGACTTCAGCTTCTTTGATGCCGTATCTTTCAAACAAGCTGCGCATATTTCCCGCTACCACGAAATCAAGGGTGTAGACCACGATATTGATCAGCGGATTCAGCTTGAGCAGGCATTCAATTTCCTGCTCCATGCTGGCAGAAGCCGCCAAAAATGCAATTGAAGGCACCGGCATATCTTTCAGCGCCTCTTCATCTACGTGATCCACCACCGTCACATTGCGCAGGTCAAAATAGCCGATGTTGTCTTCCATCGCATCCCGTTCTTTCTGGTTATATTCGACAGCGATCACTGTACCCTCACTGGCCATAAAGGCAGCTTCGATGGCGATGCTTTCACCGTTAATGACGCAGATTGTGTCCTCGTGGCTGATGTGCATTTTGCCAAGAATGACAGAACGAATTTCACTGCCCAGACGGCGAGAGGAACCCTGACGGAAATTCAAACTGTCCAGCCCTAGTTTATATGTATTGCGGGCATTTGGGTTTACCACCAGCATGCCGGCGGATTCGTTAATGCCCCGGTTGATCATGTCGCTGACTTTGTCATGTTTGATTTCTCCTACAGGCTGCGAGCCTTCATTGTACCAGACTTCGCAGTCCCCTAATCCGGCATTCCACATGTGATAAAAAATTTCCGGATCGCCAGCCTCCATAAAGGCCAACACCGCTTTATGCGACTCTACCGTAGGAATCAGGTTTTTGTTTCTCTTTGTAATATCCATCATCTTGATCTGCTCCAGATCCACAGGTGTGTTCTCTGCAAAATACTGAAGCCAGGACAAAATTATCTCATTTGTAAATAGTTGTTTTTCCATTCGCTCATCCCTTTCTCTGTCGTATACTTCAATTATACACAGAATTTCCGAATATTTCCACAACTTCTTATGATTCTAAGCAAATTCGTCCAAGTATTTTTGCAGTCGTTGTGACAATTTGCCGATATGGATTCCATCGACAAAAGAATGATGCACCTGGACAGAAAAGGGCAGCAAAATCTTTCCCGACCGCTCATAGAATTTTCCCCAATCAAATAGCGGTGTCGCATTGTCCCTATTGCCTGAATCCGTATGAGAAATATGGGTAAAAGATACCCACGGAAAAGGTGAGAACTGAAAGACATCATTTGCCATAGGGCCTGTGAAATACACCTTCTGGTTCTTCTCTGTGTGTTCCGCCAGAGCGATATACTCTTCCAGCGTATCCTGCATTTCAACATAAACCACCTTGAACAACTCCTTCTCCTGATCCAGATAAGTAAACGACGTATTGATTTTCTCGTAGATCACGGGTTTGCCATCGACAAATCGGCAGCGAAACTCTTCGATTTCGTTGGCGCACTTTGAGACGGCGTAGACAAAAGCAAAGGTAAACGAATGGCCTTGTTCTCTGATCTTTGCTAAAAAGTTTGTAATGTCCAGTTCAAAACTTACACAGTATTGAGGCTGTACGCTGTTTCTAAACACCTGATAGTGCATCGCTCTCTTCCACGACTTTAAATCAATTTCCTGCATCATCGTTCCTCCATAAATATCATGTTGATGTTTCTTCACAGTCATTATACCTCCGCTAGTCATATGATGTCAATAGATCGTGTGATGTCTCATGCAAAAGGACTTGCCGTCTTCGCAAGTCCTCTTCCAGTCTAGCCCATATTTAATTCTTTGATGGCATGCAGGATGTGAATTTTCATTGCGTTTCTAGCACCTTCCGCATTGCGCTGCTGCAGAAATTCCATAATGATTCTGTGGTCATTCAGCGTGTCTGCAATGGCCTTGTCACTCTGCTCTGAGAGCGAAACACCCTTGGAAATTGCCTGAAACAGAATCGGCATCAATTGGTTCATGAACTCGTTGTGTGTCGCCTGGGCAATCGCTTTGTGAAAAGCCTGCTCAGTCTCAGTCCGATCCTCTCCTGCATGAATCTGTTCTTCTACTTTCCGTCCGTATTCCAGGATTCGTTTTATCTCCGCTTCTGTCCCACGCAACGCTGCTAGATAAGCCGCTTCCGGTTCAAAGATCAAACGCATCTCATAAAGGTCCTTTGCGTTGACCTTGATTGACGTAAGCTGCTCCAGTTCTTGATTCTGCGCCGAGGCCCCCTGGGTCACAAAAGTCCCTCTTCCCCGCTGGATTTCTACGATATCGCGGGCCGCAAGTGTTTTGATTGCCTCTCTGATCGTCGTCCGGCTGACGCTTAATTCTGCGGCAAGCTCATTTTCATTGGGCAGTTTATCTCCAGCCGCAAATCGTTTTTCTATGGTTATCATGGAAAGCAGAGTATCTGCAATACTCTGTGAAAGCATCTTGTTGTTTTTCATAAACACACTACCTTTTATTGATTCTGTTTAGCCTTGACGAACTCAATCGCCTCTTTGCCACTCAAATGGTCGACGGTAATTTCTACCATGCACATGTGGCTGATCTGGTCGTCTATTTCTTTCAATCTTCCTTCCTCCTGATTCGGGGAATACTTTGCTGCCAATTTTTCAATGGCACTTCTCTTTTCTCCTTCTTCCTCTAGGATGCGGGCTTTGCCAAAGGCGATGACACTGCGGAAATATGTAGTATATTCCTCTGGCACAATCTGATCCTCGTCAATGATACAAAAGGAAACTTTGTTATTCCTCGCGATGGCATCCAGCTTATGGCCGCTTTTAGCGCAGTGGAAGAAGATTTTGCCATCTGCATAAACAAAACTGATGGGAACAGCATATGGATAATCGTCATCCCCAGCTACAGCCAGTACCCCTGATGTTGCCCTTTCAAGAATGGCGATACTGTCTGCCTGCGATAAAACCTGTTTGCTTCGACGCATGTTTCTAAACATATTGATACCTCTTTCTGTTAATAAAAACTAAAAACGCCTATAGTTCCTCCTTCAATGGCCTAACGGAGGGAATCATAGACGTTACCCGGCGGTAAAACAATTAATTTCGTAAATAGTATACCATACTAGATTTAAAATTCAAGGTAAATTTGCCGCTGGGACAAACTGCCGTAATCAGTTTTGATTAATGGGCGAAGATCTGAACAACTATGGTGATCGCCCAAATCACCAACATTACACAATTCAACTTAGCCAAAATGTTTAAGGCTTTGTTCTGCAATTTTTCTTTGGAATATAAAGTGGTGTTAAAGCAAGCAAAAATTAGTATCAGCAGATTATAGTTGGAAATATTGTTATCATTACCTTTGTACAATGATAAAAAATATCCGATAAAAACTAAAATTGAAGCTATGAGCAATCCCGTTTGAAACGCTTTCGTCTTTGTATTCATAAATCCTCCTTCAATAGGTTATCATACCTTTCACTTGTGGGAGAATCATAGCATTTTTCAGAAGAGATTTGTCGCATATTTCCTGAACGGCGGCTGTGACTTCCTGAACGGCGGCTTATAGCTGTTTAGCCCTCGCAAGAAGTCTGGATTTTTCCTTCTTCGAGAGGAGACAGACTTCACCTCCCACAGTCACCTGATTGTGTTTCAAGTCGATGGCCTCAATCTTATCCATAGCAATCAGATAAGAGCGGTGAATCCGCATAAACTGATCCGCCAGCTCTGCTTCAATATCCTGCAGACTTCCCAAAAACTCAATTCTCTGATGCTCACCGTGTAAGACGATGAAATGCGGTTTTGATGAAGTTTCAAAAAAATTAATTTCCCTTAATGGCACATGCCTGATGACATCTCCCGTTCTCAACGTATAGAACTGGTCAGTATCCGTGTTTTCACTCTTCATCCTCTCTGTGAAAGACGCCAGGCACTTTACAACAGAACCATGAAGCTGCCCATCACCCTTGACAATATAGTCAAAGGCTTCCACATGATACTGGAAGGTCTTATAGGCTAGCTCTTTATAGCTGGTAATATAGGCGATGGTGCCATGGGGATCAAGGCTGCGGATTTTCTTGCCCAGTTGGAATCCGTCGAATGCCTGGCAATTCAGCTCCACATCCAGAAAATACAAGTTGCGCCTCTGCGCTGATTTCTCCAAATGGGCAAGCAGTTCTGCCGGCGAACCGCAGCTGCGTTCTATTTTCATGTCATAAGCTTCTATCAAGATGCTTTTCTCTATAATCCTCCTGATATTTTCTCTGGCGATGTCCTCGTCATCGCAAATGTAAATATGAATCATCTATTCCACCTCTATCCGAAATTCCTGTATCAGTCTCCCATCCGAAATCATGGTCTGGGAAGAAACGTGATCGTATTTTTCTACTAATTTCCTGTAACTGCCCAACCCGATTCCGCGTCCTTCCCCTTTGGTCGTATAGCCCTCTCGGTACAACTCCGCCATACTGATTTCATGATGCAGACTGTTGTCTATCACAAAGGTAAGCATTCTTTCTTCCTTCAATATCATCAAGCTGATGTCTCCGCCGCTGCCGCTGACCTCTTCAATAGCGTTGTCCAGCAAAATGCCGACAGCGCGAATCAAATCCATCTTGGATATGATTAAATCGTCTACCGGATAGAGAACTTCGAAATGAAAGTCGATATGGAGGCGGTTGATTTCTGTGATCTTATTCAGCAAAAGGCTCTTCAGCTCCAGCACCTGCACATTGGCCAGTTGATTAGTCAGGTTCATCTTTTTGCCGATATCCATATCAAAGTCATGGAGGATTTGCCCCATAGTGTCTTCCATATCCTGCAGGGTGCCTTCCTTCGACTGAAGATACAAAGAGGTAACCATATTCTTATAGTCGTGTCTCAGCCTGCGCATGTTTTGGTGAATTTCCTCCAGGTTTTGTATGTACAGGTTTTGCTGAGCGATAACCGTCTCTTGCATTTTCTCTTTATCCTCCAGCGAAATCCTGGCAGAAGTGCTTCGCAGAACGGCCAGCAGCACGACAAGAACCACCAGACAAGTCAGAAACAGCGTGGTACTATAGTGAACTTCTTTGCTTCTGACAGAATCCATGATAGTCGTGAAAAAGAGAAATCCCAGATACAGTATTATGGTTTTAGGATAGGTGGCTGTTTGATTCTGCAGATATGCAGTGATCCTGCACAAATCATATTTGGGAATGGCAAGATGGATGATTCCGACCATCAAAAAACTGAACAGGATATTCAGAAGGTATGCAAAATACACAGAAGGAATCCAGCTGCTGATCCAAAGATCCAACAGACCTGCAAATCCCAGGGAAAAGGTAAACCACAGCACGTAGGAAAATAAGGCGTAGAACATGGTTTTTTTGAGGTCTCTTTCTCCTGCCGCCATCAGAAGCAACAGGTTAAGAGAAAGATTGATCACATGTCCAGTCAAAAGCGTACTGATTCCAAAATGCATTTTCAAAAACTGAGGAAGCGCTTTGATGAACATCACGAGGATTGTTAAAGCTACAGAAAGCATCATCATCTTTGCGATTGGAAACCGCTTTTCCTGTAGAGCATAATACGCATAGAAAAAGCTGAATTCAGAACATAGGTTGACGATTCCAGTGGCAAAATAAAAAAACATCTTTCTACTCCTTTGCAAAAATAAAACACAATCTGGAATTATTTTATCATAAATTGGTCTCATCTGGCTATGGGCAGCATAAAAAAAGAGACTTCCGCCCAGGCGAGCACAGCAAAGCTCGTCCCATGCGAAAGCCTCAAAAGAAGCATTTATTATAAACCCATATCTTTTTTCTGATAGGGAGGCACTTAAATTTCGTTCAATAAAGCAAAGCGCATAATTGGTTCCAGGTGCCAGCGTTCCTTATTTCTCACTATTCCGGCCCTTATCTCTGGCCGCACCGATGAACGTCACCGTCTTCCATATTTGCTGTACTTTTTTCATTCACTAAAATTCCCAATTGATGTAATGTAATTTGTCTTTGCTAGCGGCTTTCACCCCCTTTTCCTTTCTATTCTGCAATATACTTTTATGTATTCCATCTATATTCTATCCCCCTTTGAACACGGTATAACCTTGTGTCTGGCCACTTTCTGTTCCACTGAGATCTCTGTTTGCTTTTGTTATATAACTTAGATTTTTCCTTGAAGTCCATTTTACAGCTGCCATGGAATTGGTCCGGCAGTACACTTTTTTTCTCTTTACATCTGAACCTTCAGAGACTTGCGCAGCAATCCCCTTTTTCGCCACGCTGTACTCGAAAGCTTCTGCAGCTTTCACGAAGCTGATTACAATTGCGGTTATCAAATCAACCACCTTAGACAATAATGACACGATCATTCCCCTGCTCTTCAATCTCATAAAAATTCCCCTTTTCTTATGTAACTTACTGTAAACACAGTGTAACACAAATCAAGTGGAAAATATGTATAAAAAGCTCTACATTTATCGACATTCTATACTAAAAAACCTCCCTGGAACATAATCCCGGGAGGTTTCGCATACTCGATTAACGCTTTGAGAACTGTGAAGCTCTTCTTGCTTTCTTTAATCCGTACTTCTTTCTTTCCTTCATTCTGGAGTCTCTTGTTAAGAATCCTGCAGCTTTCAGAGGTGCTCTGTAAGCGTCTCTGTCTGCCTGGCACAGAGCTCTTGAAATTCCGTGTCTCAGGGCACCAGCCTGACCAGTGAATCCGCCGCCTGCAACAGTAGCGATCACGTCAAACTTACCTGGGCATCCGGCGATATCAAAAGGTCTCTTAACCTCTCTCTTCACGATTTCCATTCCGAAGTAATCTTCTAAGTCTTTCTTGTTTACAGTGATTTTTCCAGTTCCAGGGATTAATCTAACTCTAGCAACTGAATGTTTTCTTCTACCTGTTCCTTGGTATTGTAATTTTGCCATGGTCTATTCCTCCCTTTCCCTAAATCTCTAAAGTCTCTGGCTTCTGAGCAGCATGTGCGTGTTCAGGTCCAACATAGACTTTTAGCTTCTTAAACATCTGTCTGCCGAGTTTTCCATCAGGAAGCATGCCTTTGATTGCGTGCTTGATGATTTCTTCTGGCTTTTTAGCCTGTAATTTTTCGAAAGTCAACTCTCTCAGTCCACCTGGATATCCAGTGTGTCTCTTGTAGATTTTTTCTTTTCTCTTCTTGCCAGTTACTTCGACTTTTTCGGCATTGATTACGATCACATAATCTCCGCAGTCAATGTGTGGTGTGTAAATTGGCTTGTTTTTTCCTCTTAAAACGGAAGCTACTTCAGAAGCGAGTCTTCCAAGAGTTTTGCCCTCTGCATCGACAACGTACCATTTACGTTCAACCTCTGCAGGTTTTGCAATGTATGATTTCATTTCCTCTTCCTTTCTACCTACTGGGATCTCATACAGATCTGTTTCGGCGCTGTCTACTGGGATTCAACGGAATCTTTTTCGACATGACTAAAAAACTTTTAGCTCACAGGGCTTGCGGACGCTTTCGGTACCTGCCCTGCAATTCATCGTTTAAACACAATGCACAACTATTATATAGCAAAATCAAGGCGAATGCAATACTTTTTTCGCATTCGCCTCTCTTCCTGAGCAAAGTTTACCTATTCAAAAAGTGGTGTTGAGAAATATCTTTCCGCCGTATCTGGCAAAATGGTCACCACAGTTTTACCTTTTCCCAATTTTTTTGCCAGCTTGATTGCTGCTGCCACATTGGTTCCGCTGGAAATACCGCACATCAGCCCTTCTTTTGCCGCCAGATCTTTGGCAGTCTGCAGCGCTTCTCCATCAGAGACAATGTAGATATCATCATAGATTTGCTGATTGAGCACAGCAGGAATAACGCCGTCCCCGATTCCCATCTGAATGTGATTGCTGACTGTACCACCAGCGAGAATCGCCGCGTTTGCCGGCTCTACCGCCCAGATTTCAATCTGCGGGTTCAACGCCTTCAGGGTTTCGCCGATGCCGGTGATGGTGCCGCCTGTTCCGATGCCTGAACAAAAGCCGTCGATTGGTCCCGCCACCTGTTCTAAGATTTCAAGACCGGTATGATGCCTGTGCACCATTGGATTTGCTTCATTTTCAAACTGCTGCGGTACAAAGACCCGCGGATTTTCCGCCGCCATCTGCGCTGCCTTTTCAACGCATTCTTCGATACAGTCGCCGATATTGCCTGCATCGTGAACTAAGATTACGGTTGCTCCGTAGTGCTCCACCAACATCCTTCTCTCTTGGCTGACGGAGTCTGGCATGATAATAATGGTTTCGTAACCTTTTACGGCACCTACCAGCGCCAGGCCGATTCCCTGGTTGCCACTGGTCGGTTCAACGATAATAGAATCCGCTTTCAAAATACCGTCTTCTTCTGCCTTTGTAATCATGTTGAAGGCAGTGCGAGTCTTTACAGAACCGCCTACATTCAGTCCCTCGAACTTCACCAGCACTCTGGCGCCCTCGGGATCGACCATTTTATTTAACTGAATCATGGGTGTATGGCCCATGGCTTCCAGCACATTGTGATATATCATTTCGTTTCTTCTCCAATCAAAAATGATTTAGTCTAACGCATAGTATACCACAAGGCGCCACTTCTGTCACGAGTCCTGCCCGTACATTTTTGACAGCAGCCAGGAAATATGCTATATTAGACAGGTAAATTACATCAGACAGTTCGTGACCATCCTGTCTATAAACAAAACTACGGAACCAATATAGACATTTTTTGCGTGCGGTTTCCGTGCGCATTTTTTGTTCGTCACGAGGAATGGAGGGAAAATGGAGCGTTATTCCATCATCGAAGAAAAGAATCCGCGGGAAATCGTCCTGCTGCGAGGCCGCGGCTGCACCTGGCGCAGATGCAGATTTTGCGACTATCACCTGGACTTTTGCGCCGATGAACAGGCAAACTATCTTTTGAACCAGAAGGAACTGGCGAAAGTCACCGGCCTTTATCATAAGCTGGAAGTCATCAATTCCGGCAGTTTTTCAGACCTTGACCAGAAAACCATGGACTTGATCCAAAAAGTCTGTGTCAGTAAAGGCATTAGGGAGATTCACTTTGAATGCCACTGGAACGATCGTCAGGGCATCAAAGCCCTCCGGGCCTCCTTCTCCGCCCTGAACGTCCTAGTAAAAGTCAAAATCGGCGTAGAAACCTTTGACGCCCTGTTTCGGGAGAGTTATCTGGACAAGGGCATCACTGCCAGTGATCCCGCCCAAATCGCCACAGACTTCGACGAGTGCTGTCTGCTCTTCGGCCTGCCTGGTCAGAACGGAGAAACCATGGAGCGGGATATCGTGACCGGCCTTACCCACTTTGAGCGGGTCTGCATCAACATCATGGTGGAAAACGGCAGACCGATCAAACCTGACCCCGCCGTTATCGAAATTTTTCTCAAAGAACTATATCCTAAGTATATGGGGAATTCCCGTGTAGATATTTTGTTGGAGAACACCGACTTCGGCGTAGGAGGTGAACCCTGTGCGTAACGAAATCATCCTGCTCTGCAGCCTGGTCTGCATTTACAGCGCCGTGGTGCTGTTCTACAAGTTCTTTGGCAAAACCGGACTCTATATGTGGACCGTCATTGCCACCATCTCAGCCAATATCGAGGTTTTAATCCTGGTGGATGCCTTTGGTATGGAACAGACCTTAGGCAACGTTCTCTTTGCGTCTACATTTTTGGTCACTGACATCCTCAGTGAAACCGAAGGAAAGACGTATGCGAACAAAGCGGTCCGCATCGGCATCGTCGTCAGCATCGTCTTTATTCTGATCAGCCAGTCCTGGTTTCTCTATGAACCCAACGGCAGCGATTGGGCCATGCCTGCCATCAGGTCAGTATTCTCCAATACGCCTCGCCTGATGCTAGTCAGCATCAGCGTCTATGGCATCGTACAAGTCTTTGATGTCTTTGCCTATCACGCTATTTGGAAAGCTACTACCAAACTCTTGGGTGACTCAAAGAAAGGGCTCTGGATTCGCAACAATGGTTCCACCCTGGTATCTCAGCTGATGAACACGATCCTGTTTACCTTCGGTGCCTTCGCCGGCGTGCACAGCCTGGCGACGTTGTTCAACATCTGCATCTCCAGCTATGTCATCTATATCATAACCAGCCTATTGGATACGCCGGCTGTCTATATCGCAAGACGGCTGAAGCATCAAAACCGCATAAGTGAGTAGTATCTTCTACTGCAAAACGAACTAGTCCGAATTCGGACTAGTTCGTTTTTTGCAATCCATATATCTATTTATACTCTCGACAATTTGGCTTTTTCGCTGCGAATTTGTTTTGCTTTTCCCCTTTCGAAGGAAAATCCCCGTCCCTTGACTTCTTTGACACTATTGATGGTCATAAATGCTTCCCTATCGATATTGAGAACTTCGTTCTGCACCCGGTTCAATTCCCGTCCCGAAATCACACAAAGCAGAATGTTCTGCTTATCAGCCAGATAACCGCTCTCTCCGTAGAATACAGTGGTTCCGACCACCATCTCTGCCAGACGGCAGCGGATTTCTTCATACTTTTGGCTGATGATGACAAGCTGCACCGCGCCGCCTCCAGCCACCACCACTTTGTCTGCAACCATAGAGTAAAGAAAAGTCATCATGATACCAAGAAGCACCTCTTCACTGCCGTCTGCAAAAAATACTTGAGATATCAAAATGGTGAAATCAATGAGATACATTGGCAGTCCCACCGGCAATCCTAGCTTACGGTTACATATGATGGCGATAATGTCTGTACCGCCTGTAGAAGCACCGGCTTTGATGACAATGCCCAGACCGATTCCAATGAAGACGCCGCCATAGATGGCTGCTAGCAAGGCGTTATCCGTAATATCGGCCAAAAACTCCATTCGCTCAAAGAAGTTGATAAATAGAGGATAGGCGAAGGTACTGACCACAATAGATATGGCAAACTTCTTCCCCAGCATGGCAAGCCCCAGGGCAAAGAGCAGGCCGTTGACTACCGCTACCGTATAGGAGACCGGAATCCCGTAAAAATACTGTACAATTCGTCCGATACCGGTAGCACTGCCGATCATGATGCCGTTTGGCAGAATAAAGGCTACCACGCCAAAGGCGGCTAACGCCAGCCCTGCTAAAACGCCAATATAGTTTATCATCGCTTTTTTCATTTTATATTCCCTCTCTCTTAAACGCGGTCATGTCAGCAAAGGTCTCCTGCCAAAGGAGAACTTGATCTGATGATGAATAAGACGAAAATATTATATCACTAATTTTTGTGTTTTATCAACAATATTTTTGTACTTTTTGGCATATTTTTTATATTAAAACAACAACATATCTCAATTCCGCCTTCTATGTTATGTCTTAAAGGAGTCACTGCAAACAGCAAGGGCATATTCACTCCAACAAAATAGCCGATACGGCTGAGTTTATCACCCAGCAGCATCGGCCGTTTTCAAATTCCTATCTATTTCGTTTTCTTTTCTTTTTTTCTTCGCGGTCTTTTGTTGAGAATCCGACCACACAAACTGGTGAATTTGTAAATATACCTGAACAGCGCTTCTGTAGCGATCAGAAATACCACCAGCAGCATCGCAGCCTGGCCGGAAATGCTGTTGATTCCGAACAGATCCGGCATAAAGAAGGTACAGAAGGCCATCCCCAATACCATGACCGTAATCAAAGCGATGTGCAGACCGCTAGCAGGCTTTGCCACCTTCCCCAAAATCATGAATCCGACCAGCCCTACCAAAATGGTACAGGCTGTGGAAATGCACACAGGATCAATTTCAAACACCTGCCCAAAGACTACCAGGGAACTGACGCTGATAAAAGTCGTGATTCCCGCCGGCGCCGCCATCTTAAAGACATTGCCGAAGAACGTACCCTTGATCAAATTCTTGTTCGGCTCCAGAGAAAGCACGAAGGATGGCATGCCGATGGTGAACATACTGATCAGCGTAATCTGCGATGGTTTTAACGGATACGACAAGACACTGATCATGGAGAAGAGTGCCAACAGCAGTGAAAAGATGTTCTTTGTCAAGAACAAACTGGCTGTCTTTTCGATGTTGTTTACCACTCGTCTTCCTTCGCCGACGACAGAAGGCATCTTAGAAAAGTCAGAATCCAGCAGCACCAATTGAGCCGCGTTAGAGGCTGCTTCACTGCCTGATGCCATGGCAATAGAACAGTCAGCGTCACGCAGCGCCAAAATATCGTTGACGCCATCGCCGGTCATGCCCACTGTCTTACCCTGTTTCTTCAAGGCTTTGACAAACATCCGCTTCTGCTCCGGCGTCACTCTGCCAAAGACAGTATACCGTTCCACGGCTTCATAAATCGCCCGCTGATTGACCAGCTGTCTCGCATCAATATACATATCTGCATCCTTGATCCCGGCCTGCAGTGCAATATTAGAAACCGTAACCGGATTATCTCCCGAAATGACTTTGATATCTACGCCGTTTTCAGCAAAATACGCAAAGGTCTCCGGCGCAGCTTTTCGAATCGGGTTGGTCAGATAGACCAATGCCAGCAGCTGGGCCTGTCCCTGCAATGGCTGTCCCTCTGGCACATCCGCAATTTTTGCAAAGGCCAAAACTCGAAAGCCCTGTTCACTGATACTGTTAATCTGTTCTTCGTATTGGGAAAACCCTTCCCGCAGAACAAATTCCGGTGCGCCAAGAACAAAATTTCCATCGTTGTAACTGGCGCCGCAGTATTTATATTTGGAGGAAAACGGGCAGACCGTATTAGGATGTCTGCCGCTGCCTTTATTGAAATAGGCCTGCAGTGCCGCCATAGTGATGTTATCAGGATTCTGGCTCTGCGCCATATCGCCGATCAGCAGTGCCATCTCCTCTTTACTGATACCGTCGTAAATCAGATCAAAACTATCCACTTTCATTTCATTTTCTGTGATAGTTCCGGTCTTATCCACACATAAAACATCAACTCTGGCCAGAGTTTCAATGCACCTCATGTTCTGGACCAGGACATCCTGCCGCGCCAGGCGCATGGCACTGACCACCATGGCGATGCTGGCCGTCATATAAAGTCCCTCCGGAATCATGCCCAAAACAGCAGCGACCATGGAGGTGACACTTTCTGAAAAACTATCGTTTAAAATGTAGCACTGTTGTACGAACAAAACGATGCCTACAGGTATGATGATAATACCGACGGTCTTGACCAGCCTGTCCAGAGACTTGATCATTTCTGACTGTTCCCCGCCCTTATCTTTGGTGGCCTCGATGGTCAGTTTTGATATGTAAGAATCCCGCCCCACAGCGGTCAGCACTGCCGCGCACTCGCCAGACACCACGAAACTCCCAGATAGAAGCTGTGCATCTTTTCCCTTGGTGATTTCATCGGCTTCTCCTGTAATCAAGGCCTCATTGACTTGTATACTGCCGCTGGCGACTTTGGCGTCGGCCGGAATCTGACTGCCCGCCCGCAAAATCACACAGTCAGACAGCACCAGTTCTTCCACCGCAACAGTGGTCTCTTTGCCGTCTCTGATGACGTGGGCCTTTGGCATTTTCAGCAGTTTCAGTTTATCCAGGGTATTCTTCGACTTGATCTCCTGCGCAATACCGATTGCGGTGTTCGCCAGGACAATCAGCATAAAAGAAAGATCCTTGAAGGAGCCTACTACTACCAAAAGCACCGCTAGAACGGTGAAAATCAGGTTGAAGTAGGTGAATACGTTATCTTTGACAATTTCTTTGACTGTGCGGGTCGACGAGTTTACTTGTTCATTGGCAAGCCCTTGCTCTCGCCGATCCGCTGCTTCTCTGTTTGTTAATCCCAACATTTTGCCTGTCTCCTTTTATCTGTTGTCTTATTTTATCACAAAATTCTATAAGATTAAACAGGGATTTCATTTCTGATGAAATCCTTATAGATTCACCACGACAAAAAAGAGCTGCCTGTCGCGGGCAGCTCTTTTGTAATTCTCATCTTATTTGATTACAACCTTATGGAACTTCTTCTTACCTTTCTGGATCAGAATTTCTCCATCCTGGAACATATCTTTGGTCACGTTCTGCTTTGGATTGGTCACCTTCTCGCCATTGACGGAAAGACCGCCCTGTTCGATGGTTCTGAAGCCCTCACCGTTACTTGGAACCAGTCCCAATTCTTTAATCAGGGAAATCAGACCTTTGCCTTCACCTTCGAAGTCAGCAGCTGCCATTTCTGTAGTCGGAATGTTGGCTGCATCTCCGCCGCCGCCAAAGGCAGCTCGCGCGCCTTCCAAGGCTTTCTTCGCTTCTTCTTCGCCGTGAACCAGCTTGGTCACTTCGTAAGCGAGAATTTCCTTGGCTTCGTTAATTGCAGCGCCTTCCAGAGAAGCAAGCCGCTTTACTTCCGCCATCGGCAGGAAGGTCAGCATTCTCAGACATTTTTCTACGTCTGCATCAGCGACGTTTCTCCAATATTGGAAAAACTCATACGGAGAAACTCTATCCGCAGAAAGCCACAAAGCTCCGTTCATGGTCTTGCCCATCTTCTGGCCTTCGCTGTTGGTGAGCAGCGCAAAAGTCATACCCTCTACATCAATGTCACACCATTTTCTGGACAATCTCTTGCCTGCCAGAATATTGGACCACTGGTCGTTGCCGCCGAACTGCATCTTAACACCGAAGTCTCTTGCCATGACAGTGAAGTCATAGCCCTGCATCAGCATGTAGTTAAATTCGAAGAAGGACAGTCCGTCCGCCATCCTCTGTTTAAAACATTCAGCTCTCAGCATTTCGTTTACATTAAAGTGAGTCCCCACTTCTCTTACAAACTCCACATAGTTCAGAGGTCTCAGCCATGAAGCGTTATTGACGCTGATCGCTTTGCCTGGAATCGGGTCTCTGTTTTGATGCCCTGGAGAGTAGACACCTTCGTTTCCTTCATATTTCCACTCGTCGTCAAAATCGAGGAACTGATCGAAGAGCTTCTTAAAAGCTGCACAGTTATTATCAATCGTTTCCACGGTCATCATCTGACGCATATCCTGTCTGCCTGATGGATCACCGACCATGCCGGTTCCGCCGCCCAGAAGAACTACCGGAGTATGGCCGTACTTCTGCATATACATCATGATGATTACTTGCATAAAGTGGCCTACATGCAAGCAATCGGCTGTAGGGTCAAAACCAATATAAAACTTGATTTTCTCTTTTCCTAAAAGTTCTCTGACGGCTTGTTCATCAGTTACCTGCTCGATAAAGCCTCTCTCTTTCAGGACATCATAAACATTGTCGTATTTACTTACGCTATCCGGTATAAAGTTTTTCATCTATCTTTCCTCTTTCTATAAATTATTTTCTTGCGAAGACACATTACAAAGCGCAGAATTTTTTGTTCACAGCCAGGAAGTAAGCATATGCGGAGCGGAGCGTACTCCTGGTACGTGAGCACCGCAGATTGCGCAACTGACACTGCTGTGGGCAGAAAAGGCAAGCTTTGGTTATTTGGTGCCGTACAACCGATCTCCCGCATCCCCCAGACCTGGTACGATGTAGGCATTCTCGTTGAGGCACTCGTCTTTGGCAGCAATATAGATATCTACATCCGGGTGTGCGCTCTGCAACGCTTCAATTCCTTCGGGAGCTGCAATCAGACACATGAATGTGATATTGGTACCGCCTCTCTGTTTGATGAAGTCAATCGCAGCGACTGCACTGCCGCCAGTTGCCAGCATGGGATCTACGACAAAGATCTGTCGTTTCTCTATATCCTTTGGAAGTTTGCAATAGTATTCAACTGGTTCATGGGTGTCCGGATCCCTATATAACCCAACATGTCCCACTTTGGCGTTAGGCACCAGTTCCAGCATTCCATCAACAAAACCCAGCCCCGCTCTCAGAATCGGGATAATGGCGATATCCTCGCCTTTCAACATATTGACCTTCGTTTTGCAAATAGGCGTTTCTATTTCAACCTCTTCCAGTGGAAGGTGCCTAGTTGCTTCAAAGCCCATGAGCAGGGCAATCTCTCTCGCCAGCTCTCTGAAGTCTTTCACGCTGGTGTTGGTCTGCCTCATCAACGCTACTTTGTGCTGAATGAGTGGATGGTCGAATACATATACTTTGCTCATTACATTTCCTCCAAGTCTTATCTATATCTACATTTCATCTAGCATATCTGTTCTTCTCTTGTGACGTCCGCCTTCAAATTCTGTATCAAGCCAGGCATCGGTAATCTTAATCGCCAGTTCCGGGTCAGTCGTCCTTCCTCCCAGTGCTAATATATTGGCATTGTTGTGTTTTTTCGTCAATTCTGCCATCTCTACAGATGTGCATAGACCGCAGCGAATTCCTTTGACCTTATTGGCTGCAATGGAAATTCCAATGCCTGTGCCACAGACAACAACACCTAAATCAGCTTTCCCGGAAGCAACTGCCTCGCCACAAGACTTTCCATAGATGGGATAATCCACGGACTCTTCGGAATGCGTTCCGAGGTCCACTACTTTATATCCCCTTTCTATCAGATGTTCTTTTACTATCTTCTTCAGTGCCAATCCACCGTGGTCATTTGCCATTGCTATAATCATAACAAATTCCTCTCAAACTTTCCTTATATTATATCCTGCTGATTTCAGCATTCTGTTCATAACAGAAAACCCGATGCCCTCTTCTCTCAGGGCGGCTGCCAAAATCAAGTCGGCCCCTTCTCGATCCGCTTCCCGCAGTTTTGCAAAAAACTGATGAGCCGCGGCTTTCTGCTCTCCGTTGTCAAAGATGATTACGCAGACTTTCTGCCCCAAAGCCTCTCGTTCTATGCGCTCGCGGTCAATGGCCGCTTCTACGTCATCCCGCCGTCCTTCAAAGACAATCATCTGCGCTTTGGGGGCATAGTGTTTATATTTCATGCCCGGCGCTTTTGGCTTAAAATCCTCGTTATTGAACTTGTCCGGCCGTTTATTCAAAGTGGGATCGAGAAGTACCTTTTTTCCTAAAGCAGTTTCTAAATCTTCTTTCGTTATAATCCCCGGACGCAAAATCATCGGAATTAAACCGGTCATGTCGATGACGGTAGATTCAATACCAAATTTACAGTCGTCGCTGCAGATGATGGCATCGACTCGTCCAACCAAATCATCGATGACATGCTGTGCCGCCGTAGGGCTGGGTTTGCCCGAAAGGTTGGCGCTGGGCGCTGCAATAGGGCATCCCGCTTTGGCAATCAATTCCAGGGCTGCCGGATGATCCGGCATCCTGATACCGACAGTATTCAGTCCCCCTGTGGTCACATCGGGAATTACAGGGTTTCGTTCTACAATCATCGTCATCGCCCCCGGCCAAAAGACCTTCATCAACTTTTCCATATCTTTAGTAATTTTAGGCGTCAGCCTTTTCATATCGTCATATGACGATATATGCACGATCATGGGATTATCTGACGGCCTCCCCTTTGCGGCATAGACTCTGCCTACCGCCTCTCTATTCAAGGCGTCGGCTCCCAGTCCATAAACCGTTTCTGTGGGAAAAGCCACCAATCCGCCGCCAGCGATGATTTCAGCGGCTTCTTCTATCTCTTCAGTTGTATCATTGAGTATCTTTGTTTCCATAATTCACATCCAAACCGCCACAGAGAATTTTAACTAGCTTTCTTAGAAGTTCTTCATCTTCTCCGCCTGATCACTCGTAATCAATCCGTCGATGATCTCATCTAATTCTCCATCCAGAATGGCGCCCAGCTTATATAACGTCATGCCAATTCTGTGCTCAGATACCCTTCCCTGTGGGAAGTTGTAAGTTCTAATTCTCTCACTTCTGTCGCCGGAACCAACCTGGCTCTTTCTGGCTTCAGAAATCTCTTTGTTCTGCTCCTGCAGCTTCAAATCGTATAATCTCGATTTGAGCACTTTGAAAGCTTTTTCTTTATTTTTAATCTGTGATTTCTCATCCTGACAGGTAACTACCAAGCCGGTCGGTTCATGAGTCAGTCTGACTGCGGAATCCGTCGTGTTTACACACTGGCCGCCGTTGCCTGATGCCCTGTACACGTCTACTCTGACATCGCTCGGGTTCAGATCTACTTCTACGTCGTCCACTTCCGGCAGCACCGCAACGGTCGCTGCAGAAGTGTGGACTCTGCCTGCTGATTCTGTTTCTGGTACACGCTGCACTCTGTGAACACCGCTCTCATATTTCAGTCTCGAATATGCACCTTTACCCTTGATCAGAACAACGGCTTCCTTGATTCCGCCGATACCTGTGTCATTGATATCCATCAGTTCCGTCTTCCATCTATGTCGTTCTGCGTATCTCATATACATTCTGAGTAAATCCTGGCCGAACAGTGCTGCTTCTTCACCGCCTGTACCAGCTCTGACCTCCAGAATAACGTTCTTTTCGTCATTGGGGTCTTTCGGCAAAAGCAGGACCTTCAGTTCACCTTCCAGTTCCTCGATTTTGTCCTCCAGTTCATTGACCTCCATCTTGGCAAGGTCTCTCATTTCCTCGTCAGTTTCATTCTCTACGATGTCCTTGGCGTCTGTGAGATCGGTTTTCGCCTTCTTGTACTCCTCGTATTTCTTTACAATGGGCTCCATTTCTCCCATTTCCTTTATATGCTTCTGCCACAGCGGCTGATCATTGATAACCTCTGGATCAGAAACCTTCAAGGACAATTCTTTGTATTTTTCAACAATGAAATCTAACTTATCAAACATTTATATCTCCTCAATTTTAATAATTTACGAATCTACTTGATTCTATAGTATACCATAAATTCCTATATTTAAAAAGCCGGAAATTGCATTCCGGCTTTGGTTTCTCTGATTATTAGTCAATGTGATACTTGTTCTTGAACTTTTCAACACGTCCACCACGGTTGATGAACTTCTGCTGTCCTGTAAAGAACGGATGACATGCTGAGCAAACATCAAGTCTCATTTCTTCTTTTGTTGACTTTGTAACAAAAGAATTACCACATGCGCAAGTTACTTTACATTCCTTATAATCAGGATGGATTCCTTCCTTCATGCTTTACCTCTTTCCTGCTCAGGCACACACCTTTGCATAATTTTTTGCTGAATCTAATGCAGCTTTTATACTATATCATACTTGTCTGTCGGAAGCAAGTGTTTTTTGCCTACAATTATTTCTTTTTTGCAGCTAGGGTTGCGACTACGATTCGATCCCTGCCAGCCAGATCCTGCAGACAGGTGATGTTTTCAAACTGGTCTGTTTCTGCCAGGAGTCCGCAAACTTCCTCTTTTTGGTCATGACCGATTTCAAACATCAGGATGCCCGCTTTTTTGAGACAGCCCGCCGCATCAGCGATGATACCTCTATAGAAATCCAAACCGCCAAGACCGCCATCCAGAGCCATCATTGGCTCATGATCACGGACCTCTTTCTGCAGCGTCGGTATGACGCTTGTTTTTATGTAAGGCGGGTTGGAAATGATCAGGTCAAACTTCTTGTTTTTAAATTTCCCTTTAAAAGGCACCAGCAGATTACCGCACTCAAAGCTGACCTTCTTGGCTGCGCCTAACTTTTCGGCATTCTCCCGAGCTACCGCTATAGCCTCCTGGCTGATGTCGGAACAGGTCACTTTTACATTGTCACAGAGGCTGGCAAGAGAAATTCCGATTGCCCCGCTGCCACAGCAAAGATCCAAGACATCAAATTCCTTCTTTTTCTTCGCCAGCAGGTCTACGCCTCGCAGCTTATTTTCTTTGATGACGCTGATGGCATCTTCTACCAGTGTCTCTGTATCCTGCCTCGGAATCAGCACACTCTCGTTGACTTTGAAAGCGAGTCCCATGAACTCCTGGCTGCCGATGATATATTGCACAGGCACACCAGCAGAACGTCTGTCCAACAGCTTAAAATATTCATCACAGAGGCTGTCCGGCAGAATTTTTTGGTACTCCAGAATCAGCTGTGCATTGCTCACATTCATCAAAAAACAATATAGGATTTTGCAGTCGATGGCAGCGTCTGCAATGTGACTCTCCTCAAGCTGTCTTCTGCCTATATTCAAAATTTCTTTTACCGAGAGACTCATCTATTCCTCCACAACTTCATTCTTACTCTTACGTTCAATCTTTCGTTCTTCTACCAAGTTTCCGTCCAAATCACAGATTCCCTCAAAATACGGTGTATCACCAGGAACCATGACCGCCTTTGTCGCCGCGATGGCAACCTCCAATTGGTCGTCGGAGGGTTCCTTCGTCGTCAGTTTCTGCAGATAAAGTCCCGGCAAGCTGAGTATTTTGACGAGCCAATTGTCACTGCGTCCTGCCCATTTGAGCAGCTCATAGGAGAGTCCTGCCACGACAGGTACCAGCAGCAGCCTGGAAACAATACGCAGCGCAAGATTGGGCCAGCCAAGGAAGAGATGCAGCACAAAGCTGATTACCATGACAAAAAGCAAAAAGCTGGTTCCACAACGCGGATGCAGTGTATAGAACTGTTGGGCATTCTGCGGCGTTAATTCAAGATTATTTTCAAAACAGTGTATAGTCTTGTGCTCTGCTCCGTGATATTGAAATACGGTCTTAATATCCTTCATCTGGCTGATCAGAGCGATGTATACGACAAAGATTACGATACGCATGACACCTTCCACCAGATTGAACACAAAATCGCTGTCAATCAAAGGCTTCAGGAAGTTTGCCACTACTGTCGGCAGTAGAATAAACATACCGATAGTCATCGCCAGGGCGAGAACGACAGAGAGGTAGATCATAATATTCCAGGTCCCCTTCTCCCCAAATTTCTCATTCATCCAGGTCTCCAGCCGGCCGGCCTCTTCCTGCTCCTCTTCTGGCCAGTTAGCCTCCAGTACATCGGCAGAATACATCAAAATGCCCGTGCCCTGAACCAGTGACGTGACAAAGGAAACGACACCCCTGACAATGGGGATCTTCGTCCACTTCCCCAGTTTCTTATTGGGCTGCGTCTTCATGTGTATCCTTCCGTCAGGAAGTCTGACTGCTACGGCGGTCCGCTCCAGTCCGCGCATCATGATACCTTCCATGACAGCCTGTCCTCCGACCGGAGTCGGGCAGGCGTCTTTCAAAAAAATCTTGCTTAAATCCATCTTTTACCCCTATTGTAAAAATATCTTCTTTATAATCTGTACAAAATCGTTATTGTTTTTCGTATGTGCCAGGTTGTCGATGATGGTCTCGGTGACATCCTGAGTCGGACTGTTGGCCATTTGGCGCCTCATCGCCCAAATCGCTTCTAATTCATCCTGCGTCATCAAGAGATCCTCTTTTCTGGTTCCTGACTTGTTCAAGTCGATAGCCGGGAAAATTCTCTTTTCGGACAGTTTGCGATCTAAATGAAGCTCCATATTACCTGTACCCTTAAACTCTTCAAATATAACATCGTCCATACGGCTTCCTGTTTCTACCAAGGCCGTAGCCAAAATGGTAATGCTTCCGCCTTCTTCAATATTTCGGGCAGCTCCGAAGAACTTTTTCGGTTTATGGAGAGCACCCGGGTCAAGTCCGCCTGACAAAGTTCTGCCAGATGACGGTACGACCAGATTATAAGCCCTGGCAAGCCTGGTGATACTGTCCAGCAAAATGACCACGTCTTTACCGTGCTCTACTAAACGCTGCGCTCTGGCGAGAACCATCTCTGCAACTTTGACATGATGCTGCGGCAGTTCGTCAAAGGTAGAATAGATGACCTCACCTCCGTTGAGTGATCGCTTCATATCCGTCACTTCTTCTGGTCTCTCATCAATCAAAAGCACAATCATCTCTGCTTCTGGATGTCTTTTTTCAATACTGTTGGCAACCCTTTTGAGCAAAGTGGTCTTTCCAGCTTTTGGCGGTGCTACGATCAGTCCTCTCTGTCCTTTTCCAATCGGCGCAATGAGATCAATCAGCCTCATGGACAAATCCCTGGAACTGTCCTCCAAAGTCAGTCTCTCTCTAGGGAAAATCGGTGTCAAATCCTCAAAATCGGGTCTTCTGATCGCCACACCCGGCTCGTCTCCATTGACAGTCAGAACATACAGCAGGGCGCCAAATCGTTCTCCTTCGTTGGGCAGTCTAGAAATTCCCTTGATCTGATCTCCCGTCTTCAGATTAAATCGTCTGATCTGTGTTGGCGATACATATACATCTTTATCACTAGTCAGAAAGTTATTGAATCTGAGGAAACCGAAGCCTCCTTCAGCAATTTCCAAAATTCCTTCAACCTCCGGACGAGGCTGTTCTTTCTTTTCTTCTCTTACAGGCCTTTCTCGCTTTTCCGGTTCCTCTTCACAGCAGATGAGTTCTTTTTTCTCTTCAGCAGAGTCAGGTTCTTCCACCAGACATTCTTTTTCTTCTTCTAAAATCTCTTCTTTTTTCTTTCTTGGCATATTCATTACGGGCACAAAAACTGCGCCCTTTCCTTTCTATGTAAATTATATAAATTCTATCTTTTTTATCTCTTGGGAATTCTCTCTAGATATGAGGATCATGCCTCATATATCTGAAAACAACTTTTCTAGGACTATAAATCTTATTTCATTATAATACAACATCTGGAAAAATAAAAGAGGGCTTTTTTGTCGAAAGCCCTTCTTTTCGTGCATTTTTATTTATTCTCCAAATATACTGGCAAGCCAATTGTCCACCTTGTCTTCAAAATCGTCACCCCATTGCTCCATCTTCTGTTCATATTGGTCTTCTAATTCCTTCAAACGATTCTCTACATCTTTAGAAAAATGTTCTGTATTCAGATTGCCCATAAACCCATTGATAAAAGCGTCGCTGATATGAAATATCCACTTATGATCTTCTAGCTTTGCGGATACGGTTACAGCCATGGTTTTATCTCCCTTTGCCGCTTCCAGATATGGCTGCATGCCGTCTTTGTCATCTTCAATGCCAGACAGATCCTTTATCATCTGTTTCAAGCCAGTATCATCGCTTGCAATCATCTTTTCCATGACGTGAATCATATAATTTCCCGTTACGTCTGTCATATCTGTATTGGTAATGGCAAGATAAACTTTCGCCTTATCTCCATTCCGTTTTACATCTTTAATTTCCCAGCTCAGGTTCTCTGTAATCGTTTCTGCAAATTTTAAATCAGCTTCATACCGTTTCCCTTTTACCAAATCTGTCTGCGAGATCCTGTTAAACACGCGATATTCTTCTGCCGTAGTAAATCCCAGCCAGCTTCTGTCCCTGCTCACTAAATTATCCGTGCAGTCATTAAAGGCCTCTAGATCCAGTGATTTCAAGGACTGCATCATACTCTCCGCAGCAGCTTCTGGTGATTGATGCCTCATAACACCCGTCCTCCCGCTGCATCCAGTCAGACACAGGCAGACCATCACTAAGGCAAGTATCCATTTTTTCATGTTGTCGTTCCTCCTATCTATTCTGCTGCCATCATTATATTTCTTGATTTCAGCAGGAACAACAGCCATGACACAAATCGACGGTCAGATTGCAAAAACAGACGGTAGCATCGCCGAAAAAGTGAACCACCCGCTTTTGCATTGTAACGTGCTGGTTCCATTGTATTTCTCTATCACAGAATTTATGTTGTGCAATCCGATTCCATGCCTTTCACGATCCTTTTTTGTTGTCAATACGGTTTTGTCCTTTATCTCAACCGCCTCTTCTACCGGATTTCGTACAGATAAAATCAATTGTTCTTCTAATATCATCTTGAATTGAATGATTTTGTTATCTTTTAATCTATCGCAGGCCTCGATGGCGTTGTCAAGCAGGTTGACTAGAAGGGTGACAATATCCTCTTCCTCCAGGTTCAGTGAGGATAAGTCTCCTATTTTCATAACCATAGCGATTCCTTTTTTCTGCGCATACTGATATTTCTGATTCAATACCACATTGACCACATTGTGATTCGTGTTGATTGTGTTCGTATGCTGCTGTAACCTGCCCGTCAATTTTTTTACATAGCAGAGGGTTTCTTCCGTCTGCCCCTCCTCTAGCAGGCCTTGAATACACTGGAACTGATTCTTGTAATCGTGCAAATATTTTCGCTGCTGGTCAAAGCTGGTCTGCATGCTCTTATATAGGCTCATCTGACTCCAGGTACGTACCTGGCTCAGCCGCATTTTCTGCATTTCAGCTTCTTTCTCAAGAAGATTTCCAATAATATAGATGGCGAGGATATTGATGATACCAAAGCCCACAACAGCTACAACAATTGCATTCCTGTTAATATTGCCATCGCCCCACAGTATGATTGTGATGGACATGATGACAATCAGGCTGAAAATAGGAAAGTAACCGAAGCGACCCCATTTTGTATCTGCCAACGAGCCCATCCTCCCTTTATATTGATGATGAAATAGCACAATCAGACAGAGAAACAGGATGTCTGCAATGTCCTCCTGAAAATCAAAGACTAACATCCTTTCCAGAGAAAGCGCATAGACGCAGGCCAGAACCAGGGTGTTCGTAATCCAGAACAGCGCACAAAAAAGCACCGATAGAATCACATTTTGCATGACTCTGATCTTGTAATATATCTGTGTAATAATGCTGATCGCTAAGATCAGCCGCAGCGCTTGAAATATGTATGGCGGCACTTCACTAAAGGAAATAATCATAAAAGCAGACACAAAGGCTGGAATTATCGATTTTTCAATCCAGCGGTGTTCCCACTTCCGCAGGGGAATAAGTGTTTCAAAGAACAGTTTACAGCTAAAGCTCATCACTACGGAAAGAGCCAGGCATTTGATGATCAATTCCATCACATCGCTCCTTTGTATGCGGTAAAAGCTTCTTTGGCCGCTTGAAACCTGCGCCGCGGAATCGGCAAGCTCTCTCCAGTATCCAGTACCGCTTCATAATTGTTGACTTTGCGAATGTGCTTCAAATTGACAAGATAACTCTTATGAATGCGAAAGAATCCGTACTCTGACAGTTCTTCTTCGATATGATCCAGCTTGTCGTAAATTTCGTAGTGGGTAATAGAGACGTCCATATAGTAAACAACTGCTTTGTGCTTCTTGCTTTCCACATAGAGCAAATTGTCAATATAGATATTCTGTCTGCCCTGCAGAAAGTCAAATCCTACTTGCAGGTGTCTCATCTTTTCTAAAACGGCGTCCATGGATTCTCTGACAGAGATCTCCAACGTATTTTTCATAATATATCGCACCGCATTCACTTTATACCCTTCCAGTGCATAATCGATAAAAGCGGTCACAAAAATAATATAGGTCGAAGAATAAAAGCGTCTTATCCGCATAGCAGTCTCAATTCCATCCATCTCGTTCATGTTGATATCCAAAAAAACAATATCGTATTTTACAAGATTTTCTTGCTGAGAAATAAAAGACTCACCAGACTGAAACAAGACGAGTTCTGCGTTTAAATTGTGCTCCTGCAAATACGCTTTCAGGAGGTTCCCTATTCTATCTCTATAATATTTCTCATCGTCACAAATAGCAATTTTTAGCATATCTTTTCCCGTCCTACATTTCTATTTGCTTCCCTATTTGTAAGACAGCAAAACAGTCTATAACTTCTCTATGGTTTCTGCCTCTAATCCGGTAAAGGCTTTGATCTCCTCCAGTGGCTTGCCCGCTCTTTTCATCTTTTGGGCGATCTCAATCATGGCGGCATCATACCCTTCATCGCGACCCTGGATCAGACCATCTTCTTTCGCATATTTGAGCCATGTAGCATGGTCATGCTCGGCCTTAATCTGACGTTCTAACATTTCTCTGGCTATATCGTCTTCTGTCAATTTCTTGAAAACATATTCAGACATGTTAACAGCCTCCTCTCCTGTTTCCAGCAGTTTGTTCACATAGTCTTCTCTTGTCTCGTCGCTGGCAAACCGGATATAGGCGCATAAGCGCTCCAGCGGCGTCATGTCTGCAGGATCTTTCTTCCCATCTATCTTTCCCAACTCTAAGAAATGGATTGACAGCTTGTCCGTCAATGTAAAATGCGCTTGTTTCTCCTGCATCAAAAACTCTGTATGCAGACATTGTACCTGCGGAAAAATCACTCCGTCGATAAAAGAAATGACTATGCTTTTCTTCATTTTATCATAGTCTTCTCCTGATGCCAATGACGAATTTACAAGACGCGCACCATAAAATAGCGACCTTTCAGGATATGCCCGCGAGGCGCCTTTTGCCGTCCGTTCAGGGGTTTCGGCAGTGCCAGTCAACGAAGTCTCTGCCGCGGGAATCACCTTCAGAAAGGGCAGCACATAACGCTGCATTTCCACATCGATCAGTTCCCCAGAATCAGCCTCAGCCTTCACATCCATGATGGTGCTTTTGTCTCCAGGCTTAAATCCCTTTTGGACCGTATTTAAAACGTGAACCTTTACGATTGGATCATCTTTTCGATCCAATATTACGTTGAGCAGCGCGGCCAACGCCCGATTAGATTCTTCTGTATCGGCGCCGTATATCAGATAAAAGACCAAATCGTTTGTCAGACTAAACTGACTTCTATATGTATTATCAAATAGACTTCCCATTTCCAGTTCCTCCCTTTTTTGTTATCTTCAAGATAACACCTTTGTATGGGGAAGTCAATAGAATAAAACGTTGAAATTCAAACATTTTCGATGGTATTATCGGCACAGTTTTTGCTAATTGGGGAAAACGAAACACATAAAAAAGTGCGTACCGCACATTATCACCCCTGCCGGCTCCGGTTCCCATGCCGTGAAGTACATCTGCTGCTACCTGGGCAGGCAGGCTCGCCATCGCCTCCTCCTTCGGCTATGACCCCCTCGACTGCCCCTGCCACGGGGCGGCTATGGCAATCATGGAGGTCTGGTACAAAAAAAATGCGCTTTATGACCAGCTTAGAAAAGTCCTGGGCAGCGTCCCTTAGGAACGCGCTCCCCTGTCCTTTTCCTTTGCAGTCGTCCAGCGCAGACCACATAAACGAAAAACCACATACCAAGAGTCCCGGCAGACCTACTCGCGTCCGCTATTTTGTTATGCTGTCTTTTGATTACCCCCTTATTCTACACGACATCCGTTAAAAACGTAATTTCCTATAAATTGAAAAAGCACTATTTCCGGTTTCCCTGTCAATAGCGCTTTGGGATGTACTATAGCTTTTCTATATCTATTGCCTGAAGTCCAGTCAGTTCCACGATTTTTTCTACTGACATCCCTGCCGACTTCATTTTCTTGGCAACTTCAGCAATGCCGTCGTGATAGCCCTCCTGTCTGCCTTTTTTTCTGCCCTCTTCTCTGCCTTCTCTTTTTCCCTCTTCTCTGCCTTCTTTTTTGCCTTCTTCCAGACCTTCTCTCCTGGCCAGCTCTTTCCAAGTGGCGATGTCATGGGCAGCCTTTTCCTGGCGCTCTAGCATTTCCCTTGCCAAATCGTCTTCCGTGATTTCTCTAAATACATATTCAGACATGTCAACAGCCTCCTCTCCCAGATCGAGTAGTTTGTTCACATAGTTTTCCCTCGTCTCATCTCCTGCATATTTCAGATATGCACAAAACCGCTCTAATGGCAGCATTTTTTCCAAAGGTACCTTATCATCCACCTTGCCTAACTCTATGAAGTGGAGAGAAAGACGGTCGGTCAGAACAAAGTGAGTGTTCTTCTCCTGCAGTAAAAATTCCGTGTGCAGATCTCTTGTGTCGGGAAAGAGTGTCCCATCAACGAAGGATATAACTATGCTTTTTTTCATTTTATCATAGTTTATTCCACTTTCCAATGCTGAATTGACCATTCTCGCCCCATAGAACAGAGCGCGCTCGCTATAGAAATGCAAGGTTCCCTTTTGCATCTCTACATCAATCATCTCCCCTGAATCTGTCTCAGCTTTGATGTCCATTACTGTAGTCTTGTCTCCTAGCCTCAGTCCCTTATGTACGGTATTGATCACTTTGATCTTGGTTATCGGATCCTCTTTTCGGTCCAGGACCACATTCAACATAGCTACGAGTGCCCGATTGGACGCTTCCGTACCAGCCCCATATACCAGGTAAAACACCAGATCATTGGTCAGACTGAACCGGCCGCGATAAGTATTCTCAAATAATTTTTTCATTTTTCCCTTACGTATGCTCCTCTTCTTTTCCTTTACAATAACACCGTCATATGGGGAAGTCAATACGTAAAAATGTTGAAATTTCAATACTTTAGGCACGTTTTTTGCAATATGGGGAAAACAAAAGCTGCCGGAACATAAGTCGTTCCGGCAGCCTCGTATCTATCTTATTCTAGTACCAATGACGGGGCGGCATACACCCTCGCTTTGTATTCGTTATCCAGAGAGTAGAGTCCTTTCGGATCGTGACCAAATAACTCGTATTTCGTAATCATGTCCATGGCGTTCTTCTCTTCTTCACCCTGTTCGTTGACAAACCAATCGATAAATTTTACGCTCCGGTAATCTTTCACCTCGTGAGCTGCGCCGTAAATTTCGTTAATCAATCCTGTCACGTACCGTTCATGCTCTAACCCTTTTTTCAGCGGATCGTCAAAGTTCTCCAAATCAGCCTCCGGCTTATCGACGGCCTCAAATACGACCTGAAAGTCGTTATTCTGCAGATATTGCATCATGAGCAGCGCATGATCCATTTCTTCTTTGGCTTGAATGTGATACCAGTTCGAGTATCCATCCAGCCCTTTCTCCTTATAGAAATTGGCGAACTCCAAATAAAGATACGCCGAATAGAACTCTTTGTTTATCTGTATATTTAATAGATTTCCTACTTTTTCATTTAACATATGCTACCTCCTAAATGGTTTCTATACGTAGCATACCCACTTTTATCAAAAACGTAACTGGAAATATTGCTGACAAAAACTGCCTTGCAGATTGCAAGGCAGTTCCTATTGCTTATGTATAATTCTATTGTGGTCTTTATTTTGAATAATCGTAGAAACCAACGCCAGTCTTTCTTCCCAGCTTGCCGGCTCTTACCATCTTTCTCAGCAGAACGTGTGCTCTGTACTTAGGATCACCGTACTCAGTGTAAAGTACATCCATGATAGCCAGGCAAACGTCAAGTCCGATCAGATCTCCGAGTTCAAGAGGTCCCATTGGGTGGTTAGCACCAAGTTTCATTGCTGTATCGATACCTTTTACGTCAGCAACTCCGTCTGCTAAGATTCCAATACCTTCGTTAATCATTGGAATTAAGATTCTGTTTACTACGAATCCTGGAGCTTCTTCAACTTCTACTGGAGTCTTGCCTAACTTCTCAGCTAATTCTACGATTGTAGCCTTAGTTTCTTCTGAAGTTGTCAATCCTTTGATAATTTCAACAAGTTTCATTGCTGGAACTGGGTTGAAGAAGTGCATGCCGATTACTTTGTCCGGTCTGTTTGTAGCGGCAGCGATATCAGTGATGGATAAGGATGAAGTGTTTGTAGCGATGATAGCTTCTGGTTTAACTAACTGGTCAAGTTCAGCAAATAAAGCCTTCTTTGCTTCTGCATCTTCTGTAGCAGCTTCGATGATCAGGTCAGCGTCTTTTACGATGCTGATGTCAGTTGATCCCTGTACTCTGCCCATGATCTCAGCTTTGTCAGCCTCTGTGATCTTTTCTTTCTTGATCATCTTGTCTAAGTTTTTCTCTACTGTAGCAAGACCTTTGTCTACTGAAGTCTGTCTTCTAGCTCTCAGTACAACCTCATAACCATTCTGTGCAAGTACCTGAATGATTCCGGCACCCATTGTGCCTGTTCCTAATACACCAATTTTCTTCATTGTGATAACCTCCTACTATATTGTGCGTTGATTTCTTATGAGTAAGTTTTGTTAAAAAATTAACTTATTACCGTTACTTCCATTATAACACAGAAATAAAGAATGTAAACCCTAATTATTTAACAAAAATTCTGTAATCCCATTGGAGAGTTGGACAAATGCCGTAAGCTGTCCCAAATTGTAGGAATCAAGCCGTTCTACAGAGATCTGTACTCCGGTTTTCTCCTCATTATTTTCAAAAAAACACTTCCGTGCGGTATCTGTCAGAAGTAAATTGAGAGAACCGTCCTCGTTACATCCTTCGAAATACGGCATCATGATATCTTCCTGATCTTCCTCGATGATAATCTGTGTGTCAAAGGCGTCCCCGCAATTTGCTTTGTCGTCTGCCGGCAGTTTCAGGCTTCTCTTTTCAATACCGTCAGCAAAATTTTCTTCCCACCTGGCAAAGTGTGCAAGCTGACTTTGCCAGATCCAGAAATGTTCCTTTGTTCCCCCTGCATTTTTGTATAATGCCCGCGCGATACCGTAGTCCGTCGCATCAATATCCCACTGTGGAGACGCCAGCATGTCCCTAAATCCATCCAGATATTCCAAAAGATCCGCTCCCTTGACCGCCATAGGCAGTAACACCGCTGCGGTATTGGCTCCATAAATTGCAGGCACGTCTTCTGGATAAGAAATGAGCGGATAGTCGTTTTCCGCCGCATCCTCTGCAATCAGCTTGCTCTTTTTACCTGCGATTGCAAATATTCGTTCCGTTGCTTTCTCTGCGCCATATTTTGTAACCAAAAGGCTTTTCAGGCACATAAAGGCGCCTCTCATAGATACCGTCTCCAACCCCGGTGCGACAGATATCAGTACAAAATCTTTCTTTTCCAAGTCTGTCATCAGTTCCGCATATTCTGCTGGAGAAAAACTGTCGCCAAAGACGAGGACATCTGCACAAGCCTCTCTCTGTGTTACAGCAGAAGTACAGGCTTCAATGGTTCTTGCCATATCACCGGCGGCTATGACCACTGCCACTTCGCTCTGACTGCAAATCTGCTCGGCAGTCATCTGAAGACTTTCCAAGTGACTGCGATCCAGCTTGTTAATGGAGTTCTTCAGCCAAGCACTGCTCCAAAGGGCATCCAGAGCATCGCTGCATTTTCCTCTCAGCGAATCCAGTTTTTCTTTTTCTATATTCTTTTTTTCTACATTCAAGTTCATATGTCTTCCTCCCTTATACAGCTATATTAAACTGAAACAGCTTTTTTTGCAATATATGCGTATTTCGAAGTCCTCATTTGAAATTTTATACCGCAAGGTGTTTTTTCGCTATTTTTTGTCTTTGATTGCAGCTACGTCCCTTTAAATTAAAATGAGCGTATTTAAAACAGCCAGTTTTAGCGGGTCCAGGCCACATTGATAAAAAAAATATTATGCTATATTCTCATGGGCAGAATGTAATTTTCGTTTGTTATCACTTTAATGAGAGAAAAAGAAGGAGAAGTAAAATGAGAAAAAAGACACTGTGTATATTACTTGTACTCGTTTTAACGATGGGGCTCACCGCAACTTTCAGCTTTGCAGATGCTATTGGCAATGGGGATGCCAGTACATATAGCACAAGTGCAGTGAGTATAGGAACTAAAAGATTTAGTGATACTAAAGCCGGTGCCTCAGTAGAAGTCACTTTTACCGGCGTAGCAGATGACTATGTCATAGCAATTGTGTTGCAGAAAAAGACTAGTTCTGGCTGGGTTACCGCAACTGATGTATCAGGAAGTGCACACTACTATAGAGGTTCTAATAAGCAAGTCGTACTAACGTATGACGAATGGACTGTAAAAAAAGGTGTAGTCTATAGAATTAAATGCGTAAGCACCGATATGTATGACTCTGGAATCGAGTATAAAAGAACCACTTATTCCGATCCATTCTAAATAGAAGGAGATGAAATCATCTCCTTTATTCTATGCCATTCACTATGTCCTTCATCTCATTATCTGGGATATCCGCAATTATAGATATATATCCATTTTCTAAGGCACAATAACCGATTTTCTCTTTTCTTTCATCAATTAGTAGTTTATACTTATTGCACTGTATTTTTCTATCAAAATCATAGACAACAGTTAAGTCACTATTCATAGTTTGCTTAAAAATTATATTATCGGTTTTATTTTTAAATACAAATATATACCTTTGTATTATGCCATTTTTTTCTACAGTTAAATTTTCGAAACTATAATCAGAAGGCATATAACTAGGAATAAGTAAGTCCGAATATTGTTCTCTAATCTCTGCAACGCCTTCCCACTTATTTATTACAATCTTTTCTCCGCCTGTATTCTCATCCACGCCATCTCCATTCGGTTTCACAACAACATTATTCCCTTCCTCAGTCACTTTGTTGTCGTTTTTCCCTGCTGTAGCTATAGAATCGTCGGGATCGAATACGAACTTAAGACTGAAGGTGCCGATGCATAGAATGATAAAACAGCTTGCCACAGCAAGAATTCGTTTGACCTTTGCTCTCCGTCTCTGCCGATCCGCTTCTACCCACGCCTCCAGCTGGGCGAGATCCAGTCTTTCCTTTCGCGACTGATTCCTCAGCGCCTCTCCAATCCTCTGTTTTATTAACGCATCATAATAAGAATCATCTTGTGGCTCATTGTGCTTCTTGTCCATCATGCTTTCTGTAACCCCTTTCCTCAATCATCACTTTCAGCTTTTTAAACGCTCTGCGTTCAATGGTCTTTACTGTATTATACTTCATATTCAGCAAATCCGATATCTCTTTTAAGTTGAAACCCATTTCAAATCTAAGCTTGATAATATATGGTGCGGGTGCTTTCAGGCTGTTGATCATTTCACAAAGTTCTTCATCCGTCAGACAATTATCCATCGCCTTCCAAACATAGCTGTCCTCCTCAGACTCGATACCCGGTTCGCCGTAGTAGTCCGGATAAGATATTTCCCTTTCAAAACGAATTCGATGCGCTTTGCTGAACAAAATCATCTTGCGGTACGAAATCCGATATAACCACGCATCGAGCCGTTCAATGTCGTTTAGTTTATGTATATTGATATATGCTGCCACGAATATTTCTTGAATTAAATCTTCTCTATAACTTTCTGGAACGCCTAGGTTAGCGACAAGGCCTTTGATTAGAATGTATTTTTCGCACAGGATGTCACGCCGCCTGAGCAGCTCTTCCTTTGTTAACTTCATCTCTGCTTAATCGCCTCTACATAAAATTTGGCAATCTGCTCCATACACTTTAATTGCTGCGTATTGCAAAGCTTTAGCGGTTCAAGGATTTCCTCTTTCAATCGATCCTTTTCCACATCGACAATATTGCCATACCTTTGGCCTGCTAAGATATAGTCCGCAGAGACCTCAAGAATTTGTGCCAGCATGTACAACTTTCGAATTGATATGCCTTTTTCGCCATATTCTATATCTGCTATAAATTTGCTCGACACCCCCAGATAACCTGCAAGGTCCTCTCTCGTATAATCCAAAAACTCTCTCTGTCTTCTGATTCTACGGCCCATCTCAATCTGGTCGAGATCTTTTAATTCAAATTCGCGTTTCACTTGATTTCCCCCTAATCGTTTGCAATCACTATTAGTTTATGTGTAGTTTCATGTCTTTTAAATAAACCTACAGGGGATATTACCACAACTATAGAGGGAATTTTTGCTAAAAATCGACTTTTTTCGAAAAAAAATTACAAAAAGTG
This sequence comes from Eubacteriaceae bacterium, assembly GCA_902362805.1. Taxonomy (GTDB): domain Bacteria; phylum Bacillota; class Clostridia; order Peptostreptococcales; family Anaerovoracaceae; genus Senimuribacter. The sequence goes on along the minus strand of CABIXY010000001.1, from coordinate 515,645 downwards.
AAACTTTTTCGATTTTAAATCGCTCTATATTATATGTGTGGGGTTTTGTGTCGAAATAAGAATGGATTAACTAGGAGGATGATGTATTGAAAATAGAAACACAGATGCAAGTGGCAAAGAACATGAGATATTTAAGGAACGTCTTCGGATATACGCAATCAGAAGTTGCAGACGGAATCCACATGTGTCGAAGTACTTATGCACTTTATGAACTGGGAAGAAAAATCCCAGGCGCGGATACAATTGTAGATTTGGCTGACTTTTACCATGTCAGAGTAGATACGATCTTACAGTCGGAAGGAACAAAACTTTTGACCGACGTCATTTTTTCTGATAAATGTAAGGATCAGTCGGTGTCACTGGTTGATATATTTTATCAGCTTTCACCCTATGCTCAAGGGTGTCTGATGGAAAGAGCAGTAACTCTGCTCGAACAGGAAAGCGCTAACGGAATACCAGGTGTCATTCCTGTAGCATAAAGCGTTCATAAATACTACAAAATTTAACTACCCACACATCAGGGGCGGCCATATGCAGTTGGCCGCCCCTTTCATTTTGATAAGTGCTCTAAGCAATCAAAAAACCCCGCACCGGTGTGCGAGGCTGAATCCCTCAGTATGTACAGCCCTACACCCATAAAGCGAACCCATGGATCGTCACTGTCTGATACTCTTGCAGATATTATTCAATTTTTCTTCCACCACTTTGACAAAGGATTGGGAGCAGAGCAAAATCAACTTGTCTCCTCCTTTTAGTACCGTACTGCCGCCGGGAACGATTTCTCTCTTGTCTCTTTGAACGGAAACGACTAAGCAGCCGGGCGGAAGCAACATCTCTTCTATTTTCTCTCCATCCATAGGACTGCCGATATAAACATCGCTTTCCAAAAGCACCTTGTGACTCCTCGTTTCTTCTGTAGTGCCATAATCAGAGTCTTTGGAGAGCATGCGATACAACAGCTGGTCATAAATGGGCTGCCCTTTGAGGATGTCTGCAACCAGGTAAGATACCAGCGCAACAATAGATAGTGAGAGGAAATTCTTAAAGTCCCCTGTCATTTCTGTAATCAGAAGCACCCCCGTAATCGGCGCTCTGACAATGGCAGTGAAATAGCCCGCCATTCCCAAAATGACAAAATTCGCTAGATAAAGATCTCCATAACCGGCAATGCCGCCCACGGCATCTGCGAAGAGACCACCAGTGATAGCTCCCAGTACCAGCAGAGGCAGGAAGATGCCGCCCGGCACGCCCGATCCAAAGCTGATGATTGAAAAAAGAAATTTTGCCGCCAGCAACACTAGCAGAGCTTTCAGCGCAAAATCCCCTCTTGCCACCTCTGCAACGAGATCATGTCCGCTGCCCAAAACGTAAGGATACACTGCAGCAAAAACAGCCACACACAGAAACGGCACAGCGACCCGCATAAATTTACGCGGCAGCTTATCGTAGAAATCCTGAACCACCGCCGTCATCCAGTTGTAGAACACGCCAAAAACGCCCAGAACGATGCCTAGAAGAATGACCATCCAGTAGCGTGACAGTGGCAGTCTTCCAGCAATGTGGAGGCCGAAGACAGGACTGAGGCCGAAAATATAGGAGGATACGAAATCCGAGGTCACAGAAGCTGCCATAGTCGAAAGCAGGATATCTGTCGAGAAGTTTTTATGTAACTCTTCGAGGGAGAAGACCACACCAGCCAGAGGTGCGCTGAAAGCGCCGGCAAGACCGGCTCCTGCACCACAGGTCATAAGCATCTTTTCCTCTGTTCTCAGTTTATTAGTAAGCCTGGAAAACCCTTTGCCCACCATGGCCCCCAGCTGAATACTGGGACCTTCACGACCGAGAGAAAGCCCTGCTCCAATGGCGCCGATACCGCCGGCAAACTTTGCCAGAATAATCTGCCACCAGTTCTGTTCAATCTGTCCCTTCATCTCTCCTTTGACCTGAGGTATCCCTGATCCTCCCGCCAAAGGCACTTTCCAGCCGCAGTAGCACACGACCGCGTAGGCGCAAAACAACGCAGCCAAGGCCAGCGCCAGCATCTGACCGCCCATCTTCGCCGCATCAAGAACAGAGCCTCTGAGAGACTCTGCTTTTTCCAATCCTAAGCGGAAAACTGAGACGACCAGTCCGGTAAGAAAACCGACGCCGATGCCTTCCAGGATCATCCTATATTGATTTGTAGAAAATCGTTCGAGGGTTAATTTTGTCTTATTTTTCATCTTTCATTAATTATTATATAAGTTGGTAGTTACGTATTCCGGGTCGGAGGTGACGTCGATTCCCAAAGCGCGCAGGGTCTGCTCATCCCTATCGCTGAGGATGGCTGTACAATGTGCCCTGCAGCCCTTCAGAAGAGGCAGCTTGCTGATTGCCACGTAAGCCGAAGGATTCTGCGTTCCCGAAATGGTCAGCGCCATCAGCACCTCTTCACAGTTCAGGCTTGTCCGATCAGATTCCAGGTAATTGATCTTCAATTTCTGCGTCGACTCCAACACCTGCGGCGTAATAATCAGCATGTCATCGGCGATGCCGGAAAGCTTCTTGATCGCATTGAGAACGGCAGCGGCAGCGGCAACCATTCTGCGGGAACTTCTGCCCGTAATGATGGTTCCGTCAGGCATCTCGATGGCCATGACGACCACATTTTCGTAGCGCTCATCACACTCCCGCTTCTTATCAGCGTAATCTCTCGCCGGCTGTACCACCTTTCGATCGCTGACATCCTTGCCCACTTCCTTCATTAGAAGTTTGGCCCGTTCCAGGGAGCTTTCAGAGATTTTGCCCTTTTTATAGTCGCACTCTGCAATGAGATACCTGCGGATGATTTCCTGGCAGGCCGCCTCCCGACAGGCTTCGTCGTCGACGATAGCAAAGCCTACCCGGTTGACACCCATATCTGTAGGGGATTTGTACTCAGACTCTTCTCCCGTAATTTTCTCTATAATTCTCTTTACTACAGGGAAAACTTCCAGGTCGCGATTGTAATTGACGGCCATCTCCCCGTAGGCCTCCAGATGGAACGAGTCGATCATGTTGACATCTTTCAAATCCGCTGTAGCAGCTTCATAGGCGATATTGACCGGATGCTTCAGCGACAGATTCCAGATGGGGAACGTCTCAAACTTGGCGTATCTGGCCTTGGTTCCTCTCTTGAAGTCATGATAAAGCTGCGAAAGACTGGTAGCCAGCTTTCCGCTGCCGCCGCCCGGACCAGTCACTACGACTAAAGGCTTACTGACTTCTATGTACGGATTCGCGCCGTAGCCTTCGTCGCTGACGATGGTGTCCACATCCGTGGGATACCCTTTGGTAAATCTGTGTTTGTAAGTTTTGATGCCTCTGCGCTCCAGTTTATTGACGAACATGTTGACCGCAGCCACATCCTCGTATCTCGTGATGACCACACTGTTGATCTTGAGATCGTAGCGCCTAAAAGTATCGATGAGGCGCAAAACCTCCAGATCGTAGGTGATGCCAAAATCATGGCGCGTCTTGTTGGTCGTGATATCGCCAGCGTAGATACAGATGATGACTTCTACCTTATCCTTCAGCTTCTGCAAGAGTTCGATCTTTGCGTTTTCATCAAAGCCCGGAAGAACTCTCATAGCGTGTTTGTCGTGAACCAGCTTGCCGCCGAATTCCAGATACAGCCGCTCTGCATTCCCCTGGTTAATCCTCTCCAAAATAAACTTAGATTGCTCCTCTATGTATTTCTCTGCATCAAAACCTTTTTTCAACATGATTCCTCCCATTGTAATTTATACTGACAGCTGCATCGCCCAAATGATCGTCGGTATGATCATGGCCACGATAATTGTGATCACGATAATCTGTGCAATCCGTCTTTTCTTTTTGTCCATTTTGTTTACCTCCCCTGTTTCCACTGGTCACTTCTATTGCATGACCTCAATCTTTAATCTGTTTCTGCCCTCTGCCATCCCATTGAGGCTGACATGGTAGTCGATGTGAATGTCGCCAAACCCTTCTTCTGAGAGATTGTTGACCACGTCGTTGGTCAGCACCTCCATATCCAAATTGCCATAAGGCGTATGGTATTTGCTGTTGAAGCGTTTTCCCTTTTCAAAGATGAATTCCATTCCAAAGCCCACTTCACTGCCGATTCTCTTCATGCGAATGCAGTCCCCGGTCAGCTTCAAGGTTGTCTTGCAGCCTGGAAAGCCAGAAAACTCACTTTCGTCATAGATTAAATACGTCGAATCCCCTTTTTCGTAGAGTTTTCCTTCTGTAATAAACTCCATCTGATCTTCTGAATTGTCACCGGAAAATTGCTTACCGGTTATTTTTAGCATGATATCTTTCATAACCTAAATCCACAATCCTTTCAACTAACTCCCGGAAGGAAAGACCTGCTTCTTTCCACATCAAGGGAAACATGCTGTATTTCGTAAATCCGGGAATCGTATTTATCTCGTTGATGTACACTTCACCAGTATCCTTATCGACAAAGAAGTCGATTCTGGCAAAGCCGCTGCAATCCAGCGCCATATAAGCCTTTTTTGCCAAGCCGCGTATCTCCTCGTAGGTGGATGACGGCAGCTTTGCTGGAATAGAAAGCTCTGTGCCAGCATCGTCGGTGTATTTGGCCGTATAGTCGTAAAAATCCAGCTTGGCGACGATTTCTCCCACAGCCGCCACTTCCGGCTTGTGATTGCCCAGCACGCCGGTCTCCACTTCTCTGCAGTTGATGCCCTCTTCTACAATAATTCTTCTGTCGTACTTTCCTGCCAGGGTCAGGGCTTCTCGCAGTTCTTCCCTGTTTCTCACCTTTGAGATGCCGACGCTGGAGCCCATATTGGAGGGTTTGACGAAAAGGGTATAGGGCAATTCTGCCTCCACCTCTTTGATTACGCTGTCCATGTCTTCCCTGACATCTTCTGCATATACCAGTTTATACCTGGCGGTGGGCAGCCCCATTCTCTCAAATATCTTTTTGGCGGAGACTTTATCCATACACAGTGCCGAAGATAAGACGCCACAGCCCGCATAGGGAACGTCCAGCATTTCGAAGAGGCCCTGAATCGTTCCGTCCTCTCCGTACGGACCATGGAGAATCGGCAGGGCAAAGTCCGCAAGCTGCTTCAAGTCGCTGGCTTCAATGTCCTTGGCCGTTTCCTCCCAGGAACCGTCTGCCAGATTCTTGACATCCCCTCCATATAATTTCCATTGTCCCTTCTTCGTGATGCCGATCATCACCACGTCATATTTTTCTCTGTCAATCGCTTCGATGACAGAAGTGGCGGACAGCAGAGAAACCTCGTGTTCCCCTGATTTTCCGCCAAATATTACACCGATTCTCTCCATATATTCTCCTATTCTATACGATAAACGCCAAGCCAGCCATAGGCTGGGGCGTTTTAGCATAAATTCTGTCTAGCAAATTGAAGCCCTAGCCCGGTTTGCACAAGCAAACCGCGGCAGGTCTCATGCAACGAATTCGCAAATCTTTGATTTGCTGAATTCGACTGCCGCCTGCGCCTCTTTGGACAGAATGTCATAACTGGCGATATAATCTCTCTAAGTGCTCTTTGTCAAAGAAGTATTTCTTCTCACAGAACTGGCATACCAGTTCCGCCTGGCCGTCTTCGTCGATAATCTCTTTCAGGTCTTTCCGCCCGATCGTCATCAGGGCCTGCTCCAGCCGCTCCTCACAGCAGTCACATTCCCATCTGATTTGGCAGGTCTCCAGTTTTTCTAAGGTAAAGTCTTCTGGCATCTCTTTGAAAATTTCGTCCATCAGTTCGCTGACCATGCCCTCCTCGGTTTTGCCGGCTGACCGCAGCATCACTTCTTCTATCGTCGTCGTAAGAGGCTGCATCTTGCCCAGCATGGCCTCCAGTGCATCCACTGCCGTTTCCGCCGCGTCAGGCAGCATCTGGATAATCATGCCGCCGGAACAGAGAACGCTGCAGTCTCTGGCAATCTTTACGCCCAGCGCGACAGAAGAGTTCTGCTGCTCTGATATATAATAGTATGCGGTCAAGTCGTCCGCAATTTCTCCTGAAACTAAAGAAATCCTGCCCAGATAAGGTTCTTTCAGGCCAAGATCTTTGATGACAGTCAGTTCTCCAATTCCCAGAGCGCCGCCTACGTCCAGATGTCCGTCTGCTTTCAGTGGCAGCTCCACAGCCGGATTCGATATATAACCCTTGACCCTTCCGTCTTTATAAGCTGTTGCCAAAATCTCTTTTGCAGGACCGTCTCCCTTGAATTGTACCGTTAATTTATCTTTTTCGTTTTTCAGCATAAGTCCCATCAACCCAGCTCCGGTCAATACTCTGCCCAGTGCCGCAGTTGCAAGAGGCGTTGTGCGGTGAATCTTCCGCGCCTCTTCTACCATATCTGTAGAGATGGTAAGATAAACTCTGAAAGACTTGCTTTTGTCCATTGCTGTAATTACTTTGCCCATTTGTATATCTCATACCTTTCGTTTTTCACATTTCATATATCCAATGCTATATTTTATCATACTCTTGACAATTTTAACACAGAAAAACCACAATTCCGCGTTATAATTTGTTCATAATCAGGATAAAATCAAACAAAGAAGGAAAGGCAGGTAACAAAATGGATAATTGGGATAACAATTTCGACGATCGATCACCAAATTTCATTATGGTAGGCGATTCTGCAAACGAGACAGAGAACCAATCCTATCAGGGAACCGATTATGAATACACAATTCCAAAAAAGAAAGAAAAGAAATACATTACCCGCAAGGCATTTATTATTACTTTAATCATCTGCATGATAGCAACCTCAGGCCTGACCATTGCAGGATATACCCTGGCTTCTAATATGGGAGTCGGCGGTACTTCAAAGACGGTATCCGCTACAAATTACACCCTGGCAAAGGCCACAGGCAGTGAGAAATCCGTACAGGAGATTATCGCACAGAACGAAAACGCTGTGGTTGAAATCAAGACGGAATCTGTATCTAACGATAACTGGATGCAGAACTACGTCACCGAAGGTGCCGGAAGCGGCGTCATCGTCGACAGCAAGGGATACATTCTCACCTGCGCTCATGTCGTCGAGGACTCCAACAAAATCACGGTAACATTGAAGGACGGCACGGAAGTAGAGGCGACGCTGGTGGGCATGGACTCGCAGAATGACGTCGCAGTCATCAAAATAAAGGCGAAAAACCTGACAGCTGCAACATACGGAGACAGTTCTGAGTTATCCGTAGGTTCTCTGGTCGTAGCCATCGGAAACCCTCTGGGTGAACTGGGCGGCAGTGCTTCTACCGGCATCATCAGCGCTCTCGATAGAGAACTGACCGTTGGAAACAAGAACTTGACTTTACTGCAGACAGACGCATCCATCAATCCAGGTAATTCTGGCGGAGGACTTTTTGACCAGTACGGAAACCTGGTCGGCATCGTCGTTGCAAAGTCCACAGGTTCTGATGTAGAAGGTCTCGGCTTTGCCATCCCAATCAATCACGCTGCCGAAATCGCAAAAGATTTGATTGAAAACGGCCGTGTGACCGGACGGGCTGCAATCGGCGTGCAGATTGTCGATATTTCCGACGCACAGACAGCACAGCAGTACAATGTAAGAATGACTGGCGTATACATTAAAGAAGTCACTGGTTCCAACGCCAAGAGTGCTGGCCTGGAGGCCGGAGATATGCTTTATTACCTGGAAGACACCAAGATAGAAAGCTCCGCAGACCTGCAGACAGCCCTATCAGGCTATAAACCAGGCGAGACAGTAAAAATTACCGTAATACGCAACAACAAGACAGTGGATCTGAAAGTGAAACTGACAGAATCTACGCAATAAATAAAATTTCTTCATGGGAGCTCCGCAAAATGCGGCTCCCTTTTTTTATTAGTAATAGGGGAAATTGTCCTTACGGTAACATTTCTCTATGTTTCAATAGCCCCCGTTCTGTGTATAATCCTTGCGTTAATTTAATTTATTTAGGAGAAAAAAATGAAAAAGTTATTCAGTAATTTACCTTTTAGACTTCTTCTCGGTATCGTGATCGGTATCCTAGTCGGTCTTTATGTGGGAGAAAACGTCATGCAAGTTGTCGTCACCATCAAGTACGTCCTGGGACAGATTATCACTTTCAGCGTACCTTTGATCATCATCGGTTTTATCGCTCCTTCTATCACACGTCTTGGCAACAACGCTTCCAAGATTTTGGGAATTGCCGTTGTAATCGCATATCTTTCCTCCATCGGCGCCGCTTTTTTCAGTACCGCTGCCGGATATGGATTGATTCCGAACCTGTCCATCGTGTCAGATGTAGAAGGGCTGAAAGATCTGCCAGAGGTGGTATTCCAACTGGATATCCCGCAGATCATGCCAGTGATGAGCGCTTTAGTTCTATCTGTCTTCTTAGGTCTGGCCGTATCGTGGACGAAATCTAATAATCTGGCCAATATTTTAGAAGAATTCCAGCGGGTGATCCTCGCCATCGTCACAAAGATCATCATTCCGCTGCTGCCGTTCTTCATCGGATTCTCCTTCTGTGCTCTGGCTTACGAAGGCACCATTACCAAACAGCTTCCTGTGTTTATCGAGGTCATTTTGATCGTCATGGCCGGACACTACTTATGGCTGGCGCTGCTCTACGGTCTGGCTGGCGCTTACTCCAAAAAGAGTCCGCTAGAAGTCATCCGGCACTACGGACCCGCTTATCTGACGGCTGTAGGAACTATGTCATCAGCCGCAACTCTGGCAGTTGCTTTGAACGGCGCCAGAAAATCCAAGGTTCTGAGAAAAGATATGGTGGACTTCGGCATTCCGCTCTTCGCCAACATTCACCTGTGCGGTTCTGTATTGACAGAAGTTTTCTTTGTCATGACAGTCTCCAAGATTCTTTACGGAGAGCTCCCTGGCGTTGGAACTATGATACTGTTCTGCATGCTGCTGGGCATCTTTGCCATCGGCGCGCCTGGCGTTCCAGGAGGAACCGTCATGGCTTCACTAGGTTTGATCATGGGTGTCTTGGGCTTTGACGAAACCGGAACCGCCATGATGCTGGCGATCTTTGCTCTGCAGGACAGCTTCGGCACTGCCTGCAATGTAACGGGAGACGGCGCACTGACCCTGATGCTCACTGGTTACGTGGAGAAACACGATGTAAAGCCGCAGAAACTGGATGGAGAAATCTTATAAATCGGTTTAATCCGGCAAAAGTGCCTGAAATGAGCAAAAAAGAAGGATTTATGGCAGATTACTTGGTTTCGGACGATATTTCCGATGCTATAAACGCAAAAGCTGCCTGCAGGCTGGTTGAGAAATCAGTCCGCAGGCAGCTTATTTTTAATCTGATAGTTCTGTGTAGAACTTTATTTATTTAATACAGCCATGCATTCAATTTCAACAAGGAATTCTGGACGGGCCAGGCATCCTGCCTGTAGAATGGTACTTGCTGCCGGACGTTCTACTAATTCCGGTGCATTTTCTTGATAGAACTTCAATTCTGTAGCCCTCATTACTGGATAGTCCTTGATATCTTTAAGCATTATGAATGTCTTAAACACGTTATCCAAACTACTTCCTGCGTCCTCTAGCACTTGCTTCATTTTCGTCAATGCAACCCACATCTGATCTTCCATCGTGTTTGTTGTGCAGCTCCCGTCTTCAAATTTTTGTGCAGTCATGCCCGATACATATACGATGTCATTTACGACAGCGGCATTGGCATACACAGGTGTTCCCGGTGCAACATTCGGGTATTTCTGTTCAATCCCATTTACAAAACATCCGTATTTTTTGATTTCGTTCTTCATTTTTCTACTTCCTTTCTGTTGTAAGCGTTATTTAATATCTAAAGGCATGATTCTCATGCAGATAGTCTTACTTCTCCGCAGCTTTATAGTCTCTATTGTATTTATGTTCATCAATAAACACCGTTAAGATTACGGTTAGCAATGCAATTGCAGCCAATACGGGATACGCATATCTGATCTGTCCGTCAAATAGGTTCTGTGTTACTCCATTGACTAAGAACGCCATCGACTGAACTGCTCCCTGTATTGGGAATATGATGCTGTTTACTTTGTTAAAACCGTGCCTGCCAAATACCGATGTAGGCAGTGATGACGAAAAATTTGCAGCGCCACCTATGCCAATTGCAATCATAAACAGTGAAATATATACAAAGGGCATTGAATTTGTGAAATTCAGCAATAGTGCAACCATAAACCACAGTCCATATCCAATCATAGTCGGCTTCGTGCCGTATTTTAAATCCAGCGCACCGATTACCCATGAGCCCGCTGTTCCAACACAAGCTAATATCGTCATAATCAAAATTGCTGTATTTTGTGAGAAGCCTAACTCCATGTTACGTAATACCAATTGAGTCATAACTCCAGCAGAACAGATTTGGAACATACCGGTGGTAACACCAACTTGCCATAATTCTTTCGTGCGAAGAAGTTTTTTAGTAGTCCAGCCGCCGTCCCCTTCTTCGTCGGTCACTGCGTCGTATTCACTTTCATACACTTCGTCCGATACATTGTCTGGGTTAATTCCACGTTCCTGGGGCGTGTTTCTTATAAATATCAGACCCAAAATACCTAAGACAATTGCAGCAATGCCGATAGGCAGCATGCCGCCAGTAATTCCAAACCGTGCTACTAAGTATGTAATTAATGGTACGTAAAAGGCTGAAGCCAGATTATGCCCCATTGTCGTATACCCCATTACAATTCCTTTTTTCTTCGGGAACCATTGGGCAACTAATCCGCCTCCGCCAATATATCCTGCAGACATAATCCCCCCTGCTACAAAGCACATTGCAACGGTGTACATCAAAACATTAGTCGAATTTCCCAAAACAATGTATCCAATACCAGATATAACAATACAGATACCCGAGCTCAATCTTGCGCCGATTTTATGGTTTACTTGTCCCATGATGATAAAGAACAGTACGCCGACTAATCCGGCAATTGTATTTGTATTCAACAAATCTGCTCTTGCTACGCCCATTTTCTCAGCTAATGCAGGCACCGTGATATTAGAACCGTCATTGCACATGCCTACATAAAACCAAAACATCAGCAATCCATAAATTATGGTCACCCATCCAACTCCGAAATGAAACAATGAATTTTTATTTCCATTATCTTTAGAATTTGTTTTACTCATAAAATTCCTCCTTCTTTGTTTGCGATTCATTACGATCTTTTGTTTGTCTTATATAAAAGCAATCTTCGTGCCAAGCTGCGCATAATCATATTTTTGTGTTTATTCACAAAAAATACGCAAAAAACTATATACAATCAACAATTCTAATTAAAATAGTCCCTGCATTTTTACATTTAGCATTGATTACATTTCAAATAACAGTACAATAGTATTGAACAACTGCTCAATTTGATTTCATTTTTGATGATAAAGGAGTTGGAATGGAAAAAATTAGAATCACAAAAGAAGAATTACAGCGACCCGGCCCTTTTCTTAAGGGAATCATGGAGTTAGCCTTTGACGAATCATGTATTATGGACAAAAACGGATATATATTGCACTGCTCTGATAGCTCACCGTTGATATGGAATCGGCCCAATGAAGAAAGCATAGGAATGCATATTTCAGAATTGGATTCAGCCTCACCTTATCCCCAGTTATTAGAAACAGGTGAAGCCGTTCTCGGAAAAATACATATTATAAACGGAATGTCCTGTATCACACATATGATTCCCTTGTTTGATTACAAAGACGAAATCATCGGAGCATTTGGCGTCATTATTTTCCGTGGAACCGAAAAAATAAAAAAATTGATGAGAGATAATTCTTTTGACTTTGATTCAAAGTCAAAAGATCTCTATAATCAATTGGCTAAAGCAGAGTCCTATTACACTTTAGCAGATTTTATCGGTAATTCTCCCGCTGTACAGGATATGATTATTTTTGCAAAAAAGGTTGCCGTTAAAAATTACCCTGTGTTAATCAGAGGGGAAACGGGCTGTGGAAAAGAAATCATATCCAATGGTATTCATGCGGAAAGTCATTTAAAAGCAAAGGCTCCTTTTATTAAAATAAACTGCACAGCGATTCCTTCAAATCTATTGGAATCCGAATTGTTTGGATATGAGAAAGGTGCATTTTCAGGTGCCTACTCAACGAAGCTGGGCAAGTTCGAGGTTGCAGGCACAGGAACTATTTTGCTAGACGAAATAGGAAGTTTAGATTCAGCATTGCAGAGCAAGCTGCTGAGGGTACTCGAAGAAAAAGAATTTGAAAGAGTCGGTGGCAATACTTTGATTCCATTGCGTGCACGTATTATAGCATGCACAAACAGCAGCTTAGAAAAGAAAATGCAGGAGGGTGAATTTCGGGAAGATTTGTATTATAGACTTAGTATCGCAGAAATCATCATACCCCCTCTAAGAGCACGCAGAGAGGACATCCCCTTACTTATAAATCACTTTATTACAAAAGATGCTTTAGATTTGCGTTGCACACCAGACGCAATGGAACTATTGCAAGAATATAATTGGCCCGGGAATGTCAGACAGTTACGCAACTTTGTCGCTAAAATGGATTTATTAGAAAGAAAAGTAATTACCGAAAAGGATGTACGCCAAACGTTAAATATCAATGATTCTCACGAGCGAGAATCAATCAGAGAGTCAGCGTCAATAGATAGAAAAGTTAGTTCTTATGAAAAAAAATTGATTGAGGATGCTTTGCTCCAAAACGATTTAAATATTTCTCGTACCGCTAAGGCACTTAATATAAGTCGTAACACTTTGTATGCCCGCATCCGCAGACTAAATATTCATTTAGAAAAGAGAATCGATCAATAATCCATATTTTTCAGCAAAAGCACCTAAAAAACTGCCCAAGCCATCGTTTCAATTGGCACAGGCAGTTTTTAAATTTGATAACAGCTATTTTTTTATTCCATACACATAATTTCTAGCATTACCCGAACGTTGGATTTTGCCTTCTTTAACCAAAATATTTAATAATTGGCCAGTGCGAGAAGTTTTTAATGACAGCGCTGTCTCTATCTCGACACGAGTTGACTCCCCATTTTCGGAAAGATAATCCAAAATCTCATCCAGCCGTAATGCCGTCTTTGCTCCCGATTTTTGCTCCCGATTTTTGCTCCCGATTTTTGCTTCCACTTTTTCTAATGGCAGCAAAAGAACTGTCCGGTCTGGATTGAATCGTTCTTCTAATTCAGGGCTGTCAAAGTTTTCATTTTTCCAAACCTTGAAAATATTCGGCACACCGCTTCCAGAGCGTTCTCCTACGTTAATCAAGTTGAACATTTTGATGATGGTCGCATTTCTTGGATCTGAATTGCCGCCTAACAAAGCTGCCTCTTTGCTGATGCGCAGTGTTCCAGGGTTTTCAATAATAATTTTATCCTGCAATTTTTTTATGACAATGCCCATGCGGTCGTAATAGCATGCATGAATTAATGCATTTGCCAGCGCTTCTCGCAGCGCCTTGTGTACTGGCGTATCGTCCACACGATCTGTTCCATTTTCAATTCTAAATGGAACTTTAATATCCTGGACGATTTTGTTATAGACCTTGAAATAAAAGTCAAAAATATTACCAGACCATTCGCCAGAGGTAGATACGATTCGATCCGTCCATCTGGTGGATTCATCTAGCTTTTCTTGATAGTCCAAAAAATAATCAGGAAACACTTTTACGATCTCGAATTCATATCCTGCGATACATCAGACTGATCTCTGAGCATGTTTTTGATTTCGGACTCAGTACAGTGATAATCCCCCTCATGATTTCTTCTGTAAGTACCACTCAAAATATTATTGTTGATATAGATAGGTTTTTGATTCCTATCTGCTCTCGGCACTTTGATGGCAATCCCAATGAGACCGTCCTTTTCAAAGGATGTGACATCCTCATCTTTGACCAAATTCAAGCTCACTTTCTGTGCATTGTGAATCGTGTTCCAAAAATCTTTTTCGATTAAATCTGGCCTGTCTATCCCGTAATTTGAAAATGACCATCCTCTTGCTCTGTAATCCCCAGTAAAATTACACCGCCAAGAGTGTTTGCGAAGGATGAATAAGTTTCCCACAAACTCTTTGGCAGACCTTTCGATGCTTTTTTTACTTCTAGTCGATTGCCTTCTCTATATATACTTAAGTCTTCTAAGTTAATCATAACATCTCACCTATTTCAATTCATTTAATCATCATCTACACTTTCAGTATACCACATTTAAGAAGATTCTTTCCAGATATTATCAGACCATTCTTCGCAAAGGTTTTCTTAGAATAAATGTCAACCACCTCCATATTGTCCAAAACACGCTTTCGTGTTAAAATGTAACAATCAAAGGGGATGGGCAGCGCCCACGATAAGGAAGGGGAACCATGAAAGAAAAAATTTTGATTGTAGACGACGAAAAAGAAATAGCTGATCTGATTGAAGTGTATTTGAAAAACGACGGCTATGAAGTATATAAATTTTATGGCGGCAGCGAAGCCCTCGCGTGTATCGCTGAAAATGACGTGGATATGGCAGTGCTGGATGTGATGCTGCCAGACATCGACGGCTTCAAAATTCTGCAGAGAATCAGGGAGAAATACTTTTTTCCGGTCATCATGCTTACGGCAAAGGTCGAGGATATGGACAAGATCATGGGTCTGACACTAGGTGCCGACGACTATATCACAAAACCTTTTAATCCTCTGGAACTGATGGCTCGTGTCAAGACGCAGCTGCGCCGTTACAAGAATTACAACCAGGTCAATCACAACGAATCGCAAATATACGATATAAGAGGACTCATCATCAGCAAAGACACGCATTCCTGCTCCCTCTACGGTCAGGAACTGAATCTGACGCCCCTGGAGTTCTCCATTCTCTGGTATCTCTGCGACCATAAGGGCAAGGTCGTCTCCTCCGAAGAACTGTTCGAAGAGGTTTGGGGAGAAAAATACCTGGAGAACAGCAACAATACGGTTATGGCGCACATCGGCCGCCTGCGTGAAAAGCTGAAAGAGCCCGCCAAACATCCGAAATTCATCAAAACAGTATGGGGAGTGGGGTACAAAATTGAAGACTGAGAAATCATTATCAAAGCGGCTTTCACGGCAGCTGATGCTGCGCATGATCATCGCTCTAATTATATATACCTTTATCGGAATTGCCGGATACCTTGCTGCAATCCTCATCTTCGGCCTCTTCACCTGGCAGACAGAAAATCCCATCTACCAGCTAGCCAATTGGGCACAGTTACGGCAGCAGTGGTTTGCACTCCTCTACTTCGGTGTGGGGTACTTTCTGATTATCCGCCATTACTGGAGCCAGCCCTTTCGCTACTTTCAGGAAGTAGTCGATGCGACAAAGTCTGTCGCCAGCCAGGATGACAATCTGGTCACTTTGCCGCCGCAGCTTTCGGAATTGGAAGGTGAACTGAACCAAATCAAAATGACCGCCCTCAACAACCAACGGGCTGCGAGAGAAGCGGAACAGAGGAAGAACGATCTGGTCACATACCTGGCTCATGACTTGAAAACACCAATTACATCGGTAATAGGCTATTTGACTTTGCTTCACGATGAGCAGCAGATTTCAGAAGAGATGCGCCAGCGTTATCTCGCCATCGCCTTGGACAAGGCAGAACGGCTGGATGACTTGATCAACGAGTTTTTTGAAATCACCAGATTCAATCTTTCACATATCTCCCTTGAAAAGAAACAGATCAATCTGTCCCTGATGTTGGATCAGCTCCTCTACGAATTTCAGCCGATGCTGAAAGGAAAGCAGCTGGAATGCCAGCTCAACGTCCCGGAGGGGATTATGATGCGCTGTGACCCGGACAAGCTGCAGCGCGTGTTCGATAATCTGCTGCGAAACGCCGTCAACTACAGCTTTGAAAATTCTTCTATCAGAATCACGGCAAAAACTGGCATCAACAATGTCCTGCTGACCTTCGAAAATGATGGCGATACGATATCACAAGAAAAGCTTTCCAGAATTTTTGAACAGTTCTACCGGCTGGATACGTCACGTTCTTCTGGCAGCGGCGGTGCCGGACTGGGTCTTGCCATCGCGAAAGAAATCGTTGAACTTCACGGCGGAACCATCCGCGCTTTCAGCGAAAATGACATCATTCGATTCGACGTCTCCCTCCCACTGTCCTAGAATAAAAAAGAGTGCATGTGTCCTTCATCAGCTCTGCCTTCGTCAGCTTTCCTATGCCATAGGAAAATCGTAAGAATTTACTCAGAAAATAGTCACAATTTCATAGGTCTAATGATAAGAACAAAATCCACGATCTTGGTAAGATATAGACGTACCGAGATCGTGGATTTTTTTAACGGAGGAATGAAATGGCGAGAAAAAGAATGACTGAAAAGTTTCCCTGGCTTCTGCCAATTAGACAAGCGCAGAGAAAGCTGTTTTTTTACGCAGGGATGTATCTAGATCGAAACAAATATGCGCAGACGCAGAAGAGCAAGCATCTGCCCTATGAAATATTTAAAACCAGTTCATTAATGCTGAATCAAAACAGCGGTTTTGATATGAAATATCAATTCAATAAGGTGCACAACCTGAAACTGGCTGCCAAGAAAATTAACGGGCTGCTGATAAGGCCCGGCGAAGTATTCTCATTTTGTTACGCGACCAGAAAAGCAGATCAGGCCGAACCCTATCGAGACGGTCTCAGCCTGGTCAACGGTGAAATCGCCGGTGAATACGGCGGCGGTCTGTGTCAGTTCAGCAACTTGCTCTACTGGATGTTTCTGCACACGCAATTGACGGTGATCGAACGGCACGGCCATGAAGTCGAAGCAATCCCGCCTGCAGAAGCAGATTATCTGGCTGGCGTAGACGCAACAGTCGCAGAAGGATGGCTGGATCTGAAGGTAAAAAACAATACGGCTCACACCTACCAGATTGTCATCGATTTTGATGCCAAAAACATATATGGAACGATTTTGGCCGACAGTAAAAAATGTTTTGATTACGAAATCTACAACCAAACGCTGCGCTACGTGAGAGAGGGCGATAAAATTATTGAGAAATCTGTGGTCAACCGCAGACGCACTAGCAGTTTTACAGGACAGACAGAGGATGAAAAGCTGTACGACAACACTTGCATAATCGACTATCCGCTGCCTGCCAATATAGAGATTACAGAAGGGGTTTAATCATATGAAAAAGAATGTTTTAGTTTTATTTGGAGGCTGCTCTCCAGAATATCCAATTTCGTTGAAGTCGGCTTACGGCATATTAACGCACATCAACGCAGATAAATATAACGTGCTGGCCATTGGCATCACCAGAGATGGCAGATGGCTGCGTTATCATGGAGATTACGAAGAAATACTCAATGACACGTGGCAGCAAAACCACCGGCAGTGCACACCGGCTTTTCTCTCGCCTGACCGTTCAGTTCACGGTATCGGTGAAGTGAAAGAAAATGGCCTCTCCTTTACCTATGTGGATGCCGTCTTTCCTGTTCTGCACGGGAAAAACGGAGAGGACGGCAGTGTACAGGGATTGGCCGATCTGGCTGGAATCCCGACGATCGGCTGCGGAACCCTTTCCTCCGCCCTCTGCATGGATAAGTACCGCGCCCATCAAATCGTCAGTCTGGCGGGAATAAAAGTACCAAAGGCGGCCTTCTTCAATCACAAGCCAACAGCAGAAGAATTATATGAGGAGTCAAAGACTCTGACCTATCCGCTCTTTGTAAAACCTCTGCGAGCCGGTTCCTCCTTTGGCATCAGCAAAATCGCCAAAAAAGCGCAATTGGTCGAGGCTGTTGATTTGGCATTTCAATATGACAGTGAAATCATCATAGAGGAGAGCATCGAGGGGTTTGAGGTAGGCTGCGCCGTTCTAGGCAATGACCAGCTGACCCTGGGCCGGGTAGACGAAATCGAACTCTCTCATGGCTTTTTCGATTACACAGAGAAATACACGCAGAAGACAGCAAAAATCCACATGCCCGCCCGCATCGATGAAACCGCTGAAGCACGAGTTCGAGAGGCCGCCGCAAAGATTTACATAGCTTTGGCCTGCAGCGGTTTTGCCCGGGTTGATATGTTCCTGACACCGGCAGGGGAAATTGTCTTTAATGAAGTAAATACCATCCCGGGATGTACGGACTGCAGCCGCTTCCCGAGCATGCTGCGAGGAATCGGTATGGATTATGCAACAGTCGTAGAAACATTAATCAGTTTGGAGATATCATAATGAGAACGATCAAATTTTCAAAAGGGGATAAATATAAAGGGAATTTGATTTTGGTCAGCGGGCTTTGGCCTCTTCAGGATGAGGAGGCACCGCCCTGTGTGCCGATTTTGGATACATTCCCGCAAGTTCTTCTCCAAATCAAGGCCTCCGCCTGTCTGCGTCAGATTCTAAAGACGGTCAATGGGTTAGACAGCATCATCCCGGTCAGCGGTTACCGCCCTCTGTCCGAGCAAGAAGAAATCTATCGGGACTCCCTGGCAGACAACGGAGCAGAATTTACAGGCAAGTTCGTCGCAAAGCCTGGCTGCAGCGAACATCAAAGCGGCCTGGCCATCGATCTGGGACAGAAGGCTGACTACATCGATTTCCTCTGTCCTGATTTTCCCGACAAAGGTGTCTGTGGCGATTTCCGCCGTCTGGCCTCAAAATACGGCTTTATACAGCGCTACACCGAAGAGAAGGAGGAGATTACCCATATCGCCTGTGAGCCTTGGCATTTCAGATATGTGGGGTATCCGCACTCCGAAATTATGGAAAGCCTGGGACTCTGTCTTGAAGAATATATGGAGTATATCAAACGTTTTTCTACGGATGACAGCCTTTTAAAAGTGCAGTGCGGGAGGCGGCAGATTGAAATTGCTTACGTGCCCGAAGCACAGTCAGAAATCCAGGTAGCAGATGAGGCCATCACTGAGATTTCCGGCAACAACATCGACGGCTGCATCGTCACTCTTTGGAATTAGGTGCAGCATCACCTACCGATTTGATGATCGCACACATTAAGTCAAATCGTTCGACTGCCGTCTGGATTGACAAGAACTCCTTCTCACTGTGAGGAAAACCACCTTGAGGACCGCAGCCATCTAGAATGGGAATATCCAGACTGGCAAGTCGATTTGCATCTGACGTGCCGCCAGCTTTTACATATTCCAAGTTGAACTGTTCAAGCTGTTTCATCAGCGCCTTTGTTTTCTCTGTGGGAACTAGCGGCGGATAGTGGCTCAGCTGGGTGACTTTTACTTTCGTCCTCTCCACAAAAGGTTTCTCCTCCATGCGCTGCAGTGCGCGGAGAAAACGTTGATATTCACGAGCTTCTACATATCTCACTTCTACCAATGCTTTGCTGTAAGGTGCGACCATATTCAGAGCAGTGCCGCCTTCTACCAGCCCCACATTAATCGTCGTTCCTCTTTCGTAATTCTTCAGCTTATCCAATTTCGTAATCCAGCCGGCCAGTTCCACGATGGCGCTGGCACCTTGCTTTGGTGCGGTTCCAGAATGAGAGGCGATGCCTTCAATTTCAATTTGAAATTTGGCAATGCCCTTCCTCTGATTGACCAGTCGGCCCTCTTTGCGTCCACCCTCGAAAATCAGCGCTCTTTTACATCTGGCGCCCCAGCGCCGCAGTACATCGACAGAATCTATCGATCCCAGCTCTTCGTCACTATTGAGAACAATACACAGACGAAGCTGCGGGACAGTCCGCATGATCTCCCTGGCAATATAGAGTATCAGCAGCGCGCCGGCCTTCATGTCCACCGTTCCCGGACCATATACTAAGTCGCCATCTCTTCGAAAAGGTCTCTCTGCTGCAGTCCCCGCAGGAAAGACGGTATCCATATGTCCGCCCAAATAAAATTCATATTCTTTGGCCCCTGGTGTCACAGCAATCATTACAGGCCGCTGCAGGGGACCGACTTCCTCCCTCTTCACATCAAATCCCGCTTTCTCAAAAGCCTGTGCAAAAAATTCGGCAATCCTGTTATTTCCGTCAATGTCATTGGAACCGCTGTCTGTATTGATGATATATTTCAAATCTCTTAAATAACCCTCTAAATTTAATCCCATAATACGCTCCTTACTTTTACCTTTCTCTTTTATACTCAAATTTCACCATAACTGTAAATTTTATAAGCAATACAGAAATTTAGGTCAATTCACCATATTTTTCACAGAAAGAGAAAGATTATATGTTATACTTATTTTATACCAATACACTATCACAATAATATATTACATCATTGCTGTAATATTGAGAAGGTAAACTTTTAAAATTATAATATAAGGAGGGAAAGATGAACAGAGATTTGAACGAAGTCAGCAGCTTGCAGAGCCAGAACAGCGAAGCAACAGCGGATATCTATTTTAGAAATACCTATACCATTGTATCCACCGTCGCCTATCTGCTAGGCGTACCAGAGAAGATTTTTCAGAACGAGTTCGGTTCGCCGAGACCAGAGATTTATGAGAGATTAGAAAAAGAAAAAAGTGCTCGCATCATACGCAACCTATGTATGCTGAGAACGGCCATAGAGAGAAATTTTGGATATATCAATGAAAAAATGACCTTTGAGTATAAAGGACTCATGTCCATGCCAGAACTGATTCCTATTGATGCAATCACAGAATTGGAAAGAGATCATATCAGCATAGTAAAAACGCATGCAAAGCTCGTACATTATGTCATAGACATCAACCGCCTTATCATGGATAGGATCAACAACTGTAAAGACTTTTTCCCTATGTGGCTCAAATGGCAGTATTTGAGAGAAATCTTCATCATGCCCAATGGTCTGACAGAAGAAGGCACCAAGGATGCTGCTAACGTTTATTACATGAACAAGAATTATTACCCTTACCGCATGTACATGAACTGGCCGCCGTCAGATCAGGGGAATATTCTCTACAACGATAAAAAATTTGTAACATTATTATACGAATGGAATTTTGATAAATTTGAGGATTTCAGCAAAGTATCTGATGCTGGCAGTCGTACAAAAGGCAATATCTATCAATTTCTCGAGGACAGCGGCCGCACCGTGGTCGTCGTAGACTGTGAAAATTCAGATCCATATAAGTTGTGTGCCGTGTTTAATCATTTGGAATCAGCCATGCTGGAAAAAATCGCCCGCATTGTGCTCTTCGATGATGTACATACCACTGATGCTTGGACGATCTTAGAGCAATATGTTCACGTTCCCATTGAGCACATCGTCATTGAACGCATCAAACAGAACAAGTCGCTAGTGGATATCCGTCTCACCGCCGATGCCTGCAAAGAATTCTACCAAAACAAGACAGATTCCTTCGTCATCGTCTCCAGCGACTCTGATTATTGGGGTTTAATCTCCGCTCTGCCAGACGCCCATTTTCTCGTCATGATTGAACGGGAAAAATGCGGTCCGGATATGAAAACAGCTCTGGCAACGTCAGGTATTTTCTATTGTTTTCTCGATGACTTCTACTCTGGTGACAACCAGGATATCATCGTCAACGCACTGATCAGGGAGACGAGAAAATACCTGGACTTTACCGTAAAGTTCAATGTGCAGGACCTGATGAATCACATCCTGCAAGCTACCAGAGTAACCCTCTCCGACGAAGAGAAGAAACAATTTTTCGATAAATACCTGAAGTCTATGCGCCTTGTCATCGATGACAACGGAGAGGTCCGCGTGGAACTGAATTCCTGGAAATAAAGCTGTGCAATGATAAAAGGAGCCTTCCGGCTCCTTATTTTAATGCTTCTTCATAGACGGCCTGTACCTTTTCTAATGTCGGCACTCCTTCGTGCATCTTCTTTCCATCTACATAATAGGTCGGCACGTAATAGTAGTCCAACGTATCGGCTAAAGCGCTTTCTCGCTCTTCATCAGCAATACGCACCTCCACAGCCTTGTATTCCGGATGTGCCTCCTGCAGCTGGTCCATCATCTCCAAGGCCTGCTGGCAATAAGGGCAGCTTTCCAGTATCATCATCAAAACTTTCTTCATGAGAATTTCCTCCTGCGTTGTAATAGATATATGATACCCCGGACAAGCCAAAGTAAACGCTGCCCAGGCCTCTAAGCTCTCTCAATAGCCATTCTGTAG
This sequence comes from Eubacteriaceae bacterium, assembly GCA_902362805.1. Taxonomy (GTDB): domain Bacteria; phylum Bacillota; class Clostridia; order Peptostreptococcales; family Anaerovoracaceae; genus Senimuribacter. The sequence continues at coordinate 493,577 of CABIXY010000001.1, read as the reverse complement.
ATTTCACGCGCTTTGTAAAGGTCATCAATCAAAATATACTCGTCAGGCTGGTGTTCCGTACATTCCCTGCCTGGGAATACCGGTCCGAAAGCGACGATATTGTCCATGGCTCTGGCATAAGTGCCGCCGCCCATGACCATTGGCTCGCTGTCATCACCTGTGACCTCACGATAAGCAGCTAACAGTCCCTGGATAAACTCGCTGTCCTTGTCCAAGAAGACAGAACGCTCCCCGCCTGCCACATGGACCTCTACCCCATACGGTTCCGCGCGTTGTCTAATGCGTCTCTCCACTTCTTCTGCCGTAAAACTGATCGGATAACGGATATCCAAAGCCAAGTAGACCCACTCCGCATCCGCTTTGATCACACCAGGATTGATGGTTATTTCTCCGCTCTGTTCATCGGACAGTTTGCAGTTCAGCAAAGAGCCGTCGTAAGTGAGACCGATGGCATCGTTGTAAAAGTCCGCAAACCTGCCGTGAAGTTCCTTCATCACAAGACTGATAGCGTTTTCACCCAGCCAAGGCATACTGCCATGGGCAGACTTTCCCTCTCTCATCAAAGCGTGCTCCATGCCGTTCTCATCTAAATAGACAGCCTCGCATTTACCGGCCACCATGTTGGGTGCTTCACCACCTTCCACTGATACGAGACCGGATTGATCTTTTGGCATCCGCAGTACCAGGTCCAGAATCCCTTTTTCTGCGTAGATCAGTGGGAAGTCAGCGTCAGGCGTAAATCCGAAGTCCGGCAGTTCCTCATGGGTCTTATAATATTCCATGTCCTTCCACTCGCCCGTCTCCTCGGAGCAGCCGAAGATGATCCGCACCCGCTTGCCCAGAGGTTTTCCGCTGTCCGCAAGTTCCTTCATCGCATAGATCGCAGCAATGGCAGGACCTTTATCGTCGATAACTCCTCGCCCATAAATTCGATCTCCTTTGATCGTGGTGTCAAAGGGTTCCACCGTCCAGCCGGGGCCGGCCGGCACCACGTCCAGATGTACCAGAATACCCATCAGCTTGTCTCCTTCACCGATTTCGGCATAACCCATGTAGTTTTCACATCTCTTGGTGCGGAAGCCTAATTTACTGCATAGTTCTAAGCAGTATTCCAACGCAAGATGGGGTCCCCTGCCAAAGGGCAGCGGGCCTTCCGGCTGTCCGCTGACACTCTCAATGGAGACAAGGCCTTTCAGATCCTGCAACATGTTGTCTTCTTTGATATAAGCCATATTTCACCTCTATTTTTTATTAAAAGGGATATACGGAACCTCCAGTCCAAAGTGTCTTGGACCAAAACACGCAAGTCCAGCCTCTGTGGTCCAGATTTCCGGGGCCGGCAGCACAAAGATGTTCAGTTCCATACCCTCTTCAAAGTTTGGCGTCGTCAGCGGCTTACCGTCTTTATCTACCATGCAGATCAAATCGGGAACCACCACGTCCACCTCGTCATTCCTATATGATATAATATTTTCGTTTTTAAAGCAAATTTTATACGCTTCGCCTTCGTAATCGCCTTTTCCGCTGAGATAGATTTCCCCATAGTTAAAGCCATCTCTCTGTTCCCAAGGTGTTTTTTCTACATTTCCCTTGAACAAGAATTTGCCTTCCATGTTTTCCGTGATGGCTTTCGCTACTTTTTCACCGCTTTTGCCTGCTTCACGTTCTTCCCTCAGAATTTCTCCGATTTTCATCGCATAGCTGATGGCGCCAGGAATGATGGACTCTTTATAGTCCTGTCCTTTCATCGGATGATCCGCCACGCCTACCATGGAATTGCTCACTACAGCGATCGCTCTCGTAATTTCCTCTGCTCTGAAGTCGTCCACTGCGTCTTTCAAGATTACCACATCACCGTAGTCGGTAGCTACAGCCATGGGTGTAATCGGCTTGTTCTTTACAAAATAAGTGGAATGCTGCAATTCCGGCACCGACCTTCCCGCCGGGTCTGCGTCCATCAGCGGCAGCTCCAGCTGGCATGCCGTATGTAAAGCTTCTGCAGTATTGGAGCCGCCCAGTTCTGTGGAAGATACAGCAAAGAACTTCTCGCCGAAGTGCTCCTCCAAGCTTCTGAAGGCCAATATGGATGCCGGATATCCCAGGTGTGGAAGTCTCTTGTACTTTTCATCCTCTTCTGCATCTAAGGCTGGCGGTGCACCGCAGCCGTAAGGCGTAGCGATGTAAGCATTGTCCGGCAGTTCGTCCAGATCTGCAAGCCGCAGCTGTCTGCCCTCTTGAAAATCCTGCTCCATCATGGCAAGGCCCTCTTCCAGATTTCCGCCGCCCCCTGTACCTAAAACGGTGCAGCCGTAAAGAATATCGATAATGTTTTGTTTTGTCAATGTTTTCATGATGCTCTCTCCTTATTCAATCTGCCGCCAGTTTCTCTCGACTGAGACGGTACAAATTTTTCAACAATCAGATAAATGACGAAGCCTGCTAAAATCCCCAAATACTCGATTTTAAACAGGTAAGCGATTATTGCCCCCAAGGCCCAGGAGGCCACTCCTGTCCAGTTAAATCCTTGAACAGGATGCCAGTTTTCAGCTTTCCCTTTGCCGACGATCCAGTAGTCCGCCATCATGACGCCGCCCACAGGACAGACCAGGAAGGACAAAAAGCTGAGGAAGCCTTCAATATGGTTAAGGATTCCCACGGCACCGAGAACGGTTCCCACCAGTCCTGCGATGATGGTGACTTCCCGTCTTCTGTGGTCAGATACACCAAGAGCCATGACGATATCCAGCCCCGCGCTGTAAGCGTTGGTAGAATTTGTCGTCCAGGTAGACAGGATCAGCGATAACACTCCGAAAACCGGAATCCCCACAGCAATGAGTACCATGCTGATATCATAATTGTCAGCGATTTTGGTCAGCAGTACGCCCAGAACCAGGGTAATGACACCCATAGGGAAAACACCCCAGACGACGGATTTGATGGTATCCTTTCTCGATTTCTGAAATCTGGTGATATCAGCAGCAGTGATGGTACCCACTGCATAGAAGTTAAAGGACAACCCTACCCCGCCCAGGAAACTCATGGTCTGGGTCACCTCTTTACCCATGCCGGACATGCCGTATTCTCTGATTGCCAGGTAGGTGCCCAAAGCCATGACCACGATCAGAAACGGAATGGACACATAGTCCAGTTTTTCCAGAGCACTCATGCCGAATACAGCTGTCAGCAGCATGATGAGTCCCCATAAAATGCTGGATACGACCAGCGGCATCTGGACGCCCACGTACTCACTCATAAAATTAGTAAAGGCCTCCCCGCAGACACCATTCTGAATACCAAACCAGCCGATCAGGTTGATGGCAAAAATCAAGCTGACAATGTATCTGCCGCCTTTGTCGCCAAAAGTGGACTTTGTCAGAGTACACGAAGCCATTCCCAGATCGCAGCCCATCATACCCAGAATGGACATGACCACGACCACGATCACATATCCTAGCGTACCAGAAATAATTGCAGGCCACACGGGCATAGCTTCGGCCAATAATGCGCCCTCGAGAAACGAGGGAACGCAGACACAGATTCCGGCTTGCACGAAAGCCATAGAAATCCAGTTTTTCCGCTCATCTTTTCCTATGGGCGTCAATGCATTCGCTTCTGCATTGTTTTTCTTTTCCATTTTTACCTCCTTCATCACTGCAGCGGTTACTTTTTAAATTTTCTGTATTTTACCACTGTCCCCTTTCTCTTGTCATTCGTCATATCATCAAAATACGGCCTTACACTTTGTGCATCTGCACATCGACCTCTTGTTTTCGCAGCAGGGCTGTGTTACCATAATAGCAGAGAATCAGAAAAGGAGAAATCGATGAGTGTTACGATCAAAGACTGTCTGCAGCTGCCCTCCCTATCTTTAGGCAGTGTCATTGCAGGCGAAAAAGGAATAGACAGCATTGTCAATACAGTTTCCGTCGTTGAATTCGATACCCCGGGAGACAGTTATTCCATCTCTAACGAGCTTCTGTTGTCTGCCCTCTACTCTATCAAAGATGATGTAGATGCACAATGTAGAGCTTTGGAAGAATACAAAAAATGCGGAGAAGTAGGATTGGTTTTGTTCTACGCAGATCGCATTTTGGAGAGAATCGACGATAAATTAATAGAGACGGCGAATAGACTCAATTTTCCCATTATCGTCCTACCAGGAGCTGATATGGGCCTGCGGTACAGCGATGTCATCAGCGAAGTGATGGAGGCGGTTTTTATGGACAAGAAAAACCGGAATTTTTTTGTCGATAACACTCTGGAACGGTTGTCCCAGCTCTCACCCTCCAAACGCACCATAAACAGCCCCTTGGCGCTGGCCTCTGACTATGCAAAAGCGTCCTTTTTTCTCTGTGATGGAGATGATAATCTGATCGGCTGCTCCTACTGGCCGAAGACTAACGCCGTCAGCTTTTCAGAAGTCTTATGCATGTTCAACGGCAAAGCAGACAAATACACAACCCTAGAGAGAGACGGGCAGCTCTATCGCTATTACAAGCATCCTTTCACCAACAAAGACGGTGCCCGCCTGTTCCTGCTGGCTGTCAGCAAAAACAACCGCCTGACTTCCGCCATCATGGAACAAGTTGTGGAAATCATTCAGCTGTTTGCCGCCGTCTGGAATTACAACCTGAATCTGACAGCAAGGGAGTCCTTGATCCCTGCTTTGATTGAAGGTGACCTGGATCTGGCCGCACATATCTGCCAGGATCATCTGATCAGTCTATCCGAATACGATGCTTTTGCCATTTTAAATCTGAATAAGGACGCTGCAGAAAAGACGAGTAACGAGCAGTTTATTAAAAATCTCCGTGAACGGTTCTACGATATCGCCAAAAGCGCCATCATCGATTCTTTTGCTAATTACATCATTTTTCTCTTTTCTTACAGTAACAATCTGGTAAAGGATCATATTCTTCTCGACGAAGTGGTAGCGGAAATCAATCGCTTTGAAGCGGTGCAAAATTATGCGCTTTTTTCTAATATCGGATCGGCCTCCCAAGTGCGGCATCTCTATATCAGTTATACGGAACACATCGAGACAGCGATGAAAATCTATCCCCGCAAATCCTTTTTCAACAAAAGCGAAATCGACTTTGCCGGAAAATGCCGGGCCGTTATCAGTTCGCTGGATGGTGAAACAGAAAAATACCTGCAGATGCTCTCACCACTGATTGGTGAAACTGATGAGGAGCTCCTGCTGACCCTGACGACCTATTT
>CABIXY010000001.1:0-488052 GCA_902362805.1 Eubacteriaceae bacterium | reverse complement strand
TTTTTATCTTTCTTTCCCACCAGACATAACTGAGGAAAAATAACACACCACCAGTTGTGGCCGTCACCCCTGCCCAATGTGATTTTCAGAGCTTCGTAATTCCCCGCCGGCAGTGTCAGATCCTCGTAGCTTTTCTGCGGGATAAAGCTCACTTTTAGCTTTGCCCTGGCCGGATAATCATAGCCGTTCTCTTTGATGATCTTTTCGGAAATCTGTTCAATCTCGTCAATATTGTCATTGATATACTGGCGCGCATCGTCGATGTTCTCCTGCCCGTCCATAAATTCAAGGATTCCATCTCTCACTTTCAATTTCAGCTCCTGATCTTCTTTCGAATCGCTGTTGGCGATGACGTGTAAGCGGATCATCCCCGGATGATCATTTGGTGTATGATTTATGTAATAAGTTCCCGCGGCTGCCACCAGCAGAAAAAAAATGAGCCAAACAATGATTTCTCTCTGTAGTAATGTCACTCTCATAAAAAATTCCTGTCCTTTCTGAAACAAGTATGGACAGGAATTCAGGATATATACATTTTTTACAAAAATTGTTTAGTACGAAATCGGACTAGTTTGTTTTTGCCATCTTACAGGAATGCTACTTGACGATCAGCAGCCGCTGCCCGCATTCCGGCTCATCTTCCAGATTGTTTGCCGTTCTGATATGATCTTCTGTGGTGCGGTAGCGTTTTGCCAGTTCCCACAGAGTTTCACCTTGCTTCATGGTGACGATGACCATCGGATACTCTTTTTCTTTCGGTTTGTCGACAAAATGCGGCTTCTCCAGAAGGACGACTTCGCCTTCGTCATAGGTCTCCACGCCCAGCATGATGGTACAATTGATCTCGATCTGCTTCTCGTTGATCAGTTCCACCCAGGCGGATTTGATGAGAGGCCTGCAGCAGGCTTTCTGGCCTGTAACGGCTTTTTCCATATCTACGGAACCTCTAAAGTCAGGCACGATTCTCGCCGCCTTGAAGCAGTCGTCCTGATCCTTCCATAAGGCACAGCAGGAAGCGGCTCCTGTCACAATGACCTTGCCTCTTTCGCAGACACATTCGCAATCCAAAATTTTGGCGTTACAGTAGACAGCTTCTGACGCCTTTGCTCCTTCTGGCAAGTTGACAATCTCTCTGATAGAAGCCTCCGACATGGCCGCATCGGAGATGTTGGAAACCTTCTTTGTTGAAATCTCGTAGGCAAAGTTCATTTCTCGGTGATAGGCGTCGATAATCATATCTCTGCGTCTGCTCTCATAGAGTTCTACCCGGGTCTGCACGTCTCCTTTGATGCGGAAGTGTATTTCATCGGGGTTCTCTTCATCGTGTTCGATGACCACCGCCAGATCTTTGCTGTTGAAAAAGGTCTTTACAGAATTCCAGTTTTTACCCCTATGCTCTTTCTCAATAGGCACGAACTGGGTGAACTCAATTCTCTGATTATGTTGGCAGATAACGGACCGCGGTTCTTCTTCCGATGGATCTGCCGCAGAATACAAGAGGCTGCAGAATACAAAGCCATTGATGACTACCTTTTCGGTCGTCACCTGACGATAGTTTTCTGTAATCATAAAATCCTGTTTTAATATGTATTCCGGTTTGGAATTGGTGTCCTTCCCCTTAAAGGTTTCGTCAATGGAAACTTCGTCTTTCTTGATCAGCTCCAGACAGGTCAGAGAGGTCTCCGCCCTTTTCATTTCCAGTTGTTCATCTCTCAGTCCATCAAAAAACTGAAATTCCCTCTCGCAGAACAGCTGTCCGGAAAATTCCAAGGTGATCTTGACGCGGAACTTCCGCTCGTTGATAATCATGTATTCCAGAGCTTTTACCCTGCAGGCAAACACACCTTCTGCCTGATCCAGCGGGTTGAGGCTCCACTGATATTTATACGGCACCTTTGATGTAATCGCTACCGGCTCTTTGTCATCAGATTCTGAATCATAGATGGTCTGAATGGTAATCGCTCCTGTAATATTGAGCAAGTCATCTGTCTTGGGAGATACTTTTTTCTCTGCTGGCATGATATCGCACGCTGCATCCATCAAAAGTATTTCCCTCATATCCGGTTTCGTGTCCGGCACCAGTATATCCTCTTCAAACTGGTAGCTTACGGTCTGTTCCTCCGCCGGATAAACAATTTTCTCTGTATTGTAAATAGCTTCTGCCTCGATGGTCTTGGGTGCTCTGGCTGGCTGCAGGGCGTACTCAGGTATATCGTTCTCGTATGTCATGGCTCTTCTCCCTTCAAAGTTGTTCCTGTTAAAAGGTATGCACAAAGAAGTACGAATAGAACAATCGAGGTGAGATTGATGAAAAACTATTGCTCAAAAAATATTCTTGAATCGAAAACCCAAAGAGCTGTGTATTTTCGATTTGAAAACCCATTTATGATACATTGTTTTATTATGTAGTAAATATCAATGAATTCGATATTTCGGGAGGTGATTTTATGTTTGATTTTGGTCAGCGCCTGAGGGAACTCCGTGAGCAGCGCCATCTTTCCCAAGAAGCCATGGGCAAAATTGTCGGCCGCAGCAAACCAGTCATCAGCAGTTATGAAAACAATTTAAAGGAGCCGCCATTGGAAGTCTTAAAAAATATAGCGGGGTTTTATAATGTATCTCTGGACTACCTGGTAGGTTTCGAGAAAAAAGAGATGGTATCTGTAGAAGGTCTGACAGAATCGCAGAAAGGGATTATTCATTCGCTGGTATTTGAATTCCACGACCCAAAACAGGCCGCTGTCGGTTTTAGTGAAAGGCAACAGGCAATTATGAGTGAGCTGATGAAAGAGTTTTCGAAGAAGAAGTAAGGCGACAAGGTGCAGGAATCAGCGGAGCCAGTGCCTTTTGTATTATCTATATTTCAATAAAAATAGGTTTGCATTTCTGTTATTTTAAGTCAGTTTTGCAAACCTATTTTATATAATTTATCTGTAAGTATTATTCAAAAAATCTATACAACCTTCAGGAACACCCAGCTCACTTTCAAGTATAGAAACGAGAACAGTTAGCTTTCGCTCTATTTGCTCTGGTGTCCATGTAAAAATACCAGGGTCTAATAGAAAGCAAAAAATAGAAAGAATTGTTTCACTTAATTCGAGCGGATAAGCACAATGGAATACTTTTTCTTCATTCCCTTGCTCTATGATCTGTGCAACAATTGGTGAAAGACTGGTTAGTATTTTAGCCAAAGATTTTTGGTGTATACCTGCATTCTGTGGCTTATGGAGATATGCGTCTAAATCACAAGATATGATAGAACTTCGGTAATGAATATATAGGTACTTTAATTTTTCAATAGCATTTTTTCCAGTAGACGAGGCAATTTTTTGACAATCATCAATGATAGTCTGATAAGTTCGTTCTACTAAGGCGTCAAAGACTTCTTCTTTTGACTTGAAATAATAGTACATTCCTCCCTTTGCTATTCCAGCTTTTTTTGCTATATCACTGACGGAACAGCTTTCTCCTTTCTTTTCCGACAGTAATTCCAACATAGTATCCAATATTAGGTCTTTCTTTTCCATAAAATCACCACCTTTTGTAGAAATTATATCACAATTCAATGAACTTGAACAACGGTCAATTTTGTGTTATGATAATGTTGAACATTGGTCAAAAAAATAAAGGAGCGGTAAAAATGGTAGAAGTAATTATCTTTTTAGGGTTGTTAGTCTGTATGTTTATCCTCATAGTGACAGAGATTATATGGGGAATTAGTTGGTTATTAAAGAAACGGAAAAAAACTTTATCTTCAAAAAGTCAGGTGCGTTTAAAAAGAACCACCATTTTGCTAACAGTGACAATTATATTAACGGGAGGTCTTATGGCATATAGTCAAATAACAGCAAGTACACCCGAAATCAAAGATGAAAATGGAAAAGTAATGGAAAACAGCATCGCTAAATTAGAAAGAGTTGATTTAAACGACAGAAGTGAGTGGATAAGTATTCGTGGACAAAACAAAAAAAATCCAGTTCTTCTTTTTTTGGCAGGTGGTCCGGGTGGTTCACAAATGGCGGCAGTTAGGCATGAACTTTCAGAATTGGAGAAGCATTTTGTAGTCGTTGTATGGGAGCAGCCCGGTTCTGGTAAATCATATTCTGTTGGAAACGAAAACTTAACTGTAAATACCTATGTTGAAGATGGATTAGCTTTAACAAAATATCTTCGCAACCAATTCAATCATGAGAAGATATATCTTGTAGGGGAATCTTGGGGAAGTGCTCTGGCAGTATTTCTTGCATCAAAATCACCGAACTATTACCATGCTGTAATCGGAACAGGACAAATGGTTGATTTTATAAAAACCGAAAACTTAGACTATGACAAAGCTATTGAAATTGCAACAGAAAAAGGTGATAAAGATAAAATTAATAAACTAAAGGAGAATGGTCGTCCTCCCTATCATGGTTCTGATGTTACATGGAAAAGTGCTGAATATTTAAACTATCTATCTTCGTATATGAGTAGCAATCCTAAAATTCAAAATAGGGGTTATAATACATTTCGTGATATATTTTCATCTGAATATAGTATAATTGATAAAATTAATTATTTACGAGGTATTGTTACTACATTTAATCATGTATATCCGCAGCTATATGATATAGATTTACGCACAGATTATTCAAAAATCAATGTACCGATTTATTTTTTTCTTGGCAGACATGATATCAATGCCCCCACTTCCTTAGTAGAAGATTATTTGAATGTTTTAGAAGCTCCTCATAAAGAAATTATATGGTTTGAAAATTCTGGTCATAGCCCTTGGATAAATGAAAGCGATAGATTTATCAAGGAATTAATATCTATTTCAAAATAAAAGTATTCTTAACTGATTTTAGTTTTTTTGAAGAAAACCGTAGATTATGTGTTACTAATAAGGGAATTACATATAATCTACGGTTTTGGTTTTGTATATTTATCATATGGTTATAATTATAGCGTCATATCAAAGCTCTTTCGTAAATGGTAAATCAGTAGCAAATTTAACTTAACTTTAAAAGGTAGTATTCCCTTTTATCTTCCCAGTAATCTCCTGCCATGAGGATTGTGCTGTTCTTCCCGGCAGAAAAGCTATTGCTGAGGGGAAGCTTGTACTGCTGTTCCTCTGGCAGTTCTAATTTCTCAACTGTGATCTGATCGCCCTCAATAATGGCATAATACTGGTTCTTGTTCTCATCCTCAATCAAGAAATAATCTCCGATCGTCGTCATCCATGGATCTTTCAGCTGGATATCGCGGTCGATGGCCTCGCCATTTTTCAGGTTTATAGCCGTAAGATTTTCCTCCGATCCATTTTGCCAACACAAAAGATACTCATCATTTACATCGTACCTTATGTGACCATCATTCACATCAAACTTTTGCTCCCACAGGATCTTGTTCCCATCAGTTGCAAAATATTTCACGCTCTTGTCGTTCCATATCCAGATATAACAGATGCCGTCCGCCACTTTCATCAATCCAATTTTGTCTATATCGTCGTATTCAGCAACTGTGACGGTTTTACCATCTTCTACTTTTCGTACACCGCAGTGGTAGCCGTCACTCCAATCTTCATAAGTATAATAAATTACATCATCTTCGACAATCATGGATTTTTGAGAGTTCATTTCTTCTTCTCCCTGGTCGATTACCGTCTTCTTATCGCCTTCCTGATAAATGACCTGCCAATGATAAAGATACTGATTGCTCTGATCTACCCAATAGCAGGAGTACAGAAGTCCATCTTTGTATGGGACCGCCACTCTACCATAGACATCTTTGTCCATCACATACTCTTTGTCGACGCTTTCGTCAGCAATGTCATATATGACGAACCGGTCTGCCGACGTTCCTACCACAAATTCATCCGCATGCTCTCCCCCTATCCGAAAAATCAGCTTCTTGCTGTCGCTGTAGGATAATACTTCCTGTTCCTCTCGTTCAGCGTCCAGCTTCAAATTCACATTGATCTTGCTGACTTCAAACTCTGGCGCCTTCACCTGCTCGTCTGAAGAACTTTTCCCGCACCCGGTCATAAGGGCAGCTGCCAGCACCAGGACCATCGCGGCAGCACAATACTTTTTCATTTTTCTCTCCTCTCTGCATCACTTTCTGCATCACTGTTCATTACAGTCATCACGCTCTCTGTTAAATACCGATTATCATCACACGCTGCGCGCTGCATTTTTGCTAAAATTATAATTCTGGTTTCAATCTATCAGAAAAAGTATCAATTTTTTAGATTTCCTCATACAATGTTTCCATATCGAAAACTTAATTCAATACATATTCGCACTTTAGGAACATCGGTGTAGTACATTGTTTCCTATATGGGAACTATATTTAAGGAGGTGATTCTATGTTCGATTTTGGACAACGCCTGAGAGAACTCCGTCTGCAGCGCCACCTTTCTCAAGAAGCCATGGGTAAAAAAATTGGACGCAGCAAACCGGTTATCAGCAGCTACGAAAATAATCTAAAGCTGCCAACTTTGGATGTCTTAATAGACATTGCGGCACTGTACAACGTTTCTCTAGACTATCTCGTCGGCTTCGAAAAGAAAGAGATGGTTTCTGTCGAGGGCCTTACAGAATCACAAAAAGGAATTATTCACACACTTTTAGTTGAATTCTATGATCCAAAGCAAGCCGCCGCCGGATTCAGTGAAAGACAGCAGACCATCGTGAGCGCGTTAATGAAAGAATTCTCAAAGAAGAAGTGAAAAAACTAGTAAAAAGCGTGAAGAGAGAATTCCATTTTTTCCTTTGCGCTTTTTGTGTAGTGGAGGTCAAAGTCAGGAACTCTCCTGCAGATTAAATACCTGCCCCTTCTCGAAAAGTCCAAAGTCTTCCAATACAGTGATTTGGGTATCTGAATTCACTTTAAATTTTAATTTCTTATCTCTCAACCAGTCAAGGACGAGAATATCGCCGTGGAATAAGCTATGTTCTACGTTATAAGATTTTACCAACGTGCCACACGAATCTATAGAGCACACGCCCCCTTCTTGCAGAACAAAATTGCCTGCATACTCTGACAGCGCACACACACTCATCTCCGCATCACGGCAGGAATATCTGCCTGTCTTTGGAATGACAGATGGCTTTTGATGGGAGCTATAAACAATCAAAGTGCAGACCGCCACTGCTATAATCACCCCGGCAATCAGTAAAATTTTTAAGTTCTTACTCATAAAATCCCCCCTCTCCAATTAAAACGATTAAATCATGTGCAATCCACTAAAAATAGAATCGGCGCAGATGATTCAATGGTTTCTTCCCTGTGACAACGCCGTAAGATTGTGCGTTCATTATACCATGACAATTCCTCTGAAATTAGAATCGAACGTCATGATTCAATGAACGCTTCCCTGCGACAACGTCGTAAGACTGTGCGTTCATTATACCACAACCGGCTTCTCTGTTTATTAATTTTAAGAATTTTTAAGAAATTCCCCCTTTATCTTAATACACCACTTTATTCACTGTTTATTGCAATGCCAGAGAACCGATCCGCCAACTTGTGCATATCATTTCTGCGAAACCAAACTAGTCCGATTTCGGACTAGTTTGGTTTTGGCAAAAAGGCATGTACTTTCCTTGAATCATTAATAAAGCACTATAAAACCCGGCATCTCTGCCGGGTCATATCCATCACGTTCTGCTTTTACGCACGTTCTCGTATTATTTGTTATGTAGGTTACAGGTGCTTAAAGACATCCTCGCCCTCTCTGACGACGAACTCTTTCAGCTTTTTCACATGGCTGTCAGCAACCAGTCTGGCTGTCTCCGCATCACCGCTGGTGATAGCATCGATGATTTCTCTATGCTCTACCGGCATGTTCTCATATCTTGAAAAATCATCATAATACAGGTAGCGGAATCTCAAAGCCAGTTCCTGTACTGTCTCGCTGAGGTGAATTAAAGTCTTGTTTCCACTGCAGGAAACGATATGTTTATGAAACAGTTCATCGTAATGGATGATCTTTTCTGTGTCGCTATTATTAATCGCTTCGCTGTAACCCTGTGTAATTTTGACCAGATCTTCAATCTGTTCCTCACTCATTCTCTCAGCAGCGAGTGCCGCCGCAAGTCCTTCCAGATCCTCTCTCACTTCCAGCGTATCCAACATGTCCTTTACAGAAATATCAGATGCATAGGCGCCTCTTCTCGGCTCAATTGTGACCAGACCTTCCTTCTCCAGTTTTCTGATCGCCTCTCTGACTGGGGTTCTGCTGACGCCCATTTCATCAGCCAGTTCGACTTCCATCATTCTAGTTCCCGGTGTGATTTTTCCAGTTAAAATCTGCATTTTTAACTGTTCATAGACAATTTCTCTTAATGGTCTGTGGTTCTGTAAATCAAAGTTTAACATATCAATCTCCTATTTTATTTTGTGGTTTTTGTCCAGTAAGCTTCATAACGGCGCTTCCTCAGCATCTCGCACGCGTTCTTCGCATCAGAGATGCTCTTAAAAATTCCGAATACCGTCGGTCCGCTGCCACTCATCAATACTTTTTCAGCTTCTGCATTCTGTGATAATAATTCTTTCAGCTTCTTTACCTCCGGATATGCCCGAAGAGTATAATTTTCCAAAACATTGATGCAATTGTCATAAATCAGAGCAAAATTTCTATCCATTATGCCTTTGGCCAAAGCATCATTATCCGGACGTTCTTTTATTTTACAACTGTCAATTTCACGATATACCTCTGCAGTAGACACACCCATCGGCGGTTTGGCAATTACCAGCGACTGTTTGACCCCCTTTAGAGGCGTCAGCTCTGTGCCGGTTCCTGTCGCTCTGGCGCAGGAAACTGCCATCTTGTCTTTTCGAATGCTCTTCGGCAGACAGAAGTTATAACCAGCCTGACCCATGACGCAGAAAGGAACATCAGAACCCAGTCTTGCACCCAGACTACATAATTCAGACAAACTCAGTCCCAGTTTCCACAACTGATTCAGTCCGTGAAGCACGGCGGCGCCATTCCCGCTGCCGCCGGCAAGCCCTGCAGCCACCGGAATCCTCTTAAAGATTTCAATTTCCACTCTGCCTCCAGGCACTTTGTCCGCATATAGGGAGGATATCAAAGCCGCCGCTTTGTAGGCCAGATTCCTCTCATCCACCGGCAGATAATAGCGGTTCGTCGATACTTTGATATCGACGTTGCCTTTAGGTTTTGCTTGGTCAGGTAAAAATCTGACATTTACATCGTCGTGAAAGGATATCTGGTGCATGATCATATCGACAGCATGCATACCGTCTTCCGTAATTCCAGTAACATCGATGGAGAGATTTATCTTTGCAAAAGACAATATCTTTATTTCTTCCATGCGTCCCTCTTTATCCGTAATTTTACGTACAAAATGAGCGGTAGGCCGCTCATTTTGCATTAACTATTTTTTCTTTTTCTTTTTAGCGTTTGCGGCTCTTCTTTTTTCAAGTCTTTCTTCTTCTGCTTTTTTCGCTTCTGCGATGGCTTTTCGGCCTGTTATATAACTGCTCCCGCCAGCAGAAACCGGTTTCGGACCTTTTACTTTGTAGTTGCCATTATCATCTTCTTCATAATCATCGTCGTCTTCATCTTTCTGACGAGAGATCTTCTTTGCCTCCTTGGCAGCTTTCTTGGCCATTTCCTTTTCATGAATGGCGATGACTTCATCCACAGATTTGCCCGTTTTCTTTGCCTCTTTATACGGGTTAAACGGTTCTTCTCTTACCTTGCCTTCATCCTGCTGTTTAGCTGTCTGTTTCTTCATCTGGCGTGAAGTGAAGAAGAACATGCCGCCCATCATGACGACCATCATGATCATATATACCTTGGTGCTCTGGCCCTGGTTCAAAGTAGTAAAAGAAATCTTCTGATCCTCACCCAGGGTATTTCCAGCTTTATCCTGCAGTTTTCCGGAAATAGTCAACGTGTACTCTGTGTTGTCCTTAATATCCGTGGTCGTATTAATCTTGTTCGTGTCCGCCAGTACCATGATCTGCTTCTTGTTCTTCGGGTTATTGTAGAAAACTTTGATTGGAATTTTCTTTCCCTTCGAATCAGTTATGGTAAAGCAATCCTTGTTTACCTTTTCCAATTTCTGACTGTCCATATCGTTGTTGAACCACAGCTTTACGCACATGTTGTCCTTGGTGGTGTTCGTCTGCTCGTTCCTCGGATAATTCTTCACCAGTTCCAGCGACTGCGCGCCAAAACAGACAGAAGCTGTCATTGTTACGATTAGTGCTGCAAGGCATACGATAGCGCCTATTCTTTTCATGTCCTACTCCTCCGATTTGTTGTTTTTCTTTCTATTTCTAAGCTGGGTAAAGAACGCTTTCATCATTTCACTGCATTCCTCTTCCATGATTCCTGTTTCTACATTGATTCTGTGATTCAGCCTGTCATCGCAGACGATATTGAATACTGATCCGCAGGCCCCCGCTTTGGGGTCCATCGCCCCGATATATATGTTGTCTATTCTGGACCAGACCATGGCACCGGCACACATGGTGCACGGTTCTATCGTAACATACAAGCTACAGCCAATCAGTCTCCAGCCTCCCAAATTCTGTGCGGCCTGACGAATGGCCAGCATCTCCGCATGGGCAGTAGGGTCCTTCATGGATTCCGTTAAATTATGGCCTCTGCCTACAATTTGTCCATCTTTTTCTATCACTGCCCCGATAGGGATTTCCCCTATGGCGAAAGCTTTTTTGGCTTCCTCCAGGGCTTCTATCATAAACTTATTCATATACCTTTCAATGTTACCACAATTCCATACAGTATTCAACAGTTTTTTGTATTGAATTTTGTGCAACTAAAGCGGAATAATCTCACCACTGATCGTGTCGATTCCCCCAATCCAATATCCAAAGATTTCCTCCTGCAGCTTTTCCGTCAGCTCCGAGAGTTCCTTGAAGAATTTTTCCCCTCCGCGAATAGGCTGCCAAAGAACAAAACATTTCTGCTCACGCAGGGGCTGTTCTCCCTGCAGAAATCTGCCTGGAATACCGATATAATAGGAAGATTCCCTTTGTCCTACTATGTAGTGTCCGTATTTTTCGACTTGTTCTCTGCAGTTAATCAGTGGAAGTGGGATTTGGCTGCCGCAGCTGACACGATACCACTTTGCTCCTGTTTCATCCATACTTTCTGAGAAGGCAGCTACAACGTTCTTGTCACTTACATTTTCAAAAATACTTTTCCATGTCACGTCAAATTGACACGGTCCTGCCGGCTCCTCTGACATTTCTTCCACTGGCTTGTGAAAAAACGGCATCTCGCCGGACATGATTGTCTCAATGCTGCCGTCAGCCCGATCTGCTGAAACCAGCAGACAATGGGTATAGCACTCCAAGGCTGGACCGGTGAATTTTTTAAAAAAGCTGCCGTCTCCTTTTTGATCGACAAAAAAAGAGCCGAAATCCCGATGAATGATTTCTCCCTCGTTTACGCCCATCAAAATCAGTCGATACTCTCTGTTCCCCTGGGACAGCAGGCTGGCAGACGGCAAAAGGTTTGATACTGCAAAGTAAAGGGATCTTTTATCTTTATAGGATTCCACAATGCATGTGCTGCCGTCAATTCCGCTCCTCCAAAGTCTGTATTCGTCGTTCATAAGCTGCATCTCTACTGTAAATTTCCTGTAATCTCCGCCCATAACACATTCTCCTTGTATTGCATTTTAAAGATAATTTTAGTAATATAATATATGTAGAAAAAAACAACCTATTCGAATAACGGAGATAATATATGAACTTGGGACCAGGAATTATTCTAGACATCATCGTCTGTGCAATTTTACTATTTTCCACCATCATGGGGGCAAAAAAAGGAGTCGCACAGACTGTCGTCAGTTTTATGCAGTGGTTTGTCTGTATCATCGCAGGCTTTCTCTTCTGCGACAAAGTCAAAGGCCTTCTCATCGACTACACCACCATGGACGAGAGCATCAATCGATATATTTTAGCCCATATCGAAACTTCTGCTGTCGACAGCAGCTCTTACCAGGCCATGCCGGCTTTGTTCAGCGACTGGGTCAGCGACGCTGCCGATACCTTTATATACGGTACTTCAGCGGCAATTACCTCCACTTTGATGACGGTCATCGCTTTTCTGTGCATCGTACTCGGCATCAAATTGGTCGCTTTTGGCCTGGTCCGTCTCTTTTCACGCAAATATCACCACGGAGTCGTCGGCTTTTTCGATGGTTTTATGGGATTTCTTTTCGGCGGCGTCAGAGGATTGATCTACGTATTCCTGTTTTTCGCCCTGTTGGTTCCGATTTTGGGACTGATCTGGCCGGGACTGTCCGAAACCATCGTCAAATCATTAGACGATTCCTATTTCGCCGGTTTCCTATATAATAACAACGTGCTGTTGATTTTAGTGCGGGACTTTTTCTCGTAGAAAGGATGATACAATGGAAATGATTCAAGTACGCCCATCTGTACTGGCGGATTGCCAGCAGTTCTATCAGTGGGAACAGACTCCTGAGGTAACCGAGTTTTTCAGCATCGCCGACGGACAGACCTACGAGGAAGTGATCAGAGAATTTGTTCTGAACGAGGCAGACCCGGAAAAAGAGCAGTACACCATCACCGACCAAAGCGGCAACCCTATCGGCAGAATCTACCTCAATGGAATCAGCCGTAAGCTGGACTCCCTGGAAGTTTACCGCATCTACATCGGAGATCCTGCCCTGCGCGGCAAAGGCTATGGCCGCCAGGCGCTCAAGTGGGTTCTCGACAGAGCCTTCAAGGAAGATACCTTTCACCGTGTCTACCTGGACTACTATACGGGCAACGAGCCCGCACGCCGTCTCTACGAGTCCATGGGGTTTCAGCACGAGGGCTGCGCCCGCGGCGCCTGCAAGAAGATGGGCCAGTATCACGACGTGCATGTCATGGCGATATTGAGAGAGGATTATCTGGGGTGAAAATGGGAATTGATGCGCTTGAGAAGTGCGCGCAGATGCTGCAGCTACGAGAAAAGTTATTGGAAGTAGAAGAAAACCGTATTGAAGAAGCAGATGAAATACTGAGAAATGTCATTGATGAGGCGGCAAGAAATGAACGTTCCTCGATATCATAAGTTGATTTTAAGAGGGCTGCCTCATGTTAGGCGGCAGCCCTCTAGAATTCATCATGTTTCAGTTCAGATAACCCATTTTATCCATTCACGTTTGGTTTTCTTTCTTCGCACTGTGGATAGTCCGTAATTCAAATCCATTCCTGATAAATTATAATTTGAAAGTTCTAATAGTCATTCCATTAGTCTTACTATTATTCATTGTCTGCACTTTCGTTCAGCAATTGTGATTAGATAAATTTTGACTAACATCACGCAGTCTAATCTTTCCCCCACTGATGGAATATACGACATCGCACAGTTCCGCGATGTCCTCCTTGTCATGACTGGCAATCAAAATCGTGGCACCGTGCTCTTTTTGATATTCCTTTAATAAAATACGCATATCCTTTACCCCCTGTTCGTCCAATCCGTTCATCGGTTCATCCAGCAAAAGGATCTTAGGCGATTCCATGATCGCCTGTGCGATACCTAACCGCTGCTTCATACCCAGTGAATATTTGCTGACATGTTTATCAGCGTTAGCATCCAGGCCGACAATCTGAATGCACTCTTTGATGCGCTCATCAGAAATCACGTTATTAATCACCGCAATGGATTTTAAGTTATCAAAGGCAGACATCCTCGGCATAAAACCGGTATTGTCGAGTAAAATCCCAATATCCTCTGCAAACCCGCCGTTTTTCAGAATTTTCCCATTTACCGTGATTTCTCCGGAAGAGGGAATCATCAACCCACATATCAGTTTAAAAAGCACACTTTTCCCAGTTCCGTTTCTGCCGACAAAACCGTATATTTTCCCTTCTCGTAAGTCTAAAGAAATATCTTCTAACACCCGTGATTTTTTAAAAGCCTTCGTCACGCCCTTTAGTTCAATGATTCCCATAATCACTCACTCCTTTCATCTTTTCTAACCCATATCATCGCCGTACAGATCAGGACAATACATAATATGATTAGCGAAGTTACCAAGGCGACTCCATTATCAAAATATTCCTTTTGCAGCAACAACTTGCCTTGCGTAAAAGGCAAGAACCTGAATATACCATTTGCCTTTCCACATAAAATACAATTCACGAGTTCTATGATCACGACCGCCGGAAATGCGATGTTTTCCCATCTTACATCAATCATGCTGATCAACAAAGCAGCTAGTATGATATTAAGCGACTCTAGACCTGCAAGTCCCACCTGCCAGAATATGAGTTTCATATCTACACGGCCAACTAATATCAGAAGGAGTCCATACCCCGTGATATAATACGTCAAAATTTGCGGAGCCAAGGTCCATAACGAGGCATGAAGGTAGCGTTCTTTGCTCTTATACTTCAAAATTTTGGTATAAAAAGATTTGTTCACCATATCCATCAAGTTGCTGTAGAGAAATCCTTCAACCGGCAGATGAACGAGAAGCCAGAGCAAAGCCAGCAAAGCTGATCTTTGAAACCCTCCCAGGTATACTTCGAACAATTCCTGTAAATCACCTGTCCATCTTGCATATCCGTACAACAGCAAGAATGTACATACCGCCAGAATGATGAGCGTTTTTGCTGTCTTGCGGAAATTCCAAATTACAACTCTCCTTATTACTCTGCCGCTATTCATCTTGATCATACTCCCGTTTTCTATTTCTAAAAATCGTTAATCCAGCAAATGCAAGATTTATGAAGATCCAATAGATCCAGTTTATACCCAGATTCAGCTTATCTGCGCCTACATTGGGTATCACATTTCCTAAAAAAGTATAAGGATATGTCCATCTCATCAAAGATTTTGTAAAGAGTAATATGATGATCAAAATGAAAATTTCGAGGAGCACTGCCCCTGTCCTCCGTTTAGTAATACATAAGAGGAAGTGATAGAGAATGCCCAATGTAACGCAGTAAAGCAGTACATTTCCCACATTGGCTATAGCAATAGAGACCATATCTACAGTTTCGCTGTTTTGCAAAGTATAGGGGATAATAAATTCCATTCCATTACAGGGTTTCATCAGATGTGTAAAATTGATTCCAGAAAGCTTTGCTATCGCTGTTATTGCACTGATTAAAAACAAGAAATACCCCAGACTGTAAATTACCCCAGATATCATCGCCAGTCTGTCCCAACGGTTCCTCTCCTTGTATACCAATATTTCTGTAAGACGTACCCGATTCATCTCACTGACACCATAGATAATAGAAAGAGGAACCATAAAGGTGAGAAAATGCTGTTCACTGAGTACGATAAGGATAAAGCTCGTGAAATTGATTTCTGTGTACCCTCCAAAATAGGAACAATCTGTTCTTATAAAGTGGATCAGGTATCCGATGTTTAAAATTGCTATGATAGCAATCCCTGTCAGTCTAACTTTATATTTGAAAACGTTTTTGGTCCTGCGAGTCCACTTATTCCACATTCCGCTGCACCCCCATGATAAACAGCGTTGCGCCGACGATAAAGAGAATCATCTCATGAATCAGACAAAAAATCAATTCGTTTGAGAAAAGGTGCCCCAATGTATACATATTTGTTGCATTGAGAGGACCGCCAGGGAAAGCAACAGCAGTACCGATATAATAGGCCAACGGCAGCAGGATGGCAAGATATCGTTTTTTCAGTATTGCACCAATGCCAAGCCCTAGAGTTGCAAACACTGCTCCGCAGAGGAAAAATGCCAGGAGCATCATACAGGCATAACCTACCGGATGTGTTTCATACAACATGGGAAATAAGTTAATCTGCCAGGATGACTCCATATAGGAACCTACCGAAAGCCCCTTGTCTATCACGAGCATAATCAGGCAAATTGCCGCCGGAATGCTCACTAATAGTCCCCCGATCAGCGCATTAGTCAGCAATTTTGTAAGAACATATCGTTTTATCGACATCTTGCTTAACATTAAATAGAGATATCCACTTTGCCATTCCGTTACATACTTAACCGCTAGAGGGAGACAGACTAACATTGGGAAAATAAGCGCCAACACATTTTCGCATGTTATTCGCAATAAATCCGACAGAAACACATTATGGAAACTTACTTCACTAATTCCCGTAAAAAAATAGCAAATCATAAACGCAAGAAAAACGAAAATTGTTTCAGTAGCAAAAACTTCTTTTCTTAACTGCCAGCCAAAATACCTCATCTCAAAACTCCTCTCCTAAATTGATCAGGCTTCTATAAAAGAAGCCTGACTTTCCCTCTAAAGAGTTACGTTATCCGGTGACCATTTACCTGCTGCATATTGCCTGTTTAAAGTCGATAAAGATGTACTGATACAGAGGAACATGCTAGTTCCTTTATAATATGATGGAGTTCCGTCATATCGCAAAGTAGTCTTCCCAACTTTTTTCCAGCTTGAGCCTTGTCTGTTATTCTTGCTCCGTTCTCAAACTCCAACCAAAAATCACAATAGCCCATTGCAGTATCTGAATCTTCGCCATCGCCATATTTTGTAACATTAAAACAGCCATGCCCCGTACCAGTCTTGGTAAGAGATTTTGTAGAATAAAGATCCTTGAATTTGTAAGTATACCCACTATAGGAACCTGTTGCTGCAAAAGCAACCGATGCAGACAATGCCAGTACTATCACCAGCACTATACCTATGAGCATCGTCTTTTTACTTGCTTTATTCATTTCGTTCTCCTCTCTTAAAAAGCAACCTTGCTTTTTGGCAAGTTCTACGTCATAATAACCATAAGAGTTTTTCTTAAATACATGTCATCGTGGCCTCAATCACTGTACAGTTTTAGAAAAACTCTTTTCTTGTGCAATCATACACATCCCTCCCACTTTAACTATTTGTAATTTTCTTACTTTTCTACATTCTACATTGTTCGCGCGTGCTTGTCAATATATATTATGTTTTTCATAGTATTGTTTTTTCATAATTTTTGTGATATACTTCATATATAAAATTTAAGGGGGGGCAAAATGGCAAGAGGCCGAAGTAATTTCAAAATGGGAACAGTAGAGATGATCGTACTGTTCCTTTTACAAAAACAAGACTTGTATGGCTATCAATTGACCACTTTAATAAAAAAGCAGTCTGACGGTAATGTCATCGTAACAGAGAGCACGCTGTACCCTACCCTGTACAAGCTGCTAAAGAACGGCTACATTTCCGACAGGGAAATGCCTATTGGCAAGCGCCGCGTCCGTGTCTATTATCATCTGGAGGATGCAGGCAGGGAACGTCTGGCAGATTTGCTAGAAGACTACAATGAGATTACCGTGGGCATCGAACGGATACTCACCAGTGATCTCGATTTTACGGAGGAAGAAGATGAACCAAGGGATTGAAATACAGCTAAAACAGTATCTGAAAGAAATTCATCTTCTATTACCGATTTATGGAAAGGAAGAGCGGATATTCATCAAGAATTTAAAAGCATCCATAACAGAATATATCGAGTTGAACCCTAGTTGTACCTGGGAGGATGTTGTCAGCCATTTCGAAGAACCAGAAGATGCCGTATACAATTACATAACATCTTTGGATCAGCCGCAATTATGCAAAAGGATTTCGCTGCGCAAAACCATCGCAAAGGCAATTGTCATCATTACCATCGTTGTCGTAGTTGTGCTCTGTGCAAGAACCTATTTCTACTATGACCTTTACAAAGAAGCACAAAATTCCATTATGACTCATGAAACCATTATTATTGAATAGGAGGGCATCATGAAAAAAGTAATTTTTTTGTATTGACTGCTATACTGATTTTTGCAATGCAGCCCGTATATGCATCTGATGCGGTCACCACTGTGGAATATCTTGATGACGGCAGCCGCTATGTCACCATCATCGAAGACGCATCATTAAATACCGCGCAAGCAGTCTCCACCACGACAAAGACAAAGTCAAAAACCGCTTACTATGAATCTTCATCTGGCGAACGGCTGTGGTACGTGAGGGTTACCGGCACCTTCACCTATGGCAACGGCACGGCCAAATGCACTTCATCAACGCCATCAGCCGCAGCACAAAATGCAACATGGAAAGTATCTAACATCAGCGGCAGCAAATCTGGCAATTCAGCCAGTGCAACCGCTACAGGCAAACAATACTATGCCGGGAAAGTCATAGACTCCAAGACCAAAACGGTCACTCTGACCTGCAGTCCAACAGGGGTATTCTCTTAATTACATATTTGCGCAGCGACATTGGGACGCCTTCGGCGTCCCTTTATTATGCAGCTTAACGTTTTCAAAATGCCCAAAAAAGCCCCTGTAGATCATCCATTTAACCCCTATTGTCACAAAAAAACGCAAAAACGCCTAAAAAAACTGCGGGCTGCAAAGGGAGTGTCCCCGCAACGCCTGCTGTAACCGTTGAAACTTCGTCGCAGTTCCTGCCCAGGCTGCCGTTGCGGAGCCTCAGCAGCCGAAAGTTTTAGGCGTTTTTGGCCTTTTTTCATAAAATGACGGGTAAAACCAGCACGACAACCCTCTCCTCCCCCCTCATTACGGAGTTTTTGACAGACCTGCAGTGACGCGCGGTGTGCACGCTTTGAATACATTTTTTAGAACTTTTCTTAACCCTATTGACAAGCATGCAAATCCATGATAACATATTGAAGATTTGAGCAAAAATAATTTTAATATGAAGAAAGGAGCCGGAAATCCATGACAACTTTATTCAAAAATGGTACTGTTTTTACACCAAGAGGATTCGAAAAGAGAGACGTTTTTGTTTCTGACGGTAAAGTTTTTGTTAATTCCTTAAGCTCTTTAAATATCGACCGTGCAGACAGAATCGTTGACTGCACCGACAAGGTCATAGTGCCGGGTTTCACAGATGTACATGTGCATTTGCGTGAACCTGGCTTTTTTTATAAAGAGACCATTGCCACAGGCACAGCGGCGGCAGCTAGAGGGGGTTACACCTGCATCTGTCCGATGCCCAATCTGAACCCCGTCCCTTCTACCATGGAAGCCCTGCAAGTTCAGCTTGACATCATCAAAGAGAATGCCAAGGTCAAGGTCGTTCCTTACGGAACCATCACCATGGAGCAAAACGGCCGCAGCGCCCTCGCAGACATGGAAGAACTAGCACCCCACGTATGCGCATTTTCTGACGACGGAAAAGGCGTACAGACAGGAGACCTGATGGAATCCGCAATGGAGCGCGCAAAGAAGCTGAACAAGCTGATTGTCGCCCACTGCGAGGACGAAAGCCTCCTGGACGGTGGCTATATCCACGAGGGAACTTACGCCGAGGAGCACGGACACAAGGGTATCTGCTCTGAAAGCGAATGGAAACAGGTCGAAAGAGATGTGAAACTCTCCGAAAAGACTGGCGCCGGTTATCACGTATGTCACATTTCAACAAAAGAAACGGTTGACATCATCCGATGCGCCAAGGAAAAAGGCATCGACGTCACCTGCGAGACAGGACCGCACTATCTGGTGCTTTCTGATGCAGACCTGCAAGAGGATGGTCGTTTCAAGATGAACCCGCCACTGAGAGATGCCAAAGACCGTGACGCTTTGATCAGAGGCATCCAGGACGGAACCATCGACATGATCGCTACGGACCATGCCCCTCACAGCGCAGAGGAAAAGGCAAAAGGGCTTGCCGGAAGCGCCTTCGGCATCGTCGGTCTTGAAACCAGCTTTCCAATTCTCTACACCCATTTAGTGAAGAAGGGCATCATTTCCCTGGAAAAGCTGATTGAACTCATGTCAGTGAACCCGCGCAGACGCTTCGGTCTCGCCGGCGGCACCATCGAAGACGGACAGCCTGCCGACCTGACGGTTATTGATCTGGCAGAACACCACACCATAGATCCGGCGGAGTTCGCCAGCATGGGCAAGGCGACGCCTTTTGCCGGATGGGAAGTAGACGGACGCATCACCATGACCCTCGTAGAAGGAGAGATTCGATATGAAGAGACAACTGCTTAAAATAGACCACCTGAAAAAAATTCAAAACGGTATTTTTGCAATGACCCTGACGGGCGACTGCAGCGAAATCAGCGCACCAGGACAGTTCATCAACATCAAGCTGGATGGGTTTTATCTGAGAAGACCCATCTCCATCTACAGCTATGGACCCGACTTTCTGACCATCATCTTCAAGGTAGTGGGAGAAGGAACAAAAGCCCTGTCCGAAATGCAGAAGGGCGGCTTGCTGGACGTCCTCATGCCTCTGGGAAACGGTTTTGACACAGCAAAGGGCGGCAAGCAGCCACTTTTGGTCGGCGGCGGCATCGGTGTCCCTCCGCTCTACGGGTTAGCCGAAAGCCTGGTCGACCAAGGTGTCATCCCCAAAGTCATCACCGGCTTCAACGGAAGAGAAGACATCATCCTGACCAAGGAATTTCAGGTGCTGGGAATTGAACCGATCATCACCACCGTCGATGGTTCCATGGGAATCAAAGGCTTTGTCACCGACGCGATGAAGGAGATCAATTTTGATTATGTCTACACCTGCGGACCAGAACCGATGCTGAAAGCCGTTTACGACACCTCGCCAGACGGTCAGTTCAGCTTTGAGGCGAGAATGGCATGCGGATTCGGCGCATGCATGGGCTGCACCTGCGAGACAAAATACGGGTACAAGCGAATCTGCAAGGACGGCCCAGTTCTGTATAAGGAGGAAATAAAATGGTAGATACAAGAGTAGTTTTAAGCGGTATCACACTGGACAATCCAGTCATCCCTGCCAGCGGCACCTTCGGATACGGACGAGAATTTGCTGAAATTTACGATATCAATATCCTGGGTTCCATCTCCTTCAAAGGGACCACCAAAGATGCCCGCCTGGGCAATCCTCTACCGCGAATCGCTGAATGCCCAGATGGATTGATCAACTCCGTGGGACTGCAGAATCCCGGAGTGGAAGCCGTCTGCAGAGAAGAACTGCCCAACCTGGCGAAAATCTATCAGAAGCCGCTTATTGCTAACATTAGCGGGTTTTCCATAGAAGAATATATTACCTGCGCCCGCGCCATGGACAAGGAACCGCAAGTGGGAATCATCGAAGTCAACGTCAGCTGCCCCAATGTCCATAACGGCGGCATGGCTTATGGCGTCTGTGCTGACAGCGCCGCCGAAGTCACTCGCGCAGTAAAAGAAGTGACCACCAAACCAGTCTATATCAAACTGAGCCCCAATGTCACTGACATTGTAGAAATCGCCAAAGCCTGCGAAGATGCCGGCGCTGACGGCATCAGTCTGATCAACACCCTGCTGGGAATGCGCATCGACATCAAGACTAGAAAGCCGGTAATCGCCAATAAGATGGGCGGCTTCTCCGGACCAGCCATCTTCCCTGTAGCCCTAAGAATGGTCTACCAGGTTGCCAATGCGGTCAATATTCCCGTCATCGGTATGGGTGGCGTCAGCTCTGCCGCAGACGTCATCGAGATGATGATGGCCGGTGCTGCAGCAGTACAGGTCGGTGCGGCAAATCTGGTCAATCCGTATGCATGCAAAGAAATCATTGAGGAACTGCCTGCTCTCTGCGAAGAATTGGGCATCGAAAAGCTAGCCGACATCATCGGAATCGTAAAATAGATAAATCGTTATCGAGAAAAAAGTTATTGCGCAGGATTTTTCGCCGAGAGCAAGGCGCACGGCACGACGAGAGGCGGAATGTACTCGAAGTACATGAGCATCGCGGACGTGCCGCGCAACACAGCTATCGACGAAAAAGACAAGCAAAGGAGGATTAAAAATGGGTAAAGACGTCATCATAGCCTGCGACTTCCCTTCCAAGGAAGCGACACTGCAATTTTTAGACAAGTTTACTGGTAAAAAGCCTTATGTGAAAATCGGCATGGAGCTGTTTTACAGCGAAGGACCGTCAATTGTAAGAGAAATCAAAGAGAGAGGTCATCAGATCTTCCTTGATCTGAAGCTCCACGACATCCCCAACACAGTAGAGAAGGCTATGGCCGCCCTATCCAAGCTGGATGTGGATATGTGTAATCTTCACGCTGCTGGTACCAAAGAGATGATGGAAGCCGCCATCCGCGGCCTGACCAGAGATGACGGCAGCAGGCCCCTTCTAATTGCCGTAACTCAATTGACTTCCACAAGTCAGGAGAGAATGCAGCAGGAGCTTTTGATCAATGAAGACCTGGATAAAGTGGTCATCAAATACGCACAAAATGCGAAAGAAGCGGGTTTGGACGGCGTCGTCTGCTCCCCTCTGGAAGCAGGCAAAATCCACGAAACCTGCGGAGAAGAATTTTTAACCGTAACGCCCGGCGTTCGTTTTGCCGATGCAGCCAAAGACGACCAGGTGAGAATCACTACGCCGGAAGGCGCAAAAAAGATCGGTTCCGACTACATCGTGGTTGGCAGGCCGATTACCAAAGCTGACGACCCTGTTGCAGCATACGAAAGATGTTTAAACGAATTTGTAGGATAGAGAAAAGTGAGGTAGCGAAAATGAAAAGTGAAATTGCAAAAGGTCTTCTGTCCATCGAGGCAGTCTTCCTAAGACCGGAAGAGCCTTTTACCTGGGCCAGCGGCATCAAAAGCCCAATTTACTGTGACAACAGATTGACCCTGACAGCCCCGGAGGTGAGAACCCTGGTGGAAAATAGCCTGGTAAAGACCATCCAAGAACATTATCCAGAATGCGAAGTGGTCATGGGAACCAGCACGGCGGGCATTGCCCACGCAGCCATTGTCGGACACTTAATGGGCATCCCTATGGGTTATGTGAGAGGCTCCGCTAAAGATCACGGCCGCACCAATCAGATTGAAGGCAAACTGCTGCCAGGTCAGAAGGTCGTCGTCATCGAGGATCTGATTTCTACTGGCGGATCAGCTATCGACACCGTAGAAGTCCTGCGGGCAGCCGGCGCTGAGGTTTTAGGAATTGCCAGTATCTTTACATATGGCATGCAGAAAGGCCTGGATCGCTTTGCCGCAGCTAACGTAAAAAATGTCAGCCTCTGCGACCTGGATGCTTTAGTAGAAGTTGCAGCGGAAACCGGCTACATCAAAGCAGAAGACAAAGAAAGAATTATCAAGTTTAGAAACAATCCTTCAGATGAAGGATGGATGAAGGGAGATAAATAAATGAGTGAAATCAGAAATCTAATCAACATTACTGACCTGTCAGTAGAAGAAATCGACGAACTAATCAAAATTGCAGACGATATCGTGGAGAACCATGCTGCCTATGAGGACATCTGCGCACACAAGAAACTAGCAACCCTCTTCTTTGAGCCGAGCACCAGAACCAGACTCAGTTTCGAAGCTGCCATGTTAGAACTGGGCGGAAGTGTCCTCGGATTTTCAGAAGCCAGTTCCAGTTCCGCAGCCAAAGGGGAAAGCGTAAGCGACACCATCAGAACTGTCGGCTGCTACGCGGACATCATCGCCATGAGACATCCAAAGGAAGGTGCTCCAGTTGTCGCTTCCCAGAGAACGACAGTACCTATCATCAACGGCGGCGACGGCGGACATTTCCATCCGACCCAGACTTTGACAGACCTTCTGACCATCAAGAGAAAAAAAGGCAGACTTTCTGACATGACAGTCGGACTCTGCGGAGACCTGAAATTCGGTAGAACGGTTCACTCCTTGATCGAAGCCATGCTCAGATACGAGAACGTCAAATTCGTTCTGATTTCACCAAATGAACTGCAGGTTCCTGATTACGTCAAAGAGAAGATGGACGCTGCCGGGGCAGAGTGGAAAGAGGTCGAAAGACTGGAAGATGCCATGGAAGACCTGGACATTCTCTACATGACCCGTGTACAGAGAGAGAGATTCTTCAACGAAGAGGATTACGTAAGACTGAAGGACAGCTACATCTTAGACTTAGAAAAACTGCAGGTGGCAAAGGAAGACCTGACCATCATGCATCCTCTGCCAAGAGTCAATGAGATTTCTGTAGAAGTGGACGATGACCCGAGAGCCTGCTACTTCTTCCAGGCACTCTGCGGAAAGCACATCAGAATGGCACTGATCCTGTATTTACTGGGAATCAAAAGAGAAGCGTAAACTATAGAGCTATTATACGACTAGCGCCTTGCCGCCGCGTCGCTTGCGGGGCGCTAAAGCATAAGGTCTGCCCATCGATTTCTTTTCAGAAATCGGGGCCAGAACCATTACTGAAAGTGAGGAATACATATGAATATAGATGGAGTTAGCACCGGTATCGTTTTAGACCACATCAAAGCAGGCAAGAGCATGCAGATTTACGAACTGCTGAAGCTGGAAAAGCTGAACAACTGTGTGGCTGTCATTCAGAATGCGGACAGCTCAAAGTACGGCAAAAAAGACATCATCAAAATCGACCAGCTCATCGATCTGGATCTGGATGTCCTCGGTTACATCGACAGCAACATCACTGTCAACATCGTAAAAGACGGCAAGCTGTTTGAGAAAAAACGCCTCGAACTGCCAGCAACCCTGACCAATGTCATCAAGTGTAAGAACCCTAGATGCATCACATCCATCGAACAGGAAATTACACAGAAATTCAAGCTGGTTGACAAAGACAAGAAAGTCTACAGATGCGCATACTGCGACGCAGAGCATAAGGAATATTAATCTATCAGGTTTGCAAAATAGCTCATGTCCAAATGAAAAACGGTGGTCGCTTTTGACCACCGTTTTTCATTGAAAATTTCCGCCCATAAAGGCTTTTTTGTTAAATGACCGTTTTATCTAACAGGAAGTCGATCAGGCTGATGTTCAAAATTCCCTTATCATCATACCACCGTTTTCCTATATCTTTTCTAACCACTATCTTTGGGAATGAATCCCCTGTCAGTGCAAACGGGCGGAGTTCTGCTTCCGCTTTATCCTCCGAGGGCATTGCATAAGCTGATTGGACGTAGGTCTTCTTGCCGCCAGAATTGACGACAAAATCTATCTCTCTCGGCGTGCGAACGGAATTTCCCTTCTCATTAACCGTTCTTGCATACACCACTCCAACATCAACAGAGAATTGACGATTGACCAATTCGTTGTAGATAATATTCTCCATGATATGGGTCATCTCCTGCTGACGAAATCCAATACGAGCGTTACGCAATCCCAAATCTTCACAATAATATTTATTTGGCGAGTCAAAATAGGATTTACCCTTTACATCATATCGCTTACTTTCAGAGAACAAAAAAGCATCCTCTAAGTGTCTGATATAGGCACGAATTGTGTTCGATGAAACGCCTTTTGTCTGTTTTGATTGCAGCGTATCTGCTATCTTTGCAGGATTTGTCAGCGAGCCAATAGAAGAGCAGAGCAAATCTAAGATCTGTTCCAATACGTCCTGTCTCTCGATGTGTTTTCTCTCTACAATGTCTTTGATGTATACTTCCGTAAATAGTGATTTCAGGTAGTTCATCTTTGCAGCGTCATTTGGTCTCGAAAGGATAAGGGGCATCCCCCCATAAAAAGCATACTCATCGAATGCCTCACTCTTATCTCCTCCAACTGCAGAATAGTATTCAGAAAAGCTCAACGGATGAACGCGAATTTCATCACTTCGTCCCCTAAACTCGGTCAATATATCACTTGACAGCATTTTGGAGTTGCTGCCCGTTACATAGACATCCAAATTAGACAAACTGCGAAGGTCATTTAGTGCATCATAAAAAGTAATCTTCTCTCCGTCTTTATTGTAGGGATTCGCCACCTTGTCTGACATCTGAATTTCGTCTACAAAGAGATAGTACTCCTCCCTTTTCCCTTCTACTATGTTTCTCACATAAGAGGAAAGTTCCAGTGGGTTACGATACTTTATATCTCTCGCAAGGTCAAGTTCTATAGAAATAATTTGTTCTTCCTTCACACCCTCCTCAAGCAGATATTTTCGATATATGTTTTTTAAAAGGTATGACTTGCCACAACGTCGAATCCCTGTTATGACTTTAACCAATCCATCAAAACGGTAAGAAATCAGTTCCTGTAAATATCTGTCACGCTTAATGTCCATATTCATCCCCTGTTCATTGAAAATTTCCGCCCATAAAGGCTAATTTATTCACTCATTATACTTCATTCAAATCAAGTAATCAAGTTCCTTTTGAACATTATTGCCTAAACAGGCAGACATATTCACCAAAGTATCGTGCGTTTACATACTATCCACCTTTTTCACACCCGCAGCATCCGGTACCCCACACCCACGTGGGTCTGAATGTACTGAGGCGAGGTCGAACTTTTTTCCAGCTTCTTGCGCAGTGTCGCCATGAAGACCCGCAGAGACGCCACGTCGTTATCCCAAGAACTTCCCCATATCTCTTTTGTAATATAAGTATGGGTGAGAACCTTGCCCACGTTTTTCGCCAGCAGACAAAGCAGTTTGTACTCGATAGGCGTCAGGTGAAGTTCATTCTCTCCCATAAAGGCACAGCCCGCCGCATAGTCGACTTTCAAATCTCCATTTTCAAAGATGGAGTTCTGTATATCCTGGCTGCCAGGAACATAGTTTAGCCGCCGGAAAGTGACGCGCAGCCGTGCCAGCAGTTCTTCCACAGAAAATGGTTTCGTCAGATAGTCGTCAGCACCTGCATCCAGGGCTTCAATCTTATCTGTATCTTCAGACCTGGCACTGATAACGATGATGGGCATCAGCGACCATCCTCTGATCTTCTTGATGATCTCGATACCGTCAAGATCGGGCAGTCCCAAATCCAGCAGCACCACATCAGGATTGTGAGAGGACGCTTCCAAAATCGCCGACTCCCCGTTAGGAGCTACCTGGAACCTGTAGTCGTGGGTTTCCAAAGTCGTCGTGATTAAATTTCTGATGGCCGCATCGTCTTCAACGACCAAAATCAATGGTTTATTCATGTAAAGTTACCTCCTCTGCCGGAAGCGTAAATCGGAAAACCGCACCTTTCGGCTTGTTATCGAAAACGGAAATCTCTCCTCCGTGAGCGTTGATGATGGACTTGCACAAGGCAAGCCCCAACCCCAGACTTCTGTGGCTGTCAGCGATTCCCGTACCCACCGTATAAAACATGTCAAAGATTCGTTTTTTTGCCTCATTCGGGATGCCGCCTCCGTCATCGGCGATGCTGACCACGATGTGGTTCCCGTCCCTGGCGGTGGTAATGACAATTTCTGACCCCTTTGGCGTGTATTTGATGGCGTTGTCCACCATATTGATGATCACCTGTATAATCAGCC
This sequence comes from Eubacteriaceae bacterium, assembly GCA_902362805.1. Taxonomy (GTDB): domain Bacteria; phylum Bacillota; class Clostridia; order Peptostreptococcales; family Anaerovoracaceae; genus Senimuribacter. The sequence continues at coordinate 460,885 of CABIXY010000001.1, read as the reverse complement.
TTGCATCCATCTTTGCCATGAGAAAATCATCTGGCTGATGGACGACCAGTTTGTGCTCCACACTTTTCCGATCGATATGCTGCAGCGCTTCGTCGATGACTTCATCCATCAGCTGGGCGCTGGAATTCAGATGCATGGAACCGTCTTCCAGCCTGGTGACAGACAGCAGGTTTTCTACCAGATTGATGAGCCACATAGAGTCATCGTAAATCGCCGTATATAATGTAAGCTTTTTTTCTTCACAGATAGTATCGCTGTTTGTCATCAGAATCCCGGCGTTGCCGGAAATGGAGGTCAGCGGCGTCCGCAGATCATGGGAGATAGCCCGCAGCAGGTTTGCCCGCAGTTTCTCGTTCTTAGCAAGGAGGTCCGCCTCTGCCTTTTCTCTCATGGCTTGTTCATTTTCCAATGCCATGGCACATTCTCCCAGGATGGACAGCGTAATATTGTTTTCGAAAGTGTCCAAAGGATTTCCGTCAATGGCGATCCCCACAACGCCGTAGACTTTGCTGTTGATGCGTACGGCTAAATACAGGCATTTGGCGCTGCTCAGCGTATCAGTAGTAGCTCCGGCATGTTTGTTATTTTTAAAAGTCCACGCAGCGACCGCTTTTTCATTATCGCTGAGATAGTCATTCTTGTCGCCCCCCTCCTCCGCTCGGAAGACGACAGGCGATCCCAACTTTTCGTCCCCTGCCAGATAAAAGATCACGTCCCTCTTCAGCAGCTTGGTCAGCTGCGTAGAGATGATTTCCACGATTTCTCTCCGCGGCTTGTTGCTCTGCAGCATTTGATTAGTCTCTAACAAAATCTTTGTTCGGTAGGCCGTCCGCACCGCCTCTCTTGCGTACTGCTTGAGCCTGACCACCAGGGTACTGGTGAGAAAGGCAGTCATCAGCATGACCAGAAACGTCACCGGATAACCGTTGTCATAGGCGTTAAAGGTGTAGCGCGGGTTGGTAAAGAAAAAGTTGAAGATCAGTACGCTGACTACGGAACTGACCAGGCTGTACCCTTTGCCACTTGTAACCATGGAGGTGAACACCACCCCCAGAATGTAGATCATGATGATATTGGCTTCACTGAACCCCATATCATAAAAGGCAAATCCCAGCAGGGTTGCCGCCGCCAATATGACGATGCTCTTCAGTGTGTCAGGAAGAATAAACTTCCCCGTCCCTTTACCCGCTGCCCGCGGTTTATAATAAGGAACGTCTTTGTCTGGAATCACATAGATTTCCAGGCTTGGCGCCGCCTCGATCAATTTGTCCGTCAGCGACTGCCGCCCGAGCAAAACTTTCTTTTTCGCGTTATATCTGCCCATGACGACTTTTGAGACGCCTGACAGCCGTGCAAAGTCCGCAATCTGCAGAGCGATATCATCGCCATAAACAGTCTCGATCTTTGCCCCCAGCTGCGTCGCCAGGCGGATGTTGTCCTGCAGACGTTTTTTGTCCGCCTCATTAATCCCTGCAAAATCCGGTGTCTCCACGAAGAGGGCTGTCAATGTCCCTTTGAAGGCGCTGGCCATCCTTGCCGCAGTGCGGATGATCTTTTTGTTGGACGGTGAAGAGGAAATGCAGACCAGGATGTGTTCGTCGTTGTAATACTCTGCATTGGTGATATTCCTGACCCGCTCTGACAGTTTATTCATCCTGTCTGCACATCTGCGCAAGGCGATTTCCCGCAGCGACGTCAGATTTTCTATGCTGAAAAAGTTGATCAAAGCTCTCTGCGCCTGTTCATCTCGATAGATTTTCCCTGCGTTGAGCCGATTAATCAAGTCTTCCGGCTCGATGTCCACCAGTTCCACCTGATCCGCTTCGTCAAAGACGGAATCGGGAATCCTCTCCTGCACCGCAACACCCGTGATGGCGGCAACCATGTCGTTAAGGCTCTCGATATGCTGGACGTTCACCGTGGTATAGACGTCAATTCCCGCTTTCAGCAGTTCTTCTACATCTTTATATCTCTTTTCATGCCGGCATCCATCAGCGTTGGTGTGCGCCAGTTCATCGACGAGGATCAATTGAGGTTTTCTAGCCAGGGCCTGGTCCAGATCAAATTCCCGCAAGGTGATGTTCTTGTGACTGACCTCCTTGACAGGCAGCTTTTCCAAATCCCGCATCAGTTCCATGGTTTCCGGCCTGGCGTGAGGTTCAATATAGCCCGCTACTACATCGACGCCTCTGTTCTTTGCAGATTGTGCCGCCTTTAACATAGTATAGGTCTTTCCTACCCCTGCGGCGTAGCCGAAAAAGATTTTCAGATGTCCCGACTGCTGCTTTTCGTCTGCCCTTTTGATGGTCTCTAATATTTTGTCCGGGTTTACCCGTGTTTCTTCCATATGCCTTGCCTCCGATTTTTCATAGTATCAGTATACCACGAAGAGAGGCGCGTGCAATCTGTATTTCTAAGTCGCTTTTGCTCAGAACACAAACTCCATACGTCCCTCTTCAAGAATCTATTTCAAAATCCCGTCCAGCATCAAATTGACTTTTAATACGTTGACGGTCTTTTCGCCGAATACACCAAGAAACTTTCCTTTTGAGCATTGATCGATGATGACTCTGATCTGCTCTTCGGTCATGCCGTTTTCCGCAGCAAGTCTAGGCACTTGATACTCTGCTGCAGCAGGCGAGATATCCGGGTCCAGACCGCTGCCGGAGCAGGTGACCAAATCTACCGGAATCGGAGTTCCTTCCCTTTGCGGGTTCGCCGCGCGGATCAACTCCACTCTGTCTGCAATCATCTGCTCATATTCATCACTGGCGGGACTTTTGTTGGACGGCGCTGCATACATCAGCCGGTTGCCCTCTTTGTCAGTATAGGTGGATACATCCACATTCATGATGCGCCCCCACATATGTTTTTCATCATTGTACTGCTGCGCCAGCAGTTCTGATCCATATTTCACACCCTTCACTTCGATGATGCTTCCGTTGGCTTTATCCGGGAAAATCAACTGCGCCAAAACAGTTACAACTCCCGTATACAGGATGCCGCAGACTACCGAAAATATGATGAAGATCATTGCCGCCTTTGGCAGCACTGATTTAAAAGTTTGCATTTTCCATTCCTCCTAGTCGTATTATTTATATTAACCCACACACTGCCAGCAGCATGTCAATGACCTTGATACAGGCAAACGGAGCGACGATACCTCCAAGGCCGTAAATGAGAAGGTTTCGCGAGAGCAGTTTTCCAGCTGACACCTCCCGATATTTGACGCCTTTCAGTGCCAGGGGGATCAAGGCGATGATGATCAAGGCGTTGTAGATGATTGCCGCCAGGACTGCACTCAGCGGAGATTCCAAGTCCATGATGTTCAGCGCCGACAATCCAGGGTACAGACCCATGAACAAGGCCGGAATGATGGCAAAGTATTTTGCCACATCGTTGGCAATGGAAAAGGTGGTCAGACTGCCTCTCGTCATTAAAAGCTGTTTGCCGATCCGAACAATATCAATGAGCTTTGTGGGCGAGGAGTCCAGGTCGACCATGTTGCTGGCCTCCTTTGCCGCCTGGGTTCCGGTATTCATGGCTACTGCTACATCCGCCTGCGCTAAGGCAGGCGCATCGTTGGTACCGTCGCCGGTCATTGCCACCAGATGGCCTTTGCCCTGATAATCGCGAATCATGTTCAGTTTGCTCTCTGGCGTTGCCTCTGCAAGGAAGTCATCGACTCCGGCTTCTGCTGCGATGGCAGCCGCAGTCAAAGGGTTATCTCCTGTAATCATGATGGTCTTGATGCCCATCTTTCGCAGGTCTGCGAATTTATCCTTTACACCTTTTTTGATGATATCCTTCAGGTGGATGACGCCGAGAATCTTATGATTCTTCGCGACGACGAGAGGCGTTCCGCCCTGTTCTGCAATCCTCGTGACCACATCCTCACACTCACTGCTGTAGGTGCCGCCCTCCGAGATAACATAATCGCGTATGGCGTCGGCCGCACCCTTGCGGATTTCGTTACCGTCATAATCCACACCGCTCATCCGGGTCTTGGCTGTGAACGGAATAAAGGTGAACTGCTTGTCACTGAGATTTCTCTCTCTGATACCGAATCTCTCCTTTGCCAAAACCACGATGCTCCTGCCCTCCGGCGTTTCATCCGGCAGGGACGAGAACTGCGCCGCGTCCGCCAGTTCTTCTTCCGGCGTACCGTCTACGGGAATAAAGCTGTCCGCCTGCCTGTTGCCCAGGGTAATGGTACCCGTCTTATCCAGCATCAAAATGTCCACATCACCAGCCGCCTCTATGGCACGGCCACTCATAGCCAGGACGTTGGCACGGTTCAGTCTGCTCATGCCGGCAATGCCGATGGCTGAGAGCAGGGCGCCAATGGTAGTCGGCGCCAGGCAGACCAGCAAAGCCACCAAGGTTGTTACAGAAATCGGATTGTCGATTCCCGCCTGCTTTGCTGAGAAAAGGGAGTAGGTGTACAGTGACAGTGTAACCAGAATAAATATGATAGACAAAGCGACTAAGAAAATCTGCAGAGCCAATTCATTAGGCGTCTTCTTTCTGGACGCACCTTCAACCATGGCGATCATCTTATCCATAAAACTCTGTCCCGGTTCACTGGTCACACTGACGATGATCCAATCGGACAGTACGTTGGTGCCGCCTGTCACCGCGCTTCTGTCGCCGCCGCTTTCGCGAATCACAGGAGCGGACTCTCCCGTGATGGCGCTTTCATCCACAGAAGACGCACCGAAAACCACATCGCCGTCAGCAGGAATCTGTTCCCCTGCTTGCACGATGACCAGATCTCCCTTTTTCAGTGAAGCCGCAGGAACTACGGTAATTTTCTCTCTTTCCTCGATAGAGGAAATTTTGTTGGCATCTACATCTCTTCGCGATGCACGAAGTGTATCGGCCTGTGCCTTGCCCCGACCTTCTGCAATGGCTTCTGCAAAGTTCGCAAAGAGGCAGGTGAACCACAGGATAATGGCGATAGCCAGAGTATACCCGGCCGGCGCATCCTTCGCACCCGCCAGAGCTGCAATCCAAAGAATCGTCGTCAGTATCGCAGAAACATATACCAGCAGCATGACAGGATTTTTAGCCTGTATCTTCGGACTCAGTTTGATAAAGGAATCTTTAACAGCTCGCTGCAGAATTTTCTGATCTGCCATGGAGCTTTTTACTTTCTCAGTCATCTATGCATACCTCCTAGTATAATACATTGCTGACAAATTCAGCGATTGGCCCCAATGCAAGAGCTGGGAAGAAACTCAACGCACCCACCAGAAGAACGATCATGATCAGCAGGAACACGAACATTCCGTTGGTCGTGGACAGCGTACCTGCTGTCACTGCAATCCGTTTCTTCTGTCCCAAGCTGCCTGCGATGGCGAGGGTTCCGATAATCGGTAAAAATCTTACAAACAGCATAATCAGACCAAGTGTTACGTTGAGGAATACGGTATTGGCGTTAAAGCCAGCAAAGGCTGAACCGTTGTTTCCTCCTGCCGAAGCGTAAGCGTAGAGCACTTCCGATAAGCCGTGAGCACCGCTGTTATTGAGGCTGGCAGCCACTTCCGGCACCGCCGCCGCCAGACCGCTGCCAATGAGAATGGCAATCGGTGTTGCCAGGCAGACCAACACAGCCCACTTCATCTCGTATGGTTCAATCTTTTTACCAAGAAATTCCGGCGTACGGCCCACCATCAGCCCCGCGATGAACACCGTCAAGATAGCAAAAGCCAGCATGCCGTATAGGCCGCAGCCTGTACCTCCGAAGATGACCTCACCTAGCATCATTAATAGCATCGGTATCATGCCGCCCATCGGCGTGTAGCTGTCATGCATGGAGTTGACCGATCCGTTGGATGCAGCCGTTGTGAAGGTTGCCCAGGTCGCAGAGGTGGCGATACCAAATCTGCTTTCTTTGCCTTCCATATTGCCGCCGGCCTGATCCACCATGCTGATATTGACCGCCCCGTCCTGTGCTAACTGTGGTGTTGCAATTTGCTCGTTATAACCTACCACTGCCAGGCTGACCGCCAGACATAAGAACATCGCCATAAAGATTGCCACGCCCTGCTTTTTGTTCTTCACATTCCGCCCAAAAGTAAAGCACAGAGCCACAGGAATCAGCAGCAAAGATATCATTTCCAGCAGATTTGTAAAGGCATTGGGGTTTTCCAAGGGATGCGCCGAGTTGACGCCCATATAGCCGCCGCCATTTGTGCCCGTCTGCTTGATAGCCACTTGGCTGGCAGCAGGGCCCATCGGTACAAAGCCTTTCTCAACTATCTCCGCATCTTTCACTACCTTATCATCGACAGTAACGACGTTTTTCTCCAAGTCGATATCCGCACCTTCGATGATTTCGCCCTCTTGCGTAACTGCAATGGGCTCTACCAGCTTGACTTCCTCCGCCGGTTTCAGGTTCTGGATGAGACCGCCGCCTACCAGAGCCAGGGCGATGACCAGATTCAGCGGAATCAGTACGTGGATTACAGTTCTGGTCAGATCCACCCAGAAATTGCCGACACCTTTTTCCTTGATCTTGGTAAAGCCGCGGATCATAGCGAATAGCACCGCGATACCCGTAGCGGCGGATACAAAGTTCTGTACTGTCAGTCCCAAAGCCTGTGACAGGTAACTGAGAGTAGATTCCCCGCTGTAGGCCTGCCAGTTGGTATTTGTCACAAAGCTGATGGCCGTATTGAGAGACAAATCCCATTTCACGTTGTCAAGACCCTGGGGGTTTCCCGGCAAGAAAGCCTGCAGCATCTGTAGTAAAAATACGAAGAGAATTCCGATTCCAGAGAAGACCAAAACGCTAACCGCGTATTTCTTCCAGGACATGTCCTCTTGCTTGTCGACTCTCATGACTTTGTATACCACATTTTCACATGGCATCAAAATTGGTGAAAGGAGGGTCTTCTCCCCATTCATCACCTTGCCGATGTAAGTGCCCAGGGGAATGCCCAAAGCCACCAGTATCAGAACATATAGTATGTATTGCATCACCGTAGCACTCATTGTTTATCACCTCGCATCAAAATTACGAAATAGTAGATAAGCATAACGGCAGCCGCTGTGCCTATCACAGAAATAAGTATGTTCATAAGTTCTTCCTCCCTTAATTTTCATATTACGAGTCTAACACGCTGCGTTTTAAGACGGCATTAAAAGACTTCCCAACTGCATTAAGATTGTATAAAGATTAAATCCAGCCCATGATGACTGAAATAGGGTATAAAACCACCAGGGCTGACAAGAATACTCCGGCGAGAATCACTGCCGGCAGCCCGACGGCTATGAATATATGGAAAACAAATCTGTGAACTGATATTGACATCTTTATCACTCCCTTCAGTCTCTATCATGAACCATCCGTCATTAAATTGGTAAAAAGGGGTAGACGAAAAGTATTAAGAATTCATAAATCAAAGACTGTCTCTGAAGTGGCAATTCTGCGCTACGTGTTTCGGAAGGATGCATTAGTTTTCTGGGAGAACACGTTTTGCCGATTCTGAAAACCGTGCTGCCTGGTGCTTTTCCTAGTGATGAGATTTAAAAAACCAACAAAAAAGAGGCTGTGCGCATCAGTATAAACCGATGCGCACAGCCTTCTTTTCTTTGATATATTAAACTTGTTTTTAGAAAGGTCCGTAGTCGATGGCGTTTGCGATGACGATGAGTACAAATCCGGAAACGATCATGGTCAAGAAAGTCTTCCATGAAGCTTTCAGCCAGTCGCCGTAGTTTGTGCCAGTCAGTGCGCAGCATACCATGCCGCCGCCCGGCCATAACATGTTCGTAAGACCGTCACCAAGCTGGTAAGTGAGTACCATTACCTGCTGGTTGATGCCGAGCATCTTGCCCAGAGGGCTCATGATCGGCATCATCATGACAGCCTTGCCAGAACCGGATACGACTAAGAAGTTAAATGCAGTAACGAAGAGGAAGATCAGCAGCAATGTGACAACTGCGCTCTTGCCCTGGAGGCCGTTACCCATGTAGTATACGATGGTGTCCATGATCTTGCCCTGATTGAGCAGTACCATGACGGAACGAGCCAGTGCGATAGCAAATGCAGCGCCCAGTACCTGAGATGCGCCCTGTGTGAACAGCTGGCAGAACTGGTTGACATTGATTCTGAAGATCACGGCCAGGATAATTGCCATTACAACGTAAAGTGCTGCGAACTGTCCCAGACCAAATTCTAACTTCAGACATCCATAAGCGGTGAAGAGCACGACTGCTACAAAGATGATCAGTGCAAGTTTTCTCTTTCCATCAAATGGAACCTGCTCTTTTTCGTCGTCTTTTGATTCAGCCTGTTCAGCTAACTGCGCCTTATATTCATCTGCAACATAGCTCTTGTCTGGATTCTTTCTGATTTTGCTGCCATAGAGCAGTGCACTAACCAGACCGATGATGAACATGACGGCAAATACGACAGCACGGTAACCGATACCAGAGAATAGAGGCAGACCAACCAGCTGCTGTGAGATACCTGTTGTAAACAGGTTTACCATACCGCAGGCAAAGCCTGCTGTGGCTGCGAAACAGATGGTCATCATACCCATGATGCGGTCATATCCCAGAGAGATAACGATTCCAGTAACGATTGGGAAGAAAGGATAGCATCCTTCGCCTGCTCCCATGATGTTCATTCCTGCGAAGTAGATGTAGAAAATCAGGATTGCGATAACGTTTTTTCCGTTAGTCACTTCTGTCAGTTTGCGGATACCAGATTCCAGTGCTCCGCTGTAGTTGAGGATTGCCAGTGATCCTGAGCAGATCAGCAGGGAACCCATGATGGTGCCAGCTTCTACGAAGCCAGTGTAGATGGATGAGAAGAAGTCCATGAAACCAATCGGATCTTCGTTCTTAATAAACTGGAAGTTGTCTGTGTTAACGAGTGTCTACCCTGATTCAGTCAGAGTCCTTTCAAATTCGCCATTCGGAACTATGTAAGATAATAGCGTTACAAGTAACATGATAATAAATAGAATGGCATAAACGTGTGGCATTTGGAAACCTTTTTTCTTGTTTAATGTTTCTCCCATGTTTTCAGTGCTGCAGCATACTGCTACAGTTCTCCTTTTACAAATTTAGATTTTTCCAGGCAATCTATAAACCTTTTTGATCATCTCTAAATTTTTTCCTACCCCGTGAATGTTGAGCACATTTCATTATTTCTTTTATGAGCTTTCGTGCCTATATAATGCAAATGTAGTGCCAACTTTCGAAATTGTCTAAAAATGCACCTTTCTCATCATATGCTTAAAACTTGAAAAACTGCCTGTAAATTTTTATTAACGTATTTTGTAAAAAAAAATACACGGTGTAAATTTTTATTTACACCGTGCTTTGTTGTCAATTTTTATTGACGCTTGTACGCAATTTTACCTTCTACCATAGTCAGATCTACAGCCGCCGTATGGATTTCGTCGGCCGGAATCTCAAAGATATCTTTATCGACGACAACCAGATCTGCGTATTTTCCAACAGTGATACTTCCCCTGACATTTTCAGCAAAGGACGCATAAGCGCCTTCGTAGGTGAACAGCTTCACTGCTTCTTCCAACGTCACCGCATTTTCCGGGTACCAGGCTTTCTGCAGTTCTCTGTTGGTTCGCGTTACTGCGTATTCAATGTTTGGCAGGATATCGAACTTTTCAACCGGGCAGTCAGAGCCGCCGCTCTGATGTACGCCCAAATCTTCAAATCTGCGCCAGTTATAGCTGGTCTTTGCCAACTCGCTTCCCACACAGTCATCGACGATATTCATATCATAGCGGACAAAGACCGGCTGGACGTAAGCGAGAAGATTTTGTTTTCTGAACTGATCCTGCTGCTCTTCGTCCATGATCTGGCAGTGAACGACACCATGGCGGCAATCCGTGCGCGGATTTTCCATCTGCACTTTTTCGTAAGCGTCCAAAATCTGCTGCAGCGATCCGTCCCCGATACAGTGGGTGGCAATCTGCATACCGTGGTCGTGGGCCAGTTTACACATTTCATACAACTGCTCGTCTGTGTAGTTCGCCTTTCCCTTTGTCTGCGGATCGTTGGCATAAGGCTTTCTCATATAAGCCGTATGCGCGCCCAGAGAGCCATCGGTTACGATCTTCAAAGGTCCGACTCTATAAAATCCGTAGGATTCTCCTGTTCTGTGGCCCTTGTCTATAAATTGCTGCAGCAGTTCTTTGCCCCAGAGCATGCACTGCTGGTAAATTCTGATCGGCAGCTGACCCGCTTCTGAAAGTTCCCGATAGGCCTCCATGACTCTTTCTCCGGCTTCTCCAGGAATCAAAAGAAAATCGTCGGAGTGCAGTTCTGTAATGCCCTGTGCGGCCGCCTGATTACAGCCAAAGAGAATCAGCTTTTTGATCTCCTCTTTGTTTGGCAATGGAAGCGCATCCGTTACTGCATTCTGACTGTCTTCTTTCAAGATGCCATTTGGGCTGCCGTCTTCATAGAATCCCATATTGACCTGTGTAGAGTCTTCTTTTTCTCCCATCAGTCCCATAATCTCCATAGCCTTGGTATTACAAACAGTAATGTGATGACAAGTTCTGCGGATGGTCAGCGGTACTTCTTCCGCAATCTGATCCAAATCTTTTCTCGTCGGAATGGTTTTCTCATCCCAGTCATCCTGGTTAAATCCCGTACCCTGTACCCACTTTTCATTTTCTTTTGCCCAGGATACCTTCTCTGCACAAAGCCGTTTCACATCGTCGTAACTTCTGCAGTCCGTCAAATCGATCAGACTGGCTTCCTGTGCATAGAACAACATGTGCAGGTGGGTATCGACAAATCCGGGCAGCATCAACCGTCCCGCCAGATCTATTTTTTCCGTTTCAGCCTCTGCCATCTTCAGTATTTCTTCGTCCTCTCCCAGTGCCACAATGACGCCGTTTTTCACCGCTAGCGCACTGCAAAGCGGGTACGCTTTGTCCTCCGTATAAATCTTTCCGTTATAGAAAATTGTGTTCATTATGTTCTCCTCCTCTTCATCAAACTGCGTTAACAGGTATTCTAATCGCTCTTTGGCAAAATGTAAAGAAAAATTCTGAAAATATTTTTTTGCATCTTGCAGACCGAAAAAAAGTGTGCTATAATGCAGAAAAATATCTATGAGCTTCCTAACCCCGATCAATATTGAGCACATTGATGAGCCATTTCATGTAATATGAATGGTTTAAGGAGGAGAAAGATGAAAAGTATATTGGAAGCTTCACAAGCTATTAAGAATCAGATTATAGAGGATCGTCACAATCTTCACAGAAGACCGGAATTCGGTTTTGATCTGCCGGAAACTGCCGCTTATGTTCAGAAGAGATTAGCCGAGATGGGTATCGAGTCCCAGCCTTGCGGCGGACCAATTGATCCAGATCTGAGAAAGAAATTTACTTTTGCAGGGTTTCCTGACATGGAAAATTCTACAGGTGTAGTTGCTACCATCGGTAAAGGAGAACCTTGTATTTTGTTGCGTGCAGACATGGACGCTCTGCCGATGCAGGAAGCGGAAGGTCTCGTTGACTTTGCCTCCGAAAAACCGGGCGTGGCTCACATGTGCGGTCACGATACACATACCGCTATGCTTCTGGGCGCTGCACAGCTCCTCAAAGATAGAGAGGATGAGCTCTGCGGTACAGTCAAACTGATGTTCCAGACCGGCGAAGAGTGCGGCTGCGGTTCCAAATTCATGGTCGACCACGGTGTTTTGGAAAATCCGAAAGTAGACGCTGCTTTTGCCATTCATGTCATGTCCAACGAAGAAAAAGGCGTGGTCGGATATACCCCTGGCATCACATCTGCCGCCATGGATACCTTCATGATTAAAATTAAAGGAAAAGGCGGACACAGTTCTATGCCGCAGGACTGCATCGACCCTCTGATGATTATCAATCAGCTCTACACCACGTTGAATCTGCTCAGCTGCAGAGAAATTGACCCGCGAGAGACGGTAGCACTGACGGCCGGAAAATGCGGCGGCGGCACTGCTGCTAACGTCATCCCTGACACTGCCGAAATGCAGGTCGCTGCCAGAACGTTCAACAGAGACGTTACAAACCACCTGGTGCAGAGAATTCCTGAAATCGTGGATCACACCGTAAAGATGTGGAGAGGCGACTACGAAATGCTGCCATTCCATACTCCATCTACATATACCGACGCCAATCTCTGCGACGAATTAAAACCATTTATCTCTGAGGTCATGGGAGAAGACAAGGTAAAGGTTATGCCGTGCATGGCTGGAACTGAGGACTTTGGATACGTGACTGAAAAAGTGCCTGGTATGTTCGCATGGTTAGGTGTCGGCAGCAAAGAGTCCGCTCCGATGCACAATCCAAATATGTTTGTCGACGAAGAAATGCTGCCATATGGATCAGCAATTCACGCAAACGTCGCCATCGAATGGCTGAAGAAAAATCAGAAATAAATCGCATCAGCCCGGGCTAAGGTCCGGGCTTTTAACATATCCAGGAGGGGAATATGAATGAAATACTTAGCGCTTCAAGAGCAATAGAAGAACAAATAAAAGAGGACCGGCATAACTTGCACAGAAAGCCGGAGGTCGGCTTTGACCTAAAGGAAACCGCCGCTTACGTGGCAAAGAGGCTGAAAGAAATGGGTATCGAAGCCAAAGCCTGCGGCGGCCCCATCGACGAGAAGTTCCGTGCTGATTTTGTGAAAGCCGGCTTTCCTGATATGGCCGAATCTACCGGCCTGGTGGCTACCATCGGCAAAGGGGCACCCTGCATCCTGCTTCGTGCAGATATGGACGCCCTGCCGATGCCCGAGGCCGAAGGTTTGGTAGATTTTGCATCGGAACATCCGGGGATCGCCCACACCTGCGGCCATGACGCTCATACTGCGATGCTGCTGGGAGCCGCCAAATTGCTCAAGGAAAGGGAAGGGGAACTCAAGGGCACCGTAAAGCTGATGTTCCAGACCGGAGAAGAATGCGGCTGTGGTTCCAGATTTATGGTGGAAAAAGGTCTTTTGGAAAACCCAAAGGTGGACGCCGCCTTTGCGATTCATATCAATACGCAGCTGGAAGTCGGCACGGTTCGCTATACTGCTGGCATCACCTCATCGGCAATGGACACCTATATGATCAAAATCAAGGGCAAAGGCGGACACAGCTCCATGCCACAGGACTGCATCGATCCTCTGATGATCTCCAGCCAGCTCTATACTGCCTTGAATCTGCTGCTCTGCCGTGAAGTGGACCCAAGAGAAACAGCACCGCTCACCGTCGGCAAGTGCGGCGGCGGTACAGCGGCCAACGTCATTCCTGATACCGCAGATCTGGCTGTTTCCTTCAGAACCTTTAACCGGGACGTTCGAAATCACCTGGTAAAGAGAGTGCCCGAAATGATCGACCATACGATTAAAATGTGGAGAGGCGATTATGAAATGATAGATTTCCATACTCCATCCACCTTTACTGATGAAGCCCTCTGTAGGGAACTTGCCCCATTCGTAGCGGAAATCGTCGGATCGGATAAACTTGCCGAAGCCCCTTGCCAGCCGACGACAGAAGATTTCGGATATGTCACCGAAAAAGTTCCCGGCATGTTCGTCCTTCTTGGCGTAGGCAAAGAAGGAGCCGCACCGATGCACAATCCGAACATGTACATTGACGAAAGCGCCCTGGCTTACGGCAGCGCAATCCATGCAAATGTAGCAATGGAGTGGCTGAAAAAGAATCAGAAATAGAATTAATGTCAACACAAAAACTGGCGAGCCTGTGGTTTTAACCACCGACTCGCCATATTTGTTTATGATTTCTATAATTTCTCCGCATACTTCTCTGTAATCGTAATCCAGCCCCCGTCAGCCAGCTGTCCGCGGCTCTTCTTCTTATTGGTCTTGACAATCTCATAGGATTTCCCCTTTGTGAGAAGTCCGATGCGCTTTGATGTCAGCAGAGAAGACTTCCTCACAATCAAGTTTCCTTTTGCCTTGATCTTCTGATGCTGCCCCGTCAGCTTTGCGTGGAGCACCTTCCACTTTGATGCTTCGATGTACGGATAAGGACAGAGTTTGCCGTTGACGTCAAAGTGTCTGATGACATGATTATCGTCAATGCTCAGTCGCTTCTGAATCGCCTGTACTAAATCAGCCGTGTTTTTAATGGTCTTTTCTGTGATATACAGCTTTCCTTTGGCGTTTTTCTTGCAGCACATTTCAATGCTGATGCTGTTTTGATTGGTGCACTTGCCAAAGAGGATGCCGCCATATTTTGCATAGGGGCTGCCCTGGTCGAGAAGACCGTGGCTGCCCACCGCCCAGGCGATATCTCTTTCTCTCACTGATTTGACGATGTGGGTGTCGTTGACAAAATAATGGGCGGAGGCACCTTTGTCCCCGCCCTGAAAATAGGTGCCGTTGTTGACAGCTGTAGACGCTGCGCCGACCCAGTGAATCACGATATATTTGATCTTACGGCCGGACGTTTTGTCGTGGTTGTACTTCGTCAGCATCTCGGTGACCTTTAACATGAGCCGTCACCGTCCTCCCTATTTTTCACATCTTTCAGTCCGCTGCTGGAAGGGTCCACAAAGACCCCAAGCACCGCGATTGCCACGGAACCCAGCAGGTAAGGGTTCTTGATCAGCTCAGTCAGTGCGTCTGCTACTGCCTGCCAGGTGGTAAAAGTCTCTGCATTGACTCCCATTGCCGTCAAAACGACACCGATGATGCCAATCCAAAAGTATGGATTTTTAATTCTGTTTCTCATATGTATAACCCCTTTCCGTTCATTAACACGAGCGCTGATAGCTCTCGTGCCACTTCGTTCTCTTTTCTACAATCGGTAAATCTTTGCACTTCTCGTATAGCTCGGTGCCAGTTCCGTTTCCACCCAAGGCGTGATACCCTTCGTAAAGATACTCAAGATTCTTGAGTTCATCTATGGTAATCTCGCCGGTCAAAATGAAAAAGGTGCAGGCCTGATAAAGGCGGTCATGGTTGATCGCCATGACCGCCTGTGACAAGCCTCGAAACTGCTTGAACAGGTGCGTGGTGGCACCTACCGCACTGGTCATGACGAGGGTGCACATAATACCGATGATATTTTCACTGATTGATTCTAGCATTCTTCGTTATAACCTCCACTTAAAAACGAGCCTCAAAGTGCCCGTTAAATCGCCTGCTTATTTCTTAACTTGTTCATGATTTCGATCTGTTAAGTCTGATAATCTGTGCTTGTAATCGCTTTAAACTGTTCAGGGCTAAAAATGCCTGTCTTTACAGCTACTCTTACCATAAGATTACTCCATAGCCCTGCATCATAATAATATTTGATTCTTTCAAAACTCATTTAACACGCCTCTTTTAAGCTAACTCTGTATCTTTTGATGAATCTGTTGAATCTGGTGTATTCGTATTTTCAGCATCTTGCAGCGTCATAAGGCTCTGATATTCCATACTTGCTGCAATGGGGATGTAGCTTGGATTTCTTCGTTAGTTGATCCTGCGGTCGGAGTATTTCTCTGATCAGTCGCACATCCGCTGAAGTCACAACCCTACTGCTGGGACATGTGGATCATCTCCTTCAAGACACCAAAATGGAACCGTTCAAGGCGCCTCCGCCGCATGCTATCTTCATACTGTCGATTCTAGCAATCAAATATTTGTTAATCCACTCCGCTGCAGTAAATTTTGCTCCTGACGGTGTATACACATTGTTCAATTTGTACCAAATTGCATATCTGCTGATAATATAAGCCCCCTTTCTTTACATTATTAAAATTCATAAAAGTATCCACCTAATCGAAGTAATAATCAAACAAAATTTCTTAATTCTGTATTTACCATTGTGAGTTCGTTTAGTTAAATTTCTTGGTTAATAAGCTCATTGCCATCCAGTGTTTGCAACAACTCTATCCATGTGTTGACCGTTGGAAACGAATGAAACATTTATGCTGGTTAAATGCATATCGTAATCATATGTAAGATCCATGTCTTCAATGTTCCTAAAAATGCATAATCACTATGTCGGTAGTCGCTAACTACGTTCTGGTACAACTCAATGGCGTAGCGGATTGTGACATGATAGCATTAGTATCTTCATAAGTATCAACGCGATTAACCTTAGTGGTACCATTATAATCTCCGACAAATATTGCATAAAACGGCTGATGGTAAAAATCAACGTCATCATTGGGTGCATAAATTTTTCTATTAATATTTACCCCTGCCAAATTCTTTCTCAAATATGATAAACTTGTTGGTCATGTTCTGGTCATAGTTTCATCGTATTTATCAACATTGACAAGGCCGCTCGGATTACTGTAATTAGTGCCTTCAGCTAATAAAACACCATGAGGTATACTGATACCCGTAAAATACGCTCTGAATACATACATGCTTGTAGGAGTATCGCAAATCCAACTATTGCTGTATGTATTTACGTTTGATAAAGGGTCGTGCTACTATTCGACCCAAAACCACTAGCGAACTTTATATAGTTGCCCTCTTCGTGGTCATTACAAATTTCTTCAATAGTTATAGCATAAACCCCGCCACGAGTACTGAAAGACATTGATGATAAATTACTTTTTGCCAAAATATCAAAATCATATCTAAACGCGTCATTATACAAAATACCGTTGTTATTCTCTCCTCCAACAAACACAGCATTATTATTACACGCTCCACCACATACTTCTTTAGCGTTGCCATATAAAATAGCAACTGGGCTACCACTTCTATCAAGTGTTTTCTGTGTAGCATAAGCATAACCTTGCCACACCATTGATGCCGATATAAGCTTTCTTAACTTTATGGGCTAAGTTTTTCGTAGTAGTACCAGTCTGTTTTGTACTACCTTTAATAGTCACATCTCCAACCCACGCGCATTCACCACTTGCACTACTAGAGCCATCTTTAGTGTATTTTAATGATATCTGTTCGCCTTTCTTAATAGATCCTTCCCATTTAGTCCAGTCTCTTGTACCACTTACTGCATTTATAGCATAAGTACTACCTACTTGTATGGTGAATTTATCATAATTAGCTTCGGTTATATATTTGTATTCAAAGGATATGTCATAATCATTAAGTGCTGTCCACGTGGTAGATGCTGTAGAATTGTCTACACTTGTGTTCATAGCTTCCCATCTCGATACGTTACCATTACCTAATTGGTTTTTAAAGCCGTAACTTCCGGTGTGAACTATAGTAAAGTATTTAGCCAACGCATGTACATGATTTGTATTATCATTGCTAGGGACTAGCATACTGTCCGATGTGGTTGAATAAACAGGAACCTCCGTATTCACCCCAACATAGATGTTTTTAACTTTGCGGGCGACTGGATCACTACCCGACGAATACGATAAACCGATTTTAAGATTACAATATGCATTTCTGCTCTTAGTATCAGAAGTGTTATAAACAAACTCTACGACTTCATCTTCAGATACTCTACCCTCCCATTTTATTGCTCCATCTCCAACATCGTTGAGATTAGTTATAATTTTAGAAACATTACCTCGTTCATCTAGAATTCTAACTATAAACTCACTGAACTCCAGATAGTATTCGCATTCAAACCTTACAATAGTGGTGCCTAATGGCATCGGTGTAATTTTTAAACTCGCTGTCGAGTTTAATACTGCAACATTAGTTGGTGCAAATGTATTCCAAGAATCAGGATCCCAAGAAAAGGTGTATTCTCCTCGTGTAACATCGAACCACTTATCAAGTTGACTATCATTTGGAATGCTCATGGAATTCAACGGTTCCACGCCTAAATATATACCTTTACTCATGCTTGCACCCCCGTTATTCACTGAAGCTTCTTTTATTCTGATACTATCGATAAAAACTTCACCGCTGATATAGGTTGGTATATACCCAACCGTCGATACGTCATACTCGACACTGATCTTATCTCCAGCTTTTAATGTATGCGGTCCGAATGATTTTGACGCTGCTACTGGTGAATCACCTATAACAATTTCATCAAGTTGCGTACCGTTATGGAAAACTTTTAAAGTTGAGTTGTACCAAGCAACGTTATGACCATACCAAAAACATATGTCGCATGCTTTTAAAGCTATCAGTATAAATACAGCTTTTGAGATACCTGTGTTTTTATGAGCCGCAACTGGCTTTACTATAATAATATCATCAGGATTAGGAATTCCCGGATCAATTGAATTCAAATCATTCATCATCTGATTAGTAATTTTAAACCGACTTTTAAGTGTTCCTCCATATCCGATATCACTCTCAAGAATAGTTTGTTCGTTTGATTCCGTAGTCCAACACTTAAAATTCTCTTCTATATTATCCCAATGACCGAGTTCAAACCGATAATCATTACGATCATTATATTTTAACAACATCCCACGTGATGTGATATCGCTTTCGATATACGATTTATTAACGCTTTTGTCACGTGCATATACTTTTATATACTCCTCATATTCGGTTGAACCTGCATCTATTCGTTCATCATCGACGAAAGGTTTAAGGATTGTAACCGCTTCGTCTCTGGTGACCGAACTAGTAACATCTCCTGCCATATTTCTCCGCCTCCTTACTCATACATGAAGTAGATTGTGCCATTTGCTAAAGGTGATGTACCGGGTGTCAGGTCTATCGTGCCTGAGGTGAATTTAGGAACAGTAGCTGGGTCCACGCTGTGATCATCCACATATTTTTTTGTGGCTGCGTCAGAATCACTTACTGGAGTTTCAACATTTGTGATACGTGCTGCCCCGCTACCATTTGCAACGACTATGCTGCCATTATACATTTCTGTTTCTATTCTTATACCGCTCTGAAGTGATGTAATTGATCCTCCAGAGTTATCATTAAAAACAATACTTCCACTTATGCTAAAGTTCCCTGTAACTTCTCCGTTTACCGAGTCAACTTTGTTATTCCAAGCATCCCTATCAGCAGCTGTTACGTGTTTAACTTCATCATTAACATGCGTAGTATGCTCATTAATGTGATCATCATACAACGTTCCTATATTTATTTGGAAAGTCTCAAAATCAGTTTTGTTGACTTGCCCGTTCCATGTATTCTTCTCTGTATCGGTAACAAATCTATGTGTAGCATCCTGCGTAATCATAGTAGCCGGATGATTTACAGGATGTGTGTATGAAGGAGGAATTGTTGGTTTTTCAGTCAAGTCATCGTATGACCCGCCGAAATCACTTTTATCATTCCACATATTTCGTTCTTCTGTCGTAATATGAACTGCTGTATCATCAATGTGACTATCCACATATTTTTTTGCCGCTTTATTTTGCACTGCATTTCTTGAGCTATCTGACATCTCAGTGTCGATTGTCATTAACCCCGGTATGTTTTCTGTCCCCGTTCCTATATATAGTTTCTTTTCATCTGTGGCAAGTGCCAACTCTCCTTCTTTGAGAGTTGGCATATTTTCTTTTTTACCACGTTTAATTTGTATTGTCATAAGATACCTTCTTTCCTGTTATTAGTCTAAGTTCTTTTTCCTTCAGAAAGCCTCTTTAACTTTGCATATTCTTCTTCACCAATGATTGGCAGCGCCCATTCTTTTGGACAGTGCATTTGAAAGCGTTTGTCCTCACCCTGTTTCTGGTAGTATTTGTTCCAAAAGTACACGTTGGCAAGTGAGACAGCCTTATGCATATCACAGATATAGGTAGCTCGTTTGTCTGGCGTTCCAAAGACTTGATAATTGTACGCCGTACACCACGAACATCCTTCTGCAATCGGGCAGTTAAAACATTCGTCGGTGGATTGCGTTCGTCTGTCAATGCAACCCAGGCAGTGCACTCTATCCTTGTAACAGTTATTTTGCGCAAGCCCATTATCGACATCGCCTATGATATACGGCTCCTGTTCATCTCCCAAACTGCTTTCCATATACCTCAGGCACGGATACAAAATTCCATCCGGGTCACATGCCAGCATCAAGCCATTGCCTCCACACCAATTCTGCAGGTCATCTTTCGCCTTTGGGTGGTACATTTCCTCTTTAAAGAATGCATAATAAAGTTCTTCTATATTCGATTCCAAGATATAATCTGCAAATTGTTTCAATTGCTGATACAGGGTCACCGCATGCTCCAGTTCCCAGCCTTCTTCATAAACACAATTGATATTGATGTCTCTATATCCCAAATCAATCATATGTTTGCTAGCGTCAAAGACAAATCCAACATTGGCAGGCGCTACCGTAATCTTGCTGCCCATGTAAAACCCTTTTGAGGTCCAGTCATTGATAGCCGCGATTGCCAGATCGTAGCTTGGTCTGCCGTCTGGAAAACGTCTGCACATATCGTGTAGTTCCTTGTTTCCATCAAGTGTGATTGAAAACGATAAATGATTCTTATGTTTGTTTAAAACGCGCTGCACCTCTTTATCAAAATATAAAACGCCATTAGAGCATATGCTGGCTCTGAACTTTTCCGCCCATGTATGACTCAGCCTGATTGCTTCGCTTCTGAAATAATCTATAATCTGGTCAATCAGAGTGGTTTCTAAAAGCGGTTCTCCCCCTATGAAATCGAGAACAATTCCTGGTGTTTCATCAGCGTTGATATATGATTTCATCCCTTTATCCCCAGACAGCAACAGGTCTATAAATTTCTTTGCAGTCTCTATGCTCATTTTTCGCTTGCCTTTATGTGTCTGATAGCAATAGGAGCAGGCCAGGTTGCAATCATCCGTCACCTGAAAGGTGACGGATTTAGCAAGAAAAGCCTTATCGTTATCTCTTTGTGCCGTTGCAAGTTCTGGGTACATCCTGGCAAGCCAATCTGAATACTCCTCTACTTTTGGCATCAATTTCATATTGCAACCTCACAATCGCACAGCTGTCTGATATGCATTTTACACGTCCTAAAATCAAGTTCCCACTCAACTTTATGATCAGTTAACTCTTTTGGCATATAGCGTTCTGTAAGTTCATTTCGCGCATTATCATAAGCCATTTTAGCGTGAAGTTCTTTTTCCTCATACATGTGAAACGTTGTACTATTAATAATTGAAGCATTATCTGCATTGTTTTGAATTAAAAATGTAATATTATCTTTTAACATCTCATATTCTGCATAACATCTTTCAATATAAGATACTATATCCTTTTCTATAGTGATTTCAAAGCTCCTCATTTTAAGCCTCCTGTTCCAAAATAATATCAAACTTCTTTTCATAGTCATTTAGGATATACATAATATCGATTAGAGTGGTAAATGTTAAATTCTCATTTCCTTTTTCTGAGTTCAACTCTATATTAGAGATATTATCCTTAGTAAACATTCTTTGAATGTCTCTTACAGTATGTTGCGATACAAGCTCATTATCCAATGAAATAATCATTTTTATAGCACCTTCCTTTTCACTAGTGCTGATTCTAGCCATTGTTATTTCCAATTCTGTTTTATCCTTTAAAATAATTTTCATTTCAAACCTCCATTAATTATTAATTAAAATTTTAACGGTTGATTGTCCGGCACACGTCTGAAAACATGTGCTGACACATTCACCAAAGCAAGATTCTTTACATGCGCCTGCACATCCAGTATTGCACCCAGCTCCACATCCGTCACTACAACCTGAACAACCACTACACGCTTGGCATCCCGTGCAAGTTCCACTGCAACTGCTACAATTTGATGAACATGCGCCACCACACCCAGAACAACCTGTGCAACCACCGCATGCTGACGAACATAAAGAGCTACAACCTGAGCAATCCGTTTGACAAGCAATACTACAGCCAGTACATCCACTGCAATCCACAGCACATCCATAGCTGCACTGAGTTCCACAGCTAGCGCAGCTAGTATTGCAAGCGCTCCCACACCCAGTACATGCAGTCGAGCAACCACTACTGCATTCTGTTCCACATCCCGTACATCCAGTACCACACCCAGTACCACACCCGGTACAGCCTTGGCAGCCACTTCTACATCCATTCGCACATCCTTGTGCACAGCTATCGGTGCAGCCATATGTACATCCGTTCGTACAATTATTATTGCACTTCACCACACAGGTTCCGCTGCATCCTGAACAAGCCATCTCATTCCTCCTTTCACGCCATCGTGCTTCCGGCACAGCCAGTACCGCATGTAGCGGAACAGCCCTGACAGCCACTGTTACATGCACCTGAACAACCGTTACACCCATTGATACAACTTCCAAAACACAGGCCACTGCAAGCTCCACGACACGAACTGCGCTCACCTTCAATTGACTCCAATGAAATAGCCGCCAAATATTCTTCCAAAGATTCTATTTTTCCTTTTTCAGGCAATTTCTTATTTTTCTCTACATAATTAACTTCAGAAATGTCTTTAATCTCATACAAGATATTTACCGTTTTCTCGCCATGCTCTGTGAGAATCTTTTTCCCCTTTTCTGGGACATTCGTGAAGTCGAATTCCGTTGATCCGAACCTTCTCAAGGAACCAAACTCGATCGGGGTTTCGCGCTCATCAAGGCCCGCTAGGCATCTACGGTTCATTTCCTCTTTGATTTTATTTTTTAATTTCTTAAATTCTTCCGCTGTCACATAGTCACCCCCAAACCGAAGGAACTAAGACCCATTCTGTCCCATTATTATATTTTGCTACGCCACCATTACTTGTATCAATCCAGAGAACCTCTCTATTGTCTGGAGCACTATTATTGACGACGACACCGCCAAGTGCAGATATGGGGACATTCTTCGTGTCTGTGCCTATATATACTGCCTCTTCATCAAGGGCGAATCCTAATTCACCCTCTGCAAGCTGAGGCATATCCTTCTTTTGTCCTCTTTTAATTTGTAATTTTCTAGCCATCATCTTCCCTCCTTAAAAGGTTCCGCCGTCGATGTCTCCCACAGAGACGACACCTGCCTCGCTAACCAGGCCGCTGCCAACTTTCACGCCTCCAAGGGTAGCCGCCGTTGCTTGGGGCAGGGTGTAGACTGTATCCTGCGCTGGAATGCCCAGTGCCGTGATATCCGCTTTGGCTACGGCTGCAGCCGCGCTGACATGGCCGGTTCCATCCACCGTGACTTTGTACAGTCCGCTGGCTTTCTGCGTGTAGGTCGGATGGACATACTTGTTATACAGCCCGTCAAAGTAGGTTTTCAGATACGCCTTCAAAGCTGTAAAGGTAAGCTGTTTTGTCGCATTGGATGCTGCCGAATCCACCACAGCGATAGAATCCGCATCCACCGGCGCTTCTTTCACCCCTGCGTTTTTGATCAAAGGTTCTGCGCCCACATCGGCTGCCGAAAGGGTCACCGCCCCAGTCTTGCCGTTGACGCTGAGCACCTTGCAGTCCGGCGTCCTGAGCCACTTCCAGTTTGCTAGAACTGAAGCACCATCACCCGACAGGATGTAGGACTTGTTCTCATCAGTTCTGATACAGATATCGCCCTTTTGACAGGACAGAGCCAGCATTGCTGCCTCCGAATCCGCTTCAAAGGTCTCGCTGATTGCCAGGGATGGAATCAGGGAATCTGCAATCTTGCCGTTTGATTCCACGACGACGACGTTGCCGCTGGCTTTTCCCATATTCTGACTTGCAGCCGTCCCAAGTCCTGTGATTTTAGATACTGGGATAGACGGTAAATCAGCGATCTCAATGTTAGAGGCGCCCGTTACACGACCTTTGCCGTCCACGGTCAGTTTCGTATAGGTTCCTGCCGTCAGTCCCGACATCGTTGCCAGGGATAAGATCAGTTCCACGTTTCCAGTACCATCAAATGTCACTGGCTGGGCACTACCATCACCTGAGATCGAGAACTCCCTCGCATTTTTCAGCTTTGAAGCCTCGTCTGCCGTCCCGCCGTCGGGGTTCAGGTGAACTTTACCCGATTCGGTTCCGACATAAAGATTGCCGGTGTCCAGAGCCACTGCCAGTTCTCCCTGGGAGAGCAGCAGTTTTTCCACGTTGCTCTGAAGGCCGCGCTTAATTTGAATTTTTGCCATTTCGTTATTCCTCCTTTTTTATTTAGCCATTGCCATCAACCTTTAAATTTGAATGTGCCAATGGATCTGTCATATGTGTCTGTAAATCAGAGGTCTCGCCAGAAGCAAGTATCTCAATTTCGTTGCCATTCAAGACCATATTCTGATGCGCATATTCCGAAGTATTGTGTGACTGCAGCTGAGTTTCATCGTCAAAATACCCCAAATCGATATTTAGATTCTCAAACCCTTCTATGTCGTACACGTCATGGCGATGGTCCTTCAGCGCATACTTCTGATCCGCAATAAGTTCTGTCAGTAATCCCGCCTCCGGTACCTCCACCACGACTTTTGACGCATCTGCCGTCTTAATGACGTGATTCCACTGAATGGAAAAAGCTGGCTGATTCGTTTCGCTGGGAATTTCTTCTCCTTCCTCTGTCGTCGTCTGACACACCATGTAGAGGATTTCTCCCAAATCGGGATCCTCCGCATAGAGTCCCAGGATGTACATTTTGTAAGACTCCGCCAGCCCTTTGTTCTGCAGCATGACCGGCAGAATCACCTCTGTCGGATCATCGGTGTACAGCTTATCCGACAACGTCAGCGTCTGTTTTGGTCCCGGCAATTCCGTCAAAGTCGGCAAAAGCACAGGGTTGATTTTCTCACTGCCCGACATGGCCTTTGTGAACCTAAGCGGAATGCTGCCGTTGACCAGCTTGGCATCCAAAACCTTTCCCTGCTCGGTCCTGCAGAAATTTACCCATGTAGCCATTAAACCACCTCCTTCACTGTATAAGTTTTCAGAACACTAGCTGCACTGGCCAGGTATTTCGTGATTTCCGTATCATAAAAAATCGACGAGATAATCCTGTAGATCAAATGGGACGGCTTCAATTTGTTCAGTTCTTTCCTCACCATCTTCATCAGACCTGGCGGAATGTAGCCGCTGCAAACCACAGTAAAGTGATTTTTGCCAGTGTTCTCTTCTATCTTTGTTTCAATTCCTGTCATGTTTGTAATAATGTCCTCAATCTTCTTAGGCGGCATCGGCGCACGGGTTCTGCGCTTATTGACGATCTGGTTCCGCCGCTGTTTATTGGAAAGATTTTCATTGGGAATGATTCCATAACGTCCCTCCCAATAGGGCAGGCTCCAGGTGGCCCTTTGCGGCATAACCTGGTCGGCAAATTCCTCCGCCCACTGCTCCATGCGCTCTATACTGGCACCAACCTCCTGCAGCAGCCACAGGAAAACATAAGCGTCGCTGTAAACTGGCGGAAACCAGCCGAGAATTTCCTTTGCCTTTTCACTTCTGAGGATCTCTTCTATTAACTCACTTGTATAGTATCCCATCTGACCACCTATACACTTTCTGTAAACGTGACGTTATCCGCAAGAATCTGCGGGAATTCATTGACCGCAATGGCAATGTTCTCCGTTCCGCCGTTAACCTGCAAAGACGCAGCCGTATAATCCTGCACACCATTGGTTGCAGAGAGAATCGCACCGATCTTGGTGTACTTTACTTCTTTATCCTCTGGTACCACTGCCATATATGCCGCTGCATTTTTCAAGAATTCCGTCTTCACCGTCTCCAAAGTAGCCTCCTCGGTGAGTTCGATTTCCGCAGTTACCGAAATGTTGACGACGACTGGCGGAATCACGGAGAGCTTCGCTCCATTGACCGGCGCCTTTCGTTTGTCTCTGTCATTGGGGCTTGCGATGTAGTCGTAAACCTGCCGACAGAGCTCCTCCGTCGCCGGCTTACCCAAAGTATCCGTCAGGACGATGGTTATGGTCCCGCTGTCGTCGTCTTCCGCCGGCGGCACTACGGTCGCAACGCCCGTCCCGTTCACCTCTTCTGCCCATCGTTTATAGTCCGTGTCATTTCCAACAAAGGAAAGCCCCTGCATCTCTTCATATTCTGCAATCCTCTCAATGAGGCTGGCATCGGATTCCTCGTCGATTCCTCCTGATGTCGCCTGGGGATTTGTCAAGCTTTCCAGACCGTCCAGCGGGCTGTCCTGTAATATAATCGTATTTTCTGCCACATTGCCAGACGTTCCCGCTTCTGCCGCTCTGATCAAAACCTCCGCGCTGCCGCTGCCTCCGATTTCTGTCTCTTCTATTGAGACAAAGCCAACCGATGGAATGTCCCCGGTGCTCACTGTGGAAAAAGCTGTATCTGCCGGTATCACCGTCTCGGGTTTACCCGTAACTGCCAACTTCCCCGTGGCAAAGGTTGCCGCTTTTCGCTGCAGGCCATTGACCTCTGCATGGTAGTCCACGTACTCTGGATAACCTTCGCAGAACTTTGGAAAGACCCGTTTGAGCGCTTCTGCTAAAATAAAGCCGCTAAAGTATTCCTCCTGCCTTGCAGTCGGCGCTATGAGATTATAAGGATGGTTTCCCTCACTCATATCGATATCTTCCGGCATGTCGGCCGTCATTTCATCCATGATATCCGCAAAATCCCTGTCTAAGAAATCCGGAATATTAAATTCTTCAGCCATTTCTATCACCTGCCTTCTAAATTCACTTCAAAATCGATCGTGGCTCCATCGATGCCAACGACCTCTATATACACATTGACGCTGTCCGTGCCCCAGTCAAAACTGATTTCGCTCACATAGTCTGTACGCTCGTAGGGATCCGCTTCCAGAGCTTCTTTTGCCTCAGCCTTAAACAGACTTTCCGCTTCTTCCCTCGTCGTCGCCTGTAGTATTTCGGTGATGGCAATACCAAAATCGGAAGAGTAAAGCGGGCTTGCCTCTCTTTCTGTCGTGAGGCAGTTGATGCACCACTGTTTCCAGGAGTCGATGCCGCTGGCCCCTCGAACGCTGTTCTGACCGTCTCTGACAAAATCGCGGTCAAAGGCTGCCGCACCGATGTAATCATCCTGTTCCTCCAGTTCTTCCATTTCTTCCTCTTCCATCGTCATCTCTTCCATATCAGCAGGAAACAAATTTTCGTCACTCATCGTCTTCCTCTCCTTCCCCTGCGATTAAATCTACGACGACAGGTTCACTGCCGCACCAAACGATCAGCACCCTGTCGCCCGCTTTCAAATTTTGATAGCGGATGTCCTCCATATACACGCTGCCAGTGACAACTTTCTTCTTTTTCATTACTTTGTTTGATACAGTCCTGCATATGGAATACTCCCCTTCTGGTATTGGCCCTGGCGACTGATCCGGCTCCAGAGCCAATGACGAAGAAATGGTTCCCAGCTCCATCAAAGCGCTGCTGCTGCTTTTTTTCACCGTATGCATGCGACCCTGCAGGGTCTCGCCTAATTTTTCTATGTTGCTTGACATTTCTGCCGAACCTCCTTTTCCACAAAAGAAAAAACACCTGCAATTCAGGTGTTTTCTCTGCTGCTTTTATTCTATAATTTCCTGTACACGGCCGACCTGGCCGTCTTCCAGCATCACCTTGATGCCATGGGGATGAAAACTGCTTTTGGTCAGCAGTTTTCCTACGACCCCTTCTGTCAGCTTTCCTGTGCGCTGGTCGGCTTTCAAGACGATCTTTACTTTGGCGCCGATTTTGATGTCGGCTCTGTTCTGTCCGTTTAAACTCATTTTTCCTCACTCACTCGTTTTATAGTTTTTCACTATACTTATATTACCACACTTTTGGGGGTCAGATGCACATGGCTTTTTATTTTAAGGCACTTTTCATCTTTGCAATGGACTTTGGTCCGAATATGCCGTCAACGACCAGCTTATATTTCTTCTGAAAACTCTTTACAGCCTTGTATGTATTGCTGCCAAAGATGCCATCGACAGTCAGACCGGAAGACATCACCTGATTCAGGCATTTCTGCAAGTCCTTGACAGCGCTGCCCTGACTGCCGCTGCGAAGTGTTTTAGATGGACAGGTCAGCTTCTTGTCAGAAGCCTTCTTCAGCTTTTTCAGTCTGCGCACGTTCATATTCATGGTGTTGTTGTCACCGTTGTGGGTAATCTCATTGACGATGCAGCCGTGTAAGGTTTTCTCGTCAAATTGTACTAGAACTTTATCACCTTTTCTGACCCACGGAATGTCCATGGCGGTGATATCGTATTCCTTATGAGGCAGAGAGTTCTCATCAAGTATGTATTTAGCCTCTTTCTTAATCTCCGACAGTTTGGTATCCTCGTCTTTATGAATGATTCTGGTCAAAGTTCCATAGGTCTTCTTATTGCGGGGGACTCGCGTTTCAACTTTTGTCTTGCCGTCTTCATCTGTTTTTCCGGTTACGACCACGTTAGTCACCATGCCGTCCATGGTGACTGATCTGGCATATTGAATCAGCAGTCCATTTTCGCCCCTCGGAATTCGATAAATGGTCTGGTTGCTGCCCTCCCTGTCTATGTGAACCACGTCCTTGACGCTTTTGATCACGTACTTCGTGCCCATCTTTTTCTTTGCTTCGTCCAAAACCTTTGACGTGAGGATGTCCGCCAAAGTTCCCGACAACGGCAGTTTCGGATGGGTGATGTTACTGTAGTTATACTTTAACTTGACCCCTCTTTTCTTCAGAATCGTAGACACGATTTCCTTCGTCTTCTTACCCTTGGAGAAATAGTGCAGCGTCTCTGAATTCATGAAGTAGATCAGGTTATCGTAGCAAGTCAAAGTCAGTTCGCTGGAATCTGAACGGGTGTAATTGGTCTCCCAGACATAGCCGCGAAAGACTTCTTTCCCTTTATCCACGCCTGCGCCTTTTGCATAAATAAAGACACGGCTTTTCACAGGAAATAAATTGCTGGGATAACCGCGTCCGTCTATATAGCGATTGAACATTTTGATTGTCGCTCTCTGAGCGAGCTGTCCTTTCGATTCCGTCAGCGTCAGGCTGGTAACCAGATTGGTCGCTTCCCCTCTGCTGCTCATGGCTTTCACCACGTATTTCTTGCCCTTGGGAGGGATAACGACGACGGAATACATCGGTCTATAATATAGCATATCCTTTCCTCCCTTATTTTTTCGGCAGCTTCAATATCGTCTTCGGCCAGATCCAGTGTCCGTTGTCAGAGGATTTGAAGCCATGAGCCCTTGCCACCTTTTCAATGATTTTATCATTTTTTGCGTATATTTCCCGCCAACGACTGCCTTTGCCCAGATATTTTACTGCAAGATCCCAGAGGTTATCTCCACTTACGACGACATGGGTCTTATAGTCTTTCTTTGCTCGCTTTGTCTGCTTCTTGACTGTTTTAGGTCTTTTCGTGACATTGACGCTCAAGGATTTATAGGCGATCCACTCAATAGAATACTCTATATCGCCAAATCCGCCTGTATAGGTGGACGAGTAGTTGTTGATATAGCATGTAAACTCGTTAATGTTGGTATTTTCAATGGTCAGTTTTACTTTTTTGCGTTTGCTCGCCCACTGCCGCAACAGATCATCGCAGTCTTCGGGCACTTCCCAATCACCGGCCAGATAGGGTTCTTCTCTCCTGGCCTCGCCTGGGAATCGACCTTCCCAGGAAATCTTACGCAAGTCGTTGCCAGAGGGTCTGACAAATTCCCCGCGGTCCAATAGGTTGTAGCTGGCAAACATGACGTTGCCCCCGTTGTCCTTGATTTCTGTCGGCAGCCAGGAAAATTCCAGCCTATTGGATGGGTTATTAAATTCCTTTGCTATGATTCTCATGCGCTGGCACCTCCTGACGCCGGTGTATTTGCAAACTGACCCTTAAAGGCCGCATTAAATACCCCTGCAATTTCCTCACTGATTGCTTCTTTGTTTTCTCTGATGGTTTCCACCAAATTCTGACCGTCCTTCGCTTCGACTTTGATCTCCACGCCGCCGACTTCTACGACAGTCGGCATACCGCCGCCAAAACCGCCGCTAATAGAACCGCCGACAATGCCGCCAGCAGCAAAACCCTTCGGAGCGAAACCCGGAGCCTGCAAGTAGCTTCCTACCTGGCCGAACAATTCTATGGCTCGTTTCCTGCGATGTTTGCCTAGCGGAATGATCGCCTCTGGCGTGCCTTCCTCGGCGACAGTAATCAATTGCGCGCCGCCTTGGACATATCCGCCTTCGGCATAACCAGGGATGTTGCCGCCAATGATGCCGCCGCGGAAACCGTTTAATTTCTTAAGAACTTTTTTTGCCCCCTCCATAAGTGTATATCCTGCGGAAGCAATCGTACTGCCTACGCCTCCGGCACCTTTTGGCGGATCACCGATAATCCTATTCTCTTTTACGTACACATCTACCGTCGTAGTGATAAATGGCGGTATTCCGAAATCCGCTGCTGTAATTGATGACTGCCCCTCTATGATTGACTTTCCGTCCAAAGTGACCTGCGGTGCCTGCGGTAATCCTGAGGAATAAGCAAAACCATCCTGCGGTATTGTTTGAGGTACTGTCTGGGGCATTGACTGCAGAGAGGGTTGTCCCATGTACATATAGTCATCTAAGTTGAATTCTTTATTTGCATTCTTGCCACCATTTTCTTTCAGCCAAACGTGTGCTTTATCATCCGCTACATAATTATAGAAATCTAATTGTTTCAGAGCCTCCTGAATTTTTTTAGGCACCTCACCAGTAGCATCTTCATACACCTGTGCAATCTGTAAAAGTTCTTGAGCGCTGCCGCTTAGGCCATCCGTAAGCTCTCCTAAAGCTTTTTTTGCTCCATCATCTTCATACAAGCTGCTAATTTGCTTTCTCGCATCATCATTTAAACCGCCTTGCATAATTTTATCAATAGATTCAGAAAAATAATCGAAATTACCCGCAAATCGCTCCATAAAACCTTCCGTTGCGCTATTAATCACATCGAGATACATACCAGATTCTTGATAGTAAAGCCCCGCCTTATCACCTTTATCATTTTCTCCCCAAAGCAAGGTTTTTTTCTCGCTGTCGGTTACAGAAGATGCAATATTGCTGTATGCGGTTTCCAGGCTATCCACTTTCTGATCAGCACTCAATTTGCCAGATTCTATAATTGCCCTAAATGAATCCCAATTAATATCTCCTTTTATATCTAAATCCATTTTTTCCAAGCTGGCTTTAAATTCGTCACCATTATTATTTTTTATCAAAGAGTCTATCTCTGTCATCACATCGTCAATTTTACTTTGTTCCTTTTCACTTATTTTTCCGTCTGCTGCAGCATTATTTATTACGGTATTTAGTTTTGTCTCCATTTTGTTAAGTTTTGTCTGTTGACTCTTGTAACGGTTATCTATTGACTTTAGAACGCCTTCGCTCTCATCAGCATTTCCCATTACAGCTAAAACCGCTTCTTTGTCAGCATATTGCTTTTCTTTTAATGTCGTTCGGGCATCTGTTCCAAATGTGCTCGCAGACGTTTTTAAATCAGTGATTTTCTGTGAGCTAAGCTGACCTTCTGTTGATGCAATCCAAATATCTTTTCTTAAATTGCTATTGCTTTGCTGCAAAGCACCAAAAGCTTCATTTAGCTGCGATGCTGCCACTTCTGCATTATAGATTCTGGCAGTTTGCGTCGGATTGAACAAATTCTCGGTTGCCTTCGCCACCTGTTCAGCAGATAAGGTAATGGAACCAAACTTTTCATCTAGTGTAGACTTTGCCAGTTCAGCTTGTTTCTCGCGCAACTCCTCCAGCCGCTTTGCCGCATTTGGTGATACTGCGGCATCTTTCATTGCACCTACCTTTCCCCCAGTGAATGCGTTGGCGATGGGGCTGCTGGCTGCTTTACCTGCGATATAACCAATGCCGCCGCCAACTAAAATCCCTGGAATACCGAAGATGGAACCAGCTGCAACACCTGTTATGGTACTTCCTAAAATAGTACTTCCCTTAGCAGTTTCATAACTTCTGTCATAGTCGTTATTTGCAGTAATTCCTTTATACAAATGATAGCCTCCATCAATAGTTCCTGCAGCCGTTGCAAGTCCACCAGCAACCGTTCCTGCACTAAGCGCTTTTAAGCCTATCGATCCGGCTGCAAGACCAAATTTACCGCTTTTAGTTATGCTCGAGCCTACTTTTGTTAGCAGCTTGTTCATAAGGTGAACATTTCTAGCATTTTTCTTGGATTTTCCAGTAATCTTGTCAAATATGAGATCTGCTGCTGTATAAAATGTCAAAATATCAGCAGTGGATCCTATAACATCAGACAATGTATCAACGGGGGGCTCTTGTTTTATACGTGGTTGAACTGCATTTGCTGTTCCGACTGCATATCCCCATGGAATGTTCTTTTTATTTGTACCAGAATTAAATATAGTCAAGTTCCATTTTTTTAATATTAACGATTGCAATTGCCCCTTCAAATGGTTAAGTTCGGAAAAAGCTCCACTTGTATCAATTCCAATATGAACCATATGTTTTTTTCCACTTAATTCTTTAATTGTAGAATGTACTTTTTGCAACTTTACATCATTTGTTAAAACTGTCACTTCAAATTTTGATGTGGTCAACTGTTTTAGCAACTTTTCAGTTTTAGCAAATGATTTGTTGAATTTCTCTTCATTTAGAAATACTTGAGCCACAACTTTTGTCTTTTGCAGTTTTTTTGTTTCGCTTCGTAATTTTTTTACTTCTGATGTTAAATCACTAATTTTCCTTTTCGCAGCACTAAGACCTTGCTTGTCAACCTCGATAATTGCAATATTATTCATAAGACATCCTCCTTTCATTTTTCTGTATTATAAAAGCGCCTCTGATTTGAAAGCGCTTAATATTTCATCGTATTTACATTGTAAAAATAAACATTCTATGATTGGATAAGATTAATAAATGCAATAAAGCCTATAAATAGTACAATACCACCAAATATACATCCAGGAAGATACACGCCGGATACTTTCTCGTTTTCTTCCTTCTGTGCGGCTTTCACGTTCGTCTCTGCCACATTTTCACTTACCACTCCAAATCCTCCGGCAGATCTGTATTCAGCAGGATTAATATCAATGACAATTTCAGAGCCGGATTCTTGCTGTTCCAGGGTGTCACCCCCATCCAGCAGCTGTTTCTTCTTCCCTAGGAACTCTTCTTCTGTGATAATCCCGTCATCAAGAAGACCCTTGAACTTCCGGATTTCGTCCGCAGAGCTACTCCTCTTTGTCACCTTTGCTATTGCCTTCTTCTGTTTGATTGCTTCCATAATGTCAGGTATCTCTTCCTGCAGATATGGCACACCCTCAGTTATAATTTGTATGCACGGCCAGTTTTTTGCCGCATCAACCATTATAGAATTTTTTGTCAGTTCCATGCCGTTCAAATCTTTGTACCAAATAAACTGCAAATCGTCACCCATTCCGCTCCTCTGGCCCATAATTAGTCTTATATTCGTCAATGCAAGGCAACATCTTCGATCCTTTGTCGAATTGTAAGCCCGATCTACCATCTGCGACCCCACGAAGCAGAGAAGTGCATATTCTCCCGTCTGCAGGCTATCCTCTATCACCTTGAAATGCTTGAGGTCTTTAAAAGAATAAACGCCCGTATTGTTCTCGACACAGAACTGCATCATCTCCTCTGCCGTCTTCATCAGTTTCATCGCCTTACCTCCAAATTATGCTCTACCTCAATTATATTCGCATCTGCCCTGGCTGGCAAGCTGAAACAGCCACCTGCCTTCTGCAAGTTCCTTGCTTCGGCAGTCAATGCACTTAACTGTTTTTTCGTCTTATCAAATCCTCGGTTATCAGCCTGAATCACAACAACATTATTCATCATTTGAACCTCCTCATATAATCAACCTTTCATTTTTTGTATTTTAAAAGCACTCCCAGTAGGAAGTGCCGATTAAATCTTTTATGTTAAATTGCTCCAGCGGCCACTAAAAATCCCAGTATACTTATTATCCCTCCTACGATACAAAACGGATACAGAATGACTTTCCATCGATTATCACTGACTTCTTTTTCGCCTTCATTCATTTCAGCCTCCCTTTCACACACCGCTCCATAACCACCGACAGGCCTGTAATCGGCAGGATTGATGTCAATGACAATTTCAGAACCGGATTCTTGCTGTTCCAGGGTGTCACCCCCATCCAGCAGCTGTTCCTTCTTCCGCTGAAACTCTTCTTCCGTGATACTCCCGTCATCAAGAAGGTTTTTGAATTTCCGGATTTCGTCCGCAGAGCTACTCCCCTTTGTCGCCTTTGCTGTTGCCTTCTTCTGTTTGATTTCTTCCATAATGTCAGATATCTCTTCCTGCAGATATGGCACACCCTCGGTTATAATTTGTATGCACGGCCAGTTTTTCGCCGCATCGACCATTATAGAATTTTTTGTCAGTTCCATGCCGTTCAAATCTTTGTACCAAATAAACTGCAAATCGTCACCCATTCCGCTCCTCTGCCCCATAATCAGTCTTATGTTCGTCAATGCAAGACAATATCTTCGATCCTTTGTCGAATGGAACGCCCGGTCCACCATCTGTGACCCCTCGAAGCAGAGAAGTGCATATTCTTCTGTCCGCAGGCAGTCCTCTATCACCTTGAAATGCTTGAGATCTTTAAAAGAATAAACGCCCGTATTGTTATCGACGCAGAATTGTATCATCTCTTCCGCTGTCTTCATCAGTTTCATCGCCATACCTCCAAACTTCACTATACCTCAATTATATCCGCATCTGCCCTGGCTGACAAGCTGAAACTGGCTTATTCTTCTTCCTTCCCAGCAAAGTGACTCACTTTGACGGGAACAAATCCGTCTTCTATGGCCAGCAGATCCGATGCCATCATGAAAGATCTTTCACCAGGTGTGACTGGGTCACTTCCTGTCCTCAGTCCCAGAAGCACACCTGGCTCCTTGTTATGATTCTGATAAGCGAAATGCAGCCACTGGGCCACACTGCTTATCCTGATTAGTTTTTTGCGTAGTCCTCTGCCTCCGCTTCCTCATCATCTTCTTCATCGCTGAGTTTGCTGATATCAAAGATCAAGTCGATCAGCTGGGATTTCTCTCCTGCAATCAGAAGATAGTTGATGGATTCCACCGGCTTCAGCAGGTTGAATTTTTTCATGATGGCACTGTTACCCCAGATTTTCTCGCGATCTTCTTCCGCCGTGGCAAGGTAGATGATCCAGGAATTGAACAGATTGGAATCCAGTTCCCCTCTGACCCGCGGCAGCTTCTTGCCCTGGGGGTTCTCGTAATACTTTGATGCCTTTTTCCGGGCGAGGGAAATATCGTCCTCTGAAACCGGGTGTACGTGAACGGTAAAATAGAGTCGGCCGTTTCTGCGGATCTCCACTTCTTTCGTCATGTCAGGCGTCTGCTGGTATTCTGCCGCCGCCAGCAAAGAGGATACCAGGTCATACTCGTCCTCTTTTTCAATCTTTGCCGCCACCTTTGCCGGCATGTTCGGTTCATTCATCGGGGTGATAAATTCTGCTCTCGTTACTTCATTTGTATTGTTTTCCATTTTTTCTCTCCTTTTTCTCTGTTATAGAAAGGAGAGAGGGGATTGCTCCCCTCTCTCACATTGTCATATCCTTAAAATCCCGCCAATTTGTCCAGCCAGGTCGGCGCAGAGTTGACTCTGTACGAGTGATTTCTCTTGATCACTTCTCCTGGAGTCAAGGTCATCAGGTCAAACTCGCCGTCTGGAATACAGTCGTCCAGGGCAAGGGTCTGCGGTGTGCCGTCAGGTCTTTGCGCTGTCGCTCTAAAGCTGAAACTGATGTTTTTTCCAGCTGCCGCTGCTTCCAGCAGGGGTGCCATGATGACGTCGTCTCTGACGACGGCTTCTGTAAATGTCAATGTGTAGGACACATCGGAAGGCACGCCAAACTTCTGGTAGGAACCTACCGGCTGATAGTCCAGATTGGTGTAGTTGCCTTTGATAGAATAGGTGTCGATTTCCAGCAGCTCCTCTGATTCGTTATCAATGACGATGAGCAGCTTTCCATCCTTTCCTGTCATAATGTTTTTTACTAATGTTTTTTGATCTAACATATTTTCTTTCCTCCTATCTATTATGCCGTCGGCATGTTGCTGAATCTATAGTGCAGATATATTTTTTCCAGGCTGTCGATATCGTCCGCCTCTACGACAAACCAAGCGCTGTCACTGGTCTTAGGATTTTCCGCATCCAATGTAAAAGTCGCTCCATCCAGAATTTTCTTCTCTCTGGCCATGTCCTTCAGCAGCCCCATACCGGCCTGCAGAACATCTGCAATGCCGTTGTCGTCGCAGTTGACCTTGCCGACCAGTCTCTCCATGATGACGTCCAGTCTGTGCATCAGTTCATTTCTCACCTTGGTTCTCTTCAATTTCTTCCAGCCTGCATCCTGGTTTTCATCTGGTGCTACCAATGTTGTCACGCCAGAGTCAAACCAAATCTGTCCGTCAGAACTCTTAGAGAACAAAATCATACCTGCCAGGATTGCCTCTTCATACTGCGCATTTGTAAATTTCTCTGGTACATCAACGGCTCCTTTGATGGCTCTATGTACGATGCTCTTGTTAGACGGTGTCGCCGCGATAGCACCTGCCAGACGAGCGACCGCCATGACTGACGGTACGGAATTTCCGTCTGGATCCGCATAAGCGTTTCCAATAAAGGCGATCTGTTCATCATTGAAACCGGCAGACTTGGTTTTTCTCTCGTTGAAAGCCGCGGTCGTGTCTGCCCCGACAACGCCAATTGGGAATTTTCCCACTTTGACAGCCTCGTCGATATATTCGTGGAGCAGATTCTGTACTCCCTCAGCTACAGTGTCACAACAGATGACATTGTAATAGTACGGTTCCAGCGCGTAGAAGCCTTCCACATATCCGTCTCCTGTGACAGCCGGATCGCTGCCGCCAGTTAAGACTTGTTCAAACTCCGCTACTGCGCCGGTTTTTCCGCCCTCCATGGTAATATAAGCGCTGCCCTGCAATGCGTCAGCTAAGGCAGATGCTTCTCCGTCGCCAACTGCGTCAAAAACAAAGGTCTCCTTCACTACGTCGTCGATAAGCACAAAGCACTGCTTGACCTCATCCCCCGGCATTTTCTGCACCTTCACTTTGATTGGGAAATCCCCTTCGTACTTGGCAGTCATCACCACATTTTCATCTTGAGTGAGTCTGGCTTTCGCCCCGCCGGTGCCGCCTGTCCTATAGATATAAATAGTGCTTGCACCTTCTTCAAACATAGCTTCCGCCATCTTTGTTCCGTCGCAGTCTCCGTAAGCCTCTTTGACATCGGCTGCTTTGACAAAAGCTTTTACTTCGCCGATTGGACCCCAGGCTGCCTGCATGACCAGGGCGTTGATTCCATCTACTGCGCCCACATTGTCGTTCTTTCCTTTGTTGGAGTAGCGGTAATAGACGTCAGGTCTTACCTTCATTTCTCCCTCTTTAAAAATTTGTGCCATTTACTTTACCTCCTTTTTTCTAAAAGCATTTACTATTTTTACAGCCTCATCTTCTGTAAAGGTTTTCTTTTCAGATGTTTTGAGAGCCGCTTTGACAATGATTTTGCTAGTGCCAAACAATTTGTCTGACGCTGCCGCAAGCTGGCTGACAGTATAGACTGACGCCGCCTGCCCTTTCTTCTCTTTTTTTGTGGTCATCATTTCCTCCTGTTTATTTCATTTCGATAGAAACATTTTGTAGTTTTTCGCTTGCCGTTCTATCCGCAGCAATTCCATAAGCCGCTTTGATTGTCAACTGGCCCTGCCTCATAGAATCTGCCGTCAAATCGGCGCTGTCGTCTTTGCTCACAAACATTGACAAATCGTCACAGATGATTCGTTCCGCCTTTTCAATTGCCTGATCCAGCCGCAGCACCAATTCAGCTTCTTCCTCGCTTTGACCTGGCACAATGACGTGGCCCTGCAGGCTTGCTGTGCGAAAGTCCGCTCCCGGCATATCCTTCATCCAGCCGCAGGGTTCAAGCTTTATAAGCCGCCAATAAAACGCCGGCTTTTCTGCTGTCGGTTTAAACACCGGCGGAAGGGTTTCACTGGCGGCGAGAAAATAGGCTGATTGCCCCGTGCTCTCAACGTAACTTTTGCACCAACTGGCGAGCAGAGATGCAGGATTGACTGCAAAGGGTCTTTTCACCGGATAACAGTAAACTTGAAAATACATCGTCACACCCTCACAGACGGCTGCCATTGATTCTCTACCCGGACTTCTGTGTATCCATTTAAGAGAGATGATTTTGTCATCGGAGACAAAAAAATACCCATCGAGGTTATTTCTCACAATGGGTTCCATGTCTTTATACAACTGTGTATTGCTCTCGCTCAAAACGTCTACCACCAGATTTCCGCATCTGCTCCGTGTCGGATCGTCTCTGATCTGCAGGGAAAATACGATACGGCCATACCGCGCTCCATCCTGCCAACCGGGATCATCCGCCGCCGGTTCTCTGTAGTCAAAGACCGCCGGCTTTCCGCCGTAAATGGCAAGTTTGGCGGCAAGGGCTTCATTGCTCTGCAAATGTTCACATATCACTTGTTCTAGCATTCCATCCTCCTTCCTTCATTTTTCCACTATACACATATTAGCACGTTTTTGGGGGTCTGATGCACATGGCTTATTATATATTTCATTTTTTAAAAAAAGCTATGGGATCGATATCTGCATTCGATTCCATAGCTTTCTATCGCTAGACCAGATCAAGCTCGTCTGCTACCAATCTGATAAACTCTCCCTGCCAGCTGCCGGCAACGTTTCTGTGACAGGGCACCTTCATGGCAGCGCCTTCTATAGTATGGGACTTTTTCCAGTAAACCAGGTTGATGACCTTTAATCTCAGCTCCGCGTCCGCCGGATGC
This sequence comes from Eubacteriaceae bacterium, assembly GCA_902362805.1. GTDB lineage: Bacteria > Bacillota > Clostridia > Peptostreptococcales > Anaerovoracaceae > Senimuribacter. The sequence continues at coordinate 422,250 of CABIXY010000001.1, read as the reverse complement.
TGCATTTTTGTCTTCTGGATTGCCCCTTCGATGGCTTCTAATTTACGTTGTTCTCTAGGCGGCAGATCGTGGATGACGCAAGCCTGGGTGGGATCTGATATCTGACCGCTTTTGCCGCCATCCAGCCCGATGAAAGATGTCACCCTTTGTTCTAAAGGTATTGCTAACTGTTTTTTTAAATCCGGATATTCTTTAATAATCGTTTTTACATATGACCAATATGGTTCTTTTGCCTTTCCCATGATATCGCCCTCCTCTATTTGTACATTCTGTTCAGTCTGCTTTTGCTGTATTTCACCCTGTTTTCCTGACCAGTGCCAGCTGCCACCAGTTGGTTATATTCTCTGTTTTGCCGCTGAAATGCCATGTATCTTTCGCAGTGTCCGTGGCATCTCAACATTCTTTCCGTGCATTTTGCACAAGGTGACTCTGGTTTTTTCATCAAATCACCTCCGGCTAAATGACTTCTCCAAAGTAATTCAGGATCAAATCTCTCGTATCTTCGCTGGATAGCTTTAGCTTGGTATTCAGCCTGATCTGTGCAATGCAGTGAATGACAGCTTTATCTCTGATTCTCAGGCAGTCATCGCACCAATCGTCCAGGCAGTTTATCCACTTCCCACAGCTGCATTGTTTTGCCTCGAATACCTCGTGACCGCAGGCCGGACAATATGGAATTTCGAATTTTTCATACTGCCTGTCGTCCACTTCTCTGTGAATTTCATACTCTGTCGCTATCAGCGGATCCGCCAATGATCTTTTGCACTCTTTACACCAATACATACCTATCACCTCTTTGTATACTATAGTAAACTTTGCAAACAAAATAAATCGTCTACACTGGTCTCCAGCGCATTTGCCACATTGAGCAATGTCTCTGTTGTGACGAATTTCAGCTTGCCATTTTCCAGCGCCGATAGCAGCGGAGGCGCAATCTTCGCCTTTTCTGCCAATTCCCCCAATGTCATCTCTTTGTCTCGCCTGATTTCCTTTATCTTGTATTTCATTTTGTCGTCTCCTCCCCTTTGTCTTACACTTAGTTTACTATATTAAACCACCTTTGTCAAGAGTCTTTGTTTACTTTATTAAACTTTCGCATTGACTTTTCACCCATAATATTGTATGATAAAGTAAACATCACCAATAAAGGAGATAGAATCAATGACACTGGGTGAATACATCAAGGGCTATAGGAAAAGTAACGACATGACCATGGATGACTTTGCAAAAAAATCCGGCCTCAGCAAGGGTTACATCTCGATGCTGGAGAAGAATCGGCATCCGCAGAACGGGAAACCCATCACGCCCACTCTGGAAACCTGTAAAAAGGCGGCCAGCGCGATGGGACTATCGGTAAACGATTTGCTGGGAAAACTGGATCCCGACACCCCCATTGAGATGGCGGAACCGCAGCCAGAAACACCAAAATTGGACGGCGTTTACCTCAGCTTTGCCAAGCAGGCACAGGACGAGGGAATTGACCCTGATGATATCATGCGGGTACTAGAAGTGTTAAAAGGAGCGCGTAAGAAATAAGATGGAGAACAAAGGGACAAAAGCGAAGCTATATCGATATATAGGCGACTTAAGAGAGTGCCTCCACATCGATTCTACGGTTCGGGGGTTTTCTATACCCGAAATCTGCAGAGAGCGTCTTAACGTTTTGGTTACTGAGATTCCCTTTAAGACGCCTGGCCTGCGAGGGATGGCATATCCGGAAACGAAGGAGACGCAGGATACCATTATTTTGAATGCTCATCGCAGCAAGCATGAGCAAAATTTTGACTGCGCCCACGAATATATTCATCTTCTCAGACATCGGACAAATCGTTCCCAATCCTTTTCCTGCTACGAAAAAGTGCGGCCCAACCAGAACCCCTTCTTCGAGTGGGAGGCCAACGAAGGAGCCGCCGAGCTGATCATGCCTTTTCAGGTAATCATACCGGACTTCGTGGAATACTATCACCGCAAGGAGACGGAGCTGGGCAGAGAAAAGGCCGAAAAAGCCAGCATTGCAATGCTGGCCGGCAAATACCATGTGACTCCCAAGATGATAGAATTTCGCCTCAACAATCTGAAGTACGAGCTGGCTTTCTACTGTGCAGGCTGCGATATCGACAAAATCGAGCCGCTCTCCAAGCGCCAGCAGATTCAGCATAACATCAACATGGATAGATTTGACTTCTCTATTTTGATCAATAACGCCTTTCGTGAACCGGAAGAGTTTGATTTTGATTATTACTTTGAAGTTTACTGAAACAGGAGCAGAAAACCTCTGCTCCTTGTCTTATTTCTATAAATCAATGTAATTATGAAATCGAAAAAAACATTCTAAACGCTTCTATTTATTACGAATCCGAATGACAGAATTAAGGCACTAAAACATCTTTGCTCTTTATATTTTTCCAATTCTGAGGAAAGCCCATTATTTCTAGAATATCGTCTATAGATATGGTTTTAAGCTTTGAAGATAATTTATTAATGGATCCATTCAGCCCAGATATAAAATAATTGAACTCTATGCTAGATAAAAGATATCGCAGAATAATCACAGCAGAAAACAAATCATTTTTACCATTTAAATAGTGACCATTATCAAGCGGAATAGAGAGATTCTTATGTATCACAGTATCCGCTAAGGGTCTTTTTGAGGTAAAACAGTATAGACGGTTTCCATGGGCGCAAAAATTGCGTATTACAGAAAGATAGTTTAGAAAGTTTGTTAACGTATTATCCTGTATTTTAAAGAATCGCGAAACAAATTGTCTGTCTTGTTGCTTCATAAGGCTATAGAACTTACTCATGGTACCAAAGGACAATATACTGTTCAATACCCACATCGGGATATACCCATGATTTTTCAGATAATGAGCGATATTAGGGTCTAAAGAATGAGATGCAATTTGGCTTTGTATACTTGAAAAAAGTTTGGTTATTTTTTCGTTGGCATCTTTTGTATTGGTATCAAAATTATAATACAAAAGATAGTTATTATATCCGTATTTAGATGAAATGCAATCTGAAATCAGAGTTTTAATATTAGTTTCGACACGAAGCATACTCCTTAAAAATATTTCTCTAATTGTGCGATCAAAGTCATATACCGCAAAAATCTCACCAACTGTAGTTCCAGACCTGTAGATTTCTGATGAATCCGAAGTCAAAAAAGGTGCCTTATATCCGTTTATGACGTTGTAATACCCTTCTCGTTGAAGGATCATTTTTGATCTTCTTTTTTCATCTGGTGTGTTAATACAGACATTCCGGGACTGCAAGAGGGCAATCATTTCGTCATAGGTCATATATTTTTTCTCTGTCATTTGATTTCGTCTCCAATAATATAAAGACTCCGGGCCCGAAGGACACCGGAGTACGTTCCAAATTAATATATGAAATAAAACAAATCATATTCTATTTTTACTCCGATTTTAGCATCAATGGTCATGGATGTCAATAACTTTGTGAAACATCTAGAAATACCGTGGAACATTTTTGTATAGGTATGAATTGATTTACATAATTCTCCAGTTTTGTTTTTCTAATCCCCATCATAAGTGTCCCCCTTCGTCTCTATAAATAAAGAATACTATCCAAGAGTTAACATGTCAATCTAAAAAATGTAATAAATAGAAAAAAATGTATATTAAAGTGAGACTTGATGTCAAATAAGACAAAAGCCGATGTATCACTACATGGCCTTTGCTTTTACTCTTAGTTTATAATTTCCGCACTGTATACATTTCGTTGAGTACCTGTGCGTTTGCGGGAAAATAGTCCATGATATTCCAATAAGCAACTCCCGCCAGATCGTATTCTTCTACTAAAGCCAGCTTTGCCCGAATACTGCGCTCGTCTTCAAACCAAACCACATGCTCCCTTCCCTGCTCATCAACGTAGGTATAGTGCGGAGCCTGCGCTACCTGATCGTATTCTATGGTCGCCCCATACTGTGCCGCACGGCGGAAAGCCTCTTCACTGGAAATTTTCTCGGCCCTCGATTCACCTTGCACAAATGGCAGCATCCAGTCGTAGCCATAATTAGGCATTCCCATCAAAATCTTTTCCCTCGGGATTTCTGAAACGCCATAGTCCAGCACTCTGCGGACTTGATTAATCGGCGATACTGCCATCGGCGGGCCGTAGGTGTAACCCCACTCATAGGTCATCAGCAGCACATAGTCAGCCACTGCACCCATGCCGGCATAATCGTGCCCCTGATACAACACGCCTGCCTGATCCGCTGAGGTCTTTGGTGCCAAAGCGACTGTCACCGTATAACCCTGCGGTCCTAAAATAGCTCTCGCTTCCCGAACCAGATCCACATACTGGCCCCTGTTTTTTTCGGGTATGTACTCAAAATCAAAATCAACTCCAGCCAGCCCTTTTCTCTGTATCGTCGACAAGATGTTGTAAATCAGCGTCGTTCTCGCTGCGGGATTTTCCAATAGTGCGGAGGCGATGACATCATTAAACATACCCATTTCGTCCATAGGTGTCAACACCATCAAAGGCTTCACCCCTGCCCCATTGGCTGCATCTATCAGACTTTGATCGTTAAGATCGACCACGCCGCCTTCCGCCGTAATTCCATAACTGAATGTATTTAAAAAAGTCAAATCAGGCAGCCAGGCTTCTAACACTGCCGGATTAATTGACGGGTAAGCATATCCGCTTACGATGATTTCTTTCATATGTGCAATCCTCCATACCATACAATATGAAGAATCTCGCTAATTGTTCGCCTTCTTTTTCTCTTTATTTCTATACATATTGATATCTGCCGCCGTAATAAACTGATCGGGCCGCTTGATTTGTTTATCCAGCATAGCAAATCCCAGGCTCATGCACATGCTATATGGTTCATTGCTTCTCTCATTGTACAGTCTGACATTATCAAGAATTTCGTCTCTCAGGCAACGTACCTCATCCCGGTTGTCCCGCTGTCCGATAATAAAAAATTCATCTCCGCCCATACGGGTAACCACATCGTCAAGCCGACAGGACTGTTTGAGCAAATTAGCTGCAGCAACAAGAAGTTTATCGCCCTCCACGTGGCCAAAAGTATCGTTGACCTGCTTAAAGTCGTCCATGTCGACAATCATCGCAAAATACTTTGCTCTCACCTCCGGTTTTCCTTTTGATGTCGTCAGAATCCTATCCAAATAGGAATCCAGATACCCCCTGTTCAAAAGTCCTGTCAGCGTATCTTTGCTGATCTGCTCACTCTGCACATTGAGAAAGATAATCAGCAGCGATACGGCCATGCAAATCCAGATCAAGGTCACCCCGTACAGTTCCACCTGTACAAAACTCAGGATAATCGTCGGGATGGGAAAGAAAATCAAGTATCTGCAGACTTTGATGCGATCCGGATTCTTTTCCCTGCATCTTTCCCTGATAGCCATGGCGAGGGCACCGCCAAGATAAACGTAAGTCAGAAGTATGATTACGACCATATAGGGACCTCTGTAATATACTCCGTCTGATCCAATAGTAAAAATCCAACCTGTCTTCAAGGTGGTCAAGACCAAAATCGTACTGATAACGCATGGAATGCTATACAAAATCAAAAGTCTTTTCAATCGCTGTTGGTCAGCATGCAGTTTTACATCTGTATAGAGCAGCCAAAATAATGACGGCAGCGGCACCAGGCAGTAATAGATCATCATGCTGACCAAAAACAGCTCTTCCGAGCATGAAAACTCCAAACCATCCATTACCCAAGTGATTGCATCAAAAATCAATATCAGAATATCTGACCAGATGAGCCACTTAAAAGTGCGTTTGTCCAGGTCTTTCGTATATTCTCTTTTACGAAGGTAAAACCTGATTGCCAAAAGAATCACGATTCCAATAATACTGATCTCTACGTATAGAATTTTCAGCACAATAAGTCCTCCCACTAATATATATCCTCCTAAAAATCCCGCAGTTCTGTGAATACCATTCCGCTCTCTGTCGTCGTGCCACTATATAATGCATCGGTAAACCGCCCGATGTTCATATAATGCTCCAGCATAAATTTTGCTGTCAGGGGCATCTTTCTATCCAGTACCCTATCATACGGAATCCATTCTACCCTGCCTTCATCGGATATCAAATTGACTTCCTCTTCTGGTTTCAAGTCAGCAAAATAGTAGTAGTTCTGCCGTATTTCACCATTTTTCAGTCTCAAAGTCACATATCGCAGCCGCAAGTTCTCTAATGCCCCCTCTCTCAACCCGATTTCTTCTCCCAACTCGCGAAGCATACATGTCCGGGGGGCATTCAATTCCTCTTGTTCAAAGTGCCCGCCTATTCCGCACCACGACGGTTCTACAACCCTGGACCCGATTCGGTAGAGCATCAGCATTTCTCCAGTTCGACTGATATAGATTGCAGTCATATTCCTCAAAATAATTTCGTTACACATATTTTTCCCTACTTCCTTTCGGCAAAGCTATCGTTTGTAAAACTCTAACAGCATGACGATTCCTCTATAAATATAATCGTACGTCATGATTCAATGGGGTTCTTCGCAGTAATCGCTGCAACAGATGCTGGAAATATTATAACATCAATATCTATATTTTTAACAAAAAATAATAACCATGTTTAAAATTTACTTCATTTTGTATGTAAATAGCATCAATTGTACCGATTTTTTGCGTTATATGTTATGATAAATATATTATTTGCAATATTTACTGTTTTGAAAGGATTTACGTTTATGAAGAAAAAAGCGGCAAGAGTCATCAGTATCTTACTTATTTTAGTCATGTCCTGTACAGCCTTCAGCTTTGCTCACAGTGGGCGAACTGACAGCAGCGGCGGACATCGAGACAATAAGAATGTCAGCGGATTAGGCTATTATCATTACCATTGTGGCGGCCACCCCGCTCATTTACATCCTAATGGGGTCTGTCCTTATTCAGGATCATCCAATCAGAAGAAACCTGTAAAAAAATATTCGCGCATCAGTAAGCCGACGTTGTCTCTGAAGTCGGTCGGCGCCAATTACATAAAAGTTTCTTGGAGCAAGCGCAGTAAAGCGGTAAGATACAATCTTTATCGTTCTACATCCAAGTATGGCAGCTACAAGAAAATTGCCAGCACTACCAAAACCTATTATAATGATAAGACTGTTAAAAACAAAACTGGCTATTATTACAAAGTCAAGGCGATCGCCAAGGCATCAAAATACAACAGCTATTACAGCACCGTCAAATACGGCAAAATCAATTTTAATGGCAAGATCACCTTATCAAAAAACAATTTTGATCTGCGGCCTGATGAAACTGCCATCGTCTATGTAAGCACTTCAGGCACGTCTGATGATATCATTGCTTATTACAACGATGATTATATCGAAATTGAATGGGGCGATGAAGATGAAAACGGTCGTCTGCCGCTATACATCTATTCTTATGCCAGCGCAAGTGAGGCTGGCAGGAAGATTAAGATTACTCTCAAGTTCGAAAATCATCAACGCCTATACAAAAAAACGCTGACCGTTCAGCTGGCGGACTACGCTGCTGAAGATAATGCAGCGTAACACTTTTTGCTCCTTATTCTTATCATAGTAAATTTTTCTTGTTATGTCATATTTTTTGATTTAATGGGAAGAATAGGTGATACGAAGAAAGGAGAATTAAAAATGAAAAGAATAACAGTTATTTTACTTTCATTATTGCTCTGTCTCGGCCTGTTCGCCTGCGGCAATGATTCAAACGCAAACGATGGTAAGGACGACAACAACAAGGAGAATGCGGAAACTGTATCAATTGATAAAAATATCGATGCAGTCGCTAAACATCTTGATTTAAAAGATGGTGAAAAGACAATGTACAACACCATCGGTGCAAAAGACGGCAAAGAATATAATGATGGTAGCGTAGAGCTCTATGAGTTCAAAGAGGATTCTAAAGAATACAAGGATATCGTAAAAGGTGAGGGAACCATCAAGGCAGCTGCTCACAAAGACGGCATTATCCTGGTCTTCCCTAATGACTCCGATCAGAAGCTCATAGACCAGTTCAATGAAATCAACTTTAAATAGCAATAACCTTAAAGCCATCTGCACATGAAGGACTTCCTCCATTGGCAGATGGTTTTTACTGTCTTTTATTCTGCGCTTTATCCTGTCATACGATAGTTATTCCTGTATTAGTTTATTATAATGTATTGTCTGAGAAGATACAATAGGGAAAAAGGTGAATAAAGGGGAACGGAATTTATGAAAATAGACTACATGGCAGTTGGAGAAAAAATCAGAGACGCAAGATTAAACGCACGCATTACACAAGAAGTGCTAGCAGAAAAAACAGACTTATCGATTACCCATATCAGTGCAATCGAAAATGCCAGCACAGGTGTCAGTCTGCAGGCACTTACAAATATCGCCAGTGAGCTACATATCTCCATAGACTTTCTGGTCTTTGATTCCAGGCACTCCAATCTGGTTATTGAAAGCGAGATAAAGAACATCTTATCAGACTGTACGGAGCAAGAAGCGCAAGTATTGCTTGAACTGTTGAAGGCAAATAAAGACGCTGTCAGAAAACTTAAATGAACGGAAAAAGGCCTGCAATATTACAGGCCTTTTTGATGTTATCCTCGTCTATATGGTGTGAATTTTGTTGGAACGTTGCCGCCATCTCCATAGGCAGATGGATGCCTAGCGCACATTTCGACTCGGTAGTTTAAGTTGGAACCCCTCACAAGTCCAAATGTAGTAACACCGCTCGCTGTAGAAATACCACATTTACCAATGTTTGCCGTATAGGCATTGGTACATTCCATAATGGTCAAAGTACCATCAGAATTTACATTGTACACCACACCTACATGGGTGATGTTTCTAAAATTGGTCGCTTCTAGTTCGTCCGTATCTCCATCTGTAATAGAGTCTGCTCTATAGAAGACAAGATCGCCTATGTCTGCCTGTCCATATGGAATTTCATAGCCCTTTCTATGAAGTTCATCGGCCATGGCTGATGCATTATCAAAAGTAATGAAGATTGGTTTTGAACTGGAGCTGATCTTATAAGTATTTGCACCATAGTACGTCGTAGAGTCCTTCATTACCTTGTATGCATTCTGTGAACCTAGGAAGTCAAAATAGTATCCCCAATCAAAGGCCTTTGTGATAGATGTAACAGGTGTTGTCATGTGATTGGTAAAATCTGAAATGTTTCTGCCCATCCAAATCATCTGTGCAAATACGCCGCAGTTGAGAAGATAATCTCCTGCTGTATTCATACAACCTTCGATGGTGGAACTGCCAGTGGCAAGCTTGCTCGTATATGCGTAGCTCTCTCTTCTGATATCACCTCTGTATTCAAAGATATTCTTCTGTGCAAAATACGCATCCATTAAACTTTTCATTGCCTGCTTTTGTGTAGATGTTAATTCTGGAATTGTTAAATATGCCATTTTATTACCTCCTTTTGATTATTGAGTTTTTTTGCGTCTCTAGTTTACTATAGTAAAAATAAGAGTTAAAATTTATGAGGCTCGCGCTTTGCCTCATAATTATTTTACTATAGTAAACTCATTTTGTCAAGCGTTAGTTTAACAAATTAAACTCTATGAAGATTCTCCTATTTTCCAGTTCTCATCTATTAGTAAATTACGTCCTCATCTGTAGTACTATGGCGATATAAACTCCTACAATCAAAAAGGCCGGGGTAGAATGCCCCAGCCGTATTTAAGATCACGTTGCAAAACTTAATCAGTAAAAGCTTTCAGCTTAATTGGCACATAATAAGCTTTTATTAGGTTTCCCGCCAAATTGTAGCTGTTGCTTTCTCCACTTAGTTGTGCAAAACTATACTTCCCCGTATATTTTCCATTGTCTTCATCATTTGGCATCCATGATGTCTTCCAGTTTCCATCTCCTTGTCTAAATCCAGCCTGTTCAATACATGTAACGTAGCTTTGGTAAGGATCAATTTGTGTCTTAGCAGCATCAGTATAAACAATCTTGACTCCGGTAACAAGCCGTGCATGTCCGAATGTTGAAGTTCTTCTTAACAATGCATCTCCAGGTTTCATATCAGCATAGACTTTGCTGTAAATATCTTCACCAGTCTCATAATTCCCCGGTGCAGAGAGTCCTTCAACGATTTCTTTGGTAGTGCTTGCCTTTAATCGATCCGTGTAATAGCCTCCATACTTTCCTACCAGCATGAGATAATCGTCTTCGCCATCCTCTTTGCTGTTAATCAGACCGTCATTAAACAGATTTCGCGTTCTATAAAGTTCATAAGAACCATCGCTTTTCTTGCGTTTAAGGAAATTACTGCTGTTTAAGTTACCGGTTCCCTTTCTCCAAGCGAAGTCAATAGAAGACGAGCAGTCAGTTCCCCATATAGAGCAAAAGAGTTTATCTCCTATTTGCAGAGTTTTAGTTCCTTTGGTCAATGTAAATCCATTTGGAAAACTATGTTCTCTGTCGACCTGTGTGTATGGTATCCCTTTACGTGGTATCACCTCATTTGCCAGCTTATTATCCCAATACTTGTAGATGGTTATTTGAGATTCCTCTGTCAGCTTGCCTCCTGATTGGGCATAGCAATAGCGTAGCGCTCCAGATAAAGTCCACTCTACTTGCGACATTTCTTTCATTCGGTCACAAGCTAAGGCACGCTCCGAAGATACCGGGAGAAGATTTCCCCCATCATCAACTGCATATGTTCCCGCTGCAAATGCAGGTTGTACAAACATCGTCATCGTCAATACGCTGAGCATTGCAAATACGCTCGCTTTTTTCATTAATGTTTTCTTTTTCATTTTGTTCTCCTCTCACAAACTACATGAGGTTACAACTTTCCCAACACCATTCGACAAAATTTCCTCCTTTCGCTTTCAGATTACACCCGAAAAATCGTTCTGTCTGTATAAAAAAAAGAACAAAATGCAGCAGATTGACAACAAGTAAATTCCTATTGAAAGGGCTGCTAAGAAAGTTCAAAATTAGATTGAAATTTACGAGAAAAAGTGTTATCATAAGCTAGTATGAACAACGTTTCCTTTGCGTTGTTATCTCGATCTTTGTCGACATATTAACAAGTAATATGTCTCCGTAGTTAAATGGATATAACAACGCTCTCCTAAGGTTATGCTCTACCGGCCGCCTTACGATGAAAAGTGATCGTTACCAATTTTAATTGAATAGATGTCTCTGTAGCTCAGCAGGATAGAGCGTTCGCCTCCTAAGCGAAAGGCCGTGGGTTCGAATCCCGCCAGGGACGCCAGCAAACACGCCGAAAACCTTTGATTTATCAGGGTTTTCGGCTTTTCTTATTTCTGCGGCTTTTGTGGCTTTTTTGCAAAAAACCTTGGTTTGCTAACATTTGCTAACGAGATTTGGCCTTTTGCTAAGAAAGGCGGTAAGTCAGAGGTTCGATTTTTACCAAAGGAACTTGCAAACATTTGTTAGCAGAAATTAGAGGAAGTTGCAAACAAAATCGCGAATTTGCTAACATCGCTCAAAAATGCCTTCAGAACCTTGCTAACAAAAAAAGTGTTTGGTCACTGTGCAAAGTGGTTCAAACGAAGAAAACCTCTCACAAAGTGAGAGGCGTTCTTCTGAGGGGGGACTTTATAAAGCCTTTGCCAGCTGCTTGAGCAGTGCGGCAGTTTCGGGATTTTTAAGCAGTTCCAGTATCTTCACTGCATCACTTTCATCACTTTCAGTGACGGCAGTATCCGCAGTTTTAGGCTCTGTATCTTCAACGGGATCAGGAGTCTTAGAGGAATAAAATGCTTCCTCCAATCGCTGAGCGTTTATGCACCGATCCTCGTCGATGATGTGAGAATAGACATCCGCAACCATTTTAACCTGAGCATGACCGGAGTCGCCCTGGACTGATTTCATATCGCCGCCATTGAGTTTCAGCTTGTAGGTGATGCTGGAGTGGCGGAGAGAATGGAACACAACATGAGGCAGTCCGTTTTCTTTGATAAGTTTATTGAAAGCACGGTTAATCACCTGACTTTCCATCGGACGGCCATTGCTGGAGCAAAAGACCAGGTTATTGTCGATGTATTCGTCTCCAAACAGATCCATCAGCTCGTCGATTTCTTTTTTTCTCTCTACCAGCATATAGGCAACTGTTTTCGGCAGGTACACACGGCGAATACTGGTTTTGGTTTTAGGCTCTTTCAGGACCAGAGCAGTATGGGTACTGGCTATGCAAGGTGGAAACTTCTTAATAACACCTTTGTCGCTCAAATCGTCCAATGCACCTCGTGTAACCCGTTGCAGCTCTTTGTTGACGAATATATAAGCTGAACCATTTTCTATGCTCTGTGGTGCAATATCAATGCAGTCCCAGGTAAGGCCCAGCATTTCGCCAATGCGTAAAGAGCAGGAGAACGCCAGATTTAAGGCAAGGGAGAGGATAGGATCATCACAGACTTCCATAGCCTTGCTCAGAGTTTCGGCAGTCCATATATCCCGTTCTTTATGTTCTTCTTTGGGAAGTGTCGCATTCAGGACAGGGTTACGGCTGATTAGTTCCCAACGCACCGCCTGATTAAAGGCACTGCGAAGTAGCTTGTGAATTTCTCTTACTGTATGCGGGGTCAGATATTCGCTTGTGGGTTTGCGGTTGTTGACGCTTACCGTTTTCACAGAGAGCAGATCGCGGTAATACTTATCCATCATCCTTGGAGTGATGTCGGATAGTAACATATCTCCGATAATAGGAGTTATGTAGTTTCTCGCCAGACCACGGCGGCTTTCATATGTTGACATTGCCCAGGTATTTACACCATAGATGGACATATATTCATCGAGCAGATCGTTCAGGGTCTTTGCCGTAGGAATAAAGAAGGTTCCAGAGTCCTGCTCATACTCAATTTGCTTTTTTCGTTTTTTTGCTTCTGCATTTGTGCTGAAGGTTTCCCAACGCTGTCTGCGCTTTCCGTTTTCATCTGTGTAATCATACACCACAGAATATTTGCTTTTACGCTTCACGATAGATGCCATTTTCATTGCTCCTTTCTGAGATTTTCACATAATGAGTTTGCTTTTGATACCAGGCTTCAAAACTGCTGGTAATGATACGAATTCTTCGATCAATCAAGGTCGTCTCAAAATAGCCCCTTTTAACAAGGTCATAAGCTGTGCCAGATTTCAGCCCCAAAAGATCCGCTATTTCCGGAACTGACATCGTAGTATGCCTCCATTTCTCTCCGGGCGGTGTACCATCCACTTTTTTATAGTGGAACTGGCCGGCATACCAATCTTCAAAGCTATCCAGCATAACTCTCATTCGTCCGGCCACTTGAATTGTTTTGAAATAGTTCTTTTTAACCAACCAGTAGGATTCTACTTTACCAAGCCCAAGCATTTTGCCCATCTCTGGTACAGACATACTGGTCTTTACTCTTTGTTTCTGCATGGCTTTTGCCTCCTCTATAAAGTTTTTCTTGCTATGGCCTCATTGTAAGAGAAAGCAGAAAAAAAGTTAAGGATGTCGATTTGGAGATCGGCATCCTTGACAAATCATTCATCTGTGTGATCCAGCCAGTCATCAAAGCTCTTTTTGGAAATGCGGATATGACCGCCGACTCTGACGCTGTGGAATACACCTTGTTTTACCAGATTATATGCTGTGGGACGACTGATACCCAGAATGTCCTGAATCTCATCGACCGTATAGGTTCTTTTGTCATAGCTGACAGGATTTTGTTCATTAAAGCGGTTCAATTCCGCAATTCTTGCTTCAAACATAAAAACGCCTCCTTTATCCGGTAAGTGGCCTTACGGAGCCTCCATTTCCTCCGGAATATGAATATCTAAACTAACTTGCAGAGCATCATCAATCGCTCTCATTTCTTCGCGAGATACGCGCCCAATGTACGATAAAACACGCCTTTTATCAATCGTTTTAATTTGCTCCAGCAGAACAACAGATTTCAGTCCAAGCTCTGGAACGCTCTCCAGTGCATAGTGTGTGGGCAGCTCCTTTTTCTTAATCCATTTACTGGTGAGCGGAGCTACGATCAAGGTGGGGCAGAAAAAATTCCCCACATTGTTTTGAAGAACCAGGACAGGACGGGTGCCGCCTTGCTCTGATCCAAAATAAGGGTTCAAATTGGCATAATATAAATCCCCACGCTTATAAATCCAATCTTCTTTCATGTTCATCCTCCTATGTTTTGAGATTTGATTATGTAAGAAGGAGGCTCTGCAAATTACAGAGTCTCCTTCAATTTAGCGCCTGTTTTATCCCTTACTTGTCCACGACACCCCAGGGATTTGGGTAATCATTAAGCCGCAGGTGGCTGGCCTGCTTCTCAGGAATTTCACCTCCACTTCGTTTGGTCTTACCCATGGCCTGCGACGGTTGTTATCACGCTCGGACTATGGCTGTAAGAGAGCTTTCCTCCTTGTTATGCCATGACCGGATGCCATCCGATGTATTCCAGCCTGATATATTTCTGATAAACCGCAAACTCATCTATACAGCAAAAATGGGTTGGCCTGTTATGTGAGTGGCAGCTCTCAGAAAATATACCGCTGATGTAGCGGCTATTACGCCCAAAGAGGATCAAACTTAATGATTCGTATATGAGGTTGTCAAGGTGCAAGTGAAAGGATTTCCCTCTCACTTGCTACTGCCACTTTTTTTAGAAATCTATAACCAACTTTTTTATTTTTTCTTCAATTTTTTTCAGACGCTTATGAGCTGCGGGCTGACTAATGCCATATCTTTTGGCTAATTGCAGTGTACTTGGCTTTTCCATGCCGTAATAATCCAAGATAAAAGAGCGTTCTTTCTGACTCAGCTGCTGCAAAGCACGGTGCAGATCGGCCATAAGAAGATTACAAATTGCTTGTTCCGCAGTATCAACAGATTCATCCACAAACAAATCTGTATCCTGATAACCTTCCTCTGTGCCGTCACGATCTCCCACATGAGAAGCTGGGAATATAGAGCGACTTTTCTCATGTTCCTGGAGATAGCGGCTGTGGCGGTCCTCCTGTTGGTATTTTTCAAAATCTTTGCGAGAACATTCCATGATAATGCGGTCATCTTCATCACGGAACATTTTGACTGTTTCAACAAAAAAGCGCCCAGTAAAGCAACCATTGCGGCGTGCCTTACTGAACGCTGAAAAACTGATTTCCTCCCATTCCTGTGGGCTGTTATTTTTCCAAATGAATACTCTCGTCATATCCTTTCCTCCGTTCAAATTCTTGGTAGTCAGCGAATTTGAACGGTGTCATGGATATTTTGCTATGTACGCCTCCCAGCGCATACCGGCCTCCTAATACCGGGCAAAGAAAAAGGCCGGAAGTGTTTTCACCTCCAGCCATGTTCCTGCCGCCATATTGCAGCAGGAATGAAAAAAGCCCGGTTAATGCCGGGCCTTATGTAGAAAAGTATTCAATTTAGTGCATTCCTGCCACTATACCAAGTATAGCAGGTCGGAAGTCGGAAGGGAGTAGGGATTAGGTCGGGGATTTGTCGGGATTTAGTCGGGATTTAGTCGGGGCAGCTCCTCCAGGACTTCTGGAATAGAATATCCAAACAAGCAAACAGAAAATAAATAGATGGCTTCTCGTTTTCGGTCATAAAAGACACTGCGCTCTATATTTAGTTCTTCCAGCAATTCTTTCTCTGTGCTGTTGAACCGATAGATGAATTGCTTAGTCAAAATTTCATAGTAAAGTTCTCCTCGATCCGGATACCGTTTCAGACGAAGGAGTGCACGGTCAATAATATTGACCAGCATTTGATTTTGAACAAGGCAGCAAACTTTTTCTTCAAAGGCTTGCAGTTCAATATCTGGTGCAAAATTTTCAAGATAGCAGAGGCCAGATTCTATATCTTGTTCTCCCATAATCCAAGCAGTTTCTTGTAATTCTTCTGCCCGTTCACTCAGAACCCAGACTACATCACGGTAAATCTTTAGAATCAGCTTACTTCTATGAAACGCAGCGTCGCTGTTAAGCCCCAAAGCTGTTAGCCTGCTGTTACATTTTTGGATTGTTGTACTTTCTTTTCTCATAGAACATCCCTCCTTGTTCGCAATATTGCGAACATATTAGGTACAAAATAGCATAGCAGAGGAGAGTGAGAGAGGGCAGTGCCTCCCTCTATTCCCCCCTTTGGTTATATCAGGTTCCTGGATTTTAGACGAATCTGCATTGCTTGCTTGGAAACCTCAAAAATATTTGCCATTTCAGCAATGAGCTGTTCATCTGTCCGGCCTATTCTAAGCCGGTAAAAACATTTTTTGATCTGCGGTAAAGGCATCAGCAGAGCAGAGGCCAGAGTATCCGCCTGACGCTCAATTATGCCATGACTTTCGTCGGAAGAAACATTTCCGTTATAAGCAGCAACATCTCCAGTACCGGAGTACAACTTCTTATGTAGTACCCAATGAGCCAGCTCATGGGCACAGGTAAAACGGAGCCGCCCTAATTTTGACGGATCACAAAGCCGTTCATCAATTAAGATTGTACCGGCTCTTACTGCAATCATTCGATACTGTCTCTGTATCTGGTCATATAAAACAACGGCACCGTCATCGAAAATTGTTTCCCCTAATATCTTGGGGTTTTTTCTTAGTGTATGAAACTCCAGGATTAGATCAAACTTTGTCTCGATAATGGTTTCGATTGGCACAGGGCATGGTTGCCCGGATAGCAGAGAGGGATCATATTCCATCAGGATTTTTCGCCCTACCGCCTCGATTGCTTCTGTACGGATTTGTGGAATTGACAAAGCTCTCCCCCCTATCGTTTACGCTCCTTTAGCATTTTCATAAATGTCTGCCATTCTTCATCGGTAGCGTCTACTTCTTTTGCCACACGCAAGGCTGCCCGAACAATATCTTTTTCCATGATATAGTCTGGCAAATCAGCAGATACTGTATTGCGTGATTTTGCAGCCAGATCCAAAAGCAACTCATGTTCTGATTTATCCAAATTCAGAAAGGCGGAGATGCGTTCCACAAAATCTCCATTGGGTGCAGGACGGCGGCTTTGTTCAATATCACACAGATAACCGTAAGCAATATTCAAATGCTTGGCTGTATCGCGTAAATTGAATTTGTGCGCCTTGCGTTTCTCGGCTATAAATGATCCAAAAGTTATATTGCCCACAGCATTCACCTCTCATTTGTTCGACGAACTGCGAACATCTTGCTTATATTGTATATCGAACATCTGTTCACTTCAAGGATAAAAATTTCATTTGAAAAGAGGTGTTAAAAATCAATAACACCTCTTTTGCGCTATATAAATTCCTGAGCGATTTGCTGCATTTCTGTAATGCACTCTTTTGGGGATAGAATTTTTATTTTTCCCTTAAATTTGAATATCCAGCCATAAAAAGTTCCACTGGGGTTCACTTCAATTTTTGCTGTGAAGTGCGCGTCATCATATCTCTCAACAGGGGCATCTTCTCCATAATGATCTATGATTACTCTCATCAATTCGTTTTCACATAGAAGGGTTACTTCCTTCGATGACTCCGATGTAAACATATCAACCATTTTATTTGTATAGGAGGCTACATCAAATCCCTCTATCGGCATAAAGTAAGTTTCCAGATTTTCTACACTTGTTAGCCGATCTACACGGAAGTGAGCAATTTTCTGATGCTTCAGAGAAAATCCAATCAAATAGTAATGGTCATTTTTCCATTCAAGCGCATAGGGATTTACGACATAATAATATCCATCATGCTTTAAGATTTTCTTTTTTTCCTGAGTATATTCATAGTATTGGAACCGAATTTGCTGATGGTTTCCAATCGCTGTTTGGATATTATCAATGATATAGTAAACCTTTTCATTATGCGGTTTGACACGGCTGGATAAAGCAGCAAATTTTTGAAGCTGTTCTGCCTGATGTGTGCTGGTCAGACAGCATAATTTCTGTACCAGTTCCTCGGATTTCTTGGCAGAAATGATCTTCGAGGATGCTACTGCGTCTGTCAGCATTTTCAGTTCTGGATACTCAAACAGGCGGCTTCCCATAAAATATTGGTTTTGGGTACTCTTGACCACCACAATATCAATCCCTGCATCGATCAGCGCATTGGTATCTGCGTAAACAGTCTGCCGCACTGCCTGAATTCCTTTTCCATTCAGATGGGCAATGATGTCAGATACTGTGGCGGGATGGTTTTCATCGGTCCGCTCATAGAGAAACCGGAGTAATTCCAGTATCCGCATATTTGTTGAATTCTGCATACTTCACCTCCTCGATTCTTAAAATGACCTATTTTGTATGGTGTCCAGCCCCAAAGACCAGGAACAGGGCAACAACACAGAGAAGCAGGCCAATCCAATTTCGATCCATAATCAGCTTGATTACCGCCACAAGCAGCAGTCCGCCCACCAGGAGCACAACGCCGTTCATTCAGCGTCCTCCCGAGGCATAGTTCCCCATGTGGATGTCCAGCACCTCTCTGGGCGGCTGGATCAGGGCGTCCTCATACTGGCACTTCCACTGGATCTCCCGGCACATCTGGCCATCCGCCACGCCGTCTATGGTTTCCCCATCCTGAATGGAGTTATCATGCTCCAATATGTACGATGCCACATTGTAGGCGTGGTTTACCACCCAGTTGGGGTCCATGCCGTGGAAGTGGTACTGGAGGTCGGGCAGGAGCAGGGTGCTCATACCCACCGTGTCGATGAGCATATCTTCGGTACCCTCAATGTTAAAGAAGCGGACATTGACGCCAAAGCGGATGAAGCGATCCGGGCCTTCAATCTGGTGGGAACGCACATCCTCCGCCAGAAACAGTTTGCCGCAGTTCTGGAAATAGAATGCCTCACAGGTGGGGTACAGCTCCGCCAGAGCGTCAAGAAAGTCGGCGTCCAGGTTGGCCCGCTCCAGAGCCGGAAGCGCCGCAGCCAGCATATCGGTGG
The DNA here is from genome assembly GCA_902362805.1 of Eubacteriaceae bacterium. Classification (GTDB taxonomy): domain Bacteria; phylum Bacillota; class Clostridia; order Peptostreptococcales; family Anaerovoracaceae; genus Senimuribacter. The sequence goes on along the minus strand of CABIXY010000001.1, from coordinate 403,365 downwards.
CCACCACCTGATACCGGCACTCTTTGAAAATCCGCTCCCTATCCTCCTGGCAATCCCACATCTGGCTCATGAGGAAGGCGTCAAAGCCTTTACCCTTGAACTTGTCGCATTTCATAACCATCAGCTGCACCGGGCACTTGCCGTCCTTGAACTCTGCAATATGCTCCTGTGCGGCAAAACCGGCCATTTTCTTATCATAACAGAAGCACTCTGTTGATCCGATGTGCTTCTCCATGATGGCAGTCATTTTTTTTATCCGGCATTTCTACCGGCTCTTTGAACAGCATCTGAATGAGATAGGGGCCACTGGGCTGGGGGCCTTTTTTGTCATCCAGGTTTTGTTGGAATACTTTATTGCTCATTTGGTCCCCACCTCCTGACAAATCCTCTTTAATAATCAAGCAGGATGGGCACCTGCTGTTCCTCGGCAAACTGCATGGCCCGCCAGAACATGGAGAAGGCGAACTTGGCAAGGGATTGGGTGTCATACTGGGTGTGTTCCGGGATGTCTGCCTTGCTGTACTGTCCATCTGAGTCTATGGTTCCCTCTATCGGGTATCCCTCAGTGTCGGCCCAGCCAAGGATGGTGTCCTCATCGGCCTGCCATGCCAGATGGTTCAGCTTTTCCAGCTCCTTCCGCAGACCGCCCAAAGTGGCGATCATCGTCTGATCATCGGTGGGCAGAGGGCCTTGGAACAGAAAGCTGTCGGTAAGGGGAAGCCACCAAGTCACGCCCCGAAACAGGGACCACACCCGATCCTCGTCCGATGCAAGGCGGGCAATCAGGGGATGCTCCCCGAAGATCCAGTCCTTCTCCACGGTGGGAGGCACCGGTTCCTCGTATGTACGACAGGCAGCTACCAGCAGCATAGCGCCGAAGGCATCCCAATCCGGCTTGTCGGTGTAATAGGGGCGCTCGTTGTCCTCCGGCCATGGAGTGTAGGGCGGCTGGTTCGGCTGGGAAATGGCGGTTAAGATCTGATCTCGCCAGTCCTCCACTGCCGCCTGAACCTCGGCCGGGGACAGCTCCTCCTCGTTGTCAGCAGGTTCTCCATCCGGCGTAATCCGGTTGAAGGTATATCCATTTTCCTCTGCCCACTGCTGAACAACAGTTTTCCAGTTGTGAGAATAGTACCGGGTCAGCGTCCCGGCATAAATGTCAAGTCCCATAAGTTTTTCTCCTTTTTGTCTATATCATTTCATACAGCAGGGCAGCGTCGCCCTGCACCAGCTCCAGGTGGGAGCGCAGCGTTTCAAGTCCGCTTTGCACCGCCTCGGCGGGCAGATCCCAGTCAGGGGCAATTTCAGCGGCCAGCTTCGGGAGGTCCTGCTCCCGAAGGGCTGCCAGCGCATTAGATGCCAGCTCTCCCTCCAGCAAAGCGTAGTCCAGGGTGTCCTCCGTCTGGGGAGCAGGAAAACGAACATCCAGATCCAGCTCGTACTCACACCAGTCCCAGATAGCCATGTATACCGCGCCGGAGTAGTCGCCGTTGGACAGTTCCTGCCGCTGGCCGTCTTTGAGAAGATAAAAGAATGCGATCTGTGACATGGTGATTCCTCCTCACCGAAATTATGTTTCCTCTAACGAATCGATTATTTCCTGTAATTCAAAAAGAGCATCTTCTGCCTGGCGTCCTGTTTCCTCGCTCCAATACCGATTTCCACCAGCCAGCTGGTCAATCAGATTGAACATAGCAACTGCATCGGGAATAGGGATCGCTCCTGCTGCCTTCCATGCTGGTTGATTTTCAAGAAGATAAGCTTTTATTTTTCCAAACAACTGCACCTGAAATGTGTTATTACAACGCAGTTCTACCAAAAAACCGTCTTCACCTTGGACAATATCCGAAAAATTCATGCTGCACAATTCTCCTAACCCTCGTTATTCTCTGTCCATCAGCCCTTCTGCCTGCATCCGGGTCACATAGAAGGCCCGCACCCAGTCCAGCTCCTGCTCCATGGATTCCTCCAAAGCCAGCAGGCGGCGCTTTCCCAGCCTTCGATCCAGGAGAGCAAAGATGCGGACAAGAGGATTCTCGCTGACAAGGCTTTTCTCAATGCTCTGGTTGTCAAAGATACCAAACGCCTCATAGAACACCTTTTGGTCAAAGGTGCCCTGCTCCAGTGCATGAGCATGAGAAAGGTTGATTGCCTCCTTTGTGGAGTCACAGTCTTTCATGGTTGTTGACCTGAGCTGCGTGAATTTCGTCCACACATTCTCAAAATAGGTGTAGTAGTTGCTCCGCAGCACTTCCACGCCGTCCACACAAATGGCTGCCCGGCCCTCGTGGTCGGCGCTTTTGCTGTAACTGGTGGCAAAATACTGGATGTGGCCCCGGAGCGCCGGACACAGGTAGTCACTTTCCAGTTTGTTTCGAATTCCGCTCCAAGTTGACATGGCGACCGCCTCCTTTCTGAACTTGCTTCGGAATTTCATATCGGCGGGCGAAAGATTTCCAATCCCATAGCCCTCAATTTCTTTATTTTAGCAATCCATCTGTTTTTTATCACGAATTGGCGGAATAGTAAAGAAACTATCATCTATCTTTATTTGGGCATAAAGCATTCCGTTTGTATAACAATATCTCTTGAATGATGGGTATCCATCCAAACTCTTTAATATCTCATCTGGTAAACATCTAAAATCATAATCTCTTAATGCTCCTGCACCAAGCAGTCTTTCTGTTCTGTAAGCGTTAATTTCCTTTGCATATTTTTGACAAAATTCATCTGGACTTTCTTCATAGAGCGCTATATCTTCCTCATCTATAGCATAATACCGGTCATATCCCACAACCCACGAAATATGAACGCAAAGTAAATACCGCTGTATTTCTGGGCAAAACCCTACCGAAAAAAATTTCTCTCTGTTGATTTTTTCATTTTCTATGCTTATTTCCTTTATGGACAGATCCATCATCATTTCACCTTTACTATCTGATTCCTTTTATCTGTGGCGGGGTTGAGAAAGTTTTTTTCAATCATGGTTTTGATTGATTCTCCTTTCGGATCAGGATGCTTTTCCCTTCGGCGTTGATGCCATACAGGTCATCCAAATGGATATGAAATCCATCCTCACGAATGGTTTCCGCCATACCAAGAGCGGCTTTCGCCAATAGAAGCAGCCCCGCCCGGTTTCCTGTTAACTCCAATTCATTTCCGTCGGCATGAGTGGTAAAGGAGAGGTGAGCTTCTGGTTCCACTGGGAGGATGGGCAGTTGTTCATCATTCAGTTGAATGGTCAGCGTTTTAGTTTTCATTGCTTGTATCCTACCTTTTGAAAACTCCTCAATCAAAATCCATCCAGACCAGGTGCTTTCCGCAGTGGAGGCACCGGAACAGATAGCATTGCAGATGCCCGCCATTGACAGATTCCCGGATCATTTCCTTCTGTTCCTCGTCCCACATGGGATCGTCCAGCACTTCCTCCAGCACACCCAGTGCCCGTAGCTCTCTGGCCCCCACATAGCCCAAATAGGCGCAGTAGTCGCCGCAGTGGGCGCGCCAGTATTCCTGCTGCCAGCCGGAGTAGCCGGGGGTGCGGTGGATCAGCTCGTCCAGCTTCTCCGGATCGTCTACACCATCGTCCACAGAGAAATCATCTTGAAAACTACCGTCATATTTCCGGGCTGCTTCGCCGCTGGCGATGCACTCTGGGCACAGATATGCAATATCCTCCACTGAAAAGAACGGATTGGTATAGAAAATATGGGTCGTCTTGCCACAGCAGTCGCAGACAACGCCGTCTGCGGATTCCTCAAAAGCCCCAGTTTTCCGCATAGTCCTTCAGCGTGCCCAGCCGCTTGAGGGTCTTTTTATCGGAACGATTTCCGATTTGGCAGAGCAGTTCATAGGCATCCTTCTTGAAGTCCAGTAGATCATACACATCCACCAGCACTTCCTTGGCCTGCTGATCCTCACTCTGCTCAAGTTCTTCCTTGAAGGTATATAGAGCGCGGACACTGTCCGGACCTTCATTGGTCGCAACAAACTGTTTTTTTAGTTCGATATAGGTTTTTTGATATTCTGTCATTGGTCGCACCTCCCATCAATCCCACCAGAAATACCAGACGGTGGACTGCCACAGGACAGCTGCCAAGGAGCCAATGCTTCCATCCTCATTCTGATCCAGATCTGGGCAGAAACCATATTGCTCCACAGCCACCTCCATAGCTCTTTCCTTGGAAATCGGAGTTGGAAGTTCAAACTCCAATTCATCGTGGCTCATGGCGGCAGGGATGGCACCATGTTGCTCGAACCAGTATTTCGCCACTGCCATCAGGTCCGGTGTGTCGGGACACTCATTCCAATTTCCAAAGGGCAGGTAGGCGAAGATCTCCCAGGGGTTCTTTACCGGAATTTTAGCCAGAATGAGCGGATATGTCATTCCGGTATCATCGTTCCAATAGTTTGCGAAGCGGTCGTTGGGTTCTCCGCCCTCCATCTCGCCCAGGACTTCCTCATCCCAGTCCAGATCATCGTCCTCGGCTTCTTCCTTGCGCTGGCCGGTCAATTCCTCCAAAATCGCCTTTCCGTCCTTAACAGGAGCGGAGAGCATCTTCTTCCGGTACTCCTCTACCGTTTTGAGGTCAAATTCATAGCAGTCCGCATCATGCTCCGGGTCGGCGTTCATTACCAGACATTCCAACAGCGTTTCATCATCCGCCTGGATAAGTACGGGAACAAAGCCCTCCCGTACCCCCAGCCGCTGGGCGTAGCTGTATGCCGACATGATGGGGTCATCATCTGCCATGGATGGGAAATAGGTACACTCGCAGTCCAGATACTCCATGATGGCATGAGCCACTTCGGAAGGCTCCAGCGTGTCCTCGTCGAAGTCCTGTCCCTGCCAGTTTTCAAAGCGTTCCTTAATCACTTGAGCCATGGTCTGATAGTATTTCTCATCAAATGGGATGAATAAGTATGCCTCCTGTTGAAATTCATTGGAGTGGTATCGGGACGGACCAAAATATTTCAGGGCATAGTCATCAATGTCGGCAGGATAGTAGGGGCTGTCGCCCTCTCCGTAGTAATAGCCTGCAAAGGCACGGCCTTGCTGATTGAACAGCACAGAGAACAGACAGCCGTCCAGCTCATCCCGGATAAACTCCCTCAGATCCACACTGGCAGAATCATCTTTGACCTGTTTGGCCACTTCGCTGTATTCTTTCAGGAAGTCCTCGCCCATCAGGTCGTGCTCCATACACCAGCGCAGGTAGATGGCCATATGGTTATAAGCATTGATGGGGTCAATAGGCAGTTCCTTCTCCTCAATGCTCTCGATATGATAGGAAGCATCGTCCATCTCACCGTCAAAATCATCATTGGAAAGGGTGCCACGGGTGATTGCATCCTGGCGGGTGGGGTTCACCACAAAGCTGATCCCCGCCATCTTGTCCAGCAGAGCGTCTACATCATGTTCCAGTTTATAGTCCAACTCGTCCTCATAAAGCGGAATGACCTGATAGAAGTTGACCTCCTCGCCGCCCGGCAGAGTGCAGACCTCGCTGCCATCCTCCGTACCCTGGGGACCGATCAGGGTAGCAGTACACAGTTTGGTGTTGTCTGCAAATGGTTCCCGGTTTTCCACTGTATGACCATGCCCCAACCAGCTGTCACAGTTGATGGGCAGACGAGCCAAGGATTTCAGCAGGCGGATGGGCCAGTACCACTTTTCGTCTTTCATGGACTCCTGATCCAGCTTCCAGTCCGCAGGCAGGGCAATGGCCAGCTCCGCCCGCTCCAGCTTATATTCCGCCAGTTCCTCCGGCACATTCATCCGGTGAGCGCCCATGCCCATGGTGACCAGGGTGCAGTAGTCCCGCTCCTCAGAGGGCGGCACCACGCAGATGTCCACATGGATGTCCGGGGAAACGATCTCGTGGAATACATTCTCAAACTTGCCGAAATACTGCTGGATGTGTCCCTCGACGGCCTCCATCTCCTCCTCTGTGTAGACTTCGGGATTACTGAATTCTTCCTCATCCTGTGTGTCATCATTGTCTGAGTGGTCGCAGCTGTCATCCTCCGGATCTCCCTTTATAGGCTCGTAACCGATCTTCAGGGTCATCTGTTCCTCTGGCAGAGAGACACCGGGGCTGCGGGTGATGGTGTGCTTATCGTCCGCAGAAAAACCGATGGTCTCGCCGTCTTGCAGCGTCACATCACACGCCAGCACATAGGAGGCAAGACTTGCCAAAAAGTCCCGTAGTTCCTCCGGCTCAGCGTCGGTGTTCAACACCTCCATTTCCTCCTTGCCAAACACATCCATGCCGTAGGTGTAGCCGTTTAGGCCCCCCTCGCTCCGGTACAGGCCGAACCAAACCCAGTTGAAGATGGGCAATTCGTCCTTTTTGAGCATATCGGCAAGGCCCTCATAGAAACGAGGCTCAAATACCACGCCGCTGGTGTAGACACCGGTGGCATATTTCTGCTTGCAGCACACTGCCATCGCCTTAGTGAACAGCTTACCCCGTTCCAGCAGTTTTTCCTCCTCGCCCAATACAGCCACCACGATATGGGCCTTGTGCGCTTTGGCCACCTCTACGGCCTCTGGCCACATATAGTTGTTTTCGGCGTTGATCTCCGCTTCATTGTCCGGGATGTGACCGTGGAAGAGTGTCACGATCAGCATCATGCCGCCGACCCGCATTACCACAGCGTCATCGCTGTTCTCATCATCTTCGTCGCCCTCATCCGGCTCCTCATCTACGATGCCCCATTCTTCCCGTAGATTCCGGATCAACTGCTCCTTGTCCCATTCCGCTTTGGAGAGGAGCACAGACCCGGCAAAGGAGCCCTTACGGTCAGTTTTCTCCTCGTCGGCGTCATCCTCAAGATCCTCTACATCTTCATCCGGATCATAGAGGGATTCATGCTCCAGTCCGCGGACAAATTCCTCAAAGCTGTCTGCCAGATGGGTGATTTTATAGTCATTTTCCTGATCCACATGGACTACCGCAGGCTCTCCCTGGGGACCGCAAGCCCGGTAGTCCAGGAAAATCATATCGTGTCCGGCGCTTGGACAGTCGCAGATGGCCACGCCGATGGCAGGATACTCCCACTCATCGATCATAAACTGACTGCCCAGCTCTCCACAGAGGGAGCAGCTCTTTTCCCGTCCGATTCCGAAAATGCCGGTGATGGCCACATGGTCCTCTGCCCAACAGGTAGGCTCATCGCAGGGATAGCAGGTGTTCACCGGAATGCCGCCGTTGTGCTGCTTCATCAGCCAGATGTAGGCAGCGGGCAGCTTGTAGCCCAGTTCCTCCTCCACGCTGGCAATCAGCTCATCGGAAGGCGGATCACTGACATATTCTTTCAGTGCATACCAATTATCATCCCAGAAGTTGGTGAGGTCAAAGCCCTCAAAGGGGGTATCACCGGGCACGAATTTGGCCTTCTTCTTCCGGCTGCGCTGGCGTTTCCGGATCTCCGCCTTACACTCCCGAATTACCGCCGGGGCATTTTCGTCCTCCGGGTCCAGTTCCGCCCACCGCTGAGCGTAGGGAATGGCCTTTGCCTCCTGCTCATAGAGATACTGATAGCCATAGGCCATCCGCATATTCCACTCCGCCTTGTCCTGGCCTTCCTCCCGGACGGACTCCAGCACCTCAATGGCCCTCAGAAGGGCTTTGTCTCCCTTGGATTTCAAAGTACCTTCGTCATGGTCCCCGATGATGGCGTAGTTCTCCAGTGCACGGGCCAGGGCGTAGGCGGTGCGGTAGTTCCTCCAGTTCTCCGGGATGGCATTCAGTGCCTGGATACAGCGGGTGTACTCGTCTTCGTCGTTCCACTGCTCCAGCTGAGCGAAGAATGCTTCGGCGTTCTGTTGGGTGTAAGGAATATAGTCCATGCCCGTCAGCGTTTCGTCCAACTCGTCATCCTGATTCTCAGTTTCTGTCCCATCATCTTGTTGCTTTAGGGGTACAGAACCGGCTTCACGGCGGAAGGTGTGGAAGATGGCCCATGGGATGTCCGTGCCTTCAAAGAACTCTTTCGCCATGTTCAGCGCCTCTCGGATGTCCCAGGCGATGAAGTCCACATAGCCGCAGTAGAGGCCGGTGGCTCCGCCGGTGAGGGTGAGAACCTCCGGGCCGTCGCCGGTGGTGAACACTTCTTCCAGCTTGTCCCGGAAGTCGAAAATCTTATCCGTTCCTTCCTCCTCCCGCAGAGTATCCAGAGGATAGCAGAAGAAGCCCGCTACCGCGCCGTCGGCATGAAGATCGTCCATAAAGTCATTGTCGGCGTTCAAGTAGCCGTTGATGAGCGGCACACAGCAGGTGGAACCGGCCATTACATCCAGCCGCCAATCGGCGTCGGGATCTTCATTGGGTTCCATTTTGTAGCCAAGATAGCTCTCCAGATAGGCTTCCGGGTCGGTGGAGAGTTCCAGGCCCCGCTCCTTCAGAGCGTCGGGAAGCTGGGACAGGAGGAAGGACGGCTCTGTCTTGGGTTCCTCCAGCACATCAAAGCTATCTATGTATCTCATGTGGGGGATCTCGCCCAGCACCTGGTCGGTGAGGGTGGTGAGCATCCACCAGGCCCGGCCTTCTTCCTCCCGGAGCATAGGCAGCAGCTTTTCACAGTAGGCGGAGATGGCGAAGCTGTTTTCACCCTGCTCCTCCAGCCAGATCTGCACATCATCCCCGGAGATGTCCCAGCCATTCTCAGTACGCAGACCGATGTTCTGGAGGGGCTGACGGCCCACCAGGATGTTCCAGTGCTCCAGCACCTCTTTGGGGGCGTGTTTCTGGAAATAAATCAGCTCAAACAGCTTGACCTTGTCGCCCTCCGGAGTGAGAATCAAATCATGCTTTTCGCCATTGAAGCCCATCTCGAAGGAGATCTCATCAAAGACCAGATTCAGGGTTTCCTGCATTTGGGCCACGAGTTCTGCGCCGCGGGTGTGATCTTTGTCCTCATCCATCATCTGGCGCAATTCTGCTTCCATCTCGGCAAAGGTTTCCCACCAGTTCTCTGTCCGCTCTCGGAAGCACTCCGAGAACTGGGGCAAGGTAATAAGACTCTCACAGGCATCAATGAGCTTTTGGGTATCTTCATCACCAGGAAGTTTCTCCAACGCCTTGCGGAAATAGGGCAATGCCCGGCCCTCCTGATCCAGATAGTAATAGGAATATCCCATACGGAAGTTCCAACGGTAGTCTTCTGCAAAGTAGTCTGCATGGGATTTCAGCAAAGAAAGCGCCTTCTGATACAGTTCCCGATCCTCTGGAACAGCCAGGTTGTTGTAGGCGCGGGCCAGTTCGCTGTCCATCTCAGGAGTACGCTCCTCGGCGGGGATAGCCTCCAGTGCGTCAACGATTTTCTGGTGTTTATCCTCCTCATGCCACTTCTGGCACTGCTTCAAAATATCCATATTCGGGTCCTCCTCGTCCTCATCCGGTTTCCAGTCTTTGATCTGCTGGAACACGCCATTTTCATCCCGCTCAAAGGCGCAGGGGGCGGGGGTGTTCAGCAGAGGAATGATGTCGGGATCGTCGTTGCAAATTGTGTTCAGCTTGTAGATCCCAGCATTGTTGGGGTCGTCCATGTACGCCTCGCTCTCGTCACCAGCGGTGAAGCGCCAGCCGCTGTCCCAGCCGCCGTCCGGCTTCTCCCGGTAGCAGTAGCCAACCTTGCAGCCCTCCACTGTGATGCGGTTGGTGGCAATGCAGCCATCGGCACCCTTCCAGTCAGAGAGTAGAGGTTTCACATCCTCCGCTTTCACATGGTAGTCCCGGTTGCGGCCAGCAGCCTCGTACAGCTCTTTCCGCAGCGCCTCCACCTGATAAGCCATATCTGTGATCTCATCCTCGCCCATCATCTCGCTGATGTCGTATTCCAGCGGGTTCTGGGCAAAATCCGCCAGGGACTTGTTCATTGCGTCATGCTCCTCTGGCGTAGCAGTGATGCGGATACGGCGGACGGGGGTGTTGTACTCGTCCAGATCCTGAAGGTTTACACTGCCACTGACGCTGCACTCCAGCAGGATGGCGGCCAGGTCGGTGACCACATCAATGGCGAAGTGGAAGTCCATCTCCACGCCATCGGAATGTGTAAACTCCAGGTACTCCACGGTTTGGCGAAAGTCCCAGTTCTGCTTGTCCAGACCGATCTTGGCGAAAATCTCGCTGAGGGGGATCTCATCCTTTTTCTGATCCTCTAAAAATGCCACAAGGTTCAGACTGTCATCGGAACCGCCAATAAAGTTGCCCCAATATTTTTTGATATACATCTGTCACGCCTCCTGTTCTGAATCCAGTCGATCAATGAGCTGATTCAAGTGTTCCAACCACGCAGGAGCGATCTCACCGCTGTCCTCGTTCTTCCAAAGATCCACAATCTCACGGATGCCGTCCTCGTCCGGCACCTCATTTTTGATGTCGGTGAGCTGCCGCAGCAGGAAAGCAAGGGCTTCTTTGGATGCTGTGAAACTGGTGACTTTATCCCATATAGCTTCTTCATGATCGTAGTCCAGTTTGCTGTTATCCTTCCATTGGAAATACAGCTCCGCCAGAGCCATCGCAGTATTGTCAAAGAGGAAGTCGATTTGTGAGAAGTCAGATCCCAGCATGACTTCCTCTTTCATCAGTTCGATCATCTCGCCCAGATCCATTACCGGATGCTCCGGTACATATTCATTTTTGAGGATGTCCAGTACATCCAGCCCTTCGTCACTCTCTAATGCTTTTATGCCCCATGCTCCCATGTCGGCACCTCTCTTTCTTTATTTCGTATCAAGCTTCTATTGTCAATCATGGTTCTCCACCCGGATAATGGGCCGGTAGAAGTCATAATCTCCGTTTAGTTCCTTGTCCTCCTGCACTTCCGGCTTACAGTGGGGCGAACAGGGTAGGAAACCGAGAAATGGGCCCAGCCCGCCGCAGATATTGCACCCGCCGTCACCGCCGCAGGTGGTAAGTCTATCAGCCTGCACCACTTCCCGCATATAGGGATCGTAGGCGATGGACAGGCCGAAGAAGTTGGGTTCCTCCATATCATAGGGCCGGTTCTCATCCTCATCCATGTCCTCAAACCAGCGTAGACGCATGGAGTAGTCTAACCCATCTCCCCATGGGAACAGGGTCCGACATCCGCCGCCGCACAGGTAGGCCCACTCGTCCGCTGTGGGCAGCGAAAGCCCCTGCTTTTCCAGTCCGGCAAGAAGCGCATCGTAGTCTGTGCAGTGATAGATCCAGGTATGAAATCCATCTTCTGTCCGTTCTATGCGGGCCGACTGATGCAAGGTAAGACTGCTGCTGTCACTCCAAGCAAAATCACGGAATTCCTTCAGCCAGTCAGGGTGGGCAGTCAGCCTGGGATCGTCCATCTTGACCGGCTCCCAGCACAGTTCCTCCAGCTCCCGGCCCACCAGCATGGGGCCAATGACCGCCTGCCGAACGGGAGCCATGCTTTCCCGGATCATCTCTTCCGGGTTCTGCGGTTCCATCTCCCACTCCTGGAACAGATAGTCCAATTCCTCCCGGCTCTCCTGATTCAGTCCCTCGGCAAACTGCTCCCAGCCCAGGGTGACGGTATCGCCGGGGACAAAGACGAACTCCCGACCATCTTTCTCGAAGATGCCGGTGGTGCAGCTCTGGACCCAGTGGTCAAAGGTATGTAGACCGAGAAAGGTCATAGTATAACGAGCAGCCAGGCTTTCCATCAGCGCCTGCTTCTCGGTGGTATCCATTTGATTGAATTGGGGACGGGACAGTTTTTCGTTCATGGAAAGTCCTCCTTCGATTCGTTTTGCGTGTTCCAGCAGATAGCTCTGACCATCCTGCTTGGCCCATTCCAAGTATTGTGGAAGCAGGTCGGAATGGATGGCGTCCAGTGAAATCAGAACGGCGATCCGCTGGTATTCCTGAAGTTCAGGAGAGTAACAGTTGCGCTCCCAAAACAGCGGAGCGAACTGTTCCACACAGTCAGGACGCAGAGCAGGCATTGCCAAAAGCGCCCGCCGGCTCACATATTCATTGGGGTCCTTTGCGAAATCCAGAATTATATCCCTGACTTTCTGACTACATGAGCATTCCGGCAGATAGGCAGCAAACTGCCACTTGGCCTCATTCTCATTGGAAGCTGTGGCCCTGCGGCAGAGGCACTCAAACCATTGTGGATGGGAAGTGGTCTCCTGTATAAATCCCTCCGCTTCGTTGGCCCTGGCAATTAAATAGACCATCTCATCCAGCAGGACGCTGTCTGCCATTTCTGCATTCATTTGGGTCAACACATGGCAAAAGGCATCAAATATATCATTCCACGCAGGGTAATCGACCTCCCACGCACCGCCAATCTCCTCGGTGGTTTTTCCGGGATAAGTGATTTCCTGCCACTGATGAAATTTTCTTGCCTGCTCCAGCAGGCACTCCCTGATGTCCTTTGCCATACGCTTACCTCACAATTCTCTGCACAGTTTTCCCAGTTCCAATGCCTGTTCCACAAGGTCCAGGAGCAGGCTGGAAAAATTCTCGGCAATCTCCTCCAGATCGGCATAGTCACAGTTATAGCCCCGGACTCTGCCGCTCTCCAAGTCGATAAATACGATACTCCCGTCACCCAATCCTCCGATTGGAAAGGCGGAACCGTGGTCATATTCGCTCATGTAATCCTCATAAGCCTCTTGAAAAATCGGGTAGGCTTCTTCCAACTCTTTCAGTGTGAAGATCCACGGCTCCGCCAAATAGCAGCCGCCGAAGTTCAAAAGTAGCCAGCGGTACTCTGCGGGGATGGGAGTATACCTGCTTTCAAATCGTTTCACAGCATCCTCCGGTTCTGGGCAGGTACCCTTTGTGAAGGGGCTTACTTTATAAGCAGTTTGAATTTTACTGCGGTTTTTTTCCAAATTCATGTCATGCATTGTATTTCCCTCACAGAGCATCCAGGTTTTCCTGTAAATCGCCCTGCATCAAGTGCTGGGCAATGGCTTGGTTCAGTGGCTTATGGGGGTGATAGGCTGCCTGCTCTACATCGTGCAGGCACTCCTCCATCAGTGCCTCCGGAGAAATGCCTTCCCGTTTGCCATAAAGATGGCCGAAGGCATAGCACACGGACTTGAGAAAGCCGAAAATATAGTCATGATTTCCACGCATACTGGGCAGGTCATTGAACGAGCCCATGCCGCCGTATGCCCGAAGATGGTGGGCAACCTCACGGCGCTGGGTCCAGTCCTGAATATCCCTCTCCAGCCAGTCGATCCAGTTTTGAAATTCTGGATGGTCTGCCAGAAGGATGGAGCGCAGACAGGTCAGAGCTTCGGTATAAATATCTGTCTGTTTCATCAGAACCCTCCTGATTCTTTTAACGCTCCATCATAGGTGTGGCTTTCCCAGATGGCCTCAAATTCCGCTTTTTCTATGATGCAGGCGTGGAATTCCTCGCCCCAGACATGGGCGTTCAATTCCTCCACGGTGGGGATCGGCGTGATCTCGATGGCGCCGTCGTAAAGGTCAGGGATGTTACGGGTGCGGCAATCTGCAAAGATGTCGATGGAGCGGAGGGCCAGCCGCCCATTTCCTGTATCCACTTCATAAAGGATCACCGACAGTTCTCCCTCCGGTGCGCCCTCCCAAAAGAGTTTGATGTACTCGATCATTCCATTTCCCTCATTTGAACCAATGCCACCCCGTCATGGTGCCGGTTACTTCATCTATCTGTACCGCAATATCATAATTGCCGCGACAGCCCAGCAAAGCTGTAGGATGGTCGTTTTCCAGAATCAAATCATAAAACTCAACCGCTATGTCTTGGAATTCCTTCGGAATCTCCAGTGCAGAGAAGAAATCCACTGATTGAGCATTTTGGAAAAATTCAATGGCCGTTTTACTGCATTTTACTATAATCCCTGTTTGAGTGGTCAACTCTTTCATGCTTTCGCAACCTCGCTCATGTTCAGATACATCCCCATCGTTTTTTCATTGTCACAGGCCGCCCGGATCATTTTGGACAGCAGCATCAGGTCATCGATGTATTGGGAGTACACGCAGAACACATCTTCGTCGGAGTCGAAGTGAAACAGATCCACGCCGCTGTTGTTTTCCTCGAACTCCTGGATCACGCCCCGGACAAGCCGCTCCCAATCCTCGCTGCTGCCGATCAGTCCCAGCCGTCGGAATTCCTCTGTCCGGAATCCGTCACTGATTTTCAGCAGAAGGGAGATCGCATAGGGGTGGTGGGGAATGAGAAAGAATGGCGCGATCTGCTCCGGCTTCGCCCAAATTTTGAAGGGCGGGCGCGGGTCTGGTATCCAGGGCAAGATTTCCCATTCGTCCTCCGGTCGGTTTCCGTATTGGCAAAGGTCTTTCATAGTGTTCTCCTCATTCGATGTCGTTTCGTTCTTCTTTTACATCCAGTGGAGCACCGTCCAGAGATGTGATCTGTGCCAGCTCTGTTTCCGTCAGATTTTTCAGGAAAATGCAATATTCGTCCGGGTGGCCTCCCACAAATTCCATTTTAGGCATCCCGATCTGCTCCGGGTCGGTAATCCACAGGCAAGGTTCTCCTGTTGCCCAAAACCGAGTCAGGGTAAGAATTTGGCCGTTGAAAATAACTTCCTGTTCCATCCTCATTCCTCCTGCATTTGCCTCAGCAGCTTCACGATCCGCTCCCGGTTCTTTGCGGTTTTCATGAAGGTGGGGAGATGGTCAGCCTGGGTCATTTTCGCTCTTCCCGGCGGCTTTTCCCGCAGGTCGGCGCTGAGATAGCCGATCAAATAGGCAAGATGTTCCCGGTTGAGTGCCCAGACCGACTTACCCTGGAAGGAGGTCAAAAACCATAGTTCCAACCTGAAATAAGGTTCTCGTCCATCCCTGATTTCGCCAATATATGAAAACGCCTCCGCTGTTTTATGAACTTCTCCTGACATGGTTGTTCCACAATAGGGACAGGCCACATGGAGAACGGAAAAGTGCTGTTTTGCTGTATCTTCAATATCCACTCGATAGTACCTGCCGCAGTTTTTGCATTGGTTATGGACATCATAACGGTAGATCGTCCGGTCGCGGGTCTCCTGATGGCCGCAGCTCAGGCAGCGGAAATAGGCGTTGTCATCATCCGCTGTTACCATGCCCGTGCCATGGCACTTGGGGCATTTCACCTGGATGCCGGAGGTCAGGGCGTTGTATGCACTGTATGTAAAGTAGGGTTCATCAATGATTCGGCTCATGCGCCTCCACTCCTTTCAGGAAATTGCTTTCACAGCCGAAACCGAAATGGGTTCAAATCCTTTACAGTTTTGCAATCTCATCCAACCAGAAAGTATCAATTTCAGAGGTGCAGTCAAGTGTCTTTAACAGATGTTTGTATTCACTCAGATTGGGATTTTTCTTATCTGCAATGATGCGGAACATGAGAGCAATTGTGTATTCAGTTGGCTTTCTTTTCAGCGATGCGACCAATTCTTCCTCATAGCCTTCATGGTAAAACTTCTCCATAAAGCTACCCAACGGCCCAGGACCGCCAAAATCAATATTGGGAGAAGATTCAATCAGTTCCAAGATCGGTCTTACAGCATCAAAAGGTGTTTCGCACTGTTCCAGTTCATCAGTTAAATCAAAGACCGGATCTATAAACTGATATTTGTCGCCTGTGGTGGCAGCCTTGTCGATTGCCTTTTTTATCTCTTCCAACAGTTCTGTGATTCTTGTATCCATTGTTTTTTCAACCTCCTCAAAAATCTCGAAGCTCCTCAAACTTCTCAATCAGGGAATCTTTCTGGAGCGTGTCACCTGGCAGGGCATCCAGGATACCCCGCAGGGCCATGTAAATTTCATCCCGTTCCTCGGTTTCGATAAAGCCCATCTTGTTGAAGGTCTGGGTGTAGGCGGCCACGGCTTCCAGCGCCTGGGCCTGGGCGGCCTCGCCCGGCTCAGCGGCCAGCTTCATCAGCTGGGAGCGGGTCTTGCGGTATTGATTGGCTGCCTTTTTCGCAGCGGCGGCAGGAATATGCTCCGCACCGTCCCAGCCCCGGAAGGGATTGTCCAGGTTTTGCGCCAGCCACTCCGTTTTCCGGGGTTTGGTAATCCGCAGATCCATTCCCGGCTTGCTTTTCCAGAGCTGCTTTGCCGCTTTTGCCGCTGTCTCCGGCAGGCTGGTCATCCAGAACCAGCGAAGCTCCGGCATCTGCTCTGGGGTAGGGATGTCGTCCGCCCCGAAACCGAACAGGTCGAAGGTGGATAGGTTCGTCAGTTCCCGGACCCCTCCCACGGCGGAGAAGTTCCCCAGGTTTCCCGGCGCGCCCCAGAGCCTCAGCTCTTTCAGATGGGGATGGACAGCAGCCAGTCCGGTCAGATCAAAGTCCTTCAGCTGGATGCCATGCAGCCCCCATAGGTTCGGCAGTTCCGTGTGCGGGCAATATTGCCCGATAAATTGGAGGGTCAAACCGCTGCCATCTTCGGGGGCATGGATGGTACAGGCGTCCGGGCCCTTGTTCTGGAACAGGAGCTGCTCCGTTTCCTCACCCAGCCACAGTTCCTGAAGGCCGGTCATGTCCAGCATCAGCTTTCTGATGCTGGTGCCCCGCAGATCAAGTGTCCTCTGACCGTGGTTCAGCAAAGTCAGTTCATCGAGGAAGGGATTTCCACGCAAAAACTCCAGCAGATCCGGGTGCCACCGCTCGCAGATAAGGGTGGAGAGGCAAGGCAGCGACTTTAGTTCCAGCGCCGAATCGAATGGTTCGTACTGGTCCGTCACCCGGTGGCTGCTGACCTTCACCGGGATACCGCCGATCTCCGTTTTCTCTTCGCTCTCCATGGCCTCCTTGAAGGCCCGCCGCCGTTCCGCCGGAATCTCCTGCCATCGGATCTGGAGGTACACATCGTAGCCGTCATTCCAGCCGCCGTAGGAGCGGCAGGGCTGGTCGGTAAAGGGCGGCAGGGTACCCACCAGCGTGTACTGGGGCGGGACCTCCACCGGCACCCGCAGCAGGTGGAGCTCCCGGGGCCAGTACATAAAGTCCTTGTAGAGCGGGCGGAGCTGGGGCAATTCCTCCGCAGTCAGAGGGGCGTCGCCCACCCAATCCAGAGAGAGGATCACCGCCCAAGACTCTTTGCTCACCGTGTCCGGCGGCGCAATATAGGCCACCTGGCAGGCGGTGTAGCGTTTCAGATATTGGTTATAGACTGTATAGACCTCTCCGGCGTTAGCTTTCATGGCACTCTCCTTTGTTCTGTCACATTTTTAATCCTGTTCTTGATAACTGGCTTCAATGTCGATGAAGCGCACATACACGGCGCAGACTTCGCCTTTTGCATCATAGCCAAAGTAGACGGGATAGTAACCGTCACCCCAGCCAGAGGAGAAGATGGGCAGATTGCAGTCCGTGTCCGGCACTGTCCAGTTGAGCCAGTCGCCGTACTCTCCCTGATATTTGGGGTGGGCTTTGACGTTTTCCTCCAGGAGATCGCAGAACAGGTCGTTGTAGGGGTCGATGTCCGGGTCTTCTTCCAAACGCTTGGCCCAGTAGGTCCTGAAGGCCGCCTGGGTCTGGATGTCCGCAATACAGCCCATTCCGGCGTCTACGCCGAAACCGAAGTAGTCGTCATCTCCCAGCGCCGCGTCCAGATTCTCGTTGCCCACCATACCCAGCTCATATCGGACAGGCTTTTCCTGAGAAACCTCCAGCTTGACGCAGGCGTAGCGGTCGCCGTATTGTTCGCTGGGCACCACGCAGATTTTCACGGGATAAGTTCCAGCGGGGATCGTTTGAAGGAAGGGCAGAGTGTCCTCCAGCTCCACCAGCGGATCACAGGCGAAGATCTGCCCGGTAGGGAAATGGACGACACCGATGTCCAGTACATCCACCGCCATGTTCCCAATCACTTTCTCTGTGAAATGGGCCTCTAAGTCATCTTTACAGGTCAGTTTGTTCTTGATTGCTTCGTATTTGTTCAGCCATTCAGTTGTAGGCATATCAGTTTCCTCCTGTTGATTCTGTTTCTTGATGTACACACTCTTTGAGCCGTCCCAGTAGCAGTTCACACACCGGCCATTCTGGAAATGATGGTCACAATTCGGGTAGCCATAGAGAATATGGGCACATTCCGGGCACAGTCCCATCATCTGTGAGGAGCCTTTGAAAAACAGGCTGCCGCACTCATCACAAACGGCCAGTTCTTTTTCTGCCATAGGGATCACCAGTCCCGTTCCCGGATGGCCTCTTCGGTGTCAATGGGGATGCCAAACCACTCCAGAATGTAGGCCACGGTTGCCGCGATACATTCCCGTGCCACCGTTTCGATCTCGCTGTCGTGCTCGTCAAACTCCTCCTGGAGATCATTGATGCCGCAGACCGCCTCATCCAGCGTTTCCTGCACCACTTCGGTATCGGTTTCGCCGTTCTCCAGCAGGTCGATGACCTTCTGAAGCTCGTCCTTTACCTTGTCTACCAAAAAAGCAGGATAGTAATTGTCCTGATACATCTCGTCCAGCAGTTTGTAATTGGGGTCAAATGCTTTCATAGGGATTGCTCCTTTCTTCGTGCTTGGCAGTCATGCTCAACTCGATCTCGTCGTCGCTGTAAACTAAGTAGAGGCCATGAGGGGCCTTTCTATCGAAATGCAGTTCAATGTCATGATATTTGAGGATCAAAGGTTTCCCGTCGCTTCTCATGGTGGAAACGGCATCAGGATTCCCGAAGATTTCTATGACCTCATCCTGCGATATTCCGAATTTCAGCGGTGAAATGTCCCACGGATTCTGCAATATTTGATTGCGCCAAATCGTAAAGTCCTGTTTCATATTTTTAATAGCACTGGAGGATCAGCCAGATCCGGTCAAAGCGGCGGGCTGCCAGATCCTCTTTGGTGATATAGAAATAGATGTGCCCGCAGTCTCCGAACATCAACTCGAAGTCACCCTGCTCCACGGTATCCAGCTGGAACAGCAGCATCCAGCGGTCACGGGCCGTTTCTTCCGCCTGTTGGCGGATATCCTTCGGGATTCTATTCCAGTTTTCGGGATTCCCCAGGCGATAGCCCTGGGATACCAGGTCGCACTCGTCGAACATACTGGTCTGGATCACATCGGGCCAGCCCAGCAGCTGGGAGCGATCATCTGGGTTCTCGGGGTCCTCGCCAGTCAGTTCATCCAAAGCATCGTTGAAAGCGTCGTCATCCTTTTCATCCGGGAACACCTCGCTGAAGTCCTCCCAGGAAGGATAGGAACATTTCGATTCCATCCTGATCTTGACCATTGGGAACTTGAAGTCTTCCGCTATATCTGCCGGAAAGTCAGCGGCGGACAGCGCGGACATGTCCTCGAACCAGTAGACGCGGGCACAGCCCTGATCCTTGGGGTCATAGCCCCAGCACTGGGTGTCCGTTTCATAGAAGAAGGAGAGCAGGCCGTGATCGGGCAGAAGATGCTCTTTGTCAAACTGGGCCAGCTCCTCACAGTTGAACTGCGCCAGGAAAGTGAGGGGACGATCCTTCACCACATGGTCATAGCTCTCGCCCTCATAGGTGGGCCAAACGAAGTCCGGCGGCACATCCGGCTTTCCGCCGAAGCGGGTGGCGCCCAGCTTATATTTTTCTTTCTTAGCAATTTTCAACACAATGCTGTTTTTGCCCAACAACTCCAGTTTTTCTTTCATATTCATAACATTTTCTCCTTATTGTTTCGTCATATCTTCCCATCCAGTGCCTCAACCGTTTTCATGGCAGCGGAATCAAATTTACACTGCCGCAGTTCCCGTTCGATCAGGGCAAACACATCGGGGAAGCACTCGATCTCGTCCTGATACTCATATTTCGCATACAATTTCCCGTACTCGGAGATCCAAACCTCCGCCGGGTAGTAGTAGCCGATATGACCGATGGGCTGGCATTTTTCGCCGGCAGCCTGTTCGATCTCTGCCAGTTCACAGCCGGACATATCCCGAAAATAGGCTTCTTCCAAATGGTTTTTGATCCCATTGACCAGGTAAGGAAACAGAGCAAACTCAAAGTCAGCCGCCCAGTTCAGTTTTTTCTGCTCCAGGTACCACTCACAGCACAGGCCGAAATACTTGCGGTAAAACCGCTGGGTGGTCTTCATCATCGGGACGCCATGGTCGGCGTAATACTGCTCCGCAATGGAAATATCCACACTGCGGCCTTCGTACCATCCGGCGTACTCCATCAGCTGCTTGACCTTGCTTTTCAGGTCGCCAGAGATAGGGATGCGTTCTTTGATCATGTTGGTTACCTCCATTACAAGATTTCAGACATTTACAACTCTGCTGCAAATTCATAAGAAACCGCAATGATGTTATAAACATCATCGTATGTAAACAGCCGGTAGTGTTGATAGATGCCTTTGTTAAAGTCCTCCCGCACCGGCAAAGACTTCAGCCAGGTGCTGTCCTCGATCAAATCAAAGGAGCTACGGTTCAGATGCCCCGTTTCAGCCAGATTTTCATAGGTGTCCAATTCACAGGCAAAATAGGCCAGTACCCGCCGGAAGGTGAGTGTGTAGGGAAACCAGTCTTTTTCGTCCCTGTGCTGAGAAATCAGATGGCCATTGATGTCCCCTATAAAGGTCAGATTGTTCAGATCATCCTGTTTCACCTGATCCAGATAGATGCAGTCCCGTCCCTTCAAAACACCTAAACAGGTATTAACAGCAGTCGCTTTTTCCATAGACAACTCTTACCCCCTCAATGTTGGCAGCTTTGAGATGGGTGATGTAAGTTCTGTTTTCTTCTGTCATAGCTTTACTCCTTATTCCTCAAACTCGCCCTCGATCATTCCGTTCAAATACCGGCCAGGGTCTGCGATGAAGTCGTCCCATTTAGCCAGAGGGTGGAACTCCTCGTGCTCGATGTCCAGATACCACAGCTTTTTGTCCCTGGGGCTCCACAGCAGCAGATAGTCGCTGTAGTTGTCCATCTGCACCATCAGGGAGAGCAGCTTCTTCCGTTTCCAGGTCATCTCCTGCACATCCATGAAGGAGTAGAGCTCCGCCCACTTCACCCATTCCTGATCCGGGAACTCCAGCCGCAGGGGGCCGGTCTTCAAGTATTCCACCAGCTTGGCAGGCAGCTTGTAGGGCATAAGCTGCCGGAGCTTCTCCTGCTCGTTGTGCCATTCCGCCGGTTCCAAGGCTTTCAGGTAGTCGGCCAGCTCCTGATTCTTGTTCTGCACCGCCACGGTGTAAGGCCGGTCGCCGTATTTGTCAGCAATGGTGATGTCGGCTCCTTGCTCAATGAGCCAGCGCACCATGGGGAGATTCTTATGCCGAGCCGCTTCGGTGACAGCGGTGGGGGCGTTCGGAAACACCATGTCTGGCTTGTGGTAATTGATGTCTGCCCCTTTTTCCAGAAGCAGTCGGGCAAGTTTGGTGTTGCCCTCGGACACAGCGGCCCGGAATGCCTCGCCGCCAAACTTGTCCACTGTGATCCCAGCTTGCTCCAGCACCTGGATATTCTCCGGGCGCTTGCCCCAGCGTACTTCCTGGATGGCCCGCTCTTTCTGCTTCGGGGAGAGTATTGCGGTCTGTTCAGCAAAGAGCGCCACCACCTCCGGCCCACAACAGCGGGCGGCGGTGAGCAGCAGGGGCTGTTCCTCTGCCCGACCGGGATCAGCTCCATGCTCCAGCAGGAAGTGAATCATGGGCACATCGTTCCGAAAAACTGCGATCTCCAGCGGCATCAGCTTGATGTATTCGCTGAGTTGGATGGGAGCACCCAGATCCAGACCGCCTTGGAGCAGCGCCTCCAGTTTGGGAATATCGTGTTCATAAATAGCGACAGCCGTCTCTGGGAGGGTCTCCCAGCGGCCAATATATGCAATTTGGTACATAAGGCACCTACTTTCGTTGTGGCTTTACTTTATATGGTATCGTCCGGCCCAGCACCCGGCCCTTACCAACGGCATTAGCTCCCTCATAGATCAAAAATTCCGCATTGTTTTCCAGCGGAGCATAGTCAATGGTATCTGGATAGAGGGGCTGGGCATTTCCAAAAGCCGGTTCACCAAATGCACAACGCTCCGTTCCATCCAGAAAGCACACACCCAGATATTCCGTGGTTCCGGTGACCGCAAAATGGGGACAATATTTTCCACTGACCAGGCTGGGAGGTGTTTTTCGTTTGCCACTCCAGAAAATGACCTCCACATGGAGAACCGCCCAGTTTTCATCTGTTCCAATCATGCTGTATCACCTCTATCCCACAATGGTAGTCTCCTTGATGGCCAGATTGTCGTAATCCATGACGATCAGCTTCCCGGCGGCCTCTGGGGTACACATGAACCAGGTGCTCACGCCCCAGGCGTCCGTCCTTGTAACGGTGAAAAAGTCGGTTTGGACGGGAGTCGGATTTCTTGCGTCAAGATAGTGGTCGGAGTAGAGATACACCAGATCCACCTCCCGCTCCGGCAGCCACTTGGCCCGGCGCGCACGCGGTTTACCATTTTTCAGAGTCTTTTCCCTGGGGTTCTCAAACCACGCCAGTTCCTTGATCTTCAGACCGGTGAAGGTATCCATCAGCCGCTGGGCAATCTCCCGGTGGGTAAATACTCCACAGTCCCAGGAGCCCATCAGCCATGTCTGTATAAAGTCGCCCACCTTGCTGCCAGGAGCAGGCGGCCCGTAGACGCTCTCATCCGCCCACATGACCTCCATCTTTTCACATTGATCTGGCCGAGGACAGGACTGCTTGTTGCCATAGCGGTACATAATATTTACATAGCCATAGTCTTCGCCGGTTCGGTCATGACCGATGGCTTCTATTTTATAAGCAGTGATTGACATTGCAGTTCCACCTCCTGAGCCAGCACAAAACTCATGCCAATTCCGCGTCCAAAATCTGGACTTGTATTCCTTTCTCATTCACATAGTAAAGCGCAATGTAGTCGATACCGTCCCGCTTGACCTGTTCCCACAGCATCCGTTCACCGTTGAGCAGTTCCACGGTATCCGCTTCATCCGGTTCGAAGTCCTCTTTTTCGTCCTCATAGTCGATACTGTAACCCAGCTCCAGCACCAGCTTGGAAGCAGGGATTTCGTACCGTTTGAGGGGACGATCCTCCAGTTCGGCTGGATTATATTCATCGCAGAACATATTGTCATAGCCATGTCGCCCGCCGTCGAAGATGACGAACTCCTCGCCGCTCTCCGGGTCACGGGCTGCCACCAGTCCGGGAGCCGCATCGCCATCTACAATATAGGATTGGGGTTCTCCCTTTACTGTGAGCAGATCTCCGTAATACCAAACCTCCAGCAGTTCATTGCCAGTGGTAGAACACAATGTCACGGTGGACAGGCGTTTCTGCGCCCACTCCTTCACATGGCCGGTGAGCCAGGTGGGATATTTCTCAGTCATCATAATCTTTCTCCTTCTATTTCAATTTCAGCACAAATCCCCAGATACTCACTACAATCAGAAGAACGCCCAGCAGGAAGAAAACCACACGCCGGTATCCTCTGCTGTGGCGGTGGGCATCCCGCGTACCAGTGGGGTCGCAGAGCCAGTTCCAGTTGCGGATCGCCCCAATTAAAATCACGGCTCCGATGAGCACCGAAGCAATGTACCAATGCTCTTGCAAAAATGCTGTGATCTGTTCGCTGTTCATTTAGGTTTCCTCCTCGCCTTCGTCGTCGCGTATCACCTCATACCACGCTCCATCTTCTCCACGCATCTGCATGGTACCATAGGGCAGGTTCAGGAGCGGGATAATGTCTGGATCGATGCGGCAGATGTCCCGAATATCATAGAAGCCGCAGTGTGACTCGTAGTATTCATCCCCTTCACCGTACACATCGCCCTCGTCCCCGGAGTAGAAGGCCCAACCGCTCTCCCAACCCATATCCTCACGCTCAGGGAACAGCCGGTCCATAATCTGCACCTTGCACCCATCCTGGGCGACGCGGTCGGAAGCGTAGCAGAACAGGGGACCGTCCCAGTCAGGAATGACAGCCGGTTTTCCTTCCGCTGCCCGCGCCACCCGCTCCTCGGGGTCATCTGCAAATTCCGCTTCCAGATACTGCTGAAACCGCTCATCCAGCAGATGCTCCACACTCTGACGGTTCTTTTCGGTATATGGAAGAAGCAGGTAGGCCGCTTCTTCTTCCGTAGAGCTGTTCCAGACGCGGTCTTTGAGCCCAGCCAAGACGATATTCCGGCAGTCCCGGCGGTAGATATAGGGGTTAGAGCGGTTGTCCTGGGCGTACCACTGGGCAAAGCCTGAGCCTCTCCGGTCAAAGAACTGAGTAGACATTTTCCCATCCAGCTTGTCCAGGATGAACACCCGCAGATCCGGCCCCTTTCCGGCCCGGACCGCCTCCACTATCTCCCGATACTGGGAGAGGAACGGGTTACTCATCTGGCCCCGTTTGATAGCCCACCCCAGATAGAAAGCCATCAGATTGCAGGCGTCCAATTCGTCCACTGGCAGGTGAAGCTCCTGGATCTTCTTGATCTGGTCTGCGGCGTTGTCCATCTCCGCTGGGTCGTAGCTGATTTTCTCTCGGTCGGTGACCACATTCAGCCGGTGTGGATTGATGACCTCCAGGCTCTCGTCTGGGCAGAGGTCCAGCAGGGAATCCGAGCCGTGCTCCAACTTGTATTGGATCTCCTCCCGATAGAGGGGGATCACCTGATAGAAGTTGACTTCGTCCCCGTCCGGTAGGCGGCAGAAAAAGGAGTCCGTCCCAAACACACCGGGATAGAGCAGGATCTCACCCCGCAGCTCCGTGTTCTCCGCGAAGGGGATGCCATCCTCACCCTCATCCAGTGTAGTCCTGGATTCCAGCCCTACCTCCGGGTCCTCCATGGCGAAGTGGGCGGTGGCCAGCATCATCCGGATGGGCCAGCTCCACCGCTCCTCCCGGCAGTCCGCCTTTGTCAGCTTCCAGTCTCGGGGCAGATTGATGAGTAGCTCCGCCCGTTCCAGTTTTTCCTCCCGACGCTCCTCCGAGAAATCCATCCGATGCCGGCTCAGACCCACAGTGACCAGGGTGTAGTAGTCATGTTCCGGTCGAGGCAGGATGACGGCGATCTCCAGAGGGTGATCCGGATCGCTGTCGTCCGTGAGGAGTTGGGTATAGACACCGAAATACTGGTCGATATGTACTTTCACATGGCCGAGGATGTCATCGTCGGCAGGGGGGATGGTCTCCCACCGGATGATCTCCTCCCGCTCTTTCCAATCCAGTTCCAAGGAATTTTCCTCCTCCAGATATTTCTCACAATCCCGCACCAGCTCTTGGGCATCCGGGTCATCCGGGGCCAGGGACAGCCAGCATTTTGCGTATTCATAAGCGGTGGTTGCGGAGCCGTATGCCATCAGGCAGGAGTAGCCCATCCGGGCGTTCCAGTAGGGATCGTTCTCACCCTGGGTGCGGACGGACTCCAGCAGCTCAATGGCGTGTCGGATGAGATCCCCGTCCACTTCACCGTCGGTCCCATGCTCTCCATGATCTCCCAGAGCCGCCAGATTGCTGTAAGCCCGACTCAGCTTGACGGTCAGCAAATAGCCCCGCTCCTGTTCCGGGATAGCCTCGATGGCCTCAATACATCGTGAGAACTCGTCCGCATCATTCCACTTCTCAATCTGCTCCAGCAGTTTTGTTTCTTCTGTCTGATTCATCATTTCACCGCCTTTTCTGTGTCATGCTTTGCCTTTTTTGAAGTGTCCGCTGCCTCGCCAGGTGTTGACCACACAGGTGAAGATCTGGCCGCAGTGCTTGCACCTAATCATGTGAGCCATAATTTCGTCTGCCCAGCCATCCTCTGTCTTTACCTTCTCCAGTGGGCAGGTGGATTCCTCTTGCATCAGTTCAAATTCCCCCTCCGACACCAACTGCTGAATGTAAGCAATACAGGCCAGATAGTCCTTTGGGGCGTCAAATTTTCTCCATGTTTGAATGTTTCGGCAGTGCTCGCACATAGTGGACGCCTCCTTACGCAAATACCTGCTGGTATTTCTCTTTTCATACTGTGCGACTTTTTCAGGTCTGCTGGTGCTGCATGGATACGATCTGGCAGTCCGAGCAGAACTCCACATAGAGCGTGCCCTCCGCACAGTCAAACACCGTATCCCACTGGATTTGGGCCAGATACTTCATGGGCTTGCCGCAGTGAGGACAGGTAGTATATTCCGCGTCCTGCACCCAATTGGCAAAGCCGCCGATGGTATTCACATCCTGACAGGCCGCACCGTAAAACAGGGACACAGGCGCTTCGCCCAGCACAAAGGGATTTTCCGTGAGGGCCTTGTACTCCTCGGGACTGACATAGCAATCCGTCTTCTCCGCGCCGTCAAAGAGTTCGGAGGGAAAGACCTCCACGCCGCCATCCAGAGCGAACCGGTTGAAGGCGGGGCCTTTGAGGAATCCCACGCAGCTGGGGCAGCAGGTGGCAGTCAGGATACCATCCAGCCCCAGGAACCGGAGCCGCTCATCCCGGCCATCCAGCACCAAAATATCCACCATCCGCCCGCCGCAGTGGGGACAGGTGTCCTCCCGTGCTCGGCCAATGCGGACGGGAGATTTCTCGCCAGTGGTTCCCTTGACCATAGGATAGCAGGTATCGAAGCCCAGTCGGATTCTCTGGCCCTCCTTGTCGAAGGTCCAGCCTCCGATCTGCGCATAGCTGGATGGATCTACATAGAGACCCTTACGCCAGGGCCGGGGATTTCGCTCCAGCTCCAGCAGAGTCTCCATTGCCTTGTCATCTCCTTGCATAGCAAGGCAACTCATCAGGTTGGAGGCCGCGCTGGAATATTCTGCGGACAACAGCGCATGGATCAGACCATCCCGCACATCGGCGGGAGCATGATAATAGATCTCACAGGGCCAGAACACCTCTGCGGCCAGTGCCACTCGCTGAATCTCCGGGGTGATGGCATCATGGTAGCCAAGCAGCTGCCAAAAGTCGGCGAACTCTGGGTCCTCCATATCAGCCAGCCTCTGGATGTTCTGTATCAAGTTTCTTTGTTTTTCGACAATTTGTTCCGGCATCCAGGCCAGAGCAGCTTGCCGTTCTTGCTCGCACTTACATTTCCAACACAATCCCTCATAACCCAATGGGGTTCCACAGCTGGGGCAGGTATATTTCAGACTCATGTTCTCATACTCCTTTCAGGCAATAAAAAAGCCCCACGCCGCACTGTCATAAAGACAGGCTGACGCAGGACATGAAGAAGCCGCGTTGAAGGAGCCGCATCCACCAGCAGATGTAGTTTCTTCAACAACCAAAATATTTTTTTCGTATCTTAAAGCAGCAAATTGCTGTCCAATATATTTGTTCATAGCGGCACCATTTGTTCTGAGCGTAGTTTTATATCTTATTATATCACAGCACCCCTTCAATGAAAATATTTTGTTGGAAATGCTAATGAAAAATTTTTGTGAATTTGTTAAGGCGCAGGGGCTGTTATCTCCATAGTGTCTGGATGGATCAGAGTGATTACTTTTCCCTGATGCAAGGCATAGTTGACTGTCTGTGCTGTACCTGAGCGCAGCTTTTTCTGATTATCAAACACACCGATGATGTACTCTGCATGATCGACCATATAATAATTTCTTTTTTTATAACTGGAAACATCCGCAGAATGTGAAATAACAATAGAATCGTTTGCGTTTTGGATCAGCTTTTTCAATCTATGTCTACTCTGATCCCGCCATTTAGAGTCATAGCCGATGAAGGGAATTACAACGATAATTTTAATATCCTCGTATCCTGTTTGTGCTCTCAATGTTAGAAGCTGTTCTCCAGCCCACATATCCACACCAAGAGCACCGCCGACAAAAAAAGTACGGACAAATTTCTCGTCATGGAGTATGCGAAACTGCTCCAGGAGACATTCTTTCAGCTTTTGGCATAGAGGATCTTCCTCATTATATCCAAAGCAAAATCTTGTTGGTCTGTGGCCGGTAATGGCACAGGCATACTGATTCATACAAATCACCCTTGATAACTGCCTTGATTACGCATATAAAGCATAAAATAACGCAAATAATAATGCGTATAAAGGCTATATTACAAAATTATAACACAACACATACGAAGTATCAAGAATTGCTTTCTGCTATGCTAAAAGAGCAGAGAGGTGAGCGTATGGACGAAGAATTTATCCGCAATCGAATCACAGAATTACGATTGAAAAAAGGCGTTTCAGAATATCAGATGAGCATGGAGTTAGGGCAGAACAGAAGCTATATTCAGGCAATTTCTTCCGGGCGTTCTATGCCGTCTATGAAGCAGTTTCTCAACATCTGTGAGTATTTTGAAATCACGCCGCTTCAATTTTTTGATGCACAGGAGAATAACCCTCAGCTTATCAAGAAGGCTTTGGACGGAATGAGAAAGATGTCAGATGACGATCTGATTATGCTGATTGGTTTTATAAGTCGCTTAAACACAGAAAACTAACGATAGGAGGCAGTAAGCGTCCCGTCGTTAGTTTTTCATTTTATGCGCAGCATATTGTGGCAAGCAATGCTTGTGGCTATCCATTTCGCCACAAACTGCTTGTTGAGGGCAGTGCCCCCAAGCCCCTTTGAACACAGAATTTCATTCTGTGGCTGCGCGTTCTACGAACGCTTTTGACCAGGACCAGCTTATCGCTGGCCGTGGTCTTTTTCTTTTTCAACATCCTGTTCTACCTCCATTTTCAGCACTCGATCCACATTGGCCTTTGCCGTTAAAAGCTCCCGCATTTCCTCACGGGAACGCCGGTACTCGGCATAGGTCTTTTTCTTTTCTTCCAGCAATTTCGCGTACTCCGTCTGTAACTCTTTGACCTTGGGCAGCTTCTTGACGCCCATCTCATCAAAGGCATTCTTAGCAGCCTGGTGGAGCAGAATTTCTTCCTCATGTTCCTCCCGGAATTTCTTAGAGTAGCCTGCCTTGCGGTATGCCACATAGACCTCACGGGTCTTGGCATAATTTACAATGTGAGTACGCAGAACAGCAATCTCTGCCATGCGCTTTTCAGCCGCTTTGATCTGCGCCGAAAGCTCATTGTGATGTGCCGTGGCAGCCGCAGCCTTTTCTTCCAAAACCGCATACTCCAGCAGGTTATTCTCTGACAAGTAATTCATGGTCTGCGCCATCTGCTTGAGGTTGAACACCTTGGCCCATCGAGCATAGCCAGCACCTTTTCCAGCCTGCAATTTTGCCTGAATGTCCACCAGCAGATTGACCTTCTGCGTCTCTGCCTGTGTAACTATTTTCTTTCGTGGGGTATGCGCTTTCTTCCCGGAGAGAACCGCCTGCAAATCATCTAATCCATATCCTTCGCCCAGGCTGTCCATTCGGGCGGCTTTCTCCCAGCCGGGGAGTTTCAAACGATACGATTTTCCGCGCTTTGATACTTCACAGCCGGACTCTTTTAGCAGCTTCAGCAGTTCCTCAAAATTAGCAGGACTTTGTGATAATGCGTTGTCAATCGCTACACGCAGCAGCTCTCGGTGAGAGGGCTTTGCCTGATCGCCCAGCCACTTGTTATAGCTCTTTCCGTGAGGTTTCGGATTCTCCACAATGGATAGTCCGTTTTCGACGCAGATGGTGTCACTTAACTGTCGGACTGCCTTGGTGCTGCCCCAAAAGTTTCGGAATTTCCGGTCATATTCTAAGCTGACCGATGACCAGATAATGTGATTGTGAATGTGCGACTTGTCTATGTGAGTGCAGACCACAAAGGCATGATTACCCTTGGTAAAGCGCTTGGCAAATTCTACGCCCAGCCGGTTGGCTTCTTCCGGAGTGATCTCACCGGGGCGGAAAGACTGGCGCACATGATAGGCAATCACATCGTCCGCACCTCGCACTCGTCCGGTCGCGGCAAGGTACTGTCGCTTTGCCAGAAGGAACTCTGCATCCGCAGTCCGACTGTCACACGCATAGCCGGTAATGAGCCTGCCGTTATCTGTTTTTTGGGGATTGGCCACATAGTCGATGATGTCACTGATCGCCCGACTTTCTGTGCGGCCCTTGCCGACATGAAGCGGCATGATTCTCGTGGTTGCCATAGGTCAGACCTCCTTCCCGAAAAGAAAACGGCCTGCCATAGCAGACCGCTTTCACTATTCTATAAAACTTTCTTCATCGAAAAAATTGAACTCATCATCTTCTAAGTGTCTTGGTGGAAATCTCATTTCATATTGCTCTTGCGCCAATGCACGGACATCAGGCCGCCTATCCTTTAGTCGATTTTTCAGCCAGGACAACTGCTCTTTCGATAGCCTCCATGGAAGATTCAAAAGACGATTCAGTGTCATCAGTTCAGCCTGCTTTTCTGCTGGTAGCGAAGCACAGGATTTACAAATGTGGGATGCATGACCTTTGCCTGAAAATTTTTCGTTGGCTTTGTATTCACCACAAACTTTACAATAGTGTCCATGCTTTTTCATAAGCTGATGCCCTTCTCGCAAAGAACATATAACCTGCGAATTGCTTTCATAATCACATCCCATTCCAAATCAGAAGCATAAGAAAACTTTTTACGGTATGCCTCCCAAAGTTTTTGCATAACCGAATCATTTTCCACTTCGTCAAAAACTTCTTCAGCCTGGTTAAGATACTTCTCCGATCCCCGTTTATGAGCAGTTGCCAGAAGCGCATCATGTAAAATTTTCGGGTTCAGCGTGGTTCCATGCAGCTGTTCTAAAATGTAAATATCGTAGAAATCTCTCATGCGGGTATTGGTTGTGGTTCTGGTAATAATGGTTTCCAGTTTTTCTGCCAGCACAGTTTCTAAATTATAAGCCCAAATATCAATGGAGCGATCTTCCAGCATAAGTTTGAATGAATACCGAACCTCTCTTGGAGTGATTGCATCTCCCGTAGAAATATCAATTTTCAAAGGGGTCACTACACCATCGAATGTTGTACTCATGCTGACACGAATCCCCGGATACTCTGCTTCATCCATAATCTCCGAAATACTTTTCAGCTGAAATTTAACACCATCATCAATCGGAACAGTTACGATTGATGAAATTAGATTCTCAATATCCTCCACATTAACATTAGCTCCTTTTATGGTTGCATCCAAATCCATCGTAGAGCGGGCATCCAATCCAACCATAGCCGCTACCAACATACCACCCTTTAAGATAAACTTATCACGATACTCAGAAAGAGAAATACGCTCCAAAAAACGCTCCATCATGTAGTTCCTCATTAAAATCTGAGCATCTGCGGATTTTTCTCTGGAAAGGTTTCGTATTAAATCTTTAAGCTGCCTTGCTGTTTTTATCATAAAAGTACCTCCAAATACTGTCGTAAAATTTTTTCCACCTTGAACATCCCGGCATATTGCATTAAAGCTCGCAGGTTCTTATCTTTTCTACGGGCATACGCTTTCAGTGCTCCCTGAAAGGTCTGAATTTCAATTCTGCTACGGCTTCTGAGCAAATCACAGATCGTTCGCTCCATATCATAAACCGGCACAGTATGCCCGAACGGAGTTTTCGCTGTTGTAAGTCCTACATCATGTAAGTCTGCTTTAATCGTAAAAACTTGAATGCCTTCTGCTTTCATTTTGCTTGGATTGCATCCAGTTTTGACCGTAACTGTATATTCTATTGGTTCACGGTCTGTCAGATCGTGAAAAAATAAAGCTGTTTCATGTGAAAATACTGCTTGTTCAAATCGCAAATGAAGCAGATACATGGCATCCACCCAGGAATCTTTGGACAGATAAATCCCATGTGCAACTCTATCCAAATCTCGTGAACGCACATAATCATAAAATACCGGCTTTGAAATTCCAGAGGATACGACCTGTGATGTTCGCAGCATTCCTTCTTGTGCTGTTAGCATCTGATCCAGCTGTTCAAATTGTCCCATCATGTCACTTCCTTTCGTACTAATATTATATTCAATATTAGTTCAAAAGTAAAGTCGTGGATATATAGTTTCTCTTTCCAAATTTAACAGACGGTGTTTGGCATTTTGTGGCTTTGCGTATTTTTTATCCATAAACCCAATCCTGAATGGCAAATTTCAAACTCTGCACCTTACCCATCAGCCAGATTGCAGCCAACGGCAGCCCCATAGGGCTAATCAAAAATGCCATAACCAGCAAAATCACACCATTTTGCGGGGAATAGGTAATAAGCACAGCCACGCCAAGCAGAGCAATTACAGTGCTGAGCAGACCAAGCACCAGACCGGATATGTAGATCAGCCCCGTGCAGAGCCAGACAAAAAGCGTCAGCACCAAAATGACCGGTGCAGTTATAATCATCAAAAGCCCTTTCAAAATCTTCATGTCATTTCCTCCTTGCAGCGTTCTTGGTATCTTTTCTAATCATATTATCCGGCATGGGCAGGCAAAAGACAAGGATACCGATAAAAAGAAAAAGCGGAGAGAGGAGCAGCGAAGTAATGCCGTTCCTCCCTCCGCAAATGGAGTATCTATCCCTGTTATAAAAGTTCGGAAAGCTGGGTAAGGATTTCCTCTACGCCCTCCCATAACTGTTCCTGCCGCTGGGATATATCCTCCAAGTCAGCATCATAAACCCGCCCAGTCTCATGCACTTTACGGGTCAGCTGGTTTAAGTTGTTGCTGTTTCGGCGCATCAGGGAAACAAGCTCCTTCAGCTCCGGCAGCTCCAGCTTGACTACATACCCATCCAGCGCCATTTTTCTTAGATAGGCTTCACGGTTGGAGGTTCCAAACTGAGACATTTTTTGCTCAATCACAGCAAGCTCCTCCGCTGAAACTCTAAAGTTTAATTGCATATCCCGCTTACGCTTTGCCATGGTTATCTCTCCGGTCCCTGTTTCTTCGGGGCGGCAGGCTTATGGGCAGGCAGTTCCTGCTTGAGCTTATCCCGTACAGAGGGGCGGGACGGTTGTATCTTTTCTCCCTGAGTACGGCTGCGCTGCTGTTCTTCTCGCACCAGATCAATAAAGCCATCCAGCACAGCAGGGTGGCTGTTTAAGGCATAACCACAACGGACGGTTTCGGGGTTCTCGTTGGGAATGGTCTTAGCCCATTCCTTATTGCGTCGGGAGTAGCGCCCATCCCAGTCCTGAAGCTGGACGGTGTTGGCCAGAACCAAAGCCACACGCTCCATGCCATAGGTCTCGATCACACCCTTTGCCGCATCGTGACTGAGATACATTCCGTCGAAGTATTCCCGCACCGCCGCTTCAATAGACTCCTTGCATTGGCGATTTACATTGTTGGAAGCTCGGTACTGCTCCAGCTCCCCATGTTCTCTCGCATAGGCAGCTGAATGGGGATAGATCGGTGTTGTTCGCAGTTCCTCTTTAGCTCTGCACACATCGTCGGCACGGTTCTCAATGCTGTCCCGGATCACATCCATGTGACCGGTCTCCAGCTTTTCAAAGTAGCGGTACACATCCGCCAGCGGCAAAGAAGATTCCAAAAGTGCCTGGGCCTGGGCGTCGGTCAGCTCCAGCTCCTCCATTGCCATCACAATATCCTCACGGACAGTATATTCATAGGTGTGGTGCAGGATTTCTTCCGGGGGTCGGCTTTTCAGCCAGTCCCTGTATTTTTCCTGCTCAGCAGCCATCTTTTCATAAAGAGCCGTATTCAGATCGTTGGTATTCATGTTATCGCACCTCCTCATGCTGTTTTGGTTTCTTGTCTGTACTGCGGGGCGGCACCGGGCGTTTCAGATGATCCAGCACCGAAGGCCGTGTGCTTTTGGCAACAACAGCCTCGGCGTGTGCCTGTCCCTTTCCGTCGATGTTGAGCAAAGTATCCAGCTCCACCAGACGGGCGTTTTTGCTTCTCAGTTCTTCTTCATAAAGGAATGGCTTTCCTACTTCCTCCTTTGCCGCAGCCTGCTGCTGATAGAGGTTATCCAGTTGGGCCTTTGCCGCCTCCAGACGCTGGGGCATCTGGGCGAGGGCATTGTCGATACGGGTAAGATTTCCGCGAGGGTCTGTACCAAGGGTTGCCCGGTGGGTCATCTGTCCTTTCAGCAGGAGCGTATACTCCTGTTTCCAAGCGGAAAATTCCACGGATATGGCATAGCCCCGGTAGTTGCCGATCTGCACCGGATCGGAGGTTTTGACCTCCTTGCAGGCATCCAAAAGGGCTGCACCGGCGTTCTCCTTATCGGTCAGCAGATCGCCGCGGATTTCCATACCAGCAAAACCGTCCTCCGGGTGCGGGTGCGCTGCCAAAACCTCCAGATCGGATTCAAAGCCCTTGATAAAGCCTTTGTGCTTTTCAATCTCCTCCGGGAAGTATTTGAGCAGCTGGTCCTCCAGACGATATTGCTTGCTCTGGTGGTCGGCTTTCATCAGCTTCAGGCGGGATACCTCCACATCCAAATCCATACGCTCCTTGATGCGGGGATCTCCAGCACACAGAGCCTTGATCTCGGCAAAACTGAGGGCTGTTTCATCCACATCATCGCAGGAACGCACCGGCGATTTAGAAGTCATGATCTGGCTGATGAATTTCTGCTTATTCTCCACCGTCTGCCAGAGGTATGCATCAAAGGTTCCTTCTGTCACATAGCGGTACACATGGACAAGAGGATTCTTGTTACCCTGACGCTCGATACGACCCTTGCGCTGGGCAAGGTCTCCCGGTCTCCACGGACAGTCCAGGTCATGAAGTGCCACCAGACGGTCCTGCACATTGGTGCCTGCGCCCATCTTGGCGGTGCTGCCTAAGAGGACACGAACCTGACCGGTACGGACTTTAGAGAACAGCTCCTTTTTCCGCACTTCGGTATTGGCTTCATGGATAAAAGCGATCTGGTCGGCAGGCATCCCCTGGGCAATAAGTTTCTGACGAATATCGTCATATACCGTAAAGGCCGGCTCCTGCTCCGGCAGAGGCACAGTGCCTTCCAATGCGTGAAGCAGTGGATTATCCAGCGTTTTCGCCGCCTTGCTTGCAGGAGCCTTTGCCTGTGGTGTAGAAATGTCGCAGAACACCAGCTGGGTCAGCTTGTCAGCTTTGCCGTCCCGCCAGATCTGCATGATGTTGTCCACACACTGATTGACCTTTGTGCCAGGTTCGTCCGGCAGCATCTGGTTGACGATCCTCTGGTCAAGCCCCAACTTACGGCCATCCGAGGTAATCTTGAGCATGTTATCCTGGGACGGGTCAACAGTTCCGCTGTGTACCAGCGATGCACGCTCCGAAAGAGCTTTGACCATTTCCTGCTGATGTTCGGTGGGCTGCGCCACGATGTTGTGGTACTCCACTTCCGGGGTAGGCAGATTCAGTTGGTCGGCGGTCTTGATGTCCGCCACTTCTTTGAACAGGTTCATCAGCTCTGGGAGGTTGAAAAACTTGCTGAATCTCGTTCTTGCCCGGTAGCCGGTTCCCTCCGGTGCCAGCTCCAATGCTGTGACGGTCTCCCCAAATCGGGAAGCCCAGCAGTCGAAGTGGGTCATGTTCAGTTCTTGCAGGCGTTCATACTGAAGATAACGCTGCATGGTGTAAAGCTCGGTCATGGAGTTGCTGACCGGGGTGCCGGTGGCAAAGATCACACCACGATTTCCGGTGATCTCGTCCATATAGCGGCACTTGGCAAACATATCGGAGGATTTCTGCGCGTCCGATGTGGAAAGACCAGCCACATTCCGCATTTTTGTGTATAAAAACAGGTTCTTGTAGTTGTGGGCCTCGTCCACAAACAGCCGGTCCACACCCAGCTGCTCAAAAGTTACCACATCATCTTTTCGCCCCTCGGCTTGCAGCTTTTCCAGTCTGGCTTCCAGAGACTTTCTGGTACGCTCCAGCTGCTTGACGGTAAAACGCTCGCCGCCGCTGGCCTGCACCTCTGCGATGCCCTCGGTGATCTCGTCGATCTGCTCATAGAGAAGCCTTTCCTGACGCTCCCGGCTGATGGGGATACGCTCAAACTGGCTGTGTCCCATGATGATGGCGTCGTAGTCACCGGTCGCAATACGGGCGCAGAACTTTTTGCGGTTATGGGTCTCAAAGTCCTTTTTGGTTGTGACTAAGATGTTGGCAGAAGGATAGAGGCGCAGAAACTCTGATGCCCACTGCTCAGTCAGGTGGTTGGGAACCACAAAGAGAGATTTCTGGCACAAGCCCAGGCGTTTGGCTTCCATCGCAGCGGCCACCATCTCAAAGGTTTTGCCCGCGCCTACTTCGTGTGCCAGCAGGGTATTTCCGCCATACAGCACATGGGCGATGGCACTTTTCTGGTGTTCCCGCAGGGTAATGGCCGGGTTCATGCCGCCAAAAGTGATATGGCTGCCATCATACTCGCGGGGACGGGTAGAGTTCATTTCTTCGTTATACTGGCGCACCAAAGTCTGGCGGCGCTCCGGGTCTCTCCAGATCCAGTCCCTAAAGGCTTCCCGGATCGCCTGCTGTTTTTGGGCAGCCAGAGTGGTCTCCTTGGCGTTTAGTACGCGGCGCTCTTTTCCGTCTGCGTCCTCTATGGTGTCATAGATACGGACATCCCGCAGGTTTAAGGAATCCTCCAGAATCTTGTAGGCGTTGGCGCGGCTGGTTCCGTAGGTGGTATAAGCTGCCACATCGTTGTAGGATACAGAAGATTTCCCCTTGATCTGCCATTCAGCAGTAAAGGAGGAATAGTTGACCTCAATGCTGCGCTGGAGATAAACCGGGGTGTTGAAGGTCTCGTACATAAACTGCTGGATGTACTCCTTGTCAATCCAGGTAGCGCCCAGACGCACCTCGATCTCCGACGCATTCAGGTCTTTGGGCTGGGCGGCGGTAAGGGCTTCCACATTGACTGCATAAACCGGGTCCTGCTGTGCCGCCCGCTGCGCCTGACGCAGTTTGCGGCGTACATTGCCGGAAAGGTATTCATCAGCAGTCACAAA
Source organism: Eubacteriaceae bacterium (assembly GCA_902362805.1). Classification (GTDB taxonomy): domain Bacteria; phylum Bacillota; class Clostridia; order Peptostreptococcales; family Anaerovoracaceae; genus Senimuribacter. The sequence goes on along the minus strand of CABIXY010000001.1, from coordinate 366,608 downwards.
ATGGGGTGTGCCGTCTTTCTCCAACTGTCCCGGTACACGGAAGATCACGCCTTGCAGCTCTCCGGCCAGTTCTTCTTTTGTTTTTCCGGTAAGCCGACTCATATAGCTCATATCTACGCAGGCCTTTTCCGAGATGGACACCGCCAGTGCTTCGCTTGCCGTGTCCACAGTAACCACTGCCTGATGGGGCTTGATGGTCCGTTTGGTGAACATATCCGCCTTGCGCTCCAGCTTTCCGTCCTCGTCGATAACTTCCAGCGCACAGAGCAGGTAATAGGAAGAATCATCTGCATAAGCCAGCCGGTTTGCACGGTCGTTGATGAGACCGTATTTGGCAGAAAAGCTGTCATAGAGCCGGTTCAGTTCCGCCTGTTTTTGGGTAATGGTGCTGTCTGGAACCGCTGCATCCATCTGAAGGTCGATCAGTTCCTGCACACAATCACGCAGTCCCACAAGACCTTTCACGCGGGCTTCGGCGGTGGCGTTGAGATCAGGGCGCACCATGCGGCTGTTTTCCCGGTAGTACACCTGTCCGTCTACAATGGCATAGGAATAGTTCTTCACATTTGGGTCAGCAGGAATGGAGGTGTCAATGGTTTCGCCCTCGCCCAGCTCCGGCAGTTCTGCCTCCTGATAAGTGCCATGAATGTACTTCACAGCATCATGCAGCTGATCGGCAAGCTCCAGCCCCTCAATGGGATTCACGGTGTAGTCCATGCCATGGGCGGTGCTTTCCGATTCCTGTCGGCCCAGCACCATTTCCGGGTGGTCGATAAAATACCGGTTGATGGCAAAGCCGTCCTGCGTCTGTCCGGTCTGGGTCCACTCTGGTGCAATGTCCAGCAGGCGGTCCCGCTTTTGGAGGAAGATGATGTCCGATACCACCTCGGCACCGGCATTCTTTTTGAACGCGTCATTCGGCAGACGGATCGCTCCCAGCAGCTCAGCACGCTGGGCAAGATAGCGGCGCACGGTGGAATCCTTGGCGTCCATAGTATAGCGGGAGGTTACAAAAGCTACCACTCCGCCGGGACGCACCTGGTCCAGTGCTTTGGCGAAAAAGTAGTTGTGAATACTGAAATTCAGCTTGTTGTAGGCTTTGTCATTGACCTGATACTGACCGAAAGGTACATTGCCGATGGCAAGGTCAAAGAAATCCCGCCTGTCGGTGGTCTCAAAGCCGCCTACTGTGATGTCCGCCTTGGGATAGAGCTGCTTTGCGATGCGCCCGGAAACCGGGTCCAGCTCCACGCCGTACAGACGGCTGTTTCTCATTTCCTCCGGCAGCATACCGAAGAAATTGCCCACACCCATAGATGGCTCCAAAATATTTCCGGTCTCAAATCCCATACGGCCCACCGCTTCATAGATGGCCTGAATGACCGTAGGGCTGGTGTAATGGGCGTTGAGGGTGGAGCTTCTGGCGGCGACATATTCCTCCGGGGTCAGCAGCTCTTTCAGCTGGGCATACTCGGAAGCCCATGCCGGTTTCTCCGGGTCAAAGGCATCAGAAAGACCGCCCCAGCCCACATAGCGGGATAGGACTTCCTGCTGTTCCGGGCTTGCCTGCTGTCCGGCAGCTTCCAGCTCTTTCAGCAAACGAATGGCATTGACATTTGCCTGGAACTTGGCTTTCGGACCGCCTTCACCCAAATGCTCATCGGTAATGCGGAAGTTCTGTGCATTGCGGCGCAGGTTGTCCTTGTATTCCTCATAGGAGGCTTCCTCGGCAGCTTTGGCATTGGGGAAGGTCTGCCACTGGCCGTTGACCTGAATGGAAACCGGGTGTTCATCCAGCACTTCCTCAAAGGTTTTCTCCGGCTCTGTTACAGGGGCTGGCGGCTCCGGCTCCTCAATATGCAACCGTTCCACCACCACATCATAAGGTAGATTGTTCTTATCGCCCGGATAGACGGCCACAGTCTCGGAATGGAAGGTCGGGGATTCGACAGCCGGTTCGGGGCGTTCCTGTCCAAAGCCATCCAGCTGACGGGCATACATCCCGCGCAGCAAAGGCGCAACCTCATCCCAGCGAAAATACAGCACAGCCAGACGCTTTTCCTCTGCGTCCAGGACTTCCAGCTCCATGCCCTGTGCCGTGGTACGGTAATCGGCAGTATCGCCGGTCTCCAGATTCAGCGTCTCGATCTCACCAGAATAGGCTCTGCTCAGCCAATAAGCGATCTCGCTGTTGCTCCTGCCGGATTGCAGCAGCGTGGAAACCTGTTTTTTATCTGCTTCATCCATAAGTCCATGGGTCAATACATCCCGCAGGTCCTGATCTGCCTTGTCCGGGTCAATAGGAAGAAACTCGGTATAGTAAGCATTGCGGCGGTCTGCCCGAATCAGCTGCTCGAACTGTTCTTTGCGCTCTGCCCGGTAGATGGGATATACCATGCCGGTGGGCAGAAGCTGCACGGTGTCCTCCCGCAGCTCGGTGATCTGATAGGTGTCATTCTCGATATACACGGTATCGCCCACAGCATAGACCGGGGCGGCAGGGTCATAGGAAGTCCTTTGCGGAGTCGGGCGGCGAACTGCATCATATTCCTCATCGGAAATGGAAACCTCGGAAGTCTGTTCTGTCTCGGCAGCTGCGATCTGCTCGGCATCCGACATCACCTGTTGGATAAACGGGTCATTGTCCAGTTTTTCCGGGTCTGCCACCTGTCCGTTGACGATCCCTCTTTCCTCCAGGGCTTCCCGGATGGCGATAGGGTCGATATTGTCAAAACGATCCTGTTCTTCTTCGGTATAGAACCGGTCCTCCTGAATCAGCTGGGCAAGCCTGCGCTGTACCTTCGGCCAGGGCAGCTGTGTTTCCTCCGGGCTTCCGGCACGGACAACGAACGGGCTGTTGCTGCCACCGTATTCCTGAGCCAGCCATGCAGCGGTATCCTTCTCTCTTGCATGGTCTTTCATATAACGGACGACAGCGTGTTTACTCTCGATATTGCCGTTCCATGCACAAAGGGCAGTATCAATATCTTCCTGAGAAAGAGGGCGCAGAAGCTCATGGAGCTTTGGATAGGTTTCGTCGATCACTTCCCGGTGCAGGCGCTGGCGGAACTCCGGCACATCCGAATAAAGGCGGATCAGCTCCATATCCTTAGAGCCAAGAACCGCACGGCGCACAGCGGCATTGCCCTCGATGACAGCATTTTCACGGTCGGAATGACCGCAGGCATTTCGATATGCCACATCCTCAGATATGGCGGCAGTCACCACAGGCTTATACTGCTCAAACTGCTCCCGAAGGGTAGGCTTTGGCGTTTCTTCCTCTATCTCCGGCTGCTGGGCTTGAATGGCATCTTCTTCTGCCAGATCCTTTTCAGCCTGGATCTTGTCATACTGCGCTTGTTCCTGTTCGGTAAGATAGCGGCCTTTCTGGACAAGTGAGGTAATGCGCTTGGAAACCTTTTCCCAGTTCAAGTGAACATCCGGGCAGTCCTGCTTTTTATAGTGCAGTCCTTTCCCATCGTGATCTTCGCCGCTGTGTGTTGCGCCGGACAGGGCATGAGAGCGTCCGCCAATGCCATACTCGTCTTTAAGGAATCTCACTTTTTCCTTATCCGTATGGTTTTCCATGAAGAACGCATAGATACGGCCTTTTCCTCCGGCAAAACTGCTGCCGCCGGTCATGGCGGTGTCGATCTCATCCTCCGTAATGAAATGCTGGACGGTTGGCACTTGGGAAAGGTCCGAAGAAAAAGTCCTGCGGGGCAGGTCAAGGTCTTTCAGGTTCTCCCAGATTTCCCTTGGCCTATGGTAATGAAAGCGCAACAGGTCACGGTCCTGCTGATAGGCAGTCCAGAAGGCGGCGTATTCTTCCTTGAGTGTCTGGCGGAAAGCCGGGTCATTCAACTGCTCCGTCAGGCGGTGGGTCTCCTCCGGGAACCCATTGCCTTTGATCTCTGACAGGCAGGACAAATATCCGGCTTTTCTGGCGTCCTCACTGAGATCGTGATACAGATACCAGAGCTTTTCTGCAAGGAGGGAGCGTTCATAGCCTGCCGCTTCTGCAAGCTCCACATTGGAGGCAAACTGACCACTTTCCAAAAGCTCCCCGATACGCTCTGCGGCGCTCTCCCAGGAAATGACCTGGGCAGACCTGTCATAACGGACAGACTTCCCATGGGAAAGATGGATACCATCCTCGGCATACCATGCGCTCACACTGCCAAGGCCATTGCCGCCGTGGTACAGCGTTTTCAGTATCTCGGAAATCTCAGCGGTGGTTTTCTGCTTTTCAAAGGCTGCAACCACACGCTCCCTTTGACGGTCTGTATTGCCGCCCAAACGCAGCACATGGTCGATGTCATTTTGGGCAAAAGAAAAAGCAGAGGATGTATGCGCTACATTCTCTGCTTCATCTATGGATTGGATCTGTTCCGCTTCGGAGAGGAACAGGTTTAGAGTCAGCTGTTGATAAGCTCCGCCATCAGGATTTCCTCGGCCTGGGCTTTGCAGTTGTTCATCAGCCCCACCCACTTCATGGGATCGCTGGCTTTCAGTTCCTCGGTGGCTCCCGCTTCCTTCGCCAGCTGGGGCATCATCTGCTCCAGTCTGCTCTGGGCGGTCTCGTCGATCTCCAGAAGGTGCGGGTACAGCTTCTCGCTCAGCAACATCTGGTTGTAGAGGATGGGACGATGTTCTTTCAGGTAAGTTTTCCTCATCCTTCCGTACTTGCCCAGGGGTTTCTCCGGCTGCTGGCTCAGCTTCAGGTCGGGAATCAGATAGTCTCCGTTCTGGATATAGGTCATGGGATTGTTCATCTTGTTTGCTCCTTTCTTGGTTGGCTTCGCGCTCTGCATTTCGGACGGTAACGCCGATCTGCCGCAGCACCTGCTGGTTGATCTGGCTGACCGCTGTTCCCAGCGCCCCGATGGTGGACGGGGTATTGAAATCAAAGATTGCCATGAAATCTTCGTGGTCGAAGTAGCGTTCCGGCTCCAGTCCGCAGCGGGACATCAAAGCGTAAGTGATGCTGACGGTGGCTGCTGCCTTGAACTGTACTCCGATGTTAAACTCATCATATTCCTCCAAAAAGGAACCGTCAACGATATAAAAGAAGTCCTGCTGATGCTCCGTCCAGTATTCCTCAGCCAGTTTTCCGGCTACCTCGGTGAGCTGTCCGGCAAGGTCATCACCGGAAACATCATAGGTGCGCTCAAGCATGACCTGCACCGAATCCAAATGGCGCTCCTCCAGCTGCCACAGCCAGGGAGTGCGGGAATGTTCACGGGTTCCGGTGTCGGAAATATCAAAAACATAGCGCAGGCGGGGTCTGTCCCCGGAATCGTCCACCAGAGCGATCCCCTTGGAGCCGCGTCTTACATACCGGCCCATCTTTTCATTCCACAAATCGTATTCTGCGCAGGCGGTGGCGTCCGGTCGCTGGGCGTAGATCATCAGCTGCTCATGGAACGGGTACTTGTAAAGACGGGAAGCAGTGGTGAGAAACCCTGCCCATTCCTGCCAGCTCCCCGTGAGCTGTGTTGCCACCTTGTCCGCCATCTGTGCATATAGTTCAGCTTTGGTTGGCATGGTGTTCTGTCCTCCTTTCAGTTTTGGGGTAAAAAGGCGGGGTGGCAGATCGCCACCCCATCCCTGCGGTTATGTTGTTTACTGGTCAAAATCCGGGTACAGCTCCAGTTCGGCAAACTTCTCATCAGTCATCGCACAGAGCTTCGTAAGAGCGCTGTCGGTCAATTCCCTCAGTTCCGTTTCCTCCGGCGAAAGTTCGCCGCGCATCTCGGTCAGAGCCTCCATCAGCCCGGTGCGGCTGCCGGTGTTGTAAATGCACATCAGGTTCATTTCTTCAAAAGTAAAGTTTCCCATATCAAATCTCCCTTTCTGCGCTCTTTTTAGGCGCTGTCTTTTTGTGTTCCGTCCGGGGCTGGCTTTTCAGCTGCTCCATGACGGACTTTTTCTTGTCCCGTTCCTCCCGGTGGACAGCTTCCGCTAAATCCATGAGAGAGATTGGCTGGCCGCTGCGGGCCTGCTGTTCCAGCTGCGCCACGGTCGGCTCTTTTGGGCCGTTGTTGATGATGCCGTCGATCATGCCGTAGTCATCCTCCAGCATCATTTCCGCATTTTTCAGCGGATTGTCCGGCAGGAATCCGGGAATCTCGGTGAAACCAACGCTGTCGCAGTAATGACAGGATACCTTACCGTCCTGCTTGATCGCAACGATGTCGCTGACGCTCATAGAAGGATGGTGGTAGTCTGCCGGATGATCGTTGTTGAACTGATTATAAAGCTGTTCAACAGCAGCCTGCGGAGAATTGCAGGGTTCCAACGGCGCAGTATAGACCAGATCATAGTTTTCACGCTTTACTGCTTGCCCGATGGATCGGAGCCAGTCCATCCCTTCATAGCGAATGTCACGCAATTCATCGGTATGCTTTACCTGATAGATGGCAAAGCAATCTCTATTCTGGGAGAGAAATGCCTGTTCTCGTTCCTGCTGATGTTCCTGACGCTCCATGACCTTTTCATGGAACTGAGGGCTTTTCTCCCATTCCTCACGGTCCACACCGCAAAGACCGCCATGCTCCATGATCTCCTGTGGGTCAAACACCATGCTCTCCGTATTGTCCTCATGCAGCACATAGACAGTCAAACCGGCGGCATCCAGTTCCAGCGCCCGTTCTCTGGTAACAGGGAGCATCCCATCATAGGAGTAGCCGTATTTCAGCATATCCGGTGTGGAGACCTGCTCATCCGGCATGGGGTATTCATCCAGCGCCTGCTCCTGTGCCTCCGGCAGCTGGGAAGAAGCAGTCATCTGACTGACCTCTGCCTGCATCTGCTGATAGGCCGCTTCCTGCAAGGTCTCGATCATGGACAACGGTGCGTATTTTACCGAGTCTTTGCCCAAATCGTTGTCATCACAAATCTGGAGAACTGCCTTCATGCGGGAAAGTTCCGGCATATCCAGCTGACCGCCATCCATCTCTTTCATGGACGCAGCATCGTAAAGGGTGTAGTCCCATCCGCTGTCACAGGGCTGGATATGAAGATAGGTGGCATCGTCGATCAGAAACAAAGCCTCCTGCTGGTTGGCGTCCGCCCCCAGCACCTCCATTTCCGGCATGGCCGCAGCCAGTTCCTTTACCGCTTTCTGTACCAGCGGATTGTCACGATAATAGTCGATTGCCTGGATGGTGTCCAGGTCAATGGTATGGCCGGTCAAAATCGGAAAAGGTCCTTCATAATCGCTTCCGTCTTTCAGCTCAAAACCAATGCCCTTGATCCCATTCATTCGCTCTGCCGGAATCTCCTGATAAATGCGTACAGCTTCCTCCAAAGACAGGTTATCGTGGTATTCTCCGAGGTTTGGAAACTCCATGCACTCTGCTACATAGTAGGTTAGATTGCCGGTCGGCTGCTCTATCGGGGCGGTTTCCGGCTCTGCCTTTGCATGGGGATCAATCCCACGCTCTTTGCATATTTCCTTATAGTGGCGCTCAATGTCAGAGATCAAAGTGCCGGAGGTTTTGTTGATGGTCTCCAAACTGGCTCTCAGTTCTTTCAGTTCCTTGCCCTGACTCCAGCTTGCAATATAGCCGAAGCTGTTTTCTCCGGTCTCGATGCCAAAATATTTGCAGACTGCGTAGGAGATGCTTTCAGCCTCCACTTCCTCCGTGTGGCGGTCTTTCCTCTGTTCTTGCAAAAACTGGGCGAGGGTAGAAAAGCCGCCAACAAAATTCAGCCCTTCTTCCTCGGTCAGCATCAGGCGTCCATCTTCCGCCAGCTCCAACGGCTCTGTCAGCAGAACGGAACCTGCATGGTTTACAACCACTTGTTCTTCTACACAGACCGGCTCTCCGGGGTCGTAGTCAGAACCGCGCAGGTCATAGCAATAAACGCCCTCCGGCAGATTATCACGGGCAATCCGCCCATTGGAGAACAGACCGGGTTTATCAAACAGCTCGATCTCCTGATATTGCTCGTCATTGGCAATCTGAATCTTTTTCTGATTGTGGAGCTTGCTGTGGGCAATCTCGTGTACTGTGGCCGAAACCGTCTGCACCTCACTCATGCCCTGACGAATGGCGATTTTCTGATGATCGGCAGAAAAATAGCCGTCCGTATCGGCGGCCATTGCTTCAAAAGTGATCGGCACCGGTGCGCTGCGGCGCAGAGCCTCCATGAATGCCTCATAATTTGGCACATTGCCGGAAAGGGAGGAAGCAAGCTCCGGCAAAGGTTTCCCATCAGTCTGGCTCACATCAAAGACCTTGACCGGGCGAAACATGGGGATCTCGATTTCTTTTTCCTCTGTGATGATCTTTCCATCTTTATCCAGAATCGGAGCCTTGGTATCCGGGTCCAGTTTCTGCTCCTCGATTTTCTTCTTGTACGGTGTGGGGGCGATGATGGTAATGCCATGTTCTCCCTTTTTAACATGACGCTCAAACTGGTCTTTCCACTTATTGTATCCGGCTACCAAAGTGGCGTCCGGCTTCTGCATATAGATGAGCATGGTGTTGTTTACCGAATAGCGGTGGAAGCGGGACATGACGGACAGATAGCGCATATACTTTTCACTCTCAAACAGTTCTTTGATGCCCTGCTCGATGCCATCTGTGATTTCCCTTAGCCGCTCTCGGTTGGTGGGTTTGTTCTCAGCCATGATTTTCAATCTCCTTTCCAAGTGTGTGATTTCTGCTGTGTGTTCTGCAATCCATGCCCTTTGTTCTTCTTCACTTTCATACAGAAAAAGGTCCAGCAGGTACTCTACATAGATTTTTTTCTGGATTGCTTCCACAAAACGGGGGTGCGGTTCTTCCTCCAGTGTCCGGGGAGAATTGTCGGCCTCCCATTTTTTCAGCAGATAGTAGTAATCGGACAGTACGCGATAACACCGCTGCCGGTCCTCCCGAAACTTTTGTGCCTCGGTTTTCTGCCGGACATATCTCCTGCGGGGAGGGGCCTGACTGTCATAGATCAGGCCAAAGTCCTGTGCCAGTTTCTCCGCCGCTTCTTTTGAGGAGAGGTCAAAGAGCTTTGCGGTAAAGTCGATCACATCCCCATCTTCACCGCAGCCAAAGCAGTGGAACCGCTGGTCTACCTTCATGCTTGGGTTCTTATCATCGTGAAAGGGACAGCAGGCCATGCCATTTCGTTTGACCTCGATCCCATAAAACGCTGCCGCATCTCTGGTGCTGACCGACTGCTTGACTGCTTCAAATACATTCTCTGTCATGTGCCTTTAACTGCCGGACTTTCGCATAGGAGGCTGGTATCCGGCGGCTTTCGCACGCTCACTGGCGGCTTTGCGGCGTTCTGCGCTATATGGCTCCCGGACTGATACACACCGCTTTGGGACGGTAAAGTTATGGGCGTCCTTTCGGGTGATCTGGTCGGGGTGCTTTTTTGCCAGCAGATCCAGCTTCTCCATCAGACGGGGATCATGGGTATAGATCTCAGCCATTGGTTCTGCCTGATTATAGAGGAGAATGGTTTCCCGTTCCGCTAAAGAGAGCTTCATCGGCTGCCTCCTTTCCGCTGGTCAAATTCCAGCTTGAAGTTAGCGTACTGTCCATCATCCTCCAAAACCACAGCGGCATCGTAGGTCTTTCCGGTTTTCTCCGAATATAGGCCCGTCACACGGACACGGCCATCGTTAAGCAGTGCAGACACCACAGCCTTGGTGGGCTGTTTTTTCTTGGCAGCCCACCATTTGTTGTTTTTCCAGATTGCAAATTTGCAATCTTTGTTCTGACAGAAGAAGCCTTTTTGCAATTCTGCAACTTCACCGCCGCAGCGGGGGCATTTGCCCACCACCTCACGGGGCGGAGTGAACAGGTACTCAGTTCCTTTGATGACCTGATAAGTCCCCACCAGATCTTTCAGCATGGTGCTGATCCCGTCCAGAAACTCCTCCGGGGCAAGCTGCCCGCGCTCGATCTCTCCCAGGCGGTACTCCCACTCGGCAGTCAGAAGCGGCGATTGCAGCTGTTCCGGCAAGACTGTGATCAGGGAGACTGCATCGTGGGAAGGGAGAAGCTGCACCGTTTTCCTGTTCTTTTTTCGTTCCAGAAAACCGGCAGATACCAGCTTTTCCAAAATACCGGCACGAGTGGCCGGTGTCCCCAGACCTTTTCGCTCGGCATCCTCCGGCATATCCTCTTTTCCGGCAGTCTCCATCGCGGACAATAGGGTGTCCTCCGTAAAGTGCTGAGGAGGACTGCTTTTGCCTTCTTTGATGATTGCAGCAGCAACCGAAAGGGTCTGTCCTTCGGTCAGCTCCGGCAGGGCTTTCTCTGCGCCCTCTTTTTTCGGCTCTGCATCCTTCATTTTGGCACGGTAGGCGTCCTCCAGTGCTTTCCATCCGGGGTGCTTCACCGTTTTTCCTTTGGCGGTAAACTCCCTACCGGCACACGCTGCAATCACAACGGTTTCCGAATAGATATGGGGCTGGGCCACGGCACACAGCAGACGCAGGGCCACCAGCTCCAGCACCGCTTTTTCTCCCGCAGGAAGGGCAGAAAGGTCTGCATCCTTGAGATTTCTGGTAGGGATTACTGCGTGGTGGTCGGTTACTTTCTTATCGTTGATGACTGTCTGCGGATCACAGGTAATGGCGATCCCTTTGCGAAACGGCATAGCATTGGCAACCAGATTCACCAGCACCGGCAGGCTGTCTGCCATATCACCGGTCAGATAGCGGCTGTCAGTACGGGGATAGGTGCAGAGCTTCTTTTCATACAGGCTTTGCAGATAGTCCAGGGTCTGCTGGGCCGTAAATCCAAGCAGGCGGTTGGCATCTCTTTGCAGAGTAGTCAGGTCATAAAGGGCAGGTGGCTTTTCGGACTTTTCCTTGCGCTCCACCTTTTTGATTGTGACATTTGCACCCTGACAGGCTTCTTTCAGCTGTTCGGCAGCAGCTTTATCCGCCATGCGCTCCCCGGATACGGTAAGACCGGGCAGCTCCAGCGCCACGGTATAAAAGGGAACCGGCTTAAAAGTGTCGATCTCAGCTTCTCGCTGGACAATGAGTGCCAGCGTTGGGGACATCACGCGCCCGATGTTGAGGGTACGGTGATACAGCACGGAAAAAAGCCTTGTGGCATTGATCCCCACCAGCCAGTCGGCCTTGGCACGGCAGAGGGCAGCATCCCGAAGTTCATCATAGTCCGCACCGGGGCGCAGGTTTGCAAAGCCCTCCCTTATGGCGGAGTCCTCCATCGAAGAAATCCAGAGCCTTTTCATCGGCTTTTGGCAACCTGCCAGCTCGTAGACGCTGCGGAAGATCAGCTCGCCCTCGCGTCCGGCATCACAGGCATTTACCACTTCCGTCACATCCGGGGCATTCATCAGCTTTTTGAGAATATCAAACTGCTTTTTCTTATCCTTTCCCACCACCATCTGCCAATGCTCCGGCAGAATAGGCAGGTCATCATATCGCCACTTGGCGTACTTGGGGTCATAGCTGTCTGCATCCGCAAGACCGGCCAGATGGCCCACGCACCAGCTGACACGCCAGCCGCTGCCCTCCAGATACCCGTCCTTACGGGCGGTTGCACCAATCACCGCCGACAGACTTTGTGCAACCGATGGTTTTTCAGCAATCACCAGCTTCATAATCTTCAACCTCCCATTCATTCTGCCAATTATCAGACAGTTTTTTTGCAATGCTGTGTTCTGAGGCAAGTGTAATGTCATAGCCAAAGCGATAATCATATCGGTACAACCTGCCAATCAAATCATTGATTATGATATTGCAGGCCATAATCACACGCTCTTTGTCCACCTGCATCAGTTGATAGCGTTGATAATTGTTGTAATATTCTCGATGTCTGTGGGTTCTGCTGACCGTATCTTCCATCAGACAATCTATGGCATCTTTTTCACCATCTTCTTTGCTGCCCTGTGTATAAGACAACAGTTCCTTAACCATGGGAAAACTTTGTTCATCTACCGTTGCTTCTTCGCTCAAAAAACCGATATAAGCTTTTAGTAACAGGCTAACTGCTGTTTTTTCAGCTTCAGATAAAGCGTTCATGGTCTCCGCTGCATCAGGCAACAGTTCCTTTTCCACAAATTCATCTATCTCACCAGAATAAAGCATTCGGATTGAGTCCACACATAAAGAGCGTTTTTGGGGTGCGGTCTCAATTTCAAAATCATAAAGATCCAAGTCATCGTTCTTCTTTGACTTTTTTTGAACTTTGCTTATAGCAGTGAAAAGAATGTCTCCTCCAAAGTAAATTCCGAAGGCGACCAGATCAAAAATAATCAGAAAGTGTAATAACCAGTTCCAGGTGTTCATTGTGAGGTCCTCCTTTCTTTGACCATGTGCTGATTTTGGGTGTGGATTTACAGTAAGAGAGTGAGTAGAGCAGCAGAGGACAGGAATTTCTCCCTGTCCTCTGTCCCTTATCCCGCAATGATTTGAAATACGCTACGCTCAAATGGTTCAATCTGCTCTATCGCGTTCCTCATTAGGGTCAGAACCCTCAAAACCATCCTCAAGGACTTCCTCATCTTCGGTTTCCCATTCCTCGGAATCTTCCTCACCATAATCATAATCGTCCAGACTGTCATTGCCCTTGGTCTTAGGCTTATTCTTAACGAGCTTCAAGTAGGCAAATACGCCACCGCCGCCCAGCAGAGCCAGCAGAAGGATCAGCGCAGCCGGGTTCAGTCCGGCAGGCTTCTCTTTTTCCGGCTCCGATGTTTCTGCCGGAGGTTCCGGTGCTTTTCCCGTACATTTACTCTTATCAGTTACACAGACCGGACAGGCCGTATTGACTGCCCCTGCTTCACATTTCTTCGTGCAGCTGCACACCGCAGGCGGCTCCTCTTTGGGTTTTCCATCCTCCATCAGCGCCATCAGGTCCGCTTCATCCACCTGGTTCAGAAAGTGAACAGCAGTCTTTTTATCCTCATTGGCCCTGTCGATCAGGATATAAAAATAGTTGCCTGCCTTGGTGGTAACGGTAATGAGCTGCTTGTTGCCACCAAAATCATCCACCAGAGCGGCGTTGCCATCCGGGGTCAGCGGAGGTGCTTTTTCCGTTTCTTCCACCACCACATTGCTGTCATTGGTGGTATCCTCTGCCGGGGGCGGCGCTGCGCCCTGGGCAAAAGCGGGAACAGTAAAGCCCGATGCCAGCACCAGCGTCAGGCAAAGGGCGGAAAGTGTTCGGAGCAATCGTTTATTCCTCATAGCTGTTTTCCTCCTGTTCGTTGTTGTCATCAGCCAAACTGCCGGGAACTGTGCCACCGGACAGCATGGCGCTCAGCTGAGCCGGGGTCATACGCAGGGCGCGCACCATCTGGACGATCTCCAGATTTTCTGCCTCGGTTTTCTGTGCTTCCAGCGCCTTGAGCTTTTCCTGATACTCTGCGATCTTCTCGCGGACCTTAGCAATCTCCTGGTCAATGCGTTCAATTTTGTTCTTTGCCATCGTCTATCACTCCTTCTAAAAAATCTCTGTTACCAGTTCATCAGGCCGTAGCCCTTGATACTCTGATAATTCAGGTCATAACTTTTGATCTTGCAGGCATCGCCGGAATTTCCCTCCACGGTATAAACACGGCTGCCATCGGTGCCGACAACAATTCCCACATGGTCTGCGGAACCATCCAGATCCCAATCGAAGAAAATGGCATCACCGGGGGCGATGTTTTCATATCCTCGTGCGCCCCACTGTCCATGAGACTGGAACCACGGAACACCCTGAGACTGACAACCAGCAAAGCGTGGTTCCGTTCGACCGGATTGACCATAGCACCATGATACAAAGCAGGCACACCATTCCACACGGGAGTCAAAGCCGTACCAGCTCCAATAAGGTTGTCCTCCCACATTGCCCACCTGACTTTTCGCCAGTTCCACCAGCTGCGGATTGCCGGGGCGGGAGCCATTGATAAATTCAACACCAGTCAAATCTTCAGAAACACCTGTATCGGGAGAACCGCCACCAAATAACAGCGGCTTATTGCCCATAGTCTGTCGGTAGACCTGGTACATCTCCATCTGCTCCGGAGTCAGTAGTTCTGGCGCAAGAGAGGCAATGGAACGGCTTGTTAAAGTTACATGGAGAATACGATATTCATATTCATGCTCATCCCCATCTTCGTCAGTGTAAGTGCGAATCTGAATTTCTTCTCTCAGCGTAAGCTGATACTGTGCATCAAACACACGATCCAGCTCTGCCTGTGCGCTGTGGCGTGTATAGCCTTGCAAGACAGCAGAGAGAACTGCCGCCAGCTCATGGGGGTCATGGCCAATCATATCCAGGTTATAGCGATACTCGTCATACCCTGGGTGGCTGCTTTCGATGTTGTCGATTTTCTCCTGCAACCGAGCTTCTCTGTCTGCATAATCTGCCTCCACCGCCAGCATTTCCGGGTCATCCGATGGATAGGTAGTGCCGGAAATTACAGAACCAATACTCTGTGCCATCATAGAGCAGGAGAACATGGTATTCATCAGCATACAGGCGATGAGGAACAAAACCCCTGCCATCAGGAAGCCCTTCTTGTGGCGCATGACGAATGCCCCTGCCTGCTGTGCCTTTTCTTTTACCGTCCTTGCGGCTTTTCCGGTTTTGGACGCAGCCTGGGCGGTATTTCCGGCAGTCTGACCGGTGCGCTTGGCGACGGCATACTGCTTTTTGATACTCTGTTTTTGCTGCCAGCGGGAGAGAGGGTTGCTGGTAAACTGAGGATTTTCCCGTAGGGACTTCTGGTACAGGGCATTTACATTTGCCTTTTCCAGTTGGCGCTCTGCCTGTGCTGCTTTGCGGTACGGCTTCAGCTTGTGGCTGCGATAGCCCTCCCGCACCAGATAAGCGCTGGTCTCCACCGCCTCCTCGGACTTGTGGGCGCTTTCCACGCCCACATTGTCCTGTTCTGTTTCCCGGATCTCTTTGTGAAACTTGCCCGCGACCAGATGGACGGGAGCTTCCTTAACCCCTTGAGAAAGTTTGGAAGGTGGTTTTTTCTTGTCCTCAAAGGTCAGCTTCGAGGTCTTTTTCCCGGTGTCCGGGTCAATGACCGTCTGTCTGACTTTTTTCTTTGGAATATTGGCCTGCGCCTTATCTGCTCTGGCCGTAGCTTTCTCCGTTTTGCGGATCGGCTTTTCCAGTGCAGGGTCAGCCCGTTCCTCATCAGTAAAGCGCAGGCGCGGCTCTTTATTCAAACCAATCACCCATTAGGATAGCATCCATCATGTGGTGCAGCTCCACATAGAGGGCCAAACCTTCCGGATCATATAGCGGATGCACGGTGAGATACGCATGGACTTGCGCCAGAATCTCAGAGAGCATTGTGATAGGTCTGCACCCTACAATGGTTCCTGCACCAGGGGCACACATCATATTCGCCCAAATCGAAAAGAGACGGGCAAGACCAATTTCGCCATCCTCATTCAAGGTTTTGAGTTCTTTGTCAGCGGTACGACACTCAACAACAGCGGAGGCCATTACCGGAAGCAACATGAATTCGTGAGCCTCCAATGCCTCACGGAAAAAAATCATGGTATCAAGTTCGCAAATATTCTGTTTCATAGTTATTCATCCTCCTTTTTCAGTTCCTGGGGTTTGGTGGACATAATGCGGTAAAGCTCAGTATTCTTCGGGAAGTGGTCAACGAAGGGCAGGATGGTGGAGCCATAGAACAGCAGGCCCTCGCCCTCACCGGAGTGGGTCACATAGCTAAGCTGGTGCGTGGAAATGCCCAGCTGCTTGGCGAGAATCTGACGGTCTCCGCCTGCCTGGTTGAGCATATACACGAAGTCGGAGTTTTCAAAGATGTTCTCCACCTCGCGGCTGCTCAAAAGGTCTTTGACATTCTGGGTGATACCTGTCGGAATACCGCCCCATTTGCGGAATCGCTTCCAGATTTCCACCGTATAAGCGGCGGTCTGCTCCTCCTTCAAAAGCAGGTGCATCTCGTCGATGTAATAACGGGTGGACTTGTGGGCAGCGCGGTTAATGGTAACGCGGTTCCACACCTGATCCTGGACCACCAACATACCGATTTTCTTGAGTTGCTTGCCCAGCTCCTTAATGTCATAGCAGACAATGCGGTTATTGATGTCCACATTGCTCTGGTGATTGAACACATTGAGGGAGCCGGTTACATAGATTTCAAGGGCCGTGGCGATATACTGGGCTTCCTTTTCCTCCTGTGAACGGAGCAGGTTATATAGATCCTCCAGTATGGGCATATTCTCCGGGCGCGGGTCATTGAGGTAGGTCTGATAGACCAGACGCACACAACGGTCGATGATGGTTTTCTGCACCGGCTGCAATCCGTCCTTACCGCCCACGATCAGCTCACACAAGCTGAGGATAAAGTCAGACTTGAGGGACAGCGGGCTTTCATCATCCGAATAGTCCAGGTTCAGATCCATCGGATTGATGTAGTTGGTTGAGGTAGGCGAGATCTTGATGACCTGCCCATGCAGACGATCCACCAGAGGTGCGTACTCCGCTTCCGGGTCACAGATGATGACATCATCATTGGTAAGCAAAAAGCAGTTGGCAATCTCACGCTTGGCGCTGAAAGACTTACCGGAACCCGGCGTACCCAAAATCAAGCCGTTGGGGTTTTTCAGCAGCTTTCTATCCACCATGATGAGGTTGTTGGACAGGGCATTGATGCCGTAGTACAGGGCTTCCTTGCCGTTCTGGAATAATTCCTGTGTGGTGAATGGTACAAAGATAGCCGTAGAACTGGTGGTCAGCCCTCGCTGAATCTCGATCTGATTGAGTCCCAGGGGCAGACAGCTCATCAGCCCTTCTTCCTGCTGGAAGTCCAGTCTGGTCAGCTGGCAGTTATACTTCTGGGCAATAGAGCCTGCCTGAAAGATGTTGTTGCCAAGCTGACGGGGGGTGTCCGCTGTGTTCAGCACCAAAAAGGAGACCAGGAACATTCTCTCGTTTCGGCTCTGCAAATCCTGCAACAGCTTTTTCGCCTCACTGCCGTAGGTGGCAAGGTCAGAAGGAATGATGTCCATGTCGTATCCGGCGCGGACTGCTTTTTTCTGTTCCTCAATCTTACTGCGGTCCAGATCGGTAATCTTACGCTTTACCGTTTTGATGGCTTTCACCTGATCCACCGACTGAATGTGCATACTCACAATGAGCGAGCTTTCCATATCCAGAAAATCAGCCAGCAGACGGTCATTCAGCTCTGGGGCTAAAATCTGCAAAAAAGAAACAGCCCCGTATTTCTTGCCCATACGGAACTGCTTGCCGGTGCGGAACTCAAAGGAGCTTGGTGCAATAAAATCTTTTGTGGACAGACCGGAAGGAGCCAGCCAGTCCCATTCAAACTGAAATGGGAGCTGTTCATCCATGTGGAATACCGCATGAAGCTGGGAAAGCCTTTCCTTACCGTCCAGTGTCCTGGCAGCTACGCCAAGACGCTTGAAGTTGTTGAGTATATCGGTCTCAATACGCTCCAGACGGGGCTTGGCGGCTTTGATGCTGTCAGCGTCAATACCAAAGGTCAGGTATTTGGTCTTGATGAGACCGTTGTTGCCTCTGACCAGCTGATTTTGCAGCATCGTGGTATATTCCTCACGGATACTGTCAAAGGCATCCCCCTGGGGCGGAATGGAAATGGAGTTGGCAAAGGTCTCCTCCGATGCCGCAAGGTTCAAAAAAGACAGCTGGAAGTGAATCGAGCTGTCGAAATAATTGAGGAAATCACACCAGCCCTCAAAGATCGCGGTCTTATCTTCATTTTGGGAGAGCTGATAGTTGATGTCCTGAAACTGAATGGTCTTTGTGTAGTGGCTGTCCGATACGCGGCAGATCCCGTCCGGCCACATTCGTTCATAGGGGATACTGTCCTGTGCCGATTTTCCTTTTTTGTCCGTGCGGTTGGCGCGGGCAATGGCCGCTTCGATCTGCTTCTTATCGGCGCGGGACAGCTTTTTCTTTGTCTTTACCGGATGCACGGTCTTTTCTTCCGGTTTTCCCAGCAGACGGCGCAGCCAGCTTTTCATTGCGGTGAACAATGTCATACACCTCCTTATCGAGCATTTCCTGCCGCTTTAATACGGCATAAAAGTTATTGGTCTGGTAGGGACGCTGCTTGGGACGGATCACAGCTACTTTGAGGATGTTGCCGACGATCTTTTCCAGGGGCTGTCCATGCTTTTCATACATTGCCAGCAGGAAGAAGGGCATCATGACCAGCATCATACACATGGCAGCCATGCTGTTTCCCGCAGGCTCACGGAGCCACAAGAACAGCGGTACACCTACAAGCGCCCCGGCGGTAAAGCAGACCAGCTGCCTTCGTGTCAGATTGAACATGACCTTGGTTTTGACTTTGGTTAAATCTTTGGGTACGGGTACATAAGCCATATTATCCACCTCCTTTATGGGAATGAAATAGAGCTGTCCACTTCATTTCCCCACACATCCCAACCGGGTGTGGATTGACGAGCAAACAGTTCTATGCGCGGGAGATCACCCATCAATGAGACAATGCGTTCTCTGGCTTCCTGCGGTTTTTTTGAATGTTCTTCAATGTGAGAGACAATGACCTGATGAACAGCTGCGTTTATACGCTTGGGATGTCCTTTCGTTGCGAGGATACAAAGTTCCACATTGGAGCGCGTCCAATATCCCATTCCCCAGAACAAGCTATCTGCCTTTCGATTTTGCTTTACCCAAACAAAGCCGACGGTTTTATAGGTAAATCCCCATGCCTTCAGAACTGAGAGACCTTCCAGTAAACATGGAATCGTGACCCATAAAAACAAGGCACAGTCTTTATCCGCCAAGTTGCCTACTGGCAGCGCACAAATATCCTCGATACTCATGGTCGGATAGTGACTTTCTGCACTGCGTCCCAATCCTTTCTTGGAATATACTTTGTAGTTCCATGGCGGGTCTGCGTAAATGATTTGATATTTTTTCATACAGAACCCTCCTTTAGTGCGCCTGAAAGACTGATTTTGCGAGACTGCCGGTTTTGAACAGCGTAAAGCACAGCAGTACGGTGTAGCCCACGCAGCTCCAGATTGCCATGATGATGTCATCTTCCAGAGCGATGTTCTGCACCAGCACAGCATAAATTGCCACGCAGACGATAATGAGAAACGCCTGAAAGCCCAGCGCCAGCAGGGATCTGAGGTAATTCTGTCCCATACCGCCCCATTCTTTACCCATCATTGCAGCCATTGGAACGGGAGCCACCGAAGTCACAAGTAGGGTAAGAACCCGGCGCCTTGCCATATCGCTATGGCAGGTTTCCGAGAACTCCCCTCCGAACCGGACTTACACCTCTCAGCGTATCCGGCTCTCCAGATGTCAGTCTAATTTCCCAGCGTGTAACTTATCGTGACAGTAGACGCAGAGTGCCATTGTTTTGCGCTTACGCCCAATCATGGTGATTTCCCATTGTTTTCTGCCACTCAAATCTTTCAGTTTTCGTACATGATGTACCTCAAGCGGCACATTTTCTGCGCCGCACCACTCGCATTTGTTTGCTTGTAGTCTTTTTATAAGGCTGTTGCGCCCATAGTTCTCAAAAACTCTTGCTACTATATCGGGATTGCCGCTTTCTACTTTCGTGTCCCGGCGGAACCCATTATTGTAGAACAATACCTTTCCGACCTTGCCATTTTTCTTCGGATATTCCACAACAAAATCTTTCCCTTGACGGTACTTGCGGATAATTCTGCTGATTCGTGTCCGATATTTTCCAGCGAAGGTCTTGAGCATACTGTACCTCATTACATAGTAGAAGTTATTGAGTACAGACACGTTGTTTGCAAGTCGGTAGTAGTTATACAATCCACGGATTTCTGCGTTGTACTGGTTTAGGATTTCCAAATCATCCAAGTGCAACAGGCGAGTGCGCCGGACAGGTTCCCAAACCTCTTTGTTTCCGTTCTGTTTGTCGTATTTAATCTTGAGGGCATTGTAGGAGAACAGTCGTTTTACCCATTTATCATGGGGAACATAAAGCAGGACTTTTCCGTTATTTACTCGTCTGGTAGCTCCGGTTTTGGTCTTTTTGTTGTATTCGCCTTTGGCGATTGTGACCTCATATCCCAAGAACTTTGCAAAGTCATGTCCGTGGGTAATCAATGTTTTTTCCTCGGACATTTCCAAATGGAGTTTTTCCCGGATAAAACAGCCTACATCTTGCTTAACCTGTTCTGCGTCCTCTTTGCTGCCGATAACTCCGATTAAAAAATCATCAGCGTATCGGATATAGCAAAGTCTTTTATAGCTGTCGTCCATCTGGTCGCTGTAAGGCATAGCTTTAAGACTACGCCGCAGCTCTCTGATTTCAGCAGACAATCCCTCTTTTTCTTCTTCGCTCATTTTAGCGAGATTTCTTTTGAGCCTTTCTTCTTTTCCACGGCAGACATCTAACTTTTTCTTGAACTCTGGGTTAATTTTACGGCGATTTCCGCAGTTGAATTTTTCTGCGTATTCTGCCATATAGCTATCCAGTTCATTCATGTAGATATTTGCGAGGATAGGACTGATGATAGAGCCTTGTGGAGTGCCGGAGTAAGTATTGTGATAATTCCAGTCCTCCATGTATCCGGCTTTCAAGAACTTCCAAAGCAGACCAATGAAATGTTCGTCTGCAATCCGCTTTCGCAGAATGGCAATCAGTACATGATGGTCTACATTGTCAAAACAGCCCTTTATATCACCCTCAACGAACCACTTTGTTCCTGTAAAATATTTCTGCACATATTTAAGTGCTGTATGACAGCTTTTATTTATGCGGAAACCGTGAGAGTAGTCGCTGAAGGTTGGCTCATAAATGCTCTCTAAGATGAGCCGCACCACCTCCTGTATCAGTTTATCGTCGAATGACAGTATCCCCAGAGGGCGCATTTTTCCATTGGATTTTGGGATATACGTTCTCCTTGCCGGGTTGGGCTGGTAACTGAAATCCCGCATTTTTTCAATGAGGGCGTTTATCCTTGCCATTCCCATTCCGTCAATCGTTTTGCCGTCTGTTCCGGCTGTCATGTTGCCTGGTTTCGCCTGTATCCGCTGGTACGCCAGCAGATAGAATTGTGGATTGTACAGATTGCGGTATAACCGCTCGTACTTGTAACTCTTGTTACACGCCTTGGATTTTAGACTTTCCAACACATTTTCAGGACTTCTCATAATGCCTCACGCACCTTTCCTTTTATGAATTGGTTGACATCCTGCCTTCCTTCGCCATGTAGACGGCTTTCCCGTCCTCGGACTACTACGAAGGCTCCGTTGCCTTGCCGGATATTCAACGTCATCTTTCTTGGGTTTTTACTCCTTGAAATTTCTCACCTTGCGGCATTACGCATAGCCGGGTAGTTCCGGCGTTCCGGTTTAGGCAATCTCCAGTTAGACACTTTAGGAAAAGCGTATTGTGATGTCGGTAATGGGTTTTCGTCCTTTTCCGCTTACTGCGGCTGGCTGTCATAAGTATCGTGCGGTCTGTGTTTACCTGTCACATTCCGCTATGACATACGGCGAATACAACCATCCTGCGCCGCCGGGTCGAGTATCCCGCCTCGGACTGCCCTTAAAGCAGTTTAGCCTTGTTCCTCATTCACAATGTTGCGTCTTGCCGCTCAGTCGTGGGTAGATGGTTTCCCCAACTTGCGATTTCTCCGATACGCTATTGTCCCCCTTGTGGTTTCCCTCCGGGGTAAATCGGACGACGCTAAAGTGACGTTTTTCACGTCTTTGATACTTTTCTTTACCGGCTTGCTAAAGCCGGATTCCCAAAATGCCCGCGCACCGCCTTCGGATGAAAAGCGGCGCTTCTGGACGCGCGGTAGATTTCGATCATACGGCCATAAATAACGATAAAGATACAGATATATAACGCCCACATAGTAATGCCAATAAAGAGGGATTGGAACCACAGTCCGAACAGCGGTCCCAGATCCATTTCCATCAGCCTCGGTTCCAGATCGGTCATAACTGAGGAAATGTCAATGGACGCATCCGAATTGATAACCCCTGCCGCCTGCGCCACTACGCTCTGCGCCATATCAAAGACGCCCATCACGATATTCCATGTATTTGTGACAATGAGGATGGCAGCGGCTGATTTGAACACCCACTTGAAAATCATCCAGGTGTCCACATCATGCAGGTTGTTCTTGTCTGCGATCATCTGGATCAGGTCTACGGTCATCACGATAGCCAGGATCACGCCTGCAATCGGCACCATGATGGAGTTGGACAGATTCTCAATCATGCTGAAAATACTGCCATTCCATCCCTGTGGGGTCTGGCCTACCTGTACGGATATATCCGCGACCTGCTTGTTTACACTGTCAAACATCCCCGAAAGGTTGCTCATAATGCCGCCCACCAGCATTTCTTTCAGCCAATTTGTCAGGGCTTCAAGTAAGAAATCCATACGGTGTCAACCTCCTTTCCGCCGCCCCCGCAAAACTGCGGGAGCGGCAAGGATTTCATACGGAGACGCTTAGACAGAGAAAAGCCCGGAGAGCAGAGGTACAAGGACCATGCCTACCACGGCTACACCAGCACCGGCCATGAGCTGCTTCATGCCCTGGCTCTTGGCGCCGGGGTTGTCGTTGCCGTAACCTTCCAGCAGGTTGATAACGCCCCAGATACCGAGACCGGCACCGAGCGCGATAACGAGGGTCTGAAGAACGGTGATTGCCTGTTCAAAAAATGCCATATAGTTTGTTAGCCGGAATCTGATTAAAAAATAGGTTTGTCATGTTTCATAGGCATACAAAAGCCGGAACAATCTGCCGCCCGGTTTCCGGGGGCATGATTCCGGCTGTCCTCCTTTTTCATTATTTTTTCTCGCGATTGTCCGCTTTGTACGCCAATGGCCCATAGAGGGCAGATGCGGCGAATAGATAAGATCACTCCCTTCTAAAGCGGAACGAAATTAAGCGCCCTTTGTGTCTACTTCATATACATCGCAGACCTCATTGGGCTTGAGTTTCAGCCTTGCGGACAAGAATGCTTCAATATCAAAAGCGTTCTTGTCATCCGCGTCGGCAGTGTACTTGAAATTGGGGTGCTTGGTGATGTCGTACTTATCCGAAAGGAAAGGACGCACACCGCGCAGCTGGAGGATACACTTGCCGCCATCCATAACAGCAAGCTCATCCTGGCTCATCAGCTCTTTCCCCAATTTTTGATAGTTGAGTGAATGGGATGTTTCCCTCCCACGGCTCTCTCCGGTGTTGTAGGTGTCGATGGTTTCCTTACCCAGCACGGCGGCCAGCTCCTTGAGAGTGGTCGGCTCCTTACCGCCCAGAAAGATGGAAGTATCCATGTTTCCGATAATGGTATCTGCGTTATCCTTATAAATCGCCTTGAGCTGACTCTGCGCCTGCAACACCAGACAGGCGGAGATCTCACGGCTTCGGATGGTGGCCACCAGCTTTTCCAACTTGGGTATCTGGCCAATGTTGGCGCACTCGTCGATCAGACAGCGCACATGAACCGGCAGTCTGCCGTCGTACACATCGTCGGCCTTTTCGCAGAGCAGGTTAAACAGCTGGGTATAACACATGGATATAAGGAAATTAAAGCTGTCATCAGTGTCACTCATGATGAGGAACAGGGCAGTTTTCCTGTCTCCCAGAGTATCCAGCTCCAGCTCATCATAAGCCGTGACCTCACGCAACTCTGCAATGTCGAACACGGCAAGGCGAGCGCCGCAGGAAATCAAAATCGACTTGGCTGTTTTTCCGGCGGCCAGCTTATATTTCTTATACTGGCGCACCGCAAAGTGGTTTGGCTTCTCGGCTTCCAGTGCATCAAACATCAGGTCTACGGGGTTTTTGAACTCCTCGTCATCCTCACGGACTTCCATGGCGTTGATGAACTCAATGAGGGTGGAGAAGTTTTGTTCCTCCACCGGAGCCTCATAATGGATATAGCCAATAAGCGCGCAGTACAACAAGGTTTCTGCTTTTACCCAGAAATCGTCTCCGGCCTTGCCTTCGCCTTTGGTATTGGCGATCAGCGTTGTTACCAGCTTCAAAATGTCCTTTTCGCTATGGATATAGGCGAAAGGGTTATAGTGCATGGACTTCTTGAAGTTAATGGTATTTAGGACCTTGATTCGGTACGGCTCATAAATGACCTTGCCGTGCTTATCCTTCATAGGCTTTCCGTCTTTCCCCAGCTTGGGTGCGCCCCTTTGGAGCATTTTTCCGCACTCCACCAAAATGGTTCCCTTCGGGTCTGTGACCACATAGGAACTGTGCATCTGCATCAGATTCGGTTTGAGCCAGAAGCGGGTCTTACCGGAACCGGAGCCGCCAATCACCAGCACATTTTTGTTTCTGGCGGTCTTTGGGTCCTTGGGGCGGCTGTTCATTGTCAGGCTCTCCGTTTTCGTCAGAATCACATTGTTCTGGAATACCGGGTCGATGTAGGGTGTAATGTCCTCATGGGTTCCCCACCGGGCGGAACCGTATTCCATGCCGTGCCTGTACTTCTTGGCGTTCTTGCTTTTCAGGTACACAGCCAGCCGCAGGCCGCCGCAGCAGCACAGGCCCACCAGCAGGTCCAGCGGGTGCAGGCTGGGCCACCAGCTGGCCAGCGCCACCGGCAGCGTGGAGAAGAACGAGAGCATTTTTGCCGAAGCGTCCGCACCCACGGCCATCCGCCACGCTTCACCGAAGTTGGTGGAGAAAAGCCCCATCAGGATATACGGCAGATTCAGCAAAATGAGCTTTTTGATGTTCAGCTGCTTTTTCATCGTTCCAGCTCCTTCCGCTTGTTCCGGTCCACGACGGCGTGTTTTACCAGTTCTTTGAACTGGCTCAGCTTTGCCAGCACGGACGGGCGCTCGGATTTCTCCGCCTTTCTGACCTTTTTCCCGGCGTACTCGGTAAAAGCAGCGGTCAGGGCATCCGCGTCCCGACCCTTGAAAAAGATCAGGTACTTGGGTGGGGAGCTGCTGCGGTCCTTCTTCACCGCATAGTCCACGCCGTATTTCCGGGCGATCTTCTCAAACTCCTTGATGGAGGGGTCGGTGATCTCGATGTTGGAAACCCCTTGGTTTTGACCAATCAGCTGTTTCACCGTCTGCTTGCCCTGGGGCTTCACAGGCGCGTCACGGCTTCTCTGCTTTTGCAGCTTCTTTTCCTTGCGGTGGGCAAGGTACTTGCTGATGGCGGCTTTGAGCAGCCTGCCGGTGAACTTTGTTCCGCTGACAACCAGCGTTAAAGTCCTGTTTTCCACTTCTTCCTGCATTTTCATCGCCTCCTTTCCACAAAATGTGCAGGGGTGGTGCATTTATTTCTAAGGCGGGACCACCAGCCGCCGGAGAAGGTATTTCTTCATCGAACCGCCCTCAACGAATTTGCTCAGAACGGTCATAGAGCAAATCTCCATTTCTGACCTTTGCATGACTGAGAATCTTGATCTGTCCCTTTGCCTGACTGTCCAGAGCTTTTTCATAGCCCTTATCTGACAAAAACAGGCGGGTTCGTTCACCTTTCCAGCCCACCGGGGAGTCATGCGTCAGCACATCAAAAATAATCATGTGCCGGGTGTTCTCAGCAAATCGCTGGAGATCCATGTAGTCATGGCCGTGATAGTTCTGCGCTCCAGCTTTCTGGCGCATTTCTTCCATCAGCTGACCGATTGTTTTGCCTTCTGGCATAAAACTCACTTCCTTTCCCACTCTCATACAACCATCAAAATCATGTCTCTCAGCTGAGCAAAGTAGAGTTTGCCTTGCGGGGTTATCAGCGTATAGGAGCCGATATGCCCGTGATTGCAGTAGTCTTTGACACAAAACAGTCCTTCATTGGCTGGCTTTGCATAGGGCAGTACATTACCGGATGCGGTGCGGTACACAAAACGCTTTTCCAGAAGGAAACGGACAAACCGACGCTCCGGGACAAGCAACTCTTTGGCGGTGGTGCGGAGGTTGGTACTGTGATTGAGGTCGATGAACAAATCATAAAAGGCTGCCTTACTCTCCAGCAGGGCATTTTCCTCTCGTAGCGACGCATTTTCTTCCCGCTCAGCAAGCAGCTCGGAGCAGAGCTTTATCAGAGCTTCCGGAGAAGTGGCTATCTCCCACAACTTTTCTTTTGTGAGATAGGCTCCGTGCTTGCGAATGGCAGGTAGAACTTCATCAAACACCCATTGTTCAAACCGTTCCGCTGACGGCAGTTTACTATGGGCGATCAGACGATATAGATCACCTTCGGGGATAAAGAGCATTTCGACCATTTGTACCGCGGGGCTTCCATCTGCCTTTTTCCCAGTCTGGACCCCTATGGAACATTTCGTTCCACCCCTGGTATGGTCGCGGACGGCTTTGCGTGGATTGGTATATCCCAGCGCTGTTGCCACATCTGTACCGCAAAATAATACTTTGCCATTCTGTTCCAAAGTGCGAATGCTTCCGAACTCTGGACTATTGAAAATTTCAATCTGATTCATGCTGTGCCTCCTTTGGTGTAATACAAAAGCGGCTGATTACCAGCCGCCTGCGTGCATATCGTGATTTACCAGTGAAGTGTAGTGGTTATTCATGGTGGTAGGAGCGTTGAACAGCACTGCAAGCAGGTACTGCTTGATGTTGTGTACCTGGGTGGTGTTCTTTTGCAGACAGTCCATGACAAACTCGATGTGAGAGCTGTCCAGCTTCAAAAAGCGGGAGCGTACAATTTCATGAGGAAAGTCCGCACCAGAGATCCGGGTGGTCTTTCGTTTGGCACAGACCGTTTCTACCAACAGCTCTACGATCTCATTCAGGTCATCCAGGTAGAGAGGATAACGCTGCTTCAGACAATCATACTCGATATTCTCCAAAATCAATTCCCGATAATTTTCTATCTCTGTGACAGACATCGCATCCCTTCCTTTCCGTTCCGGCGGTATTACCGCCGCTGTTTCCCGGAAGGGAATGGAATCGGTATTTGATCCATGAGTATTTTGTTTTTGGGTATTTGATTTCTTAGTATTTAATTGTGTTGGATTTTCCGGTAACGGATTTACCGCTGACGGGTTTACCGTTATCGGGTTTTCCGACAACGGCTTATCCAACATCGGTTCTCCCTCGATGGGACGCTCAAAAATGGTATACTCATTGGCTGCGAATTTACCAGAAGCATCAGTTGTCTGTCTGCGCCGAATGTATCCGGCTGTTTCAAGCTCATTGACAGCAGAGCGGATTGCATCTTTGCTTTCTCGATTGATATAGCTGAGTCCTGACAGCGTATAATCCCAGTCATCAGGCAGAGATAACATTTGCGACAAGAGACCCTTTGCCTTCAAAGAAAGTCGTTTGTCTTTTAGATGAAAATTGCTCATAACCGTGTAATCGCCAGTGCGTTCTACACGAAAAACAGCCATTTACTTCACTCCTTTCATTTCTCAGGTATGAAAAAAGCCGCAATTCATAAAAGAATTGTGGCAGCGGTTAGGGTCTGTCTGTATCTTTTTTCTTGCGTCGGTAGGGGCGTTTTGGCATTGGTGGTTTATCAAACAGATCCCTTTCCTGAGAAAATGGTAAGGTTTGAAAAACACGGTCAATCTCGGTGGATTCCATATCACGCTGTGAGCGGCAATCTTCTTGAATAGCTTCTCGGATTTCTCTTACAGTACACATATTCATTCCTTTCCTTTCGTTGTATCGGTTATGAACGACGGTGTTTTTTAGGCTTGAAGTCGAGGATATGCCCCTCAATAACATGGGCATATCTCTTAATTTTGATTTCTCGACGCTGCTGGCTTTGCAGAGCTGACTGATACCCGTCCTCTGTGAGAAAAAGCCTCATTTCGTCACCAGGTTCTCCATAAGCAGTAGGGCGCAAGACAGTAAACTCAATCATCCAGAAAGTGCTGTCCCAAAATCGCTCCACTGCAAGAATGTTGTGGCCTTTCAGTTCCCTTGCTGCAATATCTTTCATAGGCTCTCCCTTCATCGTTCCTGATCTCGTTGGCGTTTTTTCTGCCATTGTTCCAGCAGTTTAATAATGGTTTCCTGCATTTTGGCCGGTGTATAGCTTTTGGGGAAATACTTTCGCAAGGTATCGCTGCTCAAGGTCACTTTATCCAGATCACCCTTTTTTTCCTCTGACATGATGGCAAGCATCACATCTTCTGACAATTTCCCTTCCTGGCTGAACTTTTTCATTCGCTGAGCCTGAGAGAGAGAAGGGGTAGCCTGCTCATAGTCCATTGTTTCCACCAGCATTTGCTGTTCGTCCGGTTTCAAAAAAGAGAGTTCATAGGCTGGGTTAAATGCGATTTTCTTTTCATCCACCATATCCAAAAGCTCTGGAATCAGTTCAGTCAAACGAACATATCGCATTACCTGGATACCGCTTCGTTCACCGGCTTCTTTTGCCACCTGGTCTCTGGCGCTCAACTTCTGTTCAACTTGAACAGAAGTCAGGTCTGTTCTTGCTCCTTGATGTTTAATGGCTTCCAGCTTCATTTTGTAGGCAAAAGCCCTTTCACTGGGGAGCAGATTTTCTCGCTGCAAATTGCTGTCAACCATAATAATTGTGGCAGCATCGTCATCCAAGTCGCGCACAATGACAGGCATGGTTTCTTTTCCGGCCAATTCGCTGGCTCTGCGGCGTCTGTGACCGGCTACCAGCTCATAACCGCCATCAGGCAGTGGTCTGGCAATCGCAGGAACCAACACACCATACTTTTTGATGCTGTCTGCGGTTTCTATCATTGCATCATCATCCTTGACCTTGAAGGGGTGATCCTTGAACGGATGCAGTTCAGATAGGGGAATTTCCTGAATTTTTTCCAGTTGCTCGTCTTGCCGACTTTCTTCTGTAGAAAACAGGTCATCTACTGAGGCCAGCTCTATTTTTTTCGCGCTGCTTTTCAAGTTTCAATACCTCCTTCGTCAGATTTTTGTAGCCCTCAGCCACTTTGCCATTAGGATCATGGGCATAAATGCTTTTTCCTTCAGCACTGATTTCTTTAGCCCTGACAGAATGAGGAATTTCTGATGTAAACACCTTGATCTTACTGCCATAGGTTTCGCGCAGAAGAGCGGAGATTTCTTTGGCAAAATTGGTTCGGCTGTCTACCATCGTCAGCAGAATCCCATCAATTTGCAGCTTGGGATTGATTTGTCTGCGAACCTTATTGATAGTTTGCAAAAGCTGCTCCAAACCTTTAGCTGGAAGATACTCTGCCTGGACGGGGATTATAACCCTATTAGCGGCAGCCAGTGCATTGACCGTAAGCATACCCAGGGAGGGCTGGCAATCAATAAGGATATGGGAGTATTGCCCCTTCAGCGTGTCCAGATATTGTCGCAGAATGGTTTCTCGGCTCATAGCGTTTACCAGAGATACCTCCATACCAGATAGCTGGATGTCCGCAGGCATCAGGTCTACGCCCTCAGGGTGGTGCAGGATACCCTCGCCGGGACGAATTGGTTCATCCATCAAAATACGGCCCATAGCGTCTGACAGTGTAAAGGGCAGCTTATCAGGCTGGGGATTGCCCAAGCTGATGGTCAGGCTTCCCTGTGGGTCTCCGTCAATCAGAAGGACTTTCTTCCCGGACTGCGCCAGACCAATTCCAAGATTGGCACAAGTGGTTGTTTTGCCGACACCACCTTTTTGGTTGGCTATGGCAATAATCTGTGTATTCATGATTTCACCTCATTTCTTTCTAAGTTTAGATATGAAAAAAAGTGCCTGCTTTACCTTTCCTGAGAAAGATAAAACAGGCACTTTCACTGGCTCAATACCTCTTGTAATGAACCTCTATGTATGGTAAACTATGTCCACGATACCATGAATATAATTAAGTCTCGACGGGAATTGAACTTTTGGCTAACGCCAAATTTCGCGCCTTTGCAAACAGAGTGCAAACAATAGGGGGCTAAAATCCTTTGTTTTTGCTTGATTTTGCTTGTACAAGGTTTATAGAGAACATGGAGAAAAGCCTTGATATAACTGCATTTTCTTTATCCCTGTTGATAGGGAATATATGCACTGGGTCCATCTCCTAAAGCGTCGTTGCCAGTTCGATTCTGGCCGGGGATACCAGCAAAAGCCGTTTTAAACCTCAATTACAAGGTTTAAGACGGCTTCTTTTTATAGGATTCACCTATCAATAAGACTGGCTTATGGAAGATGTTTCATAAAAAAGCCAGAACTTTATGAATTTAAGGTTGATTACCAGTCGGTAATGTAGTAAAATGTGTAGAGCAATTGTTAAAAAGTAAACAAACAGTTTTTCGCAAGGATACCACCTTGTATTATATGGAAATATCGTCGTCAGACGCTATTTCCTATTTATTAGATAAAATAAGTATGTGTTAAAAGGAGAAGATCTAATGTATAAGGTTTCCACACTCGCAGACGAGTACAAGAAGAAATTAGTCACAGCAGACGAGGCTGTTGCCATCGTAAAGCCGGGTGACAGAGTTCACTATGGAACAGGCTGCGGCAGCCCCGTAGACCTGGATGAGGCCATGGCAAGACGCGCCGATAGCCTGAAAGACGTACATATTTTAAGCTGTATCACCATCAGAAAAGAACCGTCCAAGCTTTATCTGGCGACTCAGTCCAATGAACAGGTTCGTTTTGAATCCGCTCACTTCAGCGGCGCTGACAGAAAAATGTGCAAAG
This sequence comes from Eubacteriaceae bacterium, assembly GCA_902362805.1. Classification (GTDB taxonomy): domain Bacteria; phylum Bacillota; class Clostridia; order Peptostreptococcales; family Anaerovoracaceae; genus Senimuribacter. The sequence continues at coordinate 336,022 of CABIXY010000001.1, read as the reverse complement.
AAGGCAGATGCTGGTATATACCGATGAATTTTAACGAACTGCCATCTTACTGGCTGGGCAACGACTGCGGTATCGATGTAGCCATGTTCCAGGTAACGCCGATGGATCAGAACGGCAATTTTAACCTGGGACCTCAGGTATCCGATATGAGAGGTGTCATTGAAAGCGCCAAGAAGATTGTCGTAGAGGTCAACGAAAATATGCCTCTCGCACAAGGGTTCCAGACACAGGTGAATCTGGCAGATGTGGACTATATCGTAGAAGGCTCCAATGAGACTTTGGCAGAACTTCCGACCAAGGGGGCTACCGAAATCGACAGACAGATTGCAGCACACGTAGTGGAAAGAATCAGCAGCGACAGCACTCTCCAGTTAGGTATCGGCGGTCTTCCAAACTGCATTGGTCAGATGTTGGCTGACTCCGATGTAAAAAACATCAGCGGCCACACAGAGATGCTGGTCGACGCTTATGTTGAACTGTTCAATGCCGGAAAATTAACGAATAACAAAGCCACCAACAAAGGCTCCTTAGTTTACACCTTTGCTGGCGGCACAAAGAAACTATATGACTTTATCGACAACAACCCGCTCTGCTGCAGTGCGCCAGTAGACTACGTCAATAATGTAGGCGTCATCGCCAGCATGGATAATTTTGTCTCTGTCAACAGCTGTATCCAGGTAGACCTCTACGGACAGGTATGTTCCGAGTCCGGAGGATATCAGCATATCAGCGGAACCGGCGGCCAGCTTGACTTCGTCATGGGCGCCTATCATTCAAAAGGAGGCCAGAGTTTCATCTGTACCCCTTCAACCAGAACACTGAAAGATGGAACAAAGGAATCTCTCATCGCACCAGTGCTGACTCCGGGATCTATTGTAACGACGCCGAGAAGTGCTACCCACATGATCGTTACAGAGTACGGCGTAGCCAACCTGAAAGGGAAATCGACTTGGGAGAGAGCAGAACTCCTAATTAACGTTGCCCACCCTGATTTCAGAGAAGACCTGATCAAAGCCGCAGAAAAGAATGGAATTTGGAAAAACACCAGCAAATGCACATTCTAAAATATATCTCAAACCAAAAGAAGCTTCGGGCGGAATTCCGTCTGAAGCTTCTTTTGTTGTATATGATTAATTTACATCGTTTCTCGCCAGGATTTCAGCTGGTGTGTTCCTCATCGTGTTGAAGACAGGCAGCAGTCCTGCAACCAGGTTAAACACCGCCACAATGGCAAAGCTGATTAAAAATACTGCCGGATTCATCAAATATTGTTCCCCGATCATCGGTACTTTTGATATCCCGTTCAATATATACGCCATCAGCGCCATAGCCGGCAAAGTAGTCAACGTAGTCAGTGCAATAATTTCACCTACGAACATCTTATAGATGTCTTTTTTCTTCAGACCGATGGCCCTCAAAACGCCGACTTCTTTGATTCTCGACAGGAACGAGGATCTGAGCATCAAGTAAATCTCTATAAGCGAGATGATCAGAATGATTCCACATACCAACAATGTCGCCATAATCTGCTTCTTGATACTGTCGATATACTGCTCCCTGCTGTTCTCATAGTTATCTGTAATTTTGATATTCTGAGAGGAGAGCTGATCAAAGGTCTCTGACTTATCCTTCGGTGAGAGAACCATACTTTTCTGACTACCGATATAATAATATTTCGCCATTTTTGCAGTGACATAGATATTGTCTCCTTGGCGTTTATCAGAATAGTAACCGCAGACGGTCAGTTTTTTCCCGTTGATTTTCACATCCAGGTCACTGCCGATGGCGGCTTCAAACCGATGGTTCTCATTGATCAAAGCCTCATAGTCGTTCTTTGGGGCACTGCCACTGGTAATCTGAATATCTTCATTCTTCTTGACCAAGTCATAATTGGCTACCTGGTCTTCCGTGCTTTCTGCATCCTCCATGCCCTGTTCATCCTCAGCGCCTTTAGAAGGCTGGTTGCACAGGATGTCGATGAAGAGGTCTTTCTCTGTATAAATCGACGGGCTGCCCTGGTCGGTGATACCGGCAATGGTGAATTCTCCCAATCTGTTCAACTCCAGTTTTCGACCGACAAAATCCTCATAGGTGGATATGCCCACCTGCTGTACCTCATAGTTACCGAGAATGCTGTCGATGACCATTTTGTCGATGATGATTCCCCTCTCACTGTCAGCAAGCTTTCCGGCAATCAAACTGTCTTTTGTAACCATGTCGATGTCCGAAAGCGAGCCGCTGACCGTGGCCATGGCTCCTGCCGATTGATAGTAATCGTCCATAGGCATGATGAAACTAGCGTTGGAGTCCCCCGGAAGAACGTAGTCTACATCCTCCCGATTTTCATATTTTTCATAGAAAGCAGGGCTCAGCTTTGCCGTGTTTATCGTCAGATAGTTCTGATTGACCTGCACAAATTTGTCGTCAGTCACGTTAGTGATGCCGGCGATATTGCTGACTGCATAGATGGAGAACATGGAGGCCAGCACGAATCCCAGTAATAGAATTTTTTTGATGATGGAATAGGAAAAAATCTTCTTATATCCATTGACCAGGAGGGTTCCCAAGTTAAAGATGGAAGTGTAATGGGGCTTGAAACTCTCGTCGATCAGCTTGTCATAATCGAATTCGTAGTCTTCGTAGATATCTTTAGAAATCTTCTTGTAGTGATCGTCAATCAGTTCCACGGCATCGGAGCCTTCTCCCATCCCCTTAGGCGTTTCCAAATAAATGTTGTTGTTTCTGACAACAACCTTAATCTCCAAAGGTGCATCCTCTTTGTCACTGTAATATCTGACCTTGACATTATCCTGTATCAGTTCTTTCTGAACAGGCATATCCTGCAGATAGATTTTGTTCTCCAGCCTGTAGTCCAATTCATCGTTATGGGCATTTTCCTTGTCGCTGACAATTCTGCCATCGACGATTTCGATAATTCTCGATGCGTAAAACTCTGCAATTTCCCGTTCATGAGTGACCAGAATGACCAGCTTTTCTCTGGAAATCGCTTTGATGATGTTCATAATCTCGATGGTATTTTTGCTGTCCAAGTTCCCCGTCGGTTCATCGGCAATGATAATCTTCGGGTTCTTGACGATGGCACGGGCAATACCGACTCTTTGACGTTCTCCGCCGGAAAGCATCTTTGCCGGACGATTCTTGTACTTGTCAATCCCCACTCTCTTCAGAATGTACATGACCCGCTCTTCGATTTCTTTCTTGTCCTTAATGCCCATCATCTTCAGCACCAAAGCCACATTGTCAAAGACCGTGTCGTCCTCAATCAAGTTGTAGTTCTGAAAAATATAACCGACGCTGACATTTCTAATCTCATCTTTTTTCCCGTTGGATTTTGTCGTGATCCTGTCGTCGTCGATATAAATTTCCCCGCTGTCTACTTTGTCGAGACCGCCGATGGCGTTAAGCAGAGTGGTCTTTCCACAGCCGGAATTGCCCAGGAACGTAACCAGCCCTTTGTTTTCAAGTTCGATGGAGGTATCGTTGATAACGTGGATCTCATTGCTTTTCTTCTTGTTGAAATACTTGTTTACCTTTGTTAATCTAATCATCCCGTTACACCTCCTCTTTGTATGCGTTCATGGCAGTTTTCTTGAATAACTGTCTCGCGTATCTGGCCGCCAGCAAAATAGACATCAGACACAGTATCACGTACAGGATGATATAGTCGCCTGCTGTCAGGAAGGATGCCATCTGTATCAGCGTATCATTTTGCACCACGCCGGTCTTAACTAGCATGATGATCAGCATGCAGAAGAAGAATGCGATGTTAAATACTGCAAACAGCTCTGTCTTCAGCAGAGAACTGCAGTTGGCCTTTGTGGCACCCAGCATTCTGATCGTGGAGAAGTAGACGTTTCTCGACTTCAAGATCAGCTTTGTAATAAAGTACGTGATGAAGAAGAGCACCAACAGCATTGCCACTAGCATAATGGTTCTCAGTGTTTCCTGAATAATGTCAAATCCCTGAGAATAGCTGATTACGCCGTCGCTGACGTTAAACGTATCGAATCCGGCCCTTTCAATTTTCCCAGCGGTCTCCTTTGCTGTTTTATAATCACTGACGATGACGCTGGACTGGAAGTTTCCTTTATTGAACATCCTGCTGTAATCTTCTGGATTGATGAACAAAGTGCCACTGATCGCGTCAAAATCGTCACGATCCAGATAATAACTCAAATTACTCTTATTGTATACAGCTCCGACTTTGAACTTGAAGGTATCTTCAAAGTACAGGCTCTGATTGGTCAACTTCAGTTCTTTTCCCACAGCATCAGATTCTGCCATAGCGCCCACATCCTCTGATACGTATATCTCCCCTTTAGGAACTTCTGAAGAGGCGCGAATTGGCATAACCCCGGCCGCGGAATTGCCCTCAGCGATGTGATCAGCCAATTCGATTTCCTGTGTGCAATAACGTTCCAGGGCTGCCAGCCTGATATTTGACATGGTGGCATCGTTAACACACAAGTAACCTTCCAGGTAGATGTCGCTCTCTTCCAGGACTTTTTGCTGTTTCTCGGTCATATATCCATAGCCTACGATTTTCACTTTATCTTTTATGATGGCATTGCCGCTGTTTTGATCCATGACTTCCGCTTTTTTATCCATTATCACATCCATGTATTGGGCAGCGTAGTCATCCTTCGGGCAAATCATAATGGCCTCGTTGCTGTTTTTCGGCATTCTGCCTTCTTCCAGCTGACCTGCATAATCTGCGGCTTCCCCTAACTTTGTCGTCACATAATATTCGCCCTTTTCGCTGTCATCAGTCACGTTTGCCACAAGATCGAGCAGCAGGTCGTATTCCACAATCTTATCCACATTGTCGATTTTCTTAATCTTCTCATAATCCTCATCAGTAAACTCTTTGCCACCCGGTTTGGTTACAAGAATGCGGTTCTTCTCGGTATCCGAAAAGTAGTTATTAAAACCGCCGGTAGTCATTTCCCCCATATACATGAACGAGGAATACTGTGCAAAGACTGCTGAGCACAAAAAAATAAAAACAACTAAAAGAAGCAAAAACTTTGCTGGTATATTAAAGGTGTTTCGGACACCCAGCCTGGCCATACTGCTAAAAGATAGCGAATCCGCTTTTGCAGTCTTTATTTCGGTTTCTTTCTGATCTGCCTGCATGGCAGTCACTCTCAGCCGCTTGTCTTCCGCCACTCTGCCGTCATGCATGGCGATTTTTCTCGTCACATAAGGTTCCACTTGGTCATAGTTGTGGGTTACGACAATAATCAGTTTGTCCTTTGACAGTTGGTGAAGCAGCCTAATGATTTCTGCTGCCGATTTGCTGTCGAGGTTTCCTGTCGGTTCGTCAGCTACGATAATCGGTGTCTCTTTGGCCAAAGCGCGGGCGATGGCCACTCTCTGCTTCTGACCGCCAGAAAGTTTAGAAGCCTTCGTCTTTTCATAGTCGGACAAGCCCACTTGCTCGATGATCTCTCTAACCCTGTCAGGGATCTCGCTCTTGTCATATCCGCTCATCAAAAGGACTAGCTCAACATTCTGATAGACGGTATAGCTGTTAATCAGATTAAAAGTCTGAAAAATGCTGCCGATATACTTCTTGCGGTAATCTTCCAGATCCTCCTTGGAATATCCGCTAGTTGGCTGCCCCATAATATACATTTCGCCCTCTTCGTAAGAATCCAGACCGGAAATTACGTTGAGAAGGGTGGATTTGCCACTGCCGCTTTCACCAGTGATCGCGACAAATTCGCCAATATCAAATTCCAGGTCCACTTTGCTGAATCCTGTGGATACCAGCCCGTTCCCAGAGTAGAATTTTGATACACGTTCTAATCTTAACATTTTCGTTCCCCTTTCTTTGGATATCTTAATATAGCATACTAAGGGCACAAAAATCTACGAAAGTTGACGAAGTTTAAGAAACGTAAGAGAATTGTAAGAAATGAGTGCATGACGGCGGCAAAGCCGCCTATGCACTCATGTCACAGTCCTACGGCGTGACGACGATTAAGGTACATTCCTTGCCTTTTCGCCCCAGCTTTAGCTGGCCTGGCGAAACGGACAGCGAAAGGCGCGTTAGCGACTGGAGGAGTGAGCGAAGCGAGTGTTGATACTCCGAACCAGGCAGCTCCGCTCCCGCTTCTCCGTATTAAGAAATCACAAATGCATGACGGCGGCAAAGCCGCCTATGCACTCATGTCACATTTTCTTTTCTTAAGTAAAAATGGGGTTTTCTCATTCCTGATCCCATGTTAAAATAAGTTTTATCACGAATATACTTTGAACAAGGAGGCTGACAATTTATGCTTAATCCTATCGTTATGGCCGCGTAAGCAAGACTATCGCAGCCGTTAGGAATGAAATACGTGTTGTAGATAGTGCTTGCTCTTCCCGTTGAAATACTAAAATGAGGAGCGCGAGATGGGCTATAAGAAAGCAACACACATACTGCCGCAGGACTTGCTGGAAAAAGTGCAAGAGTATATAGATGGAGAATTTCTCTACATTCCAAGAATTTCTGATAACAAAAAAGACTGGGGTGCAACCACGTCAATTCGCCAGGAATTGAGGGAACGAAATAGGCAAATCTTTGCAGATTATCAAGCCGGAGAGCAGATGGGCTCATTGGCCGAGAAATATTTCCTATCTCTCAAGAGTATCCAACGAATCGTCGGGCAGTTAAAAAAAGAACAACTTGAATAAACGAAGCTGCTGCTCAGGTAGATCAATAATCTACTCGGGCAGCAGTTTTTTTGCAGCGATAGCAGTTCTCATGATTTCTAAGTTCAGAAGCGCCTCCTTTTTCCCACTTTTAATTATGAAGAAAGTATGAGGTCGGATTTGTCATACTGCCATGCTACACTAAAATCATGAAAAAATTAATTTGGAAAATACAATACGATTCAACGCCGCTAGTCTATCGACACTGTAAAAAATGCGGGAAAAAAACGCACTTTAAATCCTCTGACCAGTTTCGCGTCAATGCACAGCGACAATATTTAGACATATGGTTGATCTATAAATGTACAAAATGTAATACAACTTGGAATGCAACAATTTATTCCCGCATTTCTCCACAAACTTTGACAGCAGAGCAGCTCAATCAATTTCAGGAAAACGACCAGGTTCTGGCTAGGAACTACGCGTTCAGCTCTGAACTTCTCCACAAAAGCGGGACAGAATGTGAGCTGCCTGAATTTTCAGTTGTCGGCGATGATATCATCACTGGAGAATATGCCGAAGTGAAATTGATAAGTGAATATATTTTACCAATCAAAATCTCCGCAGTTCTCAGGAAGAAATTGCATCTTTCACAAAAGGCTTATAAGGAACTAGTTGAAAACGGACGGATCAAAGATCGCTCTGATCGAAACCTGCTAAAAAGCAAACTGAATCTGGAAGCAGTTTTCGTGTTTCTTCCGTAAGGACAGGGCATATATCGGTGGGCAGTAGAATAAAATGATGTCAGTGACTTTTATGAAAGGATGTGATTAAAATCATGAATAAGTTACAAAAAAAGCAGCAAATGGTACTGTACATCGTCATTCTCTGTCTTGCTATCTGTTTTCTGCTTTCTAAACTCCTCCTTACGGAGCAGCTCTTCATATACTCTGCAGTCTTAATCGGTACAGTCTTCATTTCTATTTCCATTTATATTGGCGCAAAACAGTTCCGCCATGTAAAGCATGGTAAAACGCTGATGATGATGATATTCTTATCCGCTTTCCTTGTCGTCGCAGCAGCACTTTATTTGCATAGATAAGGGCCACCGCATTGAGTTCGATTCTAATGCAGCGCCCCGCTTTATCTTTTTTGAAATTCTGAATTCGGATCTCCCATGGCTCTCCAGCCATAACGGTAAATGGAAAGGACAATGGACCCCAGGGTAATGCTTTCATTGAGTACGCCGCCCCACGAGCCGACAAGGATATCGTATAAAAGCCAGCACGGCGAAGCGCACGCCAGATTCGACAGGCGTATTTTTTGTGCGTTATTTGTCCAGTATCCGACATTGCTTGCAATCAATGCTGCAAAAGGCAGCAGGCTGATGGCGCCCTTCCATGTGAAAACGAGAATCACTGTGCATACTGCTGATAAAATCACGATCCATCCTTTCCATCTGACCCACAAGTATTTGTCGTACCACATCAGCAGGCCGTTTCGAAACATGATGACCATCAAATTCAGACAGCCGCTTAAGGCATTCAACAGAAAAAATTGCAGGCAAAACAGCGCGCTGCCCAATATCTGACAGAAAAACAACGCTCGATTGGATTTTATCTGGTACGAAAAAATAAACAGCAATACACCTATATATCCAATTGCCTGAATCAGTATGTCATGCATTGGCTCCCTCCTTATAGTTCTCTCTGTGTACAAACACATTACTTCTCATCGCCGGTTTTGTCAAGTATTGTTATCCGCTTATCCATATTTGCATCAGTTTTTAATTTTCATCGGTATTATGTTGCGGCCTTTTTTGCATAAAATCACAAAAAAGACCGTTTTGGAAAAACTCTCAAAACCATTGTAGTTAAGCCATTCATAATTAAAATTTTGCCGGTTTATTATTAAAAAACGCCTTTTCGGCAAAAACAGGAACAAAAGGGGCATCACACCAGCGGATTAATCCATCTGCGCGACGCCCCTTTGCATCTTTAAAAAAAGCTTTTAGAATTTTACATAATAAACCCGGCAGCCACATACAGCAGAGCAGAAATCAGTGCAACGGACAATGTATATGGTAATTGGCTTCTGATGTGCTCCGCAATCCCACATTTTGTTGCAGAACATGCCACTACAGTCGTATCGGAAATTGGCGATGACTGGTCTCCGAACAAGCCGCCGCTCCAAACCGCTCCCGCAAGAAGGGGAATGCTCGTCCCCATGGTAAATGCCATTGGCATGACGAGAGGCAGAACCACAGCCATCGTCCCCCAGGAACTTCCAGTGGAGAAAGAAATAATCAAGGCAATGATAAAGGCGATAACCGGCAGCAGCGCCGGACTCAAAATGCCGGAGAAGGCATTGGCCAAATACGCTCCCGTGCCCAAGGTCGATACAAGGTCTCCCAGTCCCAGCGCAAAGGTCAGGATGATGATGATTGGAAGCATTCCTATCCATCCCTCATACAGTGCCGCGCTGGCCTCTTTGAATGTCATCACTCGCTTAGCCAAAATCATGATGAAAGCAATAGCGATGCCGGACAATACACCCCATAAGAAGGATCTCATGCCAGCTCCATTTAATATATTTCCATCGCCAGTGATATACATACCAATAATGGTCACTGCAATCATAGCTGCCACAGGCAGAATCAACAGCAGACAGGTCGTCGTCTTCTCATCCTCGCCTTTTTCGTAAACGCCGCTGGCCTTTGCCAGTTTATCCTCCTCAATGACGCGCTGCTCCGCTTTTTTCATCGGTCCAAAGTCAAAACCAGTCAAAATCATAATCGGCACGATTGCCACTGCAAGAATTACATAAAAGGACAGCGGTATGGATTTAATCATGACTCCAGCAGCACCCTCGACGCCTGAATTCTCTAACACACTGATCATATAAGCGCCCCAGCTGCTCAAAGGAATCAAGGCGCAGACAGGTGCTGAAACAGTATGTACGATAAAGGCCTGCTTTTCAGGTGAAGTCAGGTACTTGTCATTGACAGGTTTCATGATAGACCCGGCAATCAGGCTGCTCATGTTTGCAGAGACAAATACAATGATACCGATGAGCCAGGTGATAAAATTGGCTGATTTTTTTGATCTGATCAGCGATGTCCGTACCGTCAAAAAGTCGATAAAGCCGTTGACGCCGCCCGCTTTTTGAATCAGCAGAATCATGCCGCCCATTAGAGAGATTGCCAGCATGGTGGTCAAATTGCTTCCATCGGCAAATACCGTTTCAACTGATTTGATGATGCCGTCCACTCCAGAGAGAATATTGCCATCAAATACGATGACATTACCGATAAAAAGCCCCAACAGCAACGACACATAGACGTTTTTTGTGGTAAGGGCCAATCCTACTGCAACAATTGTAGGAATAATTGATAAGATTCCATATTCCATTTTTGCTCCTTTCTTTGCTAAATAATCATAAAAATCGCAGAACCCATCAGCACACAGTGAACTGCCACTGAAAAAGTTCTCTGGTTAATCCGTTTTAGTACCAGGCTGCCTGCTAAGCCACCCGCGATGACTGCTGGCAGCAGCATCAGGCAGACTGCGGCCGATACGCTTGTCATCTGTCCAGAAATGAGATACTTTCCCAGAAGAAAAGTATTCAGTACCGCCCAGTAGCCGCACACAGTGCTGCGCAGTGCATCCTTGTCCTCGATTGTTTTATTCAAAAAGGCGATCAGCAAAGGTCCGCCGATACCATAGGCCGATTGCAGCGCTCCGCTTCCGATTGGATAAAGGTAGTGCCAAAGCTTCAGCCCCTTCTTCTTTTTCCCTCTGTATATTCCACACAATTCAAAAGCCGAATTCATGATGATGAACAAGGCCAGACAGATTTTGATCAACTGCTCAGAAACATGGTCCATAAGATAATCCGCCGACATCGATCCAAAGAGAACCGCCAAGGTGAGCACAACCACCAGCTGCCGGACGTTTACTTTCTTTCTCTGGCGAATCAGAATAAAAACAGACTGGGCACCCGTAAAAAGCCATGCCGCGGGCATAAAGACTTCTCTCGGCAGCACGAGCAGTGCAAAGGGGAGGCAGAAGATTGCCGCGCCGAATCCTGTAATCTGTTGGATAAAATAGCCGCAGAAAAAAACGACCAGCAGAAAAATCGACGGCAGTAATGCCGGCATGCTGTTCATCGTTAACCTCTTTTCAGGAAAGCTGTACAGCAATGCATACCGCCCCAGGCTTTTACAACCTCGTCATATTCTATCACATGAACCTTGACACCGTTGCTCTCCAAAATTTCCCTGGACTTTTCGTTGGCCGCCGGCATGACGACTTCCCCCGGTTTGATCGCGACAAAATTAACGCTGAAGCCCTCCTTGCACTCTCTGGTATCCGGGCATTCCAAGATCTTATAACCTTTCTTTTTCATGGTATCGACCACGCTGTATGGAACTTGGGATGGATACATGTAGACCAGGTCATGGCTGGCGATGTTAAACACGCCATCAATGTGCGCCTGCCCGCAAGGTGTCTGCATATAGATGATCTCTTTGACGCCGATTCTTCTCAGTTCCTCGGCCACCTGCTCTGCCCCTGCTCTGTTGGTTCTGGCTCCAATCGCCAAAATTACGGTCTCTCTGTCTACCCACATGACATTTGCACCTTCAAAATAGCCGTCCGCGTTAATGGTCTTGATGATGGGGATGTTTAAGTTGGCGACAGCTCTCGCTACAGCCGTCTCTTCGCCTCTTCTTGCCGCCATAGCCGGTCTGCAGATAATGGCCCCTTCTGGCGTCATCAGAAGTAGATCTCTGCAGAACAAGGCATTGGGCCGGTCTTTTCTTTGCTCTTCCACATAATGGACGGCAATGCCTTTGCTCCTGTAAAAATCAGCCAGCTGATCGTGCTGTGCTCTGAATCGCTCAGGGTCAATCTCCGTGCGGAATCTCACTTCACGATAGTCAAAATCGTCGACTTCCTTTCCCGGTCTTCGCATCAAAACAGCTTTCAGCTCATCAACCTCTGAATGGCAGCCCCAGTCTCCCCAATATTCAGCCATATCTTCTTCAAACCAAGTTTCTTTTGGGAACCATCTGTCTCCGCCTAAGGGGTCAAAGGCTTTTTTCTCTAATGTGTCGTACATATTTTATGTCTCCTTTCCAATTCTATTGACTTTACAGATATATGAGCAAAAGCTGTGCCAACACTTTTTCGTAGGAAAATAGGGCGCTACCGTCTCTCAGTTCCGGTTTGCGGCACATTTTGTAAAATAATTATTTTCTTCTTGTAAAAAAAGTTTGCGTCACTATACTATAATTAATAGAGAGAGGAGGCTTTTCGTGTTATCAAAATATATAGAAAAAGCGATGAAGCTTTATAAAAACATAGATGGACTGGTAGCTGTCGACAGAGAGGGAATCATCCGATATTATTTTAATTACCGCCCGAATATCAATCCGCTGTCCGCTGAAGAGGCTCTGAACAAACATGTCCTGGACGTCTTTCCAAGCCTTGACGAACAGACCAGTACTTTGCTTACCGTACTGCGCACTGGCGAGCCAATCCTCAATTATTTCCAGGAGTACGATAACTGTGTGGGTGTGAGGATCAAAGCCATCAACACGACCATGCCCTTAACTGATGCAAATGGACAGTTGATTGGTGCCATCGACGTGTCGGTTTATATCACCAATGAACGCAATCGTCTCTCCATCGTGATGAACAAGCCTGCCAATCCCGCCAACTTGTTCACTGTCAGCGACATCATTACCAGAGATGAGCATATGATACAATTAAAAGAAAATCTTATCAAGATTGCTTCCACCAGCTCCTCTGTTTTGATTTATGGAGAAACAGGCACGGGCAAAGAACTTTTTGCACAGTCCATCCACAGCGCCAGCCAGAGAAAGGACGGACCGTTTATCGTACAAAATTGCTCCGCGATTCCAAATACGCTTCTGGAAAGTATTTTCTTTGGAACCGTCAAGGGCAGTTACACAGGTGCTGAAAATCGCAAGGGCCTGTTCGAATTGGCAGACAGCGGCACTTTGTTCCTCGACGAGATTAATTCTATGGATATCAACATGCAGAGCAAAATTCTGCGGGTTCTGGAAGAAAAGAAGGTCAAGCGAATCGGCGGTCAGAAGGACATTTCTTTTGATGTACGCATTATCTCCGCTGTCAATGAAAAACCCGAAGTCGTTCTCAATCAAGGAAAAGTCAGAACCGATCTGTACTATCGCCTTTCTCCCGTGCAGATTACCATTCCGCCCCTGCGCGAACGCAAAGGCGATATTCCCATCCTGACAGATTACTTTATCAATTATTTCAATAAAATGATGCATCGAAACGTCCTGGGAATTACAGAAGATGCCTTAGAAGTGCTGCGAAACTACTCCTGGGCTGGTAACGTCAGAGAACTGAAAAATATCATCGAGGGTTGTTTTAACATTGTAGACGACGGGTTCTTAACGAGAGAAAATATCCCTGCCTATCTCCTTTCCTCTATCAAGTATTACGAAAATACTTCGACAGACGACGACTTGCAGCCTCTGGACCAACGAGTAAAAGCCTTTGAAAAGGACATCATCATCAAAACGCTGCAGCAGCACCCCACATTATCATCTGCCGCCAGAGCCTTGTCCATCACCAGACAGAACCTGCGCTACAAGCTGGAGAAATATGAGATAGAGATACAGAAGATTATAGATGAGCAGTAATTAGGTTTCTTTCGAGAGCACATTGAACAATATGCATTTCTATCAAGACAATATCCCTCCTTGATGACTGAATCATTTGAAAGTTCAAACAAAATATGCTATAATTTAAATGTATTCTAAACATATTAGAGTAATTCCTCGAAATACTTTAATGTTAAATTGATGGTTGCATAATCATCGCATATCAATAAATCACATTATCATAAGTTAGGAGGTACCCTAATTGAACAAATATCTATCTTTAATTTTCTTATACAACCGAGCGGGCTATAAAAAACTCCTGCTTCTTGTGGGAGCCATTCCGCTGAGTTTTCTAGCAATTTTTCTTTTAAGGATTGGCAATCCTTATGAGGCAAGTTCCTATATGCTTATGGAACGCGCTTTCGGAGGTGTATGGGCTGTCCTGCTATTTATCGCTGTAAATCTGATGGGGCTGATGACTGTGGTCAATTCGTTAAATGGAAAAAAAGCCCTAAAAGCAACTCATGCAACGATTGGATACACAATGAGAAGATTGAATCTGTCACCGATTTCATCTTTCCTCACAATTTTCTTTTACTATCTTGTCATGATTCTTATATTCTGGGGTGTGGCAATCGCTTCTTTATACGCGATTGGAAAGATGGGGCTGACCATGGCAGGTGCCGCCGATATCAGCACCAAGCTGGCCCTGGGTCTGTTAAGGACGGAAATAGGCCATGCCTTGATTCCCATTGCACATCCAACCATCATCCTCTTTAATATTATTGCCGTACTAGCCCTGGCAGGCGAATGTGCCAGATCATGCTATTTTGGCTGGCATAATGGAAAACAATCAGCAGGCGTGGCTTTGGTAATCGCGCCCATGTTTCTTATCTGGACCTATCTCTCAGAAAACAGTTATATCCTCATGGCCATTCTGCTTCTCACTTTTTATGCTGCCTTTTCCTTCGGGGATGTGATTTCCAGAGAGAAACGCCCCAAAGGTGATCCATTTATGGTTAATAAGTACATAGGAATCATGGACATGGACAGTACAGAATTTGATGACAACGTCCGGCTTGAAGTCACCAATGCAGCTGAAACCTATGACCCATCCCTCCTGCAGCGATATGGGCGGTCATCGGAAAATAGTGAGAAAAAAGGTCTGAAGAAGCTGAACCCGGTCTGGCTGAGGCGCAGATTCATGCCACTGGGAATCAATCTGGAAAGAACCAATTTCTTCTTCGGCGTGTGCATCCTCATAGGGATTGCCGAGCATTTGTTGTTCTTTGGCAGATATCTCATGCAGCTGGATGTGATAAAGGAAAGCATCAAAGGGGTGACGATAGATTCCAGCGTGAGGATGCCATACTTTTGGGATCTGCAAGAAAACGCTTATTACGGTTACATCGCAGCTATTCTGCTGATGATTTTTCTTCAGGCATATTGGAATTATGAATACTACAATAAGGAGACGAAGAGCGTATATGTTATGAAAAGACTGCCAAATAGAAAAGAGTATCCAAGGACGATCTGGGTAACCCCTGTCATACAGGCACTTTTTATTGCAATGATCATGGTTCTGCATACCGCTGTTGATTTCGCAGTGTATGTTCTCGGAACACCGGAAATTGCACTTCAACCGGACTATTTATCACACATTTTACCATTTTACAACTAGCGCCTAGCCCCTCGCGGAGCTGGTCGCCTGCGTGCCAGGGAGCAATCGCTCCGGCGCTTTTGAACGGGGACCTGCCAGCAGTATAACTAACCAAAGCAAAGATTTGGGGCAGGACCATTATACGACTTAATCCATCCAAGAGAGCGGTACTGAATGCGCCCTTTTCTTGAGGATTTAAAGCATCAGGCCTTCCATCAATTTCTTACAGAAATTGTGGCAAGCGCCATTAGGAGGAGGAAACATGATTGAGTTAAAAAATGTATCTAAGAAATATAAAGATAAGGTTGCCCTTGCAGAATGCAACCTTCAAATCCCCAAGGGGCAGGTCATCGGTCTCTTTGGCGCTAACGGAGCGGGCAAGACCACATTGATGAAATGCATCATGGGATTCCTGACCTTCGAAGGCGAAATCACATTGGATGGAAAAAAGATCGACGGAAGCAATATCTCCAGGCTGTCTTTTGCAACCGGCGACCATTCCTTCTTTCCATCTATTACAGCAGAGGACCACAGGTTATTTTACAAGATGCAATTCCCCCTGTTTAACGAAAAGAGGTATGAAGCTCTGATGGAATTCTTTGCATTGCCGACGAAGAAGAAGATCAGTGAGTTCAGTCTGGGAATGCAGAATCAGTTTGAAGTGGTACTGGCAATCAGCCAGGGGGCTGATTACATATTCATGGATGAACCTTTCGCCGGCAACGACGTATTTAACAGAGAAGACTTTTATAAAGTTTTGATAGACGTTGTAAATAAAGACGAGACAGTCATCATTTCCACCCATCTGATCGAGGAGATCGCCGACTACATAGACAGAGCGATCCTCATAAGGAAGAGTGAAATTATAGACGACTTGAGCGTGGACGACATAGAGAAGTCTGGCAGATCACTCATCGAAATTGTAAAGGAAAAATATGATTACAGGTCAGACCGAATCAGAAAGGCTGTAGATCAAATGAAGTAATAAGGAGAGTCATCTATTATGAAAAAATCTATTATTATATTTGTGACAGTGGCAGTCCTCTCGGTTGGGATGACTGTTTACGGCTGGACTTTTGTGGACAGCCAGGTCGGCGAAGTCACGCTGACGGAAGAGACGATCACGGGAAACAGGGACGTCGCGGACGGACTTACGGTCGGCTTCAGGTCTGATTCGGCGGATAGCCTTCATTGGACCAGTCGCTACGACTATGGTGCAGATCAAACGGAATCATCTTTTAAACGGGGAGAAATGGCTAAAACTGTTGACCCCCTGCTTTATGACAATATCCGTTTCACGGGCTGGTCCACAGCGCCTTACTGCACGCAGCTGAAATATGACATGTTTGAAGGAGTACAAGATAAGAAAATCCATGCTTTTTATAATCAGATTCAGCAGAAGGTTGTGAAGGACGGCTCTACAGAAGAAGGAAAGATCAGACTTAAAGATTATCTCGATTTTTATCCTGCAAGCTTCCGATTCCAATTTGGCACCAAGATCTACAATTCAGATAATGCCCTGACAGGCTTGAAAGTTTATGATGAGCGGAATATGCTTTCTTCAGAAAGTGGGACGTTCGACTATGATGTCGAGGTGGAGCTGTATACAGCTTTGAACAACCTATTCAAAATTCCTGTCATCAAGAATGAATATCAGGAATACAAGGTTTCAAAAATAGAGGATTATGATTACAAGCAGGCTTTGGGTTATAAGACAGAGATTGAAAAACCTTCAGGTGTGGGGGAAGATTTTTATGAGTTTGATCCCATCATCACACTCCAGGAGGAGAATCTCAAAGACGGCAAGAAGTGGGTTCATCCGGATCTTGCCGCTAACCTGTCCAATAAAGACAACGATTCTGACGAATCCCATGCAGGGAAGACGGCATCCGATTACGGTCTGAAGAACAGGATACTTTTTGCTGTCAATAATAGGACGGCGAAGGGTACCCCTGTGGACGTTTCCCAAATCAGCGACGGATATGGCGTGTATGAACTCCCCATCGATGCAAAAGCTACTGCAACGGTAACAATGGGCAGAAGAAGCGCGACGGTACCCAATCCGAAACCTCTAAGCGATGAAATTGCGATGGTCTATCCGTTGGATGAAAAGGCTGAATATGTAGAAATGAGCTTGTCGGAGGACCACAGATATCTGGCTATTTTTTCGGTGAAAAACGGTGCTTACCTGGTAGATCTGATTGATGCAGATACCTGGACGTCCAAAGGACCGTCCCGAGTATTTCCAGCCTCAGAAAAAATGACATATGCCTGGGGTGAGGACGGAAGCCTGGCAATGACAAACCATGAGGGTTATGTAGCAGTTTTTACCAGAACCGGGAACGAGAACAAACCATATGAAATTCTCTACAGCGGAAAGGTTCCAAGTGGCTTTGATAAAGCATTTTTTGACACAGAGATGGTCACTAAAAAGAGATCCTATGCTAAATATCAATATGGTATCGACGAAGGGCTTGCTATTGCAGCAAAAGACGGTAAGGTTGCTTTCGTTCAAAACGCGCTGATAGGCGATTCGCAATTCAATATCAGGAATGCAGCGCTTGAATGTGCCGTTATAGACAAAAGCGGAGTGATCTACAGGGGCAGATTAAAAAGCAATATAGTAGACTTAGAATACGATATGAGTGCGGATGAACTTCAGATGATAAGAGACCTTCGAGGCGGCACTGTAAACGGCATAACGAAGAAGTACATGATAGAACCTGTTAGAAACGAGAATTGGATTAAATGGGATGATCCAGCAAAATAAGACGATATTTCCTATGTTATAGCAGAAAGGGTCGCTGCGATGATGCAGTGGCCCTTTGATGTATAAAAAGTGAACGATATTCAGTCCTAGAGATGCAAAATATTTACCGCAGAACCAAAACAAATGACATCCCCTCTTCTTCTTTCTGCGCAAAGATTTCGCCGTCCATCTTGTGCATGATTTCCCTGCAGATGTACAGCCCGAGACCATTTCCCTGTTTACCGCTGCTATTGGTCCCGCGAAAGAAGCTCTCAAAGATATGGTTAAAATCGTTATCACTGACCGGTTCGCCTGTGTTGAATACGCGAATGAGCTGACAATAATCTTCTTCATAAAACTCCACTTTAATGCGGCGGCCGTCTCCGTATTTAAAGGCATTTTCAAAGAGGTTTTCGAGAATCTCCCACAGCCTGTCCATATCACCGCGAAGCAGTAAGTTTTCATAAGGACCTATCTCAAAATCGACCATCCGCAATGCGCATTTCTCCCGATAAGTGGCGGAAATCTTTACTACCAAGTCGGCAAGGTAGAACTCGCCCATATTGATTGGAATATCTAAAACATCATCTTTAGACGCTTTCATGATTTCTTCCACATATTTTTCAATTTCTAATGTCTTTTCTCCAATCTGATGGGCTGCGTGTTTTTTCTCTTCTTCCCTGTGATATACATCCTTCTCTAAGGCTTTGGCGTATAAGCTGATTGTACTTAAAGGTGTTTTAATATCATGGGACAATGACAGCAGCAGCTGCTTTTTCTGTTTCATCAGGTCCAGTTCTCTCTTTCTAGTGACGTCCAGCGTATCCTGCAGCTGACTGATACCCCAGATAAAACGGCCAAAAAAACGACTCTTTTCTTCCTTGATCTCTGTCTTCAAATGCCCTTTAGCCAGTTCGCCGGGCAGTTCGCTCATCCGATAAAATGGGGCGATGAGTTTATATTTCAGATAGAGCAATACTCCCAGACTAGAAATAAACAAAATGCCTAAAGCAGATTCCATCAGCAAGAACCCCTTCATGGAATCGTCCTTAGACGATACATATTCAAAACGAAGAAAGCCATGCGCTTTGCCGTCTTTATAGGCGGGCATGATTTCAATCTGATTGCGGCCCTTCTCCTGAAAGAAATCTTCATATCTCTGTTCCGAAGCATCTGGTTCTAAATAGACGACCTTTTTTATGTATCGATACTCACGCAAATCAAGCTTATCCAAATTCTTCTCTTCAGATAAGCTCTTTCTGATGCGGTTGATTTCAACCTTATATTCTTTGTCGTTTGTCCTTTCGGCCTTTAAAAATATGCCTCCAGCTAAGACAGCCAGTATCACATATAGTATGACAGAAAAGGCCAGCAGCCGGTTATATTTTTTCATAACGATAACCCACTCCCCATACCGTCAATATTCTCTGCGGATTTTTCGGCTCAGCCTCAATCTTGGTGCGAAGTCTTTTGATATGGACCGTCAAGGTCTGATTTTCGCTGAAGCTGTCTGCGCCCCACACCTGATTGAAAAGGAAGTCCTTGTGCAGCGTTCTGCCCGCGTTTTCCACCAGCAAAACCAACAGCTCATATTCTTTCACATTCAGTTCCACCGGCTGATCGTCTAAGTAGACCTGCCTGGCGCTCCGATCGATGGTAATTCCACCGGATACGAGGCGGCTGTCCGGCGGCTCTTTGTCATAAGTCCGTTGAATGAGCGCTTTCACCTTGACTGCCAAAATTTCCGGATCGATGGGTTTTTCCATATAGTCGTCCGCCCCTAGGCCAAAGCCGTTGAGTTTGTCAGCCTTCTCACCTCTGGCACTGAGAATCAAAATCGGCAGATTCCCCTCTTCCCTGACGGCGCGGCAGACGGCAAAGCCATCCATTCCCGGCAGCATGATATCCAGGAGCAGCACTTTTACCTGCTGCTCCTGCAAATAGTTCATTGCTTCTTCTCCAGTTGTAACGTGGTGCACGCTGCAGCCTTCCTTTTTCAGGAATGCTGTTATCAACTCAGCCAGTTCCACATGATCTTCCACCAGTAAAACGTCTTTCATTCTTTTACCATCCTAATTTGATCAGCCATTCGTTGAGTTTACGCTCTCTGACTGCATCTCCTTCTATCTTGCTCCACTTTCCCAGGGCAAACTCATCTCTGATATCACCATCCTCAATATAGAGCACACGTTCGCATTTTGACGCTACTTTCATATCATGTGTGACCAATAAAATGCTGGTGCCCTCTTCATTGATGTGATTCAATTCTTCCATCACTTCTATAGAGTTCTGTTTATTCAGAGCACCCGTAGGCTCATCTGCAAAGATGATTTTCGGGTGATTAATCATGCTGCGGCAGATACACGCCCGCTGCAGCTGCCCGCCTGATACCTCATTGATATCGTTATCAGCCACCTCGCTGATGGAAAGCTTCTGCATCAAAAGCTTCGCCCGTTCATTGATAGCCCTTCTGCCTTCCTTCGTCTTTCCCTCCGGCGACTGATATGCTGGTATAATTATATTATCATAAACGGACAGATTTTTCAGCATATACATCTGCTGGAATACAAAGCCCATCTCCGTCAAGCGAAGCTTGCTCATATCATCTCCTTTTAATGATGTCAAATCTCTGCCATAAAAATCCACTTTTCCTGCTGTCGCATCGTCCATGCCGCTGACAGTATAGAGAAGGGTAGTCTTTCCTGAACCGGAAGGCCCCATAATAGCCACCATTTCACCAGCACTGATCTCCAGATTCACATTTCGCAGTACGTTGTTCTGGCGTTTATTTACAATATAGGTCTTACATAAATTTGATACCTTTAAAGTTCCCATAACATTTCCTTTCCATTCTTTTATTCCAGATTGTTTAATTCCTGTATGTTAATTCGTTTCACACTTCTAGCCGCGATGACAGTGGCTGCGATGATACCCAGCAGCAGAACCAACGGATAAACGCCGTATACCTGCCATGGGACAACCTGAATTTTCACTTCAGCGCCCATGATTGCAAAAATCGGTTTCAACACAAATTGATTGCTGAGAAGGGACAGCGGCACGGCGGCAATCATAGAGCAGACGGCAACACTGACCATGCGGACCACCTGCCAGAAACCAATACTGCGGTCACTGAAGCCCACACTCTTGAGCATGGCGATCTCCCCTTTTTCACGGACAATAAAGAGTTTTTCCATTAATAAAGTGATGAGCATGATGACAGCACAGAGTAAAATTGTCATCGGGATTTTCATGGACTGCAGTGTTTTCTGTATGCCGCCCACATTGCGATCTATGACATCCTGCGCGCTGTTCCACTCATAAGCCGGCAGGTCCTTTTTCAGCTCTGCCGCTAACTCCTTTTGACTCAAGTCTGTTTTCGCATGTACGGCGATGTTCCAGTAATCCGCCAACATTTCTTTGCCGAGGTCAAAGGCAGGATTCATTCTGGCGCTCTCTCCCACCTGCATATAATCTGTATATAATCCAGTGATGATGAAGCTGTGCTTTCCATCGTGCAGACTGGTTTCAATGGTATCTCCAATATTCCAGCCGTTTTTCTCCGACATTTTCTTAGAAACAGCAATTTCATTGGACAACTTTGGCGCACTGCCCTCGTCATAGGTCAGAAAATCATTTTCAGATCCTACAATCTGCAATGTCATCAAATTGCTGTCCGCCTTTTTGCCCTGTGAACCAAATTTTAAGAAGTAAAAGACTACTGCCGAAAGCTGCGCATCATACCCTTTCTCTTTCAGCTCCTCCTCTACGCGAGCCATGCCACGCTGTACGTCATCTTCTTTCTCATACCGCTCCTCCCCTTTGGCCTCAATTTTGCGGACATAAGCAGCCGCTTCGGGGTTCAAGGCAAATTTCAATGCCATTTCTTCACTCTGCATAGTGTTCAAGGTGTTCAGCGGAATGGTGATTAATATAAAGCTGATACAGAAAGTGATCATCAATACCAGATACCGCCTCACATGGCTGACCATGTCGTTCATTCCCAAGAAAACCGGTACCCCTATTTTACCGCGGCTGTGCAGGCGCAATCCCGCCCGGCGTTTGTATCGCTCTCCGGTCTGCCCCCCTCTGATGGCAGTAATAGCAGAGACTTTATTCAACTTTTTCGTGCAGAAGTAACAAAAGGCCATGACCAGCACAATCACCAGTGCAGTACAGATAAAGTTCACCCATAGATTCGCTTTACTGTCTTCCATAATCATATTGACGCTGACAGATTGAATCATCGTCCTGCTGACTGGAACACTGATGATAAGGCCGATCAGTGAACCAGAAGTGACCAGAGTCAGATATTTAGCCAAATAGATTTTTTTAATCTGAAAATCTCGAAAACCTGTGGCCTTCATGATGCCGATTTCCCGATAATCCTCTTCCATGGTGAATACCAGTGTAAATCGCAGCACTAACAGTGCAATGAGGATCAGGCAGATTCCGATGAGAATCAAAAGCGCCGCCATCAACATATCAAAGGAGTAGATCATTTTGTAGGTATCTTTCGTCACTGCGTTGGTCATGGTATTAAAACTGAGCTGATTCAGCTGCTCTACAAATTCTTCCGCATTATCGGTCTCCACGTCATAGCGAATGAAGGCCGCCGCCTCATTGCTGCCAGATAGTTCATCTAAATCCTTTTGATTAACGACCAGTCGGATCATTCCCACCATATCGTTGCCAAAAGCCGCGTCCTTGATGGTCTCTTTGACGACGAAATTCTTTTCTATGGTCCCTGCCCGAAGCGTCAGAGTATCCCCGATCTCCAGTTTGTTCCTGTCCAGAGCTGCTTTCGTCATTGCAATCTCACCTTTTCCAAGGTTCAATGGGTTTCCATCCTGATCAAAGACCTTGCAGTATTTTTCTGTGACAGATCCCAGATAAATATCTGAGCCACCCGTACGGAACGATTTGCGCCGCCCATCTATCTCGCAAGAAACGTCTTTATCTCCCATGGTCATCATGGTACTTTTCCCATATTTTCTGAGGTCTCCTTTGCCGCTCTGAAGCCAGCTGTCAACCTGCTCTTCCTCCTCCGTGCCAACGATGTTGAAATAGACGTCTGGCACATTAGCATAGTCCATATAATAATCCACCGCTGGCGCCACTACCAGAATGTTGTTGACACTGCTGGCCAAAAATACCGTGGCAATCGTGATAAATAAGAACAGGATCAGGTTGACGCCTTTCCTCTTCTTCAGGTCTTTCTTTAATATATTACCTAACATAATGTAAATCCTTTCCTCGTTTCCGATTGTGCGTTCAGTATAACAAGTGAATTATTAAAAAATCCTTAAATCATCATAACTTTTATAATTTATCAGTCCATTGACAAAGTACATCAAGTGTACTATCATATAAATAGTACATCTACTTTACTAATTAAGAATAGGAGTCCTATCATGGATAGAATGATCGAATCATCAAAGCAGGTATCTCTCTTTTGCAGACTCAATCTCAATAGACCGCGAGAATTACCAATCCGCTCTAGTGAAATGGGCATGCTGATTTATCTTGTAAAAACAGATGAAATGAAAACCCCGAATGCAGCAGCCCGTTTTTTCAAGGTTACAAAAGCGATGGCAACGAATATGGTTACGTCCCTGTTGTCCAACGGGTACATTGAGAAAAGACAATTGGAAACAGACAGGCGCAGCTATGAACTGATCCCCACTGCGAAAGCAGTCCGTTTAGTAGAAGACACCTACAAAGATTACTTTAAGACAATGTCTTTACTGGAAGCAAAACTAGGGAAAGAGAAATTTGATGAGCTCATCTGCCTGCTCACGGCAGCAAATGAAATCTTATTGGAGGAAAAAAGCGATGAGTAGAATTTTAATTACAGGTGCGTCTGGCAATGTCGGAAGGTATGTTGCACAATATGCGCACAAAAATGGACAGGAAATTACCGTGGCTGGAACTCATACAGAGACATTGGCGGAGATGTTTGGCAGCGCCGCAAAAGTCGCTTACTTTGATTTCACTGATCCTTCTACGTTTAAGACCGCTCTGGAAAACGTCGACAGAGTATTTATCATGCGTCCCCCGCATTTAGGGAAGCCTGAAGATTTGAAACCTTTTGTAGATGCGCTGAAAGAGCAAGGCGGCATACGGCTTGTCAGCTTCTTATCTCTGCTCGGGGTGGAAAAAAATCCGGTTCCTCCTCACCACAAAATCGAAAAATACATTGAACAGGCAGGTCTGCCATTTTGTCACATCCGTCCTAGTTTTTTCATGCAAAACATCAGCGGCGTTCACGCCTTTGAAATCAAACACTTTAACAGAATTGTGGTGCCAGTTAAGAACGCCTTGACCAGCTTTGTTGATGCGGAGGACATCGGCGAAATCACGGCCAAAGTATTGAGCGAACCAGAGTTACACCAAAATAGAGGGTATTCCATAACAGGTCCCGCCGCCATTGATTATTGGCAAGTTGCAAGAATCCTGTCCGAGGAATTAGGCCGAGAAATTATATATACCAATCCTAATCCTGCCTTTGCAAAAAAATACTGGATGAATGTCAGGGGGATGGAAAAAGAATACTGCACTGTCATGGGAATGCTCTATATGATGACACGTTTTGGAGCAGCAAAAAAAGTAACGACTGCCTTTGAACAAGTCATGACATTCTGTCCAAAGAGCCGCAGGCGATTTGCGTGACAGAATTTATGCTGGCGTTCCCCAGCCTATGGCTGGCAAGGAACGCATCGTATGGGAAAGAAGCCGCAGACGTTCCAGCAGTTTGTAAAAAAGAACGCCGCTTGTTGGGAATAACAAAAAAATGGGCGATTTTATTCGCCCAAAGCCATGATGATTTTCGGAATCAGCTGCTTCTTTCTGGAAACCATTCCTGTTAATCTGATGATGTGTTCACTCTCATAGGTTTCATCATATTCTCCGCCAAAGACGTCCAGAATAAGCTGTCTAGCACCGCTGCCGGCGCAAATCAGTCCTGTGGTCTCTGTCAAAATGTTAGTCAGCATGAAGAACATCATGTCCATTTCGTGACGCTCCCGGGCTTTTTCCATAAAAGGCACCATATCCTCCTGCAGTGCTTCTAGTTCACTGCGGTTCGTAGCAATCAGCTGACCAACGCCAAAGGAGACATTTCCCGCTGTGAAGCGTTTAAAATCTTGATAAAAAATTTCTTCTATTGATTTGCCTTTTAAATTGCTGCCCGCAGCAAACATATCTTCCGCAAACTCCTCCGGATCTATCCCAGCTATGCCTGCCAGGTCCATTGCCGCCTGTCTGTCAATTTCAGTGCAGGTCGGAGAGCGGAATAGTAAAGTATCTGATATGATTGCGCTGCACAAAAGCCCTGCTGTCAGTCTATCTATTTCGATGTTCATTTCGTGATACATCTGATAAATGATGGTCGAAGTACAGCCCAGCGGCTGATTGCGGAAAAAGACCGGTGAAATGGTCTCCACTGCTCCAATGCGGTGATGATCGATGATTTCTTTGATTTCTGCGTGTTCAATGCCTTCCACCGTCTGATTTTTTTCATTGTGGTCTACCAAAATAACTGGTTTTCCCTTAGCTCCCAGCAGATTCCGCCGAGAAATCATCCCCATATACTTTCCATCTTCATCGATGATTGGAAAATCCCGATGCCTTTTACTGGCCATAACGTCCTTGACCTCATCGATATAATCCGTATCCTCGAAAGCGATCAAGTGCTCTGTGCGCATGAAAAACTCCACTGGAATACTTTGATTGATGAGACGAGCGACGGTAAAAGCGTCATAAGGCGTCGATATAATGGTGCAGCCTCTCGCCTGCGCCAGTTTTCTGATGGTAAGGGAAACGGGCGCGCCCTCACATACGATGATACAGGCCGCCTCCATTTCTATGGCGCAGAGCTGGGATTCGTAACGATTCCCCAAAATCACCAGATCTCCCTTCTCTATAAAACTCTCCATCATGTCAGGATTGGCCGCCGCAATCAGAACTTTCCCTTGATGAAAAAATTTCGTGCCATCGCCGACCACGGTACTCCCCTTCAAGGTGTCAATAATATTGGAATACTGCGTATTGGCCTTAGACAAGATATCGCTGTCGTAAACGTTCATATAAGACTTGGCGATATCACCCACGGTAATCAGTCCCTCCAGAACGGCACCCTCTGAAACTACCGGAATCGTGTAGATGTCGTGTTCCTGCATCATGTTCCAAGCCAGTTTAATAGACAGATTTTTGCAGACGCCTTTGGTCTTGCGAATCTCGATATCCTTCACCTGGGTAGTGATGTTTTCAATCAGCTGCGGCGCTGGTACATCAAAATACTCCAGTACAAACTTCGTCTCTTCATTGATATGTCCCGCCCTGGCCGGTTCATAATTTTTCCCGTCAATCCGATGTTTCAAATTGGCATAACAAATTGCCGAGCAAATGGAATCCGTGTCCGGGTTCTTGTGCCCGATGACATAAGTCGTTTCATATTCTTGCAATCACCTTGCCCCCTCTTTCATTAAACTTGTGTCCATTCTACACTGATTTTGGGGCAAAATCAATCAAGCGAAAGTATTATTTCGTTTTTTAGGCAGCAGAAAGGGACAACATAAGCGCCCAATTTATGCCAGAATATTCAAAAAAATATTAACGTATCCTCCATTCTGTGTTAAAATAAGATTATAAAATCAATATGTCAAAGCTATATATACCATCTAAATTATATGATAATATAGTGGCTCTGTACAAAACAGCAGGAGGTGATATTTTGACAAAGATGATTTCAGGGGGCACCGCCTTTGGCGGCGTACCAATAGGAATTCTCGTTTTAAACGCCAGATACCCATTGATGCCCGGCAACATGGCCCATGCGGCCTCTTTCGACTTTCCGGTCCGCTACAAAGTCGTCAATCTGCCCACCGGTTGGTGGCAGGACTTAAACGAAGAAAAGTATCAGACCTTTATTCGAGCAGCAAAGGAACTGCAGGACGAAGGGGTACGAGCCATCACCACCGGTTGCGGATTATTCGTGGTCTGGCAGACGCGGGTAGCCGAAGAACTGGACATTCCCATATGCACCTCTCCCCTGCTGATGGCCCCCATGATTTCCAAAATCATCGGAAGACAGAAAAAGCTGGGAATCATCACCGCTGCAGGCCGCCGTCTCAAAGAAGCGCATTTTTTAGAGACCAGCGGCATTGACGATACCATACCCTTTGTGATAGGGGAACTGGATACTTGTTCAGAATTCATGGATTGCATCCGCCTGCAAAGAAAATCTGAAATGGATGCAGGCCGCTTTCAGGAGCAAGTGGTACAGATTGCAGAGGATATGATGGCAAAAGAACCAGCAATTGGCGCTTTCCTGTTGGAGTGCAGCGATATTCCGCCATTTGCAGCCGCAATTTCAGAAGTGACTGGGCTGCCAGTCTTTGACTTTGTCGCTTTAACAAATCTGTTGTATCGCGCACTTGTTCCCAGAATGTATTGACAGAACTGAGAGGAGAGGATTATGGATTATGGAATTTTAGCAGTTTTACCGCCAGTCGTGGCTATTTTGCTGGCATTTATAGTAAAAAATGCAATTGTGGCACTTTTTGCTGCAGTCATCATCGGTTATATGATTCTCTACGGTTTAGAGCCGATGGTGGTACTCGATCAAATACTGAACGGCATCATCGCCGCATTTTCAGATCGCTGGGCGGTTATTGTCATTATCAGCATCGCCTTAGCTTTTGGCATGTCTCGTCTGATTGAAAAGTCAGGCGGCGGCCGCGGCCTCGTGGAATTTCTCACAGAAAAACACAGAATCATCAAAGGGAAAAAGGGCTCCTGTTTTCTGACCTGGTTAATCGGACTGATTTTATACACCAATACCACCCTCAGCGTCATCTTGACTGGTGTTGTCATGAAGCCCCTCAACGACAGATTAAAGGTTTCTCATGAAAAACAGGCATTTATCATCAAAGTTACCGGTCCGCCCGTCTGCGGACTGATACCCCTCGGACAGTGGGGCGGCATCCTCTTTGGCTTGATTACAGCGGCAGAAATCGCTAACCCTTCCAAGGTCATGCTGCAGGTATCCGCACTGAATTTTTACTGTATTCTAGCGGTATTTTCTTCTCTAGTGCTCATTTTGCTGGGAAAAGATTTTGGCGGTTTAAAAAAAGCCGAAGCACGAGCAGAAAAATTTGGACTTTTGGATAATCCTAATCACGGAAATACAATCTTGGAGGAATTGCCTGAAGAAATCATCGAATTGGCAGAACAGGCCGAAGAAGAAGTTGAAAAAAGCACCAGCGCCGCTTTCGTATTTGTACCGGCAATCGCCTCTATTGTCATTGCCATCGGCTATATGTTCTACAGCGGCGGCGGCAATATGCTCAACGGTGATGCCATCGGCGGCATTTTCTGCGCCATGGTTTTATCATCTTTGATCTGCATCATCATGAACATGGCGTCAAAGAAGTTCAAATTCAATGAAGTCATCGATATCTTTATCAATGGCATGGGTGAATCCATGCAGATTTTAATCATTCTCATCGCCGCTGTCGTGCTGGGAGATGTGATTTCTGACCTGGGTACAGGAACATATCTGGCAAATTTGTTTTCCAGTATCATGTCGCCGTCTTTATTGCCTGCCATCTTATTCTTCATCACCAGCTTGATCGGTTTTGCTACTGGTTCAGCCATGGGAAATGTATCTACCATGATGCCCATCGCTATTCCATGGTCCATCGCCGCAGGTGCAAATCTGCCCCTCTGCATTGCCGCCGTTTGGGGTGCTGCTTTCTTCGGCGATCACATATCGCCAATATCCGATACGACTTACATGACCTGCGGTATCGTCGGCTGTGACGTGCACGACCACATTAAGACGGTCATGCCATATGGCCTGATCTGGTGTGGGATTTCCCTGGTATGCTATGTGATTGCAGGATTTATTTTATAAATAAATCCTGCATCAAACAGTTATAATAAATAACGTTACTTTTAGTTTGTATGATCATTTTCATATAAAGACAATGCTGGCTTATGTGTAGAGTGGTAACAACAAACTGTCAGGCAGCGTCTTATTTTAATACACTTTTCGACAATATCTTTGCGTCGCAGCTTTCCAGAACATCCTCATCGGCGGCCATGATATAAAAGAAAATGCTGGTATCCCAGTCTGCAAAATATTTTCCGTAAAGCCTTCCTCTCATACTGACGGGGGCAAAGGAGTCCATCCCATAGTCTTTCGGTACATAAGCACAACTGCCATACTGCAAATAAGATCTTTGGAAACCCTCAGGGCGATGGATGACTCCATTAGTAATAAGGCTTGCATCCACTCTGGTCCAGCCACTGCTGCCCCCATAATCCACATTTTTACGAACTGATTGCATTTTCCAATCGAAGATCTGCTGCCTCGACCGAATCCCCAAGTGAGTCAGCACTAGCCTTTGAAAGTCAAACTGTGGAACCTGTGAAGTGGCTTCAAGGTCTAGACTGCCATCAGCAGAGAATCCATAAGGTCCGCCCTCTGCGGTACGACCCGAAACCAAGTAAGCGCCATAAAAACTATTGTAGTATGGTGACTGGGGATTATAGAGATCGCTGCATCCTTTGAGAATGTCAAAAGCCGGAAAGTTATAGAGAATGGTCAGTTCCAACGGGTTTTCCATTTCGTAGGGCAGTTCTCCATCCTTTTCCCTAATAAATTGGCGGAACCCTGCGCTGTCGTTAAAGGTCATGACAAATGGATACCAATCTTTCTCTTCTGTTGTTCCGCCGCCGGGGATTTCCAAAGAGATGCCTTTTTTCTCCATCAGACTGTCTCTTTCGTGAAGGCCGCTATAAATCTTCATCACCGCCAGACTGATTGGATAACGGGATAGCGGCAGACATAAAAAAACAAATAGAACTGCGAAAATGACCCCTGTTATAAATAATTTCCTTTTCATCTCTTCTCCTTTTTATTTTTTACGACTTATGTTATGCTCCTATTGGCCTCTGCCCTTGATATTTTGCATACAAAATGCTATAATATTATGTTGATTTTTTCATGAATTTAAAGTCTCTTTTGGGACATTTACATATATTTCAAGGAGGTTCCATATGACAACGGACAACTACACCAGTCCCCTTTCAGAAAGATACCCGAGTAAGGAGATGCAGTTTCTCTTTTCTCCTGATATGAAGTTCAGAACCTGGAGACGGCTTTGGATCGCCCTTGCCGAGTCCGAAAAAGAATTAGGACTTTCCATCACAGAGGCGCAGATCGAGCAACTGAAGCAGCACCAGGACGACATCAACTACGATGTGGCAAAAGCGAGAGAAAAAGAAGTCAGACACGACGTCATGAGCCACGTCTACGCCTATGGCCAGCAATGCCCCGATGCAAAAGGCATCATC
Organism: Eubacteriaceae bacterium; assembly: GCA_902362805.1. GTDB lineage: Bacteria > Bacillota > Clostridia > Peptostreptococcales > Anaerovoracaceae > Senimuribacter. Next base: position 305,935 of record CABIXY010000001.1, on the reverse strand, counting down.
CATCTTGGAGCCACTTCCTGCTACGTCGGCGATAATACCGATATCATCATCATGAGCGAAGCCTTGCGCCTAATCAGAAAAAAGCTGATCAACACCATCGCTTCCTTGTCCAAATTTGCAGAAGAATACAAGGAACTGCCTACATTGGCATACACCCATTATCAGGCTGCACAGCCCACTACCGTGGGGAAAAGAGCTACCTTGTGGCTTCATGACCTGGTCATGGACTTAGAAGATCTGGACTATGTCCTCCAGTCTCTGAGACTGCTGGGCTCAAAGGGCACTACCGGCACCCAGGCGTCCTTCTTAGAACTCTTCGAAGGCGATCACGAAAAGTGCCGCATTCTAGATCAGAAAATTGCAGAAAAGATGGGGTTTGAAGGCTGCTATCCCGTATCCGGACAGACCTACAGCCGGAAGGTGGACAGCAGAGTGCTGAACGTGCTGGCAGGCATCGCCCAATCAGCCCACAAGTTTTCCAACGACATCAGACTGTTACAGCACATGAAGGAAGTAGAAGAACCTTTTGAAAAGCATCAGATTGGTTCCTCCGCCATGGCGTACAAGAGAAACCCGATGCGTTCTGAACGCATGGCTTCCCTGGCAAATTATGTGATGAGCGATGCCATGAATCCACAGATTACCGCAGCGACCCAGTGGTTTGAAAGAACCCTGGACGATTCAGCAAACAAGAGAATTTCCGTCAGCGAAGCCTTCCTGGCTGCCGACGGCATTCTAGAACTATATATCAACGTTGCAGACGGCTTAGTCGTCTATCCAAAGGTCATCGAAGCCCATCTGATGGCAGAACTGCCGTTTATGGCGACAGAGAATATCATGATGGATGCCGTCAAAATGGGGGGCGACAGACAGGAACTTCACGAACGCATCCGCCTGCACTCCATGGATGCGGGCAAAGTCGTGAAAGAGCAGGGTAAGCCAAACGATCTGCTGGATCGTATTGCTGCTGATCCGGCCTTTCATATAACAAAGGAGGCTTTACAGAAGGTTTTGAAGCCAGAAAATTATGTTGGAAGATCAATAGAACAGACAACTGAGTTTCTTAACGGGGTCATAAAGCCTATTCTATCAGCGAACGAGGGGCAATTGGGTCTCTCCGCTGAGATCAATGTATAACATTCTGCCCAAAGAGCCGCAGGCGATTTGCTTGGCAGAATTTATGCTGAAGCTCCCCAGCCTTTGGCAGGCTTGGAGTTTGTCGTATAATCAAGCGCCAAGACAAGCAGAATAGTTATACGGTAACGAATAGGAGGTAACAAAATGATCAAAGCAATTGTAGGCGCCAACTGGGGCGACGAAGGAAAAGGCAAAATCACAGATACACTGGCTGAGCATTCTGACATCATCGTCAGATTTCAGGGTGGCAGCAATGCAGGTCATACCATCAAAAACGACTACGGCAAATTTGCTCTGCACATGCTGCCTTCCGGCGTGTTTTATGAACACACTACCAGCGTGCTGGGAAATGGTGTAGCCCTAAACATTCCCTTCCTGATCAAGGAGGTCAAATCTCTAGTGGAAGGCGGCGTACCAGCGCCGAAAGTGCTGGTTTCTGACAGAGCACACATTGTCATGCCGTACCACATTCTGTTAGACGAATATGAAGAAGAGCGTTTAGCAGGAAAGTCCTTCGGCTCGACCAAAAGCGGAATCGCACCGTGTTATGCAGATAAGTATGCAAAAATCGGATTTCAAGTCAACGAGTTGTTCATGCCAGAAGCTGTATTGCGCGAAAAATTGGAAAACGTTTGCACACTAAAAAATGTCGTGATAGAAAATCTCTATCATAAGCCCGCTCTCAAGGTAGATGATCTCTATCATGCCATGATGGAATATAAAGAGATGATCAAACCTTATGTAGAAAATACTGGCGTTTTCTTGCAGGAAGCCATCAAAGACGGCAGGAATATTCTGCTGGAAGGTCAGCTAGGCGCACTGAAAGATACTGATCACGGCATCTATCCTATGGTGACCTCCTCATCTACACTCGCTGCTTTCGGCGCAGTGGGAGCAGGCATCCCGCCATACGAAATCAAAGAAGTCACTACAGTAGTCAAGGCATATTCTTCTGCCGTCGGCGCTGGCGCTTTTGTCAGCGAAATTTTCGGAGAGGACGCAGATGAGCTGAGACGCCGTGGAGGAGACGGCGGAGAATTTGGTGCAACCACAGGCAGACCTCGCCGTGTAGGCTGGTTCGATGCCGTGGCAACCAGATACGGCTGCAAAATGCAGGGCACCACAGAAGTGGCTTTGACAGTCATCGATCCCCTGGGTTATCTGGATGAAATTCCCATTTGTGTTGGATATGAAATCAATGGGAAAGAACACCAGGATTTTCCTAACACTACCTACCTCTACCAGGCAAAGCCGATTCTGAAAAAACTGCCCGGCTGGAAAAGTGATGTCAGCGGCATCCGGAAATGGGAAGAGCTTCCGCAGGAATGTCAGGAGTACGTAAACGAAATAGAAAGACAGATCGGTTTTCCAATCACCCTAGTATCCAATGGTCCGGGAAGAGAAGATATCATCAGACGCGAACCATTCATATAATTTTAAAGAAAGAAGGTATTGTACAGCCATGTATAAAGAAGCAATCAGACCCGTTTGGGCAGAAATTAATTTAAGCAATCTGGACTACAACATCAAAAGTATCAAGGAAAAGGTTGGCGCGGATAAGCAAATTATCGGCGTTATCAAAGCTGACGGCTACGGCCACGGCAGTGTCATGTGTGCAAATGTGCTCAGAGAAAACGGAGTGAAGACATTTGCTGTTGCAACCCTCCAAGAGGTCATCACCCTGAGAAATGCTGGTGCAAAAGAAGAAATCATCATGCTGGGTCTTACGCCGGACATGTATGCCGACGTGATTGCAGAGTACGACATCACACCAGTCGTATGCGATTCTACCAATGCAAAAGCAATCAGTGATGCTGCTGCAAAGGCCGGCAAAACTGTTTTCGGTCTGGTTGCAGTCGACACCGGAATGGGCAGAATCGGCTATCTGGCGGATGAAATCGAAACCTCCGTCGAAGATATCAAGAAAATTGCAGCGCTGCCAAATTTCAAAATTAAAGGTATGTTCTCCCATATGTCCACTGCTGACGCTGCCGATAAGACTTATTCTCACGAGCAGGAAGCCAAGTACAATGCTTTCTACGAGGCTCTGACAAAGGCAGGTATTCATATTCCGATGAGAACCCTTGCCAACAGCGCTTCTATCATGGAACTGCCTAGTATCTACTTCGATGCAGTTCGTCCGGGAATCATTCTCTACGGATGTTATCCTTCAAACGAAGTCGACAAAAAACAGCTTTCCATCAAGCCGGTTATGTCTGTCAAGGCAAACATTATTCATCTGAAAGATGTACCAGAAAACTTCTCCGTAGGCTACGGTAGAAAATACATATCTGAAAAACCTGCCAGAATCGCTACCATTGCCCTTGGTTATGCCGACGGTTATCCTCGTCCATATTCCGCAAAGGCAAAAGTCATAGTAAATGGCGTGGTCTGCCCGATTGCCGGCAACATCTGTATGGATCAGTGCATGATTGATGTTTCAAATGTGCCGAACGTAAAGGTCGGAGATGAGGTCATCGTCATGGGTTCTGATGGTGTCAACACCATCCTGGCCGACGACATCGCAGAAGCTACAGGTACCATCAACTACGAGATCGTATGTGCCTTTGGTCAGAGACTGCCCAAGGTCTATGTAAAGTAAAAGTGAGCAAAGCAAAATGCCCTGCGGGAATTACCTCCTGCAAGGGCATTTTTTAGGATACTTACATTTGTTTTTATCTTTCATATGATGAGCATGCCCTGGAATCTTTGATCCAGAGAACAAAATTGGTTTCCGTTCCGGCCTCTCCCTCATACTCATAGAAGAAGTCTGTATTTCCGTCTTTTTCCCCGTCATCTAGAATCTTTACTTCTTTCAAATCCCTTAAAGTTTGATACTGATCATAACCTTCTTTGGTCATAAACATACCCTGCAGAATCTTATCTTCTCCTTCTTCCTAGGCAAAGGAATAGTCGCCAGACGTATCCATTTCGATTTTGATGTTGTCGCCAGTCTCAACCTTAAAAGTATACGATTTGCTCGAATGGGTTGAACATGCACTCATCGCCGCTGCCAATAAGGCAACTGTAAAAACAACTGCAATTTTTATTTATCATATGGTAAAAGTGATGTCATTTCTTTTCGCGTCCAAGTATTTCGAGTAAAACATCCCTTCTCAGGACATACTAACGAAAAATAATTGCTAATTAGAAAGGGGAGACATATGTCACAATTTACATTACCCAGAGATATTTATTTTGGAAGAGGATCTCTGTCCCATTTAAAAGATCTGCAGGGCAAGAAAGCATTTATCGTCACTGGCGGAGGCTCCATGCAGCGTTTTGGTTTCTTAGGGAAAACAGAAGAATATTTGAAAGAAGCCGGTATGGAGTTAAAGGTCTTTGCCGGAGTTGAACCCGATCCGTCCATTGAAACAGTGAAAAAAGGTGCAGAGGATATGAGGAAATTCAAGCCGGATTGGATTGTTGCCATCGGCGGCGGCTCTCCAATTGATGCTGCAAAGGCGATGTGGATTTTCTACGAATATCCAGATCTCAGCTTTGAAGAGGCAGCTAAACCCTTCGCCCTGCCTACCCTTCGCAAAAAAGCGAAGTTCTGTGCGGTTCCCTCTACTTCCGGCACAGCTACAGAGGTCACAGCTTTTTCTGTCATCACGGATTACGACAGTGGAATCAAATATCCTCTGGCAGATTATAATCTGACACCGGACGTTGCCATCGTAGATCCTGATCTGGCAGAAACCATGCCGCCGTCGCTGGTCGCCTGCACCGGAATGGATGCCTTTACCCACGCCGTTGAAGCTTACGTATCCACAGCCGCCAATGCCTTTACAGATCCGCTGGCACTGCGCGCCATAGAAATGGTCAAGGATAACTTGATTAAGTCCTACAACGGAGATAAATGCGCCAGAGAACAGATGCATTATGCCCAGTGCTTAGCTGGTATGGCCTTTTCCAATGCACTGCTTGGTATCGTCCACTCCATGGCCCACAAAACGGGAGCGGCTTTTCACACAGGCCATGTAGTCCACGGTCTTGCCAATGCTATGTATCTGCCGTATGTAATCACTTACAACGCAGAAGAGCTATCCGCTGCAAAGAGATACGAGGAAATCGCCGACTATCTAAAAATTGAAGGGGATAAAAGAGAGGAAAAAATCCAGAGGCTCTGTCATCTGATCATCAGCCTCAATGAAGCAATGGAAATCCCACATACGCTGAAAGAGGTCGGTATTGAAGAGGATGAGTTCCTCAATAAGAAAAAAGCCATCGCTGCCAATGCCGTATCTGATGCCTGCACAGGTTCCAATCCAAGAGCCATCGACGATGAAAAGATGGAAAAACTGTTGGAATGCGTTTACTATGGAAGAAAGATAGATTTTTAACTACTTCATGGCTTTCGCCTAACTGGGCTTATACACCTGGTGCGGCGGAAGTCTTTTTTCTGAACTTTTATCGAATCGTTTCACTACTTTGTTCGTTATTTCTTCACTTTATCGCAGTATATCAATAAAATTCTTACAAAGTTATCAAGAAAGCCAAAACTGGTTATAGGATTTGACCAGATCTCTATGTATAATATTGTCTAGCGAATTTAGTATCAGCAAAGGAGAAGATCAGAATTGGAAAAACTATTTAAATTAAAAGAGCACGGAACCAATGTCAAGACAGAAATCATGGCAGGGATAACAACCTTCGTTTCCATGGTCTACATACTGGCAGTAAATCCTGCCATGCTGGCTGACGCCGGTATGGACAGCGCTGCCGTGTTTACTGCCACAGCAGTGTCCGCTGCAGTCAGCACACTGTTTATGGCTTTCTTTACAAACTATCCTATCGCCCTGGCATCGGGCATGGGCCTCAACGCCTATTTTGCCTATTCCGTCTGTGGGGAACTTGCCGCAGAGGGTATCACCGACCCTTGGCGCGTTGCCTTGGCGGCCGTCTTTGTGGAAGGGATTGTATTCGTCATTCTTTCCTTATGCAATTTTAGAGAGCGGCTCATCAACGATGTGCCGTCAAATTTAAAATACGCCATTACTGCAGGGGTTGGCCTCTTTATAACTTTTATCGGGCTGCAGGGAGCAGGAATCATCGTCAAAAGCGACTCTACGTTGGTGGACATGGGCACCTTCGATTCGCCGGAATTCGCGCTTGCTATCGGCGGTACGATCTTAGTGGCCGTATTATATCGATTCCATGTCAAAGGGTATATCCTAATCGGCATTCTGGCTACCTGGGCCATGGGCATGCTGGCAGAAGCGGCTGGCTGGTATGTACCGAATCCAGAAGCCGGCGTATTCACCCTTTTCCCGGATCTGTCTGCGGGATTTTCCCTTCCGGCAGCACCTAACTTTCTGGCCTTTGATTTCAGCTGGGTCGCTGGGAACGTCATCCATTTTGTCGTCATTACATTTTCATTTTTGTATGTTGATCTCTTTGATACGGTAGGCGGCCTCATCGGTATCGCTTCAAAAGGGGACATGCTGGACGAAGACGGCAATCTGCCAAAGGCAAAGGGTGCACTTTTGGCTGATGCCTGCGGTACCATTGCTGGTGCCGCCCTGGGAACCTCTACCGTAACCAGCTACATTGAATCCAGCGCCGGTGTCGTCAATGGAGGAAGAACCGGTCTTACTTCTGTAACCACAGCCATCCTCTTCTTTGCCGCTCTGCTGTTTTCACCAGTATTTCTGGCAATCCCATCTTTTGCTACGGCTCCCGCCTTGGTCTGGGTAGGCCTTTTGATGATGGACTGTGTCAAGAAGATTGATTTTGAGGGCGATATCGCCGATGTAGTCAGTGGATTCTTTGCTATGATTATGATGCCTTTCACCTATTCAGTGGCTAACGGCATTATGTTCGGAATCCTCACCTGGGTTTTCCTCAAACTGATTACAGGCAAAATAAAGGAGATCCCGCCTGTCATGTGGATTTCCAGTGTTCTATTTGTACTGAGAATCATCACCCTGGTCGTTTAGACTAAATTGCTGTTCCTATCGGGTCATTTTGGTGACGGCGGTTCCTCCGTTTTCCGTGATAAAGACTGAGCAGACAGACTGCCAGAATCAGGAGGACGCTGCCGCCAAAAACAGCAGCAATGCGGACAGCCGTGTCTACGAAGAAAGGTTCGGGAACGATATTGATCAGAAGATCCTCCCTGGGGTTCAAGAGCCAGAGATCATTATCAAAGAAAATCTCATGAAAGATGGTAAATGCTCTTGTAAAGTCCGTCGCTGCCACGGCAGCGATCAGGCAGACCGCAGAGAAAAACACCCCTGTACAGGTGCACATGGCGCGGGGAAGAATTGCGGATAACCGCCCCTTTAGAAGATACAGCAGACCTGCGCTGCACACTGCAATCAGCAGGCATATTCGCCGCAAAGCCAGTCCGCCGAGAAACAGATTTTTCACGTCGACCATATGATCCAATTCCCTTTGACTGAAAAAAGTCCTCCATGCGCCGTCAACTCTGGTGACCACCTGAAGATCCTCTCTCTTATCTTTCAGATAATCCATCATCACGTCTGTCACATGAAGAAGGTCGTCCATTTCCATATTGACTTCGTCAATCACCTCGTATTTATCATATTCTCGTTCAAAATAATCCGGAGACCAATACAGCACTGCTTCTATGGATGTAACCAGCAGTACCAGGATGATGCTCATCGAAAAAATCAATCCCAATAAAAAATGTAAAACTCTCATCTGTTTGCTCCTTTTGAGGAAAGTATATATTCCGCTTTGAAAACTGTCAATGGCGAAATGAACTTTTTATATGCAATCTCCTCTTTATGTTCGCCATTTAATCCGATTATCCCCAATATCACCTCTATTTAACAAAATTCTTCGACACATAACTGAACAAAATCTTGGACTTTTGTCCATTAACGTATATAATATAAAATGTAATTTTATTTCATTATGAAGGATAAAAGGAGAATTGTTTAACATGGAGAAACTATTCAAACTCAAAGAGCACGGCACTGACGTCAAGACAGAGATCATCGCCGGCGCTACTACATTCCTATCCATGGTTTACATCTTAGCAGTAAACCCTGGTATGCTGGCAGCAGCAGGTATGGACAGTGCTGGCGTTTTCACTGCAACTGCAGTCTCTGCCGCCGTAGCCTCACTATTTATGGCATTCTTTGCAAACTATCCGGTAGCCCTGGCATCCGGCATGGGACTGAACGCATACTTCGCCTTTACTGTATGCAGCGACCTGGCCGCAAAAGGCGTAACGGATCCTTGGAAGATTGCCTTAGCTGCAGTCTTAGTGGAAGGTATCGTATTTGTACTCCTTTCACTCTGCAATTTTAGAGAAAAACTGGTCAATGATGTGCCTGCCAATCTGAAATACGCCATCACTGCAGGTATCGGACTGTTCATCACTCTGATTGGCCTCAAAGGCGCCGGCATCGTCATCGGCGACGCTTCTACGTTAGTAAACCTGGGTTCTTTCAGTTCACCTCAGGTTGTGCTGGCTCTGATCGGCCTCATCATCGTAGCAGTCTTATATCATTTCAATATCAAAGGGTACATCTTGATCGGTATCCTGGTAACTTGGGGTTTAGGCATGATTGCAGAAGCCACTGGCTGGTACGTGGTAAACCCAGAAGCAGGGGTTTACTCCCTCTTCCCAAGCTTCAGCGGAGCAAGCTTTATTCCGGCAAAACCGGCTCTCTTCCAATTTGACTTTGCCTGGATTGCAGATAACATCATTCAGTTTATCGTCATCGTCTTCTCGTTCCTATATGTGGATCTGTTCGACACGGTCGGTACGCTGATCGGTGTTGCCTCAAAGGGAAATCTTTTAGATGAGAATGGAAATCTGCCTAGAGCAAAAGGGGCTTTGATGGCCGACGCCTGTGGTACGATCGTCGGTGCATGCATCGGTACATCCACTGTCACAAGCTATGTAGAATCCAGTGCCGGTGTCGCTAATGGCGGCAGAACCGGTCTCACTGCAGTGACTGCCGGCGTGTTGTTCATCGTCGCGTTGTTCTTCTCACCGATTTTCCTGGCAATCCCTTCCTTTGCCACCGCTCCTGCGCTGGTATGGGTTGGCCTTCTGATGATCGGAGCTGTAAGGAACATGCATTTTGATGGAGACATCGCTGATGTAGTTGGCGGATTCCTCGCTTTAATCATGATGCCGTTCACTTATTCCATCGCCAACGGAATCATGTTTGGAATTCTGGCATGGGTCATCCTGAAAGTGTTGACTGGAAAGGTGAAGGATATTCCTGCTGTGATGTGGATTGCAGCCATCTTATTCGGTCTGCGTGTCGCCACACTTATCATGCAGCAGACAGCTTAATTAAAACGCAAACGCAAAGAGGCCGCAAGACGGCCTCTTTTTAATACATCTATTCTTTAAAATACTTTTGCTTCCAAACTGCAGCTGTCAGACCGGCCACGAAAAAGCCCGCTACAGATAGGAGCATCTGTACAGAGATCAAGTCTGCCAACGGTCCGAAAAAAAACATTCCCAAAGGCAAGGCGCAGGAAGTCGCAATCTGCATGAAACTGAAGACCCGCCCCTGCATATAAGGCTCTACTTTCTCTTGAATGGTGACCGTAATCGGTCCATTATAGCAAGGCGCCGTGATGCCAATCAAAGTGTTACACATCAGGTAACAAAGGAAACCAGGTGCATTCCCCAGGCCAATCATCAGCACACCGTAAACTGCGCCTGCAAGCATGGTCGTATTGATTTTTTTCCGAAAACCGCCCCAAGAGGTGATCAGTAAACCGCCTAGTACCATTCCCAGGCTATAGGTCATTTCACTGGCAGTCAGTCGCCACACTTCTAGTCCAAAGGTTCTGCTCACCATAAGAGGTGTCAGAAACGCAGAGGGGCTGATTAAAAAAAGAATGAGAAGCTGGTAAACGAGCAGCCTTTTGATAAATCGATTTTCTTTCAGATAGGAAAATCCTTTCCTAATTTCTTTGAGGCTGGATCCTTCGCTCTTTTCTGTTCGCTCATACGGTCTGATATAGATTGCAGCAGTAATACTGATGCCAATGATTGCGGTGATTACGTCAATAAACAGCGTCACTTCCAGTGATGCAATGGTCATAATTGCTCCGCTGACTGCCGGAGACAGGAACATCATCAGAGAAGACAGGGTGCTGTTGATGCCATTGATTTTCAGAAGTTTCTCTTGGGGAACAATCTGAGGGATGATCGCATTGACCGCAGGGGACTGAATCCCGGTGCCAGCAGAGCGAATGGCCAGCACTATGAACAACGCAAAGTTGAACCGATATCCTGCCAAAAATGCGACTGCCAGGAACAGCGTTGACAGAGCAATAGTGGCATCTGCAGCCATAATCAGTTTCTTGCGGTCGTATCGGTCTATCCACGCACCGGCAATGAGAGAAATCAGTATCTGCGGTAAAAATCCGCATAGTGTAGAAATCGTGAGCATTTTTCCTGATGAAGTCGACAGCGTGATATGCCAAATAATGGCGTACTGCACCAATGACGATCCCAGCAAGGAAATCATCTGCGCAGTTAAAAACTTTGCAATCGTCATCTTCCAATTTATATTTTTCATAAGACAAATTCCTTTCCAAACAAAAAACTGTAAGCAAAACATTGCCTACAGCCACATAGATTTTATCAACGGGAAAATGAGTATCAAAAATGAACGTATTCTGTCATACGTCTTCATCTCATTTCCCGATGAAATACAAAGCGTCCATAACATTCTGTCCACAGCGCCGAAAAGCGGCAGTCGAATTCAGCAAATCAAAATTTGCAAATTCGTTACATGAGATTTGCCACGGTTTGCTTATCCAAACCGGGCTCGGACTTCAATTTGTAAGACAGAATTTATGCTTGATGCTGCTTGCCCCAATTCATGTAGTGAATTGCAGGAAAGACCTTATGCAGCAATTGCCTGGACTTGTCTGGTTGCAATTGACTGCTGACATTCGCCAGCCCATGGCTGGTTTAGAACGCATCCTATGCTTTCTGTTATAGCTCTATACAATGTTTCATCGGTACCATTTGCATAGAGCAGATTCGTCTCTTCAATTCATCTATTACGATTCTATTCATTTTCATTCCACCTTTATCAGATTTTAATGATAGCACATCAATCTGCCCAAGTCAATGGGCGCTGATTTGCTCCATCTGCCTGCTCGACCAGTTTTCTTGCATGCTCTGTCACTGCCTCTGTTACGCATATTCGCCCAAAAACCCTGTTTCTGTTATGCATACTCGCCGCAGGAACGCTTCTCTGCGTAACGGGCGCCAGCCGCGCGCTCTTCAAAACATATTTTTTCCTAAAAAAGTATCCGACACAGCAAAATTGTCCATACTATTTGTTATAAACCTTAATTAGCAAAGGAATGATCGGAGGAAAATCTATGAATCGATTAGAACGGGAAAAATCACCTTACCTTCTGCAACACGCGGACAATCCCGTGGACTGGTATCCATGGTGCGAGGAAGCATTCAGGGAGGCCGCCAAAAGAGACGTTCCGATCTTTTTAAGTATCGGTTATTCCGTCTGCCATTGGTGCCACGTTATGGCGCACGAATCTTTTGAAGATGCAGAAGCCGCCGCACTGATTAACAAAAACTACGTCGCTGTCAAAGTCGACAGGGAGGAACGCCCAGACATAGATGCCGTTTATATGGCGTTTTGTCAAGCTGTAACAGGTTCCGGCGGCTGGCCTTTGACCATCATCATGACCCCGGATAAAAAACCTTTTTTTGCGGCTACCTATCTGCCAAAGAGAAGCCAATACGGCCATTTAGGCCTAATAGAGTTGCTCACGGCAGTATCTTCAAAGTGGAAGCAGGACAGAACACAGCTGCTACGTCAAAGCGATGAGATTATAAATTTTCTCAATGAACGGACGCAGCAAGGCGGCTGCGACAACATAAATCCAAAGCAATTAATAACAGAAGCGCTGAAATCATTTAGGCAGAGTTTTGACCCCGAGTACGGAGGGTTCGGGCAAAGCCCCAAATTCCCATCACCCCATAACCTATTATTCCTCATGGCACAAAAACAGGAGGCCCCTCTTTCCATGGCAGAAAAGACACTGGTCCAGATGTATCGGGGCGGCATCTTTGATCACATCGGCGGCGGATTCTGCCGTTATTCCACCGATGACAAGTGGCTGGTTCCTCACTTTGAGAAGATGCTCTATGACAACGCCCTGTTAATTCTCTCCTATAGCCAGGCTTACAAAGAAACCGGCAAAACAATATACAGAGACATTGCAGAAAAGACGGTGCGCTATGTACTGCGGGAATTAACAGACAGTGAGGGTGCGTTTTACTGTAGTCAGGATGCGGACAGTGACGGCGTAGAAGGGAAGTTCTATCTGTTCAGACCACAGGAAGTACGGGAAGTCTTGGGTCAAAAAGCCGGTGCAGAATTCTGTCGGCGTTATGATATTACCGAAGAAGGCAATTTTGAGGGCAAAGGGATTCCCAATCTCATCAAAAATCCAGTGTATGGGGAAATGCCTGAGGAGTATATGCTGTTGAAGCTATACCGCTATCGGATGCAGCGAACCCCACTTCACAGAGATGATAAAATTCTTACCAGCTGGAATGGGCTGATGATTGCGAGCCTGGCAAAAGCAGCCCGTCTGCTGGATCGCAGAGATTATCTGTCTGCAGCGCTGAATGCAGTCGATTTCCTATGGGAACAGCTCCGCACTGGCGAAAACCGCCTTCTTGCCCGATTCAGAGAGGGCGAAGCCGCTTTCCCAGGAACCTTGGAAGACTACGCTTATCTGGCCTGGGGACTGATTGAATGCTACAGAAGCACCTTTGATCCCTCTTATCTCCAGAAGGCCGTCAAGATGTCCAATCAAATCATGGACTTGTTTTTTGATAGAGAAAAAGGCGGCTGTTATCTCTATGCCAATGATAGTGAACAGCTCTTCATGCGTCCGAAAGAGACTTACGACGGCGCCCTTCCATCTGGTAATTCTGTAGCCGCTCTGGTCATGAACGCACTGGCCTTCCTTACTGGAGAGCAAGCTTGGAAGCAGGCTTTCGAAAAACAGGCGAACTTTCTAATGGGTGAGGCGGAACAATATCCTGCCGGTCACAGTTTCTTTCTCTGGCAGATGACCGAAGAACTGGCCGATAATGGGCAATTAATCTGCGTCTGCAGCGGTTCTTCCGCCTTCGACCTACAGGATCTCTGGCAGTTCGAGATGGATATTCTGGTCAAGACAGAAGAAGACGCGACTTCCATAGAGGAAATCGCGCCATTCCTAAAAAACTATCCCATCCCCTTCAGTGGAGCCGAATATTATCTCTGTCAGGGACAGACTTGTCACGAGCCAGTCAAATCTCTTGAAGAATTAAAAAACCTATTGGCTTCTCTCCCTGACAATATATAGCGGGCGCTTTTTGTTCTCCAGATAGTCTTTGGACAGATAAGCACCTAAAATATAGAGGAACAACATCTGCAGGCTGCCCAACATAAGCACCACCGTAATGATGATATCAAAGCTGCTGACTGCCCCGGGCAGCCAGATACTCTGAATCAGATTGACACCGATAAACAGCAGCCCGGCCAGAAACAACAGGCACCCTATGAGACCCGCCAGTTTCAAGGGTGCTGTTGAAAAGGCCAAGATTCCCTCAAACGCGTAAGCGAACAGGCTCTTAAAACTCCACTTCGTCTCACCGCAGGCACGCTCTACACTTTCATATGGAATCCACTTGGTATCAAAGCCGACGAAAGAAAAGAGCCCTTTCATGTAACGGTTATATTCTTTCATATTGAGAATGGCGTCCACCATAGGTCTTGCCATCATGCGAAAATCCCCGTGACCGTCTGACATTTCCATGTGGGTCAGCCCTTTGCTGATCTTATAAAACGCCCTGGAAAAGATGCCGCGCAAGGCGCTGTCCCCTTCACGCCCCTGCCGCAGTCCCCCGCAGCAGTCATATCCCTCTTCACTGACCACTTTGTACATTTCCGGAAGTAAGGTCGGCGGGTGCTGCAGGTCTGCATCCATAATCACGCAATAATCCCCTTCTGCCTCGGCTAATCCCGCATACATGCCCGCTTCTTTTCCAAAGTTTCTGGAAAATCCCACATACCGGCAATGGGCATCCCCCTCGTGAAGCTTTTTCATAATCTCCAGGGTCTTATCACTGCTTCCGTCGTTAACAAAGACAAACTCATAATCTACCTCTTTCATATTCAGCAGTACCTTTGTCGTTTCCATGTAAAACATCGGCAGTGACTCCTCTTCATTATAGCAGGGTACGATGATGCTGATCTTATCTTTTCTTTCACTCACGAGAGACGCCTCCTTCTTTAAAAATGCTGTACTTACAAGCAAAGTAGTTGAGTATGACCGTAATGATGCTGACCATGACTTTTGACGGCAGCTCTGCCGCGCCCACATATCCTACGAATAGGTAGAGGAGCAGATTTTCTACTACCAGCGTCGCCAGCCTCAGACCAAAGAACTGCATAAACTCCTGTCTTTTATCACCCTCAGAGTGAAAGACCATGTGCCTGTTGGCATAATAAGCAAAGATTACAGCCCCCAGCCATGCGATGCTGTTGGCCACCAAGTAGTCTATCGATAACGCCGTCAGCAGGATATAGATGATGTAGTTGATTACCGTCGTCATTCCCCCTGTCATGACGTAGCGGAAAATCTCTGAGTTCTGTAATTTTTTCATAAAGCTTTCTTCCTTTCTCTGAATGTGATAAAACATAGGATCAGCAGGGACAGGATACTGATGGCCAGTCCTGCCTTAAATCCCGGTGCATAGTAATTAATCTCAATTTGATGATTTCCCTTTGACAATGGAAACCCGACAAAGGCAGTGTTTACCTTTTCGTAATTCACTTCTTTTCCATCCACGAAGACCTGATAACCTTTGCGGTAAGGATAGGAGGTGATAAAATACCCATCTTTGTTCATATCGATGTCCCCTTTGAACACGGTTTTGCCGTCTCTCTCCCCTTCTTGCGCCAGGGACGGCAGGGAGATTCCATCGTGCCGCAGATATTGCACATCCATGGTATAGATCTGTAAACCGCTGATGTTGTAATTTCCTTTCGATAATTCCAGCTCCAATTCCTCCATGTTCTCTTCCGCTGGCAGCACATAGGTGAAGGTATGATTCTCATTGGGATAAGGCGCACTCTCTGCAGACAAGTTGTTCCTCATGCCGTTGACTTCGATGATCACCTCTCTGCCCGACTTGCTCTCCACCTGAAAGCTGATGATCAAAATCTTTTTCTTCAGAGATTTCGACAGCTTCAGCGTATGACTCTCGGCAGAATCTAGGGAGAGAAGTCCTCCCGTCTCACTGGCAAACACCTTGTCCACCCCGAGCAGTTCCGGGGTTTCTTCTTTGATATGGGGCATAAATCCTCTTTCGGCATCACCATTGCCTGGTATCACCGCTGATGAACAGAGAACCTCCAAGTTATAAGGAAATGCCAGGTCCTCATAAACGATCTCCTGGAACAGCTGATCTGTTCCGTAGCACATAGGCAGCACATTTTCATTCTCGGCTATGACATAGTTCCCCTTCTGCAGAACTGTCTGGTAGCCGTAGGGAAGGTTGTCCACGTCAGTCAGAAGATATCGAATACCCATAAAATAGTTGAAATAGCTATTTTTGTTCGGCATCAGCACCACCCGATTCCGCAGGCTGATAGGATTTCGCATCTCATTGTAATAGAAATCGGCATAGAGCTTGTTTTCGATGGAGGAATACATAGCCGTCTTGCTGATGCCGTCCCCCGGCAGGGTGTTGCTGTTGACGTAGTTGTTGCTGAGCACGTCGAAGCGATATCGCCTGTCGGTGACCACCTCTCGAATCTCCGCAGAAGTAAAATGGCTCTGCCGGTCGTCATCGGCCTGTAGATAGTCCTCCTCTTTGTTGACGCCCACACTGACGATGATGGGAACCAGGAGAATCAGAGCAAAAGCCCCCTGCCTGCTCCTGACAGATTTGAGCAGGAACTTCTGCAGCAAGACCCAGACCAGCAAAATACAGGCATCCATGAGCATCAACTCCTGCCAAGGAGAAAATGCCGCTGGCAGAAAGCAGAGCAACGCTGGTATGAGGAACCACTTTTGTTTCCTCTCAGAAAGCTCCTGCAGCGTGTCCGCGCAAAGCAGCACAATGAGGGGCACAAAAGGAATC
Source organism: Eubacteriaceae bacterium (assembly GCA_902362805.1). GTDB lineage: Bacteria > Bacillota > Clostridia > Peptostreptococcales > Anaerovoracaceae > Senimuribacter. Next base: position 289,665 of record CABIXY010000001.1, on the reverse strand, counting down.
AGGATTTTTGCCCTCGGATAGAGGAATCCGTTGAACACCAGGGAGACTGCCGGAATCAGAGCACAGGCCAACAGCATGATAGCCAAGATTCGCTTTTTCTTCTTTGTCAGTGAGAGAAGCAGGCAATACAGCGCCAACATAGTCATCCCGCATCCGTAAGGATAGTACAGGAGTCCCCCCAGCTTCAGGTCCACCGCGTCCATAGGCTGGGACATAAAGCCGCCGGCATCCTTTGAGGTAGACAGGATGTTGAGCCCCGTGGGCAGCAGAAGCACCGCCGCCATTCCGATGGAGAGGAACACTGCGAAAATCGCTTTGCCAAAGGTGCGCAACTCCGGTCTCCAGTCGCTTTTGTATAGATAGTAGATGAGACAGACTACTAAGCAGACAAAGGCGTAGAAAAAGCTGTGCATGTAGATCAGAAAGAGGGAGACGGCCATGAGCAAAATCTTCCCTTTTTCTAAAAGTCTATCAATCCCTAAAAGGGCAAGTATCAGAAACGGCATGTAATTCACAAATATGATCTGGTGATGTGCATGAAAGAAGCAAGTGGCAGCCGCCATCAGCACGCTTCCCCCAAAGGCAGACCATTTGTTGAGGTTCTGCCGCCGAAGCCAGAAGAAACACAGATTGATGCTGGCTAAGACCCCCAAGATCCCATAACCGGCTATGATGTATTTCATTTCCAGGTCTGGCACCAGGCAAGAGAAGAGCACATCGGGTCTGAGCAGTCCGTAATACGCCAGGTCGTAGATGTTGCAGCCTCCTCCGCCAGTAGAAAACTGCGGAAACAAGGAACCCGTACTGAGCATGGTCTGCCTGAGATTTTCAGCGGCTCCCACGTGCTGGCTGTACCAATCCCCCTCAGAACCAAAGAATACCCCTTTTTCCATTGGAAGCAGAAGGATTGCCAAAGTCAGCGCCGTCAACATGATGTGCAGTTTTACGATATGCTTGCGTTCCATCCCAAATCCTTTCTTTTGTAATACCTTCTTCTAACATAATTAATAATACATCTAAATTCTTAATATTCAAAGGTATAATTCTTAAACTTTTCTTAAATATTCTTAAGTTTTTCCTCTATACCGCTAACTATAGCACCTTAATATCTCAAGGCGGTCTCAAAAAAATAACAATTTTGAGACTTTCCGCCGCTTTTATCTATATATCTCCCAATCAAAGGTTTTGTTACAGGAAAAGTGACGATAATCGCAATTGACAGCAATGCTCCTCTCGGAGTATGATTTTATGAGAAAGAAAGAAAGGTTTGGTAATCATGTGCGGCAGATTTTATTCGGATAAAGAAATTGCAGAAAGCATCCTGCGAATGGCAGGAGGGACGGCAAGAGAAGTGAACATACCGAAAACCGGTGACATCTATCCCTCTCAGCAGGCGCTGATTCTCAGCGGCAGGGAGCCGGCCTTTTATGCGGAGACGATGCCCTGGGGCTTTCCGCGTTTTGATGGAAAGGGGCTGTTGATTAACGCCCGCGCTGAGACGGCACCAGAGAAAAAGACTTTCAAAGAGGCCGTGCTTCATCACCGCTGTATCATCCCCGCAAGGCACTTCTACGAGTGGGACAGAGACAAGAACAAAGTCGCCTTCCGATATGAGGACAAAAGCCCCCTCTTCATGGCGGGGTTTTACAGGCGGTTCGAAGAGGTCGATCGGTTTATCATCGTCACCACCCAGGCAAACGAATCCATGCAGCCGGTCCATGACCGAATGCCGCTCATTCTTCCTGAGAATCAATTGAGAGACTGGATCTACGATCAAGAAGCCGCGCTGCAGATGCTGGCACAGCCCTCCCCGCTACTGCAAAGTGTTCGGGAAGAGGAGCAGCAGACCTTATTAATTGACAATTGAAAAAGGGACTGTCGCCCTATTCCTTTGGACGACAGTCCCTTCTTGTGTAAATCTATATTTAAACTGCCTTTTCGAACTGGCTGTTGTACAGGTCGGCATAAAAACCCTTCTTTTTCATCAGGTCCTCATGGGTGCCGCTCTCTATGATATTCCCCCCTTTCATAACCAGTATCAAGTCGGCATTTCTGATCGTGGAAAGCCTGTGGGCGATGACAAAGGAGGTGCGCCCTGCCATCAGCTGGTCCATTGCGTTTTGAATCAAGACCTCCGTCCTGGTATCTACCGAACTGGTCGCTTCATCCAGAATGAGCATCGGCGCGTTTTCAATCATTGCCCGGGCGATGGTCACCAGCTGCCTCTGTCCCGACGAAAGGCTGGCGTTGTCGCCGAGAACGGTGTCATATCCCTTGGGCAGTGTCATGATAAAATGGTGCAGCCCCACAGCCTTGCAGGCGGCGATCACGTCTTCCTCCGTAACGCCCTTCTTGGAATAGACGATGTTCTCCCTTATAGTGCCCTCAAAGAGCCAGGTATCCTGCAGCACCATGCAGAACAGACTGTGAATATTTTCGCGGGTCAGCTGCGTGATGGACGTACCGTCGATACGGATTTCCCCGCTCTGCATTTCGTAGAACCGCATCAGCAGATTCACCATGGTGGTCTTTCCGGCGCCGGTAGGCCCGACGATGGCGATCTTCTGTCCCGCCTTCACTGATGCGGTAAAATCCTCGATGATCATTTTATCGTCGCTGTATCCAAAGTGGACATTCTGAAAGTCCACATCCCCCTTTGCTGTCGGCAGATAGGTTTCCTTCTCACTCTCGTCTGCCATTTCAGTCTCCTCTAAGAACTCAAATACGCGCTCACTGGCGGCAGCTGTGGACTGTAAGTTTGTAGCCGCCTGTGCGAATTGTGAGAGAGGCTGGGTAAACAGCCGGATATAGACCATAAATGCTACGATGACACCGAAGGTTATGGTGCCGTTCATGGCCAGCAAAGCGCCTACGACGCAGACCACCACGTAACCGAAATTGCCCACAAAGCCCATCAGAGGCTGCATTAAGCCCGACATGAATTGACTTCGCCAGGCGCAGCTGTAAAGCTGCCGGTTCATCATAGAAAAGGTCCACTTCGCCTCACTTTCCCCGTTGTAAGCCTTTACCACGTTGTGGCCCGCATAGGTTTCCTCAATGTGACCGTTGATCTTGCCAAGCTCTTGCTGCTGTTCGTTGAAGTATTTCTGAGAATGAGAAATAATCAACAGCATCAGGCCGAAACCCAGAGCCGATGCGATCACTGCCGACAGAGCCATGAGCCAGTTGGTATAGAACATCATGACGAGAGCCCCTGCAAAAGACGCCGCCGCTGTCACCAGAGTCCCCATACTCTGATTCAGGGTCTGGCCGATGGTATCAATGTCGTTGGTCACGCGGGATAGAATGTTCCCCGTACTAGTACGGTCAAAATAGCGCAGAGGCAGGCGATTGATTTTGCTGGAAATCTCCTGCCGCAGCGACTTAGAAACCTTCTGGGTAACCGTCGCCATAATCATCCCCTGCACCAGGTTAAATAGAAATCCCAGACCATAGAGGACGGCCAGCAAAACGGCGATTTTCACCACAGCACTTACGTCGATGCTGGTGAGCAAACCCTCTGTAATTAAATCTGTAATCTCCGACAATTTCCCCGGACCGATGATATTCAAAATCGCCCCGACAGCAGCCAATAGTACCGCGGTACAAATGGCAGGCAGATACCCTTTACAGTAGGCCGCCAGCTGCTGAATGGCCTGCCCGAAGTGCTCCGCCTTTTCGCCCCCTCCGCCGATGGCGCCGGGACCCGGACCGCCGCCGGGACCGATGCCCGGCCCCTTCTCTGCGACGTTCTTGTGATCTCCGATATTGTATTCATTTCTAGGCATTTTCAATCTCCTCCTTTGAAAGCTGGGATTCTGCGATCTCACGATAAACAGTACACGTACGAAGAAGCTCTCTGTGTGTGCCTGCCCCTGCAATTCTGCCTTCATCCAAGACGATGATCTTATCCGCATCCATGATGGTTCCAATCCTCTGGGCGACGATCAGCGTCGTGCTGTTCCCCGTGTGGTTTTTCAAAGCTCTTCTCAGCTTTCGGTCCGTCTTGTAGTCCAGAGCCGAAAAGGAATCGTCAAAGACGTAGATTTCCGGTTGTCTACAGATTGCTCTTGCGATGGCAAGACGTTGTTTCTGGCCGCCTGACACATTGGTGCCGCCTTGAGAGATGACTGCGTCATAGGTGCCTTCCATGTTCTCGACAAATTCTCCCGCCTGGGCGACCTCCACAGCCTTCCTGATCTGATCCTCCCGGAAGGTCTCTTTGCCACTGTCGCCGTAGGAGACATTGGAAGAAACGGTTCCGCTGAACATGACCGCCTTTTGAGGCACATATCCCAGCTTATTGCGCAGAGACGCCTGGTTGTAATCTTTTATATTGACACCGTCTATTAAAATTTCTCCCTCGGTAGCGTCGTAGAAACGAGGAATCAAATTGATCAAGGTGCTTTTGCCGCTGCCTGTGGAACCGATGAAGGCCACTGTCTCGCCCCTTTCAGCGGTGAAGCTGATATCGTGAAGAACCTCCTCGGCAGCGTCGGGATAACGGAAGCTGACGTGGCGGAACTCCACTTCTCCCACCTCGAACAGATTGGAATCCGTAATTGGGCCGTCAAAGATCTTTGTCTCCGTATCCAAGACTTCATGGATACGTTTTGCCGATACCGAAGCCCGGGGCAGAATGATGAAAGCCATGGTCAGCATCATAAATGCCATGATGACCTGCATCGCATAAGATGAAAATACCACCATATCGGAGAAGAGGGAAAGTCTTCCGCTCAGAGGCGCATCTGCAATCAGGTACACGCCCACCCAGTAGATGGCAAGGGTCAGGCCCGACATGATCAGCGTCATACCCGGCTGCATGATGGCCATGGCCCGATTAGTGAAGAGATTCGTCTTCGTCAGCTCTTCATTAGCCCTTTCGAACTTTTCCTCTTCGTAGGTTTCCGCATTGTATGCGCGGACCACGCGGACGCCTGTCAGGTTCTCTCTGGTTACCCGGTTCAGATTGTCCGTCAAAGCCTGCAGTTTCGTAAACTTAGGCAAGGTCAAGGCGATCAGCGTTCCCAGCATGATCAGCAGAACCAGCACCGCTCCGCCCGTCGTCGCCGTCCACTGCCAGCTCTTCCCGGATATTTTCACCACCGCCCATACGGCCAGAATCGGCGCTTTGATCATAGCCTGCAGCCCCAGGGCGACAAAGGTCTGAATCTGCGTGATATCGTTGGTGGACCTGGTAATCAGGCTGGCCGTGGAAAAGCCGTTGATTTCCTCCATGGAAAAAGAAAGCGTCTTATTGTAGACCATGGCCCGCAGGCGCATGGACAACCCGGCTGCGATTTTTGCCGCAAAATAGCCGACAATGAAGGCCGCTGCCAGACTTCCCAAGGCGCACAGCAGCATGAATCCCCCTGCGAGAAGGATATCGTTCATGGAACTCCCCTCTGTCTGTACCAATTTCGTGATTTCCGACATGTAGTCCGGCAGCTTCAGGTCCAACCACACCTGACACACGATGAAGGCCAGACACAGAAGGGCGAAACACCAATCTTTTTTATTCAGATACTTAAATAGTCTAATCATATTACCCTCCTGTTACTCTGTACGAAGTGCCGTCACCGGATCTCTCTTTGCCGCTTTTTTCGCCGGCAGAAGTCCTCCGATCAAGGTCAATAGGACGCTGAGTATAATTAAAACGATCCCGTAGCTCGCTGGCAAGGCAGCATTGACCGCAGTGTTTCCAATCAAGCCATGGATGACGGCGTTGAGAGGAATCAGCAGCAGACAGGAGATGCCGATACCCAAGGCCCCCGAGCAAAGTCCGATAATGAAGGTCTCTGCATTAAAGACCTGTGAGATGTTCCGTTTTGACGCTCCGATCGCCCGCAGAATTCCAATTTCCTTGGTTCTCTCCAATACGGAAATGTGTGTAATAATTCCGATCATCAGAGAAGAGACGATCAGGGATACGGCTACAAAGGCAATCAGCACATAGGTGATCACATTGATAATCGAGGTGATGGAAGAAGTCAGCAGTTCTACAAAGTCTGTATAGACGATTTCATTCCCCTCTTTTGCTGATGCATTGTACTCTTCAATGCAGGCGGTGATGCCTTCCTTCCCCTCGAAGCTGTCGGAATACAGACTGATGGAGGACGGTGCGTCCAGGCTGACAAATCCGAAACGCTCCATATTTTCATCATAGCTCTCTCCATCTTTAAAGGCTGACCCCGTCAACACATTCTCATCCTGGTTCGCTTTCTGTGTTTTGACAATCTGACTGTCAGAAGCGTAGTCGATGAGATAGTCAGTCAGGCCCTTGGTGTAACCGATGGCACCCGTTAAGGACGTATGATCTGCCTCTTCTCCCTCTCGAATGATACCGGTGACCTTCAGCTTGATGCCGTCCTTTGCTTTCTTTTCCATATCCCCCTGTTCATCACTGACGTAGCGGAAAGTACCGTCACTGTTTTCCTCATAGCGGTCGCAGCCAGGCACCAAATAGAAGGTCTGATTACAGATATCCTCGTAGCTCCAGTGGTGGGACTCCGCTTGAAAGTCCTCTTCATTTTCCACATCGTCCATCAATTGCTGATAGTCCTCCGACGGCAGAAGGCCCAGAGCGTACAGGGTGGACAAAGATATCTCATTATTCTCATCGAGTACCAGAACGACTTCGTCATATTCGGCAGGCCAGCTGCCGTACACCACATCGTAGTTGTCTTTCACCGCCGCACTGACCGCATCGCCGTCAGTGCCAGGAATCAGTTCTTCAAAGATATCCGAAGAGCTAGTCTCCTGTGAACTGCCCATCGTCGCTGCGCCGCTGTCCATCATGCCGGTCATGGCTGCCATGCCGCCATTTCCGGCTCCGGCTGTTGCGTTATCCTCTGTAAGCGTGCTCCCATCGGTATTCACCAGCTTGCCGTCTGGGTCAAAGGTATAGACGTCAAAGGGTACATCGTAGGAATAAATAGCGCCTGCCTCGCCCAGATACTGATGAATCTCGCTGTCCGGATCGTCCAGATACTTTTTAAACGCAGTCAGGTTGTTTTCCGTAACGCTGGAACTCATTCGATTGGCCTGTTCTAAGCCAGAACCGTCAGAATAAACACCGTCCAGTTTATGATCGGCTTTCTCCTTCTGTCCCCCTTTCATGCCTGCCTCTAAGCCATCGCCCATCATGCTGGTCAGATCCACTGATTCCGCATCGATGGTGATGGGATAGGACGTCATGGTGTCCTTCTGAATATCCTCGATATAGATGTTAACCCCCGTTGAAAGCGCCAAGATCAGCGCGATACCGATAATACCGATGGACCCGGCAAAGGATGTCAGAACCGTCCTGCCCTTTTTGGATTTCAAGTTATTGAAGCTGAGAGCAAGAGAGGTGAAAAACGACATCGACGATTTCCCCATGTTCCTATGCTGCGGCAATGCAGCCCCTTCTGATTCTGCATCATAGGGATTGGAGTCGTCTATGATCACACCGTCTCGCAGCTTGACAATTCGGTTGGCATAGCTTTCTGCCAGCTCCGGATTGTGGGTCACCATGATGACCAGCCGTTCCCTTGCCACCTCCTTTAGCAGCTCCATGACCTGGACGCCGGTTTCCGTATCCAGCGCCCCTGTCGGTTCGTCAGCCAAAAGAATGTCCGGGTTGTTGACCAAGGCTCTGGCAATGGCCACCCTCTGCATCTGTCCCCCCGACAGCTGATTGGGTTTCTTGTGCAAGTGGTCCCCTAAACCCACATTTTCTAAAGCCTCTTTCGCCCTTCTGCGCCTCTCGTCCTTGGAAATTCCCGATATGGTCAAAGCCAATTCTACGTTGGACAAGATAGATTGATGTGGTATCAGATTGTAACTCTGAAACACAAAACCGATGGTGTGATTTCGATATGAATCCCAATCCCGGTCTCTATATTTTTTGGTAGAAGTGCCGTTGATGATAAGGTCGCCGCTGTCGTAGCGGTCTAAGCCTCCGATGATATTGAGCAGCGTCGTCTTTCCCGATCCGCTGGGACCGAGAACGGCGACAAACTCGTTGTCCCTTAAGTTCAGACTGACGTGATTCAGTGCATTCTGCACCAAATCGCCGGTCTTATACTGTTTTGATATGTCCTGAATCTGCAGCACCAGTGTCCCCTCCTTTTTGTGAATAAATAAAGCATAAAAGCTCTTCCTCAACTGATTCGCAACTGAATCTCAACTCAACCTCAATTTTTTGTTTCATCTGTTGAGATTTAATTGAGGTAAGCCGGTTATAGTAGTATGATAGAATAGATCTGGAGGTAAGGAAGATGTTCAATATTTTAGTAGTAGAAGACGACAGAGACTTACGCGAGCTCTTCTGCACAGTTTTGGTAGACCACGGTTATACAGCAATTCCTGCAGCAGACGGAGAAGAGGCTCTGGATATTCTAGACAGCAGTTATGTGGATCTGATCATTTCCGATATCATGATGCCGAAGATGGACGGCTATGCCTTGACAAAGACGCTCCGAGAGGCGAACTTCATGATGCCGGTTTTAATGATTACTGCAAGAGAGAGTCCTGCAGATAAGAGAGAAGGATTCCGTGCAGGTACCGACGATTATATGGTGAAACCCATCGATGTCAATGAGATGATATGGCGCGTGGAGGCGTTACTTCGCCGCTCTCAGATTGTCAGCGAGAGAAAGGCCAAAATTGGGCAGACCCTGTTTGATTGCGATACTCTGACGGTTACTGCCAATGGAACAGAACTAGAACTGCCGCAGAAAGAGTTTTTTCTGTTGTACAAACTAGTCGCTTCACCGGGGCGGATTTTTACTCGCCGCCAGATTATGGATGAAATCTGGGGTATGGACAGCGACACGGACACGCATACGTTGGACGTACATATCAGTCGTCTGCGGGAACGATTCAAAGAGAACCCGGACTTCGATATTGTTACAGTCAGAGGTCTTGGTTACAAGGTGGTGAAAAAATGAATAAACATCCTTTTAAAATTGCAGCGATATTTTCCCTGATGGTATTCTGTATCTTGACCATCACCATGGCTATCATGGGAGTCATCACCATGCTGTTGTTCAAATTGGATGCTGTCGATGAAAAAAACCCGGCATTGATTCTCGTCATATTTGCTGTGGTCAGCATTCTTATGGGCACCGTCTTTTCTCAAATCTTCGGGAAGCGCCCTCTGCAGATTATCGTCGGAATCAGTGAGGCAACAAAAGAAATTGCTAAGGGGAATTTTGGCGTGCGTCTCAACGAAAATATTCCAGCGGCGGAATTGCAGATTATGGCCCACAACTTTAACGTCATGGCCAAAGAACTTGCAGGCATCGAGATGCTGCGCAGTGACTTCATCGAAAATGTATCCCACGAATTCAAAACGCCTCTGGCTGCTATCGAGGGCTATGCAACGCTGCTGCAGAATAAAACGCTGAAGGAGGAGAAAAGAGAAGAATACACTGGCAAAATTCTCTATAATACGAAGCGGCTCTCCTCTCTGACAGGAAACATTCTGCTCCTTTCCAGTCTGGAAAATCAGGAGATGGAAATAAAAAAAGAGTCCTATTCCTTGGATGAACAGCTCCGGCAGATCATTCTCCTTTTTGAAGAGCAGTGGAATAAAAAAAATCTCATCATGGATATCGAGATGGACGATGTATACTATTACGGGAACAAGGGGCTTCTCGCTCAGGTGTGGCAGAATATCCTGGGGAATGCAGTGAAATTTGTTCCAGACAACGGTACGATCCGTGTTCTGCTCCACGAGGAAAAAGACAGTGTCAAAGTCTCTATCGTAGATAACGGTCCTGGTATGAACGAAAAAGTGATGGAACGAATCTACGAAAAATTCTATCAGGGCGATGCCTCACGAACAGGTTCCGGCAATGGGTTGGGTCTGACTTTAGCAAAACGCATCGTAGATCTCCACAACGGTGCCATCGAAGTGACCAGCAAAGAAAAAAAGGGTACGGCTTTCACCGTAACCCTTCCTTTGGATTTTACTAAATCACTCTAAATACTCTTTAATGCCCAAAAGTTCCGCTGTATCCGCAAGCTCGCTGACGGCGATTTCCTCCCTCTCAAAAGACAGCGTCGCTTTGAATTGGTCACAGTCAATGCTGATATCAAAGGCCCCGCCTAATGTGCTGGTATAGGTACTGACGATGGCCAGTCCCAGACCATTCCCATCGCTGGTACGGGCTTTGTCGGCACGGGCGAAACGCTCGATGATGTCTTCCTTATCAAAGTCCATCAGATAGCCCGCCGTATTGGTGATTTCCAGGCAGACCCGCTCTTTGTCGTTGATTTGATCTACATAGGTCTTTACGAAGACACGAGTGCCCTTGGCAGAGTATTTCAGGGCGTTCTCAATGAGATTCTGACAGATGCGGTACATATGCAGGTTATCGCTGATAAAGTGGGTGTCTTCTTCCGTCATGATCTTGACAAAGTGCAGTCCCGAAGCGTTAATCCGATCTTCCAGGTCGGCAAGGAGCTGATCGATGAGACGGTTGAGACTGATGAGTTCCATGTTCATCTTAATATTACCGCTGCTGGCCTTTGCCAGAGAAAAAAGGCTCTCTATCATGACTTTCAGCTTCTCCGCCTTATCAGACAAAACCTCCACGTAATCCTGCATGGTATCATCCAAGTCCTCTTTTTTCATCAATTCGATATATCCTACCATGGAAGTCAGCGGCGTCTTCAGATCATGAGATACATTAGAAATCAAATCTACTTTCAGCTGTTCACTCTTTGCAGCCTTTTCAATGCTCTCGCGTTCAATTTTCAGCGCATCTTCCAGGTTTTTTCGATTGATTTCCGTCATGCGTTCCATCAAAAGGTTCAGCTGCTTCTTCATAAATTCTATGATGCAGATTTCGCTGATGATGCCTTGTATCAATACGGTAGCATATAAAAGATACATATATGCAAAGTTATAAGCATAATATCTGTATTCACTGGAAGAGTACATTAGATATGCAAATAGCAGCGTCCCGATAGTAACGATAGCGATGGTTCTTTGCTGTTTCTTCCATCTGTCTTTCCACTCTTCATAGAAGGCCTCGTCTTTTGGAATCCAGTCACCATACACCTTTTGCAAGATGTATCTGACAATATGCCAGACACCAAAACCGAAGAAGAGATTTGGAACCGCACCCATGAACCAAGTCTGTTTCGTGGACATGCCGCCATAGATATATGCCATGCCAAATAACGCATAGATTATGCCTGCACCGATTACCACACTACCGATTCCTAAAAACAGTCTTTTATTAGATTGTATGAACGAAATGATCGTACTAATTGTACTTTTCCATCTTGTAACCAATGCCCCACACCACCTTTATATATTTCGGATTTTTTGTATCAATTTCTATCTTTTCACGGATATGGCGGATGTGCACCATGACCGTGTTCTCCACCGTAAAGTCGGCGGTCTCCTCCCACACACTCTCGTAAATCTGTTCAGCGGGAAATACTTGTCCTGTATTTGACATCAACAGCTCTACAATCTTATATTCAGTGGCGGTCAGCTTGACTTCTCTGCCATCCACTACGATGATCCTCTGCTTTTTGTCGAGAACCAAGCCGCCGTTGACAATGGTATCGTCGTCAGCCTTTGGCGCACTTCCGCCCCAGGTATTGTATCGCCGCAGCTGCGCCTTTACCCTGGCAATCAGCTCAGCTGCATTGTAGGGCTTGCTGATATAATCGTCTGCTCCCAGAATCAGACCCGATACTTTGTCGCTCTCTTCCGTCTTGGCAGACAAGATGATTGCCGGTATCTTGTACTTCTCACGAATCTTCATCAATGCAGACAAACCGTTGAGACGAGGCATCATGACATCCAGCAGAATCAGATCGATGTGATGTTTCTCCAGACACTCCAGTGCTTCCATGCCGTCATAGGCGGCGATGATTTCGTAACCCTCATATTTTAAAAGTTCGCCCAGTGAATATACGATTTCTTTGTTATCATCAACGACCAAAATTGTTTCCGCATTCATTTTATATATCCCTTTCCCGATTGATAGCCTCAGTATAGACGCATTCGTTTAAAAAAACCTCAATAAAAGTCTTAAAAAAATCTTAACATATCTATTTTGTAAATGCAAATGATTGAAATGGATTGAAAAGCAATGGGAGGTCAGACAGACTTTTTTGACGTACTTAATCAAGTACGCTATAATGGCATCTAAAGGAGGGATGATGGAATGGAGCGAACAATGAATATTACAAAAGCACGCAAAGAGTTTTATAACATTGCAAACCAGGTAAATGAAAGCCACGAGGAAGTAACTGTGCTGAATTCTGCCACTGGAAATAACATCGTCATTATTTCTGAGGACGATTGGAATGCTATAAAAGAAACGCTCTTTTTCAATTCGATTCCAGGAATGGCCGAAAGTATCATTGCGGCGTCAAAAGAACCTCTGGATGAGGCCTCAAAATATCAAGAGGATGAGGCATGGTAAGGTATAAGATCGTCTTCAGTAAGCAAGCTGTAAAAGATAAGAACTTGCTTAAACAAGCCGGGCTTGAAAATAAAGCGAAAGCGATTCTTAACAAGATGGTTGAAAATCCGTACATTACACCGCCGCCATATGAGATATTAAGAGGGAATTTAAGTGGGTTTTACTCAAGGCGCATCAATATCAAACATCGTATTGTATATGAAGTCTTTGAATCAGAGCACATTATCAGGATCCTGAGAATGTGGACATATTATGAATAGATAAATAGACACGAGACCGGAACGCTTTGATCCGGTCTCTAAATATTTGAATTTTATTATGTTCTGATTTCGTAGGTCACATGAGAGGTAGAAAGCTGTTCGATGGTTGGATCAAAATAGTGTTAAACCGCAAAAGGCTAAACTTCCCGTTCTTTACGCGGAAATTTGCATTCTTATAGAACACTTCCGATTTCGTTGCGCCATTTCGGTACATCGTGAAGCTGTCCGCCATCAGCAGAGACCTGCACAAAATCGTGTTTCAAGCCGTTGGAAGAAAGCAGATTATTTACAAGAGAAGGGTTTCGCCACTTTGTTGATTGCTGCCTGTGCTTCCGTCGGTACCATCGCAATCACCAGCATTGCAATGCATACAATGAAAACAGGCTTTACAAATTTCCTTTTTAACGTTCTTTATCATAAGGCACCTTCTTATATCGGCAAAATAGAATCTACCTTCTCTGTCTCAAATTCTTTTTTAATGGCGGCCAGATGGCTTGGTTCTGTCAGCAGTTCTACCGCTGTCATGGTAAAGGCTTTGACAAATTCCAAAGCGTTAGCAAGGGCTTCAGGAGAGCAAGCTTTCTTCTCGAACTCGACGGTGTGAGCGCCATAGTGGCTTCCGTCTTCCAGAGGTCCCATGCCGCACATCAGCTGAATTGCCGGGCACTCGTAGCTGACATCACCCAGGTCAGAAGAGCCCGGCATAACCGCTCTTCCTGCACGCAGAATTTGATGCCCCAGCTTTTCATATTGATCGCAGGCAAGGTCTGAAAGAACCATGTTACTGTCTGTATCCTTGAAGTCTTCCTCTGCTTTGCTGACTTTGTATGTACAGCCAGTGCCCTTTGCCGCACCTTCCGCACAGGCAATGACCTTTTCCAGCAGTTCTTCCACATAGGCGACCTTATTACCTCGCACATAGAACAATGCTTCGGTATAGTCGGGAATGATATTTGGTGCGACTCCTCCGTTGAGAATGACCCCGTGCAGGCGGGCATCTGGCTTCGTCTGCTGACGCAGCGCATTGACCATATTGAAAAAGTTGATCATGGCATCTAGCGCATTCACCCCCTCGTGAGGTGACGCAGCAGCATGTGCTGTCTTGCCGAAGAATTCAAATCTGCGCGCGTATACAGCCATCGTATTGATGGAACTGCCGTTTTGTTCAAAAGGATGGGCCATCATCGCGACATCATATTCCTTAAACGCTCCCTTCTGCGCCATCTCCACCTTCGCCCCTTGGGTTTCTTCCGCCGGCGTGCCGATGACGTGGATTTCTCCGCCGTATTTGTCGACAAATTCCTTGATTGCAATACCGGAACCGACGGAAATCATGGCGATCAGATTGTGCCCGCAGGCGTGTCCGATTTCTGGCAGCGCATCGTATTCTGCCAGCATGGCAATCTTCGGGCCCGGACCAGCACCTTTATATACCGCCTTATAAGAAGTTTCGATGTCACAGAAGTTCGCTTCGGTTTCAAATCCATATTTCTGAAGTAATTCCATCTGCCACTTGCAGGCCTGAAACTCCTTTCGTCCCATCTCCGGATTGCCGTGAATATCCAGCGCAAGTTTTTGAAGCTCCGGCGTAAGGTCGGTGACGATTTCCCCGATTCTATCAAAATCTCTGTTATCCATTATGCATGTTCCTCCTCTGTTTTCTTTTCTTCTTCTGGCATTTCTACTGTAATAATGCCCTTTTTATACATGATCTTGGTGATTACATATACGATAGGGATGCAGATGACCATGACAAATCCCTGTCCCAGATCGTAATAATCTGGAATAATCAGATACAATATGATACACAGTGCAAAAGGGAAAATGGCAGCAAGCAGTCTTTTCTTTACGATTACGCCGCCGCCCACATCGTTGCTGAGGAAACTCAAGACCAGGCAGCCGAACAGAGCCGGCAGAACATAGCCTGCAGCCGTTGAAACGGCTGGAGACGACAGGAACGGTTCCAACGGTGTCATCAGCAGCATCCCCAAAAGCAGCATCACCAGAGTCACCAGCGAAGAAACGGCGACTGCAAGGCCTGTAATGGCGTCAGCTGCTTCCGTACCTGATTTGACATTGGCCACTTTCAGCGCATTGAGAGCTGCCGGCAGCTTCAAGTTCAAAATATTTCCTGTAACATTAGCGACATAGTAAGAAGACCCCATGACAGGTATTTCTCCAAAGGCCTCCGCCACACCAGTCGGAATAAAAATCGCACACAGTCCGCCGGCTGCCAGAAGCAAATCGCCGATTTTCGGCATGATGCCATAATATAGACAGACGACAAGGGGTACGCCGCAGAACACGAGTATAGACCCTACTGTCACAAATTTTCCCAATCTGTGCATTTTATCGTAGTAAGTATTTCCACTAGATTTCATCTTTCTCTCCTTTCTCTGCTAAAACAATCCGTCATAAACCACTGACAGCGCCATGGCGCCGATCAAGCTGAACGCCAGCGTAAACTGATTGAGCCAGTCAGCTTTTGCCACTTTTGCCACAGTTGTAATCAAAATGGCAATGAGCGCGCTGCTGGCAAAGGTGAGCAGGCTGACGATACCGCCAAAGATCATCGGTACGATCAGTGCGCACAATAAAGCTGTCATGAAAACCGTCTGAGAGACTGCGCCCCACTTCTGGTCTTTATCTCCCAGCTTCAAAGTACCCAAGTGCACTTTTTTTGCAAAAAAGATATTAAATAGCAGTGTTACGGTAATTCCGATGCACATCGCCCATGCCATCAGCCCAAAGGCATAAGCGTCAGCAGTTGCTACATCCAGGCCCAAAGCCTTCAGCGCCAGATTGGCAGACATCAGCTCATATGTAACAGAACCCAATACCGACAGCCTGAACCAGGCGTAGGGCAGGCCGATGACCACTGCCAGGGTCGCCAGCCCGGCGACGATGGCGATAGACGGTACGATAGAAAAAGTCGCCGATGATTTTACAACCGCATTGACAGTCTCTTTTGCGACGCCTACCTTGATAGCATGTCTGTAACAGACTACCATGTAATACAGCGTAATTAAGACAACGAGAATAATTCCGACAACGACGCAGCCCCATATCAAGCCGCTGTTTGCAATATCTTGAAAACTCATGGATGATTCCTCCTTTTACATTTTATGTGAATTTTCTGTATACCTTATTTTAAACCCTGAACCTGGTCAAGGGTCAATACAAAAAGTATAAAAACTGCCTGCAAAATCAGACAGTTTTTTACTCCACTGGAATCCACATCTCCGTATATTCTACACCAGCATCTCCTCTGTTTTCCAAAGCAAGAATGCGAAGAAAAGGCGGTGCGATGATTTTCAGATGATTGGCTTCGATAAAGTCATATATCGGCTTGATAGAAGAATAATCGATATTGGTGTAGTCCATTCCTATGATATGCACACATCGTCTAGGCGGGATAATTTCAAATTCCGTCATTGGGAAACCCGGCTTTTTACTGATTCCCTCATAGTCTGACGCGGCCACAATATAATTGCAGATTTTTTGTCTTTGGGTACGGTCGATAAAGCAGTTATACAGTTCCATATCGTCATAGCGCTCGCTGTCAATCAGAATCCCCAGCAGCGGCAACGTGGAAAGCTGCAGCTTTTCAAAAGCGTCCATCGTTTCTTTCATGGTCGTTTTGATGTCCTTGATGATAAAGGCGGGAGATTGTTCCATCGTGACTATGCCATATCTTTCCGCACAGTCTTTCAGCTTCGCCTTATACCCTTTGATCATCCGCCTTTGATTTTCCAGCTGTCTGATCTGCGCTTCAATTTCACGTTCTGTTTCGCTGACCACTTCCAGGGATTCTTCCAGTGATACATTGGAGGCCATTTTTTTAATATTTTCAATGGAAATGCCGAGACTACGCAGTCTCATGATATAATCCATAGAGATAAATTCTTCTTTGTTATAGGTGCGATAGTTGTTATCGCCCTTTTTTTCTGGTTTCAGCACGCCCTTTCTGTCATAGAACCTGACGGTATCCACCGAAACACCGTAAAATTTCGCGATTTCTCCCACTTTGTAGTTGTCCAGCTTGTATTTCATAGCGGCACCTTCCGTCATCTAAATGTTATAAGGTATAATTGTGATATAATAGCTCCATGATCTCACGGCGTTGCCGCAATGTAGGAACTATTGAATCATGTGCTACGATTTAATTTTCAAGGGAATGCACATGATATAATGAACGCACGATCCTACAGCTTCGCTGCATGGAAGCGTTCATTGAATCATGACGTTCGATTCCATTTTTAGAGGAATCGTCATGATATAACAAATATAGCATTTTTGAGACGAAATGGCAAAGGTTGAAAGGAATCGCAGTCAAGGTCTTCTGCTGATTTTATTAAACTCAGTTTGAATCATTTCCAGTTCTTCTGGTTTGGTCATCAGTTCAATGGCCGTTAAGACAAAACCCTTGATAAACAACAATCCTCTTTCAATCGCTCTGTCGCTGGCTGCCGCTTCCGCGAACGCAGCAGTGTGAGGGCCGCCGGCAGCCTCATCTATCATCGCAAAGGTGTTTTGTATCGCAGGGCAGCGATAGCTGACATCGCCCAGATCCGAAGAAGCTGGCAACGGAGTTGATGATGACGGCAGCAGGTCCAGCCCCAGAGCCTTCATCTGCCTGGCATTGAGCGCAGATAAGACGAGATTGCTGTTGGTATCCAGAAACTTTCCGCCTCCCGGACCGATTTCTACCGTACAGCCAGTCCCCATGGCTGCCGCATCTGCACAATGCAGAACTTTCTGGCAGAGGTCTTCCAAATAGTCAATCTTTGCCGCTCTCGCCTCAATGATCGCTTCGCTGTAATCGGGAATAATATTGGGCGCTTCGCCGCCTTTGGTGATAATGCCGTGAATGCGGGCGTCCTCCTGGGTCTGCTGCCTCAGCGCGTTAATCATGTTGAAAAAGTTGATAACCGCATCCAATGCATTGACTCCCTCATGAGGGGCCGCCGCGGCATGGGCCGTTTTCCCGTGAAAGCTGACCTTGTAGGAGTCAATCGCCAGGGTGTTCATGGATTCTGCATCCATATGGGAAGGATGACTCATCATGGCGACATCCATATCATCAAATGCCCCTGCATCCGCCATGATTACTTTTCCTCCGATGGACTCTTCTGCCGGCGTTCCAAACACGTGAATCTCTCCGCCGTACATATCGGCAAATTCTCTCATGGCGATGCCAGATCCTACCGCAATCATCGCGATTAAATTGTGACCGCAGCCATGGCCCAGGCCCGGCAGAGCGTCGTATTCCGCCAGCATCGCGATTTTCGGTCCTGGCTTTCCGCTTTTATAAGAAGCCTTGTAGGCAGTGTCCATGCCACAGTATTTTTCTTCTATGATAAACCCGTATTTTTTAAGCAGCTGGACCTGTAATGCGCAGGCCTCAAATTCTTCTAATCCAAGTTCTGGATTCCCATGTATCGCCAAAGTCAAGTCACGCAGTTCCTGACTCAGTCCTTCTACGATTTCGTCGATTCTATGCTGCATCTTCCTGATCTCCTTCTTGATTTTCTTTCATCTCAACTTTTATAATCCCTTTTTTGTACATGATCTTGGTAATGGCATACAACAGCGGAATACAGCCGATAATGATGAAACCCTGGTACAACTCATAATATTCCGGGATGATATACAAATACAGAGCGGCAGCGATAATGAAAGGAATGATCAGCGCCTTCAGATGGCCGTGGAAGACAGTGCCGCCGCCTGCGTTTTTACTGAAGATGGAGAGCATCAGACAGCCAAATAAAGCCGGCAAGACATATTGCGTTGCCGTAGTCACCTGCGGCAGTTCCAAAATCGGTTTCAGCGGCGTCAAAAGCAACGCCCCGACGGCGATAATGATCATAGTCGTAAGGGATGACACAGCTACAGCTACACCGGAAACCGCATCTGCCTCCTGCGTTCCTTGTTTAACATCCGCAATCTTAAGGGCGTTAAGCACTGCTGGCAGTTTCAGGTTCATGATGTTCCCTGTGATGCTGGATAGGTAAAAAGAAGTACCCATGACAGGTGTATCGGCAATCAGTTCCGCAATCGCTGCTGGAATAAAAATTGCCAGTAATCCTCCAGAAGCCAAAAGAACATCAGAAACCTTTGGCATAATTCCATAAACCATACAGACCACAAAGGGCACACCGCAGAACACGATCAGAGTGATAAAGGTCATCCACTTGCCCAGCCTGTGCATACCGTCATAGTAAGCTTTAGCATCTACGTTATTATTCATTTTTATTTCCTCCCTTATATCTAAAATAGGCTGTCAAAGAAGATCGATGCTGCCATAGCGCCAATCAGGCTGATTGCCAGAGTGAAATTTCCCAGCCATTTCATGTTGGTCTTTTCCACGATGAGGCTGACCAGAATACCCAAGCATGCGCTGGTAATCAAGGTGAGCAGGCTGGCACCGCCTCCTGCAATCATCGGTACGATCATAATTAAAAACAGAGCATTCATAAAGACAGACTGAGAAAGCACGCCCCATTTCTTGTCATTGCCGCCCAGCTTCTTGAGGCCGAGATGGACTTTCTTGCACATAAAGATGTTGAAAACGTTGCCGATGGTAATGCCCAGGCACATCGCCCACATGACCAGACCAAAGGCGTACCCGGTGGCATTGCTCAGATCCAACCCTAAAGAGGACAGTGCCATATTAGAAGCCATCAGTTCATAAGTCACCGATCCCAGTACGGAAAGTCTGAACCAGGAATAGGGCAGGCCGATGACTGCCGCCAGGGAAATCAACCCAGCAATGATGGCAATGGACGGTACGATGGAAAAAGAAATAGAGGATTTGATAATGCCCTTCATCTTTTCTTTTGACACGCCACAGGCAATGGCATGGTTATAGCTCTTCCGCAGATAGAGAACAGATATGGCAACCACTGTCAAAAGCCCCACGGCTACACAGGCGTATAAGACGCCGCTTTGAGAGATTTCTTTAAAACTCATAATAATTCCAACCTTTCATGATTTCTGATTTTTTCGTTAATTCAAGATTAAATCTTTGTCCTAGTCAAAGGTCAAGAGCAAAAAAGCAAAAAATTCAGCCATTGTCTGGCTGAATTTTGCGTAAATTCTCTGTTATTTTCTTTTTCGCAGGGACTCCCTCCGCTCTATTTCATCAAAACCTTTGACCACATCCAAGGTTTTGAGGGTCTAATCTTCCTCGATGAAATACCAGCATTCGTAGTAATCTGCACAGTAAACGCCCTTGCTTTTGGCCAGCAGGGTTCTATTCAAATTCTTCCCTGTCAGTTTAAAATGATGTTTTTTTGCGTATTCCTCGATTCTATAGTGAAAATCATATTCTCCTTCAGGAAGTGCTTTGATGATGGTATGGATTCCCAGCTTCGACGGCATAACAATAAAATCCTCATAAGGAAAGTCGTCACATTTCGTTACCCCTCTGTCGTCCTCCTGACTGATATAATAGTCTGCGACAGATGCCCTGGTTCCGATTTCTTTAGCCATTCTCATCGTCTCTGGGGAAAATGCATTACTTCCATAAACGGTCAGCATGGGAATGGTATCCAGACCGAGGCGTTCAAGAGATTCGTTAGCAGCGGCAATGCCGTCCTTGACATCTCGTAAAATAAATACCGGACTTTCATTCACCGTAATCTTGTCCAGATGATTCTCGATCGCCTCTACAGATATTAGCAGTTTTTCTGTTTTCATCTTTAAGTTCAAGAGTCTCTCGACTTCCTCTTCAATCTGCTCTATTTTATGCAGGCAGTATTCACGAGTTTCTTTGATGCTGAAATCTCCTGTTATTTTTTTGATGTCGGTCAGCGGAATCTCCAGCGTCCTAAGCTTGACGATAAAATCCATCATGATCATATCATCTCTGCTGTAGATGCGATAGTTGTTCTCGTCGTTTTTCTGTGAAAGGAGGACGCCTTTTCTGTCGTACAGCCTTATGGTGTCCGTTGAGACCCCATAAAATTTAGCAAGATCGCCTATCGTATAGTTATCAGCTTTTATTTTCATGGTTTCACCTATTTACATGCAGAAAATGTCTTTGTTCTTCCAGAATCTTTCGTCCTCTTCCAATTGAGCCTGTACTTTTTCGGGATCTCTCTCCGCCAGGCAATTGACGATGACGTTGATCATGGCAATGTTGGCTGCATTGGTGTAGTCGATAGCCACCCCCTTGACTGGCGACAGAAGCGTATAATCGCAGGCACAAGCAAGAGGATTTGTGGCGTTGTCAGTAATCGCTACTGTCTTTGCCCCCTGCTTTCGCGCATATTCCGCTGCGGCGACAACCTCCTTTACGATTCTCTGGCTGCTGAACGCCACTAACACATCGTCCTTGCCGATGTTGGTGAATTCAATTTTTTTAGATAGTCCAACTCCTTTTACCTTCCGGCGCTTCATCCCCAGTCTGCCCAGATAATAAAAGAGGGCGTCGACAGCCACCTCACTGCCGAACATGGCGACCATGTATACCGTGTCACTCTTCTCTATGGCGCTGACGACTTTGTTCAGCACCTTCTTATCCAACAGGGTTTCCATGTTGGAGATGTTTTGTACATCCTGTGTGATGGACGCTTTGACAATATTGCCGCCGCCTCCTTCCAGAAAATGTCTGTACATATCTTTCGGAAAGGTCATTCTCTGATAACGGTCGCGCAGCTCTTTTTTAAAGTCTGCAAACTTTTCGTACCCCAGTTTTTGAATCAGCCTGGTAATAAAGGTCGCCGAAACATCATATCGTTCCGCTAGCCCAATTCCGTTAAGAAATGCAGTCTTCTCAATATCTCTGGTGATCTTTTCGATGATGGTGCGCTCTTTTTTCGTCAGATTTGCCTGTTGCATCCTCTCAGTAATACTGCTCATAGTGCAATCCTCCTGCGTCAGTAATTTACATCCTCGGCAATATAACAGGAAAGTCCACTCTGAGAAAACAACTTCTGCATCTCTTGCAGTTCTTCATCACTTGGAGCCTCAGCATCTCTATAGTCATAATGCTCCCCCAGCTGGCTCCACTTAGAATCGCCCATACGATGAAAAGGGAGGAGGTTGATTTCCTGCAGTTTTGTCTCTTCCATAAAGTCTATTGCTTTTTGGATATTATCCTTACTGTCATTATACCCCTTAATCACCGGAATTCGCAATATGAATCTTCCCTGCCACTCTGACTGTGCAAGGGCTTTGATATTTGACAATATTAATTGGTTGGAGACGCCAGTCTGTGCTCTGTGCATCGTTTTATCCATATGTTTGATGTCTATAAAAGCAAAGTCAACATATGACATCGCTTCTAAGAAAAACGAAGGTTCCACAAAGGCGGTGGTCTCTACAGCCGTGTGGATACGCGCCTCCTTACATCTCTTCAAAACGTCGAGGATAAACACCTTCTGCATCAAAGGTTCACCGCCGGAAAAGGTGACACCGCCGCCAGCCCAGTAATTGCGGTCGCGCGCAAGAATTTCCATCAGCTGCTCAGGCAGATACCAATTGCCAGAAAGCCGCAGCGCTTCTTTAAAACAACTCTGTGTACAGAAAAAATCCCCACAGCTTTCGCAAAGGGCTCTGTCGATGACAATTCCTTCGTCAGCCTTGCCGATTGCATTCCTGCTGCAGGCTTCAATACAGCGCCGACAGCCTTCCTGGTCAGCGCGGCATTTCTGTCTGCTGTACATCAGCCGCTGCCTGACCTTCCAGCCTTCCGGATTTGCACACCACCTGCATTGAAGTGGACAACCGCTTAAAAAAACGGTCGTCCTGCTTCCTGGGCCATCGTGGACAGAAAAACCCTGTATATCAAAAACCAGACCTTTCCTGTCATCCATCGCATTTCTCCACATAGCTTTCACAGGTCTTGGCAATCATTTCCCCGGAAATCCAATAAGGAGCGCCTAAACCTTTGCAAATACCCATATCCGCTTCCTCACCCGCTTCATAGTGAGAGCAGAACTTGCATTTTGGTTTTTTGACAAAGCGAGGGCACCCATCCCCATCAAAAGGGACAAACTGCTCATCGAGGAGACACAGCCCCTTCATCACATCCACACTTTCACAGTTCAGACAGTCATTGTGCTTGCATTTTTCCATAGTCTTACACTCCTTCATATTCCGTACGAGCAATAACCTCATCCTGAATCGGTTTTCCGATTTCAACCCAATACTGGGTGAAGCCTGCCACGCGCACCATCAAGTCTCTGTAATTTTCCGGCGCTTCCTGAGCCTTATGCAGTGTCTTGTTGTCGACCACGTTAAACTGGATATGAAAACCGCCCCTTCTCAAGTAAGCCTGCGCCAAGTCAGCCAAATGTTTTGTACCGACGTCACCTTTAATCGCGTTCGGATGAATCTTCAAGTTCATCTGCGAGTTCTGAGACTGGCTGTGATCCCAACCGGTAGCCGATTCAAAGAGAGCGTAAGGACCTTTTTTGTCAGTGCCCGGGAAGGCTGACATGGAGGCGTCGGCAAAGGTGGTCTCTGACAACCGCCCGTCCGGCGTGGCCATACATCCCGAACCAAGGAGGCCATGGCTGGATACAGAAATCTGACAAGCGTACATCTTCTTACCGAAGAGAGACTCGAACTTTCTCGCCGCACTGCAGATCCAGTCCTCATAATCGTAAAGAATGGCGTTGGTGTAATCATCGTCATTGCCGTACTTATTCACAGCCAGACAGTCACCCAGAATCTGATCGTATTTGGTGCCGTCCGGTTTCCGCTTCTGCTCTGTGATGGATGCATTGTTATCCTCCGTTTCCGACGGCTCATAATATCCGAAGTTGTCTTTGAGGGCCTGTTTCATCTCTTCCAAGCTGTATTTTTTCTCTTCATAGACCAGCTTTTTTAAGGCGGCCAGGGAATTGACCATATTGATGGTTCCTGTGGTTTCAATATTATAGGTAGCATTGTAGCGGAAACCCATATCCCCAGCGTGATGGCCTTTCTCCAGGCAATCCGGTTTCAGCGTCGACTGCCAGATTGGAATATTGACCTTTCGCCAGATATCGTGCTGAATATTGCAGCATTTTCTCTGTACCTCGATGATGTACTCGTAATACGCCTGATACTGTGCCCAGAGTTCTTCATAGGTTTCAAGGGTTTTGTTGTGCGGCGGCAGAATCTGCAGGTCGTTTTTGAGATCCTTTCCGTTGAACAAGGTCAGCATCAAAACCTTTGGGTTGGAGATAAAGTGTACGCCAAGAGAGGTGGAGTTGCTGGCGCCTACAGGAATCTCATAAGTTTTCCCGTTCAGTGTCAACTCTTTCCAGCATCCCGGTGCTGTCTCCAGACAGCCGCCGATGGAAAAGGCCCTGGCTTCTTCTACGGTCATCCCTTCATCCCCGTACTGCTGCATTAGAAAGTCCGTAGCGACTCGGTTGTTCATCCAGGCCGGATATCCTGTGCCGGTCTTCACCACTTCTGCACACTTGAGAACAAACTGCTCCGGCAGCCGCTCATCCCACAGCACACTTAAAGTCGGCTGCGGAGACGGCAGCCTCTTTCCCGCCTCAAGAATCAGTTCTTCCAATCTGTTGCAGGCAGGCAGGCCCTTTCTCGTCAGACCTCCCACGCACAGGTTGTTAAAGGTGTTGCCCATGAGCACGCTGTTGGAGCCAGAACTTACGAAGAGATCGATTGCCGTAAATTTCACCCGCTGCAGCTCCAGCAGTTCCAGGACTTCGTCCTCTGTGATTCTCCCCGCTTCGATATCCTGCTCGTACCAAGGCCAGAGAACCTGCCCCAGCCTGCCCGGCGCCACGCCGGAGGCTACTTCTTCATTCTGCAGCCCCAGATGGGTAAAGTAGGTTAGCTGCAGGGCTTCTCTGAAGGTTCTCGGCGGATGGTGAGCCACCCACCTGCAGACGTCGGCAATCTGCTGGTATTCCGCTTTCTGCTGCTCTGCTTCAGTCAAAGGAATCCTGCGCTCTGCCTCTTTTGCGTAGTTTTCAATCCACTTGCTGATACCTTTGGTCAGAATAGCGACAGACTCGTAGAAGTAGAGACGATCCATGCCGGTCAGACCGTCTCCATCGGCATTGCCTGCAACTTCTTTCGCTCTTTCCTCGCAGAATGCAATGATGCCATCCAAGCCGTACTGGAGCGGATAATAATAACTGACTACATCACGTCCTACGGGAACGGTATAGGCAGAATCTGCTCTGGAGGTGAGGGTTCGTTTCAGATTGTTTTTGACGTCAAACTCTGGCACCCACTTGCTGTGCCGTTCGCCGATTTCTTCTACCGTCTTGCCCGACCAAAACTCTGTAATCTTGTTGAGCACCGGTACTTCCTTTGCCCGCAGGCCGAACTTGCCAGCCAGAGAGATGATACCCGGCTGATCCTCCGTCACGTTGCCTCCGCCCATACCGATCTTTGCTTTGGCATCCACCGCATTACTGGCCATAGCATCTTCTTTGTATTTTCCATAAAGCTCGCTGCTCTTTGATACGAAAAAGGACTGGATCAGCCACGGCATAGGGAAGGTTCCCCGCAGATAACCGGTCTTTGCGCCCACCAGCAGTTCACCGGGATAGATGACAGGCGTATCGTGCTCAAAGGCGCAGGCAAGAGCCTTCGCCCGCCGTACGAGAGGAAGCTCTCCTTCCTCCTGGTTATATTTTCTTGTATACCAATAAGTCCATTCCATGGAAGTGGAGGCCATGGAATGATAATACATATCCATGAGTTTTACCGCTCTTTCCGTCGGCATATAATCTTCTTTGCTCATATTTTTCCCTCCTAATATCTTTTCTTCTTTAAAATAACGATTCCGACTGCCAGGGCTGCAGCCAATAACAGTGCATATATGATAAACGCCAGGGTATAACTGCCGTTGATGTCGTAAATCAAGCCGGAAAGCGGCGGTGCGACTGCCGGTCCCAGAAAGATAAAAAACGTGACCAGACCGTAAATGCTGGCGTAATCTTTCGGACCAAAGGTGAAGATCGTGATCATCGGGCAAAGCACAAAGGTCGCAGCCAAAGTACAGCCAAATACCACGACTGACAAATAGACAATTGCCTGATTTTTAGCAAGCTCCATCAGCAATATTCCAATTATGGATACTATTACCATTATAACATAATTTTTTCTTGTTCCAAGGTGATCGTCGAGAAATCCAAAGAGCACCTTGCAAAGAGCCATAGACAGACTGATCAGACTGACAAACACCGCTGCCTTTCCCGGGCTGTAACCGATATCTGTAAAATAGGCCTGCGCCTGGGAAAAAACGCCTTGACAGCTGGCGCTCAGAGCGAAAGCGATAAAACATACACCCCACAGCACTGGCATTTTTACAGCCTCGCTTCGCATGATGCCCTCTGGCTCTGCGTAGCTGACTGCATCGCCCTCCTCTGCCGCCAGTTCAGATCCAAGCGCTCTCATTCCAATGTCTTCCGGTTTATATCTGTAGAGAAAAATCATCGGCAGCAGGCATAAAATGGAGAAAATGCCCAGCCAGCGGTATGCCGCCTGATACCCAAGTGCCACGATCAGCTTGCTGGCAATAGGGTTAAACAACATGCTGCCCACGCCCGAGCCGGTGGAAGCGATGCCGATGGCGGTTCCCTTGCTCATATGGAACCAGTTGTTCATGATGACGCTGACCGCAATCATGCCGGATAGGGTGGAACCGATGCCGATGCCCAGTCCCAGTATGTAGAACAAGGTGATGCTCTTGGCCCAAGACAGGCAGATCCAGCCCAATGCCATGAAGACCGCTCCGCCCAGGGTGACGATTCTCGGGCTGAATTTGGTGTAGATCTTACCGACGAAGGGGCTGAGAGCCATAGACGATACGGAAACAAAAGTGATGTATAACGAGAACTGACCTCTGGTTACGCCCAAGGCTTCTGTCACCGGTTTTAAAAACTGGCTCGCTGAATTGATCACGATGCCGGTACCGCCCATGAGCATCAGAAGACTTGCACCGCAAAGCAGCCAGCCGTAAAATATCTTTTTATTCTTCATATACGTTTCCTATCTTTCATTACTGTATAATGTCTGGCATCGCTGTATTTGCAATGCCAGACACCAGTTGTTTCTGATATAGATTTACTTCTTGCTAAGCGACGTGCTGATCCTGCTGGACCATCGGGAATTTGTTTTTATCCCTTGCACTGAATGCAGCAATGGTAACACCTGATACTACATAGGCCGCGAACAATCCCATGTCAGCATTGAAACCGAAGATGCCCAATCCGGCCAGGAAGCAGATGATTCCCACGATAGCACCGGTGATCATGCCGGCATAGCAGCCTTTTGGCGTCGCGCCTTTGGACAGCACCGCACAGTAAAGCGGAATGATGACACTGCCCATATACGGATAGTTGAACAAAATAATTGCGTCCAGGATATTTGTCAGTTTAAAGGTGATCAGTACGCCCAGAATACTTGCGATGATAATGGTCCACGTTGCAATGGCTTTGCTGTGTGGAAGATCTTCCAGCTTTGACTCCGGATGAAGCACCTTGTTATACAAATCCTTTGAGAAAGATGCGCCCATGCTCAGCAGCAGACAGTTACCTGATGACATCGCCGCTGCCAAAACAGCAGTGATGACAATCGCACCCATAATCGGGCCGAGAATTTCGCCCACGGTATAAGCGAAGATTCCGTCGCTTCCAACGTTCGGGAACAGAATACGTCCTGCAGCTCCCACAGTCGAAGCCAGCGTGCCGATGACGATGGTGATGACGCCGCCCCAGATGCAGCCCCATTTTGCGGTCTGCCAGTCTTTTGACGACTGATATCTTAAGAATGCATCGTAAGATACCGCGATGGATACCAGCATCGGTGAAATCATGTAGACGAACTTGGTGAACATTCCGCTCGGGATGAACGGGGTCACATAGACCGCTTCAAAGGGAGAAACGCCCGCTTTGGTCAATGCCACTAAGGCTGTAATCGCGGCTACCGGCACGCCGATCATCATGATGATGACCTGAACCGTATCGCCCACCACGACAGACCACATGCCGCCCATGGAGCTGTAAATCAGAATGACGCCTGCGCATACGACGACGCCCAGCCAGAACGGGATTCCGAATGCGGATAAAATACTTCCGCATGCCAGCAGCTGTGCCACGAAGATTCCCAGCATGGACGGTACGTTGCTGAACCAGGCCCATGCGCGGACCAGCTTTTTGTTGCCGTAACGCAGTTCAAAATAATCCATCGGAACGACTGCTTCTGCCGCCCTCATCTTTGCTGCGATAAACAGACCTGAGAAAATGCATCCCAGACCGCATCCCAGCGCATAATACATGCCCGGCCATACGCCAGAGTCGGCACCTGTGGTGGCGCCTCCGACAACTACACCTGATCCAATTTGTACTGCTGCAATTGTGCAGGCTGTCATCAGTAGTCCTAATTTTCTACCAGCTACTAGATAGTCATTTACTTTTTTTGCTCTTCTTTTTGCCCAGAAACCGATTCCAAGAAGCACTAACAGATAAATTGCAGCTACTACGAGTATGTAATTTTTATGTTCCATTTTCTTCTCCTCTCGTATCATAACAATAACTGCTTCGATTCTCTGTTCTAAAACCTATTTGCCGGACTACACCTCGTGCCCTGCAAATACGTCCTTGACCCTCTTTGCTAAACCCGGCACCTGGAAAGTCGGTACTGCACTGATGGCAAAACGGATTGCTTTCGCAAGGGGGATAACAAAGATGTTGTCTTCTGCAAGTTTTTCAGCAAGTGCTGCTGAATCCTTTGCCGGTAATGTGATGAAGAAACCGGATTTGTAAGGCAGAATGTTAAGTCCGACCTCCGCAGCCTCTTTTACAAAGATAGCCGCTCGTTTTTCGAGCATTACCTTGTACTGCAGGCGTTCTTCATCAATTTCTTTTTTCAGCGCCGGGTTCTTTACAATTTCTGCAAGTAACCGCTGTGCGCCCCGTGAGCCGTTTGACCAGGTCGCCCTATTGGAATAAGTATTCACCTGTTCGAACTCATCGGCAATGTGCTTTGCTGAAGTCAGACACGCCAGGGCACCTGACCGCATTCCGTAAATCAAGAAGGACTTTGACATACTGTAAGCGATGGCGACGAGAATGTTCTCCGGCATATCCTCGAAAGCCTTCATAAAGGTCCGCAGCTCGTCGGGATCTCCGGCGTAGTCTATATAGGCCATATCCCAGATGACGATAATTTTCTTGCTCTCGTCTTTGGCGCACTCTTTATAAAAATCCATGATTTCCTGCCAGTCTTCGTCAGTCATGGTATAACCGGACGGGTTATGGGCAGGTGTGTTGAAGATGGTCATGATGCTGTCCTGGGTTTCAAGAAGTTTCATGGCTTTCTCTTTCAAGTCCTTTAGAGTAAAATCTCCCTTTTCATCGAACATCTGATAGAGTTCCCACTTTTTTTCGACCTCTGTGGCGATTTCTCTATAAGGACCCCAATGCCACTCTGGAATCAGGAATGTTTCGCCCTTTTCCACATAGTTGAAGATCATATGGTGTATGCCGCCTGTTCCTCCCGGGGTTGCCACGGCAGAAGTAAAGGTGTTCTTCGGCTGATGTCCCTGAAAGATGCACTCTGTTGCGGCATCGAGGAAATCGCGCAGTCCTTCAATGGGCGCGTAGTCCATCAACTCATTGCCGGGAAGGTTCCGATAGATCTTTTCTACGCCCTTCAGCGTCAAAAAGTCGCCATTGTCATCCTTCAGGACGCCTAAGGTGGCATCCACTACTTTTTCTTTTCCATATTTAGCGATTGCCACTTTTCCCTTGCCAGCAGAACTGAAGCTTGCGTCCGGTTTGCCTTTACCGGTTGCATGGGTAGCGGTCATTGTTTTTACTGCCATTTTTCACCCTCCTAATCGGTGTATTTTACGATCAAAGCATCTACTGCACAGACGCCTTCACCCTCTGGATATACGAATACAGGGTTGAGATCCATCTCTTTGACTTCATCCTTGTGCTTGTATGCGTAGTCAGCAATTTTGACCATCATGTCTGTCAGCGCTTCGATGTCGCACGGCTTTGATCCGCGATAGCCTGTGAGCATCTTGAAGGATTTCAGCTGTTTGAGCATATTCAGCGCCTCGTTCTTGGATAATGGCGCCGGATAAAGTGCTGCATCCTTGAATACTTCTACAAACACGCCGCCCAGGCCCACCAGGAGCATCGGGCCAAATTGCTTGTCGTTGGTCACGCCGATGATGATTTCTACGCCAGCAGGCGCCATTTCCTGAACCAGAATTCCGTCCGTGGAAGCACCTGGCATCGACTTTGCAACATTAGCGTAAATCTCCTTGCTTGCTGCCAACGCCTCTTCCTCACTCATAATGTTGAGTTTTACACCGCCGGCGTCGGTCTTATGAAGGATTTCCGAGGAATTGATCTTCATGACCAGCGGAAAATTCATCACTTTCACAGCGTCTATCAGCTTTTCTTCCGTCCTGGCGATGACCTGAGCCGGAACGGGAACGCCGTAGGCTTTCATCTCCGCCTTGGAGTCGAACTCCGACAGGGCCACGGTCTTTTCTCCGTGGGTTCCTGGCACGGCACTTTCTAAAGTCCTTTCCTTGTAGTCGTATTCTGCGAATTTCGCCAGCTTGGCAAGGGCCTGGAAAGAGGTTCCCATGGAGGACATCAGCGGTACGCCCGCATCTTCCAAAATCTTTCTCGACTCACGGAAACGGTAACCCTCTAAGGAAGGAATCGCCAGTACCGGTTTCTTTACACCTCTCGCTTTTGCCTTGGCAATAGCTCCGCACAGGGAAGCTGTCGTATCGTCGAAGTCCTTTTTGATGTTGGTGCCGACGGTGATGGCGCCGACAGCCGGATCGTCGTTGAGGGCCTTCAACAGGCCGATGGTCTTTTCGTCATCGCGGAAAAGAGAGGTGGTCGCATCCAACGGATTCTTTGCCTGAGCAAAGTCCGGAATGTATTTCTTCATCTCTACCTTTGTCTCCTCCGCAATCTCCGCCAGTTCCACACCCATTTCCTCGGCAATATCTGCACTGAGCGTACTTTCACCGCCTGAGAAGCTGATGACCGCATATTCCTTTTTCGTCGGGAAGGTGCCATCCAGCACGCTGACCGTCTGGGCCAGACACATGAATTCCTCTAAAGTGTCCGCCACGATGACGCCGTATTTCTCAAAGATGCTCATATAGGACTGGTTGGAACCAGCCATGCTGCCGGTATGAGAGGCTGCTGAGATGGCTCCCTTGACTGATCTGCCCGACTTGAGGATGATGACCGGTTTTCTGATTTCTGCCGCTCTCTTCAGAGAGGAGATAAATCTCTCGGAATCTCTGACACCTTCCAGGTAAATGGCTGCCACCGATACGCTTTCGTCTTCTATGACAAATTCCATGAAGTCTTCCAAGGTGACGATGTTTCCATTTCCGGAAGAGATGGCATAGGATACGTTGAAAAAGTCAGTGTTCAGAATCTCCGCCGAGATGAATCCGCTCTGTGCGATGATGGCAATGCCATGGGAATCATCGTCCAAGTCCCAGAAAGTATGGCCGCCCCACATGTTGACTTTATCCACGTTGTTGAGCATGCCGAAACAGTTGGGTCCCAGAACGCAGATATCATATTTGCGAGCAATCGCTTTCAGCTCTTCTTCCATCTGCTTTCCTTCCGCTGTGCCTTCTTCTGAAAACCCGCTGGCAAAGACCACGGCCGCGCCGATACCGCACCTGCCGGCTTCCTCTACCAGAGCGTTGACCGTCTTTGCGGGCGTACAGAGTACTGCACAGTCTACAACCTCTGGCAGATCAGAAAGGGACGGATAACATTTCTTGCCAAACAGTTCCTCTCTTTTTGGATGGACAAAATAGGCACGATCGGCATTGCGGCTTCCCAATGCACCTTTTGCTGCTCCGCTGCCAAAGCCCGGCTTATCATTGACTCCCACAACGGCAATGCTTTTTGGCTTGATTAGCTTTTCTAAATTCATTTTTCGTTCCTCCGTCAAAGCCCCTGCTTACAGGCCGTGATAGCCTTCCATAAAGGCTGCTTCATTTGCTGCCGTGAATTTGCCTTTTCCTTTTTCTTCAAAGATTTTTTTCAGAGCAGCTTTTGCCTTTTCCTCCTCAAATAACCCGCATTTTTTAATCATGGCACCAATTGCGACGATGTTTGCCGCTTTCGGGTTATTCACCTTGAGCGCCAATGTCATGCACGGAATCCTGACGGAATCATATTTATCATCGATTTCCACATCATCTGCCACATTGTCACTGTTTATAATGACTAAGCCGCCGTCCTTCATGTATTTCATGTATTCCAGAGATGGCTGGTTCATAGCTACGAGAATATCCATGTCTTCCATATCAGGACCGCCCAGAGGACCGTCTGAATATTTTACAACGCTGTATGCCTTGCCGCCTCGCATGGTAGGTCCATAAGCAGGCATCCAGGTAACATTCATACCCTCCTGCAGGGCCATTTCTGAAACGATTAATCCGGAAGTGAGAACTCCCTGTCCTCCGAAACCTGCAAATACTATTTCCATACTTATTTCCCTGTCCTTTCTCTCAATTCTCCAACCTGATAATACGGAAGAACTTCCTTTTCCATCCAGGCGATGGATTTTTCCAAGTTCATGCCCCAGTTGGTCGGACATGGTGCCAGCACCTCTACTAGTGAATATCCTTCGTTCTGCAGCTGCGCTTCGATTGCGTTCTTGACATATTTTTTCAGATTGTTTATTTCCTTTGCACTATGTACAGACCCTCTGGCTACATAAGCCACTTGGTCAAAGCCGGCAACAATTTCAGGCACTTTGATTGGAAAACCCGTCGTCTCTGGGTCTCTGCCCGCTTCGCTGGTGGTAGTCTTCTGTCCCGGCATGGTGGTCCAGGACATCTGGCCGCCAGTCATGGCGAAGTTGTTGTTGTTGACGACAAATACGGTAATGTTGGTATTTCTATAAGCTGCGTTCAGCGTTTCAGCGAGACCGATAACATAGGCGTCGCCATCGCCCTGATAAGCGATGGATAAAATGTCCGGCCTTGCCACCTTGATCCCCGTTGCCGTACTGGCCCCTCTGCCGTGTGCCGTCTGGATTTTGTCTCCGTTCCAGCTGTGGTTCATATTGCAAGAACAGCCTACGCCGAGAGTAACAATAGTTTTGTCCTCGTACCCGTTCTCTTCAATTACCTCCGCAATCAGACGATTCAGGAGGCCATGCCCGCATCCTGCACAAAATGAGTTAGGAATGCTCACCATTTTTGGTGTTGTTAATACTGCCACTTAGAACACCTCCTTGATCTGTCCTGCTTTGATTCCCTCAAAGTATTCAATGATTTCTTTTGTCTTTGGAATATTCTGGCCTGAGAATAATCCATATACAGGTGCATTTCCGTGCCCCGTCTTCTTTGCTGTCAGGGCTACGTCTTCAATCAGCTGCCCTGCGTCAGTGGATTCTACGGATATCAGACCTTTGATATCTCCCTTAGCTTCTGCAAAGGCCTTTGCCGGGAACGGCCAGACGGTAATTGGTCTGATCAGTCCCACTTTCTCGCCCTTTGCTCTCAGCTGCTCTACGGCGTTTCTCGTCGTTCTTGATGGCAATCCGAAAGCCACAAATATGTACTCTGCATCCTCTACCATATAGCTCTCCCACTGCTGCTCATTTTCTTCCATGGTCTTGATCTTGTTTCTTACAAAGCCTGGCTTCTCCGGATTCTCAATTCTCCCATGCGGTCTGTTGGTGCCGTCAAAGGTCCAGCCCAGATCCTCCGTTCTCTCTTTAAATTCAGGAAATGCGACTGGTTCCATCATCTGCCCGAGTGCCGCTTCTGACATAATCTCCACCGGATTCCTATACTTCTCAGCAACGTCAAAGGCATTGTACATCAGGTCCACGGTTTCCTGAATGCTGTTCGGCGCATAGACGATGACTCTGTAATCGCCGTTGCCTCCGCCTCTTGTATCTCTCAGATAATCTGTCTGCGCAGAGTCGAGAGTTCCCAGTCCCGGTCCCCAGCGCTGAACGTTGGCAAAGACTGCCGGATAATTGTTGGCACACATATATGCGATACCTTCCTGTTTCAGAGAAAATCCCGGACCGGAGGAGCTGGTCATGGATCGCATGCCGCAGGCATAAGAACCGAAGATCATATAGACTGCGGACATCTCATTTTCAGCCTGCAGGAACGTCCGTCCAAGTTCAGGCATTCTGCTGGATAGATATTCTCCCACTTCTGTCTGCGGTGTGATAGGATATCCTGCATAAAACTGGCAGCCCGCTCTCAGCGCTGCCTCGGCAATGGCGTGATTGCCTTTCCACATTTTTTTCATGTCGTTCACCTCCAACACCTACTCAGCGATTTCAAATACATCGTCCGGACAGACTGTGTAACAGATTCCGCACCGAATGCATTTGTCATCTTCAACAATAACGTAGTCGTAACCTTCCTTGTTCAGTGAACCGGAAAGTTGCAGCGCTTTTTTCGGACAAGAGATGATGCAGTAACTGCAGCTCTTGC
Organism: Eubacteriaceae bacterium; assembly: GCA_902362805.1. Classification (GTDB taxonomy): domain Bacteria; phylum Bacillota; class Clostridia; order Peptostreptococcales; family Anaerovoracaceae; genus Senimuribacter. The sequence goes on along the minus strand of CABIXY010000001.1, from coordinate 255,514 downwards.
ACCTTTCGACGTTCAAGTTCAATGTCGCCATAGTTTTTTCCTCCCGCAATCTTAAATTATGTGATTATTACACTCTGAAATTATGTTAAAAAAATTTCAAAAATAATATATTTTAGAAATATTAATTTCAAGTTCATTCTATGCTTCATTTTGATAATTGTCAAGCAAAAAGGAGAAGTTTTCATTATTTTATAAATTTTCTGTTATATTCTAAATACATTGCAATTGTTATGTTTTTAAAGGGAATACATTACCAAAATTTAATTTTTTAGAAAAAATATTTTCACTATACAAAATTATCAGAAAGTTCTTTTTCTGCTATTTTATGAATTAAGTCCCTATAAATATGTCACTGTGCACAATTTTTTTCCGACGAAAATCTGCCATAAGTCTTTTCTCGTTGCCTACCCGCACCAGACCTTTCCTTGTGTGGTGAAAAACCGTCACAAATTTCGTATAATGTATAATCGTACAGAAAATGTTTTTTCCTCTATTTCTCAGGAATTTGTGCTATATTCATACATGAACACCTTCCTCTGAAGGTATATTTATAAATGAAAACGAACTAAGAGGTGAAAGAAATGGCGAATGGTAAAAGACTCGTCGTGGAACCCGCATGGTGCAAAGGTTGCGGATACTGCGTCGAGTTCTGTCCAAAGAAAGTACTGGTATTAGAGCATGAAAAAATTGTAGTGAAAAACCCTGAAGGCTGCATCTGCTGCGGTTTATGTGAGCAGCGCTGTCCTGACTACGCAATCTGGGTAGAAAAGGAGGCGATGTAACATGGCAAACGAACAGAAAAGATTTCAATTGCTCCAAGGCAACGAAGCCTGTGTTGAAGGCGCCATCGCTGCCGGCATGAGATTTTATTCCGGATATCCAATCACACCCTCCACCGAAATTGCAGAGAGAAGCGCAGTAAGACTTCCTCAGGTAGGCGGTAAATTTATGCAGATGGAAGATGAAATTGCAGGAATTGCTGCTGCCCTCGGTGCATCAGTGGCAGGGATGAAGGCGATGACTGCTACTTCCGGTCCGGGATTCTCACTCAAACAGGAAAATATCGGCTATGCAACCATTGCCGAAATTCCCATCGTTATCGTCGACGTCATGCGGTCCGGTCCTTCTACAGGGCTGCCAACATCCCCCTCTCAGGGCGACGTAATGCAGGCAAAATGGGGTACGCACGGTGACCATCCTGTCATTGCAATCTGTCCTTGTTCCGTTCAAGATACATACAACCAGACGGTCAGAGCCTTTAACCTGGCTGAACGGTTCAGAACTCCGGTTATCCTGCTGATGGATGAAATCGTCGGTCACATGAGAGAGGGCTGCGAATTGATTCCGACAGAGGAACTGGAGATTCACAACAGAAATACCAACATGATCAGTTCCATGCCTTATGCCTTCGGCGAGGGACAGTATGTGCCTCATATGACTTCCTTCGGGAAGGGCAATCTATACAACATTACAGGCTTATTCCATGATGCGGCAGGCTTTCCGACCAACGACAACAAAATCGCCGGCGAAGAAGGTTCAAGACTGATGGAAAAGATCAAAGTTTATAAATACAGCGGCATTCTGGAGTTTGAAGAAGAAGAGATGGAAGATGCTGAAATCGGCATCGTCTGCTACGGCGGTACGACCAGAGCCGTCCAGGGTGCAATCGAAATGGCGAGAGAAGAAGGCTACAAAGTCGGCATGTTCCGTCCGGTCACCCTTTGGCCTTTCCCAGAGCACGAGCTGGTAGAACGTGCAAAACAGCTGAAAAGGCTCATCGTCGTAGAACACAACTACGGTCAGGTCTTACTCACTGTGGAGGGAATTATCAAAGGCGATACGAAGGTTGAATTTATCGGCAAGGTCAACGGCACTACCATTTCCCCGAAAGAAATCTTCAGAAAAATAGTAGAGGAGGAAGAATAACATGCCAAGCCAACTAGTACAGAACACAATGCGAACAAAGAGACTTCCTCATATCTGGTGTCCTGGATGCGGACATGGCATTTTGATGAGAGATGTCTGCCAGGCAATTGAAAACCTGGGCTTAGAGAGAGAAAAGGTCAGCATCGTCAGCGGTATCGGCTGCTCATCACGGGCCGCCGGATACATGGATTACAATACGCTCCATACCACCCACGGCAGGCCCATTGCTTTTGCTACCGGGATCAAAATGGCACAGCCCGACATGCACGTCATCGTCATCACTGGTGACGGCGATGCGACTGCCATCGGAGGCAATCACCTGATCCACGCAGCCAGAAGAAATATAGATTTAACTGTAGTCGTATTCAACAACAGCATCTACGGTATGACAGGCGGGCAGTATTCGCCGACAACACCGACAGGTGAGAAAGGGACAACAGCTCCGTACGGAAACATCGACGGAGATTTTGATATTCCAAAGCTGGCAGAAGCCGCTGGTGCCACTTATACGGCCAGAGGCGACTGCTACCATGTCCCGCAGATGATCAAACTAATTGAAAACGGCATCAAGAACAAAGGCTTTTCAATCATTGAAGGCGTCAGCATCTGTCCGACTTACTACGGCCGTAAAAACAAGAAAGGCAGCGCAGTGCAGATGATGCACTGGCAGGAGCAGAACTGCATAGACATAAAGAAGGCGGAAAAGATGACGCCTGATGAATTAAAAGGCAAAATCCTCATCGGCGAAATGTCCCACACGGTTCGCCCTGAATATACAGAACTCTATGACGAAATCATTCGCAAAGCTGGAGGTGCAAAATAATGGCTAAAGAACAACTCAGATTCACAGGTTCCGGTGGTCAGGGGGTCATCCTCGGCACCATCATCATCGCAGAGGCCGCATTCCTCGACGGGAAAAAGGTCGTCCAATCTCAATCCTACGGACCGGAGGCCAGAGGCGGCATGTGCAAAGCTGAGACAATCATAGACGAAAAGAAAATCAACTACACGAAGGTGGAAATTCCTTCTCTGCTCTTATCGCTGACGCAGATTTCTTTTAACAAATATTCCAAGAAAATTGGTTCGGACACCGTCATCATTGTAGACGAGGAGATCGACGTGCCGCTGAGACTGCGGGCAAAGCACGAGGTATTGTCCCTGCCGATTCTCAGCTCCGCAAGAGAAGTGATCAAAAACCCGATGGCTGCCAATATCATCGCTGTCGGCGCTGTCAACGAAGCCCTGCAGATTGCATCTGTCAAATCCCTGGAGGAAGCGGTGCTCAACCACATTCCGAAGGGAACGGAAGCGCTGAATGTCAAAGCGATGCACCTGGGAGCCGAGTTGGTAAAGCAAGCCCGAGAAGAAGACAAAAAAGGTGAAGGGAAAAAGGCCCATGCATAAATAGCAGTTGCAATAGGGAACGTTGCGCTGTATAATTATGGTAAAGGTGAAATGGACTTCGCCTGCATTTATGGAGAATGGCATCAGCGAAGCAGAGATTATCAGACTGACAAAATGTGATAAGAATATAATTGAACAGGCACGCAATATATTAGAGAGGGCAGATTAAAATCTGCCCTCTCTCTATGTAACGCCTATTTACTTTTTCTTCTTAGCTTTTCTAGCCTTGACTCTCTGCGCACGCAGCTGTTCCTGCTTCTTGCGCTTTTCTTCTGCCATCTGTTCCTGTTCTTCTGCTGTATAATCATCGACGAATGCCTCCGGATTCATCTTTGCTGCTAATTTCATCACAGCTTGACAATCTGCGGCAGTAAACAGAAAGGATCGAATTACTGCATCTTTTTCAAAGAGAACCCTTGCATTGGGACGTTCTTTGATATAATCGGGCTGGACCGCCGTAATCTGATCCCAGGTCCACCTGTTGGTCGTCGTCATGCCAAAGAGAGAGTATTTGATGTCTACACCCTCCTCCGACACAATGTGTTCCTTATGATGAAATACCGCCAATACCAGAAGCAGAGTCAGCACGATATAAAGATACTGTCCTCTCACAAATTCAAGATATAGCAGTACTGCGCATGCGATCAGTATCAAAATTCGTCTATACAGTGAACGCGACTGTATAATGCCTTTATATATCATACCGAATTACTCCAGGGATTTATAAGTTCCGTTTTTCCGCAGTTCAGCAAGGTTTTCCATCGCCGTCTCATGGGCCTCTTCAGGGGCCGCAGCTGGACTGCCCTTTTTCAGTTTGCCAAAGAAGTTGGTAAAGGTTCCATCAGCATACAGGATATTGCCGCCCCATGCTGTTGTAACAATAGAAATGATTGGATTTAGTATATTTGTAAAGCAGAACGGTATGTAGGACAGCGTGCTTACGCCCAGCATGCTGGAGTGGTATGCGCCACAGGATGACCAAGGGATCATCGGTGACCACAGAGTCCCGCCGTCTTCCATGGATCTGGAAAGCAGATTTCTGGAAAGGCCCAAGTCGTCATATTTTTCTTTGTACATAGCCGCTGGTACAATCAGACCCAGATACTGGTCGCACATGGTCGCAATACAGAACATCGCCGTCAGAATCGTGGTAAGCACCATCTGGAACGGTGTATGCACTCTCCTGATAAATCTTCCCAGTAAAGATTCTACCGCGCCAATCTGACTGTAGATACCGCCAAAGCCGATGGCAATCAGAGCTACATTAATCGTCCACAGCATAGAATCCATCCCGCCTCTGTTGAGAAGGGTGTCAGCCAGTTCATTACCTGTCTCTGCCGTATATCCATAGTGGACCATGGTGATGCAGTCATTAAAGGAGGCACCCTGGAACAGTACTGCAAATACACAGCCTACCGCCGATACCAGCAGCACGCCCGGGACAGCCGGCATCTTCATCACGGCTACGAGGATGATGACCAGAATAGGTAGGAGCAGGACAGGGCTCATGTACTTAAAATTCCCCTCAATGGCATCTGCCAGCCCGTTTACCATGGTAGGATCGTATTCGCCGGCTTCCCCGAAGATGGCGACCGCCGTAAATCCAATCAGTGCCAAAATGAACGCAGGGAAGGTGGTCATGGTCATGGCTCTTACGTGGTCAAACAATCCCGTCTGTGCAGACGCTGCTGCCAAGTTCGTGGAGTCTGATAATGGTGAGAACTTATCTCCTGTGCAGGCACCAGAAAGAATTGCACCAGCAATCAATGCCGGATTGATGCCCATGGTCTGACCGATGGTCATAAAGGCGATGCCCAGAGTCGCAGATACCGTGTATGCTGATCCCAGGGACAAACCGACAATGGCGCATAGCAGACATACTGCCGGCAAAAAGATAACCGGGGTAAGCAGCTTTAATCCGTAAAACACAAGAGCTGGAATGGTTCCGCACCATTCAAAGGAACCTACCAGACATCCTACAAAAAGCAGAATCAAAAATGCTTCCATGGACTGGCTGATGGAGTCGATGCCTGCTGCTAACATGGACTTAAAGTTTTGTCCGCAGAACTTGCCCACAAAGCAGGCAGCACAGGCCGCTAATAATACCGGTATATGGGGGTCCTGACCCCAGTCTAATAAGTAATTGCAAATCATCAAGCCCAGCAGTACGATGATTGGAATACACGCCTCAAACTTATTGGGAAGACGCGGTTTTTTTGCTTCTGTCATAATCTACCTCCTATAATAAAATAAACGCTCGGCGCGAAGTACTCGCTTCCAGTTTTATTGTAATCCAAACCTTCGAGGTCTTTTATGATTATTTCCATGTAAACTGGTATTGTCATTATAATTACAAAATTCGACAATATTTTGCACAAGATACAAGGTCTTAACAAAAACAAGATACTAAATTTAACCTTAATGGTTTATAATAAGAGTAATGAAAGGAGGCGCTATGGAGGAATTAAGAGCAAAAAAAGGATTTATCTGTGATATGGATGGTGTCATCTATTGGGGAGGACGATTGCTGCCAGGCGTAAAAGAATTTGTAGACTGGCTGTATAGAGAAAATAAGGAGTTTCTATTCCTGACCAACAACAGCGGGCAGACGCCCTTAGAACTGCGTCTGAAATTAAAGACGATGGGGCTGGATATCGATGAGCGGCACTTTTACACCAGTGCGCTGGCTACAGCAAAATTCGTCAGCGAGCAGACCCATCACTGCAGCGCGTATGTCATCGGAGAGCCGGGACTGGTGGGCGCGCTCTATCAGTGCGGTGTAGCGATTACAGATAAAGAACCTGATTATGTCATCGTCGGCGAAAGTCCAAACTATAACTACGAGGCCATCTGCAAGGCTGTCACATTGGTCCGGGGAGGCGCAAAACTAATAGGTACCAATTCTGATCTGACGGGACCTTCCAGCAGAGGAATCATTCCTGCCTGCCGGGCATTGATATCTCCCATCGAAATGGCAACAGGAAAGCAGGCCTACTTCATCGGGAAACCAAATCCTCTGATGATGAGAACAGGACTCCGCCTTTTAGGCGTACATTCTGAAGAGGCTGCTATGATCGGTGATCGTATGGATACAGATATTATCGGCGGTGTTGAGAGTGGTCTAGACCCGATTCTCGTACTTTCAGGCGTTACCAGCCGGGACGAAATCGACCAATTCCCTTACCGGCCGCGACTGGTGCTGAACAACATCGGCGAAATTGCCGACTAGTACAGGAGACCGCCTACCAGCACGAAGTAATCGGGAATCTGCCCTTCGGCAATCCACTGCAAGTCGATTCCCAACAGCTTACTGGCGGTCAATCCAACGTTCCCTCCCAGGGATTCGATAGAATATCTCATTTTTTCTGAGTACCTGCAAGGTTCGCCAGTTTTTCGCGTACAGTTTCCCTCACCGCAGATCTTGCAGTTGCCAGCGCTTAAGGATTGGCTGTGGGGATATTGTCCTTCTAGAACGTAGAGGGTTTCTGTCAAATCCTCTTTGACCTGCGTCATGAGAGTTTCCCAGTTTTCTTTTTCTTCCTCCTCCAGGATCATCTTTTTTCCCACGACATAGAGATTTTCAAACCCTCTCCAAAAGTCTACCGGGTCAAAGTCATATGTGGGGCAGGACCACACCTGTTCGTAGTTTTCGCATGCCTTGCAGCATTCTAAAAACTCCTCCACATTGACATAACCTTTGACAAATTCGTCGACCTTTATGGTCTTTTCAAATGTTTCAATCTTCATATACCAAGTTTACCACAAAACGTTTTTGTGGTAAAATAGTTTTATCAAATGAGCAGGAGGTATGTCATGGCTTTTAGCATTTTCAAAAAAAAGAATACAGCAGATATCATATATATGAACGGACACATTTACACGCAGGATCCAGCCTTTCCGTGGGCTTCAGCCGTCGCCTGCCGAGAGGGCAGAGTTTTGGCCGTAGGAGATTTTGATGGCATGGACGAGATTATCTCGGAGGACACTGTCGTCTACGATTTGGAAGAAAAATATGTGTTCCCGGGATTTATCGACGTTCACGGAACACCAGTCCTCAAGGTCTTTGAGGACAAGTATCTCGCCATCGATCCGGTCTGGGATCTGGACACAGTTTTAGAAGCGGTTTCCGACTATGCAGAAGCCTGTGAGAACGAAGTCATCTTTGCCTATGGTTACAACGAAAATATCCTCTCTGACTATGACGATCCCGAGGACGCTCACAGACTTTTGGACGAAGCAGTCCATGACCGCCCAGTTGTGCTGCTGGGAATCAGCGGCGTCCATTGTTGGATCAATACGCTGGCTAGTGACATGGTCACGGAGGCTGCCGAAGATGAAGGGCTGGAATATATCTCTGCTGATTATATCCTCAACTTTCTCTCACCCTTTGACTTTGAGGAGGTTGAAAAATCCGTCCTACAAAGCGAAGAAGATCTTGCGGACAAAGGAATTACATCTGTGATGAATCTCTGCGCCCCTGACTATCTCAGCATGCTCTATCAGGATTGCCTGGTTGCCATGATCGGCGAAAGCATCTCCATAAAACAGCGTTTTGCAGGCAGCCTCTACGTAAACAGACCGCTCAATCCTGAACTCATCTTACATAAACTCTCCACAGGAAAAACCAACTGTACAGAACTAGGCGGTCTGATTACCTTCGATCATCTGAAATTAGAATTGAACCAGGACGAAGAACAAGCGTATTTCTCTCAGGAGGCACTGGATACGATCTGTCTGGCTGCCGCTGAAAAAGGCTATCACATTCATCTGGACGCGTTGGACCAGGAGTCCTTTGACAAAGCAGCAGACAGCTTTGGTTATGTCCGCTCAAAAGGATGCAAGCACAATACTTTGATCATCGCCTGCGATCAATCTGCAGAAGAAGATGCACCTTACATTACCACTTGGCCTACCGATTATCTCAACGAATCAGTTTTTGCCCATTGCCACAGCGTCAGCGATGCCATCGATCAACTGACCACAAAAGCAGCCGAAATCCTCGGCAGAAGTGATGAGTTTGGCAGCATTGAGCAGGGGAAGATTGCAGATTTCACCGTCTTTGAAGAGAACCCATTTGACAGTAATTTAGAAAATTTTTCAAAGATGCACGCTGCTTTGACAGTAATCGACAGTCAAATCGCTTATGATGTAGATGAAGAATGCATGGAAGAAATGTGTGATCTACTTTTAACTATGCGGTTATAATCTTCTTCGTTTTATGTTATACTAGTATAAATATTTCTAACCGAGCGCGAGGAGACGGACATGAAAAAGAAAATTTTGACCAATTTAATAATATGCATGTTATTGATCTCTTCTATTTTCCTCATCACGGGCTGTGGAAAGGAAAAGGAAGAGACACCAATTGTACATCCAATCAGAATAACCCTCAGTATAGATTATCCAGCAAAGTCTGGAATTGAGGACGTGGAAGAAGCTGATTTTAAAATTGAGGAAGACTCTACGGTGCTGGACGCAATCCAGCTTTACTGCAATGTCAACGAGCTCCCTGTAACAGTTGAAACAACCGATGCTTCCATTCAGGGCATCAACGGCGTAACCAACGGAGATTATGCCGCCAAGAGGCACTGGCAGTATAAGATCAACGGCGAATTGTGCAAAACCCCAGAAAACGAAAAAATATTGAAGGATGGGGATACCTTGGAATGGGTCTTCAAAAAGTAGCCCTTCCGTTGTCAATGAATCTTCATGAATGATCATAAGAGTTCAAAAATACAGAGCCGGTAACTGCAGTTCCACCTGTCAGTTATCGGCTCTGTATTTTTATAGCAGCGATTCTACCTCACTTCTATGGTTTTATTCTTGATGAGGTTTACAAAAATCGGTGCCAACTGGGGATCAAACTGGCGGCCAGCTTCATTTGTGATAATATGCAGTGCTTTGTCCACAGCCATTTCCTCTTTATAACTTCTCTTCGATACCATGGCGTCGAAAGAATCTGCAATGCAAAGAATCCTTGCCATAAGCGGGATATCTTTGCCTCCGATGCCTCTGGGATATCCCTGGCCGTCATATCGCTCGTGATGCCCGATGACAGCAGGAATTACGTAATCCAAGGATGGCAGATGGCGGATAATGCCGATAGAAAGACTCACATGCGTCTTCATAACCTCGTACTCTTCCTCTGTCAGCTTGCCGGGTTTGTTGAGAATTTCCTCGTTGATGCCGATTTTGCCAATATCGTGCAAGAGCCCTGCTTCATAGACAACATTAATCCCTTCTTCATTCATGCCGTACGCCTTTGCCAGCTCTCGCGAATAATACGCCACATTTTCAGAATGGCTGAACGTATAGTGGTCCTTGGCGTCAATCGCGGCAGTGAGAGCATAGATTGTCGTAGAATACTCCGAATAAATCCCCGGCTGGTAAGTCATCTCAAAGGATTTATCCTCGCTGCCGTTCTGTCCTTCTTTATAAATCATCACCCGATTTTTCCCGGCCTGTTTCGCATAATAAACTGCCATATTAGCCTGATTAATCAGTTCGTGATAATCGTCCAGGGGGCAGACACCTGTCGCAATACCACAACTGACGGTCAACGCTTTCAGCGCATATTCTCCTGCTTTATCTGCGGTGTGGTTCATCTCTCTTATTTTTAAAGAAATATCCTCCGCTAAGGCTTTTACCTCATCGGTAGTACGCTCCGGCAAAAGAACGGCAAACTCCTTTCCACTGAACCGGGCGATAACACATTCCCCAGTAATCTCCGTCTGTATAATCTGCGCAATTTTTCTCAGCGCTTCATCTCCGGCCTCATCCCCGTAAAGCTGGTTGTACAGCTTAAAATCATCTACGTTGATCACCAGCAGCGTTCCGAAGGCATAATTTCCCTGCGAGCAGCAGGACTGCATCGTCTCATAGAAACATTTACGGTTAGCAACCCCTGTCAGATAATCCTTTCGCGCTTCTTCATATGCAGTCTCATAAAGACTGGAGTTTTTGATGGCGATAGAGGCCACAGAATTAATGGACGAAAGGAAACTGACATCTTTCTGCGTGTAGTGACGCCCATTGCTCTTTGCAGACAACAAAATAATGCCGAGAGATCCCTTCTCATCGCCAATACCTACGAAGCACTCAATTTGGCTGTCCAGCAGATGCTTCCTCTCCTCCTCGCTCAAGTCCCAGTAATAAGAAGTCTCCATATAGTCTTTCAGCAGCATGTGACCGTTGGCATCCTTCAGCAGACGGATAAAGTCAGTATCGGCAGACACCGTATAGCCGCCGAAGAGCTTCGCATTGCTCAGTTTCAGCTGAAAATCCCCTCTTTCATCCTTCAGAAAAATGTAGATATATTCAGAAGAAATCGTGTCTGCGATGACCTCCATCAACTCAGAAAGAATTTCCGCAAGGCTCATAAGGTTAGACATCTTTTTACTGAAATCTACGATACTCTTTGACTGAACGTTCACTTCTTTTTCGAAGATTTTGTCCAGAATAAGATGCAGAACCATATAGATTAAAATCGTAACAACGCTGACGGTAAAAGCAATAAAAATCGTAATTTTTGTTTCCGACATGGAAAATGACTTCAGCAAAAACTTTTCATACTCAGGAATGATGCGATATATAATCAACATAGAAAATAGAAAAGCCACACAATAACAGTTTGCCTTCGACATCAAAGCATCCAACTTAAATAATCTTTTCTTATAGAGCGCATAATACAAGCACCCCGCCATGAATATCCCCGAACAGATATCGATAGGAACCCCTTTGAATAGGGGACAGAGAATCAAGCTATTGCCCATGATTAACATAAAAAGTCCCAGCCAGATCGGTTGGAGCTGTTTTCTGAGAAAGGCATTCTTGCTGCCGTTTTCTCGGGCCATTCTAGCACATTCAAACAAAGCGCCTGCCGCACAGATAAAAAAGAAGATGACTGGCCATGAGAAGTCGTATACATAGGCATCTCCTGTCGCGGAGCTGATTACTTCTGGCGCCTTTAGAAGAAGCTCTGTTTTGTAGTTGAAGACAAGCAGCAACACAATGGCCGCTAACCAGAGATGAATGTGGTAGGTTTTTTCTACTTCCATAAATCTTCTCAGAAAGATAAAGAAAGCAAGCGGGATTGTCAAAAGGCCGGTCAGCGATACGTGAAACCAAAAACCAACGGATGGCCAGTAGCCCATCCGCATAAACCAGGAACCGCCTGTCCATATGATCATTGTGAGCAGTAGACCCATAAATCCGTCGATCTGGCTGTTCCGTTTCGCAGTCAGAAGAGATATCAGTTGAAAGGTATAGCAAAGGAGCGCAATAACTGGTATGATGCTAAAGCTGTATGTCATGGTTTTCTCCTGCCTTTATATATTTGAGTATCTTTCTATAATACTATATAATGGCTATGTATTTCAACAAAAACGGCAAAACTCTTGAAATAAATGGATATGACTTAGGGTACTAACTTAATCCGGATAAAGAGCGCATTACAATATCCATGTCTTGATTCTCCAGCTCTTGAATAATATGGAGATAGGTCTTTTGCGTTGTCGTCATGCTTGCATGGCCTAGTCTTCGTGCAACACTTGCGATTGAGGCCCCGCAAGCAACAGCAAAGATGCATGGGTATGACAGCAATGGCGATAATCAAATTCGACAGAAATTAAAAAATTCTATTGAGTTCGTTCATGACTGCGTAAAACAAAAAGGCCATGTCTGAAGTGTCAGATCCATTTATGACGGCAGGCAGCTAGCGTCCACGGAAGGAACAACTCTGCAAGATGGACCAGGATGCCGCATTTATACATATCAAAGATATCCACATGCGCAATGCACAGTTAAAACCTATAACATGCCAATATTATTTTTAGAGCAGATAAAAAAAGGCTGTTTTTTTCAATCGAGTGTTACAGCTGATTCGGGATATGGAAGGGAAGAGGGAGATACTATCTGCGTATGGCAGGCCAGAAGCCATATATCATCTCCCAAACCTGCATTTTCCATATTGCATACCCTCCTTTACAGTATAACGGGCGGACACTTATGTCCGCCCGCTACATGCTTCAGATGGAAAATAGATCTATACTACACGAAGATATAAAGGTGATATTGTTTTCAGCTTCATTAGCAAGTACGATTATACCATATTCATTTCTAATAACCGTTCCTACTGATGGAGTTTGAGTGTTGGTGATTATAGTAACGTCAGGTGTTCCAACAGGCAGGAGAGAGCGAATGGTCGATTCGCAATCAGCGCAACAGTCTGTCGGAGCGGGAACTGGTTCTGGCAAATAAGCAATGGCCTCATTATACGTTGCATTATCAATCCGAATCGTGTCGATGCTGCAGATGGACAGATATTGCTCTAAATTTGTGGGATTTATTACTACAAATACTCCAGTACGACCGTTTGGTCCTGTAACCAAAGAGCCGGGACGGCCAAAAACAGCATCACCGCTATTCAAAGTGACAAGAAAATCGTTATTTGGATACAGGGCAATGATTTGTTGGATTATATTTCTCAGTTGCTCACTACAACCACAACAGGCGGAACTTGCGTCACCGGCAGGGCCAGTGGGACCCTGAGGACCTTGTGGGCCGGCCGGACCTTGACAACAGTATCTGCAACCATAACCGCCGCAAAAAACACAACTACGATTGATGAAACCTGCGCAATTGCTACAATTAGTATAGTTTTTCATGTTAACTCAATCCTTTCCCATAAATATGGTTAGGTACAGTACATCTACAAATAGTTAGATACATGTTTACCTATATCATCTTATGTTGCAGGAGATTAAATCGTTCTGTCATCTTTATCATATGAAAATGGTAAAAAGGCAGTGGGTGTAATAAATGGAAACAGTGGCAATATCCAGGAATGTCAACTGGATAAATATTGGTTGATCCTCTGGAAAAGTCTTTACCAACTCCGAAAACGATATTACTGTTTGCCAGTCGATTTGTATTTTACGAACTGATGCCTGATTTTTTGTTTGATAAAAATCCTCCATCGTCTTTATAGTCCCACGTCTTATTGATAGACAACATTTGGTGTGCAAAGCCAAAATCCTTTGCGATCAATGTTAACACCTCAGAAGATCACTTACCTGTTTTTGCTACAAGCAAAATGAACCAGCCCCAATTGACTTCTGATTGCAAGTTAAGATTCGACAACAATAAATGGAGTTCCAGTGCACCTTCTTTGTAGATTTTATTCCATTGTGTATCATAACTGCAAAAGGAATCCGTTAATTCCAAGTAATCCCACTGCTTCAGTATCTCGGAAGCAGTAGTATAATCTACACTCATACTTTTAATCCTCGCTAGATGTTGTTCTCTGTTAATGTTTTCATTATTATATCACACGTTCCATCCGTCTTGCGAACGTGCAGTTTATAGACATCCTAAAAATAAATAGTATTCCGCATTAAATCATTCCTGCAAACAAAAAACGGCATAACGATTTCTAAAAATAGATGTTTACGCCGTTTATGCTTATTCAACTAGATTTTGAGGACAACTCACCTGGCTTAGTACAGGCAGCCTCTGCCTTTTAATCTTTTATTTTATAAACAACCTGTGCTCTTCTCTTGGACCCATCCAGATGTCTTGCCATCGCTTCTTTGGCGTTTGCAGCATCTCCTTCTTTGATGGCGTCCAGTATTGCCTTGTGTTCTTGAAAAATTTCATCCAGATATTCCTGCTCATAGAAGAGCACCTTTCTGGTCTGTTCGATATATTCTTTATAGGAGCGCAGAACCTGGGCCATAAAACGACTGCCTGTAGCATTGTAAATAATATCGTGAAAATCCGTGTTGAGTTCCCGAACCTTTCGTCCGTCTTTCCGCGTCGTATAGAACTCCATCAGATCGCTCTGATCCTGAAGATCCCCGATCTCCTCTGGTGTGATCCTGCTGACTGCCCATTCCACGGCAAGAATCTCCAGAGCCTTTCTGACAGCATAGATGTCCTCGATGTCCTGTTTGGTAAAGCCTTTGGCAAAGCAGCCCCTATTGGGGATGTAGTCAATCAAACCCTCGTTCTCAAGCTGTTTAAAAGCCTCTCTGATGGGCGTCCTGCTCACTCTCAGTTCCGTCGCTATCTGATTTTCCTTGATCTTTTCCCCAATCTTATATTCCCCCTTGAGAATTCTATCTCTGATGATGTCCGCGATCTCGTCAGTCAGTGAAAATGTATTAGAGAATTGATTGCTGTCAGTCATATTTCGCTCCTTGTTACCCAAAAATTACCTACCCTATATTTATATCATTACAGGATATGATTTTCAAGTACTTGTGTGCGGAAGTCGAAATCTTTTATCTGCAGATAATACTCTGCGGAGTCGACCAGAGCTTTCATCGGACAGAGGCCGATGATTTCCGTACCAGTGACGACTACGCCATATCTCTTTGCTTCAGCCTTCACCAGTTCCGTTACCCGGTAAAGTGGTGTCTGCTCATAGTTTGTCATGTTAATCGAAACCTGTGCGTACTTCTTGCCGGTCACTTCGTCTTCAATATCAAAACCCATGGCCTTGACGCATTTGAGACCACCGTCTTTCTCTCTGATAATCTTGGCGATGTTCTTGGCAATCTGCACATCGTCGGTATTCAGATTCAGATTATATGCGACGAGTGGCGGTCTGGCTCCTACAGCCATAACACCTGCAGTAGGATGAATCTTTCTGCCGCCAAAATCAGGTTCCCAATCAGGTTCTTGTACTTTTTCAGCCATCCCTTCGAATTGTCCTTTTCTGATTTTGACCAGATTTTGTCTTTCCGGTCTTGTCGCAGAATATTCATAGAGGAATACCGGTACCCCTGCTTCCTCAGCAATTCTCGCACCTACAACTTTGGAAAGTTCTACGCAATCCTCTGTGGTGCAGTCTTTGATGGCCAGAAATGGCATAACGTCAACAGCGCCCATTCTCGGATGTTCGCCAGTATGCTGTGTCAGATCGATCAATTCAGCTGCTTTCTTTACCAGTTTCACACTGGCTTCTTCCACGCCTTTGGCATCGCCGATATAGGTGATTACCGTTCTATTGTGGCTTTCATCGGATGAATAATTCAGCAGTGTGCAGCCCGGCGTAGTTCTGATCTGGTCCACACACGCTTCGATAACTTCCGGTCTTCTTCCCTCACTGATGTTGGGTATACTTTCAATAATCTGTGCCATTTTAAATCTCCTATCTACAAAAAATTATAAACTCTCTGCTACCTGATTGTAAAGTTCGTGAGCGATGCCATCGGCTTCGTCAAACATCTTCTGCCCTTCCTCGGCATAATACTTTGCCTTGGCTTCGTCTTTGACGCCTGGAAGATTGATCTTCACATTGAGCCAAGCGCCTTTGATGCATCCTGTCAGATTGAGGATTGCAACTCCCAGATCACTGGCTGCGTTGGAGTTAGATTTGCCGATCATGGTCTTGGCCAGCATCAGGCCTTCGTAACCCAACTGCATGGTTCTAAAAGGAACTTCTGTAGAAACTAAGGTTCCATCGGCGATGGCCTGCTTTCTGGCAGCCTTTTCCTCATCAGTTTCCTTTGGCATCTTAAATGCAGCCGCAACCAGGTTAAAAGCTTCTGTATCCTTATCGATTCCCTCCAGCAGTTCCTCATAGAGAGGTTTGCCCTTTTCTTTTGCATTCTGGCAGACATCCTGATAATCGGCATACTTTTCCTTGCCAAGGGTCAGGTCAGCCACCATCATGAACAGCGCTACGCCCTGTGCGCCAGCAAGGGCACTGACAGAGCCGCCGCCCGGCGCCGGCGCGTCAGACTTTAAGACATCGAGATATTCCTTTACCTGCATATCAACTAATTTCATTATACTAAGTTCCCTTCCTTTATAACTTGTAACGCTAAGTTTGATCCAAAGCGATAACACAACATTTCCATATTCGGCGCATCCCAGATGACCAGGTCACCTTTCTTGCCCGGCTCCAATGTACCTACTTTGTCGCCACGATTGATGGCACAGGCCGGATTAATCGTCACTGCCGTCAAAATTTCCTCTGGCAGCATCTTATACTTCAGACAGCCCAGATTCATGACGAACTGCAGATTGAGAGATGGACAGGAACCCGGGTTAAAGTCTGATGCCATAGCCACTGGAATTCCCAATTCAATCATCTTTCTCGCTGGCGCAAAATCCGCTCCCAGATAAAAGGACGTTGCCGGCAGGCACATGGCAGTAGTTCCTGCCTCAGCCATGGAAGCAAGACCCTCTTCATTGATAGCAATCAGGTGTTCACAGCTGACAGCTCCTATTTCCCCAGCCAACACAGAACCGCCGATCGCCTCAATTTCGTCCGCATGAATTTTCAAGTCAAACCCGTACCCTTTGGCACATTCCAAATACCTCCTGCTCTGCTCGTAGTTGAAAACCGAATCCTCTGTAAATACGTCAGCAAACTCGGCCAGATCGTGTTCTTTTACATAAGGGAGCAGTTTTTCACAGAGCATGTCGATAAACGCATCCGCCCTGTCTTTGTACTCTTCTGGAATCGCATGCGCGCCCATGAACGTGGAGACGATATCCATCGGATGATCCTCATTGAGCTTTTTCAGAACCTCCAGCATCTTGACTTCTGTATCAAAATCGAGACCATATCCGCTCTTGGCTTCACAAGTGGTGACACCGAATCCCATCATCTCATCGAGAAAACCTTCCGTTTTCTGATATAGTTCTTCAAAACTGGCTGCTCTGGTCTTTCGCACTGTGTCCAGAATGCCGCCGCCAGCTCTGAGAATATCCAGATAGCCCGCGCCTTTCAGCTTAAGCGGAATCTCATTCTGTCGATAACCGCCGAAGACCATGTGGGTGTGACCTTCTACCAGCCCCGGTGTGACCAGATTGCCCTCGGCATCTATCACTGCGTCCACTTCTTCCGCATCTGTCGGGAGATTTCCCTCTGAAGTAATTTCCTTGATTACCCCATCCTCGATCAGGATCGCCGCATCCTGCAGCTTCAGGTTCTCCGCCTGCTGTTCTCCTTTATGGCTGTAACTGCCAACTGGCGTTTGCAGGCAGCCGATATTTTTCACTAATAATGTCGCCATTTATTTTCCCTCTATATTATTTCTCATCCAAAAGAATTTCCAAGGCTCTCTCATACTTTTCCTTATACCAGCCCTTTTGAGAGATGGTAACGGAGCGTGAACGTGCATTTCTGGATTCATCCAGATTGTGCTTCAAGTCAGCAATTTTAACTTCTTTTGCAATCGGATTGCTTTTGATGGCCCGGATATAATCGTAATAATCTTCTTTTCCATGAGTCAAAAGTATTACGGCTTCTACGACTTCCGGCGGAAACTTCTCAGCCAGATCAGCTTTTTTGTATATGGTATCTTCGAGAATGTCGTGAAGCAGTGCAACACAGGTTGTCACTTCGTCTTTCATCTCTTCTGCGATATGGGCAGGATGAAAAATGTACGGAACGCCGCTCTTATCCGTCTGTCCGTGATGTCCTCTATATGCCATCTTCATCGCTGCTTCTGTTAAAGGTGTATAAATCATTTTCTTTTCCTCCTAATGGTCCTGCCCCAAAACTTGTTTTGGCTGGGCAGACCTTATGCTTTAAATCCCCAAAAGAACGAACCTCTGGCGATGTTCGATTGGGTAGATTTTGTCGTACTAATGGTCCTGCCCCAAAACTTGTTTTGGCTAGGCAGACCTTATGCTTTAAATCCCCAAGAGAACGAACCTCTGGCGATGTTCGATTGGGTGGATTTTGTCGTACTAATGGTCCTGCCCCGCAAGCAAAGCGAGCGGCTAGGCAGACCTTATGCTGGCATTCCTCAGCTTGCCGATTTTCCGCATCATTAGCTGCAATGGAAAATGGGACAGCAAAGCAACGAAAGTTGCGTAGAAGTGCAGCTTATTGCGCGTTCAGCTGGCTGGGAATGCGTCGTATCATGTCGCTTGCCACAGACTGCGAGAGACTGCATAAATACAGCCCCTCGCCAATTTTATCATATCTTATTTTACAAATTCGTCCACAGTCTTGTCAACGAGATCTTCATCTGCCATGTATGGAATGGTGATGTGACCCTTACCGTCGTAGTTTTTGTTATATTCTACGGATGTGGAGACAGCATTTTCATTTCTTGCCCAGTTTCTTCTGGCAACGCCGCCCATAACGTCCCACATCATTGCAGAGTTGATGATTTCGTCTACTCGCGCGCTTCCGTCAAGGAGCAGGCCAAATCCGCCGTTAATAGCTTTACCGATGCCAACGCCGCCGCCGTTATGCAGTGCGCAAAGGGACATGCCTCTGGCTGCATTTCCGGCAAAGCACTGCACCGCCATGTCCGCCATGACGTTGGAACCGTCTTTGATGTTGGAGGTCTCTCTGAATGGAGAGTCTGTGCCAGATACGTCATGATGGTCTCTGCCCATCATAATCGGACCACACTTGCCCTCTCTGACCAGCTTGTTGAAAGCCAGCGCGATATCTCTTCTGCCTTCTGCATCTTGATAGAGAATTCTGGCCTGCGTACCGACGACCAATTTGTTCTTCTTGGCGTCTCTCACCCATACCCAGTTATCTCTGTCCTGCGCTCTTCTCTCAGGGTTGATGCAGTCCATAGCCGCCTTGTCGGTTGCTTCCAGATCCTCTGGTTTTCTTGACAAGCAGACCCATCTGAAAGGTCCATAGCCGTAGTCAAAGAGGACTGGTCCCATGATATCTTCTACATAAGAAGGCCAGATAAATCCGTCTTTATCATCACGGCCGTTCTTGGAAATTTCTTTGATGCCCGCGTCATACATCGCTTTCATAAAGGAGTTGCCATAGTCAAAGAAATAAGTTCCTTCTTCTGTCAAAGCTTTAATCGCATCGTAATGTCTGTGCAAGGTTTCATCAACTTTCTTGCAGAACAGGTCTCTGTCTTCGTGAAGCAGTTCCGTTCTCTCATCAAAAGTCAGTCCAACAGGACAGTATCCGCCGTTATATACGTTATGGCATGAAGTCTGGTCAGATAAGAGATCGATATGGAAGTTCTTTTCCACAGCCGCTTCTAACAAATCTACGATATTTCCGTGATAGGCGATGGAAATGCTTTCTTTTGCAGCCAGTTTTTCGTTTGCTGTCTTGAAAATTTCGTCGATATCGTCCATGACCACGTCAACCCAGCCCTGGCTGTGTCTCGTTTCAATTCTGGAGTAATCCACCTCTGCAAAAATACCAACTGCATTGGCGATATTTGCCGCCTTTGGCTGTGCGCCACTCATGCCTCCAAGGCCGGAAGATACGAAGGTATGTCCTGCCAGGTCTCCCTGTTCCGCCACGCCCAAATACTTTCTGCCTGCGTTGAGGATGGTATTGAAAGTTCCATGGACGATGCCCTGCGGTCCAATGTACATCCAGCCGCCAGCCGTCATCTGTCCATAGTTGGCAACACCCATTTCCTCTGCGATTTCCCAATCATCCAGATTGTCATACTGACCAACCATGATGGAGTTGGTGATAATGACTCTCGGTGCCGTCGGTTTTGATGGGAAAAGTCCGAGAGGATGACCTGATTCTACTACGAGAGTCTGGTCCTCTGTCAACTCTTCCAAATACTTTTTGATCAATCTATACTGCAGCCAGTTCTGGCAGACCTGGCCAGTTTCACCGTATGTAACCAGTTCATAAGGATAAAGCGCAACATCAAAGTCCAGGTTGTTTTCGATCATAACCTGAAACGCTTTGCCAGCGAGGCATTTACCCTTGTATTCGTCAATTGGTTTTCCGTACATTCTGCCTGTCGGTCTATATCTATATGCATAGATTCTGCCGCGCGTCGTCAGTTCTTCCATGAACTCCGGAGCCAGCTTCTCATGAAGTTCCTCCGGCACGTAACGAAGTGCATTTTTCAGCGCAAGCTTCGTCTGTTCCTTGGTCAGTCTGAACCCTCTATCCGGTGCTCTTCTGATTCCTTCTTCAAACTTTGGATAGTCAGGATATTCTGCATCAAGTTTGATGGTCATAGCACCTGCAATTGTTTTATTATCTAGCATCTTAAATCCTCCCTCTGTGAAATTTCTTATTTTATTGTACCATAATTGTTTATTTTAACGTTACAACTTTTTCCACTGCTTCGAGCAGGCTGTTATCTTTGATCATCTCGTCAAACTTCACCAGCTCATCGTGCATGATGATGTCCTGATCGATTGGATCGGATAAGGTTCTGATGTAATCGTACGCCGCCTTTGTCGCTGGAGCCAGATTACCCACCTTGCTTTCACCGATTTCTTCTCTCAGCCAGATGCCCTGTGCGGCAGATGCAAGCTCGATACCGATGACTTTCTGTGCGTTGTCGAGAACCATGGCCGCCGTTCTAGCAGAAGTCGTGCCCATAGATACGTGGTCTTCCTGGTTTCCGGAGGACGGAATCGAGTCCACACAGGCAGGGTGATCGTAGACTTTGTTCTCTGACACCATCGAAGCAGCCGCATACTGAGCGATCATAAAGCCAGAGCAGACACCGCCATGCTTTGTCAGGAAGCCAGGCAGACCTTCGGAAAGGGCTGGGTTAATCAGTCTCTCGGCTCTTCTCTCAGAAACATCAGCTAACTCGGAAATAGCCATTTTCATGAAATCAAAGGCCAGGGCCATCGGCTGTCCGTGGAAATTTCCGCCTGAAATAACTTCGTCTTCGTCTGGGAATACCAGCGGGTTGTCTGTAACCGCGTTAATTTCTTTAGAAACGACATCGTATACGTATTTGATCGCGTCTCTTGATGCACCGTGTACCTGCGGGATACATCTGAGGGAATATGGATCCTGCACTTTTGTCGGCTGCACGTCAAAGGCATTCTTACTACCTTCTAATAAAGCAAGTAAATTCTCTGCCACAATTTTCTGACCTTCATGCCCTCTCAGTTCCTGTACCTTTGGATCGTATGCCTTGGTTATTCCGTGTAAGGCTTCAGCAGTCATGGCTGTGGCGATATCTGCAACTTTGAGCAGACGCATAGCGTCCCAAAGTACATTGACACCAACTGCAGTCATCATCTGTGTTCCGTTGTTGAGGGCCAGGCCTTCTTTTGCTGCCAGCTCTACCGGAACAATGCCAGCTTCTTTCATGGCTTCTGCTGCGTCCACAGTTTCTCCCTTATACTCAACTTTGCCCAGTCCAATCAGGCCAAGGGCAATGTGAGACAGCGGAGCCAGATCGCCCGACGCGCCAAGGGAACCCTTTCTTGGAATGACCGGATGCACTCCAGCGTTCAGCATGTCTACCAGAGTCTGTACGGTAGACAGTCTGATTCCAGAATTACCTCTTGACAGGGCATTGCAGCGAAGCAGCATTGCCGCCCTCACATACTGCTGTGGATATGGCTCGCCTAAAGCACAGGTATGACTTATAATTAAGTTCTTCTGCAAATCTGCAGTTTCTTCTTTAGAAATCAATACATTGGCAAATTTACCAAAACCAGTGGTCAAACCATAAATGACTGCTCCTTCTTCTAGTTTCTTTTCAATATAATCTCTTGCCTTCTGTATTGCTTTCTGCGCCTCAGGGGCGATTTCTACTTTTTCATTTCCGCGGCAAACGCGAATAACTTCCTCAATTGTGAGGTCACGTCCATTAATAACAACTGCCATAGTAATCTCTCCATTTCTTCTGAATTTTTATACATTAATATGCATAATAACTAACCAATCACATTGTTTTTTCGATAACTAATATTATACAATTTTTCAGAAAATAACTCCATACTTTTTTACTAAAAAAGTTAAAAATATCAGCGCTCTGGCTGTAATTTCAGAAAATTCTTTACTATTTTTTCCTTTTATTTTCCCTCTTTAAAACTTTATCGCGTTATCACTTTATTATGTATATTTATTAAATACAATTTAATTATCAGTCAATCAATTGAAAATACTGGACAGGAACGGTTTTCAATACGAACCGTATTGTATTATTAAAAATACAATACTTGAGACGATCTGCCCAAATAATCCCAAAAGGAAATTTAAATAATTATGCAAAAGTCCGTCGTTTATTTCGATTTTTCCTATATTCTAACTAGGGCAAAAATGGTATAATGGTTCCACGATCTTTCGGCGTTGCCGCAGAGAAGGAACCATTGAATCATGACGTTGGATTCTGCTTCTAGCGGTATCATCATGGTATAATAAACGCAACGATTCTACAGCTTCGCTGTAATGAAGCGTTCATTGAATCATGTGCTGCGATTGTATTTTCAGAGGAATGCACATGGTATAATGGTTCCACAATCTTTCGGCGTTGCCTTTTTGCCCCAAGCTTGCTTGGTCGGCAAAACGGACAGCGGAGTGAGTGAAACGAGCGTAGGAGTATTGCGCAAGCAATACGATGCCGTAAGGAAGGAACCATTGAATCACGCGTTACAATTCTGTTTTCAAAGGATTACCCGTGGTATAATGGTTCCACGATCTTTCGGCGTTGCCTTTTTGCCCCAAGCTTGCTTGGCTGGCAAAACGGACAGCGAAGTGAGTGGAGCGAGCGTAGGAGTATTGCGCAAGCAATACGATGCCGCAAAGAAAAAACACAAATATAAATAGGGGAAAAAGAGATGATGAAAAGGAAAAAAACACTCAGCATACTGCTGATCCTGACATTGGTGTTTTCCATTGTATTTAGCAGCGTTACAATCTCAGATGCAGCTACATACACGGGCAAATACTGGTTGAAGGTTAACGAACAGAGAAATGTCGTTACCGCCTATAAAAAGGTTGACGGCAAGTGGAAGCCAGTCCGAGCGATGCTCTGTTCTACTGGAATCGGCGGCACCACACCAAAAGGGACTTTTTATACACAGGGGAAATGGCGCTGGGGCGCACTGATGAACGATGTCTATGGTCAATATTGTACACACATCACTGGAGATATCTTGTTCCATTCAGTGTATTATAAAGAATGCTATAAGAAAAACACACAAGTAACGAGTCAGTTCAACTTGCTGGGAAACGCCGCTTCCCATGGCTGCATCAGGCTTTCTGTCATGGATGCAAAATGGATTTACAACAACTGCAAAGTAGGAACCAAGGTCACGGTTTACAGGAGTTCAACCTCAGGACCGCTGGGAAAACCCAAACCGATCAAAGTATCCCAGAGCCGTTATGCCTACTGGGACCCAACAGATCCCGATTCGGCAAACCCGTACTTTATTATGCGAAAACCAGTAATCACTGTATCGTCAAAGAAAAAGCTGAATGTGCAGTACGGCAGCAAGTACGATCTGAAATCCTATGTGAACGCAAAGGACCCCAATACCTTTATGAATCTGAAGTCCAGAATAAAGGTCAGTAAAGTGCTGAAATACTCATCAGCTAAGAAGAAGTATCTCAAAGCATCCTTCTCCACCAAATCGCTGGGCACATATAAGGTCACCTATACAGTTAACGATCCTTATAGCAAATCAGCATCCAAGACCATCAAAATCAAGGTGGTCGACAATTTGAAATCACCTGTCATCTCGGGAGCCAAAAACCGTACCGTGACCTGGGGAGACAAGAACGCTTTGGGCAAAGTGACTGCAAAGCAGGCTTCTGCCAGCAGAACTTCCGCTATCAAAACATATATCAAAGCGCCCGGCAGCAGCGAATATAAAGTTTATTCCTATGCCAGCGCCAAGAACTATGTCTTTAGTAAAACAGGAACATATCGTATAAAGTATCAAATAAAAAACAAGTATTCACCGTATAAAGCCGCAACAAAGACGATTACGATCACCTCCAAAAAGGGAGCGGTCAATGCCGACCCCGTGCTGACAGTTCCAGGTGACAAGACGGTTGCTCAAGGTGCCGGCAACGCATTTGAGGGAGTAACAGCAAGGCACAACGGAAAAGATGTTACGAGCCGCATTAAGATTGCCATTCAAGCGCCTGGTGAAACAACATACACCAGCTATAGTCAAAATGCCGCTAAGAACTATGTCTTTAGCCAGGTTGGCGAGTACAAGATTCAGTATTCTGTGAAAAACCAGTACACACCTTATCAGACGGTGTCGAAAACTTTGACAGTGACTGTCAGTCCATAAGAACCGCAAAGCGCAAATCAATTCAAAAATCAGAAACCCCTGCCGCGATTTTTCAATCTCACAGGGGTTTTTCATTTGAAGCAGCTTCATCGCTCCTTTTCTCATCTTAATTTATTTTTTCTGCCATTTCCCGGATGACCTCCATGGAGCAAGTTCCTCCTATATTAAAGAGATAGATGCCGTTTGACCATATAAGGCTGTTGTTATCTTTGCTGGAATAGGAGTAGCCCTTGTAGCCGTTGACTTCGGTCTCTTGCAGGTCGCCGGTCTCGTTATCCAGACCTAGACCCATACCCTCAATATCACCAGTCTGAAGATATGAGATTTCCATTCCTTCTTCATTTTGATAGATAATAGAATACTGCTGTCCATCAACTTTGTCCTCATAGATGATTTTATACCCCCCAGGTACTCCTGGCTTGACGTAAGTAAACTGTTTGGTCAAACCGTCAGGGTCGTCGACTTCAAAAGAGACATCTAAAGATCCTTCCACTTCATTATTCTGCGTAAACCACTGAACAATAGGTCTACGGATAGCAGCAGCACCAGCTGCCGCGGCCAAAATCATCGCTGCAATTAGCGCCATCGCTGCCGCCCTTCTGATTCGGTGTCTGCCCACGCTAACATAGTTTCTTTCAGCAAGCCTGGATATCCGCCTCATTTCTGCTTGAAAATGGTCAGAAAAAGTGTACAGATGATTTAAATCATCAACATCTGGAACAGAGTCAAACTCTTGATTCATCGCCTCACTTAACGCAGCTCGCAGCTGCTTTTCCATCTGCCTCACACTCCTTTCTCCAGGTTATTCCTTAATATTTGCCGTCCACGCTGGACTCTTTTCTTTGCAGTCTCCGTCGTTATGCCAAGCAGATTTGCAATCTCTGCCATCTTATAGTCGTACACGCCATACAGATACAATGGATATCGGTAAGTCTCTGGCAAATTGAGAATTTCACCAATTAATTCGCTGATCTCGACCTTTTCGAAGGTGCTGTCATCTTGGCGCACTTCACCATCGGACAGCGAGTCAATATCCTCTATAGAACTTGCCGTCTCTTCCTTTTTTGCAATCGTCAGTGCCGCGTTTCTAACTATAATAACCACGAAATTTTTAGTTTGGGGACAATCAATTTCACCCACCTTGTAAAAATTTTTGGCAATGCGAAAAAAGGCCTCCTGTACTGCGTCCTCTGCCAATTGGTCGTCAGTAAGAATGCCTTTCGCTACATAGTGCATCAGCTTTCTATATTTCTCATATACTTTTTCAAATTTACTCTTTTCCTCCTCAGAATCGAGAAGGGTCAGAAATAGGTTCATCATAAAACAATATCCCGTATCCACATCCCATTACAAAGCACCGGTTTTCAATCACTATTTCCTCGCTTCTGCGGCCTTAGCGTGCCCCTCCAGGCCTTCACCATATGCCATCCTGGCTACAAGAGGGGAGATTGCTTTTGACGCTTCCATACTCATACTTTGATGCGTACAGGTCTTCAAGAAGGTTCCGACCCAGACGCCGCCAGTGTAGCGGGAAGCCCTTACTGTTGGCAGAGTGTGGTTCGTTCCGGAAGCGTAGTCTCCAAAAACCTCTGCAGTATTTCCGCCGATAAATAATGACCCGTAGTTATATAGCCGTTCAATAATATCATCCGGATTCTCAATGTTGACTTCTAAGTGTTCCGGCGCATAATCATTTGATATGGCGACAGCTTCCTCCAGGGAGGTCGCTACGAGGATTTCACCGTAATCATCCCAGGATTTTTTGGCGATTCCTGCCGTAGAGAGAGTCTTTAGTTCTTCTTCAACATCTTCCATTACCTTTTTCGCAAAATCCTCATCTGTGGTCACTAAGATTCCTTTTGCATTCGGGTCGTGTTCTGCCTGAGCCAGCAGGTCCGCCGCAATGGTTTTGCTGTCAGCTTTGTCATCGGCAATGACCAGTACCTCACTCGGTCCAGCGACAAAATCAATACCGATTTGTCCATAACACTGACGCTTTGCCTCCGTTACATACCTGTTACCCGGACCGACAATCATGTCTACCGGCTTAATTTCTTCTGTTCCATAAGAAAATGCCGCGATTGCCTGGGCACCACCTACCGCATAAATCTCATCGGCCCCCGCTAAATCCATCGCAACCAAGGTCTTATAGTGTATCTTGGACGTGCCGCTGACCGTCGGCGAACAGGCTGCTACTCTTGTAACTCCCGCCACCTTTGCCGGTGTAATCAGCATCAGGGCAGTGGAGTAGAGAGGATATCCACCTCCCGGGACATAACAGCAACAGGAAGACACCGGAATAATTCTATGGCCGAGATAGATGCCGGGCTGTGGGGAATAATTTTTCAGTTCCGTTACGGTTCCTCGCTGCGCCGTCGCAAAACCCTCAATATTTGCCTTCGCTTCTTTCAGGTCCAGAAGTTCCTGATCCGTCATCTGATCATAGGCCTCTTCAATTTCTTCTCGGCTGACACGCAATAGTTCTCTTTTGCATGCGTCAAAGCGCTGGTTGTACTCGTGTAATGCTTCGTCTCCCCTCGCGCATACGTTATCTATGATTTCAGTCACCGTGTCACGGAGGGTACGATTGTCCTCTGCAGTTCTTTCTTTTGATTTTTTAATGATTTTCATTATGCTACCTCTTTGTCTATATTCAAACACGCCTCAATTTATTACATTACTATATTAAAGCAAAAGAACGCTGACCTGTCAAGTGGGGGAGCAGAAACTTTTGAGTCAATTCATCAGATAAGAACCAGGAGCAGATATGACATCTGCCCCTGCGTTCACCTATTTATTTTCTACTTTTCTTCTATAGGTAATAATGACCGCTGCTGCTGACATCGAAGTGATTAACAGTACCATCCACAGAATCAGTTGACTGTTATCACCAGTCTGCGGCAGATCCGGATTCTCGTTTGCCGATTTGGTTTCGTCTTTTTTCTTATTCTTTGTCGTCTCTTCAATTTCCAGATGTTCGTCGTCTGGAAGCTCCGGTCTCAAAACATCGTCATCTCCTGGCTTTTCTGGGTCCTCCAAGTTCTCGTCTGGCGGAAGCGGTTTTGGATCTGGCGTTGGGTCCGGATCCGGAGTCGGTGTTGGATTTGGTACAGGGTTTGGTGTTGGTGTTGGTTTGCCTTCTTCTGCTTTATTAGTAATCGTACTGTATATTTCTAGTGTATTATTACTATTTCTCGTAAATATAGTTGTTTCCTCATTAAAGGTAACTTCTGCACCATTTTTTGCTTTGTCAAATGCTCCAATTATCAATTTATATGGAGTGCTGTCAAGTTGGTAGCCCTCTGGAGCCTCAAGCTCTTTCACGGTATACTCTGAACGATACTGCAATCCTTTGTCAAAGACGAGTAATCCATCTTCACCGCTGGTAACCGTCTGCACTTCCTCTCCTTTGGCATTATATATCGCAAACTTTGCTCCACTTAACGGGGTATTCGTTTTTTCATCCACTTTCTGAATGGCAAAGCGAATATTATCGCCAGAAATCATTCCATTCAGACTTGAATTCTTCAGCGTTACGGAGCCGCTAGTCGCGATGGTTTCTTCCGTAGCAGTTCCATCAAAGATAATCGTGTTGCTGATATCTTTTAAATTTTCTACGACGGTGGTTGCAAACACAACTTTATATGCTTTGCCCAAGTCTAACCCATCAGGCAGCGTCATCGTTAAAGTCTTGCTCGACGTTTCATAGTTGGCAACTAAACCGTCAACCACAGAGCCGTCTTTCTTCAGCAGTTTTGCACTTCCCTCTTCGTAAACTAACCCCGGAGGGAGTTCATCGATCAATGTCGCATTTTGTTTTGTAATATAGGAATTATTGCTTCCGTCATTGATGGCAATTTCCCAGTTTACCGTCTCACCGTTTTTATAGTCCGTCTTCTTAACCAACTTTGGTGTATAGTTCACCTTTACTGTTCCTGTTGACCGCAAGTCCGACTGGAACTCGTCTGCGGAAATGTGACCTACATTTTTTGTTTCAATTGTAGTGATGCCATCCAATTTCGTATCAGTAGAAGTGCTTATGGTTACAATCTTCGTTTCTTTCACTGTTCCCGGAAAATGAACGACTGGATAACCTTTTTCATTTATCGTATAGTATGGCTCGCTGTCACTTCGCTCTGTTCCTATGGTTTCACCGTCAACTTTTATGCTGCCACTGACTAGCTTGTGATCTTTCGGAAGTGTATCGGTCATCTTGAGATGATTCAAAACAAACTTATTCTCCATGTTGTTTATTACGATTTTCCAGTTATAGTATCTATTTCCATCATACTCACTCTTTTCTGCATCATAAGAACCTGATTTTTGAATGATGTTCTTGTAATCAATCGTCACAGTACCGTTAATCGTTTCGTCTTCTATTCCCTCATAGTGGAGTACCGCTTCATTTTTAAACGTTCCTCCGTTATGAGTAAAATCATCAACTTTCGTCGTATATCTGATATTGCATTCTCTAGCGCCTAATCCCTCAATGGTGAACACGACTGCGCCTGAATCATTCTTATTTACGGAGGTAGCCAGTTCTGTATATTCTATGCCTTTTTCGTCTACAAACTTGACACTCTTCTCATCCAGTACATGACCTTTTCCGATTGTATCAGTTACTGTAATCTTGCCTTGCAGATCTTTCTTTGCTTTGTTTATTTTGATGTTCCAGTCAATTAGGTATTTTCCATCTTCTATAACATAAATCTTATCTGCCATTCGGAATGTACCTGTTTTATTGAATGTGATAATCTGATCACCACTTCCGATGTTAATATCCCAATTCTCATAATCGCTTTTCACAGCCTTTTCTCCACCATTTAAATACAGATAAGCCGTATTGTGAATGCGATAGTTGGTATAATTCTTTACTGTGCTCAGAGCCTTTGCATCGTTGATTCTAACAGTGTACTCAATCAGCGCTTCACTGTATGTTGTATCAAGGTTGATGGTCAGCTTCTTGCTTGCATCTATCGTGTAGTCTTCACCTTGCTTTAATACTGTCCACGCGCTGTCATTTCCTGGTGCCTCGTCGGAACCATAAGAAACTCTTACACTTGTGTAATCGGCAGCATCTAAGTGATCTTTGAGATTTTGAATTACGTCTACCACCTGCACCTTTTCAAGCTGTGTCGAATATCTCACAGGTACATGATAAGTCAGAAGGAATGTGTTGGTCGCTGCATCGTAGGACATTTTTCCTCCCTTGTTTTTCCACAAGTAAAGGTCGGTTACCTGAATGCTTTTATTTGCTTCTACAGAAACTTCTTCTCCTGCCATAGTCAGCTTCACCT
Source organism: Eubacteriaceae bacterium (assembly GCA_902362805.1). Taxonomy (GTDB): domain Bacteria; phylum Bacillota; class Clostridia; order Peptostreptococcales; family Anaerovoracaceae; genus Senimuribacter. The sequence goes on along the minus strand of CABIXY010000001.1, from coordinate 225,902 downwards.
TATTTCCCACGGATTTCTCTGTTTCAGATGCAAAAAGTTCGGGGTTCACGCTTGTCTGATACTGGATAACCGCTTCTTTTTTATCAAAGCTTTTATCAAAGGTGTATTCAAACCCACCTTCTTCAATATCAGTAACATTTACAAATATGCCATCCACCGTAACACTGTCTTTTATCAGTGTCAATTCCTCTTTGTTAAAGGTATCTCTAATCTGATAACCTGCCAACGATGCAAAACGATCATTAGTATTCGCAGTCGCTTTAACGGTCCATGTGATGGTTCCTGCATTTTTATTCAGCTTTCCATCTTTCGTCACTTTTATTTCCGGTGTATTCACTGCAGGCACATAAACAATAACAAAGTCTTTTCCCTGCGCGTTATACTCACCCAGATCAAAATGAATCGTCTCAGTTTTCTCATCAATGATACTGGCGGTACAGTAGATTTCAACTCGGCCATTGATATTATTATAATGTGTATTTACGCCATCTCCAAAAGTCACAACAATTTCTCTGTTTTGATTAATCTGCCAAGAAGCAATATTGTTCTCATCCATCGAGTGAGAGACGCCGATTTTACTATCCTCAATTTCGATATTAGAAGGCAGCGCCGGCAACGTAAACACAGACCCGTCTTTTATATCGGCATCATTTGCACTATCTATATGAAACGTGAACACAATTCCGACAGAATCCCCGTCCCTTACTGTATTCTCTGTGTCGTAATCTATATCTGTATCCGTATTATAAAATCTGAATCCATCAAGATATTTACTCAGATCGCCTATGACTTCCTGCTCATCGTCCTCGTTCTCACCTTCTGCCGGTTGTTGCTGCCCCTCATTGGAACCGCCGTTTTCTTCATTTTGATCAGAATCAACGATATCGTCACCGCTTGGGTTTTGATCGTCAATCAATTCGCCGTCCCCCTCTATAGTGCCATCATCGCCGTTTTCAACGATGTTTGGTCCAGCACCAAGGTCATTGTCTCCAGGCTCTTCCGCCAAAGCAACCTGGCTGACACCGCCCAACACGATGCTCATTGCCAGTAACACTACTAATATTTTTTTACCTTTCTTCAACATACTCTTTCTCCCTTGCCTACAATTGCTCTATATCTATTTACAAATTCTTCAATAATTTAACAATTGTTATTTTACCTTTTTTATTCGCATCCGTAAAGGCTTTTAATCAATAGAAATGTTGAAATTTCAATAAATAACCGACAAATAACCGCTTGGCATCCAGACGGGTCTTCCGACCATGATTTGGTAATATTTTTAGAAAATAATAGTATTAAAAAAGGCTCTCCCAATTGGGAAAGTCTTTTAATTTACGTTTATGAAATTAGTCTGCAACGTATGGGAGCAGCGCAACGATTCTGGCTCTTTTGATCGCTGTCGTTACTTCTCTCTGATGTACAGCGCAAGTTCCAGTGATTCTCTTAGGAAGAATCTTACCTCTTTCGGTAATGTACTTTCTAAGCTTCTCAACATCCTTGTAATCGATTGCTTCTGTCTTATCAGCGCAGAACTGGCATACTTTTTTTCTTCTCATGCCGCCACGTCTTCTATCCATCATGATTCATATCTCCTTTCCTTAGAATGGAACATCTTCATCGATTGCCTGGAATGAATCCGGCATCTCCTCAGGCATGTCATTGCCTCTCGGAGCGCTGGCACCGGCATTGCCGCCGCCATAATTTGAAGATGTATTCTGTCGTGGAGCAGAACTGCCGCCTGACGGCCTGTCTCCCCACTCTAAAAATTCTACTCTGTCTGCTACAACATCGGTCGTATAAACAGTGACGCCGTCTTTGTTCTGATAGCTTCCGGTCTGGATTCTTCCCTGAACACCGACGAGTCTGCCTTTTGCCAGATATCTCTCGCAGTTCTCGGCCTGTTTGCCGAATACAGTTACCCTCGGAAAGTCTGTCTGCTTTTCGCCGCCAGATCTAACCGGTCTGTCAATAGCGACAGTAAAGGTCGCTACAGCCATCTGTGTGCCAGCAGTATATCTGATTTCCGGGTCTCGGGTAAGTCTTCCGATTAGTACAACACTATTCATTCTAAACTACACCCCATTCCTATTTTGCGTCTTTGTTGATGATGATGTGTCTCATTACATCGTCAGAGATTCTCATTCTTCTGTTCAATTCCTTAGGTAATTCTGTGCTTGCTTTGAAATCCATTACAACATAGTAACCTTCGAACTTCTTTTCGATTGGATAAGCAAGTTTTCTCATTCCCCAAGCATCTACATTTCCGACTTCTCCGTCAGCAGCAATGATTGTCTTAACCTTTTCGATTGTAGCTTCTCTTTTTTCCTCTTCTAAAGTAGGATCGAGAATGAACATAACTTCATAATTTGTCATCTGTTTCACCTCCCTGTGGACTAAATGGCATAAGCCCTATGCTTATGCAGAGATCTTGCGTCTAAACACGCCTTATTATTATACACATATCAAGTAATAAATGCAAGTACATTTTTTACAAAGTTTTCTAGACCTCCTTTTCAAGTATCAATCAGAAGCATCTTTAATTTTAATGGCAACCTGTGTAATGTATTCGTCTTCACTGGCAATGGTGAAGTCATTGATCCCCCGTTCAAAAGCATAGCCGGTTAAATGAAGCTGTCGTTTATCTGCGTAGTCAAACATCTTTTCATATAACGCAGGCAGTCTGCCCCATGGGCCTTCTAAGTACCCGCACAGATACAATCCGCTTGGTTTTATCATGACGTTTTCCTTCCTTTCACTTTTCATGACCGGAGAATATAATCCATCATATTTGTCAAATTGCTTTGTTTTAACTTTTTCTAAGGAAATATAGCTGCCAACGCCTGCGCGGTATTGTTCGGGCGCCCATGTGTCTTGTACATATTGAAACACGTTCATAAAGTCATCGTCTTCGAACTGATACGGAACAGTCCGTAAATACTCAGCTTTCTGCTCAACCATTTGTATTTCCATGTCCGTAATCTGCCGACAGAGCAAAAGCTGTTCCTGTTTCTGTGCCAGCACAGCCTTCACCCTCTTCAGCTTTTTGATTTCTTCATCAATGTCCTTCTGCTTATACACGATTGTCTGCAGGAAATCCTCTTCATCAAAGGAATGAACAAATTGTTTAATTTCCTCAATGCTGAGATTGATTTCTTTTAGCATTCGTATAAATTCAAAATCTATGCTTTGCGAGTAATCATAATACCGGTATCCGTTTTCGCCTTTATACGCCGGGGAAAACAAGCCGATATGATCATAATAATGCAATGTCCTCTTGTTTACGTTATGCAGCTTTGCAAATTGAGCAATCGTTAGCTTTATCATTTCTTTTTTCACAAAAAGTCCTCCTTGACTTTACACTAACTAGATAGTTTACCATTAGTATATACCAAACTAAAAGAGATAGAAAGGATAGAGAAATGGCAAGTAAGATAATATTAAGAGAATTGAGGAAAGCGGATTTTAAGGCATTAGAAAATGTAATCAGAAAAACTTGGAATTACGATAAATTCGCCACGCCTAAAGCGGCAGAAAAACTGGCGAAAGTATATTTGTCAACCTGCCTCGCGAACCAAACTTATGCGAGAGTCGCAGAGGTAGACGGCATTCCTGCTGGTTTAATACTAGGCAAAAATATAGCAACGCACCATTGTCCGTTAAAATACCGTCTGCGGCAGTCCAGCGCTATCATTCAGCTGCTGCTTTCAAAAGAGGGGCGCGATATTTTAAACTTTTATAAAGGTGTCGACGGCATAGACAGCCGGTTGCTGAAAAATTGCAACAAAAATTACAAGGGCGAAATTTCCCTGTTTGCATTATCTCCAGAATGCAGGGGGTTAGGCATTGGAAAAAAGCTGTTCCAATGTCTGCTGGACTATATGCAGGGCGAGGGTATCAAAGAGTTCTATTTATATACAGATACCAGCTGCAATTTTGGATTCTACGAACACCAGGGGATGAAACGTCAGCAGCAGCATAAGCAGTTCGTCAATATGAGAGGGCAAAAAGGAGAGTTGGAGTTCTATGTATACGATATGACAATTTAAGCGAAGCAAATCCCTTTTAATGACAGTATATAAATACGGACAGCAAGTTGCTGTCCGTTATCTTTTGTTCTCTTATTTCCACAGCTTATCCGGATAAATCCCCTTGTCCTTCATGGACTGCAGGGCGTTGACCACGCCTTCCTTGTCTTCTTTATAAGTGACGCCGTACCACCTGTCTTGTGACTGCAGCACCTTGACAGATGCTTTATCTTCTTTGATCAGTTGATCTACAACGCCCGGCAGAAAATATTCTCCCTTCAGCGGATTCTCCATCAGCGCTTTATCCAAAAACGCTGGAAATCTCGCTTCCATCTCTCTGACAAAGGACTCTGTAAATCCCCAGAAGTTCATGGATACGGTCGTTCCTTCCGCTAACGGATACCAAGAATCACCTTCATCCTCCGTATACGCGATTTCCCCGTTGCGCCACATGATTTTTGTCCGCTCTACGATGTCCTGTAGTTTGCCGTCATGGGAAACCTCGCAGACGCCCCGGGCTACATGGCCGTTTTCCGTCAATGTGTTCTCCAGCAGATACCCTACCATACAATATCTATATTTTTCATCGTCTTTTGCTGTCGCTAAGTAGTCGTAGATGGATTGAAAAGCCCCAGGTCCATAGTAATCGTCCGCATTGATGACCGCAAACGGCCCGTCTATGAGTTTTCGTGCACTCAGTACCGCATGGCAGGTCCCCCATGGTTTTTTTCTCTCTTCCGGAACCTGGTAGCCTGCGGGAATATCAGTAAGCTCCTGAAATGCATACTCCACCTGTAGATGTTTCCCGGCTCTTTCGTCGATCAAAGCCCGAAAATCCCCTTCGTTTTCTTTTTTGATGATAAAAATGACCTTCTCAAACCCCGCCATCATGGCGTCGTAAAGTGAAAAGTCCAGGATAATCTCACCTTTGTCGCTGACCGGGTCGATCTGCTTGAGCCCGCCGTACCGGCTGCCCATACCTGCGGCCATGATAATCAAAGTCGGTTTATTCATAAATTGTCATCCTTCCTCTCTTAGTTTTTCAATGTTCCAATCGGAATGATCTTCACCCCGTCTTTTCTTGTATAAGCCATTTCCCCGCCGGTGATCACCATCAGCAAAGAAGGCTCCCTGATTTGCGCTGCTTTGATCAGTTCCTGTAATTTGAGCAGATGCTCAGCACCTTCCTCGATTCCGCTGGTTCCCAGCTTGAATTCAATCAGTGCGTATCTTCCGTCAGCCAGATGCAGTACACAGTCTGCTTCCAGGCCGTAGCGGTCATGGTAGTAGGAAACATGACCTCCCAGGGCAGTGGAATAAGCCTTCAGATCGCGAATGCACAGGCATTCAAAAATAAACCCAAAGGTATTCAAATCCAAAAGCAGCCTCTCTGGCGTCAGGCCTAATGCCGCTGCAGCAATGGAAGGATCGATAAACTCCTTTTTCCGCCCGCTGCGCATGGCTGTTGCGGAACGGATGGAAGGACACCAGGCTGGAATATCACTGATAACGTACAGTTTCTCCAAAGCGTCCAGGTAGGCTGCCAGGGTCGGTGCAGTAATATCACTGTAGCTTGCGGCAACATCCTGCAAAATCGTTTTGTCCGATGCCAAAGTAGAGATATTCCTGGAATAGGACTGCAATACTGCCCGCACACGTTCCGGATTCCGTCTTGTGCCGTCCACTGCTCCCGCGTCGGTATCGCAGATGTTGTTGACATAGTTCTCTGCCTCAAACAAAGCAGCCTTTTCTGTCTTTTTCTTCAAGCTGGAGGGCCAGCCGCCCCGGCACGCCGCAAAGACCAACGCCTCCACCGTCAGTTCGCTCATCACTCCATCTATGTCAAGCTCCGGCTCCTTAAACAACGCTGCAAGAGAAACCGCCCCGTTAGACTCCCTTGATTCAAACAGGCTCATGGGCAGCATGACCAGCCTGGAGATTCGTCCTGTTCCAGAGTGCATGATAGAAGTTTCGTCAACGACGGTAGAGCCGGTTAAAATAAACAGACCCTCCTCGCCTCTTTCGTCCACTGTATTTCTGACAGCATCCCACAGCACGGGCGCCATCTGCCACTCATCGATCAGCCTTGGGTTTTCTCCCTTCAGCAGCAGAGAAGGTTTCACCTCAGCTGTAGCGAGGTACCCCTTTGTCTTATCCGGGTCCTGCAACTTCAGCACACTTCTCGCCTGCTGCTGCGCAGTCGTCGTCTTTCCGCACCATTTGGGTCCGACCAGCAAAACGGCTCCAACTGCCTCCAAACGCTGAGCTAGCAGCTTATCTACAATTCTAGGTAAGTATTCATTTTTCATCTATAAAATTACCTCCCTGCTGTTATTATGTCACAGGGAGGTCGGTTTATCAATCAATTTTTATTTTTTACGCTAACGTATTTTATCTTTTTGTGATAATTTATTTTACTTTTTTGTGGCAATTCATTTTATTTTTTTGCGATAACTCCCGCGCGCAGAGGCAATGCCCAGGCACAACCCGCCTCACGCCATCTTCCTCTGGAAGGCTCTGTGGGCGGCCGGAAAGGACAGCGCCGCGAAGAGAACCAGCGCCACCACCGGCAGCCAGCTGAAGTTAAAGGTAACGCCGCCGATCTCGACGAGAGGGAAGCTGACCACCCCTTTGATGGTGCTCATGGTGCTCGGCATAAAGGCCAGAATCCGTTGCAGCCACTGGTAATCGAGGCTTGAAACGCTCAACGGCACGGTGTAGACGATCAGCGTGACAATCAGCGTCATGAAGGAAGTCCTGGCAACCGACGAGCAGATCATCACCAGGCCCGCAAGACCAAGTGTGGCGGCAGACCACAGCAGCACGCCAAAGACAACGGTCTGTCCTACTGTCAGTGCGTAAGGCACTTCCATAAAGGCTATGGACGCCACCTGGATACTTGCGTCCCACCCCTCTGTGCCGAAAAAGATCACCATCAGCAGCCAGTTGATCAAAATGATCACCGCGGCGAGGATGGCGGCAAAGAGCATGGACGCAGCCACCTTCGCAATGGCACACTGCCTTTTGCCCAGCTTTGACGTGAGAATCAACGCGTCGGTGCCCCGCATATACTCGTCGGAGAAGACCGGCGAAAGGGCGATGATGAGAACGTAACCCAGAACCAGAAGAATCATCGGCATATAGTTTAGAAACTGCTGCTCGCCCAGGGCGTAGCGAAACTCCCGCATGGCCTCATCTTCGCCGAAAACGTCCTCGACCGGTAGCTGATTGTAATTGCCCTGATCGTCCAAGAAGATTCTGGCAGTGGTATCATAGGCAAAATCCATCGTGCCAAAAGGATTCGTCCGCTCCGCCTTTTCCTTGTGATCCAGAAAAATCTGCTTTACCGTGTCATCGGTGAAGACGCCCTCATATGGCTTTGTCAGCTCCCTGTCCACGGCGATGGCTTCGGCGCCTTTGCTGTATCCGCCCTGGTCGTTCATCACTTCCACGGAGGGCATTCCCGTAAAGATATACATTACGATGTTCAGTCCGATCAAAGCTGCCAGCCCCACCCAGACGATTTTCCTCTTCAGGATTTTTTCCAGTTCAAAACCAATCAGTCTACGCATGTTCTTCACCTGCCTCTTCAAAATAATAGAGATATAGATCTTCCAGGGTCGGCGGAACCGGCTGCGCGTCCTCCATAGGCTTTTCCTCCGACACGATACGCAAAATCGTATAGCCGTCCTCGTGCTTCAAGTTGCCCACGTTGCACTTTTCCACAAAGCGATCCACGTCCCTGGGACGGACCCTGCATTCCCAGACCTTCCCTGCCACCTCTTTGGTGATTTCCTCCGGGCGTCCCTGATGCATGATCCTCCCGTCCTTCATGACCAGAATCTGGTCAGCGATATACTCCACGTCGGAGACGATATGGGTGGAAAAGATGACAATTTTGCCGGCAGAAAGGGAACTGATCATGTTCCTGAACTTGACTCTTTCCTTGGGATCCAGACCCACCGTCGGCTCATCCAGGACCAGCACCCTGGGATCGTTAAGCAGAGCCTGGGCAATGCCAAGACGCTGACGCATGCCTCCTGAAAAAGTTTTGATTTTCTTATTTCGCACCTCCAGCAGGCCTACTTCCTCCAGCAGCTGCAGCGACCGTTCCTTTGCATAACCTTTGGCGAGCCCCTTCAAAGAAGCCAGATACAGCATGAACTTGTAGGCGGTAAAATCAGGATAGTAACCAAAATGCTGCGGAAGATAGCCGAGAACATTCCTGTATTCCTCCCCTAAACCGGCAATATCCTCGTGGTCGTACTCTACCCGTCCTCCTGTAGCCTGCTGAATATCACAGATAATCCGCATCAAAGTCGTCTTTCCTGCGCCGTTAGCGCCTAGCAGCCCGTAGATTCCCGGCTCCAGTTTCAAAGTCACGTCATCTACAGCCGTCTTAGTATCATATACTTTTGATATATGATTTAAATATAATTCCATTTATTGTACCCCTTTCCGCTGTTTCGTAATAATATGGCCGCGGCAAAAATGACCAGCGCCAGGCTTGCCGCCAATATCGGCATCGTCACCATATACTGTGAAAAGACGCTTATCAGCAAGGATTGATTCAATGCCCCATTGATCCACAACATAATCAAAGATAAGAAAATCCCTGCTCCCGCTAAAACATAATTCGTACATCTGTGTCGCAGCTTCACAATCAACCACAGATATAAACTGTTGGATAGATTGAACGGGACCAGAATCATGACTGCCGTCAAGGCGAATTTTGTGTTGTTCAGTCCAGTTCCGTAGATGACAGCAGCCAGGACAAGAAAATCCGCTAACCCCAGAATCAACAGTTTTACGGCAAAGATGCTCCGCAGATTATGTCTGCACGCCATCTCCAGTTCCCACATGTTGTGATCGTAGCTTCTGATCAGTTCACAGCCGCCGATGATACCCAGCAGGGGCGCCATAATCGAAAGCATCGTAAAAAACTGCGATCCATTGGAAGCTGACAGCCTGCTCAAAGTGACCAGCAGGACCACTGCCTGAAGCGTCCAGGTGACAGGGGAAATATAAGCGGCCTGTTCTCTGACCCTCTGGGAAAGCGGTTTACCCTGTGTCAGCGGTTTCTTTGCCAGCGCCTTAGCAGCCAGCAGTTTTGTCAATTCTTTTCGATCCTGTCCCGGTGCAGGTGATTCATATTGGCGCAGCGCTTTCTCCAGTCGTTGTTCATCCATGTGGCTTCTCAAAATAATCCCTCCTTCTCTAATATCGTCTTCAATTTATTTTTTCCCTGCCTAAGCCGGGATTTCACTGTTGGAATGCTGGCTCCCGTGATTTTCGCAATTTCACTGACCTTCAGATCGCTGTAAAAGCGAAGAATGATCACATCCCTTTGGATCTGAGGCAAAGCCGCCAGCGCAGACTTGACCGCATCCGCCATGGCCATCTGCTCGCCTATGTCGCCTCTATCAGATGCGGCCGTCATCTTCTCCTTTGCCTCCGCCTGATCCTCAATGAAACAATCACCCCTTTTGCGTAGACCATCATTGCAGACATTGCTGGCAATTTGAAAAAGATAAGACTTAAACCTGTCTTTTTCGATATAGGTATCCATGTAGCGGATCATCCTCAGAAAAGTATCCTGGGCGCAATCGCAGGCCAGCGTCTCATCTCCCGTCTTGTAATAGCAGAATTTGAAAATCTGGTCGTAATACCTTTCTATGAGGATTCCCAGCAAATCTCTTTCTCCCTGTTTAATTCTTGTAATCAGTTCTGCGTCTTTCACGGAGGAGCTCCTTCCTATGGTTTAAAGAACGTACCTTACGAAACGCCGCCCCTTGCGGGCAGCATAAGTGTGTAGGAAACCCTGGCACAGCGATTGGCGAAGCCAGCGCTGATGCAGGTCTCATGCCAGAACGCCCCAGATTTAGCTGGCTGGCGTTTACGGCTCAGTGAGGCGACCTCATGCACTCGTTTTTTAAAATCGAACGTTCTATATAGTAAACCAGTTTAGCATAACAAAAGGATTTAAAAAATAATCAATTACTTTTTTGTTATACTTCACATTTGTTTTTCGATATCATTGAAATTTCAATGTTCTATTGCATTTCACCTCAAAATATGAAACAATAAACATACATTAAAATAGTTTCCAAACTGGTCCCCAAATCAACGGAGGAGATAATAAAATGAAAACAATATTTGCACAAGTTGAACCTGGTAAGGTTACTTTACAAGAGAAGGAACTGCCTGCACCAGGCCAGGGGCAATTACTTCTGGAGGCACAGTATTCCACCATGAGTCCTGGTACAGAAAATGGTCTCATGGGTGAACACATCGTACCCCTGCCTACCAGTATCGGCTACAGTATGGCCGCCAAAGTCATCGAAATCGGTCCCGGCGTCACGGATTTTGCAGTAGGGGATAACGTGGTCACTACCGGTGAACACGCCCAGTACCTGCTTATGGACGAGTACAACTGTACCCCTGCGCCAAAGGGAATAGATATGGAGCAGGCAGCTTTCTTCAATCTCGGTCACACAGGCATGTATGCCCTGCGGAGATCTAATCTTCAATTGGGGGAGCCGGTCATCGTCATGGGTCAGGGTTTTGTAGGCGCCATCACCGCACAATGTGCGAAATGCGCAGGGGCATTGCCAATCATCGTAACGGATTTAGATGAAGGCCGATTAGATATGGCCCGGGAAATGGGCGTCGACTTCGCAATCAATCCTGCTAAAGAACCAGACCGGCTGACTGAGGTGGTCAATTCCTTGAACAGGGGCGGATGTCCAGTCATCTTTGAAGCAACCGGTTCCAGACAACCGCTGGAACAAGCCTTCGACCTGGTCAGTGAACGAGGCCGCGTGGTTATGATCTCACAGGTACACGGTGAGACCATGCCAAATTATGATGATAATCTGATGCAGAAAGGAGCCAGCCTCATCGGCACCTACGTCAACTCCAAACCGTTTGCCTTAAAACGCGCTGATCTGGTCATCAAGGGCACCTGGCCGCCTGTGATGGACTCCAGGCTATACAGATATACCGGCACCGACGTTTGGACCTGTGACGAGGATATCAGAGTCTTTCTGGAACTGATTCACTACGGAAAGCTGAATATCAAGCCTCTGATTACTCACAGATTTAATTATACCGAAATCCCTGCAGCCTATGAACAGGTGTGGAATCTGGATCCGACCCTTGTAGGCGGCGTCATTCAGTGGTAGCATCCTTTACAAAGCATATTAAGTGATCTAGAAAAAAGAAAACCGATCAGTGAAATTCGCTTTCGCAATTGGTTTTCTTTTTTATGACCGTATTCTAACCGTTTTATATCATATAGCGGTTGATATATCGGTTATAATATGGTATGATGATCTCAAAGAATAAAGGATAGGGGGGTGCCTATTATGAAAATTGAAGTAATGAAAGAGAAGAAAAAAGAATTCGGCTATTCCTATGCACAGATTGCCGATCTGTCCGGTGTTCCCCTCGGCACAGTACAGAAGATTTTCAACGGTGAGACCAAGAGCCCACGGTACGACACCATTTTGGCCTTGGAACGAATTTTTAAGGAAAAGATGGTGGTTATGGAATCGACACCCGAATATCAGGTGAGTAAAAAACCAGGCGAGTATACCATTGAGGACTACCGCGCTCTGCCAGATGACCAGCGGGTGGAACTGATCGACGGGTATTTTTACGATATGGCAGCGCCCACCACCTTTCATCAGTTGATGGCAGGCGAACTCCATAGGCAGATTGCCAACTTTATTCTCGATCAAGGCGGCATCTGTATTCCATTTATTTCACCAGTGGATATACAGCTGGACAATGACGAGAAGACCATGATTCAACCTGATGTAGTGATTATCTGCAATAGAGATCAAATCATCAGAAGCAATATCGTAGGAGCGCCGGATTTCGTGCTGGAAGTCGTCTCCCCGGGAACGCGGCGGAGAGATCACATCATCAAGCTTTCCAAATATGCCGCTGCAGACGTAAAGGAATACTGGATCGTGGATCCTTATCAAGAGAGAATCCTGGTTTACGTTTTCGACGGCGAAATCGGGCCTACAATCTATCCCATTGATGCGGATGTCCCTGTCAGCATCTATGACGGCAAGCTGGTTTTGAAGTTCGAGCGCATTGCAAAATGGGCAAAAGAAGAAATATAGGACATGAGAAACGGGACAATACAGCAAGCAAACAAAGTTGCTCAGTGTGTTGTCCCGTTTTTTATCATATTCCAACTGGACGCCAGGTCTCGCGCTCCTTTTTTATTCCTTTTCCCGATTAAATATAAAAATCATTTCACTTACCAGCGCACCGATGGCCGGATTCAAATTGGTCTCCTTCCAGGCCAGAATGACATCGTTAGAAACGCCAAGATCCACAGATAAAAAGTCTTTGCCAGCGGATTGCAGCGCCCACTCGTCGATAATTGCCACGCCAAATCCATTCTGGACGTTGAGAAGCATGGACTCGATATTGTCCACCATGACCTGTGTCGGCACAAAGCCATAAGGTCTGCAAAACCGTTTGTTATTGACTTCTGCCTGTTTTGATTCTTCCGTCGTCGGGACAAAGAGTTTCTCGTCCTTAAAGTCCACAGGCGTCAGCCCTTCCCGACCCGCAAATTTGTGATGGACAGAATAAATCAGCTTTAGAGGCACATCTGTAACAGTCTTTGTCATAATGTCGGGGTAATCCTCCGTCGTCCCCTCCAAGGCCATGATGACATCTACTTTGTCCGAGCCCAGAGCCTTCAAAAGCCCCTTGAAGCCGTAGCTGCTCAGGGATATGTCCACATTCTGAAACCTGTTCTGAAAATTACGCAGAGCCAGGGGAATCGCCTCCACGTTTTTCCAGCCATCCATGCAGGCAAGCCTGACGCTTCCCACCTGTTCATTGGTTAACTTATACGCCCTTTCCTTCGCTCTGGCTAGATTCTGTCTGTATTCACAGAAAAAATCATAGAATAAACCGCCCGCCGGAGTCAATTGGGTTGTCTTCTTACTGCGGTCGAAGAGAGCAAAGCCCAGTTCTTTTTCTAAATGAGAAATATGTCTGCTGATCGCCGGTTGAGATACATACATCTCCTCGGCAGTTTTTGTAAAGCTTAAATTCCTGGCTACAGCCAAAAAATAATCAATCTGCAAATCATTCAAAGCAATCCCCTCCATCCCCAAACTATGAATTTTCTGAATAATACTTTTTTTGTTATAATAATTATACCAAATTATCAATTTTACACAAGTCAAAGAATCTAGTATAGTAAAAACAACAAAGGAACCAGTTGGAAACGGTTTACAAATATGAGGAGATGCAATGAACAAGACAATAAAAGGACTTACAATAGACAAACCTGCAAGAAAGGCATCTACCAATCTTGCAATGATGGCTGACATCATCAAAGGTGTTAACGCCGTTCTCAATCCTGGCAAGCCGGAAATCGACTGGTTTGCACCAGATCCGTCAGCAAAAGCTGCAATCCATATTAAAAACGGCCGATATGAAAAGTCCCTATCCCAGGACGAGATTTTATATGGCGGCGAAATCGATGGCCAAAATCTGCGGGATATCAAAGTCACTGCCTATAAAGGCACCGAAGGCGGTATTTACGCCGAAGGTTCTGCTTCCAATGTAACAGTAGACGGGGCATATATCAGTACAGCAGGAGACGGCAGCGGCATCGGCGGTCCATCCAGCGGTGCAGCTGTCAAATACGGCGCGAACATGACACTTAAGAATGCAGTCATCAATACCACCGGCAGAACTAGATACTCCACAGCTGCGGAAGAGAATTCCACACTGCGGGTTTACGATTCCGTTATATGGTCTCACGGCATGGCTTTTGGCGACGAAATCCCAGAACCGACGGAACTAATGTCAACACCGCCGCCTGCCTTGGAAATCAAGGGAAATACCCGCACCCACTGCACCATGAGCAACTCTCAGTCCTACTTTTACAATACAAAAATCATCTGTGATGGTTGGGCGGCACTCTCGACAGAAAGCTCAGAAGGTTATGTATATCTAGAAGCCAACGACTGTGACATCGTCTGCACCAAAAGCGGATACGGCGCTTATTCCGATCCGGGCTGTCACGACGTCTTCAACAACTGTCACATTGATACCAGCTGTATGATGGGGATTATAGCCGGCAACAGCGATATGACTTTCAACAATTGTACAGCAAAATGTGGCTCCTACTTCGGGCTGATGCACTGTGTCAACGGCTGGCAGGAAGAAGTTGCAGAGGCAATGGTAACGGGAGGCAAAATCCGCACAAAGGCGGAAGCGTTTCTGGTCAAGAGCCACAACGTTCTGATCGATCTGCACAATGTGGATATCAAGTCCGCAAAGGGCATTCTCGTCAAAACCATTGTCAACGATGATCCCTGTGCCACCAAAGTAACAGAACCCGTCTATGGCGTCAATATAAAAATGAAAGACATGTCTGTGGAGGGAGATCTGATTCATCTGGATACAGACAGAACCATGTGGGCAGAGCTTGCCGCTACTCTAATTAAAGGAAAGATGGAAAACGTGACTTTGGCCATGGACACAGGCAGCAAGTGGATTGCAACAGCCGACTCAAATGTCATTATGATTGCCGACATCAACCCTGCACAGATTGATGCACCAGAAGGCGTAACCATCAAAGCTGCTGCCTGTGAAACCGCAGAATATACCCTTGCCAGCGGCGGCAAACTGATCGTTACAGAAAAATAAAGCCGGGGAGGGAACGAAATGGCTGTAATTACAAGAGCATTACATACCGGGATCAGCGTACTCAACATGGATGAAGCGCTGGTATGGTATAAAGAAAACCTGGATTTTGACTTAGTAGACGACGATTATGTGGAGCCACTTCATGCCAGAATCTGCTTTATTAAGAACGGGAATTATCAGATTGAATTATTCCAGTACGATCATCCCAAGCCTCTGCCGGCAGAACGGAGAATGCCCAACGATGACCTCCAGACTGTGGGTACGAAGCACGTCGCCTTTGAGGTTGACAACATGGCAGAAATGAAAGATCGTCTGCAAAAGAATCACGTAGAAATTGCTCATGAGGTCATGATGGAAGGGAACAATGTCATGTTTATTCGTGACAACTCCGGTGTCCTCATCGAGCTGATCCAAAACAACTAACCCTATCATTATTGAGAAGCGCTTCCATAATAAATATTTGCTATTATCACCTTATTTTCGAGAGGAGAAAGTAAAATGTTACAGAACAAAAAATTCTCGAAGTACGCGATTTTGTTCATGATACTCGGTATCGTGTACATGTTCATGTACTCAGGTCTGCAAAACGACCATATCAACATCATTAAAACGTTCAGCGCATGGGACAGCAACAAGACCATGTCACCCCTGACAGCAGGGAACTTTGCCTGCATTGTGCTGACCTTTATCTACGGCACCTTCTTCATCAAATTCGGCGTCAGAAAGACTTTAATGCCTTGCTTCATTCTATCCGCAGCAGGCTGCGTAGGTATCGCCATGGCGGGCGGCCTGACAGCGTTTGGCGGTGAAGGAAATTATACCCTATATGCCATCTCCATGTTCGTCGTCAGATGTACCTGCATGATCTTCCAGATGGGCGGCTTCATGCTCTGTGCTAACTGGTTCATCAGATACAGAGGCCGTGTGATGGGTATCATCACTGTGGGTTCGCCGCTATTCTCTGTCATCGGCACTTCCGTTATGACTACTTTTATTCAGAACAACCTGGGCGGAGACTACAGACCGTTCTACATCGGTATCGCTGTCGTCATCATCGCTATGGCTTTAGTCACCTGGTTCGGTCTGAGGGATACACCGGAGGAAGCTGGTCTCTATCCTGACGGTGCAGATCGGCCGCCTAAATCCGAAACAGAAATTGAAGAAGTACAGTTGACAGTCGGTCAGGTACTGTCCTCAGTAAAGGGCTGGAAATTAATCATCGCCTTTGGTGCATTTACTTTCATCATCAATGCCTGCATGGGTTCCATGGCTGCCCGTTATATGAGTCTGGGTATGGATGAATCCGGTCCATATGTATGGTTCGCAGCGTTAAAGTGGTTATCTGTCGGCGCAATTCTCGGTATTCCGATGTCCTACATCTTTGGCTGGCTGGATGACAAACTGGGGTCCGTCAAAACGTCTATCATCCTGGGCCTGTGTGAATTGCTGCCTGTGCTTGGTCTGATGCTCCAGCCTGAGGGCGGCAGTGTTCCTCTCATGGTTATGTGGGGCTTCGGCGTAGCATGCATGACAGGTGGTGTCCCGACGATGCACCCATGTATCACAGCTTACTGCTACGGCCGCAGAGAGTATCAGTCGGCTAACAGAATCATTATGGCCATCCAGCTGATTCCATCTGCCTTTGCCGGTCAGATGATGGCAGGCTTCATCGAGAGCGGTCATGCTAACACTGGATACATCATTCTGCTTGTCGTCATTGCAGTGGGAATTGTCGCAACGGCTTCTATGTTAAATATGAAGGATGTCAACGCTGCAGACCGCGACTACGGCGAGAAAGCGGCATAAAAACATTCGGTTTCAATACGTAAACTCAATAAATTGAAAAAGACTGCCTCGCTGATGCGGGCAGTCTTTTTCGTCTTTCACAGCCGCCTACAATGTGATACAATATTTGCATACATAATAAGGAGGGTTTAATCATGCTAAAAACGATGGAAGCTGCTGAAAGAGATGCGGCGTTATCCGTTGCCGACCTTATGGCTGCTGCCGCAAGAACAGCGCCCAAGGGCAGCGGAAAAGATAAGGTTATCACTGTTATTTTGACGGGAGAAGAAAAGGATCTGCTCGTTCAAAAGATGCACGAAGCCGCAGAAGAATATAAAGAGGACTTTATAGAAAGAGACGCTGTCAATGTAGAAAACAGCCATTGTATCGTCTTAATCGGCGTGACATCTGTACCTTTCGGACTGGATAACTGCGGGATGTGCGGCTTTAAGAACTGTGGGGAGATGAAGAAGGCAGGTGCGAACTGCGCATTCAATATCACAGATTTGGGGATTGCAATTGGTTCCGCTGTTTCCGTCGCCGCAGATCATAGGATTGACAATAGAGTCATGTACTCTGCCGGAAGAGGTGCCCTCAGAATGGGATGTTTTCCGCAGGACGTCAGAGTCTGCTATGGAATTCCCCTTTATACAGGCGCTAAGAGTATCTATTTTGATCGGGGACCCGGTGCGGTTCTCAAATAAACACACCGAAAGAGGAATCGTATGAAAAAGATTTCAACGTACATATTGGTTATCTGCCTAGTGGTCCAGCTGATCACAGTTTCTGTCTATGCAAAGTTGGAAGAACCTGTGCAGACAGGAAATCTATCTATCCAAATGACATGCTCTTTGCCAATCGCCGACTTTGATGCGCGGATAAATAACAATGTTACTGCAAGATTGGCCACAGAGAATAATACTACTGTAGCGACAGGAGAATTTACTGCATTATCTGGAGAAAAGCAAATCGCTCTTTCCGAGATGGAAAATATACCGACGGGAACCTATCATCTTGAAATTAAGGGAGGAGGCTTCTGCCACCGCCAGGAAATTGAAATACAGGAGATGAACCAGAAAATTGAACTGACTGACATGATGACTGCCATTACTCAGCCTTCAAGTTCTCAGGGTACCTACGGCTACGGCGATCTAAACGGCGACAACGTGCTGGACCAGGACGATCGCTCCCTGCTTCTCAATGCATTAGCTGTCGGTTCCACGGAAGCCACATATGATTTAAACGGTGATGGTGTTACAAATCTGGTGGATCTACAGTATATGTCCTACAGTTATGGCAAGCCGCAGACTGAGGGAGCGGTTACAAAGACAGTAATTGCTGGAGCTTCAATTCAATCTGCGAACTCGAAGCAAGAAGTCACAATCGATTTACAAGAAAGTATCACTTTTGCAGAAGATGGCATAGGACTATTAAAAGAAGATTGGAGTTATAACAGGACAATGATACCTAAAGGTTCACTCATCTTTACAGGGTCATACGAGACATCTGGCGAGGAAAAAATCATCAGACTCTACGATCAAGAGAACACGCCGATAGACAATGGCAAACTGCTCTTGAATCCTGGCGACGGTTCACAGGGCACCTGGATTTATTTCATTGAGTCCGAAATTGTGCAAACGATGGAACACCTCCAAGCGGTGACTGCAGAGCTTTTCAAAATAGAAGGGTCACAAGAGCAGCTTCTCGCCAAAACGCCACTCACCACTTTACCAGAAACACTACCTGAAATTTCTTTACCGCAGATTATCCCCGATTTTATTCACTGGGGATCTGAAAGTTCCCCACTGGACGCTTCTCTGTATCTTGCACCAGCAAGACTCATAAATGTAGCGCCTGCCACTCTTCAGATTACTATGCAAACGACCTCTGCCGCAGGTTTTATCCCCAGCACCGTGTTCACTTTTGACAAAGCAGTCAAGGAGGCATATCCCACCGCGGAATATGTGTATGATGAAAGCACCGGAAGGTTAGATATCTTTCTTTCCGACGACAAAAATCTATTTTTACCCTCGAATAGCATCTCTCTGGGCAAAATTACAGTATCTACCTCTGCAAGCAACGATCGGATCACGCTATCTCCGATTTCAGTAAAAGCTGTCAATCTGTCGCATAATCTGACCGAGGTCAGCGCCGAAGATCTGCGCAAAATGTCAATCACATTGAAGAAGGACACACCACTGCCAATCGATCCCGATTTACCGTCCTTACCATCGTTGCCGTCTAATCCTGTTTATAACAATGTCCGTGACGTAATCAGTGAACTGGAAATCGGGTGGAAAAAGGAAGTAACCTTCCAAATGGAGGAAGGCACGCAAATATCCGCCAAAAGTCAAAACAAAATCTTCCAGACACTGAGAGGAAAGGATAAAACGCTGATTATCACCATTTGTGAGAGCGGCAAAGAACTATACTCCTTCGCTTTCCACGGCAAGCAGATTACAAATGTGGATACAGTTATGAACTTTCATATGAAACCCAGTGACAGGGACGCATCAATCGAAAGGCTGTTAGAAAAAGAGGCAGACAGCTTGTTCCTAAACTTCTCGCATAAGGGAAAACTGCCTGGCACTGCGGAGGTGAAGGTGCAGACGCATTTGGCAGACAATCAGAAACTGTATCTCTATCATTATAACGAAAAAGATGACACCCTGGAACTGACACAGGAAGATATCCTGGTGCGAAACGGCTTTGCCGCTTTTTCTCTTACACACTGTTCCAAATACATTCTGACCACAAAGCCGGTGAAAACTGTAGCTGATTTAAAGATTACAGCCTCTTCAGTCGCTGGCAAAGGCTATATTAAAGTTAAATGGACAGTAAAGGGTAACAAGTCGGTAGCAGATGGCTATCAAATATTCCGCTCTAGAAAGAAAAACAGCGGATATGGGAAAAAGCCTTTCTTCACTGCAAGGGCAAGTGCAAAATCATATAAAAATACGAAAGCCCTAAAAAAAGGGCGCAGATACTACTACAAAGTCAGAGCTTACAAAACCATAGACAATAGAAAATACTATTCTGCCTGGTCTAACAAAGCCAACAGAATCGCCAAATGAAAGATAGCGCGCATTGTATGTATCGCCATCGGTTCTGCGGTATCCATCGCATCAAAGAGTATTTACTTTGATGGAGGCAAAGATGATACTTTGCTTTAACAAAACAAGCAATCAATCATATCGCACAAAAAAAGCGCAAAACATTGACATTCATGTTCTGCGCTATATTTTATTGTGTTCAGTCTGCTTAAAAAATAAAGAATAAGCGACGTTTGGGAAACTTTTCTGTGTATGTGTGTGTGTTTTTTGGATTTTTTAATGGATTAATTAAGTGTAGGATTTTATTTTATCTTTAGGACTTTATTATGGGTAGAAACAATTTCCCAAACGTTTCTTATTTCTCTATAATGACTATATTTTAGCAAAAACGAATAATTATGTCTTTGTATTATTTTATAAATTTTGGGAAAATTCTTTGTTTTTTATACAAAAATAGGCTTTATCTGTTCTATAAAGCCTATTTTTTCCATAATAACTGTTATTTTTTTATCAAAATCCTCAAAAAAGAAAAAGCTATCAGAGGGTTTCATCAGAAATCTCCATCAATTCTATAACGTTCCTAAAGCGCCTGCGAATACATATCCATGCATTTTATTAAATTTCAGTATTTCTGATTCTCATAATCGGTTCCACCGGAGTGAGCGGATAGCAATGATGCAGCAAGATATGCTCTTTCTTCTCATCGAAGTCTCTGTAGAACGCTCCTTGGATTCTCTTAGCAATCATTTCCGCCAAATCCGCCGTTACATCGGAAACCATGACAAGAAATTGTCCGCTGGTGTACTGTGTATAAACGTCCGTGGCACGAAGGTTGTCCTGAATTTTTTCACTTAGAATCATCATCTGGCATTCCCGTTCACGGAGAGATGGAAAAGCCCCCTCGTCGTCGGTCAGTGTGAAGAGAATGATATAAGCGCTGCTTTGAACTCTTTGCATCCGGCGCTCTACAAAACGATAGATGCTCTTAAAGGTATCATAATCCTGACAGTAGGCGCCCTGAATTAAATCGTGTTCAGAAAGTTCCGCCCGTATCCGTTTGATGTCCATATCAATTCCGTTGTTTACAGCCTTGAAATCTCCACTGCTCTTTCTGTCCCGCGCGCGTTTTTCCTTCAGCAGCCTCTGATCTGCCCGATCAAATAGCGTCTGATAGTCGTCTCCCTCTTGAAAAACAGCCCATCCTATCGAAACAGAAAGCTTTGTCTTGGCATCAGCCAGCGGGATATCAGCCAGCCGTTCTTTAATCTGGCGGCTTCTGTCTTCCGCAAAGTGCTTATCCCTCTCGATAGGCATATAGACGACGAACTCATCCCCGCCGATACGCCCCAATAGATCCTTGCGCAGGACCATGAATCCTAAAATACGAGCAATCTCCTGCAGCAGATGATCCCCTGCAATATGCCCGTACCGGTCATTGACTTGTTTAAAATGATTGACATCGATGACAAACAGAATGCCCATACTCGTCTTTTCTAAAAGCTGGTTAATTTTTAGCTCACTCGTTCCCCGGTTATATAATCCGGTCAGCCAGTCAATTTCCGCCATGCGGCTCAACCGTTCATTTTCTTGTTTTAATTTTATGATATCTTCGTTCATATGGCGTCACGCTCCTGGTAAAATTCATACTGATGATATAGAGTCTTTTCTTCAGTATAGCAATCTTTTTTTTCAAATACAATAATATTTCTTAAACCGTGCTTTTTCATCGCAAACCGTTTCTATATATTGAAGACAATAAAAACGCGAACCTTTTCTATACCAGGTTCGCGTAAATAAACGATCTCTGCTCTCAGCCTATGGGTTCAAAGTCTTCCGCACCGTGTTTACAGAGTGGACAAATAAAGTCTGGCGGCAGTTCTTCACCTTCGTATACGTATCCGCAAATCTTGCAGACCCAGCCCTTTACTTTCGAATTTGCTTCCGGTTTCGGCTTGATATGGTCAAAATAGTATTGGTAGGTCACCGATGGAACGTCAGAGAGGACCTGCTCCTCAGTGACTTGCCCCACAAACATCAGGTGGGAACCCAGATCCACCGTCTGATCCACCTTGACAGAAACCATAGCGTTGACGGCCTTTGTCAGATATAAAATGCCGTTTTCACCTCTTTTGGCGTCTTTAAAATCCTGAAACTTATCCGCATCCCTGCCGCATTGAAAGCCGAAATGCTTAAACAAGTCAAAGTCAGCCTCCTCTGTTAAAAAAGATAAGGTAAAGGCGCCAGTCTTTTCTATCATTTCACAGGTGTAGTTGGCTTTGTTCACACAGATAGAAACCTGTTTAGGCTTATCAGCAGCCTGAATTGCCGTATTGATAATACAGCCATTGTCCTTTTCTCCGTCCCTTGCTGTTAGAACAAAGAGTCCGTAGCTGAACTTATGCATTGCATTCATAGAGACACCTCGTTACTCTGCTTTTTCTTCAAATACGTCTTTTCCAAGTGCGCAGAGAGGGCATACCCAATCCTCTGGAAGGTCTTCAAATGCTGTTCCCGGTTCAATTCCATTGTCTGGATCACCGACTTTTGGATCATACTCATAACCACACGCTCCACATACATATACTTTCATTTCTCTTCCTCCTGTTGTCTTATCATATTCAATAATAAATATACTTTGATTGCCGCAGCAAGATTTTGATAGAATTCCTTCTCATTGGTATTAGGATCTAATTTCTCCTGTAACTTGCCAATGCGGTATCTGATCGTATTCTTATGGCAGTAAAGCCGTTCTGCAGCCTTTATCATGTCTCCCTTTGCGAGAACATATTCAATGGCAGTCTGCAGCAAATCTGCATCTTTATCGTCTTCGTCAAAGATTGGCGCCAGATAGTCCCGCATGTATTCCTCTGTTCTCTTAGAATTAATATGGGTCACGATTAGCTTGTATATACCCAAATCTTTATAATATTTAACATCTTCATTTTCAATTTCTGCCACTTTTTCCGCCCAGTAGGCTTCGCGGATATTCAATTCGAACCGTTCTGCTAAATTTCTCGGATGACCGATCCCAATGGTAAACTCGTTTCCCGCTAAACCGTAAGCTACCATCACATCCTCAAAAATAGCTTGATATCTGGCCGTATTCAGTTCATCACTGGAAAGCAGGATGATAAATCGATCGTTTAACTTACCTACAAAAGTCTTACTGGCAAGCCTTTCATCTGGTTTGCTGCGGCGAATCACATGCATTACCTGCGATTCGTCCATTCCTTTTACTTTCACACATAACGCCACAACGACAGGCCGCAGCAGAGGGTTTATCTGATCTCTCGCGGCTTCCGCTTCTTCTTTCGTGAAATCTCTGTTCACCATCTCTTTTAGCAGCGGTTCAATAAATCCCAAAGCATGATCCTTTTCGACCAGACCGCGAATGCTGAAGATGATTTCCTCGAAGAATTCATCATCACCGAATTCTAAGATAGGGAAGCTCATTTTTTCCGCATAGTCCAAAGCTTCCTGCGGCAGCGCATTGAAAAAGACCGGCTTATACGCAAAAGCGTGCACATTGAGATAAACTAATTTTTTGATGGCCTCAAAAATCAATTCCGGTTGATCTTTGGCAAACAGCAGACTGGACAGAACCAGACTGTTGCCCTCAAAGATTCTTTCCCTATAGCCCTCTCGGATAAACTCAAAGTCCAAAATCTCCGTAGTAGTGATGGTTTTTGTCAATCCTTTGCTGCCAGCAATCACCTTAAAGTTCTTCATGATTGGGAGGCCCAGCAAGTCTTTTACCGTAACTGCCATATTTTCTCCTTTTTATTCGTCAAAGAGAACCGTGGATAAATACCGCTCTCCTGAATCAGGTAATACTACGACAATATTTTTCCCCTTATTTTCCGGCTGTTTTGATAGCTGCACCGCTGCCCAAAGGGCCGCACCAGACGTGATGCCCGCCAGATAGCCTTCTTCCCTTGCCAGTTTTCTTGCCAAATCATAAGCGTCCTCTTCCAAAACTGTTACAATTTCGTCAATCACATTCTGGTCCAACACTGGGGGAACAAAATTAGCGCCAATACCTTGAAGATTATGCGGTCCCGCCTTTCCTTCCGACAGAAGAGGGGAGTTCTTCGGTTCAACTGCGATAATCTTTGCTGAAGGATTCTTTTCTTTTAGAAACCTGCCGATTCCAGTAATCGTGCCGCCAGTGCCTACACCCGCCACGAGCAGATCCACCTTGCCGTCAAGGTCTTCCCAAATCTCCGGTCCAGTGGAATCGATATGAGCCTGTGCGTTGGCAAAGTTTACAAACTGACCAGCGACGATACTGCCGGGAATTGCCTGGTGCAGTTCTTCCGCTTTATCTACGGACCCCTGCATGCCTTTTGCCCCCTCAGTAAGCACCAATTGAGCCCCATAGGCGGCCAGAAGCTTCCTTCGCTCTACGCTCATGGTATCAGGAAGCACAAATACGGCCTGATATCCTTTTGCGGCAGCAATGGCTGCAAGACCGATTCCCGTATTTCCGCTAGTCGGTTCTATAATCGTGCCGCCTTCCTTGAGCAGCCCCTTCTCCTCTGCATCTCTGATCATCCACAGTGCCGCCCTGTCTTTGATGCTGCCCGCCGGATTCATGGCCTCCAGCTTCCCATAGATAGCTGCCTCCGCGTGCTCTATCGTCTCTATTTTTTTCAGTCTCATCAAAGGCGTTTTTCCAATCGCCTCTGTAATTGAATCAATGATCATATTCTCCACCTCTTATTCGCTCTATTATCATGATTGCCGCCGTCAACACGGCGATGCCCAAGCTCCATCCTCCCAAAATGTCTGTCGGAAAATGTACGCCCACGTATACCCGGCTGCAGCCGATAACCAGAATTAACAACCCCAGCAAAACGGTAATCCAATTTGCCGCAGTTCTGTTCTTGCAATAGCGCCTGGTCAGATAAATCAGAATCCCGTATATCACCATGCAGTTCATAGAATGTCCGCTGGGAAAAGAATAGCCGCTTTCCTCGATGATACGGACCGAAAGGTCCGGCCTTGGTCTCTGAAAAATCGACTTTGCTATTTTGTATATCACCGTCGAAGAAATTGCAGTTACAGCAAATGGCAGACCTATTTTTCTTCTGGTGCCCGGATAAATCAATAAAGCCAATCCCAGCATTACAATGGTCTGCCAATTTCCCAGATAGGTAATGCAGATCAAAATTCTATTACGCAGCGGGCTTCGCAGACCATAGACCCATTCCCTGATTGCGGTATCATAGCCGAGGACATCACAGCTCATCACCGTGTATGCAATATAGGCGAAGCATATCAATGCTCCGCCTATGATAACTGACCGTAAAACTAGTTTTTCTCTGTCAATTCTCTCCATCAAATTTCCCCTTTTTGATTTCGCTTTATTTAAATTTTACTGCTGTTCCATAAGCGATGACTTCTGCAGCTCCCTGCATGATCGCAGATGAGGCAAATTTAACGTTGACGATGGCATCAGCTCCCAAACTCTCCGCTTCGTCTACCATTCTCTTTGTTGCAATCTGTCTAGCTTCCTGCAGCATATCCGTATAGCCCTTCAGTTCGCCTCCAACGAGGGTCTTAAAGCCTGCGCCGATATCCTTACCCAGGTTCTTCGACTGTACGACGTTACCTTTTACCATACCGAGGACATCAAATTCCTGTCCTGGAATGTAATCAATATTTACGAGCTTCATCTTCTTCGCCTCCCTTAATTTCTTTGATTCTTTGAATTAGCATATATACGATCAGAGCCGCCGCTCCGATGGGAATGAAAAGCATCAAAAGAACCGCCGCCAGCGGCACGCCTTCAAAGATAGAACACGCAAAACAAATGGCTATTCCTAGGAAATAAATAACTGCCAGTATCGTGATGACAACAGGGGCAATATATCTCTTATCCACGATGTTCTCCTTTCATTCGCTTAATGCTAATATTATACTCTTTTTGAGTAGATATTTCCACTGATTTTATGTTATATTAGTAGAGAGGGAAATTCTATATTGGAGGTATACGAATTTGAAATTATTCAGAAACATTCCCAACGGCATCAGGTTGTTCCGCTCCGTTGGTATATTTAATAAACATATGAAGGAAATTGCTGCGGCCAGGCAGGCCGGTGATTTTGAGAAAGAGCGCGAGCTGATTGCATATTGGACAGGTCTATGGGTAGATAATGTTATTGACCTCTTCGATTTGACCGTCAATATCAGTGGCAGAGAGAATTTGCCAGAAAATGGGCCATGTGTGTTTATTTCCAACCATGAGGGGTATGGAGATATTGTAGTATTATTTAAGGCACTGGAAGGACGACAGATCGGCTTTATCGCAAAAGATGCATTAGAGAACGTTCCCTACTTTGGTAAATGGATCAGGACAATCAGAGGTGTTTTTATTAAAAGGGGCAACACGAGAGAAGCGCTTAAATCCATACAGGCCGGAGTGGATACCCTCAAAGATGGGTTTTCTCTGGTCATATTTCCAGAAGGGACCAGGAGCCGCGGCCCTAGAATGGCCGAGTTCAAAGCCGGAAGCTTTAAACTGGCTACCAAGGCAAAGGTACCTATCGTTCCTATCACCATCAATGGCTCTTATGATCTCTTCGAAACCAGGAGCATCATTACAGGTGGTGCCGTCATCGATGTAGTCATCCATCCCGCAATTGATACAGCTTCTTTGGACAGGCATCAGATTGCGAATATAACTCACGAAGTTGATAATACTATTAGGACAACACTAACGCAGCTGATCGAACAACGCGAAGCGGCTGCAAAGGAAAAGGAGTAGAGAATATGATTATTAACTTAACAAAAGACACTTTCCAGAAGGAAGTTTTAGAATCTGACATTCCTGTATTAGTAGATTTTTGGGCACCTTGGTGCGGCCACTGCGTCAACCTGGCGCCGACCATCGACCAGCTGGCTGAGGAATACGATGGCAAAGTAAAGGTCTGCAAGCTCAACACCGACGATGAGCAGGAAGTCGCTCTGCAGTACGGAATCATGAGCCTTCCGACTGTCGCTAAATTCGAAGGCGGTGAAATCAAAGCGAAGACCATGGGCGCATTACCAAAGGCTGCATTGGTTGCTCAGCTGGGACTGTAAAATTAAAAAGGTTTTAAGGGGCTGCCTGCATATAGCCTCAAAAAGTTAAAAGTGCGAAGGGAGCCCGGCATTGAGCCTGCCCCTTCGCATTTAAATTGCAGCGCTTTCAGTTCAGAATAGTTCCGCTATCAGCTCCTCGCACTTCTCAATGCCGAGTATGCCGCTGTCCAACGAAATATGGTAATTGCGAGCCTCCCCCCATTTCATGTCGGTGTAAAACTGATAGTACGCCTGCCGGCGTTTGTCTTTCTCTTGCAGCCTTTTTGCCGGAACATCGTCAGATTCACCGTAGACCTGGACTATTCGCTTACTGCGAAAGGCAAGGTCCGCATGAATGAACACCGTGAGCAAATCAGCTTTGCCGCGTAAAATATAGTCGGCACACCGACCTACGATGACGCAGGGCTCCTTTTCCGCTATTTCGTTGATAATTTTCACCTGCAGCTTCCACAGGAAGTCCTCGTTAGAGAATCCATCCATAGCCCTTCCGGAAAATGCGTGGGACAGCCAGCTGTTATGCGGCGAATATTCACTGGTCTCTTTTACGTAATCTGCGGCAAAACCGCTCTCTTTTACCATCTCTTCTAACAGTTCCTGATCATAACAGGAAATCCCCAATTTTTTCGCAGTCTGCCTGCCGATGGTCCTGCCGCCGCTGCCGAACTCTCGGCTTATGGTGATAATTCTATTTGACATGTTCGGTTCCTCCTGTTTCTTTCAATAGTCGATGGGTATACACGATGACTGCCGCCGAAATGATGAAGGTGGCGCCATCTGCAATGGGCATGGAATATAATACGCCATCAAGTCCGAAAAATGCGGGCAGAAGCAATGCGAAGCCTACGCCAAACAGCACTTCGCGGACCATGGATAGCAACGTGGAGAGCAGCGCCTTTCCCAGAGACTGCAGGTAAATAAATGTTGCCTTGTTGATGCATGCAAAAATAATCATACAGAGATAGACGCGGAAGGCTTTGACTGCAAAATCGGTGTAATAAACGCTCTCGTTAGCTGCGCCAAAGATTGCAATCAGCTGTCTCGGCATGAATTCTACAATGAGAAGGGCCGCAAGACCTACACAGCCCTCTGCCAGGAGCAGATATTTAAATAGTTTCCCGGCCCGGTCCTTTCTGCCAGCGCCGATATTGTACCCCACAATGGGGATACAGCCGGCAGCCATGCCCACCACGATGGATATGACAATCTGGAAGAACTTCATGACGATGCCTACCACTGCCATGGGAATCTGCGCAAATTCTGCCTGACCAAAGACGACATCCATAGCGCCGTATTTTTGAATCATGTTATTGATCGCTGCCATAGCGGCAACCAAGGATATCTGTGACAAAAAACTGCAGATGCCTAAAGAGAGAAAGCGGGAAATCACTTTACCATGGAGCGAAAAACTGTCTTTTTGCAATTTTACTGTTTTTATATGAAACAGATACCACACTGCCAATCCTGCCGTTAAAATCTGCCCGAGGACCGTAGCGACAGCGGCTCCCATCATACCCCATTTCAATCCGAAGATGAAGATAGGGTCGAGGACGATATTGACCACCGCTCCTGCCAAAGTAGACAGCATGGCAAATTTAGGGCTGCCATCGGATCTGATGACCGGGTTCATGGCCTGGCCGAACATATAAAAGGGGATTCCCACGGTGATATAGGTAAAATACTCTTTGGACAGGGCAAAGGTCTCTTCGTTTACTCTGCCGCCAAACATGGTCAAAATCGGCTCCTGGAATAAGAAGTATAAGGCCGTCACCAGAATGCTGGCGCCGATACACAGCACCACTGAATTTCCGATGCTCCTGTGGGCATTTTCCTCATTTCGCGCTCCTAAACTGATGCTGACAAATGCACAGCAGCCGTCGCCGATCATGACTGCGATAGCCAGGGCGACCACTGTCAGGGGGAAAACCACCGTATTAGCGGCATTCCCATAGGAACCCAGATAGTCCGCATTGGCAATAAAAATTTGGTCCACGATGTTATAAAGGGCAGCGACTAAAAGTGATATGATACATGGAAGCGCATATTTCCTCATCAGGCTGCCGATTTTCTCTTTTTCAAGAAATGAATTTACATTTCCTTCGCTCATATAAAAACCTCCTATTTTTACTTACAAAAAACGCACAGGCAAAGGGTAAGCTGGTCTTACGCCTTTGGCTGCGCGCTAAATGAGAACAAAAAAATAACGTCTGACGAAAACTGGGATTACGCTTTCGCTACACGTTATAGCCCTATTATATCAATAGAAAAAATATTTTGCAAAAGTTTTTTTCTTCTGTGTTAAAATATTTTTTATAATCAATGTAACGAAACCTGCGATTTGACGATATATGGGTAAAGCAGTAAGAGAGGTGATAACATGTTAGACATGGACGTCGTGTACAACGATTATGCGCAGACCGTATTTAAATTCCTGATGACCCTGTGTCATGACGATCACACCAGTGAAGAACTGACCCAGGAGACTTTTTATCAGGCGGTGCGCTGTGCCGAAAAATTTGACGGAACGTGCAAAGTCTCCACCTGGCTCTGTCAAATCGCAAAGCACCTATGGTACCAGGAGCTGGACAAACGAAAGCGCAGAGATCCATCAGAGCTGACAGACAGCATTGTTTCAGAGGAAGCATCGCCGGAGAGCAAGGCCTGTCTCAAGGAGGAGAAGATGGAACTGTTCCGCAAGGTCCATGTTTTATCTGAAACCGAAAAAGAGATCGTACTTCTCAGGCTGACTGGTGCTTTTTCCTTCAGGGAAATCGGAGACATTTTTGAAAAAAGCGAGAACTGGGCGCGGGTGACCTTTTACCGTGCAAAACAAAAGATTACGAAAGGATAGGTGAATAGAGATGAAGTGTGAAATAATCAGAGACTTACTCCCGAGTTACATTGAAGAATTGACTAGCGAGGAGAGCAACAGGGCGATCGAAGAGCACCTGAAAACTTGCCCTGCGTGCAGAAAATATTTAGAAGAGATGCAGACCAGTGTTGATGCACCGGAGATTAAGACCGCAAACGCCAAGGAAATCAACCCATTTAAAAAATTAAAAAAGAGAACCTGGAAAGCCATCGGCGCAACTGTCTTGGTATGTGCCTTGCTGTTTGGGGGCGCCGCTTACTACTACGGACATGAATGGACGCCATCTTCAGGAGACGTCACCGTGAAATGTGAAAAAGTCGGAGAAGTCGTGACATTGAGTTTTTTTGCAAAGGACGAAAAGCTGATCATGGAATCTTATCTAGACTATTCCTTAGATGATGGCAGCGAACAGGTGAATCTGCAGATGCATCGCCAGAATCCACTAAAAAAGCCGACGCATAAAGGAGCTTACTTCGGCTATACCTTCCTCGATGACGACACCATCTATAATACAGATGGCAACAAGCGCAAGCTGACGGACGAGGATGTGGTCACTATCAAATACAAAGACAAAGACGTAAAGATCAAAATCAAAGACTTAGCAGATGGAAAATTGTAATAGCATTAAAAACTGCCGGCATGACATTAATAAAAATATCATACCGGCAGTTTATCTTTTATCCACACACAAACTATACTAACACTTTTCTTGCCGATTACAAATCATCATAATGACGAGGAGCATCATTGCAACTCCTATCGTGTCCAGTATCTTTCCTACATCAATTACCGCTGCTGCAAAGGCAATCATAATACAAACAATAACCCTTTTTCCTACTTTTTTCTTATAAATCTTCTTTTCATTTTGCGACAACGGCTTATTCTTATGTTCGGACGGCGCCATAAAATAAATAATACCGCCTATTAAAATGATAGCCCCTCCTGCTACAATCTCAGAAACATTAATCCAGCGGATAACCAACAACGCTGCGATTAACATCCCAAACGACAAAATGTAGCATCTTAGCTGTGTTGATGCATGATAACCTCCTGCATAAACACGCAGTGACATATAAACTGCCGTAAAAACAATCGTCTCTATCAACATGCCCAAGGCAGCACCAATTCCAAACATAATGAAATAAGTAAAAATCTGCGAAAACAATTCTTTTATCCCAAATAAATATATTTCCCTATCTTCCGCAGAAATGATATTTTCTTTAATTAAACTTCCTAACAGCCTCTCAGAAATACTAGTCATATTTCTTTAGCTTGTCCGCACCTTTTGGCATCTGCGGCTGATACATAATGTTTCTGCAGGTTGAATTCACACTGAACTTTGTCATCAACTTGGCTTCCTTCGCAAGCATTTCGATGGATTTTCTTTTTAACACGTTCATTCTGTCACCTCTTCCTTAAGTATATCTGTAGCTATTATTATACATATTATGGATTGCTGTGCGAAGGATTGTAACCAATGCTATGCTATTTTGTAACCAAATAGGAAAACTACTTAACACCTGCAAAGTCTTGTGCTAGAATAACTCCAGAAGTCTAATTTAAGGATATGATAAAATGTTTAGAATAGCCATTTGCGATGACGATAAAGCCATATGTAATCATATAGACCAAATGATTGCCAATTATACACAAGAGAATAAATTATCTATTGAAACAGAAGTTTTTTACAGTGGAGAAGATCTCTGCCGTCATCTTAATACAGAATCACAATTTGACCTTATTTTCTTAGATATTGAAATGACTGTGATGAGCGGAATTGATGTAGGATATGATATTCGTAAAAAGAGAAACGATTACAACACCGAACTCATATACATCACTGGAACCAGTCAATATACTCGTCAGCTGTTGGACATGCGCCCCTTAAGTTACATAGAGAAGCCCTTTGCAGATGAAACAATCATTGAAGCATTAGAATTGGCGCTTCGTCTTTCAGATGAATTAGAGGGTTACTTTCGTTTTAGGATTAAAGGCGCCGATTATAAACTGAAATTTAGCGAAATCCTTTACTTCGAAAGTCGATTGAGGAAGATTCTTCTTGTAACGGAGACAAAAAGCTTTGAATTCTATAGAAATCTCAATGAGCTAATCACGGAACTTCCAATGTATTTTGTTCAGATACACCGCTCCTACGTCATAAACATTAGAAAGGTTACAGCGTTTTTAGGTAATTCTGTGCTGATGCAAAACGACACCGAAATTATGGTCAGTCAGACGTACAAGCACAGACTAAAACAAATCGAAAAAAGTGAGCTAGAAGCAAGAGGTCTACTAAAATGAACGCATACACAACAGCCTATATCATCAACAATTTTTTCTATGCTTATGTGCTTTACCGTATGCTCAGAATTTTTTATGCCGATAAAAGGACAGTGAAATCAATTGAAGTCACTGCCTATAGCCTTTATGCAGTGATTATCAGCATTACTGTTTTCTTTAATACACCACCACTAGTATATTTGCTGTTGAGTGCAGGCTCATATTTTTTTCTAACTTTTCTATATACTTCTACCTTGGTAAAACGTTGTGCTTGTACTATGTTAGCCTATATCATAGTGACCTGTGTTGAACTCACCGTCAACTATGCCTCTGGCTATTATATTCACAATTTAGGCACTGTAACTAATTATGACTCTGTCGTTGGCATTACAGGTATCACCATTTTAACTTTCTTTATCGTCCTTCTGCTGGAGAACTTTGTAAATCTAAAGAATGGTGCAAAAATAGCGCCTTCTTATTGGATTTCGATTATCCTGATACCTCTTGGCAGCCTGACTTTAATCCTAAACAACTTAACCGATCATGCAAAACCGAATCAGGTCATCATAGACTCCATCATCATATTAGGAATCAATATCCTTTGGTTCTACACCTATGATCAGATTTCTCGGCTTGCTAAGTTGGAGATTGAAAATTATATGATGCTGCAGCAGAATAAGTCCTATGAGCAGCAACTTTCAATCATGAAGGACTCCGAAGAAGCAACTTGTGCCCTGAGGCATGACCTGAAGAATCATTTAGCTGCCCTGGACGCATTGGCAGATGAAAGAAACAAAGAGGGGTTGACCCAATATGCCCAATCCTTGACACAACAATTACAGGATAAACAAAGTATTTCCAATACCGGGCTTCTAGCTCTGGACAGCTTGATCAATTACAAACTAGGGCCATTAAGCGAAGAAGGTATCAAAATGACTTATCAGCCGCACATTTCGTCTAGCTTGCCCATTGATGATTTTGATTTGACCATCATTCTAGGCAATCTGATTGATAACGCCTTGGAAGCCCTCGAAAAGGTACCCTGTGGTCAGAAAGAACTTTCTCTGCTCATCAGTTATGATAAGGGCCGCTTAGTGATACAGTTAAAAAATTCTTATGTCGGCAATCTGAAAAAATCTCTCAATACGACAAAAGCAGACAAAGAGTGTCACGGCATTGGACTAAAAAACGTGCGGTCTGTGGTGCGAAAGTATAAAGGAACGCTAGACATCTCTTTCGATAAAGGCATATTTAATGTAGAAGTGATACTCTACCTGCTCAGTCAAAAGTCTCAAAAATAAGATATAGAAAAAAGCGCGGCAGATGGAGAGCAACTGCCGCGCTTTTGGCTGTAAAGAACGCGTGCATGACGGAACCGAGCGGTCAAGTCTGCCAAATCGAGATTTGGGGACTTTTCGCATAAGACCTGCCAACGATTTACTTTAAGTAAATCGGGCTAGGGCTTCAAGATTCCTATGCACAGATACTGCCCGTAAAGGACAGCCCTTCGCAATGTGCGTTCTTTGATATTCTGGCGACATCCATTGCGTCGATACCGCCTTCATAATAAGTACACAGAAGATTTGGCTGGAATCTTCTGATCACCCGCGTTAATTGTTTTGAACAAATTCTCTCTTCAACATAGAGATGATTCGCTCATTTTCCTTTTCGTAGAAACTTCCTTTCCCTGTAAAATAGCCTGCGGCGGCTGTGGCCTGCGCCACCAGCATAGAAAGACCGCTGGCAAAGGAAATATTAAGGTCAACTGCCTGCTTGACGAGGGCCGTATAATACGGGTTATATATCACGTCAAACACACCTTTACAACAAGGAAAGGCCCTCAGATCAATCAAGCGATCAGAAACACCCGGGTACATACCCACTGGAGTGGCGTTAATAACGATTTCAGCGTCAGCATGATCGGACAAATCCTCGTAATTTACCATGAGGCAGTTACAACTGCCCACCGTCATTTCAGTTGGCGCAGCCGCCTTCCTAGAGGCTATCACAAGTTCGGAGGCACCTCTGTCGGTCACCGCTTTCTTAATCGTCTGGCAGGTGGCGC
This sequence comes from Eubacteriaceae bacterium, assembly GCA_902362805.1. Classification (GTDB taxonomy): domain Bacteria; phylum Bacillota; class Clostridia; order Peptostreptococcales; family Anaerovoracaceae; genus Senimuribacter. The sequence goes on along the minus strand of CABIXY010000001.1, from coordinate 192,044 downwards.
CATTTCCCAAAATGACCACCTTCTTGCCGCGGACAGAAATCCCGGCTGTATCTATTGCATACAAAAATCCTGTATAATCTGTATTGGTTCCATGGAGTTCATGGTTTTCATCAAAATAGAGGCAATTGACGGCCCCAATTTCAGCAGCCAGCTGCGAGAGATGATCACAGTAAGGGATCACTGTTTTCTTGTACGGTATTGTGACTGACAGACCGCTAAAGTCCCTATTCTGAAGGAGCTCATTCAGTTCCTCTGGCTCCAGAGAGCGCAGTTCATAAGGGTATGCGCCTAAAGCCTCGTGAATGATCTTAGAATAGCTGTAGGTCATATTTTGACCAATTGATCCATATTTCATAGAAACATCTCCTCTTACATGGATTTCATTATGGTGATCTCGGTATTTCTATCGCCCACCGCGTTTCTCATCTCATCGGCCAGGGCGTTCATCTGTTCTTCTGATGGTTTCTGTGTATCAGCCAGTGCATATTCCCGCCCCAGCTGACCATATTTGACTTCACCAAGGTTGTGATACGGCAGAAGTTCAATTGACGGGATATTGAGGGATGCGGCATAGTCTGCCGTCTTCCGCAGATTCTCAGTGCTGTCATTGATACCAGGAATGACTGGTATTCTCACCACGATGTTGTCGTGAGCCTTTGCTAATACTGCGAGATTTGCGATAATTCTCTCATTGGAAACTCCCGTAATGTCCCTATGGGTTTCATCGTCCATGTGTTTCACATCATAGAAGATCAAATCTAACAAAGCGGCGGTTTCTATCAAGCTGTCTGTATCTGTCATGCCTGTGGTCTCTATAGCCGTATGTACGCCATTTTCCCGGCAGGCGGCCAGAATTTCTTTCAGAAAAGCAGACTGCATCAGCGGCTCGCCGCCAGAAAAGGTGACTCCGCCGCCAGATGAGTCATAGAAGGATTTATCTTTCATGATTTCTTTCAGGAGCTCATCCACAGTGTAGTCTTCACCTACCACCTTTTTTGCATTGGTACAGCATTCTTTCACACAGATCTCACATAAATCGCATTCCTCGCGATTTGTAATTTCAAAAGGAGGCTGTGCCTCGATCAATCCTTTCGGACAAACCTCGGCACAATACCCACATGTTACACATCTGCTTTGAAAGCAAGCTACTTCTTTTTCCACTTTCTGGCTTTCTGGATTAGAACACCAGAGGCAGTTTAAAGGACATCCTTTAAAGAACACCGTCGTTCTGATTCCCGGACCGTCGTGGATGGACATCTTCTGTATATTAAAAATCGTTCCTTTTTTCATTAAATATTCACCATTCTTAGCAGCAGCATCCGCCTACATTTTTGTGAGCAGTTCTGCCGATGATATTGTTCTGTACATCTCTGTCCAGTTCGATAAAGTATGCGGAGTAACCAGCTACTCTGACGAGGAGGTTCTTGTAATCCTGCGGATTCTCCTGTGCAGCCTCAAGGGTTCCTGCATCCACCACGTTGATCTGAATGTGCTCGCCGTTCATATCAAAGTATGACTTGATGACATTTTTCAAAATCTGTTTTCCTTCTTCACCCTGTACGATGTTCGGATCGAATTTGATGTTAAACAGTGCACCATTGTTACAATCGCTCTGATCGATAGATGCGACAGATTTGATTGTTGCAGTCGGGCTTGTTACATCGCGGCCGACCATCGGGGATGCATTGTCAGAAACAGGTTCGCTTGCCAGTCTTCCATCCGGAGTAGCGCCAATGGTCTTGCCCTGTAGTACATTGAAGGATGTGGACAAGATGCAGTTCTCATATGTACCGCCGCGGCTGTCACGGTATTTGACCATTTCTTCGTTATACGCACGGATCATGCGGTTGGCATATCCGTCAACTCTATCTCTGTCGTTTCCGTATTTGTCAACTTTGTTGAGGATGATGTTGCGCAGTCTTTCGTTACCTTCAAAGTTGTTTTGCAGAACTTCATTAAACTCACCGGCATTCATCATTTTTTCCTGGAAGACGACATAGTCGATGGCTTCCAGACAGTCAGCACCATTTGCCATGGCGACGAGGAATACGCCAGAACTGTTGTACAGAGCGCCGCCCTCTTCCAGGGATTTGCCTCTTGCAATACAATCTGTTACCAAGGCTGAAGCATATCCCTTTGGCACATAGACTGCGTGCATTGCGCAAACTTTTGTATAGGCTTCGCACATGATTTTGACAAAGTGTACGATCTGCTTGTGAAGAGCTTCTTCAAAATCTTTGATGCTGGTAAATGTATTCGGATCACCTGTCTTGAGACCCATTTCGCATTGAGCCACTGGATCCCAGCCGTTGTTCATAACTAACTCAATACATTTTGCTGCATTTACATAACCTACGTTCGGACGGCCGTCAGACTTACCCATGACATATGGTTCTACACAGCCGTGAACAGTCCAGTCTCTGGAATCTTCTTCTGTTGCGCCTTTGTTCTTCAAAAGGTTGCCAACCAGGTTGTCGTTGTAGAAAGCAGGAATTGCATAACCTTTCTGTACCATCGCCAGAGCAACGTCCATCAATTCATCCGGCGTGTTGTCGTTGACACGCAGAGCCATAGTAGGCTGTACTGTCTGCACCAAATCCCAGGCCTTGAATACGGAATATGTCAGTTCGTTGGTTGCATCTTTTCCGTCTCTGCCCAAACCGCCGATTGCCATCTGCTGCCACATCGGATAAGCTGCGAATCCAAGAGAGTCAAAAGCGTCTCTCAACTTGAGGATTTCTGTACATTTGATATATAATGCCGCCAGCAATTCTTCTGCATCTTCAGCAGGCATATCGCCATCGACAACTGATTTTTTGTAGTATTTATATAAGTTCTGGTCAAGTCTGCCCACTGCGATGGAGTGACCGTTGTCTTCAATCTGAATCGTCAGCTGTAAGAACCATACGAACTGCAGCGCTTCCCAGAAATCTCTCGGTTCATTTTCAGGTACATTGGAGCACACGTCTGCAATCTTCAGCAATTCCTTCTTGCGCTGTGCATCTGTTTCTGTTTCTGCCAGTTTGCCAGCGTGGTCAGAGAATTTATGGGCAAATCTGATTACTGCTTCACAGGAGATGATGTTTGCGTTCCAAAAGTCTACTTTTCTCATATCCTCCGGGGTCAAAACCGGTGTTTTTTCAATCATCTCTTTTGCCTGATTGATGACGCCGCGAAGCCCCATCGGCAGGATTCTCGGATAATCCGGTGAGATGTGTCCCATCCCTGTCGTTCTCGCACCTACGGACAGCACGCCGCATTCCTGTGCTTTTAATACATATGGGTCGAGAACCGCAGTTGACTGCATGTCAAAAGTGTTGTCTCCCCAGCTTTCTAAAATCGGCAGAATCTCTGCTTTTGTTTCTGGTGTAACGACGATTGGATCTGTACCGCGAGTAGGGAACATGTCGATTTCGTCGATGACCCACTTTGCACCAAATTCAGGGAATACAGGTACGCCTCTGACTCTCTTGGTCTGGCTTCCGACGAGGAGTTCTCCCTCCTGCATGTTAGGCTCCATGTTGTCGAGAATATATGCGAATGCATGTGCTCTGCGAAGTACCGGGGTACAGTCTGCATATATCTCATAGGCTTCTGTCACCAGCTTTGCTCTTTCTACATCAAGCTGTGGCTTTGAATCTTTGAGACGTTCGTTCATCATATCAATTCTATCTTTGTTCATTTTCCGCTCCTCTTTCTATCAAAAAAGTATGATTTATATCTTATATAAATCATACTTTAAAACCAGCCTTAATGGTAGCGGACAAACGTCAATATCACGTTGACAATCCGTACGAAGCCCTCATAATTATCAGTCTTTGATGCAGCTGAGGAATCGTTTGAGCGAAGGGGAAATGTCTGCTTTTGATTTGACGGCAAAACCGATCTTTCGATTCATATCCACATCAATAGGCCGATATTCCACATCAAACAGGGATACAGCATATTTTGCAATCAGTTTCGGCATGATGGCAGCAAATCCATTTTGCTCTACCATGCGGATGACTGTAAAATCTGAATTGGAAGTGTAGCCCTCATATTCTTTTACGTCCACATACTTCATGATTTGAACGATATCCTGATCCAAACCTTTGTGAGATTTAAACAAAAGCACTCTCTCCTCAAAGAGTTCTTTGACTGGAACGATTTCGTGGCTGCACAAAGGGTGTCCAGCAGGAAGAAGTGCAACATACTCGTCATCGATTTCTTTCAACCATTCAAAGTGATGATGGGGCTGCCGGCTGAAAATACCAATATCGATGATTCCCCGATTGAGCCACTGCTCTAACTGATCGAGGCTGTGCTCTTCCAAAACCTCTATTTGAATTCTCGGATATTTGTCATAGAATTTTTTCAGCAAACCGGGTATCAATACAAAAGCAGTCGTCGGAAAACAGCCGATTCGCACAGTTCCCTTCTCCAGGCCGTTGATTAAAGAAATCTCTTCTTCAAGTTTCTCGTTTTCTTTTACGATATTACGAATAATCGGCATCAGCTTTTCTCCTTCTGGTGTAAGCGTGATGCCCTTATTATTTCTTTTGATAATTTGGAATCCAAGTTCGGCCTCCATACTATTGAGCATTTTCGATATACCAGAATGGGTGTAACCCAGATCATAGCTTACGTTATTGATGTTGCCACGGTCTACCACCTTCAGCAGTACCTCGTATTTCTTTAAGTCCATTTTTCCACCTTTTCATTTCGATTTCTGGCGTTAAAAGATAAATCTCACTATGCTCATTTTAAAAGCCTCGGGTTGTATTGTCAATGCTGAAATAGGAGATGCCAGTTGCGGACTGTTCTCAGCCTGTGCGGCAGAGTTTAGTCCGCAGTCGCACACTCTCAAGAAAAATGTCCTAGACATTTTTTTAAACTATGTCAGTTGCGGACTCTTCTCGACCTCAACAGCAGGTTTTAGTCCGCAGTCTCGCACTTTCAAGAAAAATGTTCTAGACATTTTTTTAAACTATGTCAGTTGCGGACTGTTCTCAGCCTGTGCGGCAGATTTTAGTCCGCAGTCCCACACTTTCAAGAAAAATGTTCTAGACATTTTTTTAAACTATGTCTGCTGCGGACTCTTCTCGACCTATGCGGCAGAGTTTAGTCCGCAGTCTCACACTCTCAAGAAAAATGTTCTAAACATTTTTTTAAACTATGTCAGTTGCGGACTCTTCTCGGCCTCAACAGCAGATTTTAGTCCGCAGTCGCACACTCTCGCAGAAAATGTTCTAAACATTTTTTTAAACCATGCCAGTTGCGGACTCTCCTCGGCCTCAACAGCAGATTTTAGTCCGCAATCTCACACTCTCAAGAAAAATGTCCTGGACATTTTTTAAATCATACCAACTGCGGACTCTTTTCAGCTAATAGAAATATACGGGTGACACTAGGTTGTTTAGCAGCGACACGACACTCCAGCCTACTAGAATTGATGACTTTGAGTAGATTTTCATTTCTGCCGATGCCTGCTCTGAAGCGACTTTGATATACACATCATCATCATTAGGCATATTGGGATCGCCGTAAATTCTGATGCGTGTCTTGTCGGGACCAATCGTCGCAAGAGACGTCGCCACACCGATATTGATCATTCTAGGCAGCAGAGGAATTGCCTCTGCCGCGGTGCCCTCGAACAACAGTCCCCTTTCACCAGAGTCAAGCACAGCTTGGCTAAATACAGGCGTATCTCTATATGTAGACGCCTCTCTTGTCAGGGTCAGTTCTGCCTCCGCTCCGCCGATCAAAGCGATGGTCTGCATGACATCAAAGCCGCCTATGGCTCCTGATGAGAAGTAAATCCTTGTATTATGCTACTGCGCTGTCTGCTCGAAATCAGCAAAAAAATCAGATATCTCAGCACTTTTCAAAATGCCCTATGCCGACTTTCAATTATATCTATTCAGATTTTGAATGCAATCAGGGAAAGAGAATAGGACAGCCGAGATAAATCAAAAAGCCGCATGCGCAGATTTCCAGATATCCCACCCAGAATTCAGCCATGCGGCACAACGGACTTTATTTACTTTAGAATTTTTCTTCTTTCACATACTTTAGAAGTTGTCTGACTGCAGGAGAAACCCGTTTGACATCTCTCACGGCAAACCCCAGTTCCCTCGATACGTTTACATCAATGGGACGATAGGTCACATCAAAGAAATTAACCGCAATTTTTGCAATTAACTCCGGAATCAGTGCTACAAATCCCAGCTGTTCCGTCAAGCGGATTACGGTAAAGTCTGAATTTGACGTGTACTTCGGCACCTTGTCCATTTCCACATATTCCATAACCTTTACTACATCCTGATCAATGCCTTCATGAGATTTAAATAGAACCAGATCTTCATCAAACAATTGTTTAACAGGGACCTGCTCAAGAGACGCCAACCTGTGTTCCTTATGGAATAACGCTACGTAACGGTCCTCTCTCACGCCGGCCCAATCGTAATTGTGATAGGGCTGTTTGCTGAATACACCGATATCGATAATCCCCTGATTCAGCCACTGCTCAAGGTTCTTAATGCCATTCTCTTCTATGACTTCAATTGCTATATTGGGGTGATTGTCTTTAAACATAGCGATTAAAGAGGAAATCCAGGCAAAAGACACAGTAGGAAAACAACCGATTCTAATTTTACCGGTTTCCACCCCTCTGATCAGGGCGAATTCTTCTTCTATGACTTCTTTGTAGTTAATCAGCTGTCTGATCAGAGGCAGCACTTTTTCTCCATCCGGGGTTAAGCTGATACCCTTATTCGTTCTGGTAATCAAAGGAATATCGATTTCCTCCTCCATACTTTTCATCATCTTGGAAATTCCTGAAAGAGAATATCCCAGATCTTCGCAAGCTTTGCTGTAACTGCCCCTTTCAATGATGTCTAAAAATATCTCGTATTTTACCATATCCATAAGTAATCTCCTGTCTTACGTCAATATCGATTCTGCTCTAAACCAATTATATCTCCCCTTATAGTGCCCTGACAACCACAAAAACATCTCTAAAGAAAGAGATGTTTTTGTGATTGTTTATCATTTATTATGCAGCCTTTTTATCTTTTTTGTAGAATACACCGATGCCGAGGAACGCAAACGCGATTGCAACGACTGGCGTAATTAATCCGAGGAATGCATATGGGATATACTGTACAGTCGCAACACCTAAGGTCGTGGCCATAAAGATACCATTTGAGTTCCACGGAATCAGTGCCGCGCACATGGTTCCCGTATCCTCTAAACTTCTCGATAAAACTTTTCTGTCGAGATTGAGGTCGTCATAGGCCGGTCCGAAAAGTTTTGAAGTGATCAGCATGGAGCTTTCCAGTGATCCTGTCAGTCCGCACATTACAAAGGAAGAAACTAAAGTTGAAGTGATCAGCGTGCTTGCTCTCTTTGTAATTGCTGCAATTTTTGAAAGAACCGTTCTCAAAACGCCCGTAACGTCGAGAATATTGCCGAGGATGCAGGCCATAAAGTAAAGGGCTACTGTCCACAGCATACTGGAGATTCCGCCTCTATTCAGCAGGGAGTCGATCTGCTCAACACCTGTATCGATCGTAAATCCGTCATACATCAGGTTCGCAACATCGATTGGATTGCTTCCCTGGAAAATTACAGCCATCACTGCACCCAGAAGTGCCGATACCACAAGCCCCGGAATCGCCGGCGCTTTTTTAACAATGACTACGATCAGCACTACGACAGGAATCAGGCATACCGGTGAAAGGTTGAAATGTGCTGACAGATTTTCTAAGTATAGGTCAGCTGTCGTCGTATCAACTGTACCGCCGCTTGCACTGGTAAATCCTAAAACAGTGTAGAGGATTAAAGAAATAACCAGAGCCGGCGTTGTAGTCCAAAGCATGGAACTCATGTGTTCAAACAATGTCGTGCCTGCCATAGCGGAGGCCAAGTTCGTCGTATCTGAGAACGGAGACTGTTTGTCGCCAAAGTATGCACCTGAAACAATAGCGCCTGCTGTCATAGCCGGATTGATTCCAAGACCAGCACCGATACCCATAAAGGCGATACCGACTGTACCTGCTGATGACCACGAACTACCGCATGCCATCGACATGAATGCTGCTGCCAGGCATGCACAAAGTAAAAAGAATTTCGGGGATATCAATTTTAATCCCAGGTAAATGATGTACGGAATCGTGCCTGATGCGATCCATGTGGCGATAACTGCGCCGATCAGCATCAATATGAATGTCGCTATCAGCATACTCATAACACCGTCCATCATCATTTTTTGAACGTCATCCCATTTATAGCCTAAGAATATAGCGAAACAAGATGCGATAATGATTGAAAATAGCAATGCGATCTGAATAGATACATCTAATACAGTAACGCTCAGCATCAATATTGCAACTACCACCAGCAATATCAGTAAAGCTTGAATAAAGGATGGAGCTTTAATTTTCTTCTTGTCCATTTTTCCTCCTAATTAATAACCGTTTTATCAAAGAGTGCTTGTATAATTCCTTTGATTTGTCTGAAAAAGAAACATCGTCTGCCTAATCGGCCTGATACGATTTGGACATTAAGTGTGTCCAAATATTCAACATGCATGTTGTTTAACAACATGATATCCCAAAATCTATTCTCTGACAATTCGCATTTCGTCAAGCCCTCCTTGATAAAACGTTAACAATGCTTGAGCCAAACTGAATGCAACGTCCTTGCGAAGCTTAAAAGCCTGCAAATTGCAAGAAGATCTGCTTGGAACTTTGCCGCGTTATAACCACATCTTATCATCTTTTAGTCTCAAAAATAAGCGGTTAATTTTGGGAAGTGTCTTTCGTTGTTAGACATCTAACTAAAAGAAGCTTGACGACAAATTGGTTAGTAGATATAATATTTACGAATTATGAATGGAATACATGCTTGTCTTATGGGGAGGAATACATGGATAAAACAGAATTATTAGGCAAACTTGCTTTTGAGCAGTTTAAAACACAGTCGGACTATTTGGCAGACAAAATTAAACAGATGATAACCAGTGAGGAATTCGAAGACGGATTCGTGTTCCCTAACGAAAACGAGTTCTGCAAAATTCTCAATGTCAGCAGAGGAACCTTGCGAGATGCTTACAAAAAGCTGGACACCCAAGGTTTTATAGAAAGAACAAAGCAAGGCACCTATGTAAAATGTAAAGAAACCATCGCCATGCAAGGCAACTTCTCAGCCAGCCTGGAACTGGCGACAAAGCAGGAAATGGTTGAATTTATTTCCGCCTTTGAACCAGAGGCCGCATGTTTGGCAGCTCAAAAAATTGACGAAGAAGGCATCAGGCAGTTAGAATCTCTGATGATAGAATGCGAACTTAACGCTGAGGACCCCGCAGCGCTCAACACAGCCAATTACAACTTTCATGAATTCATCAGGATCCAGGCAAAAAACAACCTCGTTATCAGTGCGTTAACTGCATATTATGATATTTTTAACAAGCATATCATCGACACCATTTATTATCTTCTAAAGGAACGTGTAGGGAGCTTCAGAGATAATGCCCTAGAGCAGCACAGAGAACTTGTGGAAGCATTTAAAGCGAGAGACGGTGAGAAGGCGAGGAAAATCGCCTATGAGCACCTGCAAGCCGACCTGGAAATGTATGCGAAGTTAAGAAAATAAACAAAATTTCAAGGAGGAAATGAATATGTTAAATACGAACACCGTAAAAATCGGATTTATCGGTTATGGCAATATGGCGGGGGCTACCTCCGCAGGTCTCATGCTCTCAGGCGCAATTAAGCCGGAGCAGATTTACGCCTGTGCAAATAATTATGACAAACTCTGTAGGAAAGCGGCAGCAGACGGCGTTCATCCATGTAAGACAGCCCTTGAAGTCATAGAAACATGTGACGTAATCTTTATCGGGGTAAAACCCTATATGGTTGAAAGTGTAATGTCTCCTTTAAAGGATGCCTTAGATGGCAAAATCATCGTTTCCCTCGCCGCGAATACATATCATGATGTCCTTGAGGAAATCATGCCTGCCTCACATCATGTTGCTACAGCGCCTAATACACCGGTTTCCGCCTGCGAAGGGATTTTTATATGCGAAGAAGAAAACACTTTAGCCGCAGAAGAGAAAACTTTTGTTCACGAGCTTTTGGAAAACCTGGGGCTAGTTCTCTGGATGGATCGGGATCACATGGGAATCGGCGGCGTCATCGCCGGTTGTACTCCGGCTTTCGTTGCAATGTTCATGGAAGCGCTGGGAGATGCCGGATGCAAGCATGGTCTCACCAGACCTGTCGTCTACAAGCTGATTGCCCAGATGCTGGCAGGGACCGGAAAGATGGCCCTCAAATCGGGAGATCATCCCGGACAGATGAAGGATGCGGTCTGCTCTCCTGCAGGAACCACCATTGTGGGCGTTTCAACTTTAGAAAAGAACGGTTTTAGATTCGCAGTCATCGACGCTATCGACCAGATTCAAAACAAGATTCATGGGAAAGCGTAGGCTGCAGCAAGGGATATTCAACTAAATCAGGTCAGAAATATAACAGCAGCCCTCTGCCGATGAACAAAAGGCTGCTGTTTTGCTGTGAGGATTAACCCCAAATTGGCTATAACAAGAGGCCGCCCGGTAGCGACCTCTTTTACATTTATACATATGCTGCTATTTCTTAGCTTCATTGACGATTTTTTCATTTTCAGCAATAATTTTATCAAGTTTCTCTATCAATTTTTCATCGATAGAATAGGCGTGTGCTTCTAATAACTTATCAATTTTGCTGCACGCTCTCTTTCGAATATCATTGGTTTTTGTTTCCTTCTCCCAGCTAGAGAAAGTTCTTCTGTCCGTTACATCCGTTGGCATCCACTCTGTCTTGTAGTGCTTACGGGTGTGCTTCGTTTTTAAGAAGGAACCGCTTCCGTCCGCGCTGCCTTCTGCTGCGACAATGTCATATGCCAGATGTTCCTCATCTACTTTGATGCCTTCCAAGACCCTCTTCACGCAGCGAACAATTTCACAATCAATGACTAGCGCCTCATGGCTGAAAACGTTAAGCTGCGACAGCATACCCAGACCGTGGGTCTGGTTCTGGCGGGCCTGCAACCCTGCAATTCCTGTCATGAATTTTTCCCATCCGTACTGTGCGTCGATGGTGTTGGAATCCGTCAGGAAACCGCCCCCGCCAGCGGGTACCTCCGCCAATTTGCACAGCTGTGTGATAGCCGCTCTCATTAAAGCATATTCTGGTGTGCCCACGGTACAGGTTACAGTCCTCATATCGAAAATTCTGCTCCAGGATGCCAGAACAACAGGACAGCCTGGCTGATAAATTTGCAGGAGCACATTATGTGCCAACAGTTCCGCCCAGGATTGGGACACTTCTCCAGCCAAAGTTGCGGGAGAGGTTGCTCCTCCCATAGGACCAGAAGAGAAAAAACAAGGAACCTTTACTTTCGCAGCTTCTCTGATCGCTTCACAGGCATCATCACGCATTTTCAACGGCGACAGCGTGCAGATATTGAACATCATGTGAGGTTTTTCTTTCAGCACATCGTGTCCGCCCATCACCACTGCATTCATCTCGATTTCTGCTCGTGCGCTTCGTTCATTGGTTGGCCACAGGTGCAGCGGTTTTCTCGTATGCATCAAACCGCATTTGGTCATGTATAATTCTTGCACATTGTCCGGCATATCTGTAGGTTGAATGGAAGTTTGCACATGATTTGGTTCATCCAACATCTCCAAAAGTTTAATTTCTTCGGTTAGCGCCTCATAGGTACCTGTCTTGATCGTATCATCTCTCCGATCCAGGTAAAAGGCCGCAAATCCACTAGTTCCAATGGTAACATCGTCCCCGCCCAAGGTGATATAATACTCACAGTCTGCATCGTACATATCAAATTTTGCTGGAGCGTCTGCGAGGGTCTTTTCCACAAGACGACGAGGATAGTATACTCTCTGCTGCTCCTCGTCTACTGTGCAGCCCGCTTTTGCTAAGTCTTCTCTAGCCTGTTTTTCCTGAACCTCAATGCCTAACTGCTCCAATAGGTTCAAGGTGTTCTCATGAACCTTCCTGGCATCTTCATCAGACCAGAGTTTTTCTCCATAATACATATCTGTTCCGCCTTTCTATTGTCTCCTATATATTGATCAGTCTTCTACAAATTCGAGAGCTCTCTCTAAATCCGCCTGGCCCGCCGGTGTCTTTAATCTCTCCTCTACGCTGCCGCTTGCCAATTTGAATACGCCAGCGATGATGATAATCGACGTAAAAGCCAATATCGCTCCAAAGGTAACGGACAAACTCTGCAGAGAAGCCATTCCCACTTCGTTTAATACGAACAGGCATACTAAATGCCTAGTCCCAGGATTGCACAGAAGAACAGACGTAAGGCAACCGGCGCTTCACCGTTTCTCTTAATTTTTTTCTGGCACATTCCTGCGATAATATTGGACTCTGCATCGACCAAAGTCACAAATCCGATCATGACACAGAATAAAATCATCGGAATCGTTAACCACTTCAGCGGCAGGTATTTGAGAACGACAAAGTTAGCTACAGGTGCACCCCAATCGCCGATGACATCCATGATGTTGATGTTCATGAAAGACATCATGTTCATCGCATCTCCGCCCCAGAAACAGAACCACAGGAACAGAAAACAGGTAGGAACAACGGTACTTGCAGCAATGAACTGTCTGACGGTGCGGCCTCTGGAAATCTTCGCCAGATACATGCCACAGAATGGTGAATATACTAATGTCCAGAACCAGGTGAAACCAGTATTGTTTACGTTCCATCCATCTCCGTCACCCATAAAGTCTCCATTAAAGGCCATTGGCAGGAAGTTATCTAATAATGCGCCCATTGACCCCAACGCCAGTTCGCACAACTTCAGTGTCGGTCCAAAACAGAATAAAACGACAAGAAGGATAATATATCCGGCAACATTGATGTTGCTGAGCACCGCCAGCCCTTTCTGAAATCCCCTGGCACTTGAGAAACAGAGGACCAGCAAAGTGACCGCTACAACAACAATGTACATCAGATTGTTGACTTCCAATCCAGTGTTATAAGCAAGACCAGTTGAGAACTGCATAACGCCAAATCCAAAGCCAGTAATAATAGCGCCCATGATAGCAATCAAGCAGATTACGTCATATACAGTGCCTAGCGGGCCGAAGGTTTTTTCTTTCAAAACAGGGTAAAGTCCAGTGCTCGGTCTAAATGGCATTCCGTGATTGGTAAAGAGATATACGCTGGTAAAGCCGATGACCATATTTGCTACCCAGTTAAATCCTCCCCAGTGAAATGTGGCTTGTGCAACTGCCATATTGGCTGCAGCCGTCGTCTCAGATTCGAGGTTCCAGAATACCGGGGTGCTGCTGAAGAAGCTTGCCGGTTCCACTACCGCATAGAACATCATGGCAATGCCGATATTTCCGCAGATAATCATTGCCAGCCAGGTAAACGTTCTATACTCCGGCTTCGCATCCGCTCCGCCTATTTTTGTTCTTCCGAATTTTGAAACGCACATATAAATGCAGGCAAATACGCATGCTACGATGATGAAGTACGCCAGCCAGGCAAAATGTGTCCCCGCCCAGTCCTTCACCGTTGTTGTGAAGGATGCAAAAGAGGATGGTGAAGCAATTCCATAAATGACAAAGGCCATTATGAAAATAGCCACAGGTGCAAAGATTTTGTAGTTAAGGGATTTTAATAAATTCATAACTCCGCGTTCCTTTCTTTTTTCATATTCAATCTTTTAACGTCTTCCTATAATGCAATATTATCAGAATTCTCAAAATGATAAAAGCGAACAAAAGGACATCATTCGTTTCCTTTTTTGCACCAAAGAAAAAAGACAGGTTCCGGGAAAGTCCCAGCGCCTGTCTGTCTTTTTTATTTTGCTAGATATGATTGCCGTGTCTTCTTCACATATCGAAGAAACTCTCGCAGCGTCAGAGACACATTTTCTTTATGCTTCACAGCAAAACCCATGGTTCGTTTTACTTCCGTATCCAACTGCCGATACTCCACGGGGAACTGTACCGCAGTGTCTCTCGCCACCGACAAAGGGACGATAGATACACAGCTGTCATAGGCAACCATCTTTTGAACCAGGTAAATAGAGTTCGTATTGTACCTCGCTTCTTTGTCGCCAGCTATAATTTCCTGAATTTTCACCATGTCCTGGTCATACCCCTCATGAGTTTTAAATAAAATCAGCTTGTGGTCGAACATCTCCTCTACAGAAATCACTTCTTTCTCTGCTAAAACACAACCTTTTGGAATTAAAGCCACATAAGGTTCCTCCATAACCTGAATCCAATCGAATTCATGATAGGGCTCTTTACTGAAGAGTGCTACATCGATAATCCCCTGTTTCAGCCAGCTCTCCAATTGACGCAGACTGTGCTCCTCTACGACCTCTATCTGTATCCCAGGGTGGATTTCGTTGAAACCTTTCAGAATATCCGGCATCAGCAAATAGGCCATGGTCGGGAAACTGCCAATTCTCAGTTTACCCTGGGTCATACCTCGAATCATCGAATACTCTTCTTCCAATATGGTATTCACCTTCAGCAGTTCCCTAATCAAGGGGACTACTCTTTCCCCCTCTTCATTTAAGGCAATTCCTTTTCTCGTTCTCTTTACCAGGGGAAACCCGATTTCTTTCTCCATACTTCCGATCATCTTCGATAAGGCAGATCTTGTATATCCCAGATCTTCTGCAGATTGGCTGAGCCCGCCGCGGTCCACTACCTTCAATAGCGCTTCGTATTTTGTAATATCCATATGGCATCACCTCAATCATCATCCGTCGCGGATATTTCAATGGACAGGAATAAGCATTTATCTTAATCCCAAGTATACCATGGAACACATGAAAATGCTACTTTAACCAATAATCAAACGTTTTTTGATCACTTACTTTTCCGCACGCCCAGCCCTGTCGCAGCAAAAAACAAGGTGGCCGCCGTCATAGTCAGCGCCAGCATGTAAAACGGCACATACTCCGCTACGGTCACACCGAGGGTTGCGCTGAAATAAACGCCTGCCGTCGTCCACGGCACGAGAGGCGCAAGACCTGTTGCCCCGTCATGGACAGTTCGGGCAAGCACACATTTATGAATGCCCAGCTTATCAAAACGTTCTCCCATGGCGTTTGACGTCAAAACAATTGCCATATGGCAGTCGGCAGAAAAAAAGCCCAAAACCGTACTCATGATATAGGAGGTCATGATGACGGAAAAACGCTTTTGCAAAATCCCACTTATTTTTCCGATGACGGTACTCATAATGCTGGTCCGTTCAAGGCAGCCTGCCAGTGCAAGCGCCAAAATAATCAGCAAGATGGTCGATGCCATGGCCATCAGTCCTCCCCGGGTAAGCAGCCTGTCCAGTAAATCAATTCCACTATCTGAAACATAGCCGTAATACATGGAACTTAAGCTGTCCCCCAGAGAATTACCCTGATACAGCACCGACAACAGCACCCCGCACAAAGATGCCGTAATCAATGTAGGCACCGTTGGAATCTTAAGAAAGATCAAAATCAGCAAAACAATGATAGGCAGAATTAAAACAGGACTCAGGTGAAAGGTGCTGGCAAGGCCATTCATGATTTCCTCGACCTGGGTCGTATCTGCCGTTACTTTTGAATATCGAAATCCCAAAACGGTAAAGATGATTCCGCATCCCACAATGGAAGGAATGGTCACATAAACCAGCGAATGCAGGGTCTCGTACAAGTCCACTTTGGAAATCGCCGCAGTGAGATTGGTGGCCGCGCCAAGGGGAGATTGTTTGTCGCCGCACATGGCGCCAGATATGATGCATCCCGCAGTCAATCCCGCTGGTATCCCCAGGCTGATGCCCACGCCCATAAATGCCACACCTATAGTGCCGGCCGTCGTCCAGGACGATCCAGTGACAAAAGCCATGATAAAACATAAAATCATGATCGATATCAAAAACCACTGCGGTGAGAAGAACATCAGTCCATAATAAATTACTACAGGTACCGTTCCGCACATGGTCCAGGCTCCGACTACGACGCCCACCATGAGGATTGTCAGAAACACACCGACTGAATCTGCTACGGCTTTATGCATGCCCGCAATCAGTTCTGCCCACGAAATCCTGCGCAAAATACCAAAACATAGAACGATGCCGATGTTTATTAAAATGGGGACATGGGGCTCCAACTTTAGAAAAACTACGCCGGTCAACAGGACAAGGATGTTTACGAGAAGTACAGAGAGCGCCATTAAAAATGAATTCTTTCGTTCTGTTTTCATCTGACCTCTTCTATTACCGTCTCAATTTCATACTTTGCTTTTATTTCACCGAGCTTGACAAGATGGGGCAGTGTATCATGATATTCTTGGGACGCTCTGTCCTGCCATTGCTCCACGATGAGTATTTCGTTGTCGCGCTCTGCCGAGAAATAATATTCGTATCGAATGTTACCCTCTTCCTCGTGGGTGGCTTCAATGATGCCAGCCTTTTTGACCTCATCGTAAAACCGGTTCAAAGTTTCCTGATCCTTTGCTGTATAAAATACATGTAAATGAAACATTTCGTCTCCTCCTTTTCTAAAAAAATTAGAATATTTCGTTATCGTTAATTATACTTTATCCCTCTTTGTTTTTGTATTGGATAAATCTTCACATCAGGTTGACAAATTGGAACAATCTACTGTCTGTGATAGCTTTCAGCCTCTGCTAGAGAGGCAAATCCATAGAGCTTCACGGTCGCCTCTAAAATTGCCTGATCCATGTTTTCACCTTTTTCAAGTAACACCTTCTGCCACGCGAGATAAGCGCTCAGCGTGTTTTCCGAATAGGTGAGCAGTTCTCCCCTAAGGTACGTAGAAATCGATGTACCGCCAAACTGAGAGGTCTCATCGTCATCCAGACTGCGTCCGCCAGAAGCAATATGGGGGTATTGCCTGTGCAGCTGGCGGCTCCACTCCATGGAAATAGCGTGAATCTGATTCACCAGTTCTTCCTTTTCTGCAGTCACCGGCCTGAGCAGCCCTTCAATCTGCGCATATTCTGCCGGCGCCGTGTATTTCATCATACGGGCATATTTCTCTGTCACCAGATTAAAACCGGCCTCCTCAGCGCAGATCAGATCTTCAAGATAGGATTCACGCATGGCCTCATTCCAAGCGGTGAACTGGCACCTGCGCATGGCGTAAAAAGTTTCTTTGTCGTCCTGGCAAGAAGCTCTGGCTCCTCCCTCATTGACTTTGTCAAACATCCTGTACTCTATTTCAATAATTTTCTCTATGATATCCATGGGCTTTCCTTTCTTTCCTCAGCCTACAGTCAGTGGCAGCCCGGCTATGGCTGGATCCTTGATCTCCGCAATCAAGCTGAAACTCTGATCACAGAGAAAGTCGCTCTTCGTCTTTGTAAGCTTTTGTTCCATCAATTCTTCTCTGATTGCAATACAAATCATTTCAATCACCTGCACGTTTTCCTCCCGACACGGGTCTTTACAGAGCCTGGAAAGAAGCGGTGCGATTTCCCTTCGTTTGGGCAGGTCTGCCAGACCTCTGAATGTCCACTTATAATATGGAGCATATCGTTTGTTTAACATATATACGGCTTTCATGGCTGCCTCTGTAAACTCTGACAACGCCAGCATCGCTGCCACAAAATCCCCTCTCTGCAGAAGACGTGGATAGTTGTATTGTCCTGCCTGCCCCATCTTGTGACAATTGCAGGACAATTTCTTAATTCTAACGTCCTCTGGATAAAACGCCAGTAATCGCTCTCTGATCTTCATAAAGACTCCCAGAGGGTCGGCAAAGACGCAGCCATTTGTAGCTGTCGCCAGAAACTGCTCTGGAACCAGCAGCCACTGGCTCAATGTAGAAGGCCCTTGCGGCATACCAGTATATTTGGCATAAAAGTCCGATATCCGTATGACGCCTGTTCTTCCAGAGGCCATGCCTTCATCGGTTTTTCTCCCAATGCCTTGAAAAGTTTCTGGCAGCCCTTGATATGCTTCCTGCAGAGCAGGCCCGATTTTCTCCGCATCCTCATCAGTGAGCCAGAGACAGAAACCCGGTCCAAAGTCATGGTCACGGGACAGCCGATCATCAAAACCGAAAGCATCGGAGCCTTCGCCTGCAAACCCGCAGGCAATCCGCGATACATACTGGGGGAAATTCTTTTCCAGCATCGGTCTGCCAAATTCCAGGTAATATCCTCTGGCCAAATCCATTCCTTTATCCGTGCTTTTCCCCTCCTATCAATTGCTTTCCTGCATCTGGTCAAGGAGATGATATGCCTCATCCTCATAACCTTGTGCCTCTTCAATTCTACCATACTTTCTGCAAATCCTTGCCAAAATCTGCAGTGTTGTACAGTAGTCTTTGTTTTTTCCAAAAACTGCTCGAATCTCCTCCAACACCAAAAGCAGGCACTCTGTTGCCTCTTTTTCGTTGCCTGAACGAGATAAAAGCTGGCCATATAACATTTTAGCGGAAATCACATGAGGGTTCTCATAGGCAAGGGAGGTAAACAATCTGATCGATTTCATCAAGAGAGACATCGCCTTCTCGTCCTGCGCTTTCCCCGCATAGTAATACGCCTGATTCAAAAGTCCTGTAGCTACATCCTCCTCATGTCCGCCCAGTTCTTCCAGAATTGCCATGGACTGCTCCATCAGTTCCAGACCCTCTTCCTCCCGCTGCGTATCCATGCACAGCAAGCCCAGGTTGTTGAGGACAGAGGCGTAGAGAAAATGCTTTTCCCCATTACAATTCTCGAAAAGTTTTTTTGCCTTTAAGAAGAGTTCCTCAGAGTGCTGCATTTTTCCCATCTGTCTATAAGTGCCGGCCAGATTATTTACGGTTACCGCATATTCAAAAGACGATTCACCAAAGGTCGGCCGCAAAGCCTCCAAAACCTCTTCGTAATACTTGACAGAATCCTGATACTCGCTGATGCTGCGGCAAAATGCTGCCAGCTCACTGGTACAGGCAATATGTACGTCTCCACCACCCTGGCTTTGTTCGTACACGTCTTTCAGCCATCTCATAATTTCTTCCGGGTGCTGCCGCGCGTCAAACCTGCTGTCAAGTTTTTCGTAGAACTGGTCTTTTGTCATTTTCATTTCCTCCTCTGCCTCTTTTTTTCGGTAGTTCTAAGTTGACCCATATGATGCCGCAGCTGACGAGCACGAGGGCCGCCAGGTTATTCCATGTCAGGATTTCTTCGTGAAGCAGAAGTCCCGAAAGGGCAGTTCCAAACACGGGTATGGTGAAACCAAAGGGCGCTACTTTGCTGACAGGGTTATATTTCAGCAGGATTGCCCAAATAGTAAAGGAAAGGGTCGATAAAAAAGCCAGGTAAAAAAACAGGATCGCCGATTTTATTGTAAAGCTGCCTATCGTACCTGATGCCAGGTATCCCATGATTATCAGAATCGCACCGCCGATCATTAACTGATAGGCGGTAATGGATTCCGGCCTCTCCCGCTTTGAAAGAAGCTTTGTAGTCACAGAACTCGCCCCATAAGCGATCGCGCATAACAGAACAAAACCCTCGCCATTCCATGCAAAACCGCTGCTCCAGGCTCCAGGTGTGAGGTTTACCACAACCACACCAGCAAAACCGACGATGCATCCTATTGCCTTTTTCCAAGTAAAGCGCTCCTCTTTCATGAGAAAGTGGGCGATGATGATGGAAAAAAATGCATTTGATGCGGTGATAATCGATCCCTTGGCTCCCGTAGTATTTGCAAGGCCCAGATAAAAGAAAAAGTATTGTATGGTCGTCTGCAGTACGCCTTGTCCGAAGACGGCAGGGATGGATGATTTTTTTATTGTCAGGAGTTTTCTTTCCTTTAAGCTGAACAGCAAAAAGGTCATCACGCCTGCGCAAAAAAATCGACAGCCAGCAAAGAGCATCTGGCTTCCAGCCCCTTCAATGGCAAACCATTCATAGCCGATTTTGATGCATGGAAACGCACTTCCCCATAAAACGCAGCAAAACAGTGCTAGCGCAGCGACAACTGGTGTTTTCTGTATTGTCATGATTCCTTCCTTTTTCTTTATTCATTGTCATCCGGCGCAGGGCAATTTCAAGCACCCTCCGCCCCGGATTTCTCCATCAAAATGCTCCTATGAAAGCAAAGATCCGGCACACTTGCGTTCAAAACAACGTATTTGCGCCGGATCTGATTGATTATTTACTAAATTGCATTCGCTTTTTTTACTGCTTTATCAACAGATGTCATGACAGCAGAAGCAAATCCTTCGTCAACGAGGGACTTGTAGCCTTCAATAGTTACGCCGCCTGGAGAACACATCTCGCTGACTCTCGACTTCGGCTCATCGCCGCTTTCATCGAGAATCATGGCTACGCCCAGCATGTTTTTGATGACCATCTGGCGTGCATCGCTGCGGCTGAAACCCGCATAAACCCCTGCATCGATGAGTATGTCCGCCATCTGGTACAACCACATCGGACCGGAACAGCTGTACGCTGTGAATTCTCCAAACATGTTCTCAGGCAGAACGATTGTCTGTCCCAGCGCCTCCAGAACCTGGAGAGCAAAAGCCTTTTCTTCCTCGCTCACATTGTCATTTAAGCAGACAGCACTATGTCCGTTTCCCGACTGTCCCAATGTGTTAGGCATGACGCGGACAATCTTCCTGTCAGCGCCCAGCATCTCTTCCATCGATGCGATGGTAACGCCTGCTGCGATAGACAGAACGACCGTTTCCGCCGTTGCTGCTTCCTTAATTGTCTTTGCCACCACTGGTACGATTTTTGGAAGTACGGCTATGATAATCATGTCGGCCTCTTTCATGGCGCCACTTGCGTCTACCATGGCATCGACTCCGTACGTTTCTTTGAGATACGCACAGCGAACCGGATTCAGTTCACTGACGGCGATATCTTCGCACTTTACTACTTCTCTTTTAATCAGGCTTCTCATGACGCCTTCTGCCATATTGCCGCCGCCACAGAATACGATTTTCTTGCTCATATTTTTCACCTCTATTTCAGTTCCAGTGTGTTTTTGACAAACTGTTCGTCTGTCTTTGTCTCTTCTGCAAGGTATGCGATATCTGCCTGAGTCAGATCCTCTGGTGCAATGCCTGCTTCTTTACATGCTTTCTTTATCATAGACTGTCTGAAGCGGTTGATATCTGCCACCTGGTGTTTGATCATAGCAGGGCTCTGCGGGAAGATGATGTTCTCGCCCGGCTGATCCTCTTCCCGAGGATTTCCAAATCTGAGTTCAATGCCATTGTCTCTTGCAAAAGACAGCTGTGGCTGGATGTGTTTTCCTGCGCCCGTATATTCCGTCTCACTGATGACTACGATTGCATCCTCTGGCAGTTCCTGTGCCAGAGAAAATGCTGCTGCTAATGCAGTATTTCCTGCCGGTCCTCTTTCAATTCCCTCCAGGTTTGCAAGAGCCTCTGTCATGTACATGACTTCCCCTTGTTTGACTGTGACGTATTTATCTGCATATCTCAGAATTCTTGCAGCGGAACGCGGCGTATCGGAGTGATCCGGACCAGTTGCGTGAGGCACGCCAAATCCTGTATGTCCAGTGGTACATGATTTCTTGTTGAACTGTGTATCTGAAGCCATGTGGAGACCTGTCAAGTCGATGGATGCTGCGACCACTTCTGTATCTGTAGCGCCAGCTTTGATCAGACCTCTTGCGGTTCCCGTGATCATGCCGCCGCCTGCTGTTGTGCACACGACCATATCCGGATTCTTTCCTGTCATTTCTCTGCACTGCTCAGCAATTTCGTAGCCGAGGGTTTCTACACCGGCGATGCCGAATGGAGAATAGAGAGAAGCGTTGAAAAATCCAGTATCTTCCATGATGGAGAGGAAAGAATAGAACAGTTCTGGACCGACTGTCAGCTGCACGACCTCTGCGCCATATGCTTCGCACTTTCTGGCTTTTTCGATGATTTCAGGCTGGCCTACTCCGTTTGAGTCGTAGCATTCCTGTACTACGATACATTTGAGACCCTGCATCGCCGCCTGTGATGCTACCGCAGCACCGTAGTTGCCTGAAGTGGCCGCCATGACGCCCTTGTATCCCAGCTTCTTGGCATGAGCGACTGCACAGGCTGCTCTTCTCGCTTTGAAAGAGCCAGAAGCGTTTGCTGCCTCATCCTTTGCAAAGATTCTTGCCCCTTTGCCAGGTTCTGCACACTTTCTTGCCAGTTCTGTCAGGTTTCTCAGTTCAATCAGCGGGGTATTGCCGACCGCTGTTTTAGACTGGATTTTTGCCACTTCCTCCAGGGTATATCCTGTTGAAGACATCAGCGCTTCATAATCGAAGGCTACTGATCCTGATTCAAATTCGCTGTAGTCGATTCCCAGGGCTTTCAAATTGATTTCATTGGATCTTGCCATGACGGAATCATAATCTTTTGCTAGTGTCATTATCTGTCACCTCCGAACATTGTTTCTCTCAGCTGCTTGTCAATTTCTATGATTTCTGGTACGAACTTTCCATAACTGTGGGTGTAATAAGGACCCACTTCCAACAGAGTGCCTTTTACAATTCTGCCAACTGCTGTTTCTACGGATACCTCGTCGCCGATTTCCGCACTTTCCTCCTGCAGATAACCCTTTGTCCACTGCTGCAGGTCACACTTCTGTGTGTCCTCAGGCAGTTTTGCTGTTCTTTCCTCTGCTTTTAATACGACCCCGTGAATTCTCACCCAGTCACCTTTCTTTGCCATTCTCATTTTCTCCTTTGCAAATATTATTGTAAACTGATTCCACTATAGGAACCGACTGTACCAACGATCGTGTCGATATTATTATCGGCGTTGATGCCCATCTTGATCAGTTTATCTGTAACGTCAATCGGAACATCGCTGCCATCCATGGCTTCGTTCAGTCTGCCGCCCATCAGCACATGGGTATCGGTCAGGCCTGCGTCTGCCAGTGCTGCTTTCAAATCTCTTCCGAAGCTATAGGCCATGCCGTTGTATGTGCTCATACATACGATGTTGCTGCCTGTCTCTACCAACGTATCAGCGATTTCAGAAATTGATACGGATGTACCCAGATCAAACACAGTAGCTCCTGCCTTGCGAAGTACATTTCTGATGACCTCTTTGCCGAACTCATGAACGTCAGTAGAGCCGACAACGACGTTGACGCCCTGCAGCGGTCCTTCATTTTCAAACTTCTGTTTTGCCAAAGCATCATTTTCAATTTTTTGGATCGTCTGCACGATGCTGGTCGGTCTGATTGGCACTCTGCCTCTCATAGCTTCTTTTTCTCTGCCGCCTGCACCAAAAGCAACCTCCAGCTGCTCTGGTCCGATGGCTTTGAGCACAGCCGCGATTTCGCCTGCATGGCTGGTATCCACTCCCAGATCATCTAACGCATTCATGACTCTCTCAAAGAAGACGTTGGCTCCCGTCACAAGTAGTTCTGCATCTGCATTGATCTTGTCCCAGTCCATATATCTGGCATAATACGGCGCTTTCTCGATGACCATGTCCATACTTAACTGTGCTTCTACGATTTCTTCCGGAGCCGGAATTCTGATCGCCTCAGTATATGGAACCGGTGCTACGGCATAACCGCTAGGATAGGTCAGCTGGCAGGCAACGTCAGCGATAGCATAAGAAGTCAGCGCCGCATAGTTTCTTGGCAAGCTGGAGCCGTAGTCGATGGTGTTGCCGTTGACAAAAGTCCCCGGCGTATGATACTTGTCAATCATGCTGATTGCCCGGTTGAAGACCACCCTGAGCATGGAGTCGCTGAACAGATTTCCATAACAGTGGGCAACTCTGCCGCCCATCAGGTCTTCTGCAATATATCTTTCCAGCTTTGCCCATCCCAGAAGGTTGGCAACATCATGGAACTGGGCGCCGTATCCGTCATCCAAGTTGCAGTGCATACATACGCCTCTCTCCTTGAATTCTCCCATGATGGCCATTGCTTTGACATAATCTTCTGTCCGATAGCCTTCCATATCAAGACCCGGATATTCGTAAGTAAAATACTGTGCCAGGTTTCCGATGGTGGTCACCCCGGCAGTCAATCCATTGGTAACATTTTCTACGCTGTTCAAAGAACCGATCATGTGATCGCCCAGATGAGGATTTACCGGAACGACCTGACCGATGGCATTCCATTCCTCTTGTGAGTGAAAGATCAGACTGCCGCTGGCCTGAAATCGGTTTCTATATTCTTCCGGAACACCCATGATCCAGTCACAACAGATGCCGAGACGGTCGATAGAAGAACCAGCTTCAACCAGCGAGTCATATACCTTTCGAATGCCGTCCTCAGTTACGCTCCATGAATTCCAACCGATGACACTGTGTTTCATGATTTTCCCAGCATCCATCATGTTACGCTTATATTCAGCCTCTGATCTGACGCCGTATTTCTTCATGAAAAGGGTTTCACCGATTGTAATATCCGATGCAATTTTCTTCGCATCCGCCTTGATGGTTTTCATATCAGGCAGCTCTTTTTCGTTAAATCGTCTGTTGATTTTAATATCCATTCTTTTCTCCTGTTCTGATACTTTTTTTCATGATTGCAAGGGCAGCTTCCTGGTCATATTCACAAAGTAAGCCTGCCGCAAAAAAAACGTAATCCTCATCGACAAAGGGTTTTACACCTTTCGGCAGCAGAACCCGCCCCGTTTCAGACTTTCTCACTTCCACATTCTGCAAAATCTGCGGTGCCGTACTCAAATTATTTACTAAGATGCCGCCAGTTCCGATCACGGTCCTGATGTCTGTCAAATTTTTTCCGTGCTGCACCAGTCTGCAGCCGTCGTTAAACTCTTTGACGGCATAACCTGCATGCCGTCTCGCCGAGATTTGAACTGCACTGCAGGCAATCTGCAAGTCTATCTCTTTCTCGGATTCTATATCTGCAATATACTTCCTATCCGTAATACGATTCTGTATGGCATCGCTCAATTCTTCCTTCGTAATACCACATTTCTGAGCAAAGTTGTCTTCTCCCACTTCTTTTACAAGACAGATAGAAGATTCTCTCATTCCCATGTCACCCTCTACCGTTCTCTTGGCAAAAGGCTCGGGCGAGCCTACCTGCTTTGCCCCTTCGTAGCTGCGGTTCTCTATAAAGGAATAGATATCCGTGGTAGCGCCGCCGATATCTACCATCATGTAAGGCCCGATCCCCGAGTCCTTTTCCGTTCCGTCGCAGAGCAATTGCCCTGCAGCAAGCACAGAAGCCGGCGTCGGTATAATCGGTCCGTCAAGTACCTCCTTGACCTTTCCCACACCCTTCATATTGGTGATACGGTTCATAAATAAATCTCTGATAATAGCGACAGTCGGTTCGATGTTCAAAGTCCCCACGCCCGGGATGATATTCTCTGCCATAAAACATTCTTTTCCTCTGCCGGTGAACATCATTCTCACGTCCTTTGCGACTTGGGAGTTCCCCGCATAGATGATCGGAATGTTAAGCCTGCTGCCAGCCAGGACTTCTGCATTGTGAAGGACGGTCTTACGGTTTCCGCCTTCATAGCCGCCGCACAGGAGCAGGATTTCCGCCTGAGAACCTTCTATCCCTTGCAGATCCTCCTCTGTAATCAGACCTGCGGCAGTATATACGACTTTGCCGCCTGCGCCAAAGCTGGCGTTTCTCCCCGCCTCTATGCTGAGAGATTTCGTCAAGCCGGATACTGCAATTCTAAGGCCTCCGGCAGCGCTGCTAGTAGAAAGTTTCAGTGCTACTCGAAAAGCGTCTTCACCTATGGTCCTCTTTGCAGCCTCGAAACACTGATGCAGGCTGATTTCAGCATTGGTATGTACAGTAGATGGAAATTTATCCGTCAAAACGACGCGCCTCTCTGCTAAGTCTACACACACAATCTTCGTATAAGTGCTTCCAAAATCTAATAAAATCGCGTAGTTCAAGATCTGCCTCCTGTTACAATCGGAGCAAAGCTCCTCTGAACTTTGATGGAAGAAAACCATCATGATTCAGAAGCGGAACTCACCGCCTATAGCGACGAGAGTCCGGCATCTATTATATCTAGCTATTTATATTTTATCATTGTACCAGGTATATCGGTAGTGAAATAAAATCAATGTCATATGTACAAAATAGAATCATTCATTGGATACGCTGGCCACAGTTCAATCTGTGACCAGCGATGATATCATTTATTAAAACAGTGATAATACCGCAGTAATTGTAAAGTAGCCTAAAGCAATTACTACAACATATTTATATAAGAAGTCAACCCATGGACCCCACTTGATTGCCGAAGTAGGCAGATACCATTCTTCTCTGACCTTCTTTGCACCGATCTTCCAAGCCAGGATAATTGCCAGTCCTAAGGCACAGATGCAGTATCCGATGTTTCCGAATAGGTTGTCAAAGACGGCAAAGAACGCATCGTTCCAAACACACGGGATGGCAACGAGGATTGCGATGACATAGCATACGATTGTCGCCTTTTTCCTGCTCATTCCAAAGCCTTCCTTGTCCATGAACGCCGAAGTCGCAATCTCTACCTGGTTGAGGGAGGATGAAATCCCTGCAAAGAGCAGTGCCACGAAGAACAGAATCAGGAAGAATGCACCTCCCGGAATCGTCGCAAATACCTTAGGCAATGCCACGAACATGACGCCTTTTCCCATCAGCGGATCCAGTCCGAAAGTTGCCACTGCCGGAATAATTACGAAACCGGACAGCAGGCAGATAAAGAGCTGAACTACGTTTACTGTGATAAAATCTGTCGCCACGTCCTGCTTGTCGTCTACATATCTGCCGTATACCAACAAGCATCCAGGTCCAAGGCCTACTGCAAAGAGCGCCATACCTGCCGCAGCCGCCCACATCTGTGGATTTGCCAGCTGTGCCCAGTCAGGCTTTAGGTAAAACTCAATACCTGTTGCAATTCCAGGAATCATACATACGCGTACAATCAAAACCACCAGGATGATAAACAACAGTGGAAGTAAAATTTTACAAACTTTTTCAATACCATTTTGAATTCCTCTGGCACCAATCAGCGCCACAACTGCCAGCACTGCGATTACGATCAGGTAAATGACAAGTCTGTTGTCATTGGTCGTCTCATAAACCGCCTCCGCATTTGCCGCGTAATCAATACCGCCAAAGGATTTAAAAATATAGCAAATAACAATTGCCATAATTGCAGGATAATAAGCCCAGACAGCCACCTGATCCAAACTCATGAACCAGCCCAGCAGCTTGCCCGGTTTGCCTGCAGCATCCGCACCGCAGCCTACGGTGCCTTTTCTGAAGTGTCTGCCATAAGCGATTTCTGCCCAGCCCGCAGGAATCACGATTACGACACAGACTATGATGAATGCCAGTACAAATGCACCGCCGCCCCACTGTGCGCACATCATCGGGAATCTCCACATTGCGCCAACGCCGACAGCCATGCCTATCGTTGATAAGATAAATCCAATTCTAGAGCCAAATCCATCGCTCTGTTTGTTTTCTACAATTTCGCCTCTGGTATTGTTTTTCTTAGACATGGATTTCATGACTAAGAAAATACTGCCGCCGCCGAATACGACCGCATATACAATTAGCATTGCTATTGTAATTCCAGACATTTTTCTCTCCTTTTTAGTCATAGTTAAAGATGTGAACATTATTCTCGCTATCTCCAAGCCCCCCGACATGACCTATTTTTGTGTAAGTATCATCCTCCTTCCTCAAGTACCGTTTTTATTTCAACTCTGCTCCCCCGCCTGCAAGCAAAGCAGGGCAGAGAAGCAGAGTGAAAATCACATTTGTTTTACAGCGACTGCTGCAGTGTTCTTGCGATGATATTATCCTGAATATCTTTTTCCAAATCGACGAAGTATGCAGAATAGCCTGCCACTCTTACCAGAATGTTGCGATATTTCTGCGGTTCCTTCTGTGCTGCACAGAGAGTTTCATTATCCACTACGTTTAGCTGAATGTGCTGTCCGTGCTGTGTATCGAAATAGGTGCGAATGACTGTTTCAATGATATTCAGTCCTTTTTCGCCCTTTACGATGGTCGGGTCAAATCTCTGGTTGACCAAAACGCCGCTCTGTGCGATTAATGGGTCAATTCTGCCCAGTGATTTTACGACAGCAGTCGGACCGTTCGTATCCATGCCGATCATCGGTGACGCGTTATCTGCCAGAGCTGTATAAGCCTTTCTGCCATCAGGCAGTGCGCCAATCAACTGCCCCAGTACCACGTTATAAGACTGCGTGGAGATGACCATCGTATATTTTGCATCACGGCCATCTGTATGCTTGCAGATCTGGTCATTGCAAAGCTTTGTCAGCCAGTGGGCATACCTGTCTACGCTTTCGATATCGTTGCCATACTTTGGCGCCTTATTGATCAAAAGCTGACGCAGGTTTTCTTTCCCTTCAAAGTCTGTAGCGAGAAGGTCCATCAGTTCATCCATGGACAGATACTTTTTATTGAATACGCACTCTTCGATTGCTGCTAAAGAGTCCGCAATATTTGCAATACCGGTGATAGCCACTGCGGAATATCTGTGGTCTGCACCTCTGCGCTGAAGAACCTGACCCTTTTCCATGCAGCCATGAGTAAAGCAGGAACCAGTAATGGTTGGTGCTGTCCACGCATGGCAGGATACGATTCTGTCAAAGAGTTCGCAGAACTTATCCATGAAGTAATCCTGCTGGACTGCATAGGCATCCATAATCTGCTGAACTGATGTAAAGGTTTTGATATCCCCTGTCTCTGGCCCAATCTGCTTTCCAGTCAGAGGATCTTTTCCGTTGTTTAGCGTGATTTCAAGCACCTTGCTCGGATTAAAATAGCCTGCATTAGACTGGAAGTCCGTCATACCTGGAACGCTCGGTTCAATACATCCGCAGATACCCCAGTTCCTAGCTTCCTCCAGGGTGTGGCCGAGGGAAAGAAGATGGGAAATATTAGTGCTATCGTTGAAAAATGCCGGATGGCTTCCGCCCTTTCTTGCAACAGAAAGTGCCAGTCTGAAAGTCTCTTCATCTACCCCGTCATGGTAGCGGAAGGATACGCACGGTTCTTTTGTCTGCAGATCCTCCATGCAGTGGAGAATCAGTCTGGTCAGTTCATTGCAGCCGTCGCTGCCGTCAGGCAGAACACCGCCGATCATCATATGAATCCACAGAGGGCAGCCAGGGTAGGCGATGGATTCTCTCGTAGTACGCACTTCCCACAATTCAGCAATTTTCAGCTTAAATTCGTGAATGACGTCTGCGATAAAGGCTTCACTGATTCCGTTTTCCATATCCTGCTTATAGAAAGGATACATATATTGGTCAAAACGGCCCAGACAGTTGTCGTTACTGTTATATTCCATCTGCAGCGCCAAGTGGGTAAACCATACAAACTGTGCTGCCTGGTAGAAGTTCTGCGGCGCATTCTCTGGAACAATTTTGCAGACTTCTGCCATATTGAGAAGCTGCATTTTGCGTTCGTTATCCTTGCAGCCTGCCGCCATCTGTTCAGCAAGATCTGCATATCTATGAGCAAATCGGATAATCGCTTCCATTACGATAATCATGGCTTCCCAGGTGTACTTCTTTTCCATGTTTTCAATATTCATTCTATCGAGGGATGCGATGTTAGCCTTGCACTGATCGATATAGCAGCGGTAGCCCTTTGTCACCATTTCGTCGTAGCATGGCGCATGGTTCATGGTGGACTTGTTGGAGACTCCCTTTGTAAAGATACCGATGTCTACCATGATATCCATATCTTCATCAGCCAGCTCTGCCGTCATATCGCCAAAAGTTCTTCCTTCCCATTTTTTAACGATTTCTCGTAGTTCGTCCTTTTCTCCTGGCATGAACTGCAGGTTGTCGGATTCTCTTGTATCCAGTTCCTCCAAATCATCGCGCAGCCATGCTGTCATCTCTGGATACAGCGGCGCTGCGTGGAGTCTGGACGCCAAATGCCCTGCAATAATCGAATCGTCATCGATGAAGATCTTCTTGTTGTCTAAGACGTGGGCAAAGACCTTTGCTCTTCTCAAGATAAACGGTTCCATGGATGGCTCGCTGTAAAAGTTTGTGACCAGTTTGGCACGATCCAGACAGATTGTTACTGGCGTATCGCGCACCTTTTCGCTTAATCTAATTATTCTTTCTGAAATCATTTTACTACCTCCTTATTGTTGTTCTTCGTCCAGCAGCACTGTTTCCCATATGGAAGCAGTATGCTGTTGCCGATTTTTACAAGCTCTCTCATTTTTTCATCATCGGGCGTCTGTGTATCTTCCAACCCATAGCCCCTTCCCAGTGCCTTGTATTTTGATTCGCCAAGACTGTGATAAGCTAAAAGCTCATATTCCTTTGCCGTCTGAAGACCAGCCACAAATTCCGCAATTCCTCTGATATTCTCTTCAGCATCGGTGAGCCCCGGAACAATAGGTGTTCTGATTGTAAGCGGAATCCTGTATTCCGAAATTTTTCTAATGTTATCAAGAATCAGTTCGTTTCCAGTTCCAGTCAGTGTCTTATGCACGGCTGCATCGATATGCTTGATGTCCATAAACATGGAATCTATATAAGGAAGTGCCATTTTAAACTTCTCAAAGTCTCCGCAGCCACAGCTTTCCACGACTACATTAATTCCTTTTTCATGACATTTCTCCGCAATATCTTTCAGCAGTTCACTGTGAGTCAGAGGTTCGCCGCCAGAAAAGGTAACACCTCCTCCAAACATGGAATAAAACGGTTTATCCTTTTCAATTTCTTTATATAATTCTTCTACAGCATACTCTCTGCCTGTAATTTTCTTTGCCTCTGCGTAACATACATCTATGCATTTCATACAGTTATCGCAGAGGGATCGGTCAATGGTTCCATCCTCCAAAATTGCTGCCTGGGGGCAGATCTCTCTGCATGCGCCGCAGCCAATACACCGAATCGGCGATTCCATGATTTCTGCGCCGTAGCTCTGTGATTCAGGATTTGCGCACCACTTGCATTTCAAAGGGCATCCCTTGAAAAATACCAGGGTGCGAAGTCCCTCTCCATCATGTATGGAACATTTCTGTATATTGAATATCACCCTGACACCTCCTTCCTGTTTTCTTCTGTTGCCATATATAAAGCAAATTCCGTGCCAATCGTCAAAAGATTGTTTAGGCATGTTTTTTGTGCTAAAATAGGGAAAAGCGATCACATTTATGCCCATTTTTCTCAAATACATCTCTTAGAACGAGAGGGTCGTGTCCCTTTTTTGGCACACATTGAATGTGCTTATCCAGCCAGACGCCAGCAAATAAAAGCGCCCACTTCGTTATGCTCCAATTTTGAAACACACTAATATCAATTTGTACCAAATTTATGACACTTTTTTACGATTCCATGCTAAAAAAGTGCGTTTTGCCCCATATATGCCATTGGCACATTTTTTGCTTTATATAATTGAAAAAGAAATAATGAATAGAAAGGATGTGTTAACTTGAAAGCCAGAAAACTTTTCAGGACCATCGAAACACATACCCTGGGACAGCCTACACGTAATGTGGTGAGCGGATTCCGCCATGTTCCCGGAAAAACAATGCAGGAAAAATTCGAATATATGCGAGAACATGAAGACTGGTTCCGTAAGGTTTTGATGTTTGAGCCGAGAGGCAGTGAAATCATGTCTGGTACTCTGATTACAGAGCCCTGTACACCAGGTACTGATGTAGGCGTATTGTATTTTGAAGCCAGCTGTTGGATGCCGATGTGCGGACATGATACCATGGGTGTATCCGTAGCTCTCATCGAAGCCGGGCTCGTCGACGTAAAAGAGCCGATTACGGTGATAAAATTGGATACGCCGGCCGGTGTCGTTACAGTAGAAGCCAAAATCATAGACGGCGTGGTAGAAGAGGTTTCCTTTGTCAATGCGCCAGCCCTGGTCCTCAATAGAGATGTCGAAGTAGAAACTGCTGCGTTCGGGAAATTAACCATGGATATCTCCTGGGGAGGAAATGTTTATGCGATTCTGCCGGCAGAGAAGGTCGGCCTTGAGATCAAGCCAGAAAACTGTGGCAGGT
Organism: Eubacteriaceae bacterium; assembly: GCA_902362805.1. Lineage (GTDB taxonomy): Bacteria > Bacillota > Clostridia > Peptostreptococcales > Anaerovoracaceae > Senimuribacter. Next base: position 160,026 of record CABIXY010000001.1, on the reverse strand, counting down.
TTACAGAAATCGCCCGCTCCATAGCCAAAGACATCAACAAGCAGGTCGTCGTCCGTCATCCAGAGCTGCCTTTTGTAGATCAGGTGACTCACGTTGAATTTTCTGGTCCCGCGCAGAGCCCTGATGCCGATATCCAAAATGTGGTCGTCGCACTGCCGAAGGTCATCGACCGTTCCCCTTGCGGCACAGGAACCTCAGCCAAAGCCGCCCTCCTGTATGCAGAAGGCAGGCTGTCGGTCGGGGAGTCTTTTGTTCACGAGAGCGTCATCGGATCAAAATTTAAATGTGAAATCGTAGAAGAGACAGAAGTAGGCGGCATCAAGGCCATCGTGCCGAAGATTACCGGCAACGCCTGTGTCATCGGATTTGCCACCTGGATCCTGGATCCGAAAGATCCGTTTCAAGAGGGCTTTTTACTAGACGTATAGAGTAACGAGCTTTTTGCATTGATTTTGATAAGCCTGCGCAAATTGAGCGTGACGGGCTGAAAGAAGCCGCAGGGGGAACCTGCGCATATAGAGATGAAGGTGCTGTCGCAATAAGCTTAAAACTCTATCTCATTTTTCAGGAATCAGCCCAGACGGCGTAAAGCATTTCAAAACAATGCTCTGCGCCGTTTCTTAATTTATGGGGCAGCCCCTTATTTTACGGCAGTTCTTATGACCATCCGTCGGCAAAACTCTGCCCCCCGGACACGTTCCATTACATTATCATTATGAATGACCGTTCTTGTATTTTTTTTGCAGCCGTGGTATCCTTTGTGTAGAAAAAGATGTACCGCAAAGCACAGAAAAGGAGAGGAATGCTTATGGAAACGACAAACACTTTGATTACGCATATTAAGGAAATGGCTCTAACCAGTGGGCATCGCCAGATCACAGGATCAGCCGCCCTCGCAAGAAACCTCTTTCAATTTCTGTGTGCGCAGAGCGAACCTCCCACAAAGTTCATGCTCTTCTGCAGGCAGGACGGTCTGGTTCTCCACTGCAAAGCCGCCGCCTTAGGCGATGAAATAGCCGGTCATACGCTGAATCTGACTGCGCTTGGGAAGTATGACGAACTACACTTCTTTCGTGAAGCGGAGGATTATATTATCATTTCTCTTTGCAGTCACCAGGAGTCGGCGGTAGTCGCGCGAATTCAAAAAGATCTCATCACCTTACTTGAAATGATCAACAAAGATGAAAGCAACAGCCGCCATCTCCTTCACTGCCTGAACTCTGTCAAAAATGCCATTTCCATCTATGACGAAAATGCGACGCTGTTATATGCAAATACAAGTTTTTGTAAGGATTTATCAATCCCCAACTTAGAAGACGCTCTGGGACGAAACATCAATGATGTGATCAGAGACATCGGCGCAAAAGTCCATTCCATGGAGGATAACAGCAGCAGCCTGAAAATGATGGATGTTCTAAAAAATGGAGAAGAAGTCATCGACTGGGAAGTGCGCATTGAACCTGTTGATTCACAGGAAGCGTCCAAGTTGGTTTCCAACGATATGTATCCCGTATTAGACGATGCAGGCAAGGTCAAAGGTATGGTCGAGCTCACCCATTCCCGCCAGCAGGATATCAAGCGTACAAGGAAAATCATGGGTTTTGCTGCAGAATATACCTTTCATGATATTGTAGGTGCGAGCAAAGCCATAAAAGAAAAAATACGAACGGCAAAAGAATATGCCAGCAGCCCCTTCAATTTTCTGATTACTGGAGAAAGCGGCGTAGGAAAGGAACTGTTCGCGCAGTCAATCCACAATTACAGCCCGCGGCGCAAGGGCCCCTTTGTCGCTCTGAATTGTGCCAACTTCTCTGACGGTTTGATTGAAAGCGAACTCTTCGGTTATGTCGGCGGAGCATTCACAGGAGCATCTAAAAACGGGCAGATCGGTAAGTTCGAACTGGCTGACGGCGGCACCCTATTCCTCGACGAAGTAGGGGAACTTCCGCTGCATTTTCAATCTAAACTACTGAGAGTCCTGGAAACCTGGATGGTTACGAGAATCGGAAGTTCCAAACAGATTCCGGTGAATGTCCGGCTTATTACCGCTACAAACAGAAATCTGGCAGAAATGGTGGAAGAAGGGTTGTTTCGTCAAGATCTCTACTACCGGTTACAGGTGTTGACCTTAGAAATCCCGCCGCTGCGCGATCGAAAGGACGATTTAGTCTTGCTCTCTGACACCTTTCTCAGTCAGGCAGCCGCACCTTATCGCGACACGCCAAAGATTTTGAGCAGCCAGGCGAAGAAAATCCTCATGTCATATGACTGGCCGGGGAACGTGCGGGAACTGCGCAATGTGATTACCAGAGCTACCGTTCTCTCTAAGTCCAAGATCATCAGCAAAGAGATCCTGGAAGAATCGATTGCTTCAAAAGGCTACATGCTGAAAGCAATCTCTACAGATACGCCTGCAGAACGGGTGAAACAAAAATTGGCCGAAATAGACAATGCTTATGCCAGCCTGTTAAAGGAGGCTTTAGAGCTGACCGCCGGGAACAAAAAAGAGGCTGCGGAGTTGATTGGCGTTTCCAGAAACACGTTCTATCGCATGCTGGAAAAATACAATGACAATTGACAATGCGTCGCTGTCAAATCTATAAAAGGACGCTCCCTGCACAGAGAGCGTCCTTCTTTGTCTAATTTGTTGTCTGTCTATGCCTCAATAGCCGCTAGCGCTTCCTGTTTCTCCTTTTCCCTTTCAATCAGAATCTGCTGATACTCTTCTTCCGTCATCTTCTCCATGGTGATGCCGGTGAAGCCATAAAAGGCAGAAACGAAAGGACAGATCAGATTGAGGAAGGCATAGGGTGCATAACCGCCCGCGCCCCACTGAGGAATGCCGAAGACGCCCTGCATATATGCACCGCAGGCATTCCATGGCACCAGGTTGGAGGTCAGAGTCGCCGAATCCTCCAGAATACGGGACAGGTTCTTCCGCTTGAGCCGCATGTCCTCGAAAACTTCCTTGTACATCCTGCCTGTCATGACGATGGATAGATACAGATCGCCAGGGATGATGTTGATGAAGATGGCCGTGCACAGGGTCGTTACGACCACGGAGCCCCTTCTCTTCACATGGCGCATCATGGTTTCCGTGATGACACCCAGCATGCCAGTGCAGTCCATGATGCCGCCCAGCGCCAGAGCACAGAGCATCAGGTGGATGGTCCACAGCATGGAATCCATGCCTCCCCTTGTCAGCAGCTCGACCAGTTCAGGCAGGACGCTGTCCGGATCTGCAAATTCAAACCCATAATGCCATACATACGGGATATCGCCTATCGGAATGCCCTGGAAGATCACGCCAAAGACGCTCCCCAGGATTGCACCAAAGAGCATACCTGGTAAAGCTGGAAGCTTCAGGGCGATCATGACGATGACGAACAGCGGAGGCAGCACCAGGAGAGGATTGATGTTGAAGCAGTCAAGAATACCGCTGCGCAGAACCTCTACCTGGGACATGTCTGTTTCTCCCGAGTAACGCATGCCGAGGATCGCGTACAAAACCAAGGCGATGATCATGGTCGGCGTCACAGTATAGACCATGTGGCGGATATGCTCGAACAGGTTGACGCCAGCTACCGCTGAGGCCATGTTGGTCGTATCAGACAGCGGAGACATTTTGTCGCCAAAATAGGCGCCGGAAATGACCGCGCCTGCCGCGACGCCAGTGGGTATCCCCAGACCTCCGCCGATGCCGATCAGGGCAATGCCCACGGTGCCGGCGGTGCCCCAGGAAGTGCCTGTTGATAAGGACACGATGGCGCAGATGACGCAAGTCGCCACCAGGAACAAGCCCGGGCTCAGAATTCCCAATCCGTAATAGACCATGGCCGGCACAATGCCCGCCTGGATCCAGGAACCGATCAGTGCGCCGGTTACAATGATGATGAGCATAGACTGCATAGTGCTGTTGATGGACTTCAGCAGACCCTTCTCCATGACTGGCCATTTCCAGCCATTGATTGCAGCCACCAGGGCTGCAAAAATCGCTGATATGATCAGACCCACGTGGATGTCGCCGTAAGAACAGGCAAAGGCTTTGCCAAAGACATTCTCCAGCACGCCCAGACAATAACAGATGTTAAAGGCAGTGACCACGATAACCAGTATCGCCTGCCAGAACGGTATTTTCTTCCCCATCTTTCTTTCTCCTATCTCTATTCAGCTGTCTTCAGTTATTGATTTCTGCCAGAACTCTGAATAAATCACTGAATCCCGGACAGACGGCTCTGCCATCCGCCCGGTCATTCTACCGTTATTTTCCTAAGACCAGTTCGTCGACAACATCCTTGTAGTAAACGATATCTTCTTCTGTGTGCAGCGCTTCCTTCTCTTTCAGGAGCGGGTACATGAAGTAGACGAGCAGACCTTTCTCTGTATGTAATCTGTTCTCCGCCTGTGGAATCAAGATGGACTGTTCGCTGTCCCAAACATCGTCAGCGATTTCGTAGCCACGGTTTCCTGGCAGGTTGTGCATCACTTTGACGGACGGCTTCGCCTTTGCCAGCAGTTCTTTATTGACTGCGTACATCGGATAGAAGGTAGCGATTTTCTTGTCCTTCAGATGGTCGCTGCCGTGGTACCACCATGCATCCGTGGCGATGAAGTCCACCTGGTCGATGTATTCATAGGGGTCGTTGGTCTGGATAAATTTCCCGCCGGATTTCTCCATCTCCGCTTTGCAGTATGCCGCGTCTTCCGGCGCCATCTCCGCTTCCTTCGGTGCGCAGGAGATGAAGGTCAGACCCATCTTTGACAGGAGTCTCGCCTCTGTCCTGCAGACGCCGCCGATGTTGTCGCCCAGCACGGAGTTATCGCCGATGAACATATAGACCAGGTCTTCGATTCGCTTTCCGTCTTCCATGTATTCCGTCATGGTGAACAGATCGCAGAGGGCCTGGGTCGGGTGCATGCACTTGGAACTCATGCCGCTGAATACAGGGACATCAGAATATTTTGCCAGCTCGATGATGGTGTCCTGGGATTCTGTCCTGATCTCGATGGCGTCGCACATGCCGGACAGTACCTGTGCCGTGTCTTTAATGGTTTCACGGTCTTCCCCGCAGTGCAGTGTCTTGGTCTCCAGATAGAGGGCGTGACCGCCCAACTGGGTCATAGCCGCCTCAAAGGAGACCCTGGTTCTGGTGGACGGCTGGTCGAACATCATGGCCAGGGACTGGTCCTTCAGCAACGGCAGGCGGATGCCTTTGCGCTCCGCATCCTTCAAGGTCTTGATCACCTTCAGCATCTCAAGGTATTCTTCCTTTGTAAAATCATCTGTCTCAATAAAGTGTCTTACTTCCATTGTTTATTTCCTCCTATCAATCTTCTCTCACTAGCGGCATGCTCATGCATCTCGGGCCGCCGCGGCCTCTTGAAAGCTCGCCGCACGGCATCTGCAGCACCCGTATGCCATTCTTCTCCAGCAGTTCGTTGGTCACCTCATTGCGGCTGTAGGTCACCACCGTCCCCGGCGCGATGGCAAGGGTGTTGGTTCCGTCGTTCCACTGCTCCCTCTCGGCATCGATGTAGGAGCCGCCCGCACAGCGCAGTACCTGCACGCTGTCAAGGCCCAGAGCCTGGGAAAGCACCTTCTCCACCGGGGCGGAACGGTCCTTGTATACCAGCTCCCCGTCCCTGCCCAGGCTGATCTCGAAGACGTCCAGTGTCGCCTCGATGCCCGGATGGATGGTAAACTTATCATGGTCGATCATAGTCAGCACCGTATCCAGGTGCATGAACTTCCTGTCGTGGGGGATGGTGAAGGCAAGCACCTTCTTGAAGGAATCCCGTGGCAGGATGCTGCGCGCCAGCTGCTCAATGGCTTCCGGCGTTGTCCTCAGGCTGCTGCCGATGGCGATGACTTCCTTAGACAGAACTGCGATGTCTCCGCCCTCGATGCCGAAGGGGCTCTCGTTACTGAGCCACATGGGCGTGTCCTCGTCGGCAAAGTCCGGATGGTTCTCGAAGATGTGCTGCCAGACCACGGTCTCCAGCTCCCTGCCCAGCTTCTCCATGTTGTGGAAGCTCATGCCCCGTCCGATGGAGGAACCGGGGTCCCTTGTGTAATACAGGTTTGCCAGGGGCTCCGTATGGTACCGCTCGTATTCCTCGTCCGGGAAGAAGCGGCGGAAGTCCGAAGCCTCCCTCCCCCCGATGTCGCTCTTCCTGACCCCCGCCATGACTTTATCGGCCATGCCGCGGGCGTCCAGGGACAGCAGGTATTCCGTCAGCTGGCTCCTTAGGTGCCCGTTATATATGCCGTGGACGTCCAGGAACCGCTCCAGGAAGGCCTCTCGGCTCCCCTCTCTGTCAAAGGAATCCCGGAACAGGTCTTCGATGTAGACCACCTCCGTGCCCTCACCCCGCAGGATGTCCGCGAAGCAGTCGTGTTCGTACTGCGCCCCCTTCTTCCACGGGATGTCATCGAATAGATGGCGGGGCATGGTCTGTGGGATCACGCCGTCAATCTCGTCCCCTGGTCTGTGGAGCATGACCTTCTTCAGTCTTCCGATCTCCGAATAGACGTTAATCTTGCTCATTGTTTCTCCTTTCTATATGCGTCAAATAAAACCAATTAGCTTAAAGCGATTGTTCTTATTTCTTTATATCGCAACAATCATGCCAAGAAAAAAGTGTTGAAATTTCAACACTTTTTTAATTCTTATAGAAGGAATGCAAAAAATTTTACCACCTTGCCGGTATAAAAATTTGCCTCACTTGCCAAGTAACGTCTGATAATCGATATGCATTTTTTCTATTTTGTATTTCAGCGTCTGTCTGGTAATGCCCAATTTTGCCGACGCATTATTAAGCGATGTCGATGATTTGAGAACTTTCAAAATGATTTTTTTCTCATAATCCTCTACCATTTGTGCAAGATTTCCTGTTACGCCATCTTCTGCGTAATCGCTAAGGATATTACTGCCTGTAATCAGATAATCCGGCAAATCTGTCATACGAATCTGTTGTCCCTCGACCACATTAAAGGCCGACTCCATGACATTTTTAAACTCACGTACATTTCCGGGCCAGGAATGATCCTGTAATACTTTCATGGCAAAGTCATTGATGCCAGAAACTTGCTTATTCATCTTCTCGTTATATATGGTGATAAAATGTTCCGCCAGCAATGTAATGTCTTCTCTTCGTTTTCTCAGCGGCGGCACGAGAAACTGCACTACACTGAGTCGATAGAAAAGATCCTGCCGCAGCTTTTTGGCATCTATTGCTTCCTGCGCGCTGATATTCATAGCCGAAATCAATCTGACATCTACATCGATATAGCTTTCACCGCCGACTTTCATATATCTCTGTTCTTCTACAACTTTTAATAACTTCGCCTGCAGCTCTATATTCATAGAATTGATCTCATCCAGGAACAATGTGCCTTTGTCAGCCAATTCAAAAAGTCCCTTTCTATTCTCGGCCCCCGTAAAGCTGCCCTTTACGGTTCCAAAAAGTGTGCTTTCAATTAAGGCATCCGGTACAGCCGCACAGTTCAAAGAGATGAACGGATACTGACATCTGTGACTGTGAGTATGTATTGATTCTACGATCAATTCTTTGCCGGTACCGGATTCACCAATCACCATGACCGGAGAATCATTTTTGGCAATCTTCGCCAATTTCTCCTTAATCAGATTCATTGACTCGTTGCAGGTGACAATGTCATTCATGGAGAAAAGCTTTCGCCTTTGGGCAGTGCTGCTCTTCTCAGACAAATCCACCGACAAATCAATGCTGCCGATCAATTCCCCGCCATTTTCAATAGGAAAGGTGCTGGTTATCGAAGTATGCCGCCTTCCAGACGGTTCAGTCAGCGTCTGTTTTTGATTGATCACCGGCAGCCCTGTGGTCATCACTCTGGCATGCGTACTGCTCTTTTCGTCCAGTTCCGGATATACATCAAATAAATTCTTGCCTAAAATATCATCTGTGCGCAGATACTCCTTATCCTCTGTGACCATTGCCGAATACTCTATGATGTTATTTTTATTCACAATCAGTATGGCGTCAATTCTGCCATAGACATTTGTAAACTTATCCAAATTATTTATTTCCATATCTTTTCCCACCAAATTGTTTCATTCTTTCTATCTCTGTCACATTTGCAAATCTTGCTATATTCTTCCAAATATGCTATATTTAATTTAAAATACAGAATATTTAGGAGATATACAATGATAGATAAACAAGCCGATAATAAATCCGATACCAGCAGCGCAGTGATTCGTGCCGTAGATATATTGGATGCCTTATGCGAATCAGCAGAACCTCTTGGTATCAGCACCCTGGCAAAAATATTGGATATGCCTAAGGTGACAACATTTAGAATCCTCAACTCTCTGGTAGCCGCTGGCCTGCTTTTCAAAAACGCAGATGATTTGTATAGTCTCAGCCCTAAGTTTCTCATCTATGGCAATCGAGTGCATGCTTCATTATCTTTAAAAAATATTTCTGAACCAATATTAACTGAATTAGCGGTTGCTGTTGAAGAAAATGTCAATTTAGGTATCGCCTATAAAAACTATGTCCTTACACTTTTTAACATCCCTGCTGCATCTTATCTATTAGTGGCTAATTTACTGCCTTTATCCGAACTCTATTGTTCGTCTATGGGCAAGACCATTCTCTCCCATATGGATGAGGCATCGGCGGAGGAATACTTTTCGCATACTTTGGAGAAGCGCACCCCCAACACCGTAATCGACTACAGGTCATTCCAATTGGCAAAGGAACAATATCTTCAGTGTGGCATCATGTATGACGATGAAGAATTTGAATACGGTTTATCGTGCTTTGCAGCGCCAATCTATGATGCCAACGACAATCTCATTGCTGCAGTCAGCGTTTCAGGTCCTAAATCCCGCATTCTCTCGAAAAAAGAGGATATTGAGAGCAGGCTTCTAGATGCTACTCACAAAATATCTGCCATTCTAAAAACTGCGGATTACACTGTCGAAGAATTGAAAAAAACACTTGCCTGAAGATGCATTCAAGCAGCAATCCAATCCATTAATTTTTCGGAACGTCATTCCGGAACAGTGTTTCTATTCTCATAATATCACGTTCTCGCGGAATGTAAAGCAAAGATTTCAAATCTTCCGAAAACTAGGGTTGCCTGTGTATTTTCTTTTCGTTACACTGAAAAACGAGGAATATATATTGTTATTGAAATTGGTTCCAAGTCCTTTGATTGATTGTCTGACCTTACTTTGATATAATTTAATACATAAGAAGAAAATAGGGATACAGCAGAAAGTGAGGAAAGTAATATGTTAGAAGTGGAAATCAAAGCTGATTTAGGGGAGTTGAAAAAAGAGGGAATTCAAGGATCTGCGGCGGAGATGGGTTTTGTCCCGGCAGACAGTCTGCAGGAAATCGACATCTATTTCAACGGAAACGACCGCAACTTTATAAAGACAGATGAAGCCCTGCGCCTTCGCAGCTGTCGTAATCTGACCACAGGCAGCTCCGAGACCTTTATCACCTACAAAGGACCTAAGCTGGACCAAAAATCCAGCACACGGCAGGAATACGAAACCGCTGTCGGGAATCTTACGGTAATGAGAAATTTATTAACGACTTTGGGCTACAAGGAAGTGTTTACAGTAGATAAAATTAGGCAGGAATGGAAAATGCCCTCTGCGGACGGGAAAGCAGCAGTCACCCTTTGTCTGGATAGCGTTGCAGGACTTGGTGACTATTTAGAACTGGAAACTCTGACAAAGGCAGAAGGGGAACGAGACGCTGCAGTAGAGCAGTTACTGCAGTTGTTAGATAAGCTGGGTATATCCAGGGATCATCTGACCAGGAAATCCTATCTGGAATTACTGATGCAAAGATAATCCCTGGTTATTCTTATAATACTTCTTCCAGGCTCCTCAGCACCTCATAAAAGTCTTCATAAGGGTGATAAGGTATACCGATCTGGTCCAGGTATTTTGCCAGCACATCTCGCGCGAAGCAGGTGTCTACGGCCTGGGCCATATTTTTGTCCGTATAGCTGTCGCCGATACCGATAGCATGTTCGTACTCATAAAGTTTCATGACGTCGGTCTTCTTGAGCAATTCGTTGCCATCGTCGTATTGAGACACTAATTTAATCTTATCCCCCTTCACAGTCATCTCAACCGTGTGAAGGGCTGCAATTTTGTCCATATAAGGCGCCAGCTTTCGTTCAGAAAACTGCCGGAAACCGCCGGAAATGACCACGACCGGAATTTCCTTCTCTGCCATCTTGTCGAGAAATTCTTCAAAGCCGGGACGAATTTTCACGGTATCAATATATGCAAGCATCTTGGGCATCCATTCCGCCGGTCTGTCGTCATAAGCATAGCGCACGACTTCACTCAGGGTCATTTCGCCCTTTTCCAGCTTACCGTTATACTCCAAGAATTCTTTATGGTCTACAAATGGAAAAATTGCTCCCGTCAAAGTGTCTTCAGTCGTAATGGTTCCATCAAAATCGACAAATACAATATTTTTGTACAATACTGTCACCTCTCTTTTCGTATTATTCTTACCAAAATGGGGCTGTAATAACAGCCCCATTTTTTTTGAATTGAAATTACTGCATTAAGTCAAAGTTCTTCATAAGGTCAGGATTGAGGAATGCCAGCATTCTCGCAAGTTCTCCGTGGTCCTTTGCGTATTCCAGAACAGGGATTCCCTGCATTGCAGCATCGATTGCCTGACGCATGGATTTTGCACCTTCTTCACTGCCATTTGGATGACCGTGTACGCCGCCGCCTGCAGCAAGCATGATATCCGTACCGATTTCCTTGACGATCTTCTCCACAGCCAGCTGTGTCGTGCCGCCTGAGCAGGCATACATCATAGGCTTGATGTTCCACCATGGCTGCGTGAAGAACTTGAAGCAGCGGTAGAATACCTTGTGGGATACAGGGAACTTACCAAACGGATGTCCGTTGATCTGGAAATCTCCACCTGCCAGACGAGTCAACTTGCCGACTATGACTGGCGCTGCGATACCCGTATAAGTAGAAGCTGCCATCGTTCCGGCAAAGTTTACGTGAGCCAGGATTGGTACGTTGATGTTAGGATCGTCAGCCAGCATCTTCAGCGTGTCGTGTCCAGTGGTGTAAACGTTGACCATGAGGCAGTTTCCGCCTGCTTCCAATGCTCTGTAGGCATTTTCTTTTACTTTGTCTGTGTTGTCAGAAATATTGACAGCATATAAGCTGTGTTCGCCAGTCTCTTCATAAACCTTCTTTTCCATCGCCATGAACTTGGAAACACGTTCTTCGAGAGGGCAGAACGGGCTGTCAGCCAACATCAATTCGTCGTCTTTGATGACGTCTACGCCGCCCTTGCAGGCATTATAGAAGAGTTCTGCGCCTTCGTCAGGCGTCCAGCCGATATTTGGTTTGATCATCGCATTGAGCAGTGGTCTTTCTTTGACGCCTAAAACTTCTCTCATGCCTTCTACACCGAACTTTGGTCCCTGGAACTTTTCGATAAATTTCTTCGGGAATGCCACGTCGATGAGACGGATCATGCCAGATGCAGAAATATTTCCGAACAAAATTGTCTCAATAGCGGACATGCTGGTGGAGAAATTCTCCATCGGATAAGCTACCTGGATGATGTACATAGGCGGTTCATCTGAATTGTAGTCGCAGCCGATGTCTGGAACTTCATAGATTGCTACCAGCTTAGAACCGAAGCGTTTTGTCTTGTCAAGGGAATCAGCGCCTACTTTGATCCAGGTGCCGGTTGTCTGCTCTGCGGCGATGGCCATGGCCAGCTTTTCAATGTTAGAAGTCTGTACCTTTGCCTGATAAGTTGCAATGACATAGTCCTCAGAAAATGCGACTTCTGGGAATGCGTATGTCAGGTTTTCCATGTCTAATTTACGAATCATAATATAACCTCCTAAATTCGTGGTAAAATCACTTTATTTTTCAACATTAGAGAATACTTCTTCAAATGCAGCCAGGGTTTCAGCAATGGTATCGTCATTATCCGCCATGCTGGTGTAAATTCTGCTGCCTGCCAGGGTGATGACGCCGTTTGCAGTCAGTGCTGCGCCGAATTCTTCGATATAGTGCTGGCGTTCCGGAATCTTCTTGAAGATATCAGGATCAGTTACGCTTAAGTACATGACGCCGGAAACCTCGAAGTGTACGATAGAACCTGTATTCCAAGTTACAAACGGCAGATCATACTTGTCGATCAGTGCCTGAATACCGTCGCAGAGTTTATCGCCGTTTTCTCCGGCTTTTCTAGCTGCATCCTGTTTGATGATTTCGTCGATAGCAAAGTAGCCTGCTGCACAGCTGAGCGGATTTGCTGTCAGTGTGCCGCCTACATATGCTTTCTTTTTGCCAGCTTTGACGCCTGCAGCAACACAGGACATGATTTCTTCACTGCCGCCTACACCGCCGGCCATCGGATAACCACCTGCAACGATCTTGCCAAATACAGTCAGATCAGGTCTTACATTGAAGAACCCTTGTGCTCCGCCAGGTCCTACACGGAAGGCAGTTACAACTTCGTCAAAAATCAACAGGGCGCCAAATTCGTCACAGAGCTCTCTTGCTTTTGCTGCGAAATCCATAGCGATCGGACGTGTACCACTCTCTGGTCCGAACGGTTCGATGATGACAGCTGCTGTTCCGCCGTTCTTTTCGTTTTCTTCCAAAACCTTGCGCAGACCCTCTACATCGCCAGGGAAGAATTCTTTCGTGTTCTGGGTTGCTTCTTTAGGAATACCGTGGGCTTCGAAAGTCTGTGTGTATGGAATGTGCAGGGAATATACCAGCTGGTCACTCCAGCCGTGATATGCGCCGCCGACTTTGACAATGTTCTGTTTACCGGTATATGTACGAGCAATTCTGATGGCTACCATGTCAGCTTCTGTGCCGCTGGCAAGGCATCTGTACATCTCTACCCATGGCATGCATTCGTGTATTTTCTCTGCTAATTTCATCTCATATGGATGGAACAGACCGGTAACAGGACCGGATTCTTTTACAACTTCCCAGACCTTCTGGTTGACAGGCGCATAGTTGCTGCCAAGGAGGGTCGGGCCGCCCGCCTGCAGATAGTCAACATAACGGTTACCGTCGATATCATAGAGATAGGCGCCTTCTGCTTTTTCCACAACTAGTGGGAACGGATAGTTGAACGCCAGATTATGCTGAACGCCTCCCGGAATGACTTTCTTTGCTTCCTCAATCATCGCTTTGGAGCCTTTGCATTTCTCATCAAAATGCTTCATGTATCTGGCCATCGCTTCTGGTTTGATATGATGCAGTGGTTCATTGACCAATCTCTCCATCTTCTTAAAAACTTCTTTTTCGTCCGGCCAACGTGATACGCCGTATTTTGCTTCCATATTTCCTTACCTCCATTTTAGCCGTTTAAGGCGGCAAAACTCTTTTTATTATTTTTATATAAATCCTTGAAGACCGGCAGCAGCTTTTGATATACTGCGTGGTTCTCAGGATTTGGTTTATAAGTATTGCTGACTTTGATGATCTTCTTGATATCCTTGATGTCATCCAGCATCCCGAAACTGACGGCCATCAGTGCCGCAGCTCCCATGGCGCCGACCTGTCTCGGATTTTCAATCGTCTCCACATCTCTGCCCAGTACATCGGCCATAACCTGGCAGATAAACGGTGCAATGGCGCTTCCGCCAGAAAACCTGATTGCAGGATTGGTCTTGAACTTGGTCTCTGTCGCTTCCAAAAGCCAGAGCATATGCATGCACACACCCTCTATGACGGCCTTCATCAGATCACTTCCCTTAGTGGTGATATCCAGGTTGAAGAATACACCTCTGGAATTGGCATCGTCAAACGGGCAGCGGTTGCCGTGCATCCACGGCGAGAAAATGACACCGTTGCTGCCAGCCGGGGATTCCTGCACATAATCAATCATTTCTTCGTAGCTCATATGCAGTTGATCCATACGGTCTTTTACCCATTCGATACATTTACCGGAAGTTTCAACTTCTGCGACGTAGTTATATGTAGTAGGGTCTGCTCCCACCAAAGCTCCGATCAGGTTACCCAGATCCAAATGCAGCTTGTCGACAGTGGTTGCTACCCAGCCGCTGGTTCCTGAATAAACAAGCACGTCTCCCACGTTCACACAACCCGCACCGACGGAGCAGAGACTGACGTCACTTCCGCCTGAAATGACTGGAATTCCTGGAGCCAGCCCCAGTTCTTCTGCCGCCTTCGGAAGCAGTTTTCCTACTTCATCTGTAGAATCACAGATCTCTGGCAGATGATCCATATTAATTCCCAGCATTTTACACAAAGTTGGGCTCCAACAGTTGTTGTGAACATCGTATAGGAATGTGCCCCCTGCATCATCTTTGCTAGCAGCCATTTTCCCCGTAGCTCGGCAGGTCAGATATTCCTTTGCATCTAACCATTTGTATGTCTTAGCAAATGTCTCCGGTTCGTTTTCCTTAATCCAGAGATATTTCCAAGCCGGGTCTTTGGCACTGGCTGAAACTGCGCCGGTGATCTTCATGTACTTGAGCACCTTGAAGATGTTCAATCCTTCTACTTTGATTCCTGTGTTCATACAGGCCTTCAGCTGTTTGTCAGCTCGGCTGTCCATACAGCTCATACCTCTGTGAAGCGGCATACCGTTCTCATCTACCATGACAACTGTCTGGAATTGAGAACAGAAAGAAATTCCTTTAATTTCCTCCTTCGCAATGCCAGTCTTCTCCAAAAGTTTTTTTGTCGCCACAGCCATAGACTGCCACCAATCATCTGGTTCTTGTTCGACACCGCCATTTTTCAGAACATGAAGTTCATATCCTTCGGTTTCACCTGCAATATACTGTACACTATCCTCGGCAGAAATATTGAACATGCAGGCTTTCATGCCAGTCGTTCCAACGTCGTAAGTGATTACCTTTACTGCCATTTTTCATTCCTCCTAATGGTTCTGCCCCAAAACTTGTTTTGGCTTGGCAGACCTTATGCTTTTGCGTCCCGCAAGCATAGCGCGCGGCTTGACGCTAGTCGTATAATGGTTCTGCCCCAAAACTTGTTTTGGCTTGGCAGACCTTATGCTTTGGGCGACCTAACCCGATTTAGCGAAGCGACATCGCTGCTAGGTCCTCGGTCAAGAGTGCAGGCTCTATGATCCGTGCACTCTGGCGGACAATTCCCAAGAGAGCAAGTATTTTTACCGCTCGATTGGGTGAATTTAGTCGTATTGTGGTTCCCCTATAATTCTGTCTATCATCTTTCTCATTTGTATCTTCATCTCTTCTCCGTCGAAAGGTTTACCGTACAGGTGATGATGATTGATGAGTCCGTAATACGCTCCCATAAGAAGCATCGTCGTTTCACCATTCGGGTCGTGATCCAGATTTCTGGCAATCAATCCTTCAATGGATTTTAGTGGATTGTTCTCATTGTCACTGGTAATCGTGTTATATATGACCTGGGTCACAAGTTGAGGATAACGGGCCGTGTCTTCGATAAATCTGTCAAAAATACTGATGATGCCCTTTTTCCCGCGATGGCCGCTCTCACAGTACGCCTTTTCCAAATCGTTGATTTCCCGACCGCATAACGCTGTCAAGAGTTCATTGCTGCCTGCAAAATAATTAAATACTGTGCTGCGGGAAACACCAGCCGCTTCGGCTATATCACGAAAATTTGTGTTTTCAACCCCTTTCTCTTCATAAACCCCTCTAGCCGCACGCATGATAGTGCGTCTTGTCAATTCTTTCTTTCCGACTTCCATAGGCTTATCTGTCTGCCTTTCTTAAATTGGACTATAGTCCAATTTGACTATAGTCTAATTATCTCACAATTTTGAAAATAGTCAAGATAATATTTACATATTTTTAAAAAAATTTTCTGCAAAAAACAACAAAGCACCCGGCAGCATTCTTTTATATGCTGCTGGGTGCTGATACATTCCATACTATTTTGCCATGTCAATCAAAGGGCAGTGCCCTTTTTAGGTACAAAAAACTGCGACAAATCAACGCCTTCCAATTCTAGTAGCTTTCTTTTTGTTTCAATTCCTCCCGCATAACCTGTCAAACTGCCATTGGAGCCGACAACGCGGTGGCATGGAATAATAATGGATATAGGATTATGTCCTACCGCACCTCCTACGGCCTGGCCCGACATACTCTTCTTGTTCATCTTTGCCGCCATTTTTTTTGCAATTTCTCCATACGTGACAACTTCACCATAAGGGATTTCACAGAGAAGGCTCCATACCCCTTGCCGAAATTCTCCTCCGATGGGGGCCAAAGGAAGTTCTGAGATAGCAGGCTTTTTCCCGGCAAAATAACGATTCAGCCACTCTTTTGCGGCAAAAAATAATGGAATCTCATCCTTAGCGGTCATGGTTTCTAGAATGGTATCCCCGTGATACTTCTGACCCTTAAGCCACAATCCAACTAGATTTCTGCCGTCTGCATCGCAGGCGAGGGTGAGCCTGCCGATGGGTGATGAGTAGGTTGTTGAGTAATACATCTGATATCCTCCTTCATGGTTCTGCCCCATTTTCTGAAAGAAAATGATGGGCAGCCCTTGTGCTTTAAACGTCCAAATCTATGATTTGGCTGCGTTTCGTCGTATATTGCATTTCAAAGATGAACGGTGACAAAACTTCGCCATAACCGCCAGTTTTCTATCCCCATTCAAAATCTCGCTGTTTTCGGACATGTTTGTGACAGGGCGGGGTGCTGTAAATATGTTGGGAAAAGAGTGACAAAATACTCAGCCGACCATTTCAATCATGATTTTGATAAAGAAGATGACTAGTACCACCAGAATGATCGGTCTGACAATATCACTCCCTTTGTCTCGAAAGAATCTGGCCCCCAGGAAATTCCCAGCCATATTAAAAACACCGGCGGCAAGACCAAGCAGGAAAAGCACTTTGCCGTTGAGCAGATAGATGACCAGGCTGCCAATATTTGTTGTCAGATTGATTGCTTTTGTGGTGCCGGCAGCCGTGTAAATATCAAGCTTTGCTGCGCCAGTCAGTAACAGCATCAAAAAAGTGCCCGTTCCCGGTCCATAAAAACCGTCATACATCCCCACAATCAAAGCCGCCGCCACAGAAATGGCCGCAGTTTTCTTAAAAGACAGTTTCTCAGCTTCTTCGCCAATCTCTTTTTTCTTCAACACATAAAAAGCAGTCACTGGCAATATGACCAGCATCAACAGCTTAAAGATATCAGCGTCAATACGCAGGGCGATTTCCGCTCCGATGGGAGAGCCGATCAGAGCCGCGGCCACACAGAGCAACGCCAGCTTTGGCTGAATATACCCGTTGACCCAGTATTGCCAGGTGGTCAGTCCCGTACCCATGCAGGAACTGAGTTTGTTGGTCGCAATGGCATTGTGGACGGGCACACCTGAAAGAATGTAAGCCGGAATTGAAATCAAGCCTCCGCCTCCGCCAATGGCATCAATAAACCCTGCTAAAAACAGCAGGGGACATACGATCAAAAATTGTAACATCTGCATTTACCTTTCTGTATCTTTAATAAAGTCTTCTATGAAACTTTTCGTATCTATCTCTGTATTCCCTAAAAGATTCTGAATCATCAGCCCGTCGATGATGGTGAGAATCAGCCAGCCGTAATACTGCTCGTCCGCGCCCGGCTTTCGCTGCGCAACTTTTTCTCCGATCACTTTTCGAAAGGTACGGTACCGGTCGATCAGCTTCTCTCTGATTTGGTCGTTGCCTGCTATGGCATCAGCTGTGAGATGCAGCCGCAAATTTTTTCCCGGATCATCTACGCCGCGGGATAAAATATAGCGAAGCAGGCGGGGCAGGGACGTGTCCTTTTCCTTATTCTCTACCCAGGCGATCAGCTCGTCATACATTTGCTGAAGATAACCGTCAGCTACGTCATAGAGAATGTCGTCTTTGTTCTTATAATAATAGTAGACACTGCCCTTGGTCACCCCGGATTTCTTTGCAATCTCAGAAAGCGATATATCGTTAAAAGATTTTTCTGCCAGCAGCACCGTAGCCGCATCCAAAATCTTGTCTTTTATATTATCATTATGTGGTGCTGCCATAAATGGTTTCCTTTCATCGGCTGCCTAGGAGCCTTCGTTTTCTCTGCATGGGCAAAATGCGATGCAAGAGATGAAAAAACTGTTGTTCAGGTACTTCTTATCTAGGATAGCATTGACCAACGAGAATTTCAATGGTAAAATGAACGTAAGAAAGAGTTAGCCGTATGGCTGACTCAGAAAGAGACCTTTTTTCGGGGAGGTGGGATTCTTTTGAACATCAAAAAAGTACAGAAACGGCTGGACGTCCGTTTTGGCGGAAAGGTCCGTATTGAAGATATTGAGTATGGCTTTCGTCTTACTGGTCTCGTTGATTCTTGGGAACAGGCGGTAGAAGCAGGCCTCATGTGTGCAAAAAACGGCAGCAAGAAACACATCATTAATGATATTGCTGCAGCTGACCTGGAAAAACCCGCCGCTATACCGCCAGAAATCCATGACCAGGCCTTGGAAGGAAGGCAGCCCGATGTGCTCATCATTGGTGGCGGGGTAGTAGGTTGTGCGATTGCCCGGGAGCTGACAAAAGAGAAATTAGACATTTTGTTAATCGACAAGGAATACGATGTAGCGCTCCACGCTTCGTCGCGGAACGATGGTATGGTACATCCCGGAATCGATATCCGTCCCGGCCTGCTGAAAAAGAAAATGAACAACCGAGGCAACGCTCTCTACGACCAGGTCTGCAGAGACTTGGAAGTGCCTTTTGAGCGGAGTGGCCAGTTCCTCTGTTTCAAGAAAAAGAGTTATCTGCCACTGTTATTCCTGACGATCCCTTACTGGAACTTGACAATCGCAGGGAAGGCTCACGTCATCACAGAAAAGAAGCTCCGTCGTCTGGAGCCGGACATATCATCAGAGGCCAAGTGTGCTCTTTTCTTTGACGGTGCGGGAATGGTCTGTCCATACGGTCTTACCATTGCTTATGCTGAAAATGCCATCGATAACGGCGCCCAGATTTCACTCAACACCATGGTCTGCGATATGAAAGTCAAAAGCGGCCACATCGAAAGTGTGTCCACAAACAGGGGCACCATCTATCCTGCCGTCGTGGTAAACGCAGCCGGCGTTTTTGCTGAGGATATCGCTCAGTTGGCAGAAGATCGCTTTTTCTCTATTCATCCTCGTAAAGGAACTAACGCGATTCTCGACAAGAAAGCCAGGCGACATATCAAAACAATCTATACTTTAATGGGCACACAGTCCAAAAGCAGCCATACCAAAGGCGGTGGCATTGTCGGAACTGTGGACGGCAATGTCCTGATCGGACCGGATGCGGTGGAAACCATGGAAAAAGAAGATTTTTCCACGCACAGTGATAGTATCTATTATACTTTTGATAAACACGCCCACGCTGGCAAATGGCTTACTGCCAGTGATATCATCACCTATTTTGCCGGTATCCGAGCAGCAACTTATGAGGAAGATTTTATCATAGAGAAGGGGAGAGCCACTGATAACATCGTTCACGCTGCGGGTATCCAGTCGCCAGGTCTTACAGCCGCTCCGGCCATCGGCCTGGAGGCAGCATCCATCGTTACAAGATTGTTGGGAAAGACGGAAAAGAATCTGCATTTCCATCCCCATCGCAAGGCAATTGTGAAACCAAAAGTGCTGACAGATCGGGAGCGGGCCTCCTTGATTGAAGAAAATCCCGATTACGGTCAAATTGTATGTCGCTGCGAAGAAATCAGCAAGGGGGAAATTCTCGATGCTATGAGAAGAAGCTTACCCTGTGACACAGTAGACGGTATCAAACGACGCGTTCGTCCCGGTATGGGGCGATGCCAGGGCAGTTTCTGCGGACAGCAAGTCATCAGACTGATTGCTGCTGAAAAACAGATTCCTTTAGACCAGGTCCGCAAGGGATATCCCGGCAGCGAAATTCTTCTCGGCGAGAAGGGAGGCAGTCATGGACATTTATGATGTTACTGTAATCGGCGGAGGTCCGGCAGGTCTTGCCGCTGCAATTTCTGCCTCCGAAAAGGGAGCAAAGGTGCTGCTCATAGAAAGGGAAGAGCGTCTGGGCGGCGTACTCAAACAGTGCATTCACGACGGTTTTGGTCTTATCAGATTTGGGGAGAAGCTGTCAGGCTGTGAATATGCCTGTCGTTACATAGAAACAATAAGACAGACTCCTGTAGAAATCAGAACCTCAACCTTTGCATCGCAAATAAACAATACTAAAGAAGGCTTTGCACTTTCCCTTACACAACGCAGCGGCTATGAAAGAGTATTTTCCAAAACGCTGGTCTTAGCCACCGGCTGCAGGGAGCGAACGGCGAAGCAAGTCTTTATCCATGGCACCAGGCCTGCTGGCGTATTGACAGCCGGTTCTGCACAGCACTTCATCAACGTCCTGGGGCAGATGCCAGGGAAGAATTGCGTCATCCTCGGCTCCGGCGATATCGGTCTGATTATGGCCAGACGCCTGACTCTAGAGGGGGCAAAGGTGCTCGGGGTATATGAAGCAAAGTCGGAACCGAGCGGACTTTCACGGAACATTTATCAGTGTCTCGTGGATTTCGATATTCCGCTTCATCTTTCTCACACCGTAACCGAAGTCCATGGGCGGGAACGGCTGACCGGCATTACAATTTGTGCTGTAGATGAAAAAATGCAGCCAATACCAGGGACCGAAGAATATATTCCCTGTGATACCTTGATTTTGTCAGTAGGGTTGATTCCGGAAAACGAACTTTCTGAAGCGTTAGGCGCGGCCATTTCGCCTGGAACAAAGGGTCCTTTGTGCGATCAAAACTGCCAAACTACAGTCCCCGGCGTCTTCTGCTGCGGAAATGCATTGCATGTTAACGATCTGGTTGACTATGTTTCAGAGAGTGGGGAAAAAGCGGGTCTGGCTGCGGCCGATTACGCTGCTGCAGCGTCTGTCTGCCAGCAAGATCCGCCAATTTGTAATGTATCAGGCGATAAATCGTCTAATTACGTTTCTATAGAGCACAGTAGTGATTTTGCCTATATTGTCCCTTCCCGTGTCACAGCAGGTGTGAAAGAAAACGTACCGTTTTTTTTCCGTACAAAAGCGACGCGGGGTAATACCACCGTCAAAGTGTATTTAGGCGATGAGGAAATATTTAGGAAAAAATATATTGGGCTGCGACCTCCGGAAATGGAAAAAATCGAAGTTGATTTCGCGCAAATTGATTTAAGAGATGATTTGCATTTTGTGATGGAGGTGGCAGAACATGAGTCATAAAATAGAAAAAGATCTGATCTGCATCATCTGTCCCAACGGGTGTCGTCTCCACGGCACATTGACGGAGGGTGGGGAATTGGAAGTGACAGGTAATCGCTGTGTCAGAGGCAAAACCTTTGCTGGCAGGGAACTGACTGATCCTACTCGCTCCCTTACCACTACAGTCAAGACGGCCTTTGATGATTTTCCTTATCTGCCCGTGCGGACAGATGGAGAAATCCCCAAATATGCCATTGCTAAGGTCTTAGAGGAACTGCGAAGCGTGTTGGTAACTGAGAGAATGACTTGTGGTGATGTTGTTCTTGAAAATGCCGCTGGTACAGGAGTCAAAATCATAGCTACAGCCAATTTATACGCCTAACCACTCACTTTGTTCGTGGGACGCGGCCGCCCGAGTGCCACGCGCTGACCGGCTGCACTCTTGACAGGGGATCTGACAACGATTCCCCTTCGCTGAATCGGATTAGGTCTCCCAAAGCATAAGGAGGTGCAAGATGGAACCTTTGGTACTCACATTTGACATCGGAACCCAGAGTCTGCGAGGTGTACTGGTGGACGACCGGGGAAACCTGGTCTGTAAAAGACAGATTCATTTTGAACAGCCGTATTTTTCCCAAAACCCCGGCTGGGCAGAGCAAAGGGGTGAATTTTATTGGGAAACAATCTGCCAGGCTTCTCTAGAGTTGAAAGCAGCAGCAGGAAACCTCTGGCATGACATCAAAGCTGTCAGTATCACGACCATTCGAGACACGGATATCTGCGTGGACAAAGATGGCGTGCCTGTACGCCCTGCCATTCTCTGGCTGGACAAAAGGGAAGTCGAGATGGAGGAACCTATTCCAGCCAAGAACGCCATGCTGTTCAAGGCTGCCGGTATGACTGCCACAGCCAATTTTATTCGCAAAATCTGTCATTGCAACTGGATTATGAAGAACGAACCAGAAACCTGGCAGAAAACAGATAAGTATCTGATGCTTTCAGGCTACATGAATTTTTGTCTTACCGGCAAAATGATTGATTCTACCGCAAATATTATCGGTCACGTACCTTATGACAACAAGAATTCCCGCTGGCAGACCGCTAAGGATCTGACCAACTGCGTTTTCCCCATTCCGCCAGAGAAACTCTGTAGTCTGGTACAACCCGGTGAGGTGCTGGGAACAATTACAGCCAAGGCATCCCTCGAGACAGGCATCCCGGAGGGCCTGCCTTTGATCGCTACTGGATCTGATAAAGGCTGCGAAACTGTCGGTCTATCGTGTACCACGCCGGAAAAAGCTGCCGTCAGTTTCGGCACCACCGCTACAGTCCAATATACCATTGCCCGGTACGTAGAGCCACAGCGATTCTTTCCACCATACGTCTCAGCCTTTAAAGGACGCTATAACCCGGAAATCGAAATATACAGGGGATATTGGCTGATTTCCTGGTTCAAGAAAGAATTTGCTGAAAAAGAGGAACGGGAAGCAAAAGAAAAGGGTGTCAGCGCAGAAGAGCTATTAAACAGGCGCCTGGCCGAAATTCCTCCTGGCTGTGAAGGATTGGTCTTTCAGCCATACTTTACACCAGGCGTATCCATGCCCAACGCTCGTGGTTCTATCATCGGATTTTCCGATGTTCATACCAGGATACATATTTACAGGGCCATTGTCGAAGGCATCAACTTTGCGCTGATGGAGGGCATGAAGACTCTGGAAAGACGCATGGGCACGCGGACGAAGGGTGTCTATGTGGCGGGAGGCGGTTCTCGCAGCGATGAAATCTGTCAGATCTCTGCCGACATGTTCGGACTTCCCGTCTACCGCATCCAGACCTACGAGGCGGCAGTCATTGGCAGTTCCATGATTGCCTTCACAGCGATCGGCCGCTTTGACGACCTGGAACAGGCGGCGGCATCCATGGTCCACATCAAAGATAAATTTGAGCCGGACATGGAGGTGCACAAAATCTACGACAAGATTTACAACGAAATCTTTATAAAGATATTCGACAAATTAAAACCATTATATCATGTACTTTCCTCTGAAGAGGGGAATCAAAGCACCTGATTCAATGAACGTTTCCTAACAGCGAAGCTGTAAGAACAATGCGTTAATTACATAACATCAGCAAGAAAATGGAGGAGAACAATGTCACATCCGTATAAAGAATTTGAACCTAAATGGTTCGACCAAGACTACTCAGACAAAAGCTATCGTTCAATTTTTAAATGGGGAGAAAAAAGGCAGATCAAAGCCCCCCGGGAATCTCTTTACAAGATGATCAAAGACGTTTTCGAACTGACAGACGATGATTTCAAAGGCTATACCGAGGATCTGGGTCTGGACGAGGTGGATTTTGACATCCCCGTCAAGATGGAGGAGCGCCATATTGCCAGATTCAGAGAAATCTGCGGCGACGATTTTGTCAGATGCGACAACTATGCAAGACTGTCTGTGGCTTACGGCAAGACCATGTACGATATCATGCGGCTGCGCAACAAAATCGTGGAAAATGTGCCGGACGTGGTTGCATATCCTGACACCAAGGAGCAGGTGGAGCAGATTGTCGCCTACTGTCAGCAAGAAAAGATTCCCGTCTATGTCTATGGCGGCGGTTCTTCCGTCACCCGCGGCGTAGAATGTATGAAAGGCGGAATTTCCCTCGATATGCGGCTGCGGTTTGACAAGGTCATCGAATTTAATGAAAAAGACCAAACGATTACAGTCCAGGCTGGTATGAGTGGACCACAGCTGGAAAAGGTACTCAACAATGCGGTAGAGCTCTTCGGCGCAAAACGCGCCTATACCTGCGGCCACTTCCCGCAGAGCTTCGAATATTCTTCTGTAGGCGGCTGGGTCGTCACCCGCGGCGCCGGTCAGAATTCTACTTATTACGGCTGCATCTCTGACATCGTCATAGCCCAGGAATATGCCACGCCGATCGGCCCCATCAAAACAGACACTTATCCGCGCAAAGCCTGCGGACCGGATCTGGACCAGATCATGATGGGAAGCGAAGGAACCTTTGGCGTATTGACCCACGTCACCTTGAAGATTTTCCGCCACACGCCGGAAACGGTTAAACGATTCTCCTATATGTTCAAGGACTGGGAGACGGCGCAGGCCGCGGCAAAGGAAATCATGCAGTCCGAAGCCGGTTATCCTTCGGTGTTCCGTCTCTCCGATCCGGAAGAAACCAACATCATGCTGCATATGTATAACGTCATTGACTCGCCGCTCCGTCACTTGTTCAAGTTAAAAGGCTTTGAGGAGGGTAAGATGTGTCTTTTCCTTGCCTTTACCAACGGCGAAAAGGGCTTTTCAAAGAATCTGGCAAAGCATACAAAGCGGGTGTGCCGCAAGTACGGCGGGCAGACTTTGACCGGTTATGTGACAAAGAGCTGGGAGAAAGGCAGGTTCAACGACCCTTACATGCGCGACACCATGCAGGACTTCGGCCTGGTCATGGATACCATGGAATGTTCTGTCAACTGGAGCAACATGAGCAAGGTTCACGCTGAAGTGCGGAAGTTCGTCAAATCCAGACCGCACACCATCTGTATGACCCACATGTCTCACGTCTATCCGCAAGGGGCGAACCTGTACTGGATCTTCATCACGTTGATGCACGATCCGGCAGAGTTCAAAGCCTATCACGCCGGCATTCTGGATGCGATTCAAAAGAGCGGCGCCTCCATGAGTCATCACCACGGTATTGGCAAAATGTTCGCCCCTTGGTTAGAAGATTCTATCGGTCACAACGAGTACGAAGTCTTCCGCACACTCAAGGAACACTTCGACCCCGACGGCATCATGAACCCAGGCGGCACATTGGGATTTGACCTGTCTGAGGAAGAAAAGATCAGCAAAGAGCAGAAGCTGTATGAATAAATCGAAATGAGCTGCAAAAAAGCGGGATGCTGTCCGATTGGATGGCGCGACGTATACGGGATAGGGGTATAGAGTAAGCATTCTTTACAATAAAGTTAGGTTTTTTAGTCCTATCCAAGAGGTTTCGCGTAACGCTACGGCGGTAGCAGATGCCATATCTCTCCATAGACCTTGAGATAGGACATGATTCTCTGAAGAATTCACAAATATGCTGTGCTCTGTTACTTTTGCGGATTGTGGAAGCCCTTAGCGGCGGAGAAATTGATAGGAAAAGTAGCCGGAATCTGGTATACCCCCTGTCAAAACCCTCTGACTGTGAGGCGGTTACGCGAGAATATGCAGATATTCCCAAAAAGCATAACGTTATCGTAACAGAATGTCATCCTGGGACAGTTTTCTTTACGTTTCCTCAAGACATTAACATTTTGGTAGCAGACTATACATATGATAAAAATGTTTTTGTTGAATTAGGTAATATGCAATGGTATAATTTAATTATAACATATTTCTCCATATCATCAAAAGGGGAGGGATTCCAATGAAAAGTAGAAAGAAAACCGTTATCAGCGTGATCATTGTGGTTCTCTGTCTGATCGTTGTCTTGGCATTTTGGCTAATCCGTATCAGAGGGGATAATGAAAAAGCGCTGGATGAGAAACTGCGCAGGCCTGCGGTTCTTTTTCACGGGGTTTTCAATACTGCAAAGGATCTGACATCAGGACATGACATCTGCATTTTTTTCAGAAATGAAAACCTAGATTATGATGAAAAGAATCTGATATTTGCAAATGAAAATAAGGGGACATTTGAAGGATTTAACTATTATTATATCAATCTTCCATACGACAGCCAGTATGATGAGGCAACGGGATTTAGGACTACGATGTTTCTATGCAAGTATGATGGTAAGGGCAGTCTGATCCTCCTGGACGGAAACAATAAGGAAGCAGGCAGAATCACCGTGACAGCGGGGGAGGCGGATTTCTTCGGAAAAAGGGACCTCAGCTATACCTGGATTCGGGATGGCAGAAAGACGTCAGTCTACAAAAAGGGAGCTGCGCCGTATAGCCAAGGCACGAGTTATCTGCAGAGCAGGTACTATTCAGGCAAGTTCCCGCAGGGAGACGCAGATTCATACAGAAACAGCCGCCTGGGACAATGTGTCATGGGCGGCTGTTTCTGTATCATTGGGTGGTTTTACAAAGTTTACTCTGGATTCACCAGTTCAGATTCCCTTTCAACACCTTATCAGTGACAACGATATTATATTCCTTTTGGTTGAATTCCCATAAAACTATTATAAATACATGACGGAGCAGCACTTCTTTACGCTCATGTCTCCCGCAAGGGACGACGCTTTGATACGTCTTCGAACAATATTTCCTCTGTTATAAAAAACTGCCACTGAATTTTATCCACATCTCTATCCACAGGTGTGTAAAACTTTAAGTCAAACGGTCCCCGAATAAAAAACGTGGAAATGACGGAATCAAGCGGTCAAGTCTGCCAAATCGAGATTTGGGGACTTTTCGCATGAGACCTGCCAACGATTTACTTAAAGTAAATCGGGCTAGAGCTTCAAGATTCCTATTTCCACATGTCCCCCCAAGGGGCGACCCTTCGCAAGGTACGTTGTTTGAAACATACGGAAATCTGCCCTTCGGATGATATTTCCTACATAATAAAATAAAGAGCTCAACCTCCAATGAAGGAAGTCGTGCTCTCTCTTTTTTATTTACTATACTTGTCAAAATAATATTCTGCCTTTTCTTGATCTAGGTCAAAACGCCGCTGTAGCTTATCGACGATCTGTTCTCTCACTTTCCCGTCTTCAAGATTATCCTGAATTAACGCTGCAATACCTACTTCAAGCCCTTGTTCAAGCCCTTGCTCAATTCCTTGTTCAAACCCTTCTTGACGTCCTTCCTCTAGACCCTGTTTTATCGCTTCTGTTTTCATAATCATCATTCTGGTCGCATTATCATGCTCTGCTAATTCCTGCCTTCTCAGCAGATCTTGCAGACTCTCATCTTCTGTTATATCTCTGTAAACACGTTCCGACATGGCGATAGCCTCCTCTCCCGTTTCAAACAGTTTATCTACATAGTCTTTTTTCGTGTCATCTCCGGTGTATTTGAGATATGTACAAAATCTTTCCAGAGATGTCATCTCCTCTGGAGGTTTCCGATCATTTATCTTCCCAAGCTCAAGAAAATGTATTACCAGCCTATCTGTTAAAGAAAAGCCCCAGGCCTTTTCTCTCAACTGAAATTCAGTATGCAGTTCTGGTATTTCTGGAAACATCCAGTCATCAATAAAAGATATGATGATGCTTTTCTTCATTTTATCATAGTCATCTCCCTTTGCCAACGAAGAATTCACCATTTTTGCTCCATATGCCAAAGTTCTGTTTCCAAAGAACTTTAAGTTGCCACATTGCATTTCTACGTCAAAATTTTCACCTTGAGAAGATTCCGCCTTGACATCCATCACTGTGCACTTGTCCCCTGGCTGGAATCCCTTATGAACTGTATTCAAGACCTTTACATTTATGATAGGATCCTTCTCTCTACCAAGTACCACATTCAGAAGGGCAGTTAAGGCCGCGTTAGAAGCTTCCGTTCCAGCTCCGTATACCAGATAGAAAACCAGATCATTAGTCAGTTTAAGGCGGTCTTTCATGTCATTGTAATCCATTTTTCCCATATATTTCCTTTCAATTTTCTTCTATATTACCATAAAATGTAAAAATCGTCAATATGAATTAAATAAGACAAGGGAATGCCGCGCTTTTGGACATTCCCTTGTCTCTATTTTAACTTATGAAAGAAAAGACCGCAGAAACTTCTTATATCTCTTCGGACAGATACATCATTCTCATATCTGAACCCACGTAACCCAAGATGAAGGCATATACCAATGCTGCCATACCGATTGTGATTTCGTCGTATCCTAAATTGATTACAGGCGCCAGCAATATTACTGCGGCTGTCCCGACATTCATCGCAATCAGACCGAAAATTCCAAAGACCCTGCGGCCATACCCTCTTTTAAAGGCTGCATACAGTGTCAGCAGAAGAATGGTAATCAAAATGGTTTTACCTGCGTATAAATAACCGCTGAAGTTACCTGTTTCGTAAATCGGCAGAAAAGAAAGCCCCACACTGATTAGCTGATAAACTGCAAAAGCGACTGTGCTTACAATAGCTGTATTAAAACTTTCGTCCATCTTTCTCATCTGAACCAATTCATAAGCGATGATGACCGCGCCTGCAAAAGGTGCCGCAAATTGCACATAATCGCCAACAGAGAAACATAGCAGTACGATGCCAACAAAAATTTTCAACATAATTAAAAATCCCCTTTCTTTTATCCTCGATACCCTGTACTTGGCTATTTGTTACTGTAGCTTTACTTTAATCTTTGTCATAATCCTTGTAAATAGGCTATAAGTAAATGCATACTTTAGTATTACTCGTACAACAGAACTTGAGAGGAAAGTATTATACACTTATGAAAAAAATCTATCCACAGGTTCGTCCACAGGTGTGTAAAACTTTTCTTGACATTTTGCCGAAATGTTATATAATCTATTTATATAAATATTTTATATAAATAGATTATATAGGAGGGTCTTATGCCAAAACAAAAAATAACAAAAGAAATGATTATCGATGCCGCTTTTGACATCGTTAGAAACGAGGGTCTTGAGGCCTTGCTAGTGAAAAATATTGCTGCAAAGCTAAATTGCTCTGTCCAGCCAATTTACAGTTATTGTGCAAATATGGACGGGGTCAAACGGGACCTGATTGAAAGAACAGCTAAGTTCATCAGAGAATTTATCGCTGCCCGTATTGACAAGGCAGATTATTTTCGCAGCACAGGCCGATCTTACTTAAAGTTCGCTAAAGATGAACCAAACCTGTTTAAACTCTATTTCTTGCGAGAACAACCCGACGTCTGCTCACTGAGCGATCTATATCATAGAGAAAGTAGTTCACAGATCAGAGAATTTATTGCAGACTCCTTAGGTCTCAGTATGGAAAAGGCAAAAGTCCTTCATCTACACATGATCATCTACACCATGGGAATTTCCTCTATGGCAACATCATCAAACATCGACGTAGAAGAGGAAGATGTTTTAAAACAGTTAGACATGGCTTATGATGCATTTCTTTTACAATTGAAAGGGGATACAAATGAATAAAACAGTAATCATCTATAAAAGTTCCACGGGCTTTGCTGAGAAGTACGCCGGATGGCTTAGTGAAGAACTGCAATGTGATATCAAATCTTTCGAAAATCGTAATGACATTGATTTCTCCGATTATGAGACTGTCATTTATGGGGGCGGTATCTACGCTGGTTCTATCAATGGTATTACTTGGTTCAAATCGAAGCTGCCAGAACTCCAAGGAAAAAAAGTCATTGTTTACGCCACTGGGGCTATGCCGCCGGATGCACCAGAGACAAAAGAAACTATTGCAAAAAACCTGACGGAGACAGAAGCTGCCCAAGTGGAGTTTTTTTACTTCCACAGCGGTTTATCTTATGAGAAAATGGGTTTTAAACATAAATTAATGATGAAAATGTTCTGCAAGATATTGAAGAAAAGTAATCCAGAAACTTATCAAGTCCTTCGTGCTTCCTTTGACCATACATCCAGGGAAGATCTAAAGCCTCTGATAGATTATGTGGGTTTAGAATAGAGGTAAACGGCAATGAAAAAAATATTAAAATATTGCGGTATCATATTCGCCGTAGTTTTGCTCTTCTTCGGGTTTTTATTTATCAAGCAGAAAAATGAAATCGACCGTTTACAATTCTCCACTATCGATTTGTCACAGATCGAGGATGGTACTTATTACGGTGAGGAAAAAACGACTTTAGTGAAAGCAGCCGTTGAAGTCTCTATTAAAGACCACGAGATTCAAAATATTACGATTAAGAAACATGACAACGGACTGGGGCAAAAGGCAGAAAAAATTGTCGCCACTATGATAAAGAAAAATACTTATGAAGTGGATGCAATCAGCGGTGCTACCATATCCAGCCAAGTAATAAAAGGAGCAGTCAATGACGCGCTCTTTCGCCGGCAATTGATAAAAAGCTAGAACAGCGGGAGTCTGATGAACTCCCGCTGTTTTGTTTATTGATTTAATTCCTTTATAGCACGCTGCAGCTGTGCGTCCTCGTCGTGAGGCGGCAACAGCGTAGAATTTTTCCATTTCCCTTTCTGTTCCACTTTGATATCCGGTGTGACACCTTTACCTTGAATCACACTGCCATTCTTTGTATAATAACTGGACACTGTCAATTTCACCGCCGTTCCGTCCGTCAGCGGAATCAAATTCTGGACAATGCCTTTTCCGTAACTCTGGGTTCCGATGATAGTCGCCCACTGATAATCCTTCATAGCTTGTGCGAAGACTTCTGAAGCACTGGCAGAATCTCCGTTAATCAGAACTGCCATAGGCAGTTCCAGCTTCCCACTGTCTTTCTTCGGATAGGCCTTGTCTTTATAGCCATTGTCGTTTTTATAGTAAATCTGCCCATCTTTGGATTCATAATGATCGCCTTTGCCATTTTTATCTTTGGTATAGACCAGTACACCGTCGGGCAAGAGACTTGCCAACATATCAACAGCGCTGTTCAGTACGCCGCCTGGATTATTTCTCAAGTCTATTATCAAGCTTTCTGCTCCCTGTCTCCTGAGATTTTTTATAGCAGAATTAAATTGATTTGTCGTTGCTACGGCAAAAGAGGAGATACTGATATAGCCGATTTTATTTTGCAGCATTTCACTTTTTACATATTGGGCTTCTACTTGACGTCGTTCTATATCAAAAGAGAGCGTTTTTTTAATCGATGGTCTGTAAACCTGCATCTCAATCTTCGTGCCTTCTTTGCCGAGAATATGATTGTTGACGATTTCATCCATGTCCATCGTTGAAACATCTACATCATTCACAGCTTTAATAATATCATCTGCCTCCATGCCTGCCTCCAGTGCAGGACTGTCTTCAAATACCTCTGCTACCGTCGTCTTCATCGTCTTACTCTCTTGGATTATTCTCACACCGATACCACAGTAATTTCCTGTTGTCTCCGTTTTTAACCTCTTGTATTCCGATGCCGTATAATATTCAGAATATGGATCCCCTAAGCCTGCTAGCAGGCCTTTATATATATACTGTTCCAACTGTTCATTGTCTTTTTTGTTGAGATAATCTTCATCAATCATCGTCTCTAAATCCCGTATATTTTCGTTAATAGACCTTAAATCTAACCGATTTTTTTCCATAGTCAAATTGGTAAAGCCGTCTGTAGCAAAAAACGCAGCGCTGCCAATTCCTGCTGTCGCAAGGACCCCGATCAGAAGCCCCGCAATCAAACCTGTCTTGAAATTCTTTTTCACCTTATAATCTCCCTGTTTACAATATATTTTAAAGCGGAGTGAAGTCCCCTGCATCTGTTATAGTTTAATCCAATGCAGGGTAGGTGTCAATGCGTTAGATTTTCACAAGTATTTTAGTTTGATTTCGTTGAGGCTTTTCTCAGCGCCAGACTACATCCTATGATTAGGATGGCTGTCGCAATCAGATATCCCAGGCAGACATTTATTCCTTGATCTTCAAGACAACTTGCTGTTCCATCGAAGAGCGGGAACAGCGATGCCCATTTAGCAAAGGAAAGTCCCATTGCATTTAGCACTACCGGCACAATCAGCAGCAGAACCGACGTGAACAGCGCCAGCAGATGGTTCTTTAGCCATTGAGAGAGAACCAATGTGACCAACAACACGCAGACTAACGTCAACAACTGCAGCAACACCATCAACAAAATGAATACGATGATTGGCACATCTACGCCAATCTCCCTGCATTGGGGCAGAGCCATAGACGATGCAGTTATTTGATTTAGAGGGCAGCTCTGCACGACTTGCAGCACCTGGCAAAGCCAGCCTAGGAGAAATACCGGCAATATAGTTACCATGCAGAGAATTACTTTACTCCGATAAACTTTTTTCCTTCCCGCCACCGTGGATCCCAAAAGATACCACGATTTTTCCCTATATTCCATCGAAAACACGGCGCTGAAGGAAAAGATGATACAAGCTGTCAAAAGAATGAAATCCTGCAGCCTGTTGTTGTCTGCCAGACCCAGAAGAAGAACATAACCCGTATCATATACGAACTTTCCTCCTGTCTCTTTCACGTAGTCATACTGATTGAGCACTTTCTGAAATGCTGGATAAAAGGCTGTCTCGCTGTAGTAAGGAGATTTCATATTTTCTCCTTCCTGCTCACTAACTTTTCCCTTAGACACCATCTCCTCGATTTGGCTTATTTTTTCGAATGCGTTCTCATAGCGATTGTTTTCCTTCTCAATGAGAGAAGTTTTCTCAGGCGTCAAATCTCCCGCCAGATCCATCATCATGTTTTGATAATAGGTTTCTGTCGGCGTCAGCGTATAAGTTTTTGTCAGATGCTGATATCCAAATAGCAGTGTGAAGGCCAGTAATACCACCAGTGCCCGGTTCATAATCAAAATCTTATATCCCTCGTGGCGGTAAAGGTTTACATGGGGCTTAAAATGAGAAAAAGCTGGCAACTCTATTCTGCTGACTTCCAGATTTCGACTTTGCACAAATGCTCTGACTGTAAAAACGGTAGCGCAAAGACTATATAAGATCAAAATAAACCAGGACAGGTGAAGGCGCGATACAGGATGACCAAATAAGTTAAAGTTCAAGTAAGCACCATATAATTCCTCAGTATGCAGCAGTCCTATGGGATTTAAATATTTCAGCCAGTTAACTGCTGCACTGGCCGGCACCAAAAGATACAGCAGCATACTGCTTCCCATTAATACAGTTCCTGCCAGATAAGGCAAAAAGCTTTGCTTTGATAAAATCGCCACAGATACCAAAACTGCACCAATCACAAAGAATACGATCGTCTTCGTAATCAACCCTAATGCCAAATAAGTCAATACTGATATCTGCAGATTACTGCCCATGTAGCTGGATATCGACTGTAAACTGCGGAATAAACTGCCCACACCTGTTGTTGTCGCGAAAAATGCCAGATTTACTCCATAGAATAACGTTGTAACAGTAAAACAGTGGATTGCTAAAGCGGCCAGTTTTGCCGAGATGCTCTTTGTTCTCCCTGCGGGAGTAGACCTGGTAATCAAAAACAACTTTTTTTCTTTTTCTTCATAAATCAACGCTGAGGCAAAGAGAAACACCGATAGCAATAATAGCAAATCCGTCATTTCAGGCGAATCCGCAGAGGTGATTCCCTTTGATGGGGAGAATTCAGTGCGGATAGAAGAAAGCGCTTCATAATCTGCCGCTTCTTTTTTTAAATTACGGGCTGAAAAACTTTTTCCGCCCTCAGAGGAAAAGACGGAAATTCCTTGCAGGGTATTTTTTCTTTTTTCTATATCCGCCAAATAATTGCCATAATGAAATACCCTTCGGGCTTCGTCATATATTTCAGTAATTAATGCGGTTTCCTGCTGCAGAGAATCTGTATATTTCAAGTAATTTCCTGAGATAAATTTCTCGTAATATTTCTCAAAAATACCCGGATTTTCGGCTTTTGCTTTTTTCTCCATGGCTTTGCCCATATTTTCGTCAGCAAAGTTGCGGTAGTTGAGGACATTATTAACCACATTGGCACCTTTGATATCATCGTATAGAAGCTCTATAAACTTCTTTTTTTCTGACTCTGTCAGTTTCTCCATATCCCGCTGCACTGCCTTATATGAGGATAGAGGAGGGGTTTCACTATCCGACAGGTTCGTGTACCAGAGAAGAAACACGTTGAGGATGATTAGAACTGCCACGGATAGTAGAAAGCTGGGTTTTCTCCATATCTTATCCAGTTCAAAATGCAGGAGCCTAATCATGGTGTGCCACCTCTCCAAATACGGTCATATATACCGTTTCCAGGTCAGATGCCCCTTCAAACTTGGCGCATAAGGCATCTACACTGTCATTTGCTGCGATTTGACCTGACTTGAGCATGATGATCTCCTTGGCAATGGACTGAATATCTGAAACTACGTGTGTTGCCATCAAAATGATTTTCCCTTCAGAAAGCGCTTTCATTTTTTCTCTGATATTCACACGTTCCTTCGGATCGAGCCCAGCTGTCGGCTCATCGAGAATTAACAGCTTTGGGTCTCCCATGATTGCCTGGGCAATTAAGAGACGCTGCTTCATGCCGCCAGAATACGTGCCGATAGGGCGGTCCATCTTCACCAGCAAGTTGACAGAATTCGCAGCTTCCTCTATTTCGCTCTTTATCTTTTCTTTGGGAATTCCCTTCAAGGCACCCATATAGCTGAGAAATCGGCGGCCAGTGAAAGTGTCATAGAGACCCTGCTGCTGTGGTGCATAACCAAGAATTGCCCGATAGTCCGCACCCAGTTCCTTAATCGGCTTGCCGTTCCAGAGAACTTCACCGGTATCTGGTGATAGATTTTCTGTGATGATGTTCATCAAGGTAGATTTACCTGCTCCATTGGGACCTAAAATCCCATAGATTCCTTCTGAAAGAGAAAGGGAAATATCCTGCAGGGCAAATTTATCACCATACTTTTTGGAAACTGATTTTAGTTCTAACATATTTTCACCCCTCATTCAAATATGCCCATACCAGAACTGATCAGGTCGATGGTCTGATAATTTGGCTTACCGGTGTACAAATCCTTTTTACTAATCAAAGCGTATTTAGCACCATTGAGGTTATACTGACCTTCATACATCAGATCTTTTTTAGCGTCATAGTCATAGAGAACAAGGAACTGATCTGCAAGTTCCGCCCGTATTTGTATATCTCCCTCCATGGAAGTCATTTTTAATCCCGATTTTTCAATACTTCCATCCTGCAGATTTACAAAGCACATAGTAAAATCCGTTTTTTCGCCATCTTCAGCGCTCCAGGAAGAACAGCGAAGAACATCGTCATAGGCCTCATCAATACAGCTGTCTGCCGTTTCAGCCAAGGTTCTTTTTTTCTTCGTTTGCAAATTAATCTGTTCAATCTTATTTTCTCCCTCTGTGGACAGATAGAGACAGTCACCTGCTACTTCATAGGTATTGATTTTTTTATTTTCCGCTTTGGCAACTTCTTCTGTTTTACCGTCTGTAATATTTAAAACAGCAAAAGAGGCGTAGGATTTCTGATATGCATCTATATATTGATTGTCGTCCATGATCTCTTTGTCAGATAGTTCATGATCAAAGATAGTCTGTTGCATGACAAGATGATTGCCAAAGGCTCCTATGATAGAAGCGTCTGTATCCAATTCACACACCTCGCGTATCTTCCAATCACGCAGACCCAGGCTGACAAACTCTCTTTCCGAAGAGGCAAAATAGGTGGTTTGGTCATCAACCTCTTTGCTTGAGACTTTTTTTGTAATAAAGTAGAGAGAATCACCAGAAGCCATTACCAAGTCCTCCAGAGATAATGCCTCGTCGAAGGTATAGACTTTTTTCCGATCTGTTCCGTCAGGATTCATACGGTATAGCGATGCCGGCGTACTAACAAAGGCCGTGTTATCTCCATCCATAGCATCTGAGGACCCATTGTGATCGATGGACCATCCTCCTGACTGATCTTGATCGTGTGCAAAGAGATATAGATAACCGTCATAGTAAAACAGGCTGCTGCCGGGTAAAATTTCTTGGTCACTGAAAACTGCCGGACAGTTCTCTGAATCGTGTTCACAGCCGGGACGATTGCAGAGATAGATTTCCTTTTTCGTCTCGTAATCCATATACATCATACGATATCCGACGCTAGCATTTTTCAACGGTATACTGTCCTCTCCAATATAGTAATAGCCTTTTTCATTCGAGCAGTTGAGTCCTCTCTCGTTAACAATTGAGAAATCAACATCTTTCGCATTGTCCCCCTCACCGTCCGTCTGATTACTCTTTTCCGAACAGCCTGCAAAAGAAAAAAACATGGTCAGCATTGTGAGTGCTACAATCAATTTTTTCATAAAAATAATCTCCTTACCTGTATTTGATAAGGAGATTATAAGAGAGGAAGGTCAAAAAACTGTCAAGACCTTATATTTATTTCACGGATACTCTGACTTCTGCTTTGGCACCGCCTTCCGGTCTATTGGAGAGTTTTAAAGTGCCGCCGTGTTTCTTGCACAGAATCCGACTGATAATCAGACCCATACCCATATGCCGGTCTGTACCGTTTATTGAAAGGGTATATCGCTCTTGATTTTTGATCACTTTTTCTGCAAAGCCCTTGCCATCGTCTTCCACCAAAATACACAGCATGGATTCTTCCAAGGAAAAACTGATGTCTATCTTTCTTTTGGCAAAACGCAGGGCGTTGGTGAACAAGTTCTCTAATATGCGATAAAGTATTTGTCCGTCTATTCTTTTCTGGCAGGCAGGAATGGAGATGTGTACTTCCACTTCCATCTGCTCCGCCATATGGGTAAAATCTTCTGTCATTTCTATGAGAAAGTTGGGCAAATCCCGCTCTTCAGGATGGATTTCCAAGTCCTCTAAACTCTGAATATCTTGAATAGAATTGGTATAGTGCTCCAGCCTCTTTGCCGCAGTGGACAAATTCTCAACAGTGTGCAGAAGCTTTTCCTGCGATAAGATACCCTTTGGGATATTCTGCTGCAGATACTCTGTATACCCCTCAATGATAGAAATGGGATTTCGAAGGTCGTGGGCAACTGAGGCCTGCAACATTCGTCGTTCCTCCAGCATGTTCCATACCTTTTGATTATTTGCATACAAGGTCTGTCTCATCATTTCGAAAGAATCACATAAATCTCCCATCTCATCTTTGCCGTTGTAGACGACAGTAAAATCCAGATTTTCTTTTGCAATGTTCTCCGTAGCCTCTGACAAAATCTCAATAGGTTTTTGCAATTTTTTTCGATAGAACCAGAGCGCACAGAGCAAAACTCCGGCGATAGAATAGATGGCTGGCAGTCCCACCATAGCCGCAGAGAGCAGGGAATAGGCCGCTTTTCTCTTTGGTGACAAAGAATCAAAACTATTCTCAATTTTATCTATGGAATATTTAGAAATTTCTTTGATTGAAGGTTTGATTTTATTATTTCCCTCAAATGCCTCAATAAGAGGAATGCTGTCTTCCTGCCCAAAGGTGACAAGCTGGGTAGAAGTGGTCTGGGTTCCGTCAAAATAAGTTGTCGTTAAGTGCAGATAGGCCTGATTTTTATCTGGCATAACCCACTTTTGCAAAGCTGTGCAGCCCCAAATAGACAAAAAGGAGAGGATGATAATCATAAAAACAGTAAAAAGCATCGCGTAAGTAAAAGAACTCTTTAAAGACTCTGCTTTTTTTCTCTTTATCTGTTCCATTTATATCCCATCCCCCAAACTGTTTCAATATACTCTTTTCCCGATGCTTCGTAAAGCTTTGTGCGTATTTTCCGCACGTGTTCTTTTACTACGGCGCTGTCGCCTTCTGCATTAAATCCCCATACTTCTTCATAGATGTGTTCTTTGTCAAAGACGTGATTACCGTTTGAAAGAAGAAATTCAATGATATCGAATTCTCTCTTTGAAAAAAGAATTTCTTTCCCTTCATAGGTGACCGTTCGTTCTGACAGGTTGACAAGCAGCCCCTGAGAAGAAAGCAGTTTTGGTGCCATACGATTTCTGGCATCGCGGCGAAGATGTGCCTCAACCCGCGCCGTCAATTCCTGCAGGCTGAAAGGTTTCGTGATATAATCATCACCGCCGCTGGCAAAACCATTTATCTTATCCTGTTCCGTGATTCTGGCAGTCAAAAAAAGAATCGGACAGACTACAGATTTGCGGATTTGTTTACACAAAGTCATGCCGTCCAGGTCGGGCATGTTGATATCGAGCAAAATCAAATCTGGCTGCACCTGGAGCTGCGAAATCGCCGTCTGCCCGTTATTGGCAGTATAGACCAGATAACCACAGGCGCTAAAATGATCAAAGAGCAGTTCCGTCAAAATTGTCTCATCATCTATAATCAATAATTTCTGTTTCATTGCCATCCCTCCACTTTTGGATAGTATAACCGGAAAAAGTCAAGATTTGGTCAAAAGAATTGTCATTTTATATGTGTATCAGCGGTGCCAGGGCAATACCCAACTGAATCAGAACGCTGGCAGATTGCATCACCGTATTGTAGATCAGCTTGCTTTTCCTGGCCTTTTTTTGACTTTCCCTGCTGTCCTCTGCTTCGTAAGCTTTGATCTTCAGCTTATGTACAATCCAGGCCAAAAGCCAAATGAGCGCTGGCAGAAACACCGAGAAAAAAACGATAGGCTGTAAAAAAATTTTCCCTAAAGTCGTAAGAATGCTTTGGGTATCTAAAGACAGAATCACCTTTGCGACAATTACGAGGACAGCAACGGCAGCCAGTCCTCCGATAATATAGTTAGAAGGGTTTCGCTCCTTTTCTTCTCTCCGGTTTCGATAAAAATTATTATCGCCGATACTTTTTTTAGTCTTGTAAAAAACATTGCCGCCGTACTCGTCTATATATTTAAAGTCAGCTTTTTCATTCTCCGTCATTTTTTCATAGTCGTCCTTTGACATGACGCCGATTTTGCTGCTGCGGTCGTGATGTCCCGTATATTTGAGCTTTGCCCAGCCCCAGGAAATCCCTCCAAAAGAGTAACCGTCCGTCAGCATATCCGTCAAAAAATCCAGGCTGTCACGATCCGCTGCCTTATTTCCCAGATAAATAATCATAGTTCCTCTCTCCCTTACCCCTCGATGGTTTCTAGTTTTGCCCGGAAGGTGATGGTGCGCGGCGTCTCAATATGATCGAATTGAATCACGTAAGCAGCTTTTCCTATATCTACTTCCACAATTGTACCCACACCAAAAATTTTGTGCTCAACTCTCTGTCCACAGGCAAGAAGCTGACGCTGTGAGTCAGCAAAGAGATATCTGCTGTTAAATGCAATATAATCCTGCGCTTTGATTATCAAAGACTGCTCTGGCTTTCTGGTATAGGACAGCAGCCTTGGGTCGATGTCCAAAAGAAAGCGGGAAGGATAACGGGGAGAGCCATCAAAGTTGCGTCCCTCGGACTCCGTAAGATACAGGGCACGCTCCGCCCGCGTCATAGCGACAAAAGCTAAGCGACGCTCTTCTTCCATGGCCTGCAGGGTATTGGTCTTCTTCGATGGAAAAATTCCCTCATTCATAGCACATAGAAAAACATAGGGAAATTCCAATCCTTTCGCGGTATGCACCGTCATAAGCTTGACCTTATCACTGCGATCTTCTGCATCGCTGTTGCTGAACAACGCGATATGAGCCAAATAATGTTCTAATGTACTTTCCTCACCACAGGAGGTTTCATATTCAAAGACAGACTGTTTCAGTTCCGCCAAATTGTCGAGACGCTCCTGACTTCCTTCGGTGCGGAGCATCTTCTCATATCCGCTCTCATTGAGAATGGCAGACAGAACCTCAGAAATCGGCCTTTCTGTATAATCCGCTGCAAAGGATTCTATCAGTGCAACAAAAGAGGCAGCCTTTGTTCCTTTAAAAATTTCGTCTTCCAAATTCTTTATTAATGCATCATAGAGGGTGCATTGTTTTTCGGCCGCATACTGTTGTAAAAATGTCACACGTCTCTGCCCGATATTCCGCTTTGGCACATTGACGATGCGCAGAAAAGACAGGTCATCTTTGTAGGCGATCATACGCAAATAGGAGAGGGCATCCTTAATTTCCATACGTCCAAAGAACTGGACACCACTGTAGATAGTATAGGGAATTTTTTCTTTCAAAAGAACTTCTTCGATAGTTCTCGTTATATAATGTGCGCGATAGAGAATGGTTATATCACGATAGTGAGTACCTGCTTCAAACAGTTCTTTCATTTTATCTGCGATAAAAGTGGCTTCTGACCTGGAGTTATCAGCGTGATGGCAGAAAACTGGCGCACCTTCATCTAGCACAGGCAGAAGTTCTTTTTTAATACGGTTTTTATTTTTCTCGATCAGGGAATTAGCGGCGGAGAGAATCTGCGGCGTGGATCTGTAATTCTGCATCATCATAATCGTTCTGACATCAGGAAATTCCTTATCAAAATCCAACAAGTATTTCACATTGGCTCCGCGCCAAGTGTAAATAGTCTGATCTGGATCGCCTACAATGAATAAATTCTTATGATAGCCGCACAGGACTTCCATCAGTTTGTATTGTAAGTCGTCGATATCTTGGAACTCATCAATCATGATATATTCCAGACGTTTCTGCCATTTCAGACAAATCTCTGCATTCTCCTCAAAGATATAGAGGGAAAATTTAATCAGATCATTATAGTCTAAACCAAAACACTTTTTTTCTTGATAAAGATACCCATAGAAAATAATATCAGACGGTTCCATGGCTTGTTCATATTTCTTACGCAGAGTGTCTAAGGACATAGTAATCATATCCATATAATATTCTGGTTCCTTAAAAATCTTGCGAATTTCAATCATGTCCCGGGCCTTGCTGAAGGTCATATTTCGCAGTGTCAGATTTCTTTCTTCATAGATGATTTTCAGCATCGCATCAATATCGGAGTTGTCCAAAACCAGGAAGCTCTTTGGATATTGCACGGCATGACTGTCCTCTTGCAGAATAGACACGCAGAAGCCATGAAAGGTGTTGATGTATCCAGTATCATTATCACCTGTCAAATTGTGTATGCGCTGACGCATCTCGTTAGCCGACTTGTTTGTAAACGTAACACAGAGAATATTTCCAGGCAAAATGCCGATTTCATTGACCAAATAGGCAAATCTCTGAGAAAGAGCTCTTGTCTTTCCGGAGCCTGCGCCGGCTATTACGCGGATAAATCCTTCCGTTGAAGTAACAGCCTCCTGCTGCGCTGCGTTCAGCCCCTGTATAAAATCTTCCACCGCTTCACCCCCCTTGATGATTTTACCTCTCGGCTATACCGCTAGGTCATGAAATCATTATACTGTATCTGAAATATAAATCAAGTGCTATAGAGAGCTGTAAATTGAAGAAGAACTTTGCAGGCAACGGAAATCGCTCTCTCATCAAACAAAATGGACGGATTGTGCAGAGGCAGCTTTGACGAGGCCAGCTCATTAGCAGTGCCGACTCTAAAATAGGCTCCTGGAATATCTCGTAAGTAATAGGCAAAGTCCTCCATTTCCATGGAAGGTTTCTGCAGCTGATCTATCGGTCCCATTGCCACACAAGCGGCAGCTTCTTCTACATAGGCCGATATGGTCTCATCACAAAGCAACGGATCTACGCCTTTTAAGACCGTGACTCTCCCTGAACCTCCCATAGCTGCAGAAGTATTTTGCACAATACGGCAAATAGCCTTCTGCATGTAGATGCGATCTTTTTCAAGAAGGGTATGCACACTGCCCTCCATTTCGACTGCCGCTGCAACAGAATTATCAGAAGTGCCTCCTACTATTTTACCAATAGTAATTACAGCTGATTCTGTAGGACTGCACTCACGCGAAACAATATGCTGCAGTTGTTGAACCACATAGGAGGCAATTAATATTGGATCAACACATTGGTGGGGGTGTGCTGCCGGACCACTTTTGCCTTCAATTCTGATTTTAATAAAATCTACAGCTGCCATCATCGGACCTGGACGTACACCTACACTGCCAGCTTTCATCTCGGGCCAACAATGGAATCCTAACATTACATCTGGCTGCAAAAACTCTAAGGCCTGATGAGCAATCATATATTTTGCACCTTCTCCGGTCTCTACTGACGGTTGAAAAATAAAACCTACACTGCCATGCCATGAATCCTTTGTTTCTTGTAAGATTCTTGCACATGTTATGGCTGCCGCCACTTGAAGGTCATGGCCGCAGCAGTGGCAGGCATTTTCATTTTTTGCTGCAAATGGAAATTCACTTGTTTCTTTCACAGGCAGAGCATCGATTCCTACACGGATACAAATATTCTTACCCCTGCCGGCTCCTTTGACTCTCGCCACTAAGCCTGTTTGAAACGGTTCGGTAATGGTATCGATGCTGTTTTTCATCAACTGTTTAAGAATATAATTGGTCGTCTTCTTTTCATTGCCGGAAATTTCTGGGTGTTGATGAAGATAACGGCGTATCTTCACTGCATCTTCATTATAATCCTCTGCCAACTGTGAAAACCTTTCTCTTACTCTCTGCATTACTTCACAACCTTTCTTTTTTTCTATAATATAATGCAAAAATAATGCCAAGATTAAAGTATCCGCAGCCTGCATTTTTCTGTCAGAAGCATAGAATAAGTCGGTAAAAATTACCGACTTAGCATTTTTTACCGACTTGTTTTATTTTTTAATCAATTCATATTTTATAATTTTATTTCGCAATCCCTTATCACTGATTCCCAATCTTTCTGCAGTTTTCCTTCGATTCCATTGATTATCTTCCAGAGCCTGCAAAATGATTTGTTTTTCTGCTTCTTTTAACGTCAGTCCAGAAAAATCTTTCATATAATTGCTCTTTAATATATCTCCTGTTTTTATTACTGCACTCACTTCCTCTGGCAGATCCCCCGCTTTTATCATTTCTCCATCAGACATAATCATAGCATACTCCAAAATATTTGATAACTCTCGGATATTACCTGGGAAATGATAATTTAGCAAAAGCCTTTCTGCTTCTTCCGAAATATAACTCACATTTTTTTTCTGTTTCTTATTATATAAACTGATAAAATGACTGCACAGAAGAGGGATATCTTCTCTTCTTGCTTTCAGTTCCGGTAGTTTTATTTCAATAACTTTTAATCTAAAGTAAAGATCACTTCGAAAAGTTCCTTCTTCGACCATCTTTTTTAAATCTTTATTTGTTGCAGCAATCACCCTGATATTCAATTTTTTGACCATATTGCTGCCAATAGGTGTAATCTCACGTTGTTGCAAAACTCTGAGCAATTTTGCTTGTAATGACAATGGCATATCGCCAATTTCATCAAGAAAAACGGTTCCATTATTGGCATATTCAAATTTCCCTTCTTTATTGGCAATCGCACCTGTAAATGCACCTCTTTTGTGGCCAAAGAGTTCCTCTTCCAATAAACTTTCCGGAATAGCTGCACAATTCACATCTGCAAAGTGATATTCTTTTCTTCTGCCGGAATTATGAAGTGCCCTTGCAGCTAGTTCTTTACCGGTGCCGCTTTTGCCTGTTATTAAGACACTAGTATCTAGATTTTTTACTTTTTCTATCATCTGAAAAACAGCTTTCATTTGTGCACTTTTGCCTATAATTCCATAATATACATATTTTTCTTCTAAATTTTTATTTAAACACTTTACTTTTTGATTAAAATAGCGATAATTGAGAGCTTTTTTAATGACAAAAAATAGTTCTTGTATATCAAAAGGTTTTATCAGATATGTATAGGCACCTTTTTGAATTGCTTCTATAGAAGAATTGACAAGTGCGCAGGCTGTCATTAAAATGACAATGGCTTTTTCATCAATTTTTTTTATCTCGTCTAAAAGAGCAACACCATTCATTTTTTCTAATCTTATATCCATTATACATAGCGAAAAATGATCTTTTTGAAAATAATATAACCCATCTGGCGCATTATCGACAATATGGATTTCATAAAAAGTTTCCAGGGCAAAGGCTATCGAAGTACAGACGTCTTCTTCATCATCAATAATTAAAATTTTCTCTTTCATTAGAGATTTCTCCTTTCTCCAACGGATAAACACAACATCTTTCGTAAATTTCACTATAAAATTACACTGCAAGTTACCATTATA
This sequence comes from Eubacteriaceae bacterium, assembly GCA_902362805.1. Classification (GTDB taxonomy): domain Bacteria; phylum Bacillota; class Clostridia; order Peptostreptococcales; family Anaerovoracaceae; genus Senimuribacter. The sequence continues at coordinate 116,084 of CABIXY010000001.1, read as the reverse complement.
AATTAAATATTTTTGTTTTAATGTATTACCTTTATATTACAATTTTAATCTAACAAATACCAGCATTTTTAGGTAAAAAACGTAAAAATTCGCTTACAGACTCATTTTCTATACATCAAAAAAGACGGCACTTGCCGTCTTTTTCGTATCCTTCTTAGTCATCCCAGTCATCATCATAATCGTCGTCATCGTAATCATCGTCATCATCATAGTCGATGCGATCTTTATCCCAACCTATTATGACACCAGACGATGCATTAATTTCGAATTCGTATTCATAATTTCCAAGTCTGGCGTCACCCTCGTAGATATAGATGCCATCATCTTTTTCTAAATGAATTTTAGTAATTGTAGCACCCGGAATCTTTGCCAGTACAATACTCTTGGCTTTTTCTGCAGAGATTAATCCACTGTTGTTATTAGAAGTATTGCCAGAGTTTGAGCCTGCATTCCCTGTATTGCTGTTGCCGCCAGATCCCGTATTACCGCTGTTGCCGCCTGTCGTTCCTGGATTGTAGTGATCATCGTCATCCCAATCGTCATCGTCATCATAGTCAAAGTAACTTTCGTGCTCATGCTCCAAAGAAACTTTTCCAGTTTTGGCATCGACGATATAGTCATATTCCATATTGTCTTTGACTAATTCGATTTCATAATAATAGTTGCCATTTTTTCTTTCAAGGTCGATATCTTTTACAAATCCGCCGCCAGCTTTTTTGATAGCAGCATCTTCTGCTTCCTTATAAGTGAGAAGATCTCCTTTGTTCTGGTCATCAGTTGGAATTGTTACCGCAGTTCCATATTTTATTGTGCTTTCAAGAATCGCACCAGTTTCAGGATTTACATCCGCGTTTCCATAAAAATCATTTGATTTGAAATTCACCTCATACTCATAAAGGCCGTTGTCCTTTGTCAAATTGACAGAGATGCTGGTAATTCCGTCAAAGGCCTTTTTTACAATATTTTTCACTTCACTTTCAGTGAGCTTTACCGTTTTGCTGCCTAAGTCGTTATCAAGCTGTGACTCTACTTTCTTTACCTGTTTTGTTTCTTTGTTGATTTCCACTTCGAAACCTTCTTCATTTTTATCATCGTGGAACATCACTTCAAATTTGTTTTCCTCTTCTTCACTTGTTACAAAAGTCGCTGTGGCCGGAACATATTTTTTTGCGATTTCTTTTGCCTCATCCAGGGTCATAGCCTGCGTGAAAGTAGTGGAGAGGATAATCGCTGCGATAATCAGTACAACAGCGATGGCAGCAATGATGCCGTTCCTTTTGTTAATAAATTTTGACATTGTTCTTTCCTCCTATTTCATTTATTTATCTTTCAAGTATTATTCTTTGAGTGTATCCATATAATAAACACTTAAAATGAAATTAAAATGAAAAAATTCGAAAAGAAACATTTTTTTAATATTCATATATTTTTATTGCCTATGATGAATTTCCAAGATTACGGCTTTGCAGAGTTCAATAGAAGCTGCGATGGCATCCTCATCAAAATCAAACTGCGGATTATGTAAAGGCTGTGTCGTATCAGCGCCGATTCCTGTATAGACCGCAATTCCGCCATTTTCCTGCACCCTGCTCATCATAATCGTTGCATCATCTGTTCCGCCTACATTACCTTCATAATATATTTTTTCAAACCACGGAATATTCTTGGCAGACTCTTCTATGATTTCCATCAAAGCATCGTCGCTTTTTCCTGCCGGAACCTCTCCGTAGTCCAAATATTCATAAGCCATATCATAAGCCTTTGCCGTGCCATTGAGCACATCAAAGACTCTATTCTCTGCGTATTTTGCAATGGTGGTACTTTCACCTCTGAATTCCACGGATAATTCTGCCTGTGGCGGAATCGTATTAATTGCAACTCCAGCGTGAAGGGTTCCCACATTAATTCTACAAAGCCCTTCTTCGTGGGGTGCAATGCAATGAAGGTTTAATGCCGCTGAACACGCAGCTAGCAATGCATTTTTGCCCTCCTGAGATGCACCACATGGATGAGCCGCCTTTCCTAGAAAAGTAACATCTAGCTGCCTATCGCTTAGAAAGTCCTTACAACCGCAGGCAATGGAATGGGAAGGTAACGGTATTCCTTCCGCTGTTAAAGCGATATGCAATGCGATAAAATAGTCTACATCATCGAGATGTCCTTTATCCACAATGGATTGTGCACCGTAAAAAGTCTCCTCTGCCGGCTGAAAAATAAATTTTATTCTTCCACACAATTTTTCTTTATTCGTAAGTAAAACTTCTGCTGCTCCAAGGCCTATAGCTGTATGGCCATCATGACCACATGCATGGACACAATTAGAATTTTGCGAAAGAAAACCTAATTCTTTTGGCGGATATCCATCAGCGTCAAACTCCTCATAAGGCAGACAATCTATATCAAAGCGAAAGGCTGTTGTCGGTCCAGGAATGCCTGTATCAAGAATAGCAATAACGCCAGGAAACTCCTTTGTTCTTTCTACATATTCAGTTGACGCTCCCTGTGATTTTGCCCGCTTCATGACGTCTTCTGTCTCTTTGGCTGTCATCCGTATAAATGGAGCAACACTGCTTATTTCTACAACCTCTGGTCCCATGAGGATATGTTGGTAACCCATTTTTTCCAGAATCTCTGCGATTCTTGCACTGGTTCTAATTTCTCTCCATCCTGTTTCAGGAAACTTGTGAAACTCTCTTCTATACTCTATAAATTTATTCATTATCTTCTCCTTCATTTTGTTCTAAAACAATTTTAATTGCCTCATTCAAAATGGCAACTGCTTTTTTTATATCCTTTTCATTTAACTTAGAAAAGCAGAGCCGAATATGACCGCTCCCTTGATAGCCATCAGGATAAAAAATGTAGCCGGGCATAATTAACAGACCCATTTCCCGACAGATGTCAAATAATTTCTTCTCATTGATTTTATCGTCAAGATCACACCAAACAAAAAGTCCGCCTTCTGGACAATGTAATGAAAAACTTTTATTTTCACCTTTATTTAGTTCTTCTATTAAATAATCTCTTTTTCTTCTATAGTAATCCCTCAGATTAATCAAATACTCTTCATAATCTCCGCTTTCTATAAACTCATTGAGCATATACTGACCGATATTTGTCAACATAACTTGGCTCATCTTGATATACTCTCCAATCATAGCAATTGGTTCATAGGGACCTATAACAAATGCTGTCTGGGTGCCTGGCAAAAATGTCAGAGTAAATGTATCTATGTAAATAACAGATTTATACCGATCCAAAGAATAGAGAGTTGGTATGTCCTTGTCAGAGTAATTAAAATCATGCAGGGAATCATCCTCAATAATAGGTATTCCATATTTGTAACTGATTTCAAGCAAGTCAAGGCGTTTATGAAGTGACATTACTTTTGCAGTAGGATTTTGAAAATTAGGCATAATGTATAGGAACTTAGGACCTTTTTCCATAATCAAAAGTTCTAATTCTTTTAGATTGGGACCGTCTTCCTCTAGAGATACACCTATGGTTTTAATTCCCTTATTACGAAAAAGATTGATTGTGTCAGGAATTACAGGTTCCTCTAAGACAATACAGTCTCCTTCTTGTAAATACAGATCAATTATATAACTTAAGGCTTGTGTTGTTTCCGGTACAATTTGTATATTTCTTTTATCAATATACATATTCCTTTTCTTCAGGATATAACAGATATTACCTTTTAATCGCTCTGTTTCATTTTCTTGTGTTGCACATATATTTTGAAACCAATGGCCATCCTTCATATTTTCAAAGATATTCACCATTCTGGGAACTAACTCTAATTCATGATCCATGACAATGCCTCCAAGAGAAAGAATCTCTCGAGAGTAAGATTCATCAAAAATCTGAGAAAACACTTTTTCCTTCGTCGTGAAATGATAACGAATCATCTTCTCCAAAGGAAAAAACATATTTCCCATTGTTTTATTTCTATTTCTCATTACAAAATATCCTCTCGGTGAAGTCCTGGATGACACAATAAAGCCTTCCGCTATCAATCTGTTATACGCCAAAATAACCGTGTTTCTGTGGACACCTAGTTCTGCAGCCAATTTTCGCTCTGGTGGCAGTTTATAACCATTGACCAATTCCTCATGTTTAATTAAATTCTTAATACCGTTTTCAATCTGCTTATATAATGGTACTACACTCTGTTTGTTAATTTTTAAATTCATGGTTTATTTACCTCGCTTTATTATTGATATAACGGAAGAAGTGTATTCTTCCGTTATATCAGAATAGCGTTATAAATTAACAACTTCTAGTACATCATGCTTCTTCTGCTGCGCCCAAGGAATTTGTTTCTTTGACCTGCGCTTTTTTATATAATTTTGCTAAAAGAAGTCCACTTGCAATCATAACCACTGCACCAAAAGCCTGCAGTATGAAAATGTAGTTATATGCCACATCCCCATAATTATCAATCCATCTGCCACATACATTATAAATCCAGGCATCTGTAGAATACCCCAGTGTAGAGGCAAACCCTAAAACTGTACCAACATATTTCAAAGGAACTCTTGCTTCTGTCACCGGCGTATATAGCGCACTGGAATTCAGATAAGAAGAAACGGTTACTAAAATAGCTACACATAGGAACAGCATAAATAAGTCCGGCCGTTTAGGTATAAAGACAATGAGAATAGTGAAACAGAGTGTCGCAATGCCTCCGAAGAGTACAACAGGTGTAGATCTTCCAGCCTTATCTATAAAATAACCGCCAATCGGTCCGAAAATCATGTTCATCCCGCTTCTGAGCGTCGTGGTGATGAATGCCGCAAGGGCAATGCCTATTCCGTAAACATCTGTCATCAAAGGATTCAGATATGGAACCGTCGAACGAACCATAAAATAACCCCAGGTAAAAGCTCCTAAATACCAGGCAACCGGCATTTTCATGACTTTGCCGATTACTCTGAAGTCAATCTTGTCCTCTCCCATATCCACCTTAGCTTCATTATCATACGGAATGTAAAGCCACGTAGCAATTCCCGTAATCAGGGTTACTGCTGAATAGACCTGCACGCCGCCTCTGAAACCAGCGTCTTTAAATAGGAATGTGATGAGACCTAGAATTACGTAAGTGCTTATCAATCCGACTGCGCCGAACATAGAATTCTCGACACCAAATAATCTTCCCTGTTCTTCCGGTGTTCCCCAGCTCTTAATCATCTTCAGAAAAGCGCCCCAGTGCATACAGGTGGTTGTAATCCCGAATAAGAAGTAAATCACCATCAACATGCTATATGATTCGCAAAAGGATAGCCAGAATCCGCACAGACCAGTTCCTAAAGTGGATATCACAACCAAACGTTTCGGATTAAACTTATCTGCCAGCCAGCCGCCGATAAAGTAACCTGGCGTTGCAGTCAGACCGAAAAAGGTGAGTACCTTTCCAGCCTGTCCATCAGTGATATGAAAGGCCTCCAAAAAGTGGTTGTAAAAATCATTGTATGTATATGGCAGAAGATAAACGATAGTTGTCATTGTCAGCACTGCCACCCAGACGTACTTCATTTTCAATGAAGCATTTGCAATTCTTTCTCTATCAGTTTTTTTCATTTTTTTATCCTTTCTTCATTCAGAGTGTATATATCAAACCAACTTGCCATTTCTTCCAGCCTCCTGACTCTGTGTTTTGGCTGTCCAGATCTGCACAATTCATGGTTCTCTCCTTTAAAGGCGAAAACTTTTGATGGAATTCCAAAATAAGTCAATGCCGTATGCATCTGCAGTGCACTGTCATATGGGCATCGATAATCTTCCATGCCGTGGATCAACAAAACAGGAGTCTTAATGTATGGGGCGTATTTTAAAGCTGATGTTTCCCATAAATAATCAAAATTTTCCCATGGTGTCGCTTCAAAAGTATCCGGTCCAAAAGATACTCCTATATCAGAAAGACCAAAATCACTGATGTTATTGCACACGCCTCTATCAGAAACAGCCGCACAGAACATATTTGTATGTCCAATAATCCAGTTGGTCATAATACCGCCATAAGATCCGCCTGTAACACCCAGACGATTCTTATCAATCCAAGGAAGATGCTCTGTTGCATATTGGGTAAAACCAATCAAATCCTCATAATCAATCGTTCCATATTTCTTTCTGATGTCCGCAAAGTCACCGCCTCTTCCTTCAGAACCCGTAGGATTGCAGAAGAGCACACCGTAACCCTTCGCCGCCATCAACTGCATATCGTGATTAAAAATTTCACCAAAGGCACATTGAGGACCTCCGTGTATAAACAAAATTGCCGGGTATTTTTTACCTTCCTCAAAATGAACAGGCTTTAAGTACCACCCTTGAATTTCAATCTGGTTTTTATTTGTATAATTCAGTCTTTCCACTGGGGCATACTGATATATCTCTTCCAAGTTTGCGTTATAGGATGTAATCTTCTCTTCTTTTTTGTCCTTCAAACTATGTCTATAAAGTTCAGTACCTCCCAAACCTCTCATAGCAATGACGTAAATTTCATTACCTACAATTTCGTAGTCTATCACTTTTCCCTTTGCCTTCGTGATTGCAACAGGAAGCGCGGCTTCATCTTCCCAAAAGAAGACTTTAGATGATTCCATTTCTGTAGCAATGAAATAAATACCGTTCCTGCATCTTGTGACCTTGTTCAGCCAGTTACTCAGATAACTCACGTCACACACCACGTTATCGTAAATGTGATAATCTCCAAATGAATTTTTTCTCAAGCAGCTCCCATCCTTCATATTGATCAAATCTATGTATTCATCCTGATACTCCCCGTGGATTTTTCTATCGCTTCTACAAGTAATGAATTCAGTAGAAGAAACTGTCTCAATCAAGGTATAGATATATTCTTCAGTAATATCAAGGGGCACAGTATTTTTTTCTTGTATATCGTAGCGATATAACTTGCCTGCAGTGCTCTGTATGCCTCCAGACTGTAGTCCGCAATAAAGCAAATATTCATCTTCATATACTTTCATCAGAGTTACATGTAGGTCATCCGGTGTAATCTGTGTTAATGATTCCTTCTCATATAGAAAAATCCTTCCCCTTTTCCCATTGCAATAGCCTGCTGAGTTGGTCCAAAAAGGAACTTCTTCAGCAACAAAGTAATCTTCCTCTTCCTTTTTGATTTGAGAGAATTTCTCCCAATTTCCTTCAGCAAGTTTCAAATACTGATCATCACAAAGGGTATCGCTGCAGAGGAAAAAAAATTTGTCTGCAGAAATTCTCTCGAATTCAATAATTTTTTTACTTACATTAAAAAGTTTCTCAATTATACCGGTCTCAACATCCATACTGTAAAACACAGTAATTGGAATTTGTTTTTGCCGAAGATTTTTATCAGATTCCTCAGTAATTGCTGTAAAAATTACTTTATCATCCTCATACCATTTATATAAGTCCACTTCGATTCCATTAGTCAGCGTTTTAAACTTTTTAGTTTGTGTATCTAAAATACATAAATCGGTAAAGTAGTCATTTTTATCAACGCTGCTTTCTGTCTTGGTATAGAGAATTTTAGAGTTTTGCTTTTTTAATCCTCCTAGATTGATAAAGTTTTTAAAATGATCGGACTCTATTAATCTTTTCGCCATATCGTTCCCTCCATATTCAGAAAATTCTTTGTTATATAGACATTAACGCATAGTAAATAAACTATAAAGTACCAATTTTGAATTGTTTCCTGTACCAATTTTTCATAATTTCTATAAATTTTCATTGTAATTTAATTTTTTTACTATATGATTAAGATAATAATAGAAAAGAGGTGGGATGATGAAATTATTAATCGTAGAAGACGAAAAGAGACTTTGCCAGACTGTAGCAAAACATTTGAAAGCAGAAGGTTATACCATAGATACTTGTTATGATGGAAGTGATGCCATTGATTATATAGATGGAACAGAATACGACGCCATTATCTTGGATATCATGCTTCCGGGAATTGATGGAATTACAATTCTAAAAAAAATAAGATTAAAAAAATTAAAAACGCCGGTTCTTCTTTTAACGGCAAAAAACACCGTTGAAGACAAAGTAACCGGCCTTGACAGCGGCGCAGACGATTATCTGACGAAACCTTTTTCACTGGAAGAGTTATCAGCCAGAGTCAGGGTTTTGATCAGAAGAAGCGGGGTAGAAAGGGTAGATAATTTCTTAAATGTAGGGCCGCTGACCTTGGATACAGATAAAAAAGTAGCAATTAGAGACGGTAATGAAATTACGCTTACTGCCAAAGAATATGCAATACTGGAATATCTAATGCACAATAAAGAAATCGTACTTTCCAGGGAAAAAATTCAACAACACATCTGGAATTACGATTATGAAGGCGGCAGCAATATTATAGATGTCTACATCCGTACCCTGCGAAACAAAATTGATGCGAAGTTTGACCAGAAATTAATCCAAACAGTGCGTGGATTAGGTTATGTCATAAAGAGTGAAGAGTAAACTATGATGAAAAACAGTTCTATAAGAAAAAGGGTCACCTTATATTATTCTCTGGTTTTGATACTGATCACCGTTCTGGTTTTTGGCGTTTTTTTATTCACTGCCAGCAGACAGACAACCATCGTATCAAAAGATACCGTAATGAAAGCGGTACAGAATTCTTTTGATGAAATTGAATATGAAAATAATATTATTGAAATTGATAACGATTTTGATTCTTACTATCGTGGTGTAACCCTGCTAGTATACGGCGAAGATGGAAAACTGATCAAAGGCGCTGTTCCAAGAGACTTTCCTTCCTCCACCCCTTTGACACAAGGAGACTATGAGGAAATAGAAGCGGAGGAGAGCACCTGGCTGGTTTACGATTTATACAATACCTATGATAATGGGCAGGGCATCTGGGTCAGAGGCATTTACGATATGGATAATGCTGCTGCCACGCTCAAGTCCATCATGCGAATCATGATTATCATATTGCCCGCAATTCTAGCAGTCGCAATCATTGCAGGCAGACGAATTACAAAGAGGGCATTTGCACCCGTCGCTAAAATCACCAATGCAGCCAATTCCATCAACAGTGGTAATGATCTTTCCAAACGTCTACCACAGGGAGAAAATAAGGATGAACTCTATTATCTGACTGAAACTTTGAATCAGATGATTGAAAGATTAGAAAATGCTTTTCAGGCAGAAAAAGAATTTTCTTCTGACGTTTCCCATGAATTGAAAACGCCGATTTCTGTCATCTTGACAGAGTGCGAATATACCCTGCAGGAAAACCGTCAGACGGCAGAATATATCGAATCCATAGAAACCATCCAAAAACAGTGTATGAGGACCATGTCTCTGATTCAGCAGCTTCTTCAAGTTTCGAGAACAATAGACAAAGAAAAAGCATTGGACAAGGAAAATTTCAATCTATCACTTTTATGTAGCAGCATCATCGATGAACTTAGCTTGTCGGCGGAAGAAAAGGGCGTTTTTTTGACGAGCAATATAGAAAGCAATATAGAAATCACCGCCGATGAGACCTTAATTATGAGAATGATTATCAATTTACTGACCAACGCCATTAAATATAGCTATACCTGTGACAATCCAAAAGTAGAATTATCATTGTCGAAAGAAGAACATATTAAAATTATCGTAAAAGACAACGGTATTGGCATAAAAAAAGAAGACCAGGAAAATATCTTCCATCGCTTCTATAAAGTAGATAAAGCTAGAAAATCAGAAGAAAACAGTTTTGGTCTTGGCCTTGCTATGGTAAAGTGGATTGCAGAAGCTCACAACGGAAAGGTTTCTGTTGAAAGTGAAATAGGGAAGGGGAGTAAATTTACCATTACTTTATAACATAAGATTCTATCAGTTCAGCAGCATCAGCAACAAACTTTTCACAGGGGCGGGCAGCGTAATAGCTTTCCGTCCTTTTTTCGGGTATAAAATAATCAGGACCTTCTTGCAAATCCAAAAGCTCCCGACATATGATCGTCTTATTTTTTGCTTTGAATTCCTCTGCCAAACTCTGAATCAGTCGATAATGTTCTGCTTTGCGCTCATCATCATCAGGACAATCATAGCCCTTGATCATTCCTGCAACGAGGAACATACCACTGACAGCGCCGCAAACTTCCCGCAGTCTTCCCATACCGCCTCCAAAAGAAGAACTCAGCTTCGCCGCAGTTTTCTCGTCCATATTCATTTCTTCAGCGAAGGCTAGTACCACAGATTGCGCACAATTATATCCTTCTCGAAAAAGGGACGCCGCTTTTAATTTCTTACTCATTAACGATGCAGCTCTTCTCTAAACTGATTGATGATGTTTCGTTCTGCTCTGGATACCGTCATCTGGGAGACACCGAGATTTTTCGCAATTTCAGCCTGCGACCTGTTATAGATAAATCTTTCCTTAAAGATATAACGATACTGATCGCTGAATCCATCCATGACCTTGTTTATAATCTCTGATGTTTCAATTCTTTCGTAGCCCTTTTCGTCAAACCCCGTATACTTCTCAAGAAAAGAGCTCTCTCCATCCTCACCCATATCGTCAAACGTCTTGTCCAAAGAGTAGGTACCGTAGGCCTGGGAACCTTCCATGGCCTCGATAATCTGCTCTTCACTGAAACCTGTGGCTTCTGAAATTTCCTCGACAGATGGTTTTCTGTGATATTCTGTATAGAGAGCATCCTTGCTCTCCTGTACTTTCGCGGCAATTTCTTTCAATCTTCTTGGTACCTTAAGGCTCCATTGCTTATCCCTGAAATATTTCTTGATTTCTCCAAGAATTGTCGGGGTAGCAAAAGAACTAAATTCGAATCCCTTGTCTGGATCGAATCGCTCGACAGCTGAAACGAGTGCCAAAGCACCAACTTGATAAAGATCGTCGTATTCTACACCTTTGCCGAGATATTTTCTAATCAGAATGTCTACCATATAAAGATGTTTTTCCACGATTTCGTTTCTAGTCTCTATACTTGGATTGTTTTTATACTTGATAAACAATTCTTGTTCCATCATAAATTCTTCACCATTCTAATGGACTTATGTCCGTCTTTTCCTTTGCCAAATTCCACTTCATTCATCAAAGACTGAATGATATAAATACCGATATCGCCTTCTTTTGGGCAGTTCTGACAAGGTTTCGAAAGCTTCTCCAAAGTGTGGGCATCGCAATCGTCTTTTACAATAATTTCTATTTTTGATTTATCGACATTACATTCTACTTCGTATTTGTCTGAAAATCCATCAAATCCATGACACGAAACATTTTTACATGCTTCTGAAACAGCATTCTTGATATCCTCAGACGCGTCCAGATCAAAACCAGCAGTCGTTGCAATAGAAGCAATAGCCAATCTCACCATAGTCAAATACTCCGGTTTTCCCGGTATTGTAAATCTTAAATTATCCATTTAAACTCTCTCCTTCAAAACAAACTGATCTGCCTGCTTCGCATTCTCTATATAGAATAGCTTTCCTTCATGCAAATTGCAAGCATTTTTATTTACTATATTTATATATACCTCATATTTTACAATTAAAAATGGCGCATTATCAAAAATACGCCATTTTTTCTTTTATTACAGGGTCAGTTGTTCATCGCTGTTTTTTTCTGGTTTCTTGGCTTTCTTTTCTTCCACTTCGTCTTCTTCATCGTCATCTTCTTCTTTGATGACTTTGGCCATGGCAACGATTTTCGTATCATCGCCTACCTTCATAATCTTGACGCCCTGGGTCGCTCTGCCAAGCTTAGAAACTTCACCGGCTCTGATTCTGATAATAATACCTTCTGAGTTAATCATCAAAATTTCATCATCTTCGTCGACGACCATAGCCCCAATCAAAGCGCCAGTCTTCTTGAACTTGGTCTTATCATAAGTCAGAAGACCTTTGCCGCCTCTAACCTGAATCTTATAATCCTTGACGGAAGTTCTCTTACCATAACCATTTTCAGTTACGACAAAAAGTTCCTGATCCGGTTCAACCAGTTCCATGGCAACGACTTCATCATCTTTCTCAAGCTTGATGGCTCTGACGCCGCCGGCAATTCTGCCCATGCTTCTCACATCTTCTTCAGAGAAACAGATACACTTTCCATGCTTCGTTACGATGATGACATTGTTGGTGCCAGAAGTTTCTTTAATTCCGATCAACTGGTCATCCTCTTTCAGATTGATTGCAATCAGACCTGTCTTTCTCTGCGTATCAAATTGGGAAAGCGGTGTCTTCTTGATGATACCGTCTTTTGTTACAGCAATGAGATATCTATCATCAGAAAATTCCTGCACTGGAATAATTGCGGTAATTCTCTCTCTCTGCATCAGATTGAGGAAGTTGACTGCCGGTGTGCCTTTGGCAGTCCTCGTGGCCTCTGGAACCTCAAAAGCCTTGATTTTATGAGCTTTACCTGTATTTGTAAAGAACATCAGATGATCGTGAGTAGATGTCATAATCAGATCCTTTACAAAATCATTTTCTCTTGTAGTGATACCTGTGATTCCTTTACCGCCACGCTTCTGTGCTTTATAGGTATCAGCCGGTACTCTTTTGATGTATCCCAGATGCGTCAAAGTAATCGCTACTTTTTCTTCTTCAACAAGATCCTCATCGTCAAATTCATCTACATCTGCCACTAATTTGGTTCTCCTGCTGTCAGCATATTTTTCTCTGATTTCGAGGAGTTCATCTTTAATGACGCCCATCAAAAGCTTTTCATCAGCAAGAAGGGAATTGTAGTAAGCAATCTTTTCCATCAATTCGGCATATTCCTTGTCGATTTTCTCTCGCTCCAATCCCTGCAGTCTGGCAAGTCTCATATCGAGGATTGCCTGAGCCTGAATTTCTGAAAGGCCGAATCGTTCCATCAGCTTTTCTTTTGCGTCATTATATGCACTTCTGATAATCTTGATGATTTCATCGATATTATCGAGGGCAATCAGCAGACCTTCTAAGATATGCGCTCTCGCTTCAGCTTTTTTTAAGTCGAACTGGGTTCTTCTGGTAACGACTTCTTTCTGGAACTTCAGATATTCGTCCAGAATTTCGTATAGATTGAGTACCTTTGGCTTGTCGTTAACCAGCGCAATCATAATCATGCTGTAACTGTCCTGCAGCTGGGTATGCTTGTACAATCGATTCAGAGTAATCTGCGGGTTGGCATCTCTCTTAAGCTCGATGACGATACGCATTCCTTTACGGCTGGATTCATCACGAATCGCTGAAATACCTTCCACTCTTTTATCTTTTACCAACTCCGCCATCTTTTCGATGAGTCTGGCTTTGTTCACCTGATAAGGAATCTCAGTAACGATGATCTGCGATCTGCCTCTGTCGGTTTCTTCAATCTCACAACAGGATCTGACTTTGACTTTGCCGATTCCCGTTCTATAAGCCTCTCTGATTCCGTTTTTGCCTAAAATCGTTGCGCCAGTTGGGAAGTCTGGACCTTTAACTATTTTCATCAGGTCTTCGACAGTGGCTTCTTCATCGTCAATTAACTTGACTGTCGCATCGATAACCTCACCTAAATTGTGAGGCGGAATAGACGTCGCCATTCCGACGGCGATACCATTGGATCCGTTTACCAAGAGGTTTGGGTATCTGCTCGGCAGAACCACCGGTTCTTTTTCTTCTCCGTCAAAATTATCTTTAAAATCTATCGTATCTTTTTCGATATCTCTGATCATCTGCAGTGAAAACGGCGTCATCTTCGCTTCCGTATAACGCATAGCTGCCGCGCCGTCTCCATCGACGGAACCGAAGTTGCCGTGTCCGTCTACCAGCATATATCTAGTTGAAAAATCCTGTGCCATTCTGACCATGGCATCGTAAATGGAACTATCTCCGTGAGGGTGATATTTACCCATGACTTCACCGACAATACGCGCGGATTTTTTATGGGGTTTTTCCGGTGTCACGCCTAGTTGGTGCATGCCGTATAGGATTCTCCTATGAACCGGCTTCATGCCGTCTCTGACATCAGGAAGGGCACGTCCGACGATAACGCTCATGGAATAGTCGATATAAGACTTCTGCATTTCCTTAGATATCTCGTGTTGTTCTAATTTCGTATCTTCTAATAATGTACTCAATTTCTCGCCCTCCTTCCTTAAATGTCGATTTCAGCATCTTCTGCATGATCTTCGATGAATTTCTTTCTCGGTGGAACTTTATCTCCCATCAAGATGGTAAAAATCTCATCTGCAGCTGCTGCATCATCTAATGTAATCTGAATCAATGTTCTGTTATTATAATCCATAGTAGTCTCCCAGAGCTGTTCTGCGTCCATCTCGCCCAGACCCTTATATCTCTGAATATCTACTTTTCCAGCCTTGCCGTCGTTTTTCAGATTTTCCAAGAGCCTATCCTGTTCTTCTTCCTTATAGGTATAATAGACTTCTTTGTTTCTTTTCGTCATGAAGAGAGGAGGTTTGGCTGCGTATACATAACCACCCTCGATCAGCGGTGTCATGTATCTGAAGAAAAAGGTCAAAAGCAAGGTTCTGATGTGGGCGCCATCGACGTCAGCATCGGTCATGATGATAATCTTGTGATATCTCAGTTTCGTCTCATCAAATTCATTGCCGATTCCGCAGCCGAAAGCAGTAATCATATTTTTGATTTCATCCGAGTTAAGAATTCTATCCAATCTAGCTTTTTCAACGTTGAGGATCTTTCCTCTCAGCGGCAAAATAGCCTGTCTCATTCTGTCTCTGCCACTCTTTGCACTTCCACCAGCGGAGTCACCCTCTACCAGGAAGATTTCTGACTTGGCAGGATCTTTTTCGGAGCAGTCAGCCAATTTGCCCGGCAGGGCGATGCTGTCCAGTGCGCTCTTTCTTCTCGTCAGTTCTCTTGCTTTTCTGGCAGCTTCTCTGGCCCTCGATGCTTTCAGACATTTATCTACGATCACTCTGGCCTCATTAGGGTGTTCCTCTAAAAAAGCCATCAGATTTTCACTTGTTGAAGTTTCAACAAAACCTCTCATTTCTGTATTTCCCAGCTTTGTCTTCGTCTGTCCTTCAAACTGAGGTTCTGTCAATTTTACAGAAATAACGGCAGTCAAACCTTCCCTTACATCTTCACCTGCAAGAGAATCGTCATTTTCTTTCAATATTTTGCTTTTTTTTGCATAATCATTAAATACTCTGGTGAGTGCAGACTTGAAACCAGCCATATGGGTACCGCCTTCAGTGGTACTGATATTGTTGGCATAGGATAAGATCAACTCATTATACCGATCTGTATACTGCATGGCGACTTCAAGTTCCATATCTTTTTTGTTGATTTCAAAATAAATCGCTTCTTCGTGGAGAGGGTCTTTATTGTTATTTAGGAATTTTACAAATTCCTTCAATCCTCCTTCAAAATGAAAGACGTCTTTTTTCTTTTTCCCGTCTCTTTCATCAGTGAGAGTAATTTTGATTCCTTTGTTCAGAAATGCCATCTCTCTCAATCTATGCTGAAGGGTTTCATAATCAAATTCCACAGACTCCTGGAATATTTCCGGATCAGGCCAGAAAATACTCTTGGAACCAGTCTTCTTTGATTCTCCCACTTCTGTCAGAGGCATTACAGTCTTACCACGCTGATACTCCTGCTTATAAATTTTGCCGTTTCTTTTGATCTCTACTTCCATCTTCGTGGAGAGGGCATTTACGACAGATGCGCCTACACCGTGCAGACCTCCAGATACCTTATATCCTCCTCCGCCGAATTTTCCTCCCGCATGGAGAACAGTATGAATGACTTCGACAGCTGGTATACCTAGTTTCGGGTGGTTATCGACTGGCATACCTCTTCCGTCGTCTTCTACCATGATGGAATTATCTTTTTGAATTGTAACATCTATCTTTTTACAATAACCAGCCAACGCTTCGTCGACACTGTTATCTACAACTTCATAAACTAAATGATGCAATCCTCTCGGACCTGTACTTCCTATATACATACCAGGTCTTTTTCTTACTGCTTCCAGACCTTCCAGTACTTGTATTTGGGCGGCATCATACTGATTATTATTTTTTTCTTCTGTACTCATTTTACACCCACCTTCGTGTCTATTTTCATTTTTACATACTGTATTAGTATACAACAAAATATCCGATTTGACAAGAAAATACGTACATTTTGTGTTTTTTCCCTTTCACCTGCTTTAAAATCCGTAAAATCAAAAAATAAGCACTAAAAAACCTATTAAAAAACGTCGATATATGTCGTAATTTTTAATAGGTTTTATGTTCCTTTATTCTGCCGCCTTCAATGTAGATTTTTTTTGCATCTGGAAAGGAGTCCATCAAATTTTTATCAATATCCGTCGTTGTGATAAAAAGCTGATTTTCTTTCAGGGTTTTAATCAGGTACTTCTGTCTCTCAATATCCAGCTCGCTCATGACATCGTCGAGTAATAGAATCGCATCTTCTTCTGTTTCTTCTTTGATCAGATTCAGTTCTGCTAATTTGAGAGATAGGGCACAGGTACGCTGCTGACCCTGAGAGCCAAAGCTGCGCATATTGATCCCGTTGACATAAAAAGAAATGTCATCTTTATGAGGTCCTTTTGTTGTGGTCCTCTGCTTCAAATCATTTTTAAACGCTTTTTTAATTTCATCGTAGAAGTAACCTTCCTGTTCTTCTAAATCGTCTTTTAAATCTATATTAGGGTTATATTCCAAAAACAGACTTTCTTTTCCGTTGGTGATACTGGTATGAATCTTTCCACTGTAGCCGCTGATTTTCTTCACAAATTGTTCTCTGATATTGATGATTCTCGCTCCATATCTGGCCAACTGTACATCCCAAAGATCCAAAATACTGCTGTCGATGGATTCTTCTTTTAGATAGGTGTTCCTCTGCACTAGGGTTTTTTTGTAATTGCTGAGACTGTCATAGTAAAGAGGCTGTATCTGACAGAGTTCTCGATCGATAAATTTTCTTCTTTTTTCTGGTTCGTCCTTCACAATCTTTAAGTCTTCCGGAGAGAAGATAACAATTAAAATATTTTCCAGCAGCTCAGAGGTCTTTTTAATCGTAGCGCCGTCCTTTTTGATTGATTTTTTTGCATCCTTTTTGATTATGATCTCTACAGAAGTATCAAAATAAGATTTCTCAGCATTGACTTTGATTCTCGCTGCATTTTTCTGAAAATGAACCAACTCACTATCTTTATTTGTTCGGAAAGACCTTCCTATGGAAGTCAGATAGATGCCTTCTAGCAGATTCGTCTTTCCCTGAGCATTATTACCCAATATTAAATTGACGTTCTGGCTAAAATCTGTTTTCAGATCGTCATAATTGCGAAAATTTGTCAGTTCGATATCTTTGATATACATATTAATTATTTGTAATTCTAACTGGCAGTATCAAATACTCAAAGGAGTCACCATTGACCGGCTCTACAAGGCACGGCGTGATACTGGTATTGAAGAACATATAGATTTCTTCATCGTCTATAGATTTTAATACATCTAAAACATATTTTGCATTGAAACCGATATCCAGATCTTCGCCTTCTTTATTGATGATCACTTCTTCTCTGACGTTACCTTCTTCTGATTTAGAAGTAATTGTTACAATCGTATCTTTGATAGCAAATTTAATCAGATTGTTCTTGCCTTCTTTTGAAAGAAGGGATGCTCTTTCAATACTTTCCATCAGATCATTTCTATTGACCTTAACCTTGATTTTGTTATCTTTTGGAAGTACATCTTTATATTTGATAAATTCGCCGTCCAAAAGTCTCAAAACGACTTTGACGTTACCGATGATAAAAATCGCTTTTTTATCATTTAATATAAGATTTACGTTTTCTTCTTCAGAAGCTTCACTCAAGATTTTACTGATTTCGTTCATTATTTTGGCAGATATGATGACGTTTTTCTCTTCGAGATTTACCATCGCTTCTCGAGTGATAGCCATTCTGTAACCATCGATAGCGACCATATTGATAGCATCATTTAGAAGTTCAATCAAAATACCTGTAATGACACCCTTTGATTCATCCACGCTGGCAGCAAAAGAAGTCTTACTGATCATTTCTTTTAAAATAGTCTTATCAAAGGTAATATACTCTTGGTTTTCTTCTATATTTTTGATGCTAGGAAATTCATCAGCTGACAGACCGATGATACTGAATTCAGAATTCATACATTTGATGACCACATTTGTGTCAACCAATTCTACAGAGACAGTCGCGTTTGGAAGCTTTCTTATAATATCGCCAAATAATTTTGATTGTACGACAATAGATCCGCTGATACCTGACTCGATATCTACAGTTTCTTCTATGGTGATGTCCAAATCAGATGCTGACATCTTCAATTTTCCGTCCTCTGAGACTTCAAGAAGAATTCCTTTTAAAATAGGAATCGTGGTTCTCGATGTAACAGCTTTTGAAACTATATTTAAGGCTTTCGTTAATAGTTGCTGGTTGCATTCAAATTTCATTTTTAACCTCCAAAATGCCATCTTTTTCTTATAAGAATTTAGTAGTAATAGTAGTAGGGGCTGTTGAATCTGTGGATAACTTTTAAACCCCTTGCTATTTCATTAAAAGTTACTGTTGATTTTATGTGGATAACTTTTGATTTTTATTCAGAAATTTCCTTCTTTAGGTTTTCTATTACTTCTTTTACTGAATCATTGTTATGTATCTCTGCTTGGATCTTTTCACAAGCGTGCATGACCGTCGTATAATGCCTTCCTCCAAAGAGGTTTCCTATCTTAGGAAGAGAATAATCTGTCATGTCTCTGCAGAGAAACATGGCAATTTGTCTAGGGAAAGCAATACTGTTGGTACGTTTGGAACTTTCCATATCTGATACTTTAATATTAAAATACCGGCTGACGATGGTCTTTATTTTCTCAGGAGTTGCTGAAGTTCCGCTGTTTTGAATGATGTCTTTGAGAATTCGTTTTGCAAAGACCTTGTCTATTTTTTCGTCCATCAAAGTGGAGAAGCTGACGATTCTGTTAAAAGCGCCTTCTAGTTCTCTGATGTTGTCCTTAATTTTTTCAGCAATTAAGCAGATGACCTCATACAAGTCGTCGTCGATTTCTATATTGGCATTTTCTGCTTTTTTCATTAAAATTGCTACTCTTGTTTCGTAATCTGCGGGCTGCAGGTCGGCAATCAGGTTCCACATAAACCTGGATCTGAGCCTCTCCTCCAGTTTTACTAGCTTATTAGGCGCTCTGTCACTTGAAATTACAATCTGTTTATTCAGATCATAAAGTGAATTAAAGGTGTGGAAGAATTCTTCCTGCATGGTGTCTTTACCTTCTAAGAACTGAATATCGTCTATCAAGAGAACGTCGACTTTTCTGTATTTATTTTTAAATTCTCTGGTTTTATTCTCTCCCAGTGCTTTAATAAACTCGTTGGTAAACATCTCAGATGATACATATAATACGTTGAGATTTTCATTGTTTTCTAATAAGTAAATCCCAATTGCGTTCATCAGGTGTGTTTTTCCTAAACCGGAACCACCGTAAATAAAAAGAGGGTTGTAGGCTTCTGAAGGAGATTCGGCAACAGCAAGGGATGCAGCATGCGCATATTTGTTACTGTTTCCGACGACAAAATTGTCAAAAGTATATCTGGGATTAAATATTTTTTGCTTACGAAGTTTGGGATCCATTAACACCGGCTGATTGGATTCAGATTGTTCTTCTTTTACCTGATCATAATCCTCACTGTTTTTGATGACAACGCGATAAACCTCTCCTGTTGCAGTTTTAAAGCTGGACTCGATCAACTGTAGATATCTGTCTTTTAAAACTTTTATGATGAAGTCTTCTTCAGATTCCAAGTAGGCAATTTTCACATTATTATCTATACTATTAATTTTAATCGGCTTAAACCAGGTATTATAACTAATTGAGGTCGTATTTTCTTCAATTATTTTTAAAACTTGATTCCAAATCTCTTGAATGTTTTTCATACTTCACCTTCATCTTTTTGTTATAATCACATTGTACATAATAAGTTATCCATATACAAGTGTTAATTTAAAAGGCTGAAAAATAAATTTTCCTCAAAGTTATCCATGTGATGTGGATAACTTTGTGCATATCTTTCATAAATGTTTTTTTGTCTTGAATTTAGAACAAAAAAAGATAAAAATGTTGACAAGCAAAGTCATTAAAAGTATAATTGTAAGACATGTGTGCATAGATTGAAATTTAGATTATGCAGCAAATTTACATTGAGGAGGTAAAAGATAATGAAACAGACTTATCAGCCAAAGAAAAGACAGAGAATGAAAGAGCACGGCTTTAGAAAAAGAATGAGCTCTAAGAATGGCAGAAACGTTCTTAAGAGAAGAAGAACAAAAGGCAGAAAAAGATTATCTGCTTAATTTGTGATGCTTAGAAAAAATGTACTGAGACGAAAAAAAGATTTTACCACTATATACAATAGGGGAAAATCCATAGGTGACAGGTTCGTTGTTCTGTTTTTCAGAAAAAACAATCTTCCCTATAACAGAATGGCTTTTTTAGCGAGCAAAAAAGTCGGCAATAGTGTCAAACGGAATAGAGCGAGAAGATTGATGAAAGAGAGTTACAGACTTACGGAGATGAAACTTCCACAAGGCTATGATTTTATTTTCATTGCCAGAAATACTATTGCCAACGCTAAGTGCGCAGAGGTCAAACGATCTTTGGAATCCGCTCTTAGAAGAACCGGGGTAACTAAGAAATAATGAAATATATCAGTAAATTCTTGAAGAATATAATGATTTTCCTGATTAAGGTATATCAACGCTGTATTTCACCCTTATTTCCACCTACCTGTAGGTTTTATCCTACCTGCTCCACTTACTTTATTCAGGCTCTGCAAAAGTATGGAGTGTTTAAAGGTAGTTACTTAGGAATAAAACGAATTTTGAAGTGTCACCCAGGGAACCCTGGCGGTTATGATCCTTTGAAATGACGGAGGAAAATTAATGTTTGGAATAATAGCTAAACCTTTGGGTTGGCTGATGACTCAGCTGTACAGCATAGTAGGAAACTACGGTATTACGCTGGTGATCTTGACTGTAATTGTAAAATTTGCGTTGTATCCAGTTTACAAAAAGTCAATCATGTCTACAGCCGGTATGTCTGATATGCAGCCGAGAATGCAGGAACTTCAAAGGAAATACGCAAACGATAAAGAAAAGCTTAACGAAAAGATGGCTGAACTGTATAAGGAAGAAGGATATAATCCGATGGGAGGATGTCTGCCGATGATTGTGCAGATGATCGTTATCATGGGTTTGTTTGGATTACTAAGAAATCCGATGACATATGTTTCTTCCGAAACGATGTACTTTGCAATTCACGAAGGGTTTTTATGGATTCAAGATTTGAGTCAGCCGGACTTATGGGTTTTACCTATTTTGGCAGGAGTTGCAACGTTCTTCTCTAGCTGGTTGAGTCAACAGACAAATCCGAATGCACAGTCTGGAAACTTCATGATGAAGATGATGCAATATTTCCTCCCGATCATGATTGTATGGCTTGCAAGAACATATCCATCCGGTTTAGCAATCTATTGGTTCATAGGCCAGTTCATGCAGATTTTCTTTAATTTGCGTTTTAATCAAATCAGAAAAGCTCTGAAAGAGAAGAATAAGCCAGCAAAAAAGAAGAAAAAGTAAGAGCTATTGGAGGAAAAAATTAATATGGATGTTTCTGAAAAATGGGGAACCGATGTAGATACCGCTGTGAATCTGGCATTGGATGAACTGAAGTTAACGATAGATGAAGTTGATGTTACAGTTCTCGAGGAACCATCGAGAGGTTTTTTCGGAATTGGATCAAAATTAGCGCTAGTCAGAGTTGAAAAGAAAAAACCGGTTGAAAAAGTAAAAGTAGAAGAAGTAAAAGAAGCACCTAAGGCAAAGCCTGAACCTGTAAAGACACAGAAAAAAGAAAAGTCTGAGAAACCGGAAAAGAAACCTGAGCCTAAAAAGCCTGCAGCGCCAGCTGTAACAGTAGCAAAAGAAACTGTAGAAATGCCTGCAGTTGAAGATCATGCGGCGCTTGCATTTCTAAAAGAAGTGACAGAGCAGATGGGTCTTGATATTGATATCTCTGCTAAGGCTGATCATGATAATGTGTTTGTAAACATCCAGGGTAAAGATTCCGGTACTATTATAGGTAAAAGAGGACAAACTTTGGATGCGATTCAGTATTTGACGAGTCTCGTAGTAAATAAAGATCAGGAAAACTACATCAGAGTTGTTGTAGATGCTGAAAATTATAGATCGAAAAGAGAAAAAACCCTTGAAAAATTGGCAAATAGACTTGCCGATAAGGTGGTAAAGACAAAGAGAAGTGTAAGGCTTGAACCGATGAATCCTTATGAACGTAAGGTGATTCATGCAACTCTTCAGAACAACCCGCGCGTAACGACTAGAAGCGAGGGTCAGGATCCGTACAGAAGGGTAATTATTGAGCTGAAGTAAAACGTGGCCCGCAAAATTTGCGGGCTTATTTTCATTCTTGTTAGCAGGAGAATTATTATGGAAGATACAATTGCAGCAATTGCAACACCTCCAGGAGAAGGTGGAATTGGAATCATTAGAATTAGTGGAGAAAATGCGCAAAATGTTTTGACGAAGATTTTTGTGCCAGCAAATCCATCTGGTATTGAAAATAGAAAGATGTCATATGGAACAATTGTTGATCCATCCTCCGGACAAGTCATAGATGAAGTACTTTCTGTCTATATGAAGGGACCAAAAACTTATACGGTTGAAGACGTGGTTGAAATCAATTGTCATGGAGGTATGGTTCCACTGCGCAGAACCTTGGAATTAGTGCTTAAATATGGCGCTAGGATGGCTGAGCCTGGAGAATTTACAAAGAGAGCTTTTCTAAATGGACGTCTTGATCTGTCTCAGGCCGAAGCTGTGATCGATGTCATCAAGGCGAAGACTGATAAAACCTTTGACGTCGCCATGAATCAGCTGGAAGGCAATTTTTCCAAGAAAATTAAAGAAATTAGAAAGAAATTGGTTGATATTCTGGTAAATATCACTGTAAATATAGATTATCCCGATGAAGATATTGAAGAAATCACTTATGATACCTTAGAAAAGGACTTGATTTCTGTCAATGATGACATAAGAAAACTCCTCACAAGTGCAGATACGGGGCGTATTATTCAGGAGGGTTTAAATGTCGCAATTATAGGAAAACCAAATGTAGGAAAATCTTCTTTGATGAACAGCCTGCTCAACGAAGCGAGAGCTATTGTAACAGAGATACCAGGTACCACGAGAGATACGATTGAGGAGCATCTCAGTATCAAAGGCATTCCTGTGAGATTGACTGATACTGCAGGCATCAGGGAAACCGATGATATGATAGAGCAGATCGGTATAGAAAAGTCCAAAGAATCCTTTAATCAAGCGGATCTTGTTATTTTTATCATTGATTCCAGCAGAGAGCTGGGGCAGGAAGATAGAGAGATTGTTGAATTGATTGATCAAAAAAAAGCAATTGTCGTTTTAAATAAAGTTGATTTAGAGCCAGTGGTTTCGAGAGAAGCTATAGAAAAAATGCTGCCAGAAGCTTCATTGATAGAGACTTCTATGGAAAGGCAGCAGGGCATTGATTTGCTTGAAGAAAAAATTGTAGAGATGGTTTATGGTGGCAAGGTTTCTCAAAGTGATCGCATTATGGTTACCAATGTAAGACATAAAAATATTTTAGAAACAGCGGAACGTGCTATCTGTGACGCGATTGAGATGACAAAGAAAAAGGAAGCATTAGAATTTATAGAAATTGATGTGAATAGCAGTTATGAGAATTTAGGAGAAATCATTGGAGAAACCGTGCAAGATGATATTATAAACGAAGTTTTTGCAAGGTTTTGTTTGGGAAAATAAGGTTGGTACAATCATGGAACAAATTTTAATGGGAGAATATGATATCATCGTCGTTGGTGCGGGACATGCCGGCTGTGAGGCGGCACTGGCAGCAGCGCGAATGGGTAATCAGACAGCACTGTTTTCGATTAATTTAGAAGCAATTGCAATGATGCCGTGCAATCCATCAATTGGAGGTACTGGCAAAGGACACTTAGTGAGAGAAATTGATGCACTGGGCGGAGAAATGGGAGTCAATATTGATAAGACTTTTATTCAGAGCAGAATGCTCAACACTGCAAAGGGACCGGCAGTACATTCACTGCGAGCACAGGCTGATAAAGAGAAGTATCACACAGAGATGAAAAAGACGATTGAAAAACAGGCCAATTTAGTCATGAAACAGGCAGAAGTGGTCGATTTAATCGTGGAAAATGGAAACGTATGTGGTGTAATTACAAAAACGCACACTTATTACAGAGCGAAGGCTGTGATTCTTGCGACAGGTACTTTTTTAAGAGGAAAAATCTTTATCGGTGACAGCTGTTATTCCAGTGGACCTAACGGCTTAGCGCCCTCCGTGGATTTAGCTGAAAAATTAAAGGAACACGGCCTGAAATTGCGAAGGTTTAAGACGGGAACCCCGGCTAGAGCTTTGGCCTCTTCTTTTGATTATACAAAGATGGCTGAACAAAAAGGAGACGAAAAAATTGTCCCGTTTTCCTTTTTGAATGACCATCTGGAAAAAGAACAAATATTATGTTGGTTAACTTATACAAATGAAAATACACATACTGTTATTAGAAATAACTTTCATAGATCTGCATTGTTTGGTGGACAAATAGAAGGAATAGGACCTAGGTATTGTCCATCAATAGAGGATAAAGTAAATAGATTTGCAGATAAAGAAAGACATCAGACATTTATTGAACCTGAAGGATTAGATACAGAGGAAATGTATATACAAGGTATGTCTTCAAGTTTACCTGAAGATGTACAAGAACAATTTTATCATACTATACCTGGATTGGAAAATATAATAATAACAAGACCTGCATATGCAATAGAATATGATTGCATAGATCCATTAGATTTAAAACCTAGTTTAGAAAATAAGTATATTAATAATTTATTTTGCGCAGGACAGTTTAATGGAAGTTCTGGATATGAAGAAGCGGCTGCACAAGGGTTGATGGCCGGAATTAACGCGTCACTGTTAATTAATGGTAAAAATCCATTTGTATTGGATAGAAGTGAGGCTTATATTGGCGTTCTCATCGACGATCTGGTCACAAAAGGTACTAATGAACCTTACAGAATTATGACCAGCAGAGCGGAATATAGACTGGTTCTCAGGCAAGACAACGCAGATTTGCGTTTGACGGAAAAATCTTACAGGCTGGGGTTGGCAACAGAAGAACGATATCAAAGATATATACAGAAAAAAGAAATTGTTGAAAAAGAAAGAATGAGAATGGAGTCCACTTATGTGCATCCAAAAGAAGCAAATGAATTTCTTGCGGATTTGAATAGTTCTCCTCTGCAGAACAAAGCATCCCTGGCAGAATTGTTAAAGCGGCCGGAAGTGACTTACGATAATTTAATCTGCATTGATCAGGATAGACCAAATCTCTCTTCTCATGAAAAAAATCAATTAGAAGTACAGATTAAGTATGAAGGATATATTACCAAGCAGCTTCATCAAATTGAAAGATTTAAAAAATTGGAAAGTAAACGTCTGGATGATAATTTGGATTATGAATCTATTGACGGATTGCGAATTGAAGCATCGCAAAAACTGAATCAGATGAAGCCCAGATCTGTTGGACAAGCTTCAAGAATATCTGGTGTATCTCCTGCAGATATCAATGTTTTGTTAGTGTATTTGGAAAAGATGAGAAGAAAGAAATAAAATGGAAAGATTAAAAAATACCTTTGAGGAACTGCATATTCCCAATGATGAAGAGATTTTAAAACAGTATGAAAAATACATGGAGGGAATATTAAATTGGAATGAAAAAATAAATTTAACTGCCATTAAAGAGCGCGAGGAGTTTATTACAAAGCACTTTATCGATTCGGTACTTTGCTATCATTTTTCCGAATATGTCAACGCCGAATCTGTAGTGGATGTAGGAACGGGGGCTGGTTTTCCAGGGGTGCCTTTGGCGATTCTCAGTCCGGATAAGGAATTTGTTTTGGCTGATTCTTTAAATAAGCGATTAAAAGTAATCGACCAATTGACGGAATCTATCGGTATAGAGAATGTGACTACAGTTCATGGCAGGGCAGAGGAATTGGCAAAAAATAAGAAATATCGGGAAAAATTTGATGTCTGTATCTCCAGAGCAGTAGCGAATATGGCAGTTTTAGCTGAATATTGCCTCCCATTTGTTAGAGTCGGCGGTTACTTGCTTGCCTATAAAGGTCCTGATGCGAAAAAAGAAGCAGAGGAAGCGAAAAAAGCTTTGAAAATCCTTGGCGGCAAAGTCAAGAGAATTGAAGCCGTAAATCTGGCAGATTTTGATCACAATATCATCGTAATAGAAAAAATAAAGGAGACACCTGCGAAATATCCCAGAAAAGCAGGAACTCCAGCGAAAGAGCCCATAAATTGAATATTTATGGGTTTTTTTGTAGTTTTTTTTGTGTTCAATTGCCCGGGAAAAGTGTTATTCTGTAAATAAGAAAAGGTGCAGGGGGGATGATATGTTACAGAGGAAAAGTATTGAGTTGCCCATAGACTCAGTGTGTGCAAATCCAGATCAACCGCGAAAGTTTTTTGCAGAAGAGGAACTGATGGATTTGAAAAATTCTATTGCGGAATACGGTGTTTTACAACCGATTATTGTCAAAAAAGATAAAAGCGGCTATTATTTTCTGATTGCGGGGGAGAGAAGGCTCAGAGCTGCAAAATTGGCTGGCCTTTCAAAAATCCCGGCGCTGATTAAAGATTTTGGTGATAAAGACGCAGCACTGATTTCAGTGGTCGAAAATGTACAACGAGAAAATCTCAGCTTTATTGAAGAAGCCTATGCTTACAAGAGATTAATTGATGAATTCGGGTTGACCCAGGGGGAATTAGCTGCAAAAATTGGAAAACGACAATCGACCATATCTAATAAGCTGCGAATTTTGACATTACCGCCGGACATTCAAGAGAAACTGATAGAAGCAAAGTTGACAGAACGTCATGCGAGAGCATTGCTGAAAATTGAGGATGCAAATATCAGGGAAAAAGTGCTGCAAAGAGTCATCGTAAATAATCTTAACGTCAAACAGACGGAGAAGTTAGTAGAAGAGTTTTTATCCAGAGAAGAGGCAGAGGTCAGAAGAAGTCACAAAATCAACTACATAAGCTATAAGATTTACATGAACACAATTAAAAAAGCTTTCGCTCAAATTCATGAAATGGAAGAAAATACCAAAATCTATGAAGAAGATAAGGGCGAGTACATGGAAGTAAAAATTGTTATTCCAAAAAATAAAGGATGTTTCACGTGAAACATCCTTTATTTTTGTCAAAACTGTGGTAAAATGTGTCGTAATAATATATAATGATTGTAGCAAAAAATTTAGCAGGAGGAAAGACATTGGGAAAGGCAATAGCAATATTCAATCAAAAAGGCGGAGTAGGAAAAACGACAACAAACATCAATTTAGGTGCCAGCCTGGCGATGAAGAATAAAAAGATATTAATGCTTGATATCGATCCCCAAGGGAATACGACCAGTGGAATAGGAATTTCAAAAAAAGACCTTCCTTTTACGGTGTATGACTTGCTGATTGAGGATAATTTTGATACAAAAAAAGCAGTAATGCATACAGGCATAGAAA
Source organism: Eubacteriaceae bacterium (assembly GCA_902362805.1). Taxonomy (GTDB): domain Bacteria; phylum Bacillota; class Clostridia; order Peptostreptococcales; family Anaerovoracaceae; genus Senimuribacter. The sequence continues at coordinate 88,419 of CABIXY010000001.1, read as the reverse complement.
ATTTAGATATTATACCGGCGAGTGTCGATTTAGCAGGTGCTGAAATTGAAATGGTAGAAATAGAAGGCAGAGAGGCTAGACTGAGAAAATCCATTCAGAAGGTAAAAGATGATTACGATTACATCTTTATCGATTGTCCTCCATCTTTAGGACTTCTGACAATCAACTCTCTGACTGCTGTAGAGAGTGTACTGATTCCAATTCAGTGCGAGTTTTACGCATTGGAAGGGGTAAGCCAGCTTGTCAGCACAATTGAACTGGTAAAGAAAAATTTGAATAAAGAATTAGAAATAGAAGGCGTCATATTGAGCATGTTCGACGGCAGAACCAATTTGTCGGTGCAAGTTGTACAAGAGGTAAAAAAATACTTCGGATCAAAGGTGTATTCCACCGTTATCCCTAGAAATATCAGACTGGCTGAAGCGCCTAGTTTTGGTATGGCTATCACAGAATATGACCCTAAATCAAAGGGTGCGGAAGCCTACAGAGATTTTGCCGAGGAATTTCTTGAATGGGAGGAATATAAATAATGGCAGCTGCAAAAGCAAAGAACAGGGGATTGGGTAGAGGTCTAGATGCTTTGTTTGCAGATCAGGCTCCAGTGGTAGAACCTGAAAAAGAAGTGATTGAAGAAAAACAGATAGAAGAAAATTCTGTCGTATATATTGATATCAATAATATTAAACCAAATGAAAATCAGCCCAGAAAAGTTTTTGACGAAGAAAAGATAACGGAGTTGTCCGCCTCCATTCTTGAACATGGCATCATACAGCCGTTAGTCGTTAGAAAAAATAAGAGCGGCTATGAAATCGTAGCGGGGGAGAGAAGATGGAGGGCAGCAAGAAAAGCTGAATTAAAAGAGGTTCCCTGCCTGATTCGGGATTTTACAGATGAAGAAAACATGCTTATTGCAATTATTGAAAATATGCAGAGAGAAGATCTGAATCCCATCGAGGAGGCTGAAGGACTCAATCAGATGATTAAGACCTATGGGTTGACACAAGAAGAAGTATCGAAAAGCGTCAGTAAAAGCAGACCATATATCACGAATGCGCTCCGTCTCTTAAAATTACCTAAGGAAATTCAAAATTTCGTTACGGAAGGAAAGATGACTACAGGTCATGCAAGAGCTTTAATAAATATTGAAGATAAAAAACTGCAGGCAGACCTCTGTAGGAAAATTATTGAAGAAGGTCTTTCTGTAAGAAAAGTAGAGGAGTTAGCCGCGGCTGCAGGGAAGCCTAAAAAGAAAGCCGCAAAGAAAATAAAAAGTCCGGACACCTTACATGTAGAGAGTGAATTGAAAAACCTATATGGAACAAAAGTCTCTATTAACCAAAAAGGTAAAAAAGGTACCATTCAACTGGAATACTATAGTGTCGATGAACTGAACCGTTTGATCGAACTATTGAAATCAGTGGAACTATAGATGTTGTTTCACATGAAACATAGAAATTTGCGAATGCCTCTGACAAGGGGCATTCCTTGTCTCACGAAATAATGTTTTCGGAATTTTATTAAAAGAAAATGAAATGATAATGAGCACATACGAAATAAGATTACAACGACTGATGAAAGATGCAATTGCAGAGTTAAATAAAATTGACATTTATCCATCTGAAGCAATTGCAGGGATAAAAGAAAACAGCAGGGCAAAGCGACGGTTAGGCTGCTGTAAAAAATCGGTCTATAGAGGTAAAGTAAAATATGAGATAGAAATCTCCACAATGTTGAAAGAAAAAAACGATCGACAGATTAAAGAAATTATTCATCACGAACTGCTGCATACCTGCAAAGGCTGTTTAAATCATGGTCAGAAATGGAAGGCGCTAGCGGCTAAAGTAAATGATATTTATGGCTACTGTATTAAAACAACTGCGGACATCCCCGATTCTGCAGAAAAGGGTGTCAAGCAATACCGGTATGAAATAAGATGTAATCAATGCGGGAATACTGGTTATAGAATGAAGAAAAGCAAAGTCGTAATGCAGCCGGAAAACTATAGATGCAGCAAATGTGGGGGACAGCTCACAGTGAAAGAGAAAAGCTTTTGGAATTAGGACGAAAATATGGTATACTATAGTAATAGACTGCACTGTATTATCACAAAAACTACACTTAAGTCTGCAGCTTTCGTGGTATATTATATATGATTGCTATGAATAGCTGTTTAATTAAGAGGAATAGATTATGTCAGAAACATTATTTGGAAAGTTAATATCATCATATATCCCACTTCCGATGTGTATTGTCAATAAAAATGGCAAAGTTGTCAGAGCCAATGACCACATCAGTGAGGTGTTCATTTATGATGGAATAGAAGATGCGGATTTTTTTGCTCTTACAGGAATCAAAGTATCAGATTTATATGAGGAGTTTGACAGCGGCAAATATTACATGCTAGAGAGAAATGGAAAACAATTCAGGCTGTTGATTAACAAAGTGGGGGAGCATGAGGCGGCAAATCTGCTTGTCTTTTTCTACGATGTGACCAACTACGAAAATCTGAAAGACCGATACAACGATGAGAAGACCTGTGTAGGCAAAATCAATATCGACAATTATGACGAATTGACTGCCAGTACATCGCCTGAAAAGAGTATGACGATATCTGCTGAGGTAGATAAGACAATCCGAAAATGGGCTGCAAAGATCAACGCGTCCATCAACAAGATGAAAGATACCCAATATATCATGTACTTTCAAAACGCTTATGTGGACGGAATGGTAGAGAGCAAATTTTCTATTTTAGATGATGTAAGACAGATTGAGACAGAAGCAGATTTTCCGATGAGTCTCAGTATTGGAATCGGCATCGGCGGAAAAAATCTCGTAACAACAGAAGAGTACGCAACAGCTGCTTTGGACCTGGCTTTAGGCCGTGGAGGAGATCAAGCCGTCATTAAAAGGATGAGCAAGATTGAATACTACGGCGGAAAGATGCAGACTGTAGAAAAGGGCAATAAAGGCAAATCAAGAGTTGTCGCCCACGCGCTGAAACAGCTGATTGATCAGTCAAATCGTGTCATCATTATGGGCCATGCCCATCCGGATATGGATTGTTTTGGAGCTTCTCTGGGAATTTACCGCATGTGCGTTATGTATGGACGAGATGCGTATATTGTACTCAATGATATTAACGATTCCTTACAAGCTATATATAAACAGGCAAAGGAAAGCGAAAACTATAATTTCATTAATCATAAAAAAGCAGAAAGCCTTACCGACAAGGACACCTTGGTCATTATGGTTGATACACACAGACCTAGCTATGCTGAAAATGCCAACTTACTGCAGTTGACCGATAGGATTGTGGTTATCGATCACCATAGAAGGGCAGAGGACTGTGTAGCGAACCCCGTGTTGTCCTATATCGAGTCTTATGCATCCTCCGCTTCAGAATTGGTAAGTGAAATTTTACAATACGCCGCACCAAAGAAGACTTTGATCAAACTGGAAGCAGAGGCATTGCTTGGCGGCATTACCATAGATACGAATCGATTCGCTGTAAAGACTGGCGTGAGAACTTTTGAGGCAGCAGCTTGGCTGCGCAGGGCAGGAGCGGACACTACAGAAGTGAAACGATTCTTCCAGACAGATATGGAAACCTTCAAAGTAAGAGCGAAGTGTATCGCTGCTGCAGAATTCTGTGGTAACGGAATCGCAACATCAGTTTGTGAAGGATGGAACGAAGATGCCCAGGTGATTAATTCACAGGTTGCCGATGAACTTTTGAACATCAAAGATGTCAAGGCGTCTTTTGTTGCAGGGCGAACGGAAAAGGGCAAAACTGTAATCAGCGCCAGATCCCTTGGTGAACTCAATGTACAAGTCATCATGGAAAAACTGGGCGGCGGCGGACATCTGACGACAGCTGGGGCGCAGGTGGACTGCAGTCCTGAAGAAGTGATAGAAAAAGTGTTAGAATTAGTGCGGAACTAATTAGGAGGTAATAGAATGATCGTAATTTTAAATAGAGATGTAAAAGGTACTGGAAAAGCAGGAGAAGTTGTAAAAGTCAGCGATGGATATGCGCGCAACATGTTGCTGCCAAAGGGTTATGCTACAGAAGCTACCGACGGCAATATCAGAAATTTAGAAAAGCAGAAAGAATTACAGGCACAGAAAAAAGCCGACGATAAAGCAGCTGCAGAGAAATTGGCGGCCGAATTAGAAAATGTAAAAGTAGTCATTAAAACGAAGTCGGGAGAAGGCGGTAGACTATTCGGTTCCATCACCTCAAAAGACATCGCAGAGGCTGCTAAAGAGCAGACCGGCATTACTCTCGATAAGAAAAAAATTCAAATCGGCAGTCCGATTAAAAACATCGGCAAGTTTACTGTAGATGTAAAGCTTTACCCTGAAGTTGTAGGGAAGCTGAGTGTGGAAATCACGGATTAGGCTAGAGGAGTCAAAGATGGTTGAAAAGATTCCACCACATAATACAGAAGCAGAAAAATCAGTTTTAGGTGCGGCTATGCTCAGTAAGGATGCATTGGCAGACGTTATTGATGTAGTGAGACCAGACGACTTTTATGATGCGGCACATAAAGAAGTTTTTACTGTTATGATGGACCTCTTTCGGAACAATGTATCCGTTGACATCGTTACAGTCTGTGAAGAACTGAAAAAAAGAAAATCTCTGGAGATGGTCGGAGGCAGGGCCTATGTTGCCACACTGTCCTCGGAGGCGCCGTCGACTGCCAATGCGGCTGAATATGCAAAAATCGTTTCAGAAAAAGCTTCTATGCGGCAGTTGATTAAAACAGCAGAAGATATCAGAGAGAAAAGCTACGAAGAAGAATTAGCCCCATCAGAAATCCTTGACTATGCAGAAAAGGGCATCTTTGAGATTGCTCAGCAGAGGCAGGGCAGTGATTATGCGCCCATCAAAGAAGTATTGCTTGAAAACGTAGCTATGATAGATAAAGCAATCCAGACGCAGGGACAAGTCATTGGACTGGCGACAGGATTTAAACGGCTTGACGAGCTGACATCGGGATTCCAAAAATCGGATTTGATTATTGTTGCAGCCAGACCGGCCATGGGTAAGACTGCTTTTGTATTGAATATAGCCCAAAATGCGGCCATCAAATCAGGGGCCACTGTTTTAATTTTTAGCTTGGAAATGGCAAAAGCACAACTCGGACAGCGGCTTCTCGCCATGGAGTCAAGAGTGGAAATGCAGAAATTAAAAACGGGTAATATTGAAAGAAATGATTGGGAGAGAATCAATATGGCATTGGACTCTCTTTCAAAGACAAACATACATATAGATGATACACCGGGTGTCAGCATCTTGGAAATGAAAAATAAATGTCGTCGTCTGAAAGCAGAAAAGGGCCTAGATTTAGTCATTATCGACTATCTTCAGCTGATGAAAGCTGATGGCAAGTCAGACAGCAGGCAGCAAGAAATCAGTACACTGTCCAGATATCTAAAGCTGTTGGCTAGAGAGATGGATTGCCCGGTCATCGTTCTGTCGCAGCTTTCAAGAGCACCAGAGCAAAGGCCTAATCATAGGCCGGTTCTATCTGACCTTCGAGAATCCGGTTCTATAGAGCAGGATGCCGATATGGTTATGTTCTTGTATCGAGATGATTACTATAACCCTGAAGATTCAGAAAAGCCGGGCGTATGTGAAGTCAATTTGGCGAAACATAGAAGTGGTTCGACGGAGACTTTTGACTTAACTTGGGTTGCCAGATACACCAAGTTCAGTGATAAAGCATAAGAAGGGTGGTTATAATGAAAATTACAGAAGAGATGAAGGTATGCGAGATTTTGGATTTGGATGACAGACTGGAAATCATATTTGAAAATCATGGACTGCCCTGTTCCGGTTGCCCCGGTGCAGTACAGGAGACACTGAGAGAAGCAGCAGACGGTCATGATATTGATATTGACGCGCTGCTGGAAGACTTGAATAAAGAAGTATAAGGAAACATCTATGAATTTTATCAAAGAGAAGATGAAGGACTTTTATCTGTTGGATTCAAAGGTAGAGAATATTTTTATCAACGAATATATGCCGGCGGCGCCAGGTGATTTTGTAAAGGTATTCCTCTATGCCAGCATGTACGCAGAGCATGGGCTGGACATGAACAATGAGACCATGGCGAAACAGCTGGGTCTGACAGAGAAAAAAATTCTTGAAGCTTGGGATTATTGGGAAAAAATGGGAGTAATTAAGAAGCGTTATCTGGATAGTGAAGGTAACGTGGATTTTGTCGTGGAATTTACCAACCTCAAGGAGCTGTTGTATGGAAAGAATACAGGTCCAGCCAAGGGCGAGACAAAAAAAGAAGAAAGAGACAACGTCTTTGGCAACAAAGCGGTAAAGATCATGTTCAATGAGATTGAACAGATTTTCGGCAGAGGCCTCAGTTCGACAGAAATCAGTCAGATTCTTGAATGGCTGGGGGACTATAATGCAACGCCGGAGGTCGTCCTCTTTGCTATAAAATATTGCACAGATAAAAATAAGACAAGCTTGAAATACATAGAAAAAGTGGTGAAGGAGTGGGCCAGCGAAGGATTAGCCACCGTTGATCAGGTGAATGAGCGCTTGCAGGAACTGGATGAAAAGTATTACAAATATAGAAGAGTGCTGAAAGCATTGGGATTTACACGCAATGCCACGGAAGCAGAGAGAGAGATGATGGATACCTGGTTTGACCAGATGGGATATACGATGGAGCGGGTGCTTGAGGCATGTAATAAAACAGCAGGCATATCGAGTCCAAATTTTAACTATGTAAACAAAGTTTTAGAAAACTGGAGAAATGAAGCAGACAGCAAAGGAATCGACGTGAATAAGAAGGTCGTGGTGACACAGGGCGTCTTAAATCAATATTACGATTATTTGCGGGAAAAAGCTGAAAGAGAAGCAGAAGAGAAGAAACAGGAAATCTATGAAAAGATTCCAAGAATCAGGGAAATTGATGAAGAAATCAAAAAAATGAGTTCTCAGCTTTCTAAAGCGTTGATCATGGGTTCATCGGAGAATGAAAGTAAACGAATCAACTCTGTGATGGATGAATTGGCTGCAGAGCGGGCAGTCATCCTGACAGAAAATAATTTTGAGATGGACTACACCGATATAAAGTACGCCTGTGAAAAATGCAATGATACCGGCATCACAGATTTAGGCGAGAGATGTTCATGCATTAAGCAGCGTACAGAAGAGGCGGAAATATGGGTAAAGAAAAAAAGTTTAGAAACAAAATAGTCGATGCGGCGGCAGGCCTGATCAGCTGGCATGACCGAATGCAGATAAGCTTTGATCAGGGAATGAAAACATTGTGGCAGCATATTGTCAGCGGCGCAGCAGCCATCATTACAATACACGATAATTTACAGACGAGGGTGGACAGGCTGGCTTTGATCGTTCAATATATGATCGCCAGCAACATTCATAAAAATCGTAAAAAACTGGCAGGGAAAAAGAAAAGTATCCTAGGACATTTTGCAGGTGCCATTCTGGTAGCCGTTGCCGTAGTGGCGCTTTTTAATCACGCCACAGGGTTTGAATATTCATATAACGGTAAGGCATTGGGATACGTCAAAAATCAAGAAGATGTCATAAAGATTTTAGATCTGGTCAGTGATGAATTGACAAAGGAGTATGGCTCAAAGATACAGATTGACAAAGATAATGATATCACCTTTAAGAATGTCGTCATCTTGGATAAGGATGTTGACGAGGTAGACACCGTATTGCAAAGGCTGACCTACATGTCAGATATGGAGGCAGAGGCTTATGGCATCTATATCGACGGACAGCATTTTGTAACCTGTGAAAGCAAGAAAGCTGCACAACAGACGCTGAAAGAAGTGCAGCAAAAATATGTGGAAGACAACGAAGAAAATACGGAATATGAAAAAGTCGGTTTTAAAGAAAAAGTAGAAATCAAAAAGGTGAATACAAAGCTAGCCTATATCAGCAGTGTGAATAAGGCGGCAAAGACAATTATGAAGGGTGGATCGAAAGAGATTGCTTATGAAGTGAAACCTGGAGATACCTACTGGGAGATATTTGAGAAATTTGATACGGATTTTGATGCCCTGAAGGAAAATAATCCTGATTTGAAGGAGAACAGCCTAGTGCCAGGTGATAAGATCATCATCAATAAGGCGACATCGGCTTTGACGGTAGTGACGGTGGAAAAATCTACGTATGCTGAGAAAGTGAAGTATAAGACTGTCTATAAAAAGTCCAGTTCTATGTATAAAGGGGATTCTAAAGTAACGCAAAAGGGTTCTAATGGAAAACGAGTTGTAACGGCGAGAATCACCAAGGTTAACGGAGAAGTCGTCGACAAGGACGTTTTGGAATCTAAGACGATCAAAAAAGCAGTGAAGAAGATCGTCATCAAAGGAACAAAAGCAGTACCAAAGACAGCGCCGACAGGACATCTGATTATTCCAGTGTCTGGTTATACCATGACCTCGCCATTTGGCTGGAGATGGGGAAGAATGCACGAAGGTGTGGACTTGGCGTGTGCGACAGGAACGACCATCAGAGCAGCAGACGGCGGAACGGTAGTTCGGGCCGGCTGGTACAGCGGATATGGGCTGTGCATCGATATTGACCACGGCAGCGGGATGATTACGAGATATGGACACTGCAGTGCTGTTAATGTCAGTGTAGGGCAGAAGGTATACCAGGGACAGAAAATTGGTGAGGTAGGAAATACCGGAAACAGTTTTGGTTCCCATTGTCATTTTGAAGTGAGAATCAACGGTTCACCGAGAAATCCGTTTGATTATGTATGACATTTTGCCCAGCGAGATGTTAATCGATCTGTGTGACAGAATTTATGCTGGCGTTCCCCATCCTATGGCTGGCATGGAACGCATCGTATAACATGCAGCATAAAAATCGAAAGCGATTTATAAGACAGGCTATTTTTAGCCTGTCTATATGCTTCTTTGTAGGAAGAATTTAGATTTACCAGCATATACTTTCATAAGCAGAAATGTTTGTATGGGAGGTACGTTATGGAAAATCATTATATCCAAATGGAAAATAAAAAGAAAATTACCATTACAGAAGTCACTTCCGTTGAAGGCTTCGATGAAGAGACAATCCTGGCAAATTTGACAGACGAGGGTTTGGTCATCTCAGGAAAGAATCTTCATATCGAAGTTTTGGATCTGGAGGAGGGAAAATTAGTTGCCGAGGGAGAAATTGAGGCGCTGACATATACGAAGAAAAAAGCTAAGACGAAGCTGATCGACAGGTTTAGAAAATGACAGCTCTGATACAGAGAGAGCTTTTTCAGCTCTTTATCATGTTTTACTGCGGTCTGGCGTTGATGTTGATTTTTGAAGTGCGAGATACCGTCATGAGACGGCTTGGTGTGAAGTCAAGGGCTTCTATATTTATTTACTTCGGCTCTTGGCTTTGTGCAGCTTTTCTATTCTGCCAGTTTCTATATAAGGGATCCCACGGGGTGATCACAATATATGGAATTTTTTCCCTCTGTGCTGGCATTTTATTGTGGAAAAAGGTCATTTATGGTATTATAATTGACAGGGGTAACAATTATGAAGAAGAGGAAAAAAGGGAGACTTCAGGAATTCGAACGGAACAATACACAGAACAATCTAGAAGAATTTCGAGAAGAAAGAAGAAAAAGCACAAAAAAGAAAAAAAGAATCAGAATAAATAAAGTGAGGATCGTTGTGACCGTTATAGTAGTCGTACTTATAGCGGTCGTTGGCGTGTCCATAAAAAACGTCTTTGATCTGCGTGCAGAACAAGACGAATTGCGCGCGAAAAATAAACAGCTTGCCTCTGAAAAAGCCTCTCTAAAAGATGAACTGAAAAATGTCAATGATTACGACTACATAGAAGAGCAGGCGAGGATACAGTTAAAACTGATCAGGCCAGGAGAAATTCTCTACGTGCTTGATGACGAAGGAACAGAAACAAATGGAAAAGATGACAATTAAAGAAGCCATTGTCGTAGAGGGACGAGACGATACTGCTGCAATCAATCGGGCAGTATCTGCCTTGACTATAGAAACGCACGGTTTTGGTATGCCAGACTCTATGTGGGGAATCATAGAGAAAGCATATAAAAATCAAGGAATCATTATTTTCACTGATCCCGATTACGCAGGCAACAAAATAAGGCGAAAAATTGCAGAACGATTCCCCGGTTGTAAGCAGGCTTTTTTACCGAAAGGGAAGGCTTTAAAAAACGGAAATATCGGTGTAGAAAACGCTACGCCTGCGGATATCATTGAGGCTCTGGGGCATGCCCATTGCACCGCCAGTGACAGAGAAAACTCCTTTACTGAGGAAGATCTTTTCGCATGTGGCCTGATAGGCTGCCCGGAGGCAAAAGAGAGAAGAGAGAAACTGGGAAATTTGCTCTCTATCGGGTATGGTAACAGCAAAACATTTTTAAAAAGACTGAATCAGTTTGCCATTACCAAAGAAGAATTTTATGATAAAGTAAAGGAACTATAATGAAGCTATACGCACCTTCAACGATTAGAGAGATAAAAGATAGATATGGGTTTAAGCTGTCAAAGAGTTTGGGGCAGAACTTTTTAACGGATAAAAATATAATAGATAAGATCATCGATGCTACTGAGATTACAGATGAAGATCTGGTCATCGAAATTGGTCCTGGAATCGGTGTACTCACATATGAGGCCGCACAAAGAGCGAAGAAAGTAACAGCAATAGAACTTGATAAGAACTTAATTCCGATTTTAGAGGATACGCTTCGTGATTTTGATAATGTAGATATCATAAATCAGGATGTCTTAAAGACGGACTTAAACAGAATTATTGAGGAAGCAGGATGCAGAAGTACAAAGATTATTGGCAATCTGCCATATTATATCACGACTCCAATCATCATGAACATATTGGAAAGCGGTGTCCGCGCCGACAGTATCACCATTATGATGCAGAAAGAAGTTGCGGACAGGATTCAGTCACAGCCAGGATCAAAAGTTTATGGGGCGCTTTCTGTCGCAGTGCAGTATTACTGCACGGTACAGACTGTAGCGGTTGTTCCGAAAGAAGTTTTTTATCCAGTTCCAAAGGTGGATTCAGCAGTGCTGAGATTGGATATTCGCAAGGACAAGCCGGTAGAATTGAACGATGAAAAGATGTTTTTTCGCTGCATCAAAGCAGGATTTGGACAGAGAAGAAAAACGTTATCAAATTCCTTATTGGGGATTGGCGATGTGACAAAAGATACGGTGAAAGAGTGCCTTTCTCGTGTCGGTATTGATGAGAAAAGAAGAGCTGAGACACTATCTTTAGATGAATTTGCAAATTTGGCAAATGATTTCAGCAAAAGGGATTAGAAAGAGGAAGAGAAACAATGGAAAAAGTAAAGGCATTTTATAAGAAGTACTTGAATAACAGTTTTTTCTTTTGCCTTGTCTGGGCATTTATATTGAATTTAATCATTGAAACCCTGGCAAGGAAGGGTTTTGGCGGGTTTTTATTTTTATTTGACAGCCCGCTGGTGTTCTTCTACAATACGTTGATTATTTTTGCAACGCTGGTTATTGCAACGCTGTTTAGAAGAAGAGTTTTTTTTGTCACTGTTGTGACGATTGTCTGGATGGCCATAGGGATTACCAATGGTATCATTTTGATTGAAAGAATGACGCCGTTTACAGTCAAGGATCTCAGTGCGATAACCGACGGTGCAACGATTATCACGAATTATTTCTCAATGACGGAAATCGTCTTGATCGGAGCAGCGATTCTAGCGGGTATCATCGGTTTGGTCATCTTATGGATCAAGGCGCCAAAGAAAGAAGAGCATGTAAACTGGAAAAGAAATGTGGCCGTAGTCGTTCTGGTAATTGCATTTACCTTCGGTGCAACCTTTGGTCTGATCAAAGTAAATGTACTCAGCACTTTCTTCGGGAACCTGGCCTATGCGTATGACTATTACGGGGTTCCTTACTGTTTCATCAATACGTGGCTGAATACGGGGATTAACAAACCAAAAGGTTATTCAGAGGAAGAAGTAAAGGCAATTTTCAGTAAAGATCAATACAATGAGGACGGAACAATGAAGTTGGAGCAGACAGATGTGGACGAGGAGTATCCTAACATCTTGTTCTTGCAGCTGGAGTCTTTTGTCGATCCGGAGCTGTTCAATAATATCGAACTATCTTCAGATCCAATTCCGACATTTAGAAAAATGATGAAGGATTATTCATCCGGCAGTTTGACAGTGCCGGCCTGCGGTGCAGGTACTGCAAATACAGAATTTGAAGTCATGACGGGACTTTCCGTCAAGTTCTTTGGTCCAGGGGAATATCCGTTCAAATCGGTCCTCAAGGAAAAGACGGGAGAGAGTATCGCCTTTGACTTAAAGAGTATGGGCTATTCGACCCATGCCATACACAATCACAGAGCACTGTTCTACAATCGAAATGAAGTGTTCAACAATATCGGATATGACACCTTCACTTCCTTGGAATACATGAGTGATGTGCCAAAGACACCAAAGAATTGGGCGAAGGATACGATTTTGACAAAGCAGATTCTCGACGCTATGAATTCTACGAAGGAAAGAGACTATATCTATACCATCTCCGTGCAGGGACATGGTAAGTATCCGACAGAACAATTGATCAAAAATCCAAAGATAACAGTTACTGATGCACCGTCGGAAGAACTGAAGTGGAAGTACGAATACTATGTAAATCAGGTATACGAAATGGACCAGTTTGTCAAAGAACTTACGGACACTCTTTCTAAGTACGATGAAGATGTGATCCTCGTCATGTATGGCGACCATATTCCGGCATTAGATGTTACAGAAAGTTCTTACGATGCGAAGGATTTGTATCAGACGCAATATGTAATCTGGAGTAATTTCGACATGGAAAAGAAGGATATGAATCTGACTACGTACCAGTTGGCGGCGGAAGTCTTTGATCGTATCGGCATCCATACGGGAACGACCATCAAGTATCATCAGAGCGTGGACCACAAGTCTAAGGACTATCTGTCGAACCTAAAAATGCTGGGTTATGATATGCTCTATGGTCAGGACTATATTTATGGCGGAAGCAATCCGTTTGAGAAAAGCGGCATGAAGATGGGAGTCAAGAGTATTAAGATCGATAAGGTTGTCAATATTGGCGGCAAATATTATATCAAAGGGCAGAATTTCACAGAATATAGCAAAGTTACTTTGAACGGTGAAACCCTGAAGACCATTTATCTGGGGCCGAGCCTCTTAGGTCTCTTAGAAGAAGTGGATCCTGCAGATGCAGTCAATATGAAGGTCAGCCAGATCGATAAGTCGAATAAAGAAATCATCAGTACAACAGAATAAGACATTGCAAAATGGATGGAGGAGCGTCTATGAAAAGCCTTGAAACAGAAAGACTGACTTTAAAAATGTTCACCCTTGAGGATGCAGCGGAACTTTATTCCTATGCAAGAAATCCTAATGTAGGACCTCATGCAGGGTGGTCTCCCCACAAGAGTGTGGAAGAGTCAGAGGAGATTATCAAACAGTTATTTATACCTGTGGAGGCGTGGGCAATCCATCTCAAGTCTGACGGGAAAGTGATCGGCAGCATCGGTCTGGAACACGACAAATACAGGCCGGATGCCAACAGTAAAGAGCTTGGATATTCTTTGTCTGAAGAATTTTGGCGTCAGGGCATTATGACAGAGGCGGCAAAAGAGGTCATTCGCTTTGGTTTTGAGGAGCTTGGTCTGGATCAGATTGGAATCTGCACGGGAACGGCCAATGTCCGCTCTCAGGGTGTCATAAAGAAATGTGGTTTCAAATATGAGGGAACCATTCGCAGAACTTACAAAATATACGATGGAACCTTGCGCGATTCCATGGTTTATTCCTTATTGAAGGAAGAGTACGAAGCGCTGAAAGAAAAGTAGAATACGGGTAAAGAAAACAGAGGTTGAGCACCGACGGAATATCGCCGATACTCAGCCTCTTATGCATATGGATGTGCTTTAATAAATACGATTGACACTTTGATTATAACATGATACGCTATTGTTACAGGAATTCATGGATATGATGGTTCCGAAGCTATTGGAAAACAGGCATAGTATCAAGAAGTATCAGATGCAGCTGATCGAGGATGTAATTGAAATTTCGAGAATAAAAGAGATGATGCCCAATGGAGTTACACAGCCATTTCGTTGTTTGAGTTTTCGAGGTAATGAAGGCATTGTAAAATTTGAAAACAATCGATATGGCATAACAGTGTTGCTTAATGAACTGATTGGGTGCTATGTTGCAGATTTGATTGGCGTACCAGTTCCACCATATGGGGTGTGCCATGTTGCAAAGGATGCTGTTGGATTGGCAGATTTTGGTGAGGAAGGCTTTGCAGAAGAAGATTTTCTTGGATATGGCTTTTATTCCTCTTATATAGTAAATGCGATTCCATTGGCAGAGAGAGTCTTGAATGTAACAGCTAATTGCGATGTAAATAAAATAATATTACTTGATTGTATTTTGAACAATGCTGACAGACATGATGGCAATTTGCTCATCACAATGACAAATAAATCGACGTTATACGCAATAGATTTCAGCCATATCATTTCACGTGATATTCCATGGAATGAAAGGAAACGACAAGAACTATTTGAGAGGGATGATACGGGCATGGATTTTTTAAGAGAAAACGATGAGGTCTATAGCATCCTTTTTCGACATAAGTCATATAGTATCAATAATTTAAAGCAAGAAGCAAATAATATACAGCAGACCATATTAAATTCAGACTTTTATAATATATTAAACATAATTCCAGAGTCGTGGAACAGAGGAAAGTATAAAAGTCTGGCTGAACAAATCGTAGAATATATTAAAACTCGTACAAAAAAAGTGGATGTCTTTTGTCAGGCAATAATTGAAAGGAGGAGTATTGTATGAGAAAAATAATGAAATATGCAGTTCTAAGATATTCCCCTTCAAAGATCGCAGGGGAAGCAATCAATCTAGGAATTATTTTTATAGGTGAGAAGGATGAGGAGCGGGTCTTTGCCAATATCCAGAAATGGAACAGAGTGAAGAATTTCGATGATGAAATAAATCTGGATATGGTAAAATTACTGATTGACCAGATCAAAGATGATGTAGAAGGGACGCTTCTCAACAGTAGAAAACCCTTTGAACTCGAACAGTATGTCAAAAACTATGTGAATGAGTTTTCTTTTGGCGAAATTGAAAGAATGCCTTATGAATCGTTCAATGAGACAAAAGAGCAACTAAAAAAACTGTATTTAAAATTCGATTTCGATAAGAGGATGAGACTAAATAAGGATGAAGAAAAAGCAATCATTGAACATGTTATTTCTGGAAGTGGACTTTCATTTAAGAGAAAAGTCACTGTAACAGATGATTTGACAGATACACTGGTTTACGATTATATGATTGGCAAGTATGGGATTAAATTTTTAAACTTCGATCATAAAAATCTTGCCAGAATGATGCAGACGGTAAGGTCTTGGGCATGGATTTGCGCAAACTCCCATAAGATTCAACCAGTTATCATTTTGAATTATACAGATGAGAATGATGGCAAGGCAGAACAGCAGATGAAGTCTGTTCATCGCATTTTGAAATCGGCCTCTCAATATGTATACAGCACGGAAGAAGGGATTGCATTCATAAATCAACTGGAAAGTGACACTAGATTGTCATAAAAACAAAAGAACGGAAGAAGGATTGCCAAATGCAGTCCTTCTCTTTTTGTGAAATGATAAAGAATTGGCGTTGGAATAATTTGGAGAAGTGTGCCAGTCTTGACATTTATCCCTGCGTTCATTATAATAAATATTTATACTTGATAATACTCAAAATACTTGATTGATTAAAATATTATGACACCTGATAAAACAAATGAGAGGACATGCTTGCGTATCAGATTAAAGCATGAAAACAAAAAATACTTATATAATTTGAATATGATAGCAAAAAAATTGTTTGAGTTTTTGTGTGTCGAGAGGGGTCTGACAACAGAAAGGATTGCCCTTTGCACAGACGAGGGATTTGTGCTGTCTTCTTTTCCTGCACAGTCCATACAAAATACCGTGCATGAACAGATGGATTTCGAGGGGAAAGAAGCAGATTTTATCATCATAGCCTCATTGAAAAGCGAACGACTCTCTGAAATCGATGACATGCAGAAACAGTTTTCTGATTTTCTTTCTATTTTTTGTCACAATGAACAAGTCAGAGATTATATTTTTCGTGGACTCGATTCTCTGCCGGTTTCCATTTGCATTTACGACAAAAACACACGATTGGTTTATGCCAATGCGGATTTCTGCGATTATGTACAGATCAAGGAACGAGAAGCTGTTTATGGCATGCGTCTTGACGACATGCTGAAAGAAATGGGCGTTAAAATTTCTTCCATCAAAAAACCGCATGACCAGCTGAAAGTAAAGGATGTACTCAAATACGGAAAACCGATTGTCAATTGGGAAGTGGAAGTAATCTACACAAAAGCATCCAAGGAGAATATCCTTGCTACCAATGATATGTATCCCATATTTGACAAGGAGGGGAAGGTCAATGGAGTTGTTGAAATAGCCAGATTGCGCAACAAGAAGATCAGAGAAGTGAGAAGTGCCCTCGGTCTTACAGCTGATTACACCTTTGACGACATCATCGGAGAAAGCAAGCTTATGGCAGAGGCGAAACAGCTTGCCGCCACCTTCGCGGGCAGTGCCTATAATATTCTGATCTATGGGGAAAGTGGTGTCGGTAAGGAACTGTTTGCCCAGTCTATTCACAATTGCAGCAATCGAAAAAATAACCCTTTTGTCGCGATAAACTGTGCCAGCATCGCACCGGAACTGATTGACAGTGAACTGTTCGGGTACGAAGGCGGTGCGTTTACGGGTGCATTCAAAAACGGACAGATTGGAAAATTTGAGCTGGCTAACGGCGGCACTTTATTTCTGGATGAAGTGGCGGAGCTTCCACTTCATTTTCAAACAAAGCTTCTCCGTACTCTGGAAACCAATCAGATTACCAGAATCGGCGGATCAAAAAACATCCCGATCGATGTCAGGATCATCGCCGCTACCAATTGCTCATTGGAGAAAATGATCGAGGAGGGTCTATTCAGGGCAGACCTTTACTATCGCCTGATGGTGCTGAATATTACCATTCCGCCACTGCGAGAGCATCCAGAAGATATCCCTCTCTGCGCAGAGTTTTTTTTGCAGCAGTCCACCCAACAAAACAATTTGGAAAAGAAAATGATAGATACAGATGCGAAGAAATTGATGACGGAATACAACTGGCCGGGTAATATCAGGGAACTCCGTAATGTAATGAACCGGGTCAGTATCTTGTCCAAGTCAACCATTATCACCCGGGAAATCCTGGCCGCATCACTGCAGCCTGGCAATTGTATCATCAATGAGCCGCAGGAAAAGACCGCTGAAATGCGCATCAACGAAAAAAAGAACGCAATTGACCGATCCAATGCGGGGCTTATCAAAGAAGTCCTTTCTATCTCGAAGGGAAACAAGCGTAAAGCGGCGGAACTGCTGGGCGTATCCAGGAAAACCTTTTACCGCATGCTGGAGAAATATGAGGCTTTCTTGAAATAGCCGTGGTAAAAAAGAAGTCCGCGTGATAGAATGATGGTAAGAAAAAAATAACCGTGGAGGTAAAAAATGAAAGCATTATTGTTAAACGGAAGTCCAAGAGAAGGAAATACCTACGCAGCCCTTGCAGCACTAAAGAAAGGATTCGCGAATATCGAAAATCTGACGATCAAAGAGATTGCCGCCAATGATGTTTTCGTTTCACCATGCCTCGCATGTGAGGTCTGTCACGATAGTGGGGAATGTGTCTTTGATGATGACACCAATGACATTATGGACGCGGTAGTCGGCGCCGATGTCATCGTCTTCGCAACGCCTGTATATTGGTGGGGCATCACGGCTCAACTGAAGCTGATCATCGATAAATTCTATTCTCGAAGCAGCCAGCTGATGGAATGCAAGAAACAGGTGGGCATCATCGTCGTCGGGCAGATGCCTGTAGAAGACACGCAGTACGAGATCATCCGCAAGCAGTTCGAATGCATTTCTGATTATCTTGGGTGGGACATCGCTTTCTGCAATACATATTCAGCTTATGATGCAAGGGACTTGGAAAATAATGCAGACGCAATAAACGAAATAGAAGGACTCTGGAATTTGATCAAATAGAGAATGGAAGCACTAAAATATACGGAAATGAAAGTGTGTCACTTACCACCCAGAAAATGATGAGGATTATGTGGTAAAT
Organism: Eubacteriaceae bacterium; assembly: GCA_902362805.1. Taxonomy (GTDB): domain Bacteria; phylum Bacillota; class Clostridia; order Peptostreptococcales; family Anaerovoracaceae; genus Senimuribacter. Next base: position 70,117 of record CABIXY010000001.1, on the reverse strand, counting down.
GACACATATGAACGATTTTTGCGAAAAGCTAATTAAAAAAATCTTTGTATTTTTCTAACATATTATAGATTGTCTTTCTTGAGACGCCCATCAGTTCCGCGGCGTCTTTTTTATTGCCGTTTGTCAGCAAAAGGGCTTCTTTTAGCAGCTCGACATAGGCACGATCCACCTGAAGCCGTTTTTCTTGAAGCAGCTCTTCTGGAGATTTCGTTTCTGAAAAACTGTTATAGTGGATTTTGCTCGATTGAAATGCACTGACTAAAGTCTCGCATGTTATGACAGAAGAACTAGACATCACGTAAACGCGGTTTATTACATTTCGCAGTTCTCTGACATTGCCGGGCCAATCATACTTTGCCAGCAGTTTCCTGGCCTCGTTATCGATGGTCTTGCGTTCAAAATTGTTGATGCGCATCGCCTGTTTCATGAAGAAATCACAGCATGGCAAAATGTCCTCCGGGCGTTCTCTCAGCGGCGGAATCGTCAGATTGAGGACCATCAGCCGGTAATAGAGGTCTTCTCTGAAAAGTCCTTCCTCAATCATCTTTTCCAAAGAGCGATTAGTGGCGGCGATGACTCTGACGTCTACCGATATGTTCTTCGTGCCGCCGATTCTCGTAATTTGATTGGTTTCCAACGTGCGCAGCAGCTTTGTCTGTGCGTGGAGAGGCAATTCAGCGACTTCATCGAGAAACAAAGTGCCACCGTTTGATAACTCAAACTTTCCCACATGGCCGTTTTTTGCGGCTCCGGTGAATGCACCGCTTTCGTATCCAAAGAGTTCGCTGTCGATCAGTTCCGGCGAAATGCTGGCGCAGTTTATGGCGACAAAAGGTTTGTTCCTGCGCACGCTGTAATTGTGAATGGACTGGGCGAATAGTTCCTTGCCGACGCCGCTTTCGCCGTAGATCAAAACATTGTACGGGCTGGCGGCAAAAGACATGGCAAGACTCTTTGCACCGGCCATCGGCTTGCTGTCACCGAGGATGTCTTCAAAAGTATAGTCGGCAGTCAGCCCCAGGGTATCCCTGACCTGCTTGATTCTCGTGTTTCGGGAGCGGGAAATTTCAGCTACGCCGCTCACTTTGCCCTCTGCATCGAATAGAGGATACATATCGTTAGAGGCAATCATGTGATCGCTGGGATCTTTGACATTTGTCACTTCAACTTCCCAGTCGATAACGGGCTTGCCATATTTTATAACATCGTTCACCTTCAAATAGTTGTGTGGCTTTTTTACAGATGTAAATTGAACGCCGCACTCCTCAAGAATTTCATTGATCGGTTTGCCTAATTCATGGTCCCTGTCTTTAATGTGAATATAGCTGCAGGTGTCAGAGTTTGCATACAGCAGCCGTAACTTCTCATCATATATGAAGAGGGAGTTCGGCAATGCATCCAGACCATCGAATATAAAATTACGTAGCTGTTCATTGTGATAAAAAATAGAAAAGAAGGAGGTGAAGCTCTCTTGGAGCGCTTCAATCTCTTTTAATCTATGGGAACGAGAATCTGCCATGATCATAAACTGATCTTCAGAAGAGAAATTCTCATCCGGCATCGGCGGGGAACTATTTTCTGAAGAGGCGGCGGGAAAAGAGCGCAATATAAAGCCGCTGGCGGTACAAAGGGCGATGTTTTCGTCCTGCAGGCCTTTTTCATGGAGCAAAAAGTCAAAGATCATTTCTGCAATCGTATTGATATCCTTGAACTTTTTATCCTCGCCATCGCTGCTCGCCTTTATCTTGAAGCGTGTTATGAAATTATCCTTGTCTGATGTCTTCATAGCGTCTAATATTCATTACCCCAGGAGAAATCCTTCTGGGAATTCGTCTTTGGGATCGAGAATCCAGGTAGCAAAACCTTGGATGCAGGCGTTGCCTGTAACCTTTGGAATGACAGCGGGGAACCCTGCCACAGTCGTTTCACCGACGATTTCGCATGTAAAGCAGGACCCGATAATGCTTTCATGAACAAAGCTCTCCCCAACTTTTAACTTCCCTTTGTTATATAATACGGCAGATTTTGCAGAGGTACCCGTACCGCACGGCGAACGATCGACGGTCTTGGGCAGTGCCACGACGCAGTTCTTGATATCGGCGCTTTGCTCTTTCGGTTCCCCATAGAATTCGATATGGGTCACTTCTGATACAAACTGCAGATCAGGATGGCGGAAGTCAGCCTGGGCGTTGATATCCCTGGCGATGGACTGGGCGGCTTCTACCAGTTTTGCGCTGTTTTCGGGGCGGATCGGAATGCCGATGGATGCTGCTGGCAGAATGGCGTAAAGATTGCCTCCCCAGGAAACGTCCATGGTTAATGGGCCAAACTCCTCTGTTTTCACTGTGAGATCTTCACTGAGCACAAAGGCGGGCGCGTTGGTAAAGGAAACTTCCTGAACAGTGCCGTGTTCTACTTTGGCCTCGACTGTGATAACCCCTGCGGCAGTATCCAGCTTGAGCACCGTAATCGGCTCTGTTACCTTCACCATTCCCGTTTCAATCAGGGCTGCGGATACGCCGATGGTATCGTGACCGCACATCGGCAGCCAACCGCTGGTTTCAAAATAGAGCACGCCTACATCTGTTCCCGGTGTACAAGGCTCTGTAATCAATGTACAGGACATGTAATCGTTCCCCCTGGGTTCAAAGGACAGCAGCCTGCGGAACCAGTCCTCGTTTTCCTTCATATAGATGAATTTTTCTGTCATGGTTTTGCCCGGCACCCATGGAAATCCTCCCACGATATTGCGTGTAGGCTGACCTAGGGTGTGAGTTTCTATCGTACGAAAAACTTTTTTTGCATTCATTGAAAAACCTCCTTTTATATGTTGTAACTTTAAAAATTATAGCGCAAGTTTTGTGCCAAGATAGGTCTGTGCAATGGCATGAAGTTTGCTTTATATTGCAGAGATAGCAAGTAAGACAAAAGAAAAGGAGGTCTTTAAATGGCAAAAAAAGGAGATTGGATTCGCATTCACAATATCGTATTAAAAGCGGAAGAGCGGACAGCAAAAATCCCAGAGGACACGAAAAGGTGTGACTTGGAAATGTGGGTAAAGGGTTTTTTAATTGAGGACAGTGCAGAATGTGGCGATGTGGTAAGTGTTGAAACTGCCGCCGGCAGAGTGCAGAGCGGCGTTCTTTTGGAAGAACGGCCTCATTATACCCACAGCTATGGGGAGTTTGTTCCTGAAATCATTGAAATTGACAAGAGAATTAGAAAAATGATGTTTGGAGGTGAAAAGTAATGCCGTTAGCAAAAGATTATCATTCCGTCATGGCAAGGTCAGAGGAAATCATGAAAAAGGCGTTGGGATTGGATTACAGCCAATTTGAAAGCGGCTCTATCGCATTTGATTACGAAAAGTTAATGAAGGCGGCGGGATATGATTTGCAGGAAGTCATTGCGATTCAAAAGGAAACAGGCGTAGGCAGTACCCCTTTACTGGAGCTTAGAAATATAACTGCACTTGCCAGAAAATATGCCCAGCCCGGTTATGGAGCAAGAATTCTAACGAAAGACGAAGGGGCAAATCCGTCCGGTTCTTTCAAGGATAGGAGAGCTTCTATTGCCGTCGCCCAAGCAAAAAAGCTGGGCTATGAAGGGGTCATCGCCGCTACTTCGGGAAACTATGGGGCAGCGGTCGCATCACAGGCTGCAATGCGGGGATTAAAGGCCATCATCGTTCAGGAGTGTTATGATTCTAAGGGTCTGGGTCAGCCGGAAATCATAGAAAAGGCGAGAAAATGTGAGGCGCTGGGAGCAGAAGTCATTCAGCTGACTGTCGGACCGGAACTCTTCTACGAGCATCTTTCTTTAATGGAGGACACTGGATATTTTAACGCTTCGCTCTACTCTCCATTTGGCATGGCAGGTGTAGAAACCCTGGGTTACGAGATTGGCAGAGAAGTATTGGAACGTTATGGGAAGAAACCTACCATGGCAGTCTGTACATATGCAGGAGGCGGCATGGTGACAGGAACTGCGAGAGGCCTTGCCAAATGTGGCTGCAAGAATACACAGATTATCGGCGCCTCCATTGATCTGACGGGTCTTCACATGGCGTCGGACTCACAGTTCAACATGAAGTCCTGTACGACAGGCCATACGGGCTTTGGCATTCCTCACGCGATGAACCCTGACAGCGGTGATATTCCAAGAAGCGCAGCACGCCCTTTGCGGTATATGGATCGCTATGTTACCACCACACAGGGGGAAGTCATGTACATGACCGAGATGCTTGCTATACTAGAAGGCATTGAAAGAGGGCCGGCGGGCAACACTGCGCTGGCATGTGCCTTCTCTCTGGCACAGACTCTGCCGGAAGACGAAATCATAGTAGTGACGGAAACGGAGTATACTGGTGCGGGCAAGCACATCCAGCCGCAACTGTCCTTTGCCAGAGAAAATGGGATCGAAATTAAATTTGGGGATCCTTCCGCAGAGGATGTTCCGGGCAAAAATATCATTCTTCCAGATGATCTCAGCATGTTTCGATGTAAAGATGCAGACCTGGACCATATGCGCAAGAATATGATCAAGAGAGCTGTACTGCGTGCAAATGGCAGCAAGCCGACTCAAGAAGACTTGAGATTTTTGGCGGCAGATACAAATACAGACGTAGAGTACGTAAAAAATGTTTTGATGGAAGCAGGACTGATGTAACCGTCACAAATGAATATTTGGCAAAAGGAAACCTTAAAAGGGTTTCCTTTTGTTTTGAGGGAACACGACCTCGCATCTGCAGAGAAATGTGAAAAAAATTACCCATAAATGCTGATATCGTGTGTATTTAATTACACACACGAAAAAATTGTAAATAGATAACCGCTTTTTATAAGAAAAAAGGTATCATTTTTTACACATGAATACTTCAGGTATTGTAATTTTACATTTTAAACCGAAAAAGTGTCTGAAATTTTAAAAAATCATTCGCTCTATTTTTCAAAAATTCGTTAGACAAAGCGAAAAAATTTGGCATATAAATTGCAAAATATATTATTGTCTTTCACCCACATTAATTCATTAAAGATGAGAAGATAATTTGCGCAGATTACGAAAATGCGGGGGAAACATGGCATGTGGGAGACCAAGAGTTGTTGTGATTTAGTATGAAAGGAGATAGTAGAAGTAATGGAAACAAAAGTAAAAAAAGGACAAGGTTTCAGCAGCCGCATTGGACTTTTGCTAACCTTAATCGGTGCAGCCATCGGTGCAGGAAACTTCTGGAGATTCCCAAGAGTCGTAACTCTTAACGGAGGTGGAGCCTTCTTAATTGCTTACGCAGTAATCTTCTTCTGCTTTGCAATTCCTATTATGTGGTCAGAGCATGCGATAGGCAGATCTACAAGGCACGGCTTGCCAGGCGCTTTTAAAGACTTCGTCAGCAAGAAGTGTACATGGATGGGCATGTTTATGACTGTTATCGTTATTATGATTATGTCAACATTCACTACAGTTTGCGCATGGGTATTGAGATACCTGATTTATGCGGTAAGAAATAGTTTTTCAGGGGCAGATACAGTGGCACTATTTGAACAGACGGCAGAAAAAGATCCTATCACCATGGTTTTCTTCTTCCTCATCCTGCTATTTTGCTGTTTTGTAGTGTCGAAAGGCATTAGCGGCGGAATAGAAAAAAGTATGAAGTTTATGATCCCTATTTTAGCCATATGTACAATTATCATTGCCGTGAAGTCTGTGACGTTGCCTGGGGCAACAGAAGGGCTGCAGTATTTATTCCATATTGATGGATCTTACTTGTTAAAGGCAAATACTTGGCTTGAGGCTTTGGCTCAAACAGCGTGGTCAATGGGTCCTGGATTTGGGTTAATCCTTTCCTATGCTGTTTACACGCAGGCAAAATCTGATATAACCCTTACTACTGTTACGCAGGGACTATCGGATACAGCTGTCGCACTCATAGCATCGACTGCTATCTGCTGCTCGCTGTTTGCTACCTTAGGTTCAGAAGCAGCTTATGGAGTTATGGAGTCTGGAAGCAACGGGCTGTGCTTTATTGCACTTCCTAATCTTTTCGCAACAATGGATGGTGGATATATCCTGGGCATTTGTTTCTTCATGGCGTTATTCATGGCGGTTCTGACTTCTAATTTTGGGCATATCGCTGTGGTTTCTCTGGCTATACAAGAGTTGGGAATATCAAAGAAAAAAGCTGTTTGGTATGCTGGAATCGTAACCTGTATCATTGGAATACCGTCTACATGGAGTATGGATATCATGGGCAGAGAGGACTGGGTATCAGGTACATTGCTTGTATTCGGTGCATTGTTCGTTTGTTTCGCCGTTTGGAAGTTTGGCGCAAAGAAATTTAGAGAAAGATTTCTCAATACTCCTTATGATGAGTTCCCGATTGGACGTTGGTACGAACTGACGATTACAGTGATAGCACCAGTTCTTACACTCTTTGTATTGGGTGGTTGGATATATCAGTCAGTTTCTGCAGATCCTGCTGACGCATTCGACTTTTTCGGAAGTGGGACTGTAGGATCCCTTATATTACAGGGTGGTCTGATCGTTCTTGTTACAATTTTGTTTAATGACAAAGTCGCCAATAGAATTAAAAACAAGTATTTTAACGGCGAAACATTCCCTGAAATTCCACCTGAACACTATGATGAGCAGTAAGGAGGTTAATTATGAGTATTGATGCAATTATCATGGCAATTCTGAGTTATGGCTTTTTTGTCGGCGGATTTGTTTATGGTCTAATTAAGGTTCTACAATCGGACAGAAACCAGAAAAAGGCTTAGACTGTATGGCTTGTGTTTAGATTTAGTGCTGCAAAGCAACTTCGTACAATGGAATTCACGGGTTGCTTTGCACTTGAACTCTGCAATAGGTGCAGCTTAAACGATTGATATAAGAAACGGAGGAATTGTAATGGTATCAGAGAGAATCCAAAGATTGGTGGATAAGGCGCGAGACACTGTGCCTACCGTCTGTTTAGATCGTGCAAGACTGATAACAGCGTTTTGCAAAAGACCATCTGTTGAGCCTTTTCTACTAAACAGAGCAAAGCTTTTTAAATATGTATTAGAAAATAAGAGAATTTTTATAGATGATGATTGGCTTTTAGCCGGGCATACAACTTCTCGCCTAAGAGCTGTGAATATTTTTCCAGAAATGTCCGGATGGCTCAGAGATGAATGGGATATTCTTGATCAGCGCGAGTTTGACAATTTTCAGTTTATATCGCCTGAAGAGAAAAAAGAACTTTCTGCCATTTTGCAAGAATGGGAAGGACAAACTTTTGAAGATTTGACAGCGACGCAATATTCAGAAGAGGAATTAGACGCATTAGATGTGGGCGTTATGACAAAAGGCGTCTCAAAGCAGTCAACCATGTGTATGAACCCTGATTACCCAGAACTTGTAAAGGTAGGATACCGTTACTATATTGAACAGTGCAAGGAAAAGCTAAAGTCTTTGGCGAAAGAAGAAATGACTCTGGAAAAAATGAACCAGAAGTATACTTGGCAAGCGATGATTATTGCAATGGAAGCAATCATCGATTTTGCCCACAGATATGCAGATTTGGCAGAGAAGATGGCTGCTACATGCGCGGATGAAAAGAGAAAAAAAGAACTTCTAACTATAGCAGGCGACTGCAGAGTTGTTCCCGAAAATCCACCACAGACATTTCAACAGGTTCTACAGCTGGTGCTATTAACACATTGCGCCATCATGATAGAAAATAACGGATATCATCATCCAATAGGACGTCTGGACCAGTACCTATATCCCTTCTATGAAAAGGCACTGGCAGAGGGACAATCTGAAGAGTCCCTGTCTGACCTACTCCATGAATTTAAGCTGCGATTTGAAGAAATGTGGTACCTGAGAAGCGCTGGTGAGGCGGAGGCGTATCCGGGCTGTGCACTGTACATACATATCGTCCTCGGAGGTATGAAAGCTGACGGAACAGATGCCTGCAATGATTTGACAAGATTGATTCTGAGAGGAATGGAAGAATTGCAGACGAAGGAACCGTGCATTTCCTTTCGGTTCCATGAAAATGTGGATGATGAGACTTTCAGGCTTGCGATGAAAATTGCTCTCAACGGGGACAGTCATCCGGCGTTCTTCAACGACGGAGCCAACGTACTCAGCCTTCAAGAACTTGGCTTTAGTTTGGAAGATGCTAGAGATTACAGTCTTGTAGGATGTACGGAGGCAATCGTTGCCGGTAAGTCAGATTATCAATCTAATACGGGGTTTTTTAATACGCTCAAAGTCTTTGAACTTGCTTTAAATGATGGCAGGGATCCCGTGACAGGAAAACAGATAGGACCACATACAGGTGATGCCAGAACATTCACTTCATTAGAGGAATTGAAGAAATCCTATCTGATTCAGCAGGAATACTTTGTAAAGATGTTTGTGAAGATGTTTGATAAAGTTGTATCTTGCCACGCGTATGCATGCCCGACAATTATCGGCTCTTGTTTTGTGGAAGGATGCATTGACAATGGAAAGGTCATGCAGCAAGGGGGATGTCCTCATCGCTGGGGCGCATTTGGTGTGACAGGACTGGCTAACTTGGTTGACTCTTTTGCTGCTATTGAAGAGTGTGTATTTAACAAAAGATATCTGACAATGGATGAGTTGATGAATCTACTGGAAACAAATTTTGCTGGCAAAGAAGAGTTGAGACAAATGCTTATAAACAGGGCGCCGAAATATGGAAATGATATAGAACAAGTAGATAAGTTCACGGAATTTATTGCTAAATCAATTAATGATGAAGCAAAAAAATACCGTGATGCCCGTGGAGGAGAGTTTGACATTGTCTTTGCTACACAATCTTACAACATGGTTCTTGGCAAAATAATTGGTGCAACGCCTGATGGTCGTAAGGCATTTACACCTGTAGCAGATAATGCGTCTCCAATGATTGGTATGGATGTCTGCGGACCTACTGCAGTGGTAAAATCAGTGAATTCTGGTAAACGGTGTAATGCACAGGGCGGTTATTTATTGAATCAGAGATTTGATCCGCATATCGTAAAAGGGGAGAAAGGAATAGATGTTTTGGAAACCGTTCTTCGCGCTCATTTTGGTAACGAAGGAGAGCATCTTCAAATTAATGTTGTAGATAATGAAACTTTGCGTGATGCACAGGCTCATCCAGAGAATTATAAAAATCTGTTGGTTCGTGTTGCCGGATACTCTGCATTTTTCGTAGATTTAGAGAAGAGCATCCAAGAAAACATTATCGAAAGAACGGTTCAAGCAACAATATAAAGAAATAAAATGGAAAATAAGAGACGGTTCGCCGCCGCCTCTTATTCTCTTCCATAAGGAGGAACTAAAATGCTGTTAGAAAATAAAAAAGTTTTGATCACAGGTGCAGGACAGGGGATCGGCAGGCAGACAGCCATAGAGATGGCAAGGGAAGGAGCTGTGATCCTGGGGGCAGGACGCAGACAGGCACCACTTGTGGAAATGGCCGAACAGGTACAACAACTTGGCAGCCAATCATATATCGCGACAATGGATATTGCCGATTACGAAATGTCAAAGCAGGCTATCTCGACTTTGGCAGAAGAAGCAGGGGGGATTGATATACTGGTACACTGCGCTGCAATTTTTGAAGAGGCTTTTTTTGTGGACATGACCCCAGAGAAATGGCAAAGGACGATTTCCGTAGATTTAAACGGAGCCTATAACGTGATTCATTCGGCAATTCCCTACATCATCAAAGCGAGAGGCTCCGTGGTAAGTGTTGTTTCACAGGACGCATTTTATGGATGCCCGGGATACAGCCATTACAGCGCAAGTAAGGCGGCAGTGGTCGGTTTGACAAGGACCCTTGCCCGTGAACTTGGTCCTGAAGGAATTCGCCTCAATTGTGTAGCACCGGGCATTACAGAAACCGAAATGACAAAAGAGAGGATTGCTGCTGGCAAGGAAGCGTATCTGGAAAAACTGCCTGTGGGGCATATCGGCCAGCCTGAGGAGATTGCAAACGCCATCGTATTCCTAGCCTCTGAAAAAGCGAGTTACATTACGGGGCAGGTCATCCATGCAAACGGTGGCATGTATCTGGGGTGATTTCACGGTCAAAAGAATATAAGGAGAAATCTCTATGATATTTAACGTTCAAAAATGTTCTATTCATGACGGACACGGAATCCGCACGCTTGTTTTTTTCAAAGGCTGCCCGCTTAGATGTCCGTGGTGCGCCAACCCCGAATCACAGTCCTATCATCGCGAGGTTACAGAATATCCGTCTAAATGTATCGGCTGCGGACTTTGTATGAAACACTGCCCTAAGCAGACGATAGACGGAGGAGGGCACATTGACAGATCATTTTGTCCAGATGAATGCACGGAATGTACGGATATCTGTTATGCGGAGGCTAAAAAGTTGGTAGGAAAAGACTATACAATCGATGAACTGTTTGAGGAAATCAACAAGGACAAAATCTTTTACGACATTAAAGGAGGGGGCGTCACATTTTCAGGAGGTGAACCCTTAACCTATGGAAAATATTTGGAGCAAATCGCTAAGAAGTGCCAGCAGAACCGTATCGATGTGTGTATCGAAAGTTGTGGTTACAGCGCTTTTGACAGTTTTAAAAATGCGCTCCCCTATATAAACTCGATGTTTATGGACATCAAAATTATAGATTCCCAAAAACATGAAGCGGTCACGGGCGGGAGTAACGAAGTGATATTGGACAACATGAAACGAATCTCGGAATATGGCATCCCGCTGACGATCAGGACGCCTGTTGTACCAGGATACACTGATACACCAGAGAACATAAAAGGCATTGCAGAGTTTATCTGCCAACTTCCTACTGTGAGGGAATACGAGCTTTTGAGGTATCACAATTTTGGAGAATCCAAGTATGCGGCTTTGGGGAGAACCTATGATTTGAAAGGTACGGAACCGCCGTCAGATGAGAAAATGATGCAGCTTACCGGAATCGCAAATGCTGTTTTAAATAAATACGGTAAATATAGCTTTTATATGAAAGACAACAAAAAGGAGGGTATAAAATGTTAACACAGAGAATTGTAAGACTGAATGATAAAGTTCGCAATGCGGACCCGACGATTGATCTCGATCGCGCAAGACTGATGACGGAATTCTATAGTCAGCCTTCAATGGACAACTATATCTTGAGAAGAGCGAAGGCGTTCAGATACTTCTTAGAAAACAAAAAGATTTTTATCGATCCGGAGTCGCAGATTGCAGGTCATGCGGGAGATCGCATTCAGGCAGTGCCCCTTCATCCGGACGTCACGAAGTGGTTATATGACGACTTTGAAACACTCGATCAAAGAGTCTCTGACCGCCTTCACTTTAGAAACGAAGAGGAAAAAGAGGAACTCAAGCAGATCGTCGAAAAGTGGCATGGGAACACCTTTGGAGACTTTGCAGTAAAACTGGAAGACGACGATGTGAAGGACATGGTAGATGCGCTTGTCTTCACACACGGCGTTTCCAATCAATCGACCATGAATCACACACCAGACTACGATAACTTGATCAAATACGGATATCGCCGCTATATTGATCAATGTAAAGAGAAGCTTGCAGCTTTTGTCTGCAAAGATGTCTATGACATGGAACAGAGGATCAACTGGGAAGCCATGATTATTGTAATGGAAGGAATTATCAGCTTTGCACATCGATATGCAGATTTAGCGGAGCAACAAGCTGCAGAATGTACAGACAAAAGAAGAAAGCAGGAGCTTCTGACCATGGCGGAAAACTGCAGGACAGTGCCAGAGTTCGCCCCAAAGTCTTTCTTACAGGCTGCACAACTGGTATGGTTCACGCATCTTTCTATCGTGCTTGAGGCTGCAGGCGGCGATCACTGCCTGGGGCGTTTTGACCAATATATGTATCCCTTCTTTGAAAAGGAAACGGCAGAAGGGAAAGACGAGGTGTATTTCCAGGAAATCATTCACGAGTTCAAGCTGAAGATTGCTGAACTGTGGAATATCCGTCAGTACAAGGAATCCATCGCAGTTCCGGGATGCCCGCTCTGGATGCATGTCATGCTGGGCGGTGTCAAGGAAAACGGGAGAGATGCCTGTAACGAACTGACCAATGTATTTCTGCGCTGCCTGCTTGATCTGCAGACCGATGAGCCTTGTATTTCCTTCCGGTTCCATCCGAGCGTAAACGAAGAGACTTTCCGCTTAGCGATCAAAGCTGCCAGAGACTCCGGGGGACATCCGGCGTTTTATAACGATACCGCCGCCATTACCTATCTGCTGAGCCTGGGATTTACCCTCAAGGAAGCTAGGAACTGGGGTATCTGCGGCTGCATTGAACCGGTTGTCTGCGGCATCACGGATTTTCAGACAAATTCAGCGAACTTCAACGTCAACAAAATATTGGAAATCACGCTGCATAACGGTTACGATCCAATTTCCAAGAAACAGCTGGGTATCAAAACTGGAGACCCTAGAGAATTTACCTGCATCAAAGATGTGATGAAAGCATTTGAGACGCAGCTGGATTTCTTTATGGAGAAAATGATCAACCTTGCCAATGCGACGTTAGGCGGCCATGCCTTTACACTGCCTACGATTACGGCTTCCTGCTTCTCTGTGGGCTGCATCGAAAAAGGGAAGATGCTCCAGCAAAAGGGCTCAGACCATCACTATACGACTGTTTCTATTGCAAGCATGGCAAACCTGATCGACTCCTTTGCCGCCATGGAAGAATGTGTATTTAGTAAGCATTATCTCAGCATGGACGAGTTACTCGCTTTGATTGATACGAATTTTGATGGAAAAGAAAATATGCGGCAGCTTTTGATCAACAAGGCACCGAAATTTGGAAATAATATTGAACAGGCTGACAAATATGGAGAATGGTTTGTGGATACGATTGACAGATCCATGAAGAGGTTCAAGGATGCCTACGGTGGTCAATGGACCAGCTTACATGCGACAGTCGTATACAATGTTGAAATGGGTAAAAATGTAGGGGCTATGCCTGACGGCAGGCTGGCATACAGCCCTCTTGCAGACAATGCGTCCCCGATGATCGGTATGGATGTCAACGGGCCTACCGCCGTTGTAAACTCTCTCGCTGCCTGCGACGAACTTGTTCCGCAGAGCGGAATGCTGCTCAATCAAAGGTTTGACCCGACCATTGCTGCCGGAGAAAAAGGTCTCGACATCATAGAAAGCGTGTTTCGAGCTCATTTTGCACAGGGCGGATATCACATTCAGATCAATGTTTTGGACGATGAAACTCTTTTGGCTGCACAGAAGGAACCCGAAAAGTACAGAAACATCATTGTTCGCGTAGCGGGATATTCCGCTTACTTCGTGGAGCTTGGTAAAGAAATTCAGGACAATATCATCCAGAGAACCATACAGAAAGGGCTTTGATAAGAAATGTAGATAACATCAGTATATAAGATTAGATGCTGCCACATGACGGGAGGATAAATATCCTGCTGTCAGCGGCAGCTTTTTATTTAAAAGCCAAAACCGTACGGAACACATATTATATAGTATGGCAGTAGATTGCCTGAAAGCATGAAAGGAATGAAGAAAAATGATTTCATATAAAAATAACTTTGCCAACATAAATACGCCGTGCGGCTGTGTCTCTGAAAATAGTGACGATACTGTGTATTATCAGGGCCCTCAGGGAAACCCTGGTCCGCAAGGTCCGCAGGGGCCAAGAGGCGAGCGAGGTGCACAGGGTCCCCAGGGACTAAAAGGTGATCCGGGCTGTCCGGGGCCTGCAGGACCAAGAGGTATGTACGGACCCACCGGTCCGCAAGGCCCGAAGGTGTTCGCGGCGATGCAGGTCCAAAGGGAGATCACGGTGCAATGGGGCCGCAAGGCGTACGAGGAAATCCTGGTCCTCAAGGTATCCAAGGTGAACGTGGACCGATTGGCGCAAAGGGAGACCCAGGTGATGTGGGGCCAGCAGGTCCAAAAGGTGATTTTGGAGACATGGGACCGGCCGGTCCGCAGGGGCTGCAGGGCCCTCAGGGAGAACAAGGGCTGCAGGGTGCAACTGGTCCGCAGGGGCTGCAGGGAGAAATGGGCTGCCAAGGTCCTCAAGGGGAACAGGGCATTCAAGGGGATCGCGGCTTAACTGGACCAACCGGCGCCGCAGGGGCAACCGGTGCGGTTCCTACAATTGCGGTCGGAACAGTGACCACAAGTGTTGACGGTACAGCCCTTGTCACCTCCACCAGCACTGAAACTGGCATTGCCCTCGATTTTACTGTACCCCAGGGTCCGACAGGAGGGACTGGAGCCGTGCCAACGATCACCGTTGGAAGCGTTAATCCTGGAGATAGCGCCTCTGTGGCAGAGAATACGACAGAAACGGGGGTGGCCCTGGATTTTGTCCTGCCAATTGGCCCGACAGGAGCACGGGGCGAACAGGGCTTGCAAGGTATCATTGGAGCGACCGGTCCAACAGGAGCAACGGGAAATACAGGTGCAGATGGCGTAACTGGCCCGACGGGAGCAACAGGAGATACGGGGCCAGATGGAGCAGACGGAGCGACTGGCCCAACAGGATCAACAGGAAACACTGGAGCAGACGGAGCGACTGGTCCGACGGGAGCGACAGGATACACGGGAGCAGACGGAACGACTGGCCCAACGGGAGCAACAGGAAATACGGGGCCAGATGGAGCAGACGGTCCGACCGGTCCGACGGGAGCAACAGGAAATACGGGAGCAGATGGAGCAACAGGTCCGACGGGAGCAACAGGATACACGGGAGCAGATGGAGCGACCGGCCCAACGGGAGCAACGGGGAATACGGGACCAGATGGAGCAGATGGAGCGACCGGCCCGACAGGAGCAACGGGAAATACGGGAGCAGATGGAGCGACCGGCCCGACGGGAGCAACGGGAAATACGGGAGCAGATGGCGCAACTGGTCCGATAGGGGCAACGCCGGTCGTCAATGTGGGCACTGTAGAGAGTGGAGAAGCCGCAAACGTAACGGCAAATCCTATAGAAGAGGGAACTGTGTTAAACTTTGTTCTGCCCATCGGTCCGACGGGTTCAACGGGGGCACAAGGTGTGCAAGGCCCGACGGGAGGTACGGGACCTGCACCAGAAATTACTGTGGCAGAGGAGACTCCGACCAGCTATAAAGTGAACTTTAAGACGGCAGGCCAGGATATTACAAGTCCAAACCTGAAATCTGCGGTAGACTCTTATAATGTAGATCTTTCAACATCAGGCAGCTACATTGACATCCCGCTGCAAAGTCTGGTTTATACTGTTGAATATGCGTCGGCTGCAGCGATACGTCTTTCTGTAAAGGCTGCCAACGCCGCGTCACCGGTATTAGCAGATATCCGGCGAACCAGTATCTATGACGGGGCATCTATCGAGTCACAGACTCTGAATAATACACAAATCACGACTAAAGTCGTACTAGATGATACGGTCTACAGTCAGTCACAGGAAATGCACTGGCTGAGAATCAGACAGCAGGACCCGAATACAAAGCTTTGGTCTATGTGCGAGATAAAGACCTTCGCTTCCCAGGGCGGCGCGAGGACCTCTGTATGTATCGAGTGGTTTTACAACAATGCCTCCTTCACGGTGCCGAAACACTAATCTTGTCTAAAAGACGAAGCTGTTTGCTTCGTCTTTTGGCTTTTTGCTTAAATAGAAACATTCTCCTGTAAATGTGGTGTATTAGGACAGAGGGGAGTATTTTATGAAGAGAATCAAAATACTGATATTTATTGTACTGCTGTCCGTCGGCTTTTTGTTTAACGGAGAATTGTATATGCTATATCTGGACAACTTTCAGGAGAGCTGTTACCAGGCAAACTTTTATACTGACATTCCTACAAAGAAAGTATCGGACGATCAGATCATACAGGATTTTGTGCAAACTGGAGAGAAACACGATGTCGATTTCTTTGTGGTTGATCAAAATATCCACTCAGCATATGAAACAGAGACAACCATATACGGAACAAAAGGTGCGTTGCAGCATTTGGCCTCCATGGGAATCAAAGAGGGGAAGCATCAAAGCCTCTTTTTTGGGGAGGCTGGAGTGCATTGCGAGGCTTTCAAAGATGTCAGGGATGTCACGAAATTCGACACCTACTATTTTGTTGGGGATGAGTCCAAATATGGTGACATCCGCTCTTTCAAAGCAGATCTGGTTGACCAGTACAGCGGAGGCTTTCCAAAGTTAGAAGGATCTGAACGGGAGACTTGGCTTAATTTATTGTCCGTATGGGGACTCATCTTTGGCCTAATGCTGATGGTGACACTTTACAGCATCCTCTACTACAAGAAAGAGACCATGGTCCGCATCATATTGGGGGAGAGTCTAATAAGAATGTTTGTAAGAAATGCGTTTGCTGACACAGCATGCTTTTCTTTACTATTTCTGTTGCTGCCGCAGTTTCTGCAGCCATTTTCTAACGTGAAATTCAGAATATCCTTCGTTATCTTACTTTTTGTTACCTTCCTGGCTATTAATGTCCTGCTCAATGCACTAATCCTGCGAATCGACTATAAGAAAGATATCGCTGGAGGCCATGATGGGAGAGGACTTCTTCGGGCAAGCTACCTGCTGAAAATCGTGACGACGGTGCTTGTGACATTGATTCTGGCAGGGAATGTGGTTATCATCAGGGACGCATACAATCTTTATCGACAGAAAGATTTCTTTGAGGCACATAAAGACTATAGCTATTACCATACTGAATATAAGTTGGACAATCATCTAGGAAAATCAGATGATGATAATACAGCCATGAATCATCAATTTTACCAGCGATTTCAAAATAAGGCATTGATTTATGCGGATTTAACTGGAAACTTAGGAGAAACTTATCCTGTCATATTAAATAATCGGAAGGCCATAAAAGAAGTCAAGAGACAATGTCAGCCTATAGAACAGGCAATAAGTTCAGCAACCGAAGATCAAATATATGTTTTAATACCGTCGTTCATATCTAAAAAATCGCAAGAATATGAGTATGCAAAAGAAATGGCGGGTCTTTACTTCGATCAGAATGAATATGGGGAGGCTAAAATTATAACCTACAATGGCGACATTACCCTAACAGCAATACATCGTTATAACGAATATGAGACAGTACAATATGAGAACCCCATTATTTTATTTAACAATACCATTTTTCGGATGAATAAGGATTTGACGGGATATCATTGGTACTATACTTTTGATACCATGTATGATATATCAACACAAGAATGGGAGTCCTTTATTAGGGAATTTCAGCTTGAAGACCAAATTATATCCAAATCCAACGTCCTTGACGTCTATAACCACAGTTGGGACATGGCGTCACGCAATATGAGGATGCTGCTGGTTCTCTCCATCATTCTGCTATTTCTGGAGATGGCTCTGATCATGTTTATCATTCGTCTGGAGTACCAATTCAACGCAGTAGAAATGGCTCTAAAGAAGATTCACGGTTATACATTGCTGAATAGGAACAGACGTATTTTAAAAACTACTGTATTCAGTTCTCTTGTCGGTATCCTGACAGCGCTGATCCTAAGTAATATTTTAAAAATGCCGGGCGGTGTGCCGCTGGTTTTAGCAGGTCTGCTCCTACTATTCCTGGAACTGGCGTATATCCTCTGGAGGGCAAAGAAGATTGAGAAAAGAACCATATCATCTATTTTGAAAGGGGAAAGAATATGATCGAGGGGAAGAATATCACAAAGAGATTCGGCGGCCAGGTTTTGTTTGACGGTTTTAATTTTGTTATTGAAGACGGCGAGTTTGTCTGCTTCTCCGGTGTCAGTGGGGCAGGAAAGACAACTCTTTTAAACATCATCGGCCTCCTCGAACCGCTGGATGGGGGAGAATTATTGATCAACGGCATCAAATACAAGACCAATAGACAGAGGCTCCAATATTTCCGTACGGAAGTCGGGTTCCTCTTCCAAAATTTTGCCCTGATTGAAAACAAGACAGTGGAACAGAACCTGGAGATTGTATCTAAACAGAACCGGACGGAGTTCAGCATCATGGAGGCGCTGGAAAAAGTGGGGCTGCAGGAGAAACTTCACAGCAAGGTTTATACGCTGTCGGGCGGAGAGCAGCAGCGCATTGCTTTGGCCCGCCTGTTTCTGAAGAAGTGCAATATCATTTTGGCGGACGAGCCGACAGGGTCGCTGGATAAGAGGAATGCAGAGATGGTTATGGACATCTTATGCGATTTGAACCAAAGGGGGAAGACCGTCATTCTGGTCACCCATGATGAACAGATCAGGCAGATGGCGAGGAGGGTGATTAAACTATGAAAAAGCTTTTGAAGAGTAAAAAGTCCAGATATGTGCTGCTATTATTGATCAGTATATTTCTTAAGTCACTTTTGCACAAAAATAGCAAAGAATTATCGGAGATGCATCGGTTGGCTGTGAAAGAGTGGGAGCAATTTTAAAAACTTCTTCACTTAGGAGAATTCCTTTACAATCATCTTTCTGAAAATGTAGTTCCTGAAAAGTATCGCTTTACTTAACAATATGAAAAACGAGTGCATAACGGAGCGCCGCTCCTATGCACTCATTCTATTCGTTTCTTTCACCTATTTCATCGCAATGGCTTCAATTTCCACCATGGCGCCCTTTGGCAGCGCGCCTACTTGAAATGCGGATCTGGAAGGATATGCGCCGTCTGCGAAGTATGCAGCATATACCTCGTTCATCTTCGCGAAGTTATCCATATCTGTTAGGAAGCAAGTCGTCTTGACGACTTTATCCATACCAGAACCGGCTGCTTCCAATATCGCTTTGATGTTTTCTAAGGACTGTTTTGTCTGCTCTTCGATGCCGCCCTCTACTAGTTGACCAGTGGCAGGATCAAGAGGTACCTGGCCGGATGTAAAGATCAGGCCGTCTACAATATTTGCCTGTGCGTATGGTCCGATGGCAGCAGGCGCTTTTTCTGTTGCTACAATTTTTCTCATTTTCATATCTCCTTTATTTTTCTAAACCGTATTCAATAAACTTACGCAGCTCCGAGAGAGAAATCTTCTGCAATCTGCATTTTCCTATGGACTCGGGCACTACCATGGTAATCTTGTCTCCCGATATCTTCTTGTCCATCAGCGCATAATGATAAAGTTCATCCGCAGCATAAGTTACGGAAAGATCAAATCCCATTTCTGTCAGAATTTCTGTCAGAGAATCACTGATATCCACGTTGGTTAAATTTGATTTATATGCTGCCCTGGCTTCGACAACCATCCCCTTTGCCACGGCCTGGCCGTGAGAAATAGAAAAGGCACTGAGTTTTTCGATGCCGTGCCCCACGGTATGACCGAAGTTGAGCAGCTGCCTGAGACCGACGTCCCTTTCGTCAGCTTCGACGACCGACTTCTTTATAGAGACGCATCTTTCAATGACGTATTCATAGTCGTTATCTTTGATGCGATCTATCAAGGCCCTCTCTGCGACGACAGCACTTTTGACGGCTTCTGCGATTCCGTCCATCAGTTTGACTGCCGGCAGGCTGTCAAATGTCTTGTAATCACAAAGCACCATAGCAGGCTGCCAGAAAGCACCAGCTAAGTTTTTGCCACAGAGTAAGTTAATTCCCGTTTTTCCGCCGACAGAAGCGTCAATCGCCGACATATAGGTTGTTGGAATTTGCACATAGGGAATGCCGCGCATGTAGGTAGCAGCAGCAAAGCCTGCCATGTCACCGACAACGCCGCCACCGAGAGCGATGATTGCATCTGATCGGGTAAGACCCTCGTCAGCCAGGGCCTCCAAGATATTAGAATAGGTGTTCAGATTTTTTGAATGTTCACCAGAAGGAAATACAATTTTGGAAGTTTGATATCCGTGCTCCATCAGTGAAGTCAAAAGCACCTGGGCGTAGATATTGTTGACAGTACTGTCAGTGATTACACAAAGTTTGCATGGAGGAATGCAGGTATTGATGTATACGCCCGCATCTTTAATCAAATCTTTTCCGATTATGATATCATAAGGTGTTGCTGTAGATACAACGAATTTTTTCATATTCTCTTGCTCCTAACATTAATTGGGCAAAGCCGTCTAAATCTACGGCTTGACGGCCGTCACACAGAGCGGACGGCGGATCATTGTGCACTTCTACCATGATACCGTCACAGCCTGCGGCGATGGCAGCGTGGGTAACTGGCGTAACGATGGAGGAGATTCCCGTTCCATGGCTGGGATCTGCCACAACCGGCAGATGAGTCAGTTCTTTGAGAAGGGGAATCGCATTGATATCAAAAGTGTTGCGAGTCATCGGCTCAAAAGTGCGGATGCCTCTTTCACACAATATGACGTTTGGATTGCCATTAGTTAATATATATTCTGCGCTGTACAGCAGTTCTTCAATCGTATTTCCGCTTCCCCGTTTCAATAAAATCGGTTTGTTCAATTTCCCCAAAGCTTCAAGCAACGGATAGTTCTGCATATTCTTGGCCCCTACTTGGATCAGGTCAATATCATCAAAGAGGGGGATATCTGCGGCCTCCATGATTTCTGATACCACGGGAAGACCGGTTCGCTTGCCGGCTTCCAACAGGTAGGAGAGACCTTCGGGACCTAGCCCGCGGAAAGTATAGGGAGAAGTTCTTGGCTTATATGCGCCGCCGCGCAGCAAATCAGCGCCAGAGACTTTGACCGCATCAGCAATGGTAAAAAGCTGTTCTTTCGATTCGACGGTACAGGGGCCGGCGATAGCAGCCAGACTTCCATCACCGAAGCAGACCTTGCCAACTTTTACAATCGTATCATGCGGATGTTTTTTTCGAGAAGCCAATAATTCCATAACAAAAAATTTCCTTCTATGTTATACTATACACTAGCGAATAATCAAATTGTAACATATTTTCCTGCAATTTGCAAAAATGTATACGGGGGTGGAAGAGATTAAAAAGTTTTTAGGGAGGCTGTTATTTTTGATTATCTTTCTTGCAGTTTTAATGGGAATCGTAGGAATGATGATCAATAATCATGTGGTCAACGAGGAAAAGGACAAGATCGCTTATGCAATCAACGAAAATAAGGATTCCTTTTTAAACACAGAAATAAATAAAATGAAAGACTTTGGTGCAGACTGTATCATGATACTAGGCGCAGGCATCAAAGACGACGAGACGCCGACGCCGATGCTGAAAGATCGGCTGGATACGGGTATTATGCTGTATCAGGCAGGTGTCGCCTCAAAGATTCTCCTCACGGGGGATAATGGTTCCAAGGAACACAATGAGATACATGTCATGCTGAACTACGTGAAGGATGCAGGCGTACCGGAAGAAGATATTTTCTGCGATCATGCGGGATTTTCGACCTATGACTCTATGTACAGGGCGAAAAAAATCTTCCAGGCCAGCAATTTAATTGTCGTGACACAGACTTATCATCAGTACAGATCCTTATACATAGGAGAAAAGTTAGGTCTTCATGTGATGGGCATAGCATCAGATCAGATGAAGTATGCGGGACAACCTGCCCGAGAGGTGAGAGAAGTCCTCGCCAGGGTAAAGGATGTCTTTAAAGTTATGATCAAATCAAAATCTATTTTGGGTGGGGAAGTCATACCGATTAACGGCAGCGGCATTTCCAGCCACGGGGAGTAAAGGGAATGGGATACGAATTATATGAGTTGCTGCTCCTATTCTCCATCTATTCAATCATCGGATGGGGCATAGGAATCTGCAGTTCTGCACTGACAAAGGGAATCTATGAGAATCGCGGAATCTGCCGGGGGCCGTATTGCCCGTCTTATGGCATCGGGGCTCTTCTGATTCTGTTTTCGATAAATTATCTGACCATGTATCATGTGGTTTTTATGTCCTTTTTAGCAGGACTGGCAATCGGCACGATTTTAGAAATCCTGGTAATGAGCTGTGTCAATGGCCTTTGCGGCGGAAAGCTGATTTCATTCCGATGGTATCACCCGCTGCTATTTGGAGCTGGCGGTGTCATTTTGGTCTGCCATCTGAATACGCTGCTGACGGCAGTGATCAGGAGCATCTCGCCTTGGGTACACTTTGCTTTCTTAATTCTCTTCTGGCTGTTTTTTGTATCGCAATTCATCGAAGGGATCTCTAAGATGATGCGATTTAAAAAACGTAGCACAATTTCATAGAGCAGTGAATAAAATAATGGAGGGCCAGTGGCTCTCCATTTTGTTTTACATTCATATGAAATTGCGTTCTTATAATTTCCTATGAATGTAAAAGCAGGGTGCGCAGAGGGGAATTCCCTCGCCGTCCAAAGGAGGGTTCCGCCGGCAAAGCGGGCGCCGAAGGGAACCTAGGATTCTCTAGCAGAATGGCGCCAGCCATTTTTTGCGAGGTGAAGCAGATGATATATTTTGATAACGGCGCAACTTCTTTTCCAAAACCCAGAGGCATGAGTGCGGAAATGGAGGACTGCATACAGAACTATTGCGGAAATCCCGGCAGATCGGGACATTATATGTCCATGAAAACGGGAGAAAAAGTATACGAAGCGAGAAAAAGCATTGCTAAGGTTTTTAATATTAAGGATCCAGGACGGCTGACTTTTACAAAGAATACGACAGAAGCACTGAACGCCGGTCTTTTGGGATTTTTAAAAGAAGGAGATCATGTCGTCACCACATCTATGGAACACAACTCTGTGCTGCGCCCGCTCAAGCAGCTGGAAGATGCGGGAATCAGCCATACTATCGTAAAAGGCGATGAGGAAGGCTTTGTCTCTGCAGATGCCATTCGTGCTGCCATCACTGAGACGACAAGACTGATTGTAGTTACAGGTGCATCCAATGTGACAGGAACCATCATGCCGGTCGAGAAGATTGGCAGGCTTGCTGCACAATGCAATATTCCCTTTATGTTAGATGCAGCGCAATGCGGAGGCTGCATGCCCATCGATGTAGAAAAATGCAATATATCCATGTTGGCTTTTCCAGGTCACAAAGGCCTTCTGGGTCCTCTTGGAACAGGCGCCCTCTACGTAGCGCCGGATATTGAAATCAAACCTTTGATTTGCGGAGGTACCGGTACAGAATCCAGAAGCCGTGTGCAGCCTTGCGATTTTCCGGAAGGTTATGAGTCTGGCACTATCAATGCGCCGGGCATTATCGGGCTGGGATACAGTGCTAGATTCATCGAAAAGGTGGGTATCCAGACCATAGAGTTTTATGAAAGAGAGCTGATCAAGCGTTTTGACGATAGAATCAGAAATATGAACTTCATCGATATGTATGGACCTGTGCCAGCTGGCAAGACGGGCATCAGTCTGTTCAATATCAGAAATGTGGAATGTGAAGAGGTTACAGCACTGCTGAACAGAGATTACGGCATTGCAGTACGGGGCGGATATCACTGTGCAGGTCTGGCACACAAGACCATCGGCACTTGGGAGACTGGCGCAGTGAGGCTCAGCGTCGGACCGTTTAACACCCGCAGGGAGATTGATAGAGCAGTAGATGCTGTATGGAAAATAGGTAAAAAGATGCAGTGATATCTAACCTGAATCATATTGACAGGAGACACCTTGGGCGCATATAATAATTAGCATGTGACAGGGTGTCATTTTGGTACCGCGATGCGCCCAAATTAGCTGAATGGAGTTGCCATTAACGGAGGAAATATGCCAAAGGAAACATTTTATAATCTGCCGACAGATAAGAAAAAACGGATTCTCGATGCTGCCTCGGAGGAAATCGTACGCGTGCCGGCCAGCGAGATGTCTATCAACAAAATCATACAGAGAGCGGATATTTCCCGGGGAAGCTTTTATCAGTATTTTGACGACAAGCACGACCTGATTCAGTACATGCTTTCTGACTACATAAATGTCTTAAAAGACGGGATTAGAGATAGCCTGCAAGTCTGCAAGGGCGATATATTTGCAGCGGTCAGCCGTGTGTTGGACGGCGTGATCGTCCTCGGCGGAGACGAGCGAAATCAACAGGGCATGAAAAATATCATCGGAGAAGCGGACAAGAACGAATGCACTTTGGACTTTATCTTGAACCTTCAAAATGAAATTGTCGAGATTCTTGTGAAGGGAACAGATAGAACGCTGCTGAAAAACGATGAAGACGGTGAACTGATTTTATTAGCCCGACTGCTTTTCCTATTATTGAAGAATGCAGCGGCGGAATGCCTGCACGATATCAGTCATGCGGATAGAGTAAGAGCAGAATTTTTAGGTCAGCTGGAAATGATTAAGCGAGGAACAGAGAAAGGGAAAATCGATGTCTAAATTTAGTGTTAAGAAGCCGTTTACCGTATTTGTGGCAGTCGTTATCATCTTGGTTACAGGAATTGTGTCCTACACGAAGATGACACCGGATTTATTTCCGAATATCGACATGCCATATGTGATTGTTGTGACCCCATATGCCGGGGCGACACCAGAAAAAGTAGAAAATAATGTTACAAAGCCTCTGGAACAGAGGCTGGCGACGTTAACGGATATTAAGAACTTACAGTCTGTTTCCAATGCTAACTATTCCATGGTGATGCTGGAGTTTGAGGACAGCGTCAATATGGATACAGTATCCTCGGATATTTTGCAGAAGATCAATTTAGTAGAAGGGAATTGGGAAGAGACTGTCGGCACGCCGACGATCATGAAGCTCAATCCCAATATGATTCCTGTCAGTGTTGCGGCAGTAGACTACAAGGGGAAAGACAGGGCTGAACTTTCTTCTTTTGTCAGCGATACTTTGATGAACCAATTGGAGGGCACGACTGGGGTTGCCAGTATCGATACCTCTGGTATTTTGGAAGAAAAAGTAAATGTGGTCATCAGCCAGGATAAGATAGATAGGATTAACAATAAAATTCTCGCCAGCGTCAATGGACAGCTTGCCAGTGCGCAAAGTGAGCTGGACGCCCAGAAGGGAAAAGTACAGCAGGGCAAAAGCCAGTTAGACGATCAACAGAAGAAAATTGACGATGGGAAGGCACAGCTAGAGAAGGCGAAAACCCAGCTGGAAGAGGGAAAACCCTTCCTTCCGGAGGAACAGTACAAGGAACAGGCAGAGAAGCTTGCCAAAACAGAGAAACAGTTATCCACTGCAGAGGGGAAAATTAAGACCGCTAAAACAGAGCTTTCTCAAGCAGAGGGACAGCTGAAAACTGCACAGGCGCAGCTTGATTCACAGGCACAGACGGCCAGAGAGCAGGCTAAAATTGGAGACAAGATTACCACCGAAATGATTTCTGGAATTTTGCAAGGGCAGAATTTTTCCATGCCGGCAGGATATGTAGAAGAGGGCGGCACCAACTACCTTGTCAGCGTAGGTGACGATGTTTCTACGGAAGTACAGGCTAAGAACCTATTTCTCTTTGACTCAGGCGTGGACAGTGTCGGTAAGATTTATTTAAAGGACGTGGCAGATGTATTCATGAGTGACAATGCCGACAACCTCTACGCAAAGATCAATGGAGAAGATGGCGTCGTCCTGTCCTTTTCAAAGCAATCAAACTACGCCACGGCAGAGGTCTGCGAAAACATACAGGACAAATTTGCAGAGCTCAGCAAAGAACATGACGGACTGCGCTTTACGAGTCTGATGGATCAGGGTGATTATATAAAATTAGTCGTTAACTCCATTATCAGCAGCTTATTGTGGGGGGCTCTGTTTGCAATTTTGATTTTGTTCCTCTTCCTCAGAGGCATCAAACCGACAATCATTACTCTGTGCAGCATTCCAATCAGTATTATCTTTGCTATATTACTGATGTATTTCTCAGGTATCAGCATAAACCTGATTTCTATGTCGGGCTTGGCCGTATCTGTCGGAATGCTGGTCGATAACTCGGTAGTCGTAATTGAAAACACGGTCAGACTGCGCAGGCAGGGGGTACCGGCACCGAAAGCGGCAGTCGCAGGTGCGAAACAGGTAGCCGCGGCGATTACAGCCTCTACATTGACGACAATCTGCGTATTTGTACCGATTATATTTACTGACGGATTGACGAGACAGCTGTTCAGCGATATGGCGCTGACCGTAGCGTATACATTAATTGCTAGTCTGATTATCGCGCTGACTCTTGTACCGGCGATGTCGTCAAAGCTGCTGGCAAATACCAAAGAGACAGAAGGAAAGTATTACCTGGCAGTATTGAAAAAGTATGAGCAGTCAATCAGATATGTATTGAAACATAAGGCACCGGTTTTGGTACTGGCCGTGATCCTTTTGGCTGGCAGTGTATATTTTAGCTTGCAGCGTGGTTTCATCTTCATGCCGGAGATGAGTTCGCCGCAGATTCAGGCGACAATGGAAATGCCAAAGGGAAGCAGTCTGGAGGAGACAAAAGAAACAGCTGATACAGCCATTAAAAAAATGGAAGGTATCAAGGATGTGGACACCGTAGGCGCTATTTTATCCACAGGCGGCATGATGGGCGGCGGCACCTCACAGGCTTCTGTTTCCTTCTATATCATGCTAAAAGAAGAGATGGAGCACACGAGCACCTGGGTAGCTGACAAAATCAATGATGCATGTAAAGATCTAAAAGGGGTCGTGACGGCGTCAGGATCTTCTACGGGAGACTTTACTACAGCACTTGGAGGAGCCGGCGTGTCCATTAATGTATACAGCGCCGACCTTGATCATCTGCAAAAGGCGGCAAAGGGTATCAGTGCTGAGCTTGCAAAGGTGAAAGGCATCGACGAAGTAGAGAGCGGCATTCAGGAGTCCGATAAGGAATATCATTTTGTTGTAAAAAAGACTGCCGCTATGAAGAGAGGACTGACAGTTGCTCAGGTCTATACGGCGATTGTAGATGCGATGACTTATGAGGATAAGGCAACGACGGTGACGTGGCAGGACAACGATTATGATGTGATGGTATCTTCTGAGCAGAAGGAAGCTCTGACCCCAAAGGAGATGAAAAACCTTACTTTGACCGTAAAAGATGCGGACGGGAAAGAACAGAAAATCAAACTGAACGATATCGCAAAGCTGGAGGAAAAAGAAACCCTGAAATCCATCGGCCGCGATAATCAGAGCAGATATCTCAACGTGACAGGCACTTTAAAAGAAGGTTACAATGTAACAAAGGTGACATCAGCGGCGGAGAAGGCGATTGACCAATATGAATTGCCAAAAGGTACGACTATAGAATTTACAGGTGAAAATGAGACAATCATGGATGCCATGGGAGACTTGGTCCTGATGTTGATTTTAGGCATCGTTTTCGTCTACTTGATTATGGTAGCTCAATTCCAGTCGCTGAAATCACCGTTTATCATCATGTTCACCATACCGCTGGCATTTACCGGCGGACTGCTGGCCCTTCTGATTACGGGTAAAGAAATCAGCGTCATTGCCATGATTGGTATGGTCATGCTGACAGGTATTATCGTTAACAACGGTATCGTTTTGGTCGACTATATCAATCAGCTCAGAGCCGCAGGGTCTGCCAAGAAAGATGCGATCATAGAGGCAGGGATGACCAGAATGAGACCGATTTTGATGACGTCTCTGACCACCATACTCGGTTTGATTGTCATGGCTTTCGGCAATTCGTCCGGCACAGATATGATGCAGCCAGTAGCGTTAGTCTGCATCGGCGGATTAATTTATGCAACTTTATTAACGCTCTATATTGTTCCGATCATTTATGATATAATGAACGGCGAGGAGTATAAACACCTTTCAGATGAAGATCTGGATATCAGTAATATTTAATTTGGAGGTCATAGAGAGTGAAATTATTTGACAACAAAGTTCAAGAAAGGAAGTATAATGTCCTTCGTGAAGTTGCCATTCAGACATGGCGGGGCAACGACGTTTTTGCAGAGTTTAATGAAATTTCCAGCAAGGTCATTCCAAAGGATGAACCGCCGCAGAGATGCTGTATCTATAAAGATAGAGCAGTCATCGCTGAACGAATCAGATTGGCCATCGGAGGAAGTAGAAAAGCCAGCGGTGTCGTACAGGTCATCGACATCGCCTGTGACGAGTGTCCAGAGGCAGGATATGTTGTGACAGATCTTTGCCGAGGCTGTCTGGCTCACGGCTGCATTGACGCCTGCAAATTAGGGGCGATTACAATCGATTCAAAGCATCATGCACATATCGATAAGAATAAGTGCGTTGACTGCGGCAGATGTGCGACGGCCTGCAAATACAGCGCGATACATAATTTCCAAAGACCGTGCGAGAACGCCTGCAAAGTCAAGGCGATTTCCATGG
This sequence comes from Eubacteriaceae bacterium, assembly GCA_902362805.1. GTDB lineage: Bacteria > Bacillota > Clostridia > Peptostreptococcales > Anaerovoracaceae > Senimuribacter. The sequence continues at coordinate 41,940 of CABIXY010000001.1, read as the reverse complement.
GACCTGGCGGCGAGGCAATGATCGATTACGACAAATGTATCAGCTGCGGTACCTGTGTGTACCACTGTCCTTTTGGTGCGACTGTTGACGTATCCAGTATCGTAGACGTCATCAATTCTCTGAAGGAGAGTACGCGTAAAGACGCCAATAATCCGACAATTGCCATTGTAGCGCCATCCATCGCCAGTCAGTTTCTCTACGCCAACCTGGGACAGGTCATCACTGGCATTAAGAAGCTGGGATTTGCACAGGTTCTCGAGGTAGCGCTGGGTGCAGATATGGTAGCGACAAAAGAAGCGCAGGAACTGGTAGAAAAGGGATTTTTGACATCTTCCTGTTGTCCGGCATTCGTAAAATACATTGAGACTAAGTACCCAGGTCTGAAGGAAAAGATTTCTCATAACTTTTCACCGATGGTAGAATTGGCTAAATTCGTCAAAGAAGGCCATCCTGAGGCAAAAATCGTATTTATCGGACCTTGTATTGCGAAGAAGGCAGAAGTTAGAAAGCCGGAAGTGCGCAAGTATATCGATTATGCGATTACCTTTGAAGAACTGCAGGCCCTCTTTGACAGCAGAGATATTCTTCTGCGTGAACAGGAAGAGACGGAATGGAACCAGGCGTCCTATTATGGAAGAATTTTTGCCAAATCAGGCGGACTTGCCGAGGCAGTGACCCAGGCGCTGAAAGAACTGGACATTCACGATTTCGAATTCAACCCGATTGTCTGCGACGGTATCGACAAGTGCAAGCAGGCGTTAGCCAGAGCAGATAAGGGCGTGCTGCCGAATAATTTTATTGAGGGCATGGCCTGTGTTGGCGGTTGTGTTGGCGGATCTGGAAATCTGGTTCGTTATGATGATGCTGCAGAAGAAATTGAAGAGCACAGTGAAGAGGCTACGGCAACGGAAATTCTGCCAAACGTGAAAAAGACGATTAATATCCTATAGGTCAGAGGAGGATTGTTTTAGATTCATCCTTGCATGCAATATACAAGGCATACCCAGCTTGGGTGTGCCTTGTTTTTCAGAATCGCAGGTGGTATAAATGTCTATTGGAATATTACATATTATTGGAATTATCATGACAATCGCCTTAATTATCGGCGTTGGCATTTACTCTGGTACCAAGGTGAGCGGTGACAGTGATTTTTCTACTGGAGGACAAAGTGCAGGACCCTGGATTGTGTGCGGTACAATTATGGGAGCTTTAGTCAGCGGTCAGGCGACCATCGGCACTGCACAGCTAGCATATCTCTACGGCCTTTCTGCTTGGTGGTTTACCCTTGGATCAGGCATCGGGTGTGCAATTTTAGCATGGGGGTATGCAAAGCCGATGCGCCAGTCGGGTGCTACGACTTTGATGGAAGTTATCGCCAAGGAATATGGGCCGCGAGCGGAAGGTCTGGGATCTGTACTCAGTTCTATCGGAATTATCATCAGCATCATATCACAAGTGGTTTCAGCCTGTGCATTGATAACTACCTTGTTTGATGTAGACAAGTGGCTTGCAATCACAATCGCTGCTGTTCTGATGATTATTTATGTGATTTTTGGCGGCGTCTGGGGTGCTGGCATGGGCGGCATCGTAAAACTTCTACTTCTCTATGGGGTTTCCATCATTGGACTGTTCCTTGTACTGATGATGACGAAAGGAGCCAGCGGTCTGCTGGAACTTCTGGACCATACGTTATTGAAAACAGAGATTGCAAATCTCTATGATATAACGAATAAAGGCGATGTGAGTCAGCAGTATATGAACTTGACTGCCCGCGGCATATCAAAGGATGTCGGTTCTGGAATTTCATTGGTCTTGGGCGTGCTGTCTACACAGACTTATGCGCAGGCCATCTGGTCGGCTAAAACAGATGACAAAGCCCGTAAAGGTTCGCTGCTGGCAGCCTTTCTCATTCCGCCCATCGGCATCACTTGCATCGCAATTGGACTGTTTATGCGAGGTCATTGTATCACGGCAGAAGAGATGGCACAGCTGACGGAGATGGGAAAAGTTATTCCGCAGGATTTGATTCAATTGGACTCTACGGCACAGGTCTTTCCAGCATTTATCGTTCATTATATGCCGAAACTGATCGGTGGCGTCGCATTGGGCACACTTTTGATAACCATTGTTGGGGGAGGAGCAGGGTTGTCTTTAGGCGTTTCGGTAATTTTGGTAGAAGATATCTTAGCTAAACTGTCTGATAAGATAAATGATGAAAGAAATAAACTGATTGTGACGAGGGTCGTAATCATCGTAGTCCTTTTTGCAGCGGCACTAATCGGTGGTATGGCTTCGGATGCAATTATCAACGATATGGGATTTCTCTCCATGGGGCTGCGAGGTGCAGTCGTTGTATTGCCGTTCAGCTGCGCATTATTCCTGAAAGGCAGAATCAAAGGGGAGGCGGTTATCGCCTCTATGATTGGCGGACCAGTTGCCGTCATTGTGGGGAACCTGATCGATCTGCCCTTTGATCCGCTGTTTCTTGGAATTGCAGTCAATATGATATGCTGCCTGGCAGGATATAGAAGGACTAAGGAAATAGGGTAACGTCCAAGCAAACGGAACCGGCTCACGTAATGCTGACACCCTTTGCTTTCTGAACTTATTATATGTGATGAATTGCGGAGAAGGATATAATTGGATATAATACAATGATAAGGACAACGAATAACTGCAGGCTAGAGGAGGTAGACTCGTGGAAATCAGACAATTATATTACGTGCTGGAAGTGGCAAAGTTCAATAGTTTTTCAAAGGCGGCAAATGCGCAATTTATCACGCAGCCAGCTATATCACAGCAGATCAGCGCTTTAGAAGAGGAACTGCAGGTCAGGCTATTCAAGAGAGATACCCACAGTGTGGCTTTGACAAAGGATGGCGAAAAATTCTGCGCTTATGCAAAAGATGTGGTGGAATCCATAGACAGATTAATGGCAGCTTTTAACCAAAGCACGACCAAAGACAAGACGGTAATCAAAGTAGGCGTGTTTCCATTCTATGAGGCAGCAGGCTTGACCGCCGTGATAGATTCTTTTTTTGCTGCCAACCATAATGTAGTCGGCAGTATCAAAACAGAGGAAATTGACAGGGCATACGAAAAGTTGGAGACAGGAGAACTGGATTTTGCAATCCTCAAATCCAGCTTGGAAAAAATCCCGAAATCCTGGGTGAAATACGAGACACTTTCAGAAGAAAACTTGAACGTTTTGGTCAGCAGGCGGAATTCGTATGCGAAGAAAGATGTGATAAGGCTTTCAGAATTAGGCGGTCTGCCTTTGCTGACAGGAGAATTGAATATGATGCTGGACATGGTAAAAGAGGATATCGGTATCAGCCTGGTGACCGACTGCGCAGGTAAAGTCTATGAAAATGAGGAAATCGCTGCAATTCCTATCAAACCAAAGCAGGAGATTCTAACATTTCTGGCTTACCCGAAAAAGCGGCGGCTGTCAGGCGCTTACCTGGCATTTAAAAATCATGTGATAGAGGGCTTTAAAAAGTAATGTCTTGGTCTATTTCTTGCATTGTAATATTGGTGTACTTTTTTAGTTCCTTGCGGTATGGTCCGCCAGAGAGATTTTTCACGAAATGAGGTAACAATGGACAACTACGACGCAAAAGCAATTGAATTATTGATGGACAGTATGAATCAGGGTATCGTATACGTCGATGCTGCGCAGAAGATTCAGATTTGCAACAGAAAGGCCAAGGAAATCACGGGAATCGTCATTGATGCCCATGTGAGCCACGAAGCGGGACAGATTGCAGAGGGAGATATCGTCATCATCGCAGATAATAAACTGGGGGAAGACGATGGCAATTTGGGCAGAGAAGAACTGGCGCTGCTGAATATCAATGATATGGATATCCGCGACGGAGATATGCTGGTGGCAGTGGGTGTATATAAGAATAAAAAGATTGAACCGGAAATCAAGTATCTGCGGGAACACCAGCTAAATATACCTATGTGCCTGGATGTTAACTATTTTGGTTTCCATATTGCAGCCTCCATTGACACTGAAAAGAAAGAGACCTTGATTGTCGTCAACGATGTCAACTATAAGCTGAATTATTATTCTTCTGTAGGAAACATGGTTATCATCGATGGGACCACGGGAGACATTAAATTCTTTCAGGCCAAAGGATACAGCATCAGGAATGAAGACGCGGGAAATCTGCTGCGCGGGCAGCGCTACTTTGGCAAAGACCCGGAGGATACCGATTTGGACGTGACAGGCCGGCGTTTTTTGGACCTCTTCGACCAATCCACATTGTCAGAACGCCTTTTTGCCGTCTTGGCGGGTCAGGAGGAGCAAATCCGCAATCACCTATATGAAATCAACAAAAGGCCATTTATCTGCAACATTGTTCCTTGGCGCAAGGCAGAGAGCAATCACATAGAGGGCGTGTTTCTATTGATTCAAGATGCAGAGCATTTGGAAAATCTGTTAGACGATAGAAATGAGATTATCAAGCAGATTGAGGCTAAGAATGAGGATAAGACCGAAACTGAGCTGTCTTATCCAGAAAATGCTTTTGAAGGTTTCGTGGGGAAAAGCCACAAGGCACGAGAAGTAAAATACATGGCCTATAAAGCTTCCAAAAACAGATTTAATGTCATCATCACTGGAGAAAGCGGCACAGGAAAATCTAAACTGGCGAGAGAAATTCATATGATGGGGAATCCTGATTCACCCTTTGTGGAGGTTAACTGCAATGCCATTGCACCGACCCTTTTTGAAAGCGAGCTCTTTGGGTACCTTTACAGGTGCGAAAACAGAAGGTAAGCTTGGCTTCTTTGAGGCGGCGAACCGGGGCACCATTTTTCTGGACGAAATCGGAGAAATCCCTCTCGATATTCAAGTAAAGCTGCTCTACGTACTACAGAACAAGATTATCTACCGCGTCGGTTCGTCAAAACCGATTAAAGTAGATGTGAGGGTCATTGCGGCCACCAATACAAATCTTGAAGAGGAGGTGGCAATGGGACATTTTAGACAGGATCTCTTTTATCGCATCAACGTATTTCCCATCGACATTCCGCCAATCAGAGAACGAAAGGCGGATCTGTATCTGCTGATTAACCAGATTTTGAAGAAAGCCTGCGATACCTATGGTCTGGAGCCGAAACAGTTTTCTGGCGAAGCCCTCCAGAAGCTGATTTCTTATAATTGGCCGGGGAACGTAAGGGAATTAGAGAATGCAATAGAGAGAGCGATTACCCTCTGTGAGTCTAACATCATTTATTCAGAACATCTGCGTATCGGCAAAGGAGCGATTCCGACGACTATGAAAGAGATGCTGGCCAAAGAAGAAGAGCGAATTCTGGAGATGACCATGATCAAATATAACGGTGACAAACAGAAAGCTATGGACGAACTGGATATGTCCCGAACTGTATTCTACGATAAACTGAAAAAGTACAACATCAAATATTAAAAAAGGCGGAGGAAAGAGTATGAAAATATTTATTTCGGCGGATTTAGAAGGCGTCAATGGCGTTGTCGCCCCAGAAGACGTGGAGGAAGTCGGCGGCGGTTATCAGCAGGCCAGAGTTTTTATGACGGAAGAGGTCAACGCAGTCGTCAGCGGTGCTTTTGCCGGCGGCGCAACGGAAGTAATCGTCTGCGATTCTCACAATGTATCGGCAAATATCAAGGTAGAGCAGCTGGACGACAGAGCACAGCTGGTGCGCGGAGATACCAGAGCCAATTCCATGGTTCATGGCCTCGATGAGAGTTTTGACGGTCTGATTCTCCTGGGATATCACGCAAAATTCGGTACGCAGAACGCCATTTTAGATCATACCTTCAGCCCATCTATGATTCGTGATTTGAGGGTCAACGGCATGAGTGTAGGCGAACTGGGTTTTAACGCTTTATTTGCGGCGGAAAAAGAGGTTCCACTGATTATGGCTACAGGCGACCAAGCCCTGGAAAAAGAGGCAAAAGACTTTTATCAGGACGTGGAGACGGTGGTCGTAAAATATGCAGAAGGAAGGTTTTGTGCCAGATGTCTGCCGAGGATTAAGACGCAGGACCTGCTGGTAGAAGCTGCAGAGAAGGCAGTCAGACAGGCAAAAGAAAAAAAGCCTGTGGCTGTGCCGAGTTCTCCTGAAATGGAAATTACCTTTCAGCAGGTTAATTTAGCCGATGGGGCAATGAGAGTACCTGGCATCAGGCGGGGCGACGCCATGACGGTAGCTGTCGCGGCGGCGAATATGGAGGAGTTGATGGCAGTGAGACAGGCCGTATTTAATTCCGCAGCAGGCTTTTATAATCCTTTATTCTAAAGTTACTTTCTTTGAAATGTATTTTCTTGGCGGTCGGGCTGGAAGGCGAGCGATGATATCGTTCTTATTGGTTCCTGCCAGTTTGGCCGCTTTGTCTATGGTCATAGAACCATCTTCTCCGTCCCCGTATATGATGGCCTCCATGCCTACGGTCACATTTGGAACTTCGGTCACATCAGCCATGCACTGATCCATGCAGATAACACCGATAAGCGGGGCTTTGACACCGTTTATGATTACATATCCTTCGTCACGCAGGTTGCGGGGATAGCCGTCAGCATAACCGAATGGCAGTGTGGCGACGATACTGTCTCGCGGCGCTTTCCAAAGATAGTCGTAGCCAACGCCTTGTCCCTTTGGAACGGCGTGCAGCTCCGAAATGGCAGTGCGGAATGTCAAAACCTGCTGTACTGGCAGGAAGCCGATGTGGAATCCACGCATTCCGTAAATCAGAGCACCAGGTCTGACCATGTTCATTCGATAGCGTGGATAGTCTACCGTGGCAATGCTGTCTGCGATGTGTTTATACTTAAAGTGGCATCCCCGGGATTCCAGGCTTTCAATAAAATCACAGAAAAGCCGGTACTGCTTCTCGTTTTCCTCTTCGTTTACGAGCGCAAGGTGGCTGAAAATGCCTTCTGCCTCTACGTTTGCAACAGCGCAGATTTTGCAGACTTCATCGGCAAAGGACGCAGAAGGGCTTTTTCCCAGTCGGTGGAAGCCGGTATCCACTTTGATATGGACCCGGGCAGTCTTGTTCAGCACTTTTGCCAGAGAACCCAGAAGCTGAGCCTGCTCTAGGGAAAATATCGTCTGGGTGATATTTTTTTCGACGACGTAGTGCAGCAGCCTGTCGGGGGTATGACCCAGAATAAAGAGAGGGTAGCTTGGAAAAACTGCTCTCAGCTCCAAGGCTTCTGTCAGAGTGGCCACTGCCAGATACTTGACACCGCACTGCATTAAGGTAGGTGCGATAGAGACGGCGCCGTGGCCGTAGCCGTTGGCCTTGACCACAGCCATTACTGAAATTTCCTCGCCTACGATGTTATTAATCAGCCGCACGTTTTCTTCAATTTTATCTAAATCCACGATAATCTGTGTGTCTCTCAAATCTTCTCTTTCTACCATTGTCTGCTTTCCTCCTTTAAGACTGTTAAAACAGCGAGAACTTCTGTCAAAATGCCCGTTTTGATGCATGCCTCATCCGGGTTAAATCGATTGTTGTGAATGGGATAGGCGTTTTTTTCTCCTGGCCTGCGGGCACCGATGTTATAGTAAAGCCCCCTGGTGCCGTGGCAGAAGTAAGCAAAGTCGTCAGCTCCCAGGCTGGGTTTTGTGCAAAGAAGCACGTGATCCTTGCCTAAGACTTCCTCACAGACAGGTTTGATCCACGCCAGCAACTGGTCGTCGTTTTCCAGGGAAGGGTAGCTATCATGAAATTCTAGACTGCAGGACGCCCCGTAGGCGCGGGCGGTGGATTTACAGATTTCCTCAATCTGTTCTTTGATAAAACTGCGGTTTTCCATGTTCAGTGTGCGGATAATGCCAGAAAACTTACTTTCACCAGAAATGATGTTATTTTTCGTCCCGCTGTGAAATTGTCCTACCGTGATTAAAGCGGCTTCTGCCGGGTCAATTTTTCTGGTAATGATAGACTGAAGGGAGCTGATCATGGTACAGGAAGCAAGCAGGGAGTCGATGCCCTCCGAGGGATGGGCGCCGTGGCAGGATTTCCCTGTAACTGTAACATAAAATTCACAAGAAGCTGCATTCATAGCGCCGGGGATAAATTGAACGCACCCTGCGTCAACGGCGGTGTCTACGTGAAGGCCGATTACACTGGAAACACGGGGGTTTTCTAGGCAGCCTGCACCGATCATCTGCTCTGCACCACCGATCGTTTCTTCAGAGGGCTGGAATAGCAGTTGGACGGAACCGGATAAATCCTCTTTCATCTCGTTTAAAATGCGGGCAGTGCCTAAGAGAATGGCTGTATGGATATCATGTCCGCAGCCATGCATGACGCCTGGTTCCTTAGACTTAAACGGTACGTCCGCCATTTCGGTCAGTGGCAGAGCGTCCATATCTGCCCGCAGACCTACGCCGTGGGATTTATCTTTCCCATAGATTGTTGCACAGATGCCGTGGCCTGCAATATCGCTTTGATAAGGAATTTCAAGTCTTGCCAGTTCATTTTGGATGAGCTGGCTGGTGTTCACCTCATGCTCGCTGAGTTCAGGATGCATGTGAAGCTGCCTGCGTAAAGTGACAACTTGTGCAAAGATATCATCCACTTTTGCTTGTAATTCTTGTATGTCGTATGTCATGATTGACCTCCCTCTGGTTGATTTGATTTCATGAATATATTATAATGCAATTACTGTGCCGATTTTGCTATATTTTGGCATAATAATTGCTTTTATATAATTATATAGAACAGGTGGCAGCAGCATTGCGTTGCTTTAGACTTGAGGAGGACGAGAATATGAGAATTATTGATATGCATTGTGATACCCTGATTGAGGGGTGGAGGCATCCAGAACGAAGTTTCTTTGATGGGGAAACTTCTATCAATCTGAAACTGCTGAAGGAAAACGATTCCATGGCGCAGTTCTTTGCCATGTATCTGTCAAGACAAGAGATGGAGACGATGGATCCCTATGATATTTTGAAGGGAATTTACAGGTATTATACGAAACAGATGGAGACCTACCCAGATATCATCAGACCGGCATTCAGTGCCAGGGAGATTAGAAGAAACCGAGACGCAGGGCTTTTGTCTGCCGTTCTGACCGTAGAGGACGGCGTGTTCATCGACGGAAAGATGGAAAGGGTTGAAGAGGTCTATGACATGGGCGTCAGGTTGCTGACTTTGATGTGGGGTTATGAGAATTCTGTCGGTTACCCTTGCAGTGACGATCCTGAGATCCATCAAAAGGGGCTCAAAGCCTTTGGCATCGAGGTGGTGGAACGGATGAATGAATTGGGCATGATCGTCGATGTATCTCATATGTCCGAGGGAGGCTTCTACGACGTGGCAAAATACAGCAAGAAACCTTTTGTTGCATCTCATTCCTGCGCAAGAGCGCTCTGCAACAACAAGAGAAATTTGACCGATGAGCAGCTACGGTCCCTCGGAAACTGCGGCGGAATGGTCGGCATCAACTTTGAATGCTCTTTTCTGCGGGAGGGTTCGGAACATGCGACCATAGAGCAGATTATCGGTCATTTGCTCCATATGAGAGACAAAGCAGGAATTGAGGCAATCGGCTTCGGGTCTGATTTTGACGGCATTGACGATAACGGCGAACTAGTCAATTACAGCGGTTTTGGCAGGCTGCTGGCAGAAATGGAAAAGAAATTCAGTGATGACGAAATTGAGAAAATCTGCAGCCTCAATGCTTTGAGAGTCATCAGGGACGTAGTCGGAGAATAAATTGAGTTTTTAGAAAACTTGTTATATACTAGACTTAACGGGAACAAAGGAAAAGAGGTGAGCCGGGATGGAAAAGGATCCAAATAAAGAATTACTTGATAACCTGGAAAACGCAAAGTATTGGGGTGCATCATCTGAAGAGGAAATGAAAACCTATGTGAAGCAGAAAAACCAAGAGCAGAGAGCGGACGGCGTCATCGACGAAGATAATTTTAATACGATTAATTTGCGAGAAAAACCCGATGCGGAAACAAAGAAACAGAGGCTCAGAATTAATGTCTGGGGAATCGCTATCATTGTCGGAATTGTTGTAATTGCAATCATTGCATGTATGAAGATTGCGCAATGAAGATCGGTGAGAAAAGAGGTGAATCAGGATGGGAAAGGATCCATTGAAAGCCATCGGTGATTATCTGGAGAAATACGGTGCATACAAAGCGTCTAGTAAAGAAGCAGTTGCGGATTATGTGGCTAAGGAAAATCGCAGGCAAAGACGAGAGGGTCTGATTGAGCAAGAGCAGAAAGGCACTATAAATTTAAACGCTGTTCCTGTAGCAAAGCTGAAAACATGGCACAAGGTTCTGCTGGCAGCCGGTATCCTGATTGTCGCAGGTGCAGTTTTCTTTTGTGTAAAACTGGCTGTCTGATTTTGGGGCAGAACAGAAGAAAGGATTGTAAGTATGGATACAATTATTAGAATTGTAGGCGTCCTCATCGTTATTCTGTCTTTTCTATTCATCATGAAAAATCCGAAGCAGAGCCTTATGGACACCTTGATGGCGAAAAGAAGAACGATGGAACAGGAAAAGGATGAACCCGATCAAGAATAAGCACATAAAGAAAGCCCTGGCGGTATTGAGACCTACAGGGCTGTTTTTTATGACAGTGGAAATAGGAATCTTTGATTCCGTCATTTCCACATTTTTTAGTGGTTTTGAAATAATACGATGACCACGGTAATAGGGGTTGCACAGCTCATGAAGAGGATGACAGCAAGAAAACCGTAGGCGATTGTGACAAATTTCCACTTGTTGCTGTAGCCTGGAAGAACTTTGAATTTTTTTACGACCCGAATGTCTTCTTTCGCTTTCAGCATCTTATAGAACTTGTCGATTTGCACGGCTTCTATAATCCCATCTCGGAAAAACGGCAGAAAGAAAATCGGTTTTTCTGTCTTTGGGTCCGCATTCTGCGCAGAGAAGAATTTTATGCCGAAGGTATCTAATACCGCTAATTTTGCATCTGCCAGCTCCAGTTTTTTTTCTGTGCGCAGAAGTGTGTTATGATAAATCAGATGATCTTCATCGTAGGTACTGAAACAGAACTTATGCCCTCTGAAAAAAAGAATGACAATTGTAAATAAAACGGCGTATAGAAGGAGGGTCAGTGGGATATTGGTACTTTCATAATATCCGTCAATTCTAAAGAAAATGATTTCCATCATAATGAGGAAACGAAGAAAGAAATAGAGGAAGCAGACGAGGAAAAAAATCTGTTTTGCCAGATTGGTATAGTGATATTGTATCTTATTCATAAAATGTTCTCCTTTTATAAAATAACTGCACATATACTATTAAAGCAAGAAATATGCCTTTCTACAATAGGGATTTTACGAGAAATTATAACGGTTAAATCCGAAAATCAGGATTATATGTCCTGAAAATCGGACAAAAATGATGAAAAAGAGATGGCATCTCCCAGGATTCATCAAATTCAGTCACATTTTAAATTGGCATAAATATTGCTCTATCATAGGTCATCTTAATGAATTTACAATTTTTTGACTATTTGTAGAAAGGAGGATGGCATTCCGCTTCACATTGGCGGAAGTAAAATTTGACGCAATTATATAGGCGAAAATATTTTAAGGAGGACACGATATATGATGAATTATATTTGGGTGGCACTGGTTGTCATCGCAGTAGTCGCTGGTGGTGCTACTGGCAATATGCAGGGCGTACTTGACAACTTGATGGAATTTGCGCCTACAGCCGTAGACATTGCCTTGGGGCTAATCGGTATCATGGCATTTTTCTGCGGATTAATGAGGGTTATGGAAAAAGCAGGGCTCTGTGAAAAGCTGGGTAAGGCAATTTCTCCAATTATGAGACTGCTGTTCCCAGGAGTACCGAAGGATCATCCGGCAAACTCCGCTATGGCGCTGTACTTTGCCGCCAATATCCTGGGAATCGGTAACGCTGCAACGCCTTTTGGTATTAAAGCGATGCAGGAATTGCAGACCTTGAACAAGACTAAAAACATCGCCACAGACGCCCAGGTCATGCTGTTGGCAGTAGCGACAACTTCCATTACGCTGATACCTGTTACAGCTATCGCATACCGTGCAGACGTGCAGACTGCAGGGGCTGCTGAAATCATTGCACCGGTTATCATTGCAACGACAATTTCCACGATTACTGGAATCTTTTTCACCATCGTATTTGGCAAGCTGAAGCGATTTAAGTACGATGTAATCATTGAAAAGGAAATTGCGGCAGGAACTTTGGAAATCAACGAGGACTACATCGGAGACGACCCGATCGTACTGCCAGAGAATTATAAATCCGTTAACGCTGAAGAAGAAAAAGTCGCATGGTAAGGAGGCAAGGTCATGACAGCAGTATTAGAAGCAATATCCGTATGGGCCATACCAGTGGTCGTAGCTGCAGTTTGCCTTTATGCAATCTGCAAGAAAGTCCCTGTCTATGCCGTATTTACTGAGGGCGCAAAAGAAGGGTTTTCCACGGCAATCATGATCATCCCTTATCTGGTAGCCATGCTTTGCGCAATTGGCATGTTCAGAGCGTCAGGCGCTATGGACTGGCTGTGCAACCTGTTAGAACCAGTAACAAATTTGATCAACATGCCAGCCGAGGTACTGCCGATGGGCATTATGAGATCCTTCTCCGGCGGCGGAGCCGAGGGACTGATGGCAGACTTATTAAAAGAATTTGGCACACAGTCACAGATCGGCAGAATCGCATCCGTTGCACTGGGATCCACAGAAACCACATTCTATATCGTAGCAGTATATTATGGAGCAGTCGGCATCACCAACGCAAGACAGTCTGTCGCAGCAGGTCTGCTCGGCGACTTAGCTTCACTGATTGCAGCGACTGTCATTGTAAATGTCATGTGGTTCTAAAGGATAGGAAGACTAGAAATGAAATATCCAAACAAATTAACAAAAGGCGATACTATTGGTCTGATCTGTCCCTGCTCTGCGATTAGTCATGAGCGCATCGGACAGTGTATCAAAGCGATGCAAGACCAGGGATACATAGTGAAAACAGCGGATAACCTGGATACGAACTATGCCGGCTATATGGCTGGCAGCGGAAAAGTGCGGGGAGAATGGATCAACAAAATGTTTGCAGATCCGGAAGTAAAGGCTATCTTCTGCATCAGAGGCGGTGACGGCGGCAGCCGCGCGATGGAATATCTGGATTATGAGTTGATTAAAAACAATCCGAAGGTCTTTGTCGGCTACAGCGATGTGACCAGCATGCATCTTGCAATCACGCAGAACTGCGGCTTTGTCACCTTCCACGGCCCCATGGTATCTTCTAATATCGTAGACGATTTTGATGATGAGACGAGGGAATCCCTGTATCAGGCAATTAACGCTGAGGGCACATACCAATTCAAGAATCCTCAGGGTTTTGCGCTGCAGGTGCTCCGGGAGGGGAAGGCCTGCGGTAAGCTGATTGGCGGAAATCTATCTCTGCTGTCTGCGAGCATCGGGACGCCCTATGAAGTGGATACGAAGGGGAATATCCTATTCATTGAAGAAGTCTATGAACAGATGAGCAAAATAGAAAAGTGGACGTATCACTTGAGAAATTCTGGCAAACTGAGAGAATGCAGCGGCATTATTTTGGGGCAGTTTACCCATTGTGAGAACAGGGAATGCCCGGAATATGACGTGATAAGATGTCTGACGGATATTTTAGAGGGTCTGGATATTCCAGTGATGTATAACATCCAGTCCGGACATGGAAATCCGATGATGACTCTGCCCATGGGTGCGGTTTGCTCCATGGACACTACTGCAAAAGAAATTACTTTTGAGGTAGAGAGATAAAGAAAAATACAGGGCGGCGAACACGATTTGCCGCCCAATGAGAACGAAAACAAGCGGCCCTTCGGGCATCGAAATAAATTCATGCAAAAGATGAACAAATTAGGAGATTAAAAATGTTTAGAGAAGTGAGAGACAATACGCTGTACATTGACGGATGCAGCACTGTGACATTGGCAAAGAAATATGGAACGCCGTTATATGTCTATTCAGAGAGTGATATTGTGAGACGATTTGAGGAGCTGAAGAAGTGCTTCCTCGAAAAGTATCCCAGCACGCGGGTTGCATATGCAGCAAAGGCGTTTTTTCCAGTGGCTATGGCAAAGCTGGTGGATCGAGAAGGAATGTGTGTGGATGTCGTATCTGGCGGAGAACTCTATACAGCCATCAAAGCCGGGTTTCCGGCGGAGAAAATTGAATTTAACGGCAATAACAAACAACTGGCAGAGATTGAGATGGCCGTGGAATATGGGATTGGCAGAATCATTATCGACAGTCTGCAGGAATTGCATTTGATAGAAGATATCTGCAGGGAAAAGGGGAAGAAGATGAATGTCCTTTTCCGAATCACACCGGGCGTCAAGAGCAGCAGCCACGATTATATTGTGACGGGAAAAAAAGATTCCAAGTTTGGCATTCCTCTTGATGACGAAGTGATCCTGCCTCAGATCAAAGGTGCCATTGATTCAGAGTTTGTTGACTTCTACGGACTGCATTTCCACGTGGGGTCGCAGATTTTGAATAATGATTCCCATCTGCAGGCCCTTGATATCATGCTGAATCTGGTAACGAAAATCAAAGAGGAACTGGATTATGATGTGAAAGAACTCAATGTGGGAGGGGGCTTTGGTGTCACTTATGTGGACGAAGAGAGACCGTCCTACAGTTATTATCTGGATCCGATGATGGAAAAAATTGAAAAATACTGTGCTGAAAAAGCCATTGAGAGACCGAACGTGGTCATAGAACCAGGCAGAAGCATCGTAGCAGAAGCCGGCATTTCCCTCTATACCATCGGCAGTATCAAGGACATCAAGGATATTAGGAAGTATGTCTCTGTGGATGGCGGCATGACGGATAATATCAGACCGGCGCTGTATCAGGCGGAATATACAGGCGTGATAGCAAATAAAGCGGAGGTAGAGAAGACAGAGGTGGTGACAATCTGTGGCAAGTGCTGCGAGTCAGGGGATATTTTGATTAAGGATGTCAAAATCCCTCACCCTGAAAGTGGAGATCTCTTCGCGATTTTCTCTACTGGCGCATATGGTTATAGCATGGCCAGCAATTACAACAAGAACCTGATTCCAGGCGTGGTGATGGTATCTGACGGAAACGACCGTCTGATTGTAAAGCCGCAGACTTATGAAGATCTGCTGCGAAATGAGATTTTATAGATGACGAGAAAAGGCCGGAAGCGTAAAAGGAAGTGACATAATGAAATTTACAAAGATGCAGGGGGCAGGAAACGATTTTATCGTAATTAACAATATAGAGGAACAATTGCCTTTAGATAGTTTTGGCGTGCTGGCACAAAAACTCTGTCAGCGACGTTTGGCTGTTGGCGCTGATGGTCTGATGGCAGTAGAAAGAGCAACCAAAGGTGGAGACTTTAAAATGCTGTTTTATAATGCAGATGGCAGTTTGGGAGAGATGTGCGGCAATGGCGCGCGCTGCATCGCCAAATATGGATTTGAAAACCACTTGGCTGGTGAAGTCATCAATATCGAAACGACTGCAGGCATGGTCAGAGCCTGGAGACTGGATCAGATGCACTATAAAGTCAGACTGAACGACGTAACCAGATTGGATTTGACTCTGGAATTAGAGGCCTGCAGCCAGATTTACTCATGCGCCTATGTGGAACTTGGAGACCCGGGCATTCCACATCTGGTAATAGAAATGAAAGGCTTAAGAGCGCTTACACCTGCACAGCTTCGGATTTTGGGCAGCACACTGCGCAGCCATCCGGCACTGCCAAAGGGGGCTAACGTGAATTTCTATGAAGTTACGGGAGAAGACGAAATCTTTGTGCGCACCTTTGAAAGAGGGGTAGAGGACTTTACTTATGCCTGCGGAACAGGAACGGGCTCCGTCGTCACTGTTCTGACAGAAAAAGGCTTGTGCAGTGGCAGCAACGTTAAGGTTTCCATGGCGGGAGGAGATTTATTTATCGACATAGCAAGGGATAGCCGCCAGATTACGGATTTATATCTCAGCGGACCTGCTGTCATCGTGGCAGAAGGTGAAATTGGCGAGTTACTATAAAAGGATGCGGCATAGGAGGCGAGGATGGACGAAAAAGGCAACTTAGTAAAACTCTTGGAACTGGATGATGATTTTATTGTAGACTTAAAATATGCATCGGCGGATAATTTCACCGGGCAGAAAATCTATCATTCCAATGAATGCTACATGGATCGTCATACAGCCGTAATCTTGATTGAAGCGAAAAACATCTTTGCAAAAGATGGGTTCCGGGTCAAAGTGATGGATGCCTATCGGCCAATCAGTGCCCAGAAGAAATTTTGGGAAATCCTTCCGGACAATAATTTTGTGGCCAGACCGCCAGATATGTCCAAATTAAAAGTGTTTCGGCCTACCCATTTGAACGGTTTATGCGTGGACATCACATTGACCGATATGGAAGGCAGCGAAATTGTAATGCCATCGGCCTTTGACGACTTTTCCGAGAGAGCGAGCCTGCTGTGCCAGGAAACTTCGGAAGTGGGGCGCAGACATGCGACCTATATGAAAGAAGTCATGGAGCACGTCGGCTTCAGGGCCTATGAAAATGAGTGGTGGCACTTCTATGACGTCTCTACAGAGCCGACACCATTTATGGACTTTCAAATCTGAAAGAGGAGCTGCACTGCAGCTCCTTTTATGACGGTACTATTCAGAAAGAGAGGCTCGCAGACTATCTGCCGTAAGTGTCTCTGCATCTCGTACCATCTGCGCAGGCGTTCCACTGAAAACCACCTCTCCACCGTTTTTTCCTCCGTCAGGTCCAATGTCGATGATCCAGTCGGCCTGTTTGACCACATCGAGGTTGTGCTCAATCACCACCAAGGTGTTTCCCCGAGATACGATTCGGTCAAATAAGTGCAACAGATTTTGGATATCTGACATATGCAGCCCTGTAGTGGGTTCATCCATTACAATGATACTGCCTTTTTTCTCTAAGTTTTTGGCCAGCTTGATTCTTTGCCGTTCACCGCCGGACAACGTACTGAGAGGCTGTCCCAAAGTCAGATAGGATAGTCCTACCTGCTCCAATACTTGTAATCGTTTTTTTATTTTGTGCTCTTCAAATACTTCCATGGCCTGCGAGGCAGTAAGATTCAACAACTCCACGATATTTTTCCCTTTATAAGTACAGGCGAGGGCTTCTTGACTGTATCGAACGCCATTGCAGGATTCACATGTCGTAACAATTGGGTCCATGAAAGCAAGCTCCGTGACGATAACCCCTTTACCTCCACATACCGGACAGGCGCCCATGGAGTTAAAACTGAATAAGCCGTCAGGTTTATCGTTTTCTTGTGCCAGCAGCCTTCGTACGGCGTCAAAAAAGCCGAGATAAGATGCCGGCGTGGAGCGATTCGTGGCTGTAATAGGACCCTGGTCTACCATCACAATATCTTTTTCATATTTTTTAGCGAATACTTGGGAAATCAAAGTGCTCTTTCCAGAACCCGCTACGCCTGTGACGACGGTCATAATTCCTAAAGGAATGTCTACATTCACGTTCTTAAGGTTATGCAGGCTGGCTCTGCGAACAGGCAGACTGCCTGTCTGCTGACGGGGAGTCTTCTTTATGGGCAGCGATTTGAGCATGGCGCTCCCCGTCAAAGTGTTGGACTTTAACAACTCCTGATAGCTGCCGGCAAAGACGATTTCTCCGCCATGTTGCCCTGCCTGTGGACCCACATCGATTATATAGTCCGCAATGGAAACGACATCCTTATCGTGCTCCACCACAAGGACCGTGTTGCCCTTGTCACGAAGTTGTCTGAGCAGATTGTTCATGCGGTAGACGTCACGGGGATGCATTCCCGTGCTGGGCTCATCAAAAATATAGGTCATACCGGTAAGACTGCTGCCCATATAGCGAACCAGCTTCAGCCGCTGTGCCTCACCACCAGACAAAGATGGAGTTTCACGGTTCAAGTGCAGATATGGTAAGCCGATTTCTATCATTCTGTCAAGTCCTTCAACAAGTGTCTGTATTAGCAGGTTTACTTTTTGATCGGTTATCTGCAGCAACACTTCGCGAAGTTGAGTCAGTTCCATCTCGCACAGATCTGCACTGGAATAATCGTTTATCTTACAGCGCAGCACCGTTTTATTCAACCGTTTTCCGCAGCAATCAGGACATTCCATCTCTGTGACTAAATGTTGTGATTTCTCCTGGGTATGTTTGCTCTTGTTACTGAGGTTGCGATTTAAAAGAGTCTTTGTATATTTGTGGTACAACCCCGCCACTTTAGGGTTTTCCGGTGCACCTTTGCCGTCGCGGGAGCCATATAGCAGAAGATTGTATTCTTCAAGGGAGTAGTCTTTAATGGGCTTTTCAAGATCAAACAACCCCGATTCTGCATACTGCTTCCAGTACCAGGAACCGGGACAATATAGAGAATCCTTGACACAGCCTTCCTTCCACGATTTGTCTGGATCTATCATTGACTCAACGTCGACTTTTGTGATCTTACCAAGCCCTGAGCATGTTTTGCACATTCCGCCTGGATCGTTAAAAGAAAAGCAGGAGGCCGTACCTGCATAGGGTTTGCCGATTCTGGAAAATAACAGACGGAGACTGGAATACAGACCGCTGATGGTTCCTACTGTTGAACGGGCGTTGCCGCCTAAAGGAGATTGGTCGACCACCACGGAGGGCGTCAAATTGTCAATTCGCTCTACTTCAGGTTTTGGATATTTGGGAAGTCTCGACCGCACAAAAGCCGGATATGTGGCATTCATCTGCCGCTGGGATTCTGCGGCGATGGTATCAAAGACAATGCTGGATTTTCCAGAGCCGGATACGCCGGTAAACACCGTGATTTTTTCCTTTGGCACGCAAAATGTAACATGCTTTAGATTGTTTTGCGTAAGCCCCTGTATAATCATATCTTTCATCTATTCACACCTCTACTTTATTAATTCTTCACTAGTAACTTGCACGTTATAGCGTATCAAAAGGCAGGGCGTAATACATGATAGTTTTTGCTGGTTTTTGGATTGTGGAGATTCGAAATGCAATGTGGTATAATGGTTCCACGATCCGTCGGCGTTGCCGCAAGGAAGGAACCATTGAATCATGACGTGCAAATAAATTTCCAGAGGAATCGTCACGGTATAATGGTTCCACGATCCGCCGGCGTTGCCGCGAGGGAGGAGGCTTAGCGTGGAAAAGTTATCTCCATTAGAGAAGGCAATTGAATACATCGAAGGACATATATATGAAGATATCGGTTTGGAAGACGTATCGAGGGAAACTGGCTACTCCTACTATCATATGACACGGCTTTTCGCATCGGTGCTAGGTGAATCAGTTGGACATTATATTCACCGGCGCCGACTTTATAATGCCTCTGAGAAATTGGTCCATTCCAGTGAGAAGATTATCGATATTGCCTTTGACAGTGGGTTTTCTTCTCCAGAAGCCTTTAGCCGAGCATTTAAGTCTGTTTTTGGATGCAGCCCTTCCGCTTACCGGAAGGCAGGGCTGAATTTAGCAATCAATGCGAAAAGAGAATTGGCACCGGAAGACGTATATCATATTGCCAACAACATCTCCCATACCCCACAGATTCTTCTGATGGGAGCGACGAAAGTAGCAGGACTTCGAGGCACAGTGGCTCTTTCTGATAACCAGATTCCTACATTATGGGAGCGTTTTTTGCGCCAGTATAAGAACAGGGAGCCTTTTACAGGCAGAGGGTATAGTATCTGCGAAACACAGAGGGCTGCTTATACAAAGGAGGGAGATATTTCCTTTTCTGTGGTGGTGGGCGGATCCGTAAACAGCTTTGATCGTCTGCCGCAGACCTTAGTCAAGAAAATACTGCCCGCGGGCAGGTACGCCATCTTCACGCATCGGGGCACTTTGGCGAACTTATACGAGACCTATCAATATATCTATGGTACCTGGCTTTTGACAACAAAAGAAGAACTGGATGATCGTGAGGACTTTGAAGTCTACGAACGCGAAGTGTCGTCTTTCGATGATCCGGAGAACGAGGTTAAAATTTATATTCCAGTGAAATGAAGCCAAGGGGAGATTATACCTGTATTAAAAAAGCTGTCCTCTGGGGACAGCTTTGGTTGATCTTATTTTGTATAGTTGTCAAAATATCCTTGAATATAGATGAACGGTGTTCCTTTGTCGCCGCTTCCGCTAGTCAAGTCACATAAGGAACCGATTAGATCCGTGAGTCTTCTCGGCGTTGTTCCCTGTGCAACCATAGAATCGCCCAACTCTTCATCTTTGTGTTTTATGTACTCGCTGATTGCGGCCTGCAGTTCTTCTCCTTTGAGATTTGCAAACTCATTGTCGGCCAGGTATTTCAGTTTTACTTCATTCGGGGTTCCTTCCAGACCTTTAGTATATCCTGGAGAAACCACCGGATCAGCTAGTTCCCAGATTTTCCCGACAGGATCTTTAAAGGCACCGTCGCCATAGACCATGACTTCGATAGTCTTTCCTGTCAGTATATTGATTTTCTTCTGAATGCCGTCGACAAACTCCTGACAGTGAATTGGGAACAGTTTGATGGAGTTTTCTGTAGATTTGTTTGAGCCCAAAAGACCGTACTTATCATTGTAACCACTGCCATCTACACTTGCCGTCAATATGTCGTCCATGCCACAGACGATTTCTGCGCCGCCTTCTTTAAGCAATCTCTTTGATCTCACTCTCGTATGAATATCGCAAGTCAAAACTTTCTTCGTATAGTCTAAAATCGTTCTTGGATTGTTGGAAAAGATAACCTCTGCTTCGGCTCCTTCTTCTTCGATAATCCCTTTGTAGTAGTTCACGTAATCCATGCCAGTAAAGGTGTGGTTTGACTTTCCAAAAAGTTCTTCAAACTTTTCTTGTGACAAAACATCTGAATACGGGTTAATCCCCTTGGCATCCAAAAGGTCTAAATCGACCAGATGATTTCCCACTTCGTCAGCTGGATAGCTGAGCATCAAAACGACCTTTTTGGCTCCTTTTGCGATACCACGCAGGCAGATGGCAAATCTATTTCTGCTGAGAATTGGGAAGATGACACCGATGGTTTCTCCACCTAGTTTTGCTTTCACGTCAGCAGCGATCTGCTCCTTAGTAGCGTAATTTGCCTGTGATCTGGCTAAGATTGATTCCGTAACTGCCAGGATGTCTCTATCCTGAATTGTAAATTCTCCGGAATTGGCAGCGTCCATCACAGTGTCGATGACAATCTGTGAAAGGTCTTCGCCTTCCTTTATGATAGGAGCTCTCAGACCTCTAGATACTGTTCCTACTTTTCTTTCCATGTTACATCTCTCCTTTTACTCGATCTATGCCCATGTTCGCCAGTTCATCGGCACGATTATTCATGGTGGTTATATATTCAAAATCTTCAAAAGTGAAACGGCTTCCATTCCAACTTATAAATTTCTCATAAAGCTTATCAAAATCTGTAGATTTGCTCTTCAGATTGACATGCCCTTTTACCCTATAGAATTTTACATCATTTTGCCTTACTAATGCAAGTAATTCTCGCCAAAGTTCTTGATTTTCCACAGATTTCCTGGCGGCATTCTTCCATTTGTTCTTTTCCCAGCTTTCATACCACTTCTCTCTGAAACAATTGGCGACGTAAGCGCTGTCAGTAAAGACCTCCACGGCCTGTTGTCCCTGGTTTAGAGCCTTAAATGCTTCAATAACGGCAGTCAGCTCCATGCGGTTGTTGGTAGTGTTGGCTTCACCGCCGAACAGTTCTTTTCTATGTTCGCCAAATTCTAAAATGGATCCCCATCCGCCAAAGTTCTCACTGCTCTGGTTCCCGGAGCAGGCTCCATCCGTATAAATTCTCAAAATCGTCATGTTTTTCCCCTTTGTTGAAATTTTTAACATATCTATTATGCCTTATTTTACCGAAAAGTACAACAAAGATTGGAAAATTTTGTGGCGCATATTGCATTTGTACCTCTCAGCATTTGACCTCCTGACTAGGGAGCTGCCGTATTATCGTTTAGTAGTCCGCAATCGCCATAGCCAGAAAAAATGTTCAGGACATTTCTAGTAAAGCCGACGGCTGCGGACTAAAAGCCTGGGAAATCAGCGCATGTTAGTCCGCAATCGCCATAACCAGGAAAAATGTTCAGGACATTTCTAGAGAAGGTGCTGACTGCGGACTAAAAGCCTGGGAAATCAGTGCATAGCAGTCCGCAATCAATATAGCCGGAAAAAATGTTCAGGACATTTCTAGAAAAGCCGACGGCTGCGGACTAAAAGCCTGGGAAATCAGCGTTTAGCAGTCCGCAATCGCCATAGCCAGAAAAAATGTTCAGGACATTTCTAGAGAAGGTGCTGACTGCGGACTAAAAGCCTGGGAAATCAGTGCATAGTAGTCCGCAATCGCCATAGCCAGAAAAAATGTTCAGGACATTTCTAGAGAAGGTGCTGACTGCGGACTAAAAGCCTGGGAAATCAGTGCATAGTAGTCCGCAATCGCCATAACCAGGAAAAATGTTCAGGACATTTCTAGTAAAGCCGACGGCTGCGGACTAAAAGCCTGGGAAATCAGCGTTTAGCAGTCCGCAATCGCCATAGCCAGAAAAAATGTTCAAGACATTTCTAGCAAAGCCGGCGGCTGCGGACTGCCATGTCTGTTCCAGATAGGCGTGGCTCCGATATGCTGCCACTAACAAGGTACTTGGCGAGCATGTGTTCCTCCATTGTTACGAAAAGGTAATCTCAGCTACTGTATTTGTCACCAAGAGGTAACGATATAGCACCGGGTTAAAGGGAATAGGGTCAACCAGCAAAGAAATGCGGAGCGAAATAAACGTTGGAACTGCAAGGATATAGACGAATTTAACAAAATAATTTGAAAAATATAAAATTTTGGCACGAGGCTCGCAATTATATCTGTACAAAAAACAGGAGGTAGAGATATGAAAGTGAAAGATAAGTATCTTAATTTTTATTACGAGACTATTGGAGAGGTTGAGGAACCGGTGATTGATCCGAAGAAGACGGCACTCTTGCTAGTCGATCTGCAAAATGAGTTTGTACTTAGAGACTTTGGTGAAGCGCTCCAGTTCAAAGAAGCGGGGGAGTGGGAAAGATGGATTCCTTTCCACGATAGACTGGATGAAGTTGTAATCCCAAATAACAAGCGGCTTTTGGATTTCTTCAGAAAAAACGGCTTGATGGTAACTTACGGCAGGATTGCCTGTCTGCGGGAAGATGGCGAAGACCGCTCTCCTGTGCAGAAATCAGAAGGATGGAACGGCATGCTGATTCCGGTAAATAGTTATGCAGCGCAGATGATTGATGAATTAGCCCCTTTAGAAAACGAGATTATCGTAAACAAGACAACAGACAGTGTGACGACGGGAACAAACTATTTGACGCTTCTCCAGTTCATGGGCATCGAAACGGTAGTCGTCACAGGAATTGTAACAGATCAGTGTGTTGCGAGTACAGTCAGAGGGCTGGCGGACGCGGGCCTGAGAGTCATATGCGTAGAAGATGCCTGTGCGGCGGGCAGTCAGGAACTTCACGATGCGGAACTGAAGATTATGAGTGTTATCTACTGCGACGTGCTATCCACAGACGAAACCATTTCCCTGATTGAAAAAAATTTATAGGAGGTTGTTATGAGTAACGGATTGAGAAAGGAATTGAAGCTGTCAAGTATGATAGCAATGGCCGCCGGCGGCATGATAGCTGCCTGGATGGTCGAAATCAAATATTGGTTTGAACTGAGTGGTCCTGGAGCGGCGTTCTCCCTCATGACCTGCGGTATCCTGATCCTGCCATTATGTTTTATTTATTCTGAGATGACCAGTATGATGCCTTACGCCGGGGGACAGAACATCTGGATTACAAACGCTTTTGGCCGCAATACCGGCTTTGCATCCTGCTGGCTGATCATGCTTCTTTACGTCATGGCGATGCCGACCGTCGCATATGGCATTGCAAGTATGCTGGGGTATTTGTTCCCAATCACTTCTCTGCAGATAAAAATCATCGCATCGGTTATTTTGGTGATCTGGTTTTTCCTGACGAACAGGGAACTGAAGGTACTGGCGAAGCTGCAGAATATCCTATTCTGGAGCACCCTGGCCGTTTCAATTTGCGCATCGACGATTTTCATTTTCAGTGGTCATTGGCATTTTTCCAGCATAGAGTGGTTTCCAAACGGCTTCAGCGGATATACAGCGGCTATCGGCCTTTTGATTATGAAATTCGTAGGATTCGACTTGATTCCACAGCTTTCGGAAGAAGCAAAATTTCCTAAAAAGGATCTGTGGAAAGCTTTTGTAGGCGCTCTGGGATGTACGGTTTTGATCTATTCGATGGCCGTCATTGCTGTTGGCGGTATCGTATCCAACGACTGGGTTGCACAGACTGATATCGTCGATCCGCGGGTCGCTGACATCATCGACATGCATTGGCTGGGCTTGATTATCGTCGTCATGGGCAGCCTGACCTGCATCACGACCTTGTCTTCTTTCTGGCTCAGCGCTTCGCGAATTCTATATGGCGCGTCAAAACAGCGCCAGATGACGTCTAAGTTCGGTGAACTAAATAAGTTCGGGCAGCCGCAGTTCGCTAATATAATAGTCGGAATCCTGTCAATTTATTTTACAGTCTTTGCACCAGATGCCTGGGTGGACTATATTTATACAATTTATGGCGTTGCTGCAGGCGCTGTTTATCTGATGGTGGCTTTGTCTTTCCTTAAACTGCGGAAAGTTCATCCCGAGTGGCCTCGGCCGTACAAGGTGAAAGCGGGGACGCTGATGGGAATCATCGGTATCATCTTCTGTTTATGGGTGCTGTATTCCTCTATCACAGCTATGAATAAGGGCGCATGGCTGGTTCTTGCACTCTATGGGGTACTGGGGGTTATCCTCTGGGCATACGGCAAGCACAAAGAGAAAACCGATCCTTTAAATTGGACGCCAGTGATTCTGTCACCGGATACGGTGGATTCTTCAGAAGACAACGAAGAACAACAAGCATAATATATAGATGTTGCTAATATATACAGCCTAGGGACAATTCCCTAGGCTGATGTTAAAATAATAGGAAGTGCATAGAGAGGAACAACATGAAAAAAGTGAAATTTAGAAAATCCTTAGCGACAAATATTATCGTGATCTTCTTGGTCTTTAACGTCCTTTCTATCATCCTGTTTACCTATTATGTATCGATAAAAGAAGAAAGCAAATCGACGGAGTATGCGAAAAAAAGCATGCAGGAAATTGTCGACGAGAAGAGCGAACTAATTGCGATTACCTTTGATCGGATTAAGACCCAGGTGCAGCTACTGGGAATATGGACGGAAAAGCTGCTGCAGGACAATCCCTATTCTGAAGGACTATCATCAGAATACGTCCTTCTCAAAGATGGAACTATCAACAGAAAAAGAGACAAATCGTTATCTCTCATGGCGCAGAGCAATGTCATGGTGCCAAATACGACAAAAGTGACACCGGAATTGGTAGAGGAAATCAATTTGACCGAGGAGTTAGATGAAGCCTTTGCAAAGATTCTAAAGAGCGAGGATATTACTTGGGCCTATATTGCGACCAAGGACAATTTATTGAGATGCAGTCCTTATAGAAATCTACAGGATAATTTTGCAAGCGACCATAGTCAGATTAAAGATATCTTCTATACTATGGCCAATGAAGAAAATAATCCCCAGCGCAAACCAGTCTGGACGCCGCCTTATACAGACTACCTGGGGACTGGCTGGACCATGACCTGTTCACAGCCGGTGTATGATCAAAATGATCAGTTATACGGCGTCATCTGCCTAGACCTCGCCATTGACAATATAAAGGAAAAGTATTTTGAAGGCTTTTCCTTAGGTGAGTCAGGAAAAGTATACTGGCTCAATCACGCGGGCAATATTTTATATCACACGGACTTCAGCAATATCAAAGCTGACCAGGGGCAGGTGTATGAGAAAAATATCTTTACTGAAGGACGTTTGTCATCAGAAAAAGTAAAGGCCTTGAAGACCGCCTTGAAAGAGGAAAGTGGCATTGAAGTTTTTACTGAGAATCATAATCAGAAAATGATGGTTCATTCTCAAGTTCCAGGGACGGATTCCACACTGGTTATCGAAATAAATATGAAAGAATTTAAGCCTACAAGCAAGTTTGACTTAAAAAAAGGGCTCATACTGATTGTCATAGATTTATTTTTAGCAGCCATTTTCGGAATTTTATTGTATGATAAATTTTCACGGCCGATGAAAAAACTGGTCAACAGTGCCAACCGAATTTCCAAAGGGGACTATAGTTCCATTCAAAGCGAGCAGGAGACATGTGAGGACACATATTATGAAATTTCCCAGTTAAATCAGGCGTTTAAGACGATGAATGACAGTATTGAAAGCTACACAGAGACACTGCTGGACAAAAATCGCCAAATTAGCACCATTCTCGATACCATCGAGGGAACTTTGATGATCGTGGATATGGACGGTGCCATAAAAATTCAGTCGAAGGCATCTTCTGGGATCTGTCAGGAGAATATCTGCCGGGCAATTATGCAGGTAAAGGAGGAAAAACAGCATTTTGCAGAACAAATTATTGCAGACGGTGAGGTCTACAAGAATGTGTATTACCCGATATTAAAAGAGGACGGGACGGTTGATAAAGTAGTTATTTCCAGTGAATGCACGACAAAGAGTATTTTACTGGAAAAAGAAATGCAGCAGTTAGAGAAGATGGCGGGTGTGGGGCAGTTGTCCGCCGCCATTGTCCACGAACTGAAAAACGTCCTGGCGCTGATTAAAGGGGCGGCTTATATTTTAGATATTCTAGATGAACAGAAAAAGGGTCAGAAGGAAATCGCCACGATTATGAGGGCCGTAGAAGAAGCTGAGAACGTGATAACGACCTTGTTGGATTTCTCTAAGCGCGATTCCAGCGGCGGTGAGATGATTCACATCGGTACTTTGATTAACCAGATTTTGCTCTTGTCAAAGAAGGAGGCTATTGGCAAGAACATCGACATAAAGCTGGACGTAGATGCAAGCTGTTATATCTATTCTTCAGGCAGAGAAGCGCTGAAGGTAATCCTGCAAAACATCATTATCAACGCGATTCAAGCGGTTCCCTATGACGGCCAGATTGAGATTACGTGCCATCAATCTGGCGATAAGGTGCTGATGCGGGTAAGAGATAATGGAGGCGGCATCAAAATTGAGCCGAAGGAACGGGTCTTTGAACCGTTTATGACAACAAAGGAGACGGGAACTGGCATTGGACTTTGGATTACCAAGCGGCTTGTGGATTCCCTGGAGGGCGAAATAGCGATTATAGAGCCGAGGAGTGGAGAGACTGCATTTATCATCACCATTCCAATGAACAGAGGTGAGAAAGTATGAAAAAAATACCTATTTTACTAGTAGATGACGACAGAGAACTTTTGGAGGTGTATGAAAAGATATTCAGGCTCAAAGGTTTTCAGGTTTTGACCTGTGATAACAGTGAAGAGGCTTTGGCAAAGCTGAAAGAACATCACGTTTCAGTGGTAATTTCAGATATCATCATGCCGAAAATGGATGGCATGGAACTGCTTCATGCCATCAAGAAGATACGGCCTGGAGTTGAGGTGATCATGCTTACCGCAGAAGGCTCTATTTCGGGCGCAGTTGAAGCCGTAAAGCGAGGGGCTTTCTCTTACTTTGTCAAGCCAGCGGATATCGAGGAACTGATATCCAGTGTAAAAAAAGCGGAGGAGCTGACCAATGTAAAGGAAGAAAACGATACTTTAAAAGAACATATTGCCCGTCTCTCCGGCGGCAAAGAGTTCATCGGAGTCTCTGACATTGCGGAGAATCTGCGTCAGAAAGCAGAGATCATAGGAAAAACGGATTCAGCCGTTTTGATAACGGGGGAGACGGGCACGGGGAAAGAAGTTTTGGCAAACATCATTCACAAGAGCAGCAAGCGGGCGGAGAAACCTTTTGTCTGTGTTAATTGCGGGGCGCTCAATGAGAATTTAATCGAAAGCGAACTGTTTGGCAGCGAGCGGGGTGCTTATACGGGCGCGGAGAGGCAGCGCAAGGGTCGTTTTGAAACAGCAGACGGCGGCACGATTTTCTTTGATGAAATAGGGGAGCTGAGTTTAAACATGCAAGTCAAACTCCTCCGGGTTTTGCAGGAAAAATCCTTTGAGCGTGTCGGCGGAGCAGAGTCAATCAAAAGTGATTTTCGCCTCATAACAGCTACCAACAGGGACTTAAAGGAGGAGGTAAAAGCAAACCAATTTCGAGCCGATTTATATTACAGGATCAATATTATCCCCATTGAAATTCCCCCTCTGCGAGAAAGGCGGGAAGACATTCCGATACTTTGCGAAAGCTTTCTCCAGCAGTATGCAAAAGAAATGAATAAGCAAATTTGTCCCTTTGAACCGGATTTGCTGAATACTCTGAAGTACTACGACTGGCCAGGTAATGTGAGAGAACTTCGCAACATTATTGAGAGGCTGGTGGTGTTATCGACGGATGGTACAGTGGATATGGAAGATCTGCCAGAAGAGATCAGGGCAGTGGAAGAGAAAGAAAATGTAGCGGCGGATTTAAAAAATATCACTAAGGCTTTTGAAAAAGAATACATTGAGGAAATCATGAAAAAGCACAGTGGTAACGTGACAAAAGCGGCAGAAGAGATGCGTATTGCGAGAAAGAACTTATATAGAAAATTGAACGACTATGGTATCAAATACAGATAGTGAATTGAGCAAAACAGACTCATTTACGACTGGAACCTCGTATTTAATTGTGGTACAATGTTCCTACCCGGCGACTGACGAGCATAGGCGAAGACAGAGCCGAGGTATGACAGGTGAGTGCACTTAGCGATTGGCGAGCCCAGGCGAAGACAGAGCTTAGTGCATATGGTACAATGAACGCATTGATAAAATGACTGAGAAAAACAAGAGGTGGACTATGGCACTAAAATTCTGCTCTTTTGCCAGCGGAAGTTCGGGTAACTGCTATATGGTGAAAAGTGAACATACAACGTTATTGGTAGATGTAGGGATTACGGGGAAACGGGTCTTTGCCGGTCTTGAAGAACGAGGCGTAGAGCCGGAAGATATTGACGGCATTCTCATCACTCACGAACATATCGATCATGTGAGGAGCCTGCGTATGGTGAGCAAAAAAGCTGCAAATGCAGGTATCTATGCATCGGAGGGAACCTTAAGCGAAATTGCTGACAAAGTCCCGGGGGAAAGAGCCTATGGAGTACCGAGGGAAGAGCCCTTTTATATCGGAGATATTCAAGTGAACCCTTTTCACCTATCTCATGATGCGGCGGAACCGACGGGATATTCCTTCGCTCATGATGGAAGGCAGGTTACTATCGTAACCGATACGGGATATGTGTCTGAGGAAATTTTCCATCAGGTGGAGTCAGCGGATCTTCTCATCCTGGAAGCGAATCATGAGGTGAATATTTTAAAAATGGGTGCATATCCATATCCTTTGAAGCGAAGAATCTTAGGAGACGAAGGACATCTGTCCAATGAGGCGGCAGGCTATTGCCTCTGCCAAATGCTGAAGAGAAGAGAACACGACAGAATCCCCCACGTTGTCCTCGCCCATCTGAGCAAAGAGAACAATACCCCGGGGCAGGCGTATCTGACGATTAGAAATATTCTCTTTGAGGAGGATTTTTACATAGATAAGGATTTAAAATTGGATATTGCAAACAGGGATGAGGTCAGTCCATTTGTGGAAGTGTAAAATTTTATGAATATTTCAGTCATATGTGTTGGAAAACTAAAGGAAAGATATTGGACAGACGCTGTCGGCGAATACTCGAAACGGCTGATGAGTTACTGCAATTTGGAAATTGTAGAGTTGAAAGAATCCAGGCTGCCAGATAAGGCGGGTCCGGCAGAAGAACAGGCCGTCAAAGAAGCTGAGGGAGAGGAAATTCTCAAAAAGATAAGAAGTGGTGTATACGTCGTCACGTTGGAAGTAAAAGGGAGAATGTTATCATCAGAAAAATTGGCGGAAAAAGTAGAGAAACTGGCGGTAGATGGTGTCAGTAATCTCGTCTTTGTCATAGGCGGAAGCTTGGGCCTCAGCGAGGCAGTGAGCCGCAGGGCGGACTTCAAGCTGTCCTTTTCTGAGATGACCTTCCCACATCAGATGATGAGAGTCATCTTATTAGAACAGTTATACAGAAGTTTCAAAATAATTCGAAATGAGACCTATCACAAATAATATACTAAAGTACTATTTACATTTTTTAAAAAAAGCATATAATGGGGTGTAGTTCAAAATGAACAGGGAAAAGTTTACAAGAGAAAAATGGAAGATTTTCTTCTACATGGTGGTTTACGGTTTGCTTTGTGAGGCCTTTTCCCTGTTCGTTCTTGGATTTGACTGGAGATTTACGATTGGCTTAATAATGGGAATATGTGCAGTGACCGTTAATCTAATTGCTTTGGAAAAAGTTATAGATTATGCTATAGACGGAAAACAAATATGGTTGGCCTTCCTGCTTCACATGGGGAGGTTTTTACTTTTTGGGGTGGCAGGATATCTATGCTACAGAACTGACGTTGTTGCACTGGCCGCATATGGAATCGGCGTATTGGGTCTGACCGCTGCTTCAGTGATTACATATGTGAAGGAGGGATAGAATGATAAACATTGACGAGCTGGGATCTCGCATTATCCTCAGTCTCGCAGGTGGGAAACTGCTGATTACAGAGAGTACCCTCTTTGGCCTCATACTTGCCGCCATTTTAGCGGCAGTGGGAATCTGGCTGGGGAGTGGACTGAAAACTGTCCCCAAGGGGAAACAAATTATAGCAGAGACCATTGTCGGGTGGATATACAAGTATACCCGAGAGAATATGGGAGAGGAAAATGAACATTTTGCCCCTTATATCGGAACAATTTTTGCGTTCATCGTCTGCGGCAGTTCTCTGGGTTTGCTGGGGCTGCGTCCGATTACGGCGGATCTGAATGTGACCTTTGCCTTATCTGGTCTGACTTTTATTCTGATTCAAGCCAACAGTATAAGGAAACTTGGAGTAAGAGGAAGATTACGGGAAATGTGCGACCCATATCCGTTCATGTTCCCGCTGAAAATCTTAGAAGATATCACTTTACCGGTGTCGCTTTCACTGCGACTTTTCGGAAATATTCTGGGAGGCGTTATTGTAGTAGACCTGTGGATGACTTTGATGGAATTCCTGAGCAGTTTGCTTACAGATGTTCCGTTTCTACGGGCTGTTACCGTGTTGCCGCTCAACGGCTTCTTCGATATCTTTGAGCCGGCGATTCAGACTTACATCTTTACAATGCTGACCATGGTGTTCCTGGCGTCGGCTATGGAAGGTGTATCGTCAAAAGTCAGCACCAATGATAAAAAATAAATACGATGCGTTCCACGCCGGTCATAGGCTGGGGAACGCCAGCATAAATTCTGTCATGCAAATCGCCCAAGGGCTCTTTGGACAGAATGCCATTAAATGATAATAAATAAACGGAGGTAAGAAAATGGGTATTATAGCAATAGGAGCAGGCATCGCAATCGGCCTGGCAGCATTAGGTATCGGTATCGGTCAGGGACTGGGACTGAGCAAAGGTCTGGAGGGTATTTCAAAACAGCCGGAAGCAAGCGGCACGATCAGAACGACGATGATCGTAGGTATGGCCATCATGGAGACCATCGGCGTATTATCCTTTGTTATTGCCATCATGTTAGCAAGTAAGCTCTAATAGAGAGAATCCACGGAAGGAGGCGGATAAGACATGGAAATGATTCAACCGCTGTTGACATTAAACTGGAATTTGTTGTTCACACTCATCACAGTCATTGTTTTATTCATCGTCCTGAAGGTATTCTTCTTTGAAAAGGTTCACAGATTTATGGTGGATCGCGAGAATGAAATTAGAAGTTCAATTGAAAATGCTGACAATGTCAATAAGCTGGCAGATGAGAAGCTGCAGAATTATGAAGCGAAGATTGCCAATGTTGAGATGGAAGGCAGGCAGATGCTCAAAGCAGCTAGAGACGAGGCGAAAGTGCAAGCGAAGGAAATCGTCGACAGCGCCAATGAGAAGGCAAGGAATCTTATTGATCACTCTCAGAAAGAAATCAGGCGTGAGCAGTATAACGCAAGGAAGGAATTGAAAGAAGAAGTGGGCAGCCTGGCAATGATGGCTGCAGAACAGATTCTGGAGAAAGAACTTTCCCCTGAGGATCATGAGGAAATCATCAATAAGATTATCGAGGAGGCTGAAGAAAAGCCATGGAGTTGATTATAGCAATGACCTATGGAAAAGCTCTCTTTGATGCAGCAGTTGAGCTTGATAAGATTGATGAAATAAAAGAAGAAATCGATCAGATCGATGGAATATTAAAAAAAGAAGAGGATTACGTCAGCTTACTGTGTAATCCGGCAATTCCAGTCGTAAAAAAGAAAGCCATGATCAGGAATGTTTTTAAGGGAAGGGTCAGTGAAGAAGTGTTATCCTTTCTTTATATCCTGATTGACAAGGACAGAATGTTCCATTACCACAGAATTGTAAAGGAATATCTGAAACTGATGGATGAATACAGAGGCGAGGCTTACGGAAAAATTTACTCAACAGTCCCTCTAAGCCAGGAACAGCTTGAGAAATTTGAGACTGAAGCAGGTAAACTTCTAAGAGAAAAGGTGAAACTTAGAAATAAGATTGATAAGAGTTTATTAGGCGGCGTCAAGCTTTTGATTGACGGCAAGCTGATTGACGCGTCACTCCGCGCCAGCCTCAATGATTTGGACTATAAATTGAAAAAGCTATAGAAGGGAGGGGAACCTCTATGAATTTAAGACCTGATGAAATAAGCGGTCTGATAAAAGAACAGATAAAGAACTACAGCAAGCAGCTGGAAATTTCCGATTTCGGTACGGTCATGCAAGTTGGAGACGGCATCGCCAGGGTATATGGACTGAATCGGTGCATGTCTGGTGAACTTTTGGAGTTTCCAGGCGAAACCTATGGTATGGCTTTGAACTTGGAAGAGGATAATGTAGGTGCTGTTATTCTGGGTTCCGACAGAGAGATCGGTGAAGGTGATATCGTAAAACCGACAGGTACCGTGGTAGATGTTCCCGTTGGAGACGCGATGATTGGCCGTGTAGTTGATGCCCTAGGCCAGCCTATTGACGGGAAAGGTGCCATTGAAACGACGGAACACAGGCCGATAGAGTATCCGGCACCGGGGGTTCTGCAGAGAAAGTCGGTTAATGAACCGCTGCAGACAGGAATTAAAGCCATCGACGCGATGATGCCTATCGGAAAAGGGCAGCGTGAATTGATTATCGGAGACAGGCAGACAGGAAAAACTGCTATCGCAGTGGATGCTATATTAAACCAAAGAGATAAAGACGTCATCTGTATCTACGTGGCAATCGGCCAGAAAAAATCCACGGTAGCGCAGCTTGTACAGAACCTTGAAAATCAAGGTGCGATGAAATACTCCATCGTAGTGTCTGCAACTGCCAGTGAAGTGGCGCCGCTACAGTACATTGCACCGTATTCCGGCTGTGCTATTGCCGAATATTTCATGTATAAAGGAAAAGACGTTTTGATTATCTACGACGATTTATCAAAACATGCTGTTGCCTATAGAGCGATGTCACTACTTCTTCGAAGACCGCCAGGAAGAGAAGCATATCCGGGAGATGTGTTCTACCTTCACAGCCGTCTTTTGGAAAGAGCGGCAAAACTGTCTGATGAATTAGGCGGGGGGTCGATTACGGCGCTGCCGTTGATCGAAACACAGGCTGGCGACGTTTCTGCCTATATTCCGACCAACGTCATCTCTATTACAGACGGACAGATATTCCTTGAAACGGAGTTGTTCTTCTCTGGGCAGAGACCGGCAATCAACGCAGGTATCTCTGTTTCCCGCGTTGGCGGAAACGCGCAGATCAAAGCGATGAAAAAGGTATCCAACAAGATCAAGCTGATGCTGGCGCAGTACAGAGAACTGCAGACCTTCTCTCAGTTTGGCTCTGACGTTGATGCCAATACAAAGAAGCAACTGGATCACGGAAAAATCCTCATGGAAATTCTCAAGCAGGGACAATACGGGCCAGTGGATGTGGTGCACCAGGTAATGATTCTCTATGCGGCATCCAATGGATATCTGGATGATATCGACGTCGATCAGATTAAATCATTTGAAAAACAATTTTATCCATATATGGATGACCATTTCCCCGAGATTGGAAAAGAAATCCGCAGTACAGGGGACTACAGCGCAGATACTGAGAAACTTCTGATCAAAGGCATCAAGGAGTTTAAAAAGGTAGGTTTTATCGATGGCTGAACAAATGCAGAACATCCAGAGAAGGATCAAAAGTATTGGCAGTACGGAGCGAATTACCAATGCCATGAAGTTGGTTTCTGCAGCAAAGCTGCGTAAAGCAAAGTCCGCTTTTGAGAGTTCTAAACTTTATCTGGGAAGACTGCTGGAATCAATTCAAGAGACCTTGGACGACGTTGAGGACGTACCGCAGCGATTTCTGACTGGAAGCAGGGAAGTCAAAAGGAAGTGCTACGTTTTAATCACCAGCAGTAATGGACTCTGCGGCAGTTTTAACGGCAATGTCATCCGAACCATGACGGAGAAGCTTTCTGAATACGGCAGTGATTACAGCAACGTACGGATGGTGACCATCGGATCTAAGGGCAGGGAATATTTTGCCCATCACGGCGTGGAGATTTTGATGGAGCATGACGCACCGGCGGATACCGTGACCTTTGAAGAGACAAAGGGAATCAGTGGACCGCTGATGGAGTTGTATACAAAGGGAGAAATTGATGAAATCGACATCGTATATACCTCTTATGTCAACACGCTGAAACAGGAAGTCATTGTGAAGAAGCTGCTTCCCATCGATATTCACAGCGAAGGAGACCGGGGCGGCTACACCAATCCCATCGAATATGGACCCTCTGCAGAGGCGGTTTTTAGCTATCTCATTCCGAAATACATTGAATTGATGATTTTCAGCACGTGTATTGAGTCTGCTACATGTGAATATGCGGCAAGACGTACGGCGATGGAAAATGCCAATGACAATGCGAAAGATATGCTGGCAGATCTGCAGCTTGAATATAACCACGCCAGACAGTCTGAAATTACGGACGAAATCATAGAAATCGTTGCGGGTTCAGAGGCACAGCGATGACAACCAGGAAAATGGTTTACAGCAAAATGCAATTGGAGGTGAAAGTCATTGAATAATGGAACAATACATCAGATTATTGGGCCTGTAATAGATATCAGATTCCATCCCGACGAAATGCCGGAGCTGCTCAACGCCATCGAAATTCCGGTCGATGGAAAAAACATTGTGGCGGAGGTACATCAGCATATCGGTGACGACCAGGCGAGATGTGTCGCCTTGTCTTCTACCGACGGGCTTTCGAGAGGAATGGAAGCGATTGACACAGGGGAACCGATCAAAGTCCCTGTGGGCAAGGAAGTACTGGGCAGATTGTTTAACGTCCTGGGGGATCCTATTGATGAAAAAGGCCCGGTCGTAACAGAAGTGAAAAGTTCGATTCACAGACAAGCGCCAAGGTTTGAAGACCAGGACACGACGTCTCATATTTTTGAAACAGGCATTAAAGTCATCGACTTGATCGCTCCTTATACAAAGGGCGGAAAGGTCGGCCTCTTTGGCGGCGCCGGCGTAGGCAAGACCGTTCTGATCCAGGAACTGATCAACAACATCGCTACGGAACACGGTGGAATTTCTGTATTTGCCGGTGTTGGTGAGAGAACCAGAGAAGGGAACGATCTGTACAACGAGATGACGGAATCGGGCGTACTGAAGAAGACTGCCATGGTGTTCGGCCAGATGAACGAACCGCCTGGCGCTAGAATGAGAGTGGCTCTGACAGGCTTGACTATGGCTGAATATTTCAGAGATAAAGAAAAGCAGGACGTATTGTTGTTTATCGACAATATCTTTAGATTTACCCAGGCAGGCTCAGAAGTTTCAGCGCTGCTGGGCCGTGTGCCATCTGCGGTAGGATATCAGCCGACCCTGGCTACGGAGATGGGCGCATTGCAGGAGCGAATCACCTCTACAAAAGAGGGCTCTATCACTTCTGTTCAGGCGGTCTACGTGCCGGCTGACGACTTGACTGACCCGGCTCCAGCCACGACCTTTGCCCACTTGGATGCGACCACCGTTCTTTCCCGTTCCATCACAGAACTGGGCATTTATCCGGCGGTAGATCCTTTGGCTTCTAACTCGAGAATTCTCGACCCGCTGATTTTGGGCGAAGAGCATTACGAAGTCGCCAGAGGCGTACAGAAGGTATTACAGAAATACCGTGATTTGCAGGATATCATTGCGATTTTAGGTATGGATGAGCTTTCTGAGGAAGACAAAGAAACGGTTGCCAGAGCGAGAAAGATTCAAAGATTCCTGTCTCAGCCGTTCAGCGTAGCGGAACAGTTTACCGGCATGAAGGGAAAATATGTTCCAATTGCGGAGACCGTACGCGGTTTCAAAGAGATTTTGGAAGGGAAGCACGATGAAATTCCGGAATCAATGTTCCTCTTTGCCGGCGGCATCGACGATGTCGTAGCGAAGTACGAAGAATCTAAGGAGCAGGCACATGAGTGATGCAGATAAAGGCGTTTTGCTTGAGGTCATCACGCCGAGGGAAATGTTCTATTCTGGACAGGTGGAATTGGTCGTCGTGCCGACCACCGAAGGAGAAGAAGGCTTTATGGCACATCACGTCTGGTGCGTGAAACTCCTTGCCGAGAAAGGCAGAGTCAAAATCCGCGAGGTCGGCGCTAAGAATTTGAAGCTGATCGACATCAAAGGCGGCCACGTGGACATCAAAGACCGCTTTGTGGTTTACACCGATGAGGCAGTGTGGACAGAAGAATAGGAATAAATAAAAGGGCAGTCTGTACAAAGAATGTAATCTTTGGCGCAGCTGCTTTTTTTATGCAGCCGATTAAAATGAAAACAAACTAACATACTTATTGACAAACGAAGTTGTCAGTTGTAATATATTAATGTAGAGAATATTCTGAATAGGAGCGTGAAAGTATGAGCGCCGATACCTTCCCACAATACATAAGAATTGCATATTTTTTGGCGTCGCGCATCGCAGAAGGGGATTTCCCCATCGGCAAAAGACTGTCGGGGCGCACGAAGCTCTCTTCGGAGTATCAGGTTTCACCAGAGACCATGCGCAGAGCTTTACAGATTCTCGCCGATATGAAGGTGGTGGAGATCAAAGAACAAAGCGGTGTTTATGTGTTATCTACAGATAACGCCAGACGTTGTGCGCGGAACTTAGAGGAACAATTAGATCGCCGCGAGAAGGCTGCAGAGCTGAGGAATCTTCTGGAACAGCACGATGAGACGAGCCGTCGAATTTTGGAGGTCTGTACAGATATCTTGGAGAGTGAGACCTTTTCCACTGTAGCAGAACAGAGCCTCCCTAATTATCAGGTGCGCATATCGTCTGATTCGGATAAGATTGGAAGAAATCTGGCGTCTCTGCAATTCTGGCAGGCCACGGGCGCTACGATCGTCGCTATCAGGCGAGGTTACAATACGATGATCTCTCCGGGGCCTTATGCCGAATTATATGGGGGAGATTATGTGATCTTTGTTGGACCTCCTGAGGTAGTGGAAAAAGTAGAGATATTCTTAAATTCGGAAGATTGTAAGGAATTTATTCGTAAATAGGATTGGAGGTAAATTTATGGCACATGATCAGATACAGACCATCGACCTAGTCATCATCGGGGCATATCTCGTTGCCCTCGTATGGATTGGCGTTCACTTTATGAAGAAGGTAAAAAACGTCGGCGACTATTATATAGCCGGGCGTACCTTCGGACCCATCGTACTCATGGCAACTGTCTGCGCAACCATCATCGGCGGAAGCGGCCTGATGGGAAGAGCGGGCGTCGCATATTCTGACGGTTTTAAGGCCGTCATGACAGCGCTGCCTTATCTTTTGGGCATGTTCATCTTCTCCGGTATTTCCGGCAGAATCTCTGCCATCGGATTTCAACACGGTGTTTCGTCCATGCCAGATCTCTTTGAACGGCGTTTTGGCAAGACGGCAAAGATTATCCTGGGCGCGATGATTGCCTTTACCATGATGGGAACTGTAGCTTCCCAGGTTACCGCGACAGCTACTATCATCAGCATGCTGGGCGGCGAAGTCGGGCTGTCCTATGAAGCGGGCGCTTTGATCGCCTGTGTCGTTTTTATGATTTATACCGCGACGTCAGGACTCTTCGGCGTGGTCTATACTGATGTTGTACAGTTCTTCATGCTGTTGATATTCGTATATATTTTGATTCCGATTGCGTCCCTGACCAGCGTCGGCGGATTTTCAAATTTTGCCGCCAATCTGGATCCCGATCTGGCAAAACCGTACATCAACGGAGATATTCTGGGTGATATCGTCACGTATTTGGTCTTTACACTGGCAGGAGCGGAGATGTGGCAGCGAGCCTTTGCTGCAAAAGACGGGAAATCGGCGAAACGAGGGATGTTCCTCGGTACTTTCGTATACGGCATTACGATCTTCCTGGTATTTTTCATGGGCCTTGTTGCACACCAGATTGTTGGAGATGATATACTGGCACAGTATGGTTCTACAGACGCTACCATTCCGGCCCTTGCCATTGCAGTTCTGCCTGCGGGGCTTACCGGACTGGCTCTGGCAGGGATCCTTTCAGTCATCATGTCTACTGCAGACAGCTATCTGCTAGTATCTGTGCAGACCTGTGTTCACGACATCGTCAAAACCTTTAACCCGGGACTCAAGGAGAAGAACGAAATTCTTCTCTCAAGGATCTTCGCCATCGTGCTGCCTCTGGGGGCTTTGGTGATTGCCCTATACATCAAGAATGCATATTCCATTCTGATGTTTGCCTGGAGTTTTTATGCAGCGGCAGCAGGCTTGCCTGCATTTGCAGCGCTGTATTGGAGAAAGGCTACAAAGAGCGGCATCATCGCCGGCATGGTCAGTGGTTTCACAGTCTGCGTCGGCTGGAAGCTGGCAGGGATGCCGTTCGGCCTGGGAGCTACGGTTCCTGGCGCCTTTGCCTGCGCGATCGCGTTGGTAGGCGTAAGTCTGGCAACATACAAGAAACAGCCGTCTGGATTTTTAGAAGTGACAAAATAAAAATGAGGGGCAATTCTGCCCCTCAAAGTTTTTTAAATGATTGCGTCAAATGCAGCATACGCAGGCGTCCAATGTATCTCTGACAAGTAGCGGAACAGCCCTTCTTTATCCTTTTCCTCGAACAATTGCAAGATTTTCCGATGTTCGTCATTGGTAGTGCAGAGGACCTCCTGTGTACTTCCATTTACATCCTCTGCATAGCTTTTTTTCAGCAGCTTGTTTTTCAGCTTGTCGATGGAATCAATCAGGGCATCGTTGCCGCATTTGTCAATATAAGTCTGGTGAAAAGCCACCTGTTGCTTATGATACATCTCAAAGTTCCCGGCTTTGATTGCCAGATCCATGGTTTCAATATAAAAGGCCATGTCAGCCAGGTCTTGTTTTGTGAGATGTTCGCAAGAAGATTTTGCGGCGTAACCGTCTAGAACACCGATGACCTCATAGATTTCGCCAACGTCTTTTTCGGACACCGATCTGATGACGAAGCCTTTGCGCGCTCTGTTCTCCAGAACGCCTTCGGCTGTCAGCTGGATCAGAGCTTCCCGTACAGGCGTCCGGCTGATATTGAGACTTTCGCAGATTACGTTCTCGTTAACTCTCTGCTCTGGCTGCAGAGTGCCGTCACGTATCTGGTCTGCGATGTATTCATATACGTGATCTTTCAGTGTTTTGAACTTTTCCATATTCATTTCTCCCCTCAGGCTACTACCTATTATAATAGAACAAAGAATCGACATTCGTCAACAAAAATTTTGTTTTATGGGAGTCCGCAGAGGAGACGGAGTTGAAAAATATGGATTTGTTATATATAATTAATATAGTGTTTAAACGAGGTATTCGGGAAGGAGCAATCGAAATGACGTATCCAAAAATTGATTTTTTGTATTTGAGCGAGAAGGATATGCTCGCGGCAGGGGTGAATGATGCAGCAAAATGTACAGACTGCATGGAGGAGGTTTTGAAGCTGCTGGATAACGGAGACTATAGAATGGGAGGGGAGGATGCCAACTCCCACGGCTCCATGATTACTTTTCCAGCGAAACCGGAATTCTCCAATATGCCTAAGGATGGACCAGACAGACGTTTCATGGCCATGCCTGCCTATCTAGGTGGCCAGTTCGATATTGCAGGCGTAAAGTGGTACGGGTCCAATGTGGAAAACAAGGCAGTTGGGCTGCCCCGTTCCATTTTGATGGTTATTTTAAATGATAAGCAGACAGGTGCGCCGCTCGCGTATATGTCGGCTAATTTGCTCAGCGCCTATCGAACGGCTGCTGTGCCTGGCGTAGGTGTAAAGCATCTGGCGGTTAAAGATGCAAAAGTTCTCGGCGTTGTGGGACCGGGAGTCATCAACTCTATTACAATCGAAACCTTTGCCTCAATGCGGCCAAGCCTGGAAACTTTGAAAATATATGGACGGAGCCAGACTTCCATCGACAGGTGTATTGCATATGTCAAAGATAAATGCCCGCAATTTAAGGAATTTATCGTATGTGATACTCTGGAAGCCTGTGTGAGAGATGCAGATATTCTCAGCTTTGCGACTTCAACGCCTACGGGAGGTCAGAAAAACTATCCTTTTGTGGAAAGAGAGTGGGTGAAGCCGGGTTGTCTTCTCTGCGGAATGGGCGCTATGAATGTGCCTGATGAAATGGTCACGGATCCCGCTACGAAGTTGGTCGTGGACTATACAGGCCTTTATGAAACATGGGCAGAGGAGTATCCGTATCCGACCTTTGACACGTGGTTCCTCATAGGAAGTAAATTTACAGACATGGTTCACGACAACAAGTTGGATTGGAATAAAGTAGAGAACTTGGGTGCAATCTTGAACGGAAAACGACCGGGCCGCGATAGTGATCAACAGATTATCATCTATTCCATCGGCGGCATGCCTGTAGAAGATGTCGCATGGGGAAAGGCTGTCTATGAAACCGCACGCAGAAAGGGAATTGGAACAGAGCTAAACTTGTGGGAAGAACCGTATCTGTTTTAGCCCTACTGGAAAATATGAATGAAATAGGACCATCGCAGAGGCGGTGGCTCTATTTTTTTTCAAAAAAGTTGGCAGAAAAATCAAAATACTATTGACAATTGTCCATATATTATATAAAATATATTTAAATCAGATTTAATATATTATATTTTAAATTTTAAATAACTTTTGGAGGTAAAAAAATGAAAAAATTTAACCACGTAATCGTAAGAAGACCGTGCAAGGCAATGGCAAGCGGCATCACAAGCGGACTGTATCCGGGGAAGCCTGATTTTGAACTGGCCCTCAAGGAACACGATGATTACATAGAAGCGCTGAAGCAGTGCGACGTAGACGTTACCGTATTAGAAGCGGATGAGAGGTATCCGGACTCCTGCTTCGTGGAGGACCCGGCCCTGATCACCAGGAAATGCGCCATCATCACCAACCCGGGCGCAGAATCGAGGAACGGCGAGAAGGATGAGATCATCGGCGCAGTGAAGAAGTTCTTCTCAGACGACCAGATCGAATACATCAAGGCCCCCGGCACCCTGGAAGGCGGGGACGTGATGATGGTGGGAGACCACTTCTACGTGGGAAGATCCGCAAGGACCAACGAGGAAGGCATCAGACAGCTGACCGAGATCCTGGCGAAGTACGACATGACCTGCTCCGAGGTGACCCTGGAAGAGGTGCTCCACCTGAAGACGGGGGT